>NZ_JAKJSK010000006.1:0-2644907 GCF_050336935.1 Photobacterium satsumensis
CATATGCAGGGCGATGTAGTCGGTTAGTACCTTGGTATAGAATTGCCATAAGTCTGGATCATTGATATAGCGGTCATCACCAGTCCAACGGTACTGCTCAAAGGCCTTTTCGACAAATTCAAATTGTGCCGGTACTTCTCGAACGAAGTAATCATCGTGGTGGTAATCGATGGTGTGCGGGGTGCCGTCGAAGTTGATAGCCCACAAGGTGTACCATTTACGCGGCTCGGTTGAGTGACGGGCAAAGGTTTGGAACATGGAAAGGTTTTCCGCCCCTAGGCCGGCTAACCAGCCACCACTGGCTTGGTGGAGGAAGTCACGCGAATAGAAGGCAGTTCGGTCGAAATACCCAGCCCAGTAGGAAGGGATATAGTCAGCAGTGCCGCTACCGTCGTTGTTACGCTCATCACGGTTAACTAGGCCGCTTTGGCCGGTCATCACAAATTGCTTGGTTTTATCGATGGCCCAGTTAAAGGCATCTTCAAGCTCGGTGTTAGAGGATGAAATGGTGACTTCTTTCTCGCTGACCTGGCCGCTAACCGTCCAAGTTTCACTTTTTCCTTTTTCATTGATGACATCAACCGTTATTGGGTTCGAGAAATCAACAATGTCACCTTGGCGCAGGCTAGTTTGGCTTTGAGGTGAAGCCAATAGGTTGCTTATCGTTAATTGGGTTACGTCTGTGTCATAAGGTACTGAAAACTCAATGCGCTGCTCATTACGATTAATCGTGGTTGTACCGGATTGCTCGGCGACATTGAATTGGATGATTTGGTTGAATGCCGGCAGCTTGTCGTTTTTCGACTTAGCTAAAGTGACATTATCAATACTGACGGCTGTTTTGTCCGAACCGGAGAAAAACACAGAAAGCACTTCGCCTTCTTCAAGCGCAATATGTTTGATTTTGTTTAGCGAGTATTGTCTGTTTGCACCAACCTGCTTTGATAACAAGGTTTCTCCTGCCAAGTTCTTCAGTCCAAACTGACCGCCTTGTTTATCATTCTGAATAAAGGCTGATAAATCGTAATAGGCGGTTTCGGGAACGGTGATGATTTGGCTGATATGGTGCTCGGCACCAATAGCGATACGACCACGGTACGTACCCTCATAAGCACCGTCGCTACGAATATTGGCAAACCAATAACTCCATCCCAGCCCTTTATCTTCAAAGCCCGGATTATGGATAACATTACTTTCATTCGTGTTTGTGCTGGCGTTAGCCAAGCCGCCAAATAGGATACCTGAGAGTACTACTGCCATTGCTGTAGGTTTCATTTAGACCTCATGCTTGTTGTTGTTTTGTTCACGTTGGCAGTTATATTGGCATGCGGATTTAGGTGAAAGCGTCACGAATAATCACACAGGTATCCTGTTTTCTAAGATAGTGTGAGCAAGTTAACGTTGGCTTTCGGGTTCACTTTGGTGCTTGAAGCACATTCGCCCTTTGTTTTTCAACTTGATGTGTTCGTGTAAGTTGTATGTCTTGTTATTGATGTAATTTTTGCAGCGGATGCCTGTGGTGGTGATCGCGGAACACTGGACCAATCCACCGGTTTTTAGCCACTCAAGATAGTCGACATATCTTTCTTTGTAGTAATAGACGATAAGATCTTTGGGGTGTTTCAAGTAATATGAAAGTTGCTCAAAGTCTAATTCAATACTGTCTGTGTTATTCATTGGGTTTTGAATATGTACTTCAAAACAAGGTTTGTAGTAATCATCAAAGACCACTTTATGGATGTTAAGGTGTGGATTGTCAAAGTTGATTGTCAGCAGTGATTGAATGTTAGTGATGGAAGCTTTGACTGTTTCTTCAAATTGTTTGTTAAACATATGGGACTGGCTCTTTTTTAACTTTTGGCCATTGTCTAATATTTAGAAAATTAGGCTAATCGATTCAACCTATTACTTTGATGTGTAAATACAATAGGTGATAACCTGCTGATTTAACAAAATTAAAAGCCCGCCAAGTATACACTTAGCGGGCTTACGATAAGAAATTTGAACGGTGATTACAGTGTAGAGATATAGTGTAGAACGACGTTTTTCACGAACTTCTGGTTATCCGTTGCCGTTGATGGGTCGTACTTGCCACCGTTTGTCAGGTTGTTCGATAGGATACGAATACCTAGGAATGGAACGCCGTAGGCTTCAGCCATCATTGCTGCAGAAGCGGTTTCCATTTCTTCAACGCTGGTGCCGTAGTTTTCGTGTAGCCAGTTCATGCGATCGATTTCATTGTTCCAGAAGTTTGCTGAAGCGATAGTCCCCTCAACAACTTTACCGCGCTTATGCGTTTCTTTTACTGCGTGAGCAGAAGCTAACAGATCTTCGTTACCTGCATAATAACGAACCTTTTCAGCATCAGCCGCAGCATCGCCTTCACCTGCGCTGCTTTCAGATGCCATCACATCCATCGGGATCCAATCCATAGGGTGAGAACCTTCGCCTTCAGCAAGGCGAGGTGTCTTGAAGTTGCCTGCATTAAATGATCGCTTGCCTAGAACAATATCACCAACATTGAGTGACTTGTCATGGCCGCCAGAAGTACCTTGGTTGATGATGGCGCGTGGTTTGTAGCGCTCGATAGCAATCGCTGTTGCCGCCGCCGTATTCTCTACACCTTTGCTGGTTTTGGTCACTACGATTGGATAGTCGTTAAGCATACCAATATAGAAAGTGAAGTTACCGCTGTGTTCGATGCGAACATCCTTAAGCAAGTCAGCGAAGTACTCCGCTTCGATAGGCATTGGGCCTTGGATTAAAATTGGCTGCTTTGGTGCTTCGTGTGATGGGACGATGACGCTCTTCACGGTTGAAGCCGTTGCGACAGTTGAAAGTAGTAGTGCACCGATGGTGAATAACACTTTTTTAGATTGCGATAGCATAGGGGGATCCTTGTTTTTAGCTTAAGCGCTTAATTGTCTACGGCGGGGAATATACAGCGCAATCGTTTGCGTCGCCAGTGGTGTTTGTAAATAATTATATCAATTTGGAATAAACCACTAATAAGTAATGGTAAATATGAGAAGTTTCTTGGTCGCGAAACACAATGAAACAGGTCACATATCCAGCGATATTCGTTCACAATTCAGTAAAAGTTCCACTATGTGGGAACCGTGTTCCGCAAAATGGAACGTTGACCATGGTCACATTTTCTAAAATTCCAGCACGCTATATTTACCCCATCAGAAATTGGGGGGCGTGACTATGAGTTCTAAACAAGGCAATCAGGCATTAAACAAAGCTATCGCAGTGATCGATGCTATTGCTGATGGACACCGCCAATTGAAAGATATTTGTGAATTGTTGGATTTACCTAAGTCGACTGTTCACCGCATTCTGCAGGGCTTGATTGAAGCGCGCTATGTTCGCGAAGTGAAAGGTATTGGCCTAGTGCTTGGGACGAAGATGATCCAATTGGGGATCCGTGCCCAGCAAGATATGCCACTTAAAGAGATAGCGAAGCCATTCTTACGGGCATTGGCTGAAGAAACGCAAGATACCGTACACCTTGGGATCAAAGATGAGGATGAGATCTTCTATCTCGATAAGATCCCGGGCGAAAGGGCGATACAACTTCGCTCCCAAGTGGGTGACCGACTGCCGATGGCGGCAACCGGTATTGGGAAAGCGTTGATGGTTGATATGCCTAAAACAGAATGGCAACGTCTAATCAAAAAACAACAGGGCGTTGATTTAGAAGCCATGCTAGTCCGCATGGAAGAATACGCTAAAAGTGATTACAGCTTTGATCTTGAAGATAATGAAGATCTCGTACGATGTGTAGCAGTGCCTATCCGCAACAAATACAATAATATTATTGCTGCTATTTCCGTTACCAGTATTAAAGAATATATGCCCGATGAAAGAATGCAGGCACTTATTCCCTTAATGAAATCATATAGTCAGAAGATATCTGAACAACTTAACTAACCTCTACAAATAACGAACTATCGTTATATATAAGACCTATTAGGAAGATACTATGTCTAGATCAGGTAAAATTCTAGCCATTGGTGGGATTTTTATCGCCTCCATTATTGGCGCCGCTATTGTAACGAATGGCAATAATACAACAACGACAGCAAATTTAGCCTGTGAATCTCAAATTAAAACCCTGCGTTTTAGTATGAGTTCCAATACTCAGCATCCTATTTATGATGGCGCGAGTAAATTTAAAGAGCTTGTTGAAAAATCAACGGATTTAACCGTGGATATTTACCCTTCGGCGCAATTAGGCGATGACCGAGCAGCGATTGAAATGCTGCAGTTGGGAACACTGGATGTGTCCATTCCATCAACTGCACCATTGGCAAACTTTTATCCGGAATATAATGTTTTTGATCTTCCTTTTATGATCCCGAATGAAGCGGTTGCCGATAAAGTACTACGTAGTGACTTTGCTGATGGTATGTTGGACATGCTGCAATCTCGTCGCTTGATTGGTTTGGATTTTTGGGAGAATGGCTTCCGCCACCTAACCAACTCGCGCCGTACAGTGACAAACGTTGATGACGTAAAAGGCTTGAAAGTCCGTACTATGGAAAGTCCGCTACACCTTGATGCTTGGAAAGCACTGGGTGCGACACCAACACCTATGGCCTTCAATGAACTGTTTACCGCGCTTCAGCAAGGTACGGTTGATGGGCAGGAAAACCCATACCCGAACATTGCACTGAATAACCTCTATGAAGTGCAAGAGCAAATGACAGATACTGGCCATGTTTACACACCGCTGGTACTGATTTTCAGTGAGGCGAGCTGGAATAAGTTGAGTGCCTATGATCAGGCGGCAGTGCGTCAGGCTGCAGTCGAGGCTGGGGATTACCAGCGTGAGGTTAACCGCCGCGTTAATAACGATAGCCTAGATACTATTAAGGCCAATATGCAGGTCACTGAGCTTACACCGGAAGCGCGTAGTGAATTCCGTAAGGCGACTGAATCTGTGGTTGATAAATACCGTGATGTAATCGGTGGCGATATCATTGATTCATTCACTAAAGAAATTGCCAAAGCTGAAAAAGAATCAGCGGTTCAGTAACTGAAATAAGCCACTCTATCGGTATTTCCGCTTGGTGAAGGTAATTACCAAGCGGAATAAGGAAAACCTTATGATTAAATGGTTAGATAAATACTTAGAAAATACATTGGCCTGTATTTTACTCGCGGTGATGGTTATTGCGATATTTACTCAGGTTGTGACACGTACGTTAGATATATCCCTTTCTTGGACTGAAGAACTTGCCCGTTATTGCTTTATTTGGCTGGTTTATATCGGAGTGAGTTTTGCGGCTTCGCGCAAGAGTCATATTAAAATTGACGCGATTGCGATGTTATTGGATGACAAAGAAAAGAAGTATTTGTCGTTGCTAGCTGACTTCGTTTTCTTTACGTTTGCATGTTTTATTCTTTTCCACTCTACGCAAATGGTTTTGGAGCTTTATCACCTTGGTCAAACTTCGCCAGCGCTAGGGTTGCCAATGTGGATTGTGTACTTAGCTGGGCCGGTTGGCTTTGGGCTTACGTCGTTTCGTTTGATTCAGCAAATGATTATCACTTTTGATGAGCTTGAAGCGATCAAGCTTGGCCAAATCAAAGCTAGCGAATAAGGAAGGGAAGCATGTCTATATTTATTCTTTTTTCAACCTTTGCCTTCTTGGTGGTCTATACCGTGCCGATTGCGATCGCACTGGGTATCGCTACCTTGGTAACGATTCTTTCAACAGGAAACCTGAGTGTTGATTTCCTAGTAAGCACGCTTATTACCTCTGTTGACTCTTTCCCTATCATGGCCGTGCCGTTCTTTATCTTGGCCGGTGACATCATGGGAAGCGGCGGCATCTCCCAGCGCTTGGTGAATTTTGCTAACTCATTAGTGAAAAATATCACCGGTGGCTTTGCCATTGCCTCAATCATAACCTGTATGTTCTTTGCGGCGATTTCTGGTTCGGGCCCGGCTACCGTTGCTGCTGTTGGCGGCATCATGATCCCTGCGATGATCAAATATGGCTATGACAAAGGCTTTGCTACTGCGGTTGTGACTGCTGCCGGTGCAATTGGTGTGATGATCCCACCGAGTATCCCAATGGTGATGTATGGCGTGTCTGCTAGCACATCAATTGGCGACTTGTTTATTGCCGGTGTTGTCCCTGGCCTTCTTGTGACATTTTGCTTGATTGTTTGGGCGTATATTTATTCCAAGAAGAAAGGCTACAAGGGATCTGATGAGCCATTCTCATTCAAAGAAGTGTTCGAACAGCTCAAGCATGCGCAGTTGGCGCTGCTTATACCTGTGATCATCCTGGGTGGTATCTACGGCGGTATCTTCACGCCGACCGAAGCCAGTGTGGTGGCTGTGGTATACGGTTTGGTTGTCAGCCTGTTTGTCTACAAGGAAATCACGTTCAAGGATCTACCGCAGATCTTCACCAAATCTGTCCTGACCTCAGTAATTGTATTGCTAATTGTCGGTACGGCGACTGCCTTCGGTAAGTACTTGGCACTTGAGCAAATCCCAACACAAATTGCCAATGCCATGCTGGCTTTCTCTGACAGCAAAATTGTCTTTATTCTGCTGATGGTCGCGCTACTGCTTGTTGTGGGCTGTTTCATGGAAACCGTTGCCGCCATCATCATCCTGACACCAATCCTCGTGCCAGTAGCCATGCTGTTCGGATTCAATCCGGTACACATCGGTATCATCATGGTTGTCACTCTGGCTATCGGGTTTATAACCCCACCGCTTGGCTTGAATTTGTTCGTCGGTTCGAGTGTTTCGGGGATCTCCGTTGAACGCCTGTCGAAAGCCATTGTGCCGTTCTTCGTCGCAATGCTGATTGCCCTGATGTTTGTCATCTTCATCCCGCAACTGTCTCTGGCACTGATTTAATAAGGTAACACTATGAAAATTATTGACGTTATTCCTCACGCGATTTCTGTACCGCTGGAGCAACCGTTCTATTTCTCGCAAGGCTGGGTGCATAACCGTAGCTCGCTGATTGTGGAAATCGTGACAGATGAAGGGATCACAGGGTTTGGTGAAGCGCTATGTCATGGCCTGCAACCACCGCATATTGCTGCTGCGTTCATTGAGCATGCTTTCAAACCACTGCTGCTTAACCGCGACCCGTTTGATGTCGAAGTGCTGTGGGAAGAGATGTACAACTTGACCCGTCCGTATGGCCAAGGTGGCTCAGCGGTCAATGCTATCAGTGGCGTTGACATTGCGCTGTGGGACATTATGGGTAAGGCGCTTAATCAACCAATCCACAAACTGATCGGCGGTGCTTTCCGTAAAGAGGTAACGCCATACGCGACAGGTTTCTACCGCGTAGAAGGGGCGACTTACCCTGCTGATTCTATCGACGAGGCGCACCGTCATGTCGAGTCTGGTTTTGGTGCATTCAAGCTGAAGATCGGGTTTGGTATCGACGAGGATGTCGCGTTGATCCGAGCGATCCGCGAAGCGGTGGGTGATGATGTGAAGATCATGGCTGACGCTAACGGTGCCTACAGCGTCGGGGCGGCACGCCGCATCATCAAGGAAACCGAAGAGTATAACCCGTACTTCCTCGAAGAGTTGCTGGCACCGGAAGATCTGGAAGGCTACCAGCAGATCAAAAACCTATCGAAAACGTATATTGCGGCGGGTGAACAGGTCTTTGGCAAAACGGGCTACCGCCCATGGCTTGAAGGTAATGCACTCGACATTATCCAGCCGGATCTGTGCTCGTCGGGTGGTATTACCGAGTGCAAGAAAATTGCGGCGATGGCACAGGCTAACAATACCCGCATGATCCCGCATGTCTGGGGCTCGGGCATTGGCATTGCGGCATCACTGCAATTCATTGCTTCATTGCCAGCTGCACCGCTTTCATTGAACCCGATTGAGCCAATGCTTGAGTACGACCAGTCTTCTCATCCATTCCGCAAAGACTTGATTTGTGACGGTATCAAGATGGTCGAAGGCAAGGTTCAAATATCGACTAAGCCGGGTATCGGCGTAGATGTAAACCGAGAGATCATCGAACGCTATAAGATCAACTAACTTTCTGAATTTTAATATTTTGCCCCGTGATAGCGGGGCAATGCTAGGGATCTTGTCGAATGATGAAAAAACAATTACCAGCACATTGGCTCGTTATTGACTGGGGAACGACGAACTTCCGTGCTTTTGCGATGGGCAAGCAAGGTGACGTACTCGATAAGGTTGAGTTGTCGCTGGGCCTGTTGCAGGTAAAGGAAGGCGAGTTTGCTATCGAACTGGAAAATGTGTTGTCAGACTGGCTAGACGAGTATAAGCACCTGCCTATTTTCATGGCCGGTATGGTGGGCTCACAGCAAGGTTGGGCCAATGTCGATTATGCGCCGACTTCGGTGTCTGCCCGGCAACTTGCCGATAAAGCATACCGGTTCGAACTACCGTGGGGAGCAACTGCAACGATTGTTCCCGGTGTCAGTCATCAAACTGAAAATGGTTTGTACGATGTGATGCGAGGTGAAGAGGTGCAGCTTTTTGGTCTGGCGAAGCTAACAGGTATGGCTGACTTAGTTGCGGTTATGCCGGGAACTCACAGCAAACATGCCGTCTTTAGCAAGGGGGAATTGGTTGAATTCTCATCCTATATGACCGGCGAGTTATTTTCTGTGATTTCAAAGCATACGATTTTGGGGCGAGGCTTGCCGGAAGCGGAGCCGCTAACCGATGACTTGGTATTTCTTAAAGGCGTAAGTGAAGGGCAGGGAGAGCAGCTTACCAATACCTTGTTTATGGCGCGAACCCATCGCTTGTTCGACAACATTACCGATGCAGAAGTACTGGATTACCTATCCGGTGTGTTGATTGGCAATGAACTCAAAGCGCTAGACGTTAAACAGGCGCAAGTCTACCTGGTGGGGGGAAGTAAGCTGTGCGAACGCTATCAACTTGCCTGCCAAGAACTTGGCATCGAATCAACCTATATCAATGGCGATGAGTGTTTCATTGCCGGAATGGCTGCAATTCAAGAGGTAATGAACAATGACAACTAAACCATTTAACTTGGCTGATAACTTGCCTCTTGTGGCGATCATCCGTGGTGTGACACCGTCTGAAGTGATTGATGTGACACAAGTGCTTATCGAAGAGGGCTTCACCATGATTGAAGTTCCACTCAACAGCCCTGATGCGCTAGTCAGTATCAAGACGCTGGTGGACCACTTCGGTAGTGATTACTACATTGGTGCGGGTACGGTTACAACGCCAGAGCTTGCTCAGCAGGTTATTGAAACGGGTGCAAATTTAGTGGTCACACCAAACTACAACGAAGACGTCGTTAAAATGTCGGTTGAAGCGGGCTGTGCCACTTTCCCTGGCGTAGTAACACCAACAGAAGCTTTTGATGCAATTGCTGCAGGAGCAACCGGTCTCAAGCTGTTTCCGGTAACCATGCTGGGTACGTCAGGTTTCAAGGCGCTTAAGTCAGTGTTGCCGCCAGATGCTATTTGCTTGCCAGTAGGGGGCATTAGCCCAAGTGTTGATAGCATGAAACCGTATACAGAGTTGGGTGCCCAAGGCTTCGGTTTAGGTGCTGCGCTATATAAGCCGGGTATGAGTATCGATGAAGTTAGAAACAATGCGAAGGCTTATGTGGAAGCCTTTCATGCCTGTTAAGGTAACGCTGAATAAGTTGGTGAAATAATAAAGGAAGCCTTATGGCTTCCTTTCTGTTTAGGAGCTTATCGTGCCCAGAGTTCAATGATTCTGAAGTTGTTCCACTCCCTTAGGCGTTTGGCGTCTGGATCGTTATTGCCGTTACAGACTAAGCGGATACTTTGGGCCGAAACGGTGCCGAGAGATAGCTCAATGAGCTGATCACTATCCCCTGGAGTTGTGATATCTATGAGCTTGTTAAATACAGTACCGTCTTCGCTATATTCGACGGTAAAGAAGTACTGGCGTTGGTCACCCTTGGCTTGCGCTACTTTCAATGTGTGTATTTGATGCTGCTGGTCGAAATGTAACGTGAAAGGAAGCCCTTTGCCTTTTGCTGACCACTTGGTTTCTAATTGACCATCAACAGCATGGCTTGGTGGCTCATCCGGCTTTTGTTGTTCAGCTTCAATGGATTGTGGGGTAACTTGATAATCACCGAGCCCACTGTCGCAGCTTGAGAATAGAGGTAGCAACTGCGGGTTAAACTTTTTCAATGATGGAAATAGGTATTCCAGACCATCAGGAGAAACGCCAAGCCAATTTAATAGTGTGGCATGAAGTTGATCGCTCGCCAGAGTCGGGATCATTCTGCCGCGGCTGAGTGATTGTTCGCCATCAATCACAAGTGATGGCCATTGGCCAAAAATCTGGTTGCCGTTTAAGTCGCCACTAATGACCAAGTGATTACTTCCCCAGCCATGGTCCGTGCCGGAGGCATTCGGCTCTACGGTTCGACCAAATTCTGAAAACGTAAAAGCGGCAACATTTTCGGCAAGCCCATCTTCTTTTAGTTTAGAAAAAAGTACGGCTAGACTGGCTGCGAGAGTCTCAAATAGACTGTGCTGATCTCTTAGTTGGTTTGAGTGGGTATCAAACCCGCCTAAGTTTAGCGAAAAGCACTGAACATCTTGTGATAGTTGGGCTCGCTCTTTGATCATCAGATAGACACGGCGGCATTGCTGGCCAAAGTCAGAACTTGGAAAACCAAGATCACTATCATCAGAGATGATGCTGCTAAAGAGCGTATATTGTTCACGTGCCCTTTGGCTCTCAGTACTGAAATACTGTCGATGGATGTTGCTATCTAATGAGTCGGCTTTACGTAGTTCGCTGAATAGGTCTTCTGCCTGCTGGTAACCATCAAAGTTATAGTCTGGTGGTAGTGAGTTACCTAATAGGCTTGGGGTTATATTCCTTGAGTATGCCCAAATATTCGATGACGATGACATTGAGTACATTGGTGATGTATCACTATAGCCATTGATAACGAGGTCAAGTCCTTCGCCGCCCCAACCATCTTGTTTGAGGCTGGTACTCGTATTTGTTTGAACTATTTGCGACTGGTAGTTATGCGCATAAAGCTTATCTGGCAACAGTGATGGATCATTTTGAATTTGCTCTTTTGTCACTGGCTGTAACAGTGGTCCAGTGTTTACAATCGGAGCGGCAAGGCCTAAGTCGAAAAACGTTTGTAACGGGGCTAAGGCCGGATGCAAACCAAGTTGGTTAGAATCATCATTTAGATAGAGCGGAATGATATCATCAAACTTGATTGCTAAATTTTCTCTAGCTGTAGAATATTCCTGGTATTTAACGTCTTCCCGCGGGATGAACATATTAAATCCGTCGCACCCACCGGATAAGTTAATGGCAATTAAAGCCTTATATTGCTTTGGTTCGCAGGTATCAAAAGCTCGAGCAAGCGTGCTATTCATACTTAGGGTTGAGATGCCTATGCCACTGATACTTGATTTAATAAAATTTCTTCTTGATAGTTTCATAGCTTAACCCTGAGTGTGAAATGATGGCGAAAAGATCAACTGGATAAATAGTTGCCACAGTCTTGTATTACTACTTCTATTGCTTGGTGTTGCTATGAGGTAGTTGCGGACGGCAGACCGTACATTTTCTGGCATGGTATAGCCAAATAAACACTGATCAAGTTTCGTAATTAATTCTTCATCTTCGAAACCTTCAAATAAAGATTTGAATTCAGAGAAGTCATACTCTATACCATGCTGATGACAGGCACGGCGAATTTGGTCGTGGTAATAATGGCAGTCTATCCAGTTATATACCGCAAACTCAGGGCTAACATGTTTGTCGAAAATACCGTCATTTGGGGCATCATCAGGCTGGTAATAGTAAAATACTGACGGTGAGGCCATTGGCCAGAAGCGCTGCCCCCGCCAGGCGTACAAATTATCCCAAATTAACTGACCAGCTTTGCGCTGCATGCCCAAAGCTCGGTGTGCGTGTATATAAACAATTTCTGGTTCACGGAGTTTTCCATCATATTGCCCACCAGTTTGTCTTGCTTCTTGATCATCAAGGATTGCTGTGATGGTTGCTGACATATCTCCGTGGGTGCGGTTAAACGCCGATGCAACTCGCTTTACGTAGTCTGGGCTAGGGTTAGCTGTAACCATTTTTTTGATAAAAAATTTGGCAATAAATGGTGCGGTGTTTGGATGGCTACTTAGCATATCCAATACCTGCTGCATTTCATCTTTTGCGCTTAAGCCGGCTGGGATCTCTAGTCCCAGTACATTTTTACTTTCTGGATCATGGGTGCCACTATCGACCATTGGCTTTAGCCAATTTTTGTCATCCAGTTTCCAACCGGTAAATACGCGGGCTAAGTTTTCTATGTCTTTCTGCGTGTAGCTTGGGGTTTCCCGGCCATGGCTATCGAGCACAGGAGTGCCATCTAGATTGAGTAAATATGGCCCTATGGTGAAGAGCTGTAAAATTTCACGGGCGAAGTTCTCATCAGGGCTTTTGCCCTCAACATAGTTGTTATCTCGGTAAGTTAAAAACTCACCCATTATTGCGTGCAGGGCCATAGCGCCAAGCGTTGATCTGAACGTACCAAGACAATTATTGGCTAATTGATCATAGTAATGAGCAAAGGCAATTTTCCTATCATGGCTGCGAAGGGTCGGTACTGTTTTGCTGACAACAAATAGCTGTGTGAATATATAGGCGACACGCTGGCGTAATATATCTGTCTTTTCAACGGCCATATACATCCAACTACAATTAAGGTGGACATCAGTCCAGCCAGGTTTTGAATGGTTTTCTTGCTGGTACTCGAATAGGCTTTGCCATGAAGTTGGTGGTAGCTCTTTTTGGCTTTCAACCCACTCGGCAACACCTGAATATGAGAGAAAGCTATTTATATCACTTTCACTTGGACCTAAAGTACTTTGTACTAGCGTCCGATAAGCTTGACGGTAATTTTCTGCCATTACTTTTCCTTGCGTATAAATTAATTATGTTTATCGGTAAGTAAGCTGTGTTTGTTTTATGTTATTGCTTTTATTAATGTCAATATATCAATGCTCATAACCATATAAAGAATATTGATATATAAGTGAGAAATTATTTCCAGAATTAGCCATTTATTGTTTATTTAACTTTTCACTGACGTTGTAGTAAATGCACACAGAGAGAAAATTGAAGTGGGTACAGTCCCCAAATTTGTTGCGCGTTTTTATGCCATTGACTAATGTGTTTTAACGATTATTCTTTTTTGATGTTGCTAAGTATCTGAGAGGAGAAATGCCAATGGCAAAAGAATATAACCCACCTCAAATTTGGACTTACGACAGTGAAAACGGTGGGGAATGGTCCAGCATCAATCGCCCAGACTCTGGCGCTAGGCATGAACAGGCATTGCCTGTCGGTTCTCATCCCCTGCAACTTTACTCGATGGGGACGCCAAATGGGCAGAAAGTCACGATCATGTTGGAAGAGCTGCTGGCCGCCGGGGTTTCTGAAGCGGAGTATGATGCCCACTTGATTAGAATTGGCGAAGGTGATCAGTTTTCATCTGGCTTTGTTGAGGTGAACCCTAACTCTAAAATTCCTGCGCTGGTTGACTACTCCGTTGAAAAGCCGATTAACGTCTTTGAGTCTGGTGGTATTTTACTTTATCTCGCTGAGAAGTTTGGTCACTTTCTACCACAAGATGTAGCTGCAAAGACCAAGGTAATGAACTGGTTATTCTGGCTTCAAGGCTCTGCGCCATACTTGGGGGGCGGATTTGGTCATTTCTATGCCTATGCGCCTGAGAAATTTGAATACCCAATTGACCGCTTTACGATGGAAGCCAAGCGGCAGTTGGATGTGCTTGATAAACAGTTGGCGAATAATGCGTTCGTGGCTGGTGATGAATATACCATTGCGGATATGGCTATCTGGCCGTGGTATGGCAATTTGGTACTGGGCAAGCTTTATGATGCAGCTGAGTTCTTGCAGGTGGAGCAATACACGCATTTAGTCCGTTGGGCCAAAGAAATTGATGCCCGTCTTGCGGTACAGCGCGGCAAAATGGTCAACCGTACCTGGGGGGAAGAGTGGGAACAGGTACCCGAACGCCACAGTGCCAGTGATATTGATGAGGCGTTGAAGCGGAAGCCTTAGCCTTTGTGCAACAATCATTGCTATAAATGCTCACGCTGCTCGTGAGCTTTGCTTATGGTTACGTAGAGGTTACAAGCAAGTCGCGAGAAATGGCTGAGTAAGAATAACAGCCATTTCTCGCTGGATCCCTTATTGCCTGCTTGCTAACTACATTGCTATCAGTTGCTTTGTTAATGTGTAGGCTGCATCACCAAGGAGAAGAATACCAATCAGGAACAGGATTCCTATAGCACCCTTCTTAAAATTATTATTGATAAATACGATGAGCTTTTGGGTATATTTTGGATATAGCATCACAATCCCCATAATCAATATAAAGGGCGTCAAAAAGACGAAATTATAAAATGCGGCTAATAGTAAAGACATCGGTAAGCCGGCATCTAGACTGAGTATTTGGCTGATTGCGCCCAAATAGGGAAAAGCCCCAGGTACGCCTAAAACAGTTAGCGTTGCTCCGAGCAAGTATGCATTACCTGATGGAATATTTATTTGGTTATTGCTATCGCTATTGCTCGCAAGTGCTCTGTATGACTTGACCGACATGAAGACAATCAGTAGCCCAATGAAAATCTGAAGTATATACCTGATATTACTGTTGAAAATCTCACTGATGAATGGACCTAGTGTATCTACAGCAAACTCGCCGCCGAGTAGCATTATCAGCCCGAAGATCATGCAGACAGTATATATTCCCAGCAAAAAAGAGAAAGTGCCGGAAAAAGGTTTCTTGTTACCAAGCAGACTGATAAACGGAATAATGCCTATTGATACCATGGAAGTGCTATCGAAAAGAGAGATAGCAACCAAAATAGGAAGGATGGTGATAACTTCGTGAAGCAGATCAACTTGAGAAAAAAACATGTTATGCCCTTAATGGGCCGTCCCATATCTTTACTCAAATGCTGAGGTCGTCCTCAGTTGCTTTTATATTGTGATTTTTACCGAATGTAAAGCGATTTACTTCAGTCAAGCACGATTAATTCGACGCTACGATAGCTCGAATGATGCTAATAGCAATTTAAATCATTGACTTGTATGCCTGCCATTCAATCTCGATAGGATACTGCAGGCTGAGCTCATTGTTAGGCTTTTTATGTCGGACTATCTGTCTTTGCTGCAGTTGCCAATCGAGCTCCGTTTTTGACACTCAGGCTGCTGTTTGAGTTCATCCAGCCATCTTCTGTGGTAAGAGTGAATGTTTCGGCTGGTGAAGTATTTGGTCAACCAAGTCATCCCGCCGCGTTGGGTTGATTCTGTTAAGATAACACAACCATCATCGGTCGGTTCTATCAGCCATGCATGGTACATATCGACATCACCACATTTTCCTTTCCATGCGATCCGCTCATGGGGGATATATTCCACAACGGTACAATCAAAATGCAGAGCCCTTGCTCTCCAACGAAAGATTGTTCCCTTATGCAGTTCGACGCCATCACCATTGATGATCTGTACTGATGTTTTGGCCCGCCCCCATTGGGGCCAGCAAGGGGCATGGATGAGACTGGACCAGATAGCATCGGCTGTTGCGGGGATCAGTGTTTCGTTTCTCACATGCAATTGCGCATTCTTGGGGTGGTAATATTCAGGCCAATGGATTTCCTTGCTGGTCGTCATCGTGTTTGCCTTTTGCTGTGAAGTATTTAAAGACTAATACGGATAGTGTGATTTCACTAGTTGGTCAGGCACCACAGAGCTTCTGTGTCTGTCACTAGCTTTTTCGGAGGTACTTTCCGGGCGTAACGCCAAATTGTTTTTTGAATATGGAAACAAAGGCAGAGACGGAATCGTAGCCGCATTCCAGGGAGACCCTGGTAACCGGCGTGCCAGATTCCAATCGGTTTAAGGCTTCAAGTAACCTGGCTCGTTGACGCCATTGCTGAAACGTCAGCCCTGTTTGTTGCTTGAAAAGTCTGCTGACGCTTCGACCTGATAAGCCAACGAGCTCCCCGAGTTTTTCAATGTCCCTCGGCTCTTCGGGATGTACCTGGAGAAGATCAGCGAGTGTGGCAAGGCGTTTATCACTTGGTATCGTTAATTGAGTTGCCGCGGGGGGAAGGCAAGCTATTTGATCGATCAGTACTTGCGCCAACCGCCCGTCGGCACTGGTGATGTTGTAGTCAGTGGGAAGCTCACAAAATTGCAGGGTGAGTTCGCGCACCAAAGGGGTAATGCTACAGACTCTTGGTTGTTTCCATTCTTTACCGGGTAATGATGTGGTGTCGATATAGAGACTTCGCATTTGCGCGGCGCCATTGGAAATCACCTTGTGCTCAATCCCCTCGGGGATCCAAATTGCAAATTGAGGAGGGGCCACATAATGGCCTTGGCGGGTATGGACGATGAGCATGCCTTCGGCTGCATAGGACCACTGGCCCCAACCGTGGGTATGCCAGTGGGTTTGGCTACCGGACTGCTGCCAACTTTCGACTCGGGCATAAACGGGACGGGGGAGCTCCCTAAGTAGGGGGACTTGCCTATGTTGTCTCTGGCTTCTGCTGATTGTCTGTTTCATAACCTGCCGGGGATATAGTGGGCTACTTTGTCCTATTATCGATAAAAGTTATCTTCTTTGCGATAGCAGGAAGTTCTCACCAGCGTATCCTATTAGCTAAACGTTGCCAATGGATGGCAGGCAAGCTGGAAAGGTGAGAGTGTGTTCAAACAAGTTATCAATTACTTCAAAAAAGAATGGTTTTTAAGCGGAATGCTAGTCGCGGTTGCGTTAGCAGCCATAATGCCTTCCGTTGGACAGTCAGGTGGAATACTTCAGTTAGACCAAGTGACAGCTGTGGGTATTGCCGTTATTTTCTTCTTGCATGGTATTGGACTGTCGCCGAAAGCGATTAAAGCCGGTATCACTAACTGGAAGCTGCATCTCTTTGTTCAGAGCGCGACCTTTATAGCCTATCCATTGCTCTGGCTTATTTTCGGTAATGTTTTCCATGCCATGATGCCCGCCGCATTGGCCTTTGGTTTCTGTTATTTATTTGTATTGCCGAGTACGATTTCGTCATCGGTCGCTATGACCAGTGCGGCCAAAGGCAATGTACCGGGAGCGATTTTTAATGCCTCACTATCCAGCGTATTGGGTGTGCTGATCACACCATTGTTAATTCAATGGTTCATGGGGATGGAAGGGGTCGAGATGGATATTATTGATACCGTAGTGTCCATTTCTTCTATGCTGCTGCTGCCAATGATTGTTGGTCAACTGTTACGTCCGGTACTTCTTAAGCTTTTGGAGAAACGAAAGTCAATCATCAACAAAATCGACAAGTGGGTAATCCTGCTTATTGTCTTCAATGCATTTAGTGATTCGGTGAAAGATGGGATCTGGTCTGATTTTGCCTTAAGTACTTTGGCGATGGCCTTGCTGCTCACCACCGTTATCTTGTTGCTGGTGGTACACAGTATGCAGTGGATTGCCCGTAAGGCTGGCTTTAATCGTGAAGATGAAATTGCCGCTGTATTTTGTGGCACCAAGAAAACCTTGGCGGCTGGCGTGCCTATGGCAAAAGTGATTTTTGGGGCTAATCCGATGCTGGGCATGATGTTGCTACCAATTATGTTCTATCACCAAATCCAGATTTTTTATTGTGCGATCCTGGCTAATCGTTATGCGAAAGAGAGTGAGCAAGCAGCCGAACAAGCTTCAGCTGAGCCCGCTAATGCTGGTTAATTGCTTTAAATAGATATATAGAATAAAAAACAGTCACCGGATGTTCGATAACATTGGGTGACTGTTATTTTATGTCCGTTTAGTCAGAAAGGTCGCGTTAGCCTTTGAGCAAGGTGGTCAAGCTGGGAATACTTGCTTGGATGGTATAGCCGCCTTTTACCTTATCGACCAGAACGTCTGCCCCTGCTTCTTGGACTATCACAATGCCGGCCATGATATCCCAGGCGTTGATGAAATCTTCACGGAAGCCATCAAATTGCCCCGATGCGACATGGGCGAGTCCCAGTGCTGCTGAACCGTGGCGGCGGTGCTCTATTCCATGGTCAAGCAGGCGTTGCATTGTACCTAGGTAGTTTTCCAAAGGCATTTTTGCTGAATACCCCAGATCTACCAAGCCAACGACATCTTGACTATCTCGGTCGACAGTCAGACGCTTGTCATTTAACCATGCGCCTTCACTTTTAATCGCAGAAAATAATTCATCATGGCATGGGTCGTAAATGGCACCGATGACAGGCTCGTCATTGACGACATAAGCGATAGAAACACACCACATAGGCTGTTTACGCAGGAAATTGGTTGTGCCGTCAATGGGGTCGACAACCCAAGTCCCGGTGCCCGATTGTGTATGGGTGTGCGTAGTTTCCCCGCTTTCTTCTCCTAGAAAGCTATCTTCGGAGAAGTTAGCTGCCAGTTGTTGGCGGATGAAATTTTCCGTTTCACGATCGGCTATGCTGACGAAGTCTTGTTTGCCTTTGACGTCTACGGCAAGGCCTTCTTCCTTGAGCTGGTTTTGATAGTTCAAGGCCAGTGAACCTGCTTCCCGTGCTAGTTGGCAGGCAAAGCTATAGCGATGTAGTAATTCGTTTTTCATTTAGTACCTAACTATTAATTTCTAGCTTTTGCTCTTGTCTCCACTGGCGGTAAGCTTTACTGAAAGCAAAAGGGTGATCGATATTAACCATATCAGGTTGTAGCTTGATCAGTGCTACCCATTTATCAATATTGGCATCGGGATAACGTAACATTGTTTTGATGCCAAAATCGCGACATAGACTGAATTCATTCAAGTTATCAATCTGGTAATCAAATTCGACGATAGCGGGTTTACCTGCCTCAATTAAGCTCAGTAAAGACTCAAAGTCTTGTCGACGTCTCATGAGCTTTGCTTCTGGGTAATGGGTGTTCAGCTGGCTTAGGTAGTCATTATTGAAACTCCAAAAGAAGCAGCGCTCAAGGGCGTTGTTTTGTTTTACTTCAGCGATGACCTGATCAACGTCAGCGTCCTTTAGCTCGACATAGAGTTGGCCGTCAAATTGATTGGCCAGCATAAGGTAGTCCGAAAACAGGCTGACATACTGAGCGTCAAAGCTTGGGTTGTACCAGCTGCCAGCATCGCAGTTGAGGAGCTGTTGGCTGCTGAGCTCCCGGATAGGCCCTGATAAATCAGTAGTACGATCAGCTGTATGATCGTGGATCACCATTAATTTACCATCAGCACTGGTATTGAGATCCAACTCGATCACCATTGCACCCATGCGATAGCCGATGGTTGCACTGGCTATCGTATTTTCTGGTGCGACATCATTGGCACCGCGGTGTAAAACCAGTTCAACCGGGTTAGATGGATGTGGTTGGTAGCGAGTAATCAGTTCCGGAAGATCAGAGCAGATCCCAATCACAGGCATCTGGATAAGCTTTGCTATCTCGCTAGGGCGTTCTTCATGCCAGATCACCACTGGGAGGTTACGTGCTTGGGCTTTGGCGAATAGCTCTGGAGTGAGATGTTCATGAGGTGTTTCTGACGCTCTTTCCCAGCAGAGATGGATCATGTCGGCTTTCGACAATTGTGCTTGCTCAAACGGACATTCATTGGCACGAACTAGCACCGAAAGTGGGTATGCAGAGCCATGGTTATCCAGCTCTTCGACCCATTTGGAAATAAAACTACCTATAACGACGTTGTCATAAGGTGTTTGCTCAAGAAGACGCAGTACTTCGATACCAGCGCCTTCACCTTTTAGCTCGATATACAAGCCGCAGTCGGTTGCAATGGCGAGGTCAAGCACTTGCTGGAACGTCGGGACGGTTTCTCCATTGTAGAGGGCATGCTGTTGGAGTTGCTCGTTGGTTAACTGAGAGATGTTTTTATCAATACCAGCGGTATGCTCCAAGTTGTCATCATGGCTGACCACACAAACACCGTCCGCTGTTAATCGTACATCTATTTCCCACATTTCAGCGTTAAGTTTGGCCGCGTAGGCAAAAGCTTCTAGGGTGTTTTCCAACTTGTGACCACTGGCACCGCGATGGGCAATACATAAAGGGAATGATCGAGCGCGGTGGATGAGTCTTTCTAAACGTTGCTGCCGTAACATTCAAGCAGTCTCCATAATGATTAATGCATGGTGGTTTACGCTGCCCAAATTTAAGGTGTAACGTGTCTATTTAGGCGGTTGATCATTATTGGAACCGCAGATGACATTGCAATGACTCAAGCTTGAAAGCTGGATGACAGAGTTTTCCAAAATGTGATTGAAAATATAGAAAGGTCAACACGCCCGAGTAAGCCATTGAATTAAAAGTTTCATTGCCGGTGAAATCTGGCTTTCGGGGTAAACCAGATAATAGCCCTTTCCAGATGTAACGGTATTTGGGTTGGGCATAACTAGGCGTTGACTGTCTAGATCTGGTTTGGCTAAGGTCGTATCACCAATGGCAATACCGAACCCTTGAAGTGAAGCACTCACGGCCAAGTCAAGCGTCGCAAAATGCTGGTTTTGAGTGGCGAGTGCAGGCGGGTTATCAGCATTGTTGCTGAGCCAAAGTTGCCAATCACTTTTATCTGGCGTTGCATGTAGCCAAGTAAATTGACTCATTCTCTCGGCTGACATGACTTCTTCATTACCCACTATCAGCGTGGGTGAGCACATCGGTGCCAGTATTTCCTTAAACAATAAGTTTGCGGACAGTTCAGCTGAATGTGGCTTGTGTCCATAGCAGATTGCAGCATTGAAAGGCTCAGTCGAAAAGTTCACGCTGTGGTTAATGGCGGAGGTCAGCTCGACATCAATCTCTGGGTGGGCTTGCTGAAAGGCCATTAATTTTGGCAAAAGCCAGGTTGTGATGCAGCTTGGTGCCTTCAACTTTATCAGGTTCTTATCAGCACTGACTTTAGTGACGGCATGCTGGATTTGATTGATCGCTTTTTCTATCTGCGGAAGGAACTCTCGGCCTTTGTCCGTTAAGGCTAAACCTCTCGCTTGACGGTGGAACAAGGTTGTCTGCAGCCTATTTTCTAATGCGATTATTTGGCGGCTAATCGCCCCCTGGGTGACATTCAGTTCATCTGCAGCACTGGTGAAACTGAGTGTTTTCGAGGTAATCAAAAAGGCAGTGAGTTCTTTGATGGTCGGTAGATCCTTCATTAGCTGCATCCCTTCCTTAGCTATGAGGTTTTCTCATGGCTAGTATGCCGATTTATCGATTCATTTATCAAGAAGAAACTGCATATAATGATTTTAAATTCTTTAAATGTGATTATTTATGCTTTAGTGGTGAGTTTTATTGAAGCATTTTCGCGAATGGAGTTCCTAGATGAAATCACTGGCAGAAAAAATTGCGCCTGATGCTATAAAAAAACTCATACCTTACCAGTCTGCTCGCCGGATTGGGGGCGACGGCCATATTTGGTTGAATGCTAATGAATTAGAGGCCAGTTGCGTCTATGAGGGGCAGCAAGGTGATTACCACCGATACCCCGATTTTTTGCCCGATGAGCTTGCTAATGCGTATTTGACTTACTGCCAAACCCATACTGAATTTATGGGTGGTAATGCGGTTGCGTTGCGCGGTGCTGATGAAGCTATCGATTTGCTGGTGAGGACGTTCTGCCAGCCGGGTAAGGACAAAATCATGGTGTGTCCTCCGACTTATGCGATGTATGAGTTTTGCGCCGATTCGATTGCGGTTGAAACGGTCAAAGCCCCTTTATTATCTAATTTTCAATTGGATGTGGAGACGATTGCTTCACAGTTAGACTTAGTTAATATTCTGTTTCTTTGCTCACCAAATAACCCAACGGGTAACGTTATTTCTCATGCAGACATTATTACCTTGCTGGAGCTGGCGAAAGATAAAGCGCTAGTGGTTGTCGATGAGGCCTATATAGAATTCGCTCCGCAAACGACGGTCGTTGGCTTAATTGAGCAATACCCTAACCTGGTTGTTATTAGAACCTTGTCTAAAGCCTTTGGTCTTGCCTCGATCCGCTGTGGTTTCTTGCTGGCAGATGATAGTGTGATGGACTTGGTGGCCCGATTGATTGCGCCTTATCCGATTGCTGATCCGACCGCTGAAATTGCCCTGTCAGCGATGACGGAAAAGGGTATTCAGCAGATGAACGCTCAAACGGACGAGCTCATTACCGTCAGAGAGTGGTTTGCGTCAGAGCTTAACCAGCTTGAGATTGTCGAACAGGTATTTATGTCATCGACTAACTTTTTGCTGGTCAAATTCAATTCGCCAACATGTATGTATCGCTATTTGTGCAGCAAGGGGATTGTCACCCGGAATCAGGCCCACGAGCCGGCATTGTCCAATTGCGTCAGGATCACGATTGGTTCAAAAGAAAGTATGTGTGAAACGCTTCTTGCCCTTAAACAGACGGAAGCAGAGAAAATATAAAAGGAACTTATGATGAAAAAAACAATGACATTAGCACTAATGCTGGCTTCTTTTGTATCGGGTTCAGCGATTGCTGATCAAAAGCCTGTCCGTCTTGCTTCGGATTTCACGTACCCACCATTTAATTACAAGGATGAGTCGGGTACGCCGAAAGGGTTTGATATCGAGATAGCTGATGCACTCTGTGAAGAAGCAAAACTGAACTGTGAGTGGGTGTCGCAAAGCTGGGATGGCTTGATCCCTTCACTGTTGGCACGTAAGTCGGATGTGATTATGGCATCGATGCGTATCACTGAAGAGCGTAAGCAGCGTGTGCTATTTACTGACAAATATTATCAAACCCCTGCGCGGTTTGTCGCCGGGGTGGATTCTGGCGTTACGATTGATGAGCAAAGCTTAGAGGGTAAGCGCATTGGGGTTCAGCTAGGGACGATACATGACCGCTATGTAACGGATAAATTTGGTGACGTTGCGAATATCCGCCGCTATAACGGGCAGAATGAGGTCTACCTTGATCTGCAAAGTGGCCGTTTGGATGCTGTCTTTGGAAATTCTGATCAACTTGCCCTCGCTTTTCTTGATAAAGAGCAGGGGAAAGGCTTTGAGTTTGTGGGAGAAGCGGTGACAGATCCTGCTTACATCGGCGAAGGAACGGCATTGGCAATGCGGAAGAATGACAAGGCGCTGGCTGAGAAGTTTAACCAGGCTATCGCGACTATTCGTGCCAATGGAACATATGACAAAATCGCAGCTAAATACTTTAGCTTCGATATTTACGGTGAAAAATAAAGTTGAAAGATTGAATCCCCTGTAGTGTGCCTACAGGGGATTTTGTCTAGTGAGCAGTAGCTCGGCGGTGCTGTACCCACCTCGGGCCAACGGTATTAATGATTGTGGCAATAACGATCAGGCTTATTCCCGCGACCTTATTCATCCCGAGCGTTTCATCGAAAAAGCTTACTTGCCAAATTAGCGCAAACAGTAGGTTGGTGAAAATCAAGGGTGCCAGTTGCGAGCCGGTAGAGACTAATTGATAAGCTTTAGCGCGGAACATCTGTGTGCTTACAATACTCACCGCCAATACCGCCAGCATTGCTAATAAAATGCTGCTATCGAACGGGTTGGACGAAATCATCATACTGCTTGATGTTGCGACTCGCATCGTGGCAACGGGTAGCAGAATAAGCGCAGCCAGCATGAAGCACCAGCCGTTAAGCGCCGCTGGTGGTAGGTTCGATTTGGCTCCCTTGAATAAGGTCACTTGTGAGAGGGCATTGAACCCTCCGGCCGCCAAGCCGATGAACAGTTCTGGGCGTAACTCTATCCCAGCCGGATCTCCTGCCTGCAGCAGTACGCCGAAAAAGGTCATAGCCAGGCAAATTAAGGTGACCCCTTGAATGGGCGTTCGATACATCAGTTTTTCTAACACCGGTATAAATAATGGCCCGGTACTAAATAGCACAACACTTTCGACCAAGGTTAATTCGTTTAATGCCGAAAGAAAACAGAGCTGACTGCCTACCACGCACAAGGCGCGTATGATAATGGGCCTGCTATTGTGTTTATCGGGGACAACCCAGCCGGATGCTTTTAACATCAACAGCATAATGGTTGCTGGCAGGAAGAACCTCAGAAATCCCAGTACCTCGGTGCTAAAACTATCCGTAAGCAGTTTCCCCATGAGGCCATTAAACGACAGGCTGAAGGTCGAGATAAGCATAAAAAGGACAGGCCTGAGGTCTGAGGGCATAAATTTTCACTCCATAAATATAGAAAAGAGACACTTTGCAGTGGTTATGACTGGATATGTGATGCTGATAGCTGATAGCTGATAGCTGATAGCTGATAGCTGATATCGCTTGATAACTGACGTTGCTAAAGAGCTAAATATGGTTTGATTTTAGAGCGCTTGCCCAAGGGAAAAAAGCGAGTAATACTGACTAAAACTGTTAGATAAACTTACATATGAGAAAGTTGGTTCCCCTTAAGTCAATCTATGCATTTGTGGCCGTTGCAGAAACCGGCAGTATGACGGATGCTGCGGAGGTGCTCAGCGTCAGCCATTCGGCTGTCAGCCAAGCGATCAAAGCTTTGGAATCCCAGCTTGATGTCAGTTTGTTTCGCAGGGTAGGCCGCCGGGTTGAGCTTAATCAGGTAGGCCGCAAGTACTACCGTAAAGTCGCCCCTGCTTTAACTCAAATTGTCGAAGCCAGTGAAGCGATAGCCCATAAAAAGCCGAGTAACCGTATTACCTTAAATATGGTTAATTCGCTGGCACTTCACTGGTGGATCCCCCGCGTCCAAGATTTTAACGAATACGCTCCGCATATTGATATTCGGATCTCCAACATAATCCATGCCTTTGATCTGGAGAGAGAAGGTGTCGATGTGGCCCTTCTGCATGGAAAAACGGAAGAGTGGCAGGATTACTATTGCGAAAAACTCGGTGACGATGAGCTAATCATGGTGTGCAGTCCGCATTTGTTGGAAGAAATCCAGCAAGCGACTCCCCAGCAGCTATTGGCGAAGTATCCGGCTATATTTGCAACCAATCCCCGGCGTCAGAATGACTGGCAAGTGTGGTGTGACCATCATCAGCTAGCGGTGCCGAGCCAACAGAAAAACTTAACCTTTACCGCGTCGGTGCAAGCTGTTCAGGCAACGATACGAAGGTTGGGGGTACTGATCACTCATAAGCAATTTGTCCGCGATGACATCAAGCACAACATGTTGGTACAGGTGGGAGAGCCCGTATTGAACCCTTATCAGGAATTTTATTTTGTCTGCCTGCCCGAAAAACTGAAAGAAGACAGCGTACTCACACTAAGGAATTGGTTTAGGGGTCAGTTCGAAGCCAATAGCTAATAGCCAAGGTTATAGAAAAAGATTCCATCAAGCGGCAGATTTAAAGAAAACTATGAAAATAATTTCTCCCTTTCGCAGTGTATATTTCTATTAAAGCGAACGGGTTAAGTCGGTGGCCAATGCGATTCCACCGGCTCAACCCGGTACCATAAAAAAGGGAAAAACAATGACTCAAACAATCAATACCGTGAATGCACCTGCCGCTGTTGGCCCATATGTTCAAGGCAAGCACTTTGGCAATATGCTGATCACATCGGGACAGCTGCCGCTGAACCCAGAGACAAATACCATGCCTGACAATGTGGCAGAGCAGGCTAAGCAGTCATTGGCAAATGTCGAAGCGATTGTGAACGAAGCCGGTATGACCAAAGCGGATATTGTAAAAGCGACAGTGTTTGTAAAAGACTTGAATGACTTTGCTATCGTCAATGAAGTCTATGCGGCGTTCTTTGGTGAAAACTGCCCAGCCCGCAGCTGTGTAGAAGTCGCTCGCCTACCTCTTGATGCCAAAGTAGAAATTGAAGTGATCGCTGTTAAGTAACCTCTGTGATCATCAGCTGAAGAGGGAGGTTTTTTCTCCCTCTTGATACCTGAAAAAGCTAATCAAGGATTAATGACATTGATTGGTTTATCTTCCTGATTTCCTATCACTAAAAACATTACGCACATTTAATTTCTTCCTACTTATATATTGACGGTTTTAGTTATCTGGTAGTCATTAGTTACATATTATGTCAGTTGACATTGAATTTATTGTTGATCAATAAATATGATGGTGTTAATTAAGGTAATGGATGGTCAGTTGAAAAGCTCGGGTGTGAATTGTTGAGATGCAAATCATATTTTAATTTGTAATAAGATTTTTTAATATAAAAACACTTGTTCATCCCAAGTCTCATTTAATCTTTATCTTGTTGATTTATAGTATTTTACTGTTATGTCTGAACGTTTTTAGTTGGTTGACCTTATAAACTGTTTGAATGGTATAATTGGGATTATCAAAATAATTATTTTTCTTCATATTATGTGCCTGTATTCAATTATTATCTTTTCTATGGGTTTTATATTTAATCATAAATAACACCAATATGATTAGAGGAAATATAATGAGTGAAACAAATAAGGCCATCATAGAAGAGTACCGCTCAAGAGGTTATAAGGATGATATGCTCCCCAAACCTAGTGAGAAGCGGACATGGAATGCTTTTAACTATTTCACTTTATGGCAGGGATCTGTACACAATATTCCAAGCTACATTGCTGTGGGTGGCTTTTTAACATTAGGGCTCAGTACATTTGGCCTGATGACCGCGATTATTCTCAGTAGTTTTGTGGTTGCAGCGGCAATGGTGCTAAATGGTTTGGCAGGCTCTAAGTATGGTATTCCATTCGCCATGATATTGAGAGGTTCATATGGCGTGAAGGGGGCACTGTTGCCTGGTACGTTAAGAGGCGGGATCGCTTCAATTATGTGGTTTGGCATCATGAATACTGCTGGTACTGGCGCCATGTTGATTTTGATCGGCAAATTTTGGCCTGCATTCTTAGAAATTGGCGGAGGAGGAAGTATTCTTGGCCTCGGCATCCCCGCAATGATAGCGTTTTTAGTTTTTTGGGCTATTAATATGGTGATTGCATTTTACGGCGGTGATGTACTAAATAAGTTTACTGCAATTCTTAACCCCCTTATTTGGCTTGTCTTTGGTGGTTTAGCCATTTGGGCTGTATATCAGGCAGGCTTGAGTAATATATTTAGTTATGTTCCTGAACAAGTTCAATCTGAAGGTAGCTCATTCTTTAAATTTTTTATTGTGATGAACTCGTTGGTGGCTGTGTGGGCATGCCCTGCGGTTGGAAACTGCGATTTCACACAATATGCGAAAAATGACAAAGCGCAAGCGAGAGGCCAGACTCTTGGATTCTTTGTGGCTTACACACTATTCGCCATAACCAGTGTGATGATTTTGGCTGGTGCTAGCATTCATTACGGTGTGGATACATGGAATGTCCTTGATATTGTTAACAACTTTGATGGATGGTTTATTCCTGCATTTGCAAGTGTTGTAATTCTCATGACTACGATTTCAACCAATGCGACCGCTAATATTATCCCTGCAGGCTATCAGGTAGTCGCCTTATTTCCAAAACTGACATATCGTCAAGGGGTCATGATTGCTGGTGTGATAAGTGTCATCATCTGCCCTTGGAAATTGATGGAAAGCCAAGATAGTTTGTTTATGTTTCTTAACTTGATTGGTGCCATGCTCGGTCCAGTTTTAGGCGTTATGCTAGCTCACTACTTTGTCATCCTTAAAGGAAATGTTGATCTCGAAACACTCTATACAAAGCCTGGACAATATAATTACTTTAAAAATGGCTATAACACATTGGCTTTTGGTGTCACGATAACTGCAGCAATTGCCGCTATTATTGGTGAATTTATTCCTGCTTTGAAACCACTATCGCAAGTATCATGGTTTACGGGTGTATTTACGGCATTCTTCCTTTATGCTTTTTTCACTAAAAGGAAAATGGCCCAGGACCCAACATACCTTCAGTCTGAGGAGCAGGAGGTTTTACAAACGGAACCTGCCTCTGCTAAATAATATTAGGCTTAATTTAAAGGATAAAGGGATATTAAAATGGTAAATATGAACACTTGGGTTGAAGATAAAGCTACTGTTGATAATGAAACGCTTGATAAGTTAATGACTACAGTGACAGTTTTCAACTCTAGATTTAAGAAAGATCATCCAGATGAGTATGATTATGGTATGTCTATATGTAGTGATATAGGAGGAATAATTAATACTGCAGTTGTTACCGAAAACAGTGATAACAAACTTAATAACTGCTCCTTAAATGCGGTGGGCTTAGCAACCAGACAGTCTACTCATCTGGTGGAGGCAGAAGCAATGGCATTATTGCGTAATCGTGATTTTTTCTTTTGGAGTAGATATGTGCAGCCAGTAGAAGATCAAGTGTCGTGTTTGTCTATGTATCTGAAGTCAAAGACAGAAAATGATGGGCTTATTTTAGATACTCCCAATGGAAGTGAATGGTATCGATTAGTTCAGGCAGATATCACAAGCAGTAAAGCATACTCTGAAATGAGTAAATATGGCGATGGAACTCGATTTGTCGTTGGCGTTGGATTGATGGAAGATTTAATTAGAGATAACAGTCATTATTTGTATGCAGAGAAAATAAATGGAAAGCTAGTTTTTATTGATGGTCAAACTAATTTATTTAGTGACATAGAACCGACCTACTATAGCGATGATTTCGATTTTAGCCATATAAATATTCCACTAGTAACTGGAATGATGTTCTGGGCTATTACCCCTTAGATTAAATAAACCGCAACTTAACAACTTCATATATTTGATTGAGTGACAGACCTGTTTTAACACAGTTCTGTGTGTTTTTTCATTAGATGGAGTTACTTACTCCGATACTCTAGGTTTGATTAATTTTCGCTATCTAGAGAGTGTCGCTTATTTGTACTCTTTTGGATGTATGTTCTAGGTTTAGAAGAAACGCCCACCGTATGGTGGGCGTTGTTTTTATTAATTTATTTAAAAGCTGTGTATTTAAGAGAACTTAGATTATTTTCCAAGGGTCGCCTTTGCTAGGATCATTGCCTTGAGACCACCATTTAGCTTCATAGTTTACGCCCTTGTAGCTGACTTTATCTCCACCAACATAGACTTTAGTGCTATCCCAAGCTGGAAAATCGCCAGTGACAGGTGGTTCGGTTGGGGGATTGATTGTACCCAAATCGTTAACAACCTTCACTTTTGGCCAGCCAGCATGTGATTCATACAGATTGGCGACACACTTCTCGTAATCCCCTTCGACCAATGCTGAGTATGCGGTTTGGTAGCCGACGAGTTTACATTCGAACGACACCCCACCTGGGCGGTCTGCATGGTAGGACCAATCGCCATCCCAGTTGGTGTAAAGGACATCTGCTGCCCCTTGTAGGTTTAGGCTGCCATAAGGTGTTTGCTGCCAACAGGTGTTTTTCTCATCGCTTGGAGTCGGAAGCTGATAATGACTTGATAACCCTTCCCAGTACCGGATACGGTTAACGGGTTGGCCTTTATCCTTGTTATGCTCACCACACTCAATACCGCCATTGATAATATTAATCGTGGTACCGAAGCCGTAACCGATGCCGGCATCGGTTTCTAGCTGTGACGGCGTCCAGGTACGATCGATAACATGGAGCATGGCAGGTTTAGGCGCTTGCGGAGTGAGGAAAAACCAAATAGCGGACGCCAAGTTTAGCCATGAATCGGCAACTAGCCCCGGGTTATTGAGCAACACCGTTGCATCACCGTCAAACATGACTTCTGAAAAAGCACCGTAGTTAAAATGGTATGAGAGTTGTTTAGCGCCACGGCCAAAGTAGCCTTGGCCTGTCGCACATGGCCACTTCTTATTTTGCCAATCATTCTGGCCACATCCGGTGGTATAGCCAGGTTGACCTTCCGACCACCCCATTTCCCGAACGTGCACTAACGCCTGCTGCCACTCTTCTAAGCCGTGAGGATTATCCCAGGTGTTATCAACAGCAATATGCCCACCGGTTTCCTGAGCAAAGTGGGCAAAAGCGGTGATGATGGATTTCTTACAGATGGCATCTGCGTCCCGGCCATCGGTATAGTCGCCACAAAACGCCGGGAATTTTCCAATAGCCCTGAGAAAACGGGTATAGGTATATTCCGGGGCAGCCATTTGAGTGAGATAGCTCCACTCTGTTTCAGGAAAGACTTTTTCTGCTCGAACCACGTTGATCGGATTGCTTGCTAAACCGGGTTGTATGGCTTCAACGTTGTTATTGGGTAGGGTTCTGAGGGCATCGGCCCATATGGCGTACATGGGGTTGGCTGTTTTTGCTTGTTCTGCGGCTAGTACATCAGCGCGTAGAACGAGGTAGCCATCAGGAGTGTCAGGGTCTGGTTGGACTGTCATCGCAAAGCTGCTGGCTGCCATCGTACAGCCAATTAAGGCGACGAGAGTGTGCTTTTTCAACATGTCATTATTCCTTTAATTTTAGTTTCACGTTTTTAATGTGCGCTAAGCCATGCCGATCCTGTTCTACTCTTGATGTCGAGATTACACATCAACATTCCGCAGGTTTAGCATGTGTGCTAAAGGTGTGAGGTTGCCTTTGTGTCAGCACAAAATGCTTAGAGATAACTAACTATAAAGAGATTGTTATTGAAGGTGAGGTGAAAGGGATTAGAGGGATCGACTAAGTGATAAGGGTATTTTGAATGTAAATATCTAGCATGCCTGGTTTATTGGTCACTGTGACTGGCAGTGGGCTGCTTTGGCTATTTGGAGTAGAGGTTTTATCTGTTTGTACGAAAAATGGTCAATTTCATTTTGTGCGAGTGACTTCAGCCTGTTTTTGTCTGGTGGGGAAAGAGTGCTTGTCGTTTTGGAAGCTCTGTCGCGTTTGAACAGCGAGTAAAAAGCCCACACACGCTACGTTGTCGTGGGCTTGTATTATACCCGAGCTATTTCACCTTGAGGTAACTTGGGTTTAGGTATTTAGATGAAGGCCAGAATCGGTGAGATACATAGCAAGATACCCGTTGCGATGATCATATAGGTTGCTGTGCCTTTGTATTTGTGTAGGGATGGAACCTTGTAGACAAGGTAAGCTGGGATCAAGCAGCCAACTAAACCAAACACTGGGCTACAAATCGATGTGAATGATAGGATTGGTGCATTTAGGGCAATCGCCGACCATGCCAGCAAGATAATGAAGGTGATAACGCCCTTGTTGACCCACTCTTTATTTATCTCTTCTTCTTTATATTTACGAAGCAAAATATTCATCGCTAAACCTTTACATGCTTCACGGAAAGCAAGGAACACACCGAAGAATGAAGTGACAACTGCAAAGATGTTAATGACAATTCCTGCAACTGTTGCCCAGCTACCTGAGTAATAGTGAGCGATAATGGCTAGAGCCGACACGTTTTTGTTCATCGCATCCATAGCCTGCTCTTGGCTGATAGCAAAAGTAAACGAGATGGCGAAGAAGAAAACGATAACAAATAGAATACTGAAAGCCACTGTCATTGCGCGGGTTGCTTTGTAACGTGCCACTTCAATAGACTTTTCATGGGAGCGGTAAGAAATCACCATTGGGCTCAGAGATTGGATAAATAAGATAGAGGTAAGGGTAAATGGCAAGGTGATGATGGCATCTTTGAGCATTGGCAGAACATCACCGACAGCAGGGATATTATTGAAGTCCCAACGCGCAACAAGCAATAGCCCCATTACAGCAACGAGTGACAGCACGGTAACTGCCATAAAGCCAGACAGTTTGAACAGTAACTTTTCGCCTTTACTGCCAATGAAAGACAAGATACAGATCAGGCCCAGTCCATAGAAGATATTCTCATTGAGGTGTCCTTCAGTGACACCAAAAGAGTGCAGGTAAGAGGCACTGTCGTTGGTTACTGCGAGTGAATAGACCAGCACCCAAATCACCAACATGATGAAGTAGAGTACACCCAGAGCGATCCCCCAGTTTTTCCCAAGGTAGCCCGATATGATTGCAGGGTAATCGTTGCACTCTTTAGATTCAGCAAGGGTATTGATAAACAGTTTTTGGAACAGATACATCGCTGGATAGCCAATGATGGAGGAGAGCAGGAATACCCAAATACCCATGATTCCAACTTGGACAGGTAAGAAGACAATGCCAGCCCCAATTGCCATACCAATACTCATGACAATCCAGCCAATATCGACATTATCGAATTTAGTGGCTTTCTTCCATTCCGCTTCGCTCATGCCTGCTTTAATGTGTGGTGGGAGGTGGTTGGGGGTGCCGGTTAGGGCCTCTGATTGCGCACTCATAGCTACTCCGTGTAGGGTTTATTATTATTGCTAGCCCAGCTAAGGTGCTGATTTTATTTTATAAAATTATATAAATAGACTCAGCAGCCTATGTGGGCCGATATGTGTTAGAAGTTTTGTGTGGGCATAATAGTGCTATCAATAGGAGAAAAACATTCTCACTTTTCGCTGAAAATGAGAAAAACGAGCATCTTTTTATCTTATTTTGAAGAGGGCAGAAATGATTTTTCTTACTTTGATTTTTGTCATACCAAGTACCAATAAAACTAGGCATACCTCAAAGAATCAATAATTTAATCCTCACATTCAGCGCAGTCGGTGTTACTGCAAAACGTGTTTCACTTCACGTTCTTGATCATTGCTTAGTTGCTTATCAGTAAGCTGACAGGAATTTCCTCTATTGGTCTAATGAATTCCAAGTTAATCCACCTGTTGAGTGAATGGACACCCCAACCTTATGAGTGATTAGTTTGGGCTGAATGGGAACTTTCCCATTTCTTTGCGCCGAATGTGATCTAGGCGCGTTTTTGACAACGTAAACCAGCGTAAAAGCAGCAATTGTTAAAGTGCTAAGGAATAATCATAGCTTCAATTTTTTAGCCGGTTTTGCCGGATTAATAAGGTGCAGATCCAAACATGGCAGTAACAGAAAAACAGAAGATGATCTCAGGCGAGATGTACCAAGCGTGGGATGAAGAACTTGTCGCAGAGCGCCAAAAAGCAAAGAAATTGTGCTTTGCATTGAACCAAACGTGCCCAACAGAGCAAGCTACCCGTAAAGCATTGATTAATGAGCTACTGGGCAAAGAGACTGACGCTTGGCTCGAGTCACCGTTTAACTGTGACTATGGCTACAACCTGAAAGTGGGCAAGGGCTTTTACGCTAACCACGGTTGTAGCATCCTAGATTGTGCGCCGATCACTATTGGTGACAACTGTTTGCTAGCTCCGGGAGTGGTCATTGCGACAGCTGGGCACCCGCTTGACCCGGTTGAGCGTGCATCTGGCGAAGAGTTTGCAAAGGAAATCACGATTGGTAGTGATGTCTGGTTTGGCGCCAATGTGACAGTATGCCCAGGCGTAACGATTGGCGATAATGTTGTGGTTGGCGCGGGTAGTGTGGTGACGAAAGATTTGCCTGCGAATACGGTATGTGTAGGCTCTCCAGCGAAGCCTATTCGTACTTTGGCTATCAATGACGATAAGTCAGCGTTGGCCTAATAAACGATGAGGTGCTCTGCTGCCCAGTATGGATATTGTGATTAATACATGAGATCGATCAGCGGGCAGTGGAGCCATTCAGATACACCAACGGCAAGCGTTGGAAACGTAATAAGCATCCCAGCAACGGACCAAACGAGCTTCTGAGTGTTCATACTCATTCCCTAAGATTTAATTCATTAACTTATTAATTGTAATTAATCGACGCAAAAAGTCCTCCTCTTTGACATTGATTTACTTTCGCTATCACAGCGCTCTGCGCAACTTGCTCTTTATGGGAGATATTTCACCTTAGCTCAGTGGCCAGTTTCTGGCTTGGAATTTCCGGATAGTTAGGACTTTTCTTACCCTTGAGTTGGGTGTCTTAATTCTGAGTCAATGTATGGCTTTTGAGGCACATCCTGACAACTACACTTTGCGTCACAAGTCAGTAGTTGGTGTTGGAGGGGGTATGGGTAAACACTTGATTTGGGTATTGCTGATGACGGTAACATCATTGGTTGGTTGTCATGACGAAGAAATGACATTTGACGTCACTATGTCTGGTGCACAGGAAGTGCCACCCGTTGAAACTGTGGCCATGGCTTCTGGTGTGGTGACGCTCCTGATTGAAAAGAGCCATGATGATGATTTTGTGAATGTGACGATCAATGAAGTGTCGGCAGGAGATAAAATAGACGATAAAGAGGGTAATAACGCTTCATATAAAAAGGATGATGATGACGGTGATGGTGGAGAAAACGATGAAGAGCGTTTTCTTTTATCCGCAGAAATTGACGTTAGTGGTGTTGAAGAAGTGGTTGCCGCACACATCCATCAGGGCACAGTTGGTGAAAATGGCCCGGTAGCTTTTGAGTTCATCGATAATGGTGATGGCACGATGTCGGTTGAGGAGGTAGAGATCACTGCTGAACAAGCAGACATGCTGCTTAATGAAGAGTGGTATATCAATGTGCATACCCAGCAGACCCCTTCGGGTGAAGTCAGAGGGCAAATCGTTGATGGTGACACCGAAGTTTTGGCCTTTGTCCTTAGCGGCCGCCAAGAAGTGCCGGCAATAGAGTCTGATGCTATGGGTAACGGCTATGCGACAGTCAACACCGATACAAACGCCGTGAACTTGAAAGTGGTGACGACAGGCGTAGAGGATGCGGTTGCAGCCCATATCCATGAAGGTGAAGTGGGTGAAAATGGGGGCGTCGTGGTCTTCCTTGAGCAGGGCACTGATGATCCAAACGTATGGCAAACGCCAGAAGGAGCAACCCTTGATGCCGATGTTATTGAGGATTTGTTAGCGGGTGGACACTATGTCAATGTTCATACCCCTGATGTGCCAAGTGGCGAGCTAAGAGGCCAGATATTTTCAAGTTCGGTTACGCTGTTTGCCTTCGGGCTTGATGGAAGCCAGGAAGTGCCTCCAGTTGTCACTGATGGTGCTGGTGATGGCTATGTTTGGCTTGATACTGATACCAACCTACTTTCTGTGCTTATTTACACCACGGGCTTGGATGATGCCGTTGCCGCCCATGTTCACGAGGGTGAAGCGGGTATCAATGGTGGGGTCATTGTGGCGTTGGAGCAAGATGGAGCTTCAACCTGGCGAAGTCCTGGTCAAGTTGAGATTGATGATGACACGGCAGAAACATTATTGTCGGCAGGTCTTTACCTCAATGTTCATACCCCGGATGTGCCGAGTGGTGAAGTCCGCGGACAGATAGAGTAAAGGTATTCGATAAAGAAGAGTCAGAAAAACACAAAGGAGCTGAAAAGCTCCTTTGTGTTTAGGGCGTTATTTTTTGTTGGTCAGGATAAATTGTGCATCACTGCTCACCACGATATTGTTCTTCAAGAAATTTTTACCCAAAATCATGCTGTATTCAAAACGGCTGCGATCACGTAAATTGACGTTAATTTCCGTTTCTGTATTCCCCAGTTTCACCGTCATTTTAACCACATAGCGGCTGCTCGGTTTCTCACCAGCTCGCGCCTTGATTCGCATAGTTTTTACGACTTCGCGGGTATAGGTTTTCTCATTGCCTTGATGGTTACTATAAGTAAACGTGACCATCTCTTTGCCGTTATCGGTAAAAGTTTTGATATCGGTGGCGTGCATTGAGCTGACATCGGCACCGGTATCCAGCTTAACCGGGAACTGCATGCTATCCATATTCAGTTGCTCGATATAACCCGCTTGCGTTGGGGAGTGCTTATCGAGAAGCTGGGTGGTGCGGGTATTGACTAATAGATCGCCAGGGATCAAATCAGGGCTGATTTCTAACTGACTGTATGGGCTATTGTTTTGCTCGCTGGTTTCGAGAGCAATATCACGCAGCAATAATGACGATGGCAGTGAAATTTCAGTTCCGACAACAGGGCGGACTTGATCACCCACACGGATCTTCCTTTTCAGTGGTTTGTCTATTTTGTGGGTTTTGCCATTGGCATCTGTGATGGTGTATTGGATCATGCGGCCGTATTCAGTTCGTTGCTCGTCGATTTGCGAGACTTTTAGCAGTGGCGTTTTGATAATGCCTGAAGGACCAGCATTGAGGTTGACCCCGTCTATCTTGATCGTTTCTTCACCACTTATCATTAAAATCGAGTCGTCTTTCGCCATTGACGAAATCGGTGCCAAGTCAGATTTACCTAAGTAGCTGGCACCTAAATTGACCACAAAATATTGATTAAGCGCTTCAGTACCTAAACGCAGCTGGCTGTGGTTTTTGGTGCGATCTTTTAGATATACCTGAATATACTGTTCAGAGTCTCCTAGCTTAACTGGCAAATAGACCATAGGTCTTTGTACATTGCTAAAGCGCAGCATTCGGCTAAGCGGTGCGGTCATTGTCTGGCGGGTTTTATCACGGCCTTCTAGGGTAAAGCTAACGGTCTTTTGCTTTTCGTCGACCTTGATATCAAGAGCGTGCAGAATACTGTAGCGGCTATCGAAAGAGGTACTCACTTCTAGCGGCAAGGTACCAATAGAAGCATGCTCTTTGCGGCCGATGATTTTCGCATCAGGCTGTGCCTGTAAGTAATCAAAACCGGCATCGACCCAAGCGGTATTTCGAAGAAACGTTTTACCAATCAGAATAGGGGTGGAAAATCGCTCGCGGTTGGCCAGGTTGACTTCGGTAGGGACAGTTTTCCCTGCGATGGTGAGATCTAAATTAACCACGGGGCGGGCTAAGTGCCCATCGCCTCGGCTTTTGATCATGGCTAATCGAAACAGAGGCTTTTCGAGTCGGATTAACTCGCCACTGTATGGGTGCCTGATATCAAAGCTCACCATGATATTGGTTTTGTCTTCCCGATCGCGAAGCTGAGTGCTACCCAGTGCGTCATATTCGACAGCGATAGCATCGAGCAACTCTTCACCTTCAAGTCCCTTAAATACCGGCTCACTCGTCGTAATCGTGATGTTCTCGGCATGGATAGAGGTTGAATCAGCACCGGTATCAATCTTGGCTGGAAGGCCAATATTATCGAGCGAATCAATAGCAGGAAAGTAGACGAGTTCGGTGCGGCCTAACACTACTTTATTGTCGATTTCAGCGCGGCTTTCAATAATGCTTTCATACTGGGTGTTTTTCGCCATGGCGGGAGAAGCAGCGAAGGCTGCCAAGCACAAGGTGGTCAACAGTCGTAGGGAAGTCATAGGTTTCCTGTATCAATTAGCGAAGGGAAATTCAATTGGTTAAGTGTACTGTTTAAAGGTAGCGCTAAAGCGGCTTATTGGCACCAATTCAGCAAAGATTCAGTAATTCTAACAGAATCTTTGCAAAACTTTGGTGGAAAAAGGTTTTTGAATCAGTTATCTGTGTTATTTCTCCCCGAGAAGCGAAGTGCCTCAAGGGGAAAAATAAAAGATAAATTTACGGTAAGTTTGCCACGCTATCAGCCATCTGAATCAGCTTATCCAGAATGCGCTCACCGTCGGCGCGAAGGCCGTTGTGCTCATATTCGTTGGTGATCCATGCTTTGGTGTTAGGAATGCCTTTTAACGTTTCCTGCGAGTACTGCATTTCAACATACATATCATCCGCATACACTGCGCAGGCTACCGGTACGGTATTCTTTGCCAGTGTTTCAATATCGTATAAATCAGCCCAATCAGTGCGCCCCGCCAACAGGTTTGCGGCTTCTTGTAATGGCTTCAGGCACTCGAACTGATCGAACATCCACGGGTAGACCATTTCACCAGTGAAGTTAAAGGTACCGCCTTTCTGGTAATTGAACTGCGGGAAGCTATCTCGTACTCGGTGGGCAGACCAATTCGATGCTGAGTGCTGGCAGTATAAGGGCTCGTGCAAAATCGCATAGATAGGGTTGGTCTGGTAGCTTTGCTCAGCCAGCATAGCGTTTAGGAAAGCATAGCTGAGGGCTGCGTTACCGTTGGCTTCAACAAAGGCATCTTCGAGCAGGTAGTACATCGGCACATTGGCATCACTGCGGCCAAGGTTGATGCCAATCATCTGAAATTGCTCAACGGTGAAACGCTGCCCATTAGGCAAACGAACATCGTTATCCAATAGGTAATCGGCAATCTTTTGGCATTGCGCTTGTGCGGACGGGAACTGGGCAAAAAACGCATCGTTCTTGTCCTGAACCCGCTGATAAGTAGCCTGATAGACCTCATCGGCATGGCGAACCAACGAGGGGACACCGCCGGTGATATAAGAACGTGACAGGCTCTGTGGGTAGAAAGAGAGGTAAGTCAGGGTACAAAAGCCCCCAAAGCTCTGGCCGAGGGTTGACCATTGCTGGACACCTAGCTTTTCCCTTATGGTTTCGGCATCACGGACAATATTGTCGGCACGGAAATGACCGAGGTAGTCAGCTTGTTCTTGAGCAGACATGTGGGCCAATGTTTGGTGGCTGATCACTGTGCTGTTGCCAGTGCCACGCTGATCCAATAGCAGTACGCGATACTGTTGCAGCGCACGCTTCAACCAACCTGAGCGGCTGTCTGGCCGCGGTGATGGAAAGCCGGGACCGCCTTGGAAGTAGACTAGCCAAGGTAGGTCTTCGTTTTGGCGGTCAAGGTCAACAACTTCGCGGGCAAAGACCGAAATAGACTGTGCATCTGGCTTGGTGTAATCAAGAGGGACTTCAAAGATATGCTGACGGTAAAGTAAATCACCATCGATGAAAGAGGTTTGCACAGGTAGCTCCTTTACTAGCGAATTCAAACTGATAGGATCTCATACTAACACCTTTTTATTCTCATCTCGCGATAAACCCATCATGGTTCCACTGGTCGTATGATTTGTTCAAACAGCTTGGGTTCGTCGAAGTGGCGGATGCCGACAAAGGCAATGGCATGGTGGCCGAGCTGACGCATTGCGCCTGCTGAGGGAATGCCGAATAGCCATAGGTAGGTACTTTCTAACCGCTCGCTGCTAGGAAGCATTCCGCGTTGATTGAACAGGCTGACCGTATGCTTTTTGCTGGTGGGAAGCTGGCGCAGTTGGTCATAATAGACGGGCTTGAGAGGCAGGCTTTGAGCCTCTGTGGCTGGGTCTTGATCATACCAATCCAACTGCTTAATCATGTGCTCTCTGTGTGACAGGGTCACTGACCATGATGATGAGCCAGTAGGAACAAGCCGCTGGAACATTAGCGGCGTTTCAACATCAGGTCTTGGGTTGTTGAATTCGAAGCGGCCGGTAAGGTTGAAAACCATGTGGTAACACCCGCAGTGATGGATAGAGTCGAGTAAGAGTGGCCGTCCTTGGTGATCGAGTGTTAGCCTCAGTAATACCCCGTCAAACTTTCCTGCGTAGGGATCGAATGATGATGTTGGGGTACGGTTGGCAAACCACAGGCTGTAGTTCAACTGTAGGTATGTCTTACCGTATAACTGGGTGTAACTGTGGTGCAGGTAGATAGCAGGTTTTGAGGGATCGACCGCCGGTTGCTGCTCATTCGCTAAATAACGTACTGTTCCGGGGATATCATCATAGGTCCTGTTTTCTATTTTTATTAAAGGGGAGTAATAGTGATACAGCCGTGAGATCTGATTATCGCTTAGCATCGGCCACCCTATTGTCGATTCTATAAGGGCATCACTGAACCATTCTTCTATTTTTACTTGGCTTATAAGAGACGCACTTTCTGAGTTTCTGTCTTGGGCAAAGCTCTGTGTTATATGGCTCTGTGCGATTTGGTATTGACGAGTGCGGCTGTCTGGCTCGTTGAAGCCATTTTCACTAAACCCCAGCAAGATCCTTTTCTTTTCTTTATCGATGGAGGATTGAGCAACTCGGCTGCTTAGTGGGTATAGGCCAAATACACGTAACCAAGGCTCATAGCTGTCAGCAACAGAGATCTGTTGTTGGTTGATTTGTTCCCATACCCGATCATTGTGCTTGGCTTCTTCGGTGAGCTTGTCTGCGCAGTAATCCAGTACCGGCAGGTCGAACGGGTTAATAATCAGATTATTGAATTCAGCTTGGCGCTGGTGAGTCGCGAGCTGTGATGTGTAGTCGAGCCACTGACGTCGGTCGTTTTCGGTTTCAATACGTTGTAATTGAGATTGGCTGAAGCGGTCGAAGGCCAGATAAGGAAATGTCTTGTCGTTGATAACTTGTCCATCGCGGACTTGCTGGCGCTTCACTTCTTGTTTGAATGTGATTAAGTGGTTGAAGCAGCTTTGTAGGTCTTTTGAATAAACCGTGTGATGGGTACTCGAACAGGCGCTAACGAACATCGCTAATATCAATAAAAAGAATATGCGCATAGCCACCAGAGATTATAACTTGTTGAAATTAAATAATTATAGAAGTTTTAACCACGGGGTGTCGGGTTAATTTGAGAGATGTGTTGGAATTTGTGCGATGGATTGAGGCTGTGGTGGCATCCCGCAGGGATCGGATAGGGGCAAATAAAGAAAGCTGGAGCCCTAGGCTCCAGCTTTCGAACTGTGTAGCCATAACGTGAGTGCAGTGACTAGCCTAGTTGTTTAATCACGTAATCCAGCGCACCGGTAATTGCTGCAACCTGAGCAATATTACACTCTTGGTCGGTGACTTTTTCGCTATCTGGGTAAACTTCCGTGGTTGTGCCATAGGTACAATCAGACAAGCCATTGCAAAGGCTTAGTTCTTTTAGCGGATAGTTGATGACGCCTTCTTGGGTAATCGGTGATCCGATGATCTTGCCGTTAGCATCTGGCGGAGCGATGTGGGTGACTTTACGAACAGAGTCGATAATGGCTTTTTGTAGTTCAGGTTGTGGGTTTTCGGTATCACCCACGGTGTAGAAGCCATCAGGGATCATTTCTTCAAAATGATCTAAGCCGTCTCGTGCTGCGCGTGCGCGTCGGAATTCCGTTTCATCAGAGTCTGTGGTTTCGTGCAAGTCGACATGAACAAGGATCTCTACGCCAAGCTCTTTCACCATAGCCATTAGGCTAGCGGCTTCTTCCGATGGGCTGTTTTCGAAGAATGAGCGGTTTGGATCAACGGCTTGTGGGTTCCAGCGGTTGATGACTTCATAACCCCAAGGGCTAACACAAGGCGCGATGACGATATTGAAGTGCTCTGCGTATTTTTCAGCTTCAGTATCAGCAAACATAAGCGCACCATGTACACCACTGGTTTCGTAACCATGGACACCACCGGTTACTAGTGCTGTTGGCTTATCGTTACTCCAGTTACGCGACTTAATCACCAATAGCGGATATTTTGTTGGATCATAGCTGAGGGCACCATATTGCGATACATCAAAACGATCACGAAGGGCGTCTATCTTCGTGACAACTTCATCTTGGTAAGAGCGCTTAATTGTTTGCTGAGCTAGCCATTGGGCTTTTTCTTCTTCACCCCATTTTTGGCCTACGGTACCGATAGGGTATGTATTTGAGATTTCCATTATTCGCCTTGTGTTGTGTTTACTCCTGTGGCAAACAGAGTAATCTACTGTTGATTGTGAATCAAACGTATTGATAATAGGGATAAATCTGCTTCTATCCATTTTTTTATTGATGAAACTAGTGAGCCGAAGTTAAGTCGCTGTTATCTAATGAGGCGGTTTGGGGCACAGTGTGGATGAGTGTTAGGAGACAGGGAGATTGAGTTGCTTAATTTTGTAGGAAAATCACGATGGCAATAAGTGTCAGTTGGCTGGATAACTGCCAGTTTAACGTTGTTACTGAAGATAAATTTGAATTCACCGTTGACGCCGATGGTAAGCAGGCACCCTGTCCGACAGAGATCTTGTTGTCTGCGCTGGGGTCTTGCAGTGCCACCGATGTAGTGATGGGGTTGCAGGAGCAGGGCGTTGTTCTTAAACACCTAGAGAATAAACTGACCTATACATTAACAGAGGATTCCCCGCGTTTGTACAAAACGGTTAACCTGCACTTTATTGTTGAAGCTGACAATGTATCAGCTGCACAGGTGTCGGCGGCTGCAAAAGGGGCATTGGAAAAATACTGCCACGTTTGCTTAATGTTACAGCCGAAAATTAACGTAACACACAGCGTTGAAATAGTTGGCGGCTAAGTTTTATTAAATCGTTTCAGGCCAAACGGCAAACTCGTTGCCGCTTGGCTCCTCTTTATGTACAGAGGCGGTTTGAGAAGATTATGTCAGCGAATACTCAGAAACGAAGATAGAGGGTACTTCATTGATGCCTTCTTTTTCCGCCATTGCCGCAAGTGCAACTTCTGATGCGAGGCGGACGTGCTCAATACAGGCATGGTGTGCAGCAGCACAATCACGCTTCATGATGGCATCAACAATGGCACTCATTTCTTCAATGCTCTGCATATAGCGGTTCTCTTGTGAGATAGATGTCGCGCGTAGCAGGTTGATGCGAGCTTGTTGCTGGCGAAGTAATTTGGCCGCCGTTTGATTTCCACAGCCTTCGTAAAGTAATTCATAGAAGTCATTCACACTATCAAGGATGTTGGCTACGTTACCTTGGGTTAAACGGCGAGTCAGCAAGTGTAAGGTGGTTTCAAGCATCTGTAATTGCTTGTCGGTGGCATTAAGCGTGTACAGCTGGACGATCAGGCTTTCTAGACTTGCTCGCAACTCGTATATTTCTTTGGCAGTTTCCAGCGTTAGGCGAGTAACAATGGGCCCTTTGTTTTCAAGATAATCAACCAGTCCCTCTGACTCTAAATGACGCAGGGCTTCACGTACGGATGTACGGCTGACTCCGAGCATGTCACAAAGATCCCGCTCAACTAAGCGATCACCCGGCATTAACTGGAAATTCATGATAGCGCTTCTGAGGGTTGCTAGCACTTTCTCGCGCAAAGGAATGCGGCTGTTGTCAATCTTGGTAATTTGCGAAGGTTGCCTAATCATGCTGTATTCTCACTACTGTATAGCATTCCATTAGCAAGCTGCTGGGAAGCTGATAAAACCATGTGCTTTTTAGTGCATCTCTTTGATTATAAGTCGTTCTACATTGGCGATTATAAGTGATTGTTAATTCCAATGTCGGTTTATTTTGCTTCTATGCCCATTGTTATCTAGATGCCCTCAACAATCGCCACTTCGGCCGTTGCAACCCCTTTGCGTTGGGCGGCAGCCTGCTGGTAAGCATCAGAATGGTAACATGCCAGCGCCGACTCAAAAGACGGGAATTCAATCACTACATGGCGTTGGCGTTCTTCACCTTCCATCTGGACGTAGCGCCCACCGCGAGCAAGTAATTTCCCGTGGTAAGTGGCAAAAGCTTGCGGCGCTAATGCCGTATAGCGCTGGTATTGTTCCGGATTGTGTACAGTTACATGGGCAAGCCAGTATCCCTTCATGGTCTACTCCGTTTTCGCTGAATTGCTTTAGGTAAAAAGGCCCCACGCTAATGGGGCAAGCTAGGAAAGAGAGATTGTCTCAAGTGCAGTAGTTACAAGTGTTACGTCTATTTAAATTGTGGAATAACCTTGTCGATGAACAGCTGTAGTGACTTCTTCTTTTCTTCAAAGCTAAGGCTGTTATCTGCCCAGTAGCTGTATTGGCTTACTCCGAGTGTTTCGTAGTACTTCAAGCGGGAAACAATTTCCTCTGGTGTACCAACTGCAAGGTTGTTACGGAGTACTTCTTTGCTGAAACCTTCACCAAGATCTTCGCTACTTAGACGGTTGACGAAGCCATCGTCAGGGGTTTGGTTATTACGTGCCCAAGCCATAAACATGGAATACCAGTGGTGCAGGGCATCGGTACCTGCCGCTAAGTCTTGTTCGTTTTCGCCAACGAATGTGTGTCGAAGTAGCATGATGTCTGGGCGGTCAACTTGCGGGTTGTTTGCACAAGCCTCATTGAACTTGTTCATCAGATCTTGTACTTCCTCATCGTTTTTCTGTAGTGGCGTTACCATCACATTACAGCCACTACTAATGGCGAAGTTGTGTGAATCGGGATCGCGTGCTGCAACCCACATTGGTGGGTGAGGGTGCTGGAGAGGTTTTGGCACGCTGGTGGTTGTTGGGAACTGAAAGAGTTCACCGTCGTGGGCATAATCGCTAGTCCATAGCTTCTGTAATGCGGGCACCATTTCACGAAGGTATTTGCCGCCATCGGCTGCTGGCATACCATTCATCAGACGATCAAATTCGGCTTGGTAAGCGCCGCGGGCAATACCAAATTCTAAACGGCCATCACACATGATATCTGCGAGTGCGGCTTCTCCTGCTAACTTTACCGGATGCCAGAATGGAGCGATAAACGTACCAGCGCCAAGGCGAATTGTACTGGTTTTGTTGGCAAGGTAAGTAATGTAGTTAATGGGGTTGGGCGCAATGGTGAACTCCATAGCATGGTGCTCGCCAACCCACGCCATTTCAAAACCACCTTTTTCAGCAATTTGCACCAGCTCTGTCAGTTCAGCCAATGATTCTTGGTGAGTTTTGTTGTCATCATAGCGTTCCATGTGCAGGAAAAGAGAGAATTTCATAGCAGTATCCTTTCTGTGATGTTTATAGGAGGCTGGCAAGCAGCCTCATTCTTTTTATTTGCTCTCTACAAAATCTTATTTAGATAGTGCAGATGCGGGCTTTAACGTTTGAGCGTCTTTTTTTACCAATGGTTGTGGCGACTCTTGATATTCAGTCCCTGAGTACAAATCTTTCATTAGGCAATAAGCCATGACGATGAGCACCATTGAGAACGGTAATGCTGCGGCAATGGAAGCTGCTTGCAAGCCCTCCAGTCCACCCGCCATCAGCAAAATACCGGCAACTAAACCCAGTCCAGCCCCCCAAATAACGCGCATCTTAATAGGCGGGTGGTTTCCACCCATCGACAAGATGGTACAAATTACGAGCGTGGCTGAGTCGGCCGAAGTGACGAACCACGAAATAATCATCACTGTTGCGAGTGCAGCCATCGGCCATGTTAGCCAGTGAACATTCAAGGCTTCGATTGTGCTGTATAGGACCATGGTAAGGTTCTCATTCACTACAGCCGTAAGGTTGCTAGCGGTATACAGTTCAAGGTACGTTGCTGTGCCGCCCATGATGGTGATCCAAGTAAAGGCGCCGAGTGTGCTTGCTAAAATCCCGCCTAGCATCAGTTCACGAATGGTGCGTCCTTTCGAGATACGGGCGATGAAAATACCGACATATGGGCCCCAGCTTAACCACCAAGCCCAGTAGAAGACTGTCCACCAACCTTGCCATTGGCGTTCAGGCTGTGGGTCAACCCAAAGAGACATCCCAATAAAGTTGGCAAGGTAATCACCCATGTTGGTGAAGAAAGTGCTGAACAAATAAACGGTTGGCCCAGCAATGAGGAAGAAGCCAAATAAAACACAGCTAATCCTAACGTTCCACTGGCTCAGGAACTTAATCCCTTTCTGTAAACCTGAGACCGCCGAGAAGGTCGCAATCGAACCAACCAGCACGATCAAAATGAGCTGGTTAACCGAGTTGATTTCAATGCCAAACAGGTAATTCAGCCCTGCGTTCATTTGCGATACACCTAGGCCGAGTGTTGTCGCGGTACCAAAAAGAGTACTGAAAATAGCGAGTAAATCGACCGCGTGCCCAATTGGCCCATAGATACGATCGCCCAGAACGGGGTATAACGCTGAACGGATCGTGAGCGGCAGGCCTTTTCGGTAGGCGAAATAGGCCAAGATCAAACCCACGAGTACATACACACTCCATGCATTCAATCCCCAGTGGAAGATCGTAATGCGCATACCAATCTGAGCGGCGTCTGGGGTACTTGCAGCAACATTGGCCATTTCCGCAAACGGGTTACCTTGAATATAGGTAAGTGGCTCTGCAATACTCCAGAACATTAATCCAGTACCGACTGCGGCACTAAATAGCATCGCAAACCAAGTGAAATTATTAAACTCAGGTCGATCTGTATCTTTGCCCAAGCGTATTTTACCGAACTGGCTAAAAGTAACCCATACCGAGAAAACAAAAATAACGGCGACAGCGGCTATGTAGTACCAGCTGAAGTTCGTTGTGATCCAATTTTTCACGCCACTGTAAACCGTGTTCGCGAGATCTATCTGTAAAACGGAAAATAGTACAAAAGCCGTAACCATAGTTAATGAAGCTACTGTCATCGTTTGGTTAACACCGGAAAATAAACCTTTTTTGTTAACCATGCTGTCATTGGATGTCATAGCAGGATTGCTCCTTTATGCGCTGTATTATCGTGCCTTGGATAAACTGCAGCAGCCTTCAGACTACATAACCCTCGAACACCCCTTTCGTTATGTCATCAGCACATTCCTGGCTGATATTGTATGTGTTTTGTTGGTATACCATAACACCAAAAAATAGCGCATCAACCATTGATTTTAACAACGATTTAACATGGGATTTTATTTAAGTGTTTGAATTTTATGGTTTAACTTTGGGTTTGAGCTTGTTTGCAACCAAATCAATTAGTGATGGGAATTTAACAAATTGTGATCATTGTAGATTTTTTGATAAAAGTACCAATATCGATATTATGGCAGGTGCACTGTTTAAGTTGTTGTTTTTAGGGTGTTTTTATAGGCATTGGTATAGAGCGATAGCTGTTAACTAAGAGATGAGTGGTTTCTTTTTGTACTAAAAGTTTGGTATACCATAATACGAGTTGGGCGATGACATATATCCTATCGCTAGAAAACATACATGTAAGAAGGAAAACGCAATGGCTTTTAATATCCGTAAGATCTGTACCTATATTGAAGAAACTCGCATTGAAGGCGGCAAAGTCGGTGATAAGCCAGTCACGATGGCAGCGGTTGCTGTTGTGATTGAAAACCCTTGGCATGGCAAAGGCTTTGTTGAAAACCTTCGTCCTGAAATTACGGAGCATTGTTCAGACTTAGGTGCCTTAATTGTCGATAAGCTCGCTGGCGTAATGGGCGGTGCGGGTAATATTGAAGCTTACGGTAAGGCAGCCGTTGTTGGTATGGAGGGTGAAATCGAGCATGCCTCCGCCGTTATTCATACGTTGCGCTTCGGGAACCACTATCGCGAAGCGGTTGATGCAAAAAGTTACTTAAGCTTCACCAACAAACGTGGTGCAGGTGGTACGTCAATTCAAGTGCCGATGATGCATAAGGATGACGAAGGGCTGCGTTCGCACTACGTTACGCTGGAAATGAAAATTGAAGATGCGCCAGCAGCCAATGAAATCGTTGTGGTACTCGGAGCATCTGATGGTGGACGTGTGCACCCACGAATTGGTAACCGCTATATCGATCTAGAAGAAATCGCAAAAGAGAAAGCCGCCCAACAGCAGCAATAAGGAAGCGATATGGAGGACATGAAATTAGTTGATGGAACCAGCTACTTTTCATGTGGAGATGGCGATACCGTCATCTTCATTCATGGTGTAGGTCTGGACAAATCAATGTGGGGTGGCCAAGTGGCTGGCCTCATGCAACATTACCATGTGATCGGTTATGACATGCTTGGCCACGGCGATAGCCCTGAGCCAGAAAGGGGTGACACAATCGACGCGTATGCCGAGCAATTGGAACGCTTGATCACAGAATTAGAACTTAATAAGCCAATTACCATTGCTGGCTTTTCAATGGGGGGCTTGGTTGCCCGTGCGTTTGCGCTTAAATACTCGCACCGCATTGATAACCTGGTCATTCTAAACAGCGTCTTCAACCGCAGTGACGAGCAGCGTATGAACGTGCTTTCTCGCTGCGAAGACGTAAAAAAGCTAGGCCCTGGTGCCAATGTCGAGGCCGCGATTGAGCGTTGGTTTAGCAAAGAGTACCGAGGTGCAAACCCGGCCCAAATCGACGCAATTACAGCGCGTATTATCACGAATAGCAAAAATGGTTATTTACATACCTATCAGTTATTTGGTGAAAATGATAATTATGGTCTTTCGCAACTCAACACCCTGCATTTACCCGTGTTGGTCGCGACAGGTGAGCTTGATGTAGGTTCGACCCCTGAAATGGCCTATGGATTGGCGCGGTATTTATCTAATGCCAAGGTGGTTGTACTTGATCAACAACGCCACATGATGCCCGTTGAATCACCACAGTTAGTGAATGACATGCTTCGAACCTTCCTTGAAAGCCTGAAGCAAAGCCAGCAAGAGCAAGTGACAATACAGGAGGTCGTCAATGGCGCTTGAACAATTTCAAATGCTAATCCACGGAGAGTGGGTTTCAGCACAAAGCGGTAAAACATTCGAAAGTATTAACCCTGCCAATGAACAGCCGTGGGCATTGTTCCCGTATGCTGACGAGCAAGATGTTGAGCAGGCAGTACAATCGGCACATGCCACATTTTTATCGCCAGAGTGGGCATCGACCACACCAGCCCAACGCGGGAAACTACTTCGCCGCCTCGGTGATTTGATTGCCGAGAACACAGAGCAACTAGCCCAGCTTGAAAGCCGTGACAATGGCAAGCTAATTCGCGAAACACGTGGCCAAGTTAGCTACTTACCTGAGTTCTTTTATTACTTTGCTGGCTTGGCCGATAAAGTTGAAGGTGAAACCTTAGCGCTCGATAAATCTGACATGTTTGGGTACACCGTCCGTGAACCACTGGGTGTTATTGCTGGCATTATTCCTTGGAATTCGCCGCTGTATTTAACCGCAATAAAAATTGCACCTGCATTGGCCACGGGTAACACCGTCGTTCTTAAACCTTCTGAACATGCGTCTGCAACTTTGCTTGAATTAGGGCGGTTAGTCCTTGAGGCTGGCTTTCCTGCCGGTGCCGTTAACGTCATTACCGGCTATGGCTTACCGTGTGGTGCGGCATTAACCCGTCATCCTTTGGTACGTAAAATTGCGTTTACCGGGGGTAGCGAAAGTTCGAAGCATGTTATTCGAAATTCTGCAGAAAACTACGCCAAACTTTCGCTGGAGCTCGGTGGCAAGTCGCCCAATATTATCTTTAATGATGCTGATATCGAGAGCGCGGTTAACGGGGCTGTCGCAGGTATCTTTGCGGCGGCTGGCCAAAGCTGTGTATCGGGCTCTCGCCTGCTGGTTCAACAAGATATTTATGATGAGTTTGTCGCCAAGTTAACAGCACGCGCCGAACAAATCGTGATAGGTGACCCATCACAGCCTGAAACTGAAATGGGCCCAATGGCAACATTAGCTCAGTTAGAAACGGTAGAACGCTTTGTTGATATCGCCTTAACCGAAGGTGCCACATTGCGTACCGGTGGTAAACGTCCAGATATTGCATCGGGTTGGTACTACACCCCAACCATTTTAGAGTGCACCAATCATAGTGATACCGTCGTTCAGGAAGAAATCTTCGGCCCAGTGGCAACGGTGATCCCTTTTGCCGATGAAGCTGAAGCGTTATTGCTTGCGAATGATACTAAGTATGGCCTTGCCGCTGGGATCTGGACGCAAAACCTGGCTAAAGCACACCGTATGATCAAAGGCATCCGCTCTGGCATTGTATGGGTGAATACCTATCGAGCGGTTTCTGCTTCTGCGCCGATTGGGGGCTATGGCCAGAGTGGCTATGGCCGAGAATGCGGCAGTGATGCAATTAATGAGTTCACGCAGTTAAAAGCTGTCTGGATCAATACTTCATCCGAGCCAATGGCTGACCCATTTACCATGCGTTAAGAAGGGAATCATTATGACAACACAACAAGTAGAACAAGCCGTATCACCGGATTTATACAAGAACATTATGGGCCAGTTCCCAACAGGCGTTACTGTGATCACCGCCTATAACGATTTGGGTGATGTGGTTGGCTTTACCGCAAGTGCTTTTAGCGCGCTTTCAATCGATCCGGCTCTGGTGCTGGTTTGTCCTAGCTATTCGTCTGATTCGTACCCGGTGATCCGCGATACCAAGAAGTTTGCAATCCATATCTTGGCTGACGACCAGCAAGCCGTTGCTTACCAATTCGCTAAAAAAGGGATTGATAAGTCCGAAGGGTTGAATATCCAAAAAAGTGAACATGGCCTACCTGTTATTGAGGGGGCATTAGCGGTGCTGGAGTGTGAGCTATGGAATGATTATCCCGGTGGAGATCATGCTATTTTGGTCGGTCAGGTTGTAAATGCTGAACTGGCAGATACAAATGAAGAACATCCCTTACTTTATTGCCGCAGCAAAATGGGTAGTATTCCTGATATGAATTAAAAAGTTAAAGTGGCGTTATTACCGTGTGCTGCAGCGCCATGGTGAGAGTAGGCCACTTGGCACAAATTTAAATAAAGATGCGATGAGGAATTTCCAGTGAAGCTAATTGATTCAAGTTTACTTAAGCAGTCTTGTTATATCGCCGGACAATGGGTAACAGCAGAAAATGAAGCGACTGTGCCTGTTTTAAACCCATCAAACGGTGAGGTGATTGCCTATGTGCCAGAGCTAGGGCGTGAAGAAACATTGTCAGCCATTGAAGCGGCAGAGCAAGCGCAGAAAGCATGGAAGAAAGTCACAGCGAAAGAACGTTCAGTTATCTTACGTAATTGGTATCAGCTGCTCGTTGAAAATGCTGATGACTTAGCGGCGATTTTAACGGCTGAGCAAGGTAAACCACTGGCTGAAGCAAAAGGCGAAATTACTTATGCTGCAAACTTTATTGAATGGTTTGCTGAAGAAGCTAAGCGTACTTATGGTGAAATGATCCCAAGCCATAAACCGAACTCACGTTTAGTGGTAAGCAAAGAGCCTGTAGGAGTGGTTGGCGCAATTACCCCGTGGAACTTTCCCGCCGCGATGATCACCCGTAAATGTGGCCCTGCTTTTGCCGCCGGCTGTGCAGTGGTGTTGAAACCTGCACCTGAAACCCCGTTAACTGCATTAGCCCTGGCTGAGCTTGCTGAACGAGCAGGGATCCCTGCCGGGTTGTTTAGTGTCATTACAGGTAATGCTGTCGAAATCGGTGGGGCATTAACAAGTAGTAAAACGGTGAAAAAAATCTCGTTCACCGGCTCAACGGCAATTGGTAAATTGCTGATGGAGCAGTCTGCTTCATCGGTGAAGAAAATGTCATTGGAGTTAGGGGGCAATGCGCCATTTCTTATCTTCGACGATGCGGATTTAGATGCGGCCGTTGACGGTGTCATGATCGCAAAATTCCGTAATGCTGGGCAAACCTGCGTTTGTGCCAACCGCTTGTATGTGCATGATGCAGTTTATGATCAATTTGCACAAAAGCTGGTGGCGCGTGTTGCTGAGTTAAAGGTTGCAGATGGCTTTACCCCTGGTGCGACGATCGGCCCGCTAATCAACCGAGCCGCTGTTGCTAAAGTACAAAGCCATGTTGATGATGCGCTATCTAAAGGTGCAAAACGCATCTTTGGTGATATTCAGCCTGCAGGGACTAACTTCTTCCCACCACAGATCCTGACAGAAATCACCGATGACATGTTGGTTGCAAAAGAAGAAACCTTTGGCCCGTTGGCCGCATTGTTCCGCTTCAGCACCGATGATGAGGTCATTGCCCGTGCTAATGATACGGATTCTGGTTTGGCAGCCTATGCCTATACCCGTTCGCTGCAACGCGCATGGCGGGTAAGTGAAGAGCTTGAGTCTGGCATGGTAGGGATCAATGAAGGACTGATTTCGACCGAGGTTGCTCCATTTGGTGGAGTAAAAGAATCAGGCCTAGGCCGTGAAGGCGCACGTCAGGGCATTGAAGATTATATGGAAACCAAATATGTGATGATGGGAGGCCTTTAGGCCTCCACTCAATGCTCGCCTCTTGATAGGAACAATCAGCTGTGCAATTAAGCAGCTAAGCAACTGTGCGAATAATCAATAAGGATATGAAAATGAGCGATAAGTTTGAGGAAGGCCTAGCTATTCGCCGTCAGGTATTAGGTGCTGACTATGTTGATGCTTCGATTAATAACGCCACTGATTTTACGATGCCGATGCAGGAATTGGTCACCAAGTATTGTTGGGGTGAAGTGTGGGGGAGAGACACCTTACCGCTGAAAACGCGTAGCATGATTAACCTCGCGATGATCACGGCTCTCAATCGTCCGCATGAGCTTAAATTACACGTGCGTGGGGCGCTTAATAACGGTTGTACCAAAGAAGAAATTCGTGAAGTGCTACTGCAAACGGCGATTTATTGTGGTGTACCTGCGGCGATCGATGCTTTCCGTACGGCTAAAGAAGTGATTGATGAGTACGAGCGTGAAGCCCAACCCGCTTAGCACACACTTTTTGTGCTGACTTTAATCCCAGTGCGATTGATATCAAGATATAACCAAGGAGGAAGGTATGTTGCATAAAACGATTCACTTTTGCTCACAATGCGGGGGTAATGAGGTGCTGATGCAGGTGCCTTCTGGGGATACACACCAGCGGCCTGTGTGTCAGCAATGTGGTCACGTTGTATATCAAAACCCTACCGTTATTGCCGGATGTATTATTGAGCATGAAGGAAAGTTTCTGCTTGGTAAGCGTGCCATTGAACCCATGATGGGGAAATGGAGTATTCCAGCAGGGTTTATGGAAAATGGCGAAACAGTTGAACAAGCTGCAGTACGGGAAGTGCTGGAAGAGACGGGGGCAAGGGTTGACGTTCTTGGTCCGTACTCGATTTTCAGTGTGCCGCAAATGAATCAGGTTTATATCATCTTTCGCGCTCGGTTCATTGGCTTTCAACAACCATTCGGTGATGAAACCGCAGAAGTTACTTTTGTTACGAAAGACGAAGTACCTTGGCAGGCTTTAACCTATCCTGCGATAGGCCAAATACTTAGCCGATATATCAATGAAGAAGACCACGGCCAATTTGGTTTATACATGGGGTGCTATGAACAGGGGCTAGTACACCCTTTTGGTAATGTTAACCCTTGTTTGAATTAACATTTATACGCTACAAATGACCACACAGTTCAGAGGACGTAACATGGCGATCAGTAATATTGAAGGCATCATTGAAGATATTCGATTAGGAAAAATGGTGATCTTAATGGATGACGAAGGTCGTGAAAATGAGGGTGATCTTGTGATGGCGGCTGAATGCGTCACGCCAGAGCACATTAATTTTATGGCGCGTAAGGCCTGTGGACTTATTTGCTTAACCCTGACCGCCGAACGTTGTGAGCAGCTTGGTTTACCTATGATGGTTGAGAACAGTACCGATCCGCAAGGCACGGGTTTTACGATTACCATTGAAGCGGCAGAAGGTGTGACAACGGGTATTTCGGCTCATGATCGTGCCCACACGGTACAGACGGCTGTACGTAAAGGGGCTAAAGCGTCAGATTTAACTCGCCCTGGACATATCTTCCCACTTAAAGCACGCGACGGTGGTGTTTTAGTTCGTGAAGGGCATACTGAAGCGGGGTGTGACTTGGCCCGATTAGCCGGCTTTGAACCTGCAAGCGTGATTGTCGAAATCATGAACGAAGATGGCACCATGGCAAGACGTCCTGAACTTGAAGTGTATGCACAGAAACACGATTTGAAGCTGGGATTGATTTCTGACCTCGTCACTTACCGCCAGTTGACTGAGCAACAACTTGAAGAATGTGTGGCTTAACATACGTTATACCCAAGTGTTATACCCAAGTGATTTGGGTATAGTCTTCACTTTTATTACCCTCAAAGGGGTACAGATATTTAAAAGCTCTGTCACTGGCAGGGCTTTTTGCTTTTAGGTGTTTAACAATTCAAGAGAATTTCTTAAACTTGCATGCATGAAGAAACATTACTTTCCTGCTTACAAGAAAGTAGAAATGGATAACAAGGCTCAGCCTGAGGAACAACCAATGACTAAAGCAAAAATCGGCATCGTGACTGTCAGCGATCGCGCTAGCGCAGGTGTTTACGAAGATATCTCTGGACAGGCGATTATCGATACATTGAATGATTACCTGACCTCGGAGTGGGAGCCAGTATACGAAGTCATTCCTGATGAGCAGGACGTGATTGAAGCAACGCTGATCAAAATGGCCGATGAGCAAGACTGCAGCTTGATTGTAACTACAGGTGGTACCGGCCCTGCGAAGCGTGATGTGACCCCAGAAGCCACTGAAGCGGTATGTGATCGCATGATGCCTGGCTTTGGTGAGTTGATGCGTGCTGAGTCGTTGAAGTTTGTACCGACTGCCATTTTGTCGCGCCAGACGGCGGGCCTGCGTGGCGATAGCCTGATTGTTAACCTACCGGGTAAACCAAAATCAATTCGTGAATGCTTGGATGCCGTATTCCCTGCAATCCCTTACTGTATCGACTTGATGGAAGGTCCATTCCTTGAGTGTAACGAAGAGGTGATGAAGCCTTTCCGTCCAAAGAAAAAATAATTGATGCAGCTTACAATGCCTGCCAATTAACTAAAACGCCGACTGAATGAGTCGGCGTTTTTGTATAGGCATCATTATTTGCTGATAGGCGTTGAGTTAACTTGTTTCAGTACCCAATCAACGAATGTTTTCGCGGCAGGATCGGTGCAGTGATCGGCAATCGAGAGAAAGTAGGCTTTATCTGTGAAATCGAATAATTCAGTCAGGGCAACTAACTGGCCAGTGTCTAACAGCTCTTCAACATGCCAGTCCCACACGAGAGCGATCCCGGCATCATTGATAGCCGCTTGTATCACGGCAACTTGATCTGTCATGCAAATCGCATCATGTGGAATTCGATATTCCAAGCCCGCTTTTTTCGCCCACGTCTGCCAGCCTTCCCAGAATTCCAGTTCATCCTTTAGCATCACAAGGGGCAAATCAAACACGGTTGATATATCAATATGCCCATCGTGTTTTTCGAGGAATCCCGGGCTGCAAACCAGCAATACCCGCTCATGAAATACCAGATAGTTATTATGGTTTTGCGAGTGTATAGGGGAATAGAAAAACGCAACATCGTAGCTGTCATCGGTAGCAACTTGACGCTCGTTGTTCACATTCAGGTTAAACAGCACGTCAGGATGCTCCTGGCGGAATTGGTCTAATTTAGGCAGTAACCAAAAGTGCAAGAAGCAGGGACCAACTTCAATATCCAGTGCTGGAACATTGGCCGCCTCATCCATGCTAAGCGTTTCTTCGGCAAGGATTGTCAGAGCTTCCGTAACTCGGTCTAAATAGCGCCGCCCATTGTCAGACAGGCGAACCCCTTGTGGGGAGCGGGTAAACAGCTCCGTGCTCAGTAGTGATTCTAACTGTTTAATCTGCTTGCTTACCGCCGTTGGCGTTACACATAGCTCATCTGCTGCTTTCGTTAAACTCCCCAACCTCGCTGCGGCTTCAAACATAATTAAGCTATTTGTGGAGGGTATTAATCTGGAGTTTATGGGCATAGTTTTACTTGTATGAACTTATAGTTAACACCATGGTAACTAATTACTGATTTACTGACAAACTACGGTCTATAACATAGAGGGTCCTTTGGCTATAAAACAAGGATGAGAATGAAGACCGTACAAGAGATCCACCATGACTGGCTAACCCTTCCTGACGGTACACGCCTCGCATATCGCGCGTGGATGCCTGATGATGCAGCAACAACCCCTGTTCCCGCGATACTGGAATTTCTTCCCTACCGTAAAAACGATGGCACCATCATCCGTGATGAAATCACAATGCCAGAAACGGCTGCGAACGGTTACGCGTGTATTCGAGTGGATCTTCGGGGCTGCGGTGAATCTGAAGGCCTGTTTGATGATGAATATTCCCAACAGGAGCTTCAAGACGGTTGCGATGTGATTGCCTGGATTGCCAAGCAGAAGTGGTGTGATGGGAATGTCGGCATGGTAGGAATATCTTGGGGCGGGTTTAACTCGCTACAGGTTGCCGCGCTTAGGCCTCCTGCATTAAAGGCGATTATTACCCAGTGCTCGACTGACGACCGTTTCAGGGACGATATCCACTTTGCTGGGGGCTGCCTGCTTAACGATAATATGGATTGGGCGGCTTTCTTCTGGGCCTATGCGCTGGGTCGTTCTCCCGATGCCAAGCTGGTGGGTGATAACTGGAAAAATATCTGGCTGGACCGGCTCAATCAGATGCCGTTTTTGGCCAAGCCGTGGCTGACAGAGCAAACACGTTCTGATTACTGGAAACACGGTTCGGTCTGTGAAGACTACTCAAGTATCGATATACCTGTGTATGCGATGGGGGGCTGGGCAGATGGTTATCGCAATACTATCTTTTCCCTGTTGAGCAATTTATCTGGCCCTAAGAAAGGCTTAGTGGGGCCATGGGCACACAAGTACCCCAATATCGCCTATCCAAATCCTAAAATGGATTACGTTGCTGAATCTGTAAGGTGGTGGGATCGATGGCTGAAAGGCGTTGATAACGGTATTGATAAAGAGCCTGAGCTGCATTATTACTTGCAAGATAGCGTACTGCCACACACCGATTACGATCATCGCCCGGGATGTTGGGTTAGTGAGCCAACATGGCCATCCCCACATACCCAGTATAGGGAATGGCACTTCTCTGATTACGGTTTATCGGACACTGCCACTGACAGTCGCCCGCAATCTATCCGCTCTCCGCAAACGGTCGGTTTAGACGGAGGCCGCTTTTGCGTCGGCATTCGGCTAGATATGGAAAACCCCGCCGATCAACGCATCGATGATGCAGGCTCATTGGTTTTTGACTCAGAGACACTGTCTGAAGCTTTGCCGATAGCAGGGCAGGTAAAAGCACGCTTGTCCCTCTCAAGCGACAAACCGCAGGCCTATGTTATTGTCAGGATCTGTGATGTACATCCTACAGGCGAGGTGACTCGGATAACTCACGGCCTGTTGAACTTGTCTCACCGTAACAGTCACGAATTTCCCGAACCTCTTGTGGTGGGCGAAGTGTATGATGTCGACGTTGCGTTAAACCATATGGCTTATGTGGTGCCCAAAGGTCACAAGGTGCGGATTGCCGTTTCAACTTCTTACTGGCCCCTGATATGGCCATGTGCAGAAGATGCTACGCTGACGCTGTATCCATCGCAATGTTCGGTCAGTATTCCACTGAACGATTCACCTGTGGTGTCAGAATTGGTACCGAGTTATGACAAGCCAGTCAGGTTTGATGGTCAAGTAATGCGTGCGGCAAGTAGCAAACGCGTCGTTCACCGTGACTATAAAACGGGTGTCAGTACCCTTGAAACCGTTGAAGATTTTGGCTGTCAGTTTATCAATTCATCACAAAGTGAAATTGATTTTACGATTGAGCAGTCGATGTCGATTCACCCGCAAGATCCTTTAAGTGCGAAAAATGATCTTCGCTTGAGTGTGGATATGGGGCGTGATGGTTGGCGTACGGCTATAGATGCGCATTATGTTATGACATGTGATGCTCAACATTTTTATATTCAGGCGCAGTGGAAAGCCTGTTGCGATGGCGATGTGATCTTCGAGAAAAGCTTTGATGAGACCATCAAACGCAACTACATGTAATTAATGTTCACGGAAGAACTTATGATAAAAAATATTCGACCTTTGGTCTTTTTTCCGACTTTCTTAATATTGATGGCCGCCTTAGTGCTGAGCTTGGTTGATTTAGAAAGTTTCACCGCTGTAACTGGCGCGATCAACAACACTATCTTGCAGAATTTTTCTTGGCTATTCAGCCTTGGGAGCTTCTATTTACTGGTGCTGATCGTGATCACCTATTTTTCCAAGTTGGGTAATATTCGTATTGGTGGTGAGTCAAGTACTCCTCGTATCAGCAAAAAGCGCTGGTTTATGATTGTACTCTGTACCACATTGGCGGTGGGGGTGCTGTTCTGGACCACAGCGGAGCCGATCTACCACATCTATGGGCCACCGGAGAGCTTGGGTATTGAGCCTGGTAGCGCAGATGCGACATTGTTTGCGATGTCAGCGATGTTCCTACATTGGGGGCCGACACCTTATGCTATCTATTGTGTTCCGGCACTTATTTTTGCGCTCGCTTTCTATAACCTTAAACTGCCGTTTTCGATTTCCAGCTCATTGCGTCCGGTCTTTGGCCGTTATCTGACACCGAAACTATGTGATGTTATTGATGCCTTGGCCCTGTACTCCTTGGTTGTGGGTATGGCTTCATCGCTCGGTACTGGTGCACTAACCTTGGTTGGGGGGGTCAGTCAGTTCGTCGAGATTGAGCGCAATATGTTTACGCTTGGCATCTTTATCGCAGTGATCGTGGGTACGTTTATCTTTTCTGCAGCCAGTGGTCTGATCAACGGTATCGCCCGAATGTCTCAAGCTAATTTTTGGATGCTGATTGTATTGTTTGTCTTCTTGCTCTTTGTCGGCCCGACAACTTATATATTGGCTCTGGGTGTAGAAGGGGTCGGTGAGTTTGTTCAGTCCTTTTTCCGTCTGAGCTTGTTTACGGGTCAGGCTGCTAATGATCCCTGGCCTCAATGGTGGAGTGTCTTTTATTGGGCAGTGTGGTTTGCTTGGGCACCTATCACTGCAATGTTCCTCGGTAAAATTGCTCGCGGCTACACGGTGAAAGAGTTTATTCAGGTTAACTTGATTTATCCAAGTATGTTCATCTTGCTTTGGGTTGCTGTCTTCTCTGGCACTGCAATCTTCATGGATGCGCAAAGTGATGGCGGGCTTTATGCCGTGCTTAATGATCAGGGTGTTGAACAGCTCTTGTATCACATTATGGGGCAACTGCCTTTCAGTGGAATAACCTCATTTTTCTTGATCCTGATAGCGTTTATTTCCTATGTAACGGCTGCTGATTCCAGTACCGATGCTATTGGTGATTTATGTACCAAAGACTTTGATTCGGAGTCCGATGAAGGAACTTCACTCCCGATCAAAATACTGTGGGGTACCGTCATTGGTTTAGTGGCTTGGATCATGGTGAGTACCGTTGGTATTAATGGCGTGAAGCAACTGTCGAACCTAGGAGGGCTACCAGCGACAGTGATTATTCTAGCTTGTAGCCTGACACTGATACGTTGGTTGAGAAAGCCTGAACTTTTGACCTCTGCTGCTCACCAAAATGAGGCAGCGCAGTCACTTGATGACAAAAACGCTGGTGGATCTCCGGTATACGAGAAGTCTTAACCTTAGCAGTACCGAACCCATACAGGTGATGTGCTTTCTATGATTTACTTTTCCGTTCATTAAACAAAAACGCCCTTAGCCTTGCTAAGGGCGTTTTAGTTATAAGCAACTGGAGTGGTTAATCGTGTGGGTTATGCCTTATTGGCTTCCAGTTTATTTTTGGACGTTCCAACTCGAGAGAACAGGAAGTATCCAAGCGATGCAATAAGAATTGAGTCTAAAGAAGGGATGCCTGTTAAAGTGAACCAGCCGTTGACGGTGCAAAAGCCAACAAACGAACCCACCCCCCAGGCAACAAACGTGGATGGCTTAATTGCAGGGTCGTTTTCCAGACTTGCTTCGTTGTAGCCTTTACGGCGATTGATAAAGTAGTCAGCAATGTAGATCCCCGAAATCGGTGGGGTTGCAATGCCAAGGAATAACAGGAATGGAATAAACCATGCCATGATATCCATACTACCGACGATGGTAGCAAGAATACCTAGCGCTACTGTGATCTTCCATTTGGGGAACTGGGAGAACAAAGTCGAAACGACAAGCGTGCCTTGGAACATATTACCGGCATTACCCGTGATGCAGGCGAAAACCAACAAAATAGCAGCGGGCAAGGTAGTTCCGATTACTGCCATTGCTGCCAGCAGTGAGCCTTCCGAGGTCATAGAGCCTGGTACTGCACCGACTAAGAACAATACCGGGTAAGCCAAACCAAATGTTAGGATACCCGCGAGTACGGCATGTTTACGGTTGCGGACAAAACTACCAAAATCTGGTGAGGTTGCGACCAGAACAATAATTGTACCTACGACGGATGATACTGCTGCGCCGAAGCTTAAGCTACTGAGTTTCTCTGCTACAGGGGCGGAGCTGTTAAGTGCCAAGTACAGAATAACAAACATCAGTAGGGCAATGATTGGTACGGCAAACTTCGACACTTTACCCAGAGCTTCAAAGCCAAAGGCGGTAGAAGCAACGAAAATAATACAACCAAATGCAACGATAACAGGGACCGGTAGATCAAGGTTGAACTGGGTAGCAAGAAGATCATGCACACTGTGTCCAAACATGTTAGCTGTCACTGCTATCCAACCAAATAGACTGATGGCCATGATAATATTGATGGCTGTTGCCCCCTTGCTGCCAAAGGAGTATTTCACGATACCGTAGGTTGGTAAGCGAGCTTTTTCGCCGATTGAAATGTTGATCACGGCGAGCACGGTCAAGATAATACTACCCACAGCGATCACAGCAGCCGCTGTGCCTAATGTTAGCTGGCTGCCCAAGCTTGAGGAGGCCAGCAAGACCGGTGTAACAAGGATCCCGAGCAGGATCATTGCAATTTGGAAGCCGGAGGCAGTATTGGATAAATCCGTTTTATTTTTACTACTCATATGATTACGCCTTTCGTTCACGAATTAATTCGTTTTAAGATGTTCATGGGCAATAAGGTGCTTATTCGCAGTGGTTTTATTATTCTTCTATCACTGCTTGGGTTTGGATATAGCTGCGCCATCCTCCGGTCGCGGTGATTTCTCGCTTGCCCTCAACCAGCCAAGGTTCGCCAAGCACTCCAAGTACTTCCGTTCCATCAGCCAATTTCACCTTGCCAATAGACAGGCCGGCAGGCTCATTACTCAGTACAGAAGCGAAGGCTTCCATCGGCAGTTCCCAGACTTCAAGATCAACGCTGTTGTTTGCTTCGATGGTGCGGATCATCGCAGGGTGGACATCATTGATTGACCATAGGCGATAGTGGTTGTCGGTTTTGTCTTCACGGATGAACTTCCCTCCTACATTGGTAAGGTTTGGGTTAAGTTCAAGGCCGCGCATCAAAGTGCCATTTACGGCTAAAAGGGTTGTGTTTGACATAAGGTGTACTCCGTAAAAAAGTGGCCCGGCCATGCCGGACCAAGTTGAATTAGTTGTGGTTGCGAATCCAGGTGCCAGTCGTACTATCAATGGCTTGGATTAATGTGCTGGCTTTGGTTATTACGCCTGCGCCATCGGGATTGACATCTAGAAACTGCAGCAGTGCATCGACTTTCGGTTTCATCGAGCCTTCACCAAATTGGCCTTGTTCGCTGAGTGCTTTTGCGTCGGTTGGCGTGAGGTGATCCAGCCACTGCTGCTCGGGTGTACCGAAGTTGATGGCGACTTTCTCGACACCTGTAGGAATGATCAGCATGTCGGCCTGTAATTCTTTGGCAAGCAAGGCGGACGCAACGTCTTTGTCTATCACGGCTTCGACACCAACAAGATCCCCACTTTCATTTCGTTCAACCGGAATGCCACCACCACCAGCGGCAATGACCAATGAGCCGCAGTCCAATAAGGTTTTGATACTATCGATTTCAATCACTTCCTGTGGGCTAGGGCTAGCAACACAGCGGCGCCACCCTCGACCTGCGTCTTCCATAATGTGCCAATCCAGCTCTGCGGCGTATTTCTCAGCGGTGGCTTTATCCATAAATGAGCCGATTGGCTTATTTGGTGCCTGGAAGGCTGGATCACGAGGATCTACCAGAGTTTGAGTGACTAATGTGACTACAGGACGGGTAAGCCCACGACGTTGTAATTCATTGCATAACGCTTTTTGGAACATGTAACCGATCGCGCCTTGGGTATCACCAACGGCATAGTCGACAGGTACCTGATCCACTTCATGGGCGGCTAGCTCTGAGCGGCGGAGAATAAAACCGACTTGCGGACCATTGCCGTGGGTTAGCACCAAGTCCCAGCCTCGTTCGATTAAATCCACCAGATAACCAACGTTATTGGTCACTGTTTGGTATTGATCCTGAATAGAGCAATGTGCGTTATCGTCAATCAGGGCATTACCACCAAAAGCCACAACGGCTAAGGGTTTCTTGTTCATATCAAACTCCTAGCGGTAGTGTTGGGTTGCGAGTGAACGTAATGCATTAACAAAGCATTTCATCGGCGCGGTGGTGATACCGGCCCCAATCTGGCCCACGCCCGCTTGTTTGTGAGCAATGCCCGTATTGATAATTGGCAGTACGGAATGATCAACTACCTTACGAGCATCAATACCTGCAGCTGTAGGCGCAAAGTTAAGTGCTGGAAGGGTGAAGGCCGGGTTGCCTCCTAGCGTGATGGCTTGCATTGAGCGGCTGTTGTTTGTCGCATCTGCTGGCGTACCGCCAACAAATTTCACGATGGCTGGCGAGGAAGCCATTGCAAAGCCACCCACGCCTGCTGTTTCGGTAATGGCGCTATCGCCCAAATCAGCGGCAGCATCGTCGACGCCATATCCCGGGAAGAAAAGCCCGTCAACGGGGTTCGCCGGGGCTTGGAACCATGTGTTGCCTGTACCGGAAAGACGGATACCAAAATTGACACCGTTACGCGCCATGACAGTTACCATGGTACTGTGCGGCACATTCTCGGCGGCCTTAAGCATACTCTTACAAGCTGCCATCGAGAGGTTCAGGAAGAAATGGTCATTGGCTGTGATAAAACCAACGGCACGCTGAATTTGTTCCTGTGGTAGTGAGGAACTTAGTAGCGCAGGCACCAGCTGTTTTAGCAATAAGCCTGTTGCTGCTGCATTGCGGTTATGGACTTCATCGCCCATATGTAGCGCTTGAGCCATAATTGGCTTGAGCTCAATGGGACCAGACTGTAGCAGCATGGCTTTCATGGCTTGGGCAAGCTCAGTTCCCATCCATTCAAGGCGCTCAATAACCGTTTCACTATTAGCACCAAAACGTAATACTTTACCAAGACCTTCGTTGAAGTTGCTGTATACGCGTTCGTTGTTATGCGCTGGGTTTTCGATGACCCATAGCGGCATAGAGCGGCTGATTATGCCGGCCATTGGCCCAACGGCATCATAGTGGTGACAGGGTTCAAAGGTGACCTCCCCATCGAGGATAAGTGCTTCTGCTTGTTCAAGGTTTTCAGCCCACTTCTCGAATAAAATGGCACCTAAAATAGCGCCCTGAACAGGACCGCACATGTCATGCCAAGCAATTGGAGGGCCAGCGTGTAAGATCAGTTTCTTCTCTGCCAGTGCTGGTATTGCCTCACCGGCATACATGACATCCACTAGCATCGGCTGGGCGGCGAGGTAACGATCCATCGCCGTTTGGTTTGCCTGCTCAACCTCAGGCTGGTTTAGTAGACTCGCAAGGGCGAGACCGCCGTCACGGTCGCCACCTGCTGGTGGTTGCCAATTCATGGCAATGGCATCACCACCGGCACGCTCAATGTTAGAGGCAAAGCTCGTGAGACCGGCATTAAGGACCGTAAGCTTTTGAGTGAAAAGTGCTTTCATTGGAATTACCTAATTAGCCAAGTTGAGAGACAAGGTGAGCGGCGAGATGTGCAGCATCAGCATTATTGTTAGCCACCAAGACACCAGCATCTGCCAATGAATGACGGATCAATTCGCGTGATTGGGGATCCTGTTCGGTACCACAAACATGGGCGATAAAGGCTGGCGGAGTGGCCTGTTCACTGTTGACTTGCTCAATGATGGCAAGGAGTTCAGACAAAGGTTGCTCAGAGGCTCCGTAACCGAGAACAACATCAAACAGTACAACTGCAGTATTGGGGTCCTGAGCGTCTTGAAGAATACGCTGGTTACGCAAGCTAGGGTCGATCATTGGATGCGGACGGCCCTGGGTGAAGTCGTCATCACCGAGGTCAACAATGGTATGTTGTTGGCTGCTCCAAACATCATCAAGTAAGCTATTACCCATGATAGGGGTGTTTGAGTACGCGCTAAAACCATATTGTGATGCAATAATCTGGGCTTCATAACAGAAGGTACCGCCAGCAAATACACCTCTGATGTAACGCTGGGTTACTGAAAGCTGGGTTTGTAGTTTTGCCAACTGTGCTTCACATGCTGTTACGCTGCTCTGTGCTTGCACAGTGGCTGGTGGGATTGCTTGGTTGCCAAGAATAGCGACAGCAACATCAGCAGAGTGTGCCAGTGAGTCAGCGAAATATACATTGCTTGGGGCAGATTCCGTTTTGCCGGCACCAAGGAAGTGAACGACAACGGGTTTATCTATTTGCGATGCGGTTGACAAGATACGCTCGGCAATCGCTTTTGCTGGTGGCTTAGATATCAATACAATAACTTGCGTTTCTTCATCTTCGGCCAGTGCTTGCAGGCCGTGTAACATAGAGATCCCACCGACTTCCTGGTGTAGGTCATGGCCGCCAGTCCCCAAGGCTTGGGATACCCCTTCACCCAGTTGATGAATACGGCATGTTGCTTCCTGTAATCCAGTACCTGATGCCGCGACTACGCCAATGGCACCACGACGGACAACGTTGGCAAAACCAAGTGGAATACCGTTAATAATGGCTGTTCCACAGTCTGGGCCCATCACCATTAATTCTTTCTGTTGCGCTAGCTGCTTGATACGTTTTTCATCATTGAGCGAAACATTGTCACTGAACATCATGACATTCAGGCCAAGGTTCAGTGCTTTCATCGCTTCTGCCGCCGCATATTCGCCAGGTACGGAGATCAGCGCGAGGTTAGCGTCGGGGTGATGCTCTAAACCAAGCGCAAAACTGGTGAGAGTTTGCGAGAACTGCTGACCATCATTGCCGGTATCAGGTTTGGCTGTTAGGGCTTTTTGTGCGTGCTCGATGGCTTCATCACAGGCTTTGTCGTCACCTCTAACTGCAATGACGAGGTCGTTGGGTTTGGCTGCGATGTCTGTACCAAAACCGGCATCAGCCATGCGGGATAAGTTGGCTTCGGTTCCCATAACGACTGAAGCTTCTTCGATGCCATCAGTTTTATTAAGGCTGGCTGAAATCTGCATCAGGGAAACAGAGTCCTGATAGAGATTTTCAAACGTTTTATATTTAATAACCATATTAATACCAGTCAGTTTTAACTTGTTTACTCAGTAATAATTTCTTTATGCAGTACACGATGCCTGCAACCGTATCGGCACCAGAACTTGAACCAATATTGAGATTGGTTGTTATTGTTGCTTCAATTGTTGGTATCTCTGTTGCCGTAAATAAGTAATAAATCAGCCATTGCACTGGCTTTGAAAAATGCTGTGATAGTGCCAGTGATAAATAGTGAGCGCTGATATCTGTCGTCTTTGCAATACCTTGTGGTACTTGCTTTTGCAAACATTGGAAGGCTACGCCAGCTGCAGGGTTTAATTTCTGAATGCTGGCCAGCACGGCCATAACGCCGATCAAAAAGTCATCACCGGAAGGTGTGAGTCCTATGCCATAACCTATGTTTTTAACGAGTGTTTCTGGGAACGAGTTAATACATTTAGGTGTGATTAAACCTAGGTGATATATATATTCATCAACAGAAGATAGTGGCTGTATTTCGTTTTTAGAAATATGTTTAGCCAAGACTTTTTCTGCGACGAGAATATTATCTTTAACTCTCTCTCTATTTATTTGTGGTAAAGGTGGCGCCTGTGACCAGTTTGTGGCTGTTAAAGTATTTATTGCCAGCGATGAAGGAGAGCTAAAGCGTATAATACCTCCTCGCATAAATACGGCGTCACCCACATTTACCATTGCCATTAAGTTTTTTTGTGCTCCCCAATTGCACTGATAGGCTGTTGGGGTCTCAGGTAATGTGTCGTCGAGTAGGGATACCAAAGGTGTCTCTTTTTGGTCTGTTGCTATGTTTACCGACCGCTTAAAGACGCTGTGTACTTTGCCATTGAATGACAGAGTTGGGCAAAGGTATCCCTTAGTAAGCGCAAGGATCATGTCTGCAGCTTACTTTAGACCCTCGATAATATTTTCCGCGTTAGATACCCAACCGAAAATTGCACCCTGCGCTTTGATCATTTCGAGTGCATATTTTTGAAACTCAGGGAAATAAGAACCCACACAATCTTCGGGAATGATGCACTCATAACCGCGGTCATTGGCTTCACGCACTGTCGTGTTAACACAGACTTCGGTCGTTACACCGCAAACAATCAGGGTTTTGATATTGTGGTTTTGCAGAATAAGGTGAAGGTCAGTTTGGTAGAAAGCCCCTTTACCTGGCTTATCGATAATAGGTTCGCCAGTGATAGGGTAGAGCTCAGGAATAATGTCATGGCCTTCTTCACCACGAATGAGAATGCGACCTTTTGGACCCGCTTCACCGATAAACGTCTTGCCACCACGCGTTAGCTTCGCAGGTGGACAATCGCTAAGGTCGGCACGGTGACCTTCACGAGTATGAATTACCATCATTCCCGCATTGCGTGCTGCTTGTAGTACTTTGCCGCAAGGCTCAATGGCAGAGCGAACCAGCGACACATCATTACCGAGTGCTTCACCAAACCCGCCGGGCTCAACAAAGTCACGTTGCATGTCAATGACAACCAAAGCAGTTGTTTCAGGAGTAAATTCGAGGGCAAAGGGTTCGGCATTAAATGTTCTAGTCATAGTTCAATAACCTTTAATTATTGGGTCAGGCTAACTCTTGGTGGTTAGCACAGGACTGATATTATCCAGCTGTGACTAATTAAAAAAGTGAGTAAATTAGACCTCTGAAATCAAAGATTTTGATGAGTCAGACATTGGTGCGTGACTCATCACATTATTATGGTGCGAGATGGCTGTGATTGGGAACAAATCACAGTTTTTATACTTACATCGAAAAAACTGATGTGTCGTTTCAGCTTTTTACTGAGCCAAAAGGCTGAAAATCTGAACTGGATCACGGCGTTTGAGCACCGTTTTTAACTGCACCACTGATTGGCGTTTTCTGGCTGCATCAAGTATTCGATACACCAGTTCAATACAGGACTCTCACGGTTGGCATGCCAGGCATAAAATAGCTGCGTTGGCTGTTTATGTTCGACAATGGCTTTCTTAATGACAGTTCCCTGGTCTAGCAAGTTCTTTATACGATGGTGGGGGATATAGCCAATTCCGACACCACGCTCAATCATCTTTATCGCGGTTGTTAACTCTGGGGCATAAATAATTTTCTGCCCTGTGAGGGACCAGGTATCTTGCGGTGAGATGTGCTGTGAGGTGTCTTTGACGACAATAGCGGGGTAGTAGCGTAGCTGCTCTGCCGTTAATACGGCTATTTTACTTGCCAGTGGGTGAGACTGTGCGACGATGAAGTCCCATTCAATGTTACCAATGGAATGATAGATAATCCCTTCCATCTTTGGTGCTGAGTGTGGTGCACCAATGACCAAGTCTGCTCGCCGATCGTATAACGCATCCCAACAGCCGTTATAGACTTCAGTTTTGATTGAAATCTGGGTCGAGGGAAACTGCTCGTTTAGCTGTGCAATTAAATCAATGAGGCCATCACGATTAATAATATTATTAATGGCAATCGAAAATGAAACATCCACCCCGGTGCTGATCATGGCTGTGTTGCGAACGAGCTCTTCGTAAGAATCAAGCATCCATTGGCTTTGGTCGATAAAGTACTGCCCCGCAGGTGTAAGCTTCACCTGCCGACCTGTTCGGTCAAACAATGGAAAACCAAGCTCCTCTTCCATTTTCTTTACGGTATAGCTAACGGCTGAAGGTACACGACTGAGCCGCTCTGCGGCAACGGCAAAGCTGCCTGATTTAGCGATGACATGAATGGTTTTAAGCGCGTCTTTAGACAGGGGCATGCTGATATCCGAATAGCAAGGTTGATAAAATTATATGTTTTTGCAGGGGGTAATCAACGCTCTGTGTACATTTGCAAGCTCAGTGTCACAGCTTGATTTCATTAATATTCAAAATAGTTTCTTCAATTCAACACCTTCTTTAAACTGCTTCTATGTAAATATCCTTGAACCATATTGATAGCCTTGTTGTTACAGATTGTAGAGGAGCTACTATTAACGATGATATGTTATACCCAAGTGACATCAAGAAGCTGGATTCAGAGCTTTATCGAGGTTTTCATTTCAAAGAAGATAACTGAATGGAGTTGTTGACTTATTCGAGGTTAGCAGATGTAGAAATTGGCTCCCTAAGGGCGAGTTTACTTGGCTGTTATGCTGTGTTGGCGATTTTTGTATTAGAGCGACTAGTATCTGCAAATCGCCGCCTTGCCTATCAACCAAGTAATTCTCGCTGAACCAAGCACCATGACGCCACTTGGGTATAGGAGGAAAGAATGAAAATTAAAACGCTAATTATTGCATTGGCACTAGCCACTGCAGTAACAGCCCCAGTACATGCCGGCTGGGATGAAATTAAAGATGCCGCTTCAAAGCTAGGCGAAGAGGTTGGTAAAGGCTCTAAAGAAGCCTGGGATTCCGTGTCGGATTTCTCAAAGGAGACTTGGGACTCAGTCTCTGAATGGGGAGAAGATGCCTATAACACTGCCGGTGAGTGGACGGATGCCTCCGTCAAGAAAAGCAAAGAGTGGCTGGATGTGGCCGATGCTAAGCTTGATGAGATGCTAGAGCCTGAAACCCCAGAGGAAGCCCGCCTTGCTTTGAATACCATGGCTGATACGGCTCTGGTTCGGTTATTCAACGAACAGCCTTCTGCCAAGTTACTGTTCGATAGTGCCTATGGTTATGCCGTATTCGATTCTCGTAAGTTTTCACTGATGCTCCATACCAACCAAGGGGCTGGCGTTGCGGTGAACCGCCAAACGGATAAACACACTTACATGAAAATGTTTGGTGCAGGGCTTGCTGCTGGATTTGGCGGCAAGTTCTACCAGCAAGTGATCTTCTTTGAAGATCAAAAAACCTTTGATGGATTTGTTACCGATGGTTGGGAAGCGACTTCAGAGGTTGGCGCTGTAGCCGGGACGGAGAGTGCCGAGCTGGCAGCGAAATACAATGGGGGTATGGCCATTTACCAGATTGGTGAGAAAGGCCTGTTGCTTGATGCTAACATTTCAGGTTCGAAATACTGGATTGATACTGATTTGACCGAGTAATACCGGTAAATGCCGGGTAGGCGGTTCGAGTATCGACTATTGTGATTATTTGAATCAATACGATCTTAGACTCCAAAGGGTAGGGAACCTTACCCTTTCTGTGGAGGAAGAGTAATGAAAGGCTTTATCAGTGGTTTACCTAAGGTTGAACTTCATCTTCACCTCGAAGGTACGCTTGAGCCAGAGTTGATGCTTGCTCTGGCTGAGCGCAATAACGTCACGCTTCCCTATTCTTCAGTAGAGTCGTTAAAAGCGGCTTATCAGTTCAATAATCTCCAAGCATTTCTCAACCTCTACTATCAAGGCGCCTTGGTACTCCAAACTGAGCAGGACTTTTATGATCTGACCTACGCCTATCTCAAACGGTGTAAAGAAGAGCATGTTATTCATACCGAAGTTTTTTTTGATCCTCAGCTACACACTCAGGCTGGGGTAGCCTTCGACACCGTAATAAAAGGGATCACTCAAGCTTTGGCGGACGGTGAAACTGAGTTAGGGATCTCGTCTGGATTAATAATGTGCTTCTTGCGTGATTTATCGGAGGAAGACGCCATAGAGACGCTGAAGCATTCAATAAGCTATCGGGACGACATTATTGGGGTTGGATTAGATTCGGCTGAATTGGGTAACCCTCCGCAAAAATTCGAACGGGTATTTGCCATGGCGAGGAATACGGGGTTCAAAACTGTCGCCCATGCTGGGGAGGAAGGATCAGCCGATTATATCTGGGGAGCGATCGAAGCGCTTCACGTTGATCGTATTGATCATGGCGTGCGATGCAGTGATGATCCCAAGTTGGTGGACTACTTAGTTGTACACCAAGTTCCTTTGACGGTATGCCCATTATCCAATGTGAAGCTAAATGTATTTGCTGACATCGCTGAACATAATATTGTCGATCTTTTGAAGCAAGGGGTACTGGTAACAATTAATTCCGATGATCCTGCTTATTTCGGTGGTTATCTCAATGATAACTACTTGGCTGTTGCTGAGGCTTTCGATTTGACTAAGCAAGACGTGGCAAAGTTTAGCGAGAATGCGATTCAGGCAAGTTTCTTGAGTGGTGAGAAGAAACGGCTATTGCAGCAGAAATTGGAACATTATCTGGAAATTCAGTTTCGGCCGATTATCTAAAAAAAACGCCTATCAAGTCCATGATAGGCGTAGCAATAAATCGATTAAGGAACAACATATTTGAAGTGCGATAATCATACGGTCTGGGTAAAAAACGTGCAACGATCGTTTATGTAAAAGTTGTACGCTGTTTTGTTAATTTTCTTTTGGCTTAACTATTTACATTGTGCTGACTGTTCAATATTTTTATTTGCTGGCTGAATTTTGTAATAACCATTATTTTTCAATGGTTAAAGGTCTTTAATCGGATATGCCAAATTGGCTATTATCGTCTCGTTAGAGCAAGTCCTTAATTAAAAAGCGATTTCACGGCCTTTTGTAATGTTAATAGCCAGCCGGCTTTCGGTTTGATTTTGAGAGCCTGATCAACCCCAATGTAATAGGATTGCATGAATTGCTGTCGGAGTGCTTCAGCGTGCTGGCTGCTGCTTGTGGCAAGCTGATGGCTGACTTCTGTGGCATGGTCATTGGCATAGCTAAAATCAATACCATTAAAACCCTGACACAGGAACCAAATCATTCCTATGGCCTTCACTTCCACTTCATTCATTGTGTGGAACTTCTGTGCATGCTCTTCTCCAACATGTTGCTGAAATAGCGCATCCATTTCTGAGATTTTGCTCTGGGTCGCTTGAAACTCATCTAATATTTGCTGGAAAGATTGAGTCAATAATCCAAGTGCAAGATCTTGCTGAGGTTTTTCTGCTTTCTGTTGGCAAACGCTAAGGAAAAATTCAGAGCGAAAATCGATGAATCCGGTAGCAAACTCACGTTCGGTGTCACTAAATGGAAGTTGCTCAAAGCCAAATTCATTCAATAGGTGTTTTAATGGTTTCATACTGCACTATAGGTAAACATAAGCTTTAGCCAGTATACGAAAATTAGAGCTAACTTTCTAAATCATTCACTTAGACTATATAACTAAGTGACTTGTGTATGTAAACACGACGTCCTAATCACTCAGGGGGAAAAGTTATGTCAGGCTTTTATGGGCTTTCTGCCAGCAAGATCAACGGTGATGTTGTTGATATGAGCGAGTTTGAAGGGAAGGTGGTACTGGTGGTGAATACTGCAAGTGAGTGTGGCTTTACGCCTCAGTATAAAGGCTTGCAGACGCTATTTGATAAGTATCAGGATACAGGGCTCGTTATTCTTGGTTTTCCTTGTAACCAGTTTGGCGGCCAAGAGCCGGGTGAGAACAATGAAATAGAACAAGTGTGCCAGCTAAACTACGGTGTTAGCTTTCCGATGTTTGAAAAAGTGGATGTTAATGGGCCAGATAGCCACGAAGTGTTCAAATACCTGACAAGTGCGCTGCCGGGCTTGATGGGTAAGAAGATCAAATGGAATTTTACCAAGTTCCTGATTGGCCGTGATGGCAAGCCAGTGAAGCGTTTTGCCCCTACCAAAACCCCAGAGGCGATTGAAAAAGATATCGTCCGCGCGTTGGGCCTATAGCGACTTAATGAGACTTAGCCCACGTGAGAGAATGCGTGGGCTCTACTTACAACAACTGAATTAGAGAATTATTTATAAGTGTAGAATAGAAGTCAGTTTTTCTGTTCATAATTTTTTGTATGTTTCTATATTATTATTAAATAGAGATGTAAAAAAATGTATCATATTAATAATACGCAATAGTTGATTTTCTTATTTAATGCTTTAAAAAATATTAAATAAATGATATTCAAAGCAGTATATCGCACCATTAATATGAGTCTGAGTTATATTACCCACAATAAAATCACATTGATGTCACATTTTTAAAAAGTGAGCGTTCGGTTTTATATTGATTTCAATTTGATACCATATTGTTTTTATAGTGTTTTTTGTTGTTATTTGTGGTTGTGTGATAAATATCACTGTATGTAAATGTGTGATCTATATCTATTTGTGCCATGTGTTGTTTTGTTAAGTTCTTACTAGAAAAAATATTATATTAAAGTAAATACATTTAAAACGTGAACAAGGATTTAGATATGAAGTATTCTATATCGGCTTTACTTACTGCAGCCGTTATGTCTTTTACCTCACTGAATGTTGCTGCAAGTGATATTACAATGACTTACGCAACACCGACTCATAATAATACTCATTGGGCGAAAACAATTAATTTGTTTTCTGATTACGCATCTGAATATACTGATGAAAAATTCGATGTCAGTGTTAGCTGGGGCGGCGCAATGGGCAACGATGTCCAGTTGATCCAAAAAACACAATTAGGAAGCCAGGTGCAAGCCGCCGTAACTTCTGGTGCCGTTATCAGTTCAACGGTACCGGCATTCCGAGTGTTAGATATTCCGTTTTTGGTTGAAGACGCAGATTCATTACGCGCTTTATTCTACCCGGAAGGCCGCTTAGAAGGTCCTGTTGTAGATGCGTTGCAGAAAAATATGCATAAAAAGAATCTCCACCTGCTAAGTGTTTTCCCAACCGAATTCCGCGGTATCATGAGCTCCAATGCCGCTATACGCTCTCCAAAAGATGTTAATGGCTTGAAAATCCGTGTTACTCCAAGTGCAGTAGAGCGTGAAATCATGCGTAGCTTGGGTGCCGGTCCAACCACTATGGCCGTTTCTGAAGTATTTACTGCTATGCAAACGGGGACAGTTGATGGTCTCGCCATTCCACCAATTACTTCTACAGCGTTCGCGTTGGGTGAAGTGGCCGGTAATTTCACTATGCTAGATTTCCAAAATCATGGTAGCTATACCGTTGTCAATAAGCGATTCTGGGAAAGCCTTCCAGACGAAGTACGCGAGAACGTTCAGCGCGCAACGGACCAATCTATTATTGATACATTGGATATCTACGAAACTGAATTCAAGACTGCAATTGAAACACTCACAAGCCAAGGTGTTGATATCTATTATCCAACTCGTGAAGAAAAAGACGAATTTAAAGACATCATTCTTGAAAAGGCAACCAAGGTTGCGCTTGAGCGTCTAGACGCGGATGAAATTGCTTTCTACGAAGCGATTCAAGCAGTCCTTAACTAATAACAAAATTTAGCCCCCCTAAACTAGGGGGGTAAATAGGTTATCTATGTTACTAAATAAATTAAAAATTATTACTGATAGATTCGAAGAGTTTTTATGCAGTGTGATGCTTGGTTATATAGCGGTCACATTGAATATTGAGGTATTTAATCGTTACGTACTTAACTCTCCATCTGCATATACCGATGAAATATCGCGCACACTTATGATCTTCATTGTGTTCATTGGTATTCCTTGGGCAGTAAAAACTGAACGGCATATTATCATCGATCTGCTACCAAAAGATTCAAAATACTTATTGAGATTAATATTGGAAATTGTATCTAAAGTACTGTTTAGCATTCTATGCGTATTACTTGTGTATGCTTCTTATTTAGCAATTGAATTCCATCATATGTTAGGTAGTACAACAGAGGGGCTTGAATTACCACTTTGGTTATTGCTTTGTGTCATCCCAGGAAGTGCTTTATTAACCATAGTTCGTCTAGTGCAGAGTATTCTGAAGTCAATAAATTCATATAAAGTAAATGTTTCTCAACAAAAAACTATAGAGGGCGAGAAATATGGCGTCATATGAGGCTGCATTACTGATTCTACTATTTTTTGTAATGGTGTTTATACATGTTCCGATCATGGCAAGCTTGGGGCTGGTAATATTCCTCGCGTTTATTATGACTGGCACCCATATGATCGATATTGTGATGGACTCTTATTACGCCCTCGATAGCTTTCCTATGCTTGCCGTGCCTATGTTCGTCCTTGCCGGGAGTTTGATGGCAACCGGGGGGGTTGCACAACGGATCCTCAATTTGGCTGAAGAGTTTGTTGGCCATATGTACGGTGGTCTTGCGATCGTGACAATTTTTGCATCTCTGTTATTTGGAGGCCTATCGGGGTCAGCACCTGCAACCGTTGCAGCGGTTGGTGCAATCACCATTCCTGCAATGGTGAAGCAAGGTTATAGCAAGGGCTTTGCAGCTGGCGTAGCGGCTTGTGCGGGTGTAATTGCGATTATCATCCCTCCATCAAACCCAATGATCATTTATTCTCTTTCTCAGCCTGGCACTTCAGTTTCAACTATGTTTATCGCTGGCATCATACCCGGATTAGTTTTTGCTCTAAGTATGGCGATCCCTGCGTATGTGATTTCAAAGAAAAATAACTGGGGTGGAAAAAAAGCGAAGGGAACCTTGCAAAGTCGTTGGAATGCTTTGAAGGAAGCTAAGTGGGCAATCTTAACTCCTGTAATTATCTTAGGGGGGATTTATTCCGGTGTATTTACACCAACAGAGTCAGCCGCAGTTGCTTGTTTATATGCCTATATTATTGGTGCCTTTGTTCATAAAGAATTAGCCATTAAAGACACCTATAAAGTTCTATCTAATGCGGCTATCGTGACAGTTATAGCAATGGTGTTGATTCCATTTGCGGTAACATTATGTAAATTACTAACTTATTACCACATACCAGAACTACTCACAGATGTGATGTCCAGCTCCGTGTCTGGTAAAGCTGCAACCCTGTTGATGATTATTGCACTATTGGTGTTCCTTGGCTGCTTCATGGATACCCTTGCGTCAATCATTATTTTGACACCTCTTCTATACCCATTAGCTAACGAGTTTGGTATGGATCAATATCAGTTTGGCATCATGCTCATTATGGGTCTTGGTCTCGGCTTTATTACACCACCGCTGGGGGGCAATTTATTTATCGCTAATCAGATCAGTAACACTTCTATTCAAAAAGTATTTACTGGTTCGATGCCCATGCTAATCGGTATGGTAATTGGTGTCATCATCATTGCTTTTTTCCCAATTCTCAGCTCTTTCTTAATCTAATAATGGTACAAACATGTATAATCAATATTTCGATAAAGTAATTTCTATTCTCAATAAAATTAAAGAATCTCAATGTGATGAGATCAAACAAGCATCAAATACACTTGCCAATACCGTAGAGAAAGGCGGGATTATTCATATCTTTGGGACTGGGCATACCCAAGCGCAGGTCATGGAGATTTTTTATCGGGCTGGGGGCTTGGTACCAGTTAATGCAATATTTACTCCTGCTTTTTCTGTTTATCCTTGTGCTCCGTTAAGCACATTTGCTGAGCGGCAAGAAGGCTTTGCGAAGGTAATTCTGGATGCTGAAACTATCAGCGAAAATGATTGCTTAATTATAGTATCAACGGCGGGCCGTAACGCCGTTCCAATTGATATGGCCATAGAAGCTAAAAAACGGGGTATGACAGTAATTGGTCTGGTTAGCCGTAAGTTCTGTAATGAGGTTTCATCTCGCCATAGTAGTGGTTATAAGTTCACAGATGTACTTGATATTGTAGTGGATGATCATAGTGAAGTTGGCGATGCGGTAATGACTATCGAAGGGTTTGAAAGCAAAGTTGGTGCTACGTCTTCAATTGCTTCTTGCACCATACTGCAGAGCATGGTTACGGAATGTGTGAATACGCTGGTAAATAAAGGTATTAATCCACCAGTTTGGACGAGTTCAAACGTTGATGGTGGGGATGAAATAAATCAACGCTATCTTCAGGAATACAAATCAAAAGTACGGTGCCTATAACAACGGTCAGATTGCCTAGGAGTACGAAAAATGCAATATGCTAAAAGCTTGGTTAACGAACACTGGTGGGATTTCACCTGTCTTGATCAAGATTTGTTAGAACGAGCCGCCAACTTAAGCGAACAAGAAGTACTGCGACTGGCTAATGATAACTTGCGAATTAATATCTATGATGATTTGGACGAGATGTTTTTATCTCAAGCCATGGAATATATTTCGACTTGGAAACAAGCTTCTGTAGATGCTCCAACTGGAATATGTGGTCCAGTTGGACCAACACGGCAGATGCCCATTGTTGCAAAACTGATCAATGAGCTTAACCTCGATTTGCGCCACTGCCATTTTTGGGGAATGGATGAGTGGTGTGTTGATGGTAAAACGATCGATCCTGCCCACCTTTTGAGTTTTACTGGCGCAAATCATCGTTTATGGATTGATAAAATTCGGCCTGAACTTCGGATTCCAGCCGAACATCTGCATTTTCCGACGCTAGATAATTTGGACACATTCAGTGAGTCGTTTAATACATTTGACTGTAAAGTGATGCAGGGTGGCTTGGGACACACTCTACATTGGGCTTTTAATGAGCCTCTAGCTCGTGACTCTGAAACGCCCATGAGCGCAGAAGCTTATCGCCAGTTAAAAGCGCGGACTGTTGACCTGCACCCGATCTCAACAATTCAGAACGCAACTGGTATTGCTGGGCGTTACTTGAATGGTATGCCTACCTCTGCAGTAACAGTGGGGCCGGCAGAAACGTTTCAGTGTGACAAAGTGTCAATATGGTACCCTGGTAACAACCAGAATCCTTTTGGACTTAAGTTGGCACTGCTGATGTTATCAGAAGGAATCCAGTCCAGTCTTGCGCCGATTTCAGTTCTCGCTGAGCATCCCAACGTAGTATTTAACATTTATCGACCAAGCCTGATGGCTTGCGATTTGGTGATTAAGTGATTTAGCTAAGAACAACTTATAGCTACATAAGGTTTATTAATGGATTATAAATACAAAGCATTTGAAACTCCTGGCATGGTTGATCTTCAGGTCAATGGTTATGCCGGATTAGACTTTAACGCAGGTGATTTTACCGCTCAGCAGCTAGAGTCGGCGCTGATTAAAATGCTAATGGATGGAGTAAGCTTTTGCTTGCCAACAATCATTACAGATACTTTTGAAACAATGCGTTATCGTTTAAAAGTCCTTGATGATGCTATTCAGGGCTCAGAATTAGCCAAAAAGATGGTTCTCGGTATTCATTTAGAAGGGCCTTTTATTAGTGCGCAGGACGGTTATCGTGGATGCCACCCATTGTCAGGTATTCAAGAGCCGACTATTGAGAATTATCAAGGCTTGATCGAAGGGCTAAAAACGCCGGTTGCAATGGTAACATTGGCGCCAGAAACTGATCGTGATTTAGTGTTATCAAAGTACCTTACCAGCCTTGGCGTATGTGTTTCTATCGGCCATAGTGCCGTTGATCGCCATGCACTTGTCAACGCGACAAAATCTGGGGTTACTTGCGCTACTCACCTGAACAATGGCCTGACTCCTACCCTAGATAAGAATGAGAACCCATTGTTTTCTATCCTATCGAATGATGCTATTCACGCTGGGATTATTGCTGACAGCATTCATATACTGCCACATATTATGACCATAATATGGCGTACCAAGGGGATTGATAAATTATTTCTTGTTACCGATGGCACAGCCGGTTCTTCTGCACAACCAGGCAATTACACACTTGGAAGTGTTGATATTCGTCTTGATGTAGATGGGCAAGTGAAAATGCTTGAGGAGGACAGATTGGCTGGCTCAGGTGTAACCATGCGTCAAATGATGTCACATATGGTGAATTGGTTTGAATTGTCACCATCACAATTGGTTCAAGTCGGACGCGAAAATGCGCTCACTATGCTTGATAAAAGATTTGTCGATGGTGCTGCATTGAGCAAAATCGACTGGGCTTGGATTGACGGTGAGTTTATCGTGACTGCTGCTGAAATTGATGGGCAGGAATATAAACCCTCCTAAAAACAAAATATATAAAAAACCAAGTTATAAGTGTCTTCAGCCAATTTAGCGATTTGACAGAGACCTGCTAAACGGTGCCGTATTAAGAATGGGCATCAGAAATATAGAGTTCGGTTAGTGCAAGCAGCTTAGTCAACTGTGGAAGAGGATGCCATGCATCCTCTTTTTTCTAACCTGAAACTTCATGATAAAGCGTGTAATAAATATCGAGGCTTTGAGGCTGCCTGAATTGTACAAGCTGTTCTACCGTTAACTGTTTTACTTTTAAGTGATAATCCCCATAAATATCAATCAACTCCTCAATCGCTTTATAGCGACCGCTCTTCTGTTTTTGCTCAGTCAGGTAGTGCTTTAAGAATTCCAATTGAACAGATGAATCATTAAAACTGCCCAATTTATCCTGCAATATCTTGAGTTGGGCAATCTGCTGTTTGGTCTCTTTAACCGATAGAATCGGAGTGAAGAATTCAAGTAAATAACGGAATTTTTTACAGTCGATCCGTAGCTGGTGGATGATAGCATCATCGCTATTGGCATCAATGTTATGGCACTGGCTTTCTATCTGTTTGAATTGATGCCATAAAAAATTATGTGCCGTGGTTTTGCACTCTAGCTGTCCCTCGGCGGTGGGTTTTTCCCGCATGTTATCAAGCTGAGTAAGCACCTGCTTGCAAGTAGACTTGTACTCTCCGGACTTAAGCCATCCCTTAAGGTATTTCAGTGATTTCCTACGCTGGGATTGAATATCGTCAAAGAAGCGGGTCAACCCTTTGTGATGTTGATGCTCGAGTAGTGAAAAATACTGCTCCATATTAAGCAAGAAGACATCTAGGTCACGCATTAAATTGGTATGTTGCATGAGCTGCCTTAAGCACTCTTTCAATATCTCTTTTTCCTGTCGGTGGAATAAGGGTTTGAGTTGGCTGATCAGCGCACGGCTTCTTCTCAATGCTACTCTGTATTGATGAATAAATTCTTCGTGATCATCGCGGATGATGCCCGGCTCGTGTCTTCTAGCGTGTTCAAACTCGTTAACAAGAAAATGGTATGTAGGTAGGTAAATTTCTACTTCGGGTGAGAGTTGTACCGCTGATTTTTTTCGTTTTGGTAGCTTGAGCTGGTCCCGCTTTGTCACTGTCATATCATTTTCTCCTCCTTCATTAACTGTAGTGTGGAATTTTCTTTTTTGGTGATGAGAAAAGGAAAATCTCACTGACAAATAAGAAGAAAAAACAATTTATGACGGTTAGCTCATGACTCATAAAAGCTGAGTGTTTGAAATTGGCAATGAGAGTTTACGTCTACGCTTTACAATTTTATAACATGGTTTGCGGCACGAATTTCTCATCCTATAACGGAACTGCTAATTCTTTAGATAAGGTCATACGACCATGTTGATTTATGGCAGAAAAAAGGATGATGAAGATGATTGATAACCCACTAGGGACGGACGGCTTTGAGTTTGTGGAATATACCGCCCCAACGCCTGAAGGGATCGCAAACCTCAAACAACTCTTTCACGATATGGGGTTTGCTGAAGTCGCCAAGCATAAGCACAAATCGGTTTGGTTATACCGCCAAGGTGATGTCAATTTTATCATCAACGGAGAGTTACATTCTCAGGCGGCAGGCTTTGCCGGAGTACATGGCGCCAGTGTGAATGCCATGGCGTTTAGGGTAGCAGATTCCGTTCAAGCAATGGCGTATGCCGTTGAAAAAGGCGCAACAGCTTGTCCTCCTCAAGCGGGACCGATGGAGCTCAATATCCCTGCAATCTACGGTATTGGTGAGTCCTTGATTTATTTGGTCGACCGATACGGTGATAGCAATATCTACGATATCGACTTCGATTTTTATCCCGATTATCAAGACCGCATGCAAGAGTGCGATGCTGGACTGCTCGTGATTGATCACCTTACCCATAATGTGAAACAGGGAAACATGGATTTATGGGCGAGCTTTTATGAGCGGATTGCTAATTTTAGGGAAATTAGACACTTCGATATCAAAGGTAAAATGACAGGTTTGCTTTCCCGTGCCATGACAGCACCTTGTGGCAAAATCCGGATCCCGATCAATGAGTCGCGTGATGATAAATCGCAAATAGCGGAGTACCTTAATCAATATAATGGAGAAGGGATCCAGCATATAGCCATGAGCACTGATGACATATTTGGGACGGTATCAAAGTTGAAGGCGGGTGGTTTGGGCTTCATGAATACACCCGATACCTATTATGAAGGGATCAATAAGCGCGTGCCAGGCCATCATGAAGATGTTGCTAAACTCAGTGAGTTAAAGATCCTGATCGATGGTGATGAGACAGGTATATTGCTACAAATCTTTACCGATACGGTTATAGGGCCGGTATTTTTTGAAATTATTCAGCGCAAGGGTAATGAAGGTTTTGGCGAAGGTAACTTCCAGGCGCTATTTGAGTCTATCGAATTAGATCAAATCCGCCGCGGGGTGTTGATTCAAGACGATGAAAGTTAATAAATAACGCCTCTGATTACTAGATTGAGAAATCAGAGGCGCTGTTCTTTTACTCTGGTAGCTTGTGGGCAATTCCGGCATGACAATCAATACAAGTTAGGCCACGTGACTCCATAGTTTGGTGACGTCGGGCCGCGTTGCGTGATTGATTTTCAAAATCCATTTGTGTTACGTCATGGCAATAGCGGCACTGTTTTGAGTCATTTTCCTTGAATTCATGAGTCACCTTCTCGGCTAGCCGAGGGCGGTGTTCAGACTCAAAATTATCCAGATTAATCTTTCCCGTTATCATGTGAATGATATCCACACTCGCACCAATTTTGAGTGCCATTTTCGGAAAAAACTCTTGGGGAACGTGACAGTCACTGCAGGTAGCCGCAACGACGCCTTTGGTGTTGGTAAAGTGTGGTGAGGCTTCATACTCTTCCACAATAGTATCCATACCGACATGGCAACCATAACAAAAGTTATTGTTGTTGGTGTATGTCATTCCATAATGAAAGCCGCCCAGTGCGATGGCACCTAGGATAAAAGCCAGAAAACCACCGACAGGAATGCCCAGCAACCATTTTTTGCCTGGCTTACTCCATAAGCTTTTTTTTTGTTGAGGGTTACTCAAGGTGATTCTCTCTATTATTGGTAGCTAGCGTAGTATTCGACCACGGCTTTGATATCGTCATCGCTCATCGCTTTGATAGCATCAACCATGCTTTTATCAGCATCACGCTGGCCATTTTTGTATTCCATCATACTGGCCAGTAGGTAACCTTTTTTCTGTCCTGCAAGAATTGATGCTTCATCAAATGGATCACTACCTCCGTCTGCGTGGCAGCGAGCACAACTCTTGTCATGAAGTACTTTACCTGCGGCAGCTAGATCGGCATCGAATGGCTGTTGTGCGCGGACAAAAGGTAATTCAGCATAATGCGCAGCTAGATCTTCAATTTGATCTTCGCTAAGTGACTCAACGATACTTAGCATATCCCCCGTTTTGCTTGTATCCCCTAGAACATAGTTAACCGTTTTAGCGGGCCTTCCATCTAAGTATTGAAACATCTGATCACTCAAGTTCCACTCTGGAATACCAGCAATCGTTGGGATATCTGTCTGTGTACTGACTCCGTCAGTACCGTGGCAAGACTCACAGCTTTGTAGCAACTCATCAGAGATGGCATTGGCATTAAATGCCATGAAAGTTGAAGTTAGAGCAATGAACACAGCTGTTTTTTTTATTTTTTTACAAGACGACATACAAGCAAACTCCGCAGCAACAATTATTTTCAAAATTATTATATTCTAATAGAAAAAGTGTGGTTATGATAAATTGTAAATAATCATTAAGGGTTAGTTTGCTTTCGGTTTTATATTTGTGCGAGCCGTTTTGTGCTAATGGTTTATTTGTTTTATATGTTTTGAATTAATATCAACAAATAACTTTACAGATTTATGAAATGCGATGTTAGCTCTAAGTTATTGATATGTAAGATATATTGTAAATGGTTGTTTGTCTGGTTTTGATGCTAACTTATTGTTTATTAATGAGTTAGTGTGTTGCACGTGAAAAGTGTACTTTTGGGTTGAAAGTCACTTATTGCGTGCTTGACATGTAATTTTCAAGCTGGTAAAGAGAGGTTTAAAATTAGAATGATTACTTAAAAAATAAAAATGTTCATAGGTGCTGATTAATATTTTAAAAAAATGTGGTGAATGAGGAAAAGATCTTTTTTCGGACTAGATATTAGAATGTTTCATCTACAAGGTATGTATGGATGATCAATGATACATTTTGCATATAGGTATTTGTTTATTTATTTGGGTGGTTTATTGTTGGTCGTGGATATGCGTATTGTTGAATCGAAGTTTCGATCAGCGTCTTGTTGTGGATAGTTCATCGTGCGTCGTTATTGAGGTCGAATCATTGCTACTGGATATAGATATTAGTGCCAATTTAGTCCAATAAGAATAAGTCCTCATCAAGGAAAAAAAGATGAAGATATTAAAAGCAATGTGGATTGTGTTGCTATGTAGCTTGCTTGCTGCATGTAATACAGATAAAAAAGATCAAAATACGCCGCCACCGATACAAGGTGACTTCACGGTCAATGTCAGTACGCCAAAGCTGGAACTGGCAGAAACCGGTGAAACTAAATTGGTCGTCGACTTTACTGTCTATGACGGGTTTGGCCAGCCGTACCAGGTGGACTTGAACAAAGATTTCAGAATTGCGGTGATGAAGGCGATGCCTGAGCGCAGTGCTGGCGAACGAGACGGCAACAGCTACTGGAAAAGCTTCCATCATTCCAGCAGTTCAAATAGTAAAGCTAGCATGGAAAGGGTCACGGATGGGGTTCTGACAGAGAAAGGTGATGGATATTCATACACTTTCGCCATTCCAGACATCCTGAAAGTGGTCGATCCGCATATATCTGACTCAGTTGACAACAATGGCTTCATTGCCTGGGATGCCGATAAACTGCACCGCATAGTGATGGCCTACGGCGAGCAGGGCTACGGCTTTACCCATGTCCATGAATGGGTGCCTGACCCATCTGCCGCGGTGGAAACGGTATCGAGAAATATTATCGAGTACGAAAATTGTGAAAGCTGCCACATGGGTGAACCTCTCTATCACTCATCGGGGTATCGCGCGATTGATAACAATTTCGCGGTGTGTGCAGCCTGCCACAACGACAGTAACCCGGGTGCAGCACCTAGCCGTCGCCCGCTGTCGGCGATTGTGCACCAGAAACACGGTAATATTTTCCAAGTTGGTAGCGATAAAGAGCCGGTAGTTGATGAAGACGGTAACCCTGTGGTTGTTGGCAGCCCGTTTCCTCAGGATGCCCGCAACTGTACCACCTGTCACAATGAGGTGTCTGAGAAAACACCGGATGCTAACAACTGGTTCGAACACCCGAGCCAGCAGACCTGTGAAACCTGCCACTTGTTCCGTGACTCTACAGCAGAGGGTAGTCAGGCCGGTAGCTCTGCCCACCCGGGTAAGTTGGGTACTGACTGGAATAGGCCAACATGTACAGGGTGCCACAAACCGTATGAAGACGATGGTTCCGATGCGGCGCGCAGTGCCCGAAGTGTCCACTTGGGACGTATTGACAATCTAGCGATAGCCCGTGATCTCGTCGATGTTTCTATCGAAGAAGCAAGCTACTCTGAGTCCACCTACCGTGTACGTGCCCGCGTTATGCTTGATGGCAACGGTATCGAAACGATGTCGGAGCTGACGCCATTTATCAAGACCGGCAAGGCTTACTTGCTGATCAACTGGGATAATGGTCAGGGAGCGGAAATCGGCTATTCATCACCACTTAACTTCTCTGCCGCGAACACCATTGATTTGGCCAGTGATGCTTGTCTGGCAGAAGGTAATGGTTGGTTTAGCTGTAGCAAAACCTTCGGTGACGATGACAAGCAGCCTGAGCCACACTCTGTCCTGACCGTTTCGGTAGCTGAGATGCCACTGTGTGCGGATCGCCGTAGTGGTGAGCTGATGGAATGTGCGATGTTTACTGATTTTGAAAACATCAACAACCGCGGTCTGATTGCGGCGAATACCACGACGGCTTCATTTGACCAAAGTGGCTTTAGCGACAACCACCAGTTTACTATCGGTGCTGAAAAAGAGCTGTGTTCGAGCTGTCACGAAGGCTTCACCATCCACCTAGAGAACCACGCTGCGACAGAGTTGTACCAATGTGCAAGCTGTCACAATGCGGAGCGTACCTCTTGGTATGACGGGATCCCTGGTGATCTGAAATACCATGTTCACTCGTTCCACGCCTTTGGTTCGAAACGTGAAGGTGGTTCCGATTACCCTGGAGCCCTGAACAACTGTGAGTCTTGCCACACCGCAGAGCAGTATAACCTCCCGAATCAACAGAATGCGCGGCCTTCGGTGATCAATGTTGAGGGTGAAGCGAAATACTTCAGTCCTGCATTGGTTACCTGTGGTAGCTGTCACTTAGAGTCGGCGTTGGGCAGTGTTAATACGAGCAGCCCTGCAGATGGCGATAAGGCCATTAGTCATATGCTGCGTCATGGTGCGGTGTTTGCGGCTGAAACTGCAGAAGAGGCATCCGGAATGGAGCAATGTGCATCGTGTCATGCCGTTGGCCAGGAAGCGGGTGTTGACCGTGTTCATAACATCTATGACTACCGTTAGGTGAGCTTATCCGGGGGCATACCCCCGGATAACTGTTGGAAAATAGGAAACTATAATGAATACAACAATTCAGCGGTGGCTCGTAGCGGTGATGCTCGCGTTGGTGGGCATGGTTGCTTCGGTGCATGCCGCAGATGTTGATCCTCGTGAAGAGATCGAGGCTGTGTTGGATCAAAAGTTCAGTGATGGCAAATATTCCCGCCAGGGGGCTGATGGCTGTATGCGTTGTCATGACGATCAGTCTGAAAAGCCTGCTACGGGGATTTTTGACAACATTCACGGAATGGCTGCCAACAAGCATGGACCGATGAGTGACAGGCAATGTGAAGCTTGTCATGGGCCAGCAGAAAACCATCCTCGAAATCCGCGTCGGGGTCAGATGCGCGAGCCGATGATCACCTTCGGTCCTGATTCGCCGGTGTCACCGGAGAAGCAGAACAGTGTGTGTCTGTCGTGTCATACCGATTCAAGCCGTTCGGCTTGGCACAGTAGCGAGCATGCATTTGAAGATCTATCTTGTTCGAGCTGTCATAAGGTTCACCAGAAAGATGATCCGATGATGACGCCGAAACTGCAGGCGGAAACTTGTACGTCCTGTCACTCGAAGACAAAATCGGATCTACACAAGCGCACCAGTCACCCGATCCTAAACGGTGATATGCAATGCTCAAGCTGCCACGATCCACACCAGACGGTGAACGAGTACAGCCTTAACTTCTCGTCTATCAATGAAACCTGCTATGACTGCCATGCTGAAAAGCGTGGGCCATTCTTGTGGGAACATGAACCGGTGACAGAAGATTGTACGTTGTGCCACAACCCACATGGTTCTATTAACAGCGGGATGCTGGACAAGCGCCTTCCTCAGCTTTGTCAGGATTGTCACAAAGTGCCTCATGCCAATGTTGATATTCCAGAGAATGATCTGCGAGTTCGGGGCGGTAGCTGTATGAACTGTCATAACCAAGTTCATGGCTCCAACCATCCTCGTGGAAGCGCATTGAGATACTAAGGAGAGTGTCATGAAATTATCTCCATTATGGCTATCTATCACAGCGGCATTGGCTCTTCCGGCATTAGCGGAGGGAGACTATGCACTGCAAAATGCTGGGGAAGTTGATACCAGCCGTTGGCGTTGCAGCGGGTGCAGTAGTGATGGTCAGTGGACAGGAACGGTCGGTTTTGGTGCTGGTTACAGTAACAACGGTGATTCCACTCGATTTAACAATTGGGTACCAGCGGATACCGGCGAGGGAATGGTCGGCAGTTTCAATGCTGATCTTGAACGGCATGATGATGATGGCTTTTATCAAAAGGTAAAAGTTGAGGATCTTGGGTTTGATCGCTTTCTTTTAGAGGGTGAGATTGGTCACTACGATGGACTTCGGGTACGCGGTAGCTACAGTGAAACACCGTATTACTGGAATAACTCAAGCCTGAGTACTTACAGCGGCACCAATAACGTTCAGACATCGGGTGACTTGAAAGCATTCGATAAGTCAGTGACTCGTAAGAAACTCGATCTTGGAGTGAAATATACACCGCATACCCCTTGGCGTCCTCACGCCGATATGACATTTGAGAAAAAAGAAGGGACGAAGTCCTTCTATACCTCAGCAGTCCCTGGCGTGGGCAGTGTACCGGGATATATTCAAAAGCCTATTGAGCATGAGACATTGAATGCCAGTGCTGGCGTGAGTTATTTGGAAGAACGCTGGATGGTGGATTTCGCCTACCGTACCTCGATCTTTAGGAATGACTATACGGCTTTGTATTACGGGCCGAGTGGTGATCCTTACATGAACCAGTTTTCGCTTGAGCCGGATAATGAGTTCCATCAGCTTGCATTGTCAGGCAATTACCGGTGGGACCGGCAGAGTCTAACTAGTCGTGTTATGTGGTCACAATCGACATCTGATGGTGGTCTGGATGCATTTCCTGATGTCCATAACAGAAAGAGCAAGTTCAAAGGGCATGTGAATACGTGGCAGGTCGATGCAAATTATCTCAACCGTTTGAGCCGTAAAACAAGTCTGAAAGTGACGGCAGATTATCGTGATCGTGATGATCGCTCTGATCTGGATGCGTTAATTGGGGTTACTCGGAAAGAGTATGATCGTACCCAGAGTCGGCTTGGTACCGCTGTCGATCATCGTTTCAGCCGATCATTGCGTATGAGTGCGGGTTATAACTACCGTTATGACAAGCGTGAATATGCTGATCGGGAAAGGACAGAAAATCATACGTTGTACCTGAGTGCGCGTTATCGTCCTGATGCTGATTGGAATGCGGGAGCTAAGCTTTCTTATCAAACTCGGGATGGCTCAGATTGGCATAACTCCAACAGTAGCGATGTGAATCTTCGCCAGTATTATCTGGCTGATCGAGATCGTATCGAACTTCGCGGTGATGCTAATTATGATGTTACCGATAATGTTCAGCTAACGGCCGAGGCATGGTATGCCGACGAACAATACCCAACACCTGATGTTGGGGTGAGTGAGGGGCAGGATTACGGTTATGATCTTGGCATTAACTTCTACTTGGAGAATGATACAACAGGTTATGCCTATTATAACCAGCAGTCGATTCGTTCTGAGCAGCAGCATGCCAATAGCAACTCGCCTGATTGGGGTCGCTACTCAACCTCCATTGAGGATGACATCAATACCGTTGGCATTGGCCTGAGTCGTGATAATTTGCTCTCTAAGAAGCTGGATATCGCGCTAGATTACAGTTACCACTATGGCAGAGGAAGAACGGATACAACAGGATCCGGTTACCGCTACCCGAATAACAGCTCCAAAGGGCACCGTGTTGAACTGAAAGGCGATTATCGTCTTGATGAGAATCAGACCATTCGCGTGGATATGCGATACGAGAACTTCTCTGAAGATGACTATTTGTTTAATGGTGAAACGGCCAATATGGGGGATGTTAATCAGAAATACGATGGTTATTTTGGGTTTGTAACCTGGGAATACCGTTACTGATAGCAAGTATAACCATATAAGTAAGACAAAAGACTGGCTAATGCCGGTCTTTTTTTTGCTATAAGCCTGCGTTTCAATGCCGAAAAAAATGGCTTACAACTGAAAGTGGGTTACAAAACGTAATAATGGAACGGGTGACATATCATGCCGGGCTATTATTCGCTTACAGTATGTGATCTTGATCACCATGAAGATCTTGGGAGTTGAGTTAAATTGATATAAATGTGATCTATGTCACCAAGTGATTAATGGTTGCACGATATGTATTTGTGATCTTGATCTTTTATTTTTTGTTGACAATTTGCCGCTAATTAATTTGTAGCAAAGTTTCATTACGGTTTTGTAATATAGATCACAGGGAAAATGGTTTTGAGGAATGTTTCGGGGAGGTGGCTCACAAAAAACCCGTCATCAGATCGGTTTGAAATTTCTGTGTTAGATTAATTGGGTACTAAGCAATTGGACGGTTTTGGCGAACCGTATCTAACACAAAATCTATAACTGAACATCAGACGGGGAATCGATATGATATCACCAGATGCAAAGATCAAGATACAAAATTTTGGTCGCTTCTTATCAAACATGGTGATGCCTAATATTGGCGCATTCATCGCGTGGGGCTTCATTACTGCACTTTTCATCCCAACAGGTTGGTTTCCGAATGAAGAACTAGCTAAGTTGGTTGGTCCAATGATCACTTACTTGTTGCCGCTACTTATTGGTTATACCGGTGGTAAATTGGTAGGTGGTGAGCGCGGCGCCGTTGTGGGTGCCATCACTACCATCGGTGTGATTGTCGGTACCGATATCCCGATGTTCATGGGCGCCATGATGGTTGGTCCATTAGGCGGCTGGGCAATCAAGCGTTTCGACCGCTGGGTTGATGGCAAGGTGAAGAGTGGCTTTGAGATGTTGGTAAACAACTTCTCTGCCGGTATCGTTGGTATGCTATGTGCCATCCTTGCTTTCTACATGATTGGTCCATTCGTTAAGGTATTATCATCAGCCTTGGCTGGTGGGGTAAACATGCTGGTGAGCGCAGGTCTGCTTCCTCTGACGTCAATTTTTGTCGAGCCAGCGAAAATCCTGTTCCTCAACAATGCGATTAACCACGGTATCTTCTCCCCGCTAGGTATCCAGCAAGCGAATGAAGTTGGCCAGTCTATCTTCTTCCTGATTGAAGCAAACCCAGGTCCTGGTCTAGGTATCTTGCTGGCATACATGGTGTTTGGCCGCGGGACGGCAAAACAAACCGCCGGTGGTGCATCTATCATTCACTTCTTCGGTGGTATCCACGAAATTTACTTCCCGTACATTCTGATGAACCCACGTCTTATCCTTGCGGTTATTGCTGGCGGTATGGCAGGTGTGTTCACCCTGACAATCTTTGATGCAGGTATTGTATCTCCGGCTTCACCAGGTTCGATTTTCGCAATCTTGCTGATGACTCCTAAAGCGTCATTTGTCGGGGTAATCCTTTCTGTTATCGCTGCAACATCCGTGTCTTTCTGTGTCGCTGCACTGCTGATGAAAACCCAGAAAGTGACAGATGAAGAAGGTGACGATCTCGCTGAAGCAACCAGCAAGATGAAAGGCCTGAAAGCTTCTTCAAAAGATGCGTCAAAAGGTTCTCCTGCAACAGTACTTGCTCAGTCGGAATTCAACCTAGCCAATGTGCGCAACATCATCGTTGCTTGTGATGCCGGTATGGGCTCCAGTGCGATGGGTGCCAGCCTACTTCGTAAGAAAGTTCAGGAAGCTGGCCTAAATATCAGTGTGACCAACTGTGCTATCAATAGCTTGCCGCAAGAGGTGGATATCGTGATTACTCATAAAGATTTGACAGAGCGTGCACGTAAGCATGCTGCTAATGCCCAACACCTTTCACTAACTAACTTCCTTGATAGCCAGGTGTATAACGACCTCATCACAAGCATTGTCGCTGCGAGCAGCCCAAATGCGGCTAATGATGGTGAGATGGTAAAGGCCTCTCCAATTGCAGCCAACGATGACAGCTTTGAGGAGCAGTCTGCACCGGTGTTCCAGATTCAAGCTGAAAATATCCACCTTGGCCTGAAGGCGAATAACAAAGAAGATGCTATCCGTTACGCTGGTGAGCAGCTTGTTAAACTGGGCTACGCACAAGAAGAATATGTCGACGCCATGTTCGAGCGTGAAAAGTTGGTTCCGACCTACCTTGGTGAATCTATCGCGGTACCGCACGGTACGGTCGAAGCTAAAGACAAGGTAATGAAAACCGGTATCATTATTTGCCAATACCAAGAGGGCGTACAGTTTACAGAGGATGAGGACGATGTAGCGAAACTGGTCATCGGTATCGCGGCCAAGAACGATGAACACATTCAGGTAATTACTACCATCACCAATGCACTTGATGATCCAGATGCGATTGAGCGCTTGACCACGACCAGTGATGTCAACGAGGTGCTAGAAATCCTAGCCGGCGAGAAAGCCGCTTAATCAGCATTAGTCATTGAGTCACACCGAGGCCGGTGTTCCCCCTCCGGCCTCACCCCTTATCTCTTTATGAGATAACAAGTTTTAGGTAGGAATTATTATGAAAGCAGTACACTTTGGTGCAGGTAACATTGGTCGTGGTTTTATCGGTAAATTGCTGGCAGACGCTAACGTAGCCGTCACCTTCGCAGATGTAGATGAGCCATTGGTCGATCAACTTAGCCATGACCAGTCATACAAAGTAAAAGTGGTAGGTAGTAAGTGTAAAATCGATACTGTTAGTCATGTCACAGCGGTTAATTCTGCTAGCCAGGATGTGATTGACCAAATCATCCACACTGACATGGTGACCACTGCGGTCGGCCCTAACGTATTGGATATCATTGCAAAAACCATTGCCACAGGCCTGACGCATCGTTTTGAGTCTGGCAATAGCAATGCTCTTAACATTATTGCTTGTGAAAACATGGTGCGCGGTACGACTCATCTTAAAGAAGAGGTATACAAGCACCTTAACAGCACTTACCACGCAAAGGCGGATGAGCTAGTTGGTTTTGTCGATTCAGCGGTTGACCGCATCGTGCCACCTTCGGAAGCGGCAAATGATGATCCATTGGAAGTGACAGTAGAAAGCTTCAGCGAGTGGATTGTCGACAAGCAGCAGTTCAAAGGGGATATTCCTGCAATTGAAGGGATGGAGACGACGGACAACCTGATGGCCTTTGTCGAGCGTAAGCTATTTACCTTAAACACTGGCCACATTGTGACGGCTTACCTTGGTGCCCTGAAGGGTCACGAGACTATTCGTGATGCGATTGAAGACCAAGAAATTTATGATCAAGTGAAAGCAGCCATGCAGGAAAGCGGTGAAGTGCTGATCCGTCGTTATGGTTTTGATTGTGAACTGCACAATGCTTACATTGAGAAGATCCTTGGTCGTTTTGCTAACCCATACCTACGTGACGAAATCGACCGGGTTGGCCGTCAGCCAATCCGTAAGCTGGGTGCGAATGACCGTCTGATCAAGCCATTGCTGGGTACCATGGAATACGGTGTTGATAATAGTACTTTGCTAAAAGGTATTGCCGCTGCATTTAAATACACCAACGATACGGATCCACAGGCAATCGAGCTGCAAACGTCGTTGAAAGAAATCGGTCTGCGTCAGACGTTGGCGAAATACACCGGCCTTGATGCTGAAGGTGACGAGGCCAAACAAATTGAAGCGCTGTTCCTGTCGCTTTAAGTCACACTAAACCAAGGAGGCGCCATTGCGTCTCCTTTTTTCTTGTGGTGACTATCTGTATAGATGTGCAATCTCGATGTAGGTAGTGAGGCAGAGTCATGAACCTGATGAAAAATAAATTCAGTATTAACGATATGGTTAGTATCAATCACGGGATGATTGATCCTGACTTCGGGCAAGAGATTTCAGGCTGGATTGGGACTATCGAGCATTGCCGCCTTGTAGAGGGTAGTGGCTATATATACATTGTACGTTGGAGTGACGAAACACTGAAAGAGAATAGCGTGTTGAGGGTGTCCTGCGAAGAGCTAGGTTTAGACTTTGAAACCATGCAATTATTTGAAAGTGAACTTTCCCTCCATTCATCAGCACGGGGTAAACATTTTATTAAGCAGTGCTTAAGCCTTCCTAGGCGCGAGCGGGCTTCTTCATATGCGGGTTTTGCATTATGTTAATTGAAAATTTGTAATTTAAGTGGTTGAAAACAATACTGTGAAATAAGCAATTGTGTGGTTCTGCTCGACTTGGGTATAGTGGTTAAAGAAAGAAAAATGATGGGATGATTTATGCTTTCACCAACAACAAAAATAAAAATTCATAGCTTCGGGCGTTTTCTGACCAATATGGTGCTGCCTAATATTGGTGCATTTATCGCGTGGGGCTTTTTAACCGCATTGTTTATTCCAACAGGTTGGTGGCCGAATGAGACGGTAGCCCAACTTGTCGAGCCAATGATCATTTATTTGCTACCCCTGTTGATCGGATATTCCGGTGGTAAGTTGGTTGGTGGAGAGCGCGGCGCTGTGGTGGGGGCCGTGACAACCATGGGAGCCATTGTTGGTACTGATATCCCGATGTTCATGGGAGCGATGATCCTTGGTCCTATGGGCGGTTGGATCATTAATAAGTTCGATAAAGCCATTGAAGGGAAGGTGAAAAGTGGCTTTGAGATGTTGGTGAACAACTTCTCTTCCGGCATTATTGGGATGGTTTGTGCCATCATTGCCTTTTTTATGATTGGCCCGGCGGTAAAAATGGTATCGGTGGCGCTGGCTGCTGGTGTAAACGCCATGATAAATGCGGGTTTATTACCCTTAACGTCTATTTTTGTTGAGCCTGCTAAAATCCTGTTTTTGAACAATGCAATAAATCACGGGATATTTTCACCATTGGGTGTCCAGCAGGTCAGGGAAATGGGCGACTCGATGTTCTTCCTGATCGAAGCCAATCCGGGGCCAGGGCTCGGCATTCTGCTTGCCTATATGGTTTTTGGCAAAGGGATGGCTAAGCAAACGGCTGGTGGCGCTACAATCATTCACTTTTTCGGCGGCATTCATGAGATTTATTTTCCTTATATCCTGATGAAACCAAGGTTGATTCTTGCGGCGATTGCTGGCGGTATGACAGGGGTATTTGTACTGTCATTCTTTGATGCAGGGATGGTTTCACCGGCTTCGCCGGGTTCGATTTTTTCCATATTGTTGCTGACGCCAAAATCTTCATTCTTGGGTGTGGTGCTATCTATTGTCTCAGCGGCGGTGGTTTCTTTTATCGTTGCGGGAATTTTGCTCAAGACAGAGCCATCAGAAGATGAAAAGGATGAAAAGACACATAACGTGGCGTCATAAGATGGTACAATTACTTTCATAACAACAGGTTAAGGAAGCTAAGTGCTATCCTTTTGTTACAGAGATACTTAATTTATGGCACATAGTGACCAAGAGTCTGACATTTTAGAGCGTCTCAATGATGCCCCAACCGTACGAGGTTTTTTCATCACTTCTGTTGAGGTGTTTGATGAGGCGGTTGAAAACTTGATCCAACGGATTTTCCGCAAAGACGATTTTGCGGTGAAGTCTGTGGTCGAGCCTTTATTGAGCCAGTCTGGCCCACTCGGCGAGTTGTCCGTCCGTTTAAAGTTGCTGTTTGGTCTGGGCGTGGTGGAAGACAATGTTTATCACGACATTGAAGCAATCATCAAGCTGCGAGACTTCTTGAACAAAGAAGGTAAAGAATACAGTTTTACTGAGCCTGCGATTGTAGATGCGATAAAGCAGCTGCATATGGTGCAAACGATGGGGGTGGTATTACTGGACGTGGCGCCGCCAGACGATGATACCGATATTACTTTTTACCAGATGCAGCTTGCCCGTCAGGAACAAGTTATAAAATCGGCTATGGCACTGGCTGTTTCCGGTATTTGTGGCGAACTTGATAAAGAAAGTCCTTTCTAACTCTTTGCATTTTCCTGACGCTAGCCCTAACTTTTCGCCTGTTTTGCTTTTCATTTTTGCACTCTCTACACATAATGAACGGCAAGATGTAGCTAAAACGGGTTAGCCGTGGAAAAAAGAAAACGCATAACGATAGCCGATATTGCCAAACTGGCAGGGGTGTCCAAAACAACCGCAAGTATGGTGCTCAATGGCAGGGCATCCACTTTTCGGATCAAAGATGAGACTCGGGAACGGGTTTTGGCGGTGGCGAAAGAGCAAAAATACTCGCCGAATGTCCATGCTAAATCTCTGCAAGCCAAACGCTCTGATGCAATCGGCTTGGTGATCCCTGATCTGACAAACTTTGGTTTTGCTTCAATATCCCGTGAGCTGGAACGCTTATGCCGCGAGGCGGACTTGCAGTTATTTATTGCTTGCTCTGAAGATAATCCCACTATCGAACAGCAGGCTGTCGAGGGATTGGTGAAGCGGCAGGTTGATGGGCTGATCATTGCGTCAAGCCAGACGGATGACGAGTATTTTCAAACCCTGACCAAACAGATCCCAGTACTTCAACTCGATCGCCATATCGGTCAGTCATCACTGCCTATGGTGATCACTGATGCTGCCAAGGTGACTGCAGAGCTGATCAATAAAACTGCCAAGTCAGTTGATGAGTTCTATTATTTTGGTGGTCAGTTGGAATTGTCTCCGAGTCGCCATCGTCTAGCCGGCTTCAAATTAGGTCTGAATAGGGCGGGTTTGGTGCTGGATGATCATTGGATTCGCCATCGTGATTATCAAACCGAGTCTGGTTATATTCTGATGGAGCAACTGCATCAAGAGCTAGGTAGATTGCCCCAGGCACTATTTACCGCCTCCTATACCTTGCTCGAAGGGGTGCTGCGTTATCTCAATGAGCACAAGTTGCTCGACGCGTTATTAACTAAAGAAATGCGTCTGGTGACGTTTGATAACCATGATTTGCTAGATTGCCTGCCTTTGAACATCGATTCGATTGCACAAAATAGTGAAGAACTGGCAAAGAGAAGCTTTCAGCTTATTCAATTGCTGATGACTAGCCAAAATGTCAATCCGACGACCTTTGCCTTGGATGCAACAATCCGCTGGCGAAGCTAAAGCTCGTCTTATTTCCCCTGCTAGCAACTAGTAGGGGCTGTTTTTTTCTTTGAAATACAGCAACGGTAAAACGATAAACTTACCGATGTTCTAAAACCCCCTGCAAAAGTTTGATTACACTCACACCTTTATTACCTTTCCATGTGTGTTTAACGACATATAGCCTGATCACAAAAAAGTACAAAGTTGTTTTGGTGATCACAAAGCTAAACGGTTTTAGCATCTTTTTCTCGATCTGCTAAAACAGTTTAGCAATAATCGCAGCGAACACAATGATTAGCATATATAACAATTATCCGGAGTAACTTTTATGAAACGTAGTGGTCTATTCAAACTGTCCCTAGCGGCTTTGGCAGTAACAACTTCTCTGACTGCAACAGCTGGGATCAGCATCATTGATAACGAGCAAGGCAGCTTCTCTATTGGTGGTGATGTTGAGTTTGATTTCAACTATCAAGATAACGATAAAGCCGATCAGCTAAACCGTGGTAAAGACTCTAACTACAATCAAACGGGCCGTGTGTTAGTTGAATTCGCCGGTGAGCGCAAAACAGAAAGCGGCCACTACTTGGCAATCAAAGCCCAGCCACTGATGGATTCAAACGGTGAAGTAAACCTGGATGATGCATATTTCTCGTTCGGTGAGCAGGGTGGCTGGGATCTACGAATGGGTCGTTTTGAAGCTTACGACATGTTCCCGGTAGGCCAAGATACTTTCCTTGAATACTCGGGCGATACAGCCAATGATCTTTACCGTGATGGTGCAGGTTATATTTATCAGATGAAGGAAGCCCGCGGCCGTGCGACTTCAGCTGGCCAGCTTATGTATAGCCAGAACTTCGAGAACCTATATGTTGAGCTAGCTAGTGTGATCGGTGAGCGTGCGGATTTATTTGGTACAAATACTGAGGACCAGGGTGTTACTTACCATGGTCGTGAGGTTGTCTCGAACAAAGATGCGATTGTTCTTCGCCCAGTCATTGCTTATCAGATGGGGGATTTCAGTATTGCCGGTGCGATGGAAGCTAACCTTGTCAAAGATGCTGTTATTGACAGCGAAGGTAACGATGTCAGCGACCGTATTGGTTATGGTCTAACGGCCAACTACACACTCAATGACCTATCGGTGAATGCGAACTTTGCCTACCTGGATGCACTGAATGAGAAAGATACCTCTTTGGGCCTTAACGTGCTGTGGAAAGGGTTTGGTCTTGGATATATCTATGGTGTGAACGACTTTGATGCAGACTCTAATTTCTACGACGGTAAAGTGAAAATTGATACGTTCTATGCATCCTATGAGTTTGCTAACGTATTGGATGTGGAAGACTTCTCTATTTATCTAGGTGCGTTCCACACTAGCCTGAATGAAGAAGGGACGCGTTTGAACGATGGTGCCATGTTCAGTGAACTTGATGACAAAGGTGCGCGTGTACGCTTTAAGTACTTCTTCTAAGCTAGGAGTCTTTTTCTAATATTTATTGTTCTGTTCAGTCCTTTTTGGCAACAGTCGATTCTGTTGCCACTTTTACTCGGGAAGTGATATTCACTTCCCGATTTTTATCTTATTGGTTAAGCGATTACCACCAAGCTTCGAATTGCACCCCAACGTTGAACTCGGAATCTACTGTTGAAACAACATTGTTGTCGTCGATGCTGTCGATATTCGAGAAGTAGGTACCGTATAGGCGAATTTCTGGACGGGCAAAGAAATCCTCTCCTGCATTCCAAGCTTGAGCAATCGTCAATTTTTGGCCGGAAAGATCCTTGCCACTGGTATCTTGGTTGTTGAAGTAACCTGCTTCAAAAATGGTTTTGTGGTGTTTGTCCCAGCTATATACAGGGCGAACCACGGCAGAAAAGTAAGTCAGGTCGTCATTCTGGTTGGCTTCGATATCGTCAATGGTGGATGACCATAGCAGCTGGTGGCCTAACTCAATATTCTCGGTTAAGTTGACTACACCCCAGTTGATCAAACGGTAAGCACTGCCGCCACTTTCTGTGTTGGCATGGTAGGTGGTACCTGCGCCAAAGGTAGCAAGCTCGGTGGCATAACCTTCTGTACCGTATTGAAGTACTGTTTTGTTAAAGCCATTGTTTAGGTTTTGGGTGATCTGGGCTGTGGCCATCACGCCATCTTTACTGTCTTTGGCTTCTTGGGATGCATCATCAGAAGGATTGGTAATTGCGTAATTAACGCCCAGCTCTAAATCGGCATTGCTCCAAAGGTCGATCCCGGCATATCGCATGTCGATAACATTGACGTTTAGCCCTTCACCGCGGTTACCGATATCCTCAATCATATTGTCATCGTTACGGATCACCGCAAACGAGAAGCGGCCATCACCCAAGTTGAGGTTTTCGATACCCGCACCGGCACCAGATGTATTCCAATAATAAAAATCAGTAATGTGAATATCATGGCGTTGGTAATAGCGCTTACCTGCCCATAGTGTTGCTTCCGGGGCAAAGTTCAAAATGCCAGTTGCCTGTACATTCAATTGGCGGAAATCGATAAAGCCGTTTTCTTCGTCATCTTTGAGTGATTCAAAAATGTTAGAGCCGTCACTGCCGACAGCAAGCATGGAGTCGAAGAAAAAGCGGGCGCCGTCTTCGTTGTAGATTTCTTTTCCTAGACCAAATTCTGCAAAGGTATCGGCTTCGTTACCCAAACGGCCAAGTTGTTGCTTATTGAATTCGACATTCTGCCCATTATCACCGCTAATCCCTATCCCTGAGCGTGCATAACCATGGAATACAAAGCTGTCATCGGCAAATACGCTCGGTGCTAATAGTGCCGCTGAAATTGCCAGCGCGGTAAGGTTCATCTTCATCATTTTTCATCCCTTCAATGGAAATGGTTTGGTAATACGTATTGGATTTATTTTTATGGGAATGTTCCCACTTGTTGGCGAGGGATAATGGCAGGGAAGTGTATTCAGGTAAATGGGAATGTTCCCACTCCGTGAATCGGTTCACATTATGTTTAATACGATCGAAGCGGGTATTTTAGTGCGAGGCTAATAAAATATCTTTTATATCAGTGACATGCGTTGCAAGCGTTTCATTGAGGTGATAAATGCCGACAATGCCTGTCTGTGGTGGTGAGGTCGAGGGGAGTGGGACGATATCAAATTGCTCGAAATAGTCAGCCATGCTTTTGGTATAAGGCATTATAGCTTTGGAACTTGCTAACAAGTCTAGGCTGGCGCTGAGAGAGTTGATTTCATAATTAATTCGCTCGCTCTGTTTCTTGCGCTCTTTTTCCTGCTGTTTGGGGTGTGGGTTTTCAATTAAGTGCTGGTAACTGTCTTGATCTGGGGTGACTTGCAGCAGTGGGTACAAGTGACTGCCATCATCGGCATGGCCGCTGATTAATAACGGGTGGGAGCGATGAACAAACAGGGCTTCTTGATCTTGCAAAATTGGGGTGAAATGTACGTTGCAGCGACGGGATAATCCGTGAATTTCATGGCCGATAAACAAGTCGATATGACCGTGGATCAGCATATCCATTAACTTGAGGTGATTGCCAAACTCGAGCTGAATTGAAATACCGGGGTGCCGGCTGCAATAGCTTTGTAATGCGGATTTTACAAATATCTCCCACCAGGCATCTCCGGTACCCATTTTTATCTTTTCTGTTTTCCTTGCTTTGAGATCGGCGAGTTTATCCAGCATGGTATCGTGACGGCGGCTTAACTCCTGCACTTGCTCTTGGAACAGCTTACCGTATTCGGTCAGCTCTACCCCTTTGGAGCGGCGGGTGAATAAGGTGACATCCAAGCTTTTTTCTAATTTTTTCATATTGTTGGTGAGCGTTGGCTGGCTCAGGTTTAGCTGCTCAGCGGCAGAGCTGATATTGCCATGTTCTGCAATGGCGAGAAACTGGCGGTAGTGCTTGTCCATCGTTAAAAACCAGTGAAATATCTTTGCAAGCAGTCTCACATTTTTTGAAATCCATCACAAAGCGAAAGGGTCCGAACTTGTGATCTCAGTCGTTAATTATCTTTATGATATAGGAAAAAGCTATATCACTGGTGGGGCGATGTATTTTCCATAATGAGGGCGGCGTCATAAGATATTGCTAATTACGATACCAAGACTTCTTATAGAGGGTTTGCCATGAATATTACGCCTAAATGGTGGCACGATGCCGTTGTATATCAGATTTACCCACGCAGTTTTTGCGATAGCAACAATGACGGTATGGGTGATCTTCAGGGTATTATCAGCAAGTTGGATTACCTGAAGACCTTGGGTGTCAACGTCCTTTGGTTGTCGCCGGTGTATAAATCACCGATGGATGACAATGGTTATGATATTTCCGATTACCAAGATATCGCCCCCGAGTTTGGCACCATGGCTGATATGGATGAGTTGTTGGCTGAAGCGAAAAAACGTGATATTCGCATCATTATGGATTTGGTGGTTAACCATACTTCCGATGAACACCCTTGGTTTATCGAAGCGCGTAAATCAAAAGATAACCCTTATCGCGATTATTATGTTTGGCGCCAACCGGCAGAAGACGGTGGGGTACCGGATGAGATGGGCTCTGTATTTGGTGGAAGCGGCTGGGAGTTCGATGAGCAAACCGGCGAATACTTCCTGCACATTTTCTCTAAGCGCCAGCCTGACTTGAACTGGGAAAACCCGAAGGTTCAAGAGGAAGTGCATAAGATGATGAATTGGTGGATCGATAAGGGGATCGGTGGTTTCCGCCTCGACGTTATTGATCTTATTGGTAAGGAAATTGATAAGAAAATCACCGGAAATGGCCCACGCCTTCACCCGTTGATCCAGCAGATGAACCGAGCGACCTTCGGTGATAAGGATTTGCTGACAGTGGGTGAAACGTGGGATGCCACGCCTGAGATTGCCAAGCTGTATAGCGATCCTGCTCGTGAAGAGTTTTCTATGGTCTTCCAGTTTGAGCATATTAGCTTGACCTGGAAGCACGGTGATAAGTGGCAGCCGATTCCGCTAGATCTGCCAACCTTCAAGAAAGTGTTAACCAAGTGGCAGGTTGAATTAGCCGACGGCGGCTGGAATTCATTGTTCTGGAACAACCACGATCTTCCTCGCGTTGTGTCGAAATATGGCTGTGATGGGCAGTACCGTGTCGAGTCGGCGAAAATGCTCGCAACGACGTTACATATGATGAAAGGTACGCCTTACATCTATCAAGGTGAAGAGATCGGCATGACCAATGTCGCGTTCGACAGCATTGATGAATACCGCGATATCGAGACGTTGAATTTCTACAAAGAGCGAACGGAGAATGGCGTCGCACCAGAGACGATGTTGGCAGCGGTACATGAAAACAGCCGTGATAACGGGCGTACCCCAATGCAATGGAACGACAGTGATAACGGTGGTTTCTCATCGGTCGAGCCATGGATCAAGGCCAACCCGAACTTCCCTGAAGTGAATGTAAACGCTGCGCTAGACGATCAGAGTTCAGTGTTCTACCACTACCAGAAGCTGATTGAGCTGCGTAAATCCTTGCCTGTTATCGTATACGGTGAATTTGAGCCAGTATTTGAAGAGCACGATAAAGTCTTTGGCTATGTCCGCTCTGATGCAAACCAGCGTTTGTTTGTACTCAATAACTTTACGGCAGAAGAGATCACCTTGGTATTGCCAGAGCATATACAGGCCCAGCAGGTGGAGTGTGTGATTGCGAACTATGAGCCTCATCAAACACTGCCAGCGACGATGACACTGAAACCTTATGAGTCATTTGCCGTGTTGCTGCCGGAAAACCGTTAATATCCGTAACTGCAGTTAATTGTCATTATTGTTGTTAGGCTTGGCTCTATTTCATTGCTGAAATAGAGCCCTTTTTGCTTTCGTTTATTTATTGTTTATTTATTCATTGCGGGCTGAAAATTATGCATTATAAAATTGACGGTAATCAGGTTATATTTACTCTTCCCATCGCATGTGAAAAATTATACTTAAAAGGGACGTTTACTAATTGGAAGCTCGATGAAGGTTTTCGATTTAAAAAAATGGAAGACGGTTGCCGGTTGACAAAAAGCGTTAATGAAGTGAATAAAATTGGTAACTCCGGCTATATTGAATACGTTATTTGGAATGAAGAAACGCAGACTTCTGTTGAAATAGGTCACCTTAAAGAGGGTTACTATTTTAATAACCAAAGCAATGGAGGCTTTAACAACCTATTGTTTCTAGAAGCCCCTTCTAAGAGCCAGTTAGAAGAGATATCAGAGGCGTCTAAGCAATCTTTCATTATAAAAAACCAAAAAGGACATTTTTCTTCAGACTATCAACTCGCTAACTTTCGTGGTGTCACCGGTGGTGAGTTAAAATCAGATTGGCTTTTCCGTTCTTACCATCCCGTTACGCCCTCCAGAGGGGATCATTCAGAGCTAAAGATGATTGAGCCGATCAGGCAAGAGGCTGTTATGGCGCTAGCGGAGTATCATCAGATCCACAGTGTCATTAATTTATCAGACAGTGAAGAGGCACTTGCCGAGTCTATGATAACTGCGCCCGAAAGTTACTATCACGCCTGCTGGCAAAGGGGGAGTGTACACAGTGTACCAGTGGCATACGAGACCGTGTATTTCATGTCAGACAGGAATGAGCCACTAAATCATGATGAGCTAGGTTTTGAAGATGGTATCCGGCGTTTGATTGCTGTCGTTGCCAACCATGCAGGGCCATATTTAGTCCATTGTCGGTTAGGCTCAGACAGAACGGGTGTCACGTGTGCTTTTCTTCAGCTGTTGATGGGGGCCTCGAAACAGGAAATCGCAGAAAATTACTTACAGACTAACCAGCTTGGAATTGGAGAATTCCGAAGCTTTAGGCTGTTGGAGCAAGCATTACAAGCCGCCATTGGCGAGGGCTGTTTTTCTGATGGGGACGAAAAAGTGAAAGCATACCTAATGAAGCTGAACATACCTGAAAAGTTAGTTGAGCAAGCCAAAACGAACTTATCCGCTTAAAGGCGTTATAAACGCAGCCCGACCTAAACCTTTAGGCCGGGCTGGAGTGTTTTGTGGTACGAGAAGGTTTAGTCGCGGTACAAAATAGTTAGCGATTGAGCGCCTTGCATATATGTTGTTTGTGCTTGACGGGAGCCAAGTGTTGCCTCAGACGTATCGCAGATCACTTGCCATTTACTGCCTTCCGGTAAACGGTAGCGGGTGGGTATCGTGGAGCTATTGATTAGGAATAACAGCTCTTTGCCGCAATCAAACAAGCCTAGGTATAATGAAAAAGCTTCGAGTCCTTGCCAGTCTTCAGCATTCATTGGCTGGCCATCCGAGCGGTTCCAATGTATCCGGTGTTGGCCCCTGTTATGCCCGCTGAAAGCGCGAATAAACGGTGACATGTAGGTTTTGCGGCGCTCTAGCATGGTAGCCAGCCACTGGCTGAATTCAGTTTTATCCTTGCACAGTGTCCAATCTGCCCAGCTGATCTCGTTGTCCTGGCAATAGGCGTTGTTATTTCCTCCCTGGGTGTGGGACAGGGCGTCAACAGCCAAAATATGGGGAATACCAAAGCTAAATAGCAGGGTCGTCATCAGGTTACGCTTTTGGCGTTCCCTGCGACTGAGTACCGCGTAGTTTGTGGTTTCCCCTTCAGCGCCTTGGTTGTTCGAGCGGTTGTCTCCATGGCCGTCGCGGTTGTTCTCACCGTTGGCGTGGTTATGCTTACGGTTGTATGACACCAGATCCTGCAGGGTAAAACCATCGTGGTAGGAAACAAAGTTGACCGGCAGCTTGTCGGGCCATTTCCCGGCACTGAACAAATCTCGTGAACCCATGATCCGGGTCGCAAATTCTTTGACATTTTTTTCACGGCATAACCAATAGCTCTTTACCGTGTCTCGGAATTTATCGTTACACTCGTTCCAACCTCGCGGGAAATAGCCCAACTGGTAGCCATCAGGGCCGATATCCCACGGTTCAGCAATTAACTTAACCTGTTGCAGGACAGGATCTTGTGCGATGGCCTTAAAGAAAGCGCTTTGGGTATTAAAGCGATCACCATGACGGCCTAGTGTCGCGGCCAAATCAAAACGGAATCCATCAATTTGATAATGGGTGACCCAGTGGCGCAGGGTATCAAGTACGATAGCCAAGCTTGGTTGATAAGTCAGATCAAAGGTGTTGCCACAACCGGTATGGTTTTTGTAGTTCTTGTGTGAGTCCTGTAAGTAATAGTTCTTATCTAGACATTTGAAGTGGAACTTGGGGCCGCCTTCCCCTCCTTCGGCGGTATGGTTGAACACGATATCCATGATCACTTCAATGCCATGGCGGTGGAGCTCCCTGACCATGGTCTTCATCTCGGTAACCGGATCGGTCGTCGCATAACGAGGCTCTGGAGCCATAAAGCATAAGCTGTTGTATCCCCAGTAGTTGAGCTTGTCCATCTTGAGCAGGTGCGGTTCTGACATGCAGGAAGTCACAGGGAGCAATTGAAGACTCGTGACACCTTGCTCTTTAAAGAAGTTGATCATCTCCGGCTGGCACAAGCCGAGGTAGGTACCTTGATACTTTTCCTCAATTTGAGGGTGTTGTTTGGTAAAGCCTTTTACGTGTGTTTCAAAAAGGATGGTTTCTTCAAATGGCACTTGAGGCAGAGTCGTGCCATCCCAATCAAAGCTGTGATCGACAACAACCGATTTGGTAAAGTGCCAACTTCTATCGGCAGTAAATGGTTCGATATAATAGGGGACTTTATTCAGCGCTTGGGCATAAGGGTCTAGTATTAGGCGAGATTCATTTTTATCTTTTATTTGGTAACCGTATACCTGCCCCTTTTTTATTCCTTCGACAAAAACATAATGTATATCTAAGTGTTGATTTTCTAGTTCAATAATGGTTTTTTTGTTGTTGTAATCAAATAAAACCAGTTGGATCTCTTTGTTGTCCGGGCAATGAATAGAAAAATTACAACCCTGATCACATAATGTAGCCCCTAGTGGAAATGGTTGAGCTAATTTAGCGAACATCCTGTACATCTCTTTGCTAATTTTACATATCTATAGTGCTATTTAAGCGGGAAAATTTTTTCAGTCAAGGAAAGTTTTTTTTTATAAAAAAATTAAATAAATTTGAGTTACCAATAATTTCAATAACAGTTAATAAAAGTGACTGGCTTCGTGTTTTTATGGCTTGATCTGTAATTTTCTTTCAGTTTTACGCCTAACCTTCGTGAGGCTTATCACGGAACACCTCTCCTCCCTATTTCCTACGCCCCTCTCATCCTCCCTCCTCCTCCCTTTTCGGGAGGATGTAGAAAACTGTATCAAGGCTGAATATGAGTCCCGAAAAGATTGCTAGATAGCAATCACGATAAAAAATATAAGTAAGGGACACTCCTATGAAACACAAGTTAGTACCTGTAGCAGCGGCATTACTTACCGCGCTAGCTTCACACAATGTAGCCGCTGAATCTGCCACTGATATCATCACTGATGGTTGGGAAGTACATGGTTACGGTTCAATGAACTTCCGTTTTAACGAAGACCTACAGTCATTTGATTCAGAACTGGGCAAGCCTGATTACCGCACCGCTGGTACATCTGGCAAAAGTGCTAACCAGATTGAATTTGTTCTAAAAAAACATACAGAGTTCGCAAACGGTGTTTACAGTGATTTTGTCACTCGTACTGAATACGGTAACGGCGACTCTTTTTACTACACATCTTCTGGTGCCGAGAAAACAAACACTGTTGCTCAGCTTGAAGTAAAAGAAGCCTATGTTGCTCTGGGTAACCTGCCTTACCTAGGTGATGGCACCGAGATCTGGGCCGGCCGCCGCTTCCTGAACCGTGCTGCAGGTATCCTATCTGGTGAATTCTGGAAACAGTCTTCTGGTATGGGTGCAGGTTTTGAAACTAACTTGAGCTCAGGCCACAAAACAGGTATCGCATTGGTATCTGCTGACCCAGAAGCGGGTCATGAAGATCGTCCTGCAGATGGTGAACGTACAACTGTTTCATCGCTAGACCTTTACTACTACGGTGTTCAGGCACTAGGCGGCAGCTTCGACTTTGACGCTAAGTTCATGACACGCGCTGACGAAGCACTTGAAGCTAATTCTGCAGATGATGGCTTCGGTGTGTCGGTAACCTATAACCGTGATTACTACGGTCTAGATGGTTGGACACAGACGGCAATTGCTTACGGTGAAGGTATCGGCGCTAACCGCGGTGTGAACTTCGGTGGCTGGAGCGGCGATTGGAAGGAAGACTCTAAGTCTCTATTCGTCACGTCTTACGGTGTTCTAAACATCAACAATAACTGGCAGCTAGGGACTGAATTTACCTACTGGGCGCCAGAAAATATGGGTTGGGCTGACTCAAATGCGCAGGATAAAGTAACGCGTTACATTGTCGCTGCTCGTCCTACTTACAAAGTGAACGATAACTTCCGTCTAGAGTTCACTGGCTCATACGCAAACGAAAAACTTGATGGCGATGATAACTGGGGTCGCTCAAGCGATTCTACAGACTTCTACACCCTTGAAGCAGCAACAGTATTTACTGTGAATGCTGACTACTTTGGTCGTCCACAAATCAAACCATACGTAACTTGGGTTGGTACTGACGACGAGAAAGCTGCTGGTGCTATCGGCATTACCGAAGAAGGTGAGAAAAACCAATTTGTATTCGGTGTTCACGCTGAAATCTGGTTCTAAATCACATTTTTATCAAGGCAGCCCTCGGGCTGCCTTTTCAAATTACATTGGCTATATACCTATTGGCTTTTTTTAGTAGATTAGTGAAAAGCAATAGGTATATACCCCGTTCATAAAAAGGGTATGGGAGATAAAATGAAAATAATGAAATTAACATTAGCGGCACTGCTGACGGCTTCACTGGTTGGCTGTGCAACTTCCCCTTCAACAGAAATTATCAAGGACGTGACAGTTACGCAGTCAGCTTGTTGCGAGACATTCAGCCAGTTTTCGTGGATTCCGATGAATGGTGACAGTATTGATTTTGCTGTTGATCAGTATTCACAAATCGGTGACTTTGCTGAGGGTAAAAGTTACTTTGCAGGCTTCGTTTTACCTGAAAATGTTGAACGTATGCGCGTAGACCTGAAAAGCTGGATGCGCTCAACAGGTGTGTTTGCACCAAAAGTGCTACTGCTTAGCCCAACTTTCGAAGTGGTTGACTCAATAGAGCTGGATGAATTTGATATTGCGCCGTCTGATATGTTCCGTTTATCTCGTTATGAAAAACGCTTCGAGTTAAGCCAAACAGAAACGCCATATATGGTGGTCTACTCGCCGCTGGAATACCGCGAAGGTGAAATCCAGATCCCGCATCCGGAGCGTATCCGTGCTGAAGAGCTAGGTTTGGCGCGTCCGATGGTGACCGACCCAATTATCCAACACCAAAAATTTGGTTCACTTGAGCTTGATATGAAGCCGACAGCTCTTCGTTCATATCGTGCAATTGAAGAGCCTAAGGCATCGGCAACGACTTCTGCTCCAGCTGCAGTAACCACAGCCACGGCGGCAAGTGTAGTGACTTCGTCATCGGCGAAGATGCTACCGGAGAGTGAAGCTTTCTATAACAGCCAGATTAAAGCGGCAGTAGAGAGCAATGATATGAAAAAAGCCCTGACCTTGATGGAAGAAGCCAAACGTGCAGGTTCAAGTACTGCGGAAACGACCTTCCTTGAGCTGATTAAAAAGTAAGGGTGCAGGTTTAAACAATACCCATTAATACGAGGTGTTTTTCGAATCCTCACCTTCAGGTAATTGGGTATATCGGGCAGGCGATCGTCTGCCCGTTCTCTTATCTATTATCTATATCGATTCTATTTGCTTGTATTGAGTTATTTTCATGACAGATTCTACGCATTCATCCGCTGATAAAAAGCGCACGACGAAGCAAAACAAAGAAGTGGTGTATCAGGTATTTACCCGGTTGTTCGGTAATACTCATACCACTAATAAGCCTTGGGGCACGTTGGAAGAGAACGGTGTTGGCAAGTTTGTTGATTTTACCGATAAGGCATTGAGTGAAATCAAAGCGCTGGGGGTGAGCCACATTTGGTATACCGGGGTGCCTCATCATGCATTGGTGCGAGATTACTCTGATTACGGAGTAGAAAATGATCATCCAAGCGTGGTTAAAGGGCGCGCTGGATCGCCTTATGCGGTTAAGGATTACTACAATGTGAATCCTGATCTCGCCGTTGACCCGGCAAACCGCCTTGAAGAGTTTAAGGCGTTAGTTGAGCGCTCACATAAGCAGGGTTTGAAGGTGATCATTGATATCGTCCCTAACCATGTTGCAAGGCGCTATCAGGGCCTGACTAACCCTGAGGGCGTAGAAGACTTTGGTGCTTCTGATGACACCAGCGTGGCCTACCATAAAGACAATAACTTTTATTACATTCCAGGCGAGAGGTTTACCGTCCCTGAATCTAAGGGAGGTTATAAGCCGTTGGGCGGAGAACACCACCCTACGTTGGCCACACCATTTGAAGAAACGCCCGCCAAATGGACCGGCAACGGCTCACGTTTGGCTCAGCCGGAGTTTGATGATTGGTATGAGACCGTCAAGGTGAACTACGGTATCCGTCCTGATGGCAGCAAAGATTTTGACGAACTGCCAGTTGGTTTCGATAAAGAAGATCACGCAGTGCATTTTGCCTTTTGGCAAGATAAAGACGTCCCTGATTCGTGGGTGAAGTTTCGTGATATAGCGCTGTATTGGCTTGCTATGGGTGTTGATGGTTTCCGCTATGATATGGCGGAAATGGTACCGGTTGAGTTCTGGAGTTATATGAACTCATCGATCAAGCAAACAAACCCTGAAGCCTTCCTGATGGCTGAGGTGTATCAGCCTGGCTTGTACCGTGACTACATCCGCCTAGGGAAAATGGATTACCTGTACGATAAGGTCGACCTGTACGATACCTTGAAGCTAGTGATGCAGGGCAAGGGGTCTACTGATGTAATTGTGGATGTGCAAGAGCAGTTGATGGATATTGAACACCATATGCTTCACTTCTTGGACAATCACGATGAGCAGCGTATTGCCAGCCCGGAGTTTGCAGGAGATGCCAATAAGGGTAAACCTGCCATGCTGGTCTCGACATTGCTAAGCACTTCGCCAACCATGCTTTACTTCGGCCAGGAAGTCGGTGAAGCCGGGGCCGAAGATGCGGGCTTTGGCCTGGCCTCACGTACTACGATATTTGACTATTTCGGTGTACCGAACCATCAACGCTGGATGAACCATGGTGAGTTCGATGGCGGTCAGCTAACAGAAGAAGAGCGTGGGCTACGAGATTTTTATCAGCGCTTGATGAATTTCTCTCTGAACAGCTCAGCGCTGATGGGGGAATATTTAGATCTGCACACTTACAACCGCCAACATGGGGTAGGGTATGACGATCAGCTGTTTGCGTTTAGTCGTTTTGATACCAGCGAGCAGTTAATCATGCTGGCGAATTTTGCAGATAGTGCAAAAGGTAGGGTGACGTTGTCACTGCCGGCGGTATTGATTGAACAATGGCAGCTTGTTGACGGTGAGTATCCGCTGGTTGAACGACTTTACGAGAAGTCTAACGCAACACTGATCGTTGAAAATGGGCTTGGCACAATCACGCTGGAGGTGGGTGCGCTGGATTGCTTTGTGCTGTCACTTGGAGCTAATAACTAATTAGCTGCTCGTTTTTCCACCCATATAGAGAGGCCACAGAAGTGTGGCCTTTGTTGTTTGTGGTGACTTTAGGGCTGAACTAGAAAATTTAAGCCAGATCACAAAAATACTTAACGTTTAGTTACATCAATTTTGCTAATAATTTCAATTCGTCAGCAAACATTAGCCTCAAAGCAATAGTGCGCATGGTACAATTTGAGTTACCAGATTGTTATTCATCCGTGTTGTTGGGAGAAGTCTATTGAGTACAGAATTAATTATGTTAGGGATGTCGGCTCTGATTGCCATCGGGATCCTGCTTCATCAGCCATCAAAAACCTTGGGCCTGCCTTCACTACTGATTTTTATCGGTGTCGGCCTATTGTTCGGTAATGGTGAATTTAATTTTGTTTATGACGATTTGGCGTTAACCTCATTCATCGGCTCGTTGGCCTTGAATGTGATTGTTTTTGTTGGGGGCTTGAATACTTCCAAAGCCAGTATCAAGGTGGCTTATAAAGAGGGAGGGGTGCTTTCGACTGTTGGTGTGTTGTTTACCACTGTCATTTTCGGTGGACTGCTCTACTACATCACTGACTTCAACATTTTAACCTGTCTGTTGTTTGCTGCTGTCGTTTCTTCAACCGATGCGGCGGCTGTGTTCTCTATCCTTGAATCAAAGAAACTTAAACTCAAAGAGTCAACCGACACTATTTTGGAGTTTGAATCGGCCACCAATGACCCGGTGGCATTATTGCTGGTGGCTATATTGACAGAGATGTTGGTTAATACGAACCAGCAGATCAGCGGGATCAGTATTGGCATTGAGCTTATTCAGCAGATCCTTGTCGGCCTAGGAGCGGGTTACCTTATCGGTTGGTGCTGCGTTTGGTTGCTAAACAAAATCAAGCTTGAAGAGTACGGCTTGATCCCTGTCTTCATTTTGGCGTGCTTCTTTATTGCAGCATATGGCAGCGATTTGCTTGGTGGTAATATCTTGGTATCGTCTTACGTCGCTGGCGTGGTGATCGGGAATGAACTTAAACGTGGCCGAGAGGTGAGTAAGCACTTCTTTAACAGCCTATCATGGCTTGCTCAGGCATTGATGTTTATTATCCTTGGCTTGCAGTTTTTCCCGAAAGAGCTGTTCAGTGATGTTTTCTCAGCCCTCTTACCGGCTGTCGCCCTGATATTTATTGCCAGACCGCTCGCCGTGTTCTTAAGCTACCTGCCTTTCAGAAAGGTATCGTTTAAGAAGAAGTTATTTATTTCAGCAATCGGTTTGAAAGGCGCAACGCCTATCGTATTTGCCCTGATCCCTGCCTCTGCGGGTGTGGCGGGCTCGCAAGAAATGGTCCACATGGTGTTCTTTATCGTGTTGATTTCTGTTGTGCTACAGGGCTGGGCTATCGAGCCTTTATCAAACAAACTAAAGTTGGTTGATAAATAGTTTTCTCACTTAACTCAAATGCAGTAGCCGTTAAATCGGTTACGAAAGGTGAAGACTTAGTAACTATCGAAAGGTTGCTAAGGTAAGAAGTGACAGCGCAAAGAAAACCCTCACTTTGATTGCAAGAGTGAGGGGTTTTTTATTGTTAGCCAAAACGGTTATCTAGATTAAGTAGACTCTGTGTAAAATAGGCTTTAAATCGAGGCCTTTTTAGCTTCGGCAACCCAAGCGTCAAATTGTTTTTGATTGGCTTTAATCCAACCGTTTACATGTGATTCGATGTCCGCAGTACTGTTTTTGCCTTGGCTCATCATCATGTTCTGTGCACTGACATCATTGATGTTGAGTTTGATAACTTCGAACAGTTTAGCGGCTGCTGGGTTCTTTTCAGCAAACTCTTTGTTGGCAACGATACGCATCGAGTTCATCTCAAAGCCATAATTCTTACCGTTGGCCAATGTTGTATCGATATTCTTGCGCTCGCCAGGTAGGGCGGAGAATGGTACTTCTAACCACACAACGTCTTTGCCCGGTACCAGTACACCGCTAACCCAGTATGGTGTCCAAGTGTAGTACAGGATAGACTCGCCTTTTTTGTAGCGCGAAATGGTATCTGCAATGATGGCTGCATAGTTGCCCTGATTGTGGGTAACAGTGTCACGTAGGCTGTAGGCGTTGAGTTGCTCTTCGATCACCATTTCACAGCCCCAGCCAGGGTTACAACCCGTTAGATCGGCTTTCCCGTCTCCATTGGCGTCAAACAGCTTGGCCAGTTCTGGATCTTTCAACTGTCCAATATTGGTAATACCGTATTTTTCAGCGGTTTTCTTGTCGATTAAGTAGCCTTGCGCTGCACCGCTGACATACTGCCCCTGGCGGTAGAATTTTTCGTCACCGCCAGACATAGTGTATTTATCAGCGTGAAGAGGGAACCAGCCAACAGCGAGGAAAGTGGCATCTCCTTTAGCGATAGACGTGTAACCGACGTTGTAATCCACTTCTTTTGTTGGCTGGACATCATAACCAAGTGCTTCGAGGGCGCGATTTACGATCAAAGTTTGAAAGGTTTCTTCGGCAACAGTTGACTGTACGGGTTGAACAGACACACCCTTACCCGGTAGTTCATTTGCCAGTGTATGACCGGAAAAACTGACAGAGGCGATAGCCCCGACTACAAGCGCTTTCTTCCATGAATTATACATTTGTTTTTCTCCTCAGGTTGATATCAGGCTGCTTCGTTTTGTTTTTACGTTTTAACAGGTATGAAACCGGACCGGTGTGGTACCAGCGTAATTTGGTATTACCCGCATTAGTGCCTAGGACTTGGGTAATGCGATCGAGCAAAATTGCTAGGATTACAATACCTAAGCCACCCACAGCGGCGAGCCCCATATCCAACCGGCCAATGCCACGAAGTACCATTTGGCCTAAGCCGCCGACAGCGATCATCGAAGCGATGACAACCATGGACAACGACAGCATCAGGGTTTGGTTAACCCCAGCCATGATGGTTGGAAGTGCTAAAGGGAGTTGAATGCGATATAGCATTTGTTTTTTGTTTGCGCCAAATGAATGACCCGCTTCAATTAACTCCTCAGGCACTTGCTGAATCCCTAAAATGGTTAAGCGTACCACTGGCGGTAGGGCAAAGATGATGGTGACAACGACGCCGGGGACATTACCTATCCCGAACAACATGACGATTGGCACCAAATACACAAAAGCCGGGGTGGTTTGCATCGCATCAAGAATGGGGCGAATAAATTTCGCGGCGGTGTTGTTTCTCGCGAGCCAGATACCCATAGGGAGTCCGATCAGCAGGCAGAAGAAAACTGAGGTCAAGACCAAGGCCAGCGTTGTCATAGCTTGTGACCAAGCGCCGATTAAACCAATAAACACCAGCGATGCGAGGGTTGATATACCCAACCGGAAATTTGAAAACTGCCATGCTAATAAGAATAAGATAAGCAGCATGAACGGGGCCGGTGTTGAAACCAGTGCCGTTTCGAAAGACGAGAGAATGAAATCGATAGGTACACGAATGGCCTGAAATACAGGGCGTCCGTGTTCGACTAACCAATTGAGGCCAGATTCCACCCAGCTATCAAGCGGTAGAACGGCATCTTGAAAGGGGTGCAACAAATCGAAAGGCTTCTCCTCAACGACTTCTGAGCTTAGCCAGTCTGGGCCTGATGAGGTATCTGTTCCTTGTGACCAAGGATCACTTTGTTGGCTTGTTGGTTGTGACCAAGGATCGTTATTCGTTTGTTCTGATGACATGAGACTAATCCTTATCCAGTGTTTGTAGAAGACGTGATTTAGTCACGACACCTAAGTAGTGACCTTGCTCGTCAACAACCGGGACGGCATAGGGCACGCTCGCAACAAGGCCTAAGATGGCGTTAATTGGCTGATTAGGTTGTAAAGTGATCGTATCTTCTAGCTGGGCACTGGCTAATGAACGGTTCTCCTTATGCGCAAGCTGCAGCGAGTCAAGTGAGACGATGCCAGAAAAGCGGCTGGCTTTATCAATAACGATACCGTAATCGCGGTCATGATCCATTAAGAGCTGCAATGCGGAGCCTGGACCATCGTTTTCCGATTTTTTGAACATCGCTGAGGGTTTTTTACGGGCGATATCTTTAGCTGTCAGTACATTGGCTATGTTTACACCGCGGAAAAAGGCTTCGACATAGTCATTGGCCGGACGGTGAAGAATTTCATCTGGTGTACCGACTTGAACGACTTCACCGTTTTGCATAATCGCAATCCGATCCCCGATCCGCATCGCTTCATCCAGATCATGGGAGATGAACACGATTGTTCGCTTATCATCGTTTTGTAAACGAATCAGCTCATCTTGCATCTCTGTTCTAATAAGAGGGTCCAGTGCTGAAAACGCTTCGTCCATGAGCAAAATATCAGGGTCGCAAGCCAGTGCTCGAGCCAAACCAACACGTTGCTTCATGCCGCCAGACAATTCATCAGGGTAGGATTCTGCATAAGGGTCGAGGCCGACACGTCTCAGTGCTGACAGTGCACTGACGTTTCTGTCTTTAACATTGACGCCGGCCAACTCAAGGCCAAAAGCGGTATTTTCAATCACTGTCATGTGAGGCATCAGTGCAAAATTTTGAAATACCATTGAAATGTTGTTGCGGCGAACTTCTCGAAGTTCTTCTTCTGAGATATGGGCAATGTCTTTTCCCTTCAGGTAGACGCTGCCTTTAGTGGGTTCTATTAATCGGTTCAGTAGCCGTACTAGCGTCGACTTTCCAGAGCCGGATAAGCCCATGATGACGAAAATCTCTCCTTCATTGATGGTTAGAGAAACGTCGTTGACGCCAAGTGTGAGCCCGGTTTGTTCGAAAATGTGATCTTTATCTATGCCATTCTCGATAAGTGAGAATGCGCGGTCAGGATCGTTTCCAAACACTTTATATAGTCCCTTAACTTCCAGTATGGGAGCCATGTCAATCGTCCTTTTGAATATGTTTTGTTGCGTAACGTTTTGTACTCTAAATAATTTTATCTCACATTTCAATGTACACCGTACTGTATAGTGGGTGGGAATGATTATTGTTTTCTTGTTTGGTTGGCGGTGGCTTAATGCAAGTCTTTGTAATTTTAGTCTTTTATTTTTCTTGTTGTTTATTTTGTGTTGTTGGTTGTTATCCGTTGTAAGTGATTATTAATTTTTTAATTTGCATCATTCAATATAACCTTTCAGAAGGTAGCGTGGTGTGAGCTGCGTATTTTGTATAATGGTTAGTGCTCTAATTGATCTTTTGGTGTTTTCCTCTGTTCTTCTATTGCAGGTATACGAGCTTTAAAATACTTAGCGTTAGTTTGATTTGTTGTTGGCATAAATTGCTGCTACTTCGGTGAGTTTGGAGTAAGCCCAGCCGGCGGTGTCTCTGAGGGGCAAATGCAGTCATTAGTGTAAGACAATCTATGCTATCGCTCGGTATGAAGAGGAAATACGTTAGAACTCAAATTAATTTATTCTGACTGATAGTTGGTATAATTGTGATTTGGATCGCATAAAATGCTATTTATTCCATGATTGTTTGATTTTCTGTCAAGAAGAGTGCCCATAATAAAAAGGAAATTAATTAGAACTCGAAGGATTGTTTCTACACATGATCACATCAGCTCCTTGGGTGCAGTATCCAGAAGTTGGAGACGACTCAAGCAAAAAATGGAGTTTGCGTGCACCTAATCGCTCTGATGGTGATGACATTTACCGCCTTATCGCAGAATGTCCGCCATTAGATATGAACTCCGCTTATTGTAACTTCCTGCAATCTGCACACTTCAGTAGGACCTGTATTTTGGCTGAGCATAACAGTGAAATTGCGGGCTTTATTTCTGGCTATCAAAAACCGGATGAACCGAATGTACTTTTTGTTTGGCAGGTTGCTGTCGCCTCTGCTTTCAGAGGTAAAGGGTTGGCATTTAGCATGTTAGAAGCACTTATGAACAGAGAAGGGCTTGAAAACCTAACAGCGGTTGAAACCACTATCACCAAAGAAAATGAAGCCTCTTGGGCTCTGTTCAAAAAATTGGATTCTCTTCACGGCAACCTTAGCGAAGTGACGACTTTTCTTGATGAACAATCTCACTTTAATGGTAAGCATGATACAGAGTATCTCTATCGCATTTCCCTTAAGTAACCCTTAATAAATAGGAATTAAAAACGGTCTAATCATGGATATTTTTAATAAGCAGGAATCTAACGTACGCTCATACTCCAATAGTTTCCCCGTTGTTTTTCGCAAAGCAAAAGGGTGTTGGCTTGAAACGGATCAAGGCGAGCGATACTTAGACTTTCTTGCTGGTGCGGGATCTCTTAATTACGGTCACAACAATCCATTACTTAAGAAAGCGCTGCTTGAGTATATTGAAATGGATGGCATTGCACATGGTTTGGATATGCACTCGGAAGCAAAGGCGTTTTTCCTTGATGCCCTAAACCGGATAATCCTCGAGCCAAGAGGGTTAGAGTACAAAGTGCAATTTACAGGCCCAACAGGAACAAATGCGGTTGAAGCTGCTTTGAAATTAGCCAAAAAGGTGAAAGGGAGAAGCAGTATTGTCGCCTTTACCAATGGCTTTCATGGTTGCACGGCAGGCGCACTAGCGGCCACGGGAAACCAACATCACCGACAAGGTGCGGGCTCAGAACTGCACAATGTCACCCGTCTACCATTTGAAGGCTATGCCGGGGTTGATGGTCTTAAGCTATTCGAAACCATGTTGGCTGATAATTCCGCTGGTATCGATAAGCCTGCTGCCGTGCTACTTGAAACCGTACAAGGTGAAGGTGGCTTAAATGTTGCTTCGGACGAATGGCTGCAGAAATTAAGCCGAATTTGTCAGTCAAACGACATTTTGCTTATTGTTGATGATATTCAGGCAGGCTGTGGCCGTACCGGCACTTTCTTTAGTTTTGAGCCTTCAGGTATCCAGCCAGATATTGTCACGCTATCAAAGTCTATTAGCGGTTATGGTTTACCGATGGCTGTCGTGCTACTTAAACCACAACTTGATCATTGGAAACCGGGTGAGCACAACGGTACATTTCGTGGCAATAACCATGCGTTTATTACTGCTGCCCACGCCCTTGAAATTTATTGGTCCAATGCGAATTTTGAAACGCATATCCAGCAGTGCTCGCAACAGGTGAACGACATCCTTCTCCGGTGTAAGCAACGTTTTCCAGATATGTTCGTACAAAGCAAAGGACGCGGCATGATGATTGGCATTGAATGCCAGAGTGGTGATATCGCCAGTGATATCGCTAAAGCATGTTTTGGTAATGGTATGGTCATCGAAACGGCGGGCCCAAACGATGAAGTCGTGAAGTTCTTTTGTCCGCTAACAATTAGCGACGCTGAGTTGACCCAAGGATTGAACATATTCGAGGCTGCAGTAGAGGCGGTCGCGGAAAAATTTTACAAAAAAGCATCTTAACAGGGAAGAATTATGATCGTTAGAACACTCGATGAGTGTCGCAACAGTGAGAGACGTGTCGTTGCGGATAACTGGGAAAGTGTCCGTATGTTGCTGAAAGACGACAATATGGGATTTTCCTTCCATATAACAACAATCTACCAAGGCACTGAGACCCATATACATTACCAAAACCATTTAGAATCTGTTTTCTGCATGCGTGGTGAGGGAGAAATTGAGGTGGTAGGCGGTGAAACCTACCCGATAAAACCAGGCACTTTGTATATCTTAGATAAACACGATGAACATTTTCTAAGAGCCTATAAAAATAAAGAAATGGTTATGGCTTGTGTCTTTAACCCACCTATTACGGGGGCAGAGGTACATGATGAAAATGGTGTCTATCCCCTTGTTGATTAATTTACCCAAGTAAACTCGCCCTTCGGGATCACATCAACTTGAAGTCACTTAGGTATAAACGGTGAGGCGTTCGTTCGCTTCACCTTTTAATTATCCTACCTTGTAAATGACTAACGACTAAGGCGCTTCATGACTTTTACCGTAGAAAAAATCGGCGGTACCTCTATGACTGCATTCGATGCAGTTCTTGATAATATTATCCTGCTTCCAAAAGATCCTTATAACCGAGTATTTGTTGTTTCCGCATACGGTGGGATGACCGATGCACTCTTAGAATGTAAAAAAAATAGAAAACCAGGCGTGTATCAACTTATCGCAAAACGTGATGATAAATGGGAAGACGCTTTGTCGTATGTTGAAAGCTGCATGCTGTTAACGAATGACAATATGTTTGCTGACCCTGTGAGCCGTATTCGAGCGGATAAGTTTATTCGCTTACGGATTAGTGAGGCTAGGAGCTGTATTTCTTCCATTCTGGAAACTTGCCAGTATGGGCAGTTTTCATTGCGTCACTACTTACCCCAAATAAGGGAGTTTTTATCCTCTATAGGGGAAGCACACAGTGCGTACAATACTGCATTGAAACTCAAAACCATGGGTATTAACGCTAAATTTGTTGACTTATCTGGTTGGGCTGAGCAACAGTCGAAGACCTTAGATGAAGCCATTTGTGAGGCTTTCGCGGATATCGATGTATCGCAAGAGCTACCTATTGTGACTGGCTATGCGTATTGCAAAGAAGGCCTTATGCAAACCTATGATAGGGGTTATAGCGAAATGACTTTCAGTCGAGTTGCAGCAATTACACAAGCCGACTTGGCCGTTATCCATAAAGAGTATCACTTGAGCTCGGCGGATCCTCGTCTTGTCGGTCCTGAAAAAGTTCTGCCAATTGGCAGGACTAACTATGATGTGGCTGATCAGTTGGCAAACTTAGGGATGGAAGCTATACACCCTAATGCTGCGGCTGGCTTGCGTGAAAGTGGCATTGAATTACAAATTAAAAACACCTTTGAACCTGAACATAAAGGGACTTTGATCTCATCTGTCTACCGGCCTGAAACAGACAAAATTGAGATTATTGCTGGAAAGCAAAAGGTGTTTGCGCTGCACGTATTTGACCAAGCGATGGTGGGTAAGGTTGACAATGTAAGCTATGAATTAATGGAGCTTATATCAGATGCACATGTGAGCCTGATTGGTAAAGAAATGAATGCCAACTCTATGACTTACTACCTTGGAGGAAGCTCAGAGAGCTTGAACAATGTACTCTACCAGGCAGAAAAGCGTTATCCAAAAGCACTAATTACCGGCCGTATGGTCGCTTTAATATCTGCTATTGGTTCACGAATAGATACCAATAAGGCGTTGGCTCAGGGGGCGATTTCGCTGATGAATAATGGGGTAACGCCTATCGCCATTCATTCTTCAATGCGTAATGTAAATGTACAGTTTGTGGTGAGTGACAACGAGTACCAGCAAGCCATCAGTGCCCTTCACTGTGAATTTTTTGAGGGGGGGAGTCAGACAATATTTGAGAGTAAAGTGGCATGACTCTCTGAATATTGCTTTCTACAAAATGTGTTCAGTTTCACAGAGTTGATTCAAGGTTAGGGGGGCGTAGGCGGGGGGATGATGCTCATCTTGAGTGGGAGGAGGAAAATGCTCGGGTCGAATAAAAATAATTTGGAAATATCTATGAAACGTGTGATGAAATCCTTCGCTCTGTGCTCTCTGACTGCTGCTCTTGCTTTTCCTATGGCTGCCTCTGCAATGCAGGAAGGTGAAATTCTTATTTGGATTAATGGCGACAAAGGCTACGAAGGCTTGGCTGAAGTCGGCCGCCAATTTGAAGAAGATACCGGGGTAAAAGTTAACGTCCAGTATCCTGATTCACTAGAAGCTAAGTTCCAGCAAGTCGCGCCTACAGGCGGCGGCCCTGACATTATCTTCTGGGCTCATGACCGTTTCGGGGGCTATGCAAAATCTGGTCTTCTGACTGAAATTAAGCCTTCTGCTGAATTCAAAAACAAACTGGTTGATTTCAGTTGGGATGCTGTTACCTATGACGGTAAGTTGGTGGGTTACCCTGTCGCACTAGAATCCCCGTCACTCATCTACAACAAAGATTTGCTACCTGAGCCACCAACAACATGGGAAGAGCTGTACGATATCGAAAAACAAATGGCGGCCAAAGGCAAGAAAGCCATTATGTGGGACGTGAAGAATGCGTACTTCACTTGGCCGATGATTTCAGCCAATGGTGGCTATGCGTTCAAGAAAACAGAAACGGGCTTTGATGGTAAGCAAATTGGTCTTAACAATGAAGCGGGTGTTGCTGGCCTGAACTTCTTGGTTGACCTATCGAAGAAAGGGGTTGTATCCGCTGACATGGATTACGCTGTTTCTGAGTCTGAGTTTAACAAAGGCAATGTGGCGATGACTATCAATGGTCCATGGTCATGGGCTAACCTTGAGAAGTCAAAAATCAACTATGGCGTTGCGGTATTCCCTACGTTGAATGGTGGCAAATCAAACCCATTCGTTGGTGTACTCAGTGCGGGTATCAATGCTGCAAGTCCTAATACTGACCTAGCGGTTGAGTTCCTAGAAAATTACCTGATCACAGATGAAGGCCTGGCTAAGGTTAACGATGACAAGCCGCTGGGTGCTGTAACGTTGAAATCTTTCCAGCAAAAATTGTCTAAAGACAGCCGTATTGCTGCGACCATGACCAATGCGGAAAACGGTGAAATCATGCCGAATATCCCTGAGATGACGGCTTACTGGTTTGCTGAAGGTGCCGCTATCGAGAACGCCCTCCTAGGCCGCCAAACGGTTCAAGAAGCACTAGACACCGCGGCTTCGCAGATCCGCTAACTCTAATGTGATATCTAGACATATCTGGATAAACAATAGCATCAATATTATGCGCAGCTCTTTTTTGGGGAGTCTGCGCATTTTTGTAATGAACGACTACCCAAGGATTACACGTGAGCACAATTGACCAAGCACCTTTTCACGAGCCGTTATATGTCAAAGGGACTTTTAATGGCTGGGGTGACGACACGCCAATGACGTATATTGGCGAAGGCTGTTATCAGGCTGTCGTTTGCTTTTCCGCTGATCTTCATAATTTCAAAATTTCCGACCAGCAAGGGAGTGAAGCACTTAGTTTTGCTGCCGATAAATATAAGGCGGTTGCTTGCGAGCTGGAACAGCATCAGCAACTGATCCCTGCCAAAGGGATCGGCAACGATCTCACCTTTATGGCGCCTGAAACTGGCTTGTACACGATTTCAGTCAACGTTGCAGATGACAGTGTGAAAATGGTGATTGAAACCGGAGGTGAAAACCTGGATTGCGAGCCAACCCGTGATCTGTTCAGCGCCACGTTTTCAGTGACGGCGGGACAGAAACAAGTGACTGGTAAGGGAAATAAAGTACTGGATCCAGAACCGCTGTTTGATGAGCTGGCGATCAGGGTTGAACAAAGCGCCCCCTTTGTGTTTGGCGACAACATTGATGGCTATTTCGATGGTGTTACTCATGGTTATGTGGCTGCCGGTAAGTACCGTCATAAGCAAGGTTGGTATCTCGGAGCGATGGCATCATTTGCCGATGGTGTGCTCAATGATAAAACATCGGCGTTAGAAGCGCGTATTTATCCGTACGGTGTTACCCATTGCTTTAGCAATGGCTCTGGTAACAATATTGAAGAAACATTAATGTTGTTTTCAGGGCAGGCAAGCCGCCAGCGCAGTGCAGCAATAACGGTACGTGCGGATAACCCCGTAACGTTGGCTATTGCACCTCAGCTAAACCTTGCAATGGATAGTTCGTCAGTGAAGGCATTCGAGGGTGGGGTAGTGTACGCGCTCGAGAATGAATTACGCCAGCCGGGTACGCCATCGTTTATTGCCCTATGTGCTAGTCAGCCGTTCGCATTTACCGAAACTACCTTCGGTGAAACGCCGGATCTGAAAGACAAGGTTCATTTGAGTGGCCACCATGTTAAGCCTCTGTTGACGTCTACCGAGCCACAAAGCGAGATGACTGTGTATCTGTCTTTCGCAGAAACGGAAGCTGAAGCGATTGCTCATGGCCGTTCATTGGTTGAGCAGGATGGAGTGAGTATTCACTTGCAGCAGGTCTATGACATGCTAACCCATTCCTATGTCTGGACATCGGATATGGAATATAACCGGGCCTTGATGTGGGCGAAAGCGTCGGGGAAAGTTTTTGTTTCAACGGAATTTGGTAAAGGAATATGGGCTGGCTTGCCTTGGTTTAAAGACTGTTGGGGGCGAGACTCTTTTATTGCCGTACCGGGGATCACATTGGTCAATGGGGACTTTGAAGATGCCAAGACCATCATTGATAATTTTGCCTCAATGCAATTGAGTGATGAAAGTAGCGTTAATTTTGGCCGTATTCCTAACCGGGTTACCAGTTTAACCAATATTATTTATAACACCACAGATGGTACACCGTGGATGGTACGTGAGATTTGGGATTACCTGCGCTATAGCGGTGATAAAGATTATGCTGCGGCTGTCTACCCTGTGGTTCAAACCTATATTTCGGGTATCGAGAAGCACTACCTAGATGAGCATGGGCTCATGACACACCGTGATCCCGATACCTGGATGGATGCCAAACTAGAAGGTAAATTGCCTTGGTCTGCCCGTGGGACCCGTGCCAATGATATTCAGGCGCTGTGGTACACAAGCTTATTGGTGGCAGTTGAACTGGCGAAGCTAACCCATGATGGGAAGGGAGTTGAACATTATCAGCAGATGGCCGAGCAGGTAAGGGAGAGTTTCCAAAAACTGTTCTGGGATCATGAGCAGCAAAAGTTAGCGGATCGTCTTTATAGTGATGATCAGCGTGACTTACAGGTACGATCTAACCAGTTGATGGCGGTAACGGTACCGTTTGATAATGGCTTGCTGGAAAAAAACATTGGTGCCAAAGTGGTGAAAAATGCGGTCAGCGAGTTGCTATTCCCATGGGGGATTACGTCATTGTCGCAGTATGATCCTATCTTCCACCCGTACCATGCCAACCGTGATGAATACCACAAAGACGCCGCTTACCATAACGGTACCATTTGGGGCTGGAATGCGGGTTTTGCGGTTTCAAGCTTGATTGAATACGGCTACGCTGATTTTGCTTATCAGCTAACCAAGAACCTGTCTGATCAGATTTTGTATTTAGGCCATCGTGGAGCGATGAGTGAAAACCTTGATGCGTTTTTGAATGAGCAAGGCGGGGTTACCACTACGGGAACCTATGCCCAGGCATGGTCAGTGTCAGAGTTTACTCGCAATGGTTACCAAGACTATATCGGCTTCAAGCCTGAATTGTTATCCGATAAGGTTGTGTTAGCTCCTTGCTTACCGTCTGCATGGCAGGCATTTGATGCCGAGCTTTGTTTCGGTGAATCTAATGCGCTGCTAGTTAGCTACCAACACAATGAACAAGGGAAGCAATGTTTTGAATTGCAGTATCAGTCACATTGCCCTGTTCAGCTTGAACTGCACTTGATGGCAGAAGACAAAGCGAAGTATCAACTCTTGATTGATGCAGGTGAGTTACCGGCTGTGATCGAGTTTGATCCCGCGAATTCATCAGCTACCGTGAATGGTCAGCCTCGTGATCTTACGCTTCTTCAGCCAAGCTTTGTGTCTGCCATTGGCGATCTTAGCTTTGCGCAGCCGGATCTTTCTATTGCGTTCCCTATGTTGCAAGGTCAGCATGTACTGCAGCAGAAAGTTGAACAGGCAGGCTTAGCACTGGCAACAGATTAATAGCATTGGGTTGCCGGGTATTTAAACAGCCCGTCCATTTGCCTGAAAAGAAAGCGCTGCAAATGCAGCGCTTTTTGTTTGGTCGTCGGTTAACTAGCTAAAGGAGCAGCATGATGTTCAGTCGTATTCCATATAGGTACGCCCTTCAAGGGAGTAGGGCTCATTGTCATCGTATAAGTTTTGCTGTCCTCTAAGCTTTTGAACTTTGGCTTCAAGTGCTTTAGCCTCTTGATAATTGCCCTCTTGGTAAGCTAAGTGAATGCGTTGTTCGATATCTTCGATCCTATCATGGCTGCTCATGTCATGATCCTCCATTCGAAAGTCATACCCAGTTAGAAAGCGGTACAACCAACTTGCCGTTTCAGTTTTAGTGTAGGAGCGGATCCTCTCCAGTTCCACCTCTTACAGAGCGAGGAGGCGTTTGGATCAATAAATGCTCAACTTTTCCATCATAGTGATAAAACGGCTGGCCCAGGCGGTTTCGCTATGAACCCCTCCGGCATCGACGCTGAAATGACATTTCAGGTGTTGAGAGCTGTGGCTAAGGATTGTTGAAAACTCAACGGCTAAATCATGGTATAGGGCCGGGAAGGATTCAATCGTAGGGTCACTGGTCTCATGGGTGCCGATGTCCATGTAAATATCTAATGGTAGATTGATATCGGTTTGCTCAATGAATGACTTCATCTCGTGAGGGGCAAACCAGAAGGCAGGGGAGAGCACGCCAGCTTTGGCAAAGGTATCTGGGTATTTCAATGCCGCATACAGGCTGATAAAGCCGCCCATTGAGCTACCGGCAATGGTGGTGGATTCTCGTTCTGTTTTGGTGCGGTAATGGATATCGATAAAAGGCTTGAGGGTTTGAATGAGAAAATCGCAGTAGGCTCCTCCTTCGCCACCTTGCGGTTCTTCGGCCTGCTTCCAGTTAGCGAGTGAAGCTGGAGGGCTGAACGGCCAAGGGGAATACTCATCCCGACGGCCAAGATGGCCTCTTAACTGGCTACAATCAATTGCGACAATGATGTGGCCACGGGTTCCACCTTGGCGCTGTAACGTGTCCAATTGTTCTGCAGCCTGCCAGCTGGCACCTGAAATACACAGTTCTGGTTCAAAGACATTCTGGCCGTCATGCATGTAAATGACGGGGTAGTGCTGAGCGCTGGTTTCATAATCGGCAGGCAGGTAAACACGTATATTACGGTGGCGGGTTAGCTGAGGCATCAGCATATTTTCATGGATTATCATCCGATCAGGGTCATAGCTTTTTTGCTTCGGGTTGCACGATGAATTGACTGGCATAATGGCTCCACAGGAGAGATAGGTATAAAAAAAGCGCTGTTGGTTTTAATCAACAGCGCTTGCTTGTTACATACAGGGCTTCTTATACGCCAGATTCTTTGTATAGGCGCTGGCAAGCTCTACCATCGCTGTGGAACAAGTGGCAACGGTGCGCAGGAATATCGACCTTGAACAAATCGCCCGCATTTACATCAATGGTATCTGGACGGCGGTAGATGAAATCGGCATCCATATGTTCTAGGTGTAGATAAGCTTGGGTTTCATAACCAAGTTTTTCAACAACCTGTACTTTGCCTTCGATAGTGGCATCACCTTCACTTGCTGGAACTAAGTGCTCAGGGCGAATGCCCAGTGACATGCGGTCACCTTTGGTTACCGTTGTACCGTCAACAGGGATCCAGAATGCATTACCATCGGCCATTTGAACCATAACTCGCTCAGCTTCAACTTGCTCAATGAATACGCTCATGAAGTTCATTTTTGGCGAACCGATGAAACCTGCAACAAAGCGGTTTTTTGGGTAGTGGTAAAGCTCAAGTGGTTTACCGACCTGAGAAACATAGCCATCATCGAGAACCACGATTTTCTGAGCCATGGTCATGGCTTCAACCTGATCGTGGGTTACGTAGATCATGGTACAACCCAGCTGCTTGTGCAGTTTGGCAATTTCAATACGCATTTGTACACGTAGCGCTGCATCAAGGTTAGAAAGCGGTTCATCCAGTAGGAAAACATTTGGTTGGGAAACCAAAGTACGACCGATTGCAACACGCTGACGTTGGCCGCCAGAAAGGGCCTTTGGTTTACGCTCAAGAAGGTGACCTAGCTGAAGGATGTCTGCTGCGTGGTCAACACGGCGTTTGGTTTCGTCCTTGTCGGCTTTAGCCAGCTTCATGCCGAAAGACATGTTATCAAACAGGTTAAGATGAGGGTAAAGTGCATAAGATTGAAATACCATGCCCACACCGCGTTCAGATGGTGGCACGTCATTCATGTGCTTTTCGCCGATGTACAAATCACCTGAAGTGATGTCTTCTAGGCCAGCGATACAACGTAGAAGTGTTGACTTACCACAGCCTGATGGACCAACGAAGACAACGAACTCACCTTCAGCAATATCGAGATCAACGTTCTTCGATATCAGGTTATCTCCATATGCTTTACATACATTTCGTAAAGTAACACTCGTCATCGAGCCTATTCCTCTAAGTTGTTGTTGCCAGCAAGGCCTCATCTTATTCGCGCGTGGCCTTGCGGGTAAAGAATTTTTCAGCGTAATTGAAGAAAAATCGGGTAGAGCGCCATTCATTAAGGGAATAGGCGTCTACCCTGACCAAATCCAAATTATCTACTTCCCCAAGAAATAAAATGGTGCTGTCGTCTTTAAAAAGAGTGGTTCGTGCAAAAGTGCATTACCTAATAAAAAGAACAGTGTCTTCAACTACCCAGTGGGTATGGTTGTATTCTTGCTGAGGATAGGCGCCGAAACATCCTCCTTATTGATAAATAAAAAGGGGGATGAAGGGGGGAGGAGTGTTTGGATCACACTTTGTCATTGTAAGGGCTGAAGGACTGTTTTATTCCCAGTACTATGTGCGCTGTATCACAATCAATCGTCGTTATTAGATCTGCATCACTAAGCGAAGCGACGGAGATCACGCTTTTCATACATAGGGGGTGGGGGCGTAGGACTCAGGATGATGCCGAGTGCTTGATACTGTTGGAAGATACAGACTGAAATTTGTATTGCGGAGCCGCTTTTGCAATACAGCCAATAACAATCATGAAGGATGTTAATAATGAAGAAAGTCCTCAGCACAGTCGCATTATGTACCCTTGCCGCACTTGGTTCAGTTTCTGCACATGCAGCGATTGAAGAAGGCCAACTGACCATTTGGATTAATGGTGACAAAGGTTACAACGGCTTGGCAGAAGTAGGTAAACAGTTCGAAGAAGACACTGGCGTAAAAGTGACAGTCGCTTTCCCTGATAACCTAGCAGAGCGTTTCCCACAGGTTGCAGCAGCAGGTGATGGTCCGGATATCGTATTCTGGGCTCACGACCGCTTCGGTGGTTATGCGAAAGCTGGCCTGCTGACGGAGATTAACCCGTCTCAAGAGATGAAAGATAAAATCATCGACTTTACTTGGGATGCGGTATCTTACGATGGCAAATATGTTGGTTACCCTGTTGCTGTTGAAGCACTTTCTCTGATTTACAACAAGGATCTTGTTCCAACCCCACCTAAAAACTGGGAAGACATCGAAGCGCTAGACAAAAAGCTTCAAAAAGATGGCAAGAAAGCAATCATGTGGAACCTAAAAGAACCGTTCTTCACATGGCCAATCTTAACTGCTGACGGTGGCTATGCCTTCAAATTTACTGCGAACGGCTACGACGTGAAAGACGTAGGTGTAAACAACGCGGGTGCCAAATACGGCATGAACTTCATCAAGTCTTTGGTTGATAAGAAAGTTATCTCTCCAGATATGGACTACAGCATCTCTGAAGCTGAATTTAACAAAGGTACTGTTGCGATGACAATCAATGGCCCATGGTCTTGGGGTAACATTGAGAAGTCTGGTATCGACTACGGTGTCACCCTGCTTCCTAAGCTAAACGGCAATCCGTCTAAACCTTTTGTTGGTGTTCTTACTGCAGGTATCAGCGCCGTTTCTCCTAACAAAGATCTAGCCGTTGAGTTTATCGAAAACTATTTACTGACTAACGAAGGTCTGGCTAAAGTTGATGCTGATAAGCCACTCGGTGCTGTTGCACTGAAATCTTTCCAGCAGAAGCTGGATAAAGATGCCCGTATTGCTGCGACTATGGACAACGCAATGAACGGTGAAATCATGCCAAACGTTCCACAAATGACTGCTTTCTGGTACGCACAAGGTAACGCCATCCAGAACGTTGTTGACGGCCGTCAGGGTGTTGATGATGCCCTTGATGCAGCCGCTGGTCACATTCTTAAGTAATACCTTTTACGGGGAGGGGTAACTCTCCCCATTTTTATTTGTCATTTTGCTAGCAAGGAGCTGAGATGCAGTCAGTTCAAGGTGCAGAACTCCTCGATTCACCTCAGGAAAGTTCGAAATTTAATTATCGTAAGTGGCTGAAATGGTCGCTGCTAGGCATGATCGGTACGGTTAACGGTTATGCTACTGTCTTAATGTATGCTCAGGGTGAAATTCCCTTCGCACTTCTTACCGTTGTTCTCACAGCTCTTGCTCTTTATATTTTTGGTAGTAAGAAAACCTACGCCCATCGCTATATCTATCCTGGTATTGCCGGGATGATTATTTTCGTTATCTTCCCGTTGATTTATACGATTGGGTTAGCATTCACTAACTACAGCGCCTCCAACCAGTTATCCATGGAGCGTGCGCAGACGGTACTTCAGCAACGTTCGTTCTTGTCAGGAGAGAGCTACGGCTTTGACTTGTATAAGGTTGATAATGGTCATCAGATCATCATTAAAGCGAATGGCGATCTATTAGCCTCTGATGTGTTTGATATTGCCAATCCACCTGCAGAAGAGTTCTTGGACCTTCGTCAGGTAGACGCGGTGCAGGGTGAGAAAGAAATCATCCGTACTATCGTGCAAAACCGCTCAAACCTTAACAAGGTCGAGTTGGAGATGCCAAGCGGTGAACACATCCGCATGAGTGGTCTGCGTAAGTTTGCTGCTGAAACAGCACTATTCACTTTGCAGGAAGATGGTGAGTCGCTGTTTAATAACAAAACCAACCAGTTGTTCAAGCCAAACTACGAGATTGGTTTCTACCAACCGGTTGATGCAAACGGCGAGTTTGTTGAAAAACCTATTTCTCCAGGCTTTGTGGTTGGCGTTGGTGGAGCAAACTTCGAGCGAGTGATGACGGATGATGGTATCAAAGAACCCTTCATCGGCATCTTCATCTGGACTGTTGTTTTTGCTTTCCTTGCTGTTGCTCTGACGCTTGCATTGGGGATGATCCTTGCCGTTATCGTGCAGTGGGAGCCGCTGAAAGGCAGTGGTATTTACCGCGTACTGCTTATTCTTCCTTATGCCGTGCCATCGTTTATTTCAATCCTGATCTTTAAGGGTTTGTTTAACCAGAGTTTTGGTGAGATAAACATGTTGCTTGAAGCCATGTTTGGAATCAAACCATCGTGGTTCTCTGATCCGGTAATGGCCCGAGTGATGGTTGTACTGGTTAACACCTGGCTTGGTTTCCCTTACATGATGATTCTATGTATGGGTCTATTGAAGTCGATTCCTGAAGATTTGTATGAAGCATCCGCCATTGATGGTGCAGGCCCAATCCAGAACTTCTTCAATATTACGCTACCAATGTTGATTAAACCGCTGACGCCGCTATTGATTGCCAGCTTTGCGTTTAACTTCAACAACTTTGTAATGATTCAGCTATTGACCTCTGGTGGCCCGAACATGGTCGGTACTTCAGAGCCAGCAGGTTACACTGACTTGCTAGTAAGTTATACCTACCGTATTGCATTCGAAGGTGGCGGTGGTCAAGACTTCGGTCTAGCCGGTGCAATCGCAACAATTATCTTCATCTTGGTAGGTGGTATGGCACTACTTAACCTGAAATTTACCAACACTAAGCTTGAGCAGGACTAAGGAGAGACGTCATGCCAATGGTTCAACCTAAGTCATTAAAATATCGGGTATGGGCAACACACATTGGATTGTGTTTGTTCCTAGCTGCAACGATTTTCCCGCTGCTGATGATTGTTGCTATCTCCCTGCGTGAAGGTAATTTTGCTGGTGGTGAGCTCATTCCAAGCAATCCAACGCTTGATCACTGGCGATTAGCCTTGGGCTTCTCGGTGACAAACAGCGACGGTAGCGTAACACCACCACCATTCCCAGTACTGTTATGGCTGTGGAATACGGTGAAAGTGGCAGGGATTACTTCGGTTATCATCGTTGCTCTGTCGACAACCAGTGCTTATGCGTTCGCCCGTATGCGCTTCAAAGGTAAGAGCACCATCTTGAAAGGGATGATGATCTTCCAGATGTTCCCTGCGGTACTTGCTTTGGTTGCTCTTTACGCCTTGTTTGACCGTTTAGGCCAGTACATTCCATTCTTGGGTCTTAATACCCACGGTGGTCTGATTTTCTCTTACCTTGGCGGTATTGCACTGCACGTATGGACAATCAAGGGTTACTTCGAAACGATTGATGGCTCGCTGGAAGAAGCGGCAGCGCTGGATGGAGCAACACCGTGGCAGGCTTTCCGCTTGGTATTGTTGCCACTATCTGTGCCGATCCTTGCAGTGGTGTTTATCCTGTCGTTCATCGGTGTGGTTACTGAAGTGCCGGTAGCTTCACTGCTACTGACTGATGTAAACAACTATACACTGGCTGTTGGTATGCAGCAGTACCTGTACCCGCAGAACTATCTATGGGGTGACTTTGCCGCAGCGGCTGTACTGTCAGCGATTCCTATCACGACAGTATTCTTGCTGGCCCAGAAATTCTTGGTGGGCGGCCTGACCTCAGGTGGCGTGAAAGGGTAATCCTCTTTAACGGTTAGCCTAGCACCATGCAAAAATTGAAACCGGATGCCTTGGCATCCGGTTTTTTTGTGCACTCTCAGAAATAAGAGGTTTTGTCTCTTTTGTAATAGTGAATCTCATAAGTAAAACATGGAACGCTATATCAAGGGGGGGAGTAGTACACTGCTTCTACTTCAGCTATTACCTGCTACGCTTTTAAAGTTGGTTTACGTTGTAAATAAACCTTAACTCGTGGAGGCTTCTAATGAAAAGATTGCTTGTTCTGATGATGCTTGTTTTCTCTAGCTTTACTTTTGCTAACTCTTCCTCTGGTCACAGTGGTGGTAGCACTGTCTCAACACCACAGATCATATGTATGTATGAAGGGAAGATACTAGGTGTAACCGCTATTCCCGCCTATGAGTGCACGAAGTTGAAAAAAGAAATGAAAGAAGGGTCAAACAAGTAATTGACCACTTTTTAGAGATTAAAGTGGTCAGAAATACTGGTCACTTTAATTTTATAAAGTGATGTTTTATTTCATGAATTATCTTATCTATCAGTTTCATAGCCTACATAATTATCATTTATTACTTTCAGAATACTCAAAAGGTTTTTTTTGTATAAATGATGAATTTTAGGCATTTATACCTTCATTATGGTTTCACATTTTAATGTGGGCTGATAGAATAATTTGAGTAGGGTATAAAAGATTACCTTCAAAGATAATAACAACATGCTTGTTTTCACTTAGGCAAGCAACTCCCGGGCTTAGTGCCTAGCAATGGTTTGGCCGCCGAGCTGCTAGGGGTAGCTAGGTTCCACATTTATATTGGCGTTGCTGCATAGCTGGCTTACCTTTGCAAGAAGAGTAAGTTTATTGGTAACCAAAACCCGACACACCTGTTCGGGTTTTTTTGTACCTATACCCAAGCGACTTCAAGGTGCAGGTTCAGCGAGAATTTATAAGCTTGTAGACAAGGCATTGTTTTGACGATCTGGTAGCTCTAAATCGTAAAACTATATGGGCTAGGGATACAGTCGCTGACAAATCTGGTTTCTGCCGTTTGATTTGGCGCGATATAAGGCCTTGTCGGCTGCTTTCAGCACAGAGTGTGGGTTATCAATCTTGTGGTTATCAGACACGCCAATACTCACCGTTATATTGGTGGAAATTGTGAGTGTTCCTTTTGCGGATTCACAGCTTTGATGAGTCATGATTTTCAGCGGATAGTCAGAGATCTGCTTTCTTATCTGTTCCAAATTTCTCAGGCATTCTCCCTGGGTCCTTCCTTTAAAAATGATGGTGAACTCCTCTCCACCATACCTATATACCTTCGCGTGATGGATTCCTTTAGCGATGAGGCTAGCAACAAGGCGTAAAACATCATCGCCTGTTTTATGGCCATAGGTATCATTGAAGACTTTGAAGTGGTCAATATCGATCATCACAATAGAATATGTACGGCCAAGGTGCTTCAATTCGATATCAAGCGAACGTCGTCCAGGAATTCCTGTCAATTGATCGATATAAGCTAGTTCGTGGCTACAGTTAATCAGATTTGTCAGCAATAAAAGAGACAAAACGGAGTAGGCAACGCTGGAAATCATAGGGAAATGAAAGAAGACGAATGTCAGTGCTGAGAAAAGCGTACTAATGAATAATACGTGATCATGAGGTTGGTTGCGCTTGAATACCAACATTGTATGTAAAGTGAGTGAAGCGATAAAGACTAAGATGATAGCAATGGGAAGTCTTGATATGAGTGGGAAGCTAATCAAGTAATCTTGCCAGAGAATGCTTAAGTCAAACGGCGATAAATAGTTAACGAGTAGCGTTGCAGCGATAAACTGCACAATGAGTACGGCTAAAAAATATATATTTGATCGAGTCAGTAAGCGTCGTTCGGGAAGCCAGTGAATCATTAACAAATTCAGCGGAAGAGCGATTGCAAGCAGGGTATAAGCGAGTTTTGTTGATGGGATGGAGAGCGGTGACTGCAACCATGTTTGTACTATGTGATAACTGAACAGTAAAACTATTGCAGCTAGTGAGGTACGTGATTGATGAAAAATCTCCCCTAAAAATACGGCGACAGGTAATAGAATGTACGGCAGTGCGATAACTAATGCTTCATTGATGGGAGAGAAAGGGGCGGCGTCGTGTAATCCTGCGAGCATCGCCAATGCCAATAGGACTGGTGATCCAAATCGGAACAAAGCATTACGGCAAAAAGGAATAGAAAATGACTGCATTGCTTAGTGATAATTCCTATATTCATGTTGCAGTGATTAATCATGAAACGAGAACAGCATTTACCTCTGATTGATTATAATGCATCTGTATGCATGAGTGTTTATGTTCTTATCATTATCAATTTATAGCACTGTTTATTAATGATTATTGGAAAGTCAGCCAAAATGAGAGGTAGGTAGGTAGGTAGGTAGTTAGGTAGTTAGGTAGGTAGGTTGGGCAAAACACTGGCACTAGGCTATAGCCAGCCTAGTACTCAGAGTGAAGAGGAGGGTTACTTAAGGAAAGGAAATAGCTTATTGACCTCTTCTGGCGTTAAGCTTTCAACACGCTCAATGTTTCGCTCTGGAATTCCTTCTGGATCTGGGTAGTGTTTCAACACTTTTTCCATACTCGCTTCACGGATAAGATGAAAAACCGGATAAGGCGAGCGGTTTGTTAAGTTCTCAGCATCATCAGGTTCGGTGCCTTGGAAGCAGTAGTCAGGGTGGAAGCTAGCGACTTGGTAGGTGCCTTGGTAGCCCATTTGGAATACAAGTGCATCAATGAGGTCGAGGTACTGGTTATAGTCTGCAAAGTCACTGAATAGGTTTGGCGTGACGACTAAGGTGGTTTCCAATTCTTCTACTGGCGTACTATCCAGCTTCTGAAGTTGTAGGTATATCTCTTCAAGTAATACGTCTTCATTTGACGCCTCAGAAATAAAAATCTGAATTTGTTTATTGCGGTTAGGTTTCGCGGCAAAAGGGCATAGGTTTAGCCCGATGACGACTTCTTCCAACCATTGTTTTACCTGCTGATGTACTTCTTCGTGCTTATAATTTTGCATAGCTGACTTTTTATTTTGACCATTGAGCATGGCTAGTTTAGTAAATGTAGTTATAAAACAGAAACTATAAAAAAGGCCAGCAAGCGCTGGCCCCTTTGATTTGGTCGAGATTGCCGATTAAGCCTCAGCGGATTCCGCTGGTGCTGTTTCAGCTTCTGGCGCCGGGAACTGTTTAACAGGCTTGGCAACAAGTTGGCGAGTCGAAGAACGTACTTCGGCAATGGTTACTTCAAGCTGATCACCAAGTTGGTATTCTTTTACCTTGTCGATGTTCACGATTCCGAGCTCACCGTTACACTCAATGCGCTCTTTGTTATCAATGATCAATGGAGCAGGGATGAAAGCTGCTGCACCATTCTCCAGTAGACGAACACGCATGCCTGCACGGTTGATGTCGAAAATCTCAGCGGTAAATACTGTCGCTTCTTTAACGGCATCTTTAAGCAGGCGGACATATAGCCAATCAGCAACATCACGCTCAGCCATGCGATGGCTGCGGCGATGAATCGCGATCTCTTCACCCACACTGTCATCTGGTGTTTGGCTTGGCTCTTGGCCTGAGATAACGGCTTTAAGCAGGCGGTGGTTGATCATGTCGCCGTACTTACGGATTGGTGACGTCCACGTAGCGTATACATCCAAGCCCATCGCATAGTGAGGGGCAGGTTTGTTGCCTACTTCACTGTATGCTTGGAACTTGCGCAAGCGGTTATCAAGATAAGTACTATCCTGATCATTTAGCCAGCGACGAAGTGCACTGAAGCCTTCTAATGTCAGTAGTTGATCTTTTTCGAACGGTGCCTCGGCTTTGGTTAGGAAGTCCATTGCCGTATCCAGCTTCTCTGGGTTGAAGCCGTTGTGGTAGTTATAAACACCCAAACCGAATTTTTCTTTCAGCACGCGACCTGCACAGATATTTGCTGTGATCATCGCTTCTTCAATCATGCGATTGGCAGTGCGGCGAGGGTCAGTGTGAATCGCAACAACATCGTTATCTTCACTCAGTTCGAAACGGTAGTCTGGACGATCTGGGAATACAACTGCATTTGTCGCACGCCATTCACTGCGAGCAATAGCAAAACCATGAAGCGCTTTAACTTGCTCTAGGATGGTTTCGGTTGGGCTCCACTTGTCACTGCTGCCTTTCTCAAGCAGATCAGAGACATTGTCGTAAGCCAAGCGGCCTTGTGATTTGATCCAAGCAGCGAAGAAGTGGATGTCATCCTGGATGATGCCGTCTTTATCAATGCTGACACGGCAACAAATCGTTGGACGTTTTTCTTCTTCTAGTAAAGAGCAGAGCTCATCGCTTAACTCACGAGGAAGCATTGGAATATTTCTGCCCGGCAGGTAGATGGTGAAGCCACGCTCACGCGCTTCTTTATCCATCTTGTCACCGACTTCTATATAAGAGGTTGGATCAGCAATGGCGATGGTGATCTCAAAGCCGCCATCATCTTTAGCAACGGTGTAAATTGCATCGTCCATATCTTTGGTCGATTCACCGTCGATAGTAATGAAAGGAAGCTCGGTTAGGTCTTCGCGTTCTAGACCTTCTTCAAGCATCGACCAGCTATCCTGAGGTGCAGGCTCTGCTTTTGGCAGATCGTGGCGAGCCAGTGTTACCCACCATGGCGCAATCTTGTCATTGCTGTCGGTGATCTTTTCTTTAATTTCACAGAAGAAAGTTTTGTTGTCACCAACCAGCGGGTGGCGTGTCATGTTGGCAACAACCCAGTCACCTTCTTTCAGTAACTCTGGGTTAAGGCCTTTGACGGGGCGAGCTTTAACGGCATCTTTCAGCTGCGGATGATCGGGAACAACATGCAGGCGATCACGAATTAGCTTTACTCGTCCAATAAAGCGAGTAACGAATTGCTCAATCAGTTCCTGTGGCTCGGCAACCTCACGCTCCTTTTCCGTACGAATAACAGCCATAACACGGTCACCGTGCATAACTTTTTTCATATAGTTAGGTGGAATGAAGTAGCTTTCCTTGTTGTCGACTTCAAGAAAGCCAAAGCCACGGTCCGTTGCTTTGATGCTGCCTTCTTTTTTAGGAAGCGTTTCCTGAATTTGTTTTTTAAGCTGTGCTAGTAAAGGATTATCTTGAAACATTATGCCCGGTCTCAGGTTGTTAACACGCACACTATAAAGTTTTCAGCCCATAAAACCAAGCTCAAGACCAAATGTGGCAAAAATGTCCTTCACTCACGGCTTTAGATAAACAGCCCAAAAAACATACGTTAGCGCGCAAAATCCATAAGATTAACCTAATTCTATAAATTGCCTCACAACCAAGCACCGAATAATACGATATAACTGGAATAACAATTGGTTGCATGTTGTTGGTTAGACGGTGTAGCTATCAACGTATAAGAAAAATAGCTGTGGCTAGGTACAAACTATGGGTAAAACAGTAAACAGAGAGCTGGACACACTCGTTGAGCAACTGGTACGACAGGAGAATATGTCCCAGTGGTGCCAGAAGTTGTTGGTAACGCTTCAGAATAATTTTCACCTGCAAAACATGACATTCATGATCGAACAAGAGAGTGAAATTATCGTGGTTGCAAGCTGGGTGGATGGTGTATTCGACTATTACTCGGCGGGGCTATCGCTCGATGAGTATAATGGTGTTCCACTTGGGCCTATTCAATTTGCGCGTGATAGTGGCCAGTTTGTTCGAACTTATGTCAATCGTCCTTATAAAGCAATCTGGTACGATACCTGTGGTGATTGGTGCCAATTAGTACTTCCTATTATCATGCACGATAGACCCGTGGGCTATATCTATGCCGAAACCGACAAGCCTGAGTATTTTGAAGCAAGGCTAAAGGAAGTAGAAAACTTTTTTGCGGTCATTGCGTCTGATGTTAGCGCACGGGTGTTGCTGAAAGAGTTGGACTCGCAACATCAATGCCGTCAGAGTGCCGAAGCTGAGCTTGCATTGCGTAACCAATCGCTTAAGCAGTATTTGATATTACTTAAGAACCTACATGAACTGACATTAAGTTTGTCAAAAGTCACTACCAGTGATGAATTGTTTAAAACGGCGGTGAGGTTAGGTCGAGAAAAACTTGATATCGATCGAGTGGCGGTGTTTCTGATTGATTTTGATAAAAATGAAATGCGAGGAACATACGGTACTGATCCTGAAGGTCAGCTGGTATGCCGACGCTCATTTTGTAGTGCAGTGCCTGATCACCCATTGGTCAATGAGGCCCTAAGCCGTAAGGATCATGTCGTTGTGAAAGAAAACGCCCCGCTTTATTACGGTACCGAGCAGGTCGGGACTGGCTGGAACGCGATGATAGCAATGTGGAATGGTGATCATTGTATTGGCTGGATTGCTGCCGATAACTTGCTTAAGCGTCAACCTATCACTGAGCATGGCAAACAAATCTTCAAATTGTTCGGAGCCGCTTTGGCTCAACAGATTGTTATCCACCAACAATACGAAGAGTTGAGACAGCTTAACCTACAGTTGGAAAAAAGGGTAAACCAAAGAACACAGGAGTTGCTCGCGACCAACGAAGCATTAGAGGCGGCAAATCAAAAGTTGGAGTGTTGGTCGATGCAAGATGGGCTTACCCAGGTTTCGAATCGACGCTTTTTTGATGCCGCGTACCAAAGGTTATGGCAAGAGGCAAAGGGAAATGGCACTTCATTGGGTATCATAATGCTAGATATCGATCATTTTAAGGCATTCAATGACTTCTATGGCCATTTGCACGGCGATGCGTGTCTCAAGAAGATCGCTAGTATGTTAGATACATTGGCTGGAAAGTATGATGGCGCTGTTTTATCACGGTTCGGTGGTGAAGAGTTTGCATGTATCTTGCCGAAGTGCAGTCAGCAGCAGTTGGTAACACTCGCCAGCGACATGGTTGAAGGGGCAAGACTGATGAAGTTGGAACACCGAATAAATCAGCACGGTGTTATTACGCTTAGCGGAGGTGGGTGTGTTATGCCATCTTCAACGTTACATCAGTGCGATGTTGATACAGGAGCTGCGGCGTGTATATCACAACAGCCATTTTTTGAACTATCGCAGGCGGAAGAGGCTAGCCAGTTAATAAATAAAGCGGATATGGCTTTGTACCGGGCAAAAAAAGCAGGCCGAAACCAATTTTGCATTTATGATTCTGACATATTGCCATTATAAAGAGGGGTTTATGTCGTAATACCCCCTATTAGTAAGAGGGTTTCGTTTCAAAATTAAGCTAAATAGTAGTAAGAGAGTTACCAAATCAACCTGTTTGTATAAATAGTAGGTACTTGAAGGTTAATTTGTGACAGTGCTCAATTTTTTCTGGCTTTTTATCTAGTATTGGCGCACAATGCGCGCCTCTATAGTCGAGGCCCAAGCTTGTGGTTGCTGTTGCAGAACCGTTTATTAGCGTTAGGGGCCCCGTTTTACGTTAGATCATTTATTGGGATCCCAATGCAAGAATCTGTTACAGAATTTCGTCAGTTAGAACTGGCCGACACACTACTATCCGCACTAGACTCAATGGGCTTCGTTGCGCCGACACCTATCCAGGCGGCGTCTATTCCTCTTCTACTTACTGGTGCTGATGCACTAGGTAAAGCACAAACAGGTACAGGTAAAACAGCTGCGTTCTCTTTGCCTCTACTAAACAAGTTGGATCTTGGTCAACATAAGCCTCAGGCTATTGTTATGGCTCCGACTCGTGAACTTGCAATTCAGGTTGCTGCTGAAATTAAAGTTCTTGGTCAAAACATCAAAGGCCTTAAGGTACTAGAGATCTACGGTGGTGCATCTATCGTTGATCAAATGCGTGCACTTAAAAATGGTGCTCACATTGTTGTTGGTACACCTGGTCGTGTGAAAGATCTTATCTCTCGTGACCGTCTACACCTTGATGAAGTAAGTACGTTTGTACTTGATGAAGCCGATGAAATGCTGAAAATGGGCTTTGTTGATGACGTAACTTGGATCATGGAACAAGCACCAGAGTCAGCTCAGCGCGTATTGTTCTCGGCAACTATGCCTCCAATCGTTAAGCAAATTGTTGACCGTTTCCTACGTAACCCAGAGCGCATTGACGTTGCTGGTGAAAACCGTACTGTTTCTCAGGTTGAGCAGCAGTTCTGGGTCGTTAAAGGCGTAGAGAAAGACGAAGCAATGATGCGTCTTCTTGAAACGGAAAATACTGATGCGTCTATCGTATTCGTACGTACCCGTCAGGATACTGAGCGTCTAGCTGATTGGTTGTCTGCTCGTGGCTTTAAAGCTGCAGCACTTCACGGTGATATTCCACAGTCATTGCGTGAGCGCACTGTTGATCACATCAAAAAAGGTGTTATCGATATCCTAGTTGCGACTGACGTTGTAGCTCGTGGTCTTGATGTACCGCGTATCACCCACGTATTCAACTACGACATCCCATTCGATGTTGAGTCGTACATCCACCGTATCGGTCGTACTGGTCGTGCTGGACGTGAAGGTAAGGCGATCTTGTTGGTGCGTACTAACCAGATCCGCATGCTGCGTACGATTGAGCGTGTAACTAAGTCTCGTATGGAAGAAATCCAACTTCCAAACCGCGACCTTGTTGCTGCATCTCGCCTGAACCGCCTAGGTCAGGAGCTAGAAGCTCAGAAAGAAGAATCTAGCCTAGAAGCATTCGTTGAGCTTGTAGAGAAACTACAAGAAACCATCGAAGTTGATGCTGCTACACTTGCTGCGATGCTACTTAAGCGTCAGCAGGGTAACCGTCCTCTGTTCTACAAAGGTCCGGACCCAATGATCGCTGCTATCGAGCGTGAGAAGCAACGTCGTGAGCGTCGTCGTGATGACCGTGGTGGCGAACGTGGTGAGCGTGGTGAACGTCGTGAACGTCGCACATACAACAACGCTGACTGGGACACTTACCAGCTACAGGTTGGCCGTGAGCAAGGTGTTCAGGTTAAAGATATCGTTGGCGCAATCGCAAACGAACTAGGTCTGAGCAAAGAGTTCATCGGTGCTATTAAACTAGCTCCTGGTCACACGTATGTTCAGCTTCCTAAAAAGATGACAAGCGAAGTGGCTTCTCAGCTTAAGAAACTGCGTATTCGCCAGAACGAAGTGAAAGCTGTTGTTGTTGCTGACGATGTACTTCGTGAGCACCGCCGTGGCGGCCGTGATGGCAACCGTGACGGTAACCGCGATGGTAACCGTGGTGGCTACCGTGGTAACCGCGATGGTAACCGTGATGGTAACCGCCCACGTCGTGACGGTGAGCGTCGCTTCGACCGCAACCGTGGTGGTGATAACCGTGGTAGCTACCGTGGTGAGCGTAACCATGGCGCAGCACCTCAGCGTGACCGTAAGCCTCGCTTCGAAGATTAATCAACGTAGATATAACTATCTCGTTTGATAAATGATGAATCCAGCCCCACTCGGGCTGGATTTTTTTATGTCTGCGATAAACCCCATACCTTTCCAATGACTTAGGTTTCAGGTTGTTAAGTCTGCTTTTTGAGACAGATATAATTGTTCCTTGTGGCACACGCTCTATACTTTCCCAAATGGTTACTTATAGGGAATGTCGACATGTCTCCAGAAGTCTCAACATGGTTAGTGCGGGATCCGGACCCTGCTACACGAGAAGAACTTCAGCAGTTGGTGGACGCTAACCGCCAATCAGAGTTGACAGAGAGGTTTTCTGCTCGTCTGGCGTTTGGTACTGCAGGGCTACGCGGTATTGTTGGTGCAGGGCCAAACCGCATGAACCGGTTGGTCATTCAAGAAACGGCCTTGGGGCTAGGGAAATATCTGCTTCAGGACGATCCCCTGTCAGCGTCAAAGGGGGTGGTGATTGGCTATGATGGTCGCCCTGATTCTCGCCAGTTCGCCCACGATACAGCCTCCATGCTAACGTCTTTGGGGATCAGGGTGTACCTGACCGAAAAAGTGGCGCCTACCCCTGTGGTTGCCTTTGGTGTGCGCCATCTTAATGCGGCTGCCGGTGTGGTTGTCACGGCTAGCCACAACCCGCCAGCGTATAATGGGTTTAAGGTGTACTGGGGCAATGGTGCGCAAATTATCCCTCCTCATGATTCGGGTATCGCCCAGCAGATAGATATCGCAGCCACGGAACCTTTACCTGAGCACGCAATTGATGATGCTGAACGGGAAGGCTTGTTGGTGTGGCTAAATGGTGACTTCTACACGGAGTACCGAAAAGCACTCAATAATAGCGATTTGCTTTCAAACCATCACGAACCCGAGGCAATGAGCTTGGCCTATACCGCGATGCATGGTGTTGGGGCGGAGTTGGCTGAGTCGCTACTCGCTGATGCTGGTTTTACTCAGGTTTACAGTGTCGCCGCTCAGCGGGAGCCTGATGGAACGTTTCCCACGGTGAATTTTCCTAACCCGGAAGAGCCTGGGGCAATGGACTTGGTGATTTCTGAGGCGGAAAAGCATCAAGCCATGTTGGCCTGTGCCAATGATCCCGATGCAGACCGGTTTGCAGTCGCTGTGCGGACGGAGGAAGGGACTTATCAAATGCTGACGGGTGATCAGGTCGGTGTGTTGTTAGGCCATTACTTGTTAACCCATGCAACGCCGACACAGAATTTGGTGGGGACGACGATAGTCTCATCAACGTTACTGGAGAAAATTGCCGAGTCGGTAGAAGCTTCCTTCTTTCAAACGCTGACCGGCTTTAAGTGGCTGACGAATGTGGCAATGGAAAAACAGACTGAAGATAGCCAGTTCTTATTTGCTTATGAGGAAGCACTCGGTTATACCGTGGGCAATGTTGTATGGGATAAAGATGGTTTGTCTGCGCTAGTTGCTTTTGCTCAGCTAACAGCGGAGCTTGCTGTAACAGGGAAAACCGTGTGGGATCAGCTAGAGTCTATTTATCGTGAGCATGGCTTATATATCAATGCTCAGCGCAGTATCGCACTGCAACCGGGTACACCCCCTATCGGTGATAGCTTGCGTGCGTCACCCCCTGATTATATCGCTGGGCGGGGAGTGACAATGATTGATGACCTGAAAGCGTCCAAACGTATCTATGCCGATGGCCAAACAGAAGCGATAGATTTACCGCCGAGTGACGTGTTGATTTATCATCTTGATGACGACTCTCGCGTCGTGGTTAGGCCGTCAGGGACTGAGCCAAAACTAAAATGTTATTACGAGGTGGTTGAGGCTATGAGCCATGAAGATGGTTTTAACCACGTTCAGCAGCGTGCTGAAGAGGCAATGGACGATCTGATCAGTAAGCATCAGGCATCGTTAGGGTAACGTTATCTATCCCAGCCAGTGAGAGCGATTCTGGCTGGGGAAGACGTTATCTGTCAGGATATAGAGTTTACCCGTTACGCTTTTCGTTGAGTTCTGCGTAAGTATGAAGCAAGTCTGTCAGTGCTTTAATCCAGCCAAATGCGTCTTTTGGCGCGTTGACTAAAAGCTTTTCCACTTCATCACAATGCTGCTCTAGAGTAACCGCTTCTTCCAAGTTGAAAGACATAGCGTAGAAGTGCCAAAGAATCAGGCGGGTCATACGTACCGTATTTTGCTTGGCATTTTCCGACTCTTCGAAAGCGGTGCTGACTTCACCAAGAGCAATCGCGGTCATACGCAGCATTGCATCAAACTGAGCCGATTTCATGCGATCTTCGCTGTCGATCTCTTCCTGCTCGAAGGTAAAGATCTCTTGCATTGTATCTTCAGGTACCATACGGCCAATCACACGCAAGCTGAATTCTTCCAATTCATGGCGTGGCATTGTCATCAGGCACTCTAGTTTGTAATCGCGTTCCATTTTATCTCTGCTTGGCTATCAGTTGTGGGGCGCGTATTTTGCGTGATTTTACCGATAATTTCCAGCCGTGAGGTAGAGTTAGGTCGTTTATGATGGTCAGGTTTGAATAAAGGACCAATATGCTTTGACAAAGTACTGACAAAATTAACTGAACCTTGCGGTAAGGTCGGCGCGAATTTGTAACGAAAGCGACATTATGACCAAGCAACAGAAGCGTATTGAGCCTCAAATAACAGAACTGGGTATCTCATCATCTGAATCCTCGGCACCAAAGAAAAGTGTTAAGCCTCGCCGCTCTTACCGTAAATTGAAATTTGCGGTTATGGGGGTATGTCTGCTTACCGCCGGTGGGGTGGTAAAAATGGGTGTCGATATTAATGATGAAGTGACAGCAAAGTTCGAGGGGCAATTGTGGCAATTACCTTCTGTTGTATATGCGCGTGAATTGGCACTACAGCCAGGTGCGGTGATCCGCTATGACGATTTGATCAACGAACTTGAGGCACTGAAATACCGTAAGGTCAGCAAGCCGTCTCGCCCGGGAGAGTATGCGACCAGCCGCTTGAAGGTGGAGTTGATCCGCCGTCCATTTGAATTTCGCGATGGTCAACATGAAGCTCGACATGTTGTTGTTGAGTTTGATTACTCCAAGGTTAAATCAATCGTTGAGGCGGAGACAAACCGAGAGCTAGGCTATATCCGCGTTGAACCTAAGCTATTGGGCATGTTGGAAGCGAAGACCGACGAACAGCGTCTTTACCGTCCGATGGATGAGATGCCAGAAGCCTTGATCGACGCCTTGATTGCAACAGAGGATCGCGACTTTTATCAGCACGACGGTATTTCACCGACAGCGATAGCAAGGGCATTTATTGCTAACCTCAAAGCGGGTCGGACTGTACAGGGGGGAAGTACCCTGACTCAGCAATTGGCCAAGAATATGTTTTTGACCAGTGAACGCAGCCTATGGCGAAAAGCGCGTGAAGCCTATATGGCACTAATTATTGATTATCGCTACAGCAAAGATCAGATTCTGGATGCCTATCTGAATCAGGTATATTTGGCCCAAAGCGGTCGCGATGCAGTGCATGGTTTCGAGCTCGGTTCGCGTTTTTACTTCGGCTTGCCGTTGTCAGAACTTCGGGTCGATCAGCAAGCGTTGCTGGTTGGTTTGGTTAAAGGGCCATCATATTACAACCCATGGCGTTATCCAGAGCGTACCAAGCGTCGTCGAGATCTGGTATTGCAGTTGATGTTTGAAAACGGGGTGTTGGAGCAGGATGATTATCTGGCCGCTGTTGAGAAACCGCTCGACATTCAAGACAAAGGAACGATCTCAAACCGCCAGCCTGCGTATTTTGGTCAGTTACAGCGCGAACTGGCTGCAAAAGTGAAAAATTATCAGGCAGGAAAGGGGCTAAGGCTCTTTACAACATTGGACCCTCGCTCCCAGAAGATGGCTGAGCAGTCTGTGCGTAAAGTGATACCGCAGCTTGAATCTAAAGCCGGTGACCAGCTAGAGACTGCAGTGGTTATTGCCGATAGAGTCACCGGTGAGATACGCGCTATGGTTGGCGGATCCCGTCCTGGATACGACGGCTTCAACCGTGCCGTTGATGCCAAGCGTCAGATTGGCTCTGTGGTAAAACCTGCGGTATATCTAGCGGCGTTGGAACGGCCGAAGCGTTTTTCCCTTTCAACAAGTCTTCAAGACCGGCCATTGACACTAAAAGGCCAGAATGGGGAAAATTGGTCACCGCGAAACTACGATCGTCAATATCGTGGTGAGGTGCCACTTTATACAGCGTTGGCAAAATCATACAACATCCCGACAGTGAATTTAGGCATGGCTGTTGGCTTGGATGAAGTGATCAGTACCATGGAAAAATTGGGCATTGATAAAAACGAGGTGCCGAAGTTGCCGTCGATACTGCTTGGCGCATTTACCCTGACACCGGTCGAAGTCACCCAGATGTACCAAACCATTGCCAGCGGTGGACATCGATCAGAGTTATCTGCTCTGGGCGCGGTGGTGGATAATGAAGGCAACATACTTTATCAGTCATTACCCGTCTCTACCCAGACAGTTTCGGAGCAAGCCTCTTGGCTAACGATGTATGGCTTGCAACGTGTGGTGAGTGAAGGGACAGGGCGCTACCTCAATAAAATCTTGCCGTCTTCACGCTTGGCGGGGAAAACCGGTACATCTGATAAAGGCCGTGATAGCTGGTATGTCGGTGTTGATGGCCGCGAAGTGGTGACTGTTTGGATGGGAAGGGATGATAACAAATCTGTTAAACTGACTGGCTCTTCAGGGCCGCTGCGTTTGTATGCTGATTATATCCAAAGTCGCGACCCTGAGCCTTTAGTTATGCGGGCGCCTGAACAAATCACCGAGTTTGATTACTACCGTGATCAACGTGGCGTATTATCACAAAGCTGCGTAGGACAAACTCATCTTCCAGCTTGGGATCCTCAAGGGACACTAAAACAAGGCTGCGTAAAAAAGGTCGAAAGCTTCTTTAAGCGCCTTTTTCAATTTAATTGATATACCCAAGTCAAATCCAGTGACAGTTAACTCTAAGTGCTTGGAGTTAACTGTTATTTCTGTATTGGTTTGCAATAAGCAAAAAAGACAGCAGGGACAAAGAAGAAGAATATAAAGCTATATTTTTCAGTTGCTTATATTGCAGTTTAATTGGCTCATAAATTGTATTACTCATTGTAGAGATAAAAGGAGTAGGCAATGAGCATCATCGCAGGCATTTTTTCGACCCGCTGGACACCAGAGCTCGAAGCGGTCAAGCACAATATCGACAGACACATATCACGCAATCAGGATGACGTTCGTCACAGTTATTCTGACTCTTACCTATTTTTGAGCCAGGTTGATTATCAGTGCTATGGCGCTGCAGCCAAGGCTGACGATGACAAGGGATTTGTCGTTGGGACCGGGCACCCATTGCTAACTTCATGTATTAAAAGCGATATGAAGTCGCTGCTTGAAAGCCAACAACTAGAACAATCCTTGAACGAGGCCGAAGGGACTTTCTGTGTATTGCATTACCAGAAAAGGACCCAACAATTATCGATATATACCGATAGTTTAGCGATTCGGCCTTATTACTTTATGCAGTTTCAAGGCGCTGTGATATTTAGCACTTGTTTGCGACTGTTCCCAGAGCTAGGGATCCCGCTTGAAAATAATCTAGAGGCGTTGACAGAAATAGCGACTTTAGGTTACCCATTGGGGAGTAAAACACCTTACAATCAGGTGTTTGCCTCTCGCCCCGGTGAAATGTTAGAAATCTCTGATTTGAATATGCTGGAATCTGGATCTATCGGCCTTCAACGAAAGCGATATTTTAAGTGGTCCGATAGCGATATAGCGCCTTGTTCACTGGAAGAAGGGATAGAGCGTTTGGATACCGGCTTCAAGCAAGCTATTGAGCGATACCTTGGTTCGGATAGTTCAACAGTCAGTACATTATCCGGAGGGTTAGATTCGCGGGTAATTGCCGCTGAACTGCAGAAAAGGGGAGTCGAATTAGAGTGCCTTAACTTTTCGCGCAACCATTCGCAGGATGCGAGTTATGGGCAACAGTTCGCCGCCTATCATCATATCCCCCTTCACAGTGTGAGGGTGACAGATACTCAGGAATTAACCGTTGAGCAACGGCTTGGCAAACACTGGCAGCCGGAGAGCTTTGAGTACTACGATAAATTATCGCGGCCACGGCTTTTCTGGTCTGGAAATGGTGGAAGTGTTTGCGTCGGACAAATATACACTGGGGAAGCCGTTCTTGAGGCATGCCGACAAGAGAACCTTGAATTGTTGGTCGATTGCTATTTAGAGCAGCAGATGGCCTATATCCCTAACCGTTTAATCAAGCAGGGAGCAATGCTACAAGAGCGTCTCAGGGAGAATATTCTTGAGAGCTTTAAGGAGTATGCGCATTTACCTCTCCTCAAGGCATATCAGTTGTTCTTATGGGAGAACGATCAGCACCACCATCTAGCACTGCCGTACGAAGAGGTAGATCGTTTTCAGTTGGACTTTTGTTTGCCCTTTTACAGTAAATCAGTTCTCAAAGCGATGTTCGCCATGGATACTCAATGGGCATTAAAACACGGTATATATATGGCTTGGCTGCAGCAGTATTATCCCCAAGCGCTATTGACCCCCTGGCAAACCTACCCTGGTCATATTCCCTGTCCGATTGATGTTGAAAAACCAAAAGCCACTCAATGGCAGTTTACTTTACCGACAAAGACAAAAAATCTATTACTCCGAGAAGCAATAGCCACGGTATTTAGTGAAAATGCAAATATGTTCAATCGTTCTGTGTTGGGTGTGCAATTTACCCTGACGGCGCTGAGGCTTTATGATTGCACGGCAGGACTGACAATGGTCAAGCGGATGAATACTTATATCCTTAAGTGATTTGGATACATGCTTTGACTTGGGTATTGAAGGGTTATCGGCTAGAATGCACCGCTTGTTGAAACGTTCGGAAAATAAACATGCGACTATTGAAATCAACCGTGCACCCTGATTTACAGCACCTTGAAGCATCTGAGCTCCAGCAAAAGATGTTTCATCGCAAGGCAGCACGAGGCATCATTCTTAATGGTGAAAATATCCTGATGCTGTATACCGAACGTTACCATGACTACACCTTGCCCGGTGGCGGTATTGACGACGGTGAAGATGCGATTGAAGGTTTGATCCGCGAGTTGGAGGAAGAAACGGGGGCTCAGAACATTCGGGACATCCGTGAGTTTGGTATCTACGAAGAATACCGCCCTTGGTACAAGCCTGACTTCGATATCATGCACATGCTCTCATATTGTTATGTCTGTACCATTGACGAACAGCTTGGCGATACAAAACTGGAAGATTATGAAGTAAAAAATGGTATGAAACCGGTTTGGCTCAATATTTTTGATGCGATTGCCCATAACGAGCACACCATTGCCAACAGTGAGAAAAAAGGTATGTCAATTGAGCGTGAAACCTTCTTGCTAAAAACCATTGTCAGTGAATTGCTGGAAACTGACGTGTTACCGCTAAAAGCGGCGAGCTGATAAAAAGTACAAGCAGGCAATTAAGATGTCGAGCAAATAGAACGGTTTCCCATGGAGCCGTTTTTTTGTACTTAAAATTCGAGAAATCAATATTACTGAGTTTGGTATAGCGGTAGTGTGTTTATTTGCGGCTGGACGTTAAATTGCATGATTTATATCACACAATCTCACTGGTGGAGAAAGTTTTTCTATATGTGCTCGTTTATAGAGGAGAAATAAGAAAATATTTTTCTCTAGATAGCGGTACATTAACCTTATAAAGACAATGGCTTATATATCCTTACTTTGCATTTAAATAAGCCTGATACCCTACAAAAAGTCATGAAGGTGATGAACATGAAAAAGCATCTATGGAATGGTTTCATTGAGACTGTAAAGCGTGAAGTTGTGCCAGCGCTGGGCTGTACCGAGCCAGTTTCTGTTGCTTTGGCTGCTGCAATGGCAACGCGTGAACTAAATTGTATTCCTACTCATATAGAGGCTTTTGTTTCACCTAACTTGATGAAAAATGGTATGGGTGTCGGTGTGCCGGGTACCGGAATGGTTGGTTTGCCCATTGCCGCGGCAGTAGGCGCATTGGCGGGCGATGCTGATGCGGGCCTTGAAGTGCTGAAAAATATTACTCCGGAAGACGTAGAGTCAGCCAAAGGGTTGCTAGACAGCAAGGCGGTATCGGTAGGTGTTGCTGATGTCAGCAACATTTTGTTTGCCAAGGTAACAGTGAGCAATGGTACGGATACTGTGACGGTAATTATTGCCGATAGTCATACACGGGTTGTGTCTGTTGAAAGAAATGGCAAAGCGGTGTTTATTGCAGACCAAGCCAATACCACTCAACCAACCGCCAGAGAGAACATTTTCGAGCAAGCAACAGCTGAAGATATTTTCGAGTTTGCCCTCAACGCTCCGTTAGAAGATATTGAATTTATCTCTCAGGCTTATTCATTAAACGATGAGCTCTCCAAAGAAGGGTTGACTGGTAAATACGGTTTGCAAATTGGAGCGACTTTTCAGCGTAATGTCGACCGAGGTTTGCTATCTGGCGGCTTGTTGACTGATATTTTACGTCGCACATCGGCTGCATCAGATGCCCGAATGGACGGGGCAATGAAGCCGGCGATGAGCAACTCGGGCTCGGGTAACCAGGGTATCGCAGCGACCATGCCGGTTGTGGTGGTTGCAGAGCATATCAACGCTGACCATGAAACAACAGTGCGTGCCTTGATGATGTCTCATCTGATGGCTATCTATATTAAAAGCTACCAGAATAAGTTATCGGCGCTTTGTGGCGCAACGACCGCCTCCATGGGGGCAGTTGCGGGTATGACGTGGTTGCTTGGCGGTCAGTTCAGCCATATCAGCAATGCAATTTGCAGCATGATTGGTGATATCACAGGTATCATCTGCGATGGTGCAAAAACCAGTTGTGCAATGAAGGTGTCATCTTCAGCGAGTGCTGCTATTAAGGCGGCACTGATGGCGCTTGATGGTATCCGAGTGACAGGTAATGAAGGTATTGTCGCTGATGATGTTGATACATCTATACGCAATATGTCGGCATTAGCCAATGGTGCGATGACCCAAACAGATGTCCAGATCTTGGAAATCATGGTCCACAAATAATTCTTCAGTAATTAATCGTTGAAGAACCAGTAAAGTACACAGGCAAAGGGCACTTCGGTGCTCTTTTTTATTTGTATCGCAACTTGGCTTAGCTTTTGAAGATAGCTTGCGTTGATGGAATCACTTCGGAAAAGCTCGAACCCGGCGTTAACGACTTCATTTTTGTTATGAAGTCTAAGCGGATTTTGGTGTACTGGTAGCGCGTTTTACACACGAGCCATTCAGAACGATCAGGGTGTACCTCAGTATTGATACATTGCCCTTCCACTGTGCTGTCGTCTCTGAGCTCAAGCAATACGTCATAATGGGCGTCACAGGCTTGTTCGAGATGATTTTGCAGCATGTAGTCGACGGGTTGGTAACGATTTGTCATAACGCGGTCTCTGTATTAGGGGCTGCGTTGTTGTTTTGGCCCCAAGTTGAGTGAAGATTCCATAGCCACCACATAAAAGCGTAGTCAAAAATGAGAATCTCGCTTAAAACTGAAACAACTTGAAATGATTAAAGTAGGTGTTTTGTTATTAGGAGAGAGGCCACTACGTCATTCATAGTGACCTCAGGGGGAAGAATTATACTGCGATGCTTACCGGTTGTAGGTATTGCTGCCATGCATCATGATAGAGCGACTTTGAAGTGGCTCTTAGCTTTTTAATTTGCGCTGTTTCAAATTCACTTTGTAGGCGATTCTGGCTAAGTGCAGTTCGCTCAATGTGCTGAATTTGTTCGTAAATTTTGTGTTCCTCACCATTTTTAACGTCCGAAATAGCATCGAGGTGCAATTGAACTTCGGCAATCAGCTCGGAATCAGGCAGTTGAACCAGCAATTTCAAGTCACGGTAACCAGAATCAGTCGGTGCCTTAAATCGGTTCTTAACCGACACGATAGTCGCTTCTTTGCTGATCAGCTCAAAAGCATCAACCAAACCATGGATATCATCTGCAACCAGTGAAGCTCGGGCCAAGTCGGTGATCTTGCTAGCATCACCGTTGAGTTCAGTGGCAATTTTCTTCTCTGCTCGTTCTCTTGACTTTACATCTGGCAACACGATATTGGTGTTGGTCATCAAGCCCACTTCGTTCATCAAGTTAGCCAGTTCCTGCTGGGCTGAAGGGGCGACGTTGTATAAATCCTCGAAATTTGTGTATGGCTGCTGAATATCAGCCGCACGCCAGGTCTCAATGCTATAAAGTCCGCTCAGGCTTTTTTGGAACGACTTTTTGCTGGCTTCAGAATGCTTCGGTGATACCTCATAATCATTTCCAGAGTAGTCTGCCATCAATGGTGCTGCCATCGCTGACCCGCGGGTCAGGAAAAACAGAACAAAACACGTTCGAAGTACAGATTTAAAATGCATCAAACAACTCCTTTGCTGCCCGATCAAATCAGGCATCATACGTAAAAGGGTGTATCTCAGCGGGCAGAGCCTGCTTAGAAAAAGTGACGTATTTATTTGAGTTGCTAGCTACTCTATGCTTTCTAGATTAACAAAGTTATCTGAACGCTGGATGAATTTGGACAGTTCATTGATGGGAGTTAACAGACCGCTGACAGAGAGTCTCGCAATTGGTTGAAATAAAAGGGGAGCCAGCGGCTCCCCTTTACAAAATTTTTGTTAACTTGCCAGTGCAAGTGGTTCTGGTTGCAGGTATTGATGCCAGGCTTGTTGGTATAATTGCTGGGATTCCTGTCTTAGTACTTTGATTTTTGCCACTTCGATATCATTTAACTGTCGTTGTTCTTGGCTGGCTTGGCGCTCTATGTGCTGAATAGCTTCGTAGATGCCGTGCTCTGGGCCACTTTTGATCTCTGCAATAGTATCTAAGTGGAGCTGCACTTCGGCAATTAAACCTGTTTGAGGAAGCTGTAGCAGTAGTTTTAGGTCTCGGTAGCCAGAAGAGGCCGGTTGTTTGAATCGATTTTTGGTTTCGACGATAGTACTTTCGCGACTCAGGTGGTTAAAAGCATCGACCAGCGACGAGATGTTATTGGCGACAAGCGTACCGCGCGCTAGATCTGTCAGTTTTTCCGGTTGGCCATGGAGTTCGGTGGCAACCTTCTGCTCTGCACGTTCGCGCGATTTTACACCAGGAATAATAGGTTGTTCTGCAGTATGAAGGCTGATTTGGGTCAGCAGTTGCTCCAGCTCTTGCTGGGCAGCTTGAGCCTGCTGATATAGCTCGTTGAATTCGTTGTATGGCTGGCTTAAAGCTTCTTGCCGGAAGCTAGGTATTGAATATAAGCCGCTAAGGGAGCGTTGGAAGTTATCCTTGGTGTCTTGTGTTGGGGATGGAAGTTTAAACTCCGAATCAGTAAATTGTGGTACTGCTGCATTAGCAACGGGGCCACGTCCGAAAACACATAACAGAACGAAACACGTTCTGAACAAAGACTTCGCGATCATTGGATCTCCTTGGTATCACCGCTTCAACATCAAGCGGTATACGTAAGATATCTGGGCACAGGCTGGGTTTTCAATATGAACCTAGTCGAAAAGCTGTTAGCAAATTATCATCCTGTGACGTGCTTCCCAATCAGCATATTTACAGTGTGAGCTAGCCCATAAATAGGAATATCTCCTTTTATGTGTCATAGAGCCTCAAAATGGTAGAATACGTCAGTGATGTTAATTAAGAGATAAATGATGCAACAAGATTTATTGATTATTTTTGCGGCTATTTGGCTCGCAATGGCTGCGGGTAGCTATATGTTGTTCCAGAGGGGGACGGATGTCGCAAGAAAACGCAAGTTATGGCCGATATACACCATTGTAAACAATGTAGTGATCGGTGCTGTGATTGTATATATGCAACCTCCAATACCCATGATGCTAGGGTTGTTGGCGCTTATGGTGCCGTTGACGTGGTTGACGATACGTTCAACTAAGTTTTGCGACGGATGTGGCAGTCCCTCACGCTCACCATTTTTTATGAAGCCACCCGAGAAATGCTCTCATTGCCAGAAAAAATTGTAAGCGCAGAGGAGAGGTTTCTCACGCACAGGCCTTTTCAGCCAATGGCGCGGTGTCGAATTGGATGCCTTGCCAGCCATATTTCATGAAATGGCGGATGTTTTGGTGATCGGTCGCGTCAGGGTGCTGCAGAACATCGATGCGGTAATAGTCACCAAAGCAAGCAAGGGTTTCCGCTTCCGATAGCTGATTGAGTTTGGCAAACGCAAAGATCCGGCAAGATCCTTCATTGGTTGCGGCTTCATTGAAGAGGGTGTCGTTACCTAAACCGTTGGTAAAAGCAGTCGGATGGTAGGTGTAGAATTGCTCGATGATTGCCATCACTTCGGCAAAAGAGACGTTGTCAGGTTGGGATTTCAGTTTAGCTAGTAGTGCTTCCATGGCAAATATCCTTTAAAGAGGGGCGAGATACATTGATATCGCCCCTGAGTAACTGGCCGCAATTAGGTGATTAGCGGTTACCTGACTTTTTTGCTTGCTGCTTTAGTTCAAAATCCAGCTCATCAGGGAACACGACTAGGCCATCTTCATCCTGGTTTGGGAAAATAACGACGGCAAGTTCATCGTCTTCCATGCCATGTGTCCAACGGCTATGCCATTTATTCAGGGAAATAGCTTCTGCCTTGCATTCTTCCCAATCACCGGTCGCCCAAGACTCGGCAAACTCTTTATTTGGCCATACTGGTACACAGTCCTCGTCATCGGTATTGAGCATAACGCAACCATGTTCATCCGTCAGAATCCAGATTTCGCGGTTGCTAACCACTTCTTTCACCAAATACTTATAACGCTTTTCGGCATCATAACCTTGAATCTGCTCAATTTGGCTTGGTTCTAATGGCGTGGACATTCTTATTTTCCTGTTACACATAGTAGTAGCGTCATAGCATAGAGGAAAATTAGACTTTAGTCATGAAAATAGCCTTATCCGCGATGGGTAAGGCTATTAGATAAAGGCAATTTTAACTTTGGGGATTACTTTAGGGTGTATGGAACACGAACAGTGAGCTGGAAGTCAGGGGCATCAGCAGTTAGACCGGCACTGACACCGACATTCAGTGTTGTATCTGGGTTAATTGCATAGTTTGCTCCCATTGATATGGAGTCTAGTTGTAGCAGCTTGGAATCAGAAGGGGTTGACCCATCAACTTTGGACTTCAAAATGGTTTTGTGGCTGAGACCTAAGCTGAATGAAAATTTAGGATTAACTGAGAAACCCATACCAGCACTGAACCCAATAGTATCCCCGAGATCGATTTTATTACTGATAGACTCACCATCTATTTCTGAAGTGACGGTATCTTCAATATTCCAAATGTAACTGAGATTGGCGTAGATAACGGCTGGGTCCATTGGCATGATCATGGTGACGCTCGGTTCAATACTTGGGAAACCAGAACCTGTCGGAAGTTCTTCAAAACCAAACTGTGTATCTACAGGCACATCATAGGGTGAAGTACCTGTCGTGGTTTTAAACCTAAGTCCTGCAATCCAGTAGGGCGCGGTTTCCATATTAATTTGATATTTGAACGCGGCCTCTATATCACCTAAGTCATTGCTACTGAAAGTGCGAGTTTCGGCTGAGTCACTGCCTGAATTTACGCTTCTTCGCGAGATAGAGTCGTAACGATAGACCCAAGGGATACGGGCCTCAACTTCAAGGCGGTTGGTGATACCGTACCGTCCAGTAAGACCAAAAGTTAGCGTTGTTCTATCGGTGTCGTTAGCTTCTATTAGCCCGACGATAAGGGAAGGAAGGACTGTATAACCAACGACCGATACTGTATTTGAAGAGTTTTGTGTAAAAGAAAAGCTGGTATCAAGTACAAATGACCCTTTAGGTGTTAGTACACCCGGTAGATCGGGGTCAAGGAGATCGCCGAAGGTTTGCACTCGTTTTGGCTTTTGATTTGGCTGCGCTGAATCTGCTGCTTGCTCGGTTTCCGCTGCAACAGTCCCAGATATCAAAGCAAGAAGCGCGATAAAGCTTTTGTTATTGAAAGTACTCACGATTTCCTCACTTAATTCACTTAGCTCACCCATAAGTAATAATGTGGTTATTGCTTTTATATGGTTATCTAATTTAGCTACGTAATAAAAAACTGATAACTTCAGATAAGAAAATCATAGTAGAGGTGAGATTTATATGGTACTTAAGAATCTTATTCTCGGTCTTGAAAGTGAGAAATGTTATATCTTTTCTCTAGAATGAGAAAATGAAAATATTGTTTATTTATTGAAGCAGGATTCTAAATATTGAAAAAGTGAGACTGATTTTCATATTTATTACGTTATAAGCTCTAGGAATTAAAAGAAAAAGTTCAGAATGAAAAGCACAAAAAATTATTAAAAATAATACAGGAACTTTTCTTGGCAACACTATAGTTAAGTTATCTCGCAAACACGGCGGGTGATTATAAGAAAATAACTACTAAATATATTTGGAGTATGACCATGCGTAAAACACACATCGCAATTTTAGTAGCAGTTGTTAGCTCTCCACTTGCGCTAGCGAATAGTTATGACCCATATAACCCATACAATCCATATGATAACGGTAATGATAAAACAATTACTGATTCTTTTAATGACGACCTTGATAAGACTATCACATTAGATGTTGATAAAGAGTACACAATCAAAGATTCGTATAATCAAGATAATGATACTCTTAAAATGAAAAATGTTAACAACTCTTACAGTGAAGAGTGGACTGATAACAGCATGAATGATTACAGCCAGGATATCGACATTACTGAGCTGCAAACCTACCATGTTGCTAAGTCAGAACTTCATGGCTACGTAACATACTCTGATGTTGAGTACGGTGGTGCATGCTGTGAGCACAGCTATGACCCATACGGCGGTTACGGATACGGCTCATCAGGTGGTGCTGGTTCATTGACTGTTACACATAGCAATGACATGTCAGGTGCGTTCTCTAATGCTTCAGGTATCAACATTGCTGGTCAGAACGCGGGTAATAACTCTTTGGTTCAACAAAGTGCTAGCACTAACGCGGTATTGGCTGGTAATTAATACATAACTGAGAGCTGCTTTGCAGCTCTCAGGAGGATGTCATGAAATATTTAACGCTGATAGTGGCTACATTGATTACTTTTAGTGCAACAGCTACTGACGAGTTGGATATTCTAGCAAGTTCTGAATTATTATCTGAAGAGTTCATGATCCACTCTCGTGGGGGTGAATATGAATTAGAAAGTGAAAGCCTTCAGGCAAGTTCAGAAATGTATGGCGATGTTACAGGTAATAGTGCGTATAACAATACTTCAGGGAATAATATACTCGACGGTGGGGCGTTAAGTAATTCATCTGGGGTCTATAATATCGTACAAAACACCGGTAGTAATGTATTAATTCAAAATGCAACCGTGATAAACCTGACATTGAAGTAATTGTTAGTCTATCTTTGCTGGCATTAGCTTGTCAGCAATAAACCAAAACAGTTTCTCTTTGGTTTCGCAGGGCGTAACAACAAATGCTTCTGGTTTATAGAAATAATAATGTGAGATTAGTCTTGACCAAACGGACTTGTAAAACTATTACAAATACAAATACAAATTGGAGTAATATCATGCGTAAAACAAAAATTATGCTATTAGCAGCTTTGGTCGCATCACCTATGGCACTTGCAAATGGTGGTTATGGTGGTGGTTATGGCGGCTATGACGAATATGATGATGTCACCATTGATGGAAGCTTCAACGATACTACTACATTGAATGCTGACGTAACTGTAAAGAAAACTTATACAGAAGATTACGTTGGCAATCAAGATAACGATAAATTGATCATGAAAGATGTCGGTAATACCTATGACATTGACTACGAAGATAATTCTCAAAATGACTGGTCTGAAATTTCAAAAGGTCACCATGAGTGGGATGAATTATTGGCGGAGTCTTTGATTGACGGTGCGGTAATGGGTAATACGGTGACTTATGGCGGTGCATGTTGTAAAGGCAGCGCTGGTACAGATGTAATAGTTGATCATACTAACTCACTACATATGGGTTACCAAAGCGCTTCTGGTATCAATATTGCCGGTCAGAACGTGGGTAACAACTCAATGGTACAACAAACTACAAGCACCAATGCAGCGCTTGTTGGCTCAGGTGGAGCAAGCCTACCGGGTGGTGGTGGCTCATACTAAAATATAAGGGCCGAAAGGCCCTTTCTTGATTTCTTATAGGTGTAAGTATCATCAATTATATTGTTTGATAGGCGTTTATGTATGAAAAAGTCAATTATCATGCTTATCAGCGTATTAGCATCAACAAGTACACATGCACTCGATTACTTTCCTAGTAGGGGGGGGTATAATGTGCAGGTAAAAAGTTATCAAGAGCAGTTATTTGGTGATGTTTTTAGGCAGCAATATGACTTCAGTTGTGGTTCTGCGGCTGTAGCGTCACTGCTTACGTATCATTACGATATTGAATCCCAAGAAAATATTATTTTTGAATATATGTTCAAGCATGGAGATAAAGCGCAGATAGAGAAACAAGGTTTTTCAATGCTAGACATGAAATCCTATCTTGAATCTGTTGGTCTTGATGCTAACGGTTACAATATACCTCTAGATAAGTTCCATGATTTGCGTATACCGGCAATTACTATCGTTAATTTTGATGGATATATGCATTTTGTTGTAATCAAGGGGATGAACGAAAAAAATGTCATTTTAGGCGACCCATCTAGAGGGACATTGCTTATTCCAATTGAAGACTTTAAGCAAGTCTATAAAGGAACAGTTTTATTGGTGAAGAACCGAGTCGAACAGGGTCGGGGAAGTTTTATCACTGCAGATAATTATAATATATATAATCCATCACCCGTGTCAGAGGCTGTTGTAAGAGACTCATTATCAACGTTTAGTATTACTCTGCCTGGTAGTAATGATTATTAGAGGCTAGTATGAAAAGGTTAACACGGTTAATTGTCGCATCGGCAATAGGAGCATCTGCTCTCATTACGCATGCATCTATTGGTTTCCTTAGTATTGATGACTTGGGCTTAACAACTCTAACAGACGATGAAATGTCGTCTTTGAGAGGGGGGTTTGTTTCAGTCAACGATAATATTATTAATATTGGTTTATCGGTAACGACAGAAGTTAATGGCGAAACAGTATTAAACACGCATGTTGCTGATTTCACAATCAGTAACGGTATCCTAACCAGTCATGAAGGTACTCGTACCTATGATTATGATGATCCTTTAAAGGTTATCAGTGTGGGTGAAAACAATATTGCCAATGTAAGTTCGACACAAGATGCTATAGGTACCGTTGTTCAAAACACATTAGACAATACTGCGATTAAAGTTGAAACAGTACTTGATATTGAGGCTGATATTGAAGGCTTCAATCGGCAAAACTTGTTCAACAATCGATTGGAACACGCCATCTTACACAATGGTTATTAAATCAATTGCAATATAAATTTGTGTTTTGGTACTTTTTTGTCATGTAAAGCATTGTTTTCTTAACAATGCTTTTTTTTATTTCTTGTAATATGGTTGTCTTCGAGAAAAAGTTCAATTTTTTTCTTATCATTTTAAAAGTTGTAAGTTTCTGATAATTCTGTCATTTACCCTCTAGTTCCTGTAATTGCAAAACACTTGATGTATTTTCTTAGATTTGAAACGCATCACAACGCAAAAATGTCACCTATATTTTTATTACAAACACAATAAATATAAGTTGATAAAAGGTGACTTCGATGGTGACTCAAAGTCAAAATAAGTCAATAGATGGTCGTTTAGTAGCACTGGGATGTAACTACGAACCTTGGATTGCGCTTTTAGAACAATCTGGATGGAAAACCCACTGTTGTTATGATTTACGTACGGTTGATTCAATTCTGGAAGAATACAGTCCGTGTATATGCGTTGTTGATTTAAGCAATAATGATTTTAGCTTGAATAGTATTTCATTGAGGGCAAACAAAACTAAGCAAGTGAAGTGGATTGCAATTATTAAGAAGGATCAACTTAAAACCGATGCAATCTGTCAATTCATCAATAACTTCTGTGTCGATTACTTTACTGTACCCATTCCAAGTAGCCACATGCTGAGTACTATTGGACATCAGCTTGGTATGCTTGAGATTGAGTCAAGCTCGTGGGTAGAGATCACTTCGCAGCATGACATGGGGCTGTACGGTGAGTCAAAATCCATCAAACAGTTGCGTGATATGGTACGTCGTGTAGCGATGACCGAAGTGAACGTTTTCCTGACCGGGGAAAATGGTACTGGCAAAGAGTTGATTGCGAAGTCTATCCATAATCTCTCTAAGCGAAAGAATACCCCGTTTATTGCGCTAAACTGTGCGGCTTTGAGTCAGGATGACGATAACATGGCCCTCCTTGATGGCAGTTATCGCCAAGAAGACGGTACACCTTTTAATGGCACACTGATGCTGGATAATGTTGATGAATTATCCAAAGAGATGCAGGAAGTGCTTTTAATGTACCTGCAAGCTCCTAGCTGCGATAGCTTAGAAGGAGAAGCCTCTGGGGATGTACGTATCATTGCCTCCACCAGTGCTGATTTAGAAGCAGCGGTGACCAATGGTCAATTTAGCAAAGAGCTGTTCTATCGTCTGAATGTCTTCCATATTAAAGTACCAACTTTGCGTGAGCGCGGTTCAGATATTTTCTTGCTCGCCGAAACCTTTTTGACCAAGTTTGCGCGTGAGTACAGCACAATGGCTTCGTCTTTCTCTGAAGACTCCAAGCAACTACTACTGCGGTATAGTTGGCCTGGTAATGTTCGAGAGCTAATCAATCAGGTAAAACGTGCGGCCTTGCTTGCTGAAGGTAATGAAGTGAAAGCCGAGCATTTTGATTTACCCAGCAAGTCTAACCTCAAGCAAAGTCTGCGTAATATCAAGGATGAGGCAGAGAAAGATGTGTTGGTAGCAGTACTTGAGACCCATCGCGGACAAGTTGCTTCAGCAGCAAAAGATCTTGGTGTTTCAAGAGCGACAATGTACCGCTTGCTAAATAAGCATAATATTGTGCCAGATGTCCGCCATTATAATAATGGTTATGCAAGAGAGTGAAATTGATATGCTCTTTATAAAAGGTCCCGAAAGGGGCCTTTTTTTATGGGAATTTCAGGTGGGAAGATAATGCTTTTTGGGTATAGCTCTAAATGCGTCGCTTCTCCATTTCTCGCGGTTAAAAAATGCTATTAAGTGATACTCACAACAAGATAAAAATGTAATAATTCGAGCCGTGAATTAATTTATGCATAGTAGTTAATAAAAGGAAACTGATGCTAAGTTTATCTTTGCGGCAGAAGCTTGCGGTATCAGCAAGTATTGCCATTATCCTGGGTGGCGCATTGGTCACTGTACTCTCATTTGTCTCTTCTCTTAACCGCCTGGATGAAGATCTTAATGCTCGATTACGTGGTGTTGCTTCGGCCTACAACGAGTATGTTACTGATTGGATCGACTCGAAAGCCATGGCGCTGTCGTCGTTCCCGCAAGATATCGAGGCCCAAGATATCCCGGCTCACCTAAGGCAAGCCAAAAACTCGGCAGGGTTTGATAATGTTTTTTTGGCTTTCACTGATGGCACTCAAATCAATGCCAATCAGGTCTTGTTACCGCCTGGCAATAATGATCCTCGTCAGTGGCATTGGTATCAAAATGCCATTGCACAAAATGGCAGGGTAACGGTTGAAAACCCGACAGTTGCCGCTGCGACAGGCGCGAGTGTGGTGTCTATGGGTAAGGCCGTCAATGTTCTGGGTAACCAAGCGGTATTGGGGGCGGATGTTGAAATAAAAAATATTATTAGCCAGCTGGATAATGTTGTATTGCCGGGCTCTGGCTATATGTTTCTTGCCAATAACCAAGGAAATATTTTTGCCCATGCCGATACTTCTCTGCTGAACCAGCCAACAAACTACAAAGATAGCGATTTAACCAGCCAGCTGCTTTCACGCTTGGCAGGTGGTCGACATGTTGAGCGGGTGGTGATCAATGGCACCGATAGCTATTTGTATGTCGCACCTATTGCAGGCAAGGCACTGCAGACTGTTATTGTTATAGATGCCAACTCAGTATTGGATCCCCTTTACAGCACGTTATACGAACAACTGTTCATGACATTGCTCGTCGTTGTTGTTTGTGCCTTCTTGTTTAATCTATTGTGTATGTACTTGTTCAAGCCATTGCAGCAAGTGTCTTCCGCGTTGGGCGTCATTGCACAAGGTGGTGGTGATCTTACCCAGCGAATTAATATCGATACTGAAGATGAAGTGGGTGAACTCGCGCGAAACTTCAATCAGTTCGTTGCCAGCCTTCAGTTGCTTATTGGCCATGTACGCAAACAAGGTGCAGAGCTGGGCGAAAGCGCAACGCAAAGTGAAGTGCGTGCTGATAAACAAGCATCTGAGCTACAGCGTCAGCAAGATGAAATTACCATGGTTGCTACGGCTGTTACGGAAATGGCCTCTGCAACCCAAGAGATTGCATCACACGCGGAGCAAACTGCTCGAGCAGCACAAGACTCAACCTCCCATACCAACAGCGGTCGTGAATTGGTTCTTCAAAGTCGCCATTCGATTTCTAACCTGGCTAATGAGGTAAGTGAAGCTACCACAGTGATCGGCCAGCTCAATGAGCACGCCCAGGGGATTAACAGTATTTTGTCTACCATTCAGGGGATTGCTGAACAGACAAATTTACTGGCACTGAATGCGGCTATTGAAGCGGCCCGTGCCGGAGAGCAAGGTCGAGGTTTTGCGGTTGTTGCCGATGAAGTACGTGTGCTTTCTCAGCGTACCCATACCTCAACGGAAGAGATCCAGAGCATGATTGCAACCTTGCAGCAGATCACCACCAAGGCGGTTGATCTGATGCATACGAGTTCAAAGCTGGCCCAGTGTACGGTGGACGATGCCGATGAGGCGACAGTGGCATTGGAGCAAATCAATACATCAGTCGCGATGATCAGTGACATGGCAACCCAAATTGCAACAGCGGCGGAAGAGCAGACTCATGTAACTGATGAGATCACTCAAAATACCACCACCATCAAGGATGTCAGCGATCAGTTAACCGATGATGCCCATCAGGCTCGTCAACAAGCTGAAAGCCTAAGTCAGCAGGCGGCAAGCTTGAACGATAAGGTATCGACCTTTATTGTGTAGAGGTTAACTTATTTAAGCCCTAGCCGCTTTGCCAAACGGTGAAGGTTACCCGCATCTAGCTCCAGCTCTCTGGCTGCTGCTGCCCAGTTTTGATTGTTCCGCTGATAACAGTCTCCAATAAACTGGTACTGGAAGCGGTTAATCGCATCTTTAAGCCCAATGTTGGTCTCGACTGATATTGGGTTTTTTAAATGGTCATGGTGTGAAGGAGAGCCTTCAGTTGGTGTTCCTTCCGCAAGGGGCTCATTCGAAAGTGCATGGGGGGTACTAACGAGTTCAAAGTGCTGCGGTTGTAATTCTATGAAATCCAAGTTCATCGATTCTGCCCGGGCAACCACAGAGGCACGGTTGATAGCATGCTCGAGTTCGCGGACATTACCAGGCCATGTGTAGGCAGTGAGTTGCGCCACTGCCTCACTACTCAGTCGCATCGACTTGATCCCCAGTTTGCCCCTACAACGCTCAATAAAGAAACCGGCGAGCAAAATAATATCATTTCCTCGTTCCCTCAGCGGTGGTGCCATGATTGGAAAGACACTTAATCGGTGGTAGAGATCTGCCCTAAACTTACCCTCTTTCACTTCCTCATGGAGCTGGCGGTTGGTCGCAGCGACAATCCGGGTGTTTACTTTCAGTACACTATCGTCACCGACCCGCTGCAAGTCGCCATATTGCAGTACCCGTAGCAGCTTTGCCTGCAGGGATAGGGGTAATTCGCCGACTTCGTCAAGAAACAGTGTGCCGCCATCTGCCATTTCGAACTTGCCCTTGCGGTCACTGATTGCGCCGGTAAAAGCCCCTTTGACGTGACCGAATAGCTCGCTCTCGGCGACTGATTCGGGTAGTGCTGCACAGTTAAGGTAGATCAACGGTTGCTGGCTTCTGTGGGAGGATTGATGAATAGAAGCGGCTATCAGCTCTTTACCGACCCCGGTTTCACCGGATACCAATACCGATAGTTCTGTTGCGGCGACGGCTTGAATATGGCTTCTCAGCTCTTCCATCACTTTCGATTTACCAATCATCTCAACCTTTCCTGATTGGGATGATTTTCCTGCTTGGATTGTGGCCTGTCCGCGAGATTCTGGCATGTTGAAAGCTTGATTCTCTAGTTGCTCCATCAGCAAGGCAGTGTGCAGGCTCGCAGCGGCAAGGGCACTGATAATTCGTAGCTCTTCGTCGCTAAACAGGTCGAACTGGTGGGGATCAAAGCCATCAATGGTCAGGGCGCCGATTAATGTTTCGTCGGCAATCAGGGGTAAGCCGATACAGGCATGAACATGCAGGTTCCCTTGATGGCTGGGTATAAGCCCGTCATACGGGTCGGGAAGGTCACTGTCATGGGGAAAGCGGACGATATCTCCCGCTCTGGCAATCGCTTCAAGGCGAGGGTGTTCGTTGATGTCAAATTGCCGTCCCAATACTTCTTCATAAAGCCCGTTGATCGCAAGCGGCGAGAAATGCTGGTCGCGAAAAGCAAGCAGGGCGGATGAATCACAACCAAACAGGGATTTGATGACTGAGAGCAGACGATCAAACCGGTCTTGACTGGAAATGCCCTGAGTGAGATCCAAAGCGAGTTGGGTTAATTCTTTTGGTGTATTTAGCATTGTCGCGCCTTTGATTAACTGTGACACTGTCATTATGACATTTTATTGTGTATTTGACAGTGTGTTTTAATTGTCAAAATGACACCTTTTATTGAAGTTAAAAATAAAATCCTTGTTTTTCAATGTGATAAAAAGTTGGCACGGTCAGTGCAATACCCTATGCAGATTTCGGGTGGCATGTAGCATCCGTAGCAATAGATAAAGCAGTAAATAAGGTATCAAGATGACAATCCACGTTAAAAACAACATTCACTGGGTAGGCCAACGCGACTGGGAAGTACAGGATTTCCATGGCACAGAATACAAGATGACCAAGGGAACCAGTTACAACAGCTATCTTATCCGTGAAGAAAAAACAGTTCTCATTGATACTGTCGATCACCGGTTTAGCCAGCAGTTTATTCAGAACCTAGAGATGGAAATCGATCTTGAAGAGATTGACTATATCGTTATTAACCATGCAGAAGAAGATCACTCCGGTGCGCTTACGGCTCTAATGGCGCGTATTCCCAATACGCCAATTTACTGCACGGAAAATGCGGTCGATTCTATTGTTGGCCATCATCATCACCCAGAATGGAATTTCCAAGTTGTTAAGACCGGCGATACATTGGATATCGGCAATGGCAAACAACTCATCTTTATTGAAGCCCCTATGCTCCACTGGCCAGACAGTATGATGACTTATCTTACAGGTGATGCTGTCTTGTTCAGTAACGATGCATTCGGTCAGCATTACTGTGACGAGAGACTGTTCAATGATGAAGTGGATCAAAATGAATTGATGGATCAGTGCCTGCGCTATTACTCCAACATTCTTACTCCGTTTAGTGGTTTAGTCACGGCTAAGATCCATGAAGTACTGAGCTTCAACGTACCGGTCGACATGATCGCGACCTCTCACGGTATTGTTTGGCGTGATAACCCAACCCAAATTGTCCATCAGTATTTGGAGTGGGCGGATAACTATCAGGAAGATCGCATAACCATTTTTTACGACACGATGTCGAATAACACGCGAATGATGGCCGATGCGATTGCTCAGGGGATTCACGATGTTGACCCAGGCGTGGCCGTTAAGGTTTTCAATGTCTCTCGCCAGGATAAAAACGATATTTTAGCCAGCGTATTCCGCTCTAAAGGGATCTTGGTCGGATCGTCAACCATGAATAATGTCATGATGCCGAAAGTGGCAGGCATGCTGGAAGAAATCACCGGACTTCGTTTTAAGAATAAAAAGGCGGGGGCATTTGGTAGCTACGGCTGGAATGGCGGTGCGGTTGACCGAATTCACTCACGCCTGACTGATGCTGGTTTTGAAACAACTCTTGGCCTGAAAGCGAAATGGAAGCCAGACGGCAAAGCGATGCGTGAATGCCGTGAACATGGTCGTATGATTGCTAAGCAGTGGGCACTGAAAACATTGCCGGAAGTAGAAACTGTAACGCCAACTACCAAGCCTAGCGTAACCATTCAGGCGACAGAGCCTGTCGGTAGTTGTGATACTCAGCCGGTTACCGATAGCACCGATAGCCAGAAAATGTTGTGCACAGTATGTAACTGGGTTTACGACCCAGCTATTGGTGAAGTGAACCAAGGGATCGAAGTCGGTACTTGCTGGTCAGATGTACCTGAGAGCTTTTTATGTCCTGAATGCGGTCTTGGCAAAGACGTGTTTGAGCCAGTGAAAGGGGCATAAATAATGGTCAAACCTCTCGTGATTATTGGTAGCGGCTTTGCCGCTTACCAATTGGTAAAAGCTATCCGCCGTCAGGATAAGGTTTTGCCCATTCATGTGTTTACATCAGATGAAGGGCACGACTATAACAAGCCGGACTTGAGCCATGCTTGTTCGAAACAGCAAACAGCAAGCGATCTGATCCGTATGAGCAGCTCAGATTTCTCGGCAGAATACCAAGTGGAATTGCATAGCCACTGTTTTGTTGAAGCTATTGATACCGTACAAAAGCACATCGTGGCAAATGGCCAGCAATACCAATATGGCAAACTTGTTCTAGCGACAGGTGCCAGTGCTTTCATTCCCCCTATGCGCGGTGACGCTGTAGATAGTGTACTGACACTCAATAGTTTATCTGAATATACCGAGGCTCAGAATGTATTGCAGCAAGCCAAGCATATTGCGGTTATCGGTGGTGGTTTGATTGGTACTGAGCTAGCGATGGACTTTGCTAGCAGCGGTAAAACCGTGTCGGTGATTGACCCTTGCCAGACGTTGATGGCTAATCAGCTGCCGGAGTACATTGCGTTAAAACTTGAACGGGTAATGGCCTTACAAAAAGCCAATTTCTACCTCTCTGACAAGGTCGACCAACTGGCGAAACTGCCACATGGCGCGATTGCGGTCGAACTGGCTTCTGGTAAGCGCATAGAGGTTGATGCGGTAGTCTCAGCGGCAGGCTTGAAACCTAATACCCAACTGGCTGTAAACGCGGGTATTCGGGTTGGAAAAGGGATTGTCGTTAATGACCAGCTAGCAACTTCTGCGGCTGATGTGTATGCGCTAGGGGATTGCGCAGAGATTAACGGTAAGGTACTGGCGTATCTGCAACCGGCATTATTAAGTGCCAATGCACTTGCCAAAACAATACTGGGGCAACCAACAGCATTGGTATTGCCAGCAATGATGGTGAAAGTTAAAACCCCTGATTTCCCTATTCAGCTTGCGGGGCAGACCGTGCTTGCTGGTGGCAATGAAGCGCTAAGCTGGCAAATTGATGCGAATAAGCTGGGAAGCACGGTGCGAACCCGTAATGAGCAAGGGCAGTTAACCGGCTATGTAGTTACTGAGCAGCACTTGCCCAATGCATTTCCGTTGTTGAAAGAATTAAACAGTTAATAAATTCAGAATTGAATTGGAGGTCACCATGAGCCATCAACGTATTCCTGCACATTGGACAGTACAGCGTTCAACGCCTTTCTTTACCAAGGAAACGGTACCAGCGGCATTGCTCAGTCACCATAATACTGCTGCCGGGGTATTTGGTCAGCTGTGTGTCATGGAAGGGATGGTCACTTATTTTGGCTTTGCTGACAGTGAAGCGACAGAGCCAGAGGTTAAGGTCGTCATTAATGCCGGGCAATTTGCGACGAGTCCCCCTCAATATTGGCACCGTATTGAAATGAGTGATGACGCTCAGTTCAATATTAATTTCTGGTCGGATGCGGACAAGAAAGGGCAGGCCCTGTTCCATACTAAAGATCCAGAGTAACAGTAACCATCAGGTCAACATGCCCTAAACACAACAGCCCGGTCATTGCCGGGCTGTTTTTTGGGTCAACGTTTGGACGGTTAAAGCCAATCAGCCCTCTAAGCTATTTATATATTGCTGTACTTTATGTATTGCTGCACTGTCCGTGACAGTGTCACCTTTTGTGCCTGTTCGATGAAACTTGCTTCGATAGCGTTTAGGCTAAATTGGGCGATCTGTTGTTGAGTTAGTAGATGGGCATCGGCAACCGCAACAAAGTTATCGGCCATATAGCCGCCGAAGTATGCGGGATCGTCAGAGTTGATAGTCACGCACAGCCCTGTCTCAAGCAGATCGACAATGTTGTGCTGTCCCATGTGCTCAAAGACTTTTAGTTTGGTATTGGAGAGTGGGCAAACGGTCAGTGGCATCCTACTTTCGGCCAGTTGTTTGACTAATTCTGCGTTTTCTACACAGCGAACCCCATGATCAATTCGGCTGACTCCGAGTAGGTCAATAGCATCGAGTATATTTTGTGCTGGTCCTTCCTCGCCAGCATGGGCAACAGTGAGGAATCCTGCCTGTTTCGCAGCCTGGAACACCCGGGCAAATTTTTCGGGCGGGTGGCCCAGCTCAGAGGAGTCCAACCCAATAGCGACGATTTGGTCTTTATAAGGCATTGCTTGTTCTAATGTTTCAAAAGCGGCGTCTTCATCCAAGTGGCGGAGGAAGCACATTATCAATTGGCTGGAGATATCAAGCTGGGTGTTGGCTTGCTCTAAAGCACGTGTAATACCATCGATCACTGTTTTGAAGGCAATGCCACGCTCGGTATGGGTTTGAGGGTCAAAAAATATTTCCGTATGAACCACGTTGTCTTCTTTACAACGTAGCAGGTAGGCCCAGGTTAAGTCGAAAAAGTCCTGTTCGGTGATAAGAACGTTAGCGCCTTGATAATAGATATCTAAAAAGGATTGCAGGTTATGGAATTGGTAGGCATCCCGAACTGCTTGAGGGGAAGAAAACGGAATGACAACCTTGTTACGCTGTGCCAGCTCGAACATCAATTCGGGCTCTAGGGTGCCCTCAATGTGCAAGTGCAGCTCTACTTTTGGTAGTCCTTGGATAAAGTCTTTCATATCAAGCCCTTATTATAATTCTATACAAGCCATACAGGTGTTGGCGTATTGGTTGCGGAGTATTAAGGTGCTTTTCTGTCGCGTCGAATACTGACATACAAAGAGAAAAGCACACATGCGCTTAACTCTTCGTAATCAGAATTTTACGGATTCTGGTAGAGACCCCCATACCATATCAATGGGGTTATACGAAGCCGTTTGCTTATTACAATCAGTGTAGTAATAAATCACAAAATAGTGCAAGCAAACGTTTTCGTGATCATCGCACAGCGACTTTATTGATGCAATCTTTAGTCATCTAAGACGGTCACCTTGCTGCCTTTCTCTGCGATGTAAAACACAATGACTGTGGCGGGCTTGCTGCCGGTGTTTTCACCGTAGTGGGAGGTATTCATCACCTCGACCAGCGTATCACCCGCGCTGATGGTGATTTTTTTATCTTGGGTGTGAACGGTGAGTTGGCCTGACAGCAAGATCCCGGTATTGATCACTGGGTGCTGATGCCAAGGTAGTTTTTCACCCGGCTCGACAGTTATTTCTTTAATGGTAATTTCCGGTTGGTTGAATTGAACCGCAGGTAGCGGCTTCCCATCCCAGCTGGTGGTGGTCTTCACCAAATCTTTAGAGGTAGCGGCTGAGAGTGAAAAGGTGGTAAACAAAAGAGTGCTAAATAAAAGGCTGAGGGGTAATAACGTCCTTGGCTTCATGGCTGCTTCCATTTGGTAATTAGTAGCCATAAGAGTAGAACAGGGTGTAGATATTTTCGGCGTGAAAGCACAATTATGATATGAACTTTCGATGAATATCATGGATTTGATAGTAGAAGGGAGAAGCTGAAAGTGCTGCGCCTCTCCCTATAACATTATTAACTCGCTAACCAAGCTTCAATGTTTTCTTGCTTCGGTACGCTGCCTTTGTGTACCACAACACTATCGATGACAACCGCAGGGGTAGACATTACTCCGTAGGCCATGATCTGGGCCATGTCTTCCACTTTCTCTAGTTCAAAGGCAATACCTTGCTGTTGAAAGACATTTTGAATGAGCTCGGCAGTTACTTTGCAGTTCTTGCAACCAGAGCCGAGTACTTTTACTTTTTTCATCATTATGATCCTTATTTATTAGCATAAAGCGTTGGAATTACAGTAGTGGAGAGGCTGCATTGAATACCCAACCGATAAGGGTAAATGCGACCAGTAGGACGGCAAACAGGGTGGCGAGCAGGCGCCATTGCATCACCTGTTTAAGTAAAATGAATTCTGGAAAGCTGGCGGCAACCGTACTCATGCAAAAAGCCAAGGTCGTACCAATGGGGAGTCCGTTGGTGATCAGGCTTTCCATAACAGGAATAACACCGGTCGCATTCGAGTAAAGCGGGATGCCGAGTAAAACTGCTGCAGGTACAGACCACCATTGACCTGCCCCCAAATACGACTCTATCCAACCATCGGGTACAAAACCGTGGAGGGCTGCCCCTAGCCCAACCCCGATAATGACCCACTTCCAAACCCTGCCGAAAATGGTGGCGACTTCTTCCTTGGCAAAATCATGTCGTTCGGCCAAGGTCAGGGCGGTTGCCGTGGTTGCCGTGGTTGCCGTGGTATCGGGGCTGTGATTCTCATCTAGCTTGCTCTCGACCTCTCCCTGCATAGCCATTCCTTGTTTCTTTTTACCTTGAATCAAGGCGTTGGCGGCAAAAGGTTGAAGCCAACGCTCAGCTTTGATGGCATCAAGGAAGACTCCGCCAAGGATCCCGACAGACATACCCAGTGCAATGTAGAGAAGGGTGAATTTCCAACCGAGAAGGCTAACCAGCAATAGAACGGCGACCTCATTGATTAAGGGAGAAGTGATGAGAAATGCCATGGTGATCCCCAAAGGGATCCCGGCCGAGGTGAAACCGAGGAAAACGGGAATGCTAGAACATGAGCAAAACGGGGTGATAGCACCAAACAGTGAGCCTAGCGAGTAGCCCAGCGTGCGGTGCTTTCCGGCTAAATAGTCCCTTACCCGCTCGACATTGAGCGAGGCGCGAACCAAAGCAATGCCGTAAATCATGACAAGCAATAAGGCGAAGATCTTTAGGGTGTCTTCAATGAAGAAATGCAGCGCACCTGCAAGTTGGGCCTCGGGGGATAACCCAAGTACAGAGTAAACCAGCCAAGAGGCGATATCAGTGAAAACTTGGAACATACTTCGTCCTTATCAAATAGAGTAACTACCGATAAAGACGAATGAGTTGGGAAAAGGATGCGAATTTATTGCCTATTAACAGTAAGTCGCCCAACACAGCGAGCCAACTAGGCTGGTCATCGTGCTAGCATAATGGTGAATGTACAGCCTTCGCCGGGCTTGGATATGAGTTGAATATTACCGCCGAGGTTATCCACCATGGCTGCAGCCAGTGAAAGCCCTAGACCATACCCTTCAACATTGCTTCGACTGGAATCTACGCGATAAAGCCGCTCAAAGACTAAATCTTGGTATTGGCTATCTATGCCAATACCAGTGTCTGCTACGCGAATTCCAATTTGATTGTCATTACAGCGCACGGTTTCAATACTGACACTGCCACCGGGCCCTGTGTATTTGATTGCGTTATCCACCAAGTTCACTAAAGCCTGGGTAAGTTTATCTGGGTCAGATTTGATGAGGATTTTATCTTCCAATCGTGGTGCTATTAGCTCGACTTGCTTTTCGTCTGCAACATCTTCATACCAACTGATCACGGTTTGAATCACCTGTTCAACATCGGTTGGAATGTTTTGCTGTTGCCGCTTTCCGGTCAGTTCATCATTGAGCTTCATCAACGTGGTCAACATGTTGTTGGCCTGCATCGCGTATTCCGCACAGTCCGATAGGGCACTTTGCATCTGTTGGGGGTTGTTGCAATTGAGCAGTGCCGACTGAGAAGCAAGGGTGATCCGTGACAGGGGGGTCCGAATATCGTGAGCAATAGCATCGACCGTGGTGTTGAGCGTCGTGGTAACGTGGTGAAGCCGACTAATGGCATCTTGAACACTGGTACTGATCACACTTAGACCCTGTGGAGCCGCTTTTTTTGGGGCCGCTATATCCAGTTGGCCTTCTTGGAGCTTATCCAACAAATCATCAAGAGTGACTAGAGGTGACATAGCGTTGCGGATAATCCGGCGGGTAAAGAGGGCTGTGATCCCTACCAACACAATCAGTGCGTAGAAGGTCATTAACCATTGTTTATAGGCGATGGAATAGCGGGCCTGATTGTCCAGCAGTAGCCAGAAGTCTTGCTGCTCTCCTTTCATTTTCAGTGACATATATGGGTTGGTGATAAAAGCATTAAACCAAGATCTATCTTCCGTTGTGTATGCGGCAAGGTTGATTTGGGAGGGCAGGTTTTCATCGCCGGCAATAAAGGTTGGATTGGCTATCGTCCCGCTTGGCAGTGAATAGGCGGCAATGTTGTTTTCTATTAAACGGTGAGGGTTTGCGGTTAGTACGTGAATCAGGCGTTCAGCGGAATCGTAGGTCAGGATTCGCTGGTATTCGGTCGCCATTGAGTTGAGGATTTTTTTCTCAGTGCGGTACAAATCGAGAAAAAACATTGCACCAACGACAACTTCAACCAGTAGCAAACACAGCAGTAATATCGCCATAAAACGCAGTAGCAAAGTATTCTGTGCTTTGTTGAGAGCTTGCTTAATGTTGTGACTTGAGGACATAGCCCACACCCCTCAGCGTGTGTATTAGTGGGTTTTGGAAACCTTTATCTACCTTTCCCCTCAGCCGACAAACCAGTACATCAACCACATTGGTTTGAGGATCAAACTGGTGCCCCCATACCTGTTCTAAAATAACCGTTTTGGTTATTACCGTTTCAGGGTTTTCCATCATCAGTTTGATCAGGATAAATTCACGCTGGTTCAGTTGAATGGCTTGACCGTCACGTTGCAGGGAGTGCTTAAGAAGATCAAGTGACAGTTCGCCATAACTCAGTTCATGGTTATGGGACAGATTCTGTTTGCCCCGGCGAGTGAGTGACTGGCAACGTGCCAATAGCTCGGGAAAGGCAAACGGCTTGACCAGATAGTCATCCGCCCCGGACTGTAATCCTTGAACCCTTTCTTCTACTGAATGTTTGGCACTGAGGATGATCACAGGCGTTGCATGGCCTTCACCCCTAAGTTGCGCCAAGACTTCAAAGCCATTTTTTTGTGGCAGCATCAGGTCGAGGATGATGACCTCGTAAGAGGCCGATACCGCTTCGAAAAGGCCATCAACGCCGTTAGTCGCGTGGGTTACGGTGCTTCCTTCTTGCTGAAAGCCATTGATAAGAAAGCGTGCAATATGCGTGTCGTCTTCGATCAAAAGTATCTTCATTGATTATCCATATCCGTATGCATCCCGAGCTAAATCGTCCTTTCTTACTCTACCAACAACCTTTCATAAATTTAACCAACATTACAACTTCGTAATGTTTGGGGAAATATTCAGTAATGGATCATTGGTTAGGATATCAGTGTTGAATCAAACAATGTCTTACAGGAGTGAACATGAAAACGATCAAATTTGGTGTACTAGCAGCGTCTCTTGGTTTCCTATCAATGTCTTTTAATGCAATGGCTGCTGACAAAGGACATACCGTTTCAGTCACGCAGGTTTCATCTAAATCTGCATTCGAGTTGGCACTTGAAGCGGTCAATCAATGTGAGGCGAAAGGGTATAAGGTTTCTGCAACAGTGGTTGACCTGTCCGGAAACGTATTGGCCCAGCTTCGCTCTGACGGTGCAGGTATCCATACGCTTGATAGCTCCCGTAAGAAAGCGTTTACCGTTACCAGCATGAAACAGCCTTCTGGTAATTTGATGAAGCTGGTAGCCGAGAAACCGATCATGCAGCCATTACAGTATATGGATGACAACCTGTTGTTCCTAGCTGGCGGTGTTCCTGTCCAGCTTGAAGGTAACTTGATTGGGGCTATCGGTGTAGGTGGTGCTCCGGGCGGCCATCTGGATGTTGAGTGTGCAGAGGCGGCGATAAAGAAAGTTATCTGAATGGATTAAACACAATGGTTTAAATGCTGCCTTTTCATTGGCTGCTAACCGGTAAACTGAGCTACCCGTTTGCCGGTCAGCCATAAGCCCTTGGTGGGGGAAGGGGCAGATATACTGCGTATACAGCTGGCAACGGGTGCCGAACTCACATACATAGTTTCTGGTAGGTATTTTATTGACTAAGCTTTAGACAAAATTCAGCTAGCCAGAGTCAATGATGAAAAAGCAGCTGCAAGTGGTGGTCACTGGTGGGCCGGGAGGCGGTAAAACCACCGCATTGGATCTTTTCCGCAGGGAGTTAGGCCAGAAAATAGCGATTGTTCCAGAGGCTGCTACGGTGCTTTTTTCTGGTGGGATAATCCGTTCAGATGATGCGTTAGTCATTAAAACAATTCAGAAAACGATTTTTCAGTTACAGAAAAACCTGGAAGAGATCCATAAAGAACAATTCCCAGAGAGGTTACTGGTATGCGATCGTGGCTCTCTGGACGGATTAGCCTATTGGCCGGGAACGGAAACAGACTTCTTCAAGGCCGTCAATTCGACCTTCGACGAGGAAATTGCCCGCTATGACGCCGTGATATTTTTTGAATCTGCCGCTGCTACGGGACATGACATCAGCAGCAACAATCCGGTGAGAAGTGAGTCTTCTGAACAGGCTGTCCAATTAGATAAAGCGTTGCAGAAAGTGTGGTCTAGGCACCCTCACTTCTACTTTGTCGGCAGCTCTGAGTCATTTGTCAGAAAAATCATGTTTGGCATAATGACTATAGAAAATGTGATAAACCGGTACCAGAGGGAGTAGCTATTAGAACTATCGTTGGGATAAACAGTGATTTGTGATGAGTTCATTGGAACGATGGATGAAAGATAATGATAATTAAAGCACTTTCGTTGGGAGTGCTGACTTCGTGAAAAACACCATTGATCTAAATTTGTACCGCTTTCTTAATCTATTGTGTCAACAAAAGTCGCAAGCGAAAGTGTGTCACACCCTGGATATTAGTAAGGCAACGTTTAATCGCCAGCTGGCAGAGTGTCGCCATCGTTTTGATAACGAGCTGTTCAATGTGGATAAAGGCGCCTATACACCGACACTCTTTTGCCAGCAGTTATGTAAAGCCCTCGCAGAGCCGCTTGAACAACTTGAACAAATCCCTCAGCTTGCACAAAGCTTTAACGCTGTTAATCGCCTAAATGAGTACATCTTCAGTATTATTAATCCACTCTCTGGACTTCTTACGGTACCTTTGGTCACTTCGCTAACGAGCGACAACCAGAAGCCAAAAATTTCCTTTATTGATTGGTCGCTAGAAAGCGTCGAAAACCCGAAAAGAGGTGCGCTGACGATTGGTATTGGTGGTTTTCCTAATGAACTCAATAAAACAATGGTTGAACATAAAGTCAGTTCAATCCCACTTTACGCTTATATGAATGTCAATCATCCGTTGGGTAAGCACACAGGCTTGGATTTGAGAGAGCTGGATCGGCTTGAGACGGTACGTGTGTCAATGGGCTCTTTGGATATGAATGCGTATTATGAACGGGTGCGTAAGTTGACAGGGGTGAGTTTGGAGCAAAAACTGACGGTGTCTTCTACTGCAACAGCATTAGATTGTGTGATAGTTAGTCCCTATGTTTTTGTCGGTATGTTTATTGAGGATGAATTACTGCCTGATGGTGCCACGAGAGTGCCTTTGTACATCGACGGAAAACCCTTGTTGTTTGATGTCGGTATTCAATATCACCGCGCTTTCTATCAGTCCCCGATCATTGAACAAGTAGAAACCGCGATTAAACAAGCACTGCTTCTTCGGCCTGATTTGCAGGCATAAAAAAGCCGGTCGTTTTGACCGGCATATTTGGATTACTTCACCTCAGTTATGTCGCTTGGTTTCCAGCTGCCGTCATACCAGGGTTCAAGTGGGCCATACATACGTAAGATGGCAAACCATCCTTTTTCTGGAACGGTTTGAATCCAATTGGCTTCTTTTCCTATTGGCGCAGTAGGGCCGAAGTAGATCTCAACCGAGCCATCTGGGTTTTCCATTATTTTATCGCGCTTGTCATTCTTACTTGGAAACGGTTGGCTGGTCTGCAGCTCTGAGCGAGTTTGCGTGTCGTAAACGACCACGGACCAGAAGTTTTTCGCTGGTACGTTAGCTGGAATGGTCAGCTTGTAGTTTTTACCGCCATCAAAGAATTGCCCTTTTTCTGTCTTATCGATAATCGCGTATTGCGAGCCTTTACCAATCATTTTCAACGCCATTGCCGGTGTGTTCACCGTGGCCATATAGAAAAAGTAAGTTCTAGCATCAAGGTTACGCCCCCCATTGCCGTCATCAATCAACCATTGGTAATCTTTGCCGATGAAAGCTGTTTTCCAATTGCGGTCGTCCCAAATATATGCGTTTTCGGTACGTGGATTGAACATTAACGCGCGAGCAGTGGCATTGCCGATCGCGGCACCATCGATAAGAATTTTCTGCATACGTTCGTCTGGCGCGAACGGCTTATCTTTTTGGATACCAATTGTTGCAATCAAACCCCGTAATTCTGGATCGATAAACTCAACTGGCTCCTTATCGATAACCGTTTTAATTTCATCATAGAAATGTTCATCGTTGGCATGAATGGTGTTGAACGATTGACCACTGCCAGAGATAAAGGTCATTTTGGGCGGTGCATCTTTCTTTGATAATGGGTAGATTTTCAAACCAGTGTGATACGCGCTTACCGCGGCATCCGTTTTACCGCCTTTTAAGAATCCTCGGGCAATGAACCAATTCACGTAGCTGGTTGATTGTGACACATGATAGCCTTCAGGCACCTCGCCGTCGTAGTTAGGCGGAAGTATCAAGTATTTGCCTCCTTCCCCCTTGTCTGGCCCGACAACACCCATGTCGGTCACGAAGCGGAAGAAGGCATCGTTAACCGTTGTGGGCCCCATACCCGGGGGGATTTCGACGACCGTTGGACCATCTTGTTCAAGATCCAGAAAGGCTGAAGCATATACCGTGTCAGTGTTACCGGTCAGAAACAGAGGGTTAGAGTCCATCAAGTTATCAAATAGCATCACTTGATTCGATTTAGTTATTCCCATCTCCTTATGGCCAATTCTCAGTGCTTCTAACGATGCCATCGGAATCGCATTCAAAAACACCTCTGTAGCGCGCATGGTGTCTAGATTGTTGTAGAGCACATCCATGGTTTGCTCACTTGGCACGCCATCTTTGAAGTTCAGCTTACCAATGCTGGTTTCCACGTTATCTGGCGTCATGATGCCGGATGGGATCTCAGTGTTATAAGCGTTGGTTGTTGCAAGTACTGATGATGAAACAAGTAAACCAGTTAGCAAAGCGACACGTTTTAATTGAGCCTTTAACATAAGAATTTCCTGCGTTATCAGTTGCGACACATCCACTCTATATAAAGTTAGAAATCAAATCTGATTTCCGCGAGACTCAAAAATGCCATTGTGCTTTATGCATTCAAACTGACATTGGCCCTAATCGCACGATTGGACGACTCATTCTGCTATTTCACAGGGCTTAAATACGCTAAGATGCACGCCAATATTTTTGCTAGAGCCTTTATTACCCAATGACTACTGCCACAACCCCAGCCAGCTTCACGGAACTTGCCCTCATTCAACCTCTGTTAGCTCGACTAACAGAGCTGGAGTATCAACAGCCTACACCGATTCAAGCGCAAGTTATTCCAAGTGTGTTAGCGGGGCGTGATTTAATTGCCGGTGCAAATACGGGGTCGGGTAAAACGGCAGCATTCGCACTGCCAATGTTGCAGGCGCTTTTTACCCAAAAAAACACCGAGAATACGAAAGGCAGCAAGGGTAACTATGTTACTGGACTGATTTTGGTGCCAACGCGTGAACTGGCTAAACAGGTTGCCGACAGCATTAAGTCATACGCTGTGCATTTCAACGGTGCAATTAAAACCGTGGCTGTTTTCGGTGGGGTATCTGCAAATACTCAAATGCTGGCACTCCGTGGCGGTACAGATATTTTGGTTGCCACGCCGGGCCGATTACTCGATTTAATGTCAAGTAATGCGATTATGCTCGACAAGGTAAAGACCTTAGTGCTGGATGAAGCCGATCGCATGTTAAGCCTTGGTTTTACGGATGAGCTCTCTGAATTACTGGGTAAATTGCCAAAACAAAAGCAGACGCTTTTGTTCTCTGCGACATTCCCTGAGCAAGTACAGACGTTAACGCAAGAGCTGCTTAATGATCCTGTTGAAATACAGCTACAAAGTGATGATGCCAGCACCGTAGTGCAGCGTGTTTTTAACGTTAATAAAGGCGAAAAAACAGCAGTATTAGCGCATTTGATCAAACAGCACCAATGGCGACAAGCACTTGTTTTCGTCAACGCCAAGAACAGTTGTGAGCACTTAGCTGACAAACTTTATAAGCGTGGTATTGAGGCTGAAGTGTTCCATGGCGATAAAGGACAGGGCTACCGTACCCGCATACTGGAAGCCTTTAAGTCAGGTGAAATTGATGTCTTAATTGCAACGGATATCGCCGCGCGTGGTTTGGATATCGAAAAGTTACCTGTGGTGATCAACTTTGATCTACCGAGAAGCCCATCAGACTACATGCACCGAATTGGCCGAAGTGGCCGTGCTGGTGAGGTTGGCTTGGCCTTATCATTGATTGATTATGAAGATTTTCATCATTTCAAAGTGATCGAGAAGAAGAACAAAATCCGCCTTGAACGTGAACAGGTAGCAGGGTTTGAACTTGATGAAACCATTACCCAGGAGATGTTAGAGGCTAATAAGCCGATGGCAAAGCCTGAAGGTACAGGTAAGAAAAAGCGTAAGAAGAAAGGGCTTGGCAAATCTGATGTTTGGTTGAGAAATTCATAACATACAACTCTCGATATACCAACAATCATCGATATAGCAATAGATATCGTGTCAGTTAACTCTGGCTGGCACGATGATAGTCACATTCAGCGATATTCTGAACAATAAGGTAGAGATAATGAGCGGAACCAACCGTGCCGATATTCACCTTGGGTTAGAAGTGAAAATTGTTCTTAAAAAAGATCAACGCAGCGGAACACTGACCTCTGGCATTGTAAAAGACCTCTTAACTAAGTCGCCAAATCATCCGCACGGCATTAAAGTGCGTTTAGAAAGTGGTGATGTCGGCCGTGTGAAAGTGATCTGCTAGGTATCAGCCATTAATAGCGTTCACTTCTAATAAAGTGTCTACTGGGCTTTCTTGGAAAATCATCCTTCCTGCAATATTGATATTTCCTTGGGTTAGTAGACACCCTCAAAGAATGCATAGACTTATCTTGAAACAACGTGGGATGCCATTAGTGATTCAATCATTTCTGGATATAACCTTCTCACTCTTATTACACTAGGACTCTTAAATGTCTAAATCTGACTCTTCTCTTACTAGTGAAATAGTTGATAATTTTGTGGCACCTGAGTGTCAGGCTAGGGTAGAGATCCTTTATCAAGATGATGATATTTTATTGATTAACAAACCGAGTGGTTTGTTAAGTTTATCGGGTAAAAACCTGCTTAATTGGGATTCTGTTCATCATCGTTTAGTTAACGGTCAAAGCGCGACTCTGACTGAAAGAGAGACACCTGCTTTTGTGGATGCTAAATTGCCACATCGGCTAGATTTAGGGACTTCTGGTGTTATGGTTGTGGGGCTGAACTGTGCTGCATCTAAGAGTCTGAATAAACAGTTTCAAGCACGGGCAGTGCAAAAGCGTTACCTCGCTATTTTAGCGGGGTGGGTTGAAGCTGACAGTGGCCAAATATCTGCCCCTATTGCTAAAGATAAGGCTTTGTTTCCCCGTGTAAAGATTTGCCATTCTACGGGCAAAAGTGCGATTAGTGACTATGAGGTAATTAGTCGCTTGGATAACCCCCCTAGAACTTTAGTGCAATACAGGCCAATTACAGGTCGCACTCATCAATTGCGGATCCATAGCCTTGAATTTGGCCACCCTATTTTGGGTTGTGATCTTTATAACAGCTCACAACTCAACAATAGTCTTGAAGCAAATGGCATCTCACAGCGCTTAATGCTCCATGCCAGCGACATTTACTTTACTCACCCAGCCACAGGCGAGCCTATCCATGGTCATAGCCCTAATCCATTTTAAGCAATAAGTGTCGACTGAGTCGGTGGCTATTCAGAAAACAGGTGGTGGGAAAGCCACGATTGAATTCTTAGTGCATTGTCGCGCCAGCGCGTATTTCGTCGGCTGTAATATCAGTTTGGTCTTCTGGTAGCCAAACGACAAAGGCTCCGTTCTCGCCGTAAAACTCATCCCAACCGCCGTTCAACACTTTTGACGCGCACAACGCCTTGACTTCTTCTTTAGTTTTTCCGAGCTTGAGGGCAGCGTGATCGAGTGTGAAAGGTTTAATCCAGTTCGTTTGAAATTGCGAGGCTGACATGTTTGGTTTTCTCGTTGAACTAATAATGATTTAGGGTTGTTTAGCGTGTTAAACCCCTATTGACGGCGAATTCACGCGTCGCAACAATATCAATTACCTTCATTTAAAATCAACTGACTTAAGCTCATGTTGGATGTGATGTAGCTTCATTCTTAAAAAAAATACAACATGTCATATTTTTGAACTTCATCCACGCGATTTAGGATTGTTCAGCATGCTAAAACCCATGGAGTCTGTTTGCGTGTCTGACCTTAATTTGTACCATTGCCTCAAGCATTCTGTTGAGGATAATCTCGTTGTCTTCTTCAGCAATATGATCACACTTGAATGTGTGGGGGCGTTTATCCTTGAGGCCTACAACATTGCTTTTACGTGGTTAGTTAGTTCCAAGCTCACCATTTCGGTATAATATTTCAAATCAGTTGTGCAATAAGCTAAACGAATCTTAATTGCAATCACAATACTGACCGACCGAACAATTTTATGGACAAAAATGAGTTATACGCTTTGCTAAATTAGTTAACTACGGATTAGCTGTGGTTATTGATTTACATGGCTCTATAGCTATAACGTGTAGATATGGTCATCATATAGCTGCCCTCGAATTTCATAAGCATTTGGTTCGACTTTTGATAAGTTGAAGCCACACTTTTCTAAGACTCTTTCTGATGCAATGTTGCCTTTGGTAACTACGGCGTTATAGCTATTTATCTCACTAATATCTTGTGACCAAGCTAATAAAGCTTCAAGTGATTCAGTCGCATAGCCTTTACCATGGAAACTCGGTAACAGTAGGTAGCCAATTTCCGCTACACCGCCAGTCAAGTTGAAACCTGTTACTCCAACCTTGTTTCCAGATTCATTTTCTGTAATTACCAAGCATAGCCAGTGCTCTGAATCTGCTGTCCAGTTTGGTAGCCTAGACTCAAAACCTGCCTTAATATCAGCCTCGCTCGGCTCATCAAAACACAAAGCGATTATCTCTGGATTAGTCTGAAGCTCATAGTATAGAGACCAATCCTCGTTAGATAATTGTCTCATGGTTAAATGCTTTGTTTCGATATTGATAGTCATAAGGTGCCAGTTTTCAAATCAGTTTTATGAAGAATATACACACTCTCTCATTAGGAACTCTCAGTCAACATCAAAGCCCAACTATCTAGGGATGGGGCAGAAACGAGCTAGAAACCAAGATCAAAAAGCGTTATATGGCAAAGCTCTAACCTGTAAATCACACAAAAGCCTTAGGTTGATCTCATGCCCTTTCGCTAACTATCTTCTCTTGGCGTAAAGCAACACACTTGTTGATTTACATCCAGCTTCACTTGGCAAGATGACATTAACTGTTGCTTTAGTTTACTGCGAGCACGTAATAGGCGTGATTTGACTGCCGGCAGGGTCAACCCGTTTTGGTTGGCATACTCTTGCTGGGGGATTCTTTTGATGTCACAAGCATTCAAAATATGGCTATCTTGCTCAGGCAGTTCTGATAAGACGCGAGTAAGGCATTGGGTGAGGGTGTCGATAACGGCCTCGGGATCGCTTTCCTGCTCGATATCCTGCTCTAGCAAGATGGGATGCTTCTTCCTGCTGTGGTCGATGAGCAAATTGTTCGCGACACGGTATAACCAAGCGCGGGGGTTAGCGATGTCGCAAAACTCATGATCTTTGATCATTGCCCGAATAAACACTTCTTGCAGCAGATCTTCTGCCAATGATTCATCACGTGACTTTGCCTTGAGCCAGTGCCCTAGAGGCTGGGCGTGTTCTGACCATGCCGACATCAAGCAAGGTCGGGCAGTTTGAGTATTTGCGTTTATTGTCATCGTTTGTTCCGTTGGCACACTTTGGGCTTAACGAGTGTATCTCAATTTGGTTGGAAATATCGGCAACTCATGTTGCAGAAAAAGCCCGTTTGAACTTGGTTTTTACCGAGCGCCAATGGGTGCTTGGTGTTGTTGGTGCCTTATCGAGTAAGTGGCGGTAATCATCTGTTGTTGGGGTGATTTGGCCACCATGAGCGAGTAATACACGAGTTGGAGATAAGGCGATTACTTTTTCAATCGAGCTGCGGTAGCGTTTAGGGTAGAAAACAGGGAAGGGGGGAATATAGCGCCCTTTGACTTGAACCATTAAGTCCGCAACATAAACTTGGCCGGAGTCCGGGTGGTAGAGCGATAAGTCACGGTCGGTATGACCCTGTGTTGATAGTGCCTGCCACTCTGGAAAACCGGGTAAGTGTTCTTGATCATCCAACAAGTAGTCAGGTTTCAATTTTGCGCTATACCATAAGTTTTTGTGCGGTTTTTTCATTCGCCTGCTTACCCAATTGGCTAGCAGTAAATCAGTCCAGTGCATTAGCGCCCCATCAATGCCTTGATACCATTGCCCTTGGACATTGGCTGCGGCAATACTGCAGCCTGTCAGCTTGCGTAGTCGATGGGCGCCGCCAGCATGATCAGGGTGCATGTGGGTGACGACGACCAGCTTGAGATCTTTTGCTGGGCGGTTCAGTTCGTCGGAAATGAAGTTGAGTAGGATTGGGATGTCAGCTCGGCAGCAACCATCGAGTAATAGCAAACCATAGCGGTATTCGACGAGATATATCGATTGGATGTAGCCATCTATCTGGTGCAGTTTCATCTTGATATCCCTATATGGATGATAAATCATTATTTAACAACTCATCAGACCAATCAAGCTGGGAATTGCAAGGTTGTGGGTAGTAGAGCGGAGTGGAGATGCTTTTCTTAAGGTGAAAGAGTAGAAAAAAGGCCCAGCAAGCCTGTTATGAGTGGTATAGCGAGCAACCTGCTGGGCAAAAGATTGAAAATCTATAAATATTAAATTAGCGAGGTGGTTAAATCTGCCAATCTCCTCCAAGGGCTTTGTTTAGGCCGACGACCATAGTGGCGGTTTGCAAGCGGGCGGCCACTTCTCGGTCACGCATCGCATGTTGTTGCCGCTGGGCATCGAGTACTGTGAGGTAGTCGATTAAGCCTGCTTTGTAGAGCGAGAGAGCCTTATCAACGGCGGTGTCTGTTTCCGATTTGGCCTCGGAAATAAGACCGTGATATTGCTGGCTGTTGCCATAGCCATTGAGTAAGGTTTCCACTTCGCCAATGGCACTGTTTACGGCATGCTGATATGACAGTGCACTGGCTTCAAAGCGCGATTCTTGAAGCTTGATCATGGCATCGGTACGGCCGCCGTCGAAGAGGTTCCAACTGACTCCGACACTGGCTAGCCATGTCGCTGAGTCACTGTTAAACAAGTCATCAAAGTCGTTCGCCAATAAACCCGGTGTACCGGTCAGGTAAAACTTCGGGTATTGGTTGGCGACAGCAGCCGCTAACTCGGCGTTCTGTGCTGCCATTTCCCGTTCGGCGATGCGCAAATCAGGCCTTCTTTGCAGAAGGTTTGAGGGTAAGCCCGTTGGAATCACACCGCTAAATATTGGTAATGGAGAGGTCGACTCCAGTCTGCTTTGCATCTGCTTTGGGGACTCACCGAGTAAAATCGCCAAACGCTGCTGGTGGGCACTCTCAGCTGTCTCTAGCTGTGGGATCACCGCTTTTGTCGCTGCAAGCATGGCTTTTGCCCTTGCGACATTAAGCTGTGACCCATACCCGCTGCGATGGACTTTTTCTACCAATTCCAGTGTTTTCTGCTGATCGTTAACAAGATCGAGTGCGATTGCTTTGCGTTCTTGCGCTCCACGGTATTGGAGGTAGTTGTGGATCACATCACTGGTGATCAAGGTTGTCAGACCTTGTCGCATGATTTCGGCTTGCTCGGCACGAATAGAGGCAGCCTTGGCTTGATTGTCGATTCGGCCAAATAAATCCAGTTCCCAAGCGATGGTCATCCCAGCATGAAAAGCACTTTGATCACTGTCGATAAGTGCAGTACCCAGTGGGTTATTGGACGAGACGACTGCACCAAGCAAAGGGTCATTGTCACTGATGCCATAAGAGGTGTAACCTGCACCTAGGCTGACGGTCGGTACCTTGAAAGACTCTACAATCCGGTTGAAGGATTGCGCCGATTTAATCCGCTCAGAAGCTACTTTCAGGGGAATACTTTGATTTTGGGCATCTTTAATCAACTGGTTTAGCATGGGATCACCAAACTGAGACCACCAATGAGCGTTAGTTTGTTGACCTTCTAGGCTATGCCCTGAATGAGTCCCCTCAATCGATTGATTTAAGTAAGTTTCCGTTAGCGCATTACTCGGCTGTTTGTAGTCAGGTGCTGACGCACAGCCTGTTAAGAGCAGGGCGACTGCCAATGCAGAAAGCTTAGGCATTTTCATTAGACAGCTCCTTGGTAAGTGCGGCACTGTTGGCATTTTGTTTCAGATCGGCTCGATAAAATAGACGGTATAGTGCAGGCATCACAAACAGAGACAACACAGTGGCTGCCGCCAAGCCACCGATGATGGTTGCGGCCATTTGGTCAAATAAGCGGTCTGACAGAAGCGGAATCATACCCAGAGCCGTAGTCAGGGCACCCATAGAAATTGCCATGGTGCGGTTTAATGTCGCCTCCTCGATGGCTTCCTCTAACCCTTTACCATTTTTCCTTTCCAGCTCGATTTGATCCATCAAGACGATACCGTTTTTGATGATCATTCCCGATAGAGCGATTGCCCCGATTAACGCCATGAAACCAAAGGGCTTGTCAGCTAATAACAAGAACCAACTTGCACCAGTAGCAGCCAGTGGCACCGTGGTGAGAATAATGATGGGTTGTTTGAAGCCATTGAACAGCGCAACGAGGATTATCACCATGATGAGCAGTGCTTTAGGCATTTGTTTGAAGGTATCGGTAATCGCACGGTCTTCATCGTAATATTCGCCGCCCCACTCAAATTGGTAGCCGTATGGCAGGTCGATAGCTTCAATCTCTGCAGCAAGTTGCTTGCGTACATCCGAAGTTGTCATTCCATCAACAGCAGCTTGTACTGTGATTGCAGGAACACGGTTACGACGCCAAATCATGCTCTCTTCATCTTGGATTTCGAACTTATCGACGACCTGTCCAAGCGGCACGGAGTGCATGCCCATCAAAGAGCGTACTGGCAGTGTTTCTAGTGAATTGATGTTAGCCTCGGCACTGCGTATTTTGATTGGGATAAGTTCATCGCCTTGATGTAGTTGTGCCAATGTGACACCTTCTGTTGCACGCTGGATGGCGAGGGCAACATCGGTACGGTTGATGCCTGCGCGACGCGCTTGTTCCTGATTAAGTTGCGGAACAATCACCTTGCTTTTCTGGCGCCAGTCATCACGGACATATTTGGTGTTAGGGTGTGCCCGCATAATGGCTTGTGCTTGTTTAGACAGGTCATGAAGTACTTCAGGATCTGGGCCGATAAACCTTGCTTCGATACTGAATTTGTCTTTGGTGGCAAGCTTGAGCGCACGGAAGCGGGGCTCAGCATGAGGAAACTGTTCTTCTAGCCATTGATCGCCTCGGCGCTCGAGTACTGCTATACCTTCAAAATCATGGGTATTGATCAGGATCTGCCCGTAGCTTGGATCATACGGCTCTGGCTCGACAGTGACAGAGAATCTTGGCGCACTGGCACCGACAAAGGTGGTGAAATCTTTGACCTCGGGTTGGTCGCGTAGCCAATCTTCAATTCGCTCCATATCTGCCGATGTTTGTTCGATCTGTGCGCCGTTAGGCAGCCAGTAATCGAGGAATACCATAGGGCGGTCGGAGGTTGGCATGAAGTTGACCGCGATTTGGGGCACAACAAAGGCTGTTATACCGAGTAAGGGGACTAAGAGACTGAGGCCCTTAAGCGGGTGGCGTACCGTGTAGTGAACTGCTTTTCGGTATAGGGACGGTTTACTTTCCTGCTGCTGCGCTTGATCTTTTATCGGTTTGATCCACGCCCAGCACATCAATGGGGTTATCGTCATAGCAATGAGCCAAGACAGTAACAGTGATGCACACATTACCCAGAATACCGAACCGGCAAATTCAGCGGAGTCGGTCTTGGAAAACATCACGGGGCTTGCCCCCATCACCGCGATAAAAGTGGCTGCGAGTAGCGGTACGGCAGTTTCCTGAATGGTCTGTTTGGCTGCCTTTAGTCGATCCATCCCCTTGTTGACCTTTGAGATGATCATGTCGGTCACAACAATCGCATTATCGACCAGCATACCTAAGGCGAGGATAAAGGTGCCCAGTGAGACTCGCTGAAGATCAATGGCGTCTATCTTCATGTAGATCAGGGTTAGTAGGATAGTGAGCATCAAACTGCTACCCACAATAAGGGCACTTTTTAGCCCCATGAATAGCCATAGGATCGCCACTACAATCAACACACTTTCGATAAGGTTGGATACGAAGTTGTTGATAGATTTTTGTACTTCCTCCGGTTGGAAAGCGACTGTATTTATCTCAACGCCAACAGGCAGGCTTTGCTGGTATTCACCGATAACCTGATTGAGCTGATCACCGAGTGATACCACATTAATGCCTGATACCGGACTGACAGCCAGGGTGATGGCGTCAATACCATTAAATCGGCTTTCTGATAATGCGGGTGTTTGGTAGCCCATTGAAACGGTGGCAATATCGCCAAGGCGGATCAAACCGGTTCCCAAGTCGCCTACGCCGCCTTTGATCATCAAGTTTCTAATATCGTCCAGGCTGGTAAATTCACTGCCTTGGTCAATGCGAATACGTTCAATCCCTGCTTTGAATTTACCGGCATCGTAAATCATGTTCTGACTGGCTAGTTGATTGATCACCTGAGCGGAAGAGATACCGTAATCGGCTAAACGTTCATCCGGCAAGTCGATATTCACCACTTGGTTACGTACACCATGTAGTTCAATTTTCTTAATCCCTTCAACCGCTTTCAGGCGACGCTGTAGCTCTTTGGCATAGAGACGAAGTTCACTGGGCTCGACACCTTCACCGGTTATCGCAAACAACATGCCGTAAACCTCGGAGAACTCATCTTGCACAATGCTGATCTGGGCTGTTGCAGGTAAGCTGAGCTTGACGTCGTTGACTTTGCGACGGAGCAAATCCCATTGCTGAGGGAGATCTTTGGAATTGGTCGCTTCTTGAAGGTCGACAAAAATCATCGAGCTACCCGGGCGAGATAAAGATCGAAGCTTCCACAGGGTTTCCATCTCTTGCAGCTTGGTTTCAATTTTATCTGTGACTTGCTGCTCAACCTCCTGTGCGGACGCACCGGGATAGAGAGTGACAACAACAGCGCTTTTAACGGTAAAGGTAGGATCTTCAAGCTTACCCAGCTTGAAATAGGAAGTGATACCGGCAATAACACACAACACACTAAAGAAAATGATAAAGGTGCGTTGTCGAATTGCAAATTCTGCAAGGTTCATCATTTTCACCTATCGTGTTTCTTGGTTTGAGGCAACAAGCACATCATGGAGAATACTCTGTGGTGTGATGATCGCTGTCGTTAGCAGCTTTCCGACAGGTTGGCCTGGTTGAAGATAATGTACTCCGGCGGTGATGATTTTATCGCCAGCACCAAGGTTACCTGTCACGCAGGCTTGGTCTGCCTGTAGTGATTCAATGCTCACCGCTTTCGGATGAGCTTTTCCATTCTTGATAGCGAAGACCGTATGCGTTGCCCCGGTTTGTTTAATGGCTGAGTAAGGAATGCAATACTGGCCTTCACCTTGTTCAAACGCGACATTTAACTGGATGGCCTTGCCGGGTAGGGCATCAGTTGTCATCGTCAATGCACTTTGATCCAGCTGATAGGTGATCTGGTAGGTTTGCTTAATTGGATCTGGAAGGGTGTTAATTTCCTTTAGTGTGGCTGGGATAATATCGGTATTGCCATACCAAGAAACAATACCTGAGGGTTGCGCTTTGAATTGGTTTATCAGGCTTTCCGGTATATCAACTACGGCTTGTAGATGACTTGGCTGGTGAAGGGTAAATACCGGTAGCCCCGGTGCTGCCTGCTCAAATTGCTCGCTGAAGCGCTTACCGACAACGCCATCGAAGGGTGCTGTTAACTCGGTATAGGCGAGTGCGTCTTTGGCTTTCTGGAGGTTTTGCTCGACCACTTTGACCATCGCTCGGCTTCGCTTGTAACCAGACACTGCCCGGTCAAGGTTGACGGCTGCGATGGCATTGTCGTTGGTAGCTTGTTTGACTCGTTTTAGCTCAATGTCGGCGAGGGCGTTGGCTGCTTTTGCTTCATCTAACCGGGCTTCCAGTTCGAGTACTGCAACTTGGTAGTCGTGAGGATCAAGCCTGGCGATCACTTGACCTTTTTTGACCTGTTGACCGGTTTTCACCATTATCTCTGTAATGGTACCCGGCACCTTAAAGGCTAAGTTTGCGGTATCTATCGCTTCTAATACGCCTGAAAACTGACGGGTATTATATTGATGCTGACTTTCCAGCTCAATGACTTGTACTGGGCGTGGTGACTTCTCAACCGGAGTTGTTGTCGTGTCACTACAACCGGTTAGCAAAAGCATGGCAACCGGGGTCAACACAAAGGGAGTTATTGTTTTCATATTCCATTCCACTCAAAAAAAGCTGTTTTATTTAAAACAGTGTTATTTTAAGTTTTAAGTGGGATGGGATAATCCGGCTGTGCTGTGAAACACTGTCATGAAAAACGTGACAATATGGGCGTTAAAGTCCTCGATGAATAGATTTAATGCCTATCATCTATACAAAAAGTGCGACAATCAAAAGACTTTTGGCAAGTGTTCGAGAAGATGGTCAATAAGAACCCGTGTTGCCCGGCTGACCCCCATTCGGTCTGGGTAAACGAGCCAAACATCTTCGGATTGTGATTGGCAGTCAGGTAAGATCCGCACTAATTCTCCAGAGTCCATGGCATTGAATGCTAGTAGCAAGGGCAAAAAGCTGATCCCTTGGCCAGCAATCATAGAGCGGCGGATATAACCGGTGCTGTTGCTGCTAAGGATGGGTTTAACTTTAAGAGTGGAGTCAGTAAAACACCATGTATCCTCTATTCTTCCATCGTGCCAGCGATAGCAAATGCAACGGTGCTGGGAGAGATCGTTAATACTCTTTGGCTCGCCGTATTGCTCAATATAGTCGGGACTTGCCAGCAAAAAGCGGTTAATGGAAGTTATATGCCTTGCGACAAGGGTAGAATCTTGTAGTTGGCCAACATGGAAACTCAGGTCGAGACCTTGCTCATAGAGATCTTTGTAGCCATTGGTACTGAAACGAACATCCAGTTCGATATCTGGATATTGCTGCTGAAACTGATTGAGGATTGGCTGAAGGAGTTCATCACTGTCGGGGAGCGCACCTATTTTTATTTTCCCTGTGGGTTTATTGTCGAGTTGGTACATTGCCTCCTGCGCTTTTTCCAGACCCTGAACCACTTTTAATAGCTCATGATAGAGCACTTCACCATGTTGAGTGAGACGGAGTTTACGGGTGGTACGGAAAAATAGCTGTGCATTGAGGTGTTTTTCCAACTCACCAATTCGGCGGCTCACATTGGCGCGAGGTAAGTCGAGCGCATTGGCTGCCGCAGAGAAGCTACCGAGTTCAACTACGGTGGTAAATAATTTTAGGTCATCAAGACGCATAAATGTCGCTTCTAAAGATAATAAACTGTCTTTACAGTGTAAATGGCGAACTTTTTTAAGGGAATGATAAAGGTCATGGAAGATTGCTTGGGTATATAAACAAAGCCGCCAGAGCGGCGGCTTATGTTAAACAGAATGTGGAAGATCAAGAAGGATCATTAATGATGGCTGTGATCCATCTTTTCTTCTTTCATATTCTCAGGCATATAAGTTGCCTCTTCCACTTTGACTTCAACTTCAACAGCACCGGCATGTTTGAAGTTAAGGGTTACGGGAAAGCTGTCACCTAACTGTGGCACTTCTTTCAGGTTAAACAACATAATGTGATAGCCACCCGGTTTCAGGGCCTGTGAATCATGGGCTGGGATATCGATCTTCTCGACTTCGCGCATTTTCATCATTCCGTCTTCATGCATATGGGCATGCAGTTCGGTTTTCTCTGCGATAGGCGAAGAGGCACTGATCAACTCATCGCTGCTATCACTGTGATTCATCACATTGAAAAAAGCCGCAGCAACTTGTGAGGTTGGTGGGACTTGCTTTGACCAAGGGTGATCAATATGTAAATCGCCTGCTTTGAAATCGTGAGCATAAGCTGCGCTGGTAAGTGCGAATAGGCTTCCTAGTAGAATGCTTTTTATAGTTTTCATTACGTTCTCCATTTGGCGTTATGCCAGATAAATTTGACTAATTGATTTTCCATTAAGTTATACGGTTCAAGAAAGATAATGGTGGAGAATGTTTGGGCGCGATGAGGTATAGACGATTAGTTATCGTTTTTTCTAACGGAGAGTAGCCACCAAGAAACCCTACAAATTGAATGTAGTGGGCAAGGGTATAGTCACCTTCAACAGACAAGCCTTTGCTATCGTGAAGTTTGAAGATAGGGCAGTGTATATTGAAGCTTTGGTGCTCATTGCTATGTTGGTCGCTGCTATCTTGTTTGAGTGTAGATACAGAGGTCCAACGCAATCCTTCTGAGGTACAAATAAGTACTTGTTGACCGGTTAGCCAACCTGACTGTTTCGCAAAATACTGAGGGTTAAGTACAACAACTGAAGAGAGCAGTGATGATGCGATTAGAGCAACAATAACTAATAAACAGATCCATCTTCGGCGTGTGTCGTTTTGATTCGTCAATGACTGATAGGAAGAGGGAATATGAGTATACATGAAACGACATTATTATTGTTTTGATGCTTGGATAGTAGCAGGCGATAACAAGCATGTAACTGTATTTGTTAATTTAATGTGTCTATTTTGAGAGCAAAGTACCATGATGAAATGTCAGTTGACGATAGCTTGGTGGCTAACAAGCCAAAGGGAGAGGTGAATTAAGGAGATGGGTTTTGTTTACGCCAACTATAAATAGCTTGTTATAAACTCAATATCGCCTTCAGCAATCATGTAATAGGTAAATTCCTGATCTTGCCATGCAGCATGGGTGAGTAGTGGTTGCTCGCTAATTAGCATTGCGTTCATAGCCGCTGTATGATCTTCACCAAAAGCGTTGAGTTTAGTGATAAATAACCAAATATATTTACCGGCCTCGTCCTCCAAGCAAACAATCGAAACTTTTTCATTTTTCCATTCCTGCGTGACCCCGCCCAGAGCGTGCAGACGATTAAGTGCCTCGGGGGTGATGTAGTTAGTTGGCCACCCTACTTTTGCAAACCCCTTGTTTATCAAATCAAGGTCTTCTACCACAATATCCATTTCATAAGGTTGGGTAGCAAAAGCGATCATATCTTGCTGGAAATGTGCAAAATTCGGTTTGTCTCCCAGTGAAAAATCTAGCCATGACAAAACAATCAGCAATATAGAAGCGGCAAGAGCCAGCGGTGCCAACCAAGAGCTGCGTTTTGGCGTCGCGTTTTTGAGTTCGTATTGCTTCTTGAGTTGCTCTTTGAGATCAATTGGAATAGCAATGTCATCAAACTGAGCACTAATAGCATCTTCGTTTTCTAAGTGATTTTTGTACCATTCTTTAAGTTCAGGGTCGCTCTCTACTTGGGCCAGAGCTTCCGAGATAGGCTTGTTTTCTTCATCAATGTCAGGACGATAGAGTCGTAATATTGACTTGATTTTATTGCTGTCCATTACTCTGCTCCTACTTGCTCCAAGCTATCGTCGAAGTCGGTTAAATCTGATTCAATGATGTTGTATAACATTGTTTTGCCTCTTGATATTCTAGACTTAACCGTGCCTATCGGAACGCCAATAATATCTGCAATCTCCTGGTATGAGTGCTCCCGCATGTAAAATAAAATTAATGGTGTGCGGTAAAACTCCGTCAAGTTTGATATGGCAGCCATAGCCAAATTTGGGTTGATGCAGAGCGATTCATGGTTTTCCAACTCTTCTGCAATGTTTTCAATAATATCTTCATCGCTCGTCAGCAGACCTAACTTCCGTTTTGCATGCAGGAACTCCCTGTACAGCGTGGTAAACAACCACGTTTTTACCTTATCTGGTTCGCGCAGTTGGTGTCCTTTCTCTAGCCAAATACAAAATACCTGCTGGGTAAGATCACAGGCATCGGCTTGTGAATTCGTCAAGCTATAAGCAAAGCGGTAAAGCTTTACATAGTACTGATCCACGAGCTGGTTGTAGTCATGCTGTGATTGAGAGTGTCTACTCATGTTTATAAGAGGCTCTAAGCGTGATTTTTGTTCCATAGGTTTGTTGTAAGCATAGAGTGAATTTGGTATTCAAATTTTCTCACTATCGACATGGAACAATATTTAGCCTTTTGTCTCTTACCCGTGAAACAAGGATGTTTATAGTACCGCTTGGAAAAGCAGTGGCATGTCTGATTGAATCAACTTGATTAGGTGAATATATGAAAAAGGGTATTAAAGGTGCATTAACAGCAGTGGGCATAGTGAGTTTGATTGCATTCTCTGGCAGTAGTATTGCGAAAGATGAAGACAGAACGAGAATTGAATGCGAAAAACGCGGTGCTTACGATACCAGTATGGATGCGAGGTTTGAGGTGCGTGGGGGACGGGAGAAATTTGATGTGTCATTCGAAGCAGCGCCTGGAGGCTACTTTAGTTCAGGTCAAGAGCTGGATGTTCATGTGGATTATGTTTATGTCGGAAAGCTGATGCTTAGGTATGAAGGCTTTGATCTACAAGGTGATCTGGAGTTTGATACTAATATTGATAGCGTGTATGACGACAGTCAGCCTTTCCCTGAAAATTTCCCAGAGGTAGGTAGAGGAACACATGTTACGGTAGGCTACCTGGGCTGCTCGCTGTAAAAAAAAAGCGCTGTGCCTTTTATTTGCTTAAAGACACAGCGCTACAGGAAACTCATGCTCAGTTAAGGGCTAATTAGCCTTTGGTAAAGCGGTAAGTTTGAATTTTTTGCTCTTGGCCGTCGACTTGGGCGTAAGTGTCAACCATCCATACACTTGGGCCAGCGAATCCAAGCTCTAAACGTACCGTTGAAGAGTCAATGTTTTGGTAAATGCTTGCCTGCGCATTGGTTGGGTAAAAGTTGTAGCGGTTCATGCTTTGCTGGTATTCACCAGCAAAAGTAACCGGTACATTGCTTGCGTTATCAGTGACCGTCAGGCTGTAACCCGCTTCAGGGGTATAGGCAAAGTTTGCAGTAAAAGAGAGTGCCTGTGATTGGCCATCAACGGTCATGTTGTTGATGTTAACGTTGGCTTCCGTGGTTTTTGCAAGAGAGCCGGTGGCCTTTGCCGTTGCATTTACTGGCTGTTCCGTTGCACCACTCCAGATGCTGACATTCCAGTTGCCGGTGAAGTTATCAAGCTTATCCCAGTTTTGTGGCTGTGTAGCCGTTGTTGTCGCTTGACCGGCATTACCAATTTGAGCCAGAGCATCGTTACGGCTGCCATGGCGTTGATTGTCGCGGTTGTTTTGAATATCAGCAGAAGCACCCGCTACACCACCTGTAACACCACCCGCGATCGCTCCTTTAACAGCAAGGTCAGCATCACCTGTTAGTGCACCGAGCGTTAGGCCAAGAAGGGCACCACCAGCAGCACCTTGTTTAGTCAGTGCATTAGGATCATCTTGATTGTCTGGGTTTACACAGCCAGTAAGAAGGGTTAAACCGATGATTGAAACAATAGAAGATTTGGCGAATGTATTCATGGTGATTCCTGCTGATTAATATGCTTTAAGGCTGCATCACTGCTGTGATGGCGTTTTGTTATGGCGCTAATTTAACAGCATGAAACTGAATCATTCCTGTACGTAATGAACAGTGTTTTTTATGTTTCTAATTGTAAAGTTGCTTGCATTTTTTAGCTTAACGAGTGGCGATTAAATGCTTTTGTCTATGTGCTTGATTTTAAAAACGCTGTTTTTAAATACGAGCGTAATTTTGTGGTTGGTTAGGTGTGTGAGTGAAAATCACTGCAAATTTTAAGCGGTAAATGTAAGGGAATGTGACAAAAACCTTTAGAGGAGCCGATTCACCCCCATCACAGGTGGCATCGAAGTGATGCCACCTGAACAAGAGGGAGCGACGTTTTGTGGCTCAGTTGTCGTTAAACTCTTCTTTGGCGTCTACATCACCTTTTTTGTAGGTGGATAGGGTAAAGGAATCGACATAACCGACGCCTTCCCATGTGGGCATTGGGGTTCTGATTGGCACAGTTTGCCCCGGCTTTTCAATATCCCAGCGCAGTAGTTGGGCATGATCTTCATGTTGGGTATTGTGGCAATGTTCCATATAGCTGCCCATGAACTCCCTGAAGCGAATGGCGACAGTGAGTTCGCGGCTACTGTCTTTGACATCACCTATTCGATAGATGTCTTTCCTTGCCCATTTTTCCCATTCAGGGGGCCTGCCGCCGTCACGACTGAGGATTTGCCCTTCTTCGAAGTGGATATGGATAGGGTGGCTCCAACCACCGCCTCCGCTGATGTGCCAAATTTCAACATCACCAATGTTAGGGGCTGCAGAGAGTCTTTTGGGATCTGTTGCAAATCCAGATCCGCCATCGGTTTTGATGGTCCAAGGGGCTGAATCTGTTCCGCTGCTACGGCCAAATTCAAAAGAACGGTGCCGGGCGTTGGCTAATTCCGTTTTAGTGAATTTTGGACGCTTGATCATTTTCTGCTTGCCTTTGACATAATTCGCAGGGTTCATGCTGTGATCAATGCCGTCATAGGAGTGAACACGGAACTCCATGAACTTACCAACAGCAGGATCACAGGTGTTTCCTTTTTTGAATGGGTTATTAAAGGCCTTAGAGCGACTTAGGGTGCCCTCAGGCTCACGGCCGTCTTCGTGCTCCATGAGGTTTACTAAATAAATTTTGGTGCCGGGTGCAAATTGGCTGAAATCTATAATGATGTCATAGCGCTCACCAATTGCCTGAGTAGGAAGCTCTCCTTTATCAAAGAATACACTGTGCTCCATGATGTTACCGTCGTTTCCAATCATGTAGAGTGGGACAGGGTCTTTGTCTTCTGTCATAACCGCGATTTTCATCCAGCGTGAGACCGAAGCGTTGAGAACGCGGAAACGATATTTTCGAGCCCTGACATCCATATACGGTTTGTACTGCCAGTTCACAAGCATTTGGTCACCAAGGAAACCATCAAGGTTGAATATATTGAAAAATAGTTGGCCCTTTTTATCCCAGGCTTTATCGGCCACCATTAAATTAACGTCATAATCCCGATTTCCCCAGTCTAAATACGTGCCACTAGGGAAGCGAAGATTAACACCGTCTTCAATATATTCATTACCTCTGTCTAGGGCGCTGTAGAGGTTCAAGCAGGCTGCATTGCCCTTGTAGACATTCTGGGCGGTGAAATCGAGCATGTGATCATGGAACCAGAGTGAGCTCATGGTTTCTCGGAAATCACCCGGTATTTTTCTTATCCCTTTATTACCATCTGGGCCACCCGCACGGTAATCCGTTGCCTTTTTATTTTTATGATCGTGACCTGCCAAAATCATTGGCCAACGGTAGTCGTAGTATTGTCCTGGGAAATAGAAAGCTTGGGTATAGCCATCGCTCTCTGCGGGGTTATGACCATTATGTTGATGTGTGGTAATGGTATGTAGGCCGAATCCATTGTTAGCTGAAGGTGATATGGGTAATGCATTGTAATGCCGGAAAAGTACCGGATAGCCATATCGCATTTTTAGCAACTTAGGTGGAAACGTGCCGTCAAATGTCCATAAGGTGTTTGCTTGTTGGACGGGCATTTTAGGGTGAAATTGAGCTGGTATCCCATCGGTTGTGGCCTTGAAATTATCGCTGAGACCAGGTTGCTTAGCCCAGTTGAAGGTGGAGTGGTATAAACCGCCTTCTGTAAATTCATGGGATTGAAACTCATGGCTTTGGTATTGATCGCGAAAGCCACGGTTTATCCTGACACCAGATTGCGCAGTCACCGTATATTCTTCAGGGTAGAATTCACTCCAGCGCTGGTGTGCCCAATCTATACCGGGCGGTCGACCTTCCGCTGGCGGATACACTAAGTTAAGGCCAAGGAAACTGTTAATTTTAGCTTTCCAAGGGTTGAGATCCGACGTATTAGCATATGATCCAGAATGTGATTTATCCGGGATAGGGTATAGAGTTTGCCCCATGAAATTATCCAATTTATAACCCACTGGCGATGAATTTTTATCACTGGGGGTTGGAAAGGGATTTCCAGGGTTCGATGAGTTAGGGAGTGGAATAGTTCCAAATTCTTCTAGTCGATATAAGGCCTGTGTAAATGCTTCAGCACCGAATAATGGGCTAGGAGGAGCCCCAGTTGGAATATCACAGTCGGCCAATAAGTAATCAGAGTAGAGAATACATGAAATGATACATGTTAGAGCTCCTATTTTGATTTCTTTATGATTGTTCCGTATACCGCTTTCGTTATTAGTAGAATTTGTATTATTCATTTTGAATACCATACAAATAGGGTTGTTTGATGTGTTTTATAAGAGCGCTATAAACGCCAGTTCGTAATATAAAAAAGAGTAGCAGGAGAGTTTTATATCACAAAACCTATGTTTTTATTACACTTTGCTAAGTGATTGAAATTAATCCCAGTTAGATATTGTGGACATTAAAACCTAACGCAATGTATGGAAATATCTACATTTATTTTAGATGGAATTATTTATTATATTATGGCTGATTATTATAACGCCGTGTGATATATGATTAATGTGTTGTTTGATTTTGCTAAAGTCATACTTATTTATGTTCGTGAACACGTACTCTAGCGTACTAAAAATATGCCATGATGCTTAAATCTACTGGTGTATAAGCCATTACCGAAGAAATAATGACTTATACAGCTTTATCAGTTGTTGGGTATTATTGGCTATCTTGGTCTTTCATGAATAACATCAGGCTGTCTATATCGGTATCGCTAAGTTGGAAGTTAGGCATGCGAACGCCGTTATATTGCTTGAGCATGGCGATAGCAACTGGGTCCTCCTCTAACATGATGTCGGGTTCTTTAAGCCAACGGCGCAGCCACTCTTCTTCTCTACGTTCAGTTACACCTGATAAGTTAGGGCCCAGCATATCATCACTGCCGGAATAAGAATGGCATGTTGCACACCGTGTGCGATAGAGATATTTACCGTGGGACTCTTCATCAAGTTTCGGGGCATTATCGTAGGAAGCGAGCTGTTGGCTAGAAGGGGATTGCCAGTTATGTAGCCAATCACCAATCATAGCTGCAAGAACAGCGGTATCTTCATAGGGGGAACGTTTCATCCAACGACCCGTTGCTTCGTTACCTATGATAAGGCTCAAGTTGTGATCAAGTTGACCGTCTTCTGATGCTTCCAAATCGTCGATAGATAACCCGAGTTTGGTTCTGAGTTCATCGATTTCTTTTTTATTACCTGTCAGAAAAAGCCAACCGGGGCCTATTTGATATTGCTTAGCATAGTCGTTAAGCCTTTCCGGAGTGTCATATTCAGGATCAATGGATATCGAATAAAAGAAGATGTCTTTGCCGACTCTATCCCCAAGCTTTCGCTGCAGAGCAACAAGTCTTGCTGTTTCCATCGGGCAGACATTCTGGCAGCGGGTAAATATGAAGTTAATGAGAACAACTTTGTCTTTGAGCAGGTCATTATAAAAATTAACTTTGGTGTTGTTATGTGTCGTGAGTTCAGTATTAGGAAAGTAGTTTTCACGCCATTTTGCGGCAAAGGTTGGGGAACTATGTAACAGAAGTATAAAACCACAAATTGCCAATATTGGCAGTGATTTATTTATTTTCATTATCATATCTCCTTGGTGGCATCACCCATTGATGCCACCTGTTAAACGGCTTTCATCAATTTGAATTAATCGTCGTTAAAGTCTTCTTTTGCATCTTCGTCACCGGTTTTGAAGGTGGGAAGGGTGAAAGAATCTACATAAGTTACGCCGCCCCAACTTGGCATCGGGCTACGGATAGGTATCGCTTGATTTGGGTTCTCTATATCCCAACGGAGTAACTGGGCATGATCTTCATGCTGAGTATTGTGACAATGTTCCACATAGCTTCCCATGAACTCCCTAAACCTGATAGCGATAGTTATTTCACGACTGCTGTTAACTTCGTCACCTAACCGATAAATATCTTTTCTTGCCCAGCGTTCCCATTCAGGTGGTTTCTCGCCATCCTTACTAAGGATTTGACCTTCTTCAAAATGCACGTGAATAGGGTGGCTCCACCCCCCACCGGATTTGAAATGCCAGATCTCAGCATCGCCAACAGTCGGCGCAGCTGATACCCGCCGAGGATTAGCGGTAAGGCCTTGTCCGCCATCCGTTTTAATGGTCCAAGGTGATGAATCTGTACCACTGCTTCGGCCAAAATCAAACGTTCGGTGCGTGGCATTAGCTAGTTCTTTCTTGGTGAACTTAGGTAAAGGGATCATTTTTTTCTTCCCTTTGACATATTCGGCAGGGTTCATGCTGTGATCTGTCCCTACGTAATCATGTACCCTGACTTCAAGGAATTTACCTACGGCCGGATCACAGGTATTACCTCGTTTAAACGGATCATTGAATGCTTTTTTGCGGCTAAACGTTCCTTCAGGCTCGCGGCCATCTTTGTGCTCCATCAGGTTAACGAAATAGATTTTGGTATCTTTTTCAAATTGGCTGAAGTCGATAATGATGTCGTAGCGTTCAGCAATAGCTTGAGTAGGAAGTACACCATTTGCAAAGTACACACTGTGCTCCATGATGTTGCCATCGTTGGCGATCATATGCAGGGGAACGGGCTCTCTATCCTCAGTCATTACCGCAACTTTCATATACCGGGAGACAGATCCATTAAGCAGCCTGAATCGGTATTTTCTTGCTCTGACATCTAGGTACGGTTTGTACTGCCAGTTCACCAGCATTTGATCGCCGAGGAAGCCATCGACACTAAAGATATTGAAGAAAAGCTGCCCGTTTTTGTCCCAGGCCTTATCCGCCATTAATAAGTTAATGTCGTAGTCTCTATTGCCCCAATCGAGATCGGTTCCACTGGGAAAACGTAAGTTTACCTTGTCGTAGTGGTCTTCTTTTCCTCGATCGAGTGCACTGTATATGTTCAAAAGAGCGGCATTGCCTTTGTAAACGTTAGGGGCCGTGTAATCGAGCATATGGTCGTGGAACCATTGGGAGCTGATGGTTTCCCTATAATCACCTTGTACTTTTTTGATCCCGCCCATACCGTCAGGGCCTCCCGCACGTTTATCACTGGCGTCTTTATTGATTGAATCATGGCCGGCGAGTGCCATCGGCCAACGGTAATCGAAATACTGGCCAGGGAAGAAAAATGCTTGCGTGTAGCCGTCACTTTCTGCTGGGTTATGCCCATTGTGACGATGGGTAGAAATGGTATGAAGGCCAAATCCATTATTAGCTTCTGGTGAAATCGGTAGGGCATTGTAGTGCCGGAATAACAGCGATTCACCATAACGCATCTTGAGGAGCTTGGGCGGAAATGTTCCGTCAAAAGTCCATAATGAATTCCTATCTTGTAACGGCATTTTAGGGTGGAATCGAGGAGGAATACCTGCGGTAGTCCCGGTGATTGTTAAGGACTCAGAACCGTTACTCCACTGAAGTGTAGAGTGGTAAAGCCCGTCTTCACCAAATTCGACTGATTCATATTCATGGCTTTGAAAACGGTTTCTGAATCCGTTGTTGGTACGAACGCCTGCTTGGGCTGTAATGGTATATTCGGTTGGGTAGAACTCTTCCCAACGTTGATGAGCCCAATCCTTACCCGGCGGTCGACCTTCAGCGGGAGCATTGGTTAAATTAAGATTGAGGATCTGGTTAATTCTTGTTTGCCAAGGGTTGTGAGCATTGGTGTTAGCTTCGGCTCCCTCTAATGCCCTTGATGGAATAGGAAACAGAGATTGAGCAAGGAAGCTATCTAGTTCAGGCCCTTCCGGAGAGGTATCTCCTCTTGTTGGTTGGGGGAAGGAATCCCAATTAGAAGTCGGAGCTGATGACGGTATTGGTCTTGTTCCAAATTCCTCCATTCTATATAGAGCCTGAGTGAAAGGCTGTGCATCGAATAAAGGGCTGAGAGGTGCTCCGGTTGGAATATCGCATCCGTCAGCTTTTGAGTCAACGGAGTAAAATAGGCATGTGAGAATACATGTTAAGGCTCCTATTTTGAATGTGGCTGTTTTGAATGTACCTGTTTCATTGTTTGTACCGCTTACTATATTTCTGGGGGCTGTATCACTCATTTTGAATTCCATACAAATTGAGATGCTAGCGTTTCTGAAAGAACTAGGTTTATAAAAATGGCAAGTTAAATCGTAGCAGCACTAAGAAATATCACAAAAATCGCAATTTCATTTAACCAACTTAAGCTATTGATTTATTGAGTACCACTTTAGGTCATGGATATCAAGTTGGATTGTAATGTCTGGAAAAGGCTGCATTTATTTTTTTATATATCAAATCAATATATGAAATTAATTTTTTAAAATTGAATTAAAGTAAAGCAAGTTTTGTATTGATAAGCTGTAAATAATGTTTTGTTAATTATATGTCTTCAAATATATTCTTTGTTTTTTTTGTCAGTAAGTTAAACTTAAGATCTCAATAATTTGTTATACAAACTTGATATTTCTTTATATCAGTTATGACTTCTTTAATGTAATTAGGATTGCATCTGACGAGTTTGATTCATTGTCCGTGAACCACCTGCACCATAATTATTGATATCGAAGCGGTTTTGAGGGCGAGCACGTTTTTTATCTAACCGGCTTAGATCAATGTCATAATTATCCTTCAAAAGATTTATGATGGCATTTAACTCTTTTTGAGACGTTTTTTCTTGTAGCAAGTAGTAATACAGGTTTATCGCCCGCTCTCTTGAGATAGTGAGCTGAGTCATGGTGAACTCCTTACTGTTACTGGGAAATATGCTGTTTGATTAAGTGGAGGGGAAAAGGCGGTTTCCCGCCCTTAAAAGATTTGTTTTAGATTCTAATTGAAAGCTTGCAGATCAAGGCTTGCTAGTCTTGTGTGGCTTTAATGACTGTGCGGGGCGCCTGCAAGATTGATGATGGCAATACCGGCCGCAACGACTATCATGCCCAACCACACTTTGGCATCAAGATGTTGTTTGTAGATGAGCCCTGACATCGCGGTAACCACGACGATAGCGAGCCCTGTCCAGATGGTGTGAACGATGCCTACGGGTAATGATTTCATGGCCTGGCCAAGGAAAATGAAGGCAATAAGGTGGCCTAAAATGACGATGGTACTGGGTAGCCAGTTAGTAAATCCATTCGTAGCACGAAGTGCAACATGCGATGTTGCTTCTGCCATTACGCCCAATAGTAGAAAAAGCCAGCCCATGGTTATCCTCTCTTGTTTTCATTGTGATGTTCGGTATCAAGATGGCGAGCAGTATAACCATTTCCGTGGTAATGATAATTGCAGTTAAATGCAAATTACTTTTTACTCCTGGTAATAATAAAGGATGTTCCAGCTTTAAAAGCCATTTTGAGAAGGAAGGGTTATTGATATCTTTAACACCACCAATATCTCATTTTCACAACTTTCACAATTTTAACATTTAAATGCGGTTTCTTTTGATGCAACATCGGTATGACAATTAAACCTGATGCGTATCTTGAGCTTGATACTTATGTATCGAGGACAATATCAACCGTCAGGCATTCTGAATGAGAAGGAGTACTCAATGCGTTCAATGATCAAAAAAGGGATTATCTCTTTGGCACTGGCGGTCTCTTTGCCAGTTGCGGCGGCTAACTACACTATAGGTACTGGTAGCCAAAGTGGGACTTACTATCCTTTAGGCGGTTTGCTGGCCAAGGTCTGGAGTGAGAATATTGATGGCTTCAATATGCGCGCAGAAGTGACGGCGGCATCGGTAGAAAATGTTATCAAAGTGTCTACCCAGCAACAGCTTGCCGGTATCGCTATGGGGAACGTTGTACAACAAGCTTATCAAGGAACAGAGCCGTTCCCACGCAAGATGGATGTCTCTGTGTTGTTTGCGCTATACCCGAATGTTGTCCAGTTCATGGTACCCGCGAATTCAGACATAAAGTCAGTTGCTGACTTAAGAGGTAAACGTGTTGCGTTGGGGGCACCGGGTTCCGGTACGCGTGTAAGTGCGCTGAACATTCTGAAAACCTTGGGCATTGAAGAGGGAGACGTGCGTGGTCAAGCTCTGAACTACACCGCGACCACTGAAGCGCTGGCTAACGGTCAGATTGATGCTGGTGTGATTGTAGGTAGCCTAGGTGTAGGTGCAATCACCGAATTGGCACTGACGCGTGATATTCGTATTTTGTCATTCAGTGATGAAGAAATAGCGAAAATTAACCAAGACAATGCTTCATACAGCGGTTTGGATGTTGATGCTGACAGTTACCGTAATGTTCCAGCCTTCCAGGCACCAGCCGTTTGGAATGTACTGGTGGTGAAAGGGGACTTGGATAAAGACTTAGCTTACGAGATGACCAAGGTGGCTTTCGATAACATCGATCAGATCCGCCAGTCTATCGGAGTCACTAAGTTTACGACCGTCGAGAACATGAACAAGCTGGCAGGTATTCCTCTTCACCCTGGCTCTCAGCAGTTCATGGATGAAAAAAAATAAATTACCCGAAGTCTTTTGCCTATTGGCATCATGATAGGTAAACCCATACCTTCCGAAGTCGTTCGGGAGGTATATTCCCAAGTTATTTGAAAACGCTTGGGTTAATAACATTGCAGTTTACAAGGAGTTCGCAATGACCCATTCTTCGGCGTTAAATCACAGGGTTACTGAGCGTTTGATGCAATTGGCAGCCGTCGCCGCCATTGCTTTATCAGTGTTTCAAATTTGGCAGGGATTGACTGCCAACCTCTCCGCACCTGTATTTCGCCCCGTCCACCTATGCTGGATCCTCGCACTGGTCTTTCTCGTAAAACCGATGGTGAAAGTGGACAACCGTTTCTACCTGCCAGCAAGGCTGGTCGATTTATCCATGGTATTGGCCACCTTGTGGGCTGCACAGCACATAGTTCGTTTTGACTACGATGACATTGGTTTTTTGCTTGATGGGCTAGGGGCGAATGATATTCTGGCTGGCTCTATTTTGATTGTGACCTTGTTGGAAGCGACACGGCGAACCGTCGGTATGGTCATGGTGGTGATTGCTGGATTCTTCTTGTCTTATGCCATGTTTGGCGACATCTTGCCGGCCAGTGTTGCGAGTAAAGGTTTCGCGTTGGATGAGATCATCCGTTTCCATATTTATTCCACTAACGGTGTGTTCGGTGCACCGCTGGCTATTGCTGCTGGGGTGGTATTTATTTTCGTGTTGTTTGGCGCTTTTTTGCAAGTTACCGGTGCTGGACAGTTTTTTATTGATGCTGCGTTTGCGGTCGCGGGAAAATACCGTGGCGGCCCAGCGAAAGCCAGTGTGGTCGCTTCGGCAGCATTAGGGTCAATATCGGGATCGGCAATTGCCAATACAGTGACCACTGGTGCTTTGACTATTCCGATGATGAAAAAGCTGGGCTATAAGCCCGAGCAAGCGGCAGGTATTGAAGCTGCAGCGTCGACCGGTGGGCAGATCATGCCACCAGTGATGGGGGCGGGTGCCTTTGTCATGGCCCAGTTCACCGGTATTGCCTACAGTGAAATCCTGCTGGTGTCGATAGCCCCGGCCATTTTGTATTTTGGCTGTACCTTGCTCTACGTCCATTTGATGGCCTGTAAGCTTGGCCTGAAAGGGATGGACAAAGTCACGCAACTTAAAATAGTGATGAAACAAGGTTGGCACTTTATTGTGCCGTTGGTATTGATCACGAGCCTGTTGCTGATGAGCTATTCGCCAGTACTGGTCGGTATTGCGGGCTGTAGTGCTATTTTGGTCGCCGCGATGTGCCGTAAGCACAGTCGTATAAGCATTCGAGTTTTCCTTGAGGGGATGAAAGAAGGTGCGTTGCTAGCATTACCTATCTCTGTTGCCTGTGCCACTGCCGGTATTGTGGTTGGTGTCGTGGGCCAGACCGGTATCGGTTTGCAATTTACCCAGTTCCTGATGGCTCTATCGGGGGGCTATTTATGGTCGGTGATGGCGTTGATTGCGCTTGCGGCAGTGATTCTCGGGATGGGCTTACCAGTGACAGCGGCCTATATCGTACTGTCAATTATGGCGGTACCTGCATTGACTGAGCTTGGTTTGAGTATTCTGACCGCACACATGATTGTGTTTTGGTTGTCTCAAACCTCGAACGTTACTCCGCCAATTGCCTTGGCTGCGTTTGCAGGTGCGGGTATTGCTGGGGCATCTCCGATGCAATCTGCGGTACAGGCATTCAAGCTGGCGCAGGGCTTCTTCCTGATCCCATTGATGATGGCGTTCTCGCCGCTTATCTATGACGGTGAAAACCTGCCTGGCTTTATGTTCGCGATAGTCACCACCATCGCTCTAATTATTGCTTTTGCGGGAGCGATTGAAGGGCGGTTGATCAAGCCGTTGTCGGTATTGGAGCGCTCGATACTGCTGGTGGTGCCATTTGCGCTGATCTTCAGTGGATTAGCCATCAAACTGGCAGCGGTTGCTGTTGTAATAGTGATTGCCTCACTCAATGCATTTCGTGGTAGGGAAAGCAGCGTAACACCTGTTTAACGACTCTTTTCTACGGAGTAATAGCCAAAACTAAAGGGGAAGCCATTAGGCTTCCCCTTGTTATTTCAGCGGTAACTTAAGGACAAAGCTGATAACGTCGCTCGGGGCGGCCGACACTGCCGTATGAAACTTCCGCATTCAGTTCATCGGTGCTGACCATATACTCGAGGTAACGCCGTGCGGTTGTTCTACTGGCGCCAATGTGTTGCCCGACTTCTTCTGCATTTAATAATGCTGATTGATCTTTGAAAACCGCGCGGATCTTATCGAGGGTTAAACCGTCAATCCCCTTGGGTAACCGGGTAACTGCGGAGGCTGCTATACCTTGTTGGTTTGTGGTATCGGGTGTTGCTTGCAACAGCCCGTCGACATCGCTTTGTAGTAGTGACTCAATGTCAGAAAATCTATCTAGGTGACCTCGAAACTTTTGCAGTGAAGCCTGCAGACGTTCAAATACCAAGGGTTTTAGGATGTAATCGAAAATACCACTGTGCATGGCTTGGCGCAGGGTATCGACTTCTTTAGCCGCCGTAACCAAAATGACATCGGTGTTGCAGCCATCAGCCCGTAACTCTCTAAGTAGATCAAGGCCAGTGCCGGTCGGAAACTGGTTATCCAGTAAGACTAATTCTGGTTGGAGAACTTCAATCAAGTCTCTGGCTTCATCGATTCCGTGGGCGATGCCAATCACCTCGAACCCTTCGATACGCTCAATAAAACGTCTTTGAATCTCAGCTATTTGCGGGTCATCTTCGGCGATGACAATGCGAATGGCGGTTGTCATGGCTACACCTCCTTGTGTTTCGTCGTTTTATTATTATGGTTATTTTGTGTGAAATGCTTAGGCAGATATAAGGTAAATCGGCTACCACCTTTCTCTGAATGTGATGCAATAGATTCAACCGTTATCAGTCCGCCGAGATGCTCAGTCAGGCTTTTTACTAAATCCAACCCGATGCCGTGCCCTTGGATATTTTGGGGTGACTGGCTTTTCGTTGAATAGCCTCGGGTAAAGATTTTGTCTTGCTCATCCGCGGAGATGCCCGGCCCTTGGTCTTCAACTTCAAAAATTAACTCTTTACCAAAGTCGGAGAGAACCAGAGTTACTGTGCCACCTTTACCGTGATGGGAAAGGGTCGCTTCCAGTGCATTGTCGATAAGGTTACCCAGAATACTGACCAGTTGTTCACGGGGTAGGGCATCAGGCAGTGCAGACATCTGACTGTCTTGTTCAATGACTAATTCTAAGCCCAGTTCTTTGGCTCGGTTGTATTTACCCAGCAAGCAACCGGCGAGGATGCTGTCAGACGTTACTTCCATCAACTGCTGGATAAAGGCTTGGTGACTCGATGTTTCTTGACCAATAACCGCAAGCGCTTCGTCTTTGGCGTCGATTTGGATCAGTCCAGCAATAGTGTGGAGTTTGTTATTATATTCATGGGATTGGCTGCGCAAACTCTCGGCATACTGTTTGATCCGGGTGAGTTTTCGGCTGACCAAGTCGACTTCATTCTTCAGCCGGAAGCTTGATACTACTCCGGTAATTTGATCGCCTTGGATCAGTGGGATCCGGTTGGCAATCAGCAAGTGGTTATGCAGCCATATTTCTTGATCATACTGTGGCTGGCCTTGTACAAGAACATCAAGCATTCCGCTGTCAGGCAATACAGATTGGATATGTTTTCCGATATAGCTGCCGTCTTCTGGAAGCTCCAGCGTCTTGATGGCCGCGTGGTTGAACGTCGTGACTATACCGTGATGGTTGATGGCAACAATGCCTTCGCGCACCGTTTCTAGGGTCGCATTTCGTTCTTGGTACATTCTGCCGATTTGCTCTGGCTCGAGGTTGAAAATGGCTCTTTTAAAGTGGGAGGCAAACCATACTGCGGTAAAGACACTAAAAAGAAACGCCCCGCCAATAGCAAAGAACATCGTCAAGCGGTGGTCGCTTACAATTCTGTCTACGGTGTCGAGCATGTAGCCAACCGAGACAATACCGATAACGTCGGTGCCCTCGGCATTAAATACCGGTGCTTTGCCACGCATTGACCAACCAATACTGCCTAGTGCTTTGGAAATATAGGGTTTTCCCTGCAGCAGTGCTGGAGCGTTGGTATCTCCGTCATCATCTGCCATGGATTTGCCAATCATATGGGGGAAGGGGTGGGCTAAGCGAATACCGTCTTTATCGCCAAACACCACAAACCGAGCTTCTGCTGAATGGGCTAGTTTGTAACTTAAAGGTTGCAAGAACTCTGAGTCTTTAGCCTCTACCGCACGGATAACATCGGGTGAAGCGGCAATAGCCAATGCTACCCGCATTGCTTGCTGACCAATTTGTTCATCCAGAACACTATCAAGATAGCGAATGGCAAAGTGACCGAGCATGCCAGTTTGGAGTATGGCAATAACACCTAAAATCAATACCATACGCCATTTTAGGCGTAAGTGGCGCAGCGAGAGCATTTGTAACATGGAGCAGGTGATTCCTTTCACCGTATAAGATGCAACAACTCTACCTGTTTTTACCGGGCCGTGCTGTGAACAATATGAACAAAATGAAAAATACAGCCGTTATTCACAATAATTTTACAATCTTTAGTTTGGTCAATAGCTGGCTTACCTTTGTGTTGAAGGATAAAAACAACACTCAACGAGGAAAGAGCTATGCTGACTCAGTTTATTACCCGCAACCGTGTAACCTTAATGGCGACTTTAATGGCATCCGCAATGAGCATGGGCTCAGCGCAGGCCAAGGTCGATGAAATTCACTTCTTAGTGCCGGGTGGCGCAGGTGGTGGCTGGGACAGCACGGCACGTGGTACCGGTGAGGCACTCTCAAAATCAGACTTGGTCGATACCGTGTCTTATGAAAACATGTCGGGCGGCGGTGGCGGCAAGGCGATTGCGTATTTGATCAAAACAGCAGAACAGTCACAAGATACGTTGATGGTGAATTCGACCCCTATTGTTATCCGTTCTCTTTCGAAGGTATTCCCTCAGTCATTTCGTGACCTTACCCCTGTAGCCGCCACCATTGGTGACTATGCGGCCTTTGTCGTTGCTAAAGACTCTCCTTATCAATCATTTAATGAGCTCGCTGAAGCCTACAAGAAAGATCCACGTTCGGTGTCTGTTGCCGGCGGCTCCTCGCGTGGTGGTATGGATCACCTTGTCGCAGCATTGGCCTTCAAGGCCGCAGGTGGGGAACCGCGCCGGGTGAAATACCTTGCCTATGATGCTGGCGGCAAAGCGATGGCTGGGCTGTTGTCAGGCGAAACTCAAGTGCTATCAACGGGGTTGAGTGAGGCGCTGAGCCTCGCTGAAGCCGGAGAAGTGCGTATTTTGGCGATGACAGGTGATACCCGTTCAACGGTTGCGCCGAATGTGCCGACCCTGCAAGAGTTGGGTTATGACGCGACCTTTGTTAACTGGCGTGGTTTCTTTGCTGCACCTGGGATCAGCGATCAGCAGGCCGATGAATTTGCCAGTGTGCTTGAGAAAATGTATCAGACCAATGAGTGGACCACAGTGCGTGACCGTTACGGCTGGACAGAGATCTTCAAGCCCCGTGCAGAGTTTGAAGCCTTTTTACAAGAACAAGAAAAAGAGATGGGCAGCTTAATGAAGGAGCTGGGCTTCTTGAACTAACGCTTTGAGTGAGTCTCCCAAATCACGCTGTGATTTACCTTCCGGCAGAGCAGGAGCCTGCTCTGCCAATTCTACGGCGATAGATGTCTAATAATACCTATCAGGGGATATACCCATGACGCTTACCAAAGATCATATCGGCGGCTTGATCTTCTTATGCTTTTCAGTTGCCTACGGTTATTACGCCAATCAAATTCATTTGTTTCCCGGTGATGAATACGAACCCTTCCACGCCAAATCCATGCCAACTATGTTAGCTGTGCTGGGGATTGCACTGTCGCTAATGCAGCTAGTCGCCGCTCATCGTAAGACGCAGGTTAAAGCCTCTGACATGCTGTCTTTTGCGGGATTGGATTTCAAAATAATCAGTAAGTTACTGGTTCTGATGGTGTTGTTTGCATTTGCCCTTGAGTGGTCTGGTTTTTTGCTTTCAACCATTTTTTTTCTTGTTGGCGGTTATTGGTTACTGGGTGAGCGTCGCCCGAAAATTCTGTTTATCGCTTCGGTGCCGTTTGCGACCGGATTTTGGTATGTCCTGACCCAGTTACTGGACATTTATTTAGCGCCGGGCCGACTTTGGGCATTCATGTAATAGGGAGAATATATCCATGTTTGATGGAATGATGTCAGGACTGACAACGGCAGTTATGCCATTTAATTTGATGATGGTGGTGGTCGGCTGTTTTGCCGGCACCTTCATTGGAATGCTACCGGGATTGGGGCCTATTTCAGCGATTGCCTTGATGATCCCTATTACATACGGCCTTGATCCCTCTTCGGGCATTATCTTGATGGCGGGCGTCTATTACGGTGCTATCTTCGGTGGCTCTACCTCTTCAATTTTGATCAATGCCCCAGGCTGTGCCAGTACGGTTGTGACTGCATTTGATGGCTATCCTATGGCCCAGCGCAAGCAGGCGGGCAAGGCATTGGCATTGGCCGCTTACTCGTCATTTACTGGCGGGACTATCGGCGCAATTATTTTACTTTTTGCTGCACCAGCGTTGGCTAAAGTCTCGCTGAGCTTCCAGTCGTCGGATTACTTTGCCTTGATGATATTAGGCTTGACCGCTGTGGCTGCCTTTTCAGGTAAAGGGCAGGTGATCAAGGCACTGATAATGACTGTGTTCGGCCTGATGATTGCCACCGTGGGTAACGATGTGATGTCTGGGATCCCGCGCTTTACCTTCGATAACATTAACCTGATTGACGGTATTAGCTTCCTGCTGCTGGCCATGGCAACCTTCGCCCTGACTGAAGTGATCATGACGGTATTACGAGGTGAGCATAAACAAAAAGAAGCGCAAATGGATATGGACTCCCTCGGCAGCATGAAGCTGAGCAAAGAGGAAGTGAAGCATGTGGCCCCGACGGTTGGCCGTTCATCTGTCTTCGGTTTCTTGGTGGGGGTACTGCCGGGTGCAGGGGCGACGATTGCTTCGTTTCTCAGTTATGGCATGGAGCGAAACCTTGCCAGCAAAGAGGAAAAAACCAAATTCGGAAAGGGTGCTTTACGTGGACTGGCAGCGCCAGAGTCTGCCAATAATGCCGCTTCAACAGGATCCTTTGTCCCTTTGTTAACACTGGGTATTCCGGGCTCGGGCACGACGGCGATTATGCTAGGCGCATTGATTGCGTATGGTATTCAGCCAGGTCCGCGTTTGTTTGTTGATAATCCGGATGTGTTTTGGTCTGTGATTATCTCAATGTACTTTGGCAACTTGGTACTGCTGATCCTGAACTTACCGCTGATTCCGTATATTTCTCGCTTGCTAGCCATTCCTCGGCCAATCCTGATCCCATTGATTTTGTTTTTCTCTATCACTGGCGTGTATCTGGTGAGCTTCAATACCTTTGATATTCACATGATGGTCATCATCACGGTGATAGCAACCTTTTTGAAGCTGCTCCACTTTCCTATGGCCCCTATGCTGCTGGGATTCATCCTTGGCGAAATACTCGAGAAGAACCTAAGCCGCTCGTTGACCTTGTCTGACGGAAGCTACGCCTTCCTGTGGGAGCGCCCACTGACCCTATCCATCATGATCTGTGCCGTATTGGCCTTGATGATGCCGGTGGTCAGTAACTTATGGGAAGCACGCAAAGTTAAGCAAACTCAAACGGAACAAGACGTGGCTGCGCCAGAACAGCAGTAACAACATATATATCCAAGTTATAGCAATAAATACGATGGAGTCGAAGGATGCTGACACCACTAAATCAATACCGTGTGTTGGATTTAACCAATGTGCTGGCAGGGCCTTTTTGTGGCCACCAATTAGCGCATCTAGGCGCTGAAGTTATTAAAATCGAAGTGCCGAAAAGTGGCGACCTTGCTCGCCAGCTGGGTGCTTCACCCGCTCTTAACCAATCAGGGATGGGGATTTCGTTTCTTGCCCAGAACGTGGGTAAACAGTCCGTCACACTGAACTTGAAAACTGACGAGGGTAAATCAGTTTTTAAGCAGCTAGTGGAAACGGCTGATGTGGTGATTGAAAATTTCCGTCCGGGTGTGATGGACCGATTAGGTTTGGGTTATGACGAGCTAAAGGCGGTCAACCCAAGCATCATTTATTGCGCGATTTCAGGTTATGGTGCTGATGGCCCGATGCGCCACCTACCGGCATACGATCAAATTATTCAGGGTATGTCCGGAGTCATGAGCATTACGGGCGATCCGGAAAATGCGCCTTACCGTGTTGGCTATCCTATTGCAGATACTATCGGTGGTATGACCGCTGCCTTTGCAATCAGTGCAGCACTTGCGGGTCGGGGATCGTCAGGGGAAGGCTCGTTTATTGATGTGTCTATGTTGGAATCGACCCTCACGACCATGGGGTGGGCGGTATCTAACTATTTGGTTGCCGATAAAGCCCCGCAGCCTTTGGGGAATAACAATGTGACTGCAAGTCCTTCCGGGACATTCAAGACCGGAGAAGGGTTACTGAACATTGCCGCTAACAAACAAGAGCAGTTTGAAGCCTTGTGTCAGCTTATTGAACGGGAGGACTTGATTGTGGACCCGCGTTTTGCCGAGCGACAGGCAAGGCTGGAAAACCGCACATTGTTAACAGGTCATATCGAAGCTGCTTTTTCTGGCAAGACGGCCAAAGAATGGGAAGCGGCTTTGAACCATATCGGAGTACCGGCTGGTAGAGTGTTGAGCGTGCCGCAGGCGCTGGATTTGCCTCAGGTTCAGGGACGCGACTTTACCGGCTGCTTTATCGATTCTCCGGGGGTAAACCAAGATGTCCGTTATGTCAGAACGGGCTTTAAGCTCGACGGCAAGCGACCAGCTGTCACCATACCTCCACCTCAGTTAGGCGAGCATACCGAACGCTGGTTGGCGGAATTGGGGTTATCAAAGGATGAAATAGAGCGGCTACAGGAGCAGGGGGCAATATGAGTATCGAAAGGCCGGAGCAAGGAATAGGGCGTGAGGTCAGTGACTGGTGGAAGACTGATATCATTGATATGTCGCCGGGTGTGATTCGCTACTATGGCTACCCGATAGAACAACTGATTGGTAACGTCAGCTTTGCTCAGATGATCTGGCTGATGGTCAGGGGGGAACTGCCTGCTCCCTCACAAGCAAAACTACTGGATGCAGCATTGATGTCAGCTGTCGATCATGGCCCCCAGGCACCGAGTATCGCGATTGCCAGAATGGCGGCAACCTGCGGTGTAGGATTGAACAATGCGATGGCTTCAGCCGTCAATGTGTTGGGTGATGTGCATGGCGGCGCGGGTGAACAAGCCGTTGCTTTATATCAAGCTATTGCAGCTCGGTGTGAACAAGGAGAAGCACTTGATCTAGCCATTGATGCAGAAGTGGCTGCGCATAAAGAGCTTCATGGTAAATTCATTCCGGGTTTCGGGCACCGTTTTCACCCGGTTGATCCGCGCGCACCTGCACTTATGACGCTGGTCAAACAAGCTGCTGATGCTGGAACGGTTACCGGCCAGTTTGCAGAGATCGCCATGGGTATAGAAAACCACTTGTTCCAGCAGAAGGGAAAGCGTATTCCGATGAATATCGACGGTGCGACAGCGGTGATTTATGCCGAGTTAGGCTTTCCTGCCCCATTGGCTCGGGGGCTATTTTGTTTATCGCGTTCGGTTGGCATATTGGCCCATGCTTGGGAGCAAAATAACCAGGGGGGCCGGAATAAAGGGCCAATTCCGCGAAATTTGCTTTGGAGTTACGAGGGGCCTGAAAGTCGAGATTTGGAAGTATAACCAGTTACGGTGTAGCGTTCTGTAAGTGGGTTTGATAGTATATGCACACTGTTAATCAAGTAGTGATGCGTTTTGTTTTCTCATCTTTATTCCTCTGTTTGGGAAAGAGTAATGGCGGTTAATGTCTGCCTATTGGCTATTACTCTTTTTTCTTTTCTGTCAGTGATATTACGTTTGGTCGACGTTAATCAAGGTGCAATTTTGCATTGGTTATCGTTGCTGGTAACCATTGCTTTTATTGCGATTTATTTGGTTTCTGGCCGGACGATTTCGCTGGGTGATTGCTATCGCTATTTGGTTGAAAAGAAGATATCGCCATAATAGGCCGTGACAGTTTGGCCACTGTTATCGGTATCTGTCATGATGGCGATGCCATTGAGGTACCGATATGCCTCACGGTTGGCCTGCTCGTTTCCTTTATCGCCAAATTCATTGATGAAATCTTGATAGACATTGCGCTTTTCACTCTGCCATTGAGATACACCGTCCGATATACCTCGAATCGCAATCATCTGAACTCTCTCCCCTGCAAACGCATTACTCCAGCGTGAGTACCGAGGCTGGTTGCTGGACCAGACATAGTTTATCGCCTTGCTGGTGGAAGAAAGCCAATTGCTACCGATGGCTAAATAAATCCGAGCCGCATAGTCATCTCCGCCCTTTGTGGTTTCATTGAGCCCCTGTAATTGATTCTCCACTCGCCATGACCAATTTAAGTAAGGCGTTTCCTCTAAATCGATGCGAATCGGTTTGGATAAGATACTGGCGCTATTATTGCTGGTGGCTTTGAGTACGCGTTGGCCTTCCAGCCTAATTGGGAAGTATTGGGTACGCCCTTCGAAGTGCTTAATCTTCCAGCTGGTAAGCGCTTCACGCTCAAATTGAGCTACCGGTAGCTCAAACGTGGCAAACGCATTGAAGGATAAGAGAAACGGAGCTAATCGGAATAGTATTGGCATGCCGATAATGATAGCAACGAATGGTGTAATTTGCGTTCATGCCAGCACTGGCCTAGTGAAGGTACAGCGCTGGACTAGATGAACTCTGCTGCCAATTGTTAGCGGTATTTTTTGCGTTTAATGGAGAAGATACTTATGTGAAGCGCCCGCGAATAAGCAGCAAAATGAAGTAAGTACCACCAATAACCGATACCAGAGTACCAGCAGCGATCTGGCTTGGATAGACAATGACTTGGCCTAGCCAATCAGCCAGTAACATCAGGCTTGAACCGACTAATGCTGCTATCATCAACTGCTCTTTAGCTGCTTTGGCTCCCATCATGACGGCCATATGCGGAGCCAGTAGACCGATAAAAGCGACAGGCCCCATTGTTGTGGTGACCAAGGCACAGAGTAGGGCAACGCAGCATAACAACAAAGTAAATGCCCAAGAGACATTCAGACCTCGTGCTGAAGCAAATTGGCGCCCTGCAGAAATGAGCGTTAGCCAGCGAGATGTCGCTATCGCAAAGCCTACCAACAAGGTGACCCCTACAAGAAGAGTGAGAGCTCCGGCAGGTGTTACTCGGTACGTTGACCCAGCTAGCCAGCCAAGAATGGTGTAGACGTCATCTGTACCCCGTGAAAGGGCGAATTGAACCAGCGCTTCGATTAAAGCCGTCAGCGCGATACCGGTAAGGATTAGCATCGAAGGGGCGAACTGATGGCGACGCCCCAAAAACAGGATCAAGCCCAAAACGGCCATCGAGCCTGTAAACGCAACAATAGGACCACTTTCGAAAATTGTGGTGCCAAAAAAGATGCTGCTTGCAACTAGGGTGAATGTAGCACCTGCTGAAATTCCCAGAATATCCGGACTGGCGAGTGGGTTGTAGATCAAGCGCTGCAAAATCGTGCCCGCCACGGCTAAACCTGCACCAGCAGACAGAGCCGTGACAATCCGTGGCCAGCGGATCTCCCAACCCAGTGCCGTTGGGAGTGAGAGTTGCCAGCCATGCCCGGTAATCGAAAACAGTAAGGTTATGGCAGATAGGCCGAACACTGTTGCAATAAGGGCGGGATAGGCCCAAGTTGGTAGAATGTCACGGCTTGGTGGAAGTTTTATCGACAGTTGATCTTGTGCCTTCATCTTGCGACGGGTAAACCATATTAGCGCCGGCGCACCAATGGCCGCCGCTGCAGTCCCACTTGGAATCATGTCGTTGGATAGTTGGCTTAGCCCCATGGCGAGGCCATCGGTTAACAGTAACATCAACGCCCCAAGCAGCATGCTGTAAATCAGCTCATCTTTTGGCGTTCGGGCACCGAATGACCGGGAAAGGTTAGGGGCGAGTAACCCGATGAAGCTAATGACACCAACGGCTGTAATGGATGATGCAACGAGCCACAGTCCACAAGCAATAAGTACTAGAAAGGCAGGGATAACATTCAATCCCCGGGCGGTAGCACCTTGCTGCCCCAAGCGCATAACGGCAAGAATTCTTGGGGCGGAGAATAGGATAACGAGGCTAACTGATAACCGCGGCAGTAGCCATAGGACTTGGTCCCACCCGTTTTGGGTAAGATCACCAGCCCCCCAAATAAAGAGGTTTTTGGCGTACTGGTCATTGAGCAGAATGATAGCTGTGGCAACAGCCCCCAATAGGATATTGACTGCCATGCCTGATAGCACAATCGGCAAACCGCTAAGGTTCTTTATTCCTGCGATAAGGATGACCAAACCCATAGTCAGCATGGCGCCAAGCATAGCGGCGATCGAGCTGTAATCGGCAATAAGGTCAGGAAACCACACATTGACGATAACCAATGCCAACCACGCCCCCGAAGATGTCCCCAGTGTAAGTGGTGACATCATTGGGTTCTGTGTGAGCTGCTGCATTAAGCTTCCCACAAGGCCAAGCATGGCACCAATCATCACTGCAATAACCAAGCGTGGTAACTGGGAATAGCTGAACATAAACTCAGCAAAACTCTCGGCGATCCGGCTACCGTTGAGTTGGCCGTAAGTTAAGCCCAGCTGGTCAGGCAGTGCGAGTTCAGCACCAATTTGTAGTGTACCGATCCCAGCCAGCAACAGCAGGAAAAGTGTCGAAGCGTATCTAATCATTGTTTCGGTGCAATCTCTAGTAGGCTAGCAGTTAGGGCTTCTGCCATATACAGAATTGACATTGCGCCGCCATAGCTCCATGTTGCCTCAACACTGTTCACTCGTTGTTGGCGTACAAATGGCATAGCCTGCCACATAACAGATTTTTTTAGTTGCTCTTCTTGGGCAAAGGGTTGGAAATATAAGACAGTGCCGTTACCGACTTGCTGCAAGTCGGTAATGCGCTTTTGGGTTACCCCCCATTGGTTGCTGGGTTGCGGCATTGCTGCTTCGATACCAAGCTTGTCCAGTGCATAGCGAGAGATGGCATTTTCGCCGTATAAATACACTGACGTCGTGCTAGCAAAGCGCAGCGTGGCAACTTTGGGTAGTTCGCCCTTATAAGCGGATTCTAGTTGCTGCTTTAGCTCAAAAAAGCGTTTTTCCATATGTACCAGACGGGCTTCAGCCACCTCTTGCTTACCCACTAGCTGGGCAATAAGGCGGAAATTGTCGATGGCGGATTGGGCATTACTGTGTTCGCTGCTGTAAGTCTGGTAGTACATCACCGGTGCTATACGCTCAAGCTGTGGTAGTAAGTCGAGCTGTGGCGAGGCAATGATGATGACATCAGGGTTAAGGCTGGCAATTTTCTCGTAGTTTGGCTCTACACGGGTACCAATATCTTCAATAGTGTCGGGAAGGGCTGGTTTTACTACCCATTCGTTATATCCGGCAATGTCTGGCATTGCGATTGGAGCGATCCCTAGCTCTACCAACTGTTCTGCGATATCCCAGTTTAATGCCACAACACGTTGTGGGTGCTGTTTGAATTCATGTACACCACGGTTATCCGTTGCTTCAACCTTTTCACTATCCGAAGCGAGGGCTCCTGATGTGTTTAATGCTGAAGCTGCCAAAAGAGCAATTGTGAAGAAACGGCGAAAGCCACTCGATAGGATGGATTTAGACGGATTAGTTAGCATACAACAGCCACTTTATTAGGTTGGTTAGGGTGATCGATGAGTTGGATATCAGCGCCATAAAGCTCACTCAATGCTGGTTCGTTTAGAAGCACCTCTTGTGGGCCGGTAAAAGCAATTTTGCCTTTGTTTAAGGCAATAATATTGGTGGCATATCGCAGCGCAAGATTGAGATCGTGCAGGATCACAATGATGCCTTTTCCGGTTACTTTGTTGAGTTCGCTTAGTAGCTCCATCAGCTGGTACTGGTGGCCGACATCCAGTGCCGAGGTTGGCTCGTCAAGAATAAGCACAGGAGACTCTTGTGCTAATAGCATGGATACCCATGCTCGCTGGCGTTCACCACCTGATAGTTGGTCGGCAAGATTACCGGCGTACTTGGCAATATCGGTTTTTTCCATAGCTTGCTGGATAATCTGCGCATCTTGCTTGTTCCAGCGGCCAAAAGTCCCACGCCACGGGAAGCGGCCCAAACGGACAAGTTCTTTGACGGTAAGGCCAGCAACATCAGGGAGCTTTTGTGGTAGGAAGGCGATTTTCTGTGCCAATGACTTTGCGGAGAGCGATGTGAGGTGCTCGCCGTTTAATGAGATCGTACCGTTATCAGGCGACATCTGGCCAGCAAGGATATTGACCATGGTTGATTTACCTGAGCCATTGTGGCCGAGGACAACGGTAAAGGCATTTGTATCAATTGATAGCTTATCAATTGACAGAATGTCGCGCCCTGCTCGGTGAACGCGAATATTATTGAGTTCAAACATAGAGTTATCTTTTAATCATGCTGACGAGGACAGTTATCACAAAGCTCACCGTCGTCACGGCGATAGTGCATACAGCAACTTAGGCGTTTTAATTTCCACAGCCCTGTTGCTGTATCTCGCTGCAAGCCGTCAATATGGCGCATTGGCAGGTCTAAGAGGCTTAGCCATAGCTTAGCGTGGTGAATGATATCGCTGTGTTGCTCAGAGCACTGGCTGCTGCTGGTTTGGTTGGCGAGAAGTGCCTGCCGCTGTACTAACGCCTCTAATATAGCGTCGGCAATAAGCGGTTTAGTTAAACCTGGCCGTAAGCGATTATGTTGGTTAAATTGATTGTGTAATTCATCAAGCAATATTGCCAGTTGGGCACAGGCATATTCAATCAGCTCTTCTTCGGTACCGCTATACCAGTTTTCTCCAGAAAGATGGAAGCCGGCGACCACGCCATCTCTGTAATCTTGCGCAATGTTATGGATAGGCGGGATGCTGCGTAAGGCATAAACACCAATAAACGCGATGTAGAGCGGTTGCCAAGCCAGCATAGTCCAACTTCGGGTTAGCCAGTAGGGGTTCCCTGCTTCGGGGTGGGCTGATTTCCAATGTTGGTATAACGCATTCAGCAGCTCAGGGTTACCATGAGCTGCTGATATATGCTGGTGATCGGCAATACCGATTCGCCCCTTCAAATATGGGGAAATTTGTTCGGCGTATTGGAACAGCTGTTTGTATTTTGCGATAGCCATACTCGACCTAAAAGCTGAAAAGGCAGCAGGTAAACCTGCTGCCAATGTTGTTATACCTTAGAAGTTGAAGTTGATCTTAGCTTCAACAGTTTGCTCGGCACCGATCCAGCAGTTCATCTTGTCGTAGCAAGTGTAATATTCTTTATCGAATAGATTTGTCGCCGTCACACTTGCACTCATTCCTGACATGCTTGGAGACACTTCGCTAAGATCGTATTTAACGGCTAGATCAACTAGTGTGTAGTCTGGCACTTTATCCGTGTTCGCTGCATCTACATGTGTTTCACCGATGTAGCGAACGCCGGTACCGAATGTCATACCAGAAAGCATGCCGTTGTATACGTTATAGTTTGCCCAAGCTGATGCAGAGTGCTTCGGCGTACGGATGGGTGTTTTGCCCTCAAGGCCGCTGTTGTCCTTGGTGATTTCCATGTCTAAATAGGTGTAGTTTACGGCGACATCTAAGCTTTCAGTGGCAAACCACTGGCCTTCGAATTCTATACCTTTCGAAGTGGTTTCACCGGTTTGAACTTGCCATGTTTCACCTGGCTGGTTCGTTGGATCTGCAGTTAGGGCATTTTCTTTTACAATGTGGAACGCCGCCAGTGTTGCTGTTTTGCTCATGTCGGCAGACATGTACTTCACACCGGCTTCCCACTGTTTACCCTCAGAGGGCTCGAAAGCTTTACCGTTACGATCAACGCCAGCAACTGGCTCAAAGCTTGTTGCGTAGCTCATAAACGGTGAAAGACCATTATCAAACTCGTACAGGGCGCCTAGGCGGTAAGAGAAGTTTGTTTGGTCAATTTTCTCTTGGCTACTTGGGCTAGCTACTTCAGATTTGAACTGATCGAAACGGCCACCACCAATTAGCACAAGGCGGTCAAGTCGTACCTGATCTTGGAAATACAGGCCAAGTTGTTCTGATTCAATATCCGTTGTTTCATCTGAGTCAGCAACCATTTCTCCAGAGTTAATCTGGTTGTTATCTGGGTTGTTGACGTTGATGCCCGGTACATTGGCATAGTACAAGAAGCGTGAATCACCTTTGAGCTTCTGGTAATCAACCCCAAATAGCAGGTTGTGCTCTACACCAGCGATGTCGACAGCACCGGTTAGCTGGTTATCGATAATGAAGCCTTTCGATGATTCATCAGTGGTATAGGCGTATCGGTCCAAGATTTCAGGATTGTTTGCATTGTATGCAGTATGTGCGACGTTCTTCTGGTATAGGCTAGCATCCATGTAGCGGGCATTTTGTAGGAATGTCCAGCTATCATTGATGTTGTGGTTGATTTTGTAACCGGCTAATAGGAACTCACGCTCGAGCTCGTTCCAGTTATGATCCCCAAGAAAAGTGTTTGGATCGAAGTTTACACCTGTCGGGTTATTGTACAGGGTGCCGATACCTGGAACCGCAGCATTCATGCCTGCTTCAGGGTCACGTTGGTAGTAGAGGTTGAAATTAACCATGGTATCTTCTGATGCATACCAGTCCAAAGATGGTGCTATCAGGTAGCGTGTTTCATTTACACCATTGATCTGGCTGTCACGCTCACTGGCTTTAGCGACGAGGCGGTAGGCAAAATTACTATCACCGATCTGGCCAGTAGTATCTAGAGTGGCTTCTTTGAGGTTATGAGAGCCGGTAGCAACAGAAACGTCTGTATTGCGCTCTTTCTGAGGCGTTTTGGCAATGATGTTGACCATACCACCCGGTGACATCGCGCCGTATAGTACTGAGGTCGGCCCTTTAAATACTTCAATCTGTTCAATGGCAATCGGATCAATTTGCGGTTGAAGGTTCCAGCCTGTCAGGTTTTGCAGTGCCAAACCATCGTAATAGCTATTCTGTACATCAAAGCCACGGATATTGAATGTATCGTACAGCTTTACAGTACCACCGCGTAGTTCAGTGTTAACACCGGGTACATAGCGCATTGCTTCAGTTACAGAGTTTACACCGCGCATCTCAAGGGTTTCATTATCAATCGTGGAGATTGATTGCGGTGTTTCTTCTGGCGCTAGAGCGGTTTTGGTCGCGGTATTACGGTAAGCCTGACCCAGTACCGTAATGGTATCCATGGTAGTTACGTCGTCGGATTGTGCTGATTCGTTGTTAGCCACTGCAGTCGCAGGTACTGCAAGCGCAGCCGCGATAGAAAGTGCAATGACAGAGCGTGAATGTAGCTGCTGCATGGATACCTCGAAATCGTTAAAAACTTGTTACTAAATAGGAATTATTCTCAGTCGCATTCTAATGGAGAGTGCAGAGGCAAAATTAACAATTTGGGGCATCATGGGGGGAAATAAGGAAAAAACGCACTTGCAGTTCGCTAAATGCGTTTTGTTTGGAAAGAATTAATCAGTCATTAGCTGGTTTGATAGGGATCCAGTATTCCATCGTGGCATCGTTACTGTTGATATCGAAACTTGGCTGGTAAATTTCAAGCTCAAATCCTTCGATACCCTGATAGTTGGAATTTGGTAGCCAAGCAGACAGGAACCATTCAAGCGTTTTATCTAAGTTAGCAATGGCGCCTTGGTAAGGGATGACGGCATACTCTTGTGCTGGAATGGTGAGAATATGGCTCTCTGGTTGGTGTATTGACTCTTCTCTGGTTACTTCGTAGCCAGCCCAATAGGGGGTTGGCAATCCATCATCAATACGGTGCGTGTCGATAACGCCTATCAAAGGGATATCCGTTAAGGAACTGCCATGCGGCAGTTGGTTTAATGCTTGCCAAATCTTGGGCACGGCATCAGCAAAGTCTGGTTGGTTTGCAAACAAGCCTCGAATTGCCCCCTGAACGCCATATAAATGAAAGCATTCTCTTCGTTCGACACGGATTTGCAGTAGGCGTTTTTGAATTTCATGTGCTTGGTGTATGGGTAACGTGACTTTTAAAGGGGTTTTTAAACCAATACGCTGCCCGCGTTTGCGGTAAGCGGAAGGGGAGCAACCGAAGACTTGTTTGAAAGCGCGGGTAAAGCTGACTTCAGAGTTAAAACCAAACTCGAAGGTGATATCAACAATACGTCTATTGCTGATCAGCAACTGCTCTGCCGCCAAACTGAGTTTGAGCTCACGTACATATTGCGCAACTGTCTGATTTGTCTCGCTTAGGAAGACCCTTTGTAGCTGCCAACGAGACCAGCAACTTTTGTCTGCAAGATGCTCTACCGTCAAAGACTCATCGAGATGGGTATGGATATATTCCAACACCTTTTCGATTCTGGTTAGCTGGTGGTTCTGAGAGCCTGAAGGTGAATGCATAACGGTTTGTTTCTAAATTATACGGCATCTGAAGATTACCCAACGATAGAGCGGTATGACTCACGCGGGACGATATGTGAACCTATGATCAAGTAACTATAGTGTGTTGTAAAGTATATGCCTTGATAACATTTCTTTGTTACGTGACATTTGGTTCTGCAAGAGTAAACTGGCGGGCTTTTTATTCCACTCGTTTGGAATATCCACCATGGATGGTCTGTAGATGATTATATTGAGGACATTGCAGTGATCCATGACAGAGCCAGTCAGATGGTGATTTTCCATACCTTGGTACAGGCTGGTAGCTTTACCGTAGCGGCACGTACTCTCGGGGTATCGACCTCTCATGTCAGCAAGCAGCTTGGTGCGCTGGAAGGTGAATTGAACGTCAAGCTGATCCAACGGACAACGCGAAGTTTAACCCTGACAGAAGCCGGCCATCATTTTGCCCAGTATGCGAAACAAGTTGTGTCTGCGGTTAATGAAGCCAACGACAGTATGGTGCTTGAGCGTGATGATATATCGGGGGTGATTCGGTTAGGTTTGTCACAATCGTTCGGCACCATGCATATTATCCCTGCAATCGAGAAACTGCGTCAGCTATATCCAGACTTGCAGGTTGAACTGAGTTTGTTTGATCACAGGGCTGATATGCTGGCTGATGGGTTGGATTTATGGATAACCAACTATGAGCATATCCCTGAGGGCTATGTTGCACAGCGTTTGGCTGAAACCCGCTTTCTTGTCACCGCTTCACCCAAGTACCTGATTGATCATGCCGCGCCGAGCCACCCGTCCGATCTGGTCAACCATAACTGTGTGACCTACCAAAGCCGCCAGCGCGATTATAGCTGCTGGGACTTCAGCAAAGAGGGGGAGTCATTGAGTGTTAAGGTATCAGGAAATTACCGGGTCGACTTGGCGGAAGCTGTGCGGGATGCCGCTGTTGCCGGGTGGGGGGTAGCGTACCTAGCAAGTTACTTATTAACGGATGAGTTTAGGGACGGGAAATTAATCCAGTTGCTACCGGACTGGAGTGCAAATCAGGCCATGCCTTTTTATGCCGTGTATCCAAGCCGAAAGCACTTGCCACGCAAGATTAGTGCTGTGATTGCTTTTTTCAAACAGTACATTGGCGAAGCTCCGTATTGGGATGAAGCATTGAAGCCTTGGGTCAAGATCTAAAATTTGCTGATATTTCCAACAGGTAGCAGCAAATTATTGTTCGCGAAGGCATAAATACTTTTTCCATTTGGCAATAATAAGCTGGGTGCTGAATTTAAACTTATATAATTCAATGTGTTAGTTTGTGCGGTTTTGTTGGGATTATTAAGCTGTAACAAACGGATAGCAAACGCCTCTTGTACGCAAACCTTTGCTCTCTAGAATGCGCGGCTTAACATTTAGAGCAAAGGTGCTAATTTCATGTCCTCCTTACTGGGTATTTTCGCCATTCTGGTTATTGCGTATCTCTTATCTACAGATCGACGCAATATTCCGGTTAGAACAGTTTCTCTTGCGTTTGGCCTTCAGATCATCTTTGCTCTGCTGGTGCTGTATGTTCCAGCTGGTAAGGAAGTTTTAAACACGGTGACGGCTGGGGTATCTAGCGTTATTGATTATGGCCAGCAAGGGATCAGCTTTTTGTTTGGTGGCTTGGCAACTGGTAGTGTTGGCTTTGTATTTGCTATCAACGTGCTGGGTATTATTATTTTCTTCTCGGCACTTATTTCTGCGCTATACCATATCGGTTTGATGCCGAAAGTGATTAATATTATTGGCGGTGGACTTCAGCGTTTACTCGGGACAGGCCGCGCTGAATCGCTTTCGGCAACAGCGAATATCTTCGTTGGTATGGTTGAAGCACCGCTGGTGGTAAAACCTTACCTGACAAAAATGAGTGACTCGCAGTTCTTTGCGGTGATGACCTGTGGCCTGGCATCCGTGGCAGGTGGTACTTTGGTTGGTTACGCGTCATTAGGCGTTGAATTAAACTTCTTGATTGCAGCTGCCTTTATGTCGGCGCCCGCTGGCTTGTTGATGGCCAAAATGATGGTACCACCAAGCGAGCAGGGTAATGATGAGGATGAGATCACCTCTGTTGAGCTGCCTCGTGCGACCAATGTGGTAGAAGCTTTGGCAGATGGCGCTATGTCGGGCGTGCGCATTGCCGTAGCCGTTGGTGCGACCCTGTTAGCCTTCATCAGTGTTATTGCGCTTCTTAACGGCCTACTAGGTAATATTGGTGAGCTGTTCGGTATGCCGCTGAGCTTTGAGTTGATCCTTGGCTATGCTTTCGCACCTATTGCCTTCTTGATTGGCGTACCATGGAACGAAGCATTGGTGGCAGGCTCTTTGATTGGTAGCAAGGTCGTCGTTAATGAGTTTGTTGCTTTCATCCAGATGATGGAAGTGAAAGAGCAATTGAGTGAGCACTCGCTGGCTATTGTCACTTTTGCCCTGTGTGGCTTTGCTAATGTTTCGACCATGGCTATTTTGATTGGCGGCTTGGGTAGCTTGGCTCCAGAGCGTCGTACCTTTATATCAAAGATGGGTTTCCGTGCTATTACTGCGGGTGTATTGGCAAACTTGATGAGTGCCTCTATCGCTGGTGTGATCTTATCGCTATAAGTGAATGAGATAATCGATACTATGCACTATTGATATTGTGAAATAGGTTTTTAAATAGGGGAGAGCGATAGCTTTCCCCTTTTTTTATGGGGTTATATAAAGTGCAAGGAGAATAACGCATCTAGTTTACTTCACTAATATGGGTTGCTAATGTTAGCTAACAAGCTAAATAATACATGATGATAAGGAAGCCAGAATGAAAGTAGTCGCCTTTGCTGCAAGTAACAGCTCAACCTCTATCAATAAACAACTTGTCACCTATGCTGCCTCGCAGATAGAAGGCATGAATGTCGAGGTCTTGGATCTTAATGATTTTGAATTGCCGCTATTTAGCCAAGACAAGGAAAAAGAGTTAGGCCAACCGTCACAGGCACATGCTTTTCTCAAGAAGGTGCAATCCGCAGATGCGTTACTGATTTCATTTGCCGAACATAATGGCTCCTACACCGCGGCGTATAAAAACTTGTTTGATTGGGTTTCGCGTATCGAGCCTAAAGTGTATCAAGGCAAGCCGGTTGTATTGCTGTCGACTTCCCCCGGCCCGGGTGGTGCCAAGAACGTATTGGCCGCGGCTGAGGCATCTATGCCATTCTTTGGTGCCGAGGTGAAGGCAACCTTGTCGGTGCCAAGTTTTTATGACAACTTCGACCCTGAAAACGGCGGTATTATTCACCCTCATTTGAATGACCAGATAGTGACGACGGTGCAATTTTTGCAACAATAGCAGCGATTAATCTTATTCTAGTGATAAGTGCCCCTGCGATTTCAGTTAACGCAAGGGCATTTGCTTTTATATGAATTTCAAATTTGAAAATTATGATTCTACTATCAATATATATATTTGAAATGCAGTTTAATATCTCGCATAACTACTTAAAAAGTAGATATTAAGTTTTCACACAGATTTTAATTTATAAAATAATCATATCCAGCCATACAAACCCATTCAATTAATAACTTGAAGTTGAATCTCAGCTGAACGTATAATCCGCGCACACAATAAAACAGTGCTCAATATTCCGCGGTATTACGATAAAAGGCTACGTTAAATGAAATGTCGATTAATAGTTTTGCTCTTGTCTGTTGGGGTTTCCCTGACAGGCTGTGGTGGTGGTGGCGACTCATCTTCTAATACCTCTTCTAGCAGTGCTACCCAACAACATGCTCGTCAAACTCAGCTTAGTGTTAATGACCATGAGATTGAGATGCTCCAAGCCGTGAAATATGCCTCGAATAAAGGGACAGGCATGCGTACACCGTCAAATTTTGAGAAGTAGAGGATAGATACAATGAAAAAAACAATCATCAGTGCTCTTCTCGTCATGACAGCGGCTAGCGCCCATGCGACACCCAATGTACAAGGTTATTATCAATCTAAAGAGCTAATTAGCTATGCCGTTAATAAAATTCAGCAAAATAAAGCAGAGTACTTTTTGCTGGATTACGCGTTGGCACTGCCAGCCAGTTCCGAGGCACAATTAGCATCGTATAATACGGCTTTGGGCCACTTTCAAGCACACAACTCGGGTGTGAGTGAAGACACATTCTTTAATATTGTTAAGAAAGTGAATCCTTCGGCACTCGAAGATCAGTATGTATGCCGTGTTGATGTGAATGGTTCAAAGTTGGCCTATATTGCAAAACGCGGTAAGGCTTGTGACGGACAATATGACAGTGAGCCACGTGCTATAAGCCAGAAAGGGTCAAAAGTCTCATTCTTCCGCCGCTGGGATTTCGATCCGGCATCTGCCCACTTTGATATTCAGAGTTATGATGCTGACCCTCAATCAGGGCGTGAAGTCATTACTCAGGACTATGTGCTGAAATTTGAAGGTAACTGGATTGGAACATCGGTTCGCGTCATTAAAGATGAGGTTGAATTAAGTTCTGGCAACGATGAAACCAGCTACGATGTTGCGAGCTATCAGCATTCAGGCCCTAGGAGCGGGATCATTTCGGGCGGGGACAGCCTTCTGTATAGCGATCATCCTTATTATATCAGTGAAGATGAGTCAGACCGTCCTGTGAATGAAGGTACGAAGGCGATTACCGAGACAAACTTTAACACCGTGAGTTTAGTCGATGGCCCATACCACGGCCGTAACTTACAAACCGACAGTATTCACTACGAATTCAACCGGGATTATGTCAAGGCTTACCATGTGGAAAATGGTGATACGGCATATTTTGTATCTGACCCGCAAAGCTTCGCGATTGACCTGGCTTTTACTGGCCCGTCGGATAGTTCGGTGTGGCAAGATGAGACAGAAAAAGACTCGGTAAGAGATACCGACCAAGCAAGCGGTGGTGACTGGGTAGCCCATGCCTTTAATAACACCCACAACCTTGTCAGCTTAAGCCCAACATTTTGTATGATTGAAGACATTGCAAAAGGACGTCCAGTTACTGAGTATCGTTCTGAAGATGGAACAAGCCTGTGGAATCCTTCGATGCATGCTTGTCAGGCGCAAGAGGAAGGTACAGTCGCCAAGGTATATACCCACTTTATTAATGGTAACGGTGAAAAAGTATCATTCGACTCATTAAGGCAAAGTGCGAAAGATATCATCTATGTTCGCGAACAACACCCGCAAGGTAGTGAAGAATTACTAACTGTTGATGATGTAAAAGCAATGCTTGATTCACCAAGATATCAACAAACTAAAAAGGACCTGAGCCAACGCTATCAGTGGTCGAAGCCTTACGATATCTTGAAGTAAATGTGAAAACAGCGACTCATGGAGTCGCTGTTTTTATTTGCGAGGTATTAAATTACTTGTTAGTCACAAGTAGCTGCTCCAATATTCTCCCAGACTGATGCAACTCCTGGTTCTTCTCCTTTGGTCCACCATTTGGCTTTCCAACGGTAGTCGTTATGGTTGACTTCATTACCACCGTCATAAGCAACACCGGTGTTCCAACCGAACTCGACATCGCTGACAAGTTTCCACTGATCGGCCGTGACGCTTGGCTCATTGTTTTGAGTCCAGTACTTAGCTTCCCAAACCAGTTGGTCATGGCTTACCTGATCACCAGTGTTGTAGACAGCGCCACCAGACCAAGCCGGGTAGTTGCCTGCATTTGGATCGGTAGCATCACACTCATTACCGCCAGTATCTTTAGGTGTCACCGTAACCAAGGTGTGCGCCTGTGCATCCAATCCACCATCCGAGACTAACACTGACACAGTCGCCTGCGTGCTTTCGGAAACAGCTGGAGCCGTGAGAGTCAGCGACGCACTGCCTTGCCCAGAGACAAGGGCAAAGCCTTGCGGGATGGTCCAGTTGTAAGTTAGAGGATCGCCGTCTGGATCATCTGCTTGCGCGTTCAGGGTAAAGTTATCCTGCGACTCGACAGATAGCTGTGCTGGTAGCGATACACTCGGTGGCTGGTTTTCCTGCTCTGCTTTGTTGTTGATGGTCACAGAGTCAGTGTCAGTCAGGCCTTCTTCGTCAGTGACGGTAAGAGTGAAGGTATAGCTGATGTCCGTATCGGTAGACGGTACTGTGATCGTGGCCTTAGCTTCTTTCTCCCCTGTAATTGGCAGAGTATCGCCTGTTGTTTGTATCCAAGAATAACTGATCGTTTGTTGCTCTGGGTCGAAGGAGTTCGAACCATCAAGAATGATATCGATAGGCCCTGTAACCGTTTGGTCGACACCGGCATTGGCATGTGGTGGTTTGTTTTCAGGGGGAGGAGTAACACCGCCATCACCATGGCCTAAACCTTCATGCATGGCGTTGAGGACATCGCCATTATCAGCATCAATTTCCCATGAGAACAACCCAGCAAGACCTCGTTGCTGAACGTAGTCCCCTTTGGCTTTTACAGCTCTGGCGTTATCGTAGGAGATAAGCTCTTTGGTGGTTGGATTCCATTTGTAAGATGCTTCTGCCTGCTCGTCGTAGCGATCTTCCCAGCCACTGCCGGAGTGGTTGTCGACAATATCTCGGTAATCGAGCACACCAGCTTCCCATGTGCCATCGATACCACCTGTGGCTTGTCCTGTCATTGGATTATCGCCAGTATAGCTGTGAACGCCTTTCCAACCACGACCATATTTCGGTACGCCAATCACCAACTTTTTAGGATCAAGTCCTTGTGCCAATAGATCATTGACACCTCGGTCTGCTGTGTGTGTGATTGCTGGGTTGTGGCTTGCATCATAAAGTCCCGCCTGATGACCTAAATTGTTGAGGTCAAATGCACCGAACATGTCGTAGTTCATCAGGAAGATGTAATCCATGTATTGTTGAGCGCGGCTGTAGTCGACAACCTCGATCTTTTTGACATCAACCCCAATGGCTGAGGTGAGCTCATAAGTACGACCGGTTTCAGCCGATAGTTCATCCAGCATGGCGCGAAGCTCTTTCATCAATGTGACATACAGCTCGCCATCTTTTTCTTTGTCACCAAGGGTAGGGTGGGCACCGTTACCGCCCGGATATTCCCAATCAATGTCGACACCATCGAAGAATTTCCATGTTTGAAGGAACTCTTTCACTGAATTGACAAAGGTGCGGCGTTTAGCTTCATCATGCATGAAATAAAACGGGTCTGATAACGTCCAGCCGCCAATCGATGGCAAGATCTTCAAATCAGGGTAGGCTTGCTTCAGAGCCATCATTTGGCCGAAGTTACCTCGGTAAGGATCGGCCCAATCGCTAACGCCTTGCTGGCCTTTTTGCAGGGCGGCCCAAGGGTCATGAATCGCTACTTTGAAATCTTCGCGTCCAGCACAGGCTTTTTGCAGAGATTCAAAGCTGCCCGGGATTTGTTTCAAGCTGTCATTGATTCCGTTGCCACCACAAATTGGGGTAAAGCCATAGATGATATGCGTGAGGTTTTGGGCTGGGACTTTATCAATAGGGAAGGCACGGTCATAGACGCTCCATTCGACAAAGTAAGTACCAACAACCTTGCCAGATTTGTTGGTGTAAGGCTTGTTGTTTTCTTGTAAGGTTGGAACCAGCGGCGCAAGATGGCTGCCGTCAGTATCAGCAACAGTAAGCTTAACGCTTCCGCTTTGGCTACAACCATCGGTATTACAGAGCTCTACGGTCATGTCATAAACACCCCCTTTGCTGACATCAAAGGTCGCGCTCTTTGCACTGCCGCTGCCTGTCCAAACCGTCTTACCATCGAGTTTAACGTTGGCCGCATCAGCAGGATCGCCGCTCCATGTTTGCCAAGACACTGTAACGGAAACCGAATCGTGTATACCAACGACAATATCGTTGTAGCTACTGGCGTCACGGTTTAACTCGACCAAGGCATAAGTATGCTCTCCCCAATCAATGGAGGGAGCGCCGGGTGCTGCGGCATAGCTGATTGAAGATGAGAGTAAGCCACCAATAAAAATGGCAAGATTAGACTTTTTCACAGAATGAACTCCATTTACATAAAACGAATAATAGTTTTATGAACGTGTCGAATTGAATATCTATTTATATGAAGAATATGAAATAGAATTTATCAATACCTATCACGCTCCTATTTTTAATAAATACGAGCACAACGTAAATGGAGAAAACTCCACTTGAGGTAGCCCCGCTATCATAGAATGAATTCGTTAGACCGGAAGCTTTGCGTCCTAAACTTTCATTTAGTTTGCCGTTGTCACAAGTACTATTAAATTAGTAGCAAAGGTGCTTATTTTGGTCAAAGAAAAATCATTGTTAATATCGAATAATGTAGCAAAAAATTGTTACTGTGTGACGTTGCTTCATGAAGTGTGGTGTATGTGGTTATTCAATTAAGTGTTTGAATTTATGTCGGTAAGTGATCTATATCTAGCAAATTGGTGCGACCAGTCTAGTCGAATTAATCTAGTGTGATGACTAGGAATAAGAGTGTTGTGGCTTGGGTTTATTGGATTATTTCTGTCGGGAATGACCATGGGTTTTTGTATTTATTAGCTGAATTATCATAATTGAACGGTGGAATTGCTGTAAATACGTCAAATTGGGTGCCGGTTATTGTTATTCTGGCACTTTTATATTTTATAAATCCAAACCTGCTAGTGATGATAATACAGCTATTATTCACATTAAGCATATGTTTATATTGAGTAATGTGGTTTATCTCATCATCGTTTATGAAAAGAATGAGATTGAGAAAAAGAAAGTTAAACCGGTAAATTAAGTGTGTGGATTGATTACGTTTCCTGGTTGCTTTTGATGGCTATTAAGCGCTGTTAATTTTAGGTGATCGACCAAGTTTCGACAGAATTAAATTAAATGCGGTGATTCTTTTTGTTTTGCTGAGCTGCTTCAAATCTCTGGTGATAGGTTTGCCATTGGCGCAGGGTTTTTATTTACTTCCGCGCAGACAAACTTATATCCCCTTGAGAAAAGAGCAGGATCACAATGACGCCACGTAAATTTGCGGTTGATGATGGTTCAACCAACGTTAAAGTAAGTTGGATTGAAAGCGGTGAATTACACACGGTTATCTCACCGAACTCATTCCGTAAAAACTGGAAAAGCGCCGCGCTGAGAAAAGACAAGAAGATCTTTAACTATACGATTGGCTCAACCAAATATACCTATGATATGACCTCAGACAAGGCGTTGGAAACAACCCATGTTGATTATCAGTACGATGATTTGAATCTGCTTTCTGTGCATCATGCACTGCTACAAACAGGTATCGAACCGGGACCGGTAAAGCTGGTGGTTACGCTGCCTATTACCGAATACTACAACGCCGAAGATTGCCAGAAAAATGAAGATAAAATTGCCCGCAAGCGCGAAAATCTAATACGCCAGATTGAGCTCAATAAAGGCGAGTTATTCGATATCATCGACGTCGAAGTGATGCCGGAAAGCTTGCCTGCGGTGTTATCGACCCTGACTATGCAGTCTGTCAGCCAGTTTAACCGTTCTTTGGTGATAGATATTGGCGGGACAACACTGGATATGGGGGTGATTGTCGGTGAATTTGATGATGTGTCTGCCATTTACGGCAATAACGAAATCGGCGTTTCCATGGTGACTGATGTTGCCCGCAAATCCCTAGCCGTTGCCGATAGCGATTCGAGCTACCTAGTCGCCAATGAGCTCATCAAGCAACGTTCAAACTATGATTTTGTCCGTGAAGTGGTGAATGACGAAAGCCAGATCCCGGTGATCCTTGAGAAGATAGAAACCAAAATTGATGAGCTGGGTAAGCAAGTCGCGTACGAAGCGAAGAAGTTCGCTAAAAACCCTAATCGCGTTTACCTTGTGGGTGGCGGTGCCAGCTTGATTTACCAAGCAGTCAAAAAGGCCTATGAGACATTGGGAGAACGTGTTGTGCTGGTGGATGAGCCACAAGAAGCGTTGGCCCGCGAGCTGTGTTTGTATCATGCTGATGGCGAAGCGGTAAACATGCCAGTGCAAGAGGCCGTCAATGGCTGAACGTCTTAAGCGGATAAACTATTCCATTTATCTCGACCCCTTGAATAACCCGGCCGACCTCTACGCCAGTAAAGTGTTGCACCAATGGGCAGATGATTTTTCAAGGTTGAAAGCGGAATCGGCTGAAGAGAACGGCTTAGCCTTGCTCAATGCGAGAAGTGTGCAGAAGCAAGTGTATTTGAGTGGCTTGTTCTTGCACCTGCTAAGTCCTGAGTTGTCCCAGCAACTTAGTTTGCAGGTGACGGAAGCGCAGGTATCCGCGTCCACATTGGAGAGAACACTGTATGGACTGGGCCTTTTGGCAGAGGACTCTGGTTCTGGGGACAGCCTACAAGAGCAGCATGATTTACTGGAAAATATAAAGGCCTCAATTGTCGGGCATATACAAGCTGAAGCAAGCAATACCCGTGAACAGTTGTCATCACAAACCCAGCAAATACAGCAAGCAGAGTTGTTGAAGCGGGTAGAGGGGCAGGCACAAGAAATTGCTGAACTGAAGAGGTTGCTCACAGCTCAGACTGAGTTGATCCGAAAGTTACCAAGTGGCGAAGCGATGGCTCAGCGGGGGCAATCGACACAAGAGCAGGATGAAACACCGGTTGTTGATCTCAATGAGCGTCTTGCCCACGTGCAGAAGATCAAGAAGAAAGGGATATTTTAAAATAGATTTTTGCCATATAAAAAAGTACACGCTTTTCGCGTGTACTTTTTTTTGCGTTTAAGGTGAAACCGAGTTTAGGCTGTGACTGTACGCAATGAAATATCATTACGCTGCTTACTTTGAATGTCTTTCCACACTAACGGCACGACAATCGCGGCTAACAGGATGTTAGAAAGCGGTACCGATAGCCAAACACCATTGACTCCTAGCCACTGTGGTAGGAAATACAGGAATGGTAACTGTACCAGCATGTTACCAGCTGAAATAGCCAGTGCTTTCCCTCCTTGGTTCACAGACATAAAGTACACAGATGCAAGGGCAATAAAGCCATCGAGGAACATTGCAAATAAGTGCAAGCGTAATCCATTGACTGTTTCGGCTGCGAGCGCTGGATCTTCTTTACTGAACAAGTCCACTAAGGTGTTCGGGAATAGGTTCAAGATAGCCACCGAAGTGATGCCTGTCAGTACCACAACTTTGCTTGCAAGGATCAAGGTTGCACGGATCTTCTTGCCATGGCCAGCTCCATAGTAATAGCTGACTGGCGGCTGCATACCACTGGCAATACCTTCAGCAAGTAGGTAGTACATGGTCATCAGGTAGCCGACAATCGCGAATGCGCCGACGTGAATAGCGCTGCCGTAATCCATGAATAACTTGTTGTGGATGGCAACAATAAAGCTGAAATACGCATACATGAACAAGCTGGACGTCCCTAGGCTCACTGCATTGGTTGCAATACCAAGGCTGAACTTGAAGTTACTAAGGCTGAGCCTTAGCTTGGAGTAGTGCGTAAAAAAATACGCCACTGCCACGATGGTGATAGAGATCTGGGCAATAATGGTCGCAATTGCTGCGCCTCTAAGCCCCATATCTAAATGGGCGATGAAAATGTAATCAAGGACGATATTGATAATTGCACCAGCCATCATCAAGGCTGTTGAGAAATTAGGGCTATCGTCATTGCGGATCAACATTGGCAGCGCACCGGCGGCAATAGTAAACACGGCTCCCCACGTAAACACTTCAATATAGGCACTGCCCATTTCGAGTGGTGCGCCTGTTGCACCTTGCGCGATCAACAGTGATGGCGCAATCATGCTCAGCAGTACCATCACTAATAGTCCGGCAATAGCGATAAGGCCAAGGCCGGTTGATAGGGCTTGCTGCGCTTTGCTGTGGTTACCTTCTCCTTTGTAAATTGAGATAAGGCTTCCTGTGCCCATGCCGACAAGAAGTCCAAGCCCTGCAATGAGGCCAATGACAGGCCAAGCCATATTAATACCGGCTAAACCTTCAAAGCCAATATAATGACCGACGAAAATACCATCAATCACTTGATAGAGACCGTTAACCAGCATGGCTGCAACGGAAGGGATCGCGTATCGCCAGAAGGTTTTACTGATACTTTGATTATTAATTGGCGTTTCTTGCTTGAATGACTCGTGCATGGGGGAACTTCGACTTTTATGACTTTGCGAGCATTATCGCTATTTTCAAGATTGATTGAAGTTAGTTACTATCCGCTTTTCGGATAGAATAAAAGGGTCATAACAGGTATAGCAGGCAAAGATTGTGAATTGGACGATAGATCAACTTGAAGCTTTTGTATGCGCCGTTCAGCAGGGGTCATTTTCTGCAGCGGCTAGGCGTATTGGTAAAGCACAGTCGCGCGTAAGCACCGCCATCAATAATCTTGAACTGGATTTGGGGTTCGAGTTGTTTGACCGCAGTGCTCGCTTACCGGTGCTGACCCCAGCAGGCGAGGAAATGTACATTGAAGCCCAAGCGGTACTTGCACAATGCGAGCGGATGTCGGCACGAGCGATGACGGTGTCTGCTGGTGAAGAAGCTACATTTACGATTGCTATCGATGAAGCCGTTCCTATTACAGCCTTTGAAAGCTTATTTGCCAAAATACCTGCGGTATACCCGCTACTCAAGCTCACGATTATCAACGGTTCACAACAGGACATTTCGCAGTGGGTAGAAACAGAGAAGGCTGATTTGGGTGTGTTGTTTCATCAAGATACCTTACCAGATAGCTTGGAGTTTACGTCAATTGGCCAGTTCAAGCATGCGTTAGTTGTTTCAAGGGAACACCCATTGGCAGCGTTTCCTGTGCCGAAAATTACCGATCTTACCCAGCATAGGCAACTGGTTATTCGCGACAGGATGGGGGTGGGAAAAGCGGAGCCAATATCATCAAATTATTGGCATATAGATAGTTACTATATGATTTCGTCCATGGTGATACGTGGGGTCGGTTGGGCGTTGGTACCAGAGCATGTTGCACAAGAACAATGGTATGTGGATGAGCTCGTTGAACTGTCAACAGAAGAGATCCCAGAGCCGTTAATGGTGGAAATGGGGGTAGTCAAGCGACGTGATCAGGGGGTAGGCCAAGTTATGGACTGGATTTATACCGAGCTAGCTAAGATGTTCTAGTAGAATGTCTTGAAGTCACTTTTTGGAAAGCTTTATTAAACAAATTGTTGCTGTTAATGTCGTAGTTATAATCAAGTAAAACATAAAGAAGTAAAGAGTATCTGCGCCTTATGATCCCTGAATCGCCTTTATCCACAGAACATCCCAACTCATCTGCGTTGCCTCTCATCCTCGCAGGTCCAATCTTGCGCAAGGTAACGCCGCAGGAATTGACGCTGTGGTTTGCGGTCTCCAGCCCGCTCAAAGGGACTTTTACTCTATACCAGCATGCTGAACAAGTAGCGCTATATACCGGTGAGCTTTCGCAAGGCAAGCATATTCGAATTGGTGAGCGTGCTTGGATTTATCAGGTTACATTTTATGGCGAGTTTCCTGCCAATACCCCGCTGGAATACCAAATTGAAACACAAGATGGATTGTTGACCGATTTGATGCCCGACCTGCTCTATAGTGGGGAGTCACGGCCGATGTTTATCATTAAAACCCAAGCCGATTACGTGATGCATGGTTCTTGCCGAAACCCGCATTATCCAAGTAAAGACAGCTTGGTGGCAGCGGACACTAAAGTTGCGGGCCAGAGCGCCGAGGAACGGCCATCACTACTGATGATGAGTGGTGATCAAATCTACGCTGATCATGTGGCAGGCTCAACATTAGACAGTATTCAGCAGGTGATCCATTTGCTGGGCCTTTATAATGAGGATTTCAATAAAGCGCCGGTAGCTAATACACAAGCCTTATTTGCCCATTCAGACAACTATTACGGCAGGGAGAAGTTGCTACCGCAATACCTCGAAGGTGGCCAAGAAATCATTGAACGATTTCCTAGCATTGCTAACTGGCTAAGACGTAAGTCACCCGTATTTAGCTCCCGTGAATCAGGTAATCACCTGATCACGCTGAGCGAATTCAATGCGATGTATCTGTTGGTCTGGTCACCGGTGTTGTGGCAGCTTGTTGATAGTGCGAGGTTGGAGCGAAATCAGTTTCAGTGGCAAGGTAATACGCTTGAAGCTAAATGGCAGAAGCTATGGGCTGATGAGAAAGTCCAAATTGATCGGTTTGTTGAAGGTTTACCAAAAGTCCGTCGATTGATGGCGCATGTTCCGACTTATATGATTTTTGATGATCATGATATTACCGATGACTGGAACTTGACCGTGGGATGGGAGCAAGCTGCCTATCATCATCACTTTTCTCGTCGAATTATCGGAAATGGATTAATCAGTTACTGGTTATGCCAAGGGTGGGGGAATGCACCTGAGAACTTCGATGAGACGTTTTTCAACCATGCTGAAGCATACTTCGACCAACCAAGCAGCGATAGCCAAGACAGCCTGATAGATTTTCTCTACCGGTTCGAACAATGGCATTACACCATCGGTACTTCCCCAAAAATGCTGGTGCTGGATACACGTACCCGCCGTTGGCGTTCAGAGTCGAAAATGAACAAGCCTTCGGGTTTGATGGACTGGGAAGCACTTAGTGAACTGCAAATGTCCTTGATAAATGAGCCGGCGGTGATCCTCGTCTCTGCCGCGCCAATGTTCGGGGTCAAGTTCATTGAATCGCTGCAGCGAGGTATGACTTGGCTTGGTCAGCCATTATTGATTGATGCGGAAAACTGGATGGCGCACCCGGGCTCAGCCAATACGCTTATTAGTATTTTCACTCATACCAAAACACCGACTAACTTTGTCATTCTATCGGGTGACGTACATTATTCGTTTGCGTATGACGTCAAACTTCGATTTCGTAATAGTAGTCCGAACATCTACCAGATCACCTCAAGCGGGATCAAAAATGAGTTTCCGAATGCGTTACTCCGTGTTTGTGACTTTATGGATCGCATACTGTACAGCCCACGCTCACCGCTCAACTTGCTGACCAAACGTAAACGACTCAAGATTTTCAAGCGGGATCCCGACTTACCGGGAAACCACCGATTGATAAACCGAAGTGCAATCGGGGAAGTTCGGCTTGATGCTGATGGAAAGCCTGTCGATATCGCTATTCTGACGGCTGAAGGTCAAAGGGTGACCTTTCCGCCAACAGGAAAATAGGCAGACATATTATTTTCATTTACGAGCCACCTTGAATGTAAGGTGGCTTTACATTATTACAATGGATGTCTCATATTTATTGTAATAATCAATGGATTATATAATCGACTTTTATTGATAATAATGGTGGAAAGGAGAAATTAATAGCCTATAAAGGGGATATAATGAGAATCCAAGAAGCATCGATAGCAAGTGGCTTAAGTTGCCATACTCTAAGGTATTACGAACGAAGTGGTTTGATTTACCCTATTCCCAGAGACGCGTCTGGACATAGATATTATAGAAAAAACGATATTCGTTGGATTCAATTCGTGCAATGTTTGAAAAGTACGGGTATGCCATTGAGAGATATTCAGTCTTACGTCGACCAAGTTGGTGATGCGGAAAATAAGGCGGATTTACTTCTTGATATTCTTATTAGGCATAAGTCACGCCTTCAAAATAAGCTTGCTGAAACTGAAGAATTTTTGGCTCATATTGATTGGAAGATTAACCATTATCAGGATATATTGACTGAGCATTTGCAAAGTGACAAAGTTCAATAAATGACAGCAGGCTAAAGTAAGCCTGCTGATGTCTGTTTGCTATCGCAAAAATTAGATTGTCTCAGCCTGATTTTCGGTAAAGAAAGCATTTATTTTGCTGTGATCTTCTTTGGTTACGATAATATTGGCAGAATTAACCAGTCCAGATAACTGGTCGGGAGTTCGTGCTCCGATGATTGAGCCCGAAGTGGCTGGGTGTGACAGCGTCCAGGCAATACTTAACTCAGCAACAGTACAGTTTTTTTCTTTCGAAATCTCTTTCAACAAATCGACAAAACGCAGGTTTTTACTGAACTCAGGTTCGAGGAACAGGTGGTTTTTATGACGCCAGTCTCTTTTGTCTAATTGAGCAAATCTTGTCTGGTTCATTGCTCCGCTTAATAGGCCTGAAGCCATTGTTGAGTGATGTATGGTGCCGACATGATTCTCAAGACACCACGGCAGAACCGTTTCTTCGATTGATTGGTTCAACAGTGAGTAAGCGCATTGGTTCGATGTAACCGGTGAAATTGCATGCAAGGCTTCCATTTGCCTGGCAGAGAAGTTGGATACACCAATATGACGAACTTTACCTTGTTGTTTTAAATCTGCAAGAGTCTGCCAGGCTTCAGTGATGTCTGCTGCGGGTAGAGGCCAATGGATCTGATATAGATCTATGGTCTCAATATCCAAACGGCTAAGACTGTCTTCAACCTCTTTGATGATTGAATCCCTAGATATTCGATTAAACAGTTCCGTCTCACCAGGATTCCAGCACAGTCCACATTTAGTAAAAATGAAGGGCTTTGTGTTGACTTGTTTCAGTGCTTTTTGGATGACTATTTCAGCATTACCAAGGCCATAGGCTGGTGCCGTGTCTATCCAGTTTATCCCCTCATTCAGGGCGGCATGAATGGTGTTAATTGAATCCTGGGTTGATTGTACTCCCCAGCCCCATTCTCCTATATCGCCACCGATAGCCCAGCTACCTAATCCAAGTCGACTGATTTCCATATCTGAGTGACCAAGTACTCTTTTTTCCATAATGGGTTTCCTGTTTTTGTTACTGTAATGTTTATCTACAAAGACAGAAATACGGGTTTGAGTGTACTCTAAGTCAAGGGCTTTATTGCTAATAGCCTTGTGACCACACATATTTTATATTGGAAATCTTTCAGTTAATGAAGCCTCTCCTTACCGACTCGCGAAGAACTGACCTATATTTTCTAAGTGATATTTCAAAGAAATAACGAGAGAAGGGGAAGTCAATGGCGTTAACGTGGAAGAAAAAGGTTCTGTTGGGCAGCGTTTCTATGAGCCTTATGCTTGGAGCAACAGGCACGTGGGCAGGTTGGAAGTTAGATAGTACTCACTCCTCTGTGGGGTTCTCTTCGGTAAAAAATGACAGTGTGATGGAGCAACACGGCTTTCGTAATTTGAGTGGTTCCATTTCGGATCAAGGTGAGGTATCGCTGTCAATCGACTTGACCAGTGTCGATACCAAGATTCAGATCCGTGATGAGCGAATGAAAAAGGAGCTCTTCAATACTGAAGAATATCCGCTGACAACCATTGAAGCTAAAGTGGACAGCGCTGCTATCAGTGGATTGAGCGGAGGGCAAACAGTGGTTCAGGATGTTGAGTTCAAACTCGACCTGCACGGTAAGTCTGAAGCGTTAAATGCAACTGTACAGGTTACAGGGTTGGACGATGGCGGCTTGTTGGTTTCAACGATCAATCCAGTGGAAGTGAAAGCAGGTGCCTTTGGCCTTGATGAGGGGGTAGGAAAATTAAAAGATATTGCCAAGCTCAACTCAATCTTGCTGACTGTACCGGTTAATGCAAACTTGGTTTTTGTGGCTGAATAGTGTGTCGTTAAATCGATTAGTTTGCACATAAACCTAACACTAATAACGAATAATTTTTCAAAGCCAGCCATTGCTGGCTTTTTTTATCGGTGTTACTTTGCAATAACTAAGGATCATTGAAAAGGATTGAAATGAACACAGTTATCGTCGAGAACCAAGCCGCTACTCCTAATAAAGTAGTGTGTGTGGGCCGTAATTATGTGGCGCATATCCACGAACTAGGCAATGAAATCCCTGATGAAATGGTGTTATTCAATAAGCCTAATTCTGCGATATCAGACACGCTGTTCGCTTCACATAATGGCGATGAAATCCATTACGAAGCCGAGTTATCCTTCCTGTACCGTAATGGCCGCTTTGATGCGGTAGCGGTAGGCCTTGACCTTACCAAGCGAGGTGTACAGAGCAAGCTGAAACAAAAAGGGCTGCCGTGGGAGCGCAGTAAAGCCTTCGATGGTTCAGCATTGTTTAGCAAGTTTGTACCTGTTCCTTCTCCTGAGTGTGGGGAATTAGGGTTATGTCTTTATATTGATGATGTCTTGACACAATCTGGCACCGTTTCATTGATGATTTATTCGCCGGATGTCATTTTGAAAGAAATTCAAACTTTCATGACATTGAATGATGGTGATATCGTGATGACAGGAACACCATCCGGTGTCGGTAAGGTACAAGCTGGAAGTCAGTTTGTGGCTCAGGTAACCGTTGGAAATGACGAAATTGCGTCTGTTGAATGGCTGGCGCAATAACGTTTGGGCTTTACCTACACCATTATGATAAAAACAGGCCTAACGTGTTTGATAAAGAAAAAATCGTTAAATTAGCGAACGTCAAAATGCCTTTTGGCAAGTATGCAGGGCGTATGATTATTGACCTTCCTGAAGAATATTTGCTGTGGTTTCAAAAGAAGGGTTTTCCTGAAGGGGAGCTGGGGCTTTTGATGGCGTTGGCCCTTGAGATGAAAATTGAAGGGCTTGAGAGTGTGATACGACCGCTAAGGCGGGATTAATTAACTTAGATATATCTCGGGAAGGACACCAGTGGAAATATCAATTAGACATTATGAAAATTCGGACAACGGTGATTTATTCGAAATTTATCGCCTACCTGAAGTGACAGAAAACACCTCTCAATTGCCCTATATTAACTCGGATACTGTTGGGCAATTGTTTGATAACCCAGATAACTATACTTTGGTTGCTGAAGTTGAAGAGAAGGTTGTCGGGCATATCACGTTGTTTCTGACGAATAAGGTACGAGACAGGCATGCGGCATTTTTCGCGATTGCTGTTCATCCTGAGTTCCATGGTAGAGGCGTGGGACGCTACTTGATGCAGCGTGGAATTGAGCAAGCGGACAACTGGCTTAATTTAGTTCGCCTTGAGTTGGAAGTTCATGCTGATAACGAAGCGGCCTGCGCGCTTTATCATAAGATGGGCTTTGAAACGGAAGGGGTCAAGCGGCTTAGTACATTCAAAGCGGGTAAGTATATTGATATGCTGCTGATGTCCAGAATTCGACCTGATTTTGCGGCTGAAAAATAACGCTAAGCGGTTGAAATAGAGTGAGCTAGCCTAGTGCTAGCTCATTGCTTAATTAGAGTAGGTTGCTGTTAAAGCACAATAATTTCATTGGCGAGTTCGCCTTCTTCATCATTCAAGTTCAGGCTATCTGGGCAGTTGGCCAATAGCTCTTCATCGGTCGGTACGACAATCGTTGTATTGTTCAATATATCCATAATCTATGCCTTGTTGAGTGCTATAGCTGAGGCCCATAGCAACGTTATTCCCAAGCAGCGTTTTCCTTAACTGCATCTTATCGTTTTACTGGTAAGAGTAGTGACATTAAATGACAATGTGATGAAAGCGAGAGGTTGATCTCATCGTCTGTTTGATTCAAGGTTTTATTGGTTAAAATGCGACCAAGTTAGCGAGAGAGCTTGAAGCGGAGGCGGTTCGAGCTTGCCATGCGCTGGCCAGCCGCGTTCTGCAGCGAGAAGATTTGTTTGTAGATAGTAAAGTAGCGATTGATGTTACCCACATAGGTAATTGGCTCCATGCCAACCTCCTCTTTGACTATGACTTCGACATTATTGAACCACTTGGTTGGGTCATAGCCGCGTTCTTCGGCAACTTTTCTTAACCGCCTTATTCTATTGGGGCCGGCATTGTAGCTGGCGAGGGCAAAATAGAGCTGGTTGAGCTCATCGGTGTCATCATCGGTGACGTACCTCTCACGAATAAAGTCCATATACTTCACTCCCGCGTGGATATTGTTTTCGATGTTCTGGATGTTACGGATATTGATGTAGGGCTCACTGGCTGTTTGTGGAAGCACTTGCATGATGCCTATCGCCCCTGCGTGTGATCGCTTGGATTGATCAAACCCTGATTCTTGATATGCTTGGGCAGCGATGATCAGCCAGTTGATGTCATACATATTGCCGTATCGAACAAAGCGATTTTCGAGCTCTTTGAACTTATCAATATTATCTGGGCTCATGACTTTCTGAAACCACGCTTTGCTGTTGAGGTAGCGATCGAACAAGATGTTTCCGTTCAGCGTACCTCGGCGGTTCTTTTCCACGAATTCGTCTACCAGCGCTTTGAATTCGGGGCTGTTTTTACGAAAGCTCCATCCAATTGAGCTATTTTTCCTGATCGGGTATTCATAATGGATCTGCAGATCATCGGTAACTAAATCCCAAAACTCGGCTTTGTGAGAGTCGAGCACTGTCATGGGGATAATGCCATCTTGAACCATCTGCAGCATTTCAAAATCCTGAAGGGTTTCTTCTAGGAAATGCACATACATAGGCTCCTTGCCGAGGTTCTTTAGCCGTTGATTAATTCTGCGAATGCTTTGGTAGTAACTTGAACTGGCTCGTAACCAGACACTCTTTTTTGACAGCTGTTTTACGTTGGTGATGGGATTTCGGGTTGAGTGGGTAATAAATAACTCTTGAATATCTGTCAGTATCGGACGGCTGAAGTCAACTTGTTTCATGCGTTTAGCTGTGATGGTGAGGTTTGCCGTAACAAGGTCACCAATACCCGCATTCAATGCTGGGAGAAGCTGATCACGGTGTACGGGAATGATTTGGACCCGATACTTTATTTGCGTCTTTTCAAAGACAAATTTTTCAAAAAGTCGCAGCATTTCAGAGATTAACCCTTTGGGTTGGCCCCGGTCGAGATAGTAAAACCCCAAGTCTGCGGCGACAAGCACGCGTATAACACGCTTCTCCTCCATAACAGGAAGATCACCAGTATATCTCTCGTGTTGCTGTGGTGTAATTTGGAATGCGCCACAGATAGAAGACAGCAGTACGCCAGCAAAGCATAAGAGAAGCAAGGCAGATCGCATAGGCAATACTCTTCACAATGATGCTTTTGAGTATATACCTTGAAGTCGCTTGGGTATAAAGGTCAGGGAAGGTAACCGACAAAAAGCACAGAGAGAGGGACGAAGTTTCCTGGATGGGAAAGGTTGAGTTTGAACTAAAACTCTAAAAAATATTCAAGTATTTTTTCAGTAATTTCAGTGCTGAGTATTAAATAAATGGGTTGACAATTTTGCAATGAAACGAGTGTAAATGTCAGTTTTGAGAGGTAATCGAAAACATCGGTTGTTAGCTGTACGCTCTTAGTGAAATACTGATATAGATCAATGTTTCCGTTCCTGAATTCTCGCTTAATACACCACATCTTGTATTGGTCAATTTAGTTAGCCCTATATTTAGTGGTTTTCGTGACACTGTCATTTTTAGGAGCCTTGTGTGAACCCTGTTGTGATTAAGCGTGATGGTTGCCTTGTACCGTTTAATACCAAGCGTATTAAAGAAGCGGTATTAAGCGCTGCCGAATCTGTAGAGGCAATGGATGCCACCTATGCTGAGTCTGTTGCTGAGCAAGTACTCTCTCAGTTTGCCGATCAGGAGCAGGTGGAGATCCACGCGATTCAGGATGCAGTTGAGAATCACCTGATGATGGGGCCACATAAAGTTGTAGCGCGTGCATATATTGAGTATCGCCATGACCGCGATATCGCCCGCGAGAAGAAAAGCCACCTGAACAATGAAATTCGTGGTTTGATTGAGCAAAGCAATGCTTCGCTACTGAATGAGAACGCCAACAAAGATGGTAAGGTGATCCCGACCCAACGTGATCTACTTGCTGGTATTGTGGCTAAACATTACGCAAAGCAACACCTGCTGCCTCGTGATATTGTTTCAGCACACGAAGATGGCGACATCCACTTCCACGATCTGGATTACTCACCTTTCTTCCCAATGTTTAACTGTATGCTGATCGACTTGGACGGCATGCTGACTCATGGCTTTAAAATGGGTAATGCAGAAATTGACACACCTAAGTCAATTTCTACAGCAACAGCGGTTACGGCTCAGATTATTGCACAAGTCGCGAGCCATATTTACGGTGGTACTACGATCAACCGTATTGACGAAGTATTGGCTCCATACGTGTCAGTTAGCTACGAAAAGCATCTACAAGTTGCTAACGAGTGGGACATTCCTGAGCCAGAAGCTTTTGCCAAAGCGCGTACTGAAAAAGAATGTTACGACGCATTCCAGTCTCTAGAGTATGAAGTGAACACTCTGCACACCGCAAACGGTCAAACGCCATTTGTTACCTTTGGCTTTGGTTTGGGTACCTCTTGGGAATCACGCCTGATCCAGTCGTCTATTCTAAAAAACCGTATAGCGGGCTTGGGTAAAAACCACAAGACGGCAGTATTCCCGAAATTAGTTTTTGCTATTAAAGACGGCCTTAACCATAAGCAGGACGATGCAAACTACGATATCAAGAAGTTGGCGCTTGAGTGTGCATCTAAGCGTATGTATCCAGATATCCTTAACTACGACAAAGTGGTTGAAGTAACAGGTTCATTCAAGACCCCAATGGGTTGCCGCAGCTTCCTTGGCGCATACGAAGAAAATGGCGAGCTTATCCACGAAGGCCGTAACAACATCGGCGTGGTGAGCTTGAACTTGCCACGTATCGCACTAAAGGCAAAAGGTGATGAAACACAGTTCTTCGCGATGCTTGATGAAAAATTGGTACTTGCGCGCCGTGCGCTAGAAACCCGCATCAGCCGCCTAGAAGGCGTGAAAGCGCGTGTTGCTCCTATTTTGTATATGGAGGGGGCGTGTGGTGTTCGCTTGAAGCCAGATGATGATGTGTCAGAAATCTTTAAAAATGGTCGTGCTTCGATTTCACTGGGCTACATTGGTATCCATGAAACGATCAATGCTCTGTATGGTACAGAAGAGCATGTTTATGACAGTGAAGCGTTACGTGAAAAAGCGGTCGCGATTGTTGAGCGCTTGAAAGCGGCAACTGACAGCTGGAAAGAAGAGACTGGTTACGGCTTTAGCCTGTACAGCACACCGAGTGAAAACTTGTGTAGTCGTTTTTGTTCTATCGACGCTAAAGAGTTTGGTGTGGTAGATGGTGTGACTGATAAAGGTTACTACACCAATAGCTTCCATTTGGACGTTGAAAAGAAAGTCAATCCTTACGATAAGATCGACTTTGAAATGCCATACCCAGAAATTGCAAACGGTGGCTTCATCTGTTACGGCGAATACCCGAACATTCAGCATAATGTCGAGGCACTGGAAAACGTTTGGGATTACAGCTACACCCGTGTGCCATACTATGGGACAAACACACCTATAGATGAGTGCTACGAGTGTGGTTTCAATGGTGAATTTGACTGTACCAGTAAAGGCTTTACCTGTCCGAAATGTGGCAACCATGAGCCATCGAAGGTATCGGTTACTCGTCGAGTCTGTGGATATTTAGGTAGCCCTGATGCTCGTCCGTTTAACTTCGGTAAACAGGAAGAAGTTAAACGCCGTGTGAAACATATGTAGAGCAATACGTATTTCCGCAAACTGACACTAAGTGCCGATGATTCGGCACTTTTTATTTGGAGTCACAATGAATTATCACAACTATTACTCCGTTGACGTTATTAATGGGCCGGGTACACGTTGTACCTTGTTTGTCTCAGGGTGCGTACACCAGTGTCGTGGTTGCTATAACCAGAGTACATGGCGTTTGGATGCAGGGCATGTATATAGCCAGGAGATTGAAGACAAGATCATTGCGGATCTGAACGATAGTAGGATTAAGCGGCGCGGTTTGTCTTTGTCGGGCGGTGATCCTCTTCATCCTGCCAATGTTCCAATTATTTTAAAGTTGGTAAAGCGTGTACAGGCTGAATGTAGCGGCAAAGATATCTGGCTATGGACTGGTTACCTTCTGGCTGAACTTGATGAGAAGCAGAAAGCCGTGCTCGACTATGTTGACGTTGTGATCGACGGTAAGTTCGAAAAAGATCTGCATGACCCTGAATTAGTATGGCGGGGAAGTAGCAATCAGGTTATCCACTACCTAAAAGAGAAAAAGTAAGTGAAGCATCATTGTTACGGTGTAATTCAGGCGATTATTTGACACTCACTGCCTGAAAAATAGTCGCTATTGTTAAATAATTGTTCTGTTGGATGGGTTATCCACTGTTTCTGTGCATAACTCTGGGAAAACAGTTTGCATAGCTAGTGCTAGTTTACAAGGCTATGATTGCTAGGTATTCATCTTCAGTAATATTGCAATTGGCAGTTAATAATCCTCTACTTTTCACCTTTGAAACATATTTGCGTCGTGTTTTTTTATGAGTTTATTTAAACATCGCGGAAATTAGTTTCTATATAAAATACCGATTTGATATCTATTGGGTATTGTTCTTTTTTGTTAGGTATAATCATGGTAAATGCATAAATTTTCAAATATGCTTAATTTTGATTTTTTCCTTGGTGGAAATAATAATTTTCCACTATATGATATAATAATCAGCTATATATAACGTAATTGTAGTGTGCTTATAAATCTAATTTGATATGATGCAAAGGAACGACTTGTCAGATTGAAACCATGCATTTATGACTAGGTGTGTGCGGCTTAGTGTTTTATAAATTGGATTGTGTACATTGCCTCTTTTACTCTCAAAGTTATCTACTAATTCCTTTATAGTTGCTATTAGCAATGTTTTTATTATGGCTTTGCCTGTGTCATTGATAGCAGCGTTTTTTAACTTGCTCTCTGTTTTCTCCGGGAAATTTGGTTACGACAGTATCAGTGTAACTCTGGGTTATGTAGGGGAGATGACAGGGCACATGTTCCCGCTATTACTCAATATATTCTTCGCCACATATTACTCATCATTGCTCCGGTTACCGAAAGCGGCACCGATTTCTTGTGCTCTTGCCTCCTTCTTTATTATCTCACAGCAATGGGATCTCATTTCACCCGTCATAGCTTTACCGAATAACTTTGCGATCTCCCTTTTGACGGCATATGCTTCTTGTCTCATCATATCAAAACTTAATAAGCTTCGTTTATTTAGCTTTGATAAATTTATTAGTGCTGCTGATACATCTATTCAGATGATGGTCACGTGTGTTCTTACATTGGCAATATTAATTATTGGCTCTCATCTTTCTGTTGTTATATATGCAACATATATTCAGCCAGAAATAGTGTTTCCTACATTAGAGCCAACGTCATTTTATGATGGCCTGCTTTATGAGTTTATCCGTGGAATGTTATGGAGCATTGGGGTTAACGGCCATAATATTCTGCATATGTATAAAACAGAGCTATATGATATTAGCATTGCTAATATGGCTGACTGGAAAAATTTTGGAACAGATCTCAATATTATCAGTACGAACTTCTATGACTTTTTTACGGGTATGGGCGGTAGCGGTAACACCATTAGCCTTGTATTGTGTATGCTGTTTTTTTCAAAAAGCAAAGGTTATAAACTGTTAGCTAAAGCCGCTCTTATTCTAACTATTTTCAATATCAATGAGCCAATATTGTTTGGTATTCCCATCATATTCAACCCGATTATGATACTGCCTTTTTTGTGCGTGCCTCTTGTTAGCTTTATGTTGGCTTACGGCGCTATATCTATGGGCTTGATTCCACCTTTGAGTGAAGTACATAGTTGGTTAATTCCGCCGGTAATGAGTGGATATGTTGCATCAGGTGGTGAGGCTTCGGTGGCTGCATTTCAGCTATTTCTTATTTTTGTAGGTGTCGCTATTTATTATCCTTTCTTCAAGGTTATGGATCAGCGATCGCTGGGTGTTGATGTTTCATCCATCTTCCGTACTCATTTCTTTAAAGGGGATGAAGTGCCGATTAAATCTAAACTAAACAGCTTTATACCCTCGATTCAAGATAATATTAATGCTCAGCGTGAAGTTGAACAGCTTCAAAATAGTGGTTCCTTTTTGCTCTATTACCAGCCGCAAGTTGATGTCCAAAGTGCTGAGGTGGTAGCACTGGAGGCATTGATACGTCATGAAGATGTGAAGGGGCGGATAAAAGGGCCGACTTTTTTGAAGTCGTTCGGACAGTTAGGGCTTCTTTCCGATGTGGACTTTTGGGTGTTGGAAACGGCTATTTCCGACGCTTCTGAAATGGTGCATTCGTCAAATTTCACAATATCTGTAAACGTTTCATCAGAAACGATGTTGAAGAAAGACTTTGTTAAGTCAATCAAGCAGGTGATAGACAACAGTACATTGGACTATGATCAGGTTGAAATCGAAATTACCGAGGAGATGTTGATTCAGGATGAAGTGCGAACGGCTAAAGTGATTCAAGAGATCAAAGCCATGGGGGTTTCTGTTGCTTTGGATGACTTTGGTACCGGCTACTCTTCGCTGGCTTATCTATCCCGCTTTGAGTTTGACAAGATTAAAATAGACCGCTCGCTTGTGGAAAACCTTGATACCGAGCGTGGTCGCAGCCTGTTCGATGTCGTTGTCCAACTCGGTCATATCACTCAGGCTAAGATTGTGGTTGAAGGTGTTGAAACGGCTGAAGAGCTAAACTTTATCCAGGAGAAAGGCGTGCAGTATGTGCAGGGGTTCTTTTTCTATCGACCGATGACAAAGGCACAGATTTTAGCCGAGCACATTGTACCAACACGTTCCAGTCAATCAGGAAAAAAGGTTTCTTCTGAAATTGAAGTAGGGTAAATTCCCTCACTTGATTTTGCTGTTGGAGGCGTTATGTCGCGCACTATAATTTATACCTTTAAAGAACAAGAGAAAACGCTGACGTTTTCATACTCTCAGTACCGTACGATCCATGAGGCGGTTGCAGCAGCAGAAGGGATTGATCTAACCGATTTTTTGCGAATGGAGCAGCAAGTCGAAGCGGTATCATCAGGCAGCAAGGCGATGAGGGATTTTCGAGATAGCCATTTCCGAAAGCTTGGATTCGGAAAAATCACCTTAGCGAAAAAAGAACATCGCGGAATTGGTGAAAAATAATTGCGATTCAGTGCCAGAGAGAGCCTCGTTAGATACGGGGCTTTTTTGTACCCGCTTTCCAGCCTAAATAGACACAATAACCGGCTAGCGCAGCCAAAATATGCTTCAGGCAATGACCGCTTACTTGTGATGTGAGTTCATATATTTCGTCGTCGTTCGATTCAGCCAGTTTACACAGAACATATAAACCCAGTGCATATAAGTAATACCGAGTGGGGTTGTGGCTGTTTGGGTAGAGCCAGAGAATTAAGGGGATGTGTATAATAGGCAGCAGTTGTACCAACACATAGGGTGCCATATCACCGCGCCCATCGATAACATCTGTCATGTACCAGTAGATAACAGAAAGCACCCCGTATGCCAGAGTAGGCAGTAGCATAGTCCTGCCTAGGGTAGGTGATAAGTATTCGGCAATGACAATACAGTAAAGGCAGATAAAGCCGATGGTTATCGGGAGTCTATCTATCATCAAGGTGAATGGGCCTGGGGACAAATGGTAAAGGCTAGATCCGAGAAAAGCGCCGATAAGGCTGATGAAAAACAGTTGGTAGGCAAAGGAGAGTGATTGATTGATAGCTAAGGGGCTACGCATGTTGTCCCTAAGTCCAATAATACCAACGATAAGAAACCCCAGGTTACTGACGACATTCCAGAAGTGGGGGATACCTAACAGTAACCGCTGGTCTGCATAGTCATAAAAGTTACGGCTCTGTCGAATAGGTGAGAAATAGATAGCCAGTATTCCGAGTGCCAGCGCGATAACGATGAGTAAAGTATATCGCCAATCAAAAAGTGACCGCTTGCTGGTCGACTGTAATGTATTTGGTTCTGATGAATTTTTTTGCCGAAAATGAGAAGGCATGTACGTTCTCTATAAACATTCCTTTTTCATTATAGCTATCCCTTCTTTGAAGCACTGTCGCCAAGCGATAGCAATCTCATCATTGTATCTAGGATCGCAAATTTGAACGGTTTCGATGAGTGAATCTAACCAAACGTCAAAATCACTGGGTCGAACGCCAATGCCACCCGGGCCGTGAGCTTTACCGAATCGCCGAACGCTCTCCTTTGCTTGATCTGATGAAGAAGCCAGCATTATCATCGAGATAGATAACTTGAGCATCTGAACTTGGCGCTCCATATCAACGCCTTTGAAAATCTCTTTGAACCGCTGCTCTTTTTGCCAGAAATGGTGATAAAAAATCAAGAAAAACTGTTTGTTTCGTTGGCAGCGAGCATAACTGTCATTGAAAACTTCGTGGGTATCCATACCTCAATACACCTATTCACTAACTCCATGTAAGTAGTATGGTCTTTTGAATTATTTATGCAATAGATTCCATACCTTGCGCGAGGTCTAGCCACTGGGTTTGACTGTACAATCCATCAGTGGCTTTTCGAGGTCTCATTATGACGTTTTTATTCGTCTTAAAGCTAAGTGGCTGAATGCCTCAAGGCTGCATAACAGTAATCCTAGCCAGATAAACCCGAAGCTAACGGCTTTGACTTGGTCAAAGACTTCGCCAAACAGGAATACGGCCAGTAAAAATTGCAACGATGGTTCAATGTATTGCATTAAGCCAACCATGGTTAAACTGGTACGGCTTATAGCCAGTGCGAAGAAAATTAACGGAGCCAGTGTTACCGGCGCAGACCCAATATAAAGCAGCAAGGTGGTCGTATCTGACGACAGGGCTGTCGAGGTCTGGTTTGCATAGGTATACGCTAAATACAATAAGGCAAACGGAGCTAGTATTACTGACTCGAGTGTGACCGATGTAAGGGCATCGTAACGAACATACTTTTTGCATAAACCATAAAAGGCGAAGAAGCTCCCCATTATTAATGAAATCCAAGGTAGCTCACCGTAATGGAAAACTTGGTAACTAATGCCAACAATACCCAGAATAACTGCCACTGACTGTGCCTTGCTGAGTTTTTCCTTAAGGAATAACACGCCCAAGGCTATCGCAAATAACGGATTGATGAAGAAACCCAAGCTGGCGGCAAGGATTTGGTCATGAGTCATCGCCCAAGTAAAGGCATACCATGATACACACATAATTAATCCGGCGATGCCTGTCATAACCAAAGAGCGTTTGTCTTGCCAAAGCTGTGAGAGGTTTGGCAGAGGTCGGCGTAATAGCAACATGACTAACAGCATAAACGGGATAGAAAAAATAATCCTAAACGCTAACAATTCATTAATGTCTGCGCTTGGAAGAAATTGATAATAAAGGGGGAGGATCCCCCATAGCACAAAGGAAAATGCAGCAAGAGCATTCCCGGTACGCTGAGTGTGCATACAAGCTAACCTACATAAAGTGTATAAAAGACAAAATCCCCAAACCTCTCGAATCAAAGTATTGATTGAGAGTCGGTTTATACGACAGAAAGCGTAGGTGAAACCTTTTGAGGAAATGCTATTTTGGCATAGATTTAGCCAAATAAGAACAAAAAACGAACGCTCTTCGCTGGGTTTCTAGTTATTCCTCAAATGAATGGTTTGATGGTGGTTGATTAGCAGTAGGTGGCTTTTAAGTTACTATTTTTTCATCGCAATAATGGTGTGGATTAACCATAGTCGCTTTTTACCGGTTAGATTGGCTGAGTACTCTTGTCGCTTCTTCCACGAAATAATGTAAAAGTCGGCAAATATCTGCTCGAGGTCGAATTGGCTATGGGTGAGGATTGGCAATTTTTCATTGGGCTCTAAAGTTTCCTTACCTAAGAAGTGCCCGCAAAAAATGCCACTGACTTTTAGGCTGTTAGATATGTTTCTCCAAAGGATATTGAAATCATGAGGAGTGCAGAAAAACAAGCAGGCGCTGGCATTGATCAGGTTTGCTCGGGGAAATTCATAGTCGGCAAAACTGCTGATTTGAATATCAAGGTTTGGGTGCGAGCCTAATAGCGGATGCTCTGAAAGTGTTTTCAAGCGAGGACGATCGTTATCAAAGGCGTAAACATGATAACCTTGTTCTAGCAGGTACAATGTGTCCCGGCCGTTACCACAGGCACAGTCAACCGCGACCTTTCTTTCTCCATGCTCGCCGATATATTCGTGGGCCTCTATCAGGTGAGAGCGAGGATTCAAAATAGTCTGATTGCTAAGGTTTGATAGCCAGTCAACGGTTGCCATGTTTTGCCCTCTGTTACTGCCCAATAGGTGTTGTTGTTCCGGTCATCTAAACAAGTATAGCTAGCTATACCCAATTCTCGATCTAAACACCAAACAGGCAATGAACTGATGCAGTTAGCAGCTGGTATAGCGATAAATTGTACATCTTCTGTCACGAAAATCTGGTAGTATTACTCCACATCAAGTTACTGATGTTATGTTCAAGCAGCTTGGACATAAACATGTATAAGAGAGAATAGAATGACTAAGTTAACCACAGATATTAAGGCAAATTGCGATCTGTTTGTTGAAGAAACCAAAGATACTCAGCAAGTATGGGGACTTTGTAACGAAGAAGGTGACTGGCTTTCTGTTGACTCTAGCGAGTTCGAACAATCTGAAGTAATGCCATTTTGGTCGAATGAAGCCGATGCAAAAGTTCATTGTGTTGACGAGTGGGCTGAATTTACTGCTGTGATGATCCCGCTAGATGTTTTTGTTGAAGACTGGATGATTACGCTGTCTGAAGATGGTGTTCTGGTTGGTTTGAATTGGACCGTTCAGCTTGAAGGTTCAGAATCAGAACCTTCTGATGTAGCGAAGATGTACCTGTAGTCGCACTCTCTGCAACAGCTCTTAAGGCTACCATTTGGTAGCCTTTTTTGTACCCTTGCTATACTTTTACTGAACATTCATTAGGCAGGGTTCCCCGCCAAGCCATGAGTGGTCGAGATTGATATGGGGGACTCTTGCGTTAGGAGGGGATTATGGTCCTTTCAGAGTGCCGCCAGTTGATGGCAGATAATGCAATAGTTGAAGCTCGTTTGGTACATGACTATCTCAGTGCCGGTTGGAGTGTGAACTTTATTGATAGCGAGGGAAACGAATATCCTATAACCGATACTTACGGGATCCCTTGCAGTTACGATTCACTCAAGCAAGCTGAAGATATGGTTCATCAGGTTGGGAGCTGCCCGATCCATATAGATAGCTTATTCCGTTTTGCTGAACGTTAGTTCTAGGTTTAGGTAGTAAGCATCTATCCGACGCTGACGTAACATCGAGCTCTATCAAAATTAATCTTCCATAAAAAGTACGATCGTGCTAAAAATATCAAATGAGTTGTAATCGCTACATCAGTAAAGAGATGCCGTAAAAATGGATCCACAGTCAATGAGTAAGAAAGAAGCCACTCGGCAGCATATTTTGAATACCGCGTTTTCGCTGGCGAGCAGAGAGGGGCTGGATAGCTTAACAATTGGCCAACTAGCTAAAGCTTCGGGCATGTCTAAAAGCGGCTTGTTTTCACATTTTAACTCACGTGAGAACCTACAAATTGCGGTGCTGGACTATGCCGGGGAGCTATTTGTCGAGCGGGTGATACAACCGGCAAGGTTACAATTTCCTGAGTCCATTGAGCAGAAGCTGAGGATGTTGCTAACAAATTGGTTAGCGTGGAATCGCTCCTTTCAGGGGAGTTGCATGTTTCTCGATGCATGGACAGAGCACGGTGACAAAGAACAGTCTGTTCAGTTAAGGCTCAAAGCTGTGACAAAACGCTGGCTCGACTATCTTTATCGCCAACTTGAGCAGGGAAAGCAGCAAGGCGAGTTCTTGCCATCCCTGGATAGTTGGCAGTGTGTATACCAGTTATACGGCGTCTACCTCAGTAGCCATTTATTTCTCAGCATGGAACTGGAGACAGACGATCATCAACGCTTTTGGCAAGGCGTGGATGCACTGCTTGTTCAGTGGCGTAAGTAGTCGTTCTGCTGAGTTAAGCATTAGCAAGCTTGTATAAAAACAACGTCTTGAACTTTTAAAGCACGGTCGTTCTATTTAGATGGGAAAGTAATGAGTAGCAAAATTTATTTCAAGAAAAGCCAAGGCTTTGATGTCCGCAAGAAGCTAATCAACCTGACGACCAGATTGCATTACCGTATTGCCCCAGAGCATGCCAAGCATGTCGCTCGCAAGGTGTTGTTGACACCTGTGAGAAGTAAAAAGACCGTGGATGAGCCCGTGGGTCTGGTCCGCAACTCTGTTGAGACATCAGAAGGGATGATGATGACATACAGCCTCGGAGAAGGGCCTACATGGGTATTGGGCCATGGCTGGTCGGGTTCTGCTCAGCAATTTTATTCATTGATGGAGCATATAGCTCATTCAGGCTACAAGGCGTTAGCGTTCGATAATCCGGCCCACGGCGAGAGTGAAGGCCAATTTGGTCATTTACCCGGCTTTGTTGCCGCTTTTGACAGTATTTTGGCTCAGCAGGAATCGATTGCTGGTGTTGTCGCTCATAGTATGGGCGGTGCGATGGTGTTGGAGAGCCGCTGCCCATTGCTGCAAGATAAGCCTGTGCTACTGGTGGCTCCTGTGCTGAACTATACCGAAAACCTTGTATCGGCAGTTGAGCAGTCTGGCTATTCAATCAAGCTTTTTCATGATGTGGTTGATGATATTGCCGAGCAATATCAATATCCGCTAGAGAGTATCAATCCGCTTGATCGCTTAAAGGGTCGACAAGCTAAAGCGGTGATAGTGCATGACAAATATGATCGGTTTGCCTCTTATGCTCACTCTGAGCTCGCAAGTGAAAATCAACATGTTACCCTGATAGCTACTGAGGGATTAGGGCATGGGCGTATCTTGCAAAGCAAACAACTAAAAAATGGCTTTGACATACTGACTGACAAGTAAAGTTATACCTATCTGGATTCTACCCTTTAAAGCAAAACAGGCTTGCCACTTGGCAAGCCTGCTTCGTTTACTGGATATCACTCTATGAACGGATACTGACGTTATCACTAGAACGAGCTTGCTCTAATTGGGCAACTTCGGCATCCAGTTCGGCAATTTTCTTTTCCATCAACTGGTGGCAGTGATCTGCCAATTCACGGGCGTCTTTTAGTTCGTAACCTGATACATCAATAGGCTCCAACATTTCAGCAATAACAATGCCGTTGTCCCGGCTTGATAGTGAAATTTTGTTGTGAGTAGAACTTGTGCACATAGGTACGATAGGCACGCCTGCCTCAATCGCCATACGAAAAGCACCGGTTTTAAATGGCAGCAAACCTCTCCCTTTACTTCGGGTTCCTTCAGGATACATCCATACTGACAGGTCACGTTTGTGGATTGCATCGGCAACTTGCTGGATTGTGTTGCGGGCGCTTGATTTGTTTTCGCGGTCAATCAATATGTTACCGGTTATCCAATATAGCTGACCAAAAAACGGGATCCACAATAGGCTCTTTTTGCCAATTGAAACCGCGCGGGGAGGCAACATACCTGGGTCGGAAACGAAATCAAACACGTTCTGGTGGTTAGACACATAAACGGCTTTAGGTGTGTCAGCAATCTTTTCTTGGCCTCGGTGGATAAGTTCAACGCCAACAATACGTTGTAATTGGTTAAACCAGCGACAGAAAAAATGTACGTGCTTAGGATCGCGAGGTTTAAACAAGATGCAGTAAACCAGAGCGAAGAGTGTGGTGAAAATAATGAAAATGGCCGCGAGGAAAATGCGGAAGAATGCAAGCACGCTTACTCCTTAGCGATTAAATGAAAAACTGTGTGCATTATGAAATCTTTTTAGTTGTATGACCAGTAGATAAGCGCATGTTTTATCCAAATAATTAATGAGGTGTAACAATTGTTTGTTTTTTGTTCAGTATCTGCGAGGGAGAAATACACTCTTTTTGATGATTTCCTCAATAAAAACACGTGTATAGCTAAAAAAGCAATTAATTGACGAAATAGTGCTTGAAAGAAGCTGATAGCGTGAAGCTGCTCGCAGTTGTGTTGGCTTTAGATAGAAAGTTCTGGATAAGCTACTGAAATAAAGCGATAAATACTCTCGATAGATGCAATATGCTCTCCTTGGTTGGGTGAGCGCATAGTATCTATCTCTTCTGTTGTGTGGAGTTTTGTTGGCTGACAATTGTCAGCCATTTTTTTTGCCTGAACCTCAATGTAAAAGCACTTTTGGTGACTTTATCATCAGTTATGTCAAATCTTCATAGTGAACACAGAATAATGTTTCTGTCATATCTGTAATTGACTATTCTTGTATATTCTTACCACAAAAAATTCATAGTCAGACATCACTGGCATAGGAAAGGAGTCGGCTGCAGTGAAGAAGTTGTTACTATCACTGGCTTTGACAATTTGGCTTTCGGGTTGTTCATCATCACCTGATCCTGCTGGGCACGATGCTTCGTCTGACGATCCATTGGCCAATGCACCTCGCTATGAGTTTGTTGAGATGAATGTACCGATTAATCAGTCCCCATCTCTCGATACGGTCTATCAACAGTGGCGTGGCACGCCTTACCGTTTGGGGGGCACATCCAAAGCGGGTATTGATTGTTCTGCATTTGTACAAATTGGTCTTGCAGAAGTTTTCCAGCAGAAACTACCGCGAACAACTGGTGAACAGGTAAGGCAAGGTAAGTGGGTTGCTATTACAGAGCTGAAAGAGGGCGATCTTGTTTTCTTCAAGACCGGACGTACTCTGCGTCATGTAGGTATCTATCTTGGTGAGTCCCGCTTTCTTCATGCATCTACGTCCCAAGGTGTTATGATTTCGAACCTGAAAAACCCTTACTGGCGTAGTACCTACTGGCAAGCAAGGCGCGTTATCCCTAAGTTAGGATAACCTGTGAGGAATTGTTTACGACTTTAGGACGGAATTTAGCTCGCGAAATTGGCTATCCCCCTCCATACTGAGGCTGTAGGCCCAGTTTCCATCAAGCCCGTTTTCTATTACTGGAGAGTGGCTTGATGATTGATCAGGAGGTGATCCTATGGCTATGGCACTGACAGTAGGGCAATTCCTCAACAGCCACAATGTCGATTTCAGTTTGACTCGGCATAAACATACCGATACGTCATTTAGCTCGGCCATATCGGCCCATGTACCCACATCGCAGGTTGCAAAAGCTGTGCTGCTAAAAGATAAGAACGGTGAGTTCTTGATGGCTGTCGTTCCTTCTAACCGCCGCGTTATGATAGATAAGATCAGCCGCATGACGGGGAAACAATTCTTCCTTGTTGGTGAGCATGAACTTACCTCAATCTTCCAAGATTGTGAACCCGGCGCGGTCCCATCAATCGGCCAACCTTATCAGGTTGATATGCTGGTCGATGATATGTTGTTTGATCAAGATGAACTGTTTATTGAGTCCGGTGATCATGAAAATCTGATCCATGTTGATGCTAAACAGTTTCATAAGATTATGCACGATATCCCCCATAGAAATATCAGCGGGTACCGGATGATGTTTTCAGACGGTCATGAAGGTAGGCATTGGGAGTGGGAGTAGGTAGTGCTTCTTTGAACTAAAGGTGTTTCTTTATATTGAACAGCCCAGTCATAGACTGGGCTGTTTGTTAGTGCTTGATATGCATTATCAGGATGCCAATTGCATTCTGAGCCATAGGCCCGGCGGTGTACTAAAGCCAGTGGTCACTGAAGAGACCTGGCCATCTTTGATGATGAAGATGGAAGGTACCGCTGAGATTCCCCATTCTCTCATTAGCGCGCCATGACTGTCATTGATGGTGGTAAAACCATACTCATGATGGTCAAGGTAGCCGTTTATCCGGCGGTTGTCGCCAGAGTTTACTGCAATAGATACCACATCATAGTCATCATTCAGCCAATTAATGGTTGGGCTGACAAAACGACATACACTGCACCATGTGCCCCAGAAATACACCATCACTGGTTTTTCATGACTGCGCGCAATCAGGTCGATTTCCTCCCCTTTGGTTGATTGTGTAACCAACGCTGGGATCGTACCTTGCGGCATACTTTGGCTACGCCATATATCAAGACCGGTTGTTACGGCGATCAAAATCAGCAGCATCAAAACCGCTTCTTTGAAAAACCGCCCAACCTTCGATGGTTTGGTGTTCTTGCCTTTAACCGATGAAGGTGATGCCATTACTCTGCACCTTTGCCACTTGCCGCTTCAATTGCCTTGATAACATCGTTATTAGTCAGAATAACCGGCAGTGCAATCCCCATCGGGGCCTTCGGGCCATATACGATATTGAACGGTACGCCAAAGCGACCATTGGATCGTAGGAATCCAGTGACGTAGTCAGAGGGCTTGGTCCAGTCTCCTTTCATCAATACGATATGGTCTTGTTCAAGGGCTGAGTAGACCGGATCTTGTAGCAGGACACTGACTTTATTGACCTTACAGGTGATACACCAATCTGCTGTTACGTCGACGAAGACGGTTTTTCCTTGGTTGACCTGTTGCTGGATAGCATCAATATTGAGCGGTTGCCAAGCGTGATCTTTGGGCAGTGGTGTTGCCCAGTTGTCGGCTGTCATGCTGCCAGCGATCAGTCCGCCACCAGAGCCGACGATGATGAATGCCATTGCTAGAATGACAGGTTTACGCCCTTTCACTTTGCCCAACCGCCATAGCAGTGCAACGACTAACAATACGCCTACCAGAACAACAGCTGCAGTGGTGAAGAAGCTCGTCATCAAGCTTAGGAGCCACAGGCTGGTAGCCAGCATCATCAAACCAAACAGTGTTTTGAGTTTATCCATCCACATGCCAGGTTTTGGCAGTAGGTGGGCTAGGCGAGGGAAGAGTGCTATTACCAGCCAAGGAGCAGCCATGCCGATTGCCAGGGCGGTAAAGATAGCGACCAGGGTGATAACGTCTGCTCCCAGCGCAAAAGCAACGGCCGTACCGAGGAATGGAGCACTACATGGCGTTGCAAGCAGGGTTGCAAACATACCTTGAACAAAATGGCCTACGTAGGAATCATCGCCTTTTGTTGCCAGCCAAGTATTGGTACCGCTTGATAGACGAATCTCGAACAAGCCCAGCATATTAGCGGCAAACAATGCGGTAATAACCACCATGGCACCGATAAAGTATGGGCTTTGGAACTGAACGCCCCAGCCCAAAGCTTGGCCTGATAACTTGAGAACGATCAGAAATCCAGCCAGTAGCCAGAATGACGTGAGTATACCCGCCGCAGAAGATAGGAACTGCATACGGATTTGACGCTTCTCTAGCCCTTCAGCGGCAATAACGCTGCTTAGTTTCATACCGAGAACAGGCAAAACACACGGCATAATATTGAGGATCAAGCCACCTAACAGGGCAATACCGATAATTTCAAGCAGGTTGTTGCTACTGGCTGTCAGAGTGACAGGAATATCATTGGCAATGCCTTGGGTTTCAACAGAAAAATCAGTATCACTGATGGTGACGTTAAGGGTTTCACCAAGCAGTTGTGGCTCACCGAACCAACTACTGACCTTCATCTGGGCAGTAAGTGTATTACCATTTACCTGAACGGTTGGTTTTAGGAATGATGCGTCTTGAACATTTTGCGATTCACCATCGATAAACACGTCAGGCTGGTCCCAGCCAAGGGTATTGGTGGCAACAACTGACATGAGTTTTTTGTTTTTGTCCCACGATAGCGCTTTGATCTCTACGCTTGGTTGCTCTGTAGGTACGCGGCTCATCCCTTGGTTGTATAGATGCATCGCTTGCTCAGATGCAGTCAGATCGGCGGGGTTGAAATCCAGCGTGATCTCGTAATCTGTCAGCACGCAAATATTGGTACAGGAAGACATGGTTAAAACGCCTGATAGAAAGACAGGCTTTGACATATCTTCGATGTGTAACGTCATCGGAAAGATGATGGTGTGCTTATAACCTAGCGTTTCGACGCCGAGAAATTCATAACGCTTTGGCATTGGCCAATGCCAGTCAATATTTCCGAGGTTATTCGACAGTGACCAGTCGATAGACGGCGCAACGCCACCTTCACCCGGGCTACGCCAGTAGGTTTTCCAATCAGTATCGAGCTTAACTTCTAGTAAGGCTTCGACTGTTTTTGTTTCAGGGTTTTGTTGTCCTGTCAGCATATAACGAAGCTCGACAGGAGGATGATCTGGATTTTGTAGCCAACCAGTTGAATACTCAATAGCAGAAACCGAGTACGAGAAAAGGCTACCCACCAAAACAATCAAAGAGGTGAGTAAGGAAAATCGTTTAATAATCATATTTTTCAAATGTAATAACTCCAAGAATAACAAAAGCGACCTCAAGCAATGCATGAGAGTGAGTATTTTTTGTTTTATTCTCGGAACACACACAGCGTCAGGTGACGCCGCCGTGTGGGGGGAATGGGTTCTGTGAAAATGGGGGTGGCTTGGGTGACAGTTGCATAGATCAGTAATGCTAGTACAGCGATAAACAAGCTAACGATGGCATGCTCAACGGAGTGCTGGTGCATTTGCATTAAATGATCAGAAAGCGAACATTTACTGTGTTCAGTCGAATCACTCACTTGTTTCGATGCTGATGTAGCATCAACAGATTGGCTTACCTGGCTGGAGGTTAGCCCATTTACAGCGCACGCGGTTGTATAGCCGAAATTTTGTCCTGAACAGACAAAAATCACGACCAACACTAACAGCAAGGTATATTTGGCTGTTTGGCTTCGGTTTACCGCTTGGCTCATTAACGATCTCAGTAAGAAATTGATTCTACAGATCTCTTTGCCACTTCGGCAAAGAGGGAACTTATAATGTCATTCAGACCGTGAGAGGCAGGAAAAGTTTCACCACAACACGGATGATCGCTATTTTCTAACTTTTCGCTCTATACCGCAACCAGTGTGCGAGGTGATTACGGTTGGTGCCGGCACGACAGGAAATGAAAAGCCCCCACACATATTTATGCGTGAGGGCCTTGAAAGCGAGGGTATGCATCCCAAGTTGGGGTAAAGATTAACGCTTGTTTTTCAGGTAGCGTTTGCGACGTTCTTCTTTCTTCTTCGCTTTTTCTTCAGCTTTCTTTTCAGCTTCAATCTCAACGTTAATCAACTCCTGAGTGATCATCTCAGGACGTTCCATTGTGATTTGGCCTAGCGTACCGTTACGCAGCTCATTGATCAAAATCTCAGAGGCTTTGTGAAGATCGACACGGCCGCCCGATCTCAAGCAGCCACGTTTACGGCCAATGGCTTCCATTAGCTCGATCTCACTGTCTGACACTTCGTCTTCATCAAGGTCGTAACGCGCCTTGATGAGATCAGGGTATGCCTTGATAAGATATTCAATAGTGAAGAAGGCAACATCAATATAATCCATGGCGGTGTCTTTTACCGCGCCCGTTGCCGCTAGACGGAAACCACTGTGTGGGTTTTCCACTTTTGGCCACAGGATCCCAGGAGTATCAGACAGCACGATACCGTTTTGTAGGTTGATACGCTGCTGCTGGCGGGTAACTGCCGGCTGGTTACCCGTGATGGCAACGGTACGACCAGCAAGGGTATTGATGATGGTGGATTTGCCCACATTCGGAATACCCATGATCATGGTGCGAATGTTTTTGCCCATTTCTTCACGGTTTGGCGCGAGTTTGCGGCAAAGGTCCATGATTTTATGAACTTCGTTAACATTCTCTGTGGTAATCGCCAGCGCCTTAACGCCTTGCTCTTTCTCAAGGTGATCGATCCACAGCTGTGTCATTTCTGGATCAGCAAGGTCACGCTTGTTCAGAACCTTAACAACTGGCTTATTGTTTTTTTCGCGAAAGGTTTTAATCAGTGGGTTTTCGCTACTGAACGGAATGCGGGCATCAAGTACTTCGATGATCACATCTACCTTCGGTAGAACTTCTTCAATTTCTTTGCGGGCCTTGTGCATGTGACCCGGGAACCACTGGATTGCGTTGCTCATTGATTGTTAACTCTTCATTGCTCGGTGTAAACTGTGCTGAAATTCAACAACATGGCGTACACCGACATCAGTCATCCAATTGATAAAAAGGCAATGGTTTACAGTTCTTGAAACCGTTGCGAGACGTTTTGGATAGCTCATTGATTGTCAGTTGCTGTGAAGTTTAACGTAACTGGCGGGATACATAAATGTTTTCGGTATTATTGGTATATTCATTACTCAATCAAAACATGCTAGAAGTGACGTAGGTTGAGCCAAACCCAAGGAGGGAGAGTGAAATGAGACTAATTGCATTTACCGAGGCAGATATAGACTTATTGATAAGCTGGGTACCATCAGCTGAATTCAACCACTTATGGGGCGGAAACAGATTTATATTTCCACTTGATAAAAAGCAGCTTGTATCTCATCTGCAATGTGATGAAGTCACTGCCATGATGTTGTGTTCTGGCGATGAACGAGTGGGGTATGTCGAGCTATTTCGTGAGTCAGAAACAACGTACCGTTTATGTCGTGTTTTGATTGGTGAGGTATCAGGCCGCGGTTTGGGCTATGGAAAAAAGATGCTTGAACTTGCTATAGACTTTGCGCGTCAGCACTTTGGTGCTGAGCAGATAAAACTGACAGTTTTTGAACATAATGAAAGCGCACGCCGGTGCTATGAATCTTTGGGGTTTGTTGTTGATAAACGAGAGTCTGGTTTTGAGGCTTCAAATGGACAAATATGGACGGCTATTTATATGAGTAAACCACTTAATTGTGTGGTTTAAACTCGGTAAATCAGTAAGTATCATTATGATTTCAAATCCGTATTGAACTGACGGTGACGCTATAATGCTAATGATGTGTTTTTTAGAAACCTTCGGATATACATTTGATTTATTTCATTATCTAACGTTCTCGTTGCTAACTGTGAGTGATAGTTATTATTAATAGCGTTTGGTGTGTATCTATATGAATTATATCTAAAATCACCATAGGTGAAGTGTCGCTTTATTGAGTTAATATTTTATTAACGCTCTAGTTGATTATATTTAATTTCATCAATCTCACCTAAGTGCTAAATTAATTCAAACAGTCAATAAAACAATGTTTATTGAAAAGAAAGTGAACTTGTTTAAATAGTAGCAAGTTGTCCACTATGGAATATCACTTATACTCAAGCACTTTGACGTTTCTTGGGTATATAGATTAAGTACTTATCGTCTATTACTTTGAAGTTTTCTATATTTGATTTAGTCGATCAAAGGGTAGGTGGTGACTATTTAAAGTCAGTAAGTGCATAAGGGCCAGATATGTCATCCAAGCAAGTTGTGAGAAACGCCTCTCTATTTAATTTAACGGGTACGGGGCCAAAGCAAAGTCACCGTCCAGTATATAAAGATTACTTACCTCCTTGTAATCAAGGCTGTCCGACAGGTAACGATATCCAAGGCTTTTTGTCATTAGTCAGAGACAAAGAGTTCAAGAAAGCTTGGCAGAAGTTAGTGATTAATCAGCCTATGCCATCCATTCATGGCCGCGTATGTTATCACCCATGTGAATCGGCTTGTAACCGGGCTGGAGTAGATTCAGCCGTTTCTATTCAACAAGTAGAAAGAATGTTGGGTGATTTAGCCATAGATCAAAACTGGGCATACCCAGCGCCAAGTAAAGAATCTGGCAAAAAAGTGCTGATTATCGGTGCGGGTCCTGCGGGATTAGCAGCCGCATACCATTTACGTATCGCAGGTCACCAAGTGGAAATTCGCGATGCGAATGAAATCGCTGGCGGCATGATGAATTACGGCATTCCTGAGTATCGCTTACCTCGTGACGTTCTAGCGCAAGAGGTCAAGCGTATTGAGGAAATGGGGGTCAATATCACCTTAAACCACAAAGTTGATGATGTGGTTAAAGAGAAAAAAGACGGTCAGTTTGATGCTGTATTCCTAGCCATTGGTGCGCAGCTAGGACGCCAGATTAATATCCCTATGGTTGATTGCGGTCCAATGATGGAAGCGGCTAACTACCTTCATGCGGTTGGCAACAATGAACCTGTAAAACTGGGGCGTCGGGTTGCTGTCCTCGGTGGTGGTAATACGGCAATGGATGCTGCGCGTGTTGCCAAGCGACTCGGTGCTGAAGAGTCCATGGTTATCTTCTTCTCTGATCGCAATAACATGACGGCTCATGACTTTGAAGCGGAAGAAGCGGAAGCGGAAGGCGTTAAAATCCATTGGATGCGTAACCTAAAAGAAATCCGGGGCACTGAATTCAAAATGGAAATCATGGAGCTCGATGCCAATGGTGTCGCTCAACCTACCGGTCAGTTCGAGACGCTCAGTGCCGATGCGATGGTGATGGCAATCGGTCAAGATATTGAGAGCCAACTGCTGGAGAATGTGCCAAATGTTAAGACTAATCCAAATCACACTGTCAATGTGAATGAACATATGATGACAGGTTATGAGGGTATCTTTGCGGGTGGTGACATGGTGCCATCAGATCGTTCCGTCACAATCTCAACAGGCCACGGTAAAAAAGCAGCTCGAAATATCGATGCATGGCTACGCGGTGGGACGTACATTTCAGAAGAAAAGCACGATGTTGTAACGCATGAAATGTTGCAACTGTGGTACCAGGTCGATTCAGCACGTAATGCAATTCCTGAAGTTGAAGTGGCACAACGTGTTAAAGACTTTACTGAGGTTGTCCAAGGCCTGACACAAGAGCAAGCGGTTTACGAAGCACAGCGCTGTTATAGCTGTGGTAACTGTTTCGAATGTGATGGCTGTTATGGTGCTTGCCCTGAAGACGCAATTATTAAGCTGGGTAAAGGTAACCGTTATAAGTTCGATTATGACAAATGTACGGGCTGCCAAGCCTGTATGAACCAATGTCCTTGTCACGCTATTGATATGGAAGTTGTTGCTATCGGCGTTACAGAATCAACAGTTCGTTAAGGGGTATAAGATGTCAGATAATTTTAAAACAATGGATGGCTGTACCGCTGTCACACATAATGCATACCGCACTAACGAAGTTGCTGCTATTTTTCCTATCACCCCATCTTCACCAATGGCTGAATTATCCGATCAATATTCAGCTGCGAAAATTAAAAACATTTGGGGTGACGTACCCAATGTTATTGAAATGCAATCTGAGGGTGGGGCAGCGGGTGCCACGCATGGCTCCCTACAAACAGGTGCGTTAACCACGACTTTCACAGCGTCGCAAGGTTTGATGCTGATGATCCCAAACATGTACCGGATTGCTGGTGAATTAACGCCAAGTGTCTTTCATATTGCTGCACGCTCTTTGGCGACTGGGGCACTGTCGATCTTCGGTGATCACCAAGATGTGATGGCGTGTAATCAAACGGGCTTTGCCATGTTGGCCTCAAGCTCAGTACAGCAGGCGCACGACAATGCATTGATTGCGCAAGCGGCTACGCTAGAGTCTCGTATCCCCTTCATGCACTTCTTTGATGGCTTCCGAACCTCACATGAAGTCAACAAGATCAATGTTGTTTCAGATGACGTTATCCGCGATATGATCGATGACGAGCTGGTGGTTGCACACCGTAAACGAGCACTATCGCCGGAAAACCCTATTATCCGTGGTACCGCGCAGAATCCAGATATTTACTTCCAGGGGCGTGAAGCGGTTAATCCATACTACGAAGCCGTACCGGGCATCGTAGAGAAAGCCATGAATAAGTTCGCAACATTGACGGGCCGGCAGTACGAACCCTTCGGATACCATGGTGATCCAGAAGCAACGACAGTCATGGTAATCATGGGCTCAGGGGCGGAAACCGTCCGTGTAACGATTGATGACCTAAATGCTAAAGGTGCTAAGCTTGGTATGATTGAAGTACACCTCTATCGCCCGTTTGCGATGGATTACTTCATGAAGCAATTGCCAGTTACTTGCCAAAACATGATTGTCATGGATCGCTGTAAAACCTCAGGTGCAGTTGCTGAGCCACTGTATACCGATGTGATGAGTACGATCGTGCAACAGATCAGTATCGGTAACCTTGCAAAAATGCCGACGCTTACTGGCGGCCGCTATGGGCTGTCTTCTAAGCAGTTCACGCCTGCGATGGTTAAAGCTGCATTTGAAAATGCCACGGCAGCAACGAATATTAGTCAATTTACAGTAGGGATTAACGATGATGTTAGCCGGACCAGCTTAACAATTGATCCTAATTATCTGCTGGAGCCTGCAAATACCGTACGTGCTGTACTGTATGGGTGGGGGTCAGACGGTACCGTTGGTGCGAGCAAAAGTACTATCAAGATCATTGGTGGTATCGATGGCAAATTCGTGCAGGGCTATTACGATTACGATTCTAAAAAAGCAGGCTCGCGAACCGTATCTCATCTGCGTTTTGGTGATACGCCTATCGAAGCGCCATGGCTGATTGAATCTGCGTCATTTATTGGTATCAACCAATTTAACTTCCTGACCAAGTTTGAATGTCTGGACTTGGCCGAAGAAGGGGCGACGGTACTGCTGAATGCGCCGTATGATTCAAGTGAAGTGTGGAACCACTTACCTAAACATGTTCAGCAAACCATCATCGATAAAAAACTGTCTTTGTATGTACTGGATGCGTTTAAAGTTGCCGCTGAAGCCAAGATGGGGAAACGTATCAATACCATCATGCAAACCGGCTTCTTTATGTTGGCAAATATCTTCGATCAAGATCGGGCGATTAAAGAAATTAAGCACTCGATTGACGTTGCCTACTCGCGTAAGGGTATGGATATTGTCGAGATGAACTGGAATGCTGTTGACCTCGCGGTATCGGCAACGAAAAAAGTGGTTATTCCTGAGTCAGCGACATCAGCCATCGGTATGCGTGAAACCATTGGCAAGGATCAGCCCGAGTTCCTGCAGAAAGTCACCAAGGAAGTCATGGCGATGCGCGGGGACTTGATACCAGTATCAGTGATTCCTGCAGACGGTACTTTCCCTGCCGGTACAACTGCCTTTGACAAACACCGTCAGGCTATCAGTGTACCAAGTTGGGATCCTGAGCTGTGTATTCAGTGTGGTAACTGTTCATTCATCTGTCCGCACGCCACCATTCGCGCCAAGTTGTACAACAAGTCTGAATTGGAAAATGCTCCTGAGAACTTCAAGCATGCCGATGTTGCCGCACGAGGCTTTCCTGATATGGCCTATACCATTCAGGTCTACGCAGAAGACTGTATGGGCTGTACGCTGTGTGTCGATGCCTGTCCTTCTCGTCACCCAACTGATCCAGATCGTAAAGCGATCAACATGGTTGAGGCGGCACCGCAATGGGAAGAGCAGAAGCCGAACGTTGAGTACTTTGATGCATTGCCACAGTTGCCGCTTGAGCAAGTTGATTATTCAACCGTGAAAGGGGTGCAATTCTTGCCTCCTTACTTCCAGTTCCCAGCATCATGTGCCGGCTGTGGTGAGACAGCGGTTGTGAAAACTATTAGTCAGCTGTTCGGTGAGCGCATGATGGTCGCCAACGCGACAGGTTGTTCATCCATCTATGGCGGTAACATGCCAACCACGCCATGGACTTCCGGTGAGAACGGCTTAGGCCCTGCGTGGTCGAACTCACTCTTCGAAGATAACGCAGAGTTTGGTTTGGGTTACCGTATTTCAGTTGACCATCAAATGCATCAAGCAACACGACTGCTGATGGAAATGGAAGACGTTATAGGTAAAGACCTTGTGCAAGCGACGCTAACGGCTACGCAAGAAACAGAAGTGGATTGCCGCTTACAGCGCGATCGTATCGACACCATTCGAGAGCGAGTTCAAGGTCAACCTAAGGCAGGTTTACTCGATGCTGCAATTGACTCATTGATCAAACGCTCAATCTGGATCATGGGCGGTGATGGCTGGGCGTATGATATCGACGCTCACGGGTTAGACCATGCAATGGGCTCTGGCCGAAATATCAACATCCTTGTGATGGATACCGAAGTGTACTCAAACACTGGTGGTCAAGCTTCTAAAGCCACACCACTTGCCGCAACGGCGAAATTTGCCGCGGGCGGTAAAGAGACGCACCGTAAAGAGTTGGCGCTACAAGCAATTTCATACGGTAATGTCTACGTCGCACAAATTTGTTTGAATGCGAATCCTCAGCAAGCACTGCAAGCCCTCCGTGAGGCCGATGCTTATGATGGCCCATCATTGATTCTGTCTTACAGCCCATGTGTTGCACACGGCTTTGATATGTCACTAGCGCGCCAGCAGGCGAAGAAAGCGGTGGCGTCTGGTCACTGGAGATTGTTCCGCTACAATCCAATGTTACGTGAAGAGGGGATAAACCCATTCATGCTCGATCAGTTACGTCCTTCAATTGCCAAAGAAGAGTTCATGAAAGGCGAAAACCGATTCAGTAACCTCCGTCGTACCAACCCGGAACATGCGGATGAATTGTTTGAACGTTCACAAAATACAGCGATGTCAAAATGGGCTGTATACGAAGCAATGGCCGAAAATAACCCTGCGTTGTTCATGCCAGAGCTACATTTCGATCACTGTGAAGACTAGGTTTCTATAGCTAAGGCTTCTATAGTTAACGGTAGTTGATTTATTGAAAAGCGAGTGTCTCTTTAGACACTCGCTTTCTTTGTTCTTACTGGAAAGGGTTAGACAGGGTGACAATAAATCGCCCATAACTGACCGCCATATCATGAGTCGCGAGAAGTTGTTTGAATCAAATTTATTGCGACTTAGCTTGGCTGTCATGCTTTGACGACTTATGCCAGTTTTCAAGTTCTCCGTTTTTCTGCATATTGTGCAGTGCTTCAATGAGAGCTCTGTCTTGTTCCGCGAAATAGAGATCTTCTTCAGCTTTACCTCGTAGCTTCATCTTTTGTGTGAAGTCCATATAGCTTCCCCTTCCAATGATGATTTTCACTATAAGTGTAGTCATAGCCTTGAAGCACTTAGGGATTAAGTGACAGAAGTTTGATCTGGGTCGAGTACTAAAGAGAGAAAGAGGGGGCACTATGAAAGGCCGCCTAAGCGGCCTTAATTTAGAATTGTTACTTGGTAATATTGAGTATTCCTGAAACGGTAAATATTTTATTTCCGGCAGCGTCTACGTCAACATCGTCACCAAGCTTATCTTCACTAATTTCAAACGTATCCATGTTAGCGGGCAGTTTTATTGTTACTGTTTTTCCTTCTTCAACCTTACCACTGGCAATAAAAGTTTCAATTTGGTCTTCAGAATCCCAAATCTCGTCTGAGTTTGTCGACGAGGCAGGCGATGAACTGTCAGAACAGCCAATTATTAATGCTGAAATAAAAAGGATAAATGTCCATTTTTCCATGATGTTTACCCCGCATTGATTAATACTATCAAACGGCTTCTCGTGTCGTTACCCGGGCGATGTTCTACTCGTCTTTCTTCAACTTTACCGATACCCTTACAATAGGTGATATAGCGAGTTCGGAATCGATCTGATTCGGTCCTAAGTGTGAGGATGCAATCGTTGTATTTTAATGCTCTGTTGCTGTTGAATACATCAGGTACGTTTTCACTTGGAACGCTATCTAATGCCCAAGTGGTTTTTCCCAGTATATTAAATGTTTCGTAATCGCGCATATAGTCATCCTCTCCATCTCCTGTTGTGGTGAGGTAATAAAACATGCCATAGTTTTTGCCGACTTCCATAGTGTTAGGTAAGTGAGTCACCGTTGTTTTAGCCTCAGTGAATTGTATTTGCTCTTCACCTTCTGTTTCGGTAATTATTGCAGTTACAGTATTACCATTTACAGCCGTAGGCTGATAGGTATAACGATCTACTTCAGCCCCATTTTCATCAAAACCGATATCATTTTCACTCATTAAACCTGTATTGCTATCTAATGTATAAGTTATTGTATTTGATGAGTATAAATCGGTGGTAAAATCATAATGGAGATAAGTTAAAGGCTGACCACTTGGAGAGCTACGGTAATCTTTAATAGTGATAATATCTGAATTAGCTTGGTTACTTCCAATCCACTGACCTGAACTATTAATTACTGTCTGTCCATTGACTTGAATTTGGCCTTCAACATTTAGTATCGCTTCTGCTGATGCATTAAAAGATACTATTGATAATAGAATAGTCATCAATCTTTTCATAATTGTAATTCCCTTACTAAGCATGATTATATTGTTGAGTCTCTTGTAACAAATATAATTTGATATAAGGAGAGTAAAATAGCAAAGAATTGATAATGCTATATGTTGATTTTTTAATTCCTATAAGGAATTTATATGGTGTTTTCGTATTGAAAAAATAATTTCATTCTAACTCTTTGATATACATGATTGTTGCTTGTGGTTCCTGTCAAAATTATGACAGAGTCGGTTAAAGTGAGTGGAAATACTACATATTTATTAAGGTGGTATCATCTTAATTAAATTCGATATACGTGAATATATACTTTATATTTAATGATATATGTTATTTATCTTGGTGTTTCAGTGAAATAATGGTTGATGATCTGGATGTAGATTAATTGTGGGATTTGTAATTAAAGTGTTTCTTCTGTATTTGAATTTAACATTGGGTTAAATTAAACGTGACTATATATATTAAAAATAAATAACCTTGTTTTTTTAACTTCAAAATAATATAAAACAAGGTTAATTAAGATATTGGTAAAAGGCCATGTAATTATGACCTTTTTACTTAACGACTTTAGGGCTTAATATTCTGATTATGGTGGAACAGGTTACCTGGGTCATATTGGCGTTTAACTTCGACTAATCGTTGATAGTTGCTGTCATAGGCATCCGTAACGCGTCCGCCTTCTTCCTCCGTCATGAAGTTCACATAGGCACCGGCAGAGGCATAAGGCGCTGTAGCTTTGAAGAAATCCCTAGCCCAATTGATAGCAGCTTCATCTTCAGCCGAGGTTTCCCAGCGAGCATGGACATTGAGGACAAACTTGGCATCTCGGCTACTGTAGGCCATTGCATCTGAGGCAACGGTATTGGCGGTTCCCGCTAGTTGACCAATGAATATTTCACAATGGGGCGAGGGGAGGCTGCCGGCATATTGGATCAGCTGATCCAATGCGTCGTCATGTAACTCAGTAAAGTTGTGCGATTTCCAATAGTTACGCATACCTTCGGTAAGTAGCGGGTCAAAAGCTTGCTGCCACGCCGTATAAGGTTGGGCACCGATGTGCTCGCCGTGTGGAGTACCGAATTGGCGTAGTAGCTCGAGCAAAGCTTCCCCTTGTGCTAAATCACCGACGTAAAATATCGCGAGGACGATGACTTCTTTGCCATGCACGTCTTCGGGCAGGAATGGCAATGGTGGTGCTTGTCGCATGACGACCCAAACGTTGAGATCCTCAGGAGCCGTTTGGGTAAATTCACGGTATTGTTCTAGTACCTGCTTAGCTTGGTCGAACGGAAAGACAATTAATCCCGCAAGCACCTCAGGACCTACCGAATGGAGCTGAAATTCAAATTCGGTCACAATACCAAAATTACCACCGCCGCCGCGGATAGCCCAAAAGAGGTCACTATTTTCAGTTGCCGATGCAGTCAGTTGTTGCCCATCAGCCGTAATGATTTGGGTAGAAACCAAATTGTCGATAGTCATACCGTATTTACGGGTCAGCCAACCGAAACCACCGCCCAAGGTCAGCCCTGAAATACCTGTTGTCGAGTTGATACCGACAGGTGTTGCGAGACCATGTTGCTGCGCAGCAGCATCAAAGTCAGCCAAGGTAGCCCCGGGTTGAACAAGCGCACGTTTGGTTTGCGGGTTGACAGTGACCGCTTTCATGTCAGAAAGATCAATCATTAGCCCGTTATCGCATATCGAATTGCCAGCGATGTTATGTCCTGCACCTCGAACCGTGATGTCGAGGTTAGTTTCTTTGGCATAGTTAAGTGCGGAAAGAACATCTGAAGCACTGCTGCATTTGACGATAACAGCCGGCCGCTTATCAATCATCGCATTCCAAATTTGTCGCACTTCATCATAATCATTGTCGTCAGGTACGATGATACGTCCCTGAATTTGGCCGGTAAGAGTGTCTCTATGGGAGTTCATATTCTCAGCTTATATGGCGTAGCCATACGTGATTGGTCTAGACATTACTGTAGTTGCGCGTGGGTATTTTTCCAGTGCACACAATCTTAGGTAAATGCATTAAGTGAAATAGCCCAAAAGACTACGTAAAGGTAGCCTTCGGTTTTAAAGCTCACGAAAGATGCCTTTTATTAAGAGAGGGTATCTATGCGATCTTGGTGGAGACTGCGATTCGGTTCCATAAATTCATCAGGGAGATTAATGTGATGATTTGAGCCATTTTTTCGTCTGAAAAATATCGTTGCGCGGAAGTATAGGTATCATCACTTACCCCTGAGTTTGAAATATGCGTGATTTCATCACACAGTGCTAATGCTGCCCGCTCTTCACTGGTAAACATTGTCGATTCGCGCCATGCGGTTAAGGCGAACAAGCGCTCAGCTGATTCACCTGCTTTTAAAGCTGATTGCGTGTGCATTTGGATGCAATAAGCGCAACCATTAATTTGTGATACCCGGGTTCTAATGAGTTCTTCTAGCAATGGTTGAAGATTGCTTTCTTTCACATATTTTTCTACTGCAAAAATGGCGTGGTAGGCTTCAGGCTGAGTGTTGTAAATATTCACGCGTTTCATGATGTTCTCTCTACTAACAGTGGATGAGTTTTAGCTTAATCCGTGAACCTCTTTACTTAAATGCTACTATTGCTAATTAACTATTAGCATTTTTGTTATCAATGAAGTTATGACACCAAAGCTTAGTGAATTAGAACTCTTTGTCGCTGTAGCTGAAGCCCAGAGCTTTAGTGTGGCAGCAGAGCGTAAGGGTATTGCCCCTTCAGTGGTGAGCAGGACGATCAAAAACCTAGAGCATAGTTTACAGATCACCCTGTTTAATCGAACAACGAGACAGGTTGTGCTAACCCTAGAGGGGAGTTGGCTATTAGAAAAGTCGTATACGATTTTGGATGAGCACCAGAATATTCAACATTACTTTTCGTGTGCTCATGAAGAACCGATAGGCGAACTTACTGTTGATGCAGCAACACCATTTGCAATCTATGCTATTGCTCCCTTGTTACCCAAACTTCAATCCAAGTACCCTAAACTTCGGGTGAATTTAGTCAGCAATGAGAGTAATACTGAATTAATTGGTCGCAATATAGATTTGGCTATCCGGATAGGACATCTAAAAGACTCTTCTATTCGAGCCAGAAAAATGGGTGAAACACAAAGAGGGCTATATGCATCACCGCATTATTTGGAGCTATTCGGTGTTCCAGAGCTGATAGAGGACCTAGCTTCTCATCAATGTTTAGGTTTTATGGCCTTCGAACACTTGAATCAATGGCCACTCGTAGACTGTAGCGGGAAGAGGTTCATCGTTACTAACCCAATAGCAACAAGCAATAATGGTGAAACCCTAAAGCAGATGGCGATTAATCATTTTGGAATTGTGTGCTTATCCCAATTTACTGCCGAACATGAAGTTAGGGAGGGCAGATTGATTCCCGTGTTACAGCCATTATGGATTCGAGAAAACATCCCGGTTAATGCTGTTTATTATTCCGAGCAACATCAGAGTACCCGTTTACGGGCGTTTATCGATTTTTTGGTTGAGAATTTGAATTGGTCGTGACAGAAAAAACGCCACATTAGAAGGTGGCGTTTTATGTTGGGTTGAGCTTATGGCTTACTGTTTTGGAACTGCGTCTTTGGCGTTTTCATCGAGGAAGGCCATCACCGCTTTACGCTCCGCGGGATTAAGCCCTGCTCGTGGGAACATACTTTTAGTAATGCCACGCCACTGCGCTTTGGTGTACTGACGCGGATCTTTTGCTGAATGGCATAAGGTACAGCGTTGGTAAAACAGGGCTTCACCGGGGCTGAGCTCTGCTTGATGGGCAGCCCCATCAACAGCCAAGGTAACATCAGTAACCGCAATAGGTGCTGTATTGTGATCGGTTAGCACTTGCGGCGGTTCAAACGCTAAGTTTTTAGATTCAGGATCACGACAGCGCTGAATAAAGGCTAGGCAAGTGTTGGCACTGTTGGCCTGACTTAATCCACTGCATGCTTGGCTGGAGGTGATCACATTAATCGCGCCGCTGTTGCAACGCCCTTGGCTATCAAATTGCAGCCAAGCGCCTTCTTCCAAACTGATCACGCCAGACATGATCTTGTCTGACACTTTCGCCCCAGCGATGACCCGGCCACGTTCATTGAATATTTCGACTAACTGTCCGCTACGGATCCCACGATGTTCAGCATCTTGCTTGTTTATCAGGACATATTGACGCCCTTGTACATCTTCGTATTCACGCACTTTTGCATTGGCCATTTGTGAATGTACTCGCATGTACGGGTGAGGGCTAACAACATGCACTTGGTTGTTTTTAGCATTCCCAAGATACTCAAACGGCGCTAAGAAGGTCGGCATTGGCGGACAGTCTTTGATGTTGAAGTTGGCAATGTCTTGGCAGTAGAGCTCTATCTTCCCTGAAGTAGTATGAAGTGGAAATTGATCGGGATCGCGGTAAAAGTCACCGTGGCGCACCCATGCATTGGCACTTTCAGGGACGGTAACAGGGGAATGGCCTTGTTGCCAAAACTCCTCGAACGGCATGGTGGCAGAAGAGGCGTTATAGGCGCGTTTTAATATCTCAGCGTAGGTGAGGCCTTCGGTAAATTGTTCTTCGACCCCGAATATCTCGGACAATCGGCGGAAGATCTCAAAATCATCCAAGCTTTCCCCGTAAGGCTGAATCACCTGACGCATAGCGTAGATTTTATCATTACTGTATGTACCGCCTGATGATAAATCGTCTCGTTCAAGCGTGCTGGTGGCCGGTAGAACAATGTCAGCGAAGCGTGAAGATGCACACCACCAAGGATCCTGACAGATAAAGGTTTCTACTTGTTCATTGAGTGCCGCAATGAGTTCATTGGTATTTTGTTGGTGAGACAAGAGGTTGTTACCTGCGTTATACACCAATTTAACGTCAGGGTAGGTATATTCGATACCGTCCCGGGTAAAGGGTGTACCCGGATGATTCAGCATATCGGAGATACGAGAGGCTGGGCAGTTCGCATTCACGGGATTCTTGCCCTGTGATAGTCCTACAGGCATGATGCCGCCGGATTGCGGCATACCACCATTGCCGTAGTGCCAACTGAAGCCCACTCCTTCACCAGGCTTACCAATTTTACCTAGCATGGCTGCAAAGTTGATGATTGCCCAGTGGGTCATCTCGCCATGATCGGCGCGCTGCAGTGACCAGCCAGCAGCAAACTGGGTTTTATGGCTAGCAAATAGCTGAGTCATTTTAACGATTTCTTCGGTTGGAATGCCGGTGATGTCAGCAGCCCATTCTGGAGACTTCACGATACCGTCGTGCGTGCCGAGTAAATGGTCAATGAACTTGTCTGCTCCGACGGTATAGCGGGCAAGGTACTCGGTGTCATGCAAGCCTTGGGTGTAGGCGTGGTAAGCCATGGCGAGGAATAATGCAGTGTCGGTATTTGGAATGATCTTGACCCACTCGGCATTTAATTCGTCATCGGTTCGGGTGCGCTGCGGGTTAATCGAGATGAATTGCATACCGTTATCAGCAAAGCGTTTCCAATGCGGGTACATTTGGTGGTCGGCAACCCGAAATTCGATCCGATTGTTCTTCCAAGGATCACAGCCGATCAGGACGAAAACTTCAGTGTGCTCTTCGATAACAGGCCAGGCTGTTTGTGGTGAATACACCTCCATGTCGCCAATGACATGGGGCAGGATCACTTGTGATGCACCGCCGGAATAATCACCGGTTGTGGTGCTTTGCCCACCAATCAAATTAAAGAAGCGCCCTTGTAATACCTGCGGTCGCATCAAGCCGGCATGGGACCAACCACCATAAGAGCTACTGAAAATAGCTTGGTTACCATGAGTTTGTGCTGTGGTTTGAATCGCATCTGCCACTAAGGCTAAAGCGGTTTCCCAACTTACGCGTACAAAAGGTTCTTTACCACGTAAATGGGGCTTGGTATCACCTTTTGGGTTGGCCAAGTAAGATTGTCTGACCATGGGGTACTGCACCCGTGTTTTGTCGTATACACGACTAATAATGCCTTCGGTCAGCATCTCTGTTGGCATGGCGTCGAGCTCTTTTAATGGCTGTACACCGATAAGTATTCCGTCTTTGACAACAGCATTAAATGGTCCCCAATGGCTGGCATGGGGGATGATAACGGTATCTGCGTCATCAAAACGGGTTGAAGCATGAAAGACAGTTAAGCCGCCAGTAGCCGCAACAGCGGTGGCAATGGAGGCTTTGAGGAATGCGCGACGTGAAATAGCCATGATGATACCCGTTGCCTCACTTATCCTGCAGTAAGGCGTTCGATATTAGAAAAAGGAGAGCGGGTAGTATAAAACATAAAGGTGCATTTAAAATGCTTATTATGTAAAAGTTAGATTTAAATGATGATGACAAAAAGGCCGCGATTAGCGGCCTTTGGGGATATTTCACTTAAGTATTTGTCGATAAAGGAAGAAGTATCCTTTAACGTGAGCTATTTACTCTTTACCGAATACGTTATTTTCTTGCTCTTGTACGCGGATAAACGTTGTACGCTTGGTTAGCTCTTTCAGCTGCGCTGCGCCGACGTAAGTACAAGTAGAGCGTACGCCACCCATGATGTCCTGGATAGTGTTTTCAACTGGACCACGGTAAGGCAGTAGAACGGTTTTACCTTCAGCCGCACGGTACTTGGCAACACCACCTGAGTGCTTGTCCATCGCGCTCTGAGAAGACATGCCGTAGAACTTCATGAACATTTTGCCGTCTTGTTCGATAACTTCACCGTTRCTTTCTTCGTGGCCAGCCAGCATACCGCCAAGCATCACGAAGTCAGCACCGCCACCGAACGCTTTGGCAACGTCACCGGCACAGGCACAACCACCGTCACCGATGATACGACCGCCTAGGCCGTGTGCAGCGTCGGCACATTCGATGATGGCAGAYAGYTGWGGRTAGCCCACACCGGTTTTAACGCGAGTGGTACATACAGAGCCCGGGCCGATACCSACTTTAACAATGTCAGCACCTGCAAGGATAAGCTCTTCTACCATGTCGCCTGTTACCACGTTACCAGCGCTGATCACTTTGTCAGGGAATTCAGCACGTACTTTCTGCACGTACTGTACAAGGTGCTCAGAGTAACCGTTGGCGATATCGATACAGATAAAGATAAGGTCATCAGAAAGCGCCATCACATCTTTGGTTTTCTGGAAGTCAGCTTCAGACGTACCGGTAGATACCATAGCGTTGTTCAGCACGCTCGCGTCGTTGTTTTTTACAAACTCAGCCCAGTCCGCAACGGTGTAGTGTTTRTGAACCGCGGTCATCACGCCGTGCTTGGCCAGGGAAGCCGTCATTTCGAAGCTACCAACAGAGTCCATATTAGCAGCAATAATTGGTACACCAGACCATTGACGCCCGCTATGCTTGAATGTAAAATCGCGGGTTAATTCAACTTGAGAACGGCTTTTTAGGGTTGAACGTTTTGGACGAAACAGTACATCTTTAAAACCCAGCTTCAAGTCTTGTTCGATACGCATTGGTAATTCCTTAAATCTTATCGAATATTGCCACATGGTTGGTGGCTGTTGGCAGACAGCATTTCCATACACCATGTTGCAGGCACAAAAAAACCGGAGCGTTGGCAGACGCTCCGGTTTTCAGCATTATAGGCTGAGAAAGTTTTTTAACAAGTCTAATAATACAGTTTTTTTTGTGTTACCTTAGAAAAGATAGTACCCACGCTTTCCTCATTTTCCTCTCATCTTTTGATGTAATTTTCACCAAATATCAATGTATTGAACAACCTCTCTTCAATCCTTGTTGCTTACGATTGATAGGCAATAAAAAAGGCCCCATTCGGAGCCTCTTGTAGTCATAGTGTTATTGAATGAATACAGGTTATGCTTCAGCCAACGTTGCATCTTCCTGTGGTTCGGTTTCTGCTTTTTTCAGCATGACTCGTATCAATCGAGAGGCGAGTAGGGCAACAACAACCATCACGACAGCCAATATTGTCAATAGGCTAAAGTAGTCACCATAGACCGTTTGTACCACCTCTTGCGTGATCTCCTGTCCTTTCTCCATTGCAATAGAGGTTGAAAATACTGCCCCGACAATACCACTTAGCGCGATAGCGACAGAGAACAGACTGACTGAGAAGTTCTCAATGTGCTTCGGCGCTACCGATAGGATAAATGCCACAACTAAGCTGCCAACAATCACTTCTGCTAATGCTTGGAAGAAGTGGATAGCTAAAAAGACTTCTGGGCGGATGATGACATTTTCACCGATGTTGTAGACCGCCATCGTCAAAATACCGAAGGCTATGGCAGTTAAGACAAAGGAAAAGCTTACTTTGGTTGCAGTAGAGAAATTGATGTTTCGTTTCTCTAGCGAAGAGAAAGTCCAAGAGACTAGCGGGCCACCAACAATACACCAAAGCGGGTTCATAGCCATTGAGGCTTCTGGAGCGATAGGGATAACACCGAACAGATCACCACGCATGGTGTTGATAGTCACCATGGTCATCGAGGTCATCATTTGGCCGTAATAAACGAAAAATGCAGTCGTAAGGGCCGTGATAATTAAAATCGTGCCCATTTTAAGTGAATCAGAGCGGCTAGCTTTCATCATCAGCCAGATAAAGTAACCGATAGCCGCAGCGCCAATGGCATAAACGATGTTTTTGCCGATATCCATGTTTGAGAACATGAAGAAAACCAGTCCGATCATCGATGCTGAAATAACAGTAAAGGCAACCCAGTTTTTTGCGCTGGTAGAGTGGTTGTCCATTTCAGTAGCGACAGAGAGCAGTGGCTTGCGTGATACCAGCAAAATGATGAAGGCGAGAGCTGCCATTGCACCAGAGAGGGCAAAGCTGCCATTGAAGCCTAGGATCAATACGATCATTGGGAAAAAGTACTGACCTAGGAGTGCACCAATGTTATTGACCGAGTAGTTGACCGGGTAGGCGTTTTCGAAATCTTCTTCAGATTTGAAGGTACGCTTGTACAGGCTTGGGTAAGAAGGTGACATTAGACCGCGTGAATAGCTTGCTAGCGCAATACCGATCAAGCTCATTGGAACGTTAAGGGTAGATGCGCCCATGACTAGCAGAGCATAACCCACAGCAAAGCCCAGATAGCTGATTGTTAACGAGCGGTAGGCACCTAGAAATTTATCAGCTATAAAACCACCAGCAATAGCGAACAATGGACCTATGGATGAGAAAGCACCAACAACCATCATGGTGTCAGCTTCACTGTAATTGAGGTTTTCTAAGAAAAAACGGGTAAGGATCACCATCACGCCGTAGAAAGAAAGGCCAAACATCATCTGGCACACCATCATCGACTTATTGAGTCTGTTCCACATATTACATCTCTATATCTATGGATTGAGGGATTGGATTACAGGGTGCTAATTTGTAACCAAATGTAAATCATGGCGGATGTTACCACTTCTTACCGTCAGGTACTCCTTAAAATGTACTTTTAGTGAGCAAGTCATCATTAGTTTTATTTATCGTATGGGTGAGTAAATTTTATGTGGGATGGCTTGTAGATAAAATTAGCGCTACTGCACAAAGTAGATATAAGTAATTAATCAATAATTTGCATCTGGAATAGGGGAGGCTTATATATTGGTCGGCAGTTAGTTATCCTAATGGATTGGGTCTAGGTGCTACTAGAGCCCGAAGGCGGGAGGAGCCTTGGGTGCAGTTAAATAAAAAGCGTCGAAAATTGTACAGTTATGTCAAAATTGACGGTTTTGAACTGTAATCTCTTCCATTCTGCTTCAATCCTTGCATAATTAAATTGATAGGCTGGTTAAGTGGATTATTAGACGTTGTTTAGCAAAAGAAAAACAAAAAATACTTTTCCTTTGGATTTCTACGGCGAGGATGGAAGCTGGCGATTTATTATTCGTGCAGAACGCCCGTCAGAAGTCGTGGATGCAATGTACTGGCGTGCTTATATCTCTTGCCACCGTAAAGAGTTCGATCTGTTACACATCGCAACAGGAAAGTTTAACTATAAGTATAACTATTCCTCTTATGACTCGTCTGAGCTGCACTTTGCATCAGGTAGCGACGCGCTTCGGGTAAATATGATGGGGCCGATTGTTCCGATCTCAATCCTTCTTGAAAAGGTTCGGCTGCGAAGTGATACAGCAGCTTGATATCGAATAATGGTAATACAAAAGGGCCTATTGGCCCTTTTTTACATTTTACAGGCCCTTTTTACATTTGGTTGGCTGCTGCTGAAGGTGCTTTGATGTAGTAGCGGTAATAGCCAATTAAATTACTCGTGAGAAAGAGTGCTTCAAGCGCCACAGCCGACGGTGAACCAATAAGGATATTGTGGGTTAGCCATAAGCTCGTACCAACAATCATTAGCTGCCTTAATTGCTTGTCATGCTTAGAAAATGCAGCTACGTTCTGGAACAGTGCTGCGGCACAACTTACGATACTTGTCAGGCCGGCAAACGTCATATAGGTAATGATGAGGGTGAAGAACGAGAAAAGCCCCGCCATTTTCTTCGAGCTTGTATATAAGCTTGTGGTGTAACGAATCGCGCCTAGCGCCATTAAGCCAGCACCCGTCCATTGTTCGAGCAATGCAAAGTGAATGCCGATTAAGGTCACTGCACATACAAAGCATTTGATGATTTTTGTTTTGTCTTTGAACTGAAATGAAATTAGGTCAAAGCATACAGCAAAGCCGATAAGGATTTGAGAAAGAACAAAAGCTGACATATTGGTTCCTAATCTTATTCTTTAATTGTTCGTTGTTTTTCAACCCTGGCAAGCCAGAGTAGCGGCAGTACAATCATTGCAGTGCCAAACAGTGTAATGAGGTCGGGCGTTTCACCGAACCAGACTAATCCCACCGCGACGGCACCGAGTAAACCGCTATATTCCGCGCTGGCTATTTTATTACTTTCCGCAGCCCGGTAAGCCACCACACAGATGGCGGCATAAATCAGAATAAAGCTGCTGGAGCCTGCCGCAGTTAGCAGCGGAGACCAATCCCACTCCCTTCCTTCCCACAGGGCTAGGCAAAGTGAAGCCGGGATCCCGGTAAGGTTGGTCAGCAGTAATGTTTGGGCGACACTTTGATGTTTAGGCAGCTTTCGTATCAGCAGGTTATTGCCTGCAATAGTCAATGCCACGACCAAGGCTGCTAATGCCGACCATTCAAACTCTGTTGGCCTTATAATGACAAGGACCCCGGCAAAACCCAGTACGCCAGCAGCTATGGAGTAGCGAGATAGCTTTTCGCGGTACAGAAGCAATGCTAAAGGCAGCATTATAAGCGGGGCTGCGTAAAAAATGGCGTTAGCGGTTGCCAGCGGCATGGCGTTAAGAGAAAACACCATAAAGATGGCACCCATTAGCCAAATGTGCGCTCGTAAGGCATGCCACTTCAATCCATCGAGCAGCTCTTTTCTGCTACTCCGGTAACAGAAAGGAAGCAAGATTAGCACTGCGGTTAGCTGCCTGAAAAAGACAAATTGAAAAACAGCAATATCTTGTCCAAGCGTTTTAATTAAGGCATCAGAAAAAACGGCAATAAGGTTCCCGACAATGAGTAAACCCATTGCCATTCCAACAGACATTGAAGGCATGACCAAGCTCCTGTCATTGACTGAAGTGTGTTCAGTGTTAGCGCAAAAAAGAAAGTCACGAGTTGTGACTGGGTAAGCTTAATCTATAAATAGCCTTCATATATAATGATAAAAATTCACTTAGTATGAGCCTACCTAATAATGAAGTTACCACCATTGCGGGCTGTTCAATGTTTCGAATCTGTTGCCCGCTTAAATAGCTTCTCGCATGCTGCAACGGCTCTGAACGTAACACAGAGCGCCATTAGTCATCAGGTTCGATTGTTAGAGGAGTATCTGGGTGAAACGTTGTTTGTTCGGCAGGGGAGGCGCTTGTCTTTGACGCCAATGGGTGAAAAATACTACGAAGAGATCTCCCATTCACTGCAAAATATTGCGCAGGCCAGCCAGCAAATCCGAGAGGGTGAAAGTGGGAAAATTCGCCTTGCTATGTACAGCTCATTAGCCGTGAAATGGCTGGTACCGAGGCTGGAGAGTTTACGTCAGCAACATCCTGAAATTGATTTATCTCTTGCAATGTTTGCCGATGAGCCAGAATTTACAGATCAGGTAGCAGATTGTTTCATTACAGCCCATCCTCCGAAGAAAAACTATGTCAGTGATTTTTTGTACAAGGAGTTGCTGTACCCATTCTGCAGCCAAAAACTTTGGCTGCAGATCCAAGACAAGCCATTGCCTGAGGCGCTCTGGGATCATCCTTTATTGTCGGTACATTCGATTTTTAAAGACGGTAATCAGGCCAAAGACTGGCAAGCTTGGTGCCAGCGAGGTGGGTTTACTTTGCCTGATGACGTAAAGGTCAGCCACTTTAGCCATATGGTTCTTGCCGCAGAGGCCGTGAAATATCATCAGGGAATTGCCTTCTTGAATGACTATTTCCTCAATGAGCATGACCATCAGCAAAACCTAGTACGTATTCCTATGCATGAGTTGCCAACGGGTGACAATCTCTATTTTGTGTATAAGCAATCACGAGCCAAGCAATTTGAAATCAAAACACTGGGCCAATGGCTTAAGTTGCAGTGTTTTGAGCACGATAACGAGGTTTGATTATACCCATTAACCGCACTGTTAGTGATGGAATTTTAGCACCGTACCACGTAGAATACGCCCCCTTTGAAGATGTGGTTGGTAAGTGGGTACTGTTGTGAATAAAAACCAATTCGAGCTGTTGGCACCGGGTGGTGATATTGAATCGATCAAGGCGGCAATTGTCGCGGGGGCAGACGCAATTTACTGTGGGCTTGATAACTTCAATGCCCGAAACCGTGCAACGAATCTGACTTTCGAGAATCTCAACGGCATTATCAAACTTGCCCATCAACATGACTGCAAGATCTTTCTTACACTGAATATCATTATTTTAGAAAGTGAGATTCCTGCGCTTATTCGTCTGCTAAACAAGCTGGTAAATACCAAGGTTGATGGCGTGATTGTTCAAGACATGGGCTTGTTCTATATCCTAAAAGAATATTTCCCAACCCTTGACGTGCATGCTTCAACACAGACGAATACTCATAATGAAGGACAAATTCAGTTCTTACACCAGCTTACAGCAAGCCGTGTGAACCTTTCTCGTGAGCTTAATATCCATGAAATTAAACACCTTGCCCAGTTTGGCCACCAACATAACGTGTTGATGGAAGTGTTTGTGCATGGCTCTTACTGTATTGGCTTTTCAGGTTTGTGTTATATCAGCTCAGTGCGTAACGGTAATTCGGGTAACCGCGGCCGTTGCAGCCAACCTTGCCGTGATCAGTACCAAACGACTGATGCCGGCAAAGATTACCCGCTGAACATGAAAGATAACTCGGCCTATTCGGATATGGCGGCTTTGGCTGATGCTGGCGTTTATTCGCTAAAAGTGGAAGGGCGAATTAAGAAATCCCACTATGTTCATACTGTGGTTGATAGTTGGCGTAAACAGATTGATAACTATTGCCAGTCAGGCGAGGTACTAACGGATACCACGGGGTTGTACACTGTATTTAACCGTGATTTTTCAAATGCTTACCTGCAGGGTGATATCAATAAAAGCATGTTTATTGATAATCCGCGCGATCATTCGGCCAATCACTTCTCAAAGATCTACAGCTGTACCAGCACAGAGCAGATAAAGCAGGTCAAAAAGAAGCTATACGATGACAAAACGGAGATCATCAAGACGGTTGATGCCCAAACCAAAGATCTCGATATCAGTATTAATGCGTTGAGTGTTTTTGTTGCAGGTGTTGAAGGTGAGCAGCTTTCGGTGACGATCAGCACGCCTAATGAAACATTCACTGTCACGTCGTCTACACCGCTGATTAAGGCGGGTAAGCATAGCTTAGATGAAGCTACGGTCACTAAGTGGGCTAAGGGCTTTGCCAATGCCGATCACCATGTTGCGAGTGTTGAGCTGACGAAACTCGATGATGGGTTGTTTATCCCTTATAAAGAGCAAGCGGCGATAAAAGAGCAGGTTGCCTTCATCTTAAACGGTTCTAGGCCAACGGTGAGCCCTGTTGAACTTCCTAAGCTGGTTGCACAACAGCGCGACAGTAAAGCGACCCCGAGCTTAAACGTACTTATTTCGTCAGAAGCGGATATTGCACTGGCACAAGATGACGAAGTGAATGTGTACTACCAGCTACCTGAAGCGATGCACAGTAATTTGGCGAAAATGGTATCACTGTTTAGCTCAAACACCGCGCTTATCCCATGGTTCCCTGCTATTTTGATTGGCGAAAATTATCAGGCAGCGGTTGAATTCCTGAACAGTGTCAAGCCAGCGCAAATCGTGACCAACAATAATGGTGTCGGTTTTGCAGCGTCACAACTTGGGATTAAGTGGATCGCGGGTCCGCAGATGAATGTGACCAACTCCTATAGCTTGAAGTGTTTAAAAGAAGAGTTTAACTGCGCCGGCTCGTTTATTTCCAACGAGATCAAACAGCAGCAAATGAAACAAATCGTTAAGCCAGATGGTTTCGAGCTGTTTTACAGCATTTACCACCCGATTATGCTGCTAACGAGCCGCCAGTGTTTATTCCACCAAACAGTAGGCTGTAAGAAGAAGCGTTTTGATGACAAGTGTTTGAGAAAGTGCGATAAATCAGCATCGATCCTGAGCATGAAAGAGTCATCGTTTGTGGTCGATAAACAGCGTGGTGATCATAACTCTCTGTACAGCCAAGAAAATTTCCTCAACTTAGATGTCATCAAGGATCATGCACAACTGTTCGATGGATATTTTGTCGATCTAAGAGATATTAAAACGTTAACCCAGACAGGGATGGATAAGCCAGCGTTGCTTAAAGCTTTCCGTTCGCAGTTGAATGGCGATGTTGAACCTACTTCACTGTATGAAGAGGTTTCTCCAACGACGATGGCTCAATACCGTAAAGGTCTTTAGAGGTACAGCGTCCGCTTGATATAAAAAGCCCGGCTTTATTTTTAAATAAAGCCGGGCTTTTTGGTATTAGCTAAAGAGGTAATTGAGCTGTCGTTGCTTATCCGTTTTGCGGAACCCCGTGCCATTGATAATGGTTGTTAGGTTTCTTGCTCACGATCCCTTCTGTCATGAACTGGCTGAAGATCTCATCAACCTCATCACTGCTGGTCTTCAGGTACTTGGTAACAGCGCGCTTAGTGCAGTTGACCTGATTAGTACTCAACGCATCGATTGCTTGTTCATATAGTGATTTAGGCGTTTCTGGTTCAGCTGGAATCTCCGCCGCTTGTTCAGCTTGCCCGCTATCGCCTGCAGTTTGTTCTTGTTGTTGGTTTGTCAGCAACTCCGGCTCTTTGATTTCATTGTCGGCAAAAGTATCAATAGTGATAGGGCCTACACGTCTGAATTGGTTTCTAAAGCGAAGCTCTTCGCCAATTAAGCCGACGAAAAAGGCCGCAAAGAAATCGAGCAATACCGATAAGAAAATCACCAAGCTCAGCTGGGCGGTTTCAGTTTCGACCTTTAACGATTTAGCTAAGCTGTCGATAAGCCCGATCACTGAGCCTTGGTTGACCACAGGTAAGCTATCACGTTCTGCCGCAAGCTTTAACTGTTGCTCGCGTAGCTCATCATTTTCACGCTGGATACGGGCAACACCGGTTGCGATACGTTCCATTTCGATATACTTCTCAGCCGCAACATTATTGAGCTCAATTTGCCTCTCAATCGCAGTGATCTGCATGTTGTAGTTGTTGACCTTACTCTGTTGGGCATTGACATGACTCTGAGCCTGATTGGTTGCACTATTGATACCGCCAACAGAACCGCCGATTGAAATAGCCGCTAAGACAGCGTAAAAGGCGAAAGCTGAAATGGCACCGGCATAGTTGCGTCGTGCGCGTCGCTCGCCAAATTCATACCAGGCAAAAAACTTCCCTAACTCGAAGATGACAGCGAGGCCGGCAAATAAGATCTGCATGACCGGATCTTCATCGATTGAAAGGAATAGTAATAGTGAAAAAATGATAGATGCAAGGATGGATGCACCGGTAAAGCTGTATACCGTCCCCATCGCAAAGACCCCTTTGGGGTAACGAACTGGAATATTGTTATCGTAAAGCATAATGTTTGATCGTTTTAACTGGCTCTAAGCCGATTGTAACCTGCCGAAAAATTACTCATGATTCGTCAGGTCGAAAAAAGGTGGCTTAGGATACCGTAAATCTATCCGCTAGCCCTTATAAATTAAGGCCTTTGCTGTTTTTACGCTGAAAATTTACACGCTGCTTTCATAACTGTAGAAAAGATACTCATCATCATGAGCATATCCCTTCGTGGAGTGACGAAAAATGAGTTGGCCCGACAAGAAAGAAGCTCGGATGTTGCAAAGTTGTTATCCTGGGTATAGGTTAGTAGTCGAACGCTTGTTTAAAATAGGTGTTTGTCACCACGATTTTTCGTATAGAGAATATTCAAAACATTCTGCAAGGATCAGCATATGTCTAATTTACTTGAGGGCTACCCTATTGTTACCGAAATTCCGGTAGCGTGGGGTGAGATGGATGCATTAAACCATGTGAATAACGTGGTGTATTTCCGTTATTTTGAGACGGCGAGGTTAGAATACTTTGCCGGGATCGGTTTAATGGAAGAAATGCAAGCGACCCAAGTCGGCCCCGTACTCAGCGAAACCTCCAGTCGATACCGAAGACCCGTGACATACCCGGATACATTATTGGTGGGGAGCCGGGTGTCTGTGCTTGCTGATGATAGCTTCGTGATGGAATATATAATTGTCAGTAAGCAGCAAGGCGCAGTTACCACGACGGGTACGGCGAAAGTCGTGATGTTCAACTTTGCACACAAAAAACGCGCTAGCTTGAATCTGTCCTTGGTTGAGAAGATTATCTCGCTCCAGCCAGAACTGGATGTATCTGTACCAACCAATTGATTTTCTTCACTGTTGATACATCGTTGCGGCAAAATGTCTCCTATAATTTAGCTAATATTTATTGTTGAAACGATTTGAAGGAGTAGGGATGTTTATCGTTATCCAGCATGAGATCACGGATCCTGAATTGTTTTGGCAGAAAGCAAGCGGGATGCTTACCCACCCGCCGACAGGTATGCGGCTTCATACCACGATGGTGGTTGAGAGGCACAAATTATGCCAGTGCATGTGGGAGGCTGATTCGATTGATGTGGTCAGGGATTACCTTGAACCAGAATTGGGTGAGGCGAGCATCAATACCTATGGCTTGGTCGATCCTGACAACGCCATAGTTTGATCTGACATTCGTTACATGAAAACGCAATATCAAAGTGGCGCAACGTATTACGCCACTTTTTTACATTACTTCTGGTAAGAGCTAGCAATGTTATCAATGCGCTGGTTAGCACGCATCGCTTCTTGGTAAGCGGCATCAGAGGCGGCACGTGTATCATTAACGGCACCGGCCATTTGATCTTGCTGACCTTGTAGTGTTGAAACTTGATCAGATAGAGCATCAACTTTATTTGTCAATTGACTTAGTTGCTCGGCTTCTTCACTGCTTGAACAGCCCATAAGAGTTGCACTTAGAATTAGGCCAGCGGCAAGAGTCATAGAACGTTTCATTATTATTCTCCACAATTGGTTGATATTAACTACTGCTACAAACACTGCATTAGCATTACACAAAGTTATTCTATTTAACAAGCGAATAAATAAAATGTGTACATTGTATTTATGTTATATACAGCTTTTATTATGTTTCTCAGTATGTGCGTATTGAATCAGAAATTATGAAAGCAATTGTTATGGAAAGTTCAGCAAATGCTTGTTTTTTTGTGGGTAAAGTCAGGATAAAGTCAAGATGCAGCCAAGTGTGATGTGTGTCACGTGATGGGGTGGCGGAATTTTGATTAATGAGCTCTAAAGATAAGAAGTGACGATGTCACTATAAAAATAAATTTGTAGTGATGAAAATTAATAATGCTTCTATCATTAGAGACACCAGCAGGAAATTCGCCTGCTGGTGGACGTTAGGTTATTTTCGCACTATTTACCCGCAATGCTCAGCTTGTTAAAGCGGATAAGAGGGGCGAAGAAACTTTTACCGTGATCGTGAGTTAGCGTATCTCCTACAGCGTCAATTTCTTTGATCATCTGATAGAAATTGCCTGCTACAGTGATCCCCCGTACTGGCTGGACACGTTTGCCATCTCGGCATAGGAAGCCACTTGCGCCAAATGAGAAGTCACCACTTACTGCATCAGCACCGGAGTGGACACCCTGAAGCTCAATCAACTCAAGATACTCACCGCCGGTCAGCTCAGCTTCGCTGCTTTGACCCGTAGCAATAACGGTATGGCGGGCAGACACGCCCAAACCGCCTTTGGCAGAGCGAGAACCGTTGGCGGTATTTTCAATGCCGAAGAAACTAGCGGTATGGCTATTATGCAATAGGCTCTGTAATTGTCCTTCACCAATCAAAATGGTATCGCATGTCGCAAAACCTTCGCTATCGAAGGCCTTTATAGCTGAGCCACCTTCGATATATGCTGTATCTGAAACTGTCAGCAGCGGACTCGCCACCTGTGTATTTAACGACTCGCGCCACGGGTTAATCCCTTTCATGGCCGATTGTCCTGAGAAGCACATGCCGAATGCACCAAACAGGCTGCTCAGGCAGCTGAGATCGAACACTACACTGTAGTTGCCAGTATTGACCGGTTCGCCATCGAGCAGGGCTTTGGCCATGTCATAGCCGTGATTGATGCAGTACTGTGGGTCGAGTTCGTCGAAACGACGACCAGTAGACATGCCGCCGTGCATCGACTGCTTACCGTCCTTTTCATACAAGGTGTAGGCATAACAGTAGGTAGAACGCTCTTGGTGGTAGCAACGAGTACCGAGTGTATTGGCAAGAATGACCTGGCTATCTGATTCCCCGAAACCGTTGTACGGTGCTGAGGTTGCGTTCGGCTTCTCGACGACACCTTTTTCCAGGGCCAGTGCAAGGGTGATTTTGTCATCAACCGTGGCGGTGTCTGTTTGATAAACCTCCGGGTATTCCGTCACAAGCTGGCTGTTAGCGCACGCAATCACTTGATGAGGATCTTGCTTGGTGAAGGTGGCATTGGCGAGAGCGTGCTCAACCATCATATCTAGGCTAGCAGGCTCCAATGACTCAGAATAGCTGGTGGCAATGTGCTGATCTTTGACGATACGCACGCCAATGACTTGACCTGATGTCACCTTGTACTCGTCGAGCTCACCCGCATTGGCCTTCAATGAGAAGTTGTTACTGCCGCTGGCAATCACATCCGCTTCGGCACCTGCTGCTTTGGCACGTTCAAGAACTTGATCTATCGCGCGTTGAAGTTGTTGTTGATCAGCCATTAGTTACCCCCTACAAGAATGTTGTCTACTTTAAGTGCAGGCTGGCCAACTGTGGTAGGCACCGAGCCGCTTACAGAGCCACACATTCCTGCGGCCAAGGCGAAATCACGCCCGATCATCGAGATCTCTTTAAGCACTTTTGGACCTGTGCTGATCAATGTCGCTGATTTTAATGGTTTGGTGATCTGGCCGTTTTCGACCAAGTAAGCTTCTTGTACGGCAAAGTTAAACTCACCGGTACCAGGCTGTACTGAGCCACCGCCCATTTTCTTGGCATAGATACCTTTCTCAACGCTGGCGATCATTTCATCCAGTGAACTATCACCCGGTTCGATGAAGGTGTTACGCATCCTTGAGGTCGGCGCATATTTGTAGGATTCACGTCGGCCGGACCCGGTTGGGGTAAAGCCGGTTTTCAGTGAGCCCATGTGATCAACCATGAAACTCGTTAGCTTGCCGTCTTTGATCAGCTGGGTACGTTGGGTTTCCATACCCTCGTCATCGATATTGATTGAGCCCCACTCATTGGTCATAGTGCCATCATCGACCGCACTCACCACTGGATTGGCAATCATCTCGCCCATCTTGTCGTGGAAGACCGATGCTTTTTTGGCAACCGAGGTCGTTTCCAGCAAGTGACCACAGGCTTCGTGGAAGATAACGCCACCAAAGCCATTACCGATAATGACCGGCATTTCACCAGAAGGGCAATTCTCAGCAAATAGTTTCACCATCGCTTGTTTTGCCACCGTATGGCCAAGCTCTTTGGCATCCAACTGGGTATTGAATTCCCAGCCCGTTAGTGCGCCAGGCGCTTCGAAGCCAGTCGATTGCTCGCTGCCATTTTGTGCAATTGCTGTGGCAGCAACACGGATGTAATGGCGGGTATCACCAATGTGTAGACCGGTTGAATTGAAGATCTCGATTTGTTGTTCACGTTGCAAAATACGGCCGATGAACTGATTTATTTTTTCATCTTCATCTCGTGCGGCAGCATCACACTGGCGCAGGAAGGCAATTTTTGCCTCAAGATTTGAGTTTTGGCTCAAAGGCTGCTGACAAGCATGTTTGCTCTGATAGCGGCTCAGGTTAAGCGTGCCCGCATTGGCGATTTGGTCGCGTTTATCTTTGGCGGCGAGTAGGCCTGTGACTCGCTTTAGTTCTTCTTCGTCGGTGCTGTTGGTGTAGCCGTAAAGCACTTTGTGGCCGAAAAAGAGGCGTACGCCAATACCAAAATCGATACCGGAGTTGACTTTGTCAATGTCACCAGACAGTAGCTCGACAGAGCTGGACTGGTGATGTTCGATAAACAGTTCGGCAAAATCGGCGCCAAGGAAAAGGGCATGGTCGATCACTGCTTGCGCTGTTGCAGGGTTTAGCATAGATGCTCCTTGCGTGTTAGCAATCTCACGAAAAACGTTATGTAAACAAATTGTGAGCGGAAATGCCATTAATGGCTTGGTTTTACAGAATTTATGGTTGGCAAGCGCTCAAAAAGGGTGACTTTTCACCCAACGCTATAATCTTGGATAATAAACTAAAATAAATCAAAAGCCTTAGTGCCACAATAGAACCACAATGATTTGTGGCGTGGGCATATTTCATGTAAATTTCCCGTCAATGTTTACGGAAAAATGACTCATTATGCGCATACCAACGAATGTCATCACCGGATTTCTTGGTGTTGGAAAAACCACGACAATCCTTAACTTGCTCAAGAATAAGCCTGCCAACGAAAAGTGGGCTGTTCTGGTCAATGAATTTGGCGAAATCGGTATTGATGGTGCCATTCTTACTGATTCTGGCGCGATGATCAAAGAAGTACCGGGTGGCTGTATGTGCTGCACAGCCGGCGTACCGACCTCCGTCGGGATCACCGCGTTATTACGCCAGAATCCAGACCGACTGTTGATAGAGCCAACCGGACTTGGTCATCCTCATAAAATCATCTCGGTGCTAACGTCCAATCAGTTCAAAGATTATATCGATTTAAAAGCCACTGTTGCTTTGGTTGACCCTCGTAACCTCTCTAATAAAAAGTATACGGAAAACCAGAACTTCAACGATCAACTCGATGTGGCAGAAATTGTTATCGGAAACAAACTTGACGAGTGTGACGAGGTGGATGTCGGCATATTCGAGCACTGGGTGGCAACGCAGCAGCCGAAGAAGCTGGCGAGCCTGATGGTCAAGCAGGGTGAGTTTCCCATTGATTTACTCGATACTGACCGAACAGAGCAAGACCAAGCGTCTACGATTGAAGCCCATCATCATGAACATGCTGATATGGAACCGCAGTTCCAGCTGCCGCCAAACCAGAAATATATCCGCAAGGAAAACAAAGGCCAGGGTTACTTTAGCTGTGGCTGGATTTTTGGCGCCGAGGTCACTTTCGATTTTGACCAACTGTTTTCCATGTTCTGCAATCTGACGGCTGAGCGTGTGAAAGGTGTCATTAACACCAACAAAGGTTGTCATGCCTTTAATGTCAATAACGGCGTCGTTTCGGTCAATAAAGTGACCCTTGAAGGGTTCGAAAGCCGTCTTGAGGTAATCGACAGCCAACTCATGCCTTGGGATGAGCTGGAGTCCGTCTTAATAACTATCTCAGACCTATAATCGTTTACCTATACAAAATGAAAAATTGTTCCTACAGTCGTTACGCAGTTAGCCTTTTGTTACCCGATTATCGAGGCTGTAGGTAACCCCAGTTAGAGCAGGAGAAACAATGATGACTCAAGAAACAAAAACAATGGAAGTGCCTTTAGCTATCGCTGAGAGAGTACAGGCTTTGATTGATGGCCACATCGCGAAAGAGAAGTTCAATGCAGAGCGTCGTGAGGTAGTGAACAACTTCCTTGCAATGGATAACCTTAGCTGTGAGATGGCAGTGTATAGCTTGCCTCAGGGAGAGCTGCTAGACACGCTTAGGTTCGTGTATGAGCTATCTGGGACTAACAGTAAGTTCATCAAAAACATACTGACACTATGCCGAGAAAACCCAAAGAAAGCATTATCTGACGCCCAGCGAGCATCAGCAAAGAGCATGCTATTTAATCTGCTCAATGATCCATCGGTTGTTTCGGCGATGAAAGAAATTTCATAACGCTACGCTCTTTAAGCCAGAATAAAGATAAAGAAACCGCCCATATCGATATGCTGATATGGGCGGTTTTAGTAAGACCAAACTGAATATCACTGATTGGTGTTATGAGGTATTTATTATCATGACGCTTTATCCATCACGGGTTGGATGGTTAGGGCTTCCTTTGATGAAGGTTTAGCCTCGCTACTATCAGTGAAAATTTCCGCAACGGCACTACGTTCAAGCTCACCCTGCAGGTTGCCATCTTCGTCAACAACGGGCAAAGAATAATCACATGACATGGTGTCAGGCAGTACTTCTTCGATTACCGAGCCAGGTGAAATAACAGGCACTTCCTCATAGATATCTTGCTCTAGGTTTTGGCTAGCATCGGTTTTAGCAGCATCAAGTAAGCTTTCTTTGGTGACAACGCCTTGGTAACCTTCTTCTGTAACATTGTAGGCATAATCTTGCTTGATTCGTTTCATCTCAGCCAAGGCTTCCTGAATCGTTTTCGCGGTGATCCGATAAGCAGGAGGCTGCATGACGGTTTCAACGGTCAATGCGCGAGCCCGATTGACATCTTTTACAAACGCCTCAACGTACTCATCGGCAGGATGGAGAAGGATTTGATCGGGTGAGCCCTGTTGAACCAGCTCACCGTCTTTGAGGATCGCAATGCGATCGCCCAACCGTAAGGCTTCATCCAAATCGTGGGTGATGAAGATAATGGTTTTGTGAAGTTTGTCCTGCAGTTCAATGAGCTGATCTTGCATTTCACTGCGGATCAGCGGATCAAGGGCTGAAAACGCTTCGTCCATCAACAGAATTTCTGCGTTCGTACTGAGCGCCCGTGCAAGGCCAACCCTTTGTTGCTGTCCGCCGGACAATTGAGCCGGGTATTGGTTTTCGTAACCCTTAAGACCCACGGCGTCGAGCCACTCCTTTGCTTTGGCCATTCGTTCTGATTTTGCGAGCCCTTGGATTTCGAGGCCGTAGCCGACATTGTCTACCACTGTGCGGTGAGGCAACAGACCAAACCGTTGGAATACCATCGACATTTTGTGACGGCGGAAGGAGACAAGTTCATCAACAGACAGCTTCATGACATCGATACCCTCAACCAAGATCTGCCCCAGGGTAGGGTCAATCAAACGGTTGAAGTGGCGGATCAAGGTTGACTTTCCCGAACCCGAGAGGCCCATGATGACAAAGATTTCCCCTTTATTGATCTTTAGGTTGATGTCTTTGAGGCCGACAGTATGGCCGGTATCGCTGAGCACTTTATCCTTACTTTCCCCACTGTTGACTCGGTCTATCACTGAGGTGGGCTTGGGGCCGAAGATCTTATACAGACCGTTAACTTCAATTAATGGCTCAGTCATGTGTGAGATCTCCTAAGTGGGCCTGAGTACGTTTGGCATAAGCCTGTGAAGCACGATCAAATAGGATAGCGAGGGCGACAATAGCAAGGCCATTTAACAACCCCAGTGTAAAGTATTGATTGGTGATCGACTTAAGTACAGGTTGGCCCAGTCCTTTTACGCCAATCATGGAAGCAATCACCACCATGGACAGCGCCATCATAATGGTTTGGTTGATGCCTGCCATGATTGTTGGCATAGCCAAAGGTAGCTGTACGCCCAGCAAGCGTTGTTTCTTGTTTGCTCCGAAAGCCGTTGCGGCTTCTAGCACTTCTTTATCGACAAGGCGGATCCCTAGGTTAGTTAGGCGGATCACGGGAGGTATAGCATAGATAACTACAGCGATGAGCCCCGGTATTTTACCTATACCCAGTAGCATCACCACGGGTATGAGGTATACAAAGGCTGGCATAGTCTGCATTACATCAAGTAATGGCGTTACTACAGATTGCACACGGTTCGACCGCGCCATTGCGATGCCGATAGGAATCCCCAATAAAATGGCGAGCATAGTACAGACAGTAATGATGCTGAGGGTACGCATGGTGTCTTCCCACATACCGAAATAACCAATCAAGCTGAGAGAGATAAAGCAGCCCAGCGATAGCTTCCAAGAGCGGCTCGCTGCATAAATTAGCGCAGTGCAGACGCCAAGCACTATTACCCAAGGGGTCGAAATGAGCAGCTTTTCAAACCAGACCAAGAAAGAGAGTAGGGGATCGAAGAAAGACTCAATGAGATCACCATATTCACGTGAGAAATCACGATAGGCACCATCGAGCGATTTGCGGATTGCCCGGAGATCTGAACGATCCATTTCCGGGAATTCGCTAAGCCAATTAGACTCAGACATGTTTAATTCCTTTTCTTACCAGAGCCCCAAAGGGCTCTGGCGTACAACAAGGTAATCCTATACCTTAAATTTTAGATGTGACTTACAGCGCGTTTTGTACTTTCTTTGCGACCTCTTGTGGTAGCCATTGCTGCCAGATTTGCGGATATTCCTCAAGGAAGTAGAACATCGCTTCTTCACCATCAGCCTGATTGTCTTCCATCCACGCCAGAATCTGGTTCATGTCGGCATTAGTGAAGCCTCGCTTGGTAAAGTATTCATAGGCTTCAGGTGAGCGGGTTGCGAACTTTTCAGTGGTAATGGTATGGACAGGTGATGGCGGGTACATGGTGGTTTTAGGTGATTCACATTCAGCATTTGTCGTACATTTAACGAACTCTTCTTCGTCAATACCGCTACCGAAATCTACTTTGACCATGTTGTATTTACCTAGGACCGCAGTGGGTGCCCAGTAATAACCAAACCAAGGTTGTTGGCGCTCATAGGCTTTAGCAATAGAGCCCGACAAACCTGCAGCCGATCCTGGGTCGACTATAACGAAGCCAGATTCATCAAGCTTCATCGCCTTAAACAGGTTTCCTGCACTGATTTGGCAGTTCCAACCCGCCGGACAGCTGTAGAAGGCAGACTTATCAGGGTCTTCTGGGTGCTTAAATAGCTTGGCATGTTTCTCAACACCTTCGATAGTTTTCATCTCAGGATATTTATCCACAAGGTATTTCGGTACCCAGAATCCCTCCTCACCGCCATCAACCAGTGATTTGCCGGCATAGCGTAGACGTTTTTCTGCGACACCTTTATCTAACGCATCTTTCAAACTGTTACTCCACAGTTCAGGAGCGACATCTGGCTGGCCTTTTTCAATCATGGATGTACCGGTTGGCATGGTATCGCCAGGTATTAGCTCGGCATCACAATCAAAGCCGTGTTCCAAAATAAAGCGGTCAATATTGGCAATAAGGCTGGCAGAGCTCCAGTTCATGTCAGCAATGGTGACTTTCCCGCATTCACTGGCATTGGCATTCATTGCCATTGCACTTATAGCAAGCAGTAATGGGGTTTTATAATTCATATCGAGTATCCTTTCTCAATGTTGGGTTTACTCACCAACAATTATTAGTGTTCGAATGAGTTGCTCAATAAGATTGTAGATGGTTTGTAAGTAAATGTGAGCTATGTTTGTGTTTTTGTTTGAGATATTAGGTGTTTAACTTCTAAAGTAAGTTCGAGGTCTCGTTTTATGGGGTGGGATTTGTTTTGAGTTTCTTATTATGTTTCGTGCTCTAATCATTGTGCCGATGTTATAGACTCAATGCTATAGAAGTACCTTTCACACTCGATTGTGATGAAAATCTAACTGTTAGATAAACAATAGCGATGGAACTACCTAGTTTAAGTTGTTGATGGTATTAATTAATTTAGCAAATATAATGAATGAGGCAATAATGGCTATACTACCTCCACCGCTTAAACAAGGCGATACCATTGGTTTTTTCTCGCCATCATCGCCGGCAACCTGTTTTGCTCCTAAGCGTTTTGAAAGGGCAAAAGCGTATTTACAACAAAAAGGGTTTAACCTGAAAGCGGGAGAATTGACCGGTCAGTCAGACTATTACCGGTCGGGCAATATTCTGGATAGGGTTGATGAACTCAATGCGTTAATCCGCGATCCTGAAGTTCGGTGCATTATTTCAACTATCGGCGGAAATAACAGTAATGCGCTACTGCCTTACATTGACTATGCGGCGTTAAAGAAAGATCCCAAAATTATTATTGGCTATTCGGACGTTACTGCCTTGCTGTTGGGTATTTATGCCCAAACAGGCTTGATAACGTTTTATGGCCCTGCACTGGTTGCCTCATTCGGTGAATATCCCCCGCTAGTCGATGAGACGTTTGCCTCCTTTGAGGCGCTTCTTTGTGGAAAGGCATGTGAAAGGCTATACCAAAAGCAAAGCCTGCCTTATCAATATCTAATGCCAAAGTCTTGGACGGATATTCGTATTGAATGGGAAAGCCAATCTGAAGCTAAACCGGTTCAATCTAATAATTGGCAGTATATCGGCTCAGGTGTTGTGCATGGGAGAATTGTAGGGGGCAATCTAAACACAATGGCAGGGATATGGGGAAGCCCCTATATGCCAGAGATCAAGCAAGGCGATATCTTGTTGGTAGAAGATTGTATGCTAGGAATAGAGACGGTAGAGCGCTCATTTAATCACTTAAAGCTCTGCGGTGTATTCGACAAGGTTTCCGCCATTATTTTAGGAAAGCATGAACTGTTTGATGATAAGGGGACAGGTCGCCAACCACTGGATGTATTGATGGAAGTGCTAAACGGGCAAGCTGTTCCTATTTTAAATGGTTTTGACAGCTGCCATACCCATCCTATGCTGGTAACCCCTATTGGCGTTCAAGGGGAGATAGATTTCGACCAGCAGACGTTCTGTATTACGTCACCGTGGTTGAATCATTAATAGGGTCTCTAAAGTGTTTAAAATGTTAATCTAATTTTTGGAATAGTGATGAAGTGTCGTGGGTTAATCAACCTATTATTTGTAAGTCTCGCTGGCATGACACCTGCTATGTCTACTGCCAGTATTGAAGAATCTATCAAAGTTTATTCTGAGCCTTTAATGAATGCATTTACCTGTGACGTTGAAAGTGTTTGTTTTGATAAGCTAGTTTATAGAAGTAAACATAATGACTTTATGCTTTACCTTGTAACTAGCTTTTCAGGAGAATACGAACCTAAAAATCTGAAAAACAAAATTAATATTTACGATCAGCCTATAAGGTTACTTCATGAAAAACTTATTTATCCTAGAGGAATGACGGATGGCAGTATCGCATCAGTCTTACTGACTTCGGATGATGAATCTGTCGATCAAATGATACGAGGTAATTTGAATATCATTTATCTGTTACAATATATAGATGCTTCGATAATGATTCTTTCGTCAAAGAATGGAATTAGATCTTACAAAGGAAACATAACATCAAAGGAAGAACTTGATAAAGCGGTTAGTTTTTTATTGCAAAGTGATATGAATTAATTGCTTTTGGGTGTACCTACAGTGAAACCGAAGAAGAGGCCAGAACCCTTGGGGTCTGGCCTTGATTTTAGTTGATGGTTAAGACCGTTTTCGAACCAGAATTTACTTTTAGTACATCACGCTCAAAGTAAACCGGTTTGAGGCGGAAGTTGATGAAGTCCTCATATTGGTCATCATAGTGAGGGGATGGAGTGCCGTCCGGGGCAATGAAACCAGATTGGCCCGGTGCGGCGACTTCATAGGCTTCGATACCGTCAGCGTAAAACACTGTCATGTTATTTTCAGTGCCGCGGTTTAAGGCGAGTGGGGTATCAGACACTTCATTTTGGCCTGCTTGTGGGACACCGATGTAGTTCTTGTTGTCGAAGCGAAGAATGTCGACATTGGCTAACCAGTTGTCACTATTTTCACCGTAAGTCTCGGTGAGTGAAGAAACGGCGTTAGATAGGGCGGTAAGCTTAATCTCCTGTTTGTCGCTCTCACCAAAGAGTTCTGGGTTGGACAGAATATCGGAAAGTGCCTTAGTACTGGTTTGAATGTTATAGCTATTGGCTAACACCCTGTCTTTATTGCCGTAGCCGGGGTTGGTAAACCAAGCCAACTTACTTTCAGGCATCACCGGTGAGTAGGCCGTTGCTAAGACTTCTTTCAGCCATGTTCGGAACAGGGCTGAAGCTGGGTGGTCGTATTTCCCATTTTGGTTGTTGTCAGTGTTGCTGAAATCCCAACTTGCTAGAACATCAGCGGCTTCTTGATGCGCTGGGTCATCACTCGATTGTGCAAGCTTAATTAAGCCAGGCACGAAATGGCGAGCGTTAGGGTCGATGACCGAGGCATCCATCATCAAGTCCCACGCTTGCTGCGAGGAGAAACTGTTTTGTGCGTCAACACGTTTGGTTAATTCGACATTACGGTCGACAGTATTCCAGCTATACCACCATTGATCTGGGTTCGGGAAGCCAGCCGCAGGGCGGTTGTTCCAGTTGGCAATATAACCCGTTTCAGGGTTGAGTACCTGCGGGTTGGAGCTGAATGGGTAAATGCCTAGCCAGTCGCCGCTACCGTCTCCCGGTGTTGGTAGCCGACCGTCAAAGTCAGGGTGGCGCACGGGGTAGTGACCACCAAGGGCATAGGCGATATTGCCGTCTTGATCGGCATAGTACCAGTTAACGTTGATGGCACTATCGGCGACATAATTTGACCACTGCTGGTGGTTTTCAGCTTTAGAGACCTTGTTCCATGCAAGGAGGGTTGAAAGTTCTTTACCTGCCCAGCCACGTTTTTTGGCATAGGCAATCCCATTTTCTGTCGAGTGCTTGATAACCGGGCCGTGGACTGAGCGATAGACCGTAATCACCTCATCTTGCTGACCTTTAACTTTTATGGTCTGGCTCTCTTTTTCAAAGGGGATGAATTTCCCTTTATATCGATATTCTTCATCGTTGCTTGGGTTTAATTCAAGCTGAAACAGGTCAACATTATCGCCGGCGCCCCATGTACTTCCCCAGGAAATCTTGCCGTTATGACCAAATTGAACGAGTGGGTAGCCGGCTGGAGAGTTACCCACTGCATCGTACCCAGCACCATGAAGGCCAACAGAATAGGTATAGGCAGGTCGGTAGAAACCAAATTGAGGGCCATTGATAAGTACGGCATTGGCACCATTGGTTTTCTCTTTACCCAGCACCAAAATATTACTGAATGGTGCTTCGTTAAAGCCACGCCAATTCAGGGTTCCCTGAAGACCATTAGTGTTTGGAGAAATAGCTTCGCGCTGGTTATAAGATCGGATCGTGTTGGATGCCAGAAGTAGATCTTGATGTGATTCTTGCTTTTCTAGCTTGGCGACAAGCTGTGTTTTAAGCTGTTTTCTTTCTGCTGGACTCCATTCTCCCGCAGGGATAGTGTCAACGGCACTGTCGCTTTGGTGGGGAAGAACAGTATCAAAGATTTCTTTGGCGAGTGTTGTTCCATGTTTATCGGTCAAGGCAGCGAGTAATTGCTGGTTATCAAGCTCAGTATTGTAATCACCGAATCGGTTAATCATCGAGCCGACAAACACCATAACGACATCGAATTCATTCCAGGTTGAAGGTGTGAAGTCGTTATCAATAAACTGTTTTGGCAACAGTGTGGCTGGGGATTGGTTGATCTGTGCGATCCACTGATTGATACCATTGGCGTATCCCCTGAAGATATCGTGGTCCTCCGGCGATAGCTCGGCCATTGCTGCTTTAATGGTATGCGGGTTGTAATGCTCGCGTACCTTGATATCTAAAGGCAGGTAGTCTTTCCCTAACACCGCAGCCACATTACCTTGTGCACTGCGCTTGGCCATTTCAAGTTGGAATAGTCTATCTTGGGCAATCGCGTAGCCGTAACCATAAAAAAGACCATAGGTGGTATCGGCATAGATATGGGGAGTCCCATAACTATCGCGTTTGATAGTGATTTCTTGTGTGTCGGTTATGGTGCTGCAGCCACTGATGGCACTCAGGCCAATTAGGGTAGAAATTGCCACTAGAGTTTTCTTAAACATTATCATTCCTTGTTTCACTAGAGTGAGGCTTATTGTTTTATTTTTCTGTGTTGCTTACGCGCTGTATAACATTCCGGGTAACCACAGCGACAAAGCCGGAATAAACAGCAATAGCGCCAGACGGATAATATCGGCACACCAGAACGGGGTGACACCTTTAAATATTGTGCTGGTTTTAATGTCTTTAATGACACCGCTCAGAACGAAGATATTCAGCCCGACAGGCGGGGTAATTAAGCTGATTTCAGTGACCACTACAACGATAATGCCGAACCAAACTAGATCGAACCCCATGCTTTGAACCAATGGGTAAAAAACAGGAATAGTTAGAAGCAGCATGGAAAGGCTTTCGAATACCGTACCCAGCAGAATGTAGACGGCTAGAATGGCAAGCATGACCAAGATAGGATCAGCACCAACAGACTGGATTAGGTTGACGAGTTCGGCAGGCAGCCCCGCACGGTTAACAAAGTTTGAGTAGATCAGGGCGCCGATGATCACACCAAATAGCATAGTGGTGGTTCTGGCTGTTTCCAGCAGGATGTCATGCAATACAGGTAGGGTTAGCGAGCGACGATATAACGCGATAACAAATGCACCCCCCGCGCCTACGCCAGCGGCTTCGGTTGGGGTGAATATACCGGCATAAATACCGCCCATTACCAGTACAAATAGCCCAAGGATGGCAGAAACTGAACGAATCGCATGCCATTTTTCTTCTTTGCTCATGCGTTCACCGCATGGGCCTGCCTTTGGGTTACGCCATACAACATAACGGGTTGCCAGCATATATAACACGATGCCAAGTACACCGGGGATGAAGCCCGCCGCGAACAAGTCGCGAATACTTTGCTCGGTAAGTACGCCGTAGATAATCAAGATCACGCTTGGGGGGATCAGAATACCTAGGGTCCCGCCTGCAGCGATAGAAGCTGCAGCCAAACCGTCAGAATAACCGTATTTCCGCATGGATGGCATGGCGACTTTTGCCATGGTTGCCGATGTCGCGAGGCTAGAGCCAGATATTGCCGAAAAACCACCACAAGCAGCAACCGTTGCCATCGCCAGACCACCTTTTTTATGGCCGAAAAAAGCATAGCAAGCGCGATACAGTTCTTGGGATAAACCTGCTTTGGTGATCAGGTTACCCATAAGAATGAACATGGGAATAACGGATAGCCCGTAGTCTTGAGATGTATCGATTAAGCGCTTGGCACTTACCGATAGGGCACCGTTGAAGTTCCAATCGCCGAGGGCGGCATAGCCAATGAAGCCAACAACCCCCATGGCGAAGGCAATAGGCATTCGCAGCAGTATTAAACACATTAATACTGCAAAACCAATCAGTGTGATGAGCATAATCTATCCTTGATTATCGTATTGTTTATTAAATGCTTGGGTAATTACCAATACAATCGAGGTAATGGCCGTAAGCCAACACGAGATCGCGAGAAAATAGGTAAAGTAATAAATCGGTATTTCCAAATACTCTGAAACTTCATCATAGCGTTGGGAGCGAGATGCCAAATCCCAGATTTTAAAACCGATAGTGAAAAGGCTGATACCCACCATAATATTGAAAATACTATCCCGTCCCTTTTTTATTGAGGTCGGGATGATTGAATCAGTTAGATCAACGCTGATGTGTTCTTTACGCCAAGTAATTAAGGGGAGGGTGGCAAAGATCAAGCTCCCCATTAATAACTCGGTGAGCTCGACACTACCGATAAGTGGTGAGGAAAATAAATAGCGGCCCAATACATCGATACACGTAATGATCATCAAGCTAAATAAGATCACGGCGGCAAAGAGTTTGAGTACTCGGTCGAAGTGCTGGGCTCCCCATTCCCAGCACTGAACGAGTTTAATGATTGAATCACGCATGTCTCACGCCCTTATAGCTCGATAGGTTGATAGTTACGTGCTTCATTACGGAATGCTTCAAGTGCAGACTCGGCATCAACGCCACGGCGCTTTGCTGTTTTGATCCATTTTTGATCCATGCCTTCTATCAGCTCATTGAAGTATGCAATATCTTCTGCAGAGGCTTCGGTGATTTGGCTACCGCTTGCAATGATATCGGCTTCGCCTACCTCATCGGCTTTTGCCCAAGTTCGACCTGATAATGCAGACAGACGCTCGCCCGACACGTTGCGGATAGCCTCACGATCTTTTTCTGATAGCTTAGCCATGAAGTCAGGGCTCAAGAAAATGCCAAATGAACCAAGGTATAGGCCATTGGGTAGTTTAATGGTGTAAGGAGCGACATCTTTGAAACGTCCAACTTTCATCATATCCATTTGCATGAATAGACCGTCGGCAACCCCTTGAGATAGCATTTCATAGGCTTTGTTTGCAGGCGCATTGACGCCAGTTACTCCAAGGCGCTTGCCTATTTCGGTGGAGATCCCACCACCAACACGAATTTTTTTGCCTTCAAGCTCTTTGATGGAGTCGATAGGTGAGCGCAGATGGATTTGTCCCGGACCATGTACAAATAGCCCTGCGACTTCGACACCGTCGTATTCTCCTGATTTTTTGAAATACTGATCGTTGATACGCCAGTGGGCAACAGACACTGCTTCAGCACCGGCATCTAAACCTGGTAATTCTGTCATTTGAGGTAAGCGGAAACGGCCAGGTAAATAGCCGTGGAATGTCCAAGCGGCATCAACCGCGCCATCTTCGACCATATCCACCAAACTTTTCGGATGACCAACATCGTATTCAAGTTTGATAGTGACGCGGCCTTCAGTGGCTTCTTCAACCCACTTGCCCCAAGTAGGGAAAACGTCCTGGTTCATGGTGTGCGTTGGGCTTAACCAAGTCGCTATGCGCAATTCATAGTCTGCAGCCCATGACGTGCTCGCTAAAACCATGCTCGCAGTTACGCCTGCTATGCCCTTCATCATCACTTTTTTCAGCATCCTGTATTCCTTTTTTGCCATGTTTGGGTTTTGGTTAAAAATAAACATGACACACAAATTTTCATTTAACAAAGAAAATGAGTCATTTTTATTTGTTAAATGTTGTCGGGATGTTACATTTGTGATCGGGAGACAAGTTATTAGAGAGTGAAATCATATATGGAGTAGGTAGGGATCTGCGCTATTTGCTCACTAGCCAGTAATTTCAAAAAGGATGAAACGATGGAACAGTTGCACAGTTATATAATGGGGAAGTGGCACTATGGAAATGGCAAACCGAGGATTGTATCCAGTGCATTGACCAACGCAGCGCTATACCGGTTAGATAGCACAGGCATTGATAATCAGGCGATGCTGGCTTTTGGCCGAGACAAGGGAAGTAAGGCATTATCTCAAATGACGTTCCTTGAGCGTGGCAATATGCTCAAAGAGGTGGCGAAGCTGCTGCTTGCCAACAAAGAATTGTTTTACTCGCTATCGGCTCATACCGGTGCAACTCGGGTCGATTCATGGGTGGACATTGAAGGTGGCGCTGCAACTTTCTTTAACTATGCAAGCCTTGCCAACCGTGAGTTACCCAATGAGACAGTATGGCCTGAAGATGATCTTATTCCACTATCTAAAGAAGGTACGTTTGCTGCCCGCCATATTTTAACCTCGAAACCGGGTGTTGCCATCCACATCAATGCGTATAACTTCCCTTGCTGGGGGATGCTGGAAAAACTAGCTCCAACTTGGCTAGGGGGAATGGCTGCCATCATCAAACCTGCTTCTGAATCGGCGTATTTGACCCAAGCAATGGTGAAGGTGATTGTTGAAAGTGGCTTGGTTCCAGAGGGCGCCATTCAAGTTGTGTGTGGCTCCGTGGGTGATTTGTTAGACCGTGTAGATTATCAAGATGTCGTGACGTTTACCGGCTCCGCTCAAACGGGTCAAATGCTCCGCGCCACACCAAATTTGATTGCTAAGTCTGTACCATTCACGATGGAAGCCGACTCGGTGAACTGTGCGATCTTAGGGGATGATGTTACCCCTGAATCCCCAGAGTTTGACTTATTTGTCAAAGAAGTATGCCGCGAGATGACTGTAAAAGCGGGGCAGAAATGTACTGCAATCCGCCGTGCCATGGTGCCAAGCCATTTACTTGAAGCGGTTAGCCAAGCGATTAGTGCCAGACTTGCCAAAGTAGTAGTGGGAGACCCAAGCCTAGAAGGCGTTAAGATGGGCGCATTGATTAGCCGCTCACAACGCGATGATGTACAAGAAAAAGTAACCTCGCTATCCAACTACTGCCGAGTGGTGACTGGCGGTGAACTATCGGGCTTCAGCCCAAATGGCAATGAGGAGGGGGCGTATTACCCTCCGACATTGCTAGTTTGTGATGAGCCTTTAACGGCAACACCGGTTCACGATATTGAAGCTTTTGGCCCTGTTTGTACCTTAATGCCCTATGGCAACCGAGACGAAGCAGTGACCCTATCCCAGTTAGGACAAGGCAGCCTAGTTGGCAGTGTGGTAACAGCGTCAACGGCATTTGCTGCTGAAATGGTTGCGCGTATTGGTCATGCCCATGGTCGCCTGCATATTCTGAACAACGAGTCTGCCAAGGAATCAACAGGCCATGGTTCACCTCTGCCGATGCTTGTTCATGGCGGCCCTGGCCGAGCTGGTGGTGGTGAGGAGATGGGAGGGCTGCGCGGAATTAAGCATTACATGCAACGTACAGCCGTACAGGGCTCACCAACGATGCTTGCAGCCGTGGGTAAGGAATGGGTGAGAGGGGCAGAAACAACCGAAGATCTGGTGCACCCATTTAAGAAGCACTTTGAAGATATTGCCATTGGTGAAAGCCTGACAACGGCGAGAAGGACGATCACTGAAGCAGATATTGTTAATTTTGCCTGCCTCAGCGGCGATCACTTCTATGCTCATATGGATGAGATTGCTGCAAAAGAATCGATGTTCGGTCAGCGTGTTGCCCATGGTTATTTTGTTATTTCAGCTGCGGCAGGCCTGTTTGTCGAAGCGGCACCGGGACCAGTGCTAGCTAACTATGGTATGGAAAGCCTTCGTTTTATTGAGCCTGTTGCTATCGGCGATACGATTCAAGTGAAGCTGACATGCCAGAAGAAAGTGAAGAAGCGTCAGCGAAATATAGAGGAAACACCGCAAGGGGTTGTTGCTTGGGACGTTGAGGTGACAAACCAAGAGGGTAATCCCGTGGCGCTGTATACAATCTTGACGCTGGTTGCGCGTAAAGAAGGTGACCTGAAGGCTTAAAAACGCTTAGATCCATTCTTTAAAATGGATATTAAATAATAAATATAACATCTAAGCGTTATTTTACTTGCGCTTAATATTCATGCTTATTATTAAGTTAAGCTGGCTAACAACACTTGTTAGCCGGCTTATTCTCGTTCTTCTCATTCATATTTAATTCCTCTCACGACTATTTCTTTCTTTACGATCCGTTAATCCAAAAAACTTCAATGAAATCAACGATTGTAAATTAAATGTTAATTAATTTGGTGTTAAGGGTTGTTAAATGCCCACCAAGTGATACAGTAAAATTACATTATGAAAAATAACGTATCACAATGTGAGGTCAGGGAATGTCTTCTGAGAATGTTTGCTTCGAGCACAAACTAGAAAATGAGATTGCCATCGAGCCGAAAGACTGGATGCCAGAGCACTACCGAAAAACATTGATCCGCCAGATTGGTCAGCATGCCCACTCTGAAATCGTAGGCATGTTGCCAGAAGCAAACTGGTTAACCCGAGCGCCATCGCTTCGTCGTAAAGCGGTACTACTGGCAAAAATACAGGACGAAGCCGGACATGGCATGTACCTGTACAGCGCAGCGGAGACCCTTGGCGGGGATCGTGATGACTTGTATCAGAAGCTGCTGAAAGGCCAGATGAAGTATTCATCGATCTTTAATTACCCAACGCTGAACTGGGCGGATATTGGCGTAGTGGGGTGGCTTGTCGACGGTGCAGCCATTGTTAACCAGGTGGCATTATGCCGAACGTCATATGGCCCTTATGCCCGTGCCATGGTGCGTATTTGTAAGGAAGAGAGTTTTCACCAGCGTCAAGGCTATGAGGCGGTAACAGCATTGGCGAATGGCAGCAAAGAGCAGCGTGCGATGTTGCAGGATGCGATTAATCGTTGGTGGTGGCCATCGTTAATGATGTTTGGTCCCAATGATAGTGAATCTCCGAACTCAGCTCAGAGCATGGCTTGGAAAATCAAGCGCCTAAGTAATGATGAACTACGCCAAAAGTTTATTGATAACACGGTACACCAAGTTGAAGCCTTGGGTATGACAATTCCTGACCCTGACTTGAAATGGAATGAAGCGCGCGGTCACTACGATCACGGTGAGATTGATTGGGAAGAGTTCATGCAGGTTATCCATGGCAACGGCATCTGTAACCATGAACGCATTCAGGCCAAGCAACGTGCTTGGGATGAGGGAGCCTGGGTTCGTGAGGCTGCTATCGCACATAGCAACAAACAACAAAAACAAGTCGCATAAGCAAGGAGAGAATGATGAGTTCAGTAAGTTGGCCGTTGTACGAAGTGTTTGTTCAAAGTAAGCAGGGCCTTGACCACAAGCATGTTGGCAGTTTACGCGCAGCAGATGACCAGATGGCGCTCGAGGGTGCTAGGGATCTTTACACCCGTCGAAACGAAGGTTGTTCGATTTGGGTAGTGAAATCTTCGCAGATCACCGCTTCGCAACCTAGCGAGAAGGGACCTTTTTTTGAACCTTCAGAAGATAAAGTGTATCGCCACGCCAGCTTTTACACTATTCCGGCCGACATCAAGCATATGTAGAAGGGGAAATAAATGGTTAAAGATAATCCTGAACTGCAATATGCGCTTCAACTTGCCGATACCAGCCTGATTTTATCCCATCGTTTGTCTGAATGGTGTGGTGTGGCCCCCGAGCTGGAAATTGATATGGCACTGGCCAATATTGGGCTCGACCTATTGGGTGAGGCTCGCAATTTCTACCAGTACGCTGCCGAACTTGAGGGATCGGGCAGAGGCGAAGATGACTTTGCTTATTTCCGCGATCAATCTGGCTATTTAAATTTGCTAATGGTTGAACAGCCCAATGAAGGGTTTGATATCACCTTAGCTCGCCAGTTCTTGTTTGATGTTTTCCACAATTTGTTTTTGGCCGAGCTGCAAAAGAGTACAAACCCACAATTTGCGGCAATTGCCAAAAAGTCGATTAAGGAAGCGGCGTACCACTTACGTTTTAGCCGGGGATGGATGATCCGCCTAGGTGACGGCACTGATACTAGCAATCAAAAAATACAGTCTGCTTTGGCCGAGCTGTGGCGCTTTACAGAAGAAATGTTTACACCGTCGATACAAGAAAGCGTATTGGTCAGTTCTGGTATTGCGGTCGATGTGAGTGAATTGAAAGCTAAGTGGTTGCAGCAAGTTTCTGAGGTATTGGCTGAAGCCAACTTGGTTGTGCCGGATTTGGACTTCAGTCGACAAGGTGGCAAACAGGGGCAACATAGCGAGCACCTTGGTTACATTTTGGCTGAGATGCAGTACATGCAGCGGGTTTACCCAAACTGCCAGTGGTAAGGAGGCAGCATGCTTGTTCAAACCCATGTTCAAACCATAGCGGGCTTATCACACCCGGCTCAATCAGCTGTTTGGCAGTTGTTATCAAGTATCCCAGACCCTGAAATACCGGTGGTGACCATTGCCGAGTTAGGTATGTTGCGTGAAGTTCGTTTTGAGGGGCAGCAATGGGTCGTGACGTTTACGCCAACCTATTCGGGTTGCCCGGCGACTGACATGCTAATTAGCGACATTACCGAGTGTATGAATAAGGCTGGGTACACCCCAGTAAAGGTTGAGGTTTGTCTTGATCCGGCTTGGACAACGGATTGGATGTCGGAAGCGAGCCGAAGAAAATTGGCTGATTATGGAATTGCACCACCGCAAGGGCAAGCATGTTTTAGCCAGCCATTACCCGATGAGGTGATTTGCCCGCATTGCCAAAGTAAAGACACCAAATTGGTCAGTGAATTCGGCTCAACAGCCTGCAAGGCGCATTTCCAATGCCGTCAATGTTATGAGCCCTTTGATTATTTCAAGTGTATTTAAACGAGAACGTACCATGACAGATTTTTATTCGTTAACGATAAACAAGCTAGAGCGAGAAACTGATAACGCCGTGGTAATGACGTTCTCAGTACCTGAAGATTTAGAGGAGCAATTTACTTTTCACCCTGGGCAGTATTTAACGCTAAAAGCCGATGTGGCAGGTGAAGAGTTGCGCCGCTGTTATTCCATTTGTTCGTCGACCAATGAGTCGCAATTAAAAGTTGGCATAAAGGCTATTCCAGATGGGCGCTTTTCAAACTATGCCAATAATGAACTTAACGTTGGCGACACCATTGATGTCATGCCACCTCAGGGAAAATTTGGCTTTGTTACTGAACCTCAAGCAAGTAAGCATTACCTAGGTATTGCAGTCGGTTCGGGAATTACGCCAATTATCTCCATGCTGAAGTCGGCTTTGGAGGAAGAAGCCAATAGCCAGTTTACTTTGCTTTACGGAAATAAAAACCTGAACTCCACCATGTTCAGGGAGCAATTAGCGGATTTTAAAAACTGCTTTCCTGAAAGATTACAGATTGTTTATTTGTTCTCCCGTGAAAGCAACGAGGCTGAGCTATTAAATGGCCGCCTTGATCCTGAAAAACTTCGCCAATTAGGCCAGTCGTTATTTGATTGGAACCAGTTTGATGCTTGTTATATGTGCGGCCCTGAAGAAATGCTTGAAGCGTCATATATTGCTTTGAGTGAAGGTGGCATGGACGAGCGAAAATTCCATGTAGAGCGCTTTAATAGTGGCGTAACGTCCCGTCCGACAGTTGAAAATAAAGCCGCATTTAGCCGCGTCAAGCTTAAGCGAGATGGCCGAGTGATGGACTTGGAAATGACCGCTGAAGACGACAGCTTGCTGGATGCAGCACTGCGTCAGGGGGCTGATCTCCCTTATGCCTGTAAAGGGGGCGTATGTGCGACGTGTATTTGTAAAGTGAAGTCGGGCGAGGTGGAAATGGCGGTGAATTATAGCCTTGAGCAAGATCAGATTGATAAAGGTTATGTGCTCAGTTGCCAGGCGGTACCAACGTCTGACGAAGTCTCTATCGACTTTGATGTATAAGGTCACGCGTTATGATGGTAGAAATGGATTTAACTTATCTTGATTGTAGCCAACAACAGGGTGTTTTAACGGTTCGCTTTACTCATTACCAAAAACGAAATGCACTCACCAATGATTGTTTGGAAGAGTTGGCAAATGTGCTGGATTGGGCCGAAGGCGAGTCGGATATAGGCGCGGTAGTGATTACGGGTGGGGACCGGTGCTTTGCTGCTGGCGCCGACCTTAATGAACTCGCAAGCCAAAGGGCGATCGATACTTGGTTGAATGTTAGACCTCGTTTGTGGCAACGCTTGAGCGAATGTCATAAACCCTTGTTAGCTGCCGTCAATGGGTATGCGCTCGGTGCCGGGTTGGAATTGGTTTTATTGTGCGACGTGGTTGTTGCCGGCGAGAAAACCGTATTTGGACTCCCTGAGATCACCCTTGGTTTGATGCCAGGGGCCGGGGGAACACAACGTTTGAGCCGTACTGTCGGTAAATCACTGGCCAATCAAATGGTGTTAACCGGCGAATCTATTCCGGCATCACGCGCCCAGCAAGCCGGCTTGGTTAGCGAAATCGTTGTTGATGCATTAACGCTAGAGCGATGCCAGCAAATTGCCAGCAAGATTGCTCAACGTGCGCCTTTAGCGGTCAGGGCTGCAAAGCAAGCCTTGCAGCAAGTACCAAACACCACGTTGGAGCAAGGTTTAAAGCAAGAACGCCAGTTATTTAGTTTGCTTGCTGCTAGTCAGGATAGACAAGAAGGGATTGACGCCTTTTTTAACAAGCGCTCGCCAAACTACCAAGGAAAATAAAAATGGAAGACAGTATTCATTACTCCGTTGAGGCTGGAGTGGCTTTGCTCACCTTAAATCGACCGGTTCAATTAAATAGTTTCAATCCACAAATGCATCAAGCATTAATGGGATATTTAAAACAAGCAGAAAAAGACGAGTCAGTTCGCGCCTTGGTGATTACTGGCGCGGGTAGAGCGTTTTGTGCTGGACAAGATTTAAATGATCGAAATATAAGCGCTGATCAATCAATGCCTGATTTAGGGGAAAGTATTGAGCGTTTTTATAACCCTCTCATTAATAAAATCACTCAAATCAACAAACCCATTATTGCTGCGGTTAATGGTGTTGCAGCGGGTGCCGGTGCGAATTTGGCCTTGGCGTGTGATCTTGTGATTGCCGGTAAGTCAGCCAGCTTTATTCAAGCTTTTTGTAAGTTGGGCTTGGTGCCTGATTCCGGCGGTACATGGACTTTACCTCGCCTTGTGGGTACGGCCCGAGCAAAAGGTTTGGCGCTACTTGGTGAAAAGCTACCCGCAGAGCAGGCCCAGCAGTGGGGCATGATTTGGCAATGTGTTGATGACGATAGTTTGATGCCAACAGCAATGGAACTTGCCCAGCGTTTAGCGACTCAGCCAACGGTTGGACTGGGTTATATCAAGCAAGCGATCAATAGCAGTACCAATAACACATTGGGTGAACAGCTTAATTTAGAGCGTGACTTGCAACGGTTAGCGGGACGCACTGAAGATTATCGAGAAGGTGTCGCTGCATTTTTTGATAAGCGCCAACCTGAGTTTAAGGGGAAATAATCGTGGGGCATTTTTCTATCGAAAAAGTGGCGGTTATTGGTGCTGGGGCCATGGGGGCGGGCATTGCGCAAGTTGCCGCCCAGTCTGGCTATCAAGTGTGCTTGTTTGATTTGTTGGCAGGTAAAGCCCAGCAAGCCAAAGCGCAAATCGAGAAGGGGTTATCGCGTCGGGTCGATAAAGGGCGGATAACCCAAAGTGAAGCTGATGCGACGTTGGCACGAATTGAGTGCTCAGCTCAACTTAATGAGGTGGCAGGTGCAGGGCTAGTTATCGAAGCGATTGTCGAAAACCTGGAAGTGAAGCAATCAGTCTTTCGTGATCTTGAGAATATCTGTGGTGCCGACACTATCTTGGCGAGCAATACGTCATCGATATCCATCACGGCAATTGCCAGTGCGCTTGAAAAACCAGAGCGCATGGTGGGTATCCATTTTTTCAATCCGGCACCGGTTATGAAGTTGGTGGAAGTGATCAAGGGCGTGGCGACCAGCGATGACGTAGCGCAAATTTCTCTCGATTGGGCACGTACATGTGGTAAGGATGCGGTTCTAGCCCGTTCGTTACCTGGCTTTATTGTAAACCGCGTAGCAAGGCCATTTTATGCGGAGGGGCTACGCGCCTTGGAAGAGCAGGTCGCATCGGTTGATGAAATCGATTATCTGATGCGCCATGCCGGTGGCTTTAATATGGGGCCGTTCGAGTTAATGGATTTGATTGGCCATGATGTGAATTACGCTGTCACCAAAAGTGTTTTTGATGCGTGTTACCACGACAGGCGCTATCAGCCTTCGCTTATCCAAAAGGAGTTGGTGGACGCAGGTTTTTTTGGCCGTAAAACAGGCCGGGGTTTCTATCAGTACCAAGCGGGTACTGAGACAGCATCGCCAAGCTTTCATCCAAGCGTGGAAAAAGCAATTAGCTCAGTTAACCAAATTGGTGATTGGCAGCAGCCAGAGAAGTCATTTGAGCAGTTGGTCTTGAATCACCAGCCTGTTCAGTCATCTAGCGCCACAGAACACACGAATTTGAAGTTAGCAGGTGCCGCACTTGAAATTGACGGTGTATTGCTGGTGCCAACCAGAGGCAATACAGCAACTCAGCTGGCCGCGCAATTTCAGCGTCCCGTGGTGATTTTCGATTATTGTAGCGACTACCTGACAGCTCCTGTTATTGCATTGGCACCTGCATGGCAAAACACCCAGCAACAGACTGAGGCGGTTATAGCTTTCATCCAGTCGTTGGGCAAGCAAGTGATTCTGACCAAGGATTACTCTGGCATGGTGATGTGGCGAACCCTTGGCATGTTGGTGAATGAAGGGCTCGATCTCGCCAACAAAGGTGGCGCGAGTTTGGAAGACATCGATATGGCGATGAAAAGCGGCGTAAATTACCCACAAGGTCCGATTGAGTGGGGCCGCCAATTGGGATGGAAGCACCTTGAACAGACCTTGGATCAATTAACACATTTCTATGGTGAGGAACGGTACCGTCCATCACCTCTGTTACGACAAATGGCATACGGGAATTAATGAGATATGGATAGTCAACAACAACTAGCTTGGCGTTGCGCCGAGAAAATGTATAGCGATGATGGCTGCTCGAATAAGTTGGCCATGAAAATTGAGCTGATGGATAAGGGGCATGCTGTGGTTAGCATGACGGTCACTTCCGATATGCTCAATGGTTTTGCGACCTGCCACGGTGGCATGATCTTTAGTTTGGCCGATTCTGCTTTTGCATTCGCCTGTAACAGCGAGAACCAAGCTGCGGTCGCAGCAGGGTGCAACATCGAATATATCCGTCCAGCCAAAGAAGGGGATTTGCTAACGGCCAATGCCAATGTGAAATCGCAAGGCAAAGTCACGGGAACCTACGATATCGAAATCACCAATCAACTAGGAAAGTTAGTCGCGCTATTTCGTGGTAAGGCGCACCGTTTGGGCATGCCCGTCTTGGAGGTGGAAGATGAGTAACGCGTATATTTGCGATGCAGTTAGAACCCCAATTGGCCGTTACGGCGGTGCACTTTCATCTGTACGTCCTGACGATTTGGCTGCGGTGCCATTGAAGGCGCTGGTCGATCGTCATCCCAATCTGGATTGGCGCAAAGTAGACGATGTTATTTTGGGTTGTGCCAACCAAGCCGGTGAAGACAACCGTAATGTGGCAAGAATGGGTGTACTGCTGGCGGGTATGCCGCAAGAAGTCTCGGGGACCACTGTTAACCGTTTGTGTGGCTCGGGAATGGATGCACTGGCATTGGCTGCGCGAACCATCAAATCCGGCGATGCTCAACTCATGGTGGCAGGCGGTGTTGAGTCGATGTCACGTGCCCCGTTTGTGATGGGCAAGGCGGGGAGCGCTTTTGACCGTCGGGCTGAAATGTACGACACCACCATAGGTTGGCGCTTTATTAACAAGCAATTGCAAAGTGAATTTGGTACCGACTCGATGCCAGAAACGGCGGAAAATGTCGCATCGCGTTATGGCATCAGCCGTGAAGATCAAGATGCCTATGCTGTGCGTAGTCAGCAGCGCACTTTTGCTGCTCAACAGGCGGGTAGGTTGGCAGAAGAGATTGTGCCGGTGACTATTCCTAACCGCAAGGGACCCGCAACAGAGGTAAGCGAGGATGAACACCCAAGGCCACAGACCACGCTTGAGCAGCTGGCTAGCTTACGTGCGCCATTTGCCGAACAAGGAAGTGTTACTGCTGGTAATGCGTCGGGGGTGAATGATGGGGCTGCAGCCTTGTTAGTCGCTGGTGATGCAGCCGTTGCTGAGTATGGCTTGGTGCCTAAAGCGAAAGTCGTCGCCTGTGCAACCGTCGGTGTGGAGCCAGCTGTGATGGGTATAGGCCCGGCACCTGCGGCCAAGAAAGTATTAGAGATGGCAGGGTTGTCGATAAACGATATGGATGTAATCGAGTTAAACGAAGCATTTGCCGCACAGGCGCTGGCAGTGTTACGCGAACTGGGTGTGGCTGATGATGCCGAGCATGTAAATCCAAATGGTGGAGCCATTGCGTTGGGGCACCCGTTAGGCATGAGTGGAGCACGTATTGTGATGGCGGCTGCTAACGAGCTTCACCGAAGAAATGGCCAATATGCATTGTGCTGTATGTGCGTTGGAGTGGGTCAGGGTATTGCCATGATCATCGAGCGCGTATAAGGTATTGATGATTTACATAGTGTTAACAAAATAATAACTATAAATATATAAAGTAACTTCAGCGAAAACAATGAAGAACATCCAAAAGGAAGCGAAGGAATGACCGACTTTAATCAGCTAGAAGCGATAGAAACCGCTTCGGTAGACGAACTACGCACGCTACAGTTTAAACGAATGAAGTGGACTCTCGAACACGCCTATAACAATGTTCCAATGTATAAAAAGAAGTTCGATGAAGCGGGTGTTCATCCGTCGGATTTTAAGTGTTTGGAAGATATTAATAAGTTTCCTTACACCACTAAACAAGACTTACGAGATAATTACCCGTTCGGCACGTTCGCTGTACCGATGAAAGATGTCGTACGAGTCCATGCCTCTTCTGGCACAACAGGCAAGCCAACAGTAGTGGGTTATACCCAAAATGACATTGATACTTGGGCAACGGTTGTTTCTCGTTCCATTCGTGCGGCGGGTGGTAGTTCAGAAGATATGATCCATGTGGCTTACGGTTATGGTTTGTTTACTGGTGGTTTAGGTGCCCATTATGGCGCAGAAAAGTTGGGTGCGACGGTAGTACCAATGTCTGGTGGTCAAACAGAAAAGCAAATCCAACTAATTGAAGACTTTCAGCCGACCATTATTATGGTGACGCCGTCATACTGTTTGAATTTGCTTGACCAGCTAGAGAAAAAGCACGGTGGTGATGCATCTAAATGTTCATTAAAAATCGGTATTTTTGGTGCTGAGCCATGGTCAGATTCGATGAGAGAAGAAATAGAGCAACGTCTGGGGATTAAAGCGCTAGATATTTACGGCTTGTCGGAAGTGATGGGGCCAGGCGTTGCGATGGAATGTGCCGAAACCGCGGATGGCCCGACGATTTGGGAGGATCATTTCTTCCCAGAGATCATTGACCCTGCAACAGGTTCGGTGATGCCTGATGGGGAGCATGGCGAGTTGGTGTTTACCTCACTGACCAAAGAAGCCATGCCTGTTATTCGTTATCGTACTCGTGATTTAACCCGATTGTTGCCGGGCACTGCCAGAACAATGCGTCGTATGGATAAAATTACCGGCCGTAGCGACGATATGCTGATTATCCGAGGGGTAAATGTTTTCCCATCACAAATTGAAGAACAGATTTTAGAGGTGGATGAACTGAGCCCGCACTATCAACTGGAAGTCGTGAAAAAGGGTAATCTTGATACCCTGACGGTGAAGGTCGAGTTGAAAGAAGCAGCCAACACATCTTGTTATGATAAGGTTGAAAGTAAACTGAAGCACCGAATTAAAACCATGGTGGGTATTTCAACCAAAATCGATATTTTGCCGAGTGGAATTATTCCTCGTTCAGAAGGTAAAGCACAGCGTGTTCTCGATTTAAGGCAAGCTTAAATATGGCTATTTGCTGCTATATCAAGGGATAAAGCAGCAAATAGTACCACTCGGTTATATATATTAAAGAAATTGAACTTCAGCATATCCAAGTAGTTTGGTTTTATCTCGGAGGCTGTAATTACTGTGAAAAATAGAACGGTATTGTTATGATGCTTGTAATACAGATGTAAGGATTCATCGAGGTTAGTTTTGGATAGTAAATTTGATGCTTTTTTCACCTCTTCAACTGAGCACCAATCGATAAGTGGTACGTCGTTAGTCGTCACTTTCCTGGGTGATTACCTTTGTCATAGCGGCGGGGGGATATGGATGGGAAGCTTGATTAACTTTATGGAATCATTAGGTTTTAATCAGCGCTTTGTCCGTTCTTCTGTATTTAGGCTAAAGCAGGATGGATGGCTTGATGTCAAAAAGGTGGGTAGAAAAAGCTATTACTTCATGACACCGGAGCGTTTTGATGAAATACGTGCGGCAAACAAAAAAATATATAGTGTCGAAAAATTAGGTTGGGACGGGAAATGGAATATTATTCACATTTCCTCAACTACGTTAAATGACTCGAAGCAACATGGTAAATATTTAGCTCGGTTTGGATTTGGTATTTTGGATAAGGGAATTTATATTCAAGCCGATCAGAATCAGTTGAATCATGTTGATATAGATAAGATTGCTAAGCACTTTCCTGACTCGCATATTTTTACTCAAACGTCCCTATATTCAACAACGAAGGCAAGTGAACAAGACTTAGTGCGTAAAGCTTGGGATTTATCCCGCCTTAATGACGATTATATGGCGTTTTGTGACATGTTTAACCCTGTGTGGCAAGAGCTTAAAGACCTAAATATCGATGAGGTGAGCCCTGAGGTTTGCTTTAAATTAAGGCTGCTTTTGGTACATTTCTATCGCCGGATCATTATACGTGATCCATTGCTGCCTGCAGAGCTACTACCAGACAACTGGGCGGGTGGTATCGCTCAGAGCTTAGCAATGAACATTTATAAAAAGATTCACTTGCAAGGTCGGAACTATGTCTCTGAACATGGCGAAACGGTCGCTGGCCCATTGCCGCTGCCAGCGTCTGACTATTATGCTCGATTTGGTGGCTTACAACCCCAGTAATTACCAATCACTCGGATGCTGATTGGTATTCATTGAAAGGAATCAAAATGCCTATTTACCAGCTTGATGGAATAACCCCCGTTATTCACCCTGAAAGTTTTGTTCATCCGAGTGCAGACATTATTGGTGATGTCATTATCGGCCAGCAAGTTTATGTTGGCCCTCAAGCCGCTATTCGGGGTGATATGGGGCGAATCGTCATCCAAGATGGCAGTAATATTCAAGACGGTTGTGTTATTCATGGTTTCCCAAACCGTGAAACCGTGTTGGGTGTGTATAGCCATATCGGCCATGGGGCGGTGATCCATGGTTGTACCATCGAAGAAAACTGCTTAATTGGAATGAATGCCGTGGTGATGGATCTTGCGGTTATAGGTAAAGAGTCGATTGTCGGTGCTCATAGCTTCATTAAGGCCCATAGTCAGTTTGAAGCTAGAAGTATGATTCTAGGTAGTCCTGCTAAGGCTAAGCGCAAGGTGACCGATGACGAACTGGCATGGAAGCAAAGAGGTACTGCCATGTATCACCGGTTGGTTTCTCGGTGCCAACAAACGTTGCGTGAAGTGGAGCCTTTAAGGTTTGAAGAACGGAATAGGCCAAAAATGGTGTTCGAAGTAGGCCATGACCCCAAATCGCACACCCGGTCATGATTTATGGCTGGAGGTTACCTATTTTTTGAATAGGTAGCCTCTAACGCGACATACTATAGCTTCAGCTCCTTCCTATCTCTAAACTCTTCCAGCGATTCAGGGTTCGCCAACGCCCCAATATTTTTAACAGGCTGATCATGGACGATATTGCGAACAGCCAGTTCTACTAGTTTGCCTGATTTCGTGCGGGGTACGTCTTTTACTGCCAGGATCACCTCGGGGACGTGGCGGGGGGAGCAATGTTCGTGGATCTTCTGCTTGATGTTGGTTTTTAATTCGTCTGTGAGTCGTTCCCCTTTGGCTAATTGAACAAACAAGACCACACGGACATCAGCTCCTTTGTTTTGGCCTATTACCAATGAGTCTTTGATTTCATCTAGGCGGTTTACTTGGCGGTATATTTCAGCGGTTCCAATTCTCACGCCGCCGGGGTTAAGCACGGCATCGGAGCGGCCATAGAACACCATACCGCCAGTGTTCGATAAGCTAACATAGTCGCCGTGGTGCCAAATCCCAGGGAAGGTATTCCAATAGGCGTTATGGTATTTGCTATCGTTTGGATCGTTCCAGAAGCCAATCGGCTGGTTGGGAAAGCTATTGAGACAAACGAGCTCCCCGTGTTGCTGGAGAACGGCTTGGCCTTGTTCATTAAATACTTGAACATCCATGCCTAACGCGAGCCCTTGGCATTCACCTCGGTAGATGGGGCTAATCGGGTTACCTAGGGCAAAGCAGCCACAAATATCGGTGCCGCCAGAGATGCTGGCAAGTTGGATATCACTATGGATGGCGTCATAGACATAATCAAATTGTTCTGGTGCAAGCACAGAGCCGGTAGAACACAGTGTACGCAGAGATGACAGGTTAGCCTTGTCTTTGGGGCGGTAGCCTTGTTTTTCTAAAGCCTCGAGGTATTTGGCTGAGGTGCCGAATAACGTCACTTTTTCTTGCTCGGTCAGTTGCCATAAAACATTACCGTCGGGGTAGAAAGGGGAGCCGTCATACAGAATTAAGGTCGCGCCAGAGGCGAGCCCTGACACCAGCCAGTTCCACATCATCCAACCGCAAGTCGTGAAGTAGAAAATCTTGTCACCGGTGCGAATATCCGTTTGTAGTTGGTGCTCTTTAAGGTGATTGAGTAAAGTACCGCCTACGCTGTGAACAATGCATTTAGGCTTACCGGTTGTGCCTGATGAATACAGGATATAAAGCGGATGGTTGAATGGGACAGGTGTAAAACCGAGCTCACAGGGTACTGTGCTATCGAGTATATCGCTCCAGTAGTGGTGGTTTATGGTATCAGGAATAGCGACCGACTCCTGTGGTATCCGTTCAGGTGTTGCGGGGATTTCAACTAAATGCGCGAGTTCTGGAATATTGCGACTGACAGCTGCGACTTTGTCGCGGTATGAAAGAGCTTTTCCGTTGTACTGGTAGCCCTCTGCAAAAAACATCACTTTAGGCTGGGTCTGTCCAAAGCGTTCGATAACACTGTCGGCACCGAAATCCGGTGAGGTCGATGTCCAAATCGCTCCTAACGAAGCGGTTGCCAGCATAGCCACGACCGTTTGGGGGATATTCGGTAAATAACCCGCAACAACATCCCCTTTTTTGATCCCGATCTGATGGAGAAAGCTCGCGACCTGAGAGGTTTGTCTATACAGCTGCTGCCAACTAATGTGTTGACGTTGCTGAGGATCGCCTTCGCAATGGAATATGATGGCATCCGCCGCGGCGTGAGTACGCCAGTTACGGAGTAGGTTTTCGGCATAGTTGAGCTTTGCGTGCGGGAACCACTGGGTATCTTTCGCTGGCGTAGTGCTGTCAGGCGGGCAAAATGTAACAGGGGGCTTTTTGGCTCCTTCGACTTGGCAGAAGTCCCACACCATACTCCAGAACTCCTCACTATGGTTGACACTCCAATGATGTAGCTGATTGTAGTCATGGTACAGGGTGTTCTTTTTTTCACTCAGCTCAACCATTAGTTGATACAGCTTACTGTCGTGAATCCGATCTTTCTCCGGCATCCACAGCAACTGGGGTTGATTCTCTGCGGGATAACCAATGTTAGAAGAGTTCGGGTTTGTCATCATTTTCTCCTTGATTGAGTATTTCTTTATTGGTTATCCGGGTGGGCTTTTTGAAAGGCGGTTAGGGCTAAACAGCGTTGCTCGATGTCAAGCAGCCTTGGGTAGGGACTGGTTTCAAAGCCAAATCGTTTAGCGTTGTACAGTTGCGGTATCAAACAGAGGTCGGCGAGGGATGGGGTATCTGTACAGGTGAACGGGGTGCGATACCGATTAGATAGGTTTTCCAGGCTTTGGAAACCTTGCTTGAGCCAATGGTGATACCAAATCATTTTCTCGTTTTGGTTGACCCCAAAATCACTATTTAAATAGTTGAGTACCCTTAGATTGTTCAGGGGGTGAATATCGCAAGCAACGATGAGGGCAATTTCTCGACACTGTGCCTTATGCCAAGGATTACTCGGCAGTAACGCGGGCTCTGGATAGGTCTCATCAAGGTATTCAATAATTGCCAAAGACTGGCCTAAGACCGCGGTATCATCTTCTGAAGGAGTACCTGCTGTTTGTGTATGATCACGCGAAAAACCAGGCACGAGTTGGTTGGGGTTTAGCGAAGAGTAGGCGGTACTGTTTTGCTCTCTGTCTAGCAGTGAAATAGCCACCTGCTCGTAGTCCAGTCCTTTTATATTCAGCGCAATTCGCACCCGGTACGACGCCGATGAGCGATAATAATCATACAGTTTCACGGTGTATTTTCCTTCTAATTATTATGGGTGATGCGGGTTATGGTGATTTAAATCCTCATCGTGGTATTGATGCGCATACTGGACCACCGTTTGTTCAATGGCCCCGAAAATGGAACGACCGTTACCATCGAACATTTCAATCTTGACCGTATCGCCAAATTTCATGAAAGGGGTTTCTGGGTGACCGTATTCCAAGGTTTCCAGCATCCGCCGCTCTGCTAAACAGCAAGACCCGCTGCTGCGGTCAATATTGGAGACGGTTCCTGAACCGATGATGGTACCCGCGCAAATGGCTCGGCTCTTTGCCACATGTTGGACAAGCTCGGCAAAATTAAACGTCATGTCTGTGCCGGCATGGGGCTGTCCGAATAACTCTCCATTGAGGTGGACTGTGAGGCGGTGATGGAGCTTGTAATCATGCCAACTGTCGCCCAGTTCGTCAGGCGTGACCGCAACAGGCGAGAATGCGGAAGAGGGTTTAGATTGGAAAAAACCGAAGCCTTTGGCCAGTTCACTTGGGATAAGATTACGAAGCGAAACATCATTGACCAGCATCAGAAGTTTGATGTGGCCATGGACCTCTTCGGTACGGGTCCCCATATCAATATCGTCGGTGATGATGGCTATTTCACCTTCAAAGTCGATCCCCCATTGCTCATCAGCGACGCGAATATTGTCAGTAGGGGCTAAGAAACCATCCGACATACCCTGATACATCAAGGGATCGGTCCAGAAGCTATCGGGCATTTCTGCTCCTCTGCCCTTGCGTACTAACTCGACGTGGTTAACGTATGCACTGCCATCCGCCCATTGATAGGCACGTGGTAATGGGGAGCTGCATAATGTTGGGTTAAACGGAAAACTATGCTGGGCAACGTTATCATTGAGGTTGCGGTATAAATGCTGCAGGTCCGCTTCTACTTCTTGCCAGTTATCAAGGGCAAACTGCAATGTCGGGGCGATATCGTGGGCATGAACGGCTGTTTGTAGGTCACGGGAAACTACAATGAGTTGGCCGTCTCGACCATGGTTAAGTGATGCAAGTTTCACGATCGTCTCCTTTTTCTCTGTCTAGTTGGCTATTCAGCGGTATGACCCTGCCAAGAAAAAACATAGTCTTTGTTTTCTGCCCCCTCGGGTAAGGGAGCGACTTCAAGTGGCCAGCGGGCATCAATCATGACTGCAACCTCATCGGTTTCTTTTTTCGGTGAGGTCATGCTGGCAGCAAGTGCTTTCGGATGGGGGCCGTGGGAGAAACCGCAAGGGTGATGGGTGATCATGCCGGCTTCAATATTGTCCCGACTAAAGAAATTACCCCGGTGGTAGAACAGCACCTCGTCGTAATCATCGTTGTTATGATAGAAAGGTACCTTCAGAGCATTTGGATCACTTTCAATTGGCCGTGGCACGAAAGTGCAAATCACAAAGCCATCGGCAACAAAGGTGGTATGTGCCGAAGGGGGAAGGTGGTAACGGTGGCTCATCAACGGCCGGATATCTCGCCAGTTGAGCTTGAATGCGGTTAGGTTACCTTTCCACCCTTGGGCATCAAGCGGGTTGTAAGGGTAGGTAATGGTATTGAGCTGGTTGCGGGCTTTGAGTTGAACCTGCCATTGCTGATCATCACTTTGTTGTTGGAGGAAGGTATCGTTGATTCTGGCATATTCCAATACCGCCGGATCATAAACCGCATGCTGGCCGACTATGCCGCGCTCGGCCATTTGATAGCCGCTATTTGATGCCTCAATAAGCAGCATAGTAACGGGCTCATTCGGCTCAATACGCCAACTTGTTGCCCTCGGCAGTACAATATAGTCACCATCCCGGAAGGTCATATGGCCGTAATCGCAAAACAGGTCGCCGCTTCCATGATGGATGAATAAGACTTCATCACCGTCACCATTGCGGGCGAGGACATCCATGGCGCGTTCACAATGCCAAACCCGCAGTTTGAGGTTATTGTTGAATAGAATCAGCGATGCATCCCAAGGTGATAAACCGTCAGAGGGAATATGGTTGGTGTCTATTGCCCTAGGGCGGAGTGGGCCGTCCCAGTCTATCCAACCCGTTGGCGGGTGGCGATGATACATGTGGCTTGCTGGGCCAAAAAATCCTTCCCTACCGCACTCGCGCTCGAACGTACCTTTAGGTATGTCACAGTGAGCCTGCCGTGAAGCCTCTCCCTCGGTGATAGGAAATTGAAACCATTGCCGCATTGCATATCCCTCTCTATCACAGTCATTCCAAACTGACCTGTTAATAAAATGTTAGCTCAAGGACTTAACTCTGGCGCACTCATAGTTACAAGGCAACTTCGCGGCAGAACAGAATAATGCGTAGGGTGTCTTTTATGTTGTACATAAATTTCGGGCTAAGCTGTTTGTTTATTGAGCGTTTTTAACCGCAAAAGGCGTTGGAACTGATAGGGGGATGCTTTTTGGTTGGGATTCCTGGCTGTAAAAAAAATGTTACATCTGAAGGTGTTTTCATTGCTGAGAACTACTATCAGTGTCTTTGTGAATCGACCTAATCTAAAGGAAACGAACATAAAACAAGCGGATTGATAATTTGCCAGGGCGAGGCAGAACCAAAGATGAAGGTCACTTATGGGTAGCGGAACAAAATATGTCTCTAAAAAGCCAGATGAAAAGGGTGTGGTTAACTGGGATTGCTCAGAGAACCTCGTTTGGCACGATCTTGTACAACGGCAATTAGCCTGTATCGAGGGGCGAGCATGCCAAGCATATATTGATGGGTTGGATTTGTTAGCTTTACCTCAGGATCGTCCCCCTCAGCTATCGGATATCAATGATGTATTGCAGCCAGCCACGGGGTGGCAATGTGTTCCGGTACCAGCACTGATCAATTTTGACCGTTTCTTCGCGCTGTTAGCCAATAAACAGTTCCCTGTTGCTACGTTTTTGCGGCGTAGGGAAGAGTTTGACTATCTGCAAGAACCGGACTTCTTCCACGAGATCTTTGGGCATTGCGCGATGCTGACTAATCCGGCTTTCGCTGCTTTTACTCATACTTACGGAAATTTGGGGGCCAAGGCAAATTCAGCCCAAAGAGTGTACTTAGCAAGGCTATACTGGTTTACAGTTGAATTTGGATTATTGCAGCAACAAGATGGTTTGCGGATATATGGTGGTGGGATCTTATCATCGCCGGGTGAGACGCAATACGCGTTGACAGGGAAAAGCGCACCAGGGGCAACTCCTCTCTATAAGCCGTTTGATCCGGTTGATATCATGCGTACGCCTTATCGTATCGATATTATGCAGCCGCTTTACTTTATTCTTGAAGACATTAATCAGCTCTATGAATTGGCGCACCAAGATATTATGTCAATGGTGGCCCAAGCACAGAAATTGGGGTTACATGCGCCTTTGTTCGATACAAAAATCAAGGAAGTGGGGTAAGGGGAACTGATGACAGAATTACATCAACAAAAGTGCGAAGCGTGTTCTGCCGGCGCACCAAAAGTCACCGAGAATGAAAAAATCGCCCTACTGGCAACGTTGCCTGAATGGCAGGCGATCGAAGAGGCTGGCGTCGAGCAGTTGGAGCGCCAATTTACCTTCAAGAATTTTAAATTAGCTTGGGCGTTTACCGACAAGGTAGCCGAATTGGCCGAGGAGGAATTCCATCACCCGGAAATTACCTTGGAGTGGGGCAAGGTGAAAGTTCGCTGGTGGAGTCACTCAGCCAAAGGGCTTCATAAAAATGATTTTATCTGCGCAGCAAAGACAGATCAGCTTTTGAGCGCCGATTAGTCAAGGGCGAGTAAACCCTCTTATTTAAGAGAAGCACCCGAATAAACCGGGTGCTTTTTCTGTTATGTGCTAATAACTTAAATATGTTCAAAGAACTTAAATAGAGTAATATACCGCTCACTTAAAGAACAGCCTTGCCAAATGAGAAGGGCAGATTGAGGTACAAATGGGTGAACCACAACAACGACAAGCACTAGTCGGCTGTGAAGAGTGTGGATTAGTGGTGGCGTTGCCAGAGCTCAAAGACGATGAGAAGTCGGTTTGTCCAAGGTGTCACCACACATTGGTTAAACGTGTTGCCCAGCCATTTCAGAGACCCCTGTCTTATGGTTTGGCTAGCCTCGTCATGTTGATAGCCAGCATAAGCTTCCCGTTTATGTCTTTCAGTGTGCAAGGGATCAGTCAGGAAATCACGTTGATGCACTCTGCCGAAATGCTCAGTGTTTTCCAAAATAGCCTGCTAGCGTTATTGCTGTTACTCACGGTATTGGTTTTACCGGCTTTGTATTTACTCTCGCTGCTTTATTTATATTTCCGAGCGGGTCAACGATTAAAGCGATCGGATAAAAAGCCAATAGCAATGTGGGAAAAGCGATTATGTCGATTAATGATACGCATTGAGCCATGGTTGATGGTCGATGTATTTTTAATTGGGGTGTTGGTTAGCCTGATTAAAATTGCTTCGTTGGCCGATATTGGTCTGGGAATGTCCTTCTGGGCGTTTTGTTTGTACACCATGCTGGTCGTGAAATGTGTGTCGATGGCTGACCGTACTTGGCTATGGTTGCAATTTTTGCCACTGAAACCACAGGGTGGCGTGAAGGCTGGAGACTGTCACAACAGCTTTAACCATATCAGTTGTCATGTCTGCTCGCAGTTAAATCCGTTGACAGAAGAGAAACACGCACGCTGTATTCGCTGTCACGGCAGCCTTCATCCGTACGATCCACAGCGGATGCTACAACGCTCATGGGCATTACTTATTGCGTCGGCAATCTTTTTTATTCCAGCCAATCTTTACCCCATGATGTATACGGTCAGTTTGGGCAAGGCGGAAGGTTCGACCATACTTGGAGGGGTCGTGCTATTGTGGCAATTGAAATCATACCCCATTGCAGCGGTGATTTTTATTGCGAGTGTCGTGATCCCGCTGGCGAAAATTATTGCATTGACTTGGCTGTATATTATGGCTGGAAAGGGGGGGAGCTCAGATGAAAAGAAAGCCGTACAAAAGTTGAAGGTGTATCGAATTACAGAATTGATTGGCCGTTGGTCGATGATTGATATTTTTGTGGTGGCGATTTTGGTGGCCTTGGTTCAGCTTCAGAATTTAATGGCCATCTACCCTGGCCCAGCGGCATTATCTTTTGCCTGTGTTGTTCTGTTAACCATGATATCGGCAATGACTTTTGACCCACGTGTATTTTGGCCCAAGGATTCGGCGTTTGTCTCACCCGCAGGCTATGTGAACAAGAATAAAGAGAATAATAGTTATGAGTGAATCCTTACCTCCACAGGCTAAGAAAGAAGCCATAAAGCAGATATCGTCTATATGGTTGGTACCTGTAATCGCTGTTGGGATTGGTATTTGGATGTTGTTCCAATTTATTACCAGCCAAGGTCCTGAGATTGTGCTGAAAATCGACACCGCCGAAGGGATAGAAGTCGGTAAAACTGAAATCAAAGCGTTGAATGTCAAAGTCGGTGTAGTAACAGGCGTGACATTGAATGAGGACTACAGTGCCATTGAGGTGACCGCCCAAATGGACAAGGACGCGGCCCGTATGCTCAAGGATGATACCTTATTCTGGGTCGTAAAACCGCGTATCGGTAAGTCAGGGGTGTCGGGGTTAGATACCTTACTCTCGGGCGCTTATATCCAGCTGCAACCAGGTAAAAGTGGAAAAGAGCAACGTACTTTTGATGTGTTGGATATTCCGCCAGTGGCTCCACCAGATGCGAAAGGGCTCCGTCTGGTACTGACCCATAACGAAGCGGGAAAACTGGGCGTTGGTGATCCGGTACTTTATGAAGGCTTTACTGTTGGACGGGTTGAAAATGTCACCTTTGATACGGAAACGAAGAAAGCCCATTACCAGTTATTCATCTTTGAACCGTATGATAGCCTGATCCGGAAAAGTACCCGGTTTTGGTTGACCTCGGGCGTTGATCTTCAGATGTCAGCGGAAGGGTTCAACTTGAAAATTGGCTCAATCGAGTCGTTAATCACCGGCGGTGTGAGTTTCCGCGTACCCAAAGGGCGTGAGCCCGGTGAGCTTATCACGAAAGATAAATCCAAGTTCCGTTTGTATAACAACATTAAGCAAGTGCGCGAGCGTTTTTTCGAAGATTACCTCGAATACGTGATGTTGTTTGATGAATCTGTCCGAGGCCTAAAGCCAGGAGCGCCGGTTGAATATCGCGGTATTCAAATTGGTACCGTTCGCAAAGTCCCACTTGATATCATGGCGAGTGAGAAGAACTTCTCAAACCGTGAAATACCGGTATTGGTTCGTATCGAACTCGACAGGGTGATCGCCCATGTGAAATACGATAATTTGGATATGCTCAGAGCGAGTCTAGAAGACGAATTCAAATATGGGCTGCGAGGGTCATTGAAAACCGCAAACTTGTTAACTGGGGCGCTATTGGTCGACGTCGGCGTGTTTGCGGAAGAGAAAACCTATAAATATCAGAGTTATGGTGAGTATGATGTTTTCCCTACCAAGGCTGGTGGTTTCGCTCAAATTCAAAAAGAAATTTCTTCGATGCTGAAGAAGATCAATAATTTGCCAGTCGAAGATACCTTGTTGACTCTTAACAAGACACTGGAAACGTCGCAGAAGACGTTGTTGGCAGCTGAAAAGGTCGCGACAGAGCTCAATAGCCTGCTTGCACAGAAAGAGACCAAAGCAATTCCTGGAGAAATTCGAGAAAGCTTACAGCAGATCCAAGATACCCTCGATGGTTATGGCACAGATGGTGCGACTTATCAGAACTTGGATCAGGCATTGATACAATTTGAGCAAGTAATGAGCGAGTTGCAGCCAGTATTACGGCAGATAAATGAGAAGCCAAATTCACTTATATTTAGTGGTGAAAAAGCCGCCGATCCAATCCCAGTAGGAGGACGTCAATAATGTACAAGGGAATTTTTATGGCGTTAGTCGTGCTGGCGGGGGCTGGGTGTAGTTCAACGGAGCCGGTGACGAAAACGTATCTGCTCCCTGATCAGAACAGCGAGCTAACCATGGTGTTTGCCAATAAGCACCAGCCGGTGGTGATTGTTCGACCTGTTGAGGTCGCAGAGCACTTAGCAGGAACAGGGCTTGTTTATCAAACCAGTGAAACGGAAGTGGTGCAGGCGCAGCAGAACTTATGGGCAGAGAGCCTTTCTCGCCAGCTAACCCGTATCGTCACCGAAGATTTACGGCAGAAGCAATCGAGATATTGGTTTGATGAGTTAACGCCAGCGATTAGCAGTAATAGTTTGCCCAAGCTTCAGGTGAAGTTTACCCAGTTCAATGGCCATTACTCTGGATTGGCAAGGCTGAGCGGACAATGGTTGTTAATTGATAAACAAGGTGAAGCCTTGGCGAGACAGCCATTTTCTATCCAGGTACCTTTGGAGCAAGATGGTTATGATGCACAAGTGAAAGCGCTTGCTGAAGGGGTAGCTCGCTTAACCAACCAGATCAGTCAAAGTATTAACGGGTTAACTTTATAAGGTTGTCTCATTTACGTTAGATTTTTTAATTAGCGGTATGTAAAAAAGAGCCCTCATCATGAGGGCTCTTTTGTTGTGATAGTGCCGTCCTAAGTAAGGTTTAACGCTGACCATGCCGATAGTAGCCGTTGATCCAGCATTCGGGTAATTCTTCACCGGAAGGGAAGGCCAAGCTCTGTTTATCGATAGCGACAGGGTCGGCCAAGTCTTCACCAGACTGATACTGCACTTTGACATGCGAGGAGAATGGGTTGACCAAAGAAGACATGTCGATGACGTCAACTAAATCACCAGTGCGTGACTCTTTTAGAAACATCACAAATCTCCAAAATATATTGAATTAATGACGATAAATAACCATCAGTAGCCATTATGTTTTGGTATAAGTATGGCTGATTTTACGCGCTTTGCAGAGCATGTTTGAAAAGCAGACAGAGTAGGAGAGCTATGAGTAAGTATTATTGGGGTGTTGACCTTGGCGGCACGAAAATTGAGTGCGCTGTGATGCAATATGACGATGACCATTGTGTACTACGCAAACGCCTTCCTACTGAAGGTGGTAAAGGGTACCAGCATGTTTTGGGGCAGATAAAAAAACTGATTGATCTTTGCATACAAGACGTTGATGAGTGCCCGGCAATGGTTGGTTTCGGTACGCCGGGTACGTTAGACCCAGCAACCGGCACGATGAAAAATTGCAACTCGACCCATCTTAACGATCAAGCATTAGATAAAGATCTGGAATCTTTACTTGGTATACCGGTTCGCTTAGCCAATGATGCCAACTGCTTTGCTCTCGCCGAAGCAAGGCTTGGTGCTGTTCAGGACATCAAACCCGATGCTGAAGTCGTATTCGGTATCATCATGGGCACAGGGGTCGGAAGCGGTATTGTCGTCAACGGTAAGGTGCTCAATGGCTGCCATGGTATTGCTGGCGAGTGGGGGCATAATGTGCTTGAAGCCAATGGTGCCTCTTGCTATTGCGGCAAGCAGGGATGTGTCGAAACCGTGTTGTCAGGAAAAGGCTTGGAGCGCTATTATCGAGAACAAAGTGATAGCAGCGATGCGTGTTCATTGAGCTTACCTGAAATTGTGGCATTGGCTGAGCAGGGCGATGACGTTGCTCTAGCCACAATAAACAGGTTACATAAGCAATTTGGCGTTGCGGTCGCTTCGATTATCAATGTGCTGGATCCTGATGTGATAGTGGTAGGCGGAGGCGTCGGTAATATTGAGTCTCTCTATAGCGAAGGAAGAAAAGCGATTTTGCCACATCTGTTTAACCCTGAATTGAATACAGTTTTGGCCAAGCCAGCATTGGGCGATAGCGCTGGGGTATTCGGCGCTGCGATGCTCGTTAAATAGAATTACGTCAATGAGAGTGGTATATTCACCGGTCGCGGCTGCACTTTGTATGAAAATAGCAACCTCTGAAGAGAATAAGATGATTGTAGAAAGTGTGTTTCCCAAAGATTACTCAGAGCTATTGAGTGTTTGGGAGAGTTCAGTCCGAGCGACTCATGACTTCATTTCTGAAGCTGATATTGAGTTCTTTAAGCCTATTATCATTGAGCAGGCCTTTCCGGCTGTCATGCTTAAATGTGTGAAAGATGCACAAGGTATGATCTTAGGGTTTGTTGGTGTGCATGATGGAAAAGTCGAGATGCTTTTCATCCATGATGATGCCAGAGGGCAAGGGATAGGTAAGATCTTGCTGCAACATGCGATAGATGAGCTTAATGCTGTATTTGTCGATGTTAATGAGCAGAATCCGCAAGCAGTGGGATTTTACCAGCATATGGGGTTTCAGGTTGAGTCTCGTTCGCCACTTGATGGCATGGGCAAGCCTTTTCCGATATTGCATATGAAACTAATCTAGAACTATATGGACAGATGAGTCACTCGATAAATGTGCCTATGCGGGTTTATACCCGGATTATAGAGAGAAGAAGCGTCTCAGGCTAAGAACCGGAGACGCTTCCGTCATTTTGGAGCCATGAATTACGGCGCGATGGGATTTAGAAGATGAAGTTGATCATCAGGGTGTAAAGCCGGACATCCTTGTCTTCCTGATAGTAGTATGGAGCAGTGACAAACTGTCCATCATTACGAGCTTCATAATCTTCGCGGTCCATATAGATACCCTGCCACTCGGCATTAAGTGAAATTTTATGGGTTAGGTCATAACGCACCCCTGCAGTCACGCTGTTTGACTTACGGCGATGGTGGCTTTCTCCGTACACCAAGTAAGGTGTGAATTTATTGATGTTGTAAGCAGCACTAACATACCAATTGGTCTGCAAATCATCAGTCTGAATCTCAGACATAAATAACCAATCATCCATTGAATATTCACCACCAAGGGTATAAATATTCAATGTGTCTTTGCCAGATGAAAGGCTAGGGCTAACCGAGTATTTTGAGTTCATATAACCAAAATGAAACCGGTAGTTAAAACCACTCACTTCGGCAGATAAACCCGCCATATGATCTGTTTCGAAATTGAATTGGCGACCATTGAATTTGATCTTATTGTCGTTGCCGAAACCATAGTAGGGAGTTAATGTGACAACTGCTTCATCATTGACTTCCCAGAGCCAAGAGGCACTGATCCCTTCATATGAGGTGAAGCCAAGAATACTGTCATATACTTCCTGCGGAGGACGGGCCCAAGGGTAGGCTTGACCGATATAGTAGTATTCTGAAATCAGGAATAGAGGTATACGCAGTTTTCCTCCACGGAAGGAGAATTGGTTTATTTCATAGTTAAGATAGGCCCACTCAAGTTCGACATCAGACCAATGGTCTTGAGGCCGTTTGACGACCTGAACGGAGGCATTTAAATCATCGATAATAGAAAGATCAGCTTGGAGTCCGAAAGTCGTGTCACAGTCATAGCAAGTATCATCGGTGATTTCACGGTGGACAAAAAGAGGCGTGCTGTTATCTGATTTAGTGATGGACGTTGAGCCAAAGCCACTGACTGAGAAATTATCCGTTATTTGTATTGCAGCCACACTGGTTAAGGGGGATACAAGCAGAGCGCATGCGAGCAATGATTTATGAGTCATATCTTACTCTCCTTGTAAGATGGTGATGAGAATATTGGCATTTTCGGGTACCGCGCTGACAGGAGCGTAGGCAATGCCATTTGGGTTAGCATTGAGCCACTCGATGATCCCTTTTATATCATCGCTATTGAGCTCTTCTGGCGGTGTACCTTTGCCAGAAAATGACAAGCTGGCCCAGTAGCCATTCATTTGCGTAATCGATTTACCCAGTAGCATATTGTAAAATTCTTCCCGGTGTATAGACTTTTCCGGTAAATCCACTAATACAATCTTGATACTACCGTTGAGTTTTTTGGTTTTCCCCTTATACAACATCCTGGCCTTACTCTTAGTCAACGCAGGGATGTCATTATTTAATGAAAAAACGGCAAACTCGATATCTTTAATATTGTCTTCGCCATACGCCGGCAATGTTATTATTGGCATAAATGTCAATAATAATGTGAAAGACAATAAACTTTTTAAAGTCAATCCTTTGATCATTGATTTAGTTCCATCATTAGTGTCCATTCCTGCTATAAATGTTAGTAGACATTGACGTTAGTACAAATAGACAAAACTCGATTTTTTGATCAAGGTGAGGTTATGGGGCTGCTTAATCGGTTTTCGATAAAATTTAGGTTGATTTCTCTTGTTGTTCTGCCACTTACATTTTCTGGTATATTTGCAGCGATAGAGATTTCAAGCTTATTCGACAAGGTTGCTTCGTTAAATATATTAACGGCACGAATGGAATTGTTGAAAGTGAATTCACAGTTTTCAAATTCAATCCATGAATTAAAACTAAGTAAGCTCTCTGGTAATGAAAATAATGAAACAGTGACTCGCGCTGTTGAACGAATATCACAATATTCAGCGTTAATTCCACGGGCATTTCCAAATATCGATTCTACTGAGCAATTATCTTTCAGTGTAGAAATGAAGGATTTGATCGCCGAGTATGAATTTGTTGAGCCGATAGATGTTAATGATTGGTCTGATTGGGGCTTTGATATCCTGATACAGAACTTGGTGTCCTTAGAAAGGGCTCCACTGAATGTGGCTGACACCAATATTGAACAAAAACTTTCAGTTTTGTACCAGCTCCAGTGGTTACAATTGTGGGCGCAGCAGGAAAATTGGTATTTCCGTGTCATTGCCAGCCAGCCGGAGCAAGCCGGTGAATACAAGGAGCAACTTGATACGATAATCGAAAGACAGCAACTGATCATCGAACGGTATTTATCCGTCAATGCAACGCCATCACAGATTGAACTGTTACGAAAAACGTTTGCAAACCCCGTCTTTGCCACAAGCTACCAATTACGCACAAGTATCTTTTCAAATTCTTTTACTGGGTTTACCCAAAGCGATTCGTTTTCGGCATTGGATGAACGGTATACCTTAACTCAGTTTGTGGTCACTGAGATCAGCCGAGAGTTAGCTCAAGATATACAGGGCAGTATCGGTCACTCGAAGACATTGATCTGGCTCTATACCTGTGTGATTTCACTTTCTGTAATCATGATTATTTGGCTTGGGGCAAACTTAATACGACGTATAGGTTCATACCTAAACCGAATCCTTAAAGCAATGTCATTATTGGAAACCAGCACGAATGATCATTCTGCTGCCAAAGTTAAGATTGACGGTAATGATGAATTTACGGTCTTCAGTCATCAGCTAAATGGCATGATTGAGGAGCGGATTGAAAATCATAACAAGCTGATTAGTGCCAAAGATGAAGCTGAAAAAGCCAATTTGGCTAAGAGTTCTTTCTTAGCGAATATGTCGCATGAAATCCGTACACCACTTAACGGCATTATTGGTATGTCCGGTATTTTATCAGATACCGATTTGTCGCCATCCCAAGTGGAGTACGTACAGACCATTGAAACGTCATCTCAGACCTTGTTATTGCTTATCAATGACATTTTGGATTTATCTAAAATAGAGTCGGGTAACTTGGTTTTGGCTGCGAGTGAAAGTCGGGTGGATGAGGTTGCATACGATACCATGACAGTCGTACTTGCTAAAGCGGCAACCAGCAAGCTTCATCTCGATGTGAAAATCGACCCAGATTTGCCATCGATGGTTATTTTGGACGAGCACCGTTTGCGACAAGTGCTGATGAACTTGGCGTCGAATGCCGTGAAGTTTACCCAAGAAGGCGGCGTGACCCTTGAGATAGATTGTGTTCAGCATCAAGATGGCCGTGCCAAACTTAATTTCTCAATGATAGATACAGGTATCGGTATTGAGAAAGATAAACAAGCGCAGGTGTTTGCACCCTTTATACAGGAAGATAGCTCAATTACCCGTCAATTCGGAGGTACAGGGTTAGGCTTAGCTATCTGTCGCCAGCTAGTTGAACTCATGGGGGGACAATTAGCCCTTGAATCCGAAAAAGGGGTTGGTAGCCGTTTCTACTTCAGTTTGGATGTGGAGATATGCAAAAAACATGATAGTTCACTCGATGCCTTGAAAGAGCGGAGGGTGTTAGTGCTTGGGGCTAATCAGATTGCGAAATACCGAGTTGAGGGGGAGTGTAATGCGCTGGGGATGCAAGTCCAATCCGCAGACGTTGCTGAGCTATCAACCAAGCACAAAAACGATTTTGACGTCATTTTTTATTGTCAGCAGAGTATTAAACAAACCTCGTATGATCTTGGCCTGATTAACTCATTAATGCCAAGCTTGAATATAATTCTTTGTATAGACCATCGTGATGAGCAACATGATTTCGGTCATCTGATCTCAGGTATTTTGACCCTGCCTTTCTTTGGTAAACGATTGGTCAATACGCTAAACAAAGCCCTGAAAGCGAAAAAAGTCGCTACTTCAGTTGAGCAAGTAGAAGTCATATCTGACCAAACGGTTATAAATAGAATAGCAGCAAGTGCCGCATCTTCTCGCTGCGCTACTAAGCCTGTTCAGGCATCGCAAGATGAGCAATTCGCCTCTGATCAGCCAATGGTCCTTATTGTCGAGGATAACGCTGTTAACCAAAAAGTCGCGAGTTTGTTTTTGAAAAAAGCGGGCTATCAGTTTGAGATTGCCAACAACGGTCAAGAAGCCGTGGATAAGGTGAAGGCTGGCAATACCTATTATGCCGTTTTGATGGATTGCATGATGCCTGTAATGGACGGCTTTACTGCGACACAAGCTATCCGTGAGCTGGAAAAAACAACAGGGCAGCCAAGCCTGCACATTATCGCCCTCACAGCCAGTGTTCTCGACGACGATATTTCGAAGTGTTATGAAGTTGGTATGAATGATTATGTCGCCAAACCTTTTAAAAAAGACAGTTTGTTAGAGAAACTGGCCAGTTTTAAGCAGACTGAGGGAGCCTAAGATCATACGGTGTAGATGAGAATGGCGTAATTATCCCATTGGCTTGTAAGAGATCTCTTACAAACTGGTGGGATTTTTATATTTATGCGCGTCAGTTATTTTTGCTGCTAACTATTGAATACTTTTAAATCAACCGTTTATAGGTGTTTTGTTGTATAGCGCTGAAGCGGATATAAAAAGTGTGATCGTTAACGGTTGTTTAGAATTTCAGTTCACGTAATCTTAACTGCGTCGGAAGGAACTGACGGAACGGAACAGGAAAGCGGCCAAGGACGTTGGCACCCTCAGGATGAGGGCGGTGGATCAGGATGATTTATCGAACAGGGACTGTGAAGGGAACATCGAACGGAAGCGATACAGTAAGTAGGATACTTACTCGTCAGGACGACATAAACGGACCACTTCAGGATGAAGTTAGGGACACCTCCAGGATGGAGAAGAGAGTCGAGACAGGAAGAATCGGCAGGTCAAGGCGAGACCAAGAGGACATGTCCAGGACGGATACAAAAGGGAAACGCTGAAGGATACAGCTTTATCATGGAATGATGCAGGGAGCACCATAGTAGCCGGATTGCTGCATGTAAGACCATAGGGCGCGACGAAAGTCGCGCCCGCTCTTTTTCTATCTTATCTAAAATGCTATTGAGCCAATGCTGTTGGCTTGGTACGCAAACTCACCATCAACATGTAAATGGCTGTTGCGAGTAACACCGCAAAGAAAAAGCCAGTCAGTCCCGTTTCGGTATGCATCAAGTAATTGGCCGCAACAGGGCCAAAAGCCGACCCTACACTGTAACTAAACAGCATAATCTGCGTGGCTGATACAATCGAAGCCGACTCCAATCCATCACAAGCGAGCGTAATAGCAATTGGGTAGAGCGCAAATGCCGACATACCCAGCAAAGCCAAAGCCACCACTTGAACCCCGTAGCTGTTATCGAGGTGAAGTAAGCCCATAGCGAACACACCTAATATGCTCATCAAAGCCAATAACAGTGTCTTGGGTATACGGCAGGACAACTTACTAAGCACAGGTTGAATACTCATACCACCTAATACCGTAGCTGCCATCAAACTACCTACTTGTTCCAGGTTACTGGTTGCAGATTTTAGTGCAAGTGGCAATAAACCATAGATAGAGCCCATGACAATGCCTGATACAAGACAGCCAATTAATGCTGGTTTGCTGAGTGCCAGGATTTGCTGCATGCCTAAACTCACATGCTCTTCTTGAGCCGGATTTGCTTGCTTGGCAGTCATTGCCGGAATCATTGCGACTATCAGTAGAGTGACTGTCGCAATAAAAGGCAAGGCACCCGTTGCGCCAATGAAGCCAATACCAAACTGACCTACTGTGGTACCGCCATATAATGATGTCATATAAAGACCGAGGTTCTTTGCTCGCTCTTCTTTGCTATCGCCAATCAGCAGCCATGATTCGATCACGACAAAGATCCCGGCAACCGCAAAACCAGCTACGAACCGACTTGCCATCCATAGGGTGAGCGTTGAGGTCAGCCCCATGAAAGTCACAGAAGAAGCAAGGATCCCAACGAATCCCATAAATGCTATTCGGTGTCCTACTTTTTTAATCACGGGTTCAATGAGCATGGCACCAGCAAGCAAGCCGAAATAATATACGCTTGCTAACCAACCTGCTGCGACATTCGGTATTTGGTGGCTAGCTAAAGTTAGAGGCAGCACACTCATGAAATACCCTGAGGCAACGGCAAAAATAGTCAGACCTAATATTGGAACCCAAACTGGATTCTTAACAGGCGTTGTAGCGTGCTCAATCACTACAGTGATCTCCAAAAGCAAGGTTAATCATACCGTTTCAAAAAGAGGTAAACGGCAGAAAGATGAAAGACCCAAGCGACAGTGAGTCGTTTGGGGTCACTTGGGTATATAACTACTTGGGCAATGATGTCGGCATAGGAAAAGCCGCAAGAATTGTCTCTGAGCGGGAATATGGCGAGAAAAGCCTGCTGAGTAAAATGACTAATTCTAATGCGAAAAGACAGTAGAATTCATCTGGATAATGTGGGTGATTTTTTGTTTTGATGGTTAATGTTAAGTGAACTGCAATATAATTAATTATTTATTTTCAAGGTGCTGAATTTAAATGTTATTTATGTTTAGTCTTCTAACTTTTCTTGAGTAAATTAAGCAAGTAAACCATTAGAGTGCTAACTAATCGGGGGAGGTGCCTTCATTAAGTTTTCTGATGTGTAAAAAATAATATTTTAATTATCTTCATGGTTTAGTTTGGTGCAAATGCTCACTGTGCTGGGGCAGTGATAACATCCCACTATACATAAGCTATTGAATTTACGTTATTCAAACGTTGGCAAGGATTGTGCATTATCTACTATGCAATCTGAAACTTTGACAATGAGGATGATTGCCGCAGATGGTACATAACATCTTTTTACGTACTACTCTCAGTAGCGGGGGAGTAGTACTTTTTTTGTGGTCTTCTGTGCCTTCATGAGTCTGGGCTATTGCGCACTCGAAGATAGCGTGCAAAGCGAGGAACTCCACTATCAGTGAATCCATTAAACCGGTAATGAATGATTGAACCCAGAGGAGGTGGCGAATGCCTGTCGTGATCGCTAAAGCCGGTTCCAATCTTAAATTTCTTATTTTCAGGCGTAACGACCCAAACCGCTCCCATTTGCCCATGATATTTACCTTTGCCAGGTTCATATCCGACGACGACAGCTTCGCTATCTTGGTAGGGTTTTATTTTTATGAGGTGGTTATTACGTCCCGGCTGGTACAGGTTGTCTTTACGGTGCAGCATAACGCCTTCGCCATTTTGGTTTTCAATCGTATCTTGAAGGTGTTCTAGCTCTGAAACATGGTTGATCTGGTGTTGCGGAAGCAATTGTATGTATGGCTGGTTAATGGATTGGATCTGTATTTCAAGGGCTTTCAGTCTAGCTTCAAAAGGGGCTTTCATAGAAGGAGAATCAAAAACCATAAAAATAACTTTTCGCCACTCTTTCTCGTTAGGCTGCTGGTCGCGAACAATACTGCTCACTAACTGAAATTGCTGGCGGCCAGTCCAGAGCTCACCTTCCAACCAAGTGTCATTGGGCAAGGTATCAATAAACCATTGTGGGGCCATGATCGGGTTACCTTGGCGGGTGACAAGTGATTTGCCTGTCCAAACGGCTCTGATTCCATCAAGCTTCTCACTGGCAAAGTAGTGATGCAGTTGATCTTTGAACTCATCATTAACCGCTATGGTGTCTATATTAATGCTCCTAGCGTGCATAAGGTCTTGGCTTATTGAGCTTGAAGCAACCGCTGGGTTAAACGGGCTCATTGCAAATAGGATGATTGATGATAAAGAACTCAGTTGTGTATATGGCGGAAATAGAGGGGGATTCATCGCCTATGGCCTCAATTAGTGCAAAACAATAACTGAAACAATAAGGATGGATGCAACACTGACCAAAATATCATTGTTGATAGCCGGTTTGATATACGACACGCGAAGCACTTCTTTGCATTATTTAATTAAAGACGCCAGATTTTTTGTGAAGTACAACCCAGCTTGAGTAAGTTGGACACTATTTCGGTCTTATTGTCATATTTTGTTGCATCCTGACAAGGTAGGGATAGAATTGCACGTTTGTGCTTTTGAAACCAAATTACGATTTAACCATGCCAAATATCCAGCCTGCGACTTTCTCTTCTCAGTGCCATGCTTTTTTTCAACGAAAAGGAGTGACACTTTCATCACGAACCTATTTCATCCATGCGATGAGCTTTATGGCATTGGGTTTGTTCTCCTCACTTCTCATCGGCTCGATACTGAATACAGTGGGGATCAAATTTACCATCCCATTGTTTACCGATACCCTTTGGCCATTGGCAAAGCAAATGACTGGGCCTGCAATCGCAGTTGCTGTGGCCTTTGCCCTAAAAGCGCCACCGCTGGTGATGTTTTCTGTAACAACTGTTGGCGCGGCTGGTGCGATGCTCGGTGGCCCGGTAGGGGCATTTGTCTCGGCGCTGATCGCCACTGAACTTGGTAAGCTGGTCGCTAATGAAACGAAGGTCGATATACTGGTTACGCCAGCTGTTACGATGGTGAGTGGCGTCATAGTTGGAACCTTGATTGGGCCCTATATCGGACAGTTCATGACGTCGCTTGGTGATCTCATTATGTCAGCAACGCTTCTACAGCCATTTTTGATGGGAGCCGTTGTTGCTGTTCTGATGGGGATGGCATTAACTCTCCCGATCAGCAGTGCTGCTATCGCCATTATGTTAAGTTTAAACGGCCTTGCTGCTGGAGCGGCGACGGTAGGGTGTTGTGCTCAAATGGTTGGCTTTGCGGTCATGAGTTTCCGTGAAAACCGTTGGGCTGGAGTGATGGCGCAGGGGTTAGGAACGTCGATGCTGCAAATGCCTAATATAATTAAGAATTATAGAATTTGGATTCCAACGATTTTGACCTCAGCTATTCTCGGGCCAATCGCAACGACTATCTTCGAGTTAGAAAATACGCCTCTAGGCGCTGGCATGGGAACATCTGGCTTTGTTGGCCAAATACAGAGTTTCATTGCCCTTGAAGGGGCTGGGTGGGACAGCATGACGATGTACAGCGTCATACTACTCATGCACCTTGTACTGCCAGCGATGCTGACACTGGCATTTTCTGAGTTGTTTAGGAAGGCGGGCTGGATCAAACCCGGTGATCTGAAGTTGAATTTGCAATAGAACCGTTATGCCGAGTTCATTTGGATATGCCCAAGTAACTTGGGTATATGTCTGAATTTATGAAAATTTGATTTAAGTCTGACATTGGTTTTCTCTATACTGGTAGTTTATCTATTGGTACAAAGGGATCAGACTCCCTTCGTCTACGGGTTGATGGCGTACAAGGCTGTATTGCTGCTCAGTAAAGGGAATATTTACCGAACTTTATGGATATTGTGATATGGCATCTTGGAAATTATCATTAGTCGCAGGTTTGGTGGTTGGAGGTTTGTTGACCACTGCTGTTTTGCACCGCTCACCTAGCCCGAGCCCAGAAGAGTTCGCGGAACTTCAATTAAAAAACCAGCAATTGACGACTGAAAAAACAGCCGTTGAATTGCAGTTCGAAGAGTTCCAAACACAAAGTGCTCTTGAGATAGAGCAGGTTCGCACCGAGTTGAAAGCATCTCAACAAGCGATTGAAGATCAGAAAACACAATTTGATAAACAAATCGCGGCGCTGACAACTGAACAGAAAACGCTAGTGGTGAAGAAGAAAAAGCTAGACACTCAGGTGGTTAAACTCACCAGTACAGCGGAACAGCAAAAAGCGGTGTTGGATAACTCCAAGGCTTTGTATCAGCAGCAGCTAGAGCTGCAGAAACAGGTCACATCGGCCAAGGCCGACGTCAAGAAAGCACAACAGGTAGCAGCTGAGTTTAAACAGGCCTGTGATGAGTTCAAATCTGGAACCAGTTGGAACTGGGTATCGCAAGCTGATTGTGATAAATACGATGCTAGACTAAAAGTCGTTGAAGGTGAGCAAGCCCAGCTTGCCGCACTTGAGCAAGAACTGGACTTGCTGAATCAACGTATTGAAATCGAAATCCCAAGACCGAATTAATTTATTGAAAAGAGGCGAGCTAAGGCTCGCCTCTTTTTTTGGAGTGTGTATGGATAATCTTTTTGCTGCGATTCCGTCATCGTTACCTGAGGAGCTGTTTGAAGATATTCTCACAACAGATGCTGTGAGGGTTGAGCGTATCGTCTCTCGTGGCCATGTGACACCAGAAGGGGATTGGTACGATCAAGATGAAGGTGAATGGGTCATGGTGATGAAAGGGCGCGCTAAAATATTGTTTGAAGAGGGGGGGCGTGAGGTCTGCATGGAGGCCGGTGATCACCTTAATATCCCTGCCCATCAACGTCACCGCGTGTCATGGACCGATCCGGATCAGGATACGATTTGGCTAGCGGTGTTTTACCCAGGTAATTGATAGTACAAAACGGCATTGTCATCTTGGTTTTTAATATTGGTTTTGTATCGCCGTAAGACAGAGAACTGTAATGGTAGAAGGTTGTTGCGGTATAAGTTAAGAGTAGGGCACCGAAATGCCCCAGTTAATTATCAGCAGTAATAGCGGTTTAATAGTCCAACTCAAATGACAATGTCTTTGCTAATGCTTCTGGGTAGTCACGCTCATGGGCGAGCTGTATAGCATATCGTTCGACATCTTCTGCAGAAAGTGACCGTGTCACAGGGAAGGCTTGTTCAATTGCCTTATTGTTCGCCTGTGTAAGGTATAAGCCCTCAGATTGTAGCCGTTCAACAATACTGTTCGCAGCTGAAAGCGCAGAAGAGGCTTTGACGATCTCGGTACGGGCATAACGTTGACCAGCAAAGGAAACATCAGCGGCACGTAGGGTAATGTCGTCACCAGGTATTTGCTGAGCACCAAAAAGAGGTTTTCCGCCTACGTTGGCTGTTTTGTAATTAGGTACAAAACGAGACATATGTTTGATTGCTCGGGTTGAGCGGATTTCGATTTCACGATTGTCCCAGCCCGATTTTATTTTGCTGATGAAGCCATTAGCAAGTTTTGGCTGGGCGCTGTTAGGGGTACTTTTGGCTAGGCCCTGCTTGAAGAGGGTGATCTCTTCGGTCATGCCGTGTAGCTGAAAATATCCGTCTGGGTACGGTGTAAGCTGCGCCATACCGTCTGGTGTACCACGCTCACCGTGGAAGATCACTTCAGGCCAATAACCTTGACTGTCCGGCCATTGAGTTACATATGCGGCTTTGAATTCCACCATGCGGTTTCGCTTTTGTTTCGCCATATCATCAATTTCGCCGGTTTGAAAACCACACGCATTAATCAGGTAGTCGACTTGGGCCCTGCGAGTGATGTGATCTTGGCGATAGCTATCGTATTGCTGGAATTCAATTTCCCAACGTAGATCTGTTTGCTGCGCCACGTGAGTCACTTTGCTTTGGGTGTGGATCTGGCTAGTGCTCAATGTTTCCAAAGCAAGATTGGCGGTGGCTGCTAGGCGAAAGACACTCCAACCATATTCCTGCACTAAAACCAATGGGTACTTGAACTGATCTAGCTCTAGGTTTTTCGCTACAGGGATCATCCAGTCATCAAAGTGGGTAGGATGGTCGGGTATTGGTTGCAGTGATAAAGCTTGCAACTCTTCTTTGTCGTAGAGTTTGAAATAGTGGTCCGGGTTACCAATAACGCGATTCGCGGGATCTTTTTCGACTAGCTGGCTATACACTTGCTGTAATTTTTCCAAGCGAGGCAATAGAGCGTTTGGATCGCCATTGTCATGTTTAGGCACCGCAATCACTGTCGGTCGGATATTAACCGTATGGGGAAACACTTTTAGCGAATCAATAGACTGCTGAAGTAGGGCGGTACATTGTTCGTCTGATATTTCACGGTATAGGTTACCACCAGCATGAAGGTGGCAGATTGGTGGCCCATTAACAAGGCTAGTACCTGCTTCAAAAATCTCGACGTTGATGCCTAACTCAGCCAAACGCAGCGCAATGGTTGAGCCAGCTATGCCACCGCCAATAATGCCTACCGAAAAAGAGGAGCGATGATTGTGCGGGTTAACTTGTTCTTTCATAAAATGCGCGTCGTAAAAATCTAGTGTCAAAGTAACTCGATTTTACTGTGCATAGATCACATTGAAAACCGAAAAAGAATAGGGTCATTAGGATTATTGGTAAAGGAGTGCTAAAAAATGCCCATTAGCGCTTTTCGTTGCGAGTTATGGGTTGGGTTTTAATCGGATTGCATTAAAAAAGCACAAGGGAAATAGTACTTTTTTGTATCATTTTTTACGCTTAGATCACCCCTTATAACCCTGTTTTAAACGGAGGCCCTATTAACTACCTAAATTGATTGATTCCAGCATTGGGCTGAGAGATGTATCAATGTGAAAAATATCACGTTATTTGCTCTTTTTATTGAAGATTTTTGTTATCTAAATTTGTACAAAAGCTGTTCTTTGTTCTACACCTAATGTGGTAGTGGCAAATAATAAATAAGGACAGTTAGTTATGAATAAAGTCTTCAAGGTACTTCCGCTTGCATTATTGATATCCGGCGCTGTTCAGGCTGCCACAGACAATCCATGGTATGTGGGCGCACGGGTCGGTGGTACAACGTACGATAATCTAGACGGTGTAATCAAAGGCCAAAATGCCGATAAAGATGATTGGGGCGGTGGTGTATTTGTTGGTTATAACTTCAATTCTTGGTTTGCTCTAGAAGGTGGTTATACCTATTTAGGCCAAGCTGACATTGGCTCTGATGGTTTTGAAGTTCAGGGTATTGACCTGCTGGGTAAATTTACTTATGAAATGTCCGACTCGTTTGATATCTACGGTAAACTAGGCGGCTTTGTTTTTGATGCTGACAATAGCACAAGTGCTGTCAATGATGATAAGAGTGGTTTGACCGGTACTGCCGGTGTGGGTCTAGAATATTTCTTCAATAACGACCTATCTGCTCGTGCAGAGTACCAGTACTACGCACAAGTGGGTGATACCCAATCACCGGGCGAGAGTGATATTCACTTCTACGGTTTGAGTTTAGTTTATCACTGGGGGGCGCCAGCACCTTTACCTGTCGTCGAGCCTGAGCCAGAGCCAGAGCCTATGCCTGAACCCGTCCCAGAAGTTGTTAAAGTTGAAGCGGTTGGTGCAGTTCTGCCGTTTGCCTTTGACAGTAACAAGTTGACGCAAAGAGATATCGAACTGCTTCAACCTGTCGCGCAGCAATTGGTTAAATACCCTGATACCCAACTATATGTTGTCGGTCATACAGACAGCCGAGGAGCATTGGATTACAACCAGAAACTGTCGGAAGAGCGTGCTGCGGTTGTAGCGGGTTATGTTGGTAATCACTTCGGTATTGATAAGAGCCGAATTGTTGCTCAAGGACGTGGTGAGTTAGAGCCTGTTGCTACCAACGATAATGAAGAGGGACGCGCACAAAACCGTCGTGTAGAAGTCTTTGTACCTGGGTTCGAAATGAACCAATAATCTCGAACAGGATTTCAAATTTAGAATTGTAATTTCATCGCTTCAATAAAAAATCCAGCATCTTGCGATGCTGGATTTTTTCTTTAACTGCTTTTACTTATTGCTGTAGGCTTAAACCGCCTTCATGTCAGCACTTTCTACTTTAGCTTCAGCTGCCTTACAGGCCGCCGCAGTAAAGAGAACATCGGTTGAACTGTTCAGGGCTGTTTCAGCCGAGTCCTGGATAACACCGATGATGAAGCCAACAGCAACAACCTGCATCGCAACATCGTTTGGAATACCGAACAAGCTACAAGCCAATGGAATGAGAAGTAGAGAACCACCTGCAACACCAGATGCACCGCATGCTGATACCGCTGCAACAACACTTAATAGAACCGCTGTCGCAACATCAACCTCGATACCCATAGTGTGCACAGCTGCTAGCGTTAGTACGGTAATCGTGATTGCAGCACCTGCCATGTTGATGGTTGCACCCAGAGGGATAGAGACTGAGTAAGTATCTTCGTGTAAATCCAGATCTTTACAAAGCTGCATGTTTACTGGGATGTTTGCCGCTGAGCTACGGGTGAAGAAAGCTGTAATACCACTTTCGCGGATACAACGAAGAACCAGCGGGTATGGGTTTTGTTTGGTTTTAACAAACACAATGACTGGGTTAACAACAAAGGCAATCACAGCCATCGAACCCAATAGAACGGCAAGTAGGTGCCCGTAGCCGAATAGCGCGTCAAATCCTGTTTCGGCAAAGGTGTTGGCAACCAGGCCGAAAATACCGATAGGCGCCAGACGGATCACAAAGCGAACAATCAGGGTAATGCCGTTAGACACATCGTGGAAAACCTGTTTGGTTGCATCGCTGGCTTGGTGAAGGGCAAAACCAAGGGCAATGGCCCATGCCAAGATACCAATAAAGTTACCAGACATCAGGGCGTTGACTGGGTTATCAACGATCTTGAACAGCAACGTATTCAATACTTCGGCAATACCTTCAGGTGGTGTTGCACCCGTTGCGCCGGTTACCAGAGTCAAAGTGGTAGGGAAAAGGAAACTCATGGTTACGGCAGTCAGTGAGGCCATTAAAGTACCGAAGAGGTACAGCACAATAATAGGCTTCATGTTGGTATGCGCGCCTTTTTTCTGATTAGCAATAGAAGAGGCAACCAGAATGAAGACCAAGATTGGAGCAACAGCTTTTAGGGCGCTGACGAATAAACCGCCAAGAAACCCGACTTTAATGGCTGAAGCGGGTGCGAGAAGGGCGAGAAGAACACCAGCGACAATACCAATGAGTATTTGTACGACCAGGCTTCCATTTGCGACTCGGGCTAGAAAGGGTTGTGTTTGATTCATAATACATCCTGCATATTTATAGTTTTGACGCTAAGCATTAAATCTCGTTAGCGATACATTTTGTAACAGGAATTTTGGCACATTTCCACAGTCTATTAAAGAAACTTTTGGTTCACCAACATTTAACAACTAATTTCTGCTATTTGCGAGGTGTTTAATTCTATTGAGTTACAGTCGATTGGTTGTTAAGAGAGGAAGCCGCAAGCTTGAGCAAGATGTTAAAAAGCCCACCGTGTGGTGGGCTTTGTGGGTAATAAAGTGCTGTTACTGTGGGGTTATTGGCGCAAGAGCACTTGACTTAGTATTTACATCGCTAATGGTTGTTTTATTCAGTTTCTGCATAATAAGTAGGGCATTAGTCTTGATGCTTTCTTTTTTCTGGCTTTTATCTTTGCTGTACTCTTGCTGCATGACATTTTGTATTGCCATGTGTAATTCTTCTTGTAACGGGTGATTAGGGGAGTGCTTTAACCATTGTTGGTAGTAGCTTTGCAATTGAATCGACTGATCTTGCTCTAGCGCTTGAATCATTCCATCCACCGGTGAAAGTGGTTGTTTAGCTAGGCCGGACTCTGTCTTGCGAGGTTGTTGTTTACTCTTGTTTTTTTCAATGAGCAGTAAGATAAGTGTCGTCACCCAGAGTAATGCGAGGCATAGGCTCAGCCACGGCCACCAACCACTATCTCGAACGATTTCTGTTTGAACCGTGTTTTGTGTTGGCTCTGAAGTATCAGGTTGTAACGCTTGTGGCGGCAAGAAAGCTTGCGCGCTTGGATCTCCTGGTAGAACGTTTAGTGCTAAGCCATCAATTTTGCTCGTTTCTTGTTTTGAAGTCGCTGTATTCCACCAGTTGATTGATAACGCTGGCAGCGTGATTTCACCCGACTGACGGGGAATGATTACTTGCTTGATTGTCATTGAAGTGAATTCATTATCACTGCCATATACTGGGCTCTCATTGTATACACGAACAGAGTCTGGGTACTGCAAGTTGAGATTGGGTAGGGTGCTTTGCTCGGCATTTTTGATTCGTAAGGTAATGATTCGACTGATTGGCTCGCCGACTTTCATTTCTTTGACATCTGGTTGCCATTGCTGCTCCAGTTCAAGTGCCTCTGTCGGTAGCCATAGTCCTTTGTAGTTGTCAGGCTTCGCTAAAACGGACAAGCTGAAATCATCTGCTTGCTGTTCAAAGGGAATTTGAAGGGTGGAGCCAAACCCTCGGTTACCCTTGATAAGGTTACCGGTAAATTTTGCACCTCGTAGTAGGATATCACCGGCTTTATTAGCGGTAATTTGATAATCACGGGTAATAATGAGGTAGCGGCGGCCGTTAAGTACAGTCTCGACCTGTCGGTCTTCTCCTCGTTGTTTGACACTGAGGCCTTCACCGGAAGGAGCTTGCAGCGACGCTTGGCTCATTTGTTCACCAATACGAATTCTTACCGTGTAGCGAAAGCTTTCTCCGACATAGAGTTGGTCTTTGTTACTTTCAGCATCAATCTTTATCTCGGGCTTTGACGGAGTACTGGCTGACTTGTTCGCAGACTTCAGCACTGTCATCTTAATCGGATCAGTTTGGCTGGCACCAATACGAAAGCCGGGAATCGTCAATTCACCGATTTCTTTCGCTGCAACCGCTATCTTCCATTCGGTCTGCCTAGTGACGACACCATTAACAAAACTCGTCCCGCTGCTCACTGATGGTGTGCCGTAATTGAAATGTTTCTCAAGCTCACTGAGATCGAGCGCGTTGGTATTGACGTTGTCATCGATATTGATAGTGAGCTGAAACACTTCGTTTACACCGACAATATTTTTGGAAACCGTCGCAACAGCTTGCGCAGCAAATGAAGACGATGAAAAGGCCAGAAGCCAACTTAGAAACAGCCCTTTTAGCCAATACTGTTGGTAACGAGGGGTATATCGATAATTGTTAAACATATTATTAATGATCATATATTTACCATGAGTTTTCTGTTGCGTCAGGCGCTTGTTTTTCTCTAGCTTGCAAGATGAGCTGAGCACGGATCAGTGCACTTGTATCGTTGGGCACCTGTTCTAATTTTTTCAATACGGGATCGCTGGCAGTGACACTCTCTAGTGTTCCCTCATCTGATGACGAAGCAGAGATAGAGCTAGGGTTATCATCATTCTTTTTTTGATCGTCTTCGGTAGTACGCTCAGCTTGTGCTGGTGGCTCTTCGGACTGCTCTTGTGAACTCGAGGGTTGAGCCTGTTGTTGCTTTAGTTCATTTTGCTTGCCCTGTTCTGATTGGTCCTGCCCTTGTTGCGGCTGGCTTTGTTCCTGAGCCTGCTTTTGGTCATCTTGTTGATCACCTTTCGGCTGCTGACTGTCCTGCTGGGAGCTGTTGGATGGGCTTGGCTCTTGCCTTTGGTCAGATTCAGAGTCAGAACCTTGCTGGTTTTGCTGCTGGTTTTGCTGCTGGTTTTGCTGCTGGTTTTGCTGCTGGTTTTGCGACGGCTTCTGTTGGCTTTGCTGTTGCTGTTGCTGTTGCGACTGGCTTTGATCTGGCTGTGATTGTTGATCATCTTGCTGTGATTTATTGCCTTGTTGCTGCTTCTCTTGCTGCTGCTTTAGTGCTTGGACCAAGGATAAATTCTTCTGGGCATCTTTATGGTCGGGGCTTTGTTCCAATATTGATTGATAAAGTGCCTCCGCCTTATCTAACTGACCGGTCTGTGCATAGGCATTAGCAAGATTGTATTGCGATTGTTGATCAGAAAGAGGCGAGAGAGTGTCTATTGCACTTTCATAATCACCGGCACGGTATTGAGCAGCGCCTCTCCATGACGGTGAAGAAAATTGTTCCGCGGCTTCTGTATAGTTCTCTTGCTCGAACAGCTCATACCCTAAGTTATCGCTATTGGTAAAAGGTGCAGACCAACTGGCAGCAAAGGCGTGATCTACGGGTGTAATGATTAAAACTGCGGCGATGATAATGCCACGACGAAAGCCGAGTAATGCCAGAAGAGCGATGGGTAGCAATAACCAAAAACCGCCGTTGATCCGCTCTTCTAGTTCTTTACTCGCATCGGTATTGTTGTTACTGATGGGTTTTTCAGTTGCTTTGATGAGATTGTCAATATCGTGGTCCGTAGGTTGAGAGGCTTGAAATAGGCCACCAGTTCTGCGTGCTAACTCACGCAGAGGGGCTATTTCAACTTTATCAATCACTGTTTTCCCATTGCTATTCGTCAGTAGTGTGCCATCAGGCAGCCTGATCGGGGCACCTTGAGCCGTTCCAACGGCTAAGATTGAAAGTCGATACTGATTATCATCGAGGAGTTTTCGAGTCTCTTTAGTTTCTTTATTGCTCAGGCCGTCGGTGATCAAAATAATATCACCATTCTGATGACCTGCTTGCTTCAACAAGTTAATTGCTTCTTGGATACCCGTTGCCGCATTGCTGCCTTGAATGGGCATAATTTCAGGCGACAGGTGGGGGATCAAACTTGCGAGTGTTGAACTGTCTTTTGTTAGTGGACTAACGATGTAGCCATCAGCAGCATATGCAACTAAACCGGTGCTACCCTCTTTCCAGCCGGGTAACAGGTCAAGGGCTTTAAACCTCGCTTGGCTTAGGCGATTAGGTACGATGTCATCAGCATACATAGAGCGTGACATATCCATGACTAAAACGCGTGCGCCGGATAAGCTAAATGCGGGTAGTGGAGATTTTTGCCAGCTGGGACCTGCCATTGCCAGAATCGTCAGAACCCACAATGTGCCGATAGCGGGTAAGGCTATTCGGGTTTGCGCTTTATTTGATAAACCGAGCCTTTCGGCCAAGTGGGGGGCGATAAGTCCTTGTTTACGACTTTTTTTGGCTAACCAGGGTAGTAGTAGCCCCAGCGGGATCAATGCGATCAACCAATAGGGATATAGGAAAGTAAAACTAACCATTGCGCTTTCTCATAACAACGATGATGACTGAAAGTAGTAGCGAAAGAGCCAAAGGAAAACGGAATAATTCCTGACGAGGTCGCCACGTTTGTTGTGCGGTATTAATTGGCTCCAACTGGTCAATCATCTGGTAAATTTGTTCTAACTCCTGCGGGTTTCGAGCACGGAAGTACTGTCCTCCGGTCATGTCCGCAATGCGGGTTAGCATCCTCTCATCGAGATCTTGGGAAGGGTTAACGGTACGGGTTGAAAAGAAGGTACGTTGCTCCATTTCTTCTGCACCCACGCCAACGGTGTAGATGGTGACGTCACTTCTTGCCGCGAGCTCTGCTGCTTCCAAAGGCTCTATCACCCCAGCGGTATTGGCCCCATCACTGAGTAGGACGATGACCCGCTGAGGTGCCTCACTATCAATGAAGGTTTTGGTTGCAATACCTAGCCCTTCACCGATTGCCGTACTTTGACCAATGAGTCCCAATACGGTTCTATCAAGCTGCTGTTGGACTGTATCACGGTCAAACGTGAGGGGTGTTTGCAAATAGGCATGGTTGGCAAACAAGACTAACCCAAGACGATCACCGCTGCGTTTTCCGATAAACTGGTGGAGCACATCTTTTACGGCGGTTAATCGGTCAATGGCCTCATTATCTTCGGTGATCATGTCTTTGATCGACATAGATCCGGACAAATCGACAGCAAGCATCATATCGCGATGATCGGGGTTGATCTCTATCGGATCCCCGTACCAAACGGGTCGGGAGAGCGCGGTGATCAACCCAATCCATGCCGTGGCCATTAATACAACCAACCAACGGCTGACTTGTGCCTTTTTCCCAAGGCCATCTGGTAGTTTAGGCAGTCTGATAGCTGAAGGCTGTGCATGAGGCTTACTCAAGAAATAAACCGCAGCAGGCAGTGGAAGCAGCGTAAAAGCCCAAAGCCAAGTAAATTCAAACATTGCCTGACTCCTTGGAAACGTTTGGCATACAGTGGAAGTTGGCTTTACGAATCCATTTCTTGGCTTGTTGGTAACACATAGCAAACTGTTCTTTTTCTAGTGGAGCTGGGGAAAACAGTCCTTGCTGCCAAACCTCAGACAAACTGATGAAGCCTCGATCCCTTTCCTCTAAGTGCTGGTCGAGAAATGAAAGCCATGGCTGTCCTGTTAAGCCTGCGACCTCAGCCCGGGAGTGGTATGACATCGCGACCTGACGTAATAACAGGTTCAGCTGATTGAAATCGTCGGGTGATTTTAGTACCGCTAATCGGTTTAATGCCTCTCGTCTGGCTACGTTTTGACGACGACGCTTGACAATGACCATTGCCAGATAAGCGACAGCAATGACCGTTAGCACAATAGTGAGCCACCATCCCCAAGCCAGAGGCCATACACCCGGCGTTTCTGGTAGGTGGATATCTGCAAGTGGTAGCGCCGGCATTGTTGTTTCAGCCATGTATCCCTCCTTTACTCCCTGAATGACCAAGTTGATCCAACAATGTCTGGGCGGCAGAGAGGTGATGTAATGGAATGGCTAAACTTTTACACATGTCCTGTATGAAATCTTGATGCTCTTGATACTGTTGGCTGAGGCTATCGCGGGTACTTTGGGCGGAAAAGTCTAGCCAAGTTGCCTGCTGATCATCGGTAACGAACTCGATGCCATTGAATGTGGTATGGCCAAATTCAAGGGGATCAAAAATCTGAACGAATTGTAATCGGTTATGCTGCCTGAGCTGGCTTAACCGCCTTTTATCTTTTTCCTGTAGTTGATAAAAATCACTCAGAACGACAATTTCGCTACCTTTTGGGCAAAGGTGATGGAGGTGCTTGAGTGCATCAGAGAAGCTCAGTCGCTTTTCATCAAAATTATCATTCCTATCATTTTGATGCGCATCAATCATGGCATTGATCACCGTCAGTGGTCCTTGTTGGCGTGCTGTCGGTTTACACTCGTACAAGCGGTTGCCGTTGAACACGATTGCGCCGATCCTGTCTTGCTCACTGACTGCTAGCCAGCTCAACAAGCTCGAAAAATGCGCCGCCTGTACCGATTTTAGCAATAACTGTGTACCAAATTTCATACTGGGGCTGATGTCAATCAGCAGCATCACAGGCTGTTCGCGTTCTTCGGTGAACAACTTGGTGTGGGTTTTACCGGTACGTGCCGTTACGCGCCAGTCAATGGCACGTATATCATCTCCTGCCTGATAAGGGCGAACTTCGGCAAAGTTCATGCCGCGGCCTTTATGACGACTCTGGTGCTGGCCATTGAGTTGTGACCAGACACTCTGGGCGGGCGGTAACCATCGTACTGACTGGTTTTTGTATTGCAGAAGCTCAGCCAGACAAAGGTTAACGCCATCACTATGGGCAGGAAGTGCTGGTGTTAATTCCTTGGAATTCATGCGCAGGCAACCTGTGTAATTAACTGTTCGACGATGGTATCGGGTGATATGGCTTCAGCTTGCGCCTCATAGCTAAGTAGCAAACGATGCCGGAGCACAGGATAAGCCATAAGCTGTACATCTTCAGGTGTAACAAAGTCCCTGCCGTTTAGCCATGCATGAGAACGGGCACATCGATCAAGCGCAAGAGTCGCACGTGGGCTGACGCCCATTTGCAGCCAACTGGCAAGTTGCTCACTGTAGCGGTGGGGATGACGGGTGGCCATAATCAAACGAATGATGTATTGCTCCACTTCCTCAGCCATGTGGATATTGAGCACTTCCTTACGAGCCGCAAAAATCTCTTCTTGGGTAACCTGTACCGTTTCTTCTGCGATAACTCCCAAAGCCTCGCCTCTGTTAAGTCTTAGGATTTCCAACTCACTGCTTTCATTTGGGTATTCAACATTAAGTTGCAGTAGAAAACGGTCAAGCTGTGCTTCCGGTAGGGGGTAGGTGCCTTCTTGTTCAATAGGGTTTTGGGTTGCCATAACCAGAAATAATTCAGGAAGGTGATAGGTTTTACGTCCTGCAGTGATCTGCTTTTCCGCCATTGCCTCGAGCATTGCAGCCTGCACTTTGGCTGGCGCTCGGTTGATTTCATCTGCTAGTAACAAGGCATTGAAGATTGGACCTGGCTGAAAGGTAAAGTCGCCGGTTTCAGGACGAAAAATATCGGTACCTGTTAAATCAGCTGGCAACAGGTCTGGGGTAAATTGAATGCGGTGGAAGTTCCCCTCGATACTATCGGACAGCACTTTTACTGCGCGAGTTTTTGCCAGCCCCGGAGGGCCTTCAACCAAGATATGGCCATCGGCAAGGAGGGCGATCATTAACTGTTTAACAAGATTTGGTTGACCTATGACCTGAGTATTCAGGTGCGATTGAAGGCGTTGGAAAGTCGTTGTCAACATAGGGGGCTATTTTCCTTAAACGAAACAGTTAAATATGAAAATTAAGACTCAAATTGACCGCTTAAGTTCATCTGCGTGGTTCAGGTGGCGGTTTATTAATCTTTAGAAACGTAATTTATGCAGGTCTGACCTCCTGTGGTTGATGATTATTGATGCACTTTCTCAGTTCAAGTTTGCACAAGTAATATCCAATACGTAGCCACTGACTAATCCTATAGCATTGATTTCACTCATATAAAACTTGGCACCTATCGTGCATATTAAAATTAACATTATTGACACATACAATGATTGATTTTGGTTTTGTTGGTAAGCGTGATTCTATGCAGGAATATTGGTACGACCATTGATACTCCGTGTTGATATTGGTATGTGCATGTGTTCTTATAATATTCGTGCAATGTAAAAGTCACCTTAGTGTCTTTTTCACTCGCTAGGATGCAACAAGATAAAAAATAAGACTGATAAACAGTCTACGTTGGTTAGTGGTCCTTATTGATAGAGCGCTTATAAGTGTTTGAATTTAAGGGTGGTAAGTCATCATAAAGATGGAATGGAGTCTTCTGTAATGAGTAAAAAAGCATTAGTAACTGGTGCAAAAGGTGGTATTGGTTCAGCGATCACTAAAGGATTGGTTGATGCGGGTTTTCGTGTAATTGCCACGTATTTCCCAAGCGGTGAAGCCAAAGCGAAAGAATGGTTTAAAGAGAATAATTATTCAGATGAGCAGGTTCGTTTGTTCCCGCTGGATGTTACAGATGCTGATTATTGTGCAGAGGCGCTAGCAACATTGCTGCAAGAAGAAGGTAACATTGATGTTCTTGTCAATAACGCTGGTATTACACGAGATACTACGTTCAAGCGTATGTCGAAAGAGCAGTGGGGTGATGTTATCACAACAAACCTGAACAGTTTGTTTAACGTTACCCAGCCACTATTCGCTTCAATGTGCGAGCACGGTAATTCTCGAGTTATCAATATCTCTTCAGTCAATGGCCTTAAAGGTCAGTTTGGTCAGGCGAATTATTCAGCAGCTAAAGCTGGAATGATTGGTTTTACCAAAGCGTTGGCAGCTGAAGGTGCGCGTTCAGGTGTTACCGTTAATGCGATTGCCCCAGGCTATACCGGCACGCCGATGGTAGAAGCAATTAAGCCAGAAGTCCTAGATAGCATTAAAGCTGAGATCCCAATGAAGCGCCTTGCTGCACCAGCTGAGGTCGCGGCTGCGGTAACTTTCTTGGCAAGCGATGCTGCGGCTTATATCACAGGTGAAACCTTGTCTGTGAACGGCGGCTTGTACATGCACTAATGGGTTAATTTCTGAAGTTTGAAAGGACGCAAAAAATCATGTCAAAAGTATATATCGTTGCGGCTAAACGTACGCCTATCGGTAGTTTCAGCGGTGCGCTGAAATCAGTTCCTGCTTCTCAACTTGCTGCTGTAGCCATTAAAGCGGCGTTGGAAGAAGCAAACGTAGACCCAGCGAATCTTGATGAAGTCATTCTCGGTAATGTTATTGGTGCTGGACAAGGTATGGGGCCAGGCCGTCAGGCTGCCATTTATGCCGGTGTTCCTCAGGAAGTGCCAGCTTATAGCCTAAACATGGTGTGTGGCTCGGGAATGAAAGCGGTAATGGATGCAGCTGCTCATATCAAAGCCGGTGATGCTGAGTTGGTTGTTGCCGCGGGTGCAGAAAACATGTCACAGATCCCATTCTGTGCGCCAGCGACTATCCGAGACGGTCAGAAAATGGGCTCTCTAAGCCTGGACGATTTGCTGATTTCTGATGGTCTTACCGATGTGTTTAATCAATATCACATGGGTGTTACCGCTGAAAACGTTGTCGCTAAAGTGGGGCTGACCCGCGAGCAGCAAGATAACTTTGCGCTAGCAAGCCAGCAAAAAGCGGTTGCCGCTATTGAGCAGGGCAAGTTCGCTGGTGAGATTGCACCTGTTGAAGTGACGGTTCGCCGGAAAACCAGCGTTGTTGATACGGATGAATACCCGAAAGCTGATGCGAGCATTGAAGGCCTGGCAAAACTACGAGCTGCATTCAAGAAGGAAGGCGGTTCAGTAACGGCGGGTAACGCGTCAGGTATCAATGACGGTGCCAGTGCCATTATTGTTGCGTCAGAAGCAGCAGTAGAGAAATACGGCCTAACACCACTTGCTGAAATTGAAAGCTACGCTCAAGCGGGTATCGCTCCAGAAATTATGGGTCTAGGTCCAGTTCCTGCTGTGGTTAAAGCACTTGATAAAGCACAGCTTAATATCAGCGAAGTTGGTCTGTTTGAATTCAACGAAGCATTTGCTGGCCAGGCTCTAGGTGTACTTCACGAATTGGCCGATGAACTAGGGTCTCAAGTAGAAGATCTGGCCGAGCGTTCCAATGTAAATGGTGGTGCGATTGCACTGGGTCACCCACTAGGTGCTTCAGGTAACCGTATTATTGTCAGCCTTCTTCACGAAATGCGTCGTCGCGGAACGGAGCATGGCCTAGCTACCTTGTGTGTTGGTGGTGGTATGGGTACAGCAATTGTTCTGAAGAGCGTTTAATTCAATTGTATAGCTAACCAGTATCTGTATTCACCATGGCACAGGTACTTAATCAATCTTTAAATGAAGGAAATATCTATGTATACGGAAATGTTTAAGTCTTTCTCTGAGCAGACTGAAAAATCACTAGCACCATACGTTAAGTTCAACAAAATGTTCACTAAGAACGTTGAAGAGCTAACTGAGCTTCAACTTGCTGCTGTTCGCGCATACAGCGATCTAGGTCTTAATCAACTTAAAGCAGTAAGCGAAGTAAAAGATGTTCAGTCTTTCGCTGAGTTCAATAGCCAACAGCTAGAAACGCTAACTAAGCTTTCTCAGCAGCTAATTGATGATAGCAACAAATTCAATGCTGTAGCTCAAAGCTTCAAAACAGAAGTTGAAGAGCTAGTAGCTGAAAATGTAAAGCAAGCAACACCTGCTTAAGTTGCATGACCAATTCTGCCGCCCCATTCGAGGGCGGCATTTTTAGTCCTGATATAGAGGTCATTGCAATGAATCATAACTTCTTTACGGACTACTTTGCCAAGCTCCAAGATATGAACCAGATGTGGTGGAAGGAGCTGGATTCCGGCAAAGCAGCCATGAATACTCCCTTAAATAAAGCGCTAAATGAAGTTAGCTTAGAAGATACTACTAAGTTGATCGAACAAGCATCAGCGCAACCAGCCGTTATCGCTAAAGTGCAAATGGACTGGTGGGAGAACCAGATGAAGATCTGGCAAAACGTCACCATGAAATCGGGTGGCGAAGACGATCTTGTTAAGCCTGAAAAAGATGATAAACGTTTTACTGATCCTGCATGGGAAAATGAAACGTTTTACAATTATATTAAGCAATCGTACTTACTGTTCAGTAATACGATGAAAGAGACAATAGACTCGATGGAAGGGCTAGACGATAAAGCGAAAGAGCGTTTAAGCTTTTTCTCTCGTCAGGCAATCAACGCTATGTCTCCAACGAACTTTGTCACGACAAACCCGGAATTAGCTAAGCTGACCGTTGAAACTAATGGTGAAAACTTAGTGAAGGGAATGGAGCTTCTTCAGCAAGACATGCAGTCGAGTGCTGATGTGCTGAAGATCCGCATGACCAATGATGCAGCTTTCCAGTTGGGTGAAAATGTAGCGAATACGGCAGGTGATGTGGTTTACAAGAACCACCTGTTCGAGCTTATTCAATATAAGCCACTGACTGAGAAAGTGAATGCCACTCCGTTGTTGATCGTGCCACCGTTTATCAATAAGTACTATATCTTGGATCTTCGTGAGAAGAATTCAATGGTACGATGGCTGGTTGAGCAGGGACACACTGTGTTCATGATGTCTTGGCGTAACCCTGATGCCAGCATGTTTGATGTTGATTTTGACGACTACGTCGTTGATGGTGTTGTTAAAGCCGTTGACGTTGTTGAAGAAATTACCGGTGAAAAACAAATCAATGCGGCAGGCTACTGTATTGGCGGTACGCTGCTAGCGACAACGTTGGCTTACTATTCCGCCAAACGAATGCGCAACCGCATTAAATCAGCAACGTTCTTCACGACATTGTTAGATTTCTCTCAGCCAGGTGAAATTGGTGCGTACGTTAATGACCCGATCATTTCAGCTATCGAGGCGCAGAACGAAGCCAAAGGCTACATGGATGGCCGCTCGCTAAGTGTGACATTCAGCCTGCTACGCGAAAACAGCTTGTACTGGAACTACTACATCAACAATTATCTGAAAGGTAACAGCCCAATCGACTTCGATTTGCTGTACTGGAACGGTGATAGTACCAATGTTGCAGTAGCATGCCACAGTACATTGTTGCGCCAGTTCTACCTGGAAAACCGTCTTGTCGATCCAAAAGGGTTCAAGGTGGGTGGTGTGTATATTGATCTGGCTAAGATCAAGATCCCAACCTACTTTATCTCAACTCAGGAAGATCACATTGCGCTTTGGCAGGGTACTTATCGTGGTGCTAGCAAGCTAGGTGGAAAGTCTACATTCGTATTGGGTGAGTCTGGTCATATTGCAGGTATCGTTAACCATCCTGCAAAGAATAAGTATGGCTTCTGGACGAATGCTAAAGCTTCGGCTGATCCTGAGGCTTGGCTAGAAGGGGCTAAACGCCAAGATGGCTCTTGGTGGACCCACTGGAACAAGTGGATGGGAGGCTTCGAAGAGGCTGAAGCCATTGATGCTCGAAGTGCGGGTAGTACTACGTACCCAGCTAAAGGCCCAGCACCAGGTAACTACGTGATGCAGAAGCTGCCGATTGAAGTGTCTAACGTGTTGCAAGGACAACCGGAAGAAGCTTAATTCAGTATCTCTTATACGAGTGAAGCCAACGCTTATTAAGCGTTGGCTTTTTTCTTTCTGAGGTTCTGCCGAAACATGCTACGAAATTGGCTGGGTGTCATCTGCTTTTGTTGCTTGAACTGACGGTTGAAGTTGGACAAGTTGGCAAAACCAGTTTGCTCAGCAATCAGTGCTATAGGCTGTTGGGTGTTGATGATTTTCTCGCAGGCTTTTCCTATCCGGTAGCGCTTAAGGTGTTCGGCAAAACTTTCCATAAAATGGCGTTCAAATAAGCGGTAAACAGAGCTTTCACTCATATGTAGTTCATCGCAAATCTCTGCAATCTTTATCGGCATTTGATAGTTTTTTTCAATATAGTTCTGAAGCTTCTTCAATCGTTGTAGCTGACTGCCGGAATCATCGGGTAAGTGATAGGTGTAGCTCGTTGATGCAAGTGACTGTGCGTCATCATCTTCAGCAAGGCAAAGCAGGATATTAACAATATGATTGAATTGCCGGGCAGGGGTGAGTTGTTGAGTTTCTCTGAGCAACGCAGAGACTTGCTCGGAACATTGCTGACTAAACTTGATACCGTTCTTCGAGCGCTCGAGAGTATTTTCCAGTACTTGCAGGGCAGGCTCTGCCTGGAAGAGGCTTTTTATCCACCTCGGGTCAAACCAAAGAATATGGTTACTAACAGGTATATTCTGCTGGGCATGTACATGGCCTGACATCATATGGGGCAACCCTGGACCATATAGGACCAGTGTATTGTGAGCTTGTTCATAGCAATGATCGCCACTGACTGCGGTACATTGCAGTGCCCCTCCGGGGTCATGACATAGAACGAGTTCATATTCGTGATGGTAATGCCAACCACAGCAGAGCTCATAAGATTCTTCTAAAGATAGATAGTGCTCCAATCGCCATGTCCTATCACTGTCTGGACTGACTTTTTCTATGTAGGGTTTCATTAATTCTGGCGCCTTATCCTTGGCTAAATACGATGACTGATAAATAGTCATCAATATATCTCATTAAAACTGAGCGAATAGTATTGGTTGATGGAGGAACGATACAACATCAAGCAGATAGTCGCTATAGACTTGTTGTGAAATGAATCACAGTCTTGCCTAAGGATTTAGAATGCCGATTAATCGACCCACTATTTGCTTCATTGCGATAACTTTTTTCTCTGGTTTAGGAGGTGCTTTTCTATTTCCGCTCACAACCCTGTACCTTGTCGAAGTACTGCAAGCGACGCCATTTAAAATCAGTTTGTATTTGGTTTGCAGCGTCATAAGTGCGATTGTAGTTTCCCAACGAATGGCCTATTTTTCCGATAACGGCACAAGCCGCAAGCGGCTCATTGTAATGGCGTTCGCTTGCTATATCGTTACCGCTATCTTTTTTGCCTGGAATAGCCAATATTGGCTCGCTTTAGCTGTAGTCGTAACCATTACTAGCATTAGTAGTGCCGCCTTTCCCCAAGTATTTGCCTTGGGCCGAGAATACGCTGATCAGCATTTAGCCGAGAAGGGAACGCTATTTCTCAATACTATGCGTGCAAGTATTGCTCTGGCTTGGGTATGTGGCCCACCAATGGCCTTTATGGCGCAATCAAGTTATGGTTTCACGTTAACCTTTCTGCTGGCGGCGCTGAGCGGTATGGTGACCCTGCTGATTGTTTTGACTTTGCCCAATAGCCAAAAAATTCAAGCTCAGGTTGAAGGTGAACAAGATTACTCAGTAAAGCCGTTCCAACCGTGGTATCGCCAAGTGCCCGTATTGGTGTTTTTGGTGTCTATTGTGTTGATGTTTCTTGCAAATAACCTTTACCTAACAACTATCCCTCTGTATTTAACCCATGAACTCGATTACGGCAGTAGTCTTGTTGGAAATATGATGGGGTTAGCGGCATTGTTTGAAATCCCAATCATGCTGGGTATCGGTCTGTTGACAGTAAAGTGGGGGGCGCATCGCCTGCTTAATCTGGGTGTATTGTTCGGATGCTTATTTTTTGCTGGCATGGCCGTCGTTAGCAGTGAGCCGGCTATGCTAGCTTTGCAGTTGTTCAATGGCTTATTTATCGGTGCCACAGCGACACTGGGGATGGTTGTGTTGCAAGACATGATGAGGGACCAAGTGGGGACAGCGACAACTTTGTTTTCCAATGCGATTCAAGTCAGCCTGCTACTCGCCAGTTTGGCAATCGGCATTTTAGGTGAGTATTTTACTTACTACATGGCGTTGTGGGTGTGTTTTGCTGCGGCCGTTATTTCACTGATAACGCGTTTGGGGCAGGATCTATGGTTCAAACGTGATCACTCATGTAGCAATGAGGCATGTGCAACGGCTTAACGTGCTTCTTCATTAAATGTCTTTGAAAAAATAACAACACCAAGACTCATTACCTAATGTGTTCTCGGTGTTGTTTATTTCGGTGTTGTTTATTTTGGTATAGCTTTCTCGGTGTAGCAGGTTTAGCTATGGATATTAAAGATCGCTTGGGATCGGCATTGCCTTCAGGTCCGGTGAGATGATTAACTCTGCTTCTGTCGCTGCCTGAATTTCGTCAACCGTTGTTCCTGGGGCTAGCTCGGTTAACATCATCCCTTGCTCGGTGATTTTGATAACGCCAAGCTCAGTGACAATCAAGTCAACTTGATTTGCGGCAGTAAGGGGTAGCGAGCAATGCTGAAGTAGTTTCGGTTTGCCTTTGACGGTGTGCTCCATGGCGACAATAACTTTTTTTGCACCTACGACGAGATCCATCGCACCGCCCATTCCCGGTACCATTTTTCCAGGGATGATCCAGTTTGCAAGGTTACCAAACTGGTCGACCTGCAATGCACCTAATACTGTCGCATCCACATGACCGCCACGAATGATGGTGAAAGAGTCGGCGCTATGGAAAGTACAGGCACCTGCCGTTGCGGTTATTGGCTGTCCACCGGCATTGACCAAATCCGGGTCAATATTGGCTTCATCCGGCATTTCCCCGATACCAATGAGTCCATTTTCAGCTTGCAGGAGAATTTCAATATCTGAGGAGGTTTCGTTGGCAACTAGGCTTGGTAGTCCAATACCGAGGTTGACCACATCGCCATCATGAAGCTCTTGGGCTACACGCCATGCAATCATTCGACGAATCTGATGTTTTTCTCTTTTAATTGCCATGATTAAGCTCCTTGGTAGATGTGGTCGATAAACAAACCCGGTGTATGTACTGCTTCTGGGGCTATTTCGCCAATATCAACCAAGCTCGCCGCTTCGATGATTACGGTGTCAGCGGCCGTTGCCATTAACGGGTTGAAATTTTGAGTGGTACCTTTGTAGACGGTGTTACCTTTGGTATCGACAACAGAGCCGCGGATCAGGGCAAGATCAGCCCGCAATGGTTTTTCAAGCAAGAAGTCTTTGCCATCCACCTGAATGACTTGTTTGGATTCAGCCACTAAGGTGCCAAGACCGGTAGGGGTTAATACACCACCTAAGCCTGCCCCTGCTGCACGGATCCGCTCAGCGAGCGTGCCTTGCGGAACCAACTCTACATCCAATTCACCACTGTTCATCTGTGCTCCCGTTTCAGGGTTGGTACCGATGTGCGAGGCATAAAGTTTGCTGATACGTTTTGCTTTGATCAGGCGACCTGAGCCTGATTTTGGCGTACCGGTATCGGTAGTGATTAGGGTGATGTTCTTGATGTCGGACTCAAGAATAATATCAATTAATCCTTCTGGTGCACCGTTGGCCATGAACCCGCCGATCATAATGGTCATATCATCGCGTAGAAGACTGGCGATCTCGCTTGCTGAGATAGATTTTTTCATCATATGTTCCTATTTGTTCGCCTGGTATCGACGGATGATCACAGCTGTTCCCATACCGCCACCGATACAGAGGGAAGCCAAGCCATAGGTTTGCTGTGAACGCTCTAGTTGGTATATTAACGAAGTCAGGATTCGGTTGCCTGATGCGCCGAGCGGGTGACCGAGGGCGATAGCACCACCATTGAGATTGCTACGCGATTCGAGCCAAGACCTATCGACGCTATGCTTTTCACAAAGCTCTTTCATTACCCCAAGGGCCTGCGCAGCAAAGGCCTCATTGAGCTCAAAGCATTCAATATCAGCCAGTGTTAATTTGGCTTTATCGAGGGCATTGGCGATGGCGGGTACAGGGCCTAATCCCATCACTTTCGGTGAAAGACCTGCTTGTCCACAGGCGATAACTTCGGCGAGAGGTGTAAGGTTGTAACGCTGAACCGCCGCTTTTGATGCAAGAATAATTGCCGACCCACCATCGTTGATCCCTGATGCATTACCGGCAGTGACAGTGCCTTCTTTCTTGAAAGCAGGGCGAAGCGCTTGCAGTTTTTCAAAGCTGGCGTCGGCTTTCGGGTATTCATCGAGGTTGACGGTATACTGCTTGCGGCGGTGGTTAACATTAACCGGCTCGATTTCATCACTAAAGCCATGCTCTTTTAGTGCTGAATTGGCCTTTTGCTGGCTGGAAAGCGCGTATCGGTCTTGTTCTTCACGGCTTAGTTGGTGTAATTCAGCGATGTTCTCTGCTGTAAGTCCCATGTGGTACTGGTTGAAAACATCAGTCAGGCCATCTTTGATAATGGAGTCGTCGAGAGTCAGTTGGCCCATTTTAACGCCATCACGTAATGGGTTGGCAGAAATGAAAGGCGCTTGGGACATGCTCTCCATGCCGCAAGCAACAACAATCTCAGCTTCTCCTGCTCGAATATGACTCACACCATCCATCACGGTTTTCATACCGGAACCGCAGATCATATTCAGCGTGTAGGCTGGGACAGTGTCAGGAATGCCAGCGAGAATAGCCGCTTGTCGGCCTGGGCCCATACCAATACCTGCACTTAATACATTTCCTGCAATCACTTCATCAATCAGGCTTGGATCAAGGTGACATTGCTCGAGTGCACCTTTAATGGCGGTTGCTCCTAGTTGAGGTGCTGATACGGGGGCAAGCGCGCCGTTGAAACTGCCAATAGGGGTACGTTTTGCGGCAACAATGTAAACGGGTTCCATACAACTTCCTGTTTCTGTTTGATTCGTTAATAACAGTCTATGGGGGAGAGGTGTAAGGGTGTTATAGCCATAGATTCAAATCTGATTTGCGAAAATGCAAAAATATGATGCGTACTTGGTCACGCCATTTTTACCTGAGAGTGATTAGTCTGGCTGTAATTTGCTTTATTCAGTTAATGGATCACTTGAGGGTGGAACTATGAGTTATTCAATTGCATGCGCACCTTGTTGTTGGGGTGTTGAATCTTCTGACAATCCACATAATCCGAATTGGATGACAGTGCTGTCGGAAGCGAGGCTAGCGAGCTTTACCGGTACAGAGCTTGGGCCTTACGGTTTTTTGCCGCTCGAGGCAGATACGGTAAACACGGCACTGTATATCAAAGAGTTGGAAATCTGTGCCGGCACCATTTTCGAGCCGCTGTCTGAGGCAAGTAGCTATGAAGACATTATCAATAAAACTAAGCGCCTGTGTGGTTTGCTGAAGAAAATCGGCTGTGAAAAGCTGGTAGTGATTGATTGTGTCAATGACATCAGAAGCCGTTACGCGGGTATGCCTGAGCAGGCACCACGATTAGATGCTGAGCGTTGGGCGCAGATGATGATAACCATCAGAGATATTGCAGAGATTGCCAAGCGTCATGACATTAGAGCGGTGGTTCACCCTCATGCTGGTGGTTATATCGAATACCAAGATGAAATCGACCGTATGTTAGTGGATTTACCCTCTGAGGATGTTGGGCTTTGCCTCGATACCGGACACCTGTATTACGCCACTATGGACCCAGCAAAGAGCCTAATTCAATATGCAGAAAGGCTAGAGTATGTGCATTTCAAAGATGTAAACCAACATCGTCTACAGCAGGCTATTAAGGAGCAAGTAGGCTTTTGGCAAGCATGTGCTGATGGCGTGATGTGTCCGTTAGGTGAAGGTGCGGTAGATTATGATAAAGTTTTCCAAGCGCTCGAATCTATAGGTTACCGCGGTTGGATCACTATTGAACAAGAACGCGATCCACGTTATTCAGACACCACACTACCCGATATTAAAAAGAGCCGTCAGTTCTTAGTTGACAAAGGATTCATTTAACAAGGGTTCAACGAGCAACGTAGACAGTCTATTTAAGAAAAATTTTAAGAAGTTTGTCATGTAGAGGATGTAATTATGGCAATGAAAATAGCGTGTGCACCTTGTTGCTGGGGAGTGGAGAGCTCAGTGCAAGGCGAGAATCCAAGTTGGGGTAAAGTGCTCGTTGAGGCACATGAAGCAGGGTATGAGGGGATTGAACTTGGGCCTGTCGGGTATTTTCCTGAAGATCCTTCTATTCTTGCCAGTTCACTGCGGGTCAGGGGCATGAAAGTGTGCGCAGGAAATTTACATGGTGACTTTAGTTGCCCCGAGTCAAAAAACGACATTCTTGCAAATGCACAACGTGTTGTTGATCTGCTCGCTGCGATTGGTGTCGACAAGTTAATTATTATGGATCGTGCCAATGCAGCCAGGGATGCCTATGTTGGCCATGGTGTGATTGCACCTAGGCTCAAAAAGGAGCAGCTGCAGGCGATGGTTGCGACTATTTCAGCGGTTGCTGGAATAGCGGCAGACAAAGGAGTACGGACATTATTGCATCCAAGCTCCGGTGGCTTTGTTGCTTTTTCTGATGAGATTGCGGCAGTCATGAATGCCATTCCGGCTGAGCGACTCGGCTTGTGTTTGGACATCGGTCATCTGTTTATTGACGGTATGAAGCCTGAAGAGTTGATCTGGCGGTACGCGAACCGGTTAGAGCACCTGCACTTAAAGGATGTAGATGGCCAGCAGTTACATAATGCACTTCGCAGCCGCTGTGGGATGGCAAATGCTTTCAGTCAGGGGTTAACCCGTCCTCTCGGCGAGGGTAGTATTAACTTCTCTAAAGTCTTCCAAGTTCTGCAGGATATTGATTACCAAGGCTGGATTGTTGTTGAGCAAGAGCGTGCAGTGTATCAGCTAGATCAAGTGAAAGTGGACATGGCAAAGAGCCGAGGTTATCTGGCTGAACACTGTATATAAGGGCTGAGATGATTGTTACCGATCCTTGGTTTTATATTACTGCCGTACCTGCTGTATTGATTTATGGGATTGGTAAAGGCGGTTTGGGCGGAGCACTTGGGATCATTGCGGTTCCTTTGATGGCTCTAGTGGTTTCGCCAACACAAGCCGCCGCTATCTTACTTCCTATACTTTGTGTCATGGATGCGTTTGCTGTTAAGCAACACTACCGTAGTGTAGACTATTCGATCTTGCGCCAAATGCTGCCGGGTTCCTTATTAGGGGTATTACTGGCGGGCTTATTCCTCAGTGTTACCCCTGAGTCCGGACTTAAACTATTGATCGGCGTGCTGTCGCTGCTATTTTGCTTGCAGTATGTGTTGGGTGGCAGTCAGCAAGATAGCAAGCCAGGTAAAGCAAGTGCATGGTGGTGGAGCAGCTTGTCTGGTTTTTCCAGTACTGCCATCCATGCCGGCGGTGGACCTGCCAGTATTTACTTGCTACCGCTGCGGCTTGAGAAAGTCAGCTTGATTGCCACTATGGCTGTGTTATTTGCCATTATCAATTTAGCCAAGCTTATTCCCTATAGCTTGCTCGGGGAGTTTGATACCACGAACTTGATGACAGCATTGGTACTCATGCCTCTCGCTCCGGTTGGGGTTTATATGGGGGTGTGGTTACTTCATCGTGTTAGCCAAGATGTGGTTTACCGGTTATGTTACTTATTCTTGTTCATATCAGGGATGAAGCTGGTTACGGATGTTCTATATTAATCGCGCAGGGTAAACCCTGCGTTTTTCTGAGCTCCTCTATCTCAAGTAAATGTAAATCAATCTTAATCTTATTTCATGATTAGCCACCCAGTTTGGTAACGAGTAAGGTGAGGTTGGGGCTGTTCAACAATACTGGTGTGTAACGCTGATATATTTGCTAATATTTCGTGTCTCTTTTTTATACAATTCTTGTGCATATTCAAGTACTTCACTTACCTAGTATTCAGGATGTATTGGATGTGTAATAAAAGCTGTTCATTTGACTTATCAAAGCGAAACTTACTGAAGTTATCAGCCGGTGCAGTGGCTTTTGCGGCTGTTGGTGGATTGCCATCTGTGTCTTATGCTGCCTCGTTAACAAAAGAAGAGCGTGATGCAATGACTCCAGACCAGGTGGTTAAATCCTTGGTCGATGGGAATCAGCGGTTCGTAACCGGGAAGGCGGTTGGGCATGATTACCTCGCGCAGAAAAGAACAAGCCAACAAGGCCAATACCCATCAGCGGTTATTTTAAGTTGTATTGACTCTAGGGCCCCAGCAGAAATCGTTTTGGATGCTGGAATTGGCGAAGTATTCAATAGCCGTGTAGCCGGTAACGTGTCCAACAGTGACATCTTAGGGAGTATGGAATTTGCCACAGCTGTTGCGGGTGCAAAAGTCATAATGGTGATGGGGCACACTAAATGCGGTGCTGTCCAAGGTGCAATAGCCAATGTTGAACTGGGCAATCTGACCTCATTACTTGATAAGATTAAGCCAGCAGTTAGTGAAACTAAATTTGATGGGGAACGAACGCCTGAGAATTATGATTTTGTTGATGCCGTCGCAAAAACAAATGTTCAATTAACCTTGGATGAAATAAGAAATAATAGCGAGACAATACGAGATTTAGAAACAAAGGGTGCGATTAAACTCGTCGGTGCAATGTACGATATCTCTAATGGGAAAATAGCGATATTGTAATTAATGATAATTTAAATAGTGCGCTTGTAATCATTTGTGAATCTCATCACATCTTAATTGAGTTTAACTGTATAAGATTTGCGTATCTTTACAGGGGATACTTCGATGAAATTTGATTCAGCCACGCTATTAGTATTTATCCAGGGTGTTTTACGCACTCTGGTTAATGCTATTTATTCGTGTGCCTGTATCAATGCCAGTGAAAGTCTAGTCTCCAGCTCTGATAAGGAGCTGGATGAGATAGCGTCGGATTATAACCAGCTGTATATTCGTGTTGGTGACATGCTTGGTAAGCACGTCAGGTACTGGTGTGATGTTTCTTGCACTCGCTGGAAACGCAATCATCAATGCTGTGCGGCACAAATCCGCACCTTGTTTTCCTTACTGTCGCTGACATACCTATATTTTGCTAAACAAGTTTCGGCCAGTTCTTTGGTGTGTTTCTATCGCTATGCACCAGCGAATGCAGTTATGTCTATGGCAAATGGAACTGTATCACTTGGTCGTGAAAATGCTAATAAAAGCAATGTAGTTAACGTTAGCATCCATCAATTGAGCAGCAATCATCGCAAGATGGTTGCTGCTTTTTTTGTTTATAACAACAGCAACTTATCAAGTTGCTAGCGAGGTCAATATGTATATCGTTTGTGTAGCAGCGTGCCCAACTGGAATTGCCCATACCTATATGGCAGCCGAAGCCCTTGAAGTGCTGGGGAAAGAGCGTGGTTGGGAAGTAAAAGTAGAAACCCAAGGCAGTACCGGTATCGATAATGCGATCACCGAAGATGATGTCGCTCGTGCTGATGGCGCGATCATTGCCGCCGAAGTTGCAGTGGAAGGGATGGATAGGTTTGAGCCACTTACTATTTTGGAATGTGCGGTAGCAGACCCGATCAAACAGCCTGATGCAGTATATGAAACCATGATGCATTTAATTAATAATAATTAAGGATAATTACCATGGCCCTACTACTAAAAAAAGAAAAAACAGAATTAGATAAATTACGTGAAGCATTAATGACCGGTGTTTCATACATGATTCCAGTTATTGTAGCTGGTGGCATGATGTTAGCATTTGGCTCGTTATTTGAAACGATAACCGGTGTCGATTTAAAAGAAAGCAATTCCTTAGTTGCCCAATTAATAAATGACTTAAAAACCTTTGGTTTATATGGCCTGACATTATTATTCCCAGTAATTGCTGCTTTTGTTGGTTTTGGTTTAGCCGGAAAACCCGCTATAGCACCGGGGTTAATTGCCGGTATGCTGGCGCGTGATATGCAGATGGGTTTCTTAGGGGCACTGCTCGGCGGTTTGATGGTTGGTTACTTGGTCCGCTGGATGCTGGCTAATATCAAGCTGCCAAAAGAGTTTCGCAGTTTGTTACCTATGGTTATTATTCCGCTGATTGGTACTGCCATCGTCCTCTTTGTGATGAAGTATATTGTCGGCTATCCGCTTATCGCCCTTAATACCGGTTTGGAAAACTGGTTGGTGGGTATGTCCGGCGGTAACAAGGTACTTATGGCTGCGGTATTAGGTGCCATGGTCGGGTTTGATTTGGGTGGGCCAATTAACAAAGCGGCAATTACCGTCAGCCTAGGATTGTTTGCCCAAGGCATCTTCGAGCCAGTGACTGCGTCACATATCGCCATCATGATTGCACCGTTTGGTATTGGTTTATCTACGATTATTGCGAAGCAGTATTACAGCAAAGAGCTACAAGAGAATGGTCGTGCAGCCCTGATGATGTCATGTGTTGGTATTAGTGAGGGGGCCATACCATTTATCTTAGCCAACCCTGCTTTGATCATTATTAATACTATCGGTAGTGCGATTGCCGCATCGATGGTGATTATGTTTGATTCAATTGTTCAGGCGCCAGCTGCCGGTATTCTTGCTCTTATTCTGTCGTCCAACTTCTTCTTATACCTCATTTCTATCGCGACTGGTGTCGCCTTTGTGGCGGTCTCGACCACGCTATTGATGAAGCGACAATTCAATAAGCAATCAGCAGAAGCTGAAGTTCAACCGCAGACAGCAAAATCAGCTTAAGGTAATCGTAATGTCAATGAATAAGAAAGCATACATAGTTCCTCATACCCACTGGGATCGGGAGTGGTACTTCAGTACGGAGGAATCACAGGTGCTGCTGGTGTTTACCATGCAGCAAATGCTAGAGCAATTGGAAAATGATGAAGGGTTACCTTGTTTCGTGCTCGATGGTCAGTCGGTGATGCTCGAAGATTACTTGAGTGTTGTGCCTGAAGATACTGACAGGGTTAAAGCTTTGGTTAAGTCAGGTAAGTTGTTGGTCGGCCCATGGTATACCCAAACCGACCAATGCGTTGTTCATGGTGAATCTCAAATCAGGAATCTATTGTGGGGTTGTCGTGATGCTGAGCGCTTTGGCGCGATAATGAAAGTAGGGTATGTGCCTGACTCCTTTGGACAAAGTGAACAACTTCCTCAACTCCTACAACACTTCAACATCGATAAGTGCGTGTTCTGGCGCGGGATTTGGGAAGGGATTTGCGCGAATACCGAGTTTGTTTGGCGTGCACCTGATGGTAATGAAGTGACCACGGCAGTACTCGAGTTTGGTTATAGTGCCTTCCAAGGTATGAAACCGATGGATACGCACCTGGACGGTATTGATCAGAAAATGACTGAGCGTTTCTGGCCAGGGGATCGGGAGCACTTCTTGTTTATGGGAGGGCACGATCAAAAGCCGTGGCAAAGAGAAACGGTGCAAGCTATTAAGCAAGCAAATGAAGCGCGTCCTTACCAATATCAACTGTGTAGTTTTGATGACTACTTTGCCAGGACGACAACCGGGTCATTACCTGTGGTTGAAAGCGAAATGTTGTATGGTAAATACAGCCGTATTCACCGTGGCATATATTCCACTCGCTACGATATCAAAAAGCTCAACAGTGATGTCGAGAACCTGCTGATCAACCAGCTTGAGCCTTTGTTGACTGTCGCCAATCAACTTGGTCTGAAGTACCCCTATGGTTTGATGGAGAAAAACTGGAAACAGTTGATGCAGAGCCATGCCCATGACTCAATCGGTGGTTGCAATACCGACTCGGTGAATCGCCAGGTGCAGGCACGTATTCAGGCTGTTCGCGAGAATGCTGAACGGTTGAAGGAAATCACCCTCAAGCAGTTGGCTGATTCATCAACGACAGGCAAAGACGGCGAGTATGTATTGGTTTTCAACCCACTGCCATACAGTCGCAATGTGCAAATTGAGTTGGAATTGGTGCTGCCGACACGTCAGTTTGCCATCTATGACGGTGAGCAAAAGGTAGAAACGCAATCTGTCGCATGCGATTTGGTGGATATCAATGCCATTGTCCAAGATCCAACCACCTTGGGTGATGAACGTTTTCGGTCATGGTACCGCCACAATGTCTTGGTCTCTTTGGAAGGCGTACCTGCTTGTGGTTACCGTAACTTGAAAATCGAGCGCTTAGCTGATGTTGAAGAGACTGCAGACGATACCCATCGCACTCAACCAGAAAGTGATAAATCGGCCAACATTGCGAACGAAGCCCTGTCAGTCAGTGTCGATATGCATGGCAAAGTTAGCTTAACTTGCTTGGCTAGCGGCCAGTATTGGGATGACCTCCTGACTTTGGTCGATGGTGGGGATGATGGCGATAACTACGACTTTTCTGAGCCGCATGATGACTATCAAATCGGCTTTACCGCAGAAGCCAAGAGTGTCCGTGTTTGCCATGGTCCACTGCGTTCCGAAATCCGTATTACCTATTGTGCAATGTTGCCCGTTGATCTAACTGAGCGCGCTGAGCAGCGTTGTTCTGTCAAACAAAGCCTTGATGTTGTGCTGGGGCTGGAAAAGGGCTGTGAGCAACTCGATATTGCGATCGAGCTTGATAACCAAGTCAACGATCATAGGCTTCAGCTGCATGTGAATGGCGATTTTGCTCGCGCTCAGAGTATTGCCGATCAGCCTATCGGGTTAATTCAGCGAGGTAACGACGAGTCAGCGTTATCGATCTGGCAAGAGCAGCAATGGACATCTTGCCCAGTGCCGATTTACCCGATGCAAAGTGTTGTTGCGGGTGAAACCACGCAGGGTGGGATCGCGGTGATGACGGATGGTATTCGCGAATATCAGCAATACGAAGACTCGATTGCCATTACTTTGTTCCGAGCCATGGGCGTTGTAGGTAAACCTGATCTTAAATACCGACCTGGACGCTTGTCAGGGCTGCCTGATGCAAGCCCTGATTCCCAGCTTCGCCAGCCATTGTCTTTCCGTTTGGCGCTTTACCCATTCAGCGGCAGTGCTTATGAAGCTGGATTATGCCATCGCGTCAAGGAATGGCTGAGCACACCGTTGACCTTGCATAACGGCGTTGTGCAGCGATTTATGATTGCACCTCCAATGTTTACGGCACCTGAAACATTCAGCTTATTCGCTCTGAATCAACCTGCTGTGACAGTGAGTGCGGTTAAGGTTTGTGAAGACGACAGTCAAAGTGTGATTGTCAGATTAATGAATACAGGTGTGGGTGAGGTTGCTCTCGGTGAGCTCCCTGCTGGCTGGGAAGTCCAACAAGTTGATGGCATGGAGCGCATTGTTGGTGATGTAACGGCAGACTCTGTTATACCGACTCAAGGCATGCTTGGCCTGCGCTTGAAGAAATAATCGAAATACTCGTTCTTACCCCTCACCCAAGTCCTATCGCTCGGGTGAGTGGTCTTCTACACCCAAAATTTGTATTGAATAACAAAAATCGAATAAAACTATCTAACAAAAAACTATCTAATAATCCCGAAGGGGCAACCATGACTACATTATTTGAATTTACCAACCCACTGGAAAATGGCATTCATGCCAGACCAGCGGCAGAAATAGAGAATCGAGCAAAACGTTTTAGTTGCCAGATCACCCTATTGAATAAAAGTAAAGGGACGAAAGCAGACGCAAAAAGTGTGCTGTCACTTGTTGGCGCCGATGTTGTATTGGGGGATGAATGCCAGTTTGTGTTTGATGGTGAAGATGAACAGGCTGCGTGTGATTCGCTTAAATCTTTTGTTGATACTGAATTTGCTCATTGCGATGCGCCGCTAGAGAGTTTGGCTGTAGATGTAAATCAGCCACTACCGGTTTCGCTGAGCAAAGCAGATCCAATGTATGTGCGTGGCAGCATCGTGTCTACCGGCTTTGGTGAAGGTCGCCCAGTGGTTTGTCGTCAGGTTGACTTGCATCAACTTGCGCTGAATACCGAGTTTTCTTGCAATGGCAGCACCGATACGGCATTGACTAAAGCACTATTTACACTCTGTCAGCAACTTGAAGAGGCGATAACCCAGGCTGAAGCAACAGGTAGCCATGAAGAGCTGACGATCCTTAAAGCACATTCACAAATGGCCGGGGATAGCCTATTTAGTGAAACCCTGGCGAAATATAGCCAGCAGGCAAACCCAATCCTTGCCATCGCACAGGCATCAGATGAGCTGAAAGCCCCGATGTTGAAAAGCCAGAGCAACTATATGCGTGAGCGTGCCCTAGACATCGACGACTTGTGCACAAGACTAGCAAGCTTGGTGGTTGGAAAGGCGCTGCAGCAACCTGTAACCTTGTCGGAAGACAGTATCTTACTAGCGGACAACCTGACGCCGAGTGAATTTTTGGCATTGGATAAGTGCTTGCTAAAAGGAATCGTGTTAACTGAAGCAGGACAAACGTCGCATACAGTGATTTTGGCTCGCTCATTTGGTATTCCTGTGCTTACAGCCGTTGAGGCTGCAGAGGCTTTTGCCCATGATGCACAGAGCCTGATATTAGATGCTCGTTTTGGCTGTCTGATCCGCGATCCTAATGACAAGGTTGCGCAGTTCTATTTGTTAGAACAACGCAAGCAGGTAGCGAAAGAGGCCCTGTTAACGCCTTTTGCTATGAGTAAAGGGCAGACTAAAGATGGCCACCCTTTGGCCTTGTACGCCAACATTGCGGTTGGGCTTGAAGCGGATAGTGCATTTGATCGCGGGGCTGAAGGGATCGGACTGTTCCGTACCGAAATGCTCTTTATGGACCAAGAGCAAGCACCCAGTGAAGATGAGCAGTATGACGTTTACCGGGAAGTGATCGAAGCGGCTTCAGGTAAGCCTGTGATTATTCGAACCCTTGATATCGGCGGTGACAAACCGTTGCCGTACTTGGAATTGCCTGCAGAGGAAAACCCTTTCCTTGGTTATCGTGCAGTGCGTATGTATCCACAATATCAGTCGATGGTTGAAAGCCAAATCCGTGCTTTGCTAAGGGCTTCACGTCACGGTGTAGTCAATATCATGATCCCGATGATTGCTTGTGTGGAAGAGGTGCAATGGATTAATCAAATCTGCAAACAATGTGAAGAGAAGCTTCATTCCGAAGGTGTTATCACCGGGCAGTGGCGGCTAGGGATCATGGTCGAAGTGCCATCGGCTTGTTATATGATCGACAAAGTTGCCGATATGATTGATTTCATCTCTGTGGGAAGCAATGACCTGACTCAATATTTTATGGCCTGTGATCGCGGTAACCGGAAAGTCTCTGCGCTATATGACAGTCTGCATCCTGGCTTTATTGCATTTCTGCATGATATTGCAAAAAGGGCTAAAAAAGCCGGTGTTGAGCTGGGTATTTGCGGCGAAATGGCAAGTGATAAAAGGGCATTACCGCTATTGCTAGCGATGGGATTTGACGAAATCAGCCTTTCTTCACCGAGCATTGTTCAGCGCCGTGCCGACTTGGCTGCACTTGAATATGTTTCTTGCCGTAAACTACTTGAAGCAGTGTGTACGCTATCAACGGTTGAACAAGTGAAAGCAGAAGTTGATCGGTTTTGGCAACAGCAGAGTCAACTTGAAATTTTAGCTGAGCCGCTTGTTATTCAGTGTGATGCGCTTGATAAAGCCGGCGTGATTAAGCAGCTTACGGATAACTTGGAAGTGCAGGGGAGAACAGACAATGCTGGTTCAGTCGAGCAGGCTATATGGGATAGGGAAGCGATTTTTGCCACCTCACTAGGCTTTGGTGTGGCTGTTCCACACTGTAAATCAGAAGCCGTTAGCCACAACAGCATTTCAATTGCACACCTCGCTCAGCCTATCGTATGGAATGAAGCAGACGGCGAGACGGTTTCAACAGTAATCATGTTAACCATCTCCAGCCATGACAAAGAAGGGACACATATGAACATTTTTTCAAAGTTGGCCCGAAAACTGATGCATCGTGATTTTAGAGAATCACTCATGCAAAGTGATACCAAGTTCAACAAAGCCCAAAGTACTGCTGCACATACGGTATCGCTTCTAAAAGGCGTACTTTACGAGCAAGTAGCATAAGTTATAGCAACAAGTGATTCGATTGAATCAGAATTGGATTAGAAAAAGATGAAAGTAATATCGTTGAATGTTGTTGTCGTGATGACAATTTTGGCTATCAGCCTACCTGTGATGATTGATCACCCAACCATGTTGGGGAGCGTTGCCGCAGCGTGTACAACTCTGTCATTTCTTCCTCAGGTGCTACACACCATTAAGACGAAAGATACGGCAGGCATCTCATTGACAATGTATGTCTTGTTTGTGTTCGGCATCTTGTGCTGGCTCATTTATGGGCTGTTATCACATGATCTTCCTCTAATGCTTGGCAATGGTATTACACTGGTTCTTTCTAGTATTGTTTTACTTCTTAAATTGAAATCAAAAACAAATGAAGGGCCAACCATTTTATAAAACAAATATTTATGAATATAGGAAGGTGTTAATTATTATAGTGAACATCTCTATATATTACTTTGTAGTTCGTTTGATTTAGACATACTCCCTGTAATGTGATCTTTGTCTTAGACTGAATAAGAGCATTACTGATAGGATTAATTTGTTAACTTTATATTTGCTTAGGTGATATCAATGCATCGTGTGGTATTGTTTTTTTTCATAGCGTCAGTGAAAGGAAAAGACTGGTTCTTTTCCATGCTTGCTATGATTGAAAATATTAGCCTTGCGTTGACACCAGAACTAGAAAAGTTAAGCCAATCTGAATATAACAAAACTGATGAACTAGATACGTTGGCTAAGCACTGGAGTGGGATGTGGGACAGTGTAACTAAGCAGTTATCATTTCGAAGAGCAGGTAAGCAGCCTGTTCGTGAGTTGCTTGCTATCGCTGAACATCAATCTCGAATTGGTATTCAAGTTGTTGATTTTAATGTTTTATCACGAGGTGTTGATAACTCTTCAATCGCGCAGATGCTGTCTTGCCAGCGTAACATGGGCGATCCGTCAGCAGCATACACTCTGCAGACATTGCAGAGTGTCTCAACGACTCATTTGCTTGGCCACGTCATTTCTCATCAGAAAATAAATCTAGATAAAACCCAAGAAATAAACCGAATAAAAGCACAGAAAGGCATCATGTCTTTACTGTGCTTTTTCTATTTTATCCGAGTGAAAATTAAAGAGGTTAATTATGTACTTTGTTTGTGTAGCAGCTTGTCCAACGGGTGTCGCGCATACTTACATGGCAGCAGAGTCACTAGCTATGGTAGGTAAAGAATTAGGACATGAAGTCAAAGTTGAAACTCAAGGCAGTTTAGGCATTGAAAATGAAATTACCGAAGAAGACATAGCGCGTGCTGATGGCTGTATTATTGCTGCTGAAATTGCTATTACAAAAAAAGACAGATTCTCAAGTTTGCCAATTTTAGAGTGCGCTGTTGCTGACCCAATTAAACATGGAAATGCCGTATTTGAAGCATTATGCGAGGAAATAAATAATGGCTAAGTTTTCAATGAATAAAAAAGAAAAGTCTGTAGGGAATGAAATAAAAACGGCCATTATGACCGGGGTTTCCTATATGCTGCCTTTGATCATTGCTGGGGCAGTGATCATGGGGATCGCGCGTATTGGCGCCTCTTTTTATGGCATCGATAATATTTGGGATGGTAGTCATGCCGAAGCGGCGAATGCCATAGTTCGGATGTTTCATGCATTTGATGGCTTTGGTGGTTTGGCATTAAGCCTAATGCTACCTGTCGTTGCCGGTTACATTGCTTTCTCTATCGCAGATAAACCCGGTATCGCGCCGGGTATGGTCGCCGGCCTGTTAGCAAAAGAGATGGGAACGGGTTTCCTTGGCGCATTGGCAGCGGGCTTTATCGCCGGCTATATCGTCAAAATGCTGGTTACTAAAGTCAAACTGCCTAAATCTGTCGCATCGGCGGGGCCAATTTTCATTATTCCGGTAGGTGGTACTTTGCTGGCTTGCCTAGTCATGATGTACATCATCGGTGACCCGCTTGCTGCAATGAATCGTGGTTTGGAAAGCTGGCTACTTAGCATGTCTGATGGCAATAAAATTGTCTTGGCAGCCGTTGTTGGTGGCATGGTGGGATTTGACTTAGGTGGCCCAATTAATAAGGCCGCTGTGACAACTGCCATGGCGATGCTGGCTTCAGGCATCTATGACCCAAATACCGCCGCACAAGTTGCGATCATTATTCCACCTATTGGTATCGGTGTTGCCACGCTTATTTGGAAACACCGTTTTCCTCACTCCCTACAAGATGCAGGTAAGGCATCAACCTTGATGGGGTTAATTGGGGTTTCAGAAGGGGCGATCCCATTTGCTCTGGCAAATCCAAAGATCATCATTGTTAACGTCATCGGTTCGGCTGTCGGCGCATCGTTGGCTGTTGGATTAGGTGCAGTAAACCGCGCACCCATCTCAGGATTTTATGGTTGGCTGGCCGTTGAAAATTGGCTGGTGTACGTAGTAGCGATAGCCGTTGGCTCTGGGATTATTGCTGCTGGCTCTTTATTAGTCTTCAAAGGTGAAGAGCTACCTAAAAAACAAGAAGAATCAAAACCGAAATTCAAAATTACCCGAGCCCAATAATATTACCTTCACGGAGATACCTTAATGAAAAGGTTCAGAAAAAGCAGTGTTGCGCTCTTACTATCGATGACTATGGGGTCTGCCTTTGCCGCAGAACAAGTGCAAGTCGCCTTTATGCCCGATATTCATTTTCATGACGTATACGGTGATTTTACCGATGGTAGTTTCGACGGCCTGAAAAATAGCCACAGTGGTGAGAATGCAACGATCCGTAGCATGCATGCTCAACTTACATCCACACGTCTGTTTAATGAAAACTACTTTGCCTTGCTTGCCGCTCTCGATGATGCTGCCAAGCGGGGCGTGAAGTATATCGCGTTACCGGGAGATTTTAGTGATGATGGCCAACCGCTCCATATTCGTGGCCTGAAAACTATTCTCGACCACTACGCGAAAACTTACGATATCGAGTTCTTTGCCGCTCCTGGTAATCATGATCCCGTCCGTCCTTTCGACCGGCCTAGCGGGGAAGGGGATTTCCTAGGCGTCGATGGTAAAACTCAGCGGATCTTCAGTAAAGGTGCCAATGAGTGTGTCGGATACGATGGCGAAACAGCAGTGATCAAAGCTGGTTACGAACTGCCGACAATTTGCACCGAGGAAATCCGCGAGTTGGGGTACGAAGGCTTAATGGCGGAGTTAGGTGATTTTGGTTTCTTCCCGCAGCCATCAAACCTGTACTGGGAGACCCCATACTCTTCCTACTCCCAGTCTAATTACAACTTTGACAAAGCACTCGCCCAATCGAAGTATGACCAACGACAGTATGAAATTTGTCACCAAGGGACTGGTGGCGAATATAAGCAGCCTAACTATTCCGCCTGTTTCATGGTACCTGATACCAGCTATCTGGTTGAACCTGTAGAAGGGTTATGGCTACTTGCGATAGACGCTAATGTGTATATCCCCAGCGCTGACGCCGACACTCAGCAGCCAGAACTTGCGTCTAACTTCGCGGGCTCAGGAAATGCGGGATATAACAAAATGCTTACTCATAAGCAGCATGTCATCGAATGGATGAAAACCGTGGTCGAGCGGGCAAATGCTGAGGGTAAGACGCTAGTGGCTTTCAGTCACTTCCCGATGACGGAGTTTTATAACGGTGCTGCAGAGACCATAGAAGATATTTTTGGTCCGGGTAACTTCCAGCTTGCTCGCTCTCCGAAAGAAGATGTGAGCGAGGCATTAGCAAAAACAGGGATCAGGCTGCATGTTGGTGGCCATATGCACTTCAACGATACTGGCGTCAAGCATTACGACGATGGCTCGTTCTTGTTCAATATCCAGGCCCCGTCGATGGCAGCCTATGTACCTGCGTATAAGCTGTTGAGTTTCAAAACGGAAAACCAAGTCGAGGTTGAAACCGTTATTTTGGATAAGGTGCCACGCTTCGACGAGTTGTTCGAGCATTATGAAGAAGAGTGGCAGCATCTCAAAGCCAAGGGTAGCGAGGAGATCTGGAATAAGGATGTGCTGACATCGAAGGATTACTACGAGTTCACTAATTGGCACATTACGGAACTGACCCGAATGCGATTCTTGCCAGAAGAGTGGCCGTGTGATTTGAAGCAGATGGTCTTTGCGCTGGATGGCCGTCAGATGTTGATTCTGAGCCAATTGGATAGCCCGTTAACTCAACAGCAGGTAACGACGCTTACCGAAGGCCAGCAAGCGGTTGAGATCTGCCAAGAAACATCTGTTGCCTTCGAACCGTCGAGCATTAAGGATCCTGATTTTACTAAAGCTTGGAAGCAGGCTGAATCCAACGCGAAGCAGTTAGCCGCAGACAATGGCTTGAAACTGGATGACTTTGCCAAGTGGAATGGGTTTGACTTCGCGGTTGATTTTTATCGCCTGAGAAATGCAGATGAGTTGGCTTTCAAAGATATCGATCGTAACCGGATGCCACAGTATAAGTTGCTGGCGAGTACCTTAGCAGATCAAGCGGGCGCTGTTTCTGACTCGACGCAGTTTGGTGATGTGTTCAAGCAACGTTTCGGTGGCTTATTTGGCATCTTGACGAAGTTTGCCAATGGCCAGCCAAGTTATCACTTCAAACTGGATATGGATAAAGGAACGATCACCGATCTGAAGCGGTAATTCATAACTCACCAAAATGAAATTGGAGCAGGAAAGCGCTTACTTTCCTGCCTTGTCAGAAAATCATTAATGGAGAAATTAATGATGAACAAAATAGCAATGGCTTTACTTTTAGTTCTTGGACTCCCCGCAGTTGCAGCAGACTTCGATGTTATGTCGTTCAATATCCGTAACAGCAAAGACAGTGTTGTGGGTAGCGAATACGATGGCAACAACACGTGGGACAATCGCAAGGCAGTGGTGGCGAGTATTGTTGCTCAAAACGACATCGCCGGACTACAAGAAGCATTCAGCGATCAAATTGAGTTTCTAGCTCGCCAATTACCCGATTATAGCTGGGTAGGTGCGGGACGCGATGATGGTAATGCACAAGGGGAAGCTGTTCCGATCTTTTACCGCAATGATAAATATATAAAACTTGGTGGCGGTACATTCTGGTTGTCTGAGACACCGCAAGTTGTCGCCAGTGTCGGTTGGGATGCGGATTTGACCCGAATCACCACTTGGGTTCGGCTGGAAGAGGTAGCAACGGGTAAGCGGGTGCTTGTGTTCAATGCCCATTTTGACCATATCGGCAAAACAGCCCGTCAAGAGAGTGCGAAGTTACTGAGCCAAAAAGCTGATGAGATCACTAGCGGAGCAGGCGATGCCGTCATTGTTCTGGGCGACTTGAACTTTGAGCGCAGCGATACTGCGTCTTACCAGGCCCTGACGGACTTGTATCATGACGCTCGTGAGATCACAACAGTGCCTTTTAGCGGTGTAAATGGCAATAAAGAGCAGGTATTTACCTACCATGGATATGGTAAGGAGAAGTCAGAAGATATCGATTATATTTTTGTGAATGATAAACTAGCGGTAAATTCATTTGAATACCGCAGTGTGATCAAAGATGGGATCTATGCTTCTGACCACCTGTCAGTAATATCAAATGTGTCATTCCAGTAAGCAGCTAACCTCACTCGTGAATCATAGCTATTAATGAGATTGCGATAATGCGGCCAGAGATATTCCCTCTGGTCGCATTCAATTAATCCATATCAAGGCAAAAGGCAATGAAGTGTTCTTACTTCAAATGGAATAGGGGAAGGACCGCTGTTCTGCAGCACGATAGCTAATTTACCTATTGGATGCTCTCTCCATTCAGGTATGCCATCCTCATACTTTACCCAAGAATATTGGAAGTCGTTTAATGGAATATTAATCGCCACAATATCGTTATTTGACGCTTTATCTCTCTGGGAATAGATATACCCCGAGGATGAAAGTGTTTGTGAAAATCCTTCACTATCAATCAAGCCAACGTGTAACGCTGATAATTGCTTAGGGCTCGCCCCTGATATTACGATTTCAATAGAACCACTTCCTTGATGTCCGAGTAATGATGGCTTGAGGTTTTGTCTGGGTTCTTTTTGCCATGTTTGCCACGTGCTGAGGGTCAGGCTTTCATTGATAATGGAGGGGTTACTGAGTGTCCCATCCCATGGAGCAACGGACTGTTGAACGATTTGCCCGTTAAGCTTCAAAGTCACCGAAATTGGACCTGAATTAGCCCAGTTCGGCAGCATTTGCCCATGCCAATTAAGATCCATCGAATCTCCAATCCCTGTTGCTTCCCAGAGGTTATCTCCTTGAGCGATGGTTAATTCCCACATAGCCCAATGAGAAAATTCAGCGTTTATTTTCAGTGGCGTAATGACAGGCGTTGGGGCTTTAGTGACGTTATATTTCAATAATTCGGGGGTTAAATCATTGTGGCTGTGTTTATCGACTAGCTGTTTATAGATCTCAAGCGACGCTTTAGGTTGGTAATTAGCAGAGAGCAGTCCGAAGCTTTGTTCTGCATCGGCAAACCAACCTTGTTGTTGTGGCTCATCGGTAAGGGAAAACCAGTTGAGCGCAAATAGGCCAAGTTTTTGAAGCATCGGTAGATAGTCATTGAGCTTTTGCAGTTCGTTGGCCTGCTGCGCTTCCCAGTTAGGTTGAGAGGCAATTGACAGATAAGCGAGCATCCAAGGCTTGTTGAATCGTTGTTGTAAGCGTTCTCCCAGTCGTAGCGCTCTTACCCACGCAGACCAATCAGGTGCAGAATGGACCCGTTCTGTGTAGCTTGATAGCATCAGCATGCTGGCAACAAAGTCACTGGTCTCAATACTCTTTTGCGCGCTGGCATAGCTTGGTGTACTGCCTGGCTGATCCCAGTCGCCAAGGCCAAGGCCAATTTTTACCTGCGGTGCGCCTTGACGGATAAGGGCTATTACCTCAAGCATCAGCGGATCCCAGCCATCCCAACTTTCTATACCTTGCTTATTAAATTCGGGTTCGAGGATCAGGTAAGCCTGTGGGAGATCTTGAAGCAAAGGGATAAGCTTGTTTTTGACTTCATCAAGGTAGCGTTTACGGTTTGCCTGCACGTAATCAGGGCTAATTTTATCGCCAAAGAACCAATAATTGATCATCGGTATATAGCCATTGGCATGGGCACCACGTAGAAGATCCTTCCGTAACCAATGCCAATCACTGTTTTGGGTGATCCACAGAGTGACGCTTCTTACGGGTAGTCCCTGCTTTGATAAGGTCTCCCAGATTGGCGTGAAGTTTTGCCCACTCCCTACGGGATTATCGAGTAACAAACGTGCTCCGATTCCCCATAAAAAGGGGGTACCTGAAAAGCCTGTATCCTCTGGTTGAAGATTAAGCATGAATGCCATGGCATTTAACCGCTGCTGCCAGCTGCGGGCAAGAAGGCTATTGCGGTTGGCCCAGCTGGAGTCGAGCTTCACTTGTAGCTGGTTAAATAGATCCCGTGCCATTGTATTTTGGCTTGTCCTCAATGCTGAAAAAACAGCACCAAATGTTGCCTGTATATACCAATCGGCTTCCATGGAGGCGGTTGCATCTGCAACTTTTAGATATAAATCCAACGCTTTGTATGGCTGTTGTGCATGTTCGAGAAGTGTATGGGCCATTAATATTTGTCCACGGATGGCTAATGGCTGGGTGGGGTGGCTCGCATACAGACGTGAACTCGCCTGCTGCATAGTCTCTACAGCATTCTGATCTCGTAACTGGATGAGGTATAAGAAATCTGCAAGAAGAGGATCACTTCTATAGGCACGTAGTAGGGCAAAGGCCGCACGTGCTTCGAGGCGGTGAACGCTGAAAGGATCCTCACTCAAATATTGCCGATAGAGTGCCATTGCTTGTGTCCATTTTCGCTCGTATTCGGCTATACGCGCTGCTAAAAAAATCGCTTCGCCTTTATGTGGGAGGTCCGCGCGGGATAATTGCGCTTTGGCAGCCGTTAACTTACCACTCTGTATCAGCTGTATGCCTTCGCCAATCATGTCATGAGTTGTTTGTGCATGGGAAGAAACAGGAAATCCGGACATAAAAATTGCGGTCAAGAAAAGGGAGAAGAGTACACCTTTATTATTGATGTAGGAGTAGATATTAGAGCGCAGGCTCATTATCACGCTCCACTTCGCATTTACCCTCCGCTTTATAATCTAGTTCCAGTGTTTCAAAGTATTCTAGATTGCTTCGAATGGTTTCCAGGTGGATGTTATGCTCTTTGGGTAAATCATAAGTATCGAGCATTGCAAGGTTCTCCTTCATGCTCATGACCATGACTTGAATACGTGCTGAGCTATTGTTGATGTCTTCAGCGATATCGGTGAGTTCATCACCTTTACGGATTTGTATTTCAGCCGATAATTTACCCAAGGAAATATCAACTAATGCATTGCGAATGCGTTCGACGGGCCCATAAAGGCGGTAGCTAAGCCAACACCCAGCCCAAGTGGCCAGCGCCAATTGTAATAGGAGTAATAAAACTAACCAGTTGCTCATTGCCTCGTACATTGAAGGTAGAGACTGTGCCACCGCATTGAGTTCTTCAGGGAGTAACTGAAACGATAATTGCTGCGCTAATACTTCCAGAGTCTGTGCATAGAAGAAATAAAACTGTGCGGCATTAATCAGTACGCTGAATAGCGCGATAAATAAAATACGCCAAATAAGACGTTTAGTTAGCCATCTCTTTATTTCTTTGAACATGGCTTGAATACGAAGATTTCGAAACATAGGTACGCCCATAGCAAACCGATTGTATATAAAGTGTATATCTAATGGACGGAGTGGAAAAATTATTGTTAATTGATCGTGGGATCTGAGACGTTGATCATTTTAAAGATGATAAGAATGAGTGCTTTAGTGATTGCTTGGGCTAAAAATGGTTAACGTTAAGGGCTATTGGTCCTTATTGCGCCAAATCTTATAGTTTATTTGGTGCATCGCTTTACCGAGCAAGTGGGCAGCTACAGGTGCTGTGATAAAAAGGAATAGTATTGTGCCGATAACGCGCGAGATAACGGTGACCTCAGGTATTGAAAAGGATACCGCTAATAATAGGAAGCAAATGCCTACGGTACCTGCTTTTGTGGCAGCATGCATCCGAGTATAAAGATCCGGCATTCGAACGATACCGAGACTGGCAACAAGGGTAAAGAAGGTTCCAAAAAGTAAAAGTATGCTTATTAAAATCTCCATTGTTAGCCCTTATCCTGTTTTTGCTTGGTGATAAGCCGTGCAAAGGCAATAGTGCCAAGAAATGCAACTAAAGCGAGTGTGATAGCAACATCGAGCAGTGGTTTTTGACCGCTGTCCAGTGTATACACGGCAATAAAACCGATAGTGACAAATGAAATCAAATCTAAAGCGACAACACGATCAGCCAATGTGGGACCCAGTATTAGGCGAATGAACGCAAGTGCTAAGCTGATTATCAAGCCTATGTAGGATAGTTGAATACTCATTCGAAGTAGGTCATCCACGCGTTATCTCCAATATCCGTGACTCCAACCCCTGCTTAATATCTTGCGTTACACTGTCATGTTCTGGTGCGAACATGACATGTAATACAAGGTATTTCTTATCCGGAGTGACATCTAAACTCAAGCTGCCTGGGGTCAATGACACCATGTTGGCTAACAGGGTTATCTCAAGGTCTGTTTTGGCATCAAGCGGGACATAGACGATGTCTGGCTGACTTAAATGTGTTGGCGTGATGACATCCCAGACAACCCTGGCGACAGACACTATCATCTCGTAACAAAAATAAACCGCTAACGCCAAGATGGCTTTGAGCTTCTTGAAGTAACCCGTTTTTAAACCAAAAGGCTGGCATAGGCTTAAGGTGAAATAGCCAACGACAAACCCAATAATAAAATCGAGGCTACCGTATTGCCCGTTGAGGAGCATCCAGGCCATGGCAAGAAACAGGTTTAGGGTAAAGTAACTCATGCCTTCTCTCCCATTATGGCTCACCCAACACGGCGCGCACATACGCGATTGGATTCAGTAATTGTTCGGCAGCTTGATTGGCAAATTCATAGACAGGTTGTGCGACAAGCCCAATTGTGATCGTCATCAGCGTTAAAACGGCAATCGGTAAGCAATATAGTAGGTTGACTGACAAGGGGAATGCCTGTCCGGCTTGCTTAGATATTGGCGCTTTCCAGAAGGCTTCGCTCCAAATTTTGGTCATCGAGAAAATGGTTAACAACCCAACAATGAGTGCTGTTGCTGCCAATAAGTTGTGGCCATTGATAATGCTGGCTTTAATAACCAGAAATTTGCCCCAAAAACCTGACAGTGGCGGGAACCCTGCCAGAGAAAATGCAGGGATAAGGAACAGGAAGGCAAGCCATGGCATGGCCTTGTAAATACCACCTAACTCACGTAATTGGCTTGAGCCGTATTTGCTCTCTATAAAGCCGCCAATCAAGAATAAGTTAGCCTTTACGATAATATGGTGAATGATATAGAAAATGGCACCGGCAATGGCAACAGGTGTATACAGCGCTAACCCCATCATCATGTAGCCAATTTGGCTAATAATGTGGAACGAGAGTATTTTCTTGATATCAAATTGACTGGCGGCACCGAGTACACCGGTCAACATTGTTAGGCCACTTATCCAAATCAACAGGGGCTGCCAACTTGTCTCGGTAAGAGGGAAAACTAAGGTAAAGATTCTTATCAGGGCGTAAACGCCGACCTTTGTTAGCAGGGCTGCAAAGAGTGCAACGACCGCGCTGGGTAACGTATGGTAGGAGGCGGGTAACCAGGCAAACAGGGGAAATAGGGCTGATTTGATTGCAAACGTAAATAGAAATAAGGCCGCTAGCAGAGTGGCCGTATCTGGAGCAATATCAGGGTATTTCGAGTGAAGATCAGCTAAGTTAAGCGTACCTGTTGCTCCATAAGTTAAGCCGATAGCCAATAAAAACACCAAGGTAGAGATTAAGTTGAGCAAGACATATTTGACGGCCCCGTCTATTTGAGTGCGTTCTGCGTCAAGGATCATCAAGCCAAACGAGGCAATGAGCATGACCTCGAACCAAACATAAAGATTGAATAAATCTCCAGTCAAAAAAGCGCCGTAAACACCAGCCAATAAAACATGAAATAACACGTGATATAAACCGTATGAGGGTTTATGTTTTAGATCTGCCATCGCGTAAACAACCGTCACAGCGCCAATAAGAGCAGTGATAACGGTTAATGCGACACTCAAGAAATCGGCGACAAACACAATGCCAAACGGCGCTGCCCAATTACCGAATGCGATAGCATAGGGGCCGTTTGCGACGATGTCTAACAGAAGCTGCACACTACAAAATACAGAGATGGCAACACTGGAGCCACTGACCCAGTTGATAGCCCTAGGGTTGTGGCGAACAAAAAAAGCGCCTGTAGCGGTCAGTAATGATAGTACGACCGGCAGTGTGAGCCAAACTGAAGTCATTGATCCTCCTCTGATCGCTGCATAGCATCGACATCAGCGGATCCTGTTTCTATGTAAGCGCGATAAAGCAGCATCAATGCGAAAACCAATAAGCCAAAACCAATGACGATGGCGGTAAGGATAAGTGCTTGTGGAAGAGGATCTGCCGCGCCTTCAGGGGGAAGCACAGAGTTAGCATCAATGAGAGGCGGATTTCCGGGGGTTAAACGGCCAGCGGTAAAAATGGCTAAGTTGATGGCGTTACTGATCAAAATTAGGCCGAGTAGAATACGGATAACGTGGCGTTCCAGCATGAGATAAACCCCTGCTGTAACGAATACGCCGACGACAATACTCCATACAATTTCCATTAATCGAGCTCCTCATTGACTCTCAGCAACACCTCTAACACGCCTCCGATAACAGCGAGATAGATGCCAACGTCGAATATGAGTGGGGTGCCAAGTGGCAGTATCTGCTTCCACCAAATTCCAGTTAAAAATGGTGAGCCCATTACAAAGCCGATCCCGCCTGCCAGCAAGCTTAAGAAAACACCGAACATTGCTATGTGCATCGGCCTGTAACTCAGCCGCTCTCTGACATATTGCGGTGACTCGGCGAAGATAAGCAGGGTTAAACCAATGACAGCGATGAGGGCACCGATGAAGCCGCCTCCTGGTGAGTTGTGTCCACGAAGTAGAAGGTACAAGGAGAAAACCATCATTAGCACGGCAACGATGTGGGCAGTAGTACCGAAAATCAACGAATGAATACGGTTTTGCTGGCGTGAGCTGGTTTTGAACAAACTGATTGAAGCGAGCGCTGCAATGACGACGACTATCGCTTCGCCCATGGTATCGAAGGCCCTGAAATCGACCAGAATGACGTTAACAATGTTTCGTCCATGACCTCCGGGAACGCTGTTTTGGCCAAAAAAGTCAGCAAGGGGTGAATCTAACGGTGTCTCGGTAATAGCGATAAGTAACGCAGTGACAGAGATACCAATGATCGAAGCGATCAGTACATGGAAGGTGCGTCTAGGTACAGAGTGACTACTGACCGAGCTTAAGTGCGGTAGGTGCCGAATGAGTAGAGCCACGAACACCACCATCAAGGTTTCGACAAGCAGCAGCGTTTTGGCGACATCTGGTGCGCTATAAATCATAAAGACCAATGTCATTAAGAAGCCAACAGCCCCGAGAGCAGCAATAGATAAAAGGCGAGATGTTGAAATCACACACAAGACGGCAGCGGTAATCAACAGCAGTGCAATAGCGATTTCATAGAGCTCGATAGCCCTGATGCGTTCAAAAAAGTCACTGGGGACGCCTAGCGGGTTCAGCATCAATATGGCAGCAAGCACTGAGAAAAACATCAAGGCGTAAATACTGAGTCGGCGTTGTTGCAATTGGTTTGTTTGCCAGGTTGCAAGCGTCACCATTGCTGCCATGCATTTTTCGAACACATTGCTGGCGACAGGGAGTGGACCCATTAACTTATTCAATGACTGAGTTAATGTAGACATGTATTTATAAATGAGTATCCCTAAGGCCAAAGTGACAGCACTCATCAGTAGAGGGATGTTGAACCCCTGCCATAATTTAACTGGACTGGATTGGTCAACCTGATTGATTTCAAAAATTGCTGTGGAGAGTACGTATTCATTCAACCAGCCCAATCCGAGGGTCGGGACGATAACACTGCAGCAAGCCAGCACCATAGGCGGGATCCAGAAACCTATTTCTGCTTCGATAGACTTAACGGTCGGGTTATCCTCGATTTTTTCACGTAAAAAAGGCTGTGAGATCACCGCAATAGCGAGGGCAACCATCACCGCATTGATCATCACTAAAGCAAACATGACGATACTATGAACTTCCAGCCCTGCTTTGTATGCATATTCTTTGCTCAGGAAACCAAGTAATGGTGGTATACCGGCTTTAGACAGCGCAGCGATAAGACCAGAGGCGAAGCTGAATATTAGGACGGCTTTTAAACCATAGAGCACCCTGATATCACGCGTCCCTGTGGCTTTGTCGATATTCCCGACCACCATGAACAAAGAGGCTTTATAAAAGGCGTGAGCAAGAATGAACAAGATAGCGGCTGCGAGTGCGGTTTCAGTGCCAATACCAAGCAGTAAAGTAAGGATCCCGAGTATGGTATTGGTACTGAACGCCAGCATGAGCTTGAGATCTTTTTGCATCAGTGCGATTACAGCAGACCACAATGCCGTAAAGCCCCCGACCGTGATGAGGCAGTAAAACCAGAGATCGCTGCTGGCATATATGGGTGAAAGCCTTGCCAGTAAATAAATTCCCGCTTTGACCATCGTTGCTGAATGCAAAAAGGCACTGACCGGTGTTGGGGCGGCCATGGCGCCCGGTAGCCAAAAGTGAAAAGGGAATTGCGCTGACTTGGTGAAAGCCCCGATTAAAATCAGTACCAATGACGGCGTAAAGAAAGGATGTTGGGAGAGGCTTTCTTTATCCGATACGGCCATGTCGATAATATTACTTAATTCATAACTTCCTGCAATCTGCCCCAGTAATATCAGCCCAGCTAATAGCGCTAGGCCTCCTGCGCCAGTGACGACTAGGGATTGCAGCGCATTCTTGCGGGACTTTTCATTTTCATGATTGAAGCCGATAAGCAAGTAGGAGGTGATAGTCGTGAGTTCCCAGAAGACAAACAGTAATATGATGTTGTCACTCAGGACGAGCCCAAGCATGGATAGCATGAACAGCGTTAGATAGAGGTGGAAAGAAAAGCGCTCGGCTTTACCTTTCATGTATGCCAATGCGTAGAGTTGGACAAAAAATCCAATACAACTGATTAAGCCGACAAAGACAAAAGAGAGGGCATCAAGTTGTAAGCTAAAATTGATATCTAGGCTGGGAACCCATGATGTCGACCACCGCAAACCTGTGGGAGAGGGTTGGTAGTAGAAGATTGACGCAAAAAAAAGGAAAGCGGGAAACACCACAAACCCAAGGAGAGTGTATTGATGTTTACCACTGTCTAGTAGCGGTTTTGATTTTTCTTGGTTATCTGCCACTAATTATGTTCATCCCTTTTTAGATTTTCATAGTGCTAATAAGGTTAATCCATAAACCTGTTTCTTGTGTTTAAGATGTTCTCGTGTTGAAGACGTTCTTGCGTCTAAGATGTTGGCTGATACCGAGTTAAGGTGATTCACGCAAATGAAGTGTAAATTACCTTTCCTTGAGGTTATGCGGCTCTTCGTGAAGGCGATACTCCTCATAGCCATCATAAGTACACTCGCCAATATTATTCCTTGGACAAACCAATATATTGCAGTGATCAAGCAATTCGGTGCTGCAGTAAGGACAGTACTTTTTCATAACGCCTCCATTTTTACCCAAGCTTTATAAATAACTTGGCTATATATTGTGCTGCTTATATTTCTTCCTGATTACAATGTAGACCTGAAATGAGTAATGCGATGGCAACTTACAACATGCCTTACAGCTATTTACAATCTATTACAAAGGTCGCATGGGTAAGACGAATAAGCCAACCTGAGACAAAGGAAGGCCGGTGCTAATCACGTGAGTTGGTAAGCTTATTTGATAGTTGAGGAAGGGCTACTGGCTGGAAAGGGGATAGTTTTCAACCAGGCGAACATCGATTTCACCGTTTAACCGCTCTGCTTGATAAACGGTCATCCCAACAATACCAGTACGATGCGGTATATCTGACTGATGTTCAAAACCATAAGAGGACGATATACCGACAAGCTGGCGAATATAGCCTTCTTCGATATCAAAATAGTAATGGGCATGCCCGCTAATGACGGTTTGCTTGGATTTAAATAAACGAATAAGCAAATCTTGATTCTCGATACCAATATGTTTGAACCATCGCTGGCTGACATCGAGGAGTGGGTGGTGAGAAATAATCAGCGTTGGTGACTTTCTAGCGATTTTCTTCAACGCGGCAAGCCCTTTTCGACTGACTCGTCCGGCACCAAGCTCTAATGATGTCCCCAAAGGTTTATGGCTTGTATCGAGAAAATGGAGGGGAATACCATGTACGGTAGCTGATTGGACAATACGGATTTTACTGTGCCTGAAGCTTGCCTTCATACAGCTTAGATCATCGTGATTGCCCGCTAGCGCATAGCACTGGGTAATGTTATCTCTGGCTTCAAGGTACGATTTGATTCGATCATAGGCTGCAGGAACAGCGGCATTTGCCAGATCACCGGTAAGCAGCAAGACGTTGTCATCCGTATCTTGATTAACAATGTCTAATAGCTTTTGTAGATTGGTATCCGACTCATTCGGCATTTCCGCCAAGTGAGTATCAGTGATCTGGTAAATCTTCACGTTTGTCCTTTCTATTGTCTTAGATACTGCCAATTCATGAAGGCGATAGAGTTACTGCATACGCCAGATAAATTGAAGAGGTGAGATTAATTGAATTGAATCAACTAGGCAATGTTCACTTCAAGTAGCTCTGCCAAGCGTTTCTTTTGCTGGCCACTGTTATCGAAGTTTTCGGGCGAAAGCCAAGCTTGATGGGCGCTGGAGATTTGCGGCCAGTCGCTGTCAATGATGGCATACCAAGTGGTATCTCTATTTCGTCCGTTGTAGACGATGGCTTGCCTGAACAATCCTTCATAACTGAACCCCAATCGCTCAGCTGCACGACGTGAAGGGTGATTGAGAGAATCACACTTCCATTCACAACGGCGGTAGCCCAACGTTTCGAAAGCGTGTTTAAGCATTAAGTGGATAGCTTCGGTTGCCGCCGGTGTTTTTTGCAGTTTGGCCGAGAAAAGGAAGTTGCCAATTTCAATGACACCCATTTGAGGAACAATTCTCATATAGGAAGCGATACCCACTGCTTGATCTGTCGCTGGGTCGATAATGGCAAAGAATAGCGGATCGCGACTTTGCTCGAGTGGAGCTAACCATTGGAAAAAACAATCTTTGTCTTCAAAAGGGCCCATGAACATGTAAGTCCACAAGCGTTGTTCAAGATCCGCCGAGAAAGCCTCAAATAGGTCGTTACCATGGCGGCTCGGGTGTAAGGGTTCAAGACGACAAAATTGACCAGCTAGTGTTACAGGCTCAGGAATGCTGGCTCCTTGCCAGTCAGGCATAGGGGCACCGATAGGTTGTTGTAGTGGGTTGAAGTACATAGAGTGTTCCCGAAGTAGTTATGTGGCGATATTCTTTTGAAACCAACAGATTACTACTGACGGTTGTAAGATTTCTGTGGTGCGGGTTAGAAAATATGGATTTCTATCGAAAACCAATTTATTGATAGCACTTATACACTTTCCAATAAAAAGCTCTTGAAGTGACTAGCCACCGCTGATGCTTTTGTTGGCGGGTGGTAATAGAGGTTGAGGCTCCAGATACTGGTTTCGTAATCATCCAGAATAGGGGTGAGCACTCCATCGGATAGTGGTTTTTCAAGGATAAAAGCCGGTAAGTAGGCAACGCCAGCCCCTTTAATTGCACTTTGCAGCAGCAAATCACTGTCGTTAACTTCCAGCGATTTAGGGACTTTTACCATCTGTGTTTCGCCATTACGCTCGAAAATCCAATCATTACTGCCTGTAAGCGTGGTCGCAAATAAGCATTGGTGTTTGGATAGCTCGGTCGGAAACTCTGGTGCCGGATTCCGTTCAAGATATTCAGGAGAGGCAACGGCAACAAAAGGGCTCTGCATGAGTTCTCGGCGAACAAGGTGGAGGTCTTTTTCTTGGTAGCCCTGATAGCAGGCGTTGGCACTGATAACCAAGTCGGCTTCCGCGGCATGATCTAGCGCCCAAGGGGTGACATTGAGGTTAAATGTCACGTTCGGGTGTGAAATGAGATAGGTGCTTATTTTATCCATCAAGAAGTTATTGGCATAGACCGGGGTGCAAACGATATTGATATGGCCTTTGTCTTGCTCTTGGAAATCTTGCAGGCTGCGGCATAACTGTTCAGCGTTATCCACTAACGGTGAAAATTCATCAACCAGCTTTTGACCGGCAGGTGTGGCGGTTAATAAACGGTTGGTGCGACGGCATAGGGTAATACCAAAGCTCTGTTCAAGATCTTGCAACCAGCGGCTTCCCGCAGAGACTGAAATGTTGAATTTACGGGCTGCGGCAGAAATTGAACCGGTTCGGATCACGTAAACAAAAAAAGCCATTTTATCGAGCATAGTGTTGCCTTATTAATCGAAAAAACAGGCTTATCAATGAATAAGCCTGTTGGGTATTTCAAAGCGTGATTAAGCGTTTGCTTGCGCTGTAGCAGCAGGAACGGTTACTTTCTTGCCAAGTTTCTTGGCCATCACTTCTTCCATTTTCTCAAGGCTGACACCTTTGGTTTCAGGGACGAACTTAACCACAACAAACATACAAATCAGTGACAGTATGGCGAACAACCAGAAGCTGAATGCACCGTTGAAATGATCTCTCAGGAAGGCATTGTCATTCAGCATTGGGAATGACTGGGTGACGATGAAGCCGGTAAACCACTGTGCACCCACCGCGATAGACATTGCACGGGAGCGGATGCTGTTCGGGAAGATTTCCGAAATCATAGTCCAGCATGCACAACCCCACGATGTCGCGTAGGAAACAACGTACAGGCACAATGCGAATAATGCCGCGTAGCCTTCAGTGCCGGTGTAAAGCACATAACCGACCACCGTCATACCGACCGCACAACCAAACGTACCGTATTTCATCAGCGGTAGGCGGCCTACCTTGTCAATCAGGTACATACCCAGCGCGTTACCCAAAATAAAGACGACACCGACGAAAGTGGTCTGGAACAGGGCGTTTTCGGTACTACCTGTTATAGGCCGTAGGATTTCCGGCGTGTAGTACATGATAACGTTGATACCGGTTAACTGCTGGGCGGCAGCCACAAAAGTACCGATCACTAAGATAGCGAATAGCAGAGGAGAGCGTAGGCTGACTTGTTTTTTGCCCGGAGAGTTTGAATCTACCAATGATGCCTGTATTTCGTTGATTAACTGATCAGCATGCTTAGGATTAGAAATTCGTGACAGGGTGTCTTTAGCCTGATCAACTTTTCCTTTCAGTACCAACCAGCGTGGTGATTCAGGAATAAGGAACAATAGGCCAGCAAACAGTGCGGCTGGAAGCACTTCTGAGCCCAGCATCCAGCGCCAGCCCATATCCACCAACCACGCTTCACTCATGCCTTTGGCAATCAGGTAGTTAACGTAGAATACCCCTGTCTGACCAATAACAGCTGATTGCTGGAACATACTGACGGCACGGCCGCGGAAATCTTTCGGCGCAACTTCAGACATATACATGGGTGAAACGACACAGGCTAAGCCAACAGCTATACCACCAACGATGCGAAGCATGACATAGAAAGTAAAGGTAGTCGCCAGCGCAGAGCCGATGGCGGAAATCATGAAGAGGATGGCTGCAATGAAGAGGGTTTTACGACGTCCATATTTGAGGGCTGACCAGCCGGCACTGACGGCACCAAGAATACTACCTAAAACAACACTTGATACGGCCCAGCCAGTTTGTGCGGGGGTTAACCCAAAGTGCTCCCTGATTGGTCCTATGGCGCCTGAAATAACCGCAGTATCGTAACCTAATAAAATTCCCCCTAGGGCTGCGATACAACAAATTCTGATGATATAAGCAAAATTGTGTTTTCGGGTGTCGGCCGAAGTTGTGGGTGACATGTTCTACTCCTTGATGAGATCCCCGTCTCTTACTCAACCATCGAATAAGTTTGAGTTGGGTAGCTTTCCAATGCGTTATTTACTGTAGGGTATTTGCATCGGCATTATTCCATTCACCAATATTATTTTTAGTAGTAATTTATTGCTTTGATAATATTTTTCCACTTGGTGATAGGCCAAATCATATGCTCTCAAGTTTTTTACGGCTATAGCCAATAAGTGGTTTTGTTGAAAAATGATACTTATGTCAAATTGCGAAAAATATTTTCCGCAATAGCAGGCTTGGTTATCTTGTTGAAATTTAATGGGTTTTTTAATTGTGATCTTGCTCAAGATTTTCTTGTAAGCCGCATTTTTACTGGGTTTTTTTCATTTTTTATGGAAATGCTGAAATCGATTGTACTAATTGAAAAATATTTTTCGTTTTGGTTTTTTCAGTTATAGTGAATTCCAGTGAAGCAAATGGTGCAGATTGAAAAACGGTTCAGAGATTCCAAAAGAACATATTCCACTGGACTGGTCATAATCGTCACCGACCCGGAATTAAATAATCATAAAATTGGAGTACAAACATGAGCAATGTTCAATATGGTATCAGCCCACTGACCTGGACTAACGATGATATGCCAGAACTTGGCGGCGAAATTCCATTGGAAACATGTTTGAGTGAGATGGCAGAAGCTGGCTTTACCGGTACTGAGCTAGGGACTAAATACCCTCGTGAGCCAGAAGTACTTATTCCTCTTCTAGAAAAGCACGGTCTGGTTCTCGCTTCTGGTTGGTACAGCGGCAACCTGATGACGCTAACGGCTGACGAAGAAATCGCAGCAATGCAGGATCACATCAAATTGCTGAAAGCGGCTGGCTGTAAAGCGATGGTATTTGGTGAGGTGAGCAACACTGTTCATGGTGACATCAATACACCATTGTCTCAGCGCGTCATCCTGACAATGGACGAGTGGAAAACTTACTGTGAGAAGCTAACCACAGTTGCTGAGTACCTACTCAACGAGCACGACATCAAGCTGTCTTTCCACCACCATGTGGGCACCATCTGTGAAACGGAAGATGACATCAACCTAATGATGGAGCTGACTGGCGATGCTGTACACCTAACGCTGGATACCGGTCATATCACATACGGCGGCGGTAACCCTGTCACTATGATCAAACGCTGGGGCCACCGCATTGGCCATATGCACTTCAAAGATCTACGCCTTGAAGTGATGAACGCCGCTCGCGATGCAGACAAATCATTCCTAAACGCCGTGCTTGATGGTGTATTTACCGTTCCAGGGACTGGCGACGTTGATTATGACGACGTATTCGCTGCACTGAAAGAGCGTGAATACAAAGGCTGGCTGTTGGTTGAAGCCGAGCAGGACCCTGCAAAAGCGCATCCATTAACTTTCGCGAAAACAGCTTACGAGAACATTACTGGTTACGCGAATAAGTACGGCCTGTAAAAAAGCAAAAACGAAGGGGGCAGGCTAGGCCCCCTTTTAAAGGGATATATTTTTCGACTATCGAAAAACGAGGAAGACAATGAATACTGTACGCCTGACCGTTGCTGAAGCGCTTGCTAAATACCTTGCAGCACAAATGATTGAAATTGATGGAAAGAAAGAACAACTTTTTGGTGCCGCCTTTGCGATTTTCGGTCACGGTAATGTGACGTGCTTTGGTCAGCAGCTAAAGAATATTGAAGACAAAATTCCAACGTGGCGTGGTCAGAACGAACAGTCGATGGCAACAGCGGCCATTGCATACGCGAAGGCGAATCAACGTCGCCGCATTGGTATTGCAACCAGTTCTATTGGTCCGGGTGCGACTAATATGGTTACCGCAGCAGGCATTGCTCACACTAACCGTCTGCCTCTGCTACTTATTGCGGGTGATGCCTATGTTAGTCGCCTGCCAGATCCTGTTTTACAGCAGCCGGAGAACTTTGAAGATCCGTCTGTTACCTCTAACGATGCCTTCAAGCCACTAACACGCTACTGGGACCGCGTACTGTCGCCATCCCAGCTAATGCACACGCTGCCGCAAGCACTAGATACCATGCTAGATCCGGCAACATGCGGCCCGGTATTCCTTGGTTTGCCGCAAGATATCCAAGGGGTCGCTTACGACTTTCCAGAAGTATTCTTTGCTGAAAAAGTACATCGTATCCGCCGCCCAGAGCCTGAAATGATCGTTCTGGAAGAGGCCAAGGAAATCCTGCTAAACGCTAAAAAGCCGCTGATCATCTCAGGCGGTGGCGTTCACTACTCGCTAGCCACTGACGAACTGGCTGATTTTGCTGGCAAACATAACATCCCTGTGGTCGAGACCATTGCCGGTCGCGCCACCATGCTGCAAGACAACCCACTGAACGCAGGCCCAATCGGCGTAACAGGCTCAGATTCTGCCAACCATATGGCCAATGAAGCTGACGTGGTACTGGCTATCGGTACCCGCCTGCAAGACTTTACTACGGGCTCTTGGACGGTATTCAAGAACTCCGATATGAAGCTAATCAGCATCAACGTGGCGAAATTCGACGCAATCAAGCACATGTCTTACCCAGTATTGGGCGATGCGAAAAGCTCAATGACTAAGTTATCTGCGTTGCTTGGTGACTGGCGTTCAGGTGATGAATGGTCAGCAAAAGCCAAGGTAGAAGCTGATGAGTGGAAAGCTCTGGTCCACCGTCGCACTCATCCACAAGAAGGCGACCTGCTACCGGGTATGTCTTCCTACGCGGAAGTCATCGGCAAGCTTAATACGGCGATGGAAAAAGGTGACACCGTGCTGACAGCTGCTGGTGGCCTGCCGGCTGAGCTGTCGATGAACTGGCAGAACTACCAGATCGGTAAGTTTGATATCGACTTCGGTTATTCGTGCATGGGCTACGAAATTGCCGGTGGCTGGGGTGCGAAAATCGCCAACCCAGATAACGATGTCGTGGTACTGGTGGGTGACGGTTCATACCTGATCCAGAACTCTGATATTTACTCTTCAGTGCTGACCGGCCACAAGATGATTGTGGTGGTGTGTGACAACGGCGGCTTTGCGGTTATCAACAAACTGCAGAACAACACTGGCAATGAGTCGTTCAACAACTTGCTTGAAGACTGCCGCCGCCCAGATGGCGAACTGGCCCGCGTCGACTTTGCCAAGCACGCAGAAGCGCAGGGTGCGATTTCCGAGAAGTTGGCCTCTATCGACGAGTTCGATGCAGCATTCGCCCGCGCTAAAGAAGCTGACCGCACCTACGTGATTGTGGTGGATATCGACCCAGTATCGCCTGCGGCATGGTCTAAGTGTGATTGCTGGTGGGAAGTCGGGTTACCTGAAGTGACTCGCAACGAGCACACAGCCCAGAAAGTCGCCGAGTGGGAAGAAGGCCGAGCGACACAAAGGCGTGGTGTATAGGGACGAGGTGTATAGAGAATTTATTAACCAAGAGGCTCTTATTGTTGAGAGCCTCTGAGAATAAAAACTTTGTATACAAGAACTCGGTAAACAAGAACAAACTATTTCCAATATCTGAAACGCGGGTCTCTCTCAAAAAGTGGTGGGGGATACCTGACAAGGAGTGAAGCCATGTTTAATGAAGAACGTCATTTTGATCAACCTATCCGTTGGGCAATGGTAGGCGGCGGCCGTGGTAGCCAGATTGGTTACTCTCACCGTAACGCCGCACAGCGTGATGGTTTGTTCAAGTTGGTAGCGGGTGCTTTCGACCTCGATCCTGAGCGCTGCCGTGACTTCGGGACCAATATTGGCCTTGATGGCGACCGTTGCTACGCCAACTACAAAGAGATGTTCGAGCAAGAGGCCCAGCGTGAAGACGGTATCCAAGCTGTGTCTATCGCCACACCGAACTCGACGCACTACGAAATCTGTAAAGCAGCGCTTGAAGCGAACCTGCACGTGGTATGTGAAAAGCCAATCACTTTCACTACCGAAGAAGCGGAAGAGCTAAAAGAAATTGCGGCGAAGAATAACCGTGTTATTGGTGTGATGTACGGCTACAGCGGTTTCCCTATGGTTCAGCAGGCGCGAGAAATGGTTCAGCGCGGTGACCTGGGTGAAATTCGCGTTATCAACATGCAGTTCGCCCATGGTTTCCACAATGAAGAGTACGAACTAAATGATCCTGGCCTGAAGTGGCGTGTAAGCCCTGAAGTATCAGGTCCAACATACGTTCTTGGCGATATCGGTACCCACGCTTTCTACCTATGCGAAGTGATGACTGGCCTTGAAGTGGACCGCTTATCTTGTATGCGCCAGAGCTTCATCAAGTCTCGTACGCCGCTAGAAGATAATGCGCACGTGATGATGGAGTTCAAAGGTGGTGCAGTCGGTACACTTTGGGCGTCAGCAGTCAACGCTGGCTCTATGCACCAGCAGAAAATCCGCATCGTAGGCTCAAAAGCCTCTATTGAATGGTGGGATGAGCAGCCTAACCAGCTTCGTTTTGAAATCCAAGGTGAACCACCTCGGATTCTAGACCGCGGCATGGGTTACCTATATCAAGATGCTGACGGTGTTGCAGCTAACCGTGTAGGTGGCGGTCACGCAGAAGGCTACTTTGAGTCTTGGGCAAACCTGTACCACCGTTTTGCGCTGGCGTTTGATGCTGCAGACCGTGATGACCAAGAAACGCTAGCAGGTATCTGGTTCCCAGGTATCGATGCGGGTATAGAAGGTGTACGCCTGTGCGAAAAATGCGTTGAGTCAGCAGAGCAAAACGCAGCGTGGGTTGAATACAAGTAATAGGAATAACGATGACAAAGATTGCACTTCAGCAAGACCGTAAGCTGGATGCCATCGTGTTGGGACGTGCGGGCGTAGATTTATACGCCCGTGAATCAAACACGGACATGGCTGATATTTCAGGGTTTAACAAGTTCGTCGGTGGGTCGGCAGCGAATATTGCTGTTGCTATCAACAAACTTGGCGGAAAAGTAGGGTTTATTGGTTGCGTCGCTGATGATGCATTCGGTGGCTACGTTAAGCAGTACATGACAGGTCAAGGTATTAACCTTGATGGCATGATGACGGACAGCTCGGGCTCGCGCACTTCAGTAGCGTTTACCGAGATGAAACCAAGTGACTGTACCGTACTGATTTACCGCAACAATGCGTCTGACCTGACCATCAAACCAGAGCAAGTCGATCCAGAATATATCGCCAATGCCAAGGTGTTGGTAGTAACCGGTACGGCGCTTTCAGAAAGCCCAAGCCGCGAAGCAACGCTAATCGCGATGGAACATGCCCGCCGCAGTAACACGCTAGTGGTATTGGATGTTGACTACCGTCCTTATTCATGGCGCACCGATGTTGATGCTTCTATCTACTACGGTATTGCCGCGGGATTGTCCGATATCGTTATCGGTAACCGTGAAGAGTTCGACATGATGGAAACGGTACTGGCACCGGGCAATACAGACGATGATGCAACGGCAGATCGCTTCCTTCGCTCAAACACCCAAGTTGTAGTGGTTAAAGCCGGTGAGCTTGGCTCGAAAGTGTACTGCCGCGACGGTTATAAATTCCAGCAGGGTATCTTCCGCGTCGATGTGCAGAAGCCATTCGGCTCCGGTGACTCATTTGCAGGCGGCCTGATCTGGACGCTAGTTAATGGCGGTGAACTGGAAGATGGCGTCAAACATGGTACCGCGGCGGCTGCAATTAACGTCAGTGGCAATAGCTGTACCGAAGCAATGCCAACCAAAGAGCAATTATTCGATTTTATTGAGACCAAAGAACAAAGCCTTTAATAGTCACCTCCGGACGAAGTGAATAAAGGCAATTAGGTCCTGCCGGGCCGGTATTTAAACTGGACACGTCTAGAAAGGGTACAAACCATCGAGGCCCGGCTTTTTTATTACAACAATTTAGACTGATAAACACTGTGCTGGTAAACGGCAGTAAAAAAAAGCAGGGCAGTGAGGAGAAAGTACCATGGGCAAGCATATCCCACCATTTGATAATAAGAACCAACCAATCATCGATATCAATGATGAAGTGACGCCATTGTGTTATTTCAACCAAGTTCGCCTCTCGCAAGGCGAGCAGCACCAGCACATTGTTGAAGGTTATGAATCTGTCATCGTTCTTGCAGGCGGTACCTGTTCAATTACCGTCACTAATGGTGAAAAGACCGAAGTTTACGACAACATCGGTAAGCGGAAGTCAGTGTGGGATGGCAATCCAGAAGCGGTATATGTCCCGCTTGGCTACAGCGCAATTGTTGACTGTGTCAGCGATACGGCAGATGTCATGATTGCCGGCGGTAAGTTCGAACAGTCGTTAGAACCATTCTGTGTCCGCGAAGAGAATGTGGATATTGTTCAGTACGGCTCTGATGACACCAAAACCCACCGTAAGATCAAGCACGTATTGGGTCAGTCAAATGCAGATAACCGCGGCCGTCTTCTTGTAAGTGAGCTGTTTACCGTCGGTGCCGGTGGTTGGTCGGGTTTCCCTCCTCACAAGCACGATGAAGATCGTGTGAAGCCAGATGGCAGCAAAGAGACACTATACGAAGAAGTGTATCAATTCCGATTTAACCCTGATTTTGGCTTCGGTGCCCAGTTCCTTTATGAGCACGAAGATGACTTCGGTCCGGTTTACCATGTACGTACCGGATCTGTGATTGCCATAGATAAAGGTTACCACCCAAGCGTTGCGGCACCGGGTTATGAAATGTACTACTTCACCATCATCGTAGGTAAAACAGAAAAGTCGCTCATTCAGCACTTTGACCCACACCACGAGTATCAAGTAGAAACGATCCCAGGCATCAAGGATATGATCGCCAAGTTCAAATAAGGAGGGGCGGTATGCTCGTAAATTTGAAAGAACTATTGCCTCAGGCTGCGGCATCAGACTATGCCGTACCTTGTTTTAACGTATTCGGCTATGAAGATGCCCGTGCTGTAGTAGAAGCGGCAGAAACGGTAAATAAACCGGTGATCCTTGCTTGTAATAAAGACGTGGCCGACTTTTATGGGGTAGAAACAGCCGCCGCGATGCTTTTACCTTTGGCTTACAACAGCTCGGTACCCGTTTGTCTGCATCTCGATCACACCTATGAAGAAGAAGTCGTATACCGTGCCTTGAAGGCAGGCTTCAGCTCTGTGATGTTTGATGGCTCTCAGCTTCCGCTTGATGAAAATATTGCTCGTACCCGTGCTGTGGCGGATGTCGCCCATGCGTTAGGTGCATCGGTGGAAGGTGAAATTGGCTCTGTGCCTTATGATGAAGGCCGTGATCATATTAAATCTATCTACACCGAGCCAGAAGATGCCTTGCGATTTGCGAAAGAAAGTGGTGCTGATTGTGTCGCCATTTCGGTCGGAAACGTACACCGTTTAACCGAGCCGACATGCACTATTGATTTTGGTCGTTTAGATCGTATTGCGAATATGGTAGATATTCCGTTGGTAATACATGGAACCAGTGGTATCCGCGACGAAGATATGGAAGTGCTAAAGCGTACACGTGTGTCTAAATTCAATATCGGCACCTGTTTGCGTCAAGCATTGGGTCATAACCTGCGTGATTTTATGAACGCGGAACCACAAAAGTTTGATCGTATCTACTTTATGAAAAAGGCAATGCCCTTTGTGAAGCAAGAAGCGATTCGCAACTTTGAATTATTATCATAAACTATAGCCTCAAGTGCTTAGCGCTTGGGGTATTCTTATTTAGTAGTAGTGCTTTCGGGCGGGAGAGCGGCCAATTATGGATGCTGAAGAACAAGTTCCAGCTGACTTAGATACGCTGCGTGAGCTTATTGTTAAGCGATACGACAGCCTGAGTGGGCGGTTACAACAGGTTGCTGATTTTGTCATGGCCCAGCCAATGTTGGTAGCGGTTGAGACAATGGCAACCATAGCAGAACAGGCCAATGTTCCTTTATCTACACTGAGTCGGTTTTCAAATGCGATGGGCTATTCTGGATTCAGCTCAATGCAGGCGTTATTCCGTGACCAGTATTTGAATCGTCCTCGGGATTATATCGAGCGTGTCAAAAAAGCTCGCGCGGCTGAAGAAGTAAGCCAAGACTCGCCAATGGCGATTTTCCAAGACTTTGGACAAGCCAATATTGAAGCGATGGAGCAGTTACAAATGTCTGTTTCACCGCAAAAGCTCGAACGGGCAGTGAGCTTACTTGACGGGGCTGAGACCATTTACATTCAGGGCATGCGTCGGGCGTATCCGGTGGCATTCTATCTTTGGTATGCCCTGATGAAGTCAGACAATAACGTTGTATTGCTGGATGATCACGGTGGTATGCTCGCGCCAATGACGCGCCGTATGAATGATAAAGATGTATTAATTACGGTTACTTTTAGCCCTTATGCACCAGAAACAAGTAGTTTGATTGATTCTGCGTTTGAAAAAGGCGTGCCTATTGTGGCGATTACGGATAACCAGATGACATCTCAAGGCAGCAAAATGGAAGTCTGCTTTGAAGTGCTGGAAGGTGAAATCATGGGCTTCCGCTCTCTGAGTAGTTCTCTATATCTGGCACAAACACTGGCAGTTAGCCTAATGTGCCAAGAAGTGAAGTAACTTACTTCAAACACTCTTTTTAGCAATGTTTATTAAAGTAACCAAGTTATAGCAAATAACTTGGTTACTTATTCCTGAGCTATTTTTGCTTATCTAATTTAGACGATATTTGGGTCGGTGCCAGGATCATGGCGCCTGTGAACGTTAATGCACGGCATTTAGTGTCGATAAGGATTTAAAATGCGTTTTGCTCTTCATGGAATGTGTTCGCTTCATAGTAATATTCTTTCTGATATCCGCTTGGCAAAAGAAACCGGTTATCAAGGGCTAGAAATTCATACTGAAAAATTATGGCGCTACATTAATGCCGGCTTTACCAGCGAAGAATTTAAAGCTCGTCTTGATGCAGCAAAAATCACCCCTACTGCGATTGATATTATCGGTGGAGTAGAAGCAGCAACAAAAGAAGAACAACAGCGTGTATTTAAAGAAACAGAAATACTATGCCGCTTTGCCAAAGAAATCGGCGCGCCAACGATTCAACTTAATGCCTTCGAAAGCCTCAATGGCTTTAGTACTGAAGATAACATCCAGCTAACGGCTAAAAATATCAGAACTATTGCTGATATTGGGCGTGAGCATGGGATCCGTTTTCAGTATGAAGGAGCGGCATGGACACCGATTGCGACGCTAGATGATTACTATCGATTGCTCGATGCCGTTGGGCGTGATAATTTTGGTTTCGTCTTAGACACATGGCACCTATGGGCATGTCGAGGGGCAACCTTAGAGCAAATCTCTCAAGTTGATAAATCTCTGATTTATAACGTTCATCTTTCCGATGGTAAACGCCCTGCAGTCGGGCAGCCATGGGTAGATGAAAGAGAGTTGCGCGGAGTCTATATCGGTGAAGGTGACATCCCAATGCAAGAGTGGGTGGATGCGCTGCGACAGACAGGTTACGACGGTTTCTTCTCAGGCGAGTTCCTCAATGATCAGATGTGGGAACACGACCATTATGAAGTGGCAGAAAAAATGCTGAATGGGATGAAGGCATTAGTACGTTAAGCCTTGCAAGGATCTGCGGCTTATATTTGGAATAATAATTTGAAGAACCTTGAGCGCCGTGCAGATTTAATATTAGTCGCAACCACAATATTGGCGGCAGCTGGCTGGATTTTCTCTAAAGAAGCAATTCAGGGGCTACCGCCTTTTGGCTTTATTGGCTTGCGTTTTATCCTAGCCTCTCTGTGCCTATTACTGTTCTGCTTTTCTGATATTAAGAAAGTCGACAAGTCCGTAATACCAAAAGCACTTGGGGTAGGGTGTATTCTTGGTGGCGCAATATTGCTGTGGATACATGCAATTTCCGTTAGTGATACGCTGGGCGAAGGCGCATTTATTATGAGCCTATCCATGTTGTTTGTACCGCTGATTGCTTGGCCGCTATTCAAGGCTAAACCGCCAAGAACATTTTGGCTGGCACTCCCCATTGCTTTTGCTGGTTTATTAATGCTGTCGTTAGGTGGTGGCAATGGCTGGCAGATGTCTTCAAGTCAGTTATGGTTTATGGCTGCGGCGGTGATGCTGGCGGTCCACTTCAATTTCAATAGCCAATACGCCCGGCAGGTCCCAACGCTGCTGCTGACTTGTTTGCAGCTATTTAGCATCGGTTGTATGGGTATTATTGCTTCTTTGTTGTTTGAAACATGGCCTGAGTCTGTCAGTTTGACGACATGGGGTTGGTTCACGATGAGTATGCTGGTTGCGACAAGTTTGCGTTATGTGATGCAGACGATGGGACAGAAACACAGTACTGCTGCTAATGCCGCGATTATTATGATCCTTGAGCCGGTGTGGACAGTCATCCTTAGCGTAGTTTGGTACGCTGAAGAAATGCCGTTTAATAAACTCGCAGGGTGTTTGATGATTCTATTGGCTTTGTTCACCTACCGTGGGCTAGGTCATGTCCTTGGATTCCTTTCCAAACGAATATCCTGACATTACACGTATATAAAACAGGCTTGCATATGCAAGCCTGTTTTGTCTTAAGATGGCTAGGTTATAGGTTAGCTCTCTTGCGCCCAGCTTTCTGCTTCAATTTTTGCTAATGCATTAGCTGCTCTTTGCAGTGCAGGCAGGAAGTGCAGGGCCTGTTCTGGCTTCAGGCGCATGATTGGAGCCTGAATAGCGATACCGAGATTTGAACGGCCTTTTTCGGATGGTACTAGCACGGCAACACAAAATAGTCCGGGTAAAAACTCTTCATTATCGATGGCATAGCCGTTGCTTTTTACCATATCTAATTCAGCATCCAGCTTATCGAAATCAATAATGGTTTTTTCCGTATATTGGGTCAGCGGAACATTATTAAGCAAGCGGCGGCGCTGAGATGGACTCATGTTGGCGAGGAACAGTTTTCCTGTTGCTGAGCAGTGTACCGGAACCCGTGACCCGGGATGCAGGTAAAAACGAAGCGGTGCTTCAGTTTCGACCCGGTCAACATAGATAATTTCGCCACCGGACAGCGCAGTAAGGTTGCAACTTTCACCGACTTCTTGTTTCAATTGGGTGAGTACGGCGTGTCGGGCACTGTGAGTCGTGCTGTTCAGTAATAGTTTCTCGGCAAGGTTTCGCAGTCTTACCCCAGAGCTATAATGGCGGTCGTCACCATCACGCTGGATAATGCCGGCATTTTCTAATTGTTGCAGCATACGGTGAAGGGTCGGCTTCGGTAAGCCGGTTTCTTCAACCAAGCTTTGTAGCGAGAAAAATTCATCCTTTCCGGCAATCACTTCCAACAAAGCAAAAAGGCGTAGGGTTGGCGTGTCGCCCTCTATACGTGTTTGTTCCATTGGCTCTTTCACGATAGCAGTCATTGTTATATCCATTTATTACCTTTCTACATAATACTATTAATTTTTCCAATTAATTGAATTTCCGTTGACGATATAAGAGATGATGGTTAATATTTATTCAAATATCAACTTTTGGAATAATTTGTCTCATTATTTGTTGTTATTGAGGCCAGTGAAGGCAGACTCATGAAAGCAATCCACCGAATAATTGAACAGGCCCAAAAGCAGCCTAAGCGTATTGTGTTGTGTGAAGCAGAAGATCAACGAGTGTTGGCCGCTGCAAAGCTGGCACTGGATAAAGGGATCGCCAGCATCATTTTGGTTGGTAAAGTTAAAAGTATTCAGGTTGTTGCCACTGAGCAGGGTATCTCTCTTGAAGGTATGGAAGTCATCGATCCTGAAACCTCAGGCTTAACGCATGAATTTGCCCTTAGCTTGTATGAAATGCGGGCAGCAAAAGGCATGACCCAAGAGCTGGCAAAGAAAGCCGTACTGAACCCGTTGTGCTTTGCCAACTTGATGGTTAAGCATGACTTGGCTGATGGCTCTGTTGCTGGGGCTATCAATACCACAGGTGATGTCGTTCGCAGTGCAATTCAGTTAATTGGTATGTCGCCCCATTCAACATTGGTTTCTAGCTTCTTTCTCATGATGCTTTGCCAGCCTTTCCATCACTTAAAAGGCGGTATGATCTTTTCTGACTGTGGTTTGGTGGTTGATCCGAATGAGGATCAATTGGCAGACATTGCATTGTCTGCGGCATCAAGCGCAAGAAGTCTCTTGATGGAGGAGCCAAAGGTGGCAATGTTGTCTTTCTCTACCAATGGAAGCGCTAAGCACAGTGCGGTTGATAAGGTCGTCGCGGCATCCGAGAAAGTGAAGCAACAGGAGCCTGAACTGGCGATAGATAATGATGTTCAGCTAGATGCTGCGATTGTGGCGGAAATCGCCCAGCGAAAACTGCCGGATTCGAAAGTGAAGGGTCAGTCTAATGTATTGATATTCCCAAACTTGGAGGCGGGCAATATTGGATACAAATTAGCTGAACGTGTTGGTGGCGCGATAGCGATTGGGCCTTTACTGCAAGGGTTGGCGAAGCCAGCCAATGATCTTTCCCGCGGTTGTAGCGTGAATGATATCTATCATGTTATCGCGGTTACCGCCGTACAAGCACAGCAAGGGCCAAGATAGGATGATGTTAGAAAACCTATTGCTATTGTTGGCTATCATCATGGTCGGCACATATTTCCAGACCGTCACGGGTTTTGGTCTCGGGATTATCGTGATTGGTGCTACCACGGCTTTTGAGCTGACGACTGTAGCTGTTATGGCTGCTGTGGTTAGCTTGGTGACGCTGGCTAATTGCGCCTTTGCTTTGCCAGGGTCGACGAAATTAGTTGAATGGAAATCAGTGCGGCTGGTGGTCATTGGTGTGCTGCCAGGAGTTGTTGCTGGTGTCGTATTATTGGAGTATTTGAGCCAATCGGCTGCAAGTATTCTGCAATGCCTTGTTGGAGTGATGATTGTATATAGTGGGCTCAATTTTATGCTGCGCCCGTCGGTGAGAGCTGAACGCTCGGGGGATACTAGCTTCTTTGTTAGCGGGTTTAGCTCTGGTTTAACCGGAGGTTTGTTCGGAATGGCGGGGCCCCCGCTGGTTTATCAGTTTTATCGACAGCCTTTTGATATCACCACTATCCGTAATATGTTGCTTGTCGTCTTTGCTTGCACGTCGGCTTCACGCAGCATCTTTGTTGGTATCCAAGGGCAACTTAATACCGAAATCTTGATTTTAACCGCAGTTTCATTGCCAATTGTCACATTAACGACCTATCTAGGACGGCGATTTCCACCGCCTTTTAGTGCTGAAACTATGCGGCGAATAGTATTTGGCTTGCTGATGGCAATTGGGATCTACTTGATCTTCTCTTCAACCTTGGTTTGACTCTTAACTATTCAAAAAAAAGGGCCCGACTGGACCCTTTCTAATTAACACTCGTCTGTCACAAGCTCTAATTCCATTTCACCGAGGAATTGAATATTGGTTGCCCGTAGGAAGCAGGCTTTTTCTGGGAATGACGTATCACCTTTCTCATAGTTTGAGAAGAACACCGTTGAAGTACGCTCGTTCTGGTAGCCTTCTTCGTCGTTGTTGCCGTCAGAGTCAATAATGTTCATGTCAGTTTCCATGAACTTAACAACATTGGCTTTGGTCATTACAGGTAGGCCTTTCACGGTTTTAATGTCACCTTCAATCACACCATAGCTAGTTTCTATGCCATCGTTTATCGCTTTGCCTAGTACGATTGAGTAAGCGCCTATCAATGCCCCTTTGGTCCCTTCTAATGCTGCTATACGAGCATCAGTTTGTATGTTCAGGAATTTAGGTGCAGCAGTCACAGAGATGATCCCTAGGATGACGATGACTACTACCAGTTCGATGAGAGTAAATCCGTTGTTCTTTTTCATAATGGCCGTCTATTTAAGCGATATTGTTTATATTTTCTACAAATGTTTTCTATAGGCATAAAAAAACCGCCTCACATGGGGCGGTTAAACAACACAGATTCTACGACCTGAGGGCATAAAGTGAAGCTGGTGGATGCATTTTTTTGTGCCTATGCGATCGAGTGTTCAATTTCCAAACCAAACAATTAAAAATCAGACAAAGCTATTCCTTTATTTGGTTACAGATTGATATGAAGCATTTGGGTTTACATTCTGCCTTTTGATAGCAGGGAAATGATTTCAGATATGTTGTGCTGAATCGAAGACTCAGTGAAATCCAATGCCAGGCAATGGCGATAATAGGGGCTGAGATCTAACCCGACACCTAATCCTACAATTTCAAACTGCTGGTTTGCTTGATATTGGGCAATCACTTGTTTGAGGTGGTTGTCTAAATAAAACTTGTCATTGGCGAGGTTGGTGGCGGTATCCATAGGGCAGCCATCGGAGATTACAAATAGGATCTTTCGGGGCTCCTCTCTTTGGCTAAGACGTTGGCAGGCCCACATTACGGCTTCGCCATCTATCCCTTCTTTGAACAAGTCTGCTTTTAATAGTGCTGCAATATCCCTTCGGGTGTGTCGCCAATGGCTTTCTGCTGATTTGAATATAAGGTGGCAGCTTTCATTTAATCTGCCGGGATAGGCTGGTTTTCGTTGCTTCAGCCAGTCAGTATAGGCTTTGCCGCCGTTCCAACTATTGGTGGTAAACCCCAAGACTTCACTATTGATGCCGGCAAGGCCGAGCGCTTTAACCATGGTATCTATCAACATAGTGATGTGGTTGATGTGCTCACGCATTGACCCCGAGCAGTCGATGAGAAAGCTGACAATGCTATTAGGCTTTGCACGGTAATACTCGTGACAGAATATGCGGTTTTCATTTGGTGAGCTGACTAACTGGCTGAGCCGCCGACCGTCTATATATCCGTCTTCTTCCCCATATAGCCAACCATCTCGTTGTGGGGATGACAACAAGGCTGACAGCTGATGCGATAGCTGCTTGATATTTATTCCTTGTTGCTGGATGCGCTCATCAAGCTCTTCACGCAATGCAGCGAGTAGTGCTTTACGGACCCGTTCTGATGCATGTACTTCTCGATCGTATTTGGTAGTGAAGATCCGGTAAGAGCTGTGATTTTCATTAAACACCTTACTTTGGCCACTATATGCGGTCGCCATTGGTGTTTCTTCACCCTGATCAAAATTAAGCAAAAAAGATAGCGCTGACTTGGCCTGATCTACATTTGTTTCATCAGGTGAGTTGGTTTGATCTTGTTCTGACTCAATCATCTCGCTGATGATTGAACCTAACGAAATGGCATGGTGAGCGTAAGCCTGCTGGTTGCGGCGATGTCGTCTTAATCCAGCTAAATCTTGCCCGATTATCGGTACTATGCCTGCCCGTGTAGCTTCGATGAAATCTTCAAAAGACTCATCGATAGCTTGGGCATGAAGGCGGGAGCGGACAACTTGGACTGCGGTAAACAGTAATAGGCCAATGTGGGTATCAGCCATACCGGATTGATAAAATTGCCGGGACCATTCCGTGAAGTTGTGATCAATATTGGCGCATACACCGGGTAGGTTTTCTTTTATTTGGTCGTCGCATAGGTAACTTTCGCACCTTAACTGCTCTAAGACTTCGAAAAGCAGTCTTGTGATGGGATCTTCAGGGGTTAATTGTTTATGGAGATGAGAATCTGAATAGCGTAATCGTAGTGAAATCGCATCGATCTTGCCGCGTTTTTCACTAGCATTGCCATGGCGGGATTCAGGGGCATTTCGCAGGTGGGCGGCGTAAACTGGAATATGCTGATTATCGACATAGAGTGATTCTCCGCGATAATGAAGTTTTAACTCTTCGCTCAATGCTCTGGCAGAAGCTTCATGCAGTTGCTGGCTTTTCTGTCGCTCTCTCTTATTGGTCGTAGGTGCAGGTTTCATTGTGAGACTCCTGAATGTAATAGCCACGACTCAGCTAACTCTTCATTGAAGCAACGTTGGTAATATTCAGCGATGACTGGACGTTCAAAATCATCACACTTGTTGAGAAACGAAAGGCGGAAGGCGAGTGCCGGGCTATTAAAAATCTCACAATTTTCTGCCCATGTGATCACTGTACGCGGCGACATCAAGGTTGAGAGATCACCCGCTGAAAACCCCTTTCGGGTAAGCCCTGCCATGGCAACCATACGATTGATTAATGCTCTTCCTTTCTCGGTATCTTTACTGGGCACTCTCGCTAACACGATGGCAGCCTCTTCCTCTGGGGGAAGGTAGTTCAAGGTGGCGACGATATTCCACCGGTCTATTTGTGCATGGTTTAAAACCTGAGTGCCATGGTAAAGGCCAGAAAGGTTTCCCAGACCGACGGTATTTGATGTTGCAAACAGCCTGAAGGCACTGTGTGGGTGGATGACCTTGTTCTGATCAAGCAGGGTGAATTTGCCATCTCTTTCTAAAATCCGTTGGATAACAAACATGACATCAGGACGTCCAGCGTCGTATTCATCAAAGATCAGGGCAACGGGGCGTTGTAGGGACCAAGGCACAATCCCTTCCTGAAACTCGGTGATTTGCTTACCATCCCTGATCACGATGGCATCTTTACCGACCAAATCTAGCCGGCTTAAATGCCCATCTAAGTTCACACGGACGCAGGGCCAGTTTAAGCGGGCTGCAACTTGTTCTATGTGGGTCGACTTTCCAGTACCGTGCATACCTTGGATCATCGTCCTCCTGTCTTGGGCAAATCCCGCCAAAATAGCCAGTGTGACTTCGGGGTTGAAGCGATAGGCGTGATCAATTTCAGGTACGTGATCGTCACGAGTACTGAATGCCGGAACGTGAAGATCGGTATCGATACCAAACACTTCTCTTACAGACACCATCATATCGGGCTTACTCATTGTAATGTCCACCATGTCACATCCTTTCTCGAATTGAACAACTGATATTTGATAGGGCTTATAAGTGCATTGTTTCCTACGTTTGGTGATTTCGGAACAGCGCAATGGTGAAATTGACGCTCTCGTATCAAAAAATGGAATAAATTGTATCGATTGTTAATTTTTTGTTGACGGGTAAAAAATGAGCGTCTAGTGTTTACATGAATTCGAAATATCGAGACAAAAAGTTTCATTAAGTTGGAATGCCCATCATCAAGGAGATACAGAGAATGAGCGAACAAGATGCACGTACAGTTGTAACCGGCCCAACCAAAATGACGCCATCCGAGGCCTTTGTTGAAACCATGGTTGCCAATGGGGTGACAGACATGTTCGGCATTATGGGTTCAGCCTTTATGGATGCGATGGATATCTTCGCGCCAGCTGGAATCCGCTTAGTTCCCGTTGTACATGAGCAGGGTGCTGCGCATATGGCAGACGGCTACTCCCGGGTTTCAGGCAACCATGGTGTGGTAATTGGTCAGAATGGCCCTGGGATCAGTAACTGTGTTACCGCAATCGCGGCGGCGTATTGGGCGCATAGCCCAGTGGTCATTGTGACGCCGGAAACAGGAACGACAACCATGGGCTTAGGCGGTTTTCAGGAATGTAACCAGCTGCCTATGTTCCAAGAGTTCACCAAATACCAAGGGCATGTTACGCACCCGTCCCGTATGGCTGAATACACTGGCCGATGCTTTGACCGCGCGATGAGTGAAATGGGGCCTACCCAACTTAATATTCCACGCGACTACTTTTATGGCGAAGTGACGTGTGAAATTCCAAAACCTGCGCGATTGGATCGTGGCCCGGGTGGTGATCAGAGCCTAAATGATGCTGTAGACCTGCTCGCTGAGGCTAAATTCCCGGTGATTATTTCCGGTGGTGGGGTTGTGATGGCGGATGCCGTGCAAGAGTGTAAAGCACTGGCTGAACGTTTGGGCGCCCCGGTGGTGAACAGTTACCTACATAACGATTCTTTCCCTGCAAGTCACCCATTGTGGTGTGGACCGCTGGGTTACCAAGGTTCAAAAGCGGCAATGAAGCTGATCTCCCAAGCAGATGTGGTCATCGCGCTAGGGTCACGCTTAGGGCCATTCGGTACCTTGCCACAACACGGTATGGAGTACTGGCCGAAAGATGCCAAGATTATCCAAATTGATGCCGACCATAAAATGCTGGGCTTGGTGAAAAAGATTTCTGTCGGTATTTGTGGCGATGCGAAAGCCTCGGCTGTAGCGCTAGGTGAACGCCTAGAAGGCAGAGCACTTGCTTGTGATGCGACAAAAGATGAGCGTTTCAATAAGGTTCAGGCTGAGAAAGAAATTTGGGAAAAAGAGCTTGATGAGTGGACCCATGAGCGTGACTCGTTCAGTTTGGACATGATTGAGCAAAATGCGCAGGAAAAACCATTTTCTGGTGGTGAATACCTGCATCCTCGCCAGGTGTTACGTGAACTAGAAAAAGCCATGCCTGAAGATGTCATGGTCTCTACCGATATCGGCAATATCAACTCCATTGCCAACAGCTACCTGCGTTTTGAAAAGCCACGCAGTTTCTTTGCCGCAATGAGTTTCGGTAACTGTGGTTATGCGTTCCCGACAATTATTGGTGCCAAGGCTGCTGCGCCTCACCGTCCAGCCATCTCTTATGCGGGTGACGGTGCTTGGGGCATGAGCTTGATGGAAACCATGACCTGTGTTCGCCATAACATCCCGGTGACAGCGGTAGTCTTCCATAACCGTCAGTGGGGGGCTGAGAAGAAAAACCAAGTCGATTTCTATAACCGCCGTTTTGTTGCTGGCGAGTTGGATAACCAGAGCTTTGCTGAAATCGGCCGTGCGATGGGCGCAGAAGGTATCACGGTCGATCGCTTGGAAGATGTAGGGCCTGCCTTGCAAAAAGCCATCGACATGCAAATGAATGAAGGCAAAACCACCATTATAGAAATCATGTGTACTCAGGAGCTGGGCGACCCGTTCCGCCGAGATGCACTGTCGAAGCCTGTCCGTTTCCTCGATAAGTATAAAGATTACGTGTAATCACGAGTCAACATGGAGCCTGACCAGCGGTATAGAGTTGGGCTTTTTTATACTTAACAAGGAGATGCCACATGACCGAACGCGCGTTAAAGCTGCCAAAACCTTTGCTTTCCGGTTTGAACGAGTTTGTTCCAGGCTTGCTGCTATGTGTTGTGATTGCTGCCGCTGCATCCTTTGTTTCGGCGCAATATGGAGGGCCAACATTCCTTTACGCACTACTGATTGGGATCTCGTTCCATTTCCTATCGGATAATCACAAGTGTCTTCCCGGCATAGAAATGTCGGCAAAGAAGCTGGTACGGGTTGGTGTGGCTTTGCTGGGGGTTCGAATTGCTATCAGTGATGTTCACGCTATCGGCACGCTTGGGGTCGCTGCACTCGCTGGTGCTGTCATGCTGACCATTGGCTTCAGCCTGTTATTGTCGAGAATACTACGCTTGCCTAAGATGCTTGGGATTCTATCTGGCGGGGCAACGGGTATTTGTGGGATATCGGCAGCAATGGCGATTTCCGCCACGTTGCCTCAAAACAAAGAAAACGAACATTACACTTTGTTGACGGCCATTGGGGTTGCTGCCTTTTCCACTATTGCCATGGTGCTCTATCCACTGGTGGTCTCCATGCTTGAACTCAGTCGAGCAGAAGCAGGGTTGTTTCTCGGCGGATCCATCCATGATGTTGCCCAAGTTGTGGGGGCGGGTTTTATGATTTCACCCGAAGTGGGGGATTCTGCAACGTTGGCGAAAATGTTCCGAGTCGCGATGTTGATGCCGGTCGTAGTGGTGTTTGCCTTTTGCTTCCGTACTGCAAGGCAGGAAAAAGGGAGCGAGCAAACAGGTAAGCAACCTCTTGTCCCATTCTTTCTATTGGTATTTGTTGGCCTCGTTATTGTTAACAGTCTTGGCTGGATCCCGCCTGTCGCTGTTGACATCAGCTCTGATATTTCAAAGTGGTGTTTAGTTATATCAATCGCAGCACTAGGGGTGAAAACCTCGTTTGAAAAATTGTCGGCACTCGGTTGGAAGCCCATCGCGCTTTTACTGGGGAATGCATTGTTTATCGCAGCATACATGTTGGTTGTCGTGTATTTGGGACGAATGATTTTTTAATAAGGAGAAGCGCATGAACTCTCTACCGTATACGGGTTCAATTACTAAGTATTTAGCCATTATTGATGAATTAAGAAATGGAGAAGAATTACTTTTATTCAGAGGACAACCAAATAAGCGAAAATCATTAATACCGTCTATTGCGAGAGGTTGTGAAAATATAACAACAGTCGGTCAAGAGAAAGATATGTTGGATTCTTTCTCTCGCCTGGGAAGAAATAAGCTCAATATTAACCGTTCAGATTACTGGCACCTCATGTCTGAAGCCCATCATCATGGCTTGAAAACTCGGCTGTTGGATTGGACCAGCAATCCATTGGTTGCGTTATGGTTCGCATGTCAATCACCCGGTAATCAACCACATGTCTATGTGTTGAAGGCCTCAGAGAGGCAAGAGATTGATATGGTTGGTGATCCTTTCGAAGTCAATGAAACAAAGGTTTTCCAACCTCCTATCACACACGCAAGGATAAAGGCACAGAGTAATTGGTATAGCATACACCCGTCGGTTAACTCGCAAGAATCCGGTAAACGGTTTACGCCGTTTGAAATAGAAGCGGGGAAGAGTGATGAACTGTATGAAATTCCTATTTTCTCTGAGGTGAAAGACAACCTGCTGTTGGAGCTCGATAAGTGTGGCATTAATGAGCAGCTGATATATCCAGACTTAACTGGGCTTTGTTTGCACATTAATAAATTGTTCGAGCAGGCACCAGCTGAAAGTCGTGAGTTGGATAGAGGTGGAGCTGGAGCCTGTGAATCTGGGGCCTATCAATCATTGTTAGCAACGAATCTTGTCGATTACCAAACCTCGCCACTGGCAAGCCCTGTATCAAGTGATTCGCTTCAGGAACTAACCCGACGAGAGACAAAAGGGGGACTGCAGCAATATCGCCATACCTATACCAGTGACTTTGATTTTGACTGATCAGCAAACGCTTTGTTGATGTAACTCACAAATATTAATTTTTGAAATAAATCATCTCAATTTTTCGAATATTACATTGACTGCAACAAGGATGACAACTAGCTTTAGGTTAACGTTTTGTTAAGGTTGGTTTCCTGTTGATAGGCAGAAAATATCAGGCGAAAAATTGGAAATATCTGTTAAGGATTAACCAGCTAACGTTATGTCTCGAAATTAAGAATATGATTTGACGGTATGTTAACAGAGGTATATGTTTAACCAAAATTTAACATTCAAGCTGGTGGAATTGTCTGTTTCATGTTTAAAACGATAAGGATATAAGAATGAATACTCAGTCTGTAGAAAGTCACCGTGATGAAGTCAGCATCGAATTTTTACAAGCGTTTAGTGAAGCATGGAATAACCATGATATTGATGCCCTGATGACATTTGTTACGGACGATTGTACCTTTCACACAGCTGCAGGCCCTGAGCTTCAAGGTAATACTTTTTCCGGTAGGGAAGCAGTAAAGACAAGTTTTCAGCAGGTTTGGAAGAATTTCCCAGATGCAGCATGGCTAGACGGTGTGCACTTTGTCAGTGGCGACCGCGCCGTATCAGAGTCGACATTTTGTGCCACCAAGCCGGACGGTAGCCGTATCGAAGCCAGGATGGTGGATGTCTTCACGCTTGTTGAAGGCAAGATCCAAGTCAAAAATGCTTTCCGTAAAGACCGTCCTTCTTTCTTTAATCCAAATTAAGCGCCTGAGATAAACCTTATCTGGATATGTCATGGCTAAAGGGCTTGAATGAGGAGCTTTAAATGGATTCAATAGCAGAGAAAGAAAGGGTAATACTCGAAAAATCAAACACTAATAACACCCAGTCAGCAACCGCGGCAAAAAACATCTATGATCCGGCTTATGATCCACTGGTCGCTAAAACACCTGGGCACGGTACAGAATATGCGCCAACGTACTGGGTCGGCACTGCTGGGGAGCCGCCAGCAGATGATGGCCCCATTGTCAGTGACGTTGATGTTGATGTCGTCATTATTGGTTCAGGGTTTACCGGGCTAACAACCGCGATTCACCTTGCCGAAGAATATGGCATCAGGGCAACGGTATTAGAGGCAAACAGAGTCAGTTGGGGCTGTAGTACCCGCAATGGTGGACAAGCCCAGTGTGCATCCGGGCGTTTGAAACGCTCTCAGTGGATTCAGCGCTGGGGCTTGGAAACGGCCATTCGTATGCATGAAGAATGTCTCGATGGCATGGAAACGTTTAAAGGGCTTATTAAAGATATCGATTGTGAGCCACAGCATGGGGGACACCTATATGTTGCCCATCGTGCCAAGGTTATGCCGACTCTGGAGAAAGAAGCCAAGTTACTGCGCCAGGCGTTTAACTATGATGCTCAGATTCTAGATGCTGATACGGTAAAGAAGCAGTTGGTTGGTGATCAGGAAGCTGCGGGGGCCATGCACGAACCAGAAGGGATTGGCATCCACGCCGGTAAGTTGGCCTTTGGTTACCTGAAAAAAGCCAGAGCGCTAGGGGCGACGGTCCACCCAGCAAGTCCAGTGATTGGTTGGGAGACACGAAACGGTGTGCATTACTTAAAAACCCCCGGGGGCACTGTACGTGCAAGAGCGGTTGGGGTGGCAACCGGTGGCTATACCTCGCAAGGTCTACACGGCCAACTGAAGAACCGCCTGCTGCCTATTCTGTCAAACTCTATGGTGACGCGGCCCTTAACAGAATCTGAGTTGGTAGCATGTAATTTCCGTACTAATCAGGTTATCACCGATACACGCGTACTTCGGCATTATTACCGCTTGCTACCGGATAACCGGGTTCAAATTGGTACCCGGAGTGCCATCACCGGACAGGCTGCGCCAGAGAAAAAGTACGAAGATATGCTCAAAGCGGACTTAGCACGTAAGTTCCCAGCGTTGGATAATATCCAAGTTGATTATTCTTGGTGGGGCTGGGTGGATGTCAGTCACGATATGATGCCACGTATTTATCAACCTAACGCCAATCAAACGATTTATTACGCACTGGGCTACGGGGGCAATGGCGTAATGTACTCGGCGCAAGCCGGAAAGCGATTAGCTCAATGGATTGCGGGTGAAGGTAAAGATTTAAATTTACCTATATTTCAATCAAAACTGCCGTTTCCCAATATTCAAGAAGTGGTCGAGTCCGAAGCTTTTGCCCCCTTTAGACGGCTTGGCCAGCGGTTCTTATATAAATGGTATTACCTAAAAGACGAAGTACTTTAATTCCTATCAGGCTAAAAAGAGCACTAGACAAAAAAGACACACAACATGACCAGGATGTCTATGTACGTTGTTCCGTGGTCACCTTTATCTATAACGCGAATATAGCGAAACAATATAAAAGGTTACGACTATGAAATTCCAGAAAAAGAAGATTGTTAGTCTTATTGCTGCTGTCACTATGGCATTTACTTCATCAACCGTACTTGCAAAGAATTTTAAAATGGCGATAGGTGATGCCGCAGGTGGAACACAGTGGGAACTAGGGACGACTTTCAGTGAATTGCTGGATAAGAAAACAAACGGTCAAGTAAAAGTCGATTTATTTCCAAATGGTCAATTGGGTAACGAACAAGACACCGTCAATAATGCTGCCATTGGTTTACTAGACTTTTCTATTCTTGCCATTAATAACGTGACACCTTTTTCACCAACGGTTGGTTTGCTAACAATGCCTTACGTAATTCAAAGTGCAGATGAAGCGAAACTGTTGACGCAGGGAGACGTTGGCCAAGAACTGGTGGACAATACTATTCGTGATGCCGGTGTGCGGATCATTGGTTGGGCCTATTCAGGATTTCGTGTTCTGACCAATTCAAAACGCCCTGTTGCAACGCCTGAAGATCTAAAAGGCTTGGTTATTCGGGTTCCTCGAAATGAAATCATGATTGCTTCCTATCAAGCATGGGGGGTCAACCCAACCCCAATGGCATGGTCAGAAACCTTTACCGGGCTTCAGCAGGGTGTGGTTGATGGGCAAGATAATCCATACATCACTGTTTATGCAATGAAGTTTGATGAGGTACAGAAATACGTTACGAACATTCGCTATATCTTCTCTCTAGAGCCACTTATTGTCAGCGAATCGGTATTCCAACAACAGTCGCCTGAAATGCAAGCCAGTATCCTAGAAGCGGGTAAAGAAGCCACTGAACATAGCTTTGCCTACCTACAAGATACCGAAGGACAGATCCGTAAAGAACTTGCCGCGAAGGGGATGGTGTTTACTGACCCTGCAAACGGTGAGAAAGAGTGGATTGAAAAAGTCACTAAAACCGTTTGGCCTAAGTTCTATACCAGTATCGGCGGTAAAGAAAAGTTAGATGAAACTCTGAAGTTATTAGGACGCTAACTAAACCCAAGTACTCATGCTTTACCTGATTTAATAATGTAAAGCATGAGTCCATTTTCCCCTGATGAATACCAAGAATAAGAATCAGGGAAACGTCGGAGGCTTTATGTCTGTCATCCAAACAATTAAAAAGCATCTTAATAATATTGAAGAATATACTTGCTGTTTATTATTGGCTTTATTTGTTTTGTTACTTTTTGCACAAATTTTGTTGCGCCAGTTTTTTCAGTACTCCATTCCTTGGGGGGATGAAGTTGCAACCTACATGTTCGTTTGGTTCGCTTATTTAGGGGCGGTAGTCGCTGCCAAAATGTCAGCGCATAATAGAGTTAGCTTTCATTTTAAGTTCTTCCCCCCCATCGTAAAAACAGTGTGTGAAACGATTGCTGATCTATTGTGGGTAGCATTTAATGGCTACTTTGTTTATCTAAGCTATGACTTTGTCTTTAACAAGATGAACCTTTTTTGGAAGTCGCAAACCACAGGCATTCCAATGAAGTATTTCTATATGATCCTGCCTATTGCTTTTACTCTGATGACAATTCGCATTTTGTGGAATAACTACGAGCGATTATTCAAAGGCGTTGAAGCGGTTGATCCGGACGTAAAAGAGATTAAGAAAATTCAGAAGCTACAAGTTCAGAATCAACAGCATCAAGTCCAGAGCCAGTCGCTGAAAGTCCATAAAACTGCGGGTTAAACGGAAAGGGGTCGTTCATGGAAGGATATCTCACACTCATTTTATTTGGTGGCTTCTTGGTCATGCTCATCTTGGGCGCGCCAATTACCGTGTCACTGGCTGGGGCCTCAATGGCCGCTTATCTTGTATTGGATAAGAACCCAATCGCTTTGGTACAAATCGCCTTCACCTCCGTCGGTAACTTCCCGCTCATGGCATTGCCTGCGTTCGTTTTGGCGGGAGCATTAATGGAAGCGGCCGGGATCTCCAAGCGTTTGGTCGATATTGCAGAAAGTCTTGCTGGACCGGTTACCGGCGGACTGGGGGCAGCAACGGTGGTTGCTTGCCTGTTCTTCGGGGCAATTTCAGGCTCAGGGCCTGCAACAACGGCTGCGGTAGGTATGTTAATGGTACCAGCCATGGTCAAAAGAGACTATGAGCGCAGTTATGCCTCTGCGGTAACGGCAGCATCAGGAGGGCTTGGGATCATCATACCGCCTTCCATTCCATTGGTGATATTTGGTATTTCTGCAATGGGGTTAATGCCGCCTCCTGAAGCCATTTCCCAGCACGGTCAATTTGCATCCTTGTCTATTCCCAAGTTATTTGTCGCCGGTGTTATCCCTGGTTTGATCATGGCGTCAACCTTGATGGTGACCAATTACCTTATTGCTAAAAAGCGTGGCTATAAAGGGTTAACTGAAAATTGGTCCGTAGGAGATATACGGACAACGCTAAGACGCGGTGTTTGGTCACTCTTAGCGCCATTCTTGATTCTTGGTGGCATCTATTCAGGGTTATTTACCCCGACTGAATCAGCCATTGTTGCTATTTTCTATTCACTGTTTGTTGGGCTGTTTGTTCACCGAGAGCTGGCTTTTAAAAATATCATTAGCTCGCTGACAACAACGACGTGGATCACCGGCCGTGTTTTGTTGATTTTGTTTGCGGCTACTGTCTTCGGCAGACTCCTTATCGAGCAAAAGATCCCGGTGGTGGTGGCAGACTCATTATTAAGCCTGACCGATAACATGTACATGGTTTGGGCGCTGACTATTACCTTGCTACTGTTTATCGGTATGTTTATGGAAACACTGGCCGCCATCATGATTATTGTGCCGGTGCTGCTGCCGATCATGTATATGCTGGGAGCCGACCCAACCCATGTCGGTATTGTGGTGGTATGTACTCTTTCTATTGGCTTCGCTACACCGCCACTGGGTGAGAATATCTTTGTCGCTTCAGGGATAGGCGGCTCAACGGTTGAGCAAATAACGGCAAGGATCCACCCATTTGTTATGGCTTCAGTGGTAGGCGTATTTCTTATCGCGTTCTTCCCACAGTTAACACTCTGGTTGCCGTCTTTAGTTGGTTATTAATACATTGCGAGGTGAATATGAATAAAGGAATGAGTCTCGTGAATAGCGGGGCAAGGGTTGCCGTGTTGGCTGCTGCTATGTCGTTGAGTTGCGGATCTGTCGCTTCATCAAGCTCAAGCTTGGAGAACGCATCTGTTGAGAATATATCGACTTATACAGTGAGCTCGCCGCCCATTGTTACTGAAGCAGAGAAGCGCGCAAGGGTGCTATTAGATAAAGCGGTAAGGCATATCCGCCAGCAGGGTGCAGAGTCCGTCGACGACTTCTCCCATCAGCAACAATTTACCGATAACGAATTGTATGTTTATGCGCTCAATGTTGATGGGGTATTTCTTGCCAGCGGCGGTTCATCCGTCGTCTTGGTCGGCGATGATGTGAAAACAACAGCTGACATGAATGGCAAACTTTTTTTTCGCGACATGATAGAGCAAGCAACAACATCGGGCGAAGGCGTTGTCGAATATCACTGGACCAACCCGGTAGATAGTGCCGGTGAGCCGAAACGTACTTTGTTTAAGCGTGAAGGGGATATCATCGTTGCTGTCGGTTACCACCCAGCAAGAGCGGCGGCTTATCAAGCCAAAGGTTTCTTGGATCAAGCAACGAAAGCACTGATCAATAACGAGCAGGATGCATTGGGTGCTTTTAACCGCCATGATAGCCAGTTTGTGAAAAATGACTTGTATGTGTTTGTGCTGGATAAGCGCACAGGAGAATTTCTGGCACATGGTGCCACACCACATCTGGTCGGCAAGGTATTTAATATTCAAGGTAAACCCATGATTGGGGAAATGCTCAAAATAGCCGAGGAGACAGGGCGGGGCGAGATAACCTATCCATGGCTCAATCCAACCTCAGGCAAAGTCGAGAGTAAACATACGTACTACCGGATCCTTGATAATAAGCTAGTTGGGGTCGGTTACTACGAAAGGTAATTCATTCAGTTTATCCATTGTTGTTCCATCAAGTTGCACTTCACCTTCTCTAGTGTTTGGCCCTTTAGCTACTCTATATAAGAGTAATCGGGGCCTTTTTTTTCGCCTCTATAAACCCATTCCCCGAAGATAAACATTGAGCTGGTAGACATATTGACGGTGATTTTTCGAAAGAAAGTGAACCGGCATCGGATATTCCAACTTTGCGGTTTTATTTTGCTTCTTTCTACGATAAATCTACTAGTGGCACGTTATGTTGCCTATATCTGGAAATTAAGTATTTAACTTGGCAGAGAAGGAATTTTAATGACGGAATCTATCAACGTAGATGTTGTTGTACTCGGTGGTGGACCCGGTGGGTATACAGCGGCTTTTAGAGCGGCAGATCTTGGATTGTCAGTGTGTCTTGTTGAAAAACGTGACACGCTAGGTGGCGTTTGTGTCAATGTGGGCTGCATTCCCTCAAAGACCCTGCTTCATGCTGCATCGCTCATCGAGCATGCTAAGCATGGGGCAAGTATGGGTATTTCGTTTACAGAGCCTAATATTGATATTGACGCATTGCGCGCCCATAAAGAAGGGACAATTTCCGAGCTTACCCAAGGTATCGCGAATTTAAGTAAAGCGAGAAAAGTCGTTCGTCTGCAAGGTGAAGGCCAATTTATTGGGGAGCGCACGCTGTCGGTAACGACCGATACGGAGCAGCATGTAAACTTCAAGCACGCCATTATTGCGACGGGCTCCCACTCGGTTAAATTACCGATTGCACCTGACGATTCAAGGGTGTGGGATTCGACTGATGCACTGTCTTTGCACACTATCCCTGAGAAGTTACTGATTATCGGTGGCGGGATCATCGGATTGGAAATGGCGCAGGTTTATTCGGCGCTAGGTTCAGAGATCACCATTGTGGAAGCGCAGGAGCAAATTATCCCAGCTGCGGATAAAGACATTGTTCAACCGCTTGTTAAAGCAACGAAAAAGACCTACCAGCTACTGACGAAAACCAAAGTGATCGGCATGGAAGCGCAGGATGCAGGTATTGCGGTTTCCTTTGAAGGGAAAAAAGCGCCTGAAAGTGCCATTTTTGATGCGGTGTTGGTCGCTGTCGGTCGTCGTCCTAATACGGCAGGTATTGGGCTGGAGAGCATCGGTGTCGCAATCAGTGAGCAAGGGCTTGTTGAAGTCAATGACCGGATGCAAACATCAGTGCCTCATATCTTCGCTATCGGCGATATCGTTAAGGGGCCAATGCTCGCGCACAAGGCGACCCATGAAGGCAAAGTTGCCTCAGAAGTGATTGCCGGATTGGATGCAACGTTCCATCCTGCTGCAATCCCATCTGTCGCTTACACTAGCCCAGAAGTCGCATGGGTTGGCTTAACGGAGAAAGAAGCCAAACAGCAGGGTATTGACTACAGCACGGGCAAAGTACCATGGCTTGTTAGTGGTCGTGCACAAAGTGTTGGTGCAACCAATGGCGTGACCAAAGCGCTATTTGATAAAGAATCTGGTGCATTGTTAGGTGCCGGCATTTGCGGTGAAAACGCGGGTGAGCTTATTCACGAAGCGGCCGCTGTTCTTGAACTGGGCGGTACGGCAAAAGACATCGCGCATACGGTACATGCCCACCCAACATTGGCAGAAACCTTCGCCTTTGCTGCAGAGTTGGTCGAAGGATCAATGACCGATATGCTGCCAAGCAGGCGTCGTTAAGTCTTACCACGCATTCTCTATATGTAGCTCTAGCGAGATATGTACCTCTAGCGAGTCAGCTTAATCGCCTGACTCGCTTTTTTATTCCTTTGCTGGAAACCAAAGTTTCAGCCCTTCGATTGCCAATCACTTTATGCTGCCTCCGTTTTATACCCAAGCCACTTGAAGTATGTGTGTGGGCCATAAAGGTCATTTTTTTATGCCAATTATTTCATGCTGAATGAAGAAATTTTCGACGTGTTACCTCGCCCACAAAATGAACCATTTGTTTCATAATTGGTTTGAAAAGGTTTTTTTATTTTCATACTATTTTGAAAAATATTTTCGAAGCAATATTACGAATAACTACATTGAGAAGGTCGCCATGTCAAAATTGCTCTCCAAATACCATGCCCCTGATCAGCATGGTAATACCCAAACAATTACCCCAGAAAGTGCGCAATGGGGTTATGTTGGATTTAAAGCGTTTGAACTTGAAAGCGGCCAACGTATAGAGCTACCAGCCAGCGAAAATGAAGTGTGTTTGGTACTGGTGGGGGGCTTTGCCACAATTACCACGCCTACTGAAACATTCGAGAACATCGGTGACCGAATGGGGCCGTTTGAGCGCAAGAAACCTTACGCTGTTTACGTCGCCAAAGGTGAGGCAATCAGTGTTGTGGCAAATACCCAGCTAGAGTTAGCAGTGTGTACCGCACCAGGCCAAGGTAGTTATCCAACCCGCCTGATCGCTCCAGATAATATTGATGCGGAGCAGCGTGGGGCAGGGAATAATAAGCGCTTTGTCCACAATATCTTGCCTGATTACAAAGAAGCCGACAGCTTGCTGGTGGTAGAAGTGTATACGGATGAAGGCTGCACGAGCTCCTATCCGAGCCATAAGCACGATCAGGATGCAGAACCTAACGAAACCTATCTCGAAGAAACCTATTACCACCGTTTGAACCCAGCACAGGGGTTCTGCATGCAACGTGTATACACCGATGATCGTTCATTGGACGAGTGCATGGCGGTTTATGACAAAGACGTCGTTCAAGTCCCTAAGGGGTATCACCCTGTGGCAACTATTGCAGGCTACGACAGCTACTACCTGAATGTAATGGCTGGGCCAACACGTAAATGGTTGTTTACCTGGGAAGATGACCATCAATGGATTAACGAAGAGCAATATGCAAGAAAACATCAATAATTAGTTTCCGGCAAAGGAGTGAGACATGTTTAATATTGCGTTATTCGGCGCTGGCAGGATTGGCCAGGTGCATGCTGTAAATATTGCAAAGCATCCCAAGACAACATTGTATTCAATTATCGACCCCTATGTTGAGGGTGCTAACAAGTTAGCCGAAAAGTATGGCGCGCAAGTACAAGAAATCGAACAGGCAATGTCTGATCCGAATGTACATGCGGTATGTATTTGCTCTGCAACCCATACACATGCTGATTTAATTGAAATGGCCGCTGCGCATGGGAAAGTGATTTTCTGTGAAAAGCCCATTGACTTAGATCTCAGCCGAGTACGCGATTGTTTGGCGACAGTCCGCCAGCACGGCACACACATGATGGTCGGTTTTAACCGCCGTTATGATCCACAGTTCAGAACAGTGAAAAATCAGCTCAATGCGGGTGTTATCGGCCAGCCTGAATCGCTAGTGATCACCTCTCGCGATCCGTCGCCACCGCCAGCTGAATACACTAAAGTATCTGGTGGCATGTTCCGTGACATGACCATCCATGATTTGGATATGGCCCGTTTCATCATGGGAGAAGATCCGGTTTCGATCACTGCGCACGGCAGCTGCATGGTGGATCCTGCCATCGGTGAAGCAGGAGACATCGACACCGCTGTGTTGGTACTCAGCTTCCCATCAGGGGCAATTGCAACCATCAATAACAGCCGTCGTTCTGGCTACGGGTATGATCAGCGTCTTGAACTGCATGGTTCGAAAGGTTTGCTACAGGCACACAACGTCAAAGAGAACTTGGTGCAACATTGGGGCGAAGAAGGTTGTGTTGCTGCTAAACCTCAGCACTTCTTCCTTGAGCGCTATGACGCTGCCTATGTCGCAGAGTGGCAGGACTTCGTTGACGTCCTTGAAGGCAAAGAGCCTGAATGTGGCGGTGCGGATGGCGAATTTGCCCTTGTAATGGCAGATGCGGCCCTTGAGTCGATGAAGCAAGGTAAAACCATCAAGCTGTAATATCTCAACCCAGACCAAAGCCTCCTGAGTGATGACGGGTATGGAGTGACTGTTACCCCCCAATGACATCACCCCTAAAGGTTAATCACTCTTAAAGCCTCGCACCTGCGGGGCTTTTTCTGTTTTTCGTCTTTCTTCATATAAAAATGCCGTCGCTTTACACATAGTGTAAGGACGGCATTCATTTAGAAAGCAGTAAGTAAAAAGAAGTAAAAAGCTAACCTAGAACGTTTGTTTCAAGGTTATTGCTGGCACCTTGCCGATAAGCCAGAGAAACGGCCAGTGTTTGAGCAAGACACAAAGAAGCGGATTGCGAGCGGAAAGCCTCAACCTGGGCTTCTTTTACCACAAAACAAACATCACTGAAGGCTGCCAGTGGGCTGACTTGGCTATCGGTTATCACGATTTGTTTTGCACCGGCTTGTGAAGCTATTTCACTGAGAGTGACCGTCTCTTGCGCATAAGGGCTAAAGCTGATCGATAATACCGCATCATTGGGGCCAATCATCGAGAGTTGTTCTTTGAACATACCGCCCAATCCATCAATCAGGAACGCACGGCGCTCAAGATGACGTAATGCATAGGTAAGATAAGAAGCGACGCTGAAAGAGCGTCTCAAGCCGATAAGATAGATGTTATCAGCATTCATTAATATCTCGACCGCTTCTTCAAGCTTGTCTGCCGGCGTTTGCGAAGCAAGGTGGTTCATCGCCTGCGCGTTCGCACGGGCGAACTCTTGCAAAATCATAGCCGGACTTTCAGGCGCACTTTGCTCAGCATCAAGCTCTTTGAAAAGCTTAGCGCGTTCAGTGTAGCTCGCTGTTTCTTCTACGAGGTTACGGCGAAACAGTTGTTTCATGTCATTAAAGCCGTTGAAGCCAAAAGCATTGGCAAAGCGGATCAATGTAGAAGGAGGGACTTCAGCTTGGCTGGCAATTACCGCAACGGTATCAAAGGCGACACTGTTGGAATTATCCAATACATAGCGGGCGACCTGCTGTAAACGCTTGCTAAGATCGCTATATCGCGTTCGGATTTGATCTTGCAGTTCAGTAAGGTTATTGGCAACAGACATCTCATACTCCCTTCAATTGCTCCTCCTTGTATTGTAACGGCTACAGCTGCGCCATGAAACGTTTTTTTCATAAAATGCTAAACATATGCGTAATTAGAATATACATTCCAAGACGTATTGGCAGAAAAGTACGGTAAGAAGCTCATAAACATTCAGTCTGTAGGGATGCGCATGAATGACCCGAGTGAATTGAGATGCCGTGAGGAAAATCGCCATTTGATAATGGAGAAAGTGATATGTTGAAAAATTCAACATATCACTTTTACAATGTAGCTGGGTGTGATGTATCATCATGAAAATAAAGAATAAAAGCAGTATGATTGGAGTTCGTATTGGATGATATGAAGAATGATAAGAGAGAAAGTTTCAATCTATAAAGCTGTTAGGCATATTGGTATAAATATGAAGTATGAAGTAAGAAAATTTTTGACAAAAAAAGATCTAAAAGAAATTAATGATGCTGCGGTTAGGGAGAAAAGAAACCAAGCTCTTACAGATGAGTTCGTTAATGGTTTGCCTGATGAAGTAAAGTTACCTGTGATGCAAACTATCTATCACACAGCGAACGAAATTCGATTAATTGTAATTTTGAACTCTAAAGGTGATATTGGGCTGATTGATGTATCCACTTTAAGGTATGAAACCTTACCAAATGTTTATCGCTATGAAGACGGAAGAGTGGAGTTTGAAGATAGGGCTATAACTGATAGTAAAAGACCTTACCCAAATGGACGAGAGTGGAAAGAGTCTGTTGTTAAGCAACCGGTTAGAAAGCAGTCAACATTTCGAGCTGGTGTGTTGAAGGCATACGGGCATCAATGTGCCATGTGTGACATAAATGAAAAATCTTTGCTTAGAGCAGCTCATATTGTGGACGTAGCTGATGGAGGAAATGACACCATAACTAATGGCTTATGTCTCTGTGTAAATCATGAGATTGCATATGACAGAGGGTTAATCGGTGTGAATGATGAGTTTGAAATCATTTTTTGTTCGGACGAAAAACTAGGCATTAAGAGAGACAAAATAAAGCTACCCGATAATGAAACTCTTTACCCTAATAGAGAGTATTTAAGAGTAAAGTTTGAAAAACTAAAAAATGCCTAACAAGGCCATCAAGGTGATGTGTTACACCCGGCATTCTTGGTATGAAGTTCAGTGCACTTTGTTGGTTCAGTGGGGCAACCTTATGGCTGGCGTTATGTTTAAATTTTAGAATGTCATGCGGTATAATGCGCTTTTGAACAATAAAAGTTAAGAGCAAGCAATGAGAAATTTGATTCTAGGTCTACTTTCAGCGGCAATTTTCACTGGTTGTGCGACCCCAGTAAGTCATACGAATATACCATTATCGACTTATGATAAAGATACAGAATATGGTATCGAAGAGCGCAAAGATGGCTTTGGTATTACGGTTTATTATTCTAGATATCAGTTTATTCCTGAAAGCGATGCATTAGCTGCTGCTTGTAAGAGCCAATTAACCGCTATTGCATGGGATCATGCCGACAATGTTGGGCGTGAGATTGAGCCTCTAAATGAGCAACGTATTAGGATTTCAATGGGTCGGAATGGCCTTAGTGGTGTTACGTCATGTCAGGCTAATGGCGTAGTGAAGTGGGCTAAATAAACATAACAAACGACTATGGCGTCAATAGCTAACTTTTAGCTATATTCTCATCCCAAATGACGCCATCTCGAAGCATTGAATTTAAGATCACAACCATCTTTCTAACGCAGGCGATAATTGCTACCTTCTTAGGTTTTCCTGCATCTAAAAAGCGTTGGTAAGTGGCCTTAAAAACAGGGTTACACTGCATTGCAGACATCATAGCCATATAGAGCACAGTGCGAACTTGTGACCGGCCACCTTGAATAACGCGCTTGCCTTTGTAGCGTCCACTTTCTCTATTAATAGGTGCTACGCCGATGAGGGCTGCGGCCTGTTTGTTAGTAATGAGACCAAGCTCAGGAACATTGCTGATGATAGAGGCCGCAGCAACTTTACCTATACCGGGGACACTTTGTAATAGAAGGTTTTTGTTTTGGTATTCAGGGCATGATTCGATGAGAGAAAGTATTCTTTTCTCTGTTTTTACTATCTGATTCTTGAAGGCAGTTAGAACAGGTTTGATTGTTCCAGAAATATGTTTAGGTAGTGACTGTAGTCGGTTTTTTTCCATAGTCTGCATGGTAAGAAGTTGGTGACGCCTAGCTACTAAATCACTCATTAAACGCATGTTTTCAGGCTTTAGTTGAGTGAGGTTAGGTCTAATTGCTTCACCATAGTGAGCGATTAGAGTGGCATCCAACTTATCTGTTTTAGCTCGTCTTCCGATGGCACCAGCAAAGCGCTTTATGTGTATTGGATTAGCAATAACAAATGGTAGATTTGCTTCAGAGCAGGCGAGGATAAAGGGCATTTCCAATCGTCCGGTAGCTTCGACGACAATACGTTGTGGTGAATACTTAGCAATGGTTTTAACTGCTTCTTTAATGCCTTTTTCGTTGTTTGGAACAGTGAAAAAGATATCAAGAGGACGGATATAAATATCTAGTTGTGACTTGCCAGTATCAACGCCAATATTTATGTTTTGAAGTGTATTTGTATTCATAATAAGCTAACTCTTGTTTGCGAAATGCGGGTTCGAGACCCAGTCGACTATTCGAGGTTAGTGCTTGGAGTCCTATGTGGTGTTCATGTTTGTTATCGGTCTCTCGACAGAGGAGCCAGCGTTTAAACGAACTACCACATAGAAAGCTTTAGTTGCAGCTAAAGCCTGGGTCTCACATTACCCGAATTTTATGCTTATTATCCATACAAAACATTTAAGACGGGTTCTCAACACTAGGCAATTTCAGATTGGGTCGGCTTCAGTGCTAAATGTGGCAAGGATTAAGGTTGGCGTCCGCGTTGTTCACCACTTAATGCGGCTACATGGACTCCCCCGGTTGTCAACAATAGCGTCAGGTGATGGAAGGTTTGGGACTGCCGCTCTACATCCGGTCTGTTTACTGGCTTTCAACGCCATGACCCTGATGACACTACGCGGTTGCGGTTCCTCATTCGTTAGAAGGCATTTACTGTGCCCGCCGCAATATCAGGTTTTCCCGCAAAAGGTTTGAACCTTACATCATCATTGGCTATTGCAATGACCCGGTGAAGTTACCTATTCCGTTAGAAAACAGTATGGTTTTATACTGGTTGGTATTCGGTGCCGTTCCTGAGTAACGACCAGATTATCCGTGCATTCTTGGCTGCTAATGCAACAATAGCCCGCTTGAAGCCTCGCCGTTTTACTAAGCCTTTACACCATAAGCTCAAGCGATCGGTCTTGTTACCTACGGCTGAGATAACAGCCCTGGCACCGTGAACCAATAATGTCCGGAGGTACTTATCGCCTTTTTTTTGTAATCCGTCCAAGTCTGGGTTTACCGCCGGTTGAGTATTGCGACGGAACTAGACCGAGCCAGGCAGCAAAGTCGCGGCCTTTATCAAACTGCTCACCTTTGCCGATACTGGCGATTACAGCGGTTGCGGTTATCGGGCCGATACCAGCAACTTTCATGATCTTCTGAGCATTATGGCTGCGTGAAACCAGCATATTGAAGCAGTATTCTTGGTCAGCAATACTTTGGTTTATATTCAGCAAGTGCTTGTAACTGTCGGAGATAATAGCTCTGGCTAAATCGGGCAGCTGGTTTTCACCATCTTCAAGTGCTTCTGGAATTGCTGTTTGTAAGGCATGTCGGCCTTTTGGTGTGATGATACCAAATTCGGCCAGCATTGCTCGCATCTGGTTTAACAGTGCTGTTCGCTCATGAACCCAGTTATCGCGAGCGCTATGAAGGAGCAAGATTGCTTGTAGCTCAGGTGATTTGATCTTAACGAAGCGCGTTGAAGGGCGGGTGACAGCAACGCAAATTGCTACGGCATCATTGAGAGCATTTTTGGCACCCGTCCTGAAAGGTGCAACATATTTAGACGCCATGATTTTCGTTGTGTGGCCTAGCTTAGCCAGTTCACGTGCCCAGTAGTGTGAAGCACCGCAGGCTTCCATTCCGATGATAGAAGGTGGAATATTGGCAAAAGTCACGAGGACTTTTGATCGGGTTATTGTTTTGTGGATCAGTACCTTGCCTTGCTCATCTTCGCCGTGGATACTGAACGAATGTTTGGCTAAATCAATGCCATAAATTGATTGTGACATGGTGGCCTCCAAGGACTGTAGTCAGACTTACCAAGTGTGGCAGAGCCTGATGAGGGGGAGTCCATGTCATTCGTTATGCCTCCGTTTTTGGAGACATAATCCGAATCTAGCTAAATAACCTATTTAGGTTCACGGTTTTTTCTTAACTATTTGATAAAATTACATTTCGGCGCGTATGGAGAATTTATAATGGGAACTATAATAGGTTTTGTTATTTTAGCTGCTATAGATTGGTATCTTTTTCGTAAAACAGGACTCCATATTCATCAATGGATTTCTAAAAAGTATGAAGAGCATTTGTTGAGTAAGAAAAATAACAATAACAATAACAATAACAAATAGTGCTTACTTAGTAATCGGCATAACAAGCGCTTCAAGTGGATTCTGGACTTAACACGGCGCATTTTTGGTATGGTTTGGCTTTTGTGTTTACGGTGGTCCGTTTTGGTTTTGTGTCGGGCACTTATTGAAGCGTTATGAGTTAAAAGGAAAGTTATGACTAATGAAGTATCACCAGAGTTTTGGGAAAGAGCTGATGAAATTATCGCTTTAGCAAACGAACAAGCTAAAGATTGCGATGTCGGTAAAGTAAGCTCTTCAACTCTTTATGCAGCAGCAAGATACAATGCATTTAATGTTGCTTCTTCTGCTGACAATGTCGAAGAAATGAAAAATGATAAAGAAGAGGCCTTAAGATACTTTGTAGATCAATATGAGAAAATGCTCATAGAAAATCTAGATGACTACATAGAAAATTTTCAAAAATACCAGCCAAATAGCAAGACTTAGCAAAACTCATAACAAGTCGCTCAAAAAGATCAAAATACGGGGCAGTCTAGATGTGCAGCGGCTTGGGTGTTTATGGTGGTGTGCTGAAGTTGCAGCTATTGTTTTGGCTGCTTAGCGATACGTTATATTTCTTTTTGGCTATTGTCATAATCCATAAGATCAATGGGTTATGTTGAATGGTAACAAAAGGTGACATCACCTTTTTTCTTCGACATTTTCCTGTAGAATCGCGTTTATTATTAGCTACACTGACGGGAGGAGTACAATATGAACCTATTTAACGTTCAAGTTCCCTCTGCCTGTCATTCTCAACTTCGTCAGACTCAAGCCGTCGCGATATACCTCCCCTGCAATTTTTAACCTGAATCATATTGTTCAGCGCTTTATAGCTCTGAGCCGCTAAGACGTTTTCTATATTACCTGGTTATTATTGGAGGGGTTATGTCCCTTTTTGTTGCCTCCCAAATATTGGTTGGTTTCGCTGCGCTATTCGATATCGCATCGTTTCAGTTTAAAAATCGTACACAGCTTTTGTCTGCTTTATGTATATCGGCATTATTGATTGCAGCGCATTTCGCCCTACTTAACGAGTGGACGGCCGCATGTTTGCTGGTAATAGGAGCATGTCGATACTTGGCTGGTATCTTCATATCAACGCCTAAAATAAAGTGGTTGTTCTATTTCGTGACATTGTTAGGTACTGTTGTGACTTTCAGTGGTTTAACGAGTGTTCTGAGTTGCACTGCATCGCTATTGCATACAAAAGCTTCGTTTAGTAGCAATGACAAGCTTATGCGTTGGCTGATGGTTATTGGGACAGGAGTGTGGGGTGTGCATGATGTTATAGTCGGCACACCAGTAGCGGTATTCATCGATGTGTTGTTTATTGTAAGCAGTGTTGTTGGTTACTACAGAATACATATCAAAAGTCCATGCCTTCAAAGTTAAGTTTTTGTTTTTATGCTAGTATGTGCGAAATTAGCGTGGCGAAAACAGAAATATATCAAAGCATTTAAGACGGATTCTCAACGCTTGGCAATTTCAGTTCAGGTCGGCTTTAGTGTTAAATGTGGCAAGGTTTAGGCTTGGGTGGTCGCGTTGTTTACCACTTAATATGGCCACATGGACTCCCCCGGTTGTCAACAACAACGCTAGGTCTGGACTGCCGCTCTACATTCGGTCTGTATATTGGCTTAGTTGCCATACCCTGATGACACTACGCGGTTGCGGTTCCTCATTCGTTAGAAGGCATCTACAGTGCCCACCGCAATATCAGGGTTTCCCGCAAATGGTCTGAGCCTTTCATCATTGGTTATTGCAATGACCCGGTGAAGTCGGCTAATCCGTTAGAAAACAGCTTGGTTTTATATTGGTTGCTATTCGGTGTCGTTACTCAGTAACGACCAGATACTAAGAGGATTTTGGGCTTCCACCCGGAAGATAGCCGGTGGGATATTGGCAAAAGTAGAAAGAACTTTCGATCGGGTTATTGTTTTATGGATCATCACGTTGCCCTGATGATCTTCACCGTGGATACTGAACGTATGTTTGGCTAAATCAATGCAATAAATTGATGGTGACATGGTGGCCCCAAGGGAAGTAGTCAGACTTACCAAGTGTGGCAAAGTGTGATGAGGGGGAGTCCATGTCATTCGTTAGCCGCTTAATCTGGTGTTCATTGAATAAGGAAATCATATGAAAACGATAGAATTATCTACGTGTTTTTGTACAACTGAAGTGGATTCGTGCCGTGAATACTATATAAAGTATTTTGCCGCAAAAGCGGTTTTTGATTGTGGTTGGTACGTCATGCTGAAAATTAATCAAGACGGCCCTGAAATATGTTTTATTCAACCACAAGAAAACATGGCTGTTTTTGACGGCAAAGGAGTGATGCTAAATTTCAAAGTTGAAGATGTAGATGCTGAATATTCTCGCCTTAGTAAAGCAGGGCTGCAAATTGCCATGCCGCTTGAAGACCATCCATGGGGTGACCGAGGTTTTTCTGTCATAGATCCAATAGGAAACTCTGTTTATATTTACTCAGAACGAGAGCCAAGCGGGGAGTTCAAGCAGTATTTCAACGGCTAATATATATATCGCGATGTAGCTGCAGGATCGCTTGCTGCTCGGGTGACAGCGACGCAGATAGCCACGGCATTGTTGAGATCATTTTTGTTATATGGCCGAGTTTAGCTATTTCACGAGCCCAGTAATGGGAAGTACCGCAGGCTTCCATCACGACGATAGCCGGTGGGATATAGGCAAAAGTAGAAAGGACTTTCGATCGGGGTATTGTTCTATGGATCAGCACCTTACCTTGATGATTTTCACCGTGGATACTGAACGAATATTTGGCTAAATCAATGCCATTCGTTAGTTGAACGGCGTAATAAGGAGCAGTATGCATTACAAGGTAGTTAAGAAATATACGGACAACCCAGAGGAACCCATACGAGTTGAATCCGGAGAGTTACTTGAATTTGTCGAAGAGTCGAATCCAGAAGGTGATTGGGCAAATTGGGTATTTTGTCGGGGTAAAGATAAACAAGGCTGGGTTCCCAAGCAGGTTCTGAATATAAGAGGTGAAAGTGTGGAAGTTTTGCGTGACTACTATGCTATTGAGCACCACCTCTCTGAGGGTGAGATCCTTGTTTCAAAATTCGAGCTCAATGGTTGGATTTGGTGTGAGAAGATTGGCAATGAAGGCAACTTAGCTTGGGCTCCACTCAATCACTTAGAACGTGAGTAAGTTCACCTAACAAATTGCCTAGCAGGAACGCTCGTTAGTCTGGCGTTAAATGCAAAAAATTGACCATCCAAGAAAGGATTCAATGATGAAAAAAGTCTTGGTTACCGGTGGTAGCAAAGGTATTGGGTTGGAAACGGTTAAAACCTTTGTTTCTCAAGGCCATACAGTGATTACTTGCGCTCGCTCTATAGAGACTTGGCGCGAAGTTATTCTTTCTAATCCCGAGCTTTCTGATGTTGATTTTCAAACTGTTGACCTGTCCGACAATCAGCAAGTTGATAACCTGTTTTCACATATTAAATCAGCGTATGGCGCATTGGACATCGCGGTTAATAATGCCTCGCCGACGCTTGGTTCCGGTGGTACATTTTCAGAAGTAGCAGTCGATGCGCTATTTAATACCTTAGTCAGTGATTTTTGGTCACATGCCTTATGCCTAAAACATGAACTTCAACTTATGTCTAAAGGGGCAACTATCGTCAATATCAGTTCAGTGAACGGCATTCGTCCAACGCCAAATGCGTCGATGTATAGCGCATCAAAACATGGTTTAGAGGGCTTAACACGTTCAGTCGCGCTTGAAGCAATCAAGGATGGTATCCGGATAAATTCTGTTGCGCCTGGTGTTACTTGGACATCTCGTTGGGAGGAGAGACAAGCAACACAGAATCCAAGTATTCGCAGTGAAGTAGAAAGCGTTGTTCCAATTAAGCGGTTTGCAGTCCCATCAGAAGTTGTGAACGCTATTGAGTGGCTGTGTTCAGAGAAGTCAAGCTATGTCGTGGGGCATACACTCGTTGTTGATGGCGGTTTATCTCTGACTTAATGTGGTCGTTAACCAATTTACAGGGCGTTAGTTAAATACAAGGCTGTTTATGAGTAATTCCATTTTTAGAAAAGACGGTACTGCCCAAGGGGTGGCAAAACAGCGTTTGATTGAAACACTGGCTAAACCTGATAGACGTGTCATAAATGATCCCTATGCCGAACGATTTGTTGTAGGTGCTAGCTTGATCAAGCTATTGGGGCATAAGTTTAGCGTCTGGTTAACTCAAAAGTTCGCGCCTGGTTTCCACGAACATTTAATTTCGCGTACTCGTTTCATTGATGAGCTAATCAAAAAAAGTGCTGCTAGTGGTGCAGAGCAATACGTCATTCTAGGTGCTGGCTATGATTTGAGAGCTCACCGTCTAGAACTACCATCGTCGTTGAAAATCTTTGAAGTTGATCAACCAGAAGTTCAGGCGAAGAAACGTTCCAAACTACCTGAAGATTTACCAAACTCTAGCAATGTTAGCTATGTGGCCGTTGATTTCAATCATCAGTCACTAACTGAACAACTTTTGGCTGCGGGCTTTGATCAAAGTAAGCGTACAGTTTTTACGCTAGAAGGTGTTTCTCAGTACATTAGCAAAGAGGCGACGACTTCAACAATTAAAGAACTGGCTGCACTTACTCAAAGAACAGGTTCTACTTTGTTTATATCTTACGTCGATGAATTACTTGAGAAAGATCCTGAAGCCTGCTTTGGTAAGGATTACCCAAAAGCTGCGGAGCGAGCTGAGTCAATAAAACGCTTATCAGCAAAAGTGGGTGAACCATGGGTATCATTCTACACCGCTGAAGAAATCGAAACCTTATTATCCCAAAATGGTTTCTCATTAAAAGAAAATAAAACGTTGGATGACCTTAATACTGTGTATTTTACCCCTGTAGGTAGAACCATTCCTGAAAATCAAATTTTTAAACTGGAACACTTTGTAATAGCGGAGTCCTAGGCAGTATTCCATTGACTTAGATACTTGTAAAAACAGGAAAGATTTACGAGCGGGTTATTGTTTTGTGACTGAGTACCATCGTTCGAGGGCTGTTATGCTAACTGTAAAAATTAAGGCGGTTAATTTGAATGAGGCCGCACTAGTTCAAAATTGTGCTTTCGACGCATTTCAGGAGGATTTTAACAAGTATGGTTCTTACCCTCCAAACATAGAATCAATGGACTGGATATGTGCCCAAATTGCCAAAGGAAATTTTTATAAAGTGTTATACGGTGGAGTTTTTGCGGGTGGATTCTGTGTGGAGCTCGATGCCGATAAAATTTTGGATATTAAATATGTATTTCTAGGACAACAATTTCAGGATAAAAAGATTGGTTCGCAAGTTATGGGGTTAATCGAAAAGCAATTTGGTGAAGCCGTAGCTTTCAAATTGTTAACGCCATCAGAGTCTTTGCGCAATCACCATTTCTATGAAAAGCAGGGATACATTAAAACTAGGGTGTTCAACCCGATTCCCGATGATGGCTTTAGCGTTTTTGAGTATTTCAAGAGAGTGGGAGCCAAGTAAATACATACCACAGTTAGTTTGGATATATTGTTGTCCCACATGACGCCATCCTGAAAGGCGCCCAATAATACGGTGCAAAACAGGTCTCTATCACGACAATCGCGGGTGAAATACTGGCAAACGTGGATCGGGTTTTCGAGTGAATTATTGTTTTTCGATTCAGTATCTTGCCTTAATGATCTTCACGGTGAATGATATTTGGCGGAGTCAGTACCATATGATTTCGACATGGTGCCTACAAGGAGAGTTGTAAGTCTTTCAAAGTGTGGCAGAGTCTGATGAGGGGGAGTCCATGCCATTTGTTAGGGCTTACAGTAAATAACAAGTAATGGAGTTTATCGAATGGAGTTGGTTGCTTAATATGGCACTAGTGTTTTTTGTTCAGCTATACGTCATGGTTATTCTGGTATTTTTGATGCTAAGAAAAAGTCTCTGAAAACGTAGAGTAAGGTGCTAAAAGCGGACAAGATGACTATGTAGCCGACAACAAGTGCTTTCTCATGTGACATAGAATAATTTGCATGGTCTTCGGTTCGAACCACCTTGTTATCATCAAAGGCTTGTACAAAATGGGCAGGATAGTTCTTAGGTAAAGGTTCTATCGAAAGTTTGCCAAAGCTTAGAATAGAGATGACATATTTACCGATAGTGTATGCAAGCGGGTTGCCCAAAATTGCAAGTAAGTGTCCAAGCGCTTCACCCATATATCCCCCTTCGATATAGCACTGTCCAATAAGATATCGTAGTTGAAATCTTGTTGAGGTAACTATATAACAAAGCGTAAAGTATGTCCTTAGCCTAGACGTGATAACGATGTTATATTTCAGTGGTTTAGTCACTGAAATTAGGGTTAGGTGTGTTCATGCTTGTCGTCGTTGCGACTAATGGCATATTTGGTTAAATTAGTGCCTTAGCTTAACCATAGTTTGGTTATGGCAGAGTGGTCCAGAATAGAAGTTAGACATTACAAAATGTGGTAATGCTGACAGAAAGGAGCCCATGTCATTCGCTTTGGCCGTTTAAATAATGAAGGATGTGAAATGAAACCTGCACCCATTAAAGAGTTAATCACATTTGATGACTTTGAAAAACTGGATATAAGAGTCGGAACAATTACAGCGGTTTCGGAAGTTGAGAAATCGAAGAAACTGATGAAGCTAACGGTGGACTTTGGTGACCATGTCCGAACAATTCTTGCTGGCATAAAACAAGAGCGAGAAAACCCATACGAAATCGAAGGTAAGCAAGCGCTATTCGTTGTGAATCTACCAGAACAAAAAATGGCAGGGGAAGTTTCTCAAGGAATGCTGTTTGATATCGGGTATGCAGATAAGTTGACTCCTTGCTTAGCGATGCCAGAAACCCCCGTACCGAATGGTAGTAGAGCAGGGTAGCTGTTAATTTCTACAAATCATTAGGCTTTGAAAGAGCAGGAAATACTGAACCAATGTGGGTGTATTCGGGGACGGATCATTAGGTTAACTAATTGCAACAGCCTAAGGAATGAATAAATGGGCAATATGAAGTACAAAGCATTTTTTCTTGGAACATTGGTTTCGTTCTCGGGCTTTTCACAGACTTTGACCGTAAATGACCCTTATCGAGGGCGAGAGATTCCAGTGTCTATCGATTTTCCATCGAATGCTGGTTCATGTAAACCCGACAGTAAATGTAGGGTTGCGTTTATAAGCGCAGGGAACAAAGTACCCTACACCAAGTATCAATTTATCAGCCAATTGCTTAATGAAAATGGTTATATGACGGTGGCTGTTAATCATGAACTGCCCAATGATCCTCCATTATCTAAGCAAGGCGACCTTTACCAGACCAGAATCGAAAACTGGCAGAGAGGAGCAGCTACGTTAAATTTTCTCCAGCATGAGTTACCGCATCAGTTTTCGGCATATGAATTTAATGATCTTACTTTGGTTGGTCATTCAAACGGTGGAGATATATCCACTTGGCTAACTCGTGATGATAATGACTATGTACGTCAGTTGATCACATTAGATCATAAGCGGGTAGCACTTCCCAAAAGTGAAAAGGTCAGGGTACTTTCCATCAGAGCAACCGAGTACCCAACTAAAGAAGGCGTATTGTTAACTACTTCAGAGCAAGAGGCGTTTGGTGGCTGTGTCGTTGAGATTAAAGACGCCAAGCATATGGATTTATCGGATTACGGTTCATTAGCCGTGAAACAGACAACCAAAGACATTGTCGGTGGTTTTTTGGCCGGTTCAGCATGTGATGAGTTACAGAAACAAGGTTAGTGATAAAGGGCGTCCATGCCTTTCATTAAGTCGCTTCTTTGATCTAAATATGACCCTAAACGGCGACAGCGCCATAACCATCAATAATGGCCTGTATGTTGGTATTGGCTGCGTTTCCTTGTTGAATTCGAAGGTAATGATTCAACGTTTTGTTTTTGTACTTTGTTGCAATTTCGGCTTGTTTGGCTGAGTCTGGCTGCCAAATTTTACTGCCGACAGCATTAACTGAGTCATTTTCCCCAAGCGTCGATGAGACAAGCATAATTTCATAGAAACGGCGGTTGTCTTCAATCAGCACTTCGTGCATAAGACCGAAGTTATGTTCTATCAGTTTTTGGCGCAGAGTGTATTGGTTGTTTACAGGGCACAGCAAGAAATCAACATTATCATCACGATGGCATTGGTGAATAGCTTCTACAAGTTCGCTCATTAAGTCACCACCCACACCGGCGATGATCACCAAGTGTTTACCGTCGTACTGATTTAGAGGGAGCTTTGCCACATCTTGACAGTAGACCTTCCATTTAGCATCAGGATAAAAACGCTGCAGGTTCTTTTCTACTGTTGCCATTAGATCCGGGACAATATCAACAAAATGTACATTGGTAGCTGGTTGTCTTGATAAAAGTGCTGCTCCTAAATAGCCATGGTCACAACAACAATCCCAAATGTGGTCATAGCCAGATGGTACCATTTGTTCTATTTGCTTTAATCTTGTGCTGAGTTTCAAGGATAGTGTCCGCTTGCCGTCTAAAATCGTGCGCATTGTAATAGTTTTCACTCTGCTAGCGAAGTGAATTGCACCAATAAAATGCGGTCTCAGAACAATGACATCTGCCTTGAGTGATGCGCTTTTATGTCAAAAGGACAGTCGACATCATGGAAATGCTCAACCCAAACTTTGTTACTCCTTGGGAATTCACGCTTCAAGGACTTCTTGGTTTGCTTCCGTATCTTGTCTGCATCACCCACGACTGATGTGTTGTTAAAACCATTTTCAATGAGCTGGAATTGCTCGGCATCAATTCGGTAGACCATGAACCCTCGGTCTTTCTTAAAAGTCTTGAATTGAACCGCTTCTTTGACCGCCATCTCTTTAAGCTGTTTGTCGATTAATGGCACTACCTGTGAGATATGAATCATATGCACTACTTGTCGTTGTTGTGATCTAATCAAGATAACAACAATACCTTTTCAATGATGGTTACTAACATTGCAGAATGAAAAGCCCAGATCTGATTCTTGAAGAAAAGTCATTTTATCTGGTAGAGGGTTAAGGCTGTTCCGTGTATTGTTCTTTTCTTGATTGAGCGATAGAGCATTTGCCTGTAAGGAGTATCAGTGGTAGAAAAGTTTGAAAACAAGTTTGTTGAGTTTATTCAATCTGAAATGCAGCAGGACCTCGCCCATGATATGAATCATGTGTTTAGAGTTGTCAAAACAGCCAGGGCGCTATGTGACAGTGAAGGCGCGAGGATCGAAGTCGTTCTTCCTGCCGCTTATCTACATGATTGTTTTTCCTTTCCGAAGAATCATTCGGAAAGAGTTAAAAGTTCGTTCATTGCCGCTGAGAAAGCGATAGAGTTTCTGGCAAGAATTGATTACCCCGCTGAGTATTTTGAAGCCATTCACCATGCCATTGTGGCGCACAGTTTCAGCGCGAATATCAAACCTGAAACCTTGGAAGCACAAATCGTTCAAGACGCTGATAGGCTAGATGCACTTGGTGCTATTGGTATTGCACGGTGTATCCAGGTCAGTTCAAGCCTGGGTGTCAGCTTATATGATACAGAAGACCCTTTTAGTGAGAACAGAGAGTTAAATGATCGGCAATATACCCTCGATCACTTCTACACCAAGCTATTTAAGCTGAATGATACGATGAACACGGTATCAGCGAAGACTGAAGCTGAAAAACGAACGGTCTTTATGAAAGCGTACTTGAAGCAGTTAGGCGAAGAAATCTGAAGTTTAACCATAAAAAAAGCCACGTAACCCTAGGGGAGAAACGTGGCACTTCAACGTGAAGTCCTACAGTAAAGCTAATTCTTTATAGGCTCGAGTTGTTTTTATCTATATGCATTTATTAAGGGTTATGGCTATTTACTCTTCTTCTGTCGTTTCATATCGAAGACAACAGCCACTATTATCACCAGGCCTTTGACGACCTGCTGCCAGTAAGCCGAGACATTCAATAAGTCGAGGCCATTCTGTAGCACACCCATAATCATGGTACCGATAATGGTACCTTGAATCGTACCGATACCACCGGCGTGGGATACACCACCAACGGTTGCTGATGCAATGGCATCCAGTTCGTACATGACCCCAAGACCAGGCTGGCCAGAGTTAATACGGGCAGAAAGGATAAGCGCTGCGATACCGGCTAGTAGGCCAGCGTAGGTGTATACCAGTATTTTGTACTTCTTAACGTTAATACCTGAAACATAGGCGGCAGTTTCGTTACCACCAATTGCGTAGGCATATTTACCGAAGCGGGTGTAGTTGAGCAGGATGTAAGAAACGATAGCCATCACGATAAATATCACTACCGGAACGGGAACACCTGCAATGGTACCCTGACCAATCCATTGGTATGAATCGATAAGGCTACTGACTGGGCGGCCATCAGAGTAGAGCAGGGCAGCACCACGAGCGATGATCATCATACCTAGGGTGGCGATGAACGGAGGGATACCGGTATAAGCGATCAGTGCACCGTTGATGAAGCCACAAAGCGCGCCGACAGCTAAAGCGACAAGGATCGGCACGATAACCGGTAACTCAGGCATGGCCGGATACATCCGCATGCCCCAGTCGAGGGTTTGCGCCATACTGGCCGAGGCGACCGCGGCGACCGCCAATACCGACCCCGATGATAAGTCGATTCCTCGGGTAATAATGATGATGGTTACCCCAAGGGCCAATAAGCCGATACTGGCCATTTGGGTAACAACGTTAAGTAAGTTGGCTACTGTAAGAAATACTGGAGATAAAATAGTCATCACCACACACATGGCGATGAAAACAACGTAGATGGCATACTTTGAAATCAAGCGTTTATAATTCTGTGGCGATTTCGCACCAGACGTTGCTTCTATTAACTTCGCAATCATAATGACTTTCCTTGATAAATTATTGCGTCACCCTGTCACGACAGCAGTGATTATACGGTATGGCTTGGGCAGTTATGCCAATGCCATCGACATGATTTTTTCTTGGGTCGCTTCATGGCCGTCGAGTTCGCCTTTTAGCTTGCCTTCATGCATGACCAGGACACGGTCACTCATGCCGATCACTTCAGGCAATTCTGACGAGATCATTACCAAGCTTTTCCCCATACCGGTTAAAAGACGCATGAGTTTGTAGATTTCAGATTTTGCACCTACATCAATACCTCGGGTCGGTTCATCGAGGAATAGAATATCGGGCTTGGTTAACATCCAGCGGGCCAACAATACTTTTTGTTGGTTACCACCACTGAGGTTATCTATAGCCTCGTTCATGTGAGGGGTCTTCACTTTGAGCTTTTTACAGTGTTCCTCGCTGTCCGAGCGCATTTGGCGAACATCAAGGACATTCGCAACCTTGCTCTTGTAAGCATCAAGGTGGGCGATAGAGGTATTGGCAAAGATGTCTAACATCAGATAGAGGCCAGAATGGCGGCGGTCTTCTGTTAAGAAAGCCATTTTGTGGCTAATCGCATCCTGTGGCGCTCTGATCTCAACATGTTCGCCGTTGATCCAAATTTCACCGGTGTCTTTCTCGCGTACGCCAAACAGTGTTTCGATAAGCTCGGTTCGACCTGCGCCGACGAGGCCGGCAATCCCTAAAATTTCACCTTCGTGGAGCTTGAAGTTCATCTCCTTGAAGCAGCCATCGACAGACAGGTTTTTCACTTCAAGCCGAGTTTTGCCAGGCTTGGCCGTCGGCGGCGGGAATACATCCCCAAGATCACGACCCACCATCATCTGGACGAGTTCATCATGGTTTGTATCTCTTGCTTCACGTTCACCAATATAGCAACCGTCTCGAAATACGGTGATGTCATCGCAAATTTTGAAGATTTCATCCATTTTATGGCTGATATACACCATGGAAACACCCTGGGATTTGAGCTTCTCGATGATATCGAACAAGTGCGCGACTTCTTTGTCGGTCAGTGCAGAGGTTGGCTCATCCATAATGATGATTTTGGAATCAAATGAAATCGCTTTGGCAATTTCAACCATTTGCATTGTTGCAACGGTGAGATCACTCATCAGGGTACGAGGGTCAAGTTCCAAATCTAGACGTTTAAGCAGCGCATTGGTGTCTGCATACATTTTTTTATGGTCGATCAGCCTTAGCGGCCCTTTGAGCGGTTCACGGCCTAACCAGATATTTTCTGCAATATTACGGTGGAGAACAGGGGAGAGTTCTTGATGAATCATTGAGATACCACTTTCCAGTGATTCTTTAGCACCCGAGAAATCTACGAGTTCCCCTTGGTAGCGAATAGTGCCTTCATCCCGGTGGTATGTGCCAAACAGCACCTTCATCAAGGTCGACTTCCCTGCACCATTTTCGCCCATGAGCGCCATTACGCGGCCTTTCTTCAAGGTAAGTTGCACGTTATCGAGTGCCTTTACACCGGGAAAGGTTTTGGTAATACCACGCATCTCAAGTATTACTTGGCTCATACTGATTTGCTCCAAAATAGGCCCTACGTAGTTAGCGTAATGTAGGGCCGGATAAGTTATTTATAGAGAGGGATGTGGATTAACCTTTTGCTTGGAATTCAGCTAGGTTGTCTTGAGTAACGAGTTCTGCAGGGATCCAAGTAATTTTCTCTTGCGGCTTTTTATTGATGGCATTCAGTGCTGCATCAAGTGCACCTTGTGCTTGACCGACACCGTCTTGGAAAACGGTGGCATCCAATGCACCATCTTTAATCGCCATGATGCCATCAGGGGTTGCATCAACACCGACAACAATGGTGTCGTCCAATTTGCCGGCTGCACGTAATGCCTGAATTGCACCCAGTGCCATGTCATCATTGTTCGAAAGGATAATGTCGATTTGTTCACCAGAATTGATCCAGTTTTCCATCACGATCATACCTTGTGAACGCTGCCATAGGCCGGTTTGTTTGCGGGTGATGGTGAATTCAGGCTTATCCTTGAAGAATTCTTCAACACCTTGGGTACGTAGAATTGCCGCTTCAACTGTCATCATGCCCATGATGATACCGATATTCCCGCCATCAAGTTTAGAGGCAGCGTATTTAGCCTGCTCTTCACCGAAGCGAAGTTCGTCGGAACCCACATAAGAGACGCCTTCTGGGAGGTAAGAAGGACGGCGGTTTAGGAATACCAATTCGATGCCAGCTTTTTGAATGCTGTCAGTCATTGGTTGGGTTGCATCAGTGTTAACCGGAACAAGAATGATGCCGTCTACTTGCTGAACAATAAAGTTTTGGATTTGACCCAACTGTTTCACTGTATCTTCTTTTGCGTCAACGAAGATAAGTTCGACATCACCCATCTCTTTAGCGTAACTCTCCATAGAGTCTTTCATATTGACCAAAAAGGTGTCGTCAAAGTTTGGGATAGCGACGCCAATTTTTGTTTTTGCCTCGCCTTCTTCACCGCCGCAAGCAGCCAGTGTGATGACAGCGCCAATAATGGCCACTTTACGCAGGATTCCCTTAGAAAGGGCCTTTGTCGTCGAGATAGAGTGTGTAAGTAGAGAAGTAATTCCATGTATCAGTGACGGCATTGTTGCCTCCTTTTTTTTGTGCACCTAACCGTTTTCTTGGGTGAAATGTACATTTCAAAAATACGGTAAAAAGGTGCTATTCACTTTCTAGAACGAAATATCACTCCAGAAAGTGTATTCACGTTGATTGAAATAAATTTATTATTTTTATGTAAACAACTATATGCTCGGGCTCAATTAATAACCACCCCTGATTGGGTGCAAATGACAAAATTGTTAACCAAGTCTCACTGGAATCAATACCTAATCGCTATCTCATGCGCTAATTTTATGATTTTTAAGGCTAATTATTGTTTGTATATTCTGTTTTTGCGTTAAGTTGTTGATAAGGCATGGAATGTTATGCTGGTGTAAGGGTGTTGCCGTTATGTTGCCATTGTTTGAAAAATATTTTTCATTAAGGGCGTTGCTGTGCAGCGCTTTTTGTGGGGATGGAAATTATACCTTGATCACAAAATATATTTTTCATTTCATTTTTCATTTTAAATGAAATGAATATTTCGTATGATAGGAGCATCGAAACAATGAGCGTTGAGATCGGTGTTCTCAACTTAGATGGTAAAATCAGTTCAACCATTATCAGAACGGTTTTTAACTACAGCAGTAGTTAGAGGAAGGAGCGAAAAGGATGAATACCAGCAATAAGAAATTGGATCTTATTTGTTTGGGGCGAGTTGCCGTGGATTTGTATGGTCAGCAGATCGGTGCTCGCCTTGAAGATATGGGCACTTTCTCTAAATATCTCGGTGGATCATCAGGCAATGTCGCCTATGGCACAGCAAGGCAGGGATTGAAATCATCCATGCTTGCTAGGGTGGGTGATGAACACATGGGACGATTCCTAAGGGAAGAGCTCCAGCGAGTGGGTGTGGATACCAGTCACTTAATTACCGACGAAGAACGTCTAACCGCCTTGGTTATTCTTGGTATAAAAGATGAAGATACTTTTCCTCTGATCTTCTACCGTGATAACTGCGCTGATATGGCAATCACTGCCGATGACATTGATGAAGAGTACATTGCCTCAGCTCGCTGCTTGGCGATTACTGGCACCCATCTATCGCACCCTAATACCCGCGAAGCTGTATTAACAGCATTGCGTTATGCAAGAAAACACGGTGTCAAGACAGCGATTGATATCGATTATCGACCGGTGCTATGGGGTCTAACAACCTTAGGTGATGGTGAAACGCGATTTGTTGAATCCGGTAAGGTGACAGAGCAACTCCAGGAAGTACTGGGCTTGTTTGATCTGATTGTTGGTACTGAAGAAGAATTCCATATTGCAGGTGGCTCTACCAATACGGTTGACGCATTGAAGGCAGTTCGCGAAGTTAGCCAAGCCGAATTGGTTTGCAAGCGTGGTCCTTTAGGCTGCTCTGTATTCACTAATGCCATTCCTAATGATTTGGATGAAGGGATCACCGTTGAAGGGGTGCGCGTTGATGTGCTCAACGTTCTCGGCGCAGGTGATGCCTTTATGTCTGGCCTATTGCGCGGATACCTCAACGAGGAAGGTTGGGAAAAAGCGTGTGCTTATGCCAATGCTTGTGGTGCCTTGGTGGTGTCACGCCATGGTTGTGCGCCAGCAATGCCTTCTAAAGAAGAGCTTGATGATTACCTGACTCGTGCTAATGATGTGCCTCGGCCGGATCTTGACGAGCGTTTGAATCACCTTCACCGCGTAACCACTCGTGATAAAGAGTGGGAAGAGTTGTGTGTGTTGGCGTTTGATCACCGTATCCAGTTTGTTGATATGGCACGCGAAGCTAATGCTGATATTAGCCGAGTTAAGCCACTGAAAAAGCTTATTCTACGAGCAAGTCGTGAAGTCGCAGAAGAAGCCGGGTTATCAGGCAAAGCCGGATTACTGTGTGATAGCACATTCGGCCAAGATGTCTTGAATGACATTACCGGTGAAGGCTGGTGGATTGGTCGTCCGGTAGAGTTGCCAGCTTCCCGCCCGCTTGAACTAGAGCACGGCAATATCGGCTCCCAGCTAATCGATTGGCCGTTAGAGCATGTTGTGAAATGTTTGGTGTTTTTCCACCCTGATGATCATCATGCGCTCCGCCTTGATCAAGAAAAGCAAGTGCGTGAGGTCTATGAAGCATGTTGTAAAACAGGCCATGAGTTACTGTTGGAAATCATTTTACCTGCCGATTTGGAACGTACGGATGCGCTATACCTACGCGCCATGCAGCGTTTCTATAACCTAGGCGTTAAACCTGACTGGTGGAAACTACCGCCGATGGCTGCTGAATCTTGGTGTGAAGTCAATGACCTGATTCAAACCCGTGATGCGCACTGCCGTGGTGTTGTCTTACTTGGTTTAGATGCACCAGAAGATGAATTAAAAGCCGGATTTAATGCAGCGGCAAGTACCGATGTAGTGAAAGGTTTTGCGGTTGGTAGAACAATTTTCGGACAGCCATCCCGCCAATGGCTTGCTAACGAGATTGATGATGCAGGTTTGATTGCCCAAATCAAGCAGAACTATCACAACTTAATTACATTGTGGCGTCAGCGTGGCTAAAGGAGTGAACCATGAGTGTTAATACAGTACGCCTGACAATGGCTCAGGCATTGGTGAAATACTTGCAGGCACAAAAAGTGGACGTTGATGGTGAAATCCAATCCATGTTTGCCGGTGTGTTTGCCATCTTTGGCCACGGCAATGTTGCCGGGCTAGGTGAAGCGCTTTACCACGTCAATGAGACACTGCCGACCTACCGTGCCCATAACGAGCAGGCAATGGCACACAGTGCGATTGCGTTTGCCAAGGCCAACAACCGTCAACGTATGATGGCTGCTACCACATCGGTAGGGCCGGGGGCATTGAATATGGTGACGGCGGCAGCGCTGGCCCATGTTAACCGCTTGCCTGTTCTGCTCTTGCCGGGTGATACATTTGCTACTCGCGAACCGGATCCAGTGCTACAGCAAGTTGAAGACTGGAGCGATGCCACAATTACGCCGAACGATTGTTTCAAGCCAGTAAGCCGTTTCTTTGACCGAATTACTCGTCCAGAACAGTTATTGAATAGCTTGCCACAAGCAATGCGTGTACTGACAGACCCTGTTGAGTGCGGCCCAGCAACCATCGCTATTCCGCAAGATGTCCAAACCATGGCCTTTGATTACCCGCTGCATTTCTTCAACGAGAAAATCCACCGTGTGCGCCGTCCAGGTGCGGACGAGCAGGAGTTGGCTGAAGTCATTGCGTTGATTAAGCAAGCTAAACAGCCATTGGTTATTGCCGGTGGCGGGATCCATTACTCTGGGGCTGTGGAACAATTCCGTGAGTTTGTTGAAACCTACCAATTGCCTGTGGGTGAAACCCAAGCAGGTAAGGGCGCCTTACCGTGGGATCACGAATCCAACCTTGGTTCCATCGGTGTAACCGGCTCGGCAGCAGTAAATAAGATGGCTGCGGAAGCTGACGTGATCATTGCGGTAGGAAGTCGATTGCAAGATTTTACCTCAAGCTCAAGGGCCTTATTCAAGGCAGATGCCAAGATAGTGTCGCTGAACGTCAACGGCTTTGATGCGACTAAGCATTACGGAATGCCGTTGGTGGCTGACGCTAAGGTGACACTGCCTGTATTAACGCAAGCATTAGCTGACTGGCAGGTGACTGCTGGTTGGAAAGATAAGGCAGAGACACTTCGTCAGGAGTGGAATGAAACCGTCTCTATTGCCATGACTGATCGCGAAACGGATTTACCGACCGATGCAGAAGTGATCGGTGCGGTTAACCGGGCTGCTGGCGAAAAAGACATTGTTGTCTGTGCGGCTGGCGGCCTGCCTGGCGAGCTGCATAAGTTATGGCGAACACGTTATGACAAAGGTTACCACTTGGAATATGGCTTCTCTTGTATGGGCTATGAGATCGCAGGTGGTCTTGGGGTGAAAATGGCGAAGCCCGATTCCGAAGTCTTTGTCATGATCGGTGATGGTTCATACCTGATGCTGAATTCTGAAATATCCACCTCGGTCATGCTAGGGCACAAGTTAGTGCTGGTGGTCTTGGACAACCGTGGTTATGGCTGTATCAACCGTCTTCAGCATGCCTGTGGAGGCGCTGGTTTCAATAACTTGCTCAAAGACTGTAACACTGTTGAAGAAGGCGCACCAAAAACTGACTTTGCTGGCCATGCTCGTTCGCTTGGGGCTCAGGCAGAAAAAGTCGCCAATATTGCAGAGCTTGAACAAGCCTTGGTGCGAGCTAAGCAAGCAGCATCTACCTATGTCATCACCTTAGATACCGACCCACTCAGTACGACTGAATCGGGTGGATCATGGTGGGAAGTTGCGGTGCCGGAAGTGTCTGAACGTGAACAAGTTCGTGCAGCCAGAACACGGTATGAAATCGCCAAACAACAGCAAGTTATTTAAGGAGAATCAAAATGACTGTTCAACTAGGTATCAACCCACTGACTTGGACCAACGATGACTTGCCATCACTGGGGGCAGAAACACCGCTTGAGACGTGTTTGACGGAAGGGCGGCAGGCCGGTTTTGCAGGCTTTGAGCTCGGAAATAAGTTTCCGCGCGAAGCCAGTGTGCTGGGGCCGATCCTTGTCAACCATGACCTCAAGCTGGTCTCTGGCTGGTACTCCGGCGAATTGCTTACCCGTTCAGTAGAGGAAGAGATTGAAGCGGTTCAGCCTCACTTAACGCTACTGCGCGAGTTGGGTGCCAAGGTAATGGTATTTGCAGAAGTAACTGATTGTATTCATGGCCAGCAAGACACGCCGGTACGCTTACGCCCTAAATTTCCCGCTGACAAATGGCAAGAGTATGGCAAGAAACTTAGCGAGTTTGCCAAGTACACCAAGAGTCAGGGTGTCGAAGTTGCTTACCACCACCACATGGGGACGGTTATCGAAACTGCTGAAGATATCGATAACTTGATGGAGTACACCACAGATGAGGTGGGCTTACTGCTCGATACTGGCCATCTGACTTTCGCAGGCGCCGATCCTGTATTGGTAGCAACGCGCTGGGCTCACCGCATTAACCATGTTCACACCAAAGATGTCCGTGCTGATGTACTGGCCGACGTGAAGAATCGAAATACCAGTTTCCTAGATGCGGTTTTAGATGGTGTTTTCACAGTGCCGGGTGATGGCTGTGTGAATTACCCAGCAGTGTTCGAGCAACTGAAGAAAGCGAATTATCAAGGTTGGTGTGTAGTTGAAGCGGAGCAGGACCCAGCCATTGCTCATCCAATGACGTACGCGACATTAGGTTTTAATAATTTACAAAAATTTGCTCGCAAGGCCGGGCTATTGAATGGCGAAGGCCAAGAGTAATTACAGGAGCAAAAAAATGGAAACAGTTCAGAACTTTATTCAGGGCCAAATTAGCGAAAGTCACAGCCAGCGCTTTGCTCCGGTATTTAATCCGGCAACAGGTGAACAAACCCGCCAGGTAGTACTCAGCTCGGCGGCTGAAACCGCTGAAGCCATCGCTGCTGCTGACAAAGCATTCCCAGCTTGGGCGAAAACCTCACCGCTAAAACGTGCCCGTGTCATGTTCAATTTCAAAGCGCTACTAGAGCAGAACATGGACAAGCTTGCCCGTATAATTTCTAACGAGCACGGTAAAGTCTATTCAGACGCTGTAGGTGAGGTAACCCGTGGCCTTGAAGTGGTTGAGTTTGCCTGTGGTATTCCGCATTTGCAAAAAGGTGAGCACTCAGCAAACGTGGGAACGGGTGTCGATAGCCATTCGTTAATGCAGCCATTAGGCGTGTGTGCAGGTATTACCCCATTTAATTTCCCGGCAATGGTACCGATGTGGATGTTCCCGATTGCATTGGCTACGGGTAATACATTCGTACTGAAACCATCAGAAAAAGATCCTTCACTCGGGTTGGTTATTGCTGAGCTGCTAAAAGAAGCAGGCTTGCCAGATGGCGTGTTCAACGTTGTTAATGGTGACAAAGAGTCGGTTGATGTATTGCTGACTGACCCACGCGTTCAAGCAGTGAGCTTTGTTGGCTCGACTCCTATTGCTGAATATATATACTCAACGGCGTCTGCACACGGTAAGCGCTGCCAAGCACTTGGAGGTGCGAAGAACCATTGTATCCTGATGCCAGATGCGGATTTAGATATGGCGACAAGCGCTATCATGGGGGCAGCCTATGGTGCAGCAGGTGAACGTTGTATGGCTTTGTCGGTCGTGGTTGCTGTGGGCGATGAAACGGCTGAGCAACTTATCGATAAACTGAAGTCACAAATTGATGTGATGAAGGTTGGCCCTGGTGTGGTTGAAGGCCCTGAAAATGACATGGGACCGGTTATTTCAGCTCAGCACAAACAGAAGATCTGTGACTACATCACTTCAGGTGTAGAGCAAGGGGCTTCACTAGCTGTTGATGGCCGTGATATTCGCATTGAAGGCCATGAAAATGGTTTCTTCGTCGGTCCAACATTGTTTGACAATGTGTCACCAGAAATGACGATCTATCAAGAAGAGATCTTCGGCCCTGTGTTGGCGATAGTACGCGTACCTGATTACCAGACCGGCCTGGAACTAATTAACCGTCATGAATATGGTAATGGCACCGCTATCTTTACCCGTGATGGTGAAACAGCTCGTCAGTTCAGTGAAGATGTACTGGCAGGAATGGTAGGGGTAAACGTGCCAATTCCAGTTCCTATGGCATTCCATAGCTTCGGTGGCTGGAAACGTTCAGTCTTCGGCCCGCTGAACGTCCACGGTAACGATGGTGTTCGCTTCTATACCCGTATGAAGACAGTCACGAGTCGTTGGCCTGCCAGCGTTCGACTAGAGCAGCATAGCAGCAGCTTTGTCATGCCGACGATGTAAAAAGGGTTTGATTTAAAGATGAAAATCCAGGCTTACCGAAAAGGAAGTCTGGTTTTTTTATGGATAAAATATGCAACGCCACAACGTTACTCGGGGCTCTTCATTCTAGGGCCCTAAAGTTAGCGAAGTGCTTCAATGACCATTGGCAGTAATTCTACCCAGCTATAGATAACAATAATAGCGATGACGATTGTCCATATAATCCGCTCAATCCAACTTTTCCGGCTGTAGTAGCGAAATGGATCTGGTTCGCCACAGTTTGGGCAAGTGTGGGCACGTTTTGAAATTGACTTTTCGCAAAGTGGGCAGGCTAACAGCGGCATTCTAATTTACTCCATCCGTTTCTATCACTTTATAAACATAGTGTAAAAGCAGTAGCTTAGAAACAATCTATAGAGATTAGATTGATTAAAGGGTGAGCTTTATCATGTTTCGCTCATTGCTTTCATCTTATTGATCGCAATAGCAAGCTGAAGTATCCATTTGTTCCTGTAAGCCTTCTTTTATAAGCCCGCAAAGCCAATTTACCAGGTTACTATGACGATCTTTTATATGATAGTAGCTATTTATGCTAAATTGATAGTCTTCAGCAGCTACCAGTGACGCGACAGACTTCATTTTAAGGTGTGGAAAGTGCTGTATTGGAAACAAGGTATTGTGAGAGATATACATATCGGTTTTACTGATAATATCGATTAATGCGAGCAGTACTTCTGAGCGAATACCGACTTTTGCATTGACACCATATTGCTTTAGCCTTTCAACAGCGTAAACAAACTCGTCATTCCAGCCAGGGATAATTAACGAGGCCAGCTCGAACTTACCAAAATCTGAGAGTTCAAGTTCCTTGGACGCTAGAGGGTGATCTTTTCTGAAAATGACAGTAGGGCTGAAATCAACCAGCTTTTTGCTGTATATCTGCTTCGAGTGCGGTATTTCGCTGTAGTTGATAGCAAGCATGACTTTGTTTTGTTCTAAGTCATGCGGTGTTTGGTGGGTCCAGGTCACTATTTCAAGTTGTATGTTTGGGGCTTGTTCTTTAATCTTCCGATGCAAGCTTCCCGTTACACAGGTCAATATCGGTGCAGCAATAGCGATACGAACCGTTTGATTGATGTGCTTGGGGTCAAACTCAGTCAGGCTGTTTAATTCTCTGGTTAATCCTTCTATGTATGAAATGGCGACCTCCGCAATTTGATGAGCTAAGGGAGTGGGTTCTAAGCCCTTTGGGACCTTAACAAAAAGTTGATCATCAAAGTGTTCACGAAGTTTCTTTAACGAATGACTGACAGCTGGCTGACTAACATGAAGTCGAGTTGCAGCTTTACGCATATTTTTTTCTTGGTATAGCACCACAAATAGCTTAAGCATATTTAAATCTAAGCTGTTGGCATCACGGTGTGTCATCGAATAGTCCATATCAAATTTTCCTTAAGTATATCAGTAGACTGAGAAACAGGAAGTGAAGGAGGAAGATGTTTGATTGGAGAAGGGGGAAATGTGGCGTAGTCAACTCAAGGGGTCAGGGGGAGCACGCTCCCCCTTTTGAATCCTGCACCTTGAGGTAACTTGGGTATATTGGGTTAGTAACCGAATACTGGGCTAAGTACATCGTAGATGATAGCTGGGTAGGCTTCATCCATCATCAATGGCCTCTGGTGGACAAATCCGGTGTCGTTATCGGTAAAGTTAACGATGAAAAACAGCCTTTCAACCGTACGGTAAGAGTCCATTACAAAGTCTGAGTTACCATCGTCAAGTGGTGAACCGTCAGAGTAAACATGGTGATTATCCGAAATGATGGCTAGCGGATGTATAATCCTGTCAGAATCCCCCCCGTCAGCACACTCGCTTTCTTTACAGAAGTTGAGTGCATACAATGCCTCGCCATGCTCAATGTGCAGCTGTTTACCTTCTAGCCCTGTTGAAAGATGATTGGCTTGCGGCCAAATTTTACCAGCAGCGATGTTGGCATCATTGACTACCCACGTGAAATTGTGTTCAAAATTGGTGCTGCTATCACCTGGATCATTGTCACCGGTGTTTTTCGCGGCATAGTAGGTGATTGTCAGTGTGTCATTTTGCCAATTACAGCCAGAAAATACTTCGTATTGCAGGTGATCACCTTCAAAGCTACACGCTTTGTGAAGAGCAGCAACCGTCATGCCGAAGCGATCAGACACTTCTTGATACCAGTTATCCGGCATTGGGCGATCAGGCGACATATCACCATCAGGTAGGTGAGCAGGTGGCAGTTGAGGTTGCGGCTTTTCTGGGACTTCAATTTCAGGCAGGTGATTTGCTGGTGGCATTGTTTTGTCATCAGTAGAGTTACTTGATGAGTTACAACCAGCTAGCAATGCGACGGCGAGGATTGCAGAGAGTTTTTTCATTTCATTTCACCATAATGATGACCTACCACTTAAGCAGGCATTGGTTTTTATATATACCCAAGCTATTGAAGTTACTTGGATACGAACTATGGTGTATTTATACAATGTTTTATTGGGTTCGGGATAATTACTCTCGTTGATATCTATGATTAGCACTGCTGATTAGAGTATAAAAGAATATTGTTTTATTGGAGTCTTGGATAAATAAAACAATATTCTTTTAATGGTTATGCCTAGGTGTAAAACTTGTTTTAAATCTACAGCTTATCCTTTCATTAATTTTTCTACTTTTTGCTGAATGATCGAAACGACCTGCTCTGTAAGCCATTTTTGTTTTGGGTGATCACTGTCACGGCGACGGCTGATCATTTCAATATCAAAGTCAGGAATAGGGATAGGAGCCTCACAAATCGTAACCTTGTCACTTTCTGGGGCCGAACGACCAACCAACTCTGCCATGACACAGAGAAGGCGTCGGCCCATTAGCATATGCCTCAAGGTGAGAAAGCGGGTTGACCCCAGTACGACTTTTCTCTTCTTATTCATGTCTGCGAGTGTGATATCTACCGGCGTGGTTAACTCTCGGTCAGCTGTGATCACCATTTGGGGTGTCGACAGGTAGTCATTAAGAGTGATTGGGACTTTAACTTGTAACACTGCGTTATCAAACAGACAGACATGCCGCTCACGATAGAGGAATGTACGTAATAGTGTGTCCGGAAGGATTTTGAATACTCCAATGGCCAAGTCAATGTCACCGGATTCAAGCGCCGATTCACAGTTAGAGGGATCGATGGCTTTGAATAAAATCTGGCAGTTTGGACAATCGATAAGCAGTTGGTCAAAAAGGGCAGGGCCAAATACCTGTTCTGCGTAGTCAGAAAGGCCAATAATAAATTTGTCGTGGTATTCTTCGGGCTCAAAAATAGTAGGGAGAAGGATGTCTTCGCGGATAATCGACAATACGCTTGAGATTTTGGGTGATAGCTCGATGGCCCTTTGTGTTGGCACCATTGCGTTGCCTTGACGTTCGAAAAGCGGATCGCCTAATAAGCTGCGCAGACGTTTTAAGTTGTAACTGGTAGCTGGTTGCCCTAGATGGAGGCGTTCAGAAGCTCCTGACACACTTCGGCAAACCATGATTGCTTCAAAGGTTAGTAGCAGGTTGAGATCGACACCTTTCCAATTAATACCACTCATAACTTAAATCAGCCCATTCGATTTCGTTGATATCCTTAATGGCGATAAGATATCAGTATTGATTACAGGTTTCGACGAATCGTTGAGATTTAACAACAATTATGCAATATGCCCCTAAGGGTGAGATGAGCCATGAACAGTAGCCACCGAAAATTATTAGCGACATTAGCGTCACTGCCTGTAACGGAATTCAAAACCCATAGCCAAAAGGTTAACCCCGGTGATGTGTTTGTTTGTCGCCAAGGGTTGACTTGGGACAGCCACTTATCAGCAGAGGATGCGATTGAGCGTGGTGCTTGCGGCGTCATTGCTAATCGACCATTGGAGTTGTCGGTACCTTGCATGGTGACGCCAAGCCACAGCACCTCAGTAAGTCTCATCAACCAGTATCATTCATACCCACAAGATAAAATTAAGCACATTGGGGTGACGGGCACTAATGGCAAAACGACGGTCGCATATTGCCTTAATCAATTGTTGAACCTGATAGGCCAGTCAGCCTATACCGGTACGCTCGGTAGTTCATTCGATAAGGTCTATTACCCGCTGGATAACACGACGCCCGATGCGATTACACTGCTGAATCTATTTCATGCCATGGAAAAATCGGGAGTTTCTCATCATGTCATGGAAGTTAGCAGCCATGCACTGTCACAAGACAGGGTGACCCATATTGATTTTGATACAGTGATAATTACCAATATTGGCACGGATCACCTTGATTATCATAAGCACCGTGAAGACTATATTCAGGCAAAACTGCGCTTGATAGACCGACTCAAGCCCGGCGGTGTCGCGATTGTGAACCTAGATGACGAACAGGCACTTTCGGTGATGGAACGCTGCCGAAGCCGTTGTGACGTCATTTCTTTCAGCTGTGCAGACGATCAAGCCGACCTTTATGCCTCGCAGATACATTCAACCTGCAGTGGCAGCGAATTTACCTTGCTATACCAAGGTGAAAAGCATCGATTGTTATCAAACCTGCCGTTCCGATTTAACATCGAAAATAGCCTAGCAGTGATTGCCTCATTGTTGGCGCTAGGGATGGATATTAACGACGTGTTGGCGTTGTTTAATGCCATGCAACCTGCACCGGGAAGAAGCGAAGTTTATCCTCTTAGCAATGGTGCAACCGTTATCCTCGACTATGCCCATAATTACGATAGCCTGACTAATTTGTACCGTAATGTCAGTGAACATAACACTGGCAGAGTCGTGACAGTTATCGGTGTAACTGGTGAGCGACTGGCAGATGCGCCAGAGATTGGACAGCTTTGCTTCAACCAATCAGACCGATTAGTGCTGACAACCGATAATCCGTTGGGAGTGAGTCAAGATGCATTGTTTAGTGCCTTAATCAGTCACTTACCTTCAGAGTCTAGTGCCGCGGTCACTTGTGTTGAAGATAGGCTGACAGCGATAAAAGTGGCAATAGAAGAGCTGCAATCCGGTGATGTATTGTTACTTTGTGGTAAAGGGCATGAGAAATATCAGTATATCAGCCTCAACAAAAATGAAGCTGAACCTTATTTAGGGGACTTGGAGGCGTTAAATGTAGCCGCTGAAAATATGGGGTTACTAATAGTATCGAGCCAGCTAGAAACCGAAGAGCCTGCTGATTTAATGGTGAAATAAAAGCCAACCTGCAAACAGGGCGAGAGTAAATATGACGGCTATACCTCAAACGGAAACATTGCCTATGCGCAAAAACTCAACTTATCTTAAGTTGTTGTCGGCTCAGGTTGTTTCCCTTATCGGTACAGGGATCAGTACGTTAACTTTAGCACTGCTCGCTTGGGATATCGCAGGGGATGATGCCAGTGCCGTGCTCGGTATTGCGTTTGCCCTTAAAATGGTTGCGTATGTTGGGCTGGCTCCAGCATTTGGGGCTATCGCACATAAACTGCCAAGAAAAAAGGCAATGATAACGCTGGACTTGGTACGCGCTGTTTTTATTTTGTTCCTGCCGTTTGTGACCGAAACTTGGCAAATCTATGTACTAGTTTTTTGTATCAATGCATGCTCGGCGGGTTTTACACCATTGTACCAAGCAACGTTACCAGCTGTATTGCCGGATGAAAATCAGTATGTAAGAGCGTTATCGTTTAGCCGCTTAGCGTACGATCTAGAACAAATTGTCAGCCCACTACTGACCGCTGCGTTGCTGGTAGTATTAGGTTTTAGGCAGCTGTTCATTCTGAATGCATTTACATTTTTGCTGTCGGCCATTTTACTCATGGTTTGTGTGTTCCCAATAATCAAAGTTGTTCCTCGGGAACGTGGTCCTCTTGATCAACTGAAGTACGGTTTGCAAGCCTATTTATCAACGCCAAGGTTAAGGGCGCTGTGGCTAGGCTATCTTGGAGCGTCGGCTGCCAGTGCGATGGTGATTGTAAATACCGTGGTTTACGTAAACCAAATTTTAGCGGGTGGCGATCAAGATACTGCATTAGCAATCGCGGTAGTCGGGGGAGGCTCAATGCTTGTCGCGTTGAAATTACCGAAATGGTTAGAAGGGAGAAAACTACGAGGGTTTATGTTGCTCGGTAGCGCCATGATCGTTTGTGCGTTTTTGATTGCAGCGCAATTACCGGGCTGGTATGGGTTCATTTGGGTGTGTTTGCTGTTTGGCGCTGGTATGTCGTTTATCCAAACCCCCGCAGGTGTATTGATCACTCGTTCTTGCCAAGAAGAAGATGCGACTGCCTTTTTTGCCGCTCATTTTTCATTGACTCACTTGTGGTGGCTGTTTACATACTTACTTGCAGGGTGGAGCGCGGTGATGCTGGGTTTGTCTGCTGCTTATTGGATAATGGGGGCCCTTTGTCTTTGTAGTCTCTTCGCTGTATACCTATGGTTTCCGAGAGAAGAGTAATTTTCTCTTTAATGGAAAAAGTAGGCCGCTTGAATATGACATTGAATATGTAGTTCCAAGTGGCCTACTGGTATTGATAACTATTAGATATTGCTTAATAAATTAGTTGAAGGCTGTATAAATTACTAAGAATAATTTACTAAAAATTAATTATTTTGCCTGCTCATGGCGAATATACATGATTGCAATCATGCTAAAGCCCATGAATTGCCACAAATATTGGCCGTCACTTGCGCCAGAAAGTGTTTGGGTGAACGCCATACAACCTGCAACAAACAGTGATGAGACTGCAGAGTAGAATAGCCATGGGCGCTCTTTGTTTGCCATGAACTCGCCATTTAATACTGAGCGAATAATTAAGATAAATGGTACGCATTGTAACAGGATCAAAACGGGGAACATAAAATCAAACGTTGGACTTAAAAATACATGACCTACTTGGCTTTTATCCCATGTACCCACAATATAGCCTTTCCAACCTGCCCATGTATCGCCTGAATAGGCTGTTTCTGGTGTAATTGCACCTAATAGTACACCCATTACTTTATCGATAAAGCCATTTTTGAACCAAAATACAAACAAGAAAATTTGTAGTGGGATTATTTGATAGGCCATTTTTTTTAACATGATGTTACCTCAAGAATGCAAAGTGCTTTGGATGGACAGATTATGGGAAGAATGCATTGTTCAAGTGTTGATGCAAGGCAAATTCACCGATGAACAAACAAAAATCAAAGTTATCGCAGTGTTTCTTGAGGGGAGGTGGGGTATGTGAAAACAAGCCAAGCCCTTATGTCGCAAGGGCTTCAGTGATGAACTGGACTTAGGTGTCGCTTCGGTCAGACTAGTTAGGTATTTGGGCAGGATCTTGGGTTTGGAAAAGGTTTGTTTTTTGCAAAGGTTCCATAAGATCAAAGAGTTGACCGTTTACTTCTTTTTTCATGTCACTGTAGCATTGATAATGGTAAGCCGCGCCACGAGGATTTTGTGATTGCGCATCTACAACGCTCAGTAAGTAAAAACTGATTGGGCTTGGCGTACTTTCTGCTGCGTAGAAAAGATAAGGGAAAGCTTGGTCATTACGTCCATTTAGTAGTAATGCCAAACCTAAAGTTAAATTAGCAATATCGCATCGGGGATTCATTTCAAAAGCTTCGTTAGCGAGTTGGAGTGCAATTTCTTTGTCAGCTTGGCTTCCGTTCTGTAAAAATCGTAATGATGCTTTATAGGACAGCAGTGAATTGACTAAGTAATTCTCACGGCCTTGCTCTTTTATTATTTCAAGCTGTTTGGCGACAGAGTCGAGAGCGATATTACCTTTTCCTTGATAGAAAAGGGATATACCCGCAGAGATAATTTTCCAATCATTGTAATCTGAAATTGAGGTAATACGGTGATTAGCTATCTCGTAGCCAGGATCATTGGGTGATATTAGGGTTTTTAATTCTAGAACAACGTCACCAATTTCATTAAAGAAGTTAGTTTCATTAAACTGCTTTTCAATCTTATGGTTTAGCTCGGGTTGCTGCGGGTGTTGCACAATGACAGTTAATATATAGCTGTTACCGTTATGCTTAATCCAGCTCTTTAGTTCAACCCCTTTTTTGTTAAGGGCAGTTTTCGCTTCAGGCGTTAATTGTGAAAAGTGATAGCCTGAAATGGTTTTCGCGGAATTTAATCCATAGAAAAGATAGTTATAAACACTCTGTGACATTTCATAATCCTGCTCTGTATCTAGCTGTACTGAATGCAGGAAGACCGGTGTGATCTGTTTTTCTTGTGTAATGTCTGAAGCCTCTACAAAAGGTCGAGTTTGCTGCCAGACATAGCTACCGCCCAGCCCAACACCACTTAAAACCAATATTCCAGAGAGGATAAGCGCAAGCCGTTTCTTTTTACTGCTTACGTAAATGCCAGCTTTTGCAGTCTTCACCTTTTCGATCTGGGCATCCACGGTCTGGGTCTCTTCGGTTTTGGCTTGTCCTGTATTAATGCCTGCAGTAGTTACCTCTGCATGACTTGTTTCTACAGCATCTACCTTAGTCTGATTTACCTCGGAGACTGGCAGATCAAACAGGTAGCCCTGTTTAGGGATGGTTTTGATTATCGAATATGGCCGGGATTTATCTTTCAGTTGGCTACGTAGCAAGCTGATCACTTGGCGAACTAAATTGTCAGAGACATGACTGCGTTGCCATACGCTGTCGGCGATCTGGCGAGCATTAACGACTGTGCCGTTCTGCTCTATGAAATAGCTCAGAAGTTTTGACTGCAGTGGCTCGAGATGTATCTCTTCATTCTCAATAGTGATCTGGTTATGGCTTGGGGTGAAAAGGATCTGAGGTTCGTGGTGAATAAGAAAACAGAGCTTGGCAGTCATGGGCTTACAACAATGAATAATATTAACCCTGCTAGACTAGAGGGTTTGAAAGGTGGAAGCAAGTATCTGCCTTTGATGAACCTTTCTTGACGGTGTTATCTAGACAAGTTGTCCGGTTGATGGCTAATTTCTAATGTTGTTTATTGATTATTATGAACTTTCCACACAACAACAAGCTAGTTGTTGCTCTCACCCGTCATATTGCTGACATTTCCAATCAATAAAACATTCATATTTTACCCGCACTCTGTACCTCGAATCGGACATGAGATGACGGACATGGATACCATCATAAGCATCAGCAATATCAATAAGACTTTCGGTAACAAGCAGGCACTGAAAGGGATTAACCTAGCCATTAAAGAGCGCTCGATGACGGCACTGTTGGGCCCATCAGGCTCAGGTAAGTCAACGTTAATGCGCCACCTTAGTGGTTTGGTTGTATCAGACAAAGACGCAGATTCGGAAATAAAAGTGCTTGGACAAACCGTTCAAGCACAGGGTAAAGCCAGTAAGCAGATCCGCCAGCGCCGCGCACAGGCTGGTTATATTTTTCAACAGTTCAATTTAGTAAACCGCTTGAGTGTACTGACCAATGTACTTATTGGCGCGCTGAGTGAAACGTCAAAGTGGCGGACTCTAACTGGCACATTCACCGCAGAGCAAAAACTTCGAGCGTTACAGGCACTTCAGCGTGTCGGTATGGAGCAGTTTGCCCATCAACGTGTCTCCACGCTATCTGGTGGTCAGCAGCAACGTGTGGCAATTGCCCGTGCCCTGATGCAACAGGCCAAAATTATCTTTGCCGATGAGCCTATTGCCTCACTGGACCCGGAATCATCACGTATCGTGATGGAGCTTCTTGAGGATATTAATCAAAAAGAAGGCATTCCGGTCATTGTAACCCTACATCAGGTTGATCATGCCTTGAAATACTGTGAGCAGATCATAGCACTGCGCGAAGGGGCAGTTTTCTATCAGGGAGCGGCGACCGGGCTGAGCGAGCAGAAACTCAAAGCGCTCTATACCGCTGAAAAGCCACAGACAGAACTCCAGCCTGTTGGTGCTGAACTAGCGCCTTCATTCTAACTGCACAGGGAAAGATCATGTTTACTTCTATCAAGAAATTTGGTTGCTCAATCGCATTAGCGGCTGGTTTGCTTTCACCGCTCACTAGCGTTGCTGAAACCATGAAAGAAATTAACTTTGGCATTATCGCGACGGATGCACAGCAAAACCTTAAACAGCGCTGGGAGCCGATGCTGGAAGACTTGAGTGAAGAGTTAGGCATTAAGGTTAATGCTTACTTTGCACCAGATTACGCAGGCATTATTCAGGGGATGCGCTTTAAGAAAGTCGACTTTGCTTACTTTGGCAATAAATCCGCGATGGAAGCAGTGGACCGTGCCAATGCAGAGATATTTGCCCGCTACATCGATGAAGACGGTACCCAAGGCTATTACAGCGTACTGCTGGTCAACAGTGACAATGATGACATCAACACTCTGCAAGATGTGATTGATAACCGTAAAGAGCTGATGTTGGGCAACGGTGAGCCAAATTCCACCTCGGGGTTCTTGGTACCGAATTACTACGCCTTCGCCCAAAACCATATTTCAGCCAATGACTTCAAGCGCACCATTGTTGCCAGCCACGGCGCGAATGCAATGGCTGTTGCGAATAAGCAGGTAGATGTGGCAACAAACCACACCATGAACCTGACGCGCCTTGAGAAAAGCAATCCCGCCCTTTTTAGCAAGTTAAAAGTGGTCTGGCAGTCAGATCTGATCCCGTCTGACGTCATTACTTGGCGTAAAGACATTCCAGCAGATATTAAATCTAAGGCCCGTAACTTTTTCCTCGCTTATGGGGAAGATAACCCACAGCAACTGGACAACCTCAAGTTATTGGCATGGTCGGGGTTTGCACCAGCAGATAATAATCAGTTGCTGCCAATTCGCCAGATGGAAGCTTATAAGGGGTTGGTCGAAACCCAAGATAACCCTCGCTTGAGCGATAAAGTGAAGAAAGAGCGTATTGCCCAATACCAAGCGGAACTGGACTCTTTGGCTTCTGAAATCGAAGCGCTGAATGTCAGTCAAACGAGTGACATGGATTCTGAGCAAGCTCAGGGCTAATAACGGATGAGGGCAGGGGAACGCCCCTGCTGTAAAAGGATTAAACAATGCACACCGATACTCAACATTTGATGCCGCCATCGAAGCTGTCGATTAAAAATGCAGTCATTGCGGTTATCTTTCTTAGCATCTTAATGTGGGCCTGGCGAGGTGCTGAAATGGCGCCGATGATGTTCCTTGAGCACCCGGAAAATATGGTGCAGTTGCTGAAGGATTTCTTCCCACCTGATTTTACTGATGTCGAACTGTATTTCAGTGAAATGCTGGTCACCATCCAGATTGGAATTTGGGGAACACTGCTCTCAATTGTCCTGGCAATCCCTTTCGGTATTTTGAGTGCTGAAAACCTGATGCCATCTTGGGTGACGTTCCCGATAAGACGCTTGATGGACGGACTTCGTGCTATCAACGAGATGGTTTTTGCCATGCTGTTTGTGGTGGTGGTTGGCTTGGGCCCCTTTGCCGGTGTGATGGCGCTGTTCATTCATACTACAGGTGTGTTGGCAAAGCTGTTTGCCGAAGCGGTGGAAGCGATTGAACCGGGGCCGATTGAAGGGGTTAAAGCGACGGGGGCGAACCCACTGGAAGTGATTCTGTATGGCGTAATACCGCAGGTAATGCCGTTATGGATTTCATATTCGCTTTACCGCCTTGAGTCGAATATCCGCTCTGCGACCGTCGTCGGCATGGTGGGTGCTGGTGGTATCGGGGTACTGTTGTGGCAATCAATCTCTGGGTTTCAGATGCAACAAACCGCAGCCATTATGCTGATTGTTATTCTCACTGTAAGCATTATTGATTTTGTATCTCAGGTAATTCGCAAGAAATTCATTTAATTGAAATATTGATTTAATCACGGAATAAAAATTTTCGGTTTACATGTCTAGATAACTGAAAACTAGATAACCCAAAATTTAAGGAAATGGATATGCCTGTCTATCAGAAAATTGCCAAGGAATTGGAAGATGACTTACGTCATAAATATCAGGCAGGCGACTATTTACCGTCCGAATCACAATTGGCTCAGTACTTTCAAGTAAATCGCCATACGGTGAGAAGAGCGATTGATGAGTTGGTAACAGCCGGGTTGATTTTACGCCATCAAGGAAAAGGCAACATGGTGTTAAGTCAGCCGGCAGATTACTACCTTCATGCAGGTGCCCATTTTACAGGAAACCTTCTTGAACAGGGCTCTCTGCCTCGGTGTGAAGTTCTGCAGTCACGCACTATAGTCGCCAGTGAACGGTTGGCTGAGAGACTAGATTGTGAGCCGGAAAGTAAAATTATCCATTTACGAACTTACCGGAAGTTGGATGGTGTTCCACGTACCGTGATTGATCATTATTTGCCTGACTGTAGCTGGTGGCCAGTGATTAAACACTTTAAATCTGGCTCTCTGCATAATTTTATTAACAAAGAATTGGGTGTCGAATTAGAGCGTAAAAGCACTCGGCTTCGCGCCCAAATACCTAACACGGAATATTGTCGGCTATTGCAAATAAATAGCAGCATCCCGTTATTAAAAATACGTACCACTAATGTCATCAAAGGCACGGAAATTGTAGCTGAATATTCGAGTTCAAATACCCGTTCCGATGTCATTGAATTAGTCATGGAGCACTAAATGGACACCACGGAAAACAGAAAATATTGGATGTCTGTACTGGCCCAGGCCAGTTTTGAAAAACTCTCAGCCCTTTGGCAGCAAAGCCAAACTCAATATGGTCTAGCACCGGATTATCAGATTATCCGTCCGGCAGAAATTGGCCTTGCCCAAGTGCGAGCCAGAATGGGGAGCACCGGTCGTCAATTCAATATTGGTGATGTCACCATTACCCGTGCAGCGGTCCAACTTGCTAGCGGTGAAATGGGGCACAGCTACCTTCAGGGGCGAAACAAACAGCATGCTGAGTTAGCGGCAGTCTTGGATGGATTGCTCCAGACAGACTATTACCACGAGGCTATTTTCACACACATTATCTCCCCTTTAGCGGCTGATAAAGATGCGGAAAGAGAGGCGCGCCAGCAACAGGTTGCCAGCAGCAAAGTGGACTTTTTCACCATGGTTCGTGGTGAAGATTAAGCCAAGGTCATTGATAAAGGAGAAATACGATGAGCCATATTACCTCGGCTTTTACTGATGCAGTACACGACAGTCAGTTTTGTTTCAGACGCCTACTTAAAGCCATGTCTGAACCGGGCACCCTGGTAGAACTTGACCGTTGTAATGGTTTTGGGTCAATGATGCCGGCAACTAGCCAAGTGTTGTTGGCATTAGCGGATAACAGTACATCGCTGTGGATGTCGCAGGCGTTTTCACAAGATAGTGCTGCCACTCAAAACATCCACTTTCATACTGGTGCATCCATCAATGCAGCACCTGAAAAAGCGTCTTTTGCAGCGATTGCCAAGTCCGACTTGCCAGCGCTTAACGTCGAAGACCTTGTATTCAATGCCGGTAATGAAGAATACCCGGATCGCAGCACGACGGTGGTGATCGAAACAGATAGCTTATCTTCAGGCCAACGTTTCAAGCTGAGTGGCCCGGGTATTCAAGGTGAGCAGCATATTCGACTCGGTAACCTACCCGCAGTGCTGAAAAATAAGCTATTGGCGCAGGGTGAAATATTCCCGTTGGGTTTGGATTATATCTTTGTTTCAGGTGAGCAGGTGGTGGCAGTTCCACGCTCAACGTCAGTGGAGGCGATGTAATGTACGTTGCAGTTAAAGGCGGCGAAAAAGCCATAAACGCCGCACACCAGCTTCAGGCACAAAAGCGTCGCGGTAATACAGATTTTCCTGAACTAGAGGTTGCACAAATCAGTGAACAGCTTGCGGGCTCTGTAGACCGTGTGATGACCGAGGGCGGGATTTACGATAAGGAACTCGCCGCACTAGCGATTAAACAAGCGAGTGGCGACTTGGTCGAAGCGATCTTTTTATTACGTGCATACCGTACAACCTTGCCACGCTTGGCAGTACTGGAGCCAGTGAATACTTCGGATATGCGCATTGAACGCCGTATTTCCGCGACCTACAAAGATTTACCAGGTGGTCAGTTACTAGGACCCACTTACGACTATACGCATCGTTTACTGGATTTTAGCCTTTTGGCTGAAGGTGAGGCTCCTGAGAGCCAGTCACAGGAGGGTACTGCACATACCGCGAATACGACTGCCAATGAAACGTGTCCACAGGTGCTTGGGATTCTTGAAAAATTAGATTTGATGGTGCCCGAGGAAGATAAGGGGGAACAACCCGACGATGTCACCATGGAGCCCGTTAATTTCCCTTGCGATCGCTCCGCGCGTCTTCAGCAACTTGCGCGTGGGGATGAGGGTTTCTTGTTGGCACTTGGTTACTCGACCCAACGTGGCTATGGCCGTAACCACCCATTTGCTGGTGAAATCCGCTCAGGAAGGGTGACCCTGTCACTTAACGTGGAGGAGTTGTCTACAGGAGCCGACAGTTTTGATATCGATATTGGTGAGCTGGAGCTAACCGAATGCCAGATGATTAATGGCTTTATTGGCAATAAACAGCAAAAACCGAAACTGACTCGTGGCTACGGACTAACGTTTGGTTTTACCGAGCGTAAAGCGATGTCGATGGCGTTAGTTGACCGTGCGCTTCAAGGTGCGAAATACGGCGAACCCGTCGATGGTCCGGCGCAGGATGAAGAGTTCGTCTTGGCCCATGCAGATAACGTTGAGGCTGCTGGATTTGTCTCTCATCTTAAACTTCCGCACTACGTTGATTTCCAATCCGAATTAGAGCTTCTGCGCAAGATGCACCATGAACACGATGAAATGATGGCAACACAGTACGTAGACGGTGAGGGCAAGTAAATGTCACAAGCAATCAATAATCATGAAAGCGCTAACCTTGATAGCCTAAACCTTGAAAGCCAAACCCTTGAAGATCATAACCACGGTTATAACTATGGTTATCTAGACGAGCAGACAAAACGCATGATCCGCCGTGCGCTGTTGAAAGCCGTTGCTATCCCGGGTTATCAGGTACCATTCGGTGGCCGTGAGATGCCAATGCCCTACGGCTGGGGAACCGGTGGTGTGCAGTTGACCGCGACAATCATTGGTCAGGACGACACCCTTAAAGTGATTGACCAGGGGGCTGACGATACCACCAATGCTGTGTCTATTCGCGAGTTCTTCAAGACTGTCGCGCAGGCGAATACCACGGAGGCAACAACGGAAGCGTCTATTATCCAAACACGCCACCGTATTCCTGAAGTGGCTTTGAAAAATGATCAGATTTTGATTTATCAGGTGCCGATTCCGGAGCCATTACGATTTATCGAACCGCGAGAAACAGAAACGCGCAAAATGCATGCATTGCAAGAGTACGGCATCATGCATGTCAAATTGTACGAAGATATTGCGCGCTTTGGTCACATCGCTACCGCCTACGCGTACCCAGTACGGGTTAATGACCGTTACATCATGGATCCCTCACCAATCCCTAAGTTTGATAACCCGAAAATGGACAATATGGCCGCGTTGCAGCTATTTGGTGCCGGTCGTGAAAAGCGTATCTATGCCATTCCACCGTATACCAAAGTCCATAGCCTGGATTTCGATGACCATCCATTTGAAGTACAGAAATGGGATGAGCCATGCAGCATTTGTGGTTCAACCGATACCTTCTTGGATGAAGTCGTTATTGATGACGAGGGCAGTCGTATCTTTGTCTGCTCAGACACCGATTACTGTCGTCAGCAGGTTGAAAAAAGCCCTGTTTTAACGAATAGCGTTCAATCAATCGGAACGACCCCTGAACAATCACCAGCCGCAGATGTAATGGATGCGCAATAGGCAGTGCGATGAATATGATGATAGATATGACAAACCTTAAAGAACAACCGCTACTGTCGGTACAGAACCTGACCAAGCTCTATGCGCCGGGCAAAGGGTTTACGGATGTATCGTTTGAGCTTTTCCCCGGTGAAGTGTTAGGTATTGTTGGCGAGTCAGGATCAGGCAAAAGCACCCTGCTAAAAGCAATTTCAGGACGTTTGCAGCCGGATAACGGTGAGGTGCTGTATTTACGAGGTAAAGCTGACCAGCAGCTCGCTCAGATTGAAGATCTTTATGCGATGGCAGAAAGCCAGCGCCGTCATTTACTGCGTACTGAATGGGGTGTGGTACACCAGCACCCTATGGATGGCCTACGCGGACGCGTGTCGGCTGGCGGTAATATCGGTGAGCGGTTGATGGCTGTAGGCAACAGTCACTATGGTGAAATCCGTGAACAAGCGGATAAGTGGCTAGGAGATGTAGAAATCCCGTCTGAGCGTATTGATGATATGCCAACAACATTTTCCGGCGGTATGCAGCAGCGCTTGCAGATCGCCCGTAACTTGGTCACTCACCCTAAGTTGATCTTTATGGACGAGCCAACCGGTGGCTTGGATGTTTCGGTGCAGGCGAAGCTGCTTGATCTTCTGCGCCGTTTGGTAACAGAACTGGAACTGGCTGTGGTTATTGTGACTCATGATTTGGCCGTTGCTCGTTTGCTGGCTCATCGTTTGATGGTGATGAAACAGAGCCATGTGGTTGAAACAGGCTTGACCGATCAGGTGCTGGACGACCCTCAGCATCCATATACCCAGCTATTGGTCTCATCGGTATTGCAAAACTAAGGAAAGAACATGAACAAGCCAATGTTGAAAGTCTGTAATGTTAGCAAAACCTTCGTTTTGCATAATCAAAATGGTATTGAGCTGCCAGTGTTGCAAAGTGCTTCAATGAGTGTTGAACAGGGAGAATGTGTGGTGCTGCACGGTCACTCTGGATCGGGAAAGTCAACTTTACTTCGTGCTTTGTATGCTAACTACCTGGTTGATTCTGGCTCCATCGAAGTCTGTCACCGTGATCAGTGGATTGACCTTGTTAGTGCATCACCGCGTGAGATTTTGAATGTACGCCGCGATACCGTGGGATGGGTAAGTCAGTTCCTGCGTGTTATTCCAAGAATTAGCGCACTCGAAGTGGTAATGCAGCCAATGCTGGAGACTGGCGGCTGCCGCGAAGAAGCGGAACGTAAAGCCAGTGAGTTGCTCCGTCGCTTGAATGTGCCAGCGCACTTATGGCACCTGGCACCGGCGACGTTCTCCGGCGGTGAACAGCAGCGGGTCAATATTGCCAGAGGTTTTATCGTTGACTATCCGGTGTTGCTGCTCGATGAGCCAACGGCGTCGCTAGATGCCACCAATAGTGCGGTTGTCGTGAGCCTGATTGAAGAAGCCAAGTCCCGCGGGGCTGCTGTCGTTGGTATTTTCCATGATGAAGAGGTGAGGGCACAAGTCGCCGATCGCCTATATGAAATGAAACCGACAGAGAGTGCTGGGCAAGAGCCTGATCAGATTGTTGGTATAAACCAAACAGCTGGCATTCATACAGTAGCAGAACAAGTTGCCTAGTTCAGGGATGAGGAAAAAAAATGTGATTATTACCAACGTACATATGGTCCTTGAAGACGAAATCGTAAAAGGGTCGGTCGAACTGGAAAAGGGTGTTATCAAGTCGATGTCAGACACGCTTAGCCAGCTGCCTCAGGCGTATGATGGCGAAAATGGTTGGTTGATGCCGGGTTTGATTGAGCTTCATACCGATAACTTGGAAAAGTATTTCACCCCGCGCCCGAAAGTCGATTGGCCACCATTTTCTGCAATGAGTGCCCATGATGCCCAATTAATAGGCTCAGGAATTACCACAGTGCTCGATGCTGTTGCCCTTGGTGATTACCGTGAAGGGGGGCGTCGTCAGGAAAACTTGGATCACTTAATTGATACTGTCGTTGAAAGCCAGAAGCGCGGTGTTAACCGTGCCGAGCATTTCCTGCACTTGCGCTGCGAGGTGCCGCATGAAACAACCGTTGGCATGTTTGAGCGCTATGCCAATCTGCCTGAGGTACATTTGGTTTCTTTGATGGATCACGCACCGGGCCAGCGTCAATTTGTGAATGTACAAAAGTATCGTGAGTATTATCAGGGTAAATATAAGTTCAGTGACGAGCAGATGTTCGCCTTTGAGAAAGAGCAGGTAGCCCGTTCTCAGCAGTGGTCTACGCCTAATCGTGCTGAAATCACCCGTCAATGCCGTGAGCGAAATATTCCGATGGCAAGCCATGATGATGCCACGCTTGTGCATGTTCAGGAATCAAAAGACTTGGGCATGGTGATTGCAGAGTTCCCAACCACAGTTGAAGCCGCCAAGGCTTCTCATGACCTGAGTTTGAAGGTCATGATGGGCGCGCCGAATGTTGTCCGTGGCGGATCGCACTCAGGTAACGTGGCTGCCCATGAATTGGCAAGTCTGGGCGTGCTGGATATTCTGTCATCAGACTACTACCCGGGAAGCCTGTTGGATGCACTTTTCCAACTGGCAGATGACGAGCGCAATGACTTGGATTTGCCACAGGCGACCAAGCTAGCAACGATTCATCCTGCAGAGGCGCTCCAGCTTGATGACCGAGGCGCTATTGCTGAAGGTAAACGCGCTGATTTACTCCTTGCACACCATTTGCATGATCACACTTATGTCACTCGAGTTTGGCGTCAGGGTAAGCAGGTATTTTAATTAATACAGTGAACCCAAGCTAAAGAAAAACGCAAGGAGAACTGCGTTGAGCAAACAAGGCACCTTATTTTATGTAATGGGCGCGTCCGGAGCAGGCAAAGATAGCCTGCTTCAGGCGATACGTACACTTTATCCGACACAGCTTTTGGTCGCACATCGTTATATCACCCGCTCTGCACAAGCGGGTGGTGAGAATCATGTCGAACTATCAATGGAAGAGTTTACCCAGCGTAAGGAGCAAGGTTTGTTTGCTATGAGCTGGCAGGCAAACGGCTTTTACTATGCCTTGGGTAAAGAAATTGAGCTTTGGCTGTCTCAGGGATTAAATGTGGTGGTCAATGGTTCCCGTGCCTATCTTGAGCAAGCTATGATGGATTTTGGCTATCGAGTCGTTCCTATCATTGTCGATGTCAGTGCTGAGGTGCTAGAGGCACGGCTTTATGCGCGAGGGCGAGAGACAGTAGATCAAATTGTCGATCGGCTTGCGAGAGCTGAGTATTACCGTGGACAGTGTCCGGACAGCGGCTTTGTCTTAGATAATAGCGGTTCATTGCAGCAAACCATCGAGCAATTTATTGAAGAGTACAGTCAATATCAGAGCTCTCAACCTAAGCTCGAACACTATACAACACAATCTGGTGAGGGGATATTGCAATGAAGCTAACGGTACTAGGGACGGGTAATGCTCGGTTATTACCTGTGTACGGTTGCAATTGTATTGCTTGCGAACGTGCGAAGGAGAACCCAGCGTACCGGCGAGGTAAAACGTCGGCATTTATTAGCTATCAAGGCAGAAAATTGCTGTTGGATGCCAATGCTGAAGATTTATTATCTCGTTTTCCTGCCGGTAGTATCGACAGTATTGTACTGACTCATTACCACATGGATCATGTTCAGTCCCTGTTTGATCTTCGTTGGGGGCTGAATATGTCTATTCCGGTGTTTGGCCCTGATGATCCTAAGGGTTGCGATGATCTTTTTAAACATCCCGGCATCTTAGATTTTAAGCGACCTAGACAAGCGTTCGAGCATTTCTATTGGCGGGACATCCGCATTACCCCTGTGCCATTGATTCACTCCAAGCCTTGCTTTGGTTATGTGTTTGAGTGTCAGGGTAAACGTATCGCATACCTGACTGATACTGTCGATTTGCCAGTAGAGGTTAAGCAGTGGTTTGCTGATAACCCTGTTGAACTGATGCTGATTGATTGCAGTTTTCCACCCGTTGATCGAACTGCAGGGGAGCAGCCAATCAACCACAACGATGTGGTGCTCGCCAAGTCACTCAAAGAGAAGTGCCGGCCGAAACAAATGGGCTTGATTCATATTGGACACACGTTTGAAAGCTGGGCGATGGCGAATCCACAAGCCTTTGATGACGATTTCTTCCTCGTGTCCGATGGACAGGAATTTAACTTTTGAGTCATGAATTATGAGTCATAATATGAGCCAAGAACATGATCGGAAAGCGATGAACCAACCACTTTCTCCAACCCTCAGCTCGAAGCCAAGTATTGCTGACACCAGTAAACTGCATAATGTTGAACTTGGTCGTTGGGTAGAAATCGCTGACCGATGTATTTTGAACAATGTGTCAGTCGGGGATTATTACTATACCCAAGCTACTTCAAGATGCAGGTTCAGCGAGAATTAATAAGCTTTTAGACAAGGCTTTGTTTTGAAGATCTAGTGGCTCTAAATTGAAAAACAATAACGTAGTATAAAAGCTTAGAAAACTCGCCCTTCGGGAGGGTGTCAGCCCATCCACTCCTTCGTTGAAGCTTTTTAAAAGGAAATGCCATTTCTGCAAATCTTCGCCTTGCATTGAATGAGCTGACAACCCTCTGAATCCTGCATCTTGAGGTAACTTGGGTATATTTTCAAAACGACAGTAATTTGATGTTTACCGAAGTTGGGAAGTTTACCTCTATCGCAGCAAGTGTCAGGGTTAATCCGAGTAACCACCCTTGGTGGCGACCAACGTTGCATCACTTTACTTATCGTCCAGGCAAGTACCAACTAGGAGATGATCCGGCAACGCTAGATGATGAAGTGTTTGCTTGGCGGGAAGAAGACAAGGTCGTTATTGGCCACGATGTCTGGATTGGCCACGGCGTCATTATTCTGCCAGGAATTACTATTGGCAACGGCTCTATTGTCGGGGCGGGTAGTGTGGTGACTAAAGACGTACCACCTTGGTCGATTGTCGTCGGTAACCCAGCCCGTGTGCTTAGGTCTCGTTTTGAGGATCCCCACATGGGGTCAAAACTTGAAGCATTAGCATGGTGGGACTGGGAGGATGACAAGATCCGCAGCAATCTTCACTTATTTCAGCAAGGCGCCGAAGCCTTTCTTGATGGCTTGGAGCAGTTCGGTTAGTCGCGTGTTTTTGATATGAAGAACCGTGCCTTGGCACGGTTTTTTTAGCAGTCTTCTAGTTCTACTTGTACATCATAGATTTTAGGGCCACTTGTTCTTTTTGCGTCCCTATAGCTGACATAGCACTTTGGAGAGACTGAAACCACCTTTGTTTCTTCATCGGTAAGGTAGGTTACTTCTTTAAAAGAAACATATGCTATTCGACCTCCACCTTGCATTCGGTTATTTACCTCAAGGTCTTTGCTTATATTGAAGGCTTTCTTCACGTTATCAATATGTGCAGTTGGGTACCCGTTACAGATGTAAATACCTTCAATGAAAGCACGTAATGTTGTTTCGTCTTGATAGACATAGCAAGCAGAGGTTAGGCCATTCACGATAGCCTTTGTATGAACAATCTCCGATGTAGTATGCATCGTTGACCCAATAGAGTTAAGTGTCGATTTTCGTGCATCGGACTGGATGTCTAACATTTTCACTGCTGCAGTAATGGCTAAAAAAGCAACTAAAACAATGACGGTAACAAGTCTAATCATAATGGAAGGCTGAGCTTAATTGATAGTATGGTTAATTATTTTGAATAATGTTTTTTAATTTGGTGCGATTGTATGAGTAAAATAATGCTTATGCAAGCAAGGTATGGTTGAGTGTCGAGATATCACGCAGTTTTATCGATGGGGGAGGTTTGGTGGGTAGAAACAAAAATGCCAAAAGCTGAGAGCTTTTGGCATGTGATACTTGTTGGCTTGCTACTTCTTGAGTTAGAAGTGAAGCTGGATAACCGATTCTGCGACACAGCCAGGGCGACGAACACCTTCAATCTGTACCGTTAGCTCTTGAACTATCTCTAGTCCACGCTTAACTGGCTTAACAGACTGAATTTTTGTCGTAGCACGAATACGGTTTTCAGACTTAACCGGATACGGGAATCGGATCTGGTTGAAACCCAAGTTAACGGTCATTTTAGCCGTAGGGAACTTCTGATTCTCAGGATCAACGCTGTCGGTCAGAACCGATAGCAGTGACAGGGTCAGAAAGCCGTGAGCAATCGTAGTCTTGAAAGGAGACTCTTCTGCTGCACGCTCTGGGTTAGTGTGGATCCACTGATGATCTTCGGTAACATCAGCAAATTGGTTAATGCGGCCCTGATCGACGGTCATCCACTCACCAGTATGGATAACTTCACCAAGGGTAGCCGTCAGTTCTTTGTATAGAGCTTCCGCTTCAGGCTTCATTTCAATAGGAGCCGGAGTTTGTACAGCAGCTTCAGAGGCGATATTTTCCACAACAGTTTTTTCTATCTTTGTTTTGCTAGGCTGTTCGACAACATCATCGTTAGATGCAGACTGCTTGTTCATAACAAGAGAACCTAACTGAGTTTTGTTTGCTCGGTTAACGAAATCAAGCCAGTGCTCGCGCAATGACGGAGAGAGTAAGTCTTTTAGTTCAAATGCATGCAGTGATAGGTCACCACGTTTTTGCTTAAAATAATCGACAACTTTCATGACTTGATACCTTATTATTAAAAAACTGCCTGAAGCCGAATCAAGGCGATGTATTGTAATAGGAATTCAAAATATTAAAAGAAAAAATGTGTTCTAGATCTCGGTTTTCTTGATGCTCTTCTTTTAACTTGTTGTTTTTTAACGCCTAGGGTTTTTATTAGGTTTAGTGTAAAAATACTAGCCAAGCTTACTCTTGATATTCAATTGCTAATAAAATAACCGTTTCACTACAGTTTAAGCTTACACATGTAAGTTATTTCGGCGTACACGTGTACTATATTTCAGCGTACACTTGTATAATTATCTTCTTGGTAAAAGCATAAAAATACACTGTATAAAACCAATAGATAGCAAGTTCATATTAGAGTAAATTAATTCAGATTGCTCTAAAAAATAGCAATATTTTATTCTTTTCGAAAAAACGTCATGTATTGAAATTGCTAACTTGTCAATAATGTCACCAAGTTGACATTCATTCTCAATTGAGAGAAAAAAGCCCCTTCCTTGATACGTCTACGCTTATAGCCATGCTGTTTGAAATGAATAAGCTGTTTGAATTAATAGTAACCAAACACGTTGGCGTGTTTTGGTAAATATAATTTTGGCTAGGTAGTAAAATTGATGAAAAGTTATCGGACACTGGGGCTAGCCGTGTGGTTGCTAGTTTCAGTCCCTGTCGTTGGCGCGGAACATGACGATATGGCAGTTGAACTTGATCAATATGTCAAAAAAGCGGTTAAGAAGGGAATACCAGGTGCTTCATTAGCCGTTGTTATTAATGGTGATATCAGACTGTTACGCGGATACGGTGTAACGAAAAAAGGTAGTAAAGAGAAGATTGATTCGGCGACTGTATTTCCACTGGCCTCAATATCTAAGACGTTTGCTTCAGCTGCTGTATCGATCCTTGTTGATCAGGGCGTTATAGAATGGGATACCCATGTCGTTCCTTATTTGGACAACATAGAGTTCAGTGATCCACAGCTTGGTAAAGACGTGACATTGCGGCATTTGTTATCTCATACCACAGGCTTGGTGCCACAAGCCTATTCGGATTTGATAGAAGATAATGTTAAGTACACGCGCATTCTTCAGATGCTTGATAGAGTCAAGTTTGTCTGTGATCCGGGCAAGTGTTACGGCTACCAAAATGTGGTCTACAACCTTTCGGCTGACATGCTGAAACTGGCCGTCGGAATGGATTACTCGAGCTTTGTGCAAGAGAACATTTTCCTACCGCTTGAAATGGATCATGCATCCTATGGTATGGAGGGGTTTAAGCAGTCAGGTAACCGTGTTACCCCACATGTCAAAGTGAAAGCGGGTTTTGCGCCAGTTAAGCCTGCGCCATATTACTACCGGGTACCGGCTGCCGCTGGTGTCAATGCGAGTGCACAAGACTTAGCGAAATGGATGTTAGCGCAATTTGGTCATAATCCGTCTGTATTGCAGCCGCCATTGTTGGAAATAATGCACAAGCCGCACATTCGTGCGAATCAGTATCGTTATCGGGCGAAACTCAGCAACGTCTACTACGGCTTAGGATGGCGGACTTTTGACTATAAGGGGATTTCTGGGTTTGTTCATCATGGGGGCTGGGTGAAAGGGATCCGAACTGAAATGCTGTTTAACCGTCATACACAAACTGGGATGGTTTTTTTGACCAACTGCGAGACAGATGTTGCAAGGGAGATTGTACTTCACTTCCTTAAGCTGTATCGTCAGCGGTTCAAGCAGCAAGAGAGTAAAACCTAGAACTTTCAAAGAGGATTTTATGGCGAAGAAGAGAAAGTCGTCATTCGCAAAAGTGGATGTCATCGATATAAATGAAGCGAATTCTGTGGATACAGATTTCGGTAGGGGCACAATCAAAGACAACGCGCTAAAAGCGGTTGTTACCAGCCAGTTATTTAAAACTCGCGTAGTAAAAGCGAAAAAAGGAAAGGGGAGTTTTCAACGTAAGGATAAACATTCAGGACGAGAGTCCTATTCAATGGCTGCGTAATTGCCGTTTTATTGAATAGGACTTTCTTTCTAATTTAGTGCAGTTGGAATTTAACAATCAATTCGCATTCATTGTGAGAATGTAATCGTTCGACATGCTTAGCTATAATCGGATTCGGGTGGCGTTTTAAATACTCGATCAAGGCTGATTTGCAGCAGCCAAGCGAAGAGATGAAACTCTTACAGCTGGTATTTGGGCATTGTGGCAGTAGGGCCATCACTTCTTCAGTAGCGAGCTGTAAGTATTTCAGCTCATATTCACTATCACCATGCATCCGCCAGAAGTTTGCAAGGTTGTGGCAAGACATCACTTTAATCGTTAGTAATTCATCAAGCTCTTCTAGGCTCCCTGTTACAGGAGAGAGTTGCTGAGATTCAGCTAGGGCAAGATGATAATGCAGTACGGCCATCATTGGCTTCGCATCTCGATCTGCATCATCTGCTAATAACGTGTGCTTTTCCCAGCGGTCAGCGTCCATAACCCCTCCTATCGTCTGTCTAATTAGTAAATGAATACTTACCCTTCTCGCTAATGATAATTATTATCAATAATGGCGGCAACATCATTTTATTCATTTTCTGTAGATATTGTGATTTTCAGGCTCTCCCAGTCAAAAGTGAGGCATAGGTCACATCATGTATAACTAGTCGTCAATAATGTCATGCTTTGCTTTTTTCTATTCACACATTGATACCCATTTTCTTAAAAATGACCAAAATCAGGGTTGTTTATTTTCTGTTCAGGCTGCATCATGATTCACCCTGTAACGGGAGTGTGTAGCCTGTGAAGTCCTTTGTTTTTAATGGCTTAGGTGTGGCTATGTTAAAAAAGTGACAGTTTGATGCTGGCTAGGTCATTGAGTTATCAGCTGTTTGAATGCAAACACACTATTGGGTTGGTACTTTTTTGTCACGGACCGAATAGTCTTGAATCAAGAAAACAGAATAGATAGATGAAAAAGCAAATTTCAATCAAGGCACGTAACACGCGCCGAACAAAAAAAATCCTCGGTGTGGGGTGTGGAGCGGTAGTAACCGGGTTTCTTTTCGCGGGAAGCGTTCAATCTGCGGGGAAGTGGGAAGAAGTCGAAAATGTTCACAATGGACGGGCACCGTTGTGCCATCACATTGAAAGTGGTGAGCTGAAGTTCTGCTCTGACATTCAGCAAGAGCAAGAAGAGCCATAATTTTTCAAAAAGGGAGCACGATTGAGTGCTCCCTTTTTGCATTTAATAGTACCAAGGTTTTGTTTTTAAGGTGCTTGTATCTAAGTAGTTTACATCTGCTTGGCGATATCTAAATCTCAAGATTTTGCTGCATCGTAACGAAGCTAAACTCTACAGAGGAGAATAATGCTTTGTTGATGCTATGAAAAAACTGATATTAGGCGTATTTGGGCTCTTTGTATTATTTATCATAATCTTACAGTTTGATAACCAAGACGGTATTGTTGCTCGGCAAGTCAAGGCACTTGCACCGATTGAGCAAAATTACTTGCTGGAGATCGATGGGCATATCAGTCAAAGCCCTCGACCTGAAGAAACCTTTTCTTTTCCGATTAAAGTGGGCGAAATCGGCCCTGTTAACTCACTCTATTCCGGCCCGAACCAACACCCTTTTTTCTGTATGACCGTCGACTCTGGCTTAGGTCAACCCGTCGTTGATAATCAAGAGGGGTATGGAGTACCTATTTATGATCCATTCAATGGCACTAAGCGTATAGGCTATTCTAAAGATTGTGCGCTCAGGACACAGTTGTCATACGTTGTCGTAGATGAAAATAATGTCATTTCCAATCGCACCGAGTTGGAGCTTAAAAATAATCCACCAAGTGATAATGAAATACTGATCCGAGTCGAAAAAGGGACGATCAACCGCTACATCTATTCGATCGCTATGCCGATAGAGATCGGTGAGGTCGGTTCTCAAGAAAGCTCCAAGGTGTGGAATCAACGCTTAATTTATCGCTTTGAAGGTGGTTCAGGCTTAGGTTTCCGGCAGGGCAAGATGAAGCTTCATCGATTGATCAAAAAAGAGCTGGCGCAAATCAGGAAGGGGTATGCTGTGGTTGCCTCTAGTGGTAACAAAACCAGCTACGGCTACAATATGTTACTGGCTGAGGATACGGCAAGAAGGGTGAAAGCACAGTTTGTTAGCTTGTTCGGTGAGCCCCTATATACCGTTGGAATTGGTGGATCAGGGGGAGGGCTAGCCCAGTATCTTATTGCCCAAAACAGCGAAGGGATACTCGATGGTCTGTTGCCCTTGTACTCATATCCAGACATGGTTAGTGTGTCGATATATGCCTTAGATTGCGATTTACTTAATACCTATTTCAGCTTTAGAGCAAGTGATCGTGATAAATGGCAAGATTGGCAGTCTCGTCAGCATATTGAAGGACTGAGAGCCATTAATAAAGCTGAGCAACGATTTGGTTGGTTGCAACCATTAAATCAATTAGTTCGTTTTAAGCTACCGGAATTTCCGCAGGGAAATAGTGAATGTATCAACGGTTTCTTTGGCTTAAGTAGCTATCTTAATAACCCGCGCCAGGGTTTTTTGAAGCCGTATTATCATGAATCGGTTGTCGAAAAGGTTAATTGGAATTATTGGCAGGATCTTGTCCATATCTATGGTCAGGACGAGCAAGGCTTTGCTCAATCGACCTGGGACAATGTTGGTGTCCAATACGGCTTACAGGCACTGCGTGACAAGGTAATCACCATAGATGAATTTATTGAAATAAATCAGAAAATTGGTGCATGGAAGCCATTTGATGCAATGGAGTCGGAGAAAAAATTAAGCCTCAGTGCAAGTATTCCACCGTTATGGTTATCACTATGGGGGGAGCATAACGTTACTGAAGACAAAACTATTCCGGCAAAACGGCGTTCTGCACCAATTTCGACCATTAAGCGTGCTTATCAATATGGCCAAGTGTTTATTGGTCGAGTCAGTTTACCCATTATCGATATTCGCCATCACTTGGAAGATGATTTGAATATGCACCATACATCTGCTTCATTTGCTACTCGGCTGAGGATATTAGATGAAATGCAACAGGCTGATAATCATGTAATTTGGATTTCAGATAAGCAGTTTAATCCGGTTGAGCAAGCCTATGAGCTTATGGATGAATGGTTGATGGCGATGAAGGATCAACCTGAAGCGATGAGTTATCAGCAGAAGGTGAAGACAACTAAACCGCAGTTAGCAACAGATACCTGTTTTGATGCTGATGGCAATATACATGCTGCTGGGAAAGGGGTATTTGATGGGCTGTGGAATGGCCAAGAAAATGGTCCATGTGCTGATGCATTTCCTATTTACAGTAATAGCCGTATTCAAGCGGGTGCTCCATGGCAAGGAAGCATATTTAAGTGCCACACAATCCCTGTTGCGGCAGCGATAGAGAAGGGAATATATGGTGAGGTTAACGTTACGGCTCGGTTAGCTGCATTAGAACAAACTTTTCCTGAGGGTGTGTGTGATTACACATTAGGAGATAGGGGGAGACCAAGCTCAATAAATAACGTCATTTATCACTAGCGTTTGATTGATTTAATGGTAATGAAATACCCACCTTAAATAGGTGGGTTGTTTATATTATATTGGCGGAATTATATTTAACAGTAATATTGCTGTGGTTATTAATTCTTACCTGGTGAATGAATACCAACAAAGTTATTGTGGTATTTAATTGACTCGCTAGTAAAACTTTCCAAAAACACAAATTTTAAATATTTATTTCCGAATAAAGATCCGGTTTTTAAAACAAAGACGTTTTTCATGCACATTTTTTTCCTTTGCCTGCTAATTATTTGATTAGCGGTAGAGTCACGTTGTAGGAGTAGTGGCCAATGAAGGCTTTCTTGGAAGTGCATTTAAGGTTAGTTATCACTGTTTGGGTGATTTTACTCTCAGTGCTTGGCCTATTGTATCTGATGAATTATATGAAGTTTGATAACCTGATGTCTCAGGTTGTTTCGTCCAAGCTTCAGGTTATTTCATCTTCTCTAGAGTCTTCGATAAAGCGTGTCGAGCGGCTTGGGATCCCGCTTCACTCGGCCACTAACCTGAAAGCAAACTTTGAGAATGCACGTCTCAGGGAAGAAAATGTTAATGCGGTTAGTTTCATTGACGTTAAAGGAAGTACTGCCATACAAACGCAGACTACCAAGGGAACGACTATCCCAGATGATGTCGTTCGACGAGCATTGAATTCAAGCGAGCCCTATTGGTTGTTAAGTGTTGATGATGTCCTTTATAGCGGGTTACAGGTAAAAGATAGCTTTGGACAGTTAATGGGTAGCATTGTTATTGAGTACGATAAAACGGCAATGTTTGGGGTTTACACGGCAGTGCAGTTACACCTATTGGAAGTGACGGTGGTACTCTTTCTACTATCTGCTTTTCTTGTGTTACTCGCCGTACGATTTGGGCTTAGTGACGTAACCAATGTGATTAAGTTGATCCATGGTTACTCGACACACGGCTCACAGCACATTAAAAAACTGCCGTCAGGGAAAATGACGAAGACATTTGCAAATAAGATCATACAAAGCGAGAAAATGAAGACTCATGTCTCTGAGGAAATTGAAAAAATTCAAGATTCGTCGCATAAAAACCTTAACCGGAAAGATTGCGAAAAAAATAACAATACCTTTGAGGTGAGCCAATGAGCCAAGTAAAAAGCTTGGCGAGTTTTATCAACCGTCGCCTAATTTTAATAACAGTTCTTAGTGCACTATTTGCGTCGATTTTAAGCGCGTTATACACCTTGGCTGAGTTTAATTTTTCAATTAAACCTGAGCTTTTGAAAAAAGCTAATCTTGTTGCACAACTCGTCCATGATGATGTTGAATTAGCGATTAGTGCGGGTGTGCCTTTAGAGCAAATCAAAGGGATGGATAGTTATCTAGATGAGGCGATATCTAACTATCCCGAGCTAAATTTTATTGCCGTTCGTCAAACCGTTAAAGGGGTACTAGGCGTCGAACATCACCGTATCTTATATAAGGGTGGGACACTAACGAGCGGTGATGCACAAAATACACAGCAGTTCGCAGTGACATCTACCGAGTACCTCAACGCTTCTTTTGCTGAGCGTATGTCTATTGCCATCAAAGCTCTCCCTTCAGTCCTTTCAATACCGTTTTCTGGTGCTGCACCGAAAAGTGATGTGTTTCATCTTGAGCTTGCTCGTACGAATGAGCTCAACGCAATTGTCCTCGTGGGATTGAACGCGACTTACATTCAATCCCAATTACTCGATATCTTTTTTGATATTGCCATTGTGTTGATCGCCGTACTGCTTGTTTGCTTTGAAGTGGTGATGGTGGTGGTTATGGTGTACATCTCGGGCCCACTAGAAGAGTCTGAAACAATTTTGAAGCGCCAGATCAACGGGGATTTTTCTGTCAATGAACAGACTTCAAAGCGTGGCACGATAGGGACTTTCTCAAACAAATTAAATCGAGATTCAAAACAGCTGCAAATTAAATTCACTACGCTGTTCAACTATCTCTCGAGCCATAAGCCAAGCACGGATAGCAAACAGGAATCAGCCAGCCTTAGGAAAAACCTGAAAAGTATTGCAGAGAGATTCAACTTACAACAGAAACTACAAGTGAGAAAAGGGGATATTGTTGATGCCCGCATTCCATTGTTCGTTTTCTCTTTTGGTGAAGAGCTGCAAAAGTCATTTATGCCTTTGTATGTGGCAGAGTTTTACGAACCGAATTCATGGATCAGCCAGGGGATGATGCTTGGATTGCCAATATCTATTTTTATGTTCGTGATTGCAGCCTTCACCCCGTTTGCCGCCAAATTGGTTGATCGTTTTGGTCAGAAGAGGTTGTTTTTACTGGGGCTAATTCCCGCTATCGCAGGCTATCTAGGCTGTGCTTATGCTACAAACAGCATGGATATTGTTGTTTCCCGAGGCGTAACGGCACTTGGTTATGCGGTGATCACTATTAGCTGCCAGAGCTATATTGCCGCTGTTGTGACGTCGGAAAACCGCGCAAAGGGTATGGCGATTTTTGTTGGGGTGCTGATGACGGCCACCATGTGCGGTACCGCGTTGGGAGGGATCATCGCAGACCGTATCGGTTATCAACCGGTGTTCTTGATTTCAGCTATCTTGGCGGCATTTGCTGGCGTATTGGCTTGGCGGATGTTTTCAGCAGAAATTGAAACGGCTAATGGAAACGTTACCCAGAAAAAAGGCGGTTTGTTCCTGCTGGCCAAGAATATTCGCTTTGTCGCCGTCGTTGTTTGCTGTGCGATTCCTGCCAAAATTGTTCTGACTGGCTTTCTGTACTTCTTGGTTCCTCTGTATTTGGTTTCACTGGATGCCTCTCAATCAGAAATAGGCCGGATCATGATGATCTACTCTCTGGTCATTATCCCACTAAGCCCTATCGCATCAGGGATTGCGGATAAAACGCAGAAAACACGTGAGCTTATTGTTTTAGGAACAGTGTTGTCAGGTGTGATTTTACTGTCGCTCTACGGTGAAGCTTCACTGTTTAAGATCCTACTGGCTGTCACCTTGATGGGAGTTGCCCACTCAATCCTCAAAGCACCACTCATTGCTTGTGCTCTTGAAGCATCTGAAGCCACACCAGAAGTTGGTCGAACGGAAGTACTGGGTATTCTTCGTACCGCAGAGCGCATCGGCAGTGTCTTGGGTCCAATCATAGTTGCATCTCTATTGGCCTTTGGTAACTACGGCTTTGCGATGGCCGTTGTTGGGGCGGGTATAGTGGTTAGTGGGCTTCTGATGCTGTTCTTTTTAAAGGCACCTTCTTCACAAACGCCTTCTTCGCAAGTCAGTCAGGAGGCACAAGTATGAAGTTACCTTTGTTAGCGTTATCTGTGTCACTCAGTTTACTTTCTAGTGGCATCTTTGCTGAGCAACATCAACCACAGCGCAAAGGAGCCTATAAAGCGAATGAGGCTCAACATACAAAAACGGTTTATATGGCGGTATGGCGCGGTTGTGAAGAAGCCTGCCAAGGGTTTAAGGATTACCTATCTAATAATGAATACCCGGTTGAAGTCGTTGTAAGCAATGCGAATCGCGACCGGTCGCAGTTGGGTAGCATGCTTAAGGAAGCTAAAACACTCTCACCTGATTTGGTCGTGACTTGGGGGACCAGTGTCAGCAAGGCGATGTTGGGCACGCGTGAAGAATATGGTGAATCAACCAAGCTTGGCGATATTCCAGCCTTATTCATGATTGTGGCAGATCCCGTAGGTGCCGACATTGCTAAACAGCATGATACAACCGGTCGGCCAATGGTGGCAGGTATTCGAAACCGCATCAGCGAAGATGTTCAGATACGTGCAATGCGCGAGTACTTTCCCGTCGACAAAGTGGGGGTGATTTACTCTGACGCCGAGCTGAATTCGACCCTTAATACCCAGAAGCTTAAAGCCCTTGCAGCGGAAATGAATTTTGAGGTGGTGGAGTCTCTTTATCAACTTGATGCTCAGGATAAGCCCCTGCCTGATCAGTTTGATGCCAGAATGGCGCAGCTCGCCGCAGAAGGTGTTGATGTGGTTTATGTTGGTTCAAGTTCTTATAACTTGGCGAATGCTGATGAGTTTACCCAATCGGCTATCAAGCACAGCTTGCCCGTTGCCAGTGCCTATGACTCCATGGTGACTAAATCATCTGCACTTATTTCAGTGTCGAATAAATACTACCGTGTCGGTCAGCTTGCCGCCAATCAGGCAGTGAAAATCTTGTTTGAAAAGGCAGTGCCGGGTGAATTACCGATCGCAGAGCTGCGGCATTTTTCTATGTCCATCAACATGGCCGTTGCCAGAGAAATGGCGTTATTTCCACCCATTCAACTGATCCGGTTTGCCAATTTAGTGAATGCCACGCCTGTCGTCGCCGCAAACAAGGAAGGGGAGGACAAGCAATGAATGAGCTCCTAGATACCCAAGGCAGTTACCTGGTGGTTCAAAATGCCAGTAATAAAGAATTTGTTGCTTCTAGCTTATTGGTTGAGGAAGCCTTGAGCGGGGACTATCAGTTGACCGTTGATGTTTTGGTCTCCTCATCCGAGCCCGCGTCATGGATTGGGGAGCAGCTAACATGCAATGTTTTTAACGTGCTGGGGGATAGCCGCAGTGCCACTCGTGAATTCCAAGGGGTTGTTGTTAAAGCTCAAGCACAGTCTCAGCGTATTGATTCAACCTACTTCAGCATCAAGCTTACCGTTCAACCTTGGTTGTTTTTATTAAAATATTCTCGAAATTGCCGTGTATTCCAAGATGCAACTACACAGACCATTATCACATCCATTTTCGATGAGTTAGGGTTCAAAGGTTGTTATAGCGTCAAAAGCATGCCATCGACCAAACGAGAATATTGTGTCCAGTTCAACGAATCTGACTTTCAATTTGTTACCCGTTTGCTGGCAGAGGAAGGTGTTCATTTTTACTTTGGTAAAGACAGCAACGCAGGAACGCTTTATTTACAGCAGGCGGATAAAACCTTCTCAAAAGAGGGAGCCGTTAAGCTTGATTACGCAGCGGTACCTTCAGGCGTTAACGATATACTTGATACATGGCAACGCGAACATGCATTTTTGAGTGCATCGTTGGAAATTGCAGGCTATGACTATAACCAATCGAAACTGGTCTCCAGTAAAGCCAAAAAAAGTAAATACACAGTATCTGGCAATACCAAGCTCACTGACTACCGTTACCCTTCAGCCAGTTCGACCGGCACCTACAGTGATTTAGCCTCATCCATCGGCGACATTCAGCGAGGACAGCAGGACTCCGGTTACCATTGCGTTTATGCCTCTTCATCGTCAGTGGATCTTTGTGTAGGTCATTACATGACATTGGCTTCTCACTCCCAAAGCAGTGAGGAAGGTAATTACCTTGTTTCCGAGCTTCACTATGAATTTGGTGAGGATGGTTCAACTCGTTCTTCGTGTAAAGCGAATTTCACCTGTATTCCAGAAGACCAATCTTATTACCCGCCTAAAAAAGAAAAGCCGACACTCTTTGGCCTGCAGTCCGCTGTTGTTGCTGGAAGTAAGGACGGTGAGCCTGCCAATGATGCGTTGGGAAGAGTGAGGATTAAGTTTCACTGGGACCCAGAAACTGGCGATAAAACCAGTTGCTGGGTTCGAGTTGCTCAAGGAATGGCGGGCGGAAGCTACGGTATGCAGTTTCTGCCAAGGGCCGGACAAGAGGTATTAGTCAGCTTTATTAATGGTGACCCTGATCAGCCCGTTGTCGTTTCGAGCGTTTACAACAGTAGCAATAAACCCCCATACCCGACGGCGAATACTACCCAAAGTGGCCTAAAGACAAAGCTGGCGGGTGAATCGAATGAGCTGAGATTCGACGATAAGAAAGACAGTGAGGCATTTTACCTTCATGCCGCCAAAGATTTTACCAGTGAAGTGGTTAATGACCATCAAGAGACCATTGGTGGAGAGATGACGCTGTCGGTCACCAAGAACATTACGCAAAGCGTTGAGCAAGGTTACTCGCTAACAGCCAAAGAAGACATAACCGTCACCACCAATGCGTCGCATAGCCTAAAAGCTGATGAATCGATTTCTGCGCAGGCCAAGTCAATTACGATCACCGGTTCGGACACCCTGACTCTAAAAGTTGGCGACAGCAAAATCGTCATGAGCAGCAGCAAAATAGAGCTTTCCAGCAGCCAGATTGCAATTGCTGGTGATTCAAAGGTCTCGATTGATGGCGGAAGCCTAAGCCAATCAGGTACTTCAGTCAGTATCTCATCCGATGGCTCGTTCAGTGGAAAAGCGGGGAGCTCCATGTCATTGCAGGCCAACAGTAGCTTCACGGCCAAGGGCACCAGCGGTGCTACCGTTCAAGGGTTGAATGCGACCTTACAGGGCGATGTCGGCGCGACGGTGAAAGGCAATGCAACGGCTGAGGTCAGCTCCAGTGGTCAGACTGCCGTTAAGGGCGGAATAGTGATGGTGAACTAGATGAAGAAAATACCCTATATCAGTTCAGGTCCCATTTTAGCGGGTATCGAGTTGTCAGAAGATGCCGAAGGCGCCGTGCAGCGAGAAGGCTCACCAACAGAGGTAATAGAACAGCTTACAAAAGCTGGGTGTTATATCGACTTGGCTCATTTTTTCGCTCATGCGTTACCAATGAGAGAGGCAATTTGGTGGTGCGTGCAGTCAATCCGGTTACGACAAACGGAGTGGAATGCGGCAGAGGCAATGCTTGTTGATGATTGTGAGCGCTGGGTCAGAGAGCCTAACGAGGCGATACGGCGAAACATCGAGAAGCAAATTGTGACATTGAAAAATGACAGAGCCCCTAAGTGGTTGGGACAAGCTGTGTTCTGGAGTGGTACCGGCAGTATTGCACCGGTAGATAACCCGATTGTGATGCCAGTGGACTACCTCTACGCAAAAGCGGTAGCAGGTGCAGTCAATACCGCAGCCGTTATTCCCGAATGGAAATCTGGCAATAAAACAGTGAGGAATGGGCACCAAAAATATTATCAACGCGCTTTCGAGATAGCACTTGATATTGCCAACGGTGGCTCAGGGAAAACCGCACAAGGAATAGATGCAACACAAGGAGGTGATCAATGCCATGCGCTGCTCGACTAACGGACATGCACACCTGTCCGATGCAAACACCGGGTACACCACCTATACCGCACGTTGGGGGGCCGGTTGTTGGTCCGGGTGCTGCGACGGTACTCATTTGCTTCATGCCCGCAGCCAAGATGGGTGACACATTAGTCTGTGTTGGCCCGCCAGATAGCATTGCAAAAGGGAGCGCAACAGTGCTTATCAATAGCACTCCCGCAGCAAGGATGGGAGATACCACAAGCCATGGGGGATCCATCGTCGTAGGTGCGCCAACGGTGCAGATTGGTGGTTAACGAGGAACGACAACTTTATTGGAGGGAGCGATGCCGACTTACACGCGTGGTGACATTATTTCGCAAACAACTTTTTGGGATACCTACCATAAACGGGAGCAAATTGAAGAGCTGGTCGATCAGGCCAAACTCGCCAACAAAGAGCTGCAAAAGTTTATGTTGGAGCTGACGAAAAATGTGAAATGCGAAAGCGGTAAGCCTATCAAATTTATGCGTGGGCCACTGAAAACCCGTGAGCGTATTGCTGAGAAGTGCGGCATTACCGACTGGGATGACCCGAGTACCGATAGAAAATCTGGAGTGAAAACACCGCTGGAGGTGAAAGATATTGCAAGGGCAACCATCGTCTTTAGCACGATTGCTCAAATGATGGCGTTTCGTAATTACATCTATAAAACCCAAAATTTTCAGGCAATCAAAGACAAACAATCGCCAGCGGTCAAGGATCTTTGGACCAAGGGGGTTGAGGATGAATATAAGGATGTGAAGTTCTTCCTGCAGGTGAATATTGATTTCACCAGTAACGTGACCAATCGGCCCAAAGAAAAGCGCACGATTCCTCACATTGTCGAGCTTCAGCTTAATGTCTCCCAGATGGCGAGGGGGAAAAAGTATGGGCATGCCTTTTATAACCTTTCAAGGCTCGGAAAGTTAGATGGAAAGTCAGTGTTTGTTTGGGATAACCAGAGCTGTGTTATCACTGTTCCCGGCGCGAAAAAAGGTAATGTCGGCAACAAGCTACGCACCGCTATCGTGATGTGTCGCAGTATGGCGCAAGGAGACGAGCAGGTGCTTTTAGCCACCAATATCTTGTCGAAAATGCTAACCAATAAACTGCGGTTACTGGATAAGCGTGTAACAGAGAAGAAGGTTGAGCACAACGTTTATGCAAACGGCAAGAAGCCTTTGATTATCCGCTGCGGCCCCTACGATCCGCAACTGGCTGCAAATCAAGATACGGGACCCGCTCAGGCATGGGCTATCTCTTACCTGTCCAGTTTTATTTGGGGCCACTTTACGGCTTTCCAACGCAAACCCGGCATAACAGGTACGGCTGCAAACTGGTTTGCAGAGCATTAACCAGGGGCGAATAACGCGGCGACTTAAAACGTTATCGCTAAGGACGACAAAGCTACTACCAAGAGCGTCAAAGCTATTACCAAGGACGAAAAAGATATGTTTGATGAATTGCTAAAGCCTATCTCTGATGAGCAGCCAAGCGGTGAATATCTCAAAGATAACCGGGCGTTATACCGCGGTTATCGCAATGCCTTTAATGTTGCCCAGTCGTCTTTTCGTCAATTGGTAGAGACACCAGACGCCGCTGAAGATGTCGAGACCGTCAATGCCAATAATGATAATTGGATCGCCCTTGCGACGGAGTGCAGTAGCTGTTTGCAGGCGCACTCAAAGGATGTCGAGATCTTATCTTGGTACACCGTTTCACAGGTGTTTACCTCAGAGCCCCTGCAAAATTTAGCGAATGCACTGTCGCTGTTTGAACAAATCATCCATCAATACTGGGATTCGTTGCAGCCAATATTGCCGGAAAAAAAGCGCAAGGGTGCAACCGATGCAGAGCAGGCGAAAGAAGTGGTTGAACACAGGGTGAAGCCGCTTTTGCAGCTGGTAGGAGATACAGCCGAAAGTGGTTTGTTGTATATGCCTTTGCAGATGCTGCCATTGGTTGGAGATATCGATTACGGCAGGTTTTATGCCGCAGAAAAAGCTGGAAACCTCGCAGAACTGAAGCAGCAAGCCGTATCGCATTTTAATGCAGAGCAAGCTGACATAGAGGTAAGGATCCTCTCCTTGGCAAAGGTACTCGATGCCATGGTTGAACTTGAAAGGGAGATAGGCGAGAAGTGTCAGGCTGTGGGGGCGAATGGCGTAAGTTTCCGCTTCGTCAAAGAATCAATTGAACGGCTGATCAGTGCAATGAAGTTTCTGGTCGGCGAGCAATTTGCTACTTGGCCGCTGGATACCCGTGTAACGGAGGAACATCAAACAGAGCCATGTTCAGCACAACAAGATGAAAGTGTTTTGATGCCATCAGCACAGGATGGTTCAGCAGCGCAATCATCAGAACATACGGGTGTAATCAATACAAAAGAGGAGACAAGAACCGCTATAGCGATGAACCAGCATCATCAAGTTCCACAAGCCTTGGCTTCTGGAGTGCAGAGCTTAGCTTCTAGAGATCAGGCATTGGTTGAACTACAGAAAATTTCAGATTATTTCCAGCAAGCAGAGCCACACAGCCCCATTTACCTGTTGCTGAAAAGGGCAATCCGATGGGGAGGAATGTCGCTGCCAGAGCTGCTTCAAGAGCTGGTAGGCGATCAAGAATCAGTGAATTTAAGGATCCAACAACTTGCAGGACTGGAAAGTGCCGAATATCAAGCGCCACTTACACCTGCAAATTCATCAGCCAATAGCCCCGTGGACCCAATATCGACACCTGTCTCTACGGGGGAGCAGGCTAGTGAAGCTCAAGCGTCATCCGCAGTATCGATGCCCCTTGATGAACCAACTCAACGTTCAGTGACGACAAACCGAGGTACGGATAATGGTGGTTTGTCACAGATTGAATGGTAATCACATCTTTCATTTTTAATGCACAACCATTGTAAATAAAGAGGGATAAATAATGGCTTCTATTTTTATGCGAATCGACGGACTGAATGACATTAAAGGTGCCGCAACCGTTGGGGATATTGGTGGTAAAAAAGGGTTCTTTGCGCTCGATACTATGAGCTGGGGGGCAAACCGCGGTGTGAATGTTGATGTGGGTAACGCCAATAATGCCGATAAAGGCATGGTTTCTCTTGATGCCGTCAATATTTCACGCGTTTCTGACGGTGCATCTCCGCATCTTACCACTTTCCTTTTTGCGCCTGGTTCGGAAGGGAAAACGGTTGAGATCCTACTGACCAAACCATCCCGTGATGGTGCCGGTGCTGATCCTTACTTGGTGATGACCTTAGAAAAGGCCCGTATTGCGGATTACAACATTAACGGCTCGGACGGCAACTTACCTGCAGAAGACTTCAGCTTGACCTACACCACGCTCACTAAGGTGTATTACCAGGAAGGTGACGGCGGCAAGATCGAAAAAGGCGATACCGTCAAATTTGACTGCACAACCGGCAAGTTAGAGTCGAAAGCAAGCTAAGTCTAGTTAGGAAGGAGATACAACGTGGCCTTAAATTCACAGCATAAGCGTGTCAGTAAAAACCGGGTAAGTATTACCTACGATGTCGAAACAAACGGTGCCGTTGAAACCAAGGAGCTACCTTTCGTTGTCGGTGTCATTGGCGACTTCTCTGCCCATAAGGAAGATCGTGAGGATCTTGAAGATCGCTCTTTCTATCAAATCGACAAAGATAACTTCGATACTGTGCTGAAGCGTGTCGGCCCTGAGCTCAAGCTCAAAGTCGACAATACACTGGCCAATGATGATAGCCAGTTTGAAGCGGCACTGTCGTTTAATTCGATGAAAGACTTCGAGCCGGATGCGCTGATCGAACAAGTTGAGCCGCTCAGGAAACTGGCAGAAACACGGCAGCAATTGAAAACCTTGCTATCGAAGGCAGATCGCTCCCGTGATCTGGAGAAATTGCTAAAGGAGGTGCTGCAAAGCGCTGATCAGATTAATGCACTGTCCAGCGAGCTGGGTATCGAGAAAAAAGGGGATGAGTCATGAGTGCAGAGTTAGAAGCACAGGCCGAAGCTGCAGCAGAAGCGGGCTCGGTGAGCTTATTGGATAGGGCGATTACTGCTACTACCCAAACGCCGGCAGATACAACGAAAGAGTTGTTTTCTGTATTGGCCGAGCAGGCGCTAGATGGAACCGTTACATGGGACAAGAATGTAACGAAAACCATCGAAAATGCGATTGCCGAAATTGATAAGCAGATGTCCGGACAGCTATCTGCCATCATGCAGCAAGATGAGTTCCGCCGCTTGGAAGGCTCTTGGCGTGGGCTCAATAAACTGGTTCGTGAAAGCGAGACAGGTCAGTCGCTGAAAATTAAGCTGGTGGACTTCTCCAAAGATGAGTTGCTCGAGCAGTTTGAAGATGCGCCGGCGGTAGACCGAAGTCCACTGTTTGATGCCCTGTACCAGAAAGAGTTTGGTACCGCAGGGGGTGAGCCATATGGTGCACTGATCGGTGATTACAACTTCAGTCATAAAGACGAAGATGTCGCTTTGCTCCGTTATATGGGCGAAACGGCAGCCGCAAGCCATGCGCCATTTGTCTCGGCAGCCAACCCACAAATGTTCGAACTTGATAGTTTTGAAACCTTTAACGAAGGCAAGCCGGTCGCCCCCGGTTTTGATTCTCCGGCTTACGCTTCGTGGAACGCCTTTCGTGAAAGTGACGATGCCCGTTATGTGGTGCTGACTTTACCGCAAACACTGGCCCGCCTACCTTATGGTGACAAGGGACTATCAACCAATACATTTGCCTATGAGGAGCTGGCTACCGATACCGATGGCAACCCGAAACCTAGCGATAATTCGCAATTGGTTTGGTCGAACGCTGCGTATGAACTGGGTTTGAAAATGACGCAGGCCCATACCGCATTTGGCTGGTGTACTGCTATTCGGGGCTTGGACAATGGCGGTAAGGTGGAAAACCTGCCAAACCTCACCTTCAAGTCAATTGCTGGGGATCTGCAGCAACAGTGTCCGATTGAAGTCAACCTGACCGATGAGCGGGAAAAAGAGTTGAGTGATTTGGGTATGTTGCCTTTGGTTCACTATAAAAATGCCAACTACGGGGTCTTTATCGGTAGCCAAACTGCGCAGAAACCCAAGACTTACGCGGATCCGGACGCAACCAGCAATGCCGCTATTTCAGCACGCTTGTCCTACATCATGGCCAGTAGCCGAATTGCGCATTACCTGAAAGTGATGGGTCGTGACATGTTGGGTTCTAACCTTGAAGCCACCGACATTCAAAAACAGCTACAAACCTGGATTGATCAATACACCAACTCAGGTGCAGTCGGCAATGCTGAACGTTCCAAAACCCCGCTATGTGAGTCGCAGATCCAAGTGGTAGAGCAACCAGGGCGTCCGGGCTCGTACTCTGCAATTGCCCATTTGAGGCCATGGCTACAGATGGAAGAGCTGACTACATCGGTTCGCATGGTAGCAAAAATACCGGGTTAACAGCCCGGTGTATTATTAGGTTAAAAGGTTGGTATCAGGATGATAAGCGCAGACCTTCAACAACAGCTCAATCGGTTAGATAGCAAGGATAGCGGGTTCTTGAAAGAAGCCCTGACGTTGTTTGCTCAAACTGACAAGGCAATGGTCAGTAGCCCGCAGGCTTTCCGCTCGGGGGTTACCCGACTTATTGCTGATATAGACCGATCAGTGTCGGAACAGTTGTCTGCGCTTATTCATCATTCTGATTTTGTCCAACTAGAATCCACGTGGAGGGGAGTCGAAACACTGGTATCGCTTCCCGTTAACTATCAAAAAATCAAAGTTAAGCTCTTAGACGTATCTTGGGATGATCTTTCTTATGAGCTTAATACTGCAATCTCCCTTAAGCGCACTGCGCTGTATAATCTTATTGGTAATCAGGAGCTCAATACTTCAGGTGGTCAGCCATACGGGTTGGTTGTGGTTGACCATCAGATTTCAATGGATTTTGACAGCGACTACGACGATATCTATACCCTCGAGTTGCTCTCCCGTATGGGTGATCTGTGTCTTTGCCCTTTTATCACTTCACCCGCAGATAACTTTTTTGGTGAGACCGGAGCCGACTGGCTATCGGATACGGCGCGTATTCAGAAGATCATTCAGGGGCCTGAGTTTATTTCTTGGCAACGGTTACGCGGACTGTCGGCGTCCCGCTTTATTGGCCTGACCTTACCGAGCGTGCGCCTTCGCCGACCTTATACCAGCCAATCCTCAAAGCGAGTCATCTTTTCAGACAGACCTGACTCAGAAAAGCTGCTCTCTGATGAGGATGCTTGTTCGTCACAAGGGTTATGGGGGAACTCTGCATTTCTATTTGCCTCCGTGGCGATGCGGGAGTTTAACCGGATCAACTGGTTTGGGTTTATGAAATCACGCTGGCAGGACAAATACTGCGGTGCATTGGTGAACCTTCCACCAAGCAGTTCAGGGAAAGTGGCAACGATGGAACCAATGCCTGATGTGCGATTTATTACCGAGATGGGGAGCTTCTACGCAGAGAATGGTTTCATCCCACTTTGTCACAGTTTGACAACGGATAAGTTTTATTTCAGGGGCAATGCATCTATTTGGGAGCATGGTGATGATGACGCTGAGGCCGTCATGGGACAAATTCAAACCACACTGATGATCTGCCGTATTGCCCATTATCTCAAAGTCCAAATTCGAGGGATGATGGGTAATTTTCAAACTGCCCAAGAGTGCGAAAGCTTCCTCAATGGTTGGCTTGATAAGTATGCCAGTAATTTAACCGATGCAGATGAAATAACGTTAGCCAAATACCCACTGAGCAAAGGTCGGGTCGAGGTTAGGGAGGTTGAGGGCCAACACGGTCGATATACCTGTGATGTGCTGGTGCAGCCGCAATACCAATTCGATAACGCTTGCGGAGAAGTGCTGATATCAACCGACCTTGGTGGTGAGTCTCGCCAGTCTAGTGCATCTGGCCAAAAAGGGTCTGTCGATCAGCACAATATGGTAGGGGGTGAGGCATGAGTTTTTGGGGCACATTTATTGCTAAGCAAAAGGGCAATGAAGAACAGTTATTGGAGTCTATTCGCTACCAACTCACTGTGTTGCTTAACTCTGAAGCGCCAATGCGGGTATTGCCAAAACAGTTTAAAGAAGTGCAGTTGTCCAATTTCAGTTTCGGCCTCGATGCTGCCTATAGCGTAAGTAGCCAAGTGAACAAAGAGCAGTTTTCTCGATCGCTCGAAAAATGGGTCAGCGCGTTCGAACCTCGCCTGTCGGAAGTCAGTGTTTTTGTGAAGGAAAGCGATCCAAGCAAAAACATCATGAAGTTTTCACTGATGGCGAAAGTCGATGTGAAAAATGGCGAGCACGTTTTCCTCTTTGACTCGAGCATCAGCCTGTCAAGTCAGTCGGCAAAAATGGAGGGGCAGGAAGTTGTCTGATCAACTATTAAGTTATTACGAAAGGGAGTTGGCTTATATACGCCAAGCGCTTGAAGGCTTTGGCCAACATTACCCTGATCATGCCGGCGCTATGCGGTTGAATCAAAGCGGCCAAGAAGATCCTAATATCAGCCGCTTGATTGATGCGGTAGCTTTACTAACAGCAAAGACAGAAAAACGGATAGATGAGCAATTTCCGGAGGTGCTACAGGACCTGTTCAATGTGTTGTACCCCGGTTATTTACAAATCGTACCGAGCTACGCACCGTTTACGCTTGAGCTTGAAGGGGATGCAGGAGGAGAGCCGTTATCTTTGCCTAAAGGGGCTGAATTAGCCGTTAAGGTGAACCAGAGCGAATGTATATTTACCTTGGTCGATGAGTTGGTGGTTACGCCTTATGATATCGACGATATAGAAGCCAGCTCTGCGCCATTTAACTTCCCTACACCAGCATCAATACGCCGTGCTGATGCCGTAATTCAGCTAACGATGAAAAGTGCTGACCCCTCGCTATTATTTTCGGATAAAAAGCAGGGACATTTCGATTTTTATGTCCGCGGGTTTGAAAATAGCTCTAGGGGCTTGGTTGATTTATTGCTCCTGAATACCGAAGCACTGTCATTGATTGATGACTCTGGCCAGCAGGTAGAAATCGATATATCCCGGCTTCGCTCAAGGGTAGCGGATCCCGACTTTAACTGGTTGCCACAGTATGGGAATCATCTCGCCGGTATTGATCAGCTCCGTGATTATTTCTCTTTCCCTGATAAAGCAGCGTATTTGAGAATAGAAGAGCTCGGCCAAGAGCTGATGCAGTTTTCCACCAATAAAGTCACATTGAATTTCTTTGTACAGCAATTACCCACCGAGTATTTGCGTCTGTTTAGTCGCCAAGTGTTTGCATTAAATACGGTGCCAGCAATCAATCTGTTCCAGCAGCATGGTGAGCCTATTCGCTATGACTTTAGCAAGCTTGCCATGCCGGTGATTGCTGAAGTGGATAATGATAGCGAACTGACGGTTGTCTCTGTTGAAACGGTGAATGAAGTATTACCAACAGGAGACATACTGCTTAAGCCGGTATACGAAGGCGGATATTGGCTGGAGCAGGATCGTCCCAAGTGGCAGGCTCGCCAGCAATGGGATGAAAAGGGCCGACGCCAGACCAAAATATCAATAAGCGATACCGAACTACACCAAGATAAAGAAGACATCGTATTGTCATTATTGCTGAATGTCTGCAATGGCCGCCTACCTTGCTTGATCCCAAGCTTTAGTGAAGCCGAATCACTTGCCGCGGTGGACCTTCCCGGTACGGTACGGGTTTTAAAAACACCAACAGCGCCCCAGTATCCCTCACTAGACAACACGTTAAGCTGGCGGTTTATTGCCTTGCTCAATGCCAATTTTTCAAGTTTGGTGCAAGTTGATGAACCGACCAGAGCCTTGCAGGATGCGGTGAGGTTGTGCTGTAACAGTGTGCTTTGCAGCGTTGCCGATGCCATTAAAAAAGTATCGTATAGCCACCTTGTTGCACCTGTCACCATTGGAGGGCAGAGCATATTTTCGTCGGGTACCGCTGTTACCTTGCTACTGGACAATGAGCTGTTGGATTCGGAATTTGCCGTCGTTGGCGAAGTGCTCAATGCCTTCTTTAAGCAGTTCTGTAGCTTCGACCGCTTTATTCAGGTCTCGATACAACGCTTTGGCAGTGATGAGCCTGGGCTCGACTTCGACAAGTGTCACGGGAGCCAATTATGTCTGTAGTGTCCCGTTTGCTGTCTCAGCCACAACAATTCGACTTCATTCAGGCTATCCGTATCCTCAACACGATAAGTGCAGAGACAGGACAGAGGTTGCGACTAACCGCCGATCCCATGCCAAAGGGGCTGCCACCGGCCGTAACCGGTATTGAAAAGAACAGTGATGAGGTAAAACTGAGTCTGGGCTTAGAGGCCTTATCAGGCTGCAAGGGGGTTATTCCCGATTATTTGTATGCCGAAATGCTCAATAGTCTTCATCAGGATGACACGGCACTACATGCCTTTCTTGATGTGTTTAACCAGCGCTACTTTGAACTGAGAGCCAGCCTCGAAAGCGCAGGAAACCTGTTGTTGCGCGATGAGAAAGAATCGATACACACTCAGCCATCGGCTCGGTTAAGCCAGCAAGCCGCTATGGCGAATATGTTTGCTTTGCCGCAAATGCCCAGAAATGACGGCGAGCCACTTAGTCGCCATGGCAACGATAAAAGCAATGAACAAAGCAGTAACCAAGGCAATAACCCAAGCAATAACCAAGGTACGTTGCGGTACGGTTTGGCGTTGTCGAACAAAAGCCGCAGTTTATCTGGACTTAAACGTCTACTTTGTAACTACTTTTCATTGTCTATTACGCCTTACGTCTTACCCTCGGCGCTGTATCGTATTCGACCTGCTCATCAAACAAAAATTGGTTGCCAGCTAGGGCAAAACCATAAGTTGGGGCAGGGTGTCGTACTGGGTTCAAAGGGCGAACAGGCTTTTAAAACCATAGAAATCTATATTACACCCCAAACGAAAGTTGAGTACCTGAGCCTGCTTAGAAACACCCATCTGGCATTAGCCATGAAGCAGCTGGTACGCGCTTATCTTAAAGACAATACCGAACCCAAAATCTATTTGTATGTGAAGCGGGAATTTATTGATTCGCCAACCCTTTCTCTCGGCAATAAAAGCGTTCGGCTTGGAGAAGCCAATTGCCTCGCACCAGAAAGGAATAGCCGTCATTTTCGCAAAATCTTACTACTGCCGGAGAACAACGTATGACACAGGTAAAACTGGGTAACCTAGTAGGGAAGCTTACTCCTGAGCTAAAGGCAGCACTGGAACAGTCTGCAGCCGCCGCAATGGAGCAGACAGTGCCAGCGATTGAAGTTGAGCACTGGCTAGTACAGATTTTGGTGGAAAAAGATGAGCAGCTATTGTCCTACCTTCAACGTCAGAAGGTAGACCCAAGTGCGCTCAATAATGAACTATCTATTCGTGTAGAGCGCTTGGTTAAAGGGTCTAACGGACAACCAACCATAAGCCGTGCCCTGAGTGAATTGATGGAAGAGGCATGGTTGCAGGCCTCTGTTAATTTCGGTCACAGCTATATCACCAGCCTTCATTTGCTACTGGTATTACAGCAATCGGACAACTTTGGTGTAAAAAGGTTGGCGCTCGAAAGCCTGAAAGATATTTCATTGGAGGCATTATCTGGTCAAATTGCCCAGTTAAGCTTGGCTTCAAGTGCCAATGCTGCGTCTATACCGGCAGGTGCATCGGTTGCTAATACTCAAGCAGATAACATTGGCGTAAGTCCTGCCGTTGGCGGTGCTCTGGATAAATATACCGTTAACCTTACGCAGCAAGCCAGAGATGGGAATATCGACCCCATTTCAGGGCGCAACAGCGAAGTGCGTTACACCATCGATATTCTTTGCCGTAAACGTCAGAACAACCCCATTTTAGTCGGTGAGCCTGGCGTAGGTAAAACGGCAGTTGTTGAAGGGCTTGCCTTACGGATCGTTAATGGCGATGTGCCGCCAGTGCTGCAAGGGGTAGAGATATGCTCACTTGACTTAGGACTGTTGCAAGCCGGAGCCAGTATTAAAGGTGAGTTCGAAAATCGGCTAAAAGATGTGATTAATGAGGTTAAAAGCGCCGATATTCCGATTATCGTCTTTATTGATGAAGCGCATACCTTGATTGGCGCTGGTGGTGCCGCAGGGCAAAATGATGCGGCCAATCTGCTTAAGCCAGCTTTGGCAAGGGGGGAGTTCCGCTCTATAGCGGCGACGACATGGGCGGAATACAAGAAGTATTTCGAGAAAGATCCAGCTTTGACCCGCCGCTTTCAGGTCGTCAAAGTTGAAGAGCCCTCTGAAAACGATGCGCTGCAAATGTTGCGTGGCGTTGCTGCCTCATTGCGCAAACACCACGGTGTCTTTATTCGCGAAGATGCGCTCGATGCGGCGGTTTCCCTTTCGGTGAGGTATTTACCGGCTCGTCAGTTGCCGGATAAGGCAATCAGCTTACTGGATACCGCCTGCGCTCGGATTGCCCTGACACAGGGGGCTAAGCCGGAGAAAATAGAACACCTCGAGCAGCAACTGCGCTATTTGAATAATGAGCTGGAGGCCTGTGATGTCGAAGATACGGTATTAATCGCCTTGGCTGAAGACAGGGATCCGTTACGCGAAACGTTGGCAGCCAAGCGCGAGGAGCTAAAGGGCCTGACTGCAAGGTGGGAACATGAAAAGGCCTTAGTAGCTGAGATAAGTGAACTCACTGAACTGTTAGAAACCAGCCATGCTAGTGGCGAGTTAAACGAAGTCGCATTGCAAGAGCGTCAGGTTACCCTACAGAACAAGTTGGCAGAGCTTGACTGCTTGCAAGGTGATGAGCCAATGGTTTTTGCCATGGTTGATCAGCAAGTGATTGCTGAAGTGATTTCAGCTTGGACAGGGATCCCTGCTGGGAGCATGGTAAAAGAAGAAGTGGCTGAGCTACTTTCCTTAGAAGATGCTCTCCATCAGCGTGTTATTGGGCAAGATGTCGCTATTACTGAGTTAGCTAAAAGCATCCGCATTTCACGGGCTGGACTGACAGACAACCGCAAACCCGTCGGGGTTTTCTTGATGTGCGGGCCAAGCGGCGTAGGCAAAACAGAAACTGCCATGGCGCTTGCTGATAAGGTGTTCGGTGGTGATAACAACCTCACGGTAATCAACATGACCGAGTTCAAAGAAGAGCATAAGGTTTCGATGTTGCTTGGTTCGCCAGCAGGCTACGTTGGCTACGGCGAAGGTGGTGTGCTTACCGAGGCCATCAGGCGTAACCCATATACTGTTCTACTGCTCGATGAAATGGAAAAGGCTCATCCCGGTGTTCATGACCTGTTTTATCAAGTTTTTGATAAGGGTTATATCAAGGACAGCGAAGGGCGCATGATTGATTTCAAGCATACGATTATCATCATGACTTCCAATGCAGCGGATCAAGCGATTTGTGATATCTGCGAGCACAGTGAAGTGCGTCCAAAGACTGATGAACTTGTCGAACAAATCCGTCCAGCACTTCAGCAATACTTCAAACCCGCTTTCCTCGGCCGAACCTCAATTGTGCCTTATTACCCACTTAATCATGAAGAACTTGGCAAGATCGCCGAAATTAGCCTCAACCGAATTGCTAATAAGGTGAAGGAAAAATATCAAGCGAGCTTTGAATGGGATCAAGCCTTCATTGATTTTGTGGTGTCACGTAATTCTGATCCGACAACGGGTGGGAGGGCCATTGAACAGATTATTAACCGCTCGTTGATGCCTCGTTTAGCTGTTGAATGTATTCAACGGTTAAGTGATTGTTTGCCCATTGAGCAGATCACCGTCAGTGCAGAGAGTAAAACTGGGCAGTTGGTGCTAACAATAAACTAGGGGCTGAAAATCTATCTGAAGCGTGTGTTGGTAAGTGTGTGGTTATGTTTGTTGAATAGGAGCCTAAATGTTGAAAGGGATTCAGGCGTTGAAGGGAATCGTCGGCATCGGCTTATGTCTGGTCTGCTCTACCGCATTGGCGGTAGATCGGGTCGTTTTGGCTACCCAGAACTGGTCACCTTATCAAACAGTGGATAGCGAAGGTGTTATCGGAGGTGTTGCGGTAGACCGGGTTAAGTGTACTTTTCGCAACATGGGCCAGCCCTATGAAATCAGGATGATGCGCTGGGATAAAGCGCAGCTATTGGTTGAAACGGGCAAAGTACATGGATTCTTTTCAGGGTCGGCCAACGCTAACCGCGCTTCTTACGCACAGCCTTCGGACCCCATTGTTTCTGAAAACCTTGCTTGGTTTGTCAGTCCAGCAGTCAGAGAAAGCCTTGATGATGAAACAGCCAAATACAGTTTGAGATACGGCGTTAAGTACAACACCAACAAATGGCTTTCGCTCAAGCGGGAAGGCTATAACGTCATCAAAAAACCCCGTGATGCCGACGCGTTGTTGCAAATGTTGTGGCAGGGCGAATTGGATGTGGCCTATGAGTATGAGTTGGTGTTTGAAGAGGCGATGCAAAAGGCGGGTATACCACAGGATTACTTCAAGAAAATCAGAACAAAAAAACAAGATTTGATGGTGCACTTTTCCAAAGGTTTTCTTGCCCAGCAACCATCATTTTTAAAGCGTTTCAATCTTGCCATGGCGCGGTGCCAGTGAATATTAACAGGGAAGAAGGCCATGACTATTAGTTTTCAATTAATAGAAACACCAGAGAACGAGCAGATACCGAGCCGCCAGATATCTCTACCAGCTACCGGGGGAACGGTTGGGCGCTCTTACGAGTGTACGGTTCAGCTCCCTGATTTTAACCGAACATTGTCACGGGTTCATGCCGAACTACGTCCTCATACGGCTGGAGGGTTCGAAGTTGTAGACCGTAGTACCAATGGCGTCTTTGTTAATGGAGTACGACTAGGAGAAGGCGCACACCAGAAAATATCGGATGGGGATAAATTAAAGCTTGGTGATTACACTTTATTAGTCAGTGATATTGATGCGCTATTTGATGACGGCAACACACAAAAGTCTCCTCAAGCTGATCTTGAATCTAGCTCTAATCCATTTAGTCACAGCAGTATAACGAGCGACGATTTCCAAGAGTTCGTATTGAACCAACCCGTAGGATCGGCTTCAGGTGTCATCGCAGAAAAAACGGCGAGTGTAAAACAGGCCTCGAAATCCGCGGCCAGTGAGTTTTCTCCAGAGAATGTCTTGGATGATGTGTTTGGCCATGACCCATTTGATGATACCGATAACTGGCATGAGCAACTTAAGCCTGAACGTGTTGATGATGTTGTCATGTTTGATGATGACGCCGAGCCTATTCTTTCAGGCAGTAAGGCGGTGACGATAGCGGAAAATCATCACGCCGAAGGACTGCAGAATAGCATTGAACGGTTGAATACCATTATTGCCCAGCAAGAGCGCAGCTTATCCGCGTCTATAGATCGAGAAAGGCTTGTCGAGTCCATTGAGGCTACGCTTGAACGCTTTTTAGAGAGTTTCCAACCCACACAGCTTGAAGATGAGTTTGATGACTACATAACCGGTTGGGGCAGTAAAGAGAAGAAATATTGGGCGCTATATAAGAAGCAATTTAACCGCAAGCAAGAGCGACGAGAGTATTACCGCTTGTTTTCATCCATCTTATTTGAAGAGTTAAGTGAGAAGAGATGATGAAATCAGTTAATACCAGTAATTCAAAAGCACTGCTGTTTGGTTCGGGGCTGTATGGTTTGGGGTTACTCGCAATGGTGGCAGGCTGTAGCAACAGTAGTAACAATGCCGCTTTTGTTCCGACCATGACCCTGTCTGTTGATCTTGCTGCATCCAAAGAGCTTAACGTGTTTGATGATGGTCAGTCCCGCCCGGTTATTGTCCGGATATACCAGTTAGCCGATGTGGGGAGTTTTCAGAAATCAGACTTTATCGCCTTGTATGAGTCGGATAAATCCGTGCTGTCTGATTCATTAGTCGACATCACGGTGATGCCGGCGGTGATCCCCGGTGAACAGAGAACCTTTCAGCTCGATTTGCAACAACAAGCCAAGTTCATCGGTGTTTTAGCTGAGTTTTCAAACTATGAATCGGCAACCCCCAAAGCTTATACCGCTATTGTGGAAGATCCGGAAAAGACACCGCTTGTTATTCGAATTTCAAGTAACAAAGTGGAAGTTTCTCAGCCAGTTGAAGATTCCTGGTGGAATGTGTTTTAAGGAGTATTACTGTTGAAACGTCAAAATAAAGTTGTATGGAAAGAGGGGATGTTTATTGCCCCACAACATTTTCAGCAGCAAGATCGCCATACCACACAATATATTCAAAAATACATGTCAGTCACTACCGGCGGGCAGTGTTTTGGGGTAACTGTGCTGGATATTGAGCCCAATTATCTCAAACTCGGCAAATTCGGCGTGGTGAAGAGTAGCGGTATTTTTCCTGATGGCACTTTGTTCGACTGTGCTAAAGAGCTACTGCTTGAAGTACCTGAAGGCACCTTGAATCAACGTATATATCTGGCGTTGCCGCTATCGGTGGAAGGTGAGAATGAATATGGCGAAGCCTCTGAACAGCGTCGTTATGCGGTCTCACACTGTAACCTGTTTGATGTCAGTGATTCGGGGCAAAGCGCGATTGATGCCCAGTTAGCTGAGCCCAATATACGCCTTGTTATCGAAGGTGAAGATGTTACCGGACTCGCATTGCTTCCTGTCGCTAAAGTACTCGAACGTCAGGAAAACGGTGAAGTAGTGCTGGATAAAGGCTTTATTCCGGCCTGTTTACATTTCGGAGCATCTTCCTTGCTTAAAGAGCGGGTTAAAGAGCTCTACATTCTAAGCCAGGTAAGATCCATGGATGTCGTGCAGCGGATTGGGGTAGGCCAGAAAACCAAAAGCGACCTGAGCTTAATGCGTGAGTTTTTGTGGTTACAAACCCTGAACCGTTGGATGCCATGGTTACATTTGAAACTGGAGCAACCTGAAACACGCATTGAAGAACTATATGAAGGCTTAGTCTCATTTTCTGCCGAGTTAGACAGTTTTACTCCTGCAATGGCGGAGCCACCCAAGCCATTGTCCCGGGAAAACTTGGTGAATAGCTTTGCCGGCCTTTTTGCAGAGCTACGGGAAAAGCTCTCAATGGTGCAAAGTGACAATGTCACTGAGTTTGATTGGGATACTGGCCTGTTTGAAAAACGCCGCCTTCTCAGGCTCTCCATTCCTAACCTTAACCAACTTGAAGGTAAGCGTTTCGTCTTATCAGTGCAGTCTCCCTTTGGCACTGCCGAGCTTAACCAGACGTTCCCGAGCTGTTGCACACTCAGCGGACTGAGCCAAATTGTTGAACTGGTTCGCAACGGTCAGTCAGGGGTCAATGTCAGTGTGCTCCCTGTCGCGCCAACTGAGCTAAAGGCGCAATCGGATGTTGCATACTTTGAGATTGATGTTTCTCACGACTACTGGCAGATGCTTAAATCAAAAAGAGAACCGGTTGCGCTGCATGTAGATAGCAGGATTCCGGAACTGACTATCAAGCTTTATGCGCTGGGGTAGTTTATGGATGATTTGTTAGATGAAGTGACTGTAACCATTACTTCTGCAGAAACAGGCAAACCGAAGGGCAGCGCGTCGGCGAGTAGCACAGCAGGATTGAATTCACAGAATGTGGAAAGTGATCAAATGCCTCAAGGGGCACCATTGTCACATGCCAATGAATTGAAAAATAAAACGCGGTACTTATTGGCCCTTCAAAATGGCCAGCCTTTCGATAATCACTTGCTAAACGTCTGCTCCGATCTTCTTTCTTATGCGGTGACAGTGAAAAGAATGCAGTGTCCCGATGACCTTTTTGTTTTTAGAGCCGGGCTCAAACAATCCATTACTGAGTTGAAATACAAGGTAGCCAAGCTGGAATATCCCCCTTCGGTAGCCGATAAAACCTGCTTTTTACTGGCGGCAATGATAGACGAACAGATCGTCCATTCTTCCTGGGGTGAAACGGTCGGTTGGGAAAACCAGATGTTGGTTAGTGAGTTGTTCGGCATCAAAAACGGCGGTGAACAGTTCTATGTCGTTGCCGAGCGCGCACTGTTACAGCCGGTATTGCTGGCGGATTTGTTAGAGCTCATCTTTATTTTACTCAAAGTCGGCTTCAAGGGGCGATACCGGGGAGAAGGGCAGGAACAAGTGGCTATTTTATTGCAACGCTTAGATGAAGCCGTCTTTGCTAAAAAACGAAGCTACTCGTTTTCGGATCGGATCCCCAGTCTTGCAATTGAAGAAGATCGGGTGAAATTGGCAAAACGTCCACAAAAACCGATTAACGTGATGCGATTCTCGCTCTGTTTAACAGCGCTTGCTGCTGTGCTTTGGGGCGGATTGCAATATTGGTATGACTCACAAAAGCCAAATAAAGCACAAGCTTTTAGCCAACTGACAGCGTTTACCGATGATTTGTATAAGGTAGAGAGTACGCAAGATAACGAGTATACCTACGTTAGTACACCCGCCGACATTAACCGTCAACCAAATGCTGTTTCTATTCAAAAGGCTGCAAGTTCGCCGACAATGGGCTCAGTTGATGATACTTTACGCATTTGGGTTGTCCAGCTTGCTACTTTTAATTCAAGGTCAAACATTGAACGTTTCCAAGGCCAATATGACCAAGCGATCCCCAATACGGTCATTGATGAGTGGCAGGGTAAATACCGCCTACTCAGTATTGCAAACAACAAAGAGAATGCGGTACAGACGCTAGCGACTGCCAATCAGCAAGGAATAGCCGATGCGTTTATTTATAGCGAAAAGCGTTAGAAAGGGTAAGTCATGGGAAAAAGCAAAGCGATAGTGTTATCCGTGTTGCTGGCCTTGATGGTTGCTGGCATTACATGCCTTGGGTTGTACCTGTTGGGTTGGTACACCTTGGTCCCTTTGTGGGCATTGGCGCTCGAAGTCTTGGCGCTTATCGTCGTGATGGGTTTAATCAGTTGGGGGAGTTACGCTATATTTCGCCGCCCCAAACCTGTCATAGATGAGGATGAAAGGCAACGGCAGGCAAACGTGGTGCAGTCGATAAAGAGCCGTTTTACGGTTATCTGGAATAGTCACACAGCCAATAACACCAATCCATACCGATTGCCTTGGTATCTGCATTTAACACAGGATATTAGCGAAGATACTGTCTTTTTGCGCCAGACTGGATTCGAACCGGTTGAATCTTCAAATTTCTATTCGAATATGCCATCAAACAAGCTTTCTGATATGCCTGTTGACGGCAATAGCCCATTGTCTTTCTGGGGCGCAGACGATGCCGTATTGATTTCAATTGATATCAGCCATCCTCAAGAATTAATCAAAGAGCAGCTTGATGTTTTGTTTGGCCTACTGCTCAAAAAGCGTGACCGCCAAGCGGTAAATGGCGTGTTATGTACACTGAACCTGAAGACGCTGGTTCAAAGCGATGAAATGGCAAGCAACGCAACCAGCCAGACATACCGAAGCTATCTCGCGGATATTAATAATCGGACGGGGTTATCCGTTCCCACATACTGCCTGTTTTCCCATTTGTCAGGCATCAAAGATTGTTGTGAGTTGTTTGCCACGCTTCCTGAGCTAGAACGGGAGCAACCTTTGGGAGCGCTAACCCCAATATCACAACCGGGTAAATCTGATAAATTTTGCCGCTATGAAAAAACCTGGTTCGACTCGACCTTTGATGAATTAATCAAGCGGCTGTCAGTGACAGTGTCAGAAGCGTTGAAACAGCAGCTAAATGATGACTATCGTGAATCAACGGTTTCAGGGATCTACCAATTGTCAGCAGTCCGCTTTGATATCGAAGACTTTTTGGCATCTACCTTCAATCAGCATCAATACGATGATGTGGCGCTGAATTTCAGGGGCTACTTTATTTTTAATGCAGGGGGGGATAACAGTGCGACGGATGTTCTTACTTATTTGAATGCTTCAGAGCTAGGCTTTGATGTACTAAATACCGCGCAAGCCAATAAGCCTAGTCTGAGCTTGTTCAGTAAGACGCTTTTTCATAAGTACATAGTCAAAGAGGCCGGTTTGGTGGGGGTGCAGAGCACCAAAGAGTGGCGTTATCGTTTTTCTCGGGTTGCTACACTGGGTTGCTTGGTATTGTTGTTTTCTAGCTTTGTCTGGATGCTCAAATCCCATTATGACAATCAGCAAGCAGTTGATAACCAAGCGTTGGCCTTATTGGAACGATATAAATCAAACTTAAAGAATGATGTCATTATACCGGACGACCTTTCGTCACCCATTTTTAGCCTGTATGAACTTCGCCAGATAAACCAGCTGTATCAGCACAAGGAGTTGGCTTGGTATAGTCCGTCTCATTGGCTGCCGGATTCGAGTATCCAACCCTATGTCACATCAGCTTATTATCAAGAGCTCAATCGCGTGCTGCTGGTGGTCATGCGAGATTACATCCTTAAAGATATGTTTGTTTACAACTCGCTAGATGACAAGGTCAAAACACTGGAGCTGCTTAACTACCACCAACTGCTGTATAACCCGAACCGCCAAGATGTCGATTCACTGGTGAATTACTACATTGCGGCGTTGAAAGAAGAGGGTGAAGGTGACGTCGAGTTACTTGAGCGCTTTGAGCTTTTGGCTAAAGACGTATTGCAAAGTGGGGCTATACCGCCAGAATCAAACGAAGAACTGCTGACTTTGGTTCGCGCCTCGCTGTCACGGAACGACATGAGCGAGTTGTTATACCAACACATTTTGCAGCACCCTAATTTTTCCCGCCGGGTCGACCTGAGAACCCAGCTTGCGCCATCCTATACCTCAGTGTTCCGTTTTTCCACCGATTTTAGCGGTTATCTCATTCCGTATTTGTTCACCCGTGAGGGGTTTGAAGAGCTAACCAATGAAACTGGTTTGCAGCTAGCATCAGAGGCGACCCGCGCCTATGAGGGCGTAATGGGGCGTATCAGCGGTGAGGCTGAGATGAACCGCATAAACCGACAACTACGAGAGCGGTACACCAATGATTACATCCAATATTGGCAGGCACTGACTGCAAACATTTCATGGGTTGCGGTGGGCACATGGGGTGAAAGTACCATTCAACTAGAACTTGCCACCGATCCGCTATATTCACCATTAGTGCAGCTATATCGGGTGATTGAGAAAAATACTAATTTAGTCAGTATTTCTAAAGAATTAGCCAAGCAAGAAAAAGAGAACCAAGCTCCTCCCACAGCGCTTCGCAGCGATACTATCGAGCGGGTTGCCACATTGATTGCAGCACCATTTTCATCTCTTAATCAATTGGTAGTGGTAGGAGATTCAGGTCAAAGCCAGCTGGATGTCGCCATGAAGCAGTTACGTGGAACGTTGGAGTGGGTAGGGCAGTCTACGCAGGCCAGAACCCGTGGTGAGTACTTTATCGAGCAATTGAAAAATGTTGATACCAGTACGCCGGTAGCTCAGCAGTACCAATTGGCGAATGCCTACAAAGACCCTCTCTTACCCGCGATGTTAAGGGGGCAGGCATTGACCATTAACCAACTTGCACTCGAGGAAACAAGGGATTATATCAATACGGATTGGCAACAGTTGTATGCGGTTTATCATCGCCAGCTTGAAGGGCATTACCCGTTTGATAAGCAATCCATGTTTGATGCTTCTACCGACGATTTCGAGGATTTTTTCAAACAAGGTGGGTTATTCGATAGTTTCTCGGTTAAGTACGGCAGTTATTTTGATAAAGGCAGTTTTGGTGAAACCGTCATTAAAGGCTTTATCGCTCATCAAGATATGATTATCTCAAAGGATTACCGGGCTTTTGAACAGTCAGTTTTACGACTTCAGAACGGCATTTTCTCTGACGGGCAATTAGGCTTTGAATTTATGCTTAAAGCTCAGAAAATGTCGCCTGCATTGACAAGTTTTTCCATCGAATCGGGTGTTAAGTTGTTTGAATATAGAAATGGGCCAATACTGTGGCGCAAGCAGTCATGGCCTATTACGAATAACATCAGCAGCGACATCTCAATCGTGACTACTGATAACGTTGGTGCAGATACCAGAGAAAAGCTGACAGGGGTCTGGAGTTGGTTTAGGCTAGCCGACAAAATGCAAAGCAGCAATATGGCCGGCAGCTATGATGTGGCGTGGCAGTATTTGGCAGACAGCAGTTATGTGAATTTGGTGGTCATGTCTAATGGCCGTGAACAGCCATTCTCACCACGATTCTTTGCCCAGCTCAAACTGCCGGAAAAGCTATGATAGAGCGTGCTTGTGCCTACCTTAAACGAAAGGCTTATACACACAAGGCTTCAACACAGCCTTGTGTGTATAAGCCTGGCGATGATAAGCATTTAGCTAGGTTGAAATCACTGCTGTCAGTCGCTGATATAGAGTTAGGTATTGAAGCGGCTCAGTGGGAGGTACTTGGTAATCGTTGCCTGCTGATACGAGAAGGCGAGCAAACACTAAAAGTGAAATACGGTGAAACCCCAGCAGAAGCTTATTTGCTTCAACGAGAGGCACTATGGTTGAATCGCCTTAATACTTTGGAATTGGCTAATAGTAAATGTATTAACTTCTCTAAAAATGGCCAGCAAAGTTTCCTTTTCACGAATTACCTAGCTGGGCTCTCGGCCAGCCAATGGTTACGATCACAGCTAGAGCAATCCTTAGGCCAAGATAAAGCCTCCCCGGATTGTCAAAAAAACACTCCTCAAATCCCAAATCAGCTTAAACCAGAATCTAGTTACCGCTTAGCTATATATCTGGAATCGGCTTTGGATCATATTCAAGCTATCCACCGTCATGATTTGGTTCATGGTGACATCAAGCCGGGCAATATGATTTTTGGTACAGGCAATATCGCCAGCCTAATAGACTTTTCTAATATGCGAAGGGTAGGGGAACCGTGGCAAGAACGTGGCTTCCAGCAATTTAGTCCATCTTATATTCACCCTAGCCAATTTACAGTGGCGACAAAAGAGCAGGACTATTATGCCTACCTGCTATCGGTCGTCGCACTGTTTGACGCCTCGCAAATCCCTTGCTGTAAAACTGTTTCTGGCTTAATGAAAGTAATTAATGAAAACACCAGTAAATGGCACTTACCTGATCTGTTTAATCAACAGTTACTGAAACTGCTTTAGATATAGAGTGGCGGTGTCACTACGGTTGATAATGGAGAAAGTGATATGTGGATTTTTCCAACATATCACTATTGCTTCACATAAATACCCTATGGATAACAGTGCGTTAGGTTAGCGTGTGTGAGATAATGTAGAAATGATATGTTGAAATTTTCAAGATATAAAGCTGTTATGTGTTTTAGGCGATATTGGAGTTTAAGTGGAACTAATTTTAGAGTTTATTGGGCCAGTTCTTGGTTTAGCATCAGCAATCGTAACTTTAATTGCGTTCTTCAAAGAGAACATCAAACATAAAGTTTGGATTTTAGTTGGTTCACTATTCTTTGCTGGTGCAGCTGTCGTTGTTTGGGACAAACGAAAGCAAAAAGCTTACGATTTTGAACTGTTGGCTGAAAAACAAAAATTTCATGCTCAAATTGAACAAGAGAAAACTCGTTATGTCGTAGCCGATGCAATAATAGTTGCTAATTCAGTAGATCTCTATGGCCTACAAAGTTACGGAAAAGTTCTTGCAAACATGGGGACGATAGTTAGCTTCTATCAACGTCATGAAGACCTTTACGGTAGTCAGTATCAGAAATTGTCAAAGCAATATGATCATTGGGAAGCATTTTTTAGATCAAAAAGAGAGAATGGCGAAATCATCTATATTTCTGATTACAGTCCCCTTGAAGGGCTAGTTAAATCAAATTTCAAGTTCGTAGAAAGCATAGCTCAAGCGGAAAATAACACATAACAAAGGCATCAAGATGACTTTGGACTTCGGCGGTTTTGGTGTGGAGTGTATTTGGTTTTGTAAGTTCAGCGTTGGCGCACCTTATGCCAAGCGTTATGTGTATGGTGCATCAGTCTTCTTAAAGCGAGAGAGTATTAGTAGTGGTAGGTAAATGTATAATTGGTTTGTAGAGACATTTTCGACTTCATCAGAGCAAGCAAAACTGTTTTCGATAGTGGTTTCTGTAGTTCTTGCTGTCTTGATCTTGCTTTTGAATCAGTGGTTTATTTCCAGAAGAGCAAGAAAAGAGTTGTTCATCACGAAAGTGGAAGAGCTTCTTACGACAATATATGCTTATGAACGGATTTCATTGGATATTTTGTCTAGGCTTTTTAACTCGTCTATAGCTGACCAAACTACATTAGACAAAATGGCAGAAAGTGCGGAAATCGCGGATAAACTGGAAATGCTATGCGTATTGTATTTTCCCGAAATCACCTTCGAGTCAGGTGACGGTCAAAAAATAATACTGAAAGCACATCAAGATGTCGAAAAAGTTCAGGGGAATTACACCCATCCTAAGAGCTCCTATGCAACATATCAAACTAGTACAAAGAATCTAAAAGAGCTGTTGAATCCTTTAAAGGTGGCAACAAAGGCAATCATGAAAAAACACACATAACAATCGCTTCAACCTGACTGTAGACTTCACCCGTTTTAGTGGACACGTATAACCAATCAGGAGATTGTTATGCCTGCATATAAAACGGGAAAGAAAACACCGCAATATTCAGTAGAATTTAAGTTAAAAGCGGTGCAATGGAGCTTTGATATTCGCCGGACGGTTAAGTCAGTAGCTGAGTCATTAGATATTCATCCATTCATGCTTTCGAACTGGAGAAAAGCATACAAGGATGAGGTGAGACATATGGTAAAGAGTAAGGATCTGGCTAAGCCAAAAAAGCTAAAGCAGAATGACGAACTTGAAAGCCTGAAGCAACGAATAGCTGAGCTTGAAGAAGAAAATGATATTTTAAAAAAGTGGCAACGTTATCAAGCGGAACAAAGGCGGAAAGGTTCGGATTCATAAAGTGTTATAGCAAGCTTCATTCTGTGAAAAAGCTCTGCAAATATCTGAATGTTTCTCGTAGCGGTTTCTACCAATGGTTACGAAGAAAGCTGAGTGCAAGAGTACGATCTGACGCTCATTTTCTTCATGATATTCGGCGTATATTCGAACGAAGTCAGGACGTTATGGTAGTCCTAAAGTGTTTCGTATTCTGAAGTTAGAAGGTTGGTCGCGAGGATAGCGCGAATTTGATTAAGTAGGGCTGTACGTTCGTGTATCCAATTCTCACGTGCTCGGTGCAGGAAAAGGATTGCTTGTTCTCTGGTGACAGCACCGCAGGCTTCCATCACGACGATAGCCGGTGGGATATTGGCAAAACTAGAAAGGACTTTCGATCGGGTTATTGTTTTATGGATCAGCACCTTGCCTTGGTGATCTTCACCGTGGATACTGAACGAATGTTTGGCTAAATCAATACCATAAATTGATTGTGACATGGTGGTCTCCAAGGGCAGTAGTTAGACTAATCAAGTGTGGCGAGCCTGATGAGGGGGAGTCCATGTCATACGTTATGAAATTAAGGATAAATAATGAAAGAAAACATCGAAGTGAGTTTGGAGAGAATTCAAAAAATAATTGAGTCGTATAACGAAAAAGAGTTTATGACAGCTGAAGTCATAAGGGATTATTCAGGTGGTTTTTATTCGAATAAAGATACACCTGCATATTACTCTTTTAATGCTCAGTTTGGAAAGCTGCTTAAGCGTAACGAATTATCTCTTAGAATCGTTGAAGTACAGAGTGACGTACGAACTAAGGATGATAACGGATATCCAACGTCAACTTCAGTATGGCGTCAAATTTCATAACAAGAACATCAAGTTGACGCTTTTACTGCGCATTTTTGGTGTGGAGTCGGTGCGCTTGGTTGGTTCAGTGGGGTACACCTTATTGCAGGCGCTGGCGGATCCCCACATAATTTATGCACAATAGCTGCTTCTCGCCATGAGAGTAAGGGGCTGCTGTGCCCAACATATTGCTGATTCGTTGACGTGATATTCAAGCCGTCCAAAGACTTCTTTTCCTAATCTAACGAATGATAGAAATCGGCGATTTTTTATTGAATTAGCCTGAAAATGACGGTGCCAGCCGTTGTGCACAGCAATTATCCTAAACCACCAATAGACTATAAAGGCGAGTAAACCGATGAGAAGTAGGATGTCGAATCGCTTAGGGTCATGAGTCCGGCTTTGACGTAAGCCAAAACCATATTGTGGGCTTTTTAAGTCTCGGAACGTTTCTTAGATTTGCATTCGCTTGGTGTATAGCCTGACGATACACCGGGCTGAAAAGATATTTGTTGGGATATTGGTAGCCAGTAACCAAGGCTCAATTGCTGATTTTCGATGGACAGCTTGGGCAGAGAAGTACACTCGACTTTTTGGGCGATCTTTACGTTTTGTTGGTGTTTGTTTTTTATAGAGATGAAGATGGCAAAGTAATGGTTTTCGTTTAGCGAGTTGTGAGAATCCTAGTTATTTAGCTTTGCTATTTGCTTTATCAAATAACGCCTTAATGTGCATCCATTGCTTCTTGTAAAAAACATTTACATCACCACGAACTCTGCCTAAGTAACACCACCCTAAGTCTTCAACTTGTCGAAACAAGGTGTTACGAAAGCCTGCATCGGTGACGATAATAGGGATGATATACGACGGTAAAACGGCTTTGAATTTCTCGAGAAATTGCTGGTGACTGCGCGGAGAGTTACAGTTTTTAAAGGTGAAAGTTTGCTCAAATAGTTTCACGGGTCGACCGTCTACGGCAACGGACGCTCTGAGTTCCATGAGCCGTTCATATTCACGAATATCAGCCCAATCGACTAAGTCAATGGGCTGTGGATTAACCAAACAAAACTGATGACAGCGAACGGCCAAGTAAGGTTAGTGTAAGTGCATCATTGTTAAGCAATACTTGCACCGAATCCATGAGTGATTTGAGTCTCTTTTTGTGCATGTTAGGGCATTGATTTCAAGCGACTCGTCTAGTATTTGAATATCACGCATCTTGCTTTCAATTTTTAAGTTTGTGGTAAATTCATTAGTTCAGAAGGTAAGGTGCGTGTCTACTTATTGAACTACAAAGGTATTTTGTGGGGATTCGTAAGCGCTTAGCATTAGGCTAAAGGAGGCAAAATGGACTTTACTGTAGAATTCATATTAATCACTATTACCCTTTCCATGGCTGTGCTGGGAACATTCTCGAATCCTAGTAGTGGAACTAAACTCACGATAATTGCTTTAGCAGTTTTAACATCGATAGCTACAGGATACAAAACATATTCAAATGCAGAGGAGAATAGAATAAATAAGAGGTTGATCATTACTCTAGTTCAGTCAAGTAATCAACCAGTATACTTTTCTCATGATATAGCTAAAAAACTCTCATCCGTATTAGAAAAAACAAATCAGTATGTTTCAGGATTAAGACTTTCTGAAGAAACAGGTGAGCGTATATTTTTATTAAAGAGTAATGAAAGCGAAGATATATCTGGAATAATTTACATATCAAAAAAAGCAATGAACCCTGTATATTACGCCTATGCGACTGAACAAGATCTTGAACCAGCACTTGAAAAAATCATTGCGAGTACTTGGACAAATTGCGAACTTCACTGGAATCAGTGTACTGAAGAACTGTCTGCCATTTCCAAGGTTGCTCTGGAAGTCGGGCCGTATGAAGCTTCAGAAACCACTTCGAGTTTAGACTCAGAGACATTAACTTTTGAACTAGAGTCAACAGAAGGGCTGAAAATAGTACTAAATCGAGAGTTTATTGAGAGTCTTTACAACATAAGTTCAGCTGATAGAGGCCTAAAGATTTTAAGCAAAGGGCAATCTTTTGTTGTTGACAGTTTATAGCCTAACACATATTGAGGGGCTCTTACCGCGGTCTGCTAGTTTTACGCAGGGCCACTAGACAGTGCTCCGTTAACCTGGATAAGCACTATTAAAAGAAATGGTATCTTTTAGCCAGTTAATTTCAGGCTCAGTCTAGGTGTAAGCAACTTTACTGTTCATATTAAAGTGCAACAATGGGCGGCTGATCAAAATAAGGGGCTAGAAGTCGCATTTGCACAGCGATCCCTCTACGAGTTTTTCGCTGAAGAGCCTAGGTTGTAACGTGATCTTTTTCTGCCCCCCTAAGGTCAAACAAAAAGCCCAGAAACATCATTGTTTCTGGGCTTTAATATTTCAGGCTGATTTAATTAAGCTTGCACTTAAGAAGCGGTTAAATCATTTTTTCAATCGGCTTCCAACGAGCAACATCGGCTGGTAGCTTAATGCCTTGTGAAGCTAGCAGATTAATCCGAGCTAAATAAGCGGCGCCGTGCATCAGATGTTTTGCAACATCAGCAGCTTGGCGTTTTTTATAATCATCTAAGTAGCTGCCTTTCGCCCATGCGTTGAATGCACCTAGAGCAGGACCCGCCCAGATTTGATAGTCCATTTCACGTCCCGCTTCACCGGTGTTTGACCAGCGGCTAGAAAGACCAAGATACCAACGGAAAATCAATGCCATCTTACGTTTAGGGTTGCCTTCGGCACGCGTAATTTGCTTCGGATCGCGCTCGTTAAAGTGCGCAACGGTGCCAGCCCAGATGTCATCGAGTGTTGAGCGGAAAACTTGGGTTTCCAGCTTATGACGCTCATCGGCAGGGATCGCTTCAATAGAATCGTAGCGTGTATAAATGTCATAAAGCTTATTGGCACGCATAGGGAAGAGCGTACCGCGTTTAACGACTTGTAGTTTAACGCCCATTTCAAACATGTCGGCAGCGGGTGCCATGGTGACGTCGGCCATTTCTGTGGTCGAAAGCAGTTTACGCGTATGCTCACTCGCGCCTGCTTCAATACATGCTTGGTTGACAGAACCTGTGACAATATAAGCGGCGCCCATATTGAATGCTGCCAGTGCTGCATCGGGTGTACCAACACCACCGCCAGTACCGACACGAAGTGGCGTTTTGTATTGATGTTTAGCTTGAATTTCTTCTTTCAACGCTAAAATCGTAGGTAGCAAAGTGACCAGAGGGCGGTTATCGGTATGACCACCCGAATCCGCTTCAGCGGTAATATCGTCAGCCATTGGAACGAGTTGAGCTAGTTCCATTTGTTCTGGTGTAATTCGACCTTCGTCCACCAAACCTTGCAGCATTTTAGCAGGCGCAGGCTCCATGAACTTGCTGGCTACTTCGGTACGGCTGACTTTGGCGATAACTTTGTTAGCAATAACAATATCGCCTTTTTGATCGCGGCTTAAACCTGCAGCGCGGTATTGCACAATTTGTGGTGTTAAACCTAAGAAAGCTGATGCTTCTACAGTACGTACCTTATGTTTTAGGAATAGCTCGACACTACCGCGCTCAAGCGCTGGTTCGCTTGGGCTGTGGATCAAGTTAAACGCGTAAGGGCCGTTAGGCAGTGCTGCTTGAATACGGTTGATCGCTTGCTCTACACGTGAAGGAATGAGCCCCGCAGCGCCAAATGAACAAAGAATACCTGCTTGACCCAGTGCAATCACTAATTCTTCAGAAGAAATGCCATTCGCCATCGCACCAGCGTAGTAGGCGTATTTAACACCATGCACTCGACAAAAATCACTGTCACCAAGGCTTTGTGTGCCAAGTGCTGGCGCAAATGCACTGACTGGGTGTGTACTGCTAGCGCTTGCGCTATCACCAGAGGTCAGTTCTGCCTCTTGGCTTACACCAAGCCCTTTTTCTGGGTGATTGATGACGTAGCAGCCACGGCTCAGGTCTTTTAATACTTTAGCCATTGCTTCGGTATTGAATTGAGTAGCACTTTCTTCAACTTGCCATGGCCAAGGAGAAAGCTTTTCGTTATTTAGGGTTGTTTGCATTGTCATGTTCTAATCCTTAACTCAAGCTTCTTCGATACAAATAGCGATGTCTTTTACTTCGTAAATTCGTAGGCCGTCTTTACTCAAGTTTGCGTCACCAATAATAATGCGCTTACCGTCTTCATCTTTAATTGCTGTGATGTGTACATCGAGCGACATTTGCTTGTTCAGTGGGTTGATTTGACCACGGTATTTCCATTTCACTTCCGATTGGATTTGACCAAATTTAGGTGAGCGGAAACCCGCACCAAGATCTTTGTTTAGGGCGTAGGTCTGCATTAACTCAATAATCGCTTCAACACCTAATGAACCTGGCATAACTGGATCTTGATGGAAGTGGAACTGGAAGAACCAATCACTTGGGTCGATAGTGCGCTCAGCGTATAAGTAACCTAAGCCTTCTTTACCGCCATCACTGGTGATTTGCACGGTATCAATGAAGTTCAAGCGACCGCCAGCAAGCTGGTAGTGCGGCTGTTTCACACCGGTTGCAGAGACTGGTGAGTTGAAGTAACGGCTGGTTTTATCAAGCAAGTCAATCGTGACATCTGGGGTACGATTGTTCTCAACATGCCAAGGGTGGGTGACTTTACCGTTATCCAGGCCAAGTTGATCTTTCAGTGCCGCGCCTTTGAAGTACCCAAATACCGCAGTTCCTTGATAGAAAGGAACACCATCTGTACTTAGCTCAAAACTGAAGCTCTGAACGATGTTGGTGCCCATCATAACGGTTGAAAGCAGGCGTGAATCGTTAACGATGGTTTTGCCACGTAGGTCAACATTACGTAGCATCTTGCCGCTACCATCAAGGTTACGGAAGAAAAGCTCTTCACCTGGGAAGCCAAGGGTTGTACCCATATAACCAGAGATAAAGCCATTTGGCTGAAGAGAAATCTCCATCAATACCGAATAAGGCATCAATGTTTGATGGCTGTTCTCGTCAAAGTACCATGCGTTTTCAGGCACTTCGTATTCTGCGATACATGATGACGGTGTTTTGAAGTCACCACGGGTACCATTAACTTCAATAACGCGAGTGGTTAGCTGTAAATCACCACATGGAGTACGAGGTGGGATCATACCGCGGTAAATCGAGAAGTCAGGGCCGAAACATTTCTCGATGTCACCCGTTGCAAATTCAAACATGTGGTACGGCGTAAACGGTACTGTGTCTGGGGTGCGATTCGGGTAGTCAGGCGTAATCGGCGCTTCTACGTGTTGTAGCGGGATCACACCTTTATTGGTCGCGGTGGCTAAATCGGGGATTTGCGCCATTAGTGGGGCATTTGCCGATGCTGCTTTGTTCACATTCGTTTCTGGTGTGTTGGTAACTTCAACGTCAAGTGCTACTTCAACGTTAAGAACAGCTTCAACTTGTGCTGGCGCTTCGTCGACAACGTAATCTGATGAGCCAAGGTAACGCGTACATTCCTCTTCTTCACGGATCATCACACCAAGATTTTGGAAATCCACCACGACTTTGCCATCAAGCAAAATATCGATATTGGCTTTGGCGTATGGGCGAGGGCTCAAACCAATCTCTGTCACTTCCATACGGTAAGTTAATACCGCCGATTGTGGCAATACTTGACCACGGCAGCGTACTTTTTGCGGTGCGTTTTCAAGTGGTTGGAATCGACCATTTTGTACTTGGGTGTGCATACCTAGGTACATCATGTAGAACTGGAGTAATTGACCACAACCTTCTGCCATTAATGAACCCGCCATCACGGAGTCGTCTTTGAAGTGGCAAGGGAAGTACCAGTGTTCAGGTTCTAGCTGTTTATGACCTTCGATTAAGCCAAGTCCCCATGCGCCACCTTGCGGCTCAACACGGCTTACTTGCTCAATCATCATGAATTTTTCAGAACTAAAGCACAATGAAGGCTGGTGGCGATCAGAAATGTGACTTTCACCAAAACAGCCCGCAATGTTGGCACTTAGCAAGTTGTGTAGCGTGTGGTAGTCGAACTGTGTTTTCTGGCAATGAAGCAGCGGGTTGAAACGTTGTTTGGTTGCAAGGTTGCGCGCTTTGATCTCATCTTCAGTGCGGATAACGCCCTTACCGTCAGCAAGTTCTTCATCGGTAAAGAAACCTGCACAACCGTTATCCATTTTCAGGATCATCTTATCGCCAACGAAACACTCGTACGAGAAGAAGAACAGCAAGGTATCGCCGTTACGGGCGAAGTGATTAATCGAGATGTCGTAGCGAAGCGTGTCACCACCGCGAGGTAAATCACCGAGGAAGGTCAGGGTACAATCGAGCAGACGGTATACACGCTCGCCTTTGTTTTCAAAGTCGATGCCTAAGTAGCTGATCAGCATTAAATCACACTGGCCTGACTCAACGGCAACGGCCCACGGAATTTGTCCATCAACCAAGTAAGGCGCATCGACGGGAATATCGTATTCCGTTGTCATGGTACTTGGTTTGTATTCCAGCATTGTCGCGTCAAGTTTCGTGACACGGGAAACCAAGAGGTAATCTGTGGTGGGTAGTCTTACGCGACGTGAGTAGTTGTCGATGATGGCATAGTCTGGGCCAAAGACATTGGCGATATCACCTTCAGCATATTCAACCAAATCATCGTAATCCCAAATGCATGGTTTACGGATGGGTTTGACTGGTGCTGCATACACGTTTACCGGTTGCGCGACAGCTTGTGTTGTTGTTTGTGCTAGGTCAGATACAGGTGCGGGTTGTGGGTTATAACCTGCTTCCATCTGTGCTGTCACTTCGTTCAATTGCGCTTTTAATAAAGCGTCAGCCATCTTCAAACCTTGTTCACGACTTTGTAAGAAGGCTTGGTGAACTTGTTGAGCCAGTTGTTGGTTCTCGATAAATGCCGCTTGCTGCGATGATGCAGGGCTGTTTGTCTGAGTGTTCTGGGTGTTGTTAGCGGATAGGACGTTAGTCATATTGCTTTGAATTCCTGTAATCGGCGCTTGGCCTGTTGTGGCCAAAATCGGGGATACGGATGGGTGCGAATGCTGCTGTAGCGGCTCTGATAACGAAGGCGCAATAGGGTTGAACACTGGCTTATGCGGTTTAATTCGCGGTGCAGTATTGGCCACTTTTTGTTGAATAGACGCTATCTCTGCGAGTTCGGCAGTGACTATGTGTTGGTAAATGTCACGGCCACCAAGTGTTACTTGCTTGATGAGCTGTCGTTTATTGTCGCTTGCGAGTTCATTGCTTAGGCGAGTGTTTAACGCTTGTGTTTCGGCTTGCGACTGCGAAACGAGCAGCTGCGAGCACTGGTTTTCACTCACACTAGCAACAATGGCGGCCTTGGTCGGCGCGTGCGTTGCTGTGTGATTTAATGTAATTAAACCATGCAGTAAGCTAGCCATGCCTGACGCGGCAAAGCTATGACCTAAACGTTGATTTGCGTATGTTGGCTTAACGGTGTTTAGTGGTAACTGTAATGCCTCAGTGCTGTCTGGGGCTTGGTTAATTTCCAATACCTTGATGGCGGAGACTGGTACACCCGTTGATGTTAACAAGCGATCAGTGACAGTGTGACTTTGGCTGGTAGCACTAAAGCCTGATGCTGTTATTTCACCGTATGAGTGCGAGTCAGAGTTAGAATCAGAACTTGCATCTGTCAGTACGACAGCGCCAGCACCTTCACCGACGTGCCAACCTGAATCTTGTACTGTGTTGGCAATAGGGCGAATGCTGTTTTTCAAGATCACTTGCTCAGCACTGCCACTTAAATCAACCGCAGCAATGACAACAGCATCAAGCGATTCTTGGCTCATGAGGTTTTCAGCCACATCAATACAACGAGCGACAGATTGCTCGGCAGCCGAAATGGTGAATGCAGGGCCATTAAAGTCCCATAGCGACGCAATGCGTGACGCCATGATGTTGCCGATGAAACTGGTGTACTGGTTCAGCTTGGCAGCATCCAACACACTGTCCATTGCAATGGCTTCAAGTGATTCATATTCTGATTCTGTCAGCGTAACGCCCATGCTCGCAAGGCTGTCAGCAAGCTGAGTATGCAGGTTTACGCGTCCGCGGAACTGATGCATTTCAAGCTCAGTTTCCATTGCAACAAGTACGGCGACTTTTTGGCCTGACTCAAGTTTGGCATCACGAATGGCTTCATCGGCGACTTTCATCAACAAGAGTTGTTGTGAAATCAAGCGATCGTCTTCGTTTGGCGGTACTTTAAAGCGTAAGAAATCCAATTCAAACTGATCGATATAAGCGCCATGTGGGATAGTTGGTAGACCAAACTGGCTTAATAGTTCAGGGTGTTGATCTAAACCTTTCCAGCGTTTCTTCGGTAAGGCAACAAATGCATTTTCATTATGTTGAATCGCATGGCTAAGGGCATTAATGGTTTTTAATGATCCGAAGTGCGAAGCAAGACCTGTCACTTTTAGTGCTGTTGAGTGACGCGGTAATGAATTGGCTTCTGAAATTGTCGTTCTCGCCGCTGAGCCTGTTGTTGAGCGTGTTGTCGACTGTTCGTCTGAATAGGCTTCAAGTAACAGGTGAGCATTACAGCCACCAAAACCAAAGACTGAAACGCCAGCACGACGTTCAGGATTGCCTGCTTTATCTGGCCAAGGTTGCACTTGCGTTGGTAGTGTTTGAGCGCCAAATAAACCTTCAGGCGATGACAGAGGCTCTGACAGGTTAATACTTGGTGGTAGCACGCCTTCTTTCATTGCAAAGATCATTTTCATGATCCCCGGCATGCCAGCGGCGGTGAGTAAGTGACCTAAATTTGATTTCGCTGAACCAATCAAAGGCACTTGGCTACCTTTGAGTTTATCAGCAAAGAAACGCTCCATTGAGGTTAACTCAACTTTGTCACCCAAAGGGGTGCCTGTGGCGTGACACTCAATCACTTCAATACTTTCTGGTGACAAGTCTGTGGCTTCATAAGCGCGCTCAAAGGCTTGTACCTGACCTTTGCTATTTGGGCTTAGCACAAACTGACCACGACCATCATTCGATAGCCCAATGCCACTGACAACAGCATAAATATGGTCGCCATCGCGCTCGGCATCCTCAAGGCGTTTCAGCACTAAGACACCAGCACCTTCACCTGCGAATAAGCCTTTACTGTTGCTATCAAAAGGAACAGAAACACCGTGATCTGGGTAGGCGTGGAAAATTGAGAAGCCCATATTGATGAAAAATGGGTCAGCGCCAGAAACTGCACCCGCCAGCATCATGTCGGCTTTGCCTGTGCTGAGGTAATCACAAGCCAGTTTTAAAGAATAAACTGAACTAGCACAAGCCGCATCTAGACTTAGCTGGGCACGACCAAGGCCAAGCGCATCAGCCACAATTTTTGATGCGTTGTGTGCAGCAGCACCATTGGCAGTATTTAAAACGTGCGGCTGTTTGTTTGATGGCAGCAATGAAAACTGTGGGTTAGCCAGTTTGTCTTGTAGCGCTTTCTCTACGGCTGAGTGATAGAGCGGCAGGAACAAATCATTTGAATGCGTTGTCGGGAATGATAACGCCCCCATGATAACGCCAGTACGTTCAAGTACATCGGCATCAAGTGCAATGCCTGCGTCTAATAGAGCCTTACGGCTGGTATCTAGCGCCCATAAGAAGCTATCGTCCAAGCCATTGAAGTAATCAGTGGGTAAACGGTAGCCATTAGGATCAAAGGTGAAGTTTTCGATGTAGCCGCCTTTATCACAGTAAAAGCGGTCTGATTCACCTTGTTGGCCTTGATAAGCGTCTGGGTTTGCACCTAGCTTTTCAGGACGTAATGTTGTGCGCGAATCTTTTTTTTCCAGCAGATTGTTCCAAAAATCCTTTGGCGTATCGGCATCGGGATATTGATTGGCGAGGCCAACAATTGCGATTTTTGCCGCCTTGTTAGCCGAATGGTGTTGAGAACTCATACTGGCTCTCCTTGTGTCTGAGCTGAAGATTGAGTATCTGAAGTGGCGAGTTGGCGGGCAAGACCGTCAACTAATGGCGAAATAGATAAAGGCACCTGCTTGGTGATCAACTGAGCGATGCATTTCAATAAGGTTTGAATGTCATCACCGCCTTTAGCATTCGTTGCCACAGCAAGGCTATCTGTCACTTTATCTGCACGATTGATCTTATCGATTAAGGTACTGGTTTGGCGGTCAGCGCCTAATTCGATGAACAAACGCGCGCCGTGTTCACGCGCTGCACGAATGAGCGAAGTAAAATCAAGCGTTGAACAAAAGGTACCGGCAATAGATGTCGCAATACTTTGTCTATCTATACTCACTGGCTGATTAGCGTTTTGTGGCAGTAACTCTGCAGCGCTAATAAAACGAATATGGTGCGGGAGCACATCGCATAACGGCTGACTATAAAAATCAGTGACTTGAGCATGCTGGCTTAAAGCCGGTGTAGTATGCATAGCCGTCACACGGTTAGAGGCAATACCACGTTTACCCAGTTGCTTGAGTAGGGTACGGCAGCTTTGTTCGCAGCCCGCAAGGATGCAAGTATCACCTTGGATAATGGCAAGGTAAGCACGAGGGAAATCAGGTAACAAAGCTTCAATTGCCGCGGGTTCACTGCGGACAAGGAAGCTATTCCATGTGATTTCTTCGTCTTGATTGAGTTGCCATACCTCACGTACTGCCGTTAATTCCCCCGATATTGCGGTGGTGAAAATCGGGCTCGTTTGGGTCATCTCAATCAAAGCATGAGGATTACGCCACACGCCTAAGCTGGCCCACATAGAGGCTTCACCTTTGGAATAACCCAGGGCAAAGTCAGGTTTCACCGAAAAAGAGTCACACAGTAGTTGAGTGAGTATGTAACTGCTGCCAACGCCTGCAATGGCAAGCTCACTGAGTGTCATCTCTTGGGAGGAACTCCCAGCCTTTTCATTGCTAGTCGAGTAGGTTTTATCCGCTTGTAGCATTTCCTTCAGATTACCTTCACGCTCTAAACGGGCGTAAAGCTCTGGGAAATACTGGTAAAAATCACGCAGCATGCCCGGGTAGACTGTGCCTACTCCTGGGTAAACAAAGGCGACTTTACCTCGGCTATCAGGTGCTGGCGAAAAGTAGCTACCCGCAGGGGTTTTATAGTCGGTTTGTTCGGTAATTACTTTTGACAACACCTTTGTTAGCGCGCTGATTTCTAGTAACACCGCATCGGCAGACGCACCTTGCAACACTATGGTTAATTGCGCTGCTGATGGCTGTGTTGCTTTTAGTTGGGTAGATAGCGCTTGAAAGCCTACTAAGTTTTGATGCATTAACTCAATTAAAGCGGCTGAACTTAATACTGAATCAGAGCCTAAGTTCTGGCTTAGCTCTGTGATCTTTATTGATAGTTCCGCGAGCTTGGTTGATAGCTCAGTCTCTGTATTTCCCGTAATAATGAAAAATAAACGAGATGTATCGAGCAGCGGTTTCGCTTCTTTTAAGCCTGTCGCTTGGGTTAATACGAGGCTAGTGCTGCTTGCTTGGCTTTTGGCATTAAAGGCTAGGCTTTCAGCAGTAAAGCTCAAGCTAGCAACCCGTGCTTTGTTTGGTTCAGTAAACCAATACTGGCAATCATCACTATCGACTTGCTTATGTCGAGGTTGCTGACGTCGTGCAGCAATGTCATCTATAAGTTGGTACAGCGCTGAAAATTGCTCCGTCGCTGTTGATGCGGTAGAGGCTTGCTTGATGCTAACGTCTTCAGGTTGACGACGTGATTGCTCAATGGCAAGCGGTAAACTTGCCGCTAAGCCTGATAAGTAAGCATGTGGGTGAATACGATTTTGAGCTGCGGTTAAGCCCGCCATTAACACAATCGAACGACCCGATTGAGAGGTTAATGTCACCGCTTTACCTTGGTTAACTACCTGAATAGCAGTATTCAGTGTGGCAGTAAAATCGTCAGAAAGTTTGATGTTCTCAATCATTAATGACGAAGGTAAAAGGTTGGCAGAAAGCCCAGCACGAGGCTGGGCTAAAAGAGCGATGCGCAATGGCATCGCTTTATGAGTAGAAGAGTCAGCCACTACGACAGAAGCTCCTTTTCTGATTGGGTTTTCACCAAAAATGCCTCATTGAGGGTTTTGCTGATGGTCACTTTAGCCCCTTTCATTACGGCACTTAGGCGTCCATCTTGGTGGTATAACGCAATATTGGCTTGTAGCGAACGGGCAGTGCTTTTAATCACTTCCAGTTCAATCCAACCGCCGTCACCAGACTGCATTGGTGCATACGATACAAACTCGCCAATAGCTGATGGCAGGCTTGCAGAACCGTATTTCAATCTTGCCCACACCAACATAGCTTGTAGTAAGCAGTCTTCTGCGAACGGTTGACTACCACCTGGATGTTGCGCTGGAATAAACGCACCACAATCGTTATCAGAGATATCGGGTAACTGACATTTAGCCACTAAACCGTGATCGTCAAAACGTGTCACAGATTGAATACCTTGCAAGCGAGGCCCATGAAATAGAGTGCCATTGCTGTATAAGTCATTCGCAGTAGTTACAGGTTTTGCTGAATCGGCGGTAAACGTTTTATTGCTGTCTCGTTCCGCATACTCACTATCAAGAACAAGTTGTGCCTGATACTGGGGGCGGCCGTCACAGCTAATTAACGCTTTCCACTCTTCTGTCACTTTCGCATCAGGTGAAATATTCAATGTGAGTGTTTGCACATCATCATTTTCAAAAATCACACCTTTAAGCAGTTTGTAGTTGCGAACGCTTACGTTCGCCCCTAGCAATTGCTGTGCTGCTTCACGCATCCATTGAATGGCACATACCGTTGGCAACACAGGGTTGCCAGCGATACAGTGGTCCTTGATGAAAGGCATCGCTTTCGGGTCAAGGTCGCGTGTTACAGTGATGCTTGTATTCAGCGGACTCTGTGCTAACTGCATAGACTCCGCATTAGGCTTTTTTACAGCATTCTCCTTGTTATCAGCACCTTGCATACTTGTGCCGATAAGCAATTGAATACCTGTTTCATTTAGTAATTGGCTGCTGAATAGATCGGCACCTGCTTGTAGTGGAATAACGTACACACCACGATCGGTGAACATCTTCTTCAGTGCTGGATTTACCATGCCACCATCCCAAGGTCCCCAGTTGAAGCTCATGACTTTCGCTTCAGGGTGACGGGCAGAGAATTGCAGCGCTGCTTTGTTCAAAATGTCGTTAGACATTGCGTAGTCACTTTGGCCGATATTGCCGTAGAAACCTGCTGCCGATGAGAACATAGCGACTAGTTTTAGTTCGCTGTTATCAATCGCGTTAAGTACTGCTTTTAAACCACCCACTTTGGTGCCGTAAACAAGGTTTAACTCATCTAAGGTTTTATCTTGGATATGTTTATCAGCAAGCACCCCCGCGCCGTGGATAAGGCCAGTAATACCGTCGATTTTCGACAGTGTATTGCTCACAGACTCACTGTTAGATACATCAAGGCTGATGTATTCAGCACTTGCACCGACGGCGGTAAATGCAGAAAGTGCAGTGTTAATTTCGAGGCTACTTAATACTGGGCGAAGTAGGGCATCGACTTTCTTTGGTGTTGGCTTATCACCTAATGATTGAAGGTGACGAATTGCCGCTGGCTTCAATTCACTGTCTTCCTTACCTTGAACCCATTCTGGCAATTCTGATGCAGTAATGTGTTTACTACGACCAGCCAGAATGAAATGTGATTGGCATTGTTTGGCAAGTGAAAGTGCACATTCAAACGTCACGCCCTTAGCGCCACCAGTAACGAGAACTTTGTCGTTTTTGGTTAGCTTAGCCGCTGCGTTTTTGGTCGCGGCTTGACCTGCTTCAACAGCAATCAAGGTCGAACGAACTGTGTTTTCATCTACCAAGTTAAAGCCAACTTCTACTGCTTGAGTATTAATATCGAATAACTCAGCGTAGATAGCCTCTGCAAGGTGGCGGGCATCCAATACTGGCGCTGCATCAAGTGCACGGCAGAATACATTTTGCCACTCATGGCTTAGGGTTTTGGTTAAACCAGCAAGTGCCGCTTGGTTGAGTTCTGCTGTTGCTAGTTGTGCTGCATCTGCATAACCAAAGCCACCATCAATACGACTTACCGTGAAGAACACGCGACGGCTTGTTGAGTTTGCATTGTTTAATTGGCTGTTAAGTAATTTGGCAAATAAGAATGCAACGTCGATATTGGCCTTTGCATCATCATTTAGGGCAATACTTGTTGTGTCTTTTGCTTCTGAGTGCGATTGAAGGTGAATAAAACCAGCTATCTCTTGCTGTTCTTTTTCGATATCAGCAATAACCGCAGTGATGCTTGCGTCATCAATACTTGCTAAGTCGTAGCTTTTGATTTCAGTGCTTAGCGGAGATGCGGCAGATAGTGGACTGCGAACAACAGCGACTTGTAAGCCATTTGCTGTTAATTTCTCTGCTAGAACACCAGCGTTGTGACCATCATCGGTGATCACAACACATGCATTTTGAGCGAAACAGTCTGATAGTTTATCTACCGCTGGTAACTTTTTTAGCGCTACCTCGTTATGCGGAGGAAGATCGGCGTTTGCTGTCGAAATCGACGCTGTCGCGACAGGTGCTGGTTCGTTAGCCGCTGGCGCAGTAGCAGAGTCAGCAGCAAGCTTACTTTGCATGTAGGTTACGATTTCACCGAGCGTACGACACTCTGCGAGATCTTCTGGGTTAAGCTCTGGCAGTGAAGGCAATTGGTCTTGCACTGTCCCTAGAATTTCAACGCGCTTGATAGAGTCGATACCAAGGTCTGCTTCCATATCCATTGCAAGGTCTAGCATTTCTGCAGGGTAACCCGTTTTATCAGCCACAACTTCTAGCATGGTGCTTTGCACGTGTGCGGCATCTAAACCGCTAGATGCGGTTGTTGGAGTCGCTACTGACGTATCAGCAGCTGCTGTTACTGGTGAAGGAGCCATTGTTAGTGATGAAACAGCAGGTAATTTGCTATTCATGTAATCAACGATTTCGCCAAGAGTACGGCACTCAGCTAGATCTTCAGGGTTCAGTTCTGGCAGTGAAGGCAATTGGTCTTGCACTGTCCCTAGGATTTCAACGCGTTTGATAGAGTCGATACCAAGGTCGGCTTCCATGTCCATTGCAAGGTCTAGCATTTCAGTTGGGTAGCCTGTTTTATCAGCTACAACTTCAAGCATGGTTGTTTGCACTTGCGCCGCGTCTAAATCACTAGATGCCGTTGTTACTGATGAAGGAGCAGAAGCTGCAGGTAACTTGCTATTCATGTAATCAACGATTTCGCCAAGCGTACGGCACTCAGCTAAATCTTCAGGATTCAGCTCTGGCAGTGAAGGCAACTGGTCTTGCACTGTCCCTAGAATTTCAACGCGCTTGATAGAGTCGATACCAAGGTCTGCTTCCATGTCCATTGCAAGGTCTAGCATTTCAGTTGGGTAACCGGTTTTATCGGCTACAACCTCTAGCATGGTGGTTTGCACTTGCGCGGCATCTAAACCGTTAGATGCGACTGTTGATGCAACTGTTGAAGCAGCGACTGGCGCAGCCGCTATACCTGCTGCAGACACTGGAGCAGGAACAGCAGCTAGCTTACTGTTCATGTAATCAACGATTTCACCAAGCGTACGACACTCAGCTAAATCTTCAGGGTTCAGTTCTGGCAGTGTTGGCAGTTGGTCTTGCACTGTTCCTAGAATTTCAACGCGCTTGATCGAGTCGATACCAAGGTCTGCTTCCATATCCATTTCTAGATCAAGCATTTCAGTTGGGTAACCGGTTTTATCCGCTACAACCTCTAGCATGGTGTTTTGTACTTGCTCTGCGCCTAAGCTGTTAGCACTTTGAGCTGGTGCAGCTTGAACAGGTGCTGTCGTTGTCGCAGATGCGGCGCTTGCTGGCATTTTGCTATTCATATAGCTAACAATTTCAGCAAGTGTGCGACACTCTGCCAGGTCTTCTGGGTTCAGTTCTGGCAGGTTAGGTAGTTCGTCTTGAACTGTACCTAAAATCTCAACGCGCTTGATAGAATCGATGCCTAGATCGGCTTCCATATCCATTTCTAGATCAAGCATTTCAGTTGGGTAGCCCGTTTTCTCAGCAACAACATCGAGCATTACTTTTTCAAGGTTTGCCGCGGGTGCTGATACCGTGATTTGCGGTGCAGCCGCTGATCCCATGGTGGCAGTTAGCGATGGTGCTTGAGTAGGTGCTACCGTTTGTTGAGCCGCAGGTTTTGGTCCTGATGCTTTAGGTTTTGGCACAGCTGCTTTAGGTGTTATTGCAGCTGAAGCTGCAACTGTGTTTACTTTCGGTTCAGCCTTAACAACTGGCGTAGACGCTGCTGACACAGAGACTGCTGGTGCTGTGATTGTCTGAGCCGGAACCACAGGCTGAGCTGTAGCGACGGCTTGTACAGGCGCTTGAGCTGGAACGCGTGCAACTGGCTGTGCTGATACCATACCTAATGCTGCATTGTTGCTGGTTGCTTGCAGTGTAAGGTAGTTAGCGTGTGCTTTTAAGGTATCCGCTTGATGCTGGTGGAAGAGTTCCATTGAGCGCTGTAGGCTTTCTGGAATGGCAACGCCGGCAGCCGCCATCTTCGCTTGCTCTGTCATGAGTGCCGCGAAGGTATCGCCGTACTGCTGAGGGATAGCAAGGAATTGCTGATGAAGCTCCGCCGCTTGTTGTTGAGCGGTGAAGAAGGCCGTTAATGAATCATCACTTGCTGAAGTCATTGCTGATGCAGTGACAGGCGTTGTTGTTTGCTGCTGAGCTTGTATTTGTGCTGGCATGTGTGTTGGCGGTGCAGTGACAGGCGCTGAGTTTACAGCTGTATCTGCTACTGAAACAGGCACCTGCACTTCGCGGATTTCGGTTTTAATGACTTCTTTTTCCACAATCTTCTCTACCACTTTTTCAACTTCAACAATTTCAGTGAGTGGGGCAATTGCGCCAGTTTCTAACGATTTCGCCATTTTCTTGCGAGTCGCATCACTGATGTAGTTGGTTGCATGAAGCTTAATGTTCATTGGCGATGCAGCTGCTGGTGCTGCAATTTCAGCTTGGTATGGGTCAATCGTATTTAACGAGACACCAGCAACGGCCAGTTGTACTGCGGCCAAACGTAACTGCTGATCGCTGTCACCTTTAGGGTTTGGGTTTAAGCTGATGGTGCATAACTCATCAGACTTAGCTTGCAGGGTTTTCTCAACCAGTTTTTGCAGAATATTCTTCGGCCCGAACTCAACGAATACACGTGCACCCGCTTGATACATGGCTTCTAACTGAGTACTGAAACGAACAGATTGCAGCATGTGCTGTTTGAAGGCTTTCTTAATCGCTTTGCCATCTTTCTTATACAGTTCACCTGTTGCATTTGAATACAAAGGTAAAGCGGGTGCAGTGAAGGATGCTTTATCGATTGCAGCGGCAAATGGCTTTTGGGCGTGAGCAACCAAAGGCGTGTGGAATGCGCCCGAAACAGGCAATGAAATCGCTTTGAATCCTTGCTCTGTCAATGCTTTTGCTGCTTGCTGTGCGCCAACTGTTGGGCCTGCAATCACAAGCTGACTTGGTGCATTGTAGTTCGCAATGCTGACGCCTTCGAAGGCACTGATACACTTTTCAACATCGGCAAGCTTATCGGCATCAAGGATAACGGCGTACATAGTTCCGCTATCGCCTTCAGCAGGCTTAGCAGCCATCGCATTACCGCGCTCAAAAGCGAGCTTGTAGTAATCGTCTTGTGAAATAACACCAGATGCGCATAAAGCACTGAGTTCACCAAAGCTGTGGCCAGCAACCATGTCGGCTTTAAAACCTGCTTGTGTCATCAGGTCGAATTGACCCATAGACATCACACCGATTGCGCTTTGTGCGTTGGCAGTATTGGTAAGTGTCGCTTCTTGAGTTGCCACATCTTCTTTGTTGAAGGCTGGAACAGGGAATAGCACTTGAGAAAGAACAGTTTTCTTGTTCTGACCAAACACCTGATCGGCATTCGCTAACTGGTTACGCATTTCAGGGTAGTAGCATGCCAGTTCACGGCCCATATTCAGGTATTGTGAACCTTGACCGGCAAATAACGCTGCTACCTTGCCAGTTTGCTTGCCACCAACCAGTGCTGAAGCCCGGTAGCTAGTACCGTTTGGCAGTTGCCATTGCGTTATATCTTGTTTTTCTAGCTGTGATAACGCTTGAGTCAGCAATGTTTGTAGCTCATCGACGGATTTCGCCACTAAGCCTAAACGAGCATCACCCGCTGCAATTTCACGCAGGCCATGTGTTTTAGCTAACGCAGTCAGTGCTGTGTCATCCGCTTGAACAAGTTTGACGTGCTCTTTGAGGTCTGCAATCAGGGCGTCACGGGTTGGTGCATTAAACAGGAGTGTTTGGGCAACTTCACGTTGGCGGTATTGATCGTCACGTTGGTGTTCAGAAGTGTACTCTTCAAGCACGACGTGGAAGTTTGTGCCACCAAAGCCGAAAGAGCTGATACCCGCACGACGTGGTGTACCGTCAACACGTTGCATCCAAGGACGCATTTCTGTGTTGAGGTAGAAAGGCGAGTCTTCGATATTTAGTTTCGGGTTTGGCTTAGAAACATTAATTGTTGGCGGTAGTACTTTGTGGTGAAGGGCTAGGGCAGCTTTGATTAAACCCGCTGTACCTGCTGTTGATTTAGTATGACCAATTTGAGACTTCACAGAGCCTAATGCAATATGCTGCTTTTGGTCATTACCTTCACTAAAGACAGAATTCAAACCGTTGAATTCTGCGACATCACCTGCAGCTGTACCTGTTCCGTGAGCTTCTAATAAGCCCAGCGTTTGAGGTGCAAAACCTGCATCATCGTAAGCGCGTTTAAGCGCTTTAGCTTGGCCTTCAGGGCGCGGCGCATAAATACTTTTGAATTTACCGTCAGATGACGCGCCAACACCTTTAATTACCGAGTATATACGGTCGCCATCACGCTCTGCATCTTCAAGTCGTTTCAGCGCGACCATACCGATGCCTTCACCAATCATCATACCTTTTGAATCGATATCAAAAGGTTGGATAGTTTCGTTAGTGGTGAAAGCGGGGGTTTTTGAAAAGCTCATGTACATGGTTGGTGAGTTATCTGTACACACACCACCTGTGATCATCATTTCACTGCGACCGTCAACAAGCTCACCTAACGCCATGCGAAGTGCTGCAAGCGAGCCTGCACATGCCGCATCAACCACGCAGTTAATACCGCCTAAATCGAAGCGGTTAGCAATACGACCTGCAATAACGTTACCGAGTGAGCCTGGGAACGAGTTTTCTTCCCAATGGATGTACTGATCTTGGAATTTTTTGATCAGCATTTCGCTGTCTTGCTCGTTGATGCCGCTGCTAGCGAAGACTTTCTTCAGAACAGGGTACTGCAATCGTGCATTTAGGCTTTGGCTGATTTTTTGTCCGCCTCCTACACCTAAAGTAATACCAATTTTATCGCGGTCGTAACCTTCAGGTAGTTTTGCATCGGCTAATACTTCTTTTGCCACAATCAGAGATAGCAGCTGTGACGTATCTGTTAGTTCGAGAATATTTGGCGGAAGGCCAAACTCCATAGGGTTGAAATCGACTTCAGGCATGAAGCCACCACGTTTACAGTAAGACTTATCTGGCGTGCTTTTGTTTGCATCGTAATAGTCTTCAGGACGCCAGTGCGTATCTGGAACTTCTGTAATCGCATCAATTTTTTCACTAATTAAATCCCAGAACTTATTTAAGTAACGAGAGTTAGCAAAAATGCTCGCCATGCCAACAATAGCAACAGGCATGTCTTTTAAGCGTTTATTGAGTCGCTTATCTTCTTGCGATTCAGATGTGGTTTTTGGGGTTTGGCTCATTATGAGTCTCCGCTCAGCACTTGAGTTACGGGTGCTATACATTCGGTGTAAGTGTTGCGGCTAGGCAACTGATGAAAATATATAAGGTGAAGCAATAGAGGTAGGTGCGAAAATGCGCTTATAAAAAAATAAGTAGAGGCAGGATAGTGCCAAGATGAAGAGTGAGTAGACAACTGCATGTTAAAACGCAGGTGTTTTATCAGTTTGACAAGGCAATGTTGTCAGGTAATCCATAGTGCTCGTTTCCATTACTATCCTGTAGAGCAGCAGCGTTATGCACCTTGTGGAATTTAGATTCCACTGCAATGTTTTTCGCTGAATCAGTCAATGGTTGAGCAGCCTACCCGAGGCGGATTGTGGTTACAATCGCCTGAGTAAGAGGTTGGATCTCTTCAGACCAGTTCACATTTGCTAATTCCTATATTTTGTAATGATATTTGGATTAACCTATTGATACTTAAGGTGGTGGTCTGGTTTTTTGGTGTAAATGCTCAGCTTTTCATGCTTTAGTGATCTGTGTGGCATTTTGTGAAAAAAAGTTATATTGCTCCTTGTGTGGTGAGGGTTTGATGTGATCAATTATAAATTTAATTGGTCAGTCGTCTGACCTGTTAGGCGTTGGGTTGTCGGCCTGTTTCTGAGTTGTTTTGACGACACAGTGACGTATAATACTCACTACAATTTTTGCTTGGATTGACTGGAATTGACGCTGAAAAACACGGTGGACTTATGGTTTCTCGCATTGCCAACAATGCATAAAAATGTAGAAGCTTGTTTCTCTACTGTGGCAATTGATCATTCCTGTTTGATTCATCAAGCTCGCCCTTTACTTAACGAAGAAGAGTTAGCCAAAGCGATGCGCTACCGACAGCCTTTGGCACGTATGCACGCCATTTACATACGTGCATTTCTTCGTGTGACCCTGTCTCGTTATGCTCGTATACATCCTCATGAATGGTGTTTTGAATATGGCGAGCAAGGCAAACCGAATTTGTGCAAAACACAGCGTCAGCAAACAGGCTTGGTCTTTAATTTAAGCCATAGCGGTGATCAAGTATTGCTGGCTGTTACGCAAACGGCAGATCAAGAGATAGAGCTAGGCGTTGATATTGAGTGTGAAAGAGAAGAGCTGTCTTTTAGCACTATCATGGAAAATTACTTTCAACCACAAGAAATAAAATCATTAATGCAGTTGGACCTGAGCGATCAGCGCCGACGTTTTTTTGATTTGTGGGTGCTTAAAGAGTCGTATATTAAAGCGACAGGGCTTGGGCTTGCTCAATCGTTAAAATCATTTGGTTTTGATTTTTCTTTAAGCAGTAAACAGCGTCTTTCACTTGTCGATGAAAAACCGGCGTGTGAACAATCACTCGAAATAGTGACGGGTATTGTTGTAAATACATTGGAAGCTAGTGCGGGTGAAGACCGTGCAGGTGAAGACTGTGCAGATAAGGAAAAGAGCTTTGATTGCAGCGAGCAAGCGGGAGGGCAAGCATGGTCTATATATTTAGGGCGCTTGTCAGCAAGCTATCGTTTTGGTTTGATAGTGAAAGGACGAAAATTGGATGTGTCTTCTATTTACGCCCGTAGAGTTTCTTTAGTGAGTGTGCTCAATGATTAGGTTGCAGTGCCTTCATTGCCAATCGTAAAGCACCTTGTATTTACATCTTGGCTCTAAACCATGGATACCATGTTATCAAGCAAATCTTGTGGGATCGGCTGTAAACGCTTTTGCTTGTCTAAACAGACCATTTCAATATCGCCAATCACGGCGGCGCGTGTAGCGTTAGGGCGCCATACTTCTTGGCGCCACAGGGTTTTGTATTTACCGTCTAGAGTAACGCTGGTGCGAATATCGCAAATTTCAGCAAATTCAACACCATCTTGAAAGATCATATTGGCTTTGTACACAGCGAAACCAAGGCCATGCTCATTCCATAATGTTGCGAGTTTATCGCTGTCGATAACGTGCTCACGAGCGCGTTCAAAATACTTCAAGAAGTTTGGGTGATAAACAACACCTGAATGATCGGTATCTTCGTAATAAATTTGTACAGGATGGTGATGAATGGTTGTCATTGTTCAGGCTGTCTCGATTACTGCTAATAAGCAAGACACTCTACATGACTGCATTTGTAAATTTAATCGGTTTTGAACTGGTCATAGCAGCGAGAACCTCGATCTGGGCATTTGGCTTTAGCAACCAGCACTCAAGGATGCAACCAATGGCAAGTGCCTGAATAGCTTGAAGGCCTGTTTGGGAACGAGCTATAAGAAAGGGCAATGGTTGAGAGGAATTTTGAGCTAGATATTGTTTTGTGGATCAATACCTTGCCTTGGTGATCTTCGTCGTGAATACAACATAAAGTATTTTGGACCAAAAACAGTTTTTGAATGCGGTTGGTATGTTACCTTGAAAATTGATCAAGATGGCGCTTTACTCTTGACGGTTTGGGTATATGGAGCTCAGCGCGCTTGGTAAGTTTACTGTACCACCCTTATGGCAGGGACTATATGCTAAGAAAGGTTATATAGATGGAATTCAAAATTACTAAATTTTTTGCTCTTTTTTTCTTCGTTGGTTTATTGAGCACAGAGTCGTACGCTGATGTTGTTCCGGTTAAGCAGAATATACTGTACGAGAAATTTGGCTGTGAAAACTACTCTGGCCTTACGTGTTTTGAAAGTGCAGAATTTTATACAAAATATAATCTCTATATATTTAATTACAGAATGAGGGTAGAACCAATAAATCTTAAAGGCAGGGATATAGAAGGATATATAGAAGATACAATGGGACCAATGCTCGCTTTCTTAAACCCGATTGCCGCAAAGTTTTATGGCATAGATCCGATAATGAGATCGTTAGTGGACGAAAAAACTCATCCAGCCACTAATATTACACTAGGAATAAAAACAGATTTTGAGGGTTCGTCATATGCTAGTTATATCAAAGTAAATGAATATGTTGGGCTTGACCCTACCTTAGGGTATAAAATTTCACGTGGAAAGGGTGATCCCAGTGAACTGATAATCCAAAGCTGCGAAGTGATCAAAGAAGCTGTAGGTAAACTGACAGATGAGCAGTTTAATCAATATTGTAACTTCGGAAACAGTCTATCTTCTTTACCAATAAAAGTTGTTACCCCATCTATTTCTGAGGAAAAAACATAACTAATTACATTCTACACCTGCTTTCTAGACATCTTTGGTCTAAATTGACTTATGTTTAAGGGGGTGTGTTGCTTGTGTTTCGTGGTGGTTAACTGCAGCCTAGCACACCTTATTGCGGAGTTAGGCGCTTACAGATTATCAATAGGATTTTCCACTAAATGATCAGTTTGTTAATTATTCTCATAGCTATTGCCTTAGTTGATAGTACGTCAATGATACCGATCGGCCTTCTTCCTTTAGCTGCAATTCTTGGAGGAAAGCGGCCCATAACTGGCGCTCTATGCTTCATTTTCGGAATATTTCTAGTTTATTCTTTATCAGGCTTACTGCTTCTGGTTGGTTTCGACTTGGTATTTGAGGTTATTAACCCAATTGTTTCTCGATGGTGGAATCAACCCAATACTGCAGAACTTGTGCTTCAGCTTATTGTTGGCGTTGCTTTGTTAATTTATGCATGGAAGCAGTATCGACTCCCTCAAATATCAACATCCACTGGCTCTGAAGAATCCATTTCTCCAACACGCGCCTTTACACTCGGTCTAAGCTTAACTGTTATCGGTGTACCAGGAGCAGTCCCATATTTCGGTGCCATCGAGCAAATTCTTAGGGCTGACTTAAACTCTATGGGTTCTATCGGTGCATTACTTTTTTACAATGTCGTATTTGTAGCGCCTTTCTTTGCCCTCCTGCTAATTCGTCTAGTCGCACCAAATAAAAGTGAATCTATATTTGGCTCTATATCACAATTGATTAAGCGCTTTGGAAAGCCTGCTATGGTAAGTTGTCTAGTCGTTTTAGGCGTAGTGTTGTCGATGGATTCGATTGGCTGGTTCCTAGGATATCCATTACTACCAACGAACTAACTGCAGAAAGTTACATGGAACTAATACATCCAACAAGCGCAGTCAATCTGACAGGCAAAACAAAAGCCGTGCCAGCTTAGAACGTCCCGCCACACAACTGAGGTTATGAGTTATTTATTTTCCGATTCGAAACTTACTATACGTCATGGTCATACCACTATTAAGTAATATTTCACCTATGTAGTGAAATCGAGAGCTTTCCGTTGTTGTGGAGTGATAATAATTATTATAGAAATCATATCGGATCAATAGTCGTTACCCTTAATAACTATCAAATTAATCAATAACATATTGCGCTCTTTTAATAGTTGCTATACTTCAGTAAGACTTTCGTGAGGCAAACTAATGAACTTAAGTGCGAAATCGAAAGAAATAGGTCCTAATTTATTTGCCTCTGTAATGGGAACAGGCATTATAGCGAATGCAGCAGTAACCCTACCTGGAATTGAAAATACATTGGATATTTTAGGGTTGGTTTTTTGGCTCACTGCAACAGTTTTACTCTTTATCTTGACTGTGCTCAAGATTTTTCAAGCCATAACACGGCCTCATATTATCAAGAAACAATTTGATGACCCAGTTATGGGGCAATTCTTTGGCGCACCACCGATGGCATTTTTAACAGTGGCGGGTGGGTTTGTATTACTTGGTGGCAACATCGTGCCTCATGAGCATGCTATCACTATCGCCTGGTGGTTATGGATCATAGGTACAGTACTTGGTTTGATGACCGCCATTACTATCCCTTATCTACTATTTACTCGCTATACCATACGAGATGATGCCGCATTTGGTGGATGGCTAATGCCAGTCGTTCCACCAATGGTCTCAGCTGCGGTAGGCGCTCTGCTTATTCCTTATGCGGGTTCGGCAGAAGCTAAGGTGTTAATGCTCTATGGCTGCTACTGCTTTTTTGGTATTAGCTTTATGGCTTCGTTAATAATCATCACTATGATATGGAGTAGACTCGCACACTCAGGAAGTTCAGGGGGAGGGCGTGTTCCAACCTTATGGATTATCCTTGGCCCATTAGGGCAATCTATCACTGCCGCAGGCGCATTGGGGACCATTGCTATTACTATCTTGCCGGAACCTAAAGGGGCAACCTTTAATGACTTGTCACTTATATTTGGCCTACCTGTCTGGGGGTTCGCGATGTTCTGGGGGGTTATTGCTAGCTTGCTAACTATTCGAGCTCATAAACTGAACATGAAGTTTGGCTTAACGTGGTGGGCATTTACATTTCCTGTTGGAACCTGTGTTACTGGGACAGCACAAATAGCAAATCACTCGAAACTTCCTTTTTTTGAAATAGCGGCCTATTTGTTATTCCTTTTCTTACTTATAGCATGGCTCATCGCCGCTATAGGAACAGCGAAAGGCGTTGCTAATGGAGAGTTATTATCTCCACCAACAAATGCCCCGGATGTCATTGCAAAGAAACACAATGACTCTTTATAAGAGCGTTTTTCCGTCGATAAGCGCGAATATCTTTGCTGTGCGGATTCACCGTTGTGAATGGAGGTGAAAAGTTTTTCTATATGGGGCAGCGTTTATTAAAGTAATCATATATAGTACGGCTTTAAAGAATGGCATATATTTGTTACACGGTGATATCAAGGAAGATATGAAGATAATTAACGATTTTTCTCATGAGCGAGTAAAGCAGGTTCATGACTTGTATAAGCAAGTATGGTGGGCCAAAGATAGAACGCTTGAAGATACACATGCTTGTGTTCGTGGTTCGCAAGTTTGTATCGGTATTTTAGATGAGGCTGACCAATTGGTTGGCTTTGTTCGTGTATTAAGCGACTTTGTATTTAAAGCCTTAATCTTCGATGTCATTGTTTGTTCTACATACCGTGGTACCGGCTTGGGTAAAAAGTTAATGCAACAAGTAGAAACTCACGATGGTCTCAAAAAGATAAAACATTTTGAGTTGTATTGTCTTCCAGAAATGGAGAGCTATTACAACTCTTTGGGCTTTAGTGCAGAAGTTGGTGGAGTCAGACTTTTACGACGTGAAATGACTTAACAAGGCATCATCAGGTGTGGCGCTTGGCAAAGGTGATCTGTCTGACCGAAAAGCTAAGGTCAAATCTCAAGAGCAGTTTAGTTTTTCGTCTGAGAGTGCTGACCGATTATTCTATTATATAAACAAAACACAAATATTATTGTTTGGGACTATCTTTCTAGTCAAGTTTGTTGTCACTGGGTTAAAGTTTTAGGCAATACAAAATAAATTAGTTATTGAGGATGAAAGTGAACAAAGTAATCGATAAATTAGCGTGGGTATTGATTCACGATGGTAAGCTTTTAACGGTAAGGTCGAAAGGGAAAGAATTATTCTACCTCCCCGGTGGTAAACGTGAAACAGGGGAGAGCGACGAGCAAGCGCTTATCCGAGAAATCAAAGAAGAACTGTCGGTTGATTTGGTGGCAAACACCATCAAGTATGTCGAGACTTTCACGGCTCAAGCTGATGGTAAAAAGCAGGGTGTTTCTGTCAAGTTAACGTGTTACTTTTCTGAATACTCAGGTGAATTACAGCCTGATGCTGAGATTGCAGAATTCAAGTATGTTGATGGAAGAGACGAATCTAGTTGTTCACTAGCAACAGTTGTTGCTTTGAAATGGCTTGAGTCACAATCTCTAGTTACCGTGAACAAAGCATAGTATTAAATAGTTACGTAAATTGCATGTGAGTACCGGCTTTTTTACTCACATGTGAAGTCTTTATCTATATATGCTATTTGGTTCAAGGTATACATGAAATAAACCCAGTTTCGGGTGGTAACTAAGCAAAGGAAATGTTTATGAAGTTGAAATCCATGCTTATGAGTGTGGCCTTGATATTGCCATTGGCTTCTCCTACTCATTATTTACATGCAAGTTCACCTGATCAATCTACCGGGACTTTTTTCTCACTTACAGAAATTAAAGGTGCGGAAACAAAGCCACTGTCACCACTTGAGTATATACAAGCCACTGATGGTGTCTCTTTGGCGTACCGCTCTTATCTCCCACAGCAGACGAGAGCCATTTTGGTCTTTTATCATGGGGCTGGAGCTCATAGTGGCCTGACTTACAATCACATTGGTACCGGATTACGTGATAACTTCGATATAGCGGTGTACATGCCAGATATTCGAGGTCATGGTGGTTCTGGCGGGGAGCGAGGAGACTCTCCAAATGTTGAACAGGTGTGGTCAGACATTAATTCCGTTGTTGAGATCGCCCGCAATCAATATCCGGATGTTCCTATTTTTGTTGGAGGGCATTCGAGTGGCGCAGGTTTGGTTCTTAACTATTCTAGTTGGGGTCAAAGAGCCGAAACTGATGGATATGTGTTTCTTTCTCCATATTTCGGTTTTCGTTCGGAAACCAATTATGATGAGAGTGAAAAGAAAGACTTTCAGTTTTCGACAGTAGATACGGCAGATTTTATTTTAAACTCAATGAGTGGTGGTTTGTTTTTCGGCCATTCAAAGGCGGTTAAATTCAATTTTCCAGACGCAGTGCTAAAGAAAAACCCTGAAATAGTGCCATTTAACACCGTCAACATGTCTAATGCCGTCACTCCTTCTTCGCCAGACACACAACTATTGGATATTCAGCAATTTGGCCTATGGATTGGAGAGCATGACGAAGCATTTGACCCAATAAAAGTCGTTAAGTTCGCAGAGGGCAATAGCAATATAGAGGGGAAAAATGAAATCAAAATAGTCGATATGGAAAATCATTTTTCGATTATTTTGATTGCTTCTGAGCTGATTGGCCCATGGCTAACAAGGGCTGCTGACTAGTTGTTCTCGTAGTACACATGATTATCGCTTGAAAGCCTGCATTTGAATTGCAGGCTTTTTGCATTTAGTTGAAGCGGTAATTAAGGCCTGCGCTTAGGCTGTCTTCATCGATGTTCTCTTGGTTCGATTTCATCCCGAATGAGTGATTATAGTTACTGACGATTTGGAAATTCTTATTGATATTGTAACCAATTGATGCTCCAACCATTGGACCTATGTCTGATTCTTTCAGCTGATCATCTTTATAACGGGCATAAGTCACGCCCACTTCTGGTGAGACAAAGACATTGGATTGCTGAATACTAAATGGCTTTTCGACAGCGAAGGTGTAATTATGGTAATCAACACCATTACCAGTTAACGTTGCTGCCGTCCCTTTGATATTTCCCCACCCCAACTCACTGCCAGCTTGGAATTTTAGACCATCAACGTTTGCGTGTTGGTTTCCAAGCTTAACATCACCGTGTTCGTAGTTAGCTCCAAAGTACGTCTTTACATTTTGAGCCTGTGATACAGCTGGTAGTAGGGCGAGCAGTGCAATACCAAGCAGTTTGATTTTTTTCATCTTATATCTCCAATTGGCTGACCATTTCATCATATTTAAAACGTTGTGCATTTAAAGGGTGATATTGGATAAATAAGATTTTATTTTTTGCGAGATACATAAACTTAGGTGTGTCTTTTTTTGATTTTATGAACAATTTTGTTGTGTAATGATCACTACTTTACTCATTTTGTACAACATGGGCCTATTGCTTCATGGAAAAGCACCGGAGGAATAATGGATCTTTCCCTAAGAAATGCCAATGAGTCAGATATGCGTTTTTTGTTTGCCCTTAGAGATAAAACCATGAAGTATTATCTCGAAGAAGTGGGGATGCCCACTAGCCATGAAGAGTATGAAAAGCGTATACGCTTCGAGTTTGACAGTGCACAAATCGTCGAGCTGGGTGGAAGTCCAATTGGTTTGTTTAAGGTGACATACAGCAATGCGCGTAACTATTGGTATATAGTCCAAATTCAAATTGAGCCTATGTATCAGGGAATGAAGGTTGGAACTAGGCTTATTGGCCAGTTAATTGAAAAGGCAAATGAAACTGGAGCGACAGTTGGTTTGAGTGTTATCAATACCAACCCTGCGCAACATTTGTATACGCGTCTAGGCTTCAAGGTCGTTGGCGCAACAGGCGCTGAGCAACTCATGGAACTAAAACCCTAATATTGCCTCACGTGTGGTTGCTAGTAGTCGTTAGTCGATTTGAGAAGTGAGAAAAATGAATAAAACGGTAGTAAAACTTGGATTTGTAGCAGCAGCGGCAATGAACATCGGTGGTGTTTTAATTTTTTCCCGTGCCTTTACCAATACCGCGATAAATGATGCTGATCCGGTTGTCATGTCGAACTTTGGTTTATTGATGATCGTTGTATGGGGACTTGCATATCTTGGTGCGGCATTCATTAAGTCTAATGTGCGATGGCTTGCTGGTGCCTTTGCTGTGGAGAAACTTGTCTATGTAGTGGCGTGGCTGGCTTGGATTTTTCAGAATAGCCTACAAGATGTGTATAACGCAGATATGTTTGCCGGGGCGTTTTATAGCATCTATGGCTTGAACGACTTTATATTCATGCTTTTCTTTGCGTGGGTATTTAAATCTCAAGGTTTAGAGAGCAAGGGAAGTTAAGGAATGCTCCTGTCTTCAGAAGATCATGTCTGGTGTATTACTTGTCTAACATGATCTTCTGATGTATTACTATATTGCTGACAGAACCTGTGTTTTGTAGTGGCATCGTTCGTTTAGCCAACTAGTTTACGTTGATATTTCTATCTCGGTTCTCATACATATCCGGAGTCATGTGGAGCCCCCCGGAATAACCCGCTTTTTCGAGCATTTCACGTACCTCTTTTACATCGTTGGCGGTTACCGGTTTTTCTCGCGCACCCAAGTGCAGTCTAACGAAGGTGATTAACTCTGCTAGCCTGGTGTCGGATAAGATGTCTTCAAAACTTGCCATTGGCATAAAGTTTCGGTCTTTATCTATGTATGTCGGTTGTAGGCCTCGGATTGTCACGGCAATTGTGTTGAATGGGTCGCTGTGCATGATAATGCCATTATTAAGCAGGGTCGGTGCAATTGGGTCGCGTCCTTTACCGTCTGCACCATGACATGCTCCACATGTTTGGTTATAGATGGCATAGATTTCTTGCGCATATGAATCGTCATCGAAACCTGTTGGCTCAAGGGGAACTGCGTTTTCATCAATGAAGTTATTAGTATCTCCTGCGAGCAAGTAGTAAGACATTGATTCAACATCTTCGCGAGTCATTAAGCTTAAACTGTTTTTGATAACATCAGCCATGCCCGCAAACGCGGTACCTTTATCAGAGTGCCCAGTATGTAGGAAGTCAGTCAAACTTGTCAGATCCCAGCCATCGATGTATAGCTCGTTAGCGGTAATATTCGGTGCGTTCCAACCATCAATTAAATTACCTTGGAATATTTTCTCGTTGACCAACGCTTGAGCAATATTGCGTGGGGTATGGCATTCTGAGCAATGACCTAAACCAGCCACCCAGTACTTTCCAAGTTGCCATTTTGCAACATCATCAACCACATCCTTTATCTCTGTGGGTACTTCATAGTCCACAGGTGTTCTGTCGGCAAAAACGATGTCCCAAGCAAGAAGTCCAAGACGAATATTGGAAGGGAACATCATTTCATTTTGGTCATTTTTGCGAGGGACAGCGGCAATTGACTGCATGTACTCCCACAGGTCGCGCATATCTTGTTCAGTGACATATTGATAAGAGGTGAAGGGCATTGCTGGATACAGGTATCCGTGTTGACCTTTACCATCGACTAATGCGGCACGAAAATCGTCATAATCATAACTACCAATACCTTCGCTAACGTGGGGGGTAATATTAGTCGAGTAAATGGTGCCAAATGGCGTGATGAACGGAAGGCCACCTGCAAAGGGTTCACCACCTTCAGCACTGTGGCAGGCGACACAATCACCCCCATAGGCAAGGTACTCTCCGCGTTGTACGGAAGCGGGATCTAGGCTGGCAAGCTGAGTGTCACTATCAAGTCTCGCTTTGGTGATATAGGCGCCTATGGCAAGTATTTCATTTTGAGTAAGCTGATTACCAAATGCTGGCATGACATTATTAAGGCCGGCACGAATAGTGTGCTGAATCTCTTCGATGCTACCACCATGAAGCCAGATATTATCGGATAAATCAGGTACACCTAATTCAATATTCGCGATTGTTCCATCTCCATGGCACGATGAACAGGTTTTGATAAAGAGCTCTTTACCGAGAGATACTTTGACCTCAGGCACATCTGTATGATGCTGATTTAGCGAGGCAAGATAGTAGGAAACCTTCGCTATTTCATCTGGTCTTAAAACATCAATCCAGCCTGGCATTGCACCATTTCGACCTAGTTCGATCGAATGAATAATCGCATCGTCTGAGCCGCCGTAGAGCCATTCGTTGTCAATTAAGTTAGGAAAATGTTTTGCGCCTTGTGCGTTATTTCGATGGCAAGCGGCACAGTGGGTCTGAAACAGCATTCTCCCTGAAGATACTATGTCGGTGTTATTAGAGAGGGACGCTAACGAGTTGTCGCTTATGGCGGCAAATTGTTGATCAAGGCTGGTGTTAGGACTGCTGAGTTTGTCATTAGCCTGGTCATATTCCATTAAACCTTTCCAAGTCCCGATACCGGGATACAAAATTAAGTATCCCAGTGAAATAGCAAATGCAATGAAATAGGACGTAAATAAGATACGGGGAGGGGGGGCGTCATTCTCATCAATGCCATCAAAGGTATCGAGCACGCGTTCTTTATCTGCCAAGTGGTTGTTACGCCAATATTTGATGACGACCGCAACCATCAAAATGAAGAAAACAACTGTACCGATCGCCGCCCAGAGGCTCCAGAAATTGCTCATCGTTTTCTCTCCTCTGATGTATCGACACCTAAGCTTTGTAGGTAACGAACAAGCGCTTCGCCTTTGGTTTTACCTCTAACTTGAAGTCGTGCATTGGCGATATCCTCATCACTGTAAGGGACGCCTAGAAATCGAAGCGTTTCCATCTTATCGGTAATCGCATCACCAGAGAGGATTTGTTCAAATAGCCACGGGTAAGCTGGCATAATTGAAGTAGGAACAACGCGACGCGGATCGATGAGATGTATCGTGTGCCATTGATCGGAGTATTTTCTTCCTAGGTTGGTTAGGTCTGGCCCGGTACGCTTGGAGCCCCATAAATTAGGGAACTCGTAGATATCGTCAGGTTCTTTATTAGCGGGGCCATTTCGTTTGATTTCTGGCTCAAGTGGCCTCACCATCTGAGTGTGACAAACATGACACCCTTCGCTGATATACACATCCCTTCCGGCCACTTGAATCGCGGTGAGCGGTATAGCATCGCTATTGGCAACTAACTCGGGTGTTCTAAGCAGGTTTGGCAGTACCCAGACCAAAATAGAAAACGATGCCACCACAAAGGTAGAAGCGATGAGAATAATGACTGACTTGGTGAAATCGGTACTCATATCATGCCTCCTTGGCCACTAACACCGATGGCATTCTGACTGTTTTGTATATGTTGATGGCCATGAGCAGCAATCCCAGTACAAACAAGGCGCCGCCAAAGAAGCGGAGGAATAGCCAAGGGGCTTTAAAGTTCATTGCTTCAACGAAACTGTAGATAAGCTCACCGTTGTCACTCTGAGACAGCCACATGTAGCCCTCACCGATACCTGCAATCCACAAGGCGATGGCGTAAATGGCGACCCCTGCATGAGCAAGCCAAAAGTGCCACTTGATCAAGCGTGATGACCACAGCGTAGTTTTGCCCCAAAGTCTTGGAATAAAGTAATAAAAGACCGCAATACCAGACATTCCAACCCAGCCCAGAGCACCTGAATGAACATGACCGATCACCCATTCAGTGTTGTGTGCCACCATATTGAACCAGCGTATGGCGAGCAATGGCCCTTCAAACGTTGCCAGGCAGTAGTAAAGGATGGCTGAAAAGAAGAACAACATAATGTAGTCTGTTTTTAGCTTCTCTTTATTCTGCAGCAAGGTCATTGCGCTATTAAATGCGCCGCCCCATGAGGGGAGCCATAAGATGAGCGACATAACCACCCCAATATTTTGCACCCATACAGGCACCGAAGAGTAGATGAGGTGGTGGGTACCAGCCCAGGTGTAAAAGCCGACCAACCCCCAGAAGTGGATGATGGATAATCGGTATGAGTAGATAGGGCGTTCAGAGACCTTTGGTATAAAATAATAATTCATACCTATTATCCCTGCAGTTAGCAAAAAACCCACCGCGTTATGACCCCACCACCACTGGACGATAGCATCTTGAGCACCGGCAAATACTGAGTAAGATTTCATTAAGGATGCTGGCATTGCCAGATTGTTAACGATGAAAATCATCGCAATGACGATGATAAATGCGCCAAAAAACCAGTTGGCAACGAAAATGTGTGATACTTTTCGTTTAGCCAAAGTGCCAAAAAACAACACAGCATAAAGCACCCAAACCAAGACAATCAGTATATCTATCGGCCATTCTAGCTCGGCATACTCTTTTGAGGTGGTGTAGCCAAACGGCAGGGTGATGAGTGCCAATAGCAAAACGAGTTGCCACCCCCAAAACACCATCCAGGCTAAGCTTTTGTTGTATATTTCACATTTCCCGGTTCGCTGGGCAATATAGAGTGAGGTTCCCATTAAGATATTGACAACAAAGCCGTAAATGACACCAGAGGTATGTAAGGGTCTTAATCTACCGAATTGGAAGTGTTCAGAGTCGAAGTTGAGTACCGGCCAGTACAGTTGTGCTGCCAAAATAACACCGATAAGCATACCGGCAACGGCCCATATCAGTGACGCAATTACAAAATATTGAACGACTTTGACGCTGTAATTAGGAGAAGTCGTATCCATTGGAGTTCTCCTTATTATTTGGCATCTTCAGAGCCGAGTTTTGAGTAGTAGTAGGCAATATCTGATATGTCTTGTTCACTGAGCAGGTCCGCTTGTTGTTGCATCAGTACGGCAAGGCCACCAGAGCGTTCGCGGGTTTGGTAGCTTTTAAGTGAGGTAATGAGGTAGGCCATTTTTTGGCCCCGGAGGTTAGGATAGGATTCAATGCTAGATATACCATTGGCCCCGTGGCAGGTCATGCAGACCTTGGCTTTCTGCTCGCCAATTTTAAAGCGCTCATCAGCCGTAGCAAGAGTCGGGGTTAAAAAACTAAGAAGACAAAGCAGGGGCACAGTTGAAACGTATTTACCCATTACACAATTCCTCATGTGATCTGTTGTGATATGGCGTCTACTCAATCAATCTTTATTCGTCTGTATCTATTTTTCTTTTGTGATTCAGAACGTTGTATCCTTTTAGCAGATTGTCTAAGTATCGAGTTTGAGTAGCCTATGTAACTTCTACGTACAAGCGCAATAATTGGGGCAAAATTCAGTTGTAAACTAAAACATAGGAAGGGAAAGCAGGATATTCAAATGCAGGGAAGAATTGCCGTTGTTTCATGACGGGGTAGGCAATGATTTGAGTGAAAGCCAGTTTTGGAGTAATTGTGAATAAACTCATTGTATATACTGGTCGTCATGGTCAGGCAAAGCGTCTGTTATAGACACGTAAAAACATTTTTATTTCAATGGAGTCATTGCTATGGGTAGTGTTTACTCCTTGTCAACCAAGTAAGGTTAAATTTAGTTAATACACTGGGTGGAATTGGTATAACGGAATATTTCACAAATATCAGGCTTGCCACAACACTGACAACGAGACCTAACATAAAGGCGGAAAACTGCGGTAACAATACAAGCAAGTATTGATGGCCAATGATGGCAGTGACCGCAATTGATACACTTAATACCCATTGCGTGTGGCGATAGGGTAACTTCTCATGAGACTGACTTACAATGAAAAATAGTATTAACCGCAGAGAATAAGCACTTCCAAGAATAAAAATTATCCCCCATAGCCCAAAAATAGGGCCGAGCACAAAGTATCCCACGGCAGCTAAGGCTGCACTGCAGCATTGGATCCACATCTGAGAATGTGTGGAATCACCGCTGTAGCAGCCTATGTTCATCATATCACCTGCATTCTTTATTATATGTATAACGATGAGAGAAATAGCAATTACACCAGCGCTTTCATACTCCTGAGGTAAAGCGAAAGAGATAAAGCCCGGTATTGTCAGGATCATGACTGTAGCAATACAAACACCGATATTTACCCCAAGTATTGCACGGTCAGCACAAACCGATTTACCGTCGACTTGTTTTAATATTGTCATACGATTTGGAAACCACCATAGGGAGTATGGCTGTATCGCAAGGCCAAGAATTAAGGCGAATTTTGCCGCCACCGCGTATATAGCAAGATCTTCCACACCCACTAAGCTTGCCATAAACCATTTATCCAATCCGCTTAACATATACACAGAAGCAAGGCCAACTAATGTAGGAAGACTATAGCGAAGTAATTTTTTACTGTGACTTAGATAACCGAACCCACCCATCGATTGATATTGATATGGCAGTAGGTATATAAGCAACACCACGCTTGAAATCGCAGCAGAAAATAGTACTCCATCAATCCCAAAACCCATTTCGAGTAATACAATGGTTAATACCCCCTGCAATACGGCTTTTAGCACGGTCAATTGACAAAATCGTTTGGCTAAAGATTCCATTCTCATCAAAGTTAAAGGGATTGAGATCGCGCCATCTAGCATGGTCGGAATCAACAGCATGACAACTTGATAGGTTTCAAATTTAACAGGTAGAACTGTCAAAATAACTGGCAAACAGAATAAGAGTGCCGCAGCACCAATAACACAGGTTATCACACTTAAGGTAAAGCAGTTTGAGATCAGGTTTTGGCGTTCCTTCCCTTTAGCAACCCCGACGTAGCGGTACATTGCATCCAACAGTCCCAGGCTAAATAAGATGGTGCCTATGTCGGCGAGCAGGATCAAGGCTTCCAATGAACCGTACTCAGCAATCGATAGGGTATGAGTAATATAAGGGATCATGAAAAGGGAGATCCCCTTCATCATAACGATCCCTATGGCATAGTAGGCTGACTGCTTAAGAGCGACCATTCAGACTCTCCTTAGGGAAAAAGAGTGGGTTAGTTTCCTAAAGTCGCCGAGTAAGCTACGTAGTTTGCGCTTATCGGGGGCCAATCTTAAAGCTCGCAATCCAAACCATATTGCCGTCGCGTAGTGGTTCATCCCTCTGTGATGCTCCGCATAGCCTTCTAGCACCCGGGCGTGCGCTTTATCGAATGAGGTGGAGGATATGTTCCATTTACTTTTTGCCCGTTGATATCTTGAAATAATTGATTCAATACTTTGAAGGTTATCTAAGCGGTGTGTATCTGTTTGAGTCGTAGACCCTTTTCGCATCAAGTAACCTGTCTGTATAGCATTAATAATGCCGATATCATATTTTTCACTTATACGGAGCCAAAGCTCCCAATCTTCTGCATAAGAGGTGTGGGGGTTAAACATTTTTAGCTGAACAAGAACATTTCGCTTCACCATCACTGTTGAGGTACCGATGATGTTATTCCCCAAAATGAACTCTAGAGGGTTATCTAAAAAAACATACTCGTCTTTTTCATCTTGGAATTGATGCCAATAACTAAAACAATCAATAATAGGCTGATATTGCTCATTTAGATGATCATAATTGGTAAAACTCATCGCTATATTTGGGTAGTGGCTGTGGAAAACCAGCTGAGTCTTTAGCTTTTCTTCTACCCAAAAATCGTCTGCATCTAAGAATGCGATAAAATCGTTGGATGATTCCCTAATGCCTACATTACGAGCTTCTGAAGCCCCAACACCTGTCGTTTTTAACACCTTTATCCGTTTATCGAATAAGTGACTTAAATATGCTTGAGTTTCATCGGAACTATTATCATCCACTATGATGACTTCGAAGTCGACATGTGTCTGTGAGAGTACGCTGCCAAGTGCACGGGGAAGGTATTCGACGCAATTATAGGTTGGAATAATTACCGATACTGTTGTCATAGGCAAGTTCTCAGGTTACTCGTTATTGTTAATTTTAACTAGGCTTATTTAGCACTATTCATGCCAATGGTTAAATGTATGATTTACTGAGAGTTTAAATATAGTTGTGCTCGAAGAAGGAATTATATGCCGCCGAGTACGGTTCACAGCTTCATTTTGATTCTCAAAATGAAAGCGTGTGTGAATTGTGCATTAGTCATTGTGGTCAAAGTTCATAATAGGCTGAATAAATGGATAAAAAACTTGGTTTATATTTTGCTTAGTTAACTGGAGTACCTTTATCACGTTTACCGCTTAACAAGAAAAGTGATTATGAAAAAAGTTGCCTTTATAGCTCCAACTTATCCTGTATTAAGTGAAACTTTCATTCAAACGGAAGTGGACTCTATCCAATCGTGTGGCCATGAAGTCTGTGTTCTCACTTTTGGTAAAGAACCTAGCAGTAAAAATTTTAATTACGATATTGTCGAGATAGGGAGTGATGTTAGCTTAACGCAACTCTTAAGCATTTCTCCAACCGGTGTTTATAAAGCACTCGACTTTGTAACGTCCCAGCAGTCGATGCCTAAGAAATCACTCTTTGTTTATGGTTTGAAGCTTGCTATGCAACTGTCTGAATTGAAAGTTAATCATGTGCACGCCCATTTCGGCCAACATACTGCGGCACACGCCATTGTAGCAGCAAAGTTGCTTAATATTTCTTGCTCATTTGTTGCTCATGGCCATGATGTTTATGAATCGCCCTTTGATATTGAAAAGAAAATTCAGGCAAGTGATTTTGTCGTGGCAGTTTGTAAAACCATGCAAGACGACTTCAATAATATAGCCTCGGGTGATATCAAATTACTACATTGTGGGGTGAAAACGGATCTTTTTGTTCCAGAGGCGAAACTTGGTTCAGACACATTGAAGTTGGTTTTCCTAGGACGTTTAGTTTATCAAAAAGGTGTTCAGGACCTTATCAATGCACTCATTCCTATTGCTGATGAGCTAAATATATCCTTGGATATTATCGGCAAGGGGGAGCTTGAGCAAATGCTGAAACGACAAGTTGTACAGGCTCGTTTGATGTCGCGAGTACGCTTCTTAGGGTCGAAGCCACACAGTTGGGTGAAAAAGAACCTTTCTCAATACGACTGTTTGGTTGCGCCATTTTGTTATTCCGATAGTGGCTGTGTCGATACTGGTCCTTTGGTGCTGAAAGAAGCCATGGCTGTTGGTACACCAGTGATAACAACCAACATAATGGGCTGCAAAGAGATAGTGTCATCAGATACTGGTTACTTAGTTAACGAAAAAAGTGTTAGTGAGCTAACGGAAAGCATTACGCGTTTTGCCAAGCTTTCATTAGAACAGAGAAAGCAAATGGGTGAGCAAGCAAGAGCAAGAGTCGTGGAGCATTTTGATGCACGTCGACAAGCAATGCAGCTGTCTAATTGGATAGAGAATACAGTGTGAACAACGACAGTTTTACAGTGAGTTACAGCCTGTTGGGTTTACTATGACTATTCGGTCAAATTTGCAGCTTAAACTACAATTACAGTTCTTGAGCACCAAGCTCGCATTGTCTACAATGACGCACTTTTTATTTATATCAGGTCATAAAAATGAGCGATTCTAACTCTAAACCAGCTTTGCCAGATCATCTAGCATGCAACCCTCGTAGCCCACACCATGTGGCAGAGTGTTTTGAGCACCAAATCGGTATTCGTCTAAACGGCAAAGAGCGTACCGATGTAGAAGAATACTGCATCAGTGAAGGTTGGGTTAAAATTCCTTCACCAAAAGCTTTGGATCGTCGTGGCCAGCCAATCCTTATTACTCTAAAAGGTACGGTTGAAGTTTACTATGTATAAGTAGCATCCCTGTTACTTATTAATTCACATATAGAGCCTCGAGCTATTTGGGCTCTATATGTTTCAGATATCTAATTACCCATTTTATTCTTATCTTTGTTACACCGGACTTCCTAATTCCCGTGCAGACTTAATGACTTCTTAGCTTGGCCTGTTAATTGCTAGTTTTATATGAAATCAGATTATCAGATATAGGTAGGGTGTACGCATACTCTCTGCTTAATTGTTTATCTGGAGGCAAATATGAAAGGTACGTATCTAGAAACTGTGTCTTTTAATATCGTGCTAGGCACAGACCTCTTCCACCATACACCAACAGAGTTGTTAGCTATCTTCGAGCGTAAACTATGCCGCTCATTAAAAGAACGTAGCGAGTTTACTTTTCCAGCTGGCCGTCTGCATCGAAAGCAGAAGCGTAAACACATCAGGCTGTTAGTTGCTGATATTCGCAAATTGCGAAGCTTATCAATAGCCAATCAACATACCAGGCGATCCGCTGCAGGCGTAATTAAGCAAATGGGGGCTTGAGACCCAAAACCTCTATCACTTAATAGCCTACCGGCATTGCCGGGTAGGCTAAGTTGAGTGCTGCTGCCACTGAGTGATAACACTTCCAATTTGGACAAGTCATACGTGGTATTTGTGTTCGCGGAAATATTCGCTTCTGATTCAAATAGAAGCTCTATCGGCTCGAGTGCTGACAGTGTGACATTGACGAAAATGGTATTGGCAAAATCAGAGATATAAAATTGTTGAACGAGATTGTCATCACCAGTATGGGCTGAGAGTTCAGGTTCACCTTTGAGGAGTAGGGTTGTCTGGTGCGCTTCATTGCCAATAAGAGTCACACTACATAGGTTTTCTGCTGAGATTTGAAATAGCTCGCCTTGTAGATGAATTTCAATATCCATCAGCTCTTGCAAAGCACAATCAAGATCATATTGGGTAAATACGGTGACTTTCTGGAACCTTTCTCTAGCCTTGAACATTGTCTCTCACACTTTAGGGATGACTTATTTTACTTGTAATAAGTGAGGTTAATAAGAAGCTGAATCCTAAAGAGATAGAGCGAATATTTCTAGATAATAAGTTTTATGCAAACGATGAATTTTGATGATTGAAATGATAACCGAACAGTTTGAAGTAGCTTGGGTATCAATAATAAAAAACACCGCCGATAGAAGGCGGTGTTTTAGATGTATCAAGAGTCTTGACGATAGGGGTTACTGAACCACTTCGCCGCTTTCGATAACGGTTTTACGTACTTTATCCGCAAACTCAAGTGCTTCTTCACGGATCTTATCTTCATCAACGGTGGTCATGGTGCGATCTTTCATCAAGACTTTACCATCTACAATTGTGTGCTTTACGTTTGCCGCATAGGCCGAGTAAACCAGCGCAGAGTAAGGGTTGTAGACTGGTACCATGTTAGGCGCTTTAGTATCAACAACGATGATATCTGCCAATTTACCTACTTCTAGCGAGCCGATTGTATCTTCCATATGAAGTGCGCGTGCAGCACCAATGGTCGCCATCTCAATGACTTTCATTGGCGGCATAGCAGCGCGGTCTTGGTTTACAAGCTTATGGACTTTAGCAACCTGGTTAAATTCATCCATGGTAGAGATGGTGTTACCTGACATAGGACCATCAGTACCTAGACCGATACGTAGGCCTTCTTCCTGCATTTTCATTGCTGGAGAAACACCTTTTGCCGATTTGATGTTCGCACTCATGTTGTGTGCAATACCAACATCATGCTTTTTCAGTAATTCAATGTCGCTGTCGCTAACGTTGATTACGTGTGCACCAACAAGGTTTGGTGTTAGGGCACCGATGTCGGCCATGTACTCAACCGGAGATAGACCGCCACTACGCTCAGCAATCACCTGATCTTCACGATCAGACTCTGCAAGGTGGATCAATACAGGCACATCGTACTTCTTCGATAGCTCAGTGATCTTCTGCAGTGTTTCTGTGGTGTTAGTGTAAGGTGCGTGCGGGGCAAATGCTGGCGTGATGCGAGGGTGGTCTTTATATTCCTCGATGAAGTTTACGGCATACTTGATGCCTTCCTCAGCGTTAGCAGCATCAGCAACTGGGAATTTGATAACCGTTTCACCCAAAATGGCACGCATACCGATTTCATCAACCGTTTTCGCCACTTCATCTTCGAAGTAGTACATGTCTGCATAGGTGGTTACGCCACCTTTAAGCATTTCGACGTTACCTAGCTGAGCACCGATTCGCACCATGTCGCGAGAAACCAGTTTTTTCTCTAGTGGGAAGATATAGCGGTGTAGACGATCTGGCACATCATCAGCAAGAGAGCGGAATACTGTCATGGATACGTGGGTGTGCGTGTTGATAAGACCCGGCATGACAATGTCGCCATCAGCGTCGATAACTTTCTTCGCCTCAAACTCTTTAAGGTCGCTGCCATCGGTTACTGCGACAATTTTATTTTCTTTAACAGCAACAAGACCGTTTTCATAAACGTTCTTGCCTTCATCCATGGTGAGGACAGTGGCGTTTTTGATTAGCAAGTCGACATTTTCAGCGGCTACGCTGGTTGCACTAGCAAGAGAAGCTGCAGCAAGAGAAACCGCTACAAGAGTTTTTTTGAACATGAGTATCACCAGACATCAATGAAATTGCGCAGATGATACCTAATAGCAATGTATTGAAAATCAGTATTGCATGCTCTGATTACAATCTGTGAGCATGGTCACTGTATTGGCGGGTGGTTACTTACAAAGTGAATAATAAAGCAGCGAAAAGACAGGGCGAAACGTTTGCGTCGCCCCGTACTGATTATTTATTGCTGTTTCAGATGTTGCTTACGTAATGCATATACCATCCAAATAGTCAGCACACTGCTACATAACGGTAGAGCGATCCAGACACCGTCAACACCGAGCAGTTTTGCTAGGCCAAAAATGAACAGGCTGATCAGGATCAGCTTGCCGCCTGACAACATAGAGGCTTCGCGAGCGCGGTTGATCGATTGGAAATAGGTTGCGCCGACCAGCAACATGCCTTCCATGGGTAAGCCCCAGAAATAGTGCTGGATGCCATTAACCGCAACAGGGTGTAAGGCAGGGTTATCGCCAGCAAAAGCGTATACAAGCCAATCTGGCTGACTGTAAATAAAGGTGACCCCAAGTAGTGCAAACCCAAGCGTTGTCGCAAAGGCGAGGTTTCTGACGGCTATAACCCGGTCGTGTCTTCCTGCCCCCGTGTTGTAGCTGGTGATCGGTTGGATCCCCAATGCGATCCCTTCGAAAATAAGATAGAAGAAGGCCTCGGTGTAACTCACAATCCCGTATGCCGCGACATGGATTGGTTTTCCGACCCATAGAAAGGCTTTATTGTGCAGGGTAAGTACCACAGACAAATACAGGTACATCAGCAGGCTTGAGAAACCTAGTTGGCAAATCTGACCAACATCGTGCCACCTTAAATGGAGTGTTTGCCAAGTAATCCGCAGCTGACTTTTGTTTGAGAAAAAGTGCTGAAGGCAAAGCAGGGCTGTTGCGAGCTGTGACAGCATGGTGGCAATGGCCGCACCGGTAAGTCCCCATGGAATAACAACAATAAATAACCAATCCAGTACGACATTCAACACACCACCAAGGATCATGATTATGGTGACACGGTTGGGTTGTCCGTCATTTCGTAACAGGGCTGAAAACGCCATCGAGATGATTGGGAATGCTCCGAGGGTGAAGTACCAAAACAGATAGTCAGACGCCATCTGTAAAATTTCACCTTCTGCCCCTAACCAGCGCAGTAATGATTCGCCATAAAGCACGCCTAGGGTACAGGTGATGATCGATATCACAAGACATAGTGATAGGGCATTACCTACAATATTCTTTGCTTGCTGTTCATTGCCTTCACCTAATTTTATCGACACCAGCGCAGAGGCCCCCATGCCGACCATGGCTCCAAGTGCATAGAGGACCGAACCAATAGGGTAACCAAGCATAATGCCAGCAAGGCCATTTTCGCCGATGAAATGGCCGACAAACATGCCGTCAATGGCCACGTAGATGCCGGTAACTAGCATGGCGGCAATAGTGGGGACGGTATAGCGCAAGAAAAGGCGACCGATCGACTCTTCCTTTAACGATAGGTGTGACGCTGATGACATGGTTTACTACTTATGCAAGGGGATAAAGGCACTCAATAAGAGGTATTTATGTACTGTCTTATTGTTCGTTTCACGCTTTAGCGGATGGTGGAGATGGTATTCACCGAGAGATATATGATGTTCGTTATGTAGTTGCTCCGCGACGCAGTCAGTGGAGCCCAGTAGCTTGATACCTTCAGTGGCATATTCTTCCACATTTTCTGGCAACTGACCCAACCACCAAGCAGGGATCTCTTTACTGGCTTTGCTGCGATCAAACCAATGATCGGCAACGACCACAATGTAGGTTGGCTTTACCGGTGCTAGAGAGGTTCTGACATCCGCTATGGTTTTAATAAGGCCCTGTCTGCAAGCCTTGTTGGCGCTTAGCAAACGGTGCGCAACAACAGCAATGGTGAAATCTGTCGTGTCGATAACAAAAACAGGCTGAGATATTTGTTCGTCGTTTTTGTGCTGCGAAAAGTGAGCGTCGAGTTCTGCCTGCTGGAGGGTTGCCATTATCCTACGGCACAGCGCTTTGCCAAGGTGGTTTTCACGCATGCCGCGGTTGTGGACCGTCGGATAGTGCTGCGCGCACAACTTTGAGCAGTCCTGCTGAAACTGCTCAATGCTTGTTGAAAGGTAATCAGAAATTAGTTGTTCAGATAACAAGGTTGCCCCACTAGCTCACTGCAAGACTGGAGTGGGAAACCTTTTTCTCCAGTCTAAAAGTCCGGTTCGGACGTAGATTTATATATCGTATCAGAAAATTAGCGAACAGCACCTACTATCAGCAGTTTACTGAGTGTAAAACAGTGACTTATTTAACACGAACTGGATTAAATCTAGCTGCGAACCCTTTAGTAAACGTCTTATAGCGAAAGGCTAATAGCCCGATAGAGATACCAATATAAATAATGGGTTCGATCAGCCCTGATTTTACCGACCAGATGTAGTGAATCGGTGCGAGCAAAGTGGCTAAGTACACCCAGTTATGCAGCTTTTGCCATTGTTTCCCCATACGACGCTGAATAGCTTGGGTTGAGGTTACTGCAAGGGCGAATAAAATCACCCAGCTGACTGCGCCGACAGTGAGGTACGGCCTGCTCACTATCTCGTCGATGACCAATGACCAATTAAAATTTAAATCAAGCGCAACATAACCTGTTAAATGAAGAACAGCCCAGAAAAAGCAGTACAAGCCCAATAAGCGGCGCACCCGGACGAGCATTCCCGCTTTCAATAGTTTGGCTATAGGTGAAATACATAAAGTCAGTAGTAGGGTATTCAGTGCAGCCTTACCGGTGAAGTGGCTGATCCCCTGTATAGGATCAGCGCCCAAACCGCCGGTAAGCGTTAGATATACCAATTGGGCGATAAAGATAAGCGAAACACCGTGTATCAGAGCTTTAAGCCAAAACACTTGGCGTGGCGTTATCTTCAATCGCCATTTCATCGTCATTGGTAATGGCATTGTGTTCTCCTGTCCAATATCAAAGAGAAATTTAGGGTCACTTAGAAATTACGTTTAAGATCCAGACCCTTATACAGTGAGGCAACTTGCGCCTCGTAGCCGTTAAACATTTTGGTAGGTTCACGGCGACTACTAAAGATACTGCCTTCACCAATAAATCGCTCACTTGCTTGGCTCCAGCGAGGGTGGTCAACCCTTGGGTTCACATTGGCGTAAAAACCATATTCGTTAGGTGCCAGAATATTCCACGTAGTCGGTGGCTGCTTGTCAGTTAGGGTAATTTTGACCACAGACTTTATGCTTTTGAAGCCATACTTCCATGGCACAACCAGTCTTATGGGAGCACCATTCTGCGGGGCCAGTGTTTTGCCATAAAGACCTACGGATAAGAGGGTGAGTGGGTTCATGGCTTCATCCAGTCGTAATCCTTCTACATATGGGTAATCAATACCACCGCCTAGGCGGCGGGAGGCTTGGCCTGGCATTTGTTTGGGGTCGTATAAGGTTTCAAAGGCCACATATTTCGCGTTACTGAGTGGCCCAGCTTTTCTTAACAACGAGGCGAGGGGAAAACCTAACCAAGGAATATTCATCGACCAGGCTTCAACACAGCGCAGGCGATAAATACGTTCTTCGATAGGAAAAGAGTTAAAGATATCTTCATAGCCCAAGGTGATTGGATTACTGACCAGTCCCCCGATTTCGATATTCCATGGATTGGTGTTGAAGTTCTGGGCTCTCTCAGCTGGATCTGACTTGTCCGTCCCAAATTCATAGAAATTGTTATATTGCAGTACTTTGTCTTCAGGGGTCAGTGATAGTGCCTTGTTAGAATAAGGCGACGGGCGTGAAGTCAGTACACGACGTTTATCAACTGGAGCCTCTTTCTTGCCAAAGCTATCAAAAAGTCCTGCTTGGGCGGTTTGTGCTAGGGGTAAGCTTGCCGCAGTAATACCCAATGCTTTTAAAATCGTACGCCTTTGCTTGTAGACAGCCTCTGGTGTGGCCTCGTTCTCACTCAGTGATAGTGGTGAGGTTTTTTTAATTAGCATTGAATAATCCTTTACCAAAGATGATGTTAAACAAGTAGACCTAGCCACATATAGAAAAATTTCACGTTCAAGTGGGATTTCGTTGGTTTTCATGACTAAACCGCGTAATGTCTGCGATCTTGGTCTAAGGTCGATACGTTGTAATCACGGTTCGTGTTTTAAAACAAACTGAGTATTTTTCTGACCTAGAAAAAGAATAGTGGGAAATCAAAGTGATATGTCTGAAATGAATGAATTTAATGCCAATCTTGAGTTGCAACACATCTACCTAGAAGCGCACAGCGAACGTTATTACTCCCTAGGGCAGTACTTCGAGGCATACTATTGCTATCGACATAACCTTGTGACTCGGCAAGGAAAACCAGATTGGCAGCAGCTGTTCGCTTTTGCCAAGGCTTCAGTGCAAGCTAAGGCATGCTCGACGCGTAAAGAGACTATTAAGGAATTGGTTCTTCCTGTTTCCGTTCTGACCGGAAAACTCAAAGCCTTAGTTCGTGATGATGAACTATCTGTGGAAACTATCGGAAAGCTATTGGATGAGCAGTTAGATTACGTGATCCTGTCACGCAGTGAATTGAAGAAGATCTGCCTGTTGGGCTATGAAAACCGCATGCCGGCATCTTTTTATCAGCGAGGTAGCACGGAATATCAGAATCCAATGAGTCGTTTTAATTTGGCAGAGATCCAATTTTAAGCAAAGAGAGCTTATTTTAAGCCAATAGTTGCTCATCTTCAGTTTTTGTTTAGAGTCTTTGTCCTAAACTGTCTGAAACACAAGGAGTTTTAGACAGTATGATCATTGAGGGAACCGTTGGGGCTAAGTCGGCATTAGTTGTTGAGGGTGGGGCAATGCGCGGTATTTTTGCTGCTGGAGTGCTCGACCATTTTCATAATATTAAGCACCGCCCATTTGATTTCTGCATTGGCGTATCTGCCGGTTCAACGAATTTAGCCGCATGGCTGGCAAATCAGCCTGGCCGTTCACACCGCGTCATTACCGATTACTCTTGCCGCAAGCCGTTCATTGACTTACCGAGATTTATCCGTGGGGGGCACTGGCTAGACATTGACTGGCTTTGGGATATCACGATTGATGAAATTCCTATTGATGGCTGGGAGCTCGAGCAGCAACCGATTCCTCTTTTTGTGGTCACCACCAATGTGACAACTGGGGATGCCCATTATATTCAAGCGACAGAGCATAACCTCAACCAGTTATTAAAAGCGTCTTGTGCTGTTCCAATCGCTTATCGCCATTACCCTGAAATGGATGGTTTCAACATGACCGATGGTGGTGTGGCTGACTCTATTCCGGTCATTAAAGCGTATGGTATGGGAGCTCGGGATATAACCGTTGTGCTTTCAAGGCCGCATGGTTACCGAAAAAAAGCACCGAAGAGCCAGTGGTTAGTCAGGAAACTACTTAAGAGTAATCCTTGCTTGGCAGAGGCAATGATGAAACGTGCAGATACGTATAATCAGGCCATTGATTTTATAGAGAACCCTCCAGAAGACTGCCGTATTCGTGTCATAGTACCTCCACGTGAGTTTGAGGTCGGGCGAGTTACGACCGATAGCCAAAAATTACAAAAGGGCTATGAGCAAGGTATAGCGGCGGCTAAGCAGCTTATACTCTAGCTAATCTAGGTATGTGAAATACAGGTAGTGACTCATTATGATGAAAACACTGCAGCTTGGTTTCTCAGGTAGCTGTTATTGGTGCATGGAAGCGGTGTTCCAATCCCTTGACGGTGTGATATCAGCAGAGCAGGGCTGGATGAGTTCGCGCAATACTGATGATCGCTATGAGGCTGTTTTGGTTGAATACGATCCGCTTACAATCTCTGTACAGGTTTTGGTCGGCGTTCATCTTTATACTCATCATTGCACATCTGATCATGCGCTCCGTCGCCGTTATCCTTCCGCCGTTTATGCTTTTACAGAACAACAAAGAGCAGTAGCTATGGAAGCCATAAACATCTACCAGGCAGACTTTAGCGACCAAATGCTGACGCGAGTTGAAGAGGCCGGAGATTTTATCCCCTGTGATGATGAAAAACAGAATTACTATTTCAACCATCCTGAGCGGCCATTCTGCGAAGGGCAGATTATGCCCAAACTGAAAATACTACTGGCAAAATTTGGTGATCATGTCAGTGCTGACAAGAGAAAGGTCATTGAGGAGGGTAGTTAAGTCCGGTCTCATTCTGATAGCCGCTAATGAAAAAAAGCGGATCCGAAGATCCGCCAATAAGAGCTAGTGAGTTATGGTTATTTTTATCTTAAGCCGCGCCGATAATGCCGCCATCGGTACGGGTGATTCGAATGACAGAAGAGCGTGGGATAGTGTTACCGCCATCAGGGAAGTGAGACGGCGCTAAATCTTCACCTGGATGCTGGACGCCAATGAACATGGTTTTCTGGTCTGGACTGAACGTCAGGCCTGTAATTTCACAAGCGATCGGCCCGGTCAAGAAGCGGCGTACTTCACCACTTTCAGGGTCACCGCACAGCATTTGGTTGTTACCCATGCCGGCAAAGTCACCTTCGTTGGAATATTTACCGTCGGTTTGGATCCACAAGCGGCCGGCGTTATCGAAGCCAATACCATCAGGACTGTTGAACATGTTGTCGGCATTAATATTGTCGCTACCTGCCATTAGGCCTTCATGCACGGTAGGATTGCCAGCAATAAGGTACAAATCCCAGTCGAAGTTGTTTGACGTGTGATCTTTGCCTGAAGGCATCCAGCGGACAATGTGGCCATATGGGTTCTTTTCACGTGGATTGACAGCGTCAACTGGTTGGTTAGCTTTAACACCACGGTATTTATTGTTGGTCAGGGTGCAGAAAACGTTTTGGTTTTTCGGGTTTACTGCAACCCATTCAGGGCGGTCCATAGTGGTTGCACCGACCTGTGTTGCTGCTTTGCGGGCAAAGATCAGCACATCTGCTTGGCTGTTAAAGCCATTCTCTTTGGTAAGCCCGTTTTTACCAAACGTCAGCTCAATCCATTCACCTTTACCTTGTAGCTCACCGTCTTTGGCGTTGAACTTAGCAACGTACAATGTGCCTTCATCAAGTATATCGCGGTTAGCGCTTGGGTTGCTGGCATCGTATTTGTTCTTAGAGACAAAGCGGTAGAGGTGCTCACCACGCTCATCATCACCTAAGTAAACCACCACATAACCGTCGCTGTTGATGGTTAACGCGGCATTTTCATGCTTGAAACGGCCAAGTGCTGTGCGCTTCTTCGGTGTTGAATTTGGATTCATTGGATCGATTTCAACAACCCAACCGTGGCGATGAGGTTCATTAGGGGTTTTTGCAAGGTCAAAACGCTCGTCGTGCTTGAACCAGTCATAACCTGAGCCCTTAGTGTTGATACCGTAACGGGCGTAGTTGCTGTCTAAAGCCGGTGTTTCTTTCGAGCCGAATAAACCGTTGAAGTTTTCTTCACAGGTAAGGTAAGTGCCCCATGGTGTCTCGCCATTTGCACAGTTGTTAAAGGTACCAAGCACTTTGGTTCCTTTAGGGTCTGCGGCTGTTTTCAACTGGTCATCACCAGCAGCAGGGCCGGTTAATTCCATTTCGGTGTTGGCAGTGATACGACGGTTTAATCGGCCATCAAGATTGACTTCCCATTTGCCATTTACTTTCTTCAATTCAACGACTGAGATGCCATGCGCATTCTGGGACTTCAGTACGTCGTCTGCAGACATTTCTTTACCTTGGTGGGCAAACAGATACTCGTGGTTGGTATATTCATTATTGATGGACAGGACACCACGATCATCGCTGATCTGAAAGAAGGTCATCCCATCGTTATTGTCACCAAACTGGCGGGCTTGCGCTTTGCTATCTGCATTTTGGCTAAAGGCGGGTGCATCTTTGAAAAGAGGATCTCCCCATGAGATAAGTACGTCAGCTTGATAGCCTTTTGCAACGATTACTTTATCTTCAGTCGAAGCTGGAATCGCTTCGAAGCCGATAAGCGCGTTGCTGTTTTTCGATGCTGCAATTGCGCTAGAAAGCGGGGAGGCTCCGAAAAAAGCGACAGTACTGGCTGCAGACGTGGCTTTAAGAAACTGGCGGCGGTTCAGGCCTTTTTCGATGATTTGGTTAAACTCTGGCTCTGCTCGTTGAGAGAAGTCCGTCTTAGCGCTCATTATATTGCTTCCTTTTTATTATCGCATTTTAAGGCTGTTATGCATTATGTTGGCTGTATGCTAGCGGTTGATTGTGACAGAAATGTATAACTTTAGTGAAAGTAACTTTACGCTACGGAGCCAATTGATAGAGTTCAGCGCAAACGTTTGCCTTTAATTGTTTCAAAATGTTTCAGGTGTCGCTTTTTTCAAATTACAACGTTGAATTCAAAACTTAGATCATTAAAATCCGCGCCCAAGAATTATTAAATTGTATATTTTTGGTGAGACGGACCAAAAGTTTCTACTTCAGGACCTATTCCTGAAACTACAATTTATCTGTAGCCGGTTGGTTATACACCTTGGTTCAGATGTCTTGCTCTAAGTATCTATTTAATAATATCTTTCCTGTGCTTTTTACCCTTAGGGATTTGTTGTGAATTTGGAAAAGATATTTAAGCTTTCTGAGCGAAAGACAACTGTTTCGACAGAAATGTATGCTGGTTTTATTACCTTTTTGGCGATGAGCTACATCCTCGCAGTTAACCCAGCTATTTTAGGGGATATCCCTGGGATGGATAAGGGCGCGCTTTTCACTGCAACCGCGATTGCATCTGGTCTAGCAACATTAGTGATGGGCATTTGGGGTAATTATCCCGTTATGCTAGCGCCGGGCATGAGTATGAACGGCTTCTTTAAGGGGATCTTGCTAAGTGGTGCAATCGCTCTTGTATGGCACGAGGCACTGCTGGGTATCTTTATTTCCGGTATTATTTACCTACTGCTTAGCATGACTTCAATCCGTAAGAGCTTGATTGAAGCTATTCCTGAAGATCTCAAACTGGCTATTTCGGTTTCTCTTGGTCTGTTCATTGCCTTCCTTGGCCTAAAAAACGCGGGAATCATCGTATCCAACCCTATCATTCTTGTCAGCCTTGGTGATATTCGCGACCCGCAAGTTGCGATTGCATACATCTCAATTTTCATCGCACTGGCTTGTATGATCCGTAACATCAAGTTGGCCACCTTCTTTGCCTTCATTTCAGCGATTGCACTTACAGTGGTTGCTGATGTTGTGATGGGGACGAACAATGCCCCGATCCCTGACTCGATTGTTTCCCTTCCGCCAAGTATTGCACCGACGTTTGGTCAAATATTCGATTTTTCTGGCTTTACACCCGAAAAGCTATTTGATTTGGTATTTGTTGTGCTGGTCTTCTTGATCGTCGATTTCTTTGATGGTCTTAGCACTATCGTCGGCGTTGGACGCGATGCGGGTATCATAGATAAAGACGGCAAAGTGCCTAATGCAAAATCAGCGCTAGTGGCAGATGCTGGTGGTACGGTCGTTGGTGCGGTATTAGGTACGACATCGGTAACGGCGTTCTCTGAGTCAGGTATTGCATCCTCTCAGGGAGCGAAGACTGGTCTGAGTGCGGTTGTTGTGGCTGGACTGTTCTTTGCTTCATTATTCTTCTACCCAATCTTCTCGGTCTTTTCTGCGGCGATGGTTGCACCAGCAATGGTCGTTGTCGGTATCTACATGATCGGTAGAATCGCGAAGATTCGCTGGGATGTAATTGAAGTCAGAATCGCGTCCTTCTTTACGATTATGTTTACTGTGCTGTCATTCTCTCCAGCGAATGGTATGGCGATGGGCTTTGTTAGCTACGCATTCTCTATGGTTGTTGCAGGTAAAGCGAAAGAGGTTCACCCAGTGATTTATTCTCTGGCTGCTATGTTCCTCGCTTACCTATTGTTCATCTAGTACGAACAGAAAGCACATTGTCTAAAGCGGCCTTAAGGCCGCTTTTTGCGTTAGAAAGCGTCACACCTATAATTTGATTGCCGGGTTACAAGTAAAAATGTGACCTATAGAAGCAATAATGGTTAGTTCACAAAATAAATTGCTTATTGTTTTATGCTATGGGTGACCATAAAACTAACATTAATTGGTTAAAGTTTGTTCTTTAGCCTTTGATTTATAGCAAAACTTGACACTCTAGGGGTGGAAATGGTTTGATCTACACATCACCTTATTATTTACAGGGCTAACTATTTTGTGGCGCGGCTTTACTGAAACATTATCTGGCCCATCAGGCTAATCTTACTGATGGGGCAGATAATGCTTCCGAAAGGCTTCGGTGCAGTTTTAGGGAAATACAATGAAAAAAGTTGATAAATACAGCATAGATAATACGGATTATACGGTAGGGCAGGATAACATCCAGAAGTGGGGGTTTGATGTGCATAACCCTGTGTTCGGAACCAGTGCTGGCTTAATCGTTCTCTTTATTGTTGCGGTACTAGTGAGCGACCCAACGTCAGCGAAGGCGGCTTTGGATGGGGTTAAAAACGGCATCATCAATAGCTTTGATGCTTTGTTCCTTTGGGCGGGTAATATTTTTGTTATCTTCTGTCTGGGTCTTATCTTCTCGCCATTCGGTAAAATCCGTATCGGTGGTCAAGAAGCTGAAACTGATTACTCACGTATGTCATGGCTAGCAATGCTATTTGCTGCCGGAATGGGTATCGGTCTAATGTTCTGGAGTGTGGCTGAGCCAGTGGCTTACTACACCGGTTGGTTTGGGACTCCTCTTAATGTTGACCCGAATACGCCTGCTGCTATTGAGCTTGCGCTTGGCGCGACCATGTACCACTGGGGCCTACACCCTTGGGCCATTTATGGTGTCGTAGCACTTTCTCTAGCATTTTTTGCCTACAACAAAGGCCTACCTTTATCGATTCGCTCAATTTTCTACCCAATGCTTGGCGATCGTGTTTGGGGCTGGCCTGGTCACGTTATTGATATCTTCGCGGTAATCGCCACCTTGTTTGGTCTGGCAACATCCCTTGGCTTAGGTGCACAGCAAGCTGCAAGTGGTATTGAACACGTGTTTGGGATCTCTGGTGGTATTGGCCTGCAAATCGCAGTTATCGCGATTGTGACCTTGCTTGCGGTGATTTCTGTTGCTCGTGGTATTGATGGTGGTGTGAAGCTGCTAAGTAATATCAACATGCTTATCGCATTGGCATTGTTGGTATTTGTTACTCTTGCTGGTTTCGCTATTTCAATGGGTACTGTGCCGACTACAGTAGCGGGCTATGCGAAAAACTTCTTTGCATTAAGTAACCCTCATGGCCGTGAAGATGAAGCATGGCTGCATGGCTGGACTGTTTTCTACTGGGCTTGGTGGGTGTCTTGGTCTCCATTTGTAGGCATGTTTATTGCCCGAATCTCAAAGGGCCGTACTGTCCGTGAGTTTATGATTGCTGTACTGATTGTACCTACGCTGGTGACTACACTGTGGATGTCTGTATTTGGTGGCCAAGCCATTGATCAAGTGATTAATGGTATCGGTATTCTTGGCGAGAACGGACTGACCTCAGTACCGCTAGCGATGTTTGAAATGTTTGAATCGTTGCCGCTGAGTAACTTGCTGTCTGTGACTGCGATTATTTTGGTTATGGTGTTCTTTATCACCTCTTCGGATTCTGGCTCACTGGTTATCGATAACATTACGGCTGGTGGTAAGATTGACTCACCAATGCCACAGCGCGTCTTCTGGGCATTTATCGAGGGTGCTGTTGCTGCTGTTCTACTTTATGTTGGTGGTACTGAAGCTATCGAAGCGCTTCAAGCGGGTGCAATTTCAACCGCACTACCGTTCGTATTCATTCTGTTGCTAATGTGTGTCAGCCTTATCATGGGCTTCACCACAGAGAAGTATCAGAAATAAAGACATTTCTCGATGAGACAAAAACGCCGTCATTATGACGGCGTTTTTTTATATCTTGATAAAGGGAAATGAGTTACAGCCAGATTTCTGAAATAGGCGTATCCGGTGTGAAGTGATAGGCAATCTGTGCTTGAAGTAGCTCTGCAGTGGCGAGGGCATCAGTCACTGCGTGGTGAGGCGCGTAATCTGGGAGACTGTAACGCTGTCTTGAACGCGCAAGTCGCACTGAACCAGGTCGGTTGCCTTTCAATCGATTGATGAGTCCACCATTAAAGCGCTGTTGAACCGCCATCTCTATTGCCATGGTATCGACGACCGGGAAGTGTATCCCTTCTTCTAATCGGCTGATCAGAGCTTGATTCATAAACTCACGTTCGATTTTTTGATAATGAACCACCACAATTTTACCAGCTAGGGCATTGAGTACCCGCTCTAAGACTTTCAGTAAGTCAGGGGCATTCTCTACGTCGGAGTCAGTAATACCGTGGATGATCACCGATTCCTCGTTTAGAGGTCGATGAGGGTTTACCATCCATTCGGCCGATTCTCTACACCGGATCCGCTGTAGGGTGAATGGCACGAGGCCAATACTGATGATTTCGTCTTTCTTGGGATCAAGCCCCGTTGTTTCGAAATCTAGCGCAACGAATGGCACCTCACTAAGCGGTGTATCACCACTAATCATCGGTGTGGAATAGAAGTTTTTTAGTCTTTCATCCCGAGTTTTGTCGAGAAGAGTCTGAAAAAACGTTGGCCAATCCGGTGTACTGCGTGTATTCAGTAGCTGTCGGTGTTGCTTGGGTTTGTTTACTGTCATACTGCTTATCACCGACGGTTACCTTGGTAACGGAATTTAATGAAGTTCTGAGCATTACTCAGGATTTGGAATGCTGCTTTAAGGTTACGGCGTTCAAAGTCGGACATGTTTTCTGGCTCGATACTGTTATCAGCTTCAATACCCGCTTCAATATCTAATGCTTGGTGACGGATACGCACCATGTAGATCAGCTCCATCGCATCTCGTAAATCTTGTCCTCGACCTTTAGGCAAAATGCCTGCTTCTATCACATCGTCTAGTCGCTCGAATGAGTTTTGCGAGCGTGAGCCGACTGCAAGGGCGTGAACACGGATTAGGTCTGCCAACGGAGCGGTACCGCGTCGCTTGAGGTTAATCGAGTTATTGTGTCTGCCGTCTTTTTCCATCACAAAGTCTTTGAAGAAGCCAAGAGGTGGTGTTCGGCTAATGGCATTACGGGCCAAACAGGCCAAAAAGCGGTTATTTTTTCGTGCCCGGCGAACAACGAAGCTGTTAAGTTGCTCAGCCCATTTCTCTCGACCACAGACGCCGGACAAGTCAAAGAAGATTGAACTGTTAAGCAGGGCTTGCGGTTTAGGGTTATCAATCCACTCGGCAAAACATTCCTCCCATTGTGAACGTGTTTTCCTCCACTCAGGATTAGTCGCCATGATATCACCAGTACAGTAACTGTAACCACATGCAGCAAGGCCGTCGCAAACGAACTTGGCGAATTTTTCAAAATATTCACCATGCAGGGCTTCGTCATAGCTGTCATCAAGGATCAAGGCATTATCCTGATCGGTCACAATCAGCTGCTCATCCCTTGCCATCGAGCCCATAGCCATCAGGCAGAATGGAATTGGAGCAGGGCCTAGTTCCTCAAGCGCTAATTCGGCAAGGCGTTGTTTGAAACTGCGGCCAATGACCGACAGGGCGCTGCCTATCATATGGGCATTGGCGTCTTCATTAACCATACGTACGAAACAGTTTTTAACTTCTTCGGAGACAACCTGCAGTTCTTCAACGGTTTGCTGCTGGAAGATAGTACTTACCAGCAATAGGCTGTTTTGAGATTCATAACGGACGATATCGGTTAAGCCTATGATACCTATTGGGTGTTTGTTTCTTAACACCGGAAGGTGATGCACGTTGTAGCGAAGCATGGTGAGCATGGCTTCAAAGACATACGCATTATAATCAAGCGAAATCAACTCTGTACTCATGACTTCGGAAACCGGCGCTGAGGTATCTAGGCCCTTGGCGATGACTCGAGCGCAAAGATCACGATCAGTGATGATGCCGACCAATGGGTCATAATCGTCATCATCATCATTATCGCTTGGTTCAACAATGAGCATTGCCGAGATGTTCTCTTCCGCCATGGTGATTGCGGCAGTTTGAATGCTTTCGTCTCGGCTGGTTGTGACTGGGTCACGTGAAAGCAGTGTGCGAACCTTGGACGTGGTTAGATCGTTTTCTTTTGCTTGGGTTGAAACGACATTGCGTAATCTTGCGCTATCTTCTAACTCAACGAAATCAGCAAAGGTATCGTGCTCATCACACAGTTTGTTGAAGATGTCCTCAGGAATACAATACACCAGAGTATCTTCGATGGCGCGGGCTGGCATCCTGACTTTGTTGTTCATCAACAACCCCATTTGACCGAACAAATCACCTTCATCAATCCGGTTATATAGTTCACCCTTACGCCGGTATATCTCTACAGCACCGCTTCTGATGATATAGAGATCATGAATTTCGTCACCGAAGTTCAGGATCATCGTGTCGGCGCGGTAATAGGCGACTTCAACGCTATGGGTGATTTCTTTTAATGACTCTTCCGGGAGTACCTTAAAAGGAGGGTATTGGCTGATAAAATTGAGAATTTCCAGCTGTTCGGCTTCCATCGTTTGATCCGTAATGCTTTTGGAGAATGGTTAATAGTATACCTAATTCAGCTAAGAATGCTTGTACCAGCAGGTGGCACTTCTCACTATATGATTGAAAAAAAAGGATTAGGAAGCCATGTTTGCCTCTGGTTAGAGTCAGCGTCTCGACGTTACGGTGTTTGAGTGTAGAGCTTGTGCAATAGATGGTTTTGATGTTTGCAATCGAGTTTGTGCAAAATGCTCTTTATCTGGGTTTTCGTTGTTTCTTTTGATACTCCACGTAATTGTGTAATCTCGCTGCCATCGTAACCTTTAGTCAGCAACTCAATCACCTGCTTTTCAGCCGGAGTCAGGATTTTAGGCAGAATCAAATCACCATGCTGTACGGGTTGAGACCCAAACTGGTCAAGGAGTTTCTGGCGAGATAAATAATATTGTGACCAAGGGAGAAGACTCTCCATTAATCGTTGTAAATCTGATTGGCTCTCAGGTGAAAAAGGGCTGGTATAGCGATGGAAAGTCAGTACCTGGACTTCCCATTTATTTAAACGGCAATAGCCACTAATTGAGTGTTTCACTGCTAAAGTGGGGAGCATGACTTCTCTAAACCATTCATCTTTTATGTTGTTCAGTGGAAGCATGGTTTGCAACGGAACCATTTCCCCTTGCAGTTTGTGCTTTGAATAATACTGAAGATAAGCATCACTTTGTGAATGACGGCCATAAAATTCAAGCTGCTGCTGCTCGATGCCAGCATGAAATATGCAGCCTGTTGAGATTTTTGGTGTGGAGCCGAGGAATATGATACTGACATCTGCGCCGACCGAACGGCCGATATCTGCCACTACATGATTAATATCAGAAACTGACTGACCTGCTTCGACAAGGCTTCTTATCCAACAATCGACTTTATCCATAGCATTATTTTGTCGGTGATCCTTAGTATAAGGTTTAATGACATATTTAATGATTACAAAAAAAAGCTAGCGTCTTGTGATCTTGATAGGTAATTTTGTACCCAAGTAACGCCAAGGTGCTTGGTTGAGCGAGAATACTCTGGATGAAAGGAAGTGAAATGCATATTAGATACTGCGCGTTTGACCAACATGCACATGAGATGCTTGAAATTTTTAATGATGCCATTTTGAATACCACAGCGCTTTATGAATATGATCCTCGGACGATGGAAGTGATGGCGCTGTGGTTTGAGTCAAAGACTGAGGGTGACTATCCGGTCGTCGGGGCGTTTGATGATTCCGGTCGGCTTATGGGCTTTGCATCATTTGGTAAATTCAGAGAGCAGCCCGCTTTTCAGTTTACTGTTGAACACAGCATATATGTCTCGAGTGAATTCAGGGGCAAAGGGGTTGCGATGGAGTTGATGAAAACCATCATTGTACTTGCGTCCCGCCAAGGTTACCGTTCACTAATTGGTGCGATAGATTTGGAAAATATTGCTAGCTTACGCTTACATCAAAAATTTGGTTTTGAAGAAGTGGGCATTATCAAAAGTGCAGGGTATAAATTTGAACGTTGGTTGGATCTCGCATTTTATCAGTTAGCACTCGATCTCTAAGTCATTGATACATGATTAAGTGTCAGGCTGATGTCAGAAGCGGCCAAAAAATGATCATGTGAACAGTTTGCAACACTGAAATACTGTATTTTAGTACAGTTATCACTATGTAATACAGTATACTGGTTATTTATCCAGTTAATGAGACAATGACAGTTACACACCAAGATTACAATGAAAAATAGGGGTGAGAATACCCGGTAATTGGGTGATGGAACTGTCTTGTATATGTGATTACAGTGGCTAATTTCAACACACATCTTGGAACAGCCGCACTTACGAGTAGTTTGGCGGCTACAGCTCTGCTCTCAGCAGGGCACATTGTGCCGATCACCGCATTATGGTTGATGCTATTAGGCACGATTGGCGGTCTGTTGCCGGATATTGACTCCGACAACTCGACGTCAATGAGCACACTTTTCCGTTTATTTGGTGGTTTGATCACCTTCAGTTTTGTCGGCCATATTTATCAACTGGTATCGATGCTGGAGTTGATCGTGTATAGCGGATTCTGCTATTTAACCATCCGCTATAATTTTAAGTCATCGTTAGAAAAAATCACGATCCATCGCGGTTGTTGCCATTCATTGGCTTTTATTGCTGTTGCAGGACTATTTACTGTCTGGCTAGTTTTCTTGTTAGGATACAGTGATATCACAGCTTGGTTATCGGGCACCTTTATTTTTTTTGGTGGCGTTGTACATTTATCGCTCGATGAGATTTACAGTGTTGATTTGGCGAATCGCCGATTGAAGTTATCATTTGGCTCTGCGTTGAAAGTATTCTCACCCAAAAATCCATTTATTAGTGCATTTCAGTGCCTGCTGATAGCAATTTTATACCTCCACGGCCCATCCTTAGACAATACCTGGAAGCAAGTCAGTAATTGGAGTGAATTCCGTTTTAAACCTGAATGGCTTAATAGAGATGAAGTCATGCAGTTTTTTGACGAAGTCATTACTTCAACAAGAAAGGCAATGGACCAAAACTCTAAGCAGGGGTAATCAATTGTGGCGGTGTATAAACACCGCCTTTATGAGGGCGGTGGGGATGCAAATTATTGACGTTTATCGTCAATAATTTAACGGTGTAAACGTATTGATAAAAATCAAAATAACAGTGCTAATTCATGGTAAAGTTGCATTCTTATTACGATTTATTTTTATTTATACTCATGCATTTTACTCTCAATAATATTTCTGTCCGGAAGCAGGTTCTCGTCCCCGTCTTGCTGATATGTGTAATTATGGCAATCGCTTTTGCGGTCGTGACGAAAGAGTCCCGTTCTCAACGTGAAAAAACCAGCGAAACCATTGTTTCTGCATTGGAGCAAAAAACACAAGCTCAGCAGTTAATTGAAAACAGCTTTGCTGCTCGCGTTAGTGCCATTTATGCACTTTACGACCCATCGGCTTTTCAGAATTTGGATACAGCGGTAAAGCAAGGGTTTAATGAGAATAACCAGTTGCTAGAGCAATTAGCTCGTACGCCAAGTTTGAATCGTCATGTAAACGCAGTAAAAACAAAAATGGCGAATTATGAGCGATTTTTGAACAATGATTTAAAGCCATTCGTTGCACGTAAAAATAGTGTTGGCGAGACGTTGCAAGAGTCAGAAGTGCTAGCCGCTAACTTCAGAAATGTTGGTAGTGAATTGATCCAATCTATTGATGAATTGACTATAGCCATTGATCAATATGTCGCGGAAGAGCTAACCGCTATCGAGGCGGATTATCGCCAAATGATGCAAAGCGTTATGTTCATCATGCTCGTGATGGTCATCAGCGGTTTGGTGATTGCTTGGATTGTTTCTGGCCGTATGGTTAAGCCAATTATAGATGTTCGAGAAACATTGAAGAAACTATCCCAAGGCGATTTAACTGGGCGTGTGCAGGTATCTGGTACGAATGAAATTGCTGAACTAAGCAGCGACTTGAACCAAACATTGGATAAGATGCAAGATACTATTTCTCAACTTAACCGCATTAGTGAAGAGGTGGCTGCGGCATCCACGGAATTGGCGGAGGTGATGAATAGTTCACAAGCTAATGCCCAGCAAGAGATGGCAGAAATTGAACAGGTAGCCTCTGCGGTCAACGAGCTTTCAAGTACTGCCGATAATGTCAGCGGCAATGCACAAGATGCGGATACCTGTGCGAAGCAAAGCCAGAAAATGGTCGATGAAGGCCGCAATGTGTTCACCCAAAGTGAGCAGTCAAACAAAGTAACGTCTGAGAAAATGTCTGAAGCAGCCGATGTCGTGATGCATCTTCGTGAGCAGTCAGATCAGGTCAGCAAGGTGATTGAAGTGATCCAGGCTATTTCCGAGCAGACCAACCTACTGGCTTTGAATGCAGCGATTGAAGCGGCGCGTGCTGGTGAATCTGGCCGTGGTTTTGCGGTTGTGGCTGACGAAGTGCGTATGCTGGCTGCACGCACACAAGAGTCTACTCAAGAAATTCAGGCAATCATTGAAGATCTTCAGCGTCAGTCTGCAAATGCCAATGACGGTATGCAGCAGTCGTTGCAGATGTTGAAAGAGTCAGAAGAGCTTACGGGTCTGGCCAATGAGGTGTTTGAAGGTATCACGGATGCGATCACTTCTATCGGCGATATGAACACCGAAGTGGCGACAGCGGCAGAGCAGCAGTCGATGGTAACGCAAGACATCAACAAAAACGTGGTGAATATGTCTGAGCTCGTGAATCAAAATGTGGTTGGTATCAGCCAAAGTGCCAGCGCGAGTGAAGAATTATCGCAATTAGCAGAGCAGCAACGCAGGCAGCTGTCTTTTTTCCGTTACTAATTATACCAACCTACATAAATATTTGATTAACTGCTTATCCAGATTGGTATTAGATGGTCAAATATACAAAATAAAAAAGGAAGCTTCGGCTTCCTTTTTCTGTTTTCGTGAGACTATTTTGTTGAGGTATATCAATTACCATTGAGTTTCACACCTTGTGGGTGAATTCTATCCCCCATGCGGGTGATGCGAATAAATATCTTCTTTCATATAACCACTGTAGCAAATCCCTTTATTAGCAGAGTTCACTTTATATATGGGTTTGCTGTGTGTAGAGGATAAACAAGGAAGATGGTATGAAACGGCACCCGATAGCTGTCGCAGTAGGGATGGGCACCTTATTGATGATAGCGGCTTGTAATGATGACACGACCACAAGCACAGATATTACAGAGCCAACACCAGAGCCTACGACGTCGATGAGTATTAAGGCGATTGATGGATACTTGCATAACGCTTTTGTTTGGTTAGATATCGATCGTGATTACCAGTTTGATGAAGGCATTGAACCGAGTGTAAGAAGTGAAAAGGGCCTCGCGACTTTAGATGTTAGCGATATTGATAACCCTGAAGCATATCCGGTGGTGGTAAAAGCAATCCAAAAAGAAACGATTGATTTAGATAACCCGGATACCACGGTTTCAAAGAATTTCGTTATGTCGGCACCAAGTGGCAGTTCAGTTGTGTCACCCCTAACGACCATGGTTGATTTCAAAATGCGCCAAGACGGCATGACGGAGGATGCTGCTAAATCTGATGTTGCTCAGATGTTTGGAATTGAACCTGAATTAATCAATAGTGATTATGAAGACACCGAGCTGAACGGTGCAACGGTTGCCGTGAAATTGGTCAAACAGTCTGCAAAGTCTATAGTAACGGCTGGAGTGTTGCCTGAAAGCGAAGAAGCCCTAGATGAAAATAGCCTTAACGGTATAGTGGCTCAAGCTATTGAAGAGGGGAATCAAGTTGGTCAAGTCTTGATAGATGATCGAGGGGACACACTCCCTGAGGATTATGATTTTGACCGCGTAGTGAGTGAGGAAAGCAAGGCTGTCGATACTGATAAGGATGGTGACGGTGTCACTGATTCAGAGGATGATTTCCCTAGTAACAACAAAGAATGGGAAGACAGCGATGGTGATAGTTACGGTGATAACCTAGCCGATAAGTTCCCAAATGATAAAGATGAGTGGGAAGATAAAGACGGTGATGGTTATGGTGATCATCTGGCTGATAAATTCCCTAATGATAAAACCGAATGGGCCGATTTTGACTTAGATAAAATTGGTGATAACCGCGATCCCGACGATGACAATGATGATGTAAATGATGAGGATGATGCATTTCCGCTAGACGATAGCGAATGGCTAGACACCGATAAGGATACCATCGGTAATAACGCTGATACCGATGATGATGGTGATGAAGTCGATGATGTTGATGATAAATTCCCGTTAGATAGTACTGAGTGGGCTGACCGAGATTCTGACGAAGTCGGTGACAATAGCGATCAATACCCTGATGACCCGGATAAATCTATTGCTGATATCGTTACGCAATATAGCTACACCTCACCAGTGTTCATTGATATTTTGATGGATGTTAAGACACTGGAGGTTATTCACGATATCACTGTAGAAACGCTTAATAACTCGAATATCAGACGTTCTGAAAACATTGTATACACTGACCCCGACTCAGCTATGCTATTTGGCGAATGGCAAAGCGAGGCACTGTATCAAACGGATGGTACTTTTGAGCGGTTAAGTTTTGGCTATTATGATTACAACCTCGATGGCAAGGTTCAATATGAAAGCCAATGGCTGGATGTCGGGGCCTTTACTGAAGGTCAGGAGCAATTTTGGCGCTATATTGATGAATCGGATGCCGCCTCGGAAGGGGGAAGTAACGGCAATAACCGAGTCTTTGATGACATTGATTTGAGGTCGCAAGTTGCTAATGAAAATATGACGGATATTGATGCAGTGCAATATTTGACTGTTTCAAGCCAAGAGCAACAAAGTGTCGAGACAACGACCTCAACGCTAGAACAGTTCAGCTTGAATAGCTGGGTGTTCGGAGATAGAAATGGTGAACTCAACTACCGCTCACAAGGTATCTTTTCATCGTTAGATGGGGTTGTGATTGATCATCAGGACACCCGAGACTGGCAGGCGAATGGTGTTATTAATACCTTAATTGGCTTTTCAGTGCTCGATGATCAGACGTATACATTTAGCCACTTCCGACCTGTTTGGGCTTCACCAGAACAGCCGTATTTCGAAGAGTACGCACAATATAGCTTTGTTGCAGATAAAACCAATACGCTAGGTAACTATTGGTATGAAGTTACCACCGAATATGATGTTCTCCAGAAAACAGAATCTATAAGCGGGTATCGCTACGTATTGTCAAACGCTGAAGGAAAGCTAACTGACGAAGCGAACCCTCACGGTGTACTGTTCAATTCTTTTAGTGCAATTAGAACGGATAGAAGCGATTCGGAATATACCGAAGCCGTGAGCTGGAGTCATATCCCAGTTCCTGATAGCTACTTTAGCGCACCAGAGGAGAATTTTACCGTTAAAGAGCAAGATGTTGGGCAAGACTATAAAATCTTCATCAAGCAAGATAATGGCTTATGGATTGGTCACCGCTTTGCCGAATGGGGTTCACAACAGGTCGCTGCTCTAGCAAATAGCGTTGAGGCGTTAAGAAACAGCGGCTACGGCCTAGATGAGATTGATAATTCAGTTTTATCTGGCTTGAGTGACTATAACGGTATGCTCTTGAGTGAATCATTCCAATATGATGAGTCGGGAGTGGCAAGGCAGTGGTATGTTGTCACTAACCATGACTTGCTCACACCGACCCAAGATGGTGAATACCAGCTTGTTCCTTTGCAGCTTATCCATGATGGTATTAAACCTAAGTGGCGGGTGAACGATACGCAAAGCGGCACACTGGTGATTTCTGTTCCACATACAGATAACCCTTGGAACTGGTTTGATGCCTATTGGCGATTGATGGTCAGTGCTGATGAAATTGAACCATCAACAGGGGCATGGCAAAGCGAGTTAGGGGCGTTTTATTTCAGTCAGGAAGAGGCGAAATTTGCTCTCAATCAACACGGCAGAATATGTAATCAAGGCAATACCGAGTGGGATGCCGGAGTCCCCATTGGTGAACCTCAATACAATGATTACGCCGCTATTCTAGAGGACTGTTATTACGTTCAAACAACAGAGGATGAAGTTGTTGGGCAATCTTATTATTTGTTTAACGGTCAGGAATTACAGCAATGGCATTTCTATGAGCAGGGCACAGGTAAGACTGTTTTCGCAGATGGTAATGAGGCGATGTTTGAATGGAGCGTGAATAGTGAAGGCGTTATTGAGATTTCCTATGATTGGGGCCCTATCGATTACTTTGCATTCACTGGCCGTGATGATCAGTATTTGGGTGTGAAAATATACAGTCAGTGGGATGAGCAGGGTACAGACCGATTCAATATTTGGGCTGCGCGTGTAACGACTTATCCACCAATGATAACCAGTTGCGCGGTAGATCAGGAGAATGCGAGCCTCGATGATTTCGACCACGCTATTGCAACATGCGGCGGATATAACCCGATTGAGGATGACTACAATAACACATTAGCCGGAATGACCTTTGTACGAGTGCGAGGCGACGGTGATACACGTGCATACCAGTTCAATGAGAATGGTACATTTAATTGGATCCGTGCAGGTGATTGGTGTGGGGAGCAGGACACTGAGTGGATGATCACACAAGAGGGCTACCTGAAACTCACACCGGATGTAAACAATTCGAATGAGTTCATGTTATTAGCCCATCAACAGTACTATGACAATCAAAGTAGTTTTGTTGTGTACGAGCAATACCCAGAAGATGGGCAGCTACAGAGTGAAATATGGAGCTTTGTTTTCCGCGAATATGAGCAAAACCAGCCACTAGCGTTATGTGATACCGGTGATACACCATGGGATGACGAAGCCGATCAACCTGCTAGTTATGCTACTGAACAAGAGTACCAAGACGCCGTCCAGCAATGTCAGGTATGGACTGATAATCGAGTGTTGAAATTCACTGAAGATATGCTGGTAGGTAAAGGTGCTGATCAACAAACAACTTGGCTTATTGCCAATGATGATGGTGAGACAATCCGGTTCAACCCTGATAACACGGGAGCGTTCCTTGACCCTGAAGATGGCGACTTCCCATTCAATTGGGCGTTAGTCGATGGACAAGTCCATCTAACGATGACTCATCCTAGTTACGCGGGTTCATCTGAGATTCTATCTGTTATTGAGTCTGATGGTATTCAGTTTGTGATTAAGTCTTTCTGGGTAGATACCTCTGGCGAGTGGGCTAACCCCGCACCTAATCAAGGTGAAGGGGAGGTTTGGGGGTATATCTTAGAGTTAGTAGATAAACACTAGAGAAGTAGAAATATATAAAAATGGGAGCCAATTTGGCTCCCATTCATATTTCAAGCATTATGCGGCTGCTGTTTTTGTTGGAGATTTGAATATATTAATGATTGCTTTTACAGTGTAATAACCACATAGAGCAGTAAAGGCGATGGCACTTAGAGATTCACCGTAATGTACTGATGCGCCAATAAAGTCGAATACTTCACCACCGAAGTCTTTCACATGATCCAAAGCCCACTTGTACACCAAATATAACTTAGTGAGGGTAATAAAGACTAAGTAAGCTTTACCATAGGGTGTAGTTAGAAAATACTTAATTTTATTCCAAAGACTTTTCACTTTACTGTCGCCTCGTTGTTTATTGGACGAGTTGAAGTGTAGAAAAAACGCACGAAGAGAATTTATCAATTCGCGCCAGCAATAAGTGAAATGTAGTGTTTTAAGCAGAATGCTTTAAATGGAATTACATTTCAATGACTTTAAGTTATTGTTTTTAATCTTTATTATTTGTCTGGTGTATCAAGCTTTTTATATGAAGCAACCTGATCCTTTCCATGGCGCTTGGCATAGGCCAGGGCCTGATCTGCTTGGTTTAATACGCATGCAGGAGAAATGACTTCATCGTAAAGGGTATTGACCCCGATGCTGACAGTGAAACTAATCGCGCCATGTGGCATATCGACTTCGAGTTTGCTCACGCGCCAACGTAAGCGCTCTGCCAGTAATAGGGCAAACTGATGGGTGGTATGTGGAAGTAAAATGATGAATTCTTCACCGCCCCAGCGACCGATGAAGTCAGATTGGCGGATACTGGATTTACAGCAATCCGCAAATAAACGAATAACGTCATCACCGGTCTGGTGGCCGTAGGTGTCATTTATGAGCTTAAAATCATCAATATCGATGTATAGACACGATATGGGATAGCTGAGTTTCTGAGCTTTAGATAGCTCGTTACTGAGTATGGTTTCAAAGCGGTTTCGGGTAGTCAAACCTGATAAGGAATCAATAGAGGCTTGTTGCTCCAGTTGGTAAAAATCATTGTATTTTTCGGTAATATCAATGATCGCTAGTTGGATGGCGGTTTTACCTTGCCATTGCACAATGGATTCGGCAGCGAGTACATGGGCGACTTTCCCTGAGGGCTTGGTGACTTTGAAGCTTTGTACCCTTGGTCTTTCCGATCCTTCCATTAAACGGTGATGGTGAGCGAGCGCCTGTTCTGGATTAACATCCACAATTAAACTTAGCAAGTTAGGTAGCGACACTTTGTCAGGAACCTTACCTATGCCAATAATGTTACAGAGGTTTTCATCCACATAGAGGATTTTGAACTCGTCGTGGATCAGTATGCCAAAGTCAGAAGCAAACGTGTTATCAGGATCAAGCTGTATCTTTGGAAATTCAATCATCTACGTTACTACTACCGATTACATCCATGGTATGACCTTAATGGGTCAGTCATTACTTTGATATAAACATCAATAGAAACAATATGTGACATGGATTCCAAAAGTTCAAGTAAAATAGCATTTTATAGGCAAGTTAGAGCAGATAATCAGAGCTTTATCATCTTTTGAGACTGCACTGAGTTGGTGGGGGCGAAAAAATGCTTTGTGGCGTGAATTGATAAGAACTCTATGCGTTAAAACTTACAATGCTGGCATTGAAAATTATTAACTAATTGTATGTTTACAATGAGGTTGTAATGAGCCAGCAAACTAAAGTACCAGCAGAACAGACAACATTAGAATCAGATAGCCCAAAAGCGGTTATAGAAGAAAGCACAATTGAAAACAACAAACAGAAAGCCAGTGATCCACGGCGTGCCACTTTCCTTGTATTAATAGTTTGTGCAGGATTATTCCTGTTTTATTTGATTTCTGACCGGGTGATACCCACGACAGATATGGCGAGGGTGCGGGCAAACGTTGTTCCCTTGGCGCCTTTGGTAAGTGGTCCGGTTACCAAAGTACATGTCGAGCCCAACGATATTGTTGAGGCGGGACAACCGCTAATAGAATTAGATCGTACTGATTATGTGATTGCGCTTAAGCAAGCGGAAGAGAACCTAGAGAAAGCTGGCAAGGAAGTTGGGGTACAAACTGCATCGGTTGAATCTGCACAAGCCCAACTGAGTGATGCTATCGCCAACCAGCAGAATGTACGTAGCCAGGCGAATAGAGTGTTTGCCATGGTTAAAAAGGGCATCGTAACTCAAGCGGATGCAGATAAAACCCATGCTGCTTTGGCACAGGCAAGTGCTCGAGTAAACCAAGCGAGAGCTTCGGTTGATCAGGCCAAAAAGCAACTTGGCGCAATAGGTGATGAAAATACAGAAATCCAGGTTGCGATTCTCGCGTTGCAAAAAGCGCAACTGGACTTGGAGCGAACGGTTATCCGTGCACCATCACAAGGTGCAGTCACCAATTTCAAGCTCGACGAAGGGATTTTTGCCAACAAAGGCCAGCCATTAATGACGTTTGTCTCTGGCGACCAAAGCTGGGTTGAGGCGTACTACCGCGAAAACAGTCTAGGCAATATTAAAGCGGGCGATAAGGTGGAAATCGCGCTCGATAATGTACCGGGAGAAGTGTTTACCGGTGAGGTAAGTAGCATTGATTATGGCGTAGATTGGGGGCAAACCCAGCAAACGGGCCAGCTTGCTACCGTCACGAATCAGTCAGGATGGCTCCGTCAAACTCAACGGTTTCCTGTGATGATCCGCTTCGATCAGGCAATGCCTAAGGGAAGTTTGAGGGTAGGTGGGCAAGCCGACATCATGATGTATACCGAAGAAAGCTCTGTAATGAATGTGTTCGGTAAAGTATGGATCCGCGTAATTACTTGGTTCTCATATATTCGCTAATATCGGTAGAGGGCAGAGTGATGCGTTCAGAACTCAATCAAAACATTCTTCGTTATGTCGTCGGCCTCATGTTGTCGTTGATCCTCGCTTATAGTTTGAACTGGACATTGGCATACGTCATGCCTGTCTTTGTGGCCAAACTGCTGGTTGATAAGCCTATCGCTGATAAACAGGTTATGACTGAGCTGGGATTATCCATGGTAGTGACCGTACTGATTGCCCTTACGGTGATTAATGGCTTGGCCCAGTACCCTCTCATCATGCTGGCGTTGGTTGGAGTAATGATGCTATGGGCTTACTACCTGTTCCAGGATCCTAACTGGAACTTTTTCGCTATGATGTTGATGATTTCAGCTTTGCTGTTACCTTACCTGGGGTTAATGCAGCCTGTTATCGCTTTACAGGCTGGTAAAGCGCTGATGGTTGCGGGTGGCGGGGCTGTGGTTGTTTATGGTGCCATGCACTGGTTTTTCCCTGCTATACCACGTGTAGGGGCTAGTGTGAAAGCGGTGGATGTTAAAACACGAGAGCAAGTACGTATAGAAAAACAAAAGAGAATGCAGGAGTCCTATAAGGCCTTGCTAATCAGCTTTCCGGTTATCGCATTTTGTTATTTTTACCAGATAACCGGGGCGATTTTGACCATGATTTTTATCGGAATATTGTCGCTGCAGCTAACAGCCCCCAAGAGTGTAAAACTCAGTCTATTTTTGCTGTTAACCAATATTATTGGCGGTCTACTGGCTATCATCGCCTATGAGTTACTGGTTACCGTTCCGTGGTTCCCGTTTTTAGTTGCCATGATGTTGTTCTTAACCTTGAGCTTTGCCAATAAAATTTATCGAGAGCCCGCGAAGGCCCCCATTTATGCGGGGATATTTTCTGCACTAATGGTGATATTCGGCGCTGTCGTAGCCAGCGATAGCAAGTTGATGGATGTTAATTTCTACACTCGTATTTGGCAGTTGATATTGATGGGGGGCTATATGATAGGTGTAGCGACCTTGATTGAACGCGTCTCCTCGACTATAGAAGTCTCCTCAGATAATCGTGCACCTATGACTAAAACCGCATAGGTGCAAGCCACTTAACTGACAAACTGCTTCCGGTAGTCTTTTGGTGGGAAGCCGGTAAGCTTTCTAAAGGCGCGTGAGAAATGCGCAATATCGGCATAACCCAGTTCTACGGCGATATCAGTCAGTGAATAGGCTTTCTCTTCCATCAGCCGGCAGGCGGTGGCAAGCATGATGTTTTCCCTTATATGTTTGAAGCTTGTGTGTTCCTGAGAAAGCCTTCGCTGTAGCGTTCTTGGTGTTGTACCTAATATCTTTGCCGCCTCAGTAATAGTCATGGACTGCTTACAAAGGTATGGGGAAAGTGCATGGTAAATAGATTCGATATAGGAGATCTCTTTGGGAGAACCGCTAGAGGGAGTCGAAACCGAAAAGCTCGCTGCAGAGTGGTAGGGCAAACTGAGTATTTCAGCACTCAGGGCAACGGCCGCGATCTTTCTCTTGGTATAAAACGTGGTCTCTTTAGACTGTAATATACGTGATAATTTGTCGGCGCCATCGGATTGCATGGCTATATAAGCGGGCGACCAGCTCTTTTTGCTGGCATAGCGAATGAATTCGATAAGGAAGAGGATGGCAAAAATTTCAGACCAGAGATAGCCATCTGAGTCCTCTAATGGCTTATAGCGGCAAAGCCAAGGCGTATCATTGAAGATTTCGATACGTAATTGGGTGGTGGGAGAATCGTGTAATACCGCTGTTTTCATCTGTTCAATGGCTTCTTCGATAGTACTTGGTTTGTCCAAGTACGAGAGCATTTTGGGTAAGAAGTATTCTCTGATAGCGGTACATAGCAACTCACCGTAAAATTCAGGTTCGGCCCGCTCAGCCATCATGCCTAAAAGGTTTTTGATTGGCGCTTCAGGCAAGTACTCATGGTTTTGCTGTAAGATATCGTCTGGGATACCTGCCGCACTAAGCAATGGGTAAATGTCTTTTTCAAAATGCGTGATCAGAGCAATGATTGTGCTGGCATTAACGGTTTTAATTAGCGGTACCAACTGACCTTGTTGCATTTTTCACCTATCTCCATTGAGCATGAATAAATCTGACTGTCGTTAAGTATTATAGTGGCCCAGGGGAGAGAGTATCTAGATCAAGGCTGACTGATTGAAGATAAAATACTTTTATTGCTCTAAGGTTACAAATACCTACTTAAATACATCACTATACAAAGAGATACACCGAGAGTGTTGAGTCGCTATACCTTGAAACCTATCCTTGATTATAAAGAATACTGTTTTATTGGTATGTGTAATGAACTTGATCCGTGATGCTTTCAGTACTTATAAAGTGACTTATCGCAATAAACCTAAGTGTATAGCAAAATATATTTTAAGAGGGATGATCCACCGTAAGCCACTGAAAATATTGAATGATAACTTTAAACATGGCGAAAGAAGGCAGGTTTTTCGCAATCAGCCAGAGTTTGCTCTTAAAGCAATGCGACCGTACCTAAGAACGGGTTTAACGCGAATGAAGGCCGTTGAAGTGGTTGTCAACCACCATGAGTGGCTGGACGCCAACATCAAACCTGTCGCAAGACAAACCATTTATCAACATGGCCTGACTTTACATACATTTGATATCGGTGAAGAGCACTTTGAAATAAAGTTGCTATTTCTTGATAGTTACCGTCGGGAAGGAGAACTGACATTAGCCCTGTGCGATGGCACAGGAAACAAACGCTATGTCATCACTTTTTCGGTACATGAAGGCGATGTATATATCGGCGGCGTACAGGGTAGCGTGGATAATGACAATTTTAGCAGGAGGTTCACCAAGACGGTGTATGGCCTTCGTCCTAAAGCATTTGTTGTGGAAGCGCTGAGAATTTTGCTCAGTTACTATGGCATTGCGAACCTCTATGCTGTTAAAAACTCTGCGCACGTCTACGCCGATACCCGTTATAAGAAAAAGCTCAATTTTAATTATGACCAACTATGGTTAGAGCAAAATGGTACAGAGCACAATCAGTGGTTTTATCGCTTACCTATTGTCAGCGAGCGTAAGGCAATAGAGTTAATAAAAAGGCCTAAACGCAAAATGTATAGAGAAAGGTATGCGTGGCTCGATCAACTCAATGAAGAGCTTAAAGTTGGGTTAGATAAAATTTCAATAACCTAACCTTATTATTTATCGCGAATTGATTGCTCCTTGTTATGTGGCTCGTGATATTTCATTGCCTGTAAATTACTATTAATAAATAGCAATTTACAGGCGGGAACTGATTACAGCCAGCGCCAACTATCGAATTAATGATAAATAGATAGAAAACTAGAGAAGATCACGGGTGTCGTCTGCAAGGCTGGCTTCAAAATTAGATTGTGCTTGTTCAAGTTCTGCCATCAAAAGTTGAATATCTTCATTATTACCCATTTTAATGGCTTCTCGTAGCTTATCTCTACACTGTATGAGTCTCTCTTTGGCCGATTTCTTGGCAAAAAGGCTTCGTAAGCTGTCCGCTTGATCCATAAATCAACCTCATATAACTGCATGTAAGATCAGTGCGTCCGCGGATACTTGTATATTCAACGTCTTAAGTGATGCTATAACGCTTTTATGAAAAAGATAGCATATGAGCGTGAGTTTGTACGAGATATGATGTGATTGGCTTCACAAAAAAATTATTTAAAATGTCGAGTAGGGATATTAATTATTAATAATAATCAGTATGTTACCGACATGTTCCTCCTGGGAATGTTAATTGTAAAGGAGTACTGTATTAATGATAGAGTTTGAAGCCGAAATTATCTGGCAACGTAGTCAAAATGAGCCGTTTATAGATAATCTATTTCACCGAAGTCATCAATGGCAGTTTGATGGTGGCGTAAGCGTTCCTGCTACCGCTTCCCATCAAATTGTTCCACTGCCTCTTTCAACACCTGAATACGTCGATCCAGAAGAAGCATTCATAGCGGCACTATCAAGTTGCCATATGTTGGCTTTTTTAACGATTGCAGCAAAGCGTAAGTATATTGTTGAGAAGTACACTGATGAAGCGGTAGGAATGCTTGAGGAAGACAGTGCAGGGAAAAGCTCAATAACGAAAGTGACGTTGAGACCTGCGATTCAATTCTCAGGGCCAAGGGTGCCGTCAACGGAAGTATTGGAAAAGATGCACAAAATAGCACATGAAAACTGCTTCATTGCCAACTCGGTCAAAACCGCGATCACAGTTGATATTATTGAATCTAAATAATGCCACCATCAAATTGTGTGGTGGCACTATTTCCAGTGACGTCAAGGTGCTTGGGTATGGCTCAAACCTTAGTGAATCGGTTTTTTTGGGCCATTACGCACAAGATCTTTGCCGTTTTCGTATACGTCATCAGTGACCCAGCGGCCAAGAAGAAGTTGATGCTTATCATCAAGGACAGCAACAAAGTGGCGGCCATCGGCGTTGTTGGTTGCTAAAGCAATGCCTGCAACGTTTGTTAGGCCCATACCACCGTTTTCTACTGAAAGCAGAAATGCCTCTAGTTCGTCTAGGTTAGTGATAACATCATTTTCATTGATCATAATTTCATCTTAATTCGTACTGTTGTCCTTTCATTATTTTACAGCGGATAGCGACGAAATTGAATTTTTGCTGATTCAGTTGCTTAATAAAGATTCGACTTAAGAAAATTTGTTAGGGTTGTATACCCAAGTTGCTTGGGTATATTAATAAATCACAAGAAATGGAGCAGGAGAGCTAAAGGAATGGATCAGAAAACCTATGCAGTGATTGGAACGGGGGCAATTGGCGGCTATTACGGTGCGAGATTGCATCATGGCGGATATGATGTCCACTTTCTGTTCAATAGAGATTATCAATTCGTTAGTGAGCATGGGTTGAAGGTTGACTCTCATTACGGTGACTATTCAATACCCGCCGATGCAATCAAGGCGTACAAGGCTAGCAAAGAAATGCCGAAAGCCGATGTTGTGATTGTTGCATTAAAAACCACACAGAATCATCAGCTTGAAGGGTTAATTCGTCCATTGCTTAAACCTGATACGCTTGTTCTCTTGTTACAAAATGGCATCGGTGCCGAGCAGGCGCTTACCAAGCAGCTTGACCTCCAATATACCGCCGGTGGGCTGTGCTTTATCTGCTCGAACAAAGTCGGTCCGGGTCATATTCATCATATCGATTATGGTCGATTGACATTGGGTGTCTATGGCGACTCAGGCATGCCCGCATTAACAAGCGTTGCCAATGACTTTCAGCAGAGTGAGGTTGAGGTCGATGTCGAAAATAGTATTTTGGATGCTCGGTGGAAAAAGCTCTTGTGGAATGTGCCTTATAATGGGCTTTCAGCCGTGCTAGATACCGACACGGCACAAATAATGGCTTGCAGAGAAACAGTCGCACTGGTAAAAGCAATCATGCAAGAGGTGTGTATTGCCGCAAAGGCGACGGGTTCATCGCTTGATCCCAGTCTAATCGATACCATGCTGAACAATACTGCCAAGATGAAGCCGTATTTGACCAGCATGTTGTTGGATAGGCGCAACGGCCGCGAGATGGAATTACAGTATATGTATAAAAATGTACTGGATATGGCAGCTGAGCAAGGGATCGATATGCCAAAGACAGAGGCTTTATACCATCAGCTCTGTTTCATTAACCGGTTGTCAGTGAATTAGACGCAGTAAGTGACCCTAATCTCTATAAAATGACCTGATGGGCTGGTAGACTGCGCATCCGTTTTTCTATCGTGACAGTTAAAGCCCATGACTTTTGCTTCATTGCAATTAAATAAGATGGTATTGAGCACATTGCCAAGCCAACTTACGACTCCTACCGACATACAGCGCCTCGCAATTCCTGCCGTTATCAAAGGAAAAGATGTGTTGGCGTTGGCGCAAACAGGCAGTGGAAAAACATTTGCTTTTGGTTTGCCTATGTTGCAGAAGGTTGATGCTGAGCAGGATGCGGTCCAGAGTTTAGTTTTGGTGCCCACTCGTGAATTAGCCTTACAGGTTACGACATCTTTGCAAGAAGTGGCCGGTAAACTCGGTATTAAAGTCGCCATGCTATGTGGTGGTGTATCCCCTGAAACTCAAAAGGCCGAGTTAGAACAGGGGGCACAAGTACTCGTTGCTACCCCTGGACGTTTGCTGGATTTTCTCAACAAAGAATTTGTGTCACTAAAGTCGTTGAAGCTTTTGGCACTCGATGAGGCCGATAGACTGTTAGAAATGGGTTTTTGGCCAGATGTACAGAAGATCATCTCTTTTGCTCCGGCTTCAAGGCAGACGCTGCTGTTTTCAGCCACCTTGCCTGAAACACTGGAAAAGGCCGCATTAGGGCTAATGTATAAGCCTGAACGTATTGCGGCTAACCCAAAAAACAGTGTGGTTGAAGAAATCAAAGAGCAGCTGTATTTGGTTAACAAGGGCAGTAAGCCCCAAGCCTTGATTGCGTTGTTAAAGCAAAATGACTGGCAGCAAGTACTCGTCTTTGTCAGTGAAAAAAAAGCAGCAGATACCCTCGCTAAGCGCCTGAATAAAGCCGGTATTAACGTAGCAGCATTGCATGGTGATAAAGATCAGTCGGCACGTGAGCAAAGCTTAGCGGATTTCAAATCGCTTGAAACTCGAGTATTGATCACCACCGATCTGCTTTCCCGTGGTATTCATGTTGATGCGCTGCCGGTGGTGATTAATGCCGATCTTCCAGAGAATGCACCAGTATACGTACACCGTGTTGGCAGGACGGCACGTGCTGGGCAAAATGGCTTAGCCATTTCATTAGTTTGCCATGGTGAAACAGTAGCCTTGAAATCCATTCGCCAACTAACAGGCCGCCCAATGGAGACTGTTGAGCTGGAAGGATTCCCAGTGACTGATAAACCTGCCGAGCAGACATCAAACACAGAGCGGAAACGACCGCCGCGCGATAAAAAAGCCAACCGCCGCAGTCAGACCAAACGAAGCATCAAGCAGTTTAAACCAAAGCAAAAAAGTAGCTAATTGATTGCTGAGCTCTGTGTGACTGGATAATCAGAACGAGAACTCTGGAGAGTGAAATGGAACAGATTTATTTTGCCGGTGGCTGCCTTTGGGGCGTTCAGGAGTTCATGAAACACCTGCCAGGAGTGGAATCTACCGAGGCCGGTCGTGCAAATGGAACGACTGATACCACACAAAGTGATTACGATGGTTATGCCGAGTGTGTCTTGATTCAATTTGATGCTGAAATCGTGACAGTCAAACAATTGATGACATTTCTCTTTGAGATCATCGACCCATATAGTGTCAATAAACAAGGTGATGACGTGGGGCTAAAGTACCGTACCGGTGTGTATAGCAAGAATCCGTCGCATCTTGTTCAGGCCCGGGAATATATCGATGCGCGTGAAGATAAAGAACGTATCGCCGTTGAGGTCATGCCGCTCACTAACTACGTTAAAAGTGATGAAGAGCATCAAGACCGACTAACGCGTTTTCCCAATGACTACTGCCATATTCCGCTAGATCTGTTGCACAAATATAAACAATCCCGCTGATTACAGTAGAATTGAAAAGCCCGGACTGAAACCATTATGACTAAGAGGTTCCTGCCCGGGCTTTTTTAGTGGTCTAAATGCGATTTATCAAGCAAAAGCAAATGCTTATTCGCAAAGATCCAGTTCATTGTGGATCAGTACCACACACTGTGAAGCAAAAATCATCTTAGGCCCAAGGCTAATCTTCTGGGTCCCAAGACGTTCCAAGCTTTTATAGGTTTTCTTTGGCATTGGGATATGATCGGTCAACAGGAAACAAGAGTTGCCGCTGAACTCTTGCTCACGAATCGATGCGCCTTTTTTGTCCATCATATAAAGTTGATAATCTTCAGCGAGTTCTTTTACCAACTTTTCAAAGCTTTTGGTTTGAACGGTGATCCCCGGTTCAACTTGACGCTCTTGCTCTTTCGTCATTCCACGAGAAGCATCCAATGCCTTGGCTACCTTGGCGAGTAATGCTTGCTCATGAAAGCCACCAATATTGGTCATCTCATTGGCAACAAAAGTAACGGTGCGGGAAAAGTCCTGCGTACTTTCTAGTACCAAGTGTACGATGACATCTTCGCGGTGTGACTGCGCCACAAAGATAGAATTCATTAGGGTGTGGGCCAAAATTTCGGTATGAGCTTCTTGGCCAACTGAAGCCAGTAGTTGCTGGCTGTCGGTAGGAGCGGATCTGGCTCGTAATACAAAGGCGCGCATTGAAGGGTGTCCTACTGATTAAATTGCTTTTGAATCAATGTTCTGGTGTATACAGACTACATGTCTGAATACTAAGGTGCAGGATTATCGCACCTTTGATGAAATATGTAACTGAAATAATGCGAGTGAATAGCCTGCAAAACAGCAAATAGCGAGAAAAATCTAACAACGTGCTTTTAGTGGAATAGGGCAGAGAATCGTTTCCTTATCCATTTTTATAGGTAAATCATCTTGTCTTATGTCAAAATGCGCTGTCTCCATCAATAAGTCTGTAAAGTAATGAACTATCAAGCTGCTATTTTCGATATGGATGGTTTGCTTCTCGATACTGAGCGCGTTTGTATGCGTATCTTTAAAGAAGCTTGCGCAGTACAAAACCTTCCATTTCATGAAGATGTTTACCTGTCTATCATCGGCCGCAATGCTGCAGGCATCGAGGCTATCTTTCGTAAAGCCTATGGCGATGATTTAGACCGCCTGCATGAAGAATGGCGTACGCGTTATAACGCAGTGGTAAAACATCAAGCGATCCCGGTCAAAGAGGGCGTGGTAGAACTCTTAGAGTGGTTGAAAGCGCAAGGTACACCTATCGCTATCGCGACCTCTACAGCGCATGAAGTTGCCAAGGTTAAGTTAGAATTGGCGGGTTTGACAAAGTACATTGATAACCTGACAACAGGTTGTGAAGTGGAAAATGGCAAGCCTCATCCTGAGATATACCAATTGGCTGCTAGCCGCTTAAACGTCGAACCGGAAAATTGCTTAGCCTTTGAAGATTCGAATAATGGCGTAAGAGCTGCTGTTGCGGCGAAAATGATGACCTTTCAGATCCCAGACCTTGTTGAACCTTGTGATGAAGTGCGCCAGTTCGGTCATGCGATTGTCCCTTCACTTCACGAAGTACTTACCAAGCTGAAAACCGCCTAGATTATGGTTGATGCTTCTGTGAGCCAGAAGCATCTTCTTATCAGAATATCCTCACCTGTGATATTTCGCCTGTTAATTGAGCACTTTAACCAAGCTCTTTATAAGCATTTCAAATAGATACTTCAGCTAAACATACCGGTGCATCAACACTGCATTGGTATCCCGTTGGTGTTAGCGTTCCCGTTTTAATATTCCGGTGAAAGCTGGTGATATTATTCGAATGCTGATTAGCGACGATGAGCCATTGCCCATCTTCAGATACGTTAAAGTCTCTTGGGAAATGGCCAAGGCAGTCATAGGCATCAATGTAAACCGGCTCTTGGCTGGAAACATCAAACGCACAGATCTTGTTTTGAGCTCGGCAAGACACGTACAAGTATTTCTCATCAGAAGAAAGGCGAATAGCCGCTGCGGCTTCGCCGTTATTTGTATTACTCAATAGCTCGCACTGATGCGTGATGTTCCAAACGCTGTCAGCCTTAGTCAGTACAATGAGTGATTCAGATAACTCACACACCACATAGGCGCGTGTTTCGTTGTTATTGAACACCATATGCCTAGGCCCCGAGCTAGCAGGCAAAGCGATGCTTTGCTCAAGGGTGAACGTGTGACTGCCAGCGTTTGTATCGTAACCATACAGCCGAACCCGATCAGAGCCAAGATCGACGACAGCTAACTGATTTGAATGCTTGAGAAAAGTGACTTGATGCGCATGAGGGGACAGCTGTCGATCTTTGTTCGGCCCATGACCTTCTTCAAATAAGTCAGCGATAGCCTGCAGCGGTCTGCCATCTTCATCTAAGAGATAGACCGATACATTACCTGAACCATAATTAGCGACGGCGAGGTATGGGATCTTTATATCGAGATGACAAGGGAAATCCCCCGCAATAGGAAGATACATGTTACCAACCTGCGAAGAGAATTGGAGTGCCGCACCTTCTTCTTGAGATATTTCACTAAAACTATAGAGACCATTAACCGTGGTGGTTAGGTAAGAAGGGTTACGAAGCGAAGCTCGATCTTCGCTGCGGGTAAGTTCACCCGTTGCAGGGTCTAAGGTGATATGAGCAATACCTTTACTGGTACTTGGTGCATCGGTATAGGTACCGACATAAAAGTGCAGGTGGTTATTGGTTGTCATGAGAGCCTTGAAAAACATCGAAAAAACTGCCAATACCATGCCTTTTGCCTGTCCTGACGGCAATATCTAATAGTCGTCAATTGATTAAAGTGTGAGGAGGTTAGCTGGAGTATGAAAAATAATGCCAGGTAAAGTGGATAATCGTAATGCTCGACTCGGCTATTCTGCGCCTCTGCCTGTCAATATTCGAAGCAATAATAATTTGTGTGGTTTGCAGAAAGGTTGTAATAAACAACCTTTCTTTATAGGTGAGTAAGCACTGTCGTGGTCGATTTTCCTATGGATTAGGGGTGTTGATATATTTAACCGGCATGAAGTTCATTTTCTACAATGATGCTATCTGAGCTGAAATACTTGTTGCCCTTTTCTAGAAGTGCTTGATGTTCATCAGAATAGTAATAAGCCTCAGCTTGAACTGTAGTTGGAAATTCTAAAATAACAAACTTACCTTCTGGAAGAGATCCTTGGATTTTTTTTATCTTCTCAGATACAGCCAGTGCCTTGCCATCATATTTACTAATAAGGGGGTGTGCTGAAGAGAGGTATTCACGGCTATACGCTTCTAATTCATGAACCCTAACAAATGCAACCATTAATGCTGACATAGTCTTACTCCTCTTGTCTTATATTTAGTTTTAAAAACAATGCTTTGTCTACAAGCTTATAAATTCTCGCTAAATCTGCAACTTGAAGTCACTTGTATATTAGCGAACCGATCACCCAAGACATAGGCGGCTTGAAACAAATCAATTTTGTTTTTTTGACAAAAATAAGGCAAAATTTAGACGGTATTTGATTGTTACTGGTGTCATTGTGGATAAAATACGTGCACTTCGCTATTTCAAGCGAGCATCTGAACTTAACAGTTTCAGTCTGGCCGCCAAGGAGTTCGATGTACCTGCCTCGTCCATTTCTCGCAGGATCAAAGATCTGGAGAGTGAGCTAGGTGTCGAATTGCTACAGCGTACAACTCGAAACGTCAGTACCACCGAGCTCGGTAGTGTCTACTACGATATGATTACGGAAGTGCTTCAAAAGCTCAATGATGCTGATGAGCTGATATCACAGCACCTTAACACTATGGAAGGGAAGATAAGAATCAGCGCCATGGCGGACTATGGGGAAAGAATGCTTTCCCCGATCTTGCAAAAATTCCGCGAGGAGTATCCCTCTATCATTTTTGACTTAGATTACTCCGATGAAGAGATCTCATTCAGTAACAATACCGTCGATATTGCTATACGGGCTGGAAAAGCGCCGGAGGAGCGGGTCGTCGCAAAACAGCTTTCCAGCTCTAAGTTAACACTTGTGGCGACACCAAAATTATTATGCGATTTACAAAAACGCTATGATAAGCTGGTTTTAAACGCTAAAGACCTTGAGACTTGCCCAACTCTTCAATACAGCGGAAAACATGGACACACTTCATGGTGGCAGTTCAAGGGTGAAGTCTGGAATAAAATTGAGATTAACCCGGTACTAAGGTGTAACAACGGTGAGACTTTATTAGCAGCAGTACTCGCTCACGAAGGCTTATCTCTTTACCCTTTTTGGTGGGTTAAAGATTATCTGGCCTCCGGGGAGTTGTTAGAAGTACCTGTTGATTCACCGGTTTCCATTTATCAAAGCCCTAACTTTGATGTTTTTATCCTGTATCAACAAGCAAAGTATAAAGTCCCTAAAATACAACGCTGTGTTGATTTTATTATTCAGCACCTTGGGTAGTTGGTCAAAACCATTAAGCTTGCTGGTTTTCCAATGCAATGACTCAATAACGATGTAAACAGGCAAGTTTGATATACTATTTTGCTATGGGTACAAAGGTTTCAGGCATTTCCTGAAAATAGTTAACAGATAGAACCAGAATTGGTTACTCGAAGTAGAAAGGAAGTCCAATAAATGCCAGTGCTCCAGCGCATTAGTATCATCATGTTTGTCGTCGCTATTCTTAATGGTTGCGCGTCCCTTCCCTCAGAGGTTAATCACCCGGCAGAACCCGTTGCGATTCAACCTTCTAGCACGTTATCCCACATGAGTAGTACCAACCTTAGCCAGCAAGACGAGCAAGGAGTAAGTGCTGTCGTGTTACAAGACACAGGATGGGACGCTCTGGCTCAGCGATTAGCCTTAATTGAGACGGCAGAGCAAAGTATTGATATCCAGTATTATATTTGGAATTCGGATTTATCCGGGTACTATCTGGCAAGACGTTTGATTGCAGCGGCAGATCGAGGGGTTAAAGTTCGTGTCATGCTCGATGATATCAACCTCAACGAGCGGGAGGATATGCTAACCGCGCTGGATGCCCACCCGCAGATAGAAATCCGTGTATTCAATCCGATTCCAACCCGAAGTGGTGTGGCAAAATGGCTGAATGTATTAGGTGATTTTGACCGCTTAAATCGACGTATGCATAACAAGTCATTTACTGTCGATGGTGCGTTTTCAATTGTCGGCGGTCGTAACATTGGCGATGAATACTTTGATCTATCTGATGAGATTAATTTCCGTGATCGAGACGTGTTAGTTATGGGGGATGTAGTCCCTGATATTCAAGCAAGCTTTGTTCGATACTGGGATAGTAGTTGGTCTTATCCGGTGAGTTTGTTGGGCGGAAGTCCTTCTCTTGATTTGTCAGCCTTGGGGGAGGTATCAGCACCTTGGTACAAGAACTATCCAGCACTACCGGAAGGAAGCACGGCGGCAAGACGCTTCCTTATTGATTTGATGGATGATATGACTTGGGTACAAGCGCGATATATTTCAGACCAACCCGTACCTGAGGATGAATCTAATACCGATGTGCCAAAAACGACAGCGAGAGCACTGGCCGATTTAGCCCGTGAATCACAACGCGAAATTGTCGTGGAGTCCGCTTATTTAGTTATAGATGATCGCCAACTAGATAAAGTCGAAGAGTATACGCGCAGTGGTGTCGAGATAAAGGCACTGACGAATTCTATGGCCTCTAACGATCTGGTGACAAATCATTCGGCCTATGCAGGGCGACGTAAAGATATGCTGGCACATGGGATGGCGTTATATGAGTTAAAACCAGATACGCCACTTTGTGAAGTTTCGACGAGAAATTCATCAAAATGTGCACCGACCGCAGCTTACGGCCTTCATGCAAAGTCTGTTGTTTTTGACCGAGAGGTGGCAGGCATTGGCTCGTTTAACTTCAACTTACGTTCAACATACTTGAATACAGAGTCTATCTTAATCATTGAAAACCAGAAATTTGCTGAAGAGCTTGCCGACGATATAGAACAAGCGATGGGGGAGGATAATAGTTGGCGCCTCGCTTTTGATGAGGGCCAAGTTCATTGGTATTCAGGTGCTAAGAGTTGGGATAGCGAGCCAGAAAGTGGCCGTTGGGAGCGCTTCAAGTCACGTTTCTTGCAGCTGTTGCCAATTGAGAAATACTTGTAAATACATTGCATAATTGTGCTTATCAAAGGAAGGCAGCGCTGAAATATGGGTAAGGTTTACAGTTTGGGGATATTTATTCGTTAAGTTTAGATTTTTTGCTCTATATTGGTAATTGCTACTGTCATAACTATCAGTAATGTCAGTGGTTTATAATAATTGATAACAGTTTAAGGAAGAGCTGATTATGTACCCGTTTATGCGTCTAGCAAAAGTGATGTGGCAAGCCAAACGTAATTCTCCGGTCCATATTACCGATAAGAGTGAAATTTCATTCTCATGCCGTCCATGGGATTTGGATATCTTTAACGAAATGAACAATGGTCGAGTGCTCACCCTGTATGATTTGGGACGAACCGAGTTGGGTATTCGTTGTGGATTGATGAAAATGTTGGCGAGTAAACGCTGGGCTCTGGTCGTGGCTGGGAGTTCAGTGCGTTATCGTAAGCGTATTCATATGTTTCACAAAGTAAAAATGTACACACAGTGTGTTGGCTGGGACGACAAATGGTTGTATGTCGAGCAGTCTATGTGGGTTGATGGAAAACCGTGCTCTTCCGTGTTGATTCGAGCCGGCGTAACCGCCAAAAGTGGTCTGGTTTCACCACAGCAAGTGCTTGAAGCGATGGATGCAACGGTTCAAACACCTATTTTACCCCAATGGGTAACCGAGTGGATTGATTCCGAGCAGCATAGGCCATGGCCGCCACTTGGTAACTAGTACGTTTTTCCTTGTCACAGTTTCACTGAGATAAGTTTGACCATGCGTGACTAAAAATTGCGAACTCTTAAGCCTTTTAGGCTCACCACAAAGACAATCTTCGTTGTCTTTGTGGCTTGTAACTTATAGTTTATAATTTAACCCTAGAAGGAATATGTATTCATTTTCATCATAGAAATTTATGTTTGATTGACCAAGCTGAAAATAAGAGTAAGAAGTAATGCTCCAATCTTTCCAGCCTGGTATATTCGTGTATTCATATGCGAGTGTTAGCCTATAAAATTGGTCTTTACGCTTTTTATTAAATATCGGGCTTTCGGCTCCGTAACTTCTATGTGAAAAGCTACTAGTTAATGCAATGTTATGATTATTTAGGTGAGAAAACACACTGGCTTCTAGCTTATACTGCTGAAATGATGCCGCATCACCTTTCGCATCTTTATCGGTATATGTAAAAGAAGAGATTAAACCAGTGAAAGGCCTAAGCATTGTTAAATACTGACCTTTATAGGAATATGCATCATAATCTCTATGAAGCTCTGTATGTTGAATGTCCTCATTTTTAACTTCAGAGTGAGCAATACCGAAATCAAAAGAGAAGTTGGAACCTCGTATTTGAGATAGTTTAAATCTGTACGCATTGCCTTCTACATCGGTCTCTTTTCTTTTACTCAGTGAGTATGGGTCTTCCCATACTTCACCAGAAACAACACTTGGTAGATAGGCAACATCTAGCTTTGTGCCTTGATAGAGTCGGCGGTGATATCCAATTTCAAATGCAAGTGTGCCAACGGCTAAGTCGTCTCGTGATGTACCCATATAAATAGCTTGCTCTTGGCTATCGTCTAGGGTGTACCTTAAGCTACCTAATGGAACAAAAAATGTGTTGTCATCATAGGATGAATGGCGTCCTAAACTTGTTAGTTGGTTACTTCCATTTGTATTTAAGTTGGAATTATTTAGGGATACGCCTGTGTTTATTGATAACTCACCAGAAAAATTTGATTTATTGAATGCTAGTGCTGTGTGAGGGATACATAGTAAAATACACCCCAAAAATAGCTGTTTCATTATTTTTATGACCTATTATCAATTGCTGATATGGCTGGTTAATATAGCCTCAAGCAGTCATGAGGCTATAATTTATATGTTAATTATTATCACTCTACTTTAAAAATATAGTGTCACCATTTTTAATAGTCTCGAGAACAGATATTTCATTTATTTTCATTGGGTCAATCGTAAGAGGGTTTTCAGCTAGCACAACGAGATCTGCACGTTTACCCACTTCAATACTCCCTTTTGAGTCTTCTTCAAAATTTTGAAAAGCACTTTTTATAGTGATAGCTTCCAATGCTTGATATGGTGTGATCTTATGGTGTTCACCTAATGTAAGACCACTTCTTGTTGTTCTGTTTATGGCTGCCCACATATTGGTCATCATATCTGGGAATAAGACCGGAGCATCCATGTGTATAGTAAAGTCTAGCTCATTAGACAAAGCCCAACCTGTTGGAGATATATTTGATGCACGCCAATTACCTAGAACAGATTCTCGATGCCAGTCTCCCCAGAAAAAGGTATGGGCGGGAAAGAATGAAGGGATCATATTATTTTCTTTCATTCTTTTTATTTGGTCTAAACGCGCTGTTTGAGCATGAATAACCACAGTACGTCTATCTTCCTTTCCATATAAATCATCTGCTTTCTCAATAGAGTTAAGTAAGATATCTGTTGAAGCATCTCCATTACTGTGGCTTAGAATCTGTGCATTTAACTTGTAAGCTTCTCCAACAAAGTGATCCATTTCTTTTTGAGATAGTACAGGATAGCCGTGATAGTCGTATGAGTGGCTATGTGGCGCAATATAATATGGCGTTGACAAGTAGGCAGTTTTACCTTGGGGTGAACCATCGCCGATGAGTTTAACCCCAGCCATTTTGAAGTTACCAACTTCAGTTTGCATCGGTACTATTTCATTGGCTTCATGTAAATTAACCCATTTTGCATAGGCTAATACGTCTATTTTTAAAAGCTCTTGCTCTGCCATATGCTTTAGCATTTTAATTGCAGGAATGGTAGCCGCTCCTTCCTGTGTGGTGGTAATGCCATAACCAGCAAACATATCTTGAACTTTGTTGAATTTTCTTACCACTTCCTCTGCGGTCATTTCGGGTAGGAAGTTAAGAATTGGATATACTGCGGACTCTTCAAGCACACCTGTAGGTATGTTGTTTTTATCCCGTCGAATAACACCTCCGCTAGGGTCTTCGCTCTCATCTGTGTAGCCAATTAGTTTGAATGCTTCAGTGTTACAGGCACTTAAGTGGCCAGAAATATGGATAGCGCAAAATTTATACCCTGATGTGAAACTGTCCAATACCTCCCTTGTCGGGTGTGCTTTTTCTTCAAGCTCGGCATCATCGTAACCCCATGCGACATGAAGAATGTCTTTGTCACGCTCTTCAGAGTTAAAATAGTTGATTACCTCTCTTTTCAGATCTGAAAAGTTGTTCACGCTACCCATTGGCGACGGGTAAAGGAAGGGGCTTTCGATAAACGGTAAATATTGGGCAAAATGAGCATGAGAGTCGATAAACCCTGGAACTATCACTTTACCGTTCATGTCTCTTGTTTCAGTATCGCCCGATCTTATCTTCAACACTTCGCTCGTTGTTCCGACCATGTAGATCAATCCATCTTTGATTGCGATGGCCTCTGCTGTGTCGCTTTCACCAGTGATGGGTAATACGTCGGCGTTATACAAAATTAGATCTGGAGCTGCAGTAACCGCCGGGGTGAGGCAAAGAGAGATTAGCAAGCAAAGTTCTTTCATCAGTGAGTTTCCTTATTTAGGGATCATATCCGAGTTGCTTCATACTTTTGCAGAAACTACTGACCATATAAAATCGGATATGTTAGGGTTTCACATACATAAAGGAGGTGTATATGCATACAATTGATCAGATTCTAACTTTTGTTTCGGTGTACGATCACGGTTCATACAGCAGTGCTGCGAGGGCACTTGGAAAGTCTAGAGCCACAGTTAGAGAACATATTCATACTTACGAAGACATTCTGGGCTATGAGCTTTTTACAATAGAAGGTAAAAAAGCGGCTCCAACGCACAATGCAAAGCGTCTGATAAAACGAGCAAGACTATTAGCAAGACAACATAAATCTCTACATGAACATGGTTTAAATTTATTTGATTGCTCTATTTCTGACATCACTATTTGTATTGATACTTTTACTCCAACAGCATTGATAACAGAGACAAACCGCTATATTCGATCAAACTGGCCTCAAATTAATATTCATTGGTTGAGCAGAAATAGAGAGCAATCGTTAGAAGGCTTGATCAGTGGTCATTTTGATATCGCAATTTTGCCTTCACACGGAAAGATTTTTTCGGTAGAAAATTTAACGTGGCAAGCATTAGGAACAGTTGATTTTGGAATATATACTCGGAAAAGCTCAGCTTTAGCAAAAGAAATCAACCCAACGCTTGAAGAGTTATATTCAGATATTCATTTACTTACCGAATCACAAGTTGAGCTTGGCGCTAGTATTGATGGATTTAGAGCAAGTCCGAACTCAATTGTTGTTAGTAATAATCATTTGATGTACGAACTGTTAAAAGAATCGGGATGGGCTTTTATGCCTAAGTTATATGTTGAGGATTTAGACACCTGCGAACAAATCGTTGAATTGGATGTTAAAGAAGTAGGTCGAGAATATTCATTCTTACTGAATGCTTTTCACCTGTACGAGAAAGATCAACAGGAACCATTTTCGTCTGTGCTCGATTTTATCAAAGGTTTTTTTAGCCGCTAAATTCATTGGGTATGCCGGTGAGGTATACTCAATGGATGGTAAAGCCACTCAAATGTGATTTCTTTGTCTTGTATTTTATCTATAACATGCTGGTTATCTGATTAAAAATACAAACAATTGTTAATTGTGATTGAGGAGTACACAGTGGCTAATGTCATGAATAAATTTGTTCTATCAACATTACTTATCGCTAGTCCGATGGTATTTTCACACGAGGATGTTGAGTCGATAATCAATCCAGATGATCTGCAAGATGTCACCAAGGTAAACCCGCAAGCTGCGGTATATTTTACATCAGATGCTAATGTTCGTGTTTCAGGTATGTTTTCTGGAAAGTGGAATGAGAATATAGATTTCGCTGGTTTTGCTGAAGGTATTTTTGGTGACCGTTACGGTAGGGATAGATTAGATGGAGATTATTTAGGAGGACGAGCTCAATATTTTCAAGTACATGCTACGGACAACTCTTATGTTCCTCGTATTGGCTTTTCTGCTGATTTAATCCATCAAAAAACACGCGGTATTGATGATACTTCTCTTTTCTCTGCAGGTGTTGTAGCCGCAATTGATGAAAGGTTTACACCTGGCTTCCAAATGTTCCCAAATGTCGCTTATTCTGTGGGGGAAGTTTTCGGTGAAACTGCTGATGGCTACTTAGTAAATTTATTCTTTTCTACTCCGATTGGAGATAATGGTTCTTTTATGCTTGCTTGGCCTGAATATTTTGATGTAAGTGGAGATAATGTAGAGCTTGAATCTAAGTCGCTAAACTTTGTGTTTCAATCTCCAATTAGAAATAATTATGGGCAATGGTTTGTAACCAAGCTAGTTTATAACGAAACTGATATCACTTTGCCTAATGGTGTACGAATTGAAGGAGATGGTGACGTAACGTTAGAGTTTGGCGTTAAATGGTACTTCTAATCATAACAATTAACACTTTCTGTAACGGTGCCCTTGTGAGGTGAGTCATGAATAAACTTAAAGCATTTCTATTGCTTGGTGGGCTATTATCATTGATTAGCTGTAAAACGGTCAATGAGCCTGAACATAGTCATGATCCTTTGTATGAATATGATAGTGAAGCAATAACACCGATAAATCTAACCTAGTCTCTCGGGGTGATAATTGGTTCTCCTATAACACTCAGATTTAGTAGCCCTTATCGTTAACTATGATTCTCGTTTATTGGGCTACTACAATCCTCTACGGTTTGGCAAATGCACGCAGCACAGTGGTCACTATCGTATCAATTTTCCGCTCTAATTCATCACCGGCAGGCAGGGGTAATATATCTAAAACCTGCGGCCAAAATAGTTGACCCTGCAAAAGGCTAACGTAAACACTGGTTATAGTCTGTACGTCCTTCGCAAATAGCTTTTCAGCAATAATAGCCTGCTCAAACCAATGACTCACTGCATGGGTATGGTACAAACGCTGTGTTATTGACTTAGCCAACTCCGGCTGGCGAAAAAACTCCATCAAAATTGTACGAGACAGTGCAATTCCATATGTCTCATAAATCACCTTTACTTCATTATGAGTAATTGTACAGAGTTGTTGATGCAATGACTGTTCTGGGTTGAATATGTATTTCTCTTCCGCTACAGATTTTTCTTTAATTTCTGTGAGTACCGCTTCAAATAGCAGCTCTTTACTTTCAAAATGACGGTATAGGGTGCGCTTTGAAACCTCACCTGCCACACAAATGTTATTCATGTTGGCAGCTAAAAAACCATTCTCGATAAACTCTTGCTTTGCGGCATTAATGATGGCTAACCGTTTTTGCTCTGAGCGTGTCATCTAGTATTCCGTGTTTGCATTCCGTGATTGTTTTCACTGAGTTTAGCAATGGATTATCGTAAGGTAAACTCATGAGTTTACTTTTGGGTGTCCCTGCACTAGAATCCGCCAAATTCGCTGTACAGAATTTGATCTCTCTGGTTGAGAGCTTAACGTTACTTTTCTTTTGGAGACCGCTGTGAAACACACGCGCAAAGTATTTTCAGGGCAATCGTTGAAGGTTATTACGGCAGCTATTGGCTTGTCGGTAACAGGCTTGTCACTTGTTGGCTGTGAGCAAAAGACTGAATCTCAAATCGTTGAACCAGTCGTTAGGCCAGCACTGACGGAGGTCATTTCAGCCTCACGCAGTGATAGCTTAGTTTTCAATGGTGTAGTGCGGGCCGCTGAGCGTGCTGATTTGTCTTTTCGGGTTGGTGGCCGATTGACTGAGTTACTTGTAAACGAAGGAGAGCGAGTGGTCAAAGGGCAACTCTTAGCACGTCTAGATTCACGCGATGCTGAAACGGTATTGGCTTCTGCAAAGTTAGAGTTAACAAACACAGAAGTTGAATATCGGCGTGCAAAAGCTATTTATGACAAGAGCAAAGCGATTTCAAAAAGCCAGTTAGATGAAATCACAACACGCTATAACTTGGCGAAGAATCGCCGTGATGAAGCGCAACGACAGCTGGATTATACCCGTATCGAAGCGCCATTTGATGGCATTATCGGACGCCGATTTGTTGATAATTTTGTACAAATGCAAGCCAATAATCCTGTTTTCACGTTACACAACATTGATGACTTAGAAGTGCTTATTCACATTCCAGATAGTGTGATGTTATCGAAGGTGAGTGGCACTGAGGCGAAAGCTGAGATCAGCGGTATCCCTAACCATTTGTTTGACTTAGCCCTTAGAACATTCGCAACCCAAGCCGATCCAATCAGTCAAACCTATCCGGTGGTGTTGGGGCTTAGCAATGTTCAAGGGTATAGGGTATTGCCGGGGATGACGGTAAAAGTGCTCCCAATCGAAACGGGTGAACAACACCTGCATTCAACAATCACGGTGCCGCTCATATCGGTAGTGCCAGATAATCAAGGTAAACAGTTTGTTTGGGTTGTGGATAGTAGCAATACAGTGACCAAGCGTTATGTTGAGGTAGGCGCTTTAAGCCGTGATCGCGTAGTGATCAATGCGAATTTAGCTATTGGTGAGCAAGTGGTTATTGCTGGTGTTTCTAGCTTACAGGAAGGCATGAAAATCCGTCCTATGACGACTGGCAGCAACGAGGAACAATAATGAATATTGCTCGTTATACGCTTGCTAAGCGTACCAGTGTTTGGGTTCTCATCGGCCTGATACTGCTAGGCGGTTACATCAGCTACCTAAAGTTAGGTCGATTCGAAGATCCTGAATTTATTATCCGCCAAGCGGTGATTAATACTGCGTATTCTGGTGCTACGGCTCAAGAAGTCTCGGATGAAGTTACAGATGTGATCGAGGGAGCTGTTCAGTCGCTTCAAGAACTCAAGGAAGTGAAGTCTGTTTCCAAGCAGGGAATGTCTGAAGTAACAGTCGAAATCAAACTGGAGTTTGCCAAGACAGGCGCTGAATTACAGCAAGTATGGGATAAATTGCGCCGTAAGGTGGCCGATGCCCAGCGCCAGTTACCACCGGGAGCCGGACCTTCGATTGTCAATGACGATTTCGCGGATGTATACGCGCTATTTTTTGCGGTAACCGGTGAAGGCTTTAACGACAAACAGCTACAAGACTATGTTGACAGATTACGCCGTGAACTGGTGTTAGTACCGGGCGTGGCAAAAACTGCGACGCTTGCAGAGCGGCAGGAAACCATTTTTGTTGAAATTTCGAGTGAGCGTTTAGCGACATTTGGTGTTTCAGCACAGCAGGTGTTCGACGTACTGCAAAAGCAAAACCTTGTGACAGTCGCTGGTGTCGTTGAAACGCAAGATATGCGTATTCCCGTTATTCCTGTTTCCAACATCCGTTCTTTTGATGAATTACGGAACTTGCAGATTGCCGTTGGGCAGGGCAATACCATCATGCGCCTTGGCGATATAGCCAAAGTAACGCGGGGTTATCAAGAGCCTGCAAGTATGCTTATGCGCTACAACGGCCAGCGTGCGGTTGGGTTTGGCATCTCGAATGTTACCGGCGGTAATGTAGTTGATATGGGAGATGCAGTAAAAGCACGTTTAGCCGAGCTTGAAGGGCAGCGTCCTATCGGTATGGATTTGCATGTTATTTCTATGCAGTCAGACTCAGTGCGAGATTCGGTAGCAAACTTTATCGATAACTTAATAGCCGCTGTTGTTATTGTATTTGTGGTGCTACTGGTATTCATGGGGCTGCGCTCCGGCCTGATTATCGGCTTTGTGTTGTTGCTGACCGTTGCAGGTACACTCTGCATCATGTTTATCGAAGACATTGCCATGCAGCGTATCTCGCTGGGGGCTTTGATCATCGCCCTAGGTATGCTGGTGGATAATGCCATTGTGGTAACAGATGGCATCTTGGTTCGCTTGCAGCAAACTCCGGAGCAGGATAAAGAGTCCATAGTGTCAGAAGTAGTCGATTCGACTAAATGGCCATTGCTTGGGGGGACTGCCGTAGGTATTTTCGCCTTTAGCGCGATTGGTCTTTCACCTTCGGATATGGGGGAGTACGCCGGTTCGCTGTTTTGGGTCATTCTCTATTCAATGTTCCTGAGCTGGGTCTTTGCCGTTACGGTAACCCCAATGCTTTGCTATGACTTCTTGAAAGTCAAAGTGGTAAAAGGCGAGCTTAAGACCAGTCGCATGATGACCATGTATAAAACAGTATTGGTTTGGGTTTTAAAGCACCGTGTAATAACCATATTGATGCTATTGGGAGTAATGGCCGCAGCAATTTACAGCTTGAGGTATGTTCCGCCGGGCTTTATGCCTGAATCGCAACGTCCGCAGTTTGTGGTTGATGTTTATTTGCCACAAGGTTCCGATATTCGTCGTACTGAAAAAGTTATCGCGAGTATCGAGCAAGAGGTGAAAGCAAAGGAGGGGGTGACAAACATGACCAGCTTTATTGGTGGTGGTGGCCTGCGCTTCATGCTGACCTATGCGCCGGAAGCACGTAACACCAGCTATGGTCAGATTCTTGTTGATATTGATGACTACAAAAAGATAGCGCCATTGCTGGAAGAGTTGCAGAGCGAACTAGCGGTTAAGTACCCGGATGCATCGGTGAAAGTGTGGAAATTCATGCTAGGGCGTGGCGGTGGCAAAAAGATTGAAGCGGGCTTTAAGGGACCGGATAGCCATGTATTACGCCAACTTGCGGAGCAAGCGAAAGTCATTATGAATGCCGATAGTAACCTTATAGCGATACAAGATGACTGGCGACAGCAAATACCGGTGTTACGGCCTGTGTATTCCGCCGACAAAGCCCAACGCTTTGGCTTGACCACGCAAGAGATCAATCAGGCTATAGCGCAGACTTTGTCAGGCCGGAATGTAGGCGTATACCGTGAAGGGGATGATTTAATCCCAATCGTTGTACGCTCACCCGAAGATGAGCGTAGCCACCAACGTGCGGTCGAAAATGCGGATGTTTATAGTTCGGTAGCAGGGGGCTTTATCTCTGTTAGCCAGTTAGTTGATTCGGTTAATGTTGAATGGCAGGATGCGATTTTACGCCGTATTGACCGGATGCCAACCATATTGGTACAGGCTGATCCTGCGCCGGGTGTATTGACTGCTGATGCATTCAATGGTGTAAGAGGCAAAATTGAAGCGATTGACTTACCATCGGGGTATGAGCTGATTTGGTACGGAGAGCATAAAGCATCAAAAGATGCTAATGAAGGGCTTGTGATTTCAGCCCCTTATGGCTTCGCGGCAATGATTCTGTCAGTGATTTTCATGTTCAATGCTATCCGTCAACCATTGGTGATATGGCTGACTGCGCCACTTGCGGTTATAGGGGTAACGGTTGGTTTAATAGTGTTTCAAACCCCATTTGAGTTTATGGCAATCCTCGGGTTCCTAAGCTTGATTGGGATGATGGTAAAGAATGCGATTGTCTTGGTTGATCAGGCCGACATGGAGGTAGCACAAGGTAAAGCGCCATACTTTGCGATCATCGATGCCGCAACAAGCAGAGCAAGGCCAGTATTGCTTGGCGCATTAACGACAATATTAGGTGTTGCGCCTCTACTTATCGACCCGTTCTTTAAAAGTATGGCGGTGACTATAATGTTCGGCCTACTGTTTGCCACTGTCTTAACGCTGGTGGTTATTCCGCTATTTTATGCCCTGTTCTTTAGGGTGAGAGTAGAGGGTTAAGCCTGTAAAAACTTAAGCAGAAGAAAAAGGCGAACTTTGTAGTTCGCCTTTTTCATCTTTAACCCCCTCTTAACCTAACTACAGTTTGAAAGTCGGTGAGTTGATAAAGTAAATTGAGTCAGAGCTGCATTATCTTTTGCAGGACAGGCAGTATCAAACTACCCAGTCGAACGATGGCTGGCTGGTGGAAGTCGTGTTTGAGTCCGACTAGACAACACCCTTGATCTGAGTGATGGTTGTTTCAGCATCTTGATAATCAATTGGCAATTGGGTAATTCTTCCTGCTCTTTCAATAAACAGAGATGGAAAACTATTGCCACCGATGGAACGGGCAAAGGCTATTTCATCTAATAAACGTTGATGGTTTTTTTCAGAAAGAAACTCAGCTTTGAATTGAGCCATATCTAAGCCTATACCTTGTGCCAAGTTAAGCAGAACTTCGTTATCACTGGGGTTTTGGGCATTCAGGTAGTAGGCCTCTTGAATTGCATTTATCATATTTAGTTCAGATCCTTGAGAGCGAGCTGCGAGAATTGCTCTGCAGGAGGGATAAGTTGAGCGGCGAGGTGTATTGTTAACCCAGAAGTCATAACTGAACTTGGCTCCAAGGTAATCTTCAATTTTCCTCCAGTAAGCCATAATCTGTTGTTGCATGATCTCGGGCATAGGTACGTCAGAATCGGGTGCGAGGCCGCCAACAACATATATGATTTCTACCTGATCGGATATGGCATGGGTAATTTGGTTCCATGTCGGCTTGTATCCCCAGCACCAGGAGCACATTGGGTCGTAAACGTAATATAGCTTTGCCTTTGGTGAGGTCATGTTCTGTCATTCCTTTGTTGGGGGGATTCCTAAGTATTCGACCAATCTTACTGGTTAAAATGGCAATAAAAAATGGACAAACCGAAGTTTGTCCATTTGAAATAGGTTAGTCCAAATTTATATTTGGTTACTACAAACCTTTTGTCTTCACTCTAGTCTTCAATGTAGTTCTCAATGCTTGGGCAAGAACAAACTAGGTTACGGTCACCAAACACGTTATCGACGCGGTTTGCTGTTGGCCAGTACTTCGCATCTTTAGTTTGTGCTGATGGGAAGCAAGCCAGTTCGCGGTCGTAGCTGCGGTTCCACTCGGTGTCCATGATATCGGCTTGAGTGTGCGGTGCGTTAACCAGTGGGTTGTCTTGCAGATCCCACTCACCATCTTGTACGCGGGCGATTTCATGACGGATAGCAATCATCGCATCACAGAAGCGGTCTAGCTCAGCAATGTCTTCTGATTCCGTAGGCTCAATCATCAGCGTACCCGCAACAGGGAACGACATGGTTGGCGCATGGAAACCGTAGTCCATTAGACGCTTGGCAACATCTTCTTCAGAAATGCCTGATGCTTCTTTGATTGGACGAATGTCGATAATACACTCGTGAGCAATACGGCCATGAGTACCGCGATATAGAACCGGGTAATGTGGACGTAGACGCTCCATCACGTAGTTAGCGTTTAGGATAGCCAGTTTAGTTGCTTCAGTCAGTCCCGCTTCGCCCATCATCGCGATGTAGGCGTAAGAGATTGGCAGAATAGACGCTGAGCCAAGATCTGCTGCAGATACCGCGTACTGTGGCTGTTCAGCTTCAGTGCTCTCAACATGGCCCGGTAGGAACGGAGCAAGGTGAGATTTAACACCGATAGGACCCATACCCGGACCGCCACCACCGTGTGGAATACAGAAGGTCTTGTGCAGGTTAAGGTGAGAAACGTCAGAACCAATGAAACCAGGGCTAGTTAGACCAACCTGTGCGTTCATGTTGGCACCGTCAAGGTATACCTGACCGCCAGCTTCATGAACAAGCTCACATACTTCCTGTACGGCTTCTTCATAAACACCGTGGGTAGACGGGTAGGTGATCATGATGCACGACAGGTTATCACGGTGTTTTTCGATCTTCGCTTTCAGATCTTCAACATCGATGTTGCCTTGGTCATCACAGCCAACAACCACAACTTTCATTGAAACCATCGCTGCTGATGCTGGGTTAGTACCGTGGGCAGAGCTTGGGATCAAGCAGACATTACGGTGTGCATCACCGTTGGCTTCATGGTAGCGCTGGATAGCGATAAGACCGGCGTATTCACCTTGTGCACCAGAGTTAGGCTGTAGTGAGAACGCATCGTAGCCTGTGATTTCGCATAGCATTTTCGATAGGTTATCAGCTAGCTCTGCGTAACCTTTTGCTTGGTTAGCTGGCGCAAATGGGTGCAGCTGACCAAATTCAGGCCAAGTTACTGGGATCATTTCTGCTGCAGCATTCAGTTTCATGGTACAGCTGCCCAGCGGAATCATGCCGTGGGTTAGTGAATAATCTTTGTTTTCCAGTTTCTTCATGTAACGCATCATTAGCGTTTCACTGTGGTACTGGTTGAAAACTGGGTGAGTCAGGTACTGGCTGGTACGGCGGCAGCTTTCTGGAATTGCTGCGAACTCGTCACTAGCGATATCTGCGGTGAACATTGAGGCTTTCAGGTTGTCACCGCTGAAGATTGCCAATAGGTCTTCGATATCTGCCACTTTTGTGGTTTCGTCGATGCTGATACCTAGTTGACCGCTGTTTTCATTAGAAGCAGGGTACTTACGTAGGTTGATGCCTGCATCCAGTGCCTTGTTGTAGAACTCGGTCGTTTTCTTGCCAGTGTTCAGTGTCAGGGTATCGAAGAAGCTGTCGTTCGCCAGCTCAATGCCAGAGTTGCGCAGGCCAGCAGCAAGAATAGCGGTTAGGTGGTGTACACGACGGCCGATTTTACGAAGGCCTTCTGGACCATGGTAAAGCGCATAGAATGCAGCCATGTTGGCAAGCAGTGCCTGAGCGGTACAGATGTTAGACGTCGCTTTTTCACGGCGGATGTGCTGCTCACGGGTTTGCATCGCCATACGAAGTGCTTGGTTGTCACGGGAATCTTTCGATACGCCAATAACGCGACCTGGCATAGTACGCTTATGTTTGTCTTTCGTTGCCATGAAGCCAGCGTGTGGGCCACCGAAGCCCATCGGTACGCCGAAGCGCTGCGCTGAACCAATCACGACATCTGCGCCCATTTCACCCGGTGCTTTTAGCAGGGTCAGTGCGAGAAGGTCAGAGGCAACGGCAACCAAGGTTTTCTTGGCATGTGCTTTTTCAATAATGCTTGTAAGGTCTTGAACGTTACCCGTCGTACCTGGGTACTGAACCAAGGCACCAAAGACATCGTGCTGTTCAAGATCTTGAATATCGCCGCGGATGATCTCAATACCGATGTAACCGGCACGAGTAAGGACAACGTCAACGGTTTGTGAGTGCAAGTCGTTAGAAACAAAGAACGCCTTGCTCTTGTTTTTGCTAGCGCGCTGACACAAGGTCATGGCTTCTGCCGCTGCGGTTGCTTCATCCAGTAGGGAAGCGTTGGCAAGCTCCATACCGGTCAGATCCATGATCATCTGCTGGTAGTTAAGCAGTGATTCAAGGCGGCCTTGGGAGATTTCTGGTTGGTAAGGCGTATAAGCGGTATACCAGCCTGGGTTTTCCAGTACGTTGCGTAGAATAACGTTCGGAGTAAAGGTGTTGTAGTAACCCTGACCGATATAGCTGCGGTTGATGATGTTCTTGCTGGCAATAGCTTTAAGTGAGGCCAGCATATCCGCTTCGCTTTGAGGCAGGTCGAGCTGCATAGGCTCTGGTAGGCGAATTGCTGCCGGAACCGTTTCATCGATTAGCTGGTCAACGCTTGATACGCCGATGGTTTCCAGCATGATTTTTTGTTGTACCGAATCTGGGCCATTGTGGCGGCCTGCAAATTCCATATCGTCACTTAATGCATTTAGAAGAGTCATGTCGGTCATGGTTCTTTCCTGAACAGTTACTACCTATTGCATTGAGCATATTGCAATAGTTTATGGTCATCGAGTAGTTGAGCAATTACATGTTATGAGGGCTTTCAGGTTATTTCACCCGAAAGCCCGGCTCAATTAGTCTTCGTCGATGGTCGCTAGGTATTTTTCACCGTCGATCAGATTAGAGAGTTCCTCTACATCCTGAACTTTGATTTTAGCAATCCAGCCACCTTCGTACGGTTCTTCGTTTACAAGCTCTGGGCTGTCTTCAAGTTCTTCGTTGATTTCAACGATTTCACCTGTAACAGGAGCATAGATGTCAGATGCGGCTTTGACTGACTCAACAAGAGAGAAAGATTCGCCAGCTTCTGTTGAATCGCCAACTTCTGGTAGGTCAACAAATACAACATCACCCAGAAGGCCCTGAGCGTGGTTAGAGATCCCCATAGTGATAGTGCCGTCACCATTGTCTCGAACCCACTCGTGGCTTTCAGCGAACTTCAGTGTATTTTCCATTTAAAACTCCTTGCGCAATCTTTCCGCAGATTTTATTAGTTGTTTCAGTGGTCGGTCGATGCCGACCACTATGTTAAAAAACGAGGTCAAAAAACAGATTTACTTATTAACTTATTGGTAAAGAGGGAAGCGACTGCAAAGCTTCTGAACCTGTTGCTTCACTTTCTGCTCTACAGCGCTGTTGTCTTCAGGGTTTGCTGCCAAACCGTCAAGTACATCGCCAATCCATTGACCAATTTGTTTGAATTCGTCAGCACCAAAGCCTCGGCTAGTGCCAGCAGGTGTACCTAGGCGAATACCTGATGTCACCATTGGTTTCTCAGGATCAAAAGGTATACCGTTTTTGTTACAGGTGATGCCGGCACGCTCAAGTGCTTCTTCTGCTTGATTACCTTTTAGGCCCTTAGGACGTAGGTCTACAAGCATCAGGTGGGTGTCGGTACCGTTAGTCACAATGTCACAACCGCGAGCTTGCAGGACTTCTGCCAAGACTTTCGCGTTGTTGATCACATTCTTGATATATAACTTAAATTCTGGCTCTAGGGCTTCACCCAAAGCAACAGCCTTACCCGCGATAACGTGCATTAGCGGGCCGCCTTGAAGGCCAGGGAATACGGCTGAATTGATCTTCTTATTGATGTCTTCGTGGTTGGTCAAAATCATCCCGCCACGAGGGCCGCGTAGTGTTTTATGCGTCGTCGTTGTAATAACGTGGGCATGAGGAATTGGGCTAGGGTGTTCGCCTGCAGCGATAAGGCCGGCAATGTGTGCCATATCTACCATTAGGAATGCGCCAACTTCATCGGCAATGGCACGGAATTTAGCAAAATCAATCTGGCGAGGAATTGCCGAGCCACCAGCAATGATCATTTTTGGTTGGCTTTCGATAGCGATCTGACGCACTTGCTCGTAATCAATCTCGCAAGTCTCTTTATCGACACCGTATTGAACTGCATCAAACCATTTGCCAGATAGAGCAGGGCGTGCACCGTGTGTTAGGTGTCCACCAGCATCCAAGGACATACCCAAGATGGTGTCACCTGGCTGAAGTAGGGCCAGCATCACTGCACCATTGGCTTGTGCGCCAGAGTGAGGCTGAACATTGACGTACTCACATTGGAAAAGCTGCTTAGCACGGGCAATAGCGATGCGTTCTACTTCGTCGACATGCTCACAACCACCGTAGTAACGGCGTCCAGCATAACCTTCAGCATACTTGTTGGTTAGACAGCTACCTTGGGCTTGCATGACCGCTTTAGACACAATGTTCTCAGAGGCAATCAACTCAATCTGCTGGTTCTGGCGAGTTAGTTCGGCAGCAATGCCAGCGTTTACAGCACCATCAACCTCTGCAAGGTGGGTTGAGAAGAACACTTCTAAATCGTGGTTTTGGTATGAAGCTTTCATTTCACGTTATCCTCTAATCGCGCTCTTAAAGGTATCCCTTTGTTCCGAGCCAAAGCGTATATCGTTGTTATGGATAGTCCTTGTTACACGTTGCTATTTATCAGTAATACGCGTTGAGCACCGTATTACCCCCTAACAACTGCATAACATGCCTTACTATAGATAGCCGATTAAACGAAAATTTCCAATAGTGGAATATCATGTACTTTAATGGTCATAATCTTACGCAAACGTTTGCCTTTTGCAAACTAAATTTCTAATATAGTGTTAACTTTTTTCTAAAGAATGCCGCAAAATCAACTGTGGCTGAAAGGTTAAAGTTGTATCTCGTCCCTTGTCGTATATGGGGTTGTGACGTTCTACAGAACATTTACAAATAGGTGAGTAATCCGGCTTTTTGTGAGTTTGTCGTTGCGAAATAGGGTAGTGAGGTTGGTTGTAAAATAGCCTGTTTCCTTTAGGAAACTAAATTTCAAATATGATGCATTGGTCATATTTTTTTTACCGATGAGCTTTTAAGTTTCCGGGCCTCTATGCCAGAATGAAATGAACGTCGTTACCAGGGAGGGAAGTAATGAGTGACGAACAGCAGGTTGATGTATACCCATCAATGACCGTCGTGAAAGAGTTTGAATCTGAAAAGGCTGACAAAATTGAGCCAATGCAATTAGGTAAAAGGCTCAAGGAAATTCGTATGGCGCATGGTTTGACTCTTGAAGAAGCCAGTAAGCGCACCGGATTGGCTCGTTCGACGTTATCTAAAATTGAAAATGAGCAAATTTCACCGACCTTTCAGGCGATGCAAAAGCTGGCTGGAGGTTTAGAGATTGATATTCCACAACTTTTTGCACCACCTAAACAACTGAAAGCAACAGGCCGTAGGGATATCACTCGAAAGGAGCAGGGTAAGCCGCATCCAACGACAACCTACGAACACGAGCTTCTGGCTACCCAGTTGACCAACAAAAAGATGATGCCCTTTAAATCAAAAGTAAGGGCACGGGCTTTTGAAGACTACAGTGATTGGATCCGTCATGACGGTGAAGAGTTTCTGTTGGTACTCGAAGGGGATATCACATTTTATTCAGAGTTTTATGAGCCAGTTACATTAAGCCAAGGTGACTCCGTCTATTACGATGCCAACATGGGGCACATGCTAACTTCTCTTAGCGAGGACGATGCCTTGATATTGTGGGTGACGGCTTCTTAAGTGACGCTGTCACACTCTGGGCGTGGGCTAAATTTGTTTAGCCCATTAAACACGTATTGTTCTTAGCCCGGATAGCGGCCAGTGTCAGGGTTATAGAGTGACGTACTGATTGTTAATCCTATTGATAATTTTAACAATTGGCGTGTCGTGAGTCGAAAAGAGGGACTTAGCAATAGGCTCCTCTTATTTTGAAAAAGTGTTAATTCGAGAAACTTTTGCCTGTGGTTCAAATGTGTGATGTAGCACGGTTGAATGATAGGAAACTTTGTTTACTATAAGAAACTATGTCTAACATGGTTGTAACAGCTGATATGGAGTATCGCCGCTTTGCTCGCGGTGTATGGAGTAAAATCATATGTCACAAGAATTACTGGTAACACCACTACACGCACTACACATTGAAATGGGCGCCAAGATGGTTCCTTTTGCTGGTTATGATATGCCAGTACAGTACGCGTTGGGTGTACGTAAAGAACATATCCATTGCCGTGAGTCGGCTGGTCTATTCGATGTTTCCCATATGGGGCAATTACGTCTTCATGGTGAAAATGCAGCAAAAGTAATCGAGTCGTTAGTCCCTGTCGATATTATTGACCTTCCTGCAGGCAAACAGCGTTATGCCTTCTTCACCAATGAGCAGGGCGGTATCCTTGACGACTTGATGGTAACCAACTTTGGTGATCACCTATTCGTTGTTGTGAACGCTGCTTGTAAAGAGCAAGATATCGCACACATCCAAGCCCATCTTCCTGAAGATGTCACCATGGAAATTATTGAAGACCGCGCACTGCTAGCATTGCAAGGTCCAAAAGCTTCGCAAGTGCTCGCACGTTTGAATCCTGTAGTTAGTGATATGGTTTTCATGGATGCAGTCAAAGTTGAACTATTGGGTGTTGAGTGTCTGGTTAGTCGCTCTGGCTACACGGGTGAAGATGGTTATGAGATCTCTGTACCTGCTAATAAAGCTGAAGAGTTGGCACGTGAGCTATTAGGTCAGGAAGAAGTAGAGTGGATTGGCCTTGGCGCTCGTGATTCACTTCGTCTTGAATGTGGCCTTTGCTTATACGGTCATGACCTAGACCCAACAACAACTCCGGTAGAAGGTAGCCTACTTTGGGGTATCAGCAAACCACGTCGTGCTGACGGTGAACGTGCTGGTGGTTTCCCTGGCGCTGATATTATTCTTGAGCAAATCAAAACCAAAGACGTAGCGCGTAAACGTATTGGTTTGGTGGGCCAGTCTAAAGCCCCTGTGCGTGAAGGCAGCAAGTTGTTCGATGCAGATGATAACGAAATTGGTATCGTGACTTCTGGCACCTTCGGTCCAACCAAAGGTGCGCCAGTGGCAATGGGCTACGTGAAAACGGATCTTGCCGTAATTGGCACCGAAATTTTCGCTGAAGTTCGTGGCAAGAAACTACCGATGACAGTAGAAAAAATGCCATTTGTTCCTCAGAACTATTACCGTGGTTAATTAAACAGCCTGTTAATAACACCTTGAAATAGGCCTGTTTTTTCCCCCGTTACATAAGGAGCCATACTGGCTCCTTTTTTTGTCTCAAAGTCTGGTTGGAAAAATGCCCAGAAATCAACTTTGCTATAGATAAGGCGCTGCCAATAAAGCTGAGGTTGATATGAAGAATTGTAACTTCCACGAAACTCACTTCCACAAGATCCCTACCTCTTTTGTTGCTTTGATGATGGTTACCTCTTTTAGTCTCTCTGCAGAATCTCTTTTGATGGGGTTTGATGAGTATATGGATCGTTGTATGTCTTCTTATGGCACTGACAAGGTCACGCGTACAGTCTGTGAGAACCAATATAAAGCCATTGAGCAGAAAGAGCAGGAAATCGTTGCTAAGACGAGTGTTGAAAATGACAGAGATTGGCAGGAAGAGAAAAATAACGTTGATGTATTGAATGAAAAAAATTAATAACTTAATAGCCTCTGTTAATAAGTATTATTGATGGGGTTAATGAGTTAGTTTTATCCATTTAATTGCAACGGATTTAGTGTGTATTTTTTTCTTTCTTTCCCCCTTGCTGAATGAAAGCTGTCTGGGTGTGTAATTCATTTGTGTTTTCATAATATACGTTTTAATTATGTTGCATTGAATTGGAGATAAATCCAATAAAAACAAATGGTTGGGATTCTCGCCCTCTGTTTCAGTTAACCGCTTAATCAATTGCCCGTCATTCAACTGTTCAGCTTATATTTAGCCGATAGGCGTACTATCTCTAAGGTAAATTAATCAACTAATGAAAGTTGGTTTATTCTTCATCATGTTGGTGAATCTAAACTGCTTTCATTAAATGTATGAGTTATATGGTTATGCGGCAATATTTGACTAAGTTTCCATTGTTTGTTCGTGAGCAAGTAAATATGCGAGAAATGTTATTCGAGATCGTGTTAGCGATCGTAGCAATAGCAGCGGCAATTGGTTTGTTTACCGCTGCTGTTATGGCCTAGTTTTTTTATGCACCTTCTGGCGTCGCAACAGGAAGCGTGACGCAGACTTCAACACCTTGTTTATCATTACGGTTTCTAAGTAAAATCTTTCCTTGATGATAGTCAGTAATCAAGCGTGCTATGAACAACCCAAGCCCCAAGTGAGGTTTACTTTGTTGGCTTTGAGTACGCACGGATACCATAGAGTTCAGTAGCTGATCGCCCATATCTTCTGGAAGCAGTGAACCTTTATTGCTGACTATCAAGCAAGCTTTATAATCTACCTGTGACAATGTCACCTGAATAGTGTGTTCATCCTGGCTAAAGTCGACAGCGTTTGAAATCAGCTTGTCGAGCATCTGTGCTAAGTAATCCGGTGCACCATCAACCAATACCGGTGTGTTGCCTGTGTCGACGTTAAAACTCTGATTTTTATAGGCCATTTGGTACCCCTGCATACAGCCCTCAACCAGTTCATTGAGAGGGAATACTTCCTTTTCTGCACCCTGTAAACTTTGCTCAATGCGAGTGGCTTCTGTCATGCTCGACAAAATCGTATTAAGTCGTTGAATTCCTTCTTGTGCACGCTCGATGTAACGCTTGGAATCTTCGTCTTGCTCTTGCATCGACAGATTTTCGATAGAAGAACGTACAACGGCAACCGGTGTACGTAACTCGTGGGATAAGCGTGAGGAGAGGTTCTCCAGATAATGATTATATTGTCCCAACCGGCTGACCATGCCCGCCAAACTGCGGCTCAGGTCGCCAATTTCATCACTTTCTGTTGATGCGGTAATGGTGTGCTGAATTTTTCCTTGGCTATCAATGGCATGCTCAGCTTCATTACGCAATTTCCTCACTCTTCTAGAGATGTTGGAGGCAAATAAAAACAGTGTCAGTGTACCAACCACAATAATGGCGATGAGTGCATTGAGTAATTTCTCAAGGGCACGGTTTCGTAACGTTTGAATACCAATCGTAGACTCTTCGGCGACAACTGCACCCATTACGTTGTCACCTAACCAAATCGGGTAGGCTGCCGCTAAAATCATCGCCTTGCCGTCATTTGAACGGCGCCAGAGCGAATACCCGCGACCTTGAAGGGCTTGAGATATGTGCACCCCTTCGACGTTGGCCGCATCCTTGAGCGCATCATGAAATGCGGTTGGTTCTGTTATCAGGTAGCGGTAATACAGCGGGTGAAGCCATTTTTCCTCCAGCTTTGACCACCAAGAATCTGTTTCATTGCCATATTTAACCGATGATGACCAAACACCGTTGGATTCCTGAATATCACCGGTTTGGGCTAAGACTCGCTGGTGCCTATCAATGACCCAAATGCGTGAACTGGTATGCCCCATACCCTTTAGTATATTTTCAATCTCCGGTGAGGGGATGAGCACGGTGCCGAGCTTGCTCATTTGATTGGTGTTTGATGTGCCAATAATGGCGTCGATTTCACGGTTGCTGGTGTTATTGACATCATAAAAGGCAAAACCCAGTTTGCTGCCCAGCATGCCTAAAGGAAGACGTAATTCAATGTTGTAACCGCTGTCAGTGGTATGCCAATACCCTTGAATCTGGCTTTCTAGTTCTAAATCGGCTGGGTTAGTAATGTCCCCATTGATCTGCCAAGCATTGAACCATCCATCTTCATAAACGGAAATTACATAGCGATGAAACTCACCACTGGGCGTGGTTATGGCGATGATCAGGTGATCGTTTCTATCGACCCTTGGTGAGCCTTTGCGGCGCATAACCGGTTTGTTATCGTTGACTTCAAACATGGCATATAGATAGCCATCATACTTTCCGACCATATGATTGAAGCGAAGGCTGCTATTTTGGTAAGGCCAGCGACTGAACTGAACGTACTCTCTGCCATAGTGCACAACTTGTTCAGAATAATCTGACCAGTCATTAAGTTGCCCGTCGAGTTTGATTGCCGAGCCGAGCTCGTAGGCATAAAGGTCACGGCCTTTTTGCACTGATTGTAAGAAGCTGGCCTGGTCGGTAAATAGGTTAGGGCGCTCATTAAGCGCGGTGGCGACAGCCCTTGTCGTCCCAACCAAGGTTTGCTCTTGGCCCTGGCGCAAGAGCTTTTCCATTTCGAGGATGTAGTTATAGCCAATCCAAGGTAATGTCAGTAATAAACAGGCAATTAACGTGATTCTTGTTCGCAGCCCAAAGGCTGGCTTTAGCTGTTTTAATTCGATCGTTGATATCTTTCGCAATAATCTTTTTTGCATTAAGCACCCCAGCGGTAGCCCATGCCATATACCGTGTTGATACAGTCAAAAGTGTTATCGAACTGCATGAACTTTTTACGGATCCGCTTGATATGGGAGGTAATAGTACTGTCATCAACAACCACTTGCGCTTCGTCCATGAGATCGTGGCGACTTTTAACATGGCCCGGTCGCTTAGCTAACGCATAGACCATCCAAAACTCAGTGACAGTTAGTTCAACGAGGTTCTGCTGCCAGAAAACCTGCATTTTATTTTTGTCGATGGAAAGATCACCGTGCTGAATAAGTTCTACTTTCTCGGTAGGTTGCTGCATCAGATCGCTACGGCGAAATAATGCGGCAATACGGGCAATTAAATGTGGCAGGCTGACATCCTTGGTCAGGTAATCATCGGCTCCCATGCGTAAACCACATACTGTGTCAAAGTCACTGTCTCTGGCAGTTAGGAAAATGATCGGCAAGGTTGGTGAAAGCGCACGAAGTGATTGGCATAACGTAAAGCCGCCATCAATCTCATCCTGCAAACCAATATCGATAATGGCCAAATCTGGCAGCTCTGATTGAAAAGCGGCCTGTGCATCAGGACGATTGTCATAGCCTTGTACATCGTAACCGTGTTTTTTCAGTACATCGATGTAGTTTTCTCGGATGGCTCTTTCATCTTCGACAATGACAATTTTTTTCATGACCTAATACCTATATTTTTCATGACCTAGTACTCATACAGCGAGTTAATGATGCTGACTATACAACAATCTAGCTGATAGAAAAGGCTTGCAGCCGTAATCGGGGTAATTGCCATTTTTTTGCCACAATTGATCATGACATTGCCTTTTTTTGCGCTCAGATTCGCCAGATCGACTTGCTTTAATAACCTCATCAAAACGAAACAGCTTAAACAAAAAAGCGAATCAAAAACCTAATTGAATCGATGAGGAAATCACAATGAAAAAGCAGCTTATCTCAACATTAATCGCAACAACGCTAATGGCTTCTCTGGTTTCTCCTGTTGCCACTGCAAATGACAATATCAACGAAAAGACGATGAACGACAGCTACCGCGTCGGTGAGCAAGAATCACTTATCGGTATGGGCTCTGGTGCTGCATTTGGTGCCGTCGTTGGTGGTCCAATCGGTGCGGTTGTCGGTGCCATGGTTGGCGGTATTGTTGGCACAGCCGTTGGGCAAGATAACCAAATTCAAGCACAAGATGAAGAGTTGGGTGAGCTGGTAGCCCGTAACACAGAACTTGAACGCATCAGCCAGAAATACAATCAAGCACAGATTGAAATTGCGCGCCTTGAGCAAGATAAATATGACCTGATGAATCACAAAGAACGCCAGCTTGATTTAGCTCTGGAAATGAATGTGCACTTCAGAACGGGATCTGCCGATATAGAGCCTCTATTTAAAGCCCAGCTGGATGAAATTGCTGAGATTATGAAGCAAGCACCGGATATTCGTTGGGAGCTAGCGGGTTACTCTGATCGACGTGGTAGCACAGAACGCAACCTAAACTTGTCTGAGATGCGTGTGGAAGCGGTACGTCATTACTTGGAATCACAGGGTGTGGAGAGCGTTCAACTCTATGCTTCAGCGTACGGTGATCAGGAACCTCTAAAAAATGAGCAAAACTTTGAAGGTGATTTCTTCGACCGCCGAGTGACATTGCGCAGCGCAAGTGACAATGTCAGTACGGCACAAAGCCATTAAGAGGGTGGGGAATGACTGAACTTCAAAAGAATAAGGTTAAAGAGGAGGCACCTAGCTGGGTGCTTTCCTTCCTCATCACCTTGCTGTTGACTATGCAGCTGACTGTTAGAGCTGATGATATCTCGGCACAGAAAATAGATATTTTAGACGGTGAAACTTTGTATGCCTGGGATGATAGCTGGAACTCGGTAGACACTGACCAGCATATTTATACCAAGCCAGATCAGCTAAGGGCTCAACAAACTAGCCACAAAGCACGGGGCAATGAGCATGAGTGATATCGTTTGGTATGAACTGTTAATGAAAGTCTCACTGCTCCATTTTAGTCTGATTTATTGCTGAGTATGTGTAGAGGTGAAACAGTATTGGTTTAGAGAGTAATGGAGTAGATAGTGACATGCTGTACGGATGCTCGCCCAGTTTTGGGCGAGCTTATATATCTATGCAACTTGAAGGTGTTTCAAGAGGATCGCTTTAGAGGATCGCTTTTAATCTATCTTGTACAACCTCAACGAGAAGATCTGGCTGGAATTTTGAGATGAAGCGGTCACAGCCGACTTTTTTTACCATGGCTTCATTGAAGTTGCCACTGAGGGATGTGTTCAAGGCAATGTGGAGATCACGCATTCTTGGATCATTACGAATTTCGTGGGTCAGCTTATAGCCATCCATTTCAGGCATTTCAGCGTCGGTAAAAAGCATCAGTAGTTCGTCGTTAAGATCGATGCCATTGTCACACCAGCCTTTCAGCATATTCAGCGCGTGCAGTCCGTTATATGCTTCAATGACTTCCAGCCCCAACTGAGTTAAAGTTTCCCGAATTTGGCCGCGAGCCGTTGAAGAATCATCGACAATGAGAACCTTACGGCCATGGAGGTGATTGAGTAGTGAATGGTCTAATACTTCCTGCGAAATCTGGGTGTCGTAGTCAACAATTTCAGCCAGTACTTTTTCAACGTCAATAATACTGACCAACCGTTCTGCGTTATCCTTCTTGATCTTAGTGATGGCTGTCAGGTAGTTATTTTTCCCGACTTGTCGCGGCGGTGGCTGAATGTCTTGCCAGGTCATATTCATAATGTTCATCACTTGACCAACCAAAAACGCCTGCACGGAGCGGTTGTATTCGGTAATGATAATATTGCACTCATCCTGTGAATCACTTGCCCGCATGCCAATCGCTTTGCGTAGGTCGATAACTGGGATGGAAACACCTCGAATGCTGGCAATCCCACTGATATTCGGGTGAGAGCCCGGAAGTTGGGTAAGCCGAGGCAGTTTAACGACCTCTTTGACTTTGAACACATTAATGGCAAACAACTGTGCGGTATGGAGCCGAAAGATGAGGAGTTCTAGGCGGTTTTCACCTACGAGGTTTGTCCGCTGATCTACTGAGTCGAGTATGGTAGTCATTAAGCGTGCAGAAATCTGTAATGTTTAATTTATCAATATCTTATCTCACTGGCATTGTCTTGTCTAAGTTAGTCAAAGGCTTAGCAGTAAAATGCTACTGCTTATCGCTTTTTATTAATTTTTTTTCAAAATAAATATCCAAAATGTTTCAAATCAAGGAATTTGATTCTGTAGCCAGATAGTCTGACCTAATAACTAAAAAAGATGATCGACTAAACCTAAATCAAAAATTCTACTGGTTATCATCCTGAGCGCTGTGCTGCTTCTCCCTATGAACAAGAAGTTAGCTATATATAGAGCCTTGAAACTCACAATAAAGGCACAGTGCCAGCAACAGCAAAGAGGCAACTATGAGTAATGTCACGATAGACGGTCAGGTTCTGGCTACTGACGGTCAATTGTCAATTCTTGAACTCGCTCAACAGTTCGAGATTGAGATCCCATCTTTGTGTGGGCTAAATAAAAATGGCGAGAAAGTACCATGTGATTTATGTGTGGTCGATATTGAAGGCCAAGGTATTCAGCGTGCCTGTGAAGTTACAGCGGCACCTGAAATGGTCATTACTACACAAAGCGATGTGCTTTCAGAACGTCGCCGCGAGTCGCTAAATCGCATTATGTCAGATCACTATGCAGACTGTGAGGCACCTTGCCAAACCGCATGTCCTGCTGGTGTCGATATTCAGTCTTACCTGTATCACATTTCCCAAAACGACCATCAGAAAGCGGTAGAGGTAATTAAACGCACCTTGCCAATGCCGTTGTCGATTGGTCGTGTTTGTCCGGCTTTTTGTGAGACAGAATGTCGTCGCGGTATTGTTGACGAGCCGATTGCGATCCGTCAGTTAAAGCGTCATGCGGCAGATATTGACCTTGAAGCCCAAGAGCAATACGTCCCACCACGCAAAGCAGATAAAGGCAAGAACGTGGCGGTTATCGGTAGTGGCCCTGGCGGGTTGAGCTGTGGTTATTACCTGAGTAACGAGGGTTACAGTGTCACCGTTTTCGAGTCTATGCCCGAAGCGGGTGGTTGGTTACGCTACGGGATTCCTGAATACCGCTTGCCAAAAGCCATTCTCGATAAAGAAATCGAGCTGATTTGCCGCAACGGCATGAAGGTTGAAACCAATACGACCTTGGGTAAAGACTTCCTGTTGTCAGAGCTGACCAAACAGTATGACGCTGTATGCTTAGCGGTTGGTGCATCCCAAGCGGTTGAAATGAATTATCCGGGTAGTGATCAAGAGGGTTGCTACCTTGGTGTTGATTACCTGAAAGATTACGTTACCACCCAAAATTACACCACCGGCAAGAAAGTAGCTGTGATTGGTGGCGGTAACACTGCTATCGACTGTGCCCGTACCGCTGTTCGAGCCGGTGCAGATACCACGCTTATCTATCGTCGTACCCGCGATGAAATGCCAGCGGAAGATTACGAAATTGTTGAAGCTGAACATGAAGGGGTGAAATTCCACTTCTTGACCAACCCAGTAGAAAATATTGCTGACAGCAATGGCCGGGTAACGGATGTGAAGCTTGAGAAAATGGCGCTTGGCGAGCCGGATGCGTCAGGCCGCCGTCGCCCTGAGGCGACCGGTGAATACTTTGTTGAGCATTTCGACACGGTGATTTCAGCGGTATCGCAAAAGCCAGATTTGTCGTTCTTGGACAATGACAACATTGAGCTTCCTGTTACCCGCTGGCTAACACTTGAGTCAAGTGACGATACCATGCACTCCGGTGTTGAGAATATCTTCAGTATCGGCGACTTCCGCCGTGGCCCTGCAACAGCTATCGAGGCGGTTGCTGATGGCCGTGTTGCAGCAGAAGCGATAGACCGTTTCTTCAATGGCGACATGGAACATATTCCGGTTAAGCCATATAACTCGCAAAAAGCAGCCAAGGTAAAGCAGGTTGATCCTAAGCAATTTGAAGGGATCCAGAAGGCCATGCGTTCTATCATGCCTGAGCTTACCAGCGAACAGCGTGAACTTAGTTTTGCTGAGGTGGAAACGGGTTTTATTAACGAAGAAGCGATGCGTGAAGCCGCCCGTTGTCTTGAATGTGGTTGCCAGGCAAATACCGACTGTAAATTGCGTGACTTCGCGACTGAGTACAAGGTCGAAAAAGATGAGTTGGACATGTCCGACTGTCAGAAGTTTGCCATTGACGATAGCTCAGAATTCATAGTATTTGACGCAAACCGCTGTATTAGCTGTGGTCAGTGTGTCGACATCTGTAACGAGAAAGCTGTTCACGGTGCACTTGGTTTCTTGAAAGATGCTGATGGCAATAGCGCCAAGCGTCCAGAGTGCCGCCCAGGCTTTGATAAAGGTTACAGCATGGGCGACTCAAACTGTGTGCAGTGTGGCGCTTGTGTGCAGGTTTGTCCGACCGGTGCACTAACGGATTCTCGCGATAAGTCGCAGGGCCGTATCGAGATGCTTAAACCGGTTGATACCATTTGTACTTATTGTGGTGTGGGCTGTAAGGTCACCATGTATGTAGACGAATTGACAGATAAAATTCGTTATGTTCAAGGTGCGAAGGACTCACCGGTCAACCAAGGCATGCTGTGTGTGAAAGGGCGCTTCGGTTTTGACTTTATCCAGAGTGAAGAGCGTCTAAGCCAGCCGTTGATCCGTAAAGACGGTAAGCTACAGCCAGCAAGCTGGGATGAAGCGATTACCTTGGTTGCAGATAAGTTCGCTGCCATTAAGCAAGAGTCGGGCGGTAACGCACTGGCTGGTTTCTCATCTGCGAAAACCACCAACGAAGATAACTTCGCGTTCCAGAAGTTTGTTCGCCGTGAGTTGGGCACCAATAACGTCGACCACTGTGCTCGTCTGTGTCACTCCACAACCGTAACTGGCCTAGAGGCGTCGTTGGGTAGTGGGGCGATGACCAACGATATCCCAAGCATTGCTCATTCTGACCTGATCTTTATTATCGGTTCAGATACCACGGCTGCGCACCCAATTATTGCGTCTCACATAAAGCAGGCTATCCGTAAAGGAACTGCGCGCCTAGTTGTTGCTGACCCGAAAAAGGTGGATATTGCTGATCACTCTGAATTGTATGTTGCCCACCGACCGGGATCTGATGTGATGCTGATGAACGGTATCATGCAGCAGATCATCAAGAATGGTTGGCAAGATCAGGGATATATCGACGAGCGCGTTGAGGGCTATGAATCACTTAAAGCCGAGGTGATGAGTGATGCTTATTCTCCGGACAAAGTTGAGCTCGTTACGGGTGTTAAACAAGCTGATCTGTTGAAACTGGCTGAGTTGATTGGTACAGCCGAACGAACGGCTATCTATTACTCTATGGGGATCACCCAGCATACGACCGGTCATGATAATGTCCGCTCAGTGGCTAACTTGCAGTTATTGTGTGGCAATATCGGTATCGAAGGTGGTGGTATCAATCCGTTGCGTGGCCAGTCCAACGTACAGGGCGCTTGTGACATGGGAGCGTTGCCAAACAACTTCCCAGGCTACCAGAAAGTCTATAACCCAGAGATCCACAGTAAGTTTGCCAAAGCTTGGAACCGACCTGATTTGCCTGCAGAGTCTGGTTTAACACTGACAGAAATCATTGACGCGGCATGCCACAAGCAGGTTCGTGGTCTGTATGTCATGGGTGAGAACCCAGTGTTGAGTGATCCTGACCAAAAGCATGTACTGGAAGCGATTGATACATTGGACTTCTTGGTGGTACAGGATATTTTCCTCACCGAAACCGCTCAGTTGGCTGACGTTGTCTTGCCGTCTTACTCATTTGCTGAAAAGACGGGGCATTTCACCAATACCGAACGACGTGTTCAGCGTTTGAATCCAGCGATTAAAGCTCCGGGTCAAGCGCGTGAAGATTGGCAGATCATCCAGAGTATTGCCAACGCGATGGGCAGTGACTGGGATTACCAATCGGTGAAAGATATCACCGAAGAAATTACCCAGCTGACTCCGCAATATGCTGGGATCAAATGGGACCGTGTCGGAAAAGAGGGCCTGCAGTGGCCATGTCGAGATGAAAACCATCCGGGCACCCGCATCATGCACCAAGAGAACTTTATCCGCGGTGAAAAAGCTGAAATGGTGGGTATTCCGTTCCGCTATGCTGCTGAGTTGCCTGACGATGAGTTCCCAATGGTCTTGACGACGGGGCGTCTGTTGGAGCAGTTCCATACCGGCACCATGACGCGTAAAACTAAGGGGCTTGATAACCTTGCAGGCCCAAGGGCGATGATCTCGGTGACTGATGCTGAGCGCTTAGGGGTTGGTAATGGTGAGATGTTGACACTGTCGACAAGACGGGGAACTATCGAAACGCCAGCGTTTGTGACCAAGCGTATGCAGCCAGGTGTGGTATTCGTACCGTTCCATTTTGTTGAGTCGGCGGCAAACAAACTAACGGGTACTGCTACAGATCCATACGCAAAGATACCTGAATTTAAGGTTGCTGCTGTTAGGGTAGAAAAAATGCTAGAGACGGTAGAGTAGTTTGTCTTTCTAGCCATGTAGCAATAATTCTGTATAAGTTAACAAACACCCAGTTTTACTGGGTGTTTTTTTATGTATGTCACAAAACGAAAAACGCCATAAGTGAAAGATTAAATTCCATATTTAATCTTGCCAAGAGCTTTTGCTTCAATATTGAATTCTAAGGTTTCGATGTTGGTAGGCAAGTTTCTAGGTTTAATTCATCAAAAATACCCATATGACACTATTTCTTACATTTTAATTAAACTTTAACATTTTATTTACAGTGGTGTATTATCATCAATGAACTGAGTCATTTACGGTGTTACAAAATGTAAAATACTGAAAGTTAAAGTGAAGGTTAATGTGCTACGAAGCACTAGGGTGTATGCATTTTGCTCGGAAAGTGGGAAAATATCCCTGTTAGCTTAAAGCACATCGAAAGGACGCATTTTTAACTTTCTTACAAAGAGGTGTTTATGAAGTTCGGTCTGATTTTTTTGTTGTCTGCCGTTGCTGGTGTACTTTCTGGTGAGCATTTTCACTCATTCCTTGTAGGCTTTGGAGTTGCTTCAGTCGCTGTAGGTGCTGGATATTGGTTGGCATTTCGTTGTTCTACCCGTTATCCACAACTCGCATTATTAATGCTAATGATGGGCGCAATGGCTAAAATTGGCGTTACGATCGCTGGCGTTATGTGGGGACTGGAATCAAACCTGATCAATTCGCCGTTTGTATTCTCGCTATCCTATTTATTCTTCTCGATTGTGGTGACTTATCTGTATTCAAAGTGGCGCGAATTCCAAATGTCACGTACGACTGCTACGCTAACGACAGAAACAGCTTAAGCATTTTACTTAATACTGAAAACGGGCTTTATGCCCGTTTTTTTGTGCCTGGAATTTATCGGCTGTGCTTAAAGCGGATTACCTTCAAGAGGGGGCGGCGGCATAGACTCACTCAGGCGCTATTCTTTGGGGGTCTACATAGTAGAAAAATAACTTGTTCTATGCCGCCAAGTACCGCTTGGGTACGTGGCTATTTTTACGCTAAAATAGGAAACCTAAAACAGAAGAAACAATAAAAATAGGTTCCTCTTTTATGAGTGGTCAACGCCTCAAAGTCCAATTTCAGCGATTATATACCCATTTCTCTGGCCAAGATGCCGATACAAATCTTCAGGATATAGCTGAAGTATTATTTTGTACCCGACGAAATGTTCGGATGGTTATGAATAAAATGGTGGACAAAGGCTGGATCGATTGGGAACCTGCGGTCGGGAGGGGAAAACAATCAAGGCTGACCTTTTGCAGCACAGACAATGAATTGCAGTTAATGCATGCCAGAAAATTAGTGGCAGAAGGAAAGCTGGAACCTGCTCTTGAAGCCCTTGAACACAATGCGGACAAGCTTGCACAGATTATCCAAGAACAACTTGGCCACACCACTGCACACGGTAAACAAATTGTTCGTTTACCTTATTATCGCGCCTTCAGTAACCTCAATCCGCTTCAACCGTTACGCCGTTCTGAGCAGCATTTGGTCAGACAAGTATTCAATGGACTGACTCGAATAAACGAGGAAAAAGAGGAAGTGGAGGGTGATTTGGCTCATCACTGGGAAGCACTAAACCCCCGACATTGGCGTTTTTATATCAGGCCTTCAGTTCGATTTCATGATGGCCGCTTGCTTAGCAGTGACGATATTATAGCCACGTTCAATCAGGTTAAGCAGCATAGGTTGTTCAGCCATATACGTGAGATAGATGCGCCATTTACCCATACTATCGATTTCTATTTAACCAGCGATGACCAGCGTTTCCCTGATTTGCTTACGAACCTTATCGCCATGATCCAGCCTGCTGATGCTGATATGGACAACCCCAATGTGTTGTTTCCGATAGGCACGGGTCCTTATAAAGTCATTCAGAATGACAGTAAGCGCTTCAAGCTGGAAGCTTCTGATCAGTACTTCGGCTTCAGGGCGTTGATTGATGTTGTGGATATCTGGATGCTGTCTGAAGTCGCATCGTGTTACTTGCAGCCGGCAACGGATGCTAGCCAACTTGGCGGTGTGAGTGTGTCTACTCGTTTGAAACTGGACGAGGGGTGTAACTTCCTGCTTTTTAACCGTACGAGTGGGCTGCCTGCCGATCCACAATGGTTGCGATATTTACAAGCTCGTTTGACAGCCTTGCAGCTGTTGCAGCGATTAAATAAAGATCAGATTGGGGATTTTCGTCTAACCAACGCTTATGGCATTTTGCCGGGCTGGACTCATGTACCGTTACATTCTGAACCGGCACAGGAGCCACCATCGAAGCGCACCGTAACCATTGCTTTCGCCTGCCAGCACCCTGTTTATCCGCACGTTGCCAATGCGATAAAAGAGATATTAGCCGAAGATGGCATAAAGCTTAAAATGCTTGAGTTAACCACAACTGAGATTGCGCTTGGCAAACATAGCCAGAAGATCGATCTGTGGTTGGGTGGAATGAGTTTGATGAACTACCGTGATGATGCGTTGCTGTCATGGTTCTTCAATTTCGATCATGTTGCACGCGCCATGCCTGAAGAGGAATTTAAACAACTTGAACTAGAGGTATTGCGCTGGCGGGCAAATACCGAGCAAGCATCACCGTGTCAGCACATCGGGGCCAAGCTCGTAGAGTTTGGCCAAATTATGCCACTATTTCATAATTGGCTGGGTGTTGATGACACAGGGGCTGTTCAAGGTATGCAATCTAATTCTATGGGCTGGTTTGATTTTAAGTCGGTATGGATGAAGCCTGAACATGATGATAATGCTCTTTAGGGGGGAGTTTGAGTCTGAGGAAAGTTCATATTTCTAACACGTTACATTCATAGATCTGACATCTGTGCTGAGTACAAAGGAACCATGTCCTGCCTTATCTATCAATTGTCTCTATAGGAAATTGTTAGTAGGCACGATATGTTCATAACTGGCATGGAGAGTCACAATGTTTGAGTTTGATCCTAATGACATCGATCTAATTGAAGAGGCGGTGTGGGACGAGAACCAGGATGATATTGAATTTGATGACTGGTTCGAATCTGAAGATGATGATGGCTATTATGAGTAACCTCATTTAACCGCAAAGAACAGGCAGTTTTGCCTGTTCTTTGTCTATAAATGCTATTTGAGAGTATAGGTATAGGTATAGGTATAGTTTTTTAGGTTTGATTCGCCGAGGCTTTCAGCGCTTCGTTCTGATCGCTGAACCATTGGTTTATAGGCCGCCATACCACATCAAGCATAGACTTGTACCAAGGCGCTTCTTCAACACTTTGTGTGGCTAGCAGGGGTTGCTCTGCAATGACCTCATCATTGATAGACCAAATGACTTTACCCACTTCTTGATCTTTTGCGACTGGCGCTTCTAAGTTCTCATACAGAATACTGTATTTAACATTCTTTCTTTGGCGGCGAGGAATCGTAACTTTTCCCCCTGAACCCACAACGACATCGATAGTTGATGGGCTGCCATACCAAACCCGCAGCGGTAGCAATTCGTCTTTAGTGAAATTTGGCTCGATATCTTGGTAAAACCTAAATCCCCATGTTAAGAGCTTTTTACTTTCATTGCGGCGGACAGTCGTACTTTTTGTGCCCAATACGACTGCAATTAATCGCTGTCCATTTAACTCGGCTGAAGAAACGAGACTGTATCCTGCTTTTTTGGTATAGCCGGTTTTAATACCATCAACTTTGATAGTGCTATCCCACAGCAATGAATTACGGTTACCTTGCTTGATTTTCCCGAAAGTGAACGACTTCTCTTTAAAAAGTGGGTATATATCGGGCAAATCAGTGATCAGTGCTTTAGACAGTAATGCCATATCATAAGCTGTTGTTTGTTGCTCTGCTGAATCCAATCCATGAGGATTAGTAAAGAAGGTATCTTTCATTCCGACTTTTTCAGCGTGACGATTCATCATTTCGATAAAGGCCGCTTGGTGGCCGGCAACATGCTCAGCCAGGGCTACCGTCGCATCATTTCCTGATGAGATAATGACACCTCGGTTAAGATCGTCGACCGAGACTTGGTCACCAACATTGAGGAACATCTTTGATGAGCCGGGAAACTTTTTTCCCCAGGCATTTTCGCTGATCACGACCATGTCGTCTGAAGTTATATGGCCTGACTTGATTTCTTGGCCAACGACATAGCTAGTCATAATTTTGACCAAGCTGGCTGGTGCATGGGGAGCGTGAATATTTTCCCCAGCAATGATCTGACCGGTATCGTAACTCATTAAAACCCATGACTGGGCTGCGACTTCAGGAGGTGTTGGGTGGATTTCGGCATAACCCGGCGAAACAGCAGCAAGGGAAAACACGCTAAAAACCAATCGTCGGCAATATTTACTAAAGGATGGAAGTGTCATCGGAATAAACCCCGTGTCTGCTGTACCGTTGCACTTTTCAGCATAGTAAAAAATCCTAATTCAGGATTAATTTGATGTAGGGCTTGTAAAGTTTCTTAACGGCTTCTCAATAATGAGGCAATAGAGAATATCGAACCAGCCGTTGGGGTTCACTATACCGAGGGCAAAGTGAATAAGGGGCTAATGTGAAGTTTTGATAACTGGCCCTAATGACAAATTTTGATGCGACAATTGCTGCATAAAATACACATGAGAATCGATAAGGTGTTTGCTTTCATTCTGCCAGGATAGGTGGGGTTGTTGTTGGCAGAACTCCAGCATACTGACAACCATGAGCTCTAGCTTTTTGATACACCAACGCTTAATGGCGGTTTCTTGATTGGGTACTGTCGCTAGAGCTTGAATCTTGCTGTAACTAAATTGTTGGTATTGGAATGCAAGGTCAACATTACCAGCGTGTTGATGAAATGTACTTAACTGACAGCAAGCATCTAACCAGTATGCAATGGCTTCACTGTGTTTTGGGCCAACAACTAGGCCAAACAACGCTGTAGGTGTTTCATTCAGTAATCGAGCATTGGCAGCTTCGTCCCAGTTTGCGTTGAGTGCTTCATTCTTGAGTTCTTCCAACCAGTACTCGATTGTTTTCATGTTATGGCATCCTCTCTTCAGCTAATAGCTCTGATTTTATCGGCAGTCATAGAGTAGTTTGGTTCACGATTGATGAGGTTTGCAAAATCAATTGTGGTAGCAAATAAATGCGGCGTGTCACAGAGTACTTGTGAAGGTAGCGGTTTTCTTCTGTGTATGTTCACATGGTGTTAATTGTGTGTTGTAATTGCTGTTAACATATTGGATTGCTTCACATAAATATCCACAAGGAATGTGTACACTAACTCAAGTTAATCACTCAGGGAGTTGAGTAGCGAATGAAACTGTTACGAGGAAGTATGCTGTTCGGGGGGATCGCTGTAGCCCTAATGGCAGGAGGTAGTGCTTTTGCCGCTGCACCAGGTGCTGATTTAACCCAGTCAACAGTAGGTTATGCATCACTCATTATTTTTGGCTTGGCTTATTGCTTGGTGATGGGAGAGGAATATCTGCAACTGAGAAAGTCTAAGCCCGTTTTATTAGCCGCAGGTTTGATATGGCTAATGATTGGGTTTGTGTATCAGGAACAGGGGCAAATCGAACTGGCAAAAGCGGCTTTAGAGCATAATTTGTTAGAGTACGCAGAACTACTGCTGTTCTTGTTAGTTGCGATGACTTATATCAGTGCAATGGAAGAGCGGCGGTTATTCGATTCGCTGCAAGCTTGGATGGTGGGTAAAGGGTTTAATTTCAGGAGTTTGTTTTGGCTTACGGGCTGTTTATCGTTCGTGATTTCCCCTATCGCCGATAACTTAACTACCGCATTGTTGATGTGTGCTGTTGTTATGAAGGTGGGGGGGAGCAACCTGCGTTTTATCAATATCGCCTGTATTAATATCGTGGTGGCTGCCAATGCTGGCGGGGCCTTTAGTCCCTTTGGCGATATTACAACGTTAATGGTCTGGCAAACGGGACTCGTCAGTTTTACTCAGTTCCTCGACCTATTTATTCCATCCTTGGTTAACTATGTTATCCCTGCGGCTATCATGTCATTCTTCGTTCCTAAGACAAGGCCAAATACCACAACTGAGTATGTCGAATTGAAGCGAGGCGCGAGGCGCATCGTCTTTTTGTTTGTTTTGACAATAGCCACTGCGGTAGGGTTCCATGCACTAGTCCATTTCCCGCCGGTTATTGGCATGATGATGGGTTTGGCGTATTTGCAGTTCTTCGGTTTCTACCTTCGTAAGACATTACCACGCTCACTGGAGAAGAAAAAAGCGGCCGCTCTTGCCAATAACGATGATGAAGCGTTAAAGCGGATAGGTTCTGTTGTTCCCTTTGATGTATTCAAACGAGTATCTCACGCCGAGTGGGATACGCTGTTGTTCTTCTATGGTGTTGTGATGTGTGTAGGGGGGCTTAGCTTGCTGGGTTATCTTGGCATGGTCTCAGAGGTGATGTACTCCCAGTGGAACCCGGTATGGGCGAACATTATGGTCGGTATACTGTCTGCAATAGTGGATAATATACCTGTGATGTTTGCTGTTTTGACGATGGAGCCCGAACTATCATTGGGTAACTGGTTATTAGTGACATTGACCGCTGGTGTCGGTGGTAGCTTGCTATCTATTGGTTCTGCGGCTGGTGTTGCCTTGATGGGCGCTGCTCACGGTAAATACACATTCTTCGGACACTTGAAGTGGATGCCAGTCATTGCCTTGGGGTATGTAGCGAGTATTGTTTGCCATTTATTATTGAATAATCATTTGTTCTAGATATTGATTAAAAAACACTCTATTGTGCCAGTGTTAATAAATAGAAAGTGTGTAGAACCTCACTAAAGAATAATGAAATGTAAGCCCAGCAAATGCTGGGCTTTTTTTTGGGCAATTGTCGTGCTTAACTAGAAGTTAGTTGGATATATAAGTGGTAGTAGTCATAGGAATGGCGCATGAAAAAATACGGATATTTAATTATGAGCACGATTGTGCTTTATTCGGGCTCTCCAGCCCATGCTATGGATTTAGAAACACTGTTTAGGGTTCCTAGTGTAAAATTGGGCATTGCAAAGTTGGCCGGCAATGTTGATATTACAAAAAAGGGGCAATTCAGCGATATCCCATTTAACTCTTCAAGCTCTGTTACGCCTGTTGTCTCTCTTGTTCAGTCGCCATACTTTTTCTCGGAGTCCACCCGCTGGGGTTATCACACCGAACTCTCTGCCAGCTATTTTGATTTAGATTACGATGACGACGATGATGATCACTTTGTCGGTGGTAATTACAAAGGCTATTCCGTCGGGTTTACGCCGGTACTGTTTTATCAGTGGGGCGATCGCAAACTGTGCTCGTCGTGTAAAAGTTGGCGTGTAGAGCTAGGGGCGGGGGTGCATTATTTGAATGCTGACGGCAAATTGAAGAATGCAGATAATAGCCAAGAAAAGTTCGATTCTACAGGCTTCGGCTTTAACTCCCATTTAGGCACCGTTGTTAATTATAAAAACTGGGAGCTGGGACTGAGGTTAGTGGTACCAACCAGATTGGATGATGACGAGATCAAGGTTGAACACGGACTATCATCAGTGAGCTTGGGTTATCGTTTCTAAGTTTGATTGTTATAAAAAGCGCCTATTTGATGTGACAAGTAGGCGCTTTTTTAACTGTGTAGTCACCCGCTATTTGGCTTATCGCAATGCCGCTTCAAGCTCAGATAAAAATGTGTCGATATCTTCACTACTAATATCAATATGGGTAACCAGTCGCATCGGATTGCCCGGTGTGACAATGATGTCTTTCTCTTTCAGTTTCGTGGCAAGCAACTGTTGGTCAATGCTTGGGTCGACTTTAGTGAAGACAATATTGGTTTGGACTACCTCGGTATTAACCTTAAAGCCAGGTAGGCGGTTTAATCCTTCAGCCAGCTTTTTGGCATTCGCATGATCATCAGCTAATCGTGCCACATGATCGGTCAAGGCAATCTTTGCCGCCGCAGCTAGAATCCCTGCCTGACGCATTCCACCCCCGAGTACTTTCCGCCAGCGACGTACTTTTGTAATGAAGGCTTTGTCTCCCAGTACCAGTGAGCCAATGGGCGCACCTAATCCTTTGGATAGGCAGATTGTCATTGAATCAAAGTACTGGCTGATCGCTTTGATATCGACATCTAAAGCGGTAGCAGCATTGTAAACCCGGGCTCCGTCTAAGTGCAGCTTTAGGTTGTGTTGGTTAACGAATTCACGTGCTTCTGCCATATAGGACAGTGGAAGTACCTTACCATTGATGGTGTTTTCAAGGCTTAGCAGGCGTGTTTGTGCGAAATGGGCATCGTCAGGTTTGATTGCGGCTGCCAACTTAGTGAAGGGGATCGTGCCGTCTTTTTCATTTTCAATCGGTTGAGGTTGTATTGAGCCTAGAACTGCAGCACCACCACCCTCAAACATGTAATTGTGCGCTTGCTGTCCGCATAGGTATTCATCACCACGTTCACAGTGTGCCATTAACGACAGTAAATTGGCTTGGGTACCTGAACTACAAAAGAGTGCACTTTCAAACCCATGTCGCTCTGCAGCCCATTGCTCTAGATCGTTGACGGTTGGATCATCGCCATAAACATCATCGCCGACAGCGGCATTGGCCATTGCGTCTCGCATGGCTTGAGTAGGGCGGGTTACGGTATCAGAACGAAAATCTATCATGGGTACTTCCTTGGTATTTACTGTTTAGCCCAGCATTTTATTAGTGGGGGTATATGACTGTGCCAGAAAGCGGGCTAGGAGGATAGAAAACCGTGCCATGATTTTGCTCAAATCACGAAAATTTGATGCCGAGCAAAAAAATGAATGAATAATTGTTATCCTTTCGTGAATTTTCATTTTCCTTTTGCTGTTTTAACTAGACTTGTTATTGAACTGGGGGCGCTGCATGCAGCGTTGTTCAGCGAATTACATTTGTGAGTTCGCTGTCGCGGGAGAATCATGGCGTAAGTCAGATAGGAGGCTGTCGTATGTTGGCTGAGCATAGGCATTTCATTTTACCTGGAGAATCAAAACTTCATGCGGATGTGACAATAAGTCCTGTAGGAGAGCTTGAAGTTAATATTTTGGAGCAGAATAGTCGTTTGAGTGGTGAATTTGACCAACTGTATTTCTATTCCGAAGGAAAAAAAACGGAACTCATTTGTAAAAATCAGCTTGAAAGAGATGATGTGCAATGGCACCTATCTCTGTCGAGTGATGATGCTCGAGAGCTCGCCAAATTGATAGAACTTGCAGAAGAAGAGTATGAAATTCTGATGCGAGATCTATAAAGTCCCGCTATTAATTGGGGCTTCAGCATTGGGTGTAAGGGTATAAGATTTATCCTGCTGGTTAAGCAGGATTTTTTTCATTTCATTCTAGAAGCTGAGTTATCGTATTCATGATCTGAGTATAACGCTTTGGTAAAGGTCTGTGCTGCTTCCAGATTAAGTACAGCTCTTGGCTAACGGTATTCGGCACCGCTAATGTTTTTATTTTGTCTTGGTAGCTGAAGTGATCGACGGCCTTTTCTGGTAACACGGTAAAGCCAAGACTTTTAGAGACAGGGAGCAGAATTTGATTGAGCTGGTTTATGTAACCCGTTTTTTTTATTTTGTTGAAATCGAAATGGCTGTCACTGTAATTGGCTAGGTGTACCTGTTGTAAGTAATGCTTACCGTCTGGGTGGTTGATAAAACCCAGTGAGTACAATGACTCTTTATCTAATTTCTCGTCCGGGTAGTTAGCTGGCACGACGACGCATAAGGCTTCTTGACCAATTTTCGTTTGGTCGAAGTATTGATCTGCGACGGCATGGGTAATGATGCCGATATCGAATTGACCGTTCTTGATCCCTTCCAGAATGCGGTGGTTGGGTGCTGATTCCAAATGAGTACTGATAGCTTGGTGGTTTTGCTGGTGGTTTAGGAAATGAGGGTAGAGAAACATAGCTAGCGAACCAGAGCAGGCTATATGGCACTCACCGCAGAATGGGTCATCAGCCAACAATTGGCCCAATAGCTGTTTCTCATCTTCTTGTCGCCTCAAGCCGTATTGGTAAAGTTGTTGACCTGCTGGTGTGAGTTCAAACCGCTTGCCTATACGTTTGATTAATGAGGTGCCGGCTTGCTCTTCCAGCTTTTTAATATGTTGGCTGACCCCCGGTTGAGTCATAAATAGTTTTTCTGCTGTTTGCGTGAAGTGGCCAACTTCAACCAAGGTAATAAAGGTGTGGAGCCATTGGGTGTTTAGCATGGCAGGTAAGGTACTGTTTTAGGTGAGCATAAGTGATTAGTACCATTTGAGGGCGAATCGCGTCAAGCGGATACCTGTGAAGAGGCTATCCGCTTGAAGCCAGAAGCATTTTTTATCGGTATTCGATTATAAGCGTTTCATCCCCATTTGAAACACAGAGCACACTTCGTTGTGATCGTTCAGCAGCGTAATATTGGCTTTATAGCCAGGAGAAAGGCGACCATACTGGTCATCGATACCGATGGCTTTCGCTGGGTAAAGGCTAGCCATTCGTAGCGCTTCCTCTCGGCTTAGGCCTACATGCTGGATAAGGTTTCTTACTCCCTCAATCATTGTAATGGCTGCACCTGCAATCGTGCCGTCTGCGTAATGGCATTTACCGTCGGTGACATAGGCTGTTGTACCGGCCATGTCATATTCAGTCATATCTGTACCGGCTGGCGCGACAGCGTCGGTGACCATAAATAGCTTTTCGCCAAGTTGCTGGTGGGCGATACGCACTGATGCATATGATGAGTGAATACCGTCTACGATAATGCCTGCATGCGGCTTTTTATCGAAGATATAACCAACGGCTCCGGGTTCACGTGAGCCAAGTGGCGTCATTGCGTTGTACAAGTGGGTTGCCATCTTCAAATGCTTTTTGCTCGTCAGCTGTTGGTAGTTGGCATTGGTATGGCCTAATGAAACAGTGATACCTGCGTTATTGAGAATATCAATAACAGCTTGTGATGTATTTTCTGGAGCAAGTGTAATGACAGAAATGAGTTTGGCATTATCAGCAAGGTAGTGAGCGGTTAGTTCATCGAGAATGCGGATATGACTTTCGTTGTGAGCCCCTTTTTTTTCTTTGCTAATAAATGGGCCCTCAAGGTGTAACCCTATAATGCCTTCATTTAGCGGGGCTTCAATTTCAGCGACAAGTTCAACTGCTTGGCACATTGTTTCATGCTGACTTGTGATCAGTGTCGGTAGATACTGGGTTGTGCCATTTTGGATGTTGGTATGGTTCATGGTGTCAAGTGTTTGCTTAGAAATGTTCACATTAAGCATGACCCCACCACAGCCGTTGAGCTGAAGGTCAATGAACCCTGCAGTTGCCGTTAAGCCTTGGCCATCGTAAACCGTGGCGGGGAGGCTAGCATCTTGCATGGGAACTATCGCGTCAATTGTATCGCTATTAACAATAATAGCTTGGTTTTCAAGGATATCTTGACCGTTAAAAACATTGATATTTGTGATCGCGTACATAAGCATCCCAACTATTGAATCTGTATAAAATAAGTGAAAGCGTAACCCTGTAAATATGCAAATATGAGTGAAACAAGGCGACTTAATTCTTCCTGAAAAATAAGTTAGAGCAATAGTTGCCGTTTGTCAATGCTGCCTGAGCTATTGATGAGCATTAATATGAGCCAATGCTTATTAATCTTCTGTTTTCGAAATCAATAGTTTGAATTATCCTTGTTGCGCATTCATAGGAGGGCGTATGTCGCCAAAAACGATTTTTGCCAGCGTCGCATTGGTTATTGCGCTGGGTTCATTAGAGAAAAGCATCGTCACTACGCCTTTGCCCATCATAGGTGAAGAGCTTGGCGCCGGGCAGGCATTAACCTGGGTTGTTACCGCATATCTATTGGCGGCAACTGCCGTATTGCCGGTATATGGCAAGCTGAGCGATATCTTCGGACGGGTAAAAATGCTGAATATCAGTGTTGTTTTGTTTTTACTCGGCTCGGTTGCATGTGCCATTGCACAAGACCTGCCAACACTTGTTGCAGCACGGGTGCTGCAGGGGATCGGTGGAGGCGGCCTTATTGCACTGGCCTTTACTGTAATTGCCGACTGCATTCCCGCCAGAGAGGTCGGTAAGTACCAGGGTTATATTTCTGCCGTATATGCGGCTTCGAGCATCGCTGGTCCTTTGCTGGGGGGGTATTTTGCCGAGCACTTAAGTTGGCGATGGGTCTTTTGGATCAATCTTCCTTTAGGTGCGTTGGCGATATGGATGATTAATACAAACCTTAAACATCTGAGTAAAGGGCGTGACAGCCGTTTTGATTGGGCGGGTGCGGGTTTGCTGATGGCAATTACCACCTTATTATTGTTGTTAATGTCTCCAGATATCATGATCGGCCAAGTCAGCTTAATTGCCGCTCTTGCTATATCTTTGGTGTTGTTTGTCATTGTGGAAAAACGGGTGTCAGACCCTATTTTACCAATGCGAATATTTCGTCTTCCGGGCTATTTGATCAGTGTGTTGTTGATTATGTGTTCGCAGTTGTTGATGTTTGCCGTACTGGTGTATTTACCGCTCCAAATGCAATGGCAACATGGAATGAGTGCTTCGGCCAGTGGGTTAGTCATGATGGTATTTATGATGAGTATCACATGCGGGGCGTACCTTGGCGGTAAACGAATTGCCAAAACAGGACTCTATAAATCGTTGACTGTGCTCGGCTTTGGTATGTCAGTCGTGGCTGTTTTTCTGCTATTCCAAGGTTTAACAATGACCGTTGCGTTGGCTTTTGCTGGTCTAGGGCTTGGTTTGACATTACCAAGTTTGAATGTAGTGGTGCAGAATGTGTTACCTCCCCATGATCGAGGGATTGGCCTGTCGATGTTTGGCTATGGTCGTGAATTTGGCGGTGCACTCGGCGTTGCATTCTGTGCAGCTCTGTTTCACCTCAAAGTGCCGGTGCATGTTGGTGAGGGGAGCGCTGATGGTTTGTCTCAGTTTGACCCAGTAGCCTTAGCGGAAGGGTTCACCATGACCTATGGCGGTTTGGTAGTTGTTGCTGTGGTGTCTCTGTTGGTAACGATTGCTTGCTTGAAAGCTCAGCCGTTATCGTCTGATGTTGCTAAGCCTAAACGTTCATATAAATCAGAGAAAGTCGAATAGCGGATTGTCAAACCGTGACTGAATAATCTGCCCAGTTCGTGTGTGATCTGGGCTTTTTTGTGGACAAATTATGGCTGTCAGGCAAAATACGGCGCCTTACGTTTTCAAATTCGTCAGAGAGAATGACGACGAGGTGACTTATGGCTTGGTTTGAGTGGCCATTTATTCTTTCAAGTGTGTTAACCCAAATGTCGATTGGCGCATTTATTGTCCTTGGTATGGTGTTATTGAGTGGCAAGTTGTGTTTCGGTCAAGCTGATCGTCTACATAAGACAATGCTTGTTTTATGGTTAATGCTATTCAGTGCACTCTTGCTGAGAGAGTTGAACTTGATGCTTGCTGATACAGCCGATGGCTACCGTATTGGTGTTGAAGCACTGCTTGCGATCACGTTTTTTGCCGTTGCGCTATTTTATTGGTTTGTTGAAAAAGTGCTGGTGGGCTCGGATCTTTTCCGAAAGTACTGCTTGGTTTTAGCCGTTTTTGCTGGAGGGAGCTATCTCATTCATGGTCTGGCAGTAAGAAGTGATCATTGGTTGGTTGCTTCGCACTTTTTGGCGACGACACTCTGCGGTGGTACCTTACTTGCGCATGCTTGTTTGGTGAGGGCGCAGCACAAAGTCGAAGAGGTGAACACGCTATTGCCCCGTTTAGGCGCGATTATCGCGGTTATCTGTCTACTTACGGGCCTTCCACAGCTCGGAGAATTATCAAGTCAGATTGAGACGACGGGGGCTATTATGCCGTTTATCTCCCAGGTGATCAGCTTGGGGTTGCTGTTGGCGGCTGTCGGTGTTTGGCTAATGCCGCTGGTGACGAAAAGCAAGCCGGTGTTGGGTGTTATGACGTTTGCATTGACGCTTAGTATAGTTTCCTCATATTTTGCTGGTGTGGGTTTTTAAGCGATCAGCATAGCGTGAAATCACACAGAAAGAATGTAAACGCGGTGTATGGCACCGCGTTTTTTATTGTCACGACTATTTCACGACGCCGAGAATATCTCTAAAGCGTTCACCTTCAGCAACTTCTTGAAGTTCAAATATCAGCATCTCGGCTGTGGTTAGCGACGCGCCAAATTGCTGCATTTTTTCCAGCGCAATCTGTTTGTTGGTTGGGTTGCGTGACGATACCGCATCAGCGACCACTTCGACATGGTAGTCAGCTTCAAGCAGATGCCGGACTGTTTGATAGACACAGATGTGCGCTTCAATGCCAACGACCACAACATTCCTGCAGCCTGACTCTGACAAAGCATCGACAAACATCGGTTCGCGACAACAGCTGAAACTGTTTTTAGCGATAGGGGTATGATCGAGCAAATGGTCGGAAATTTGTGGAATGGTCGGGCCTAATTTGTGTGGGATCTGCTCTACCCAGATAATCGGGATATCCAGAATTTTAGCGCCTTTGACAACGGTTTCTAAATTTTTAAAAAGCGTATCCTTGCTGTCCATGATTTGCGCAAGCTTGCCTTGGACATCAACAATTACTAGTGCCGTATCGTTTGTTGTAAGCATATGAATATCCGATCATTAGTTGAGTGCTAACCATATAGGAATTTACGCTTGATGGAAAATGCAGCGTTCGCAATTTTTCCTATTCGCGCTGCTTGAACCCTGAATACTCAATCCCTGCTAGTTGCGCCATTTCATGACTCCAAGTGGCTAAGTCATCTTGGTTAAACTGGTTTAGGTGATGGTGCCCGCACGCACGTGCCATTACTTGCATTAATTGGATCGATGCATTGAGGTAGTTCGCCAGTTTGGTGGCAGCAATATTAGGGTCGAGTTTTTTGCGCAGCTCGGGATCTTGTGTAGCAATGCCTGCAGGGCAGTTATTGGTGTTGCAAATTCTCGCACCCACGCAGCCTATGGCCTGCATAGCGCTGTTGGCAAGGGCAATTCCGTCGGCTCCTAAGGCCATCGCTTTGACGAAATCTGAAGGGGTACGTAATCCACCGGTGATTATCAGTGTAACGTCTCCAGTCATACCTTGCTTGTCTAGAAAGTATCGAGCCCGGGCTAGGGCAGGAATGGTGGGAACACTGATATGATCCCGAAAAATTTCCGGAGCGGCACCTGTGCCACCTCCACGCCCATCGAGAATGATGTAATCGGCGCCAGCTTCTAGCGCAAACCCCATATCTCTTTCAATATGATTGGCGCTGAGTTTGAAGCCGATAGGGATCCCGCCAGTGATCACCCTGACATTGTCGGCGAACGCCGCAAAATCACGCGGTGTTTTGAGATCTTTGAATGTCGGGGGAGATATCGCATCTGTACCTTCTTCAAGGCACCGGGTTTTAGCTATTTTACCTGTGTTTTTAATCGCGGGTAAATGCCCTCCGGTGCCGGTTTTCGCACCTTGACCGCCTTTAAAGTGGAAGGCTTGTACCTTCTTTAATAGACCTTCATGGTAGCCAAACATGGCACTGGCCAGTTCGTAAAAATAGCGGCTGTTAGCTTGCTGCTCTTCTGCGAGCATTCCGCCTTCCCCAGAACAAATTCCGGTACCTACCAACTCGGCTCCCATCGCCAGGGCGGTCTTTGCTTCTTCAGAGAGCGCACCGAAGCTCATGTCTGACACAAACAGTGGGATATTGAGTACCAACGGCTTTTTTGCCTTTGGCCCAATCACTAATTCAGTATTGACCTTTGCATCTTCCATCAGAGGCTTCGTGGCCATCTGGGCCACCATTATCTGGATATCATCCCAGTCAGGCAGTTGATATCTCGGTACACCCATTGCCGTCATTGCTCCGTGATGGCCGAGATTGCTTAGGCCCTCGCGGGCGAGTTGATGGATAAATTCGACATTGGGTTCTTCTTTGGTGGCTTTTGCTGTTGGTAATGCATTTGCACTGGCCGTGACTCCCGGGCCTTCTTTGCCAACATTATCCGCACTGAACTGTTTGTGGGTACCGTCACAAAATGGGGCATTAGCGGTGTGCTTGCAGGCACAGAGAAAGGCATCCCCATCTTTTTCTGCTTTAAAGCTCTTTGGCTTGAAGTCGGTGGTTTGGTGCGAACCGTCGCAGAAAGGCTGCGTAGCTGACCGTCCACAGGTGCAGAAGTAATAAGTTTGTCCTTTTTCTAATGGAACTTTTACGGGTTTGAAATCGGCAACCACTGGTTTATTCATGTAAAACTCCCGAACACAGCCAAAGCATAATGTGGAAAGTATGGGAGAGGATAGGTGGGTTTGCATCATTCAAAATGAAGCTAAGTAGGGTTTTCTCATCAGATTGTTGATGAATTTTGCCTATTTCGCGAAGGCGATTTAACCTTTTGTAACGGTCGCCTACTTTACAGCGGGGCCATTTCACGGAACAATGTAGATGTTTACGTTTAAATAACTTTGTAAAATATTATGACGGAAAAGAAAGCTAGTCCTTTTAATGATTTGATTTTTAACGTTATCGTGCCTTCAGTCGTATTGATGAAGCTAAGTGGTGACGAGTATCTTGGCTCTGTTGGTGCACTTGTTGTGGCCTTGGCTTTTCCGGTTGTACTGGGTAGTTATGAGCTGATTAAGTACAAAAAGTTTAACTTTATCTCGCTGTTGGGTTTTATCAGTGTGTTGCTTACCGGTGGTATCGGGTTGCTTCAGCTTGATCCCAAGTGGTTAGCGGTTAAAGAAGCCTTGATTCCAGGTCTCATTGGTGTAGGGGTTTTTGCTTCTACGTTCACCAAGTACCCGGTTGTGAGCAAGATGCTTTTCAACGAAACAGTATTGAACCTTCCGCTGATCAACCAGAAGTTGAACGAGTTTGGCCGCAAGAGTGACTTTGAACGCCGCCTGCTTACGTCAAACTACCTGTTTGCCGGTACCTTCGTCTTTTCATCGGCGATGAATTACGTATTGGCCAAAATGATTGTTACTAGCCCTTCAGGCACACAAGCCTTTAATGAAGAGTTGGGGCGTCTGACTCTGGTGAGCTACCCCGCTATTGCGATTCCATCAATGTTGATGATGATGGGCATTTTCTTCTATATGTGGCGTCAGATCCGTCAGATGACACAATTGGAAACGGCTGAGATCCTCAAGTCAGAACAATAGCAACGCATTCAGATAAAAAAGCCAGCAATAATGCTGGCTTTTTTTGTTACTGGAAAAGCCTGGAGTTGGTTGAAGGGCCATTGACGTGTATAGTTCAGACCAATTATCTTCTGGTTATACCATTCTTGATCAGTCGTTGAACATGACTGATTTTAAAATTTCGTAGACTGGTATTAAAGTAAATTGAACTGACTGGTGCTGTTTTAACAGCATAGAAATAATGAGGTCCCCCATGGCACGCACAGCACATGCGCTTCACATTCTGGTGAAACACAAAGAACTCGCAGAAGATATTCTTCAGCAACTTAAGAAAGGCGCAAAATTCCAGACGCTGGCAAAGAAACATTCAACGTGTCCATCAGGTAAAAAGGGCGGTGATTTAGGCGAGTTTCGCAAAGGGCAGATGGTGCCACAGTTTGATAAGGCGGTCTTTTCGGATAAAGCGATCAGCACCAGCGAGGCACTTAAATTAAAACATCCGGAATTGCGTGGTGTTATCCCTGAAGCTGTAAAGACTAAGTTCGGCTGGCACATCATTAAGGTGTTATACACCGTCTAGCTAAAAAGCTTCACGTCAGGAGGTTCTTCCTCCTGACTTACCTTGTTACATGGTAACGCTAGGCGGCATTGTGGCATCCGATATTAAGCATTATTTCAGGTTTTTATTCGGAAAGTTAATGACTGAGGCTTCCTCTTTACGAGTATCAGACCAATTTAAAATTGCTGAATAATAGTAGCGCACAAGGGTGATCCACAATGCGGTTGCAATGCAGCCGATGAAGATTAAAGCGCCGGCGAGTTGAGTTTGGGCTGACAGCAGTAATAGGGTTGAAATGACGACACCTACAGCAATGAGCCCAAGTAATGGCTTGAAAGTTAAGTTAAAGAAAACTCTCAAGCTATAGAAAAAGCGATAAATAACTTGTCTCAATATCATCAGTTAGCCTCCTATCCTTGGATTTTATCGATAAGCACCTTAACATCTTATTTACATTTCAGCTGGTTCGCAATCCTTTCTCTACCTACGGAGACATAAACCAGATTAATCACAGTTTGTTGGATTCTCAAATTCAATGGGCAGTGCAGAACATTGGTCACCTTCAATCAGTTTGTTGAAGACATTGTCATCGCTTTCATCTTTGACAAACCAGTGAAAGCCATAGCCTTCAGATAGCCACAGTTGTAACTGATTTTGACGGTACAGCAGGTAGCTTGCGTATTCGTCAACTTTAATATTGAAATCGTTCGTGTTGATTTCTTGCTTGGTCGGCGGTTTGATGCCAAGTTGCTTTTTATCCGAAGGGCTGAGTACCCAGTAAAAATATTCTGGGTAGTTATTGATGGTTATCAGAAATGGCATTTTACTGTGATCGCTCATGATTGCCCGGCCTCCACGAAATGAAGCGGCGATAAACTCACTGTGGTCGGCATTTGGCCGATAATTGATTGTTGTAAATAGCCATGTAGCCTCGTCGACCAAGTTGGCGAAATGATGTGAGAGACTCGTCGTGAAATCACCCTTTTCAAGGAAAATATTGTAGGACTTAACCCCAGACTGAATAGCGGTATTGTCTTTTAGCACATTCATTGCAGCCAAAGGTGGTACCTTGGGCAGGTAGTTTCCAAGTAAATCCCATAATGTACTTAATTCCGAATGGTTAAAGCTGATGGCCTGTGCTGTATCGATATCGCAGCCGTTAGGGGTTTTATCGCAAATAGCAATAGAAAACTCATCGTCTAACTTATGAATAAACATCAGCTTATTATTGAGGTTAGTTGGAGTAAAAAAGATATCACTGGCCTGCAAAAGATAGTCGAAATCATCTTGCTTCATGGACAGAAAAACAATGGTATTGTTATTTTTATCATTTATGAGCTTATATTTGTATTCAGTAGGCGTGTCACTGGCGAAGAACCCTATCAACGCGACACAGACTGCTAAAACGGAGGCACCTACACAAGCCCATCTCACTTTAGAACGGGTTATTCTTTTGCTTTTTTGGGGGGTGCTGATGGCAATGTACTCATCAGAGGTAAGCAGACGTTGAATCTTAATTTGATAGCCCAGACGGGGTACAAGCTCAATAATCTGACCCACGTCTTCTTCTTTGAGTTTAATCCTTAGCGTACGGATGGTTTGAAATAGGGAGGTTTCTGCTACTTCTTTTCTCGCCCAACCGGCCGCTAAAAGCGCTTCTTTGCTAACCATATTTGGTGCTTGGCTGACTAGCTGAAAAAGAACTTCTTTCTCTGCTCTATTGAGAGAAATTAATCCGATTGTCGTGAATAGTGTTTTTTTTTGGCAGTCGAAGAAAAAGTTATCTGAAATTTGTGCTATGTGAGCCGAAGCTTTAACTTTCTTAGACATGAAGTGCGCTCAGTGTCATATGTTGTCGTGTGTGAAGGCTGGTGATTGTTTAACTTTGCTATATAAGTACTTATATAACTTGATGATTTTGCCATACATCGAGTATTACAACCATACCATTAGCAATATTTCACTTTTCATGATGGATAAAATTGTACGAAATGGAAAAGTTTTAATATTAAAAAAAAGAGGCTTGTATAGTTTTTGCGACGACAGGGTAGTTCGTGCTTTTTGCCTTCCACTGCTATCTACACTCATAACTATAAGCCACATCGCAGTTACTAGATAATTTTAAGTGGCGTGAAAGTTTGGGGGCAATATGATTGCGTCAGTTCTAAGGGTATCTTCCTACCTGCCTGTAGTCTGTATCGTATTTTCTGTAACGGCTAATAGTGTATTCGGCTCGGATTTATTTGATGGCTCATTTACCAAAAAGTTGTCATCGGAAGTTGATACAGCAATGGCAGAAATCAAAGACATGGCAAGTCATGTCCGGGGTGATAAAGTTGATAAAAAATACCGGTCGTTAAATAACCATTCGACGTCGATTGGCGTACGGCATGCTACCAACGCTAACCGCTCTTCATATGGCTATGTACCTTTGTACAGTAATGACCCTTTATCAATATACAGTCCACCAGGATTGCCAGAGAAAGCACTGTCTGACACTGGAGCATTTGGTGACGGTTACCACTCACAAGTGGCTGGTTACATTCGGGTTGATAATACTGCCCTTGTAGACAATGCATCTCTCAACAAGTCGGTAGAGCAGGATCATAGTGGTTATTCATTAACCCTCGGTGGTGATTATTTATTCCAGAACCAATATCTATTTGGGCTCACACTGGGCTTGCCATTTTACCAGCCATTATCGGAAGGAAGTGATACTGAAATCGATGGCTTGATGGCGTCGGGCTATTTTACCTATTTCCAAGATGCTTGGTTTATCGATTTTAATGCCAGCTATGCGGTAATGGATACAGACATAGAGCGGCAAGTGACTTTATACACAGATCCTGTAGTGAGCAACACCAATGAAGCTGATTCTGATATTTGGGTCTTTTCGCTGGGAGCAGGTTACATTTTTGACTACAACTATCTGAATGTGGCATTTGAAAGTAGTTTGCAATATACCCTGTCAGATACCGAGCGTTATGAAGAAAGATTGTCTTTGAGTAATTCGAGTTATCTGTTTTCGAAGATCGAGGATGTTGATGCGCTAGAATCAACCATGCTAATCACGGGCATGAGTATATCGCACCCTTTTAGGACTCCTTTTGGTGTGTTCCAGCCTTATGCGAAAGGGTATGTTCATTACGATATTGCCAGTGGTAGAGAACGGATCATCTCGCAGCTTAAATCCAACTACTCAGGCAGTATTTTACCCATTGTGATTGAGTCTGATGATGATGTTTATGGACGAGTGCATTTGGGTATATCAGGCGCATTGAGCAACGATTGGTATGGGTATGCTGAAGCAAGCCAGCTAGTATGGCATGATGATCTATCGGCCTATACCATCTCTGTTGGATTGAGCATGGCGCTTGATTGAACGGCCACAGTGATATTTACACGAGCTGAAAAAATATCCGCCCGGCAAATGCCGGGTTTTTTTGAATGCCGGTTTAAAAAGGATCATTGAGATAAATTATCTGCAAATTCTGTTGGTTACATTTAGTTACTGTTCTGGTTGAATTATCACCGCCTGCATAATATTCACTCTGTACAAAGAGTGATACCTAGCCCAAAAGCATATGAACTGTTGTTAATAAACTACATTTTAGTGCTTTTGGTCACAGTATGCAGAGCCTTAGATTCAGTATTGTTCCCGCCATAATTAAAACTCAAATTTTATACTTCCCCCCATAAAATTATGAGTATAAAGGGAAAAATCTCGTGAACTTTAAACTATCAACGGTTGCAAAAGCCGTGATTCCACTGTGTTCTGCGTTTGTTATTGTTGGCTGTAATAGCTCGTCATCTGCTGATGGTAAATTTGATACGACCAACCCACCAGCGATTGATATCGAATTACCAGAAACGGATGGACCAACAGCTTTCTTACCTCAAAGTGGATCGGTAGAAGAGCCGATTCAAGCAGGTTCTGATGAAGCTGTTATTTATATGGTGGCGAAAAATGATAAGGCTAAATCATTGTCATCCTACGATAATTACAGCCTTCATGTTTGGAACAACGAGACTTGTGATAGAGCCGCTCAAGAAAGCGCTGGTTGGGATGATAAGTCTATCGCACCAGTAGGTGTCGATGAATTTGGCCCTTACTGGAAACTTCCACTAAAAAGCGGAAGTACTGAGTGTATTAACTTCATCATTCGCGATGAGAACCTAAGCAACTTATCTGGCAGTGACGCCAAAGTTGATTTCAATGAGATCAAAGATAGAACCGCTTCCTATGTTGCGGGCAGTAATCAGGCTTACGATTCTCGTGGTGATGCATACGTACTTCTTTTTGGTGTTGCAAATGCAGAAGCACATTTAGTTGAGGGTCACACATTTATTTGGGATGGGGCAGAATCGGCGGATGAAGTACGCCTTTATGTTCAGCTTGAGGGCGGCTTTGGTCCAAATAGCGAAAATAAATATGACGCTGAATATATCGTCTTGGAACCGACTGTCCTCAGCGCTGATGTGAGAGCCAAGTTCCCACATTTGGCAAACAAACGCGCATATTCAATTGATAGTGCAATAGATATGCGTCCGGTGATTAAAGCTGAGTTGGCTGCGATCGCTGTTGATGAAGAAGGGTTAGTACTTAATGGTACCAAGGTACAACCTGCTGGTGCCTTCGATCAGCTATTTGCCAGTGCGGCATCGGACATCGAATTAGGGGCAGTGGTTGAAGGTAACTCTACCCAATTCAATGTTTGGGCTCCGTCAGCTCAGAATGTTGTTACCGTCCTCTTTGGCGATAACAAAGAAGAGCTTGGTCGCCTTCAGATGGATTATGATGAAGCCTCTGGGGTTTGGTCACTGGAAACAGACAAAGCACCGAATGGTACTTACTTCCGTTATTTAGTTGATGTATTCCATCCTGTGTCAGGCAAGGTAGAAAGCTACCAGGTTACCGATCCGTACTCGTTGAGTTTGTCGATGAACTCTGAGTACAGCCAGGTGATTGATCTTGATGATCCAGATCTCAAGCCACAAGGTTGGGATGATCTTAAAAGACCAATCGATCAATCTAACCCAGCGCAGTTTGTGATTTATGAATCACACGTTCGTGACTTTTCTGCGCAAGACGAATCAACATCGGCTGATGCCCGCGGTAAGTTTATTGCATTTACCCAGCCCGATACCGTGCCCGTCAATCACTTAAAATCATTAAGTGAAAGTGGGGTTACGCACCTACATCTATTGCCAATCTTTGATATTGCCACAATCAATGAAAACCCGAATGAAGTGGCGAATATTGAAGAACCATTCAGCAAGCTTTGTGAAGTCAATACTGCGGTGAAATCTTCCAAGTTTTCGAAGTATTGTTCATCGGGTATGACGATTGCGGAAGCACTAGAAGAGGTAAAACAAGACGATTCTAAAGAAAACCCTGTCGTGCAGGAATTGAACCGGTTTGTTTCAGATGCCGACAGCTTTAACTGGGGATACGACCCATTCCATTACACGGTTCCAGAAGGCTCTTACTCGACCAATCCAGATGGTCCGCAGCGTATCAAAGAGTTGCGTGAAGCGGTAATGGCTATCAAACATGATATCGGTATGAATGTGGTGATGGATGTAGTGTATAACCACACTAACTCGGCCGGTCCTGAAGCTCGTACCTCGGTGCTTGATAAGCTTGTACCTTGGTACTACCAACGCTTGAATCCAGTGACAGGTAACGTAGAGAACACAACTTGTTGTTCGAACACGGCACCAGAGCGCGCTATGTTTGAAAAAATGATCAGTGACTCGCTGGTGGTATGGTCGCGAGATTACAAGATTGATTCATTCCGCTTTGACTTGATGGGTCATCATCCACTGGATCAAATGCAACGCTCGTTGCTTGAAGTACAGAAAGTTGATCCAAATACCTACTTCTATGGCGAAGGCTGGAACTTCGGTGAAGTTGAAAATGATGCACTGTTTGTCCAGGCTACCCAGCCAAACCTTGGTGGTACGGGGATCGGAAGTTTCTCTGATCGTTTGCGTGATGCCGTACGTGGTGGTAGCCCATTTGATAGCAAAGAGGGGATCCGTAAAACACAAGGATTTGGTAACGGTGCGTTTGTTCAGCCTAACGAAATTAGCGATGTGACCAAAGAGACGGCTTTGCATCTTGCAGATCTAACACGTTTAGGTATGGCTGGTAACCTGAAAGACTTTAAGTTTGTCGATTCAACTGGCAAAGCAATCCGTGGTGATGAGTTGGATTACAACGGTCAGCCTGCAGGGTATGCGGTTGACCCAACCGAGATCCAAAACTACGTATCGAAGCACGATAATCAGACGTTGTGGGATAACAATCAATACAAAATTGGTTACGACGTAACATCAGGTGATCGAGTTCGAATGCAGGCGGTTTCCATCGCGACAGCGATGCTGGGTCAAGGTATGCCATTTACCCACATGGGTTCTGAATTGCTTCGCTCGAAATCTATGCAGCGTGACTCTTACGACTCCGGTGACTGGTATAACTTGGTTGATTTTACCCTTAATGACAACAACTGGGATAAAGGTTTACCACGCAAAGACAAAGACGGCGACAACTATGCGTTAATTGAAGAGGTACTTTCTTCAGCAGGTGCCAATGCAAAACCATCTCATGCCGAAATGGCCGCAATGGTTGAGTATTTCAAAGAACTGGCCTTGCTTCGTAAGTCTTACCCGCTGATTACCCTGGGAACCGGTGAAGAAGTTAACAAGCGTGTTGATTTCCATAACACTGGCAGTGCGCAAACACCGGGCTTGATCGTGATGTCTATTGATAACGGTACAGCCTCCGGGACCGATCGCGATAGTAACCTGGATGGCCTCGTCATTGTTATTAATGCGACCAACCAGGCACAAGATATTAATTGGACGACGGATTTGGCGCTAAGCCCTTATCACACAACAGCTTTAGCATCACAGGCAAGTGTTGCAGATGCGAAGAATGGCGTTGTGGCTAAGGTGCCAGCCTGGACACCAGCGGTATTCGAAATCCCACGTAAGGATGGTGTTCGAGGGCAAGGTATCCCAGTATCTAACAAATAACTGAAAATATTTCCTGACTTAAAGCCCTCAATTGTGAGGGCTTTTTTATTTACTAAGCGGTAAGAAAAGGGGATTTGCGAAGATAAACGCACTGTTCATCATTGGTTCATTTATGCTGCTATACACTGCAAAGCATGAAAGTACGATAGATAAGAAGGTTAGCGATGAAAAATACACTTACCAGCATATTTGCTTTAGTACTGGGTTTCATTACCGTGACATTCGCCGCTGTCATTGGTTTATTCATCGGCTTAGGCGCGCTGATTGCACGACCATTTATCAAGAAAAAAATAAATGCAGCCTATGAAGAGGCACTCAAACAGCAAGGCTATAGCCAAACACATCAGCAAGAACAGCATGGCTCAACGATTGATGGTGAATATGAAGACATTACTCAGTCAGCCCCTCACGGCTCAAAACAGTCGTTAGCATGAAAGAAAGATGAATAACACAACGCCAGCTTAAAGCTGGCGTTTTTGCATTTGTGGGCAATAGTTTTGCTTGGGAATGGTTATGGTCGGTAATGGTTTTTGACACAGGTGAGGAAGTCAGTCACATCCTGCTCATCAGCATTGAAGCGATATTTCTGCTTGTTACCGCGTAACTCGAAGTGACCCTTGTCTTCTTTAACGAGTGTGGCAAAAACGTCGAATGCTTGTCTGTCGCTAGTGCCGCCTAGCATGACAAAGCGCCCAACCGTATGCTTGTTCCCATTATTACGCCAGTTGGTGGTAAATACCTCGACAGGACTGCCGGATCGGTAATAGTGGATGTTTTCAAACCCGGTTGGATGATCAATGTCTGTTTTCAGATCGACATAACGATGGCGCATAGTGTTATTGGTAATGACCGCGATTTGAAGATCAGTAACAAACACATCCTGCTGGCTTTTGGTGAGATGATAGATGTCGAGCCTACACATGCCTTCGTTGTTGAGTGTCCCGCTGGTGGGCTGGAGCTTGGCGCTAGCGTCGGGACACGTAAGGTTTATAATAAGCAAAAAAACGAAAGTGAGGTGCTTCATACAACTACCCTTGAAAACATCCTCTCATAGCATAGTGATTTCTGCTGCCTACCTCCTGTCTTAAATTAGCTACAAACTCCAAAATCTCCAGGTTAGTCAATTAAGGATTATAGATCTTGGTTTTCACCATCCGTCGATATTGACTAGGGCTCATGTTGAAGTTCTGTTGAAACCGGGTTGAAAAGTGATGGGCGTCTTTGTATCCCACCTGTTCTGCCACATCCTGGACTGACATACCAAAATCTCGCAACAATTGTTGTGCGGCATCCATCCTTAAGCGCTGAAGGTGCTGATGGGGTGTTTCACCGACTTGGTCTTTGAACTTTCGATTAAAGGATCGCAGTGGAACATCGCAATGATCCGCGACACTTTGCGCGGTTATTGGCTTCGCTATGTTCCGTTTCATCCAGTCTTGAGCGAGTGCAATAGACTCATCAAATTGCAGCTGGCCGCCAATTTGGTAGAAAGGCTGTTGGGTTGATTTCGTTATTTCATGGCCAAAATGCGTTTCTATGGTCTGGGCAGTTTTTTGACCAAAATACTCTGTAATTAGGTACAAGATCATTTCTGATTGTGAGTTGATACTGGTTGTACAGTACATCCCATCTGCTGCGGTGATAGAAGCTTGGCGGTTTAAGATAACTTTCGGATAACGGCTAGAAAAGGTATCAAAAAAATACCAATGGGTGGTGGCAACTTGACCATTGAGTAACCCCGTTTCGGCTAACCACGCAACACCGGTCCCCGTGGCAACCAGTTTGGCGCCTTTTTGATACTGATTCTTTAGCCAAGAAATAATGTCGGGTGAGTGGCGAATTGATTGTTGTGGATTTCCCCACATAGGCGGAAGGATCAAAATATCGAAGGTTTGCGGATCATCGTAAGTGATATCAGGCTGGAGCTTTAGCCCCGCAGTGACTTTGGTCGGTGCCAGTTTTGGAGCGATCAGTTTTATGGAAAACGGTTCGTTTCGTTGTTGAGCTCGTGACCTGAGGCTTGCTGCCGAACTCAGCATCTCAGCGGCAAGGGATATCCCCGTAATTAATGCTCTTTCGTAGAGAAGGAATCCTATTTTCATGATTTATTGGTATTTATTCTTAATAAAATATTATTGTATTGACTGATTTGAAATCAATATGGCCTGTATGTCGCATATATTGGCACAAATGCCAGATGAATGAACAGTGTAAATTGGTAATCTATGCTGACTAAAATTTTAAGAGCAGGTTTAGGATGTCTAAGTTACCGCTAATTGTAGGCTTCGGTGGTATTAATGCCGCAGGTCGTAGTTCAGGTTTTCATAGCTATAAGCGCATGGTTGCAGATGTGCTTAGTAACAACGATATGGCTTCGACTTGGCAAGATCTCGCACACCGTATGGGCCTTTCCGAAAGTTCAGCCATCGATCCTGAAGTGATTGAGGCTATCAAAGCGGGAACATTAGTCCGACGCATTGAATCTTTCGATCCTGATAACCTGCGCTATCAATACAAAGCGGCGTTGAATGGCGGCCAGGAAACCATCAGTTTTACCCTGCGTAAGTCAAAATTACCAACCCGTATTCCTGAAAATTGGCAGGTGGAAGAGCAGGGTAGCAAAGTGACGATTACGGTTACCGGTGAGCTAAATGCACTTCTGGAAGACCGAGTTTCCTTTCCTGTTACGAGCGGCGGTAACATCCCTACCGGTTTTGATCCGGCGAAGCTATACAATTCCCGTTTTCACCCGCGCGGCCTGACATTAACTGTTTATGGGGCATCTGATGCACTTAACTCGCTGGGTATAGATTGGGATGAAGTGCTTAAGCATATCAAGCCTGATGAAGTGTCAGTATACGCAGGTAGTGCGCTGGCTCAGGTCGATGACAACTCTTTGTCGGGTCTGTTAGCGGCTCCTCTGACTGGCGGCCGTGTTAGTACGAAAATGATGGCACTTTCTTTGGCTGAAATGCCGGCTGATTTTATTAACGGCTATGTCATTAATAGTATTGGTACAACAGGGACTAGCATGGGGGCTTGCGCCACGTTCCTATATAACCTGCGCCAAGGCTTGTTGGATATCCAGCAGGGCAAATCTCGAGTGGCTATTGTCGGTAATGCTGAAGCGCCGGTTGTCTCTGAAATTATGGAAGGCTTCCGAGTCATGGGTGCGTTGGCTGAAGATGCTCAGCTTAAAGCACTAGATGATAGCGAGACGGTTGATAATCGCCGCGCCTGCCGTCCATTTTCGTCTAATGCTGGATTCACCATGGCAGAATCGGCACAGTTTGTTGTGCTGATGGATGACGAATTAGCGTTAGAACTGGGGGCAACTGTGTATGGCTCGGTTGCTGATGTTTTTATCAATGCCGATGGCAACAAGAAATCGATTTCAGCTCCTGGTGTGGGTAACTATGTCACTGTCGCTAAAGCGACGGCTTTGGCAAAAGCTATCTTAGGACCTGAGGGTGTAAAGCAGACTTATGTTCAGGCCCACGGGACTGGCACGCCGCAAAACCGAGTAACAGAGAGTCATATCCTCAACGAAGTCGCGAAAACCTTCAGTATTGATAATTGGCCAGTAACCGCGATTAAGTCATATATTGGTCATTCAATGAGTACCGCGCCGGGTGATCAGCTAATCGCGTCGCTGGGTGTATGGCAATACGGTTGGATCCCTGGGATCAAAACGATCGACCATATCGCTGATGATGTACATCAATCGAATTTGAACATTCTCACGGATCATTTTTTCGCTGGAGAGAACGGAGAGGATTATAAAGCGGTGATCCTGAATGCCAAAGGCTTTGGTGGTAACAACGCATCAGGCCTGGTTCTTTCACCGCAACAGACGATGGCAATGCTATCGAAGAAATACAGCAATGATGTTTTGTCTGCTTACAGCACTAAAAATCAGGTTGTCTCTGCGCAGGCCGTTGCCAACGACAATGCGGCATGCTTGGGAGAGGAGGCTATCCGTTACCACTTTGGTGAAAGCGTGATGGATGAAACCTCAATTGAGATGACTCCTGACTCAGTAAAGCTGTCGGAGTTTGCTTCGTCTATCCCTTTAGCGACCGAGAACCCTTACGCTGATTACAGCTAAGTTTTAGCTAACTCAGATCGGCACAGATAACGGTTAAAAGCCGCAGTTATTACACTGTGGCTTTTTTATGGTAGCTTTATACCAATCTGGATATAAGCATCTGTGTGAATGCGCATTTTACAGGTGGTTATTTGTATCTCTGAAAAGTATGGAGTCAGAAACGTGGCAAACGTTATGTTGGTTGCGAATTTAAACTGTGATCGGATTTTGCAGTTAAAAGAATCGTTGCAAGCGGGTGGAAGGCATCATTATCAAGATCTTGGTCGGCGCTTAGGCGGCGGCGGTGCGAATACTGGATTAGCATTGGTTTACGCAGGGCATCACGTTGCACTGGTAAGCCAAGTCGGACGTGATGAAACCGCGGATTGGCTATTGGCAGAAGCTAGCTTAAAGGGGTTGAATTGCTCTTTGTTACAGCGTAATGATATTGTCACTCCTGAGTTGATGCTATTAATGACACCGGATGGTGAACGTACCATTATTCGTCCAGAACGGCCTGCATTTTCACTTGGGCCTGCGCCTGATTTTACTCACTGGGATGGCATTTATGTCAACTCTAGTGCCGCAGGGGTCGAGCAATGGTCAAAAGCTGCCCTTGAGCAAAAGAATGCGACCTTAGTTGTTGCCCAATTGCCCAAAAGCCATAGCCTACGACCGTGCCAAGTGCTCATCACGTCCCAATCCGATTTAAATGCTCATATTCTATCTTCGGGCAGAGTAACAACGAGTAGTGATATTGCGCCTTTCCAGTATGCAAAGTCCATTGCTGGTACGTCATTAGAATACTTTATTGTTACGGATGGGGAGAATGGGGCCACGGCCTATAGTGAGTCGGGGGAAGCGTATGTGCCTGCTGTCGCTGCTGATGTCGTTGATACTACAGGGGCTGGGGATGCCTTTGCCGCCGGGGTGATCAATGGGTTGTTAACAAAGCTATCAATTACCGAGTCAATGGCTGTTGGGTCTATGTGGGCTGCAATAGCGGTCGCGACACCAAGCTCAGTGCCAGGAGCTGAGTTTCAGGCATTCCTTACCAAGTAGTTTGAAAATGCGCAGAGTACAGAACGAAAAAAGGGTTAGCTGATCGCTAACCCTTTTCGTTATTTATACCGAAAATACTGAATTACTTTTTCAGCTTTGTCACTTTAGACTTGTTCATTACCGCACGGCGCAAGCGAGCTCGACGCTCTGCATCGGACTGATCAGCCGCAGGGTTATTGGTGCGGCCTTGGCGGTCACGAAATGCGGCTTTATTGTGGATTTTGTTCAATAGCGCATCGCGGCTTTTTGGCTCGTAACCCGCAAGTTGTACACGGCGAATACGCTGCTTGATCAGGTTTTCAACCTGCTGAAGCGTCAGCTCTTCCTCGCGGCTCACGAAAGAAACAGCGTGACCTTGAAGGCCAGCACGGCCGGTACGGCCAATACGGTGAACATAGTCTTCAGAAAGGAAAGGCATATCGAAGTTCACTACGTGTGGTAGACCTTGGATATCCAGACCTCGTGCAGCAACTTCGGTCGCAACCATTACTCGCGCTTTGCCTTCCTTGAACTCATCAAGGGCACGACGACGGGCACTTTGTGCCTTGTCGCCATGACATAGTACAGCTTTGATACCATCGAGCTTAAGTTCTTTAACGAGCTCGTTCGCCGTTTCTTTATAGTTCACGAAGACCAACACTTGCTGCCAGTTTTTCTTACCGATCAATTCAGAAAGAAGTTCGCGTTTACGATCTTGGTCAACGGGGTATACCACGTGAGCAACGGTATCAGCCGTTGCATTTTCTGGGCTAACAGAAATACGTTTTGGCTTGCGTGTAATCTCGCCAGCCAATTTGTTCATTTGGGCAGAGAAGGTTGCAGAGAACAGCATGGTTTGCGGTTGGTTGCGGATGTCACCCATGATACGACGGATATCAGAGATAAAGCCCATGTCCAACATACGGTCGGCTTCGTCGAAAACCAAGAACTCAAGATTAGCAAGAGTAACGTTGTTAAGGTCCATGTGTTCCAGCAAACGACCAGGCGTTGCAACCAGAATATCTACGCCGGGTTCAAGCTTTTTCTCTTGAGAAGACATCTTGGTTCCGCCATAAACCGCAGCAACCGAGATATCGGTGTATTTGGTGTAGTCTTCGATGTTTTTAGCGATCTGAGCAACTAGCTCACGGGTTGGTGCCAAAATTAGCGCTCGCGTGTTGAAGCGGCTGCGAGATTTAGGCTTATCCAAGATCTGCTGAATAATAGGTAGAGAAAAAGCGGCCGTTTTACCGGTACCTGTTTGGGCATTGGCAAGAATATCGGTTCCGCGACGAGCGTGTGGGATCGCTTGTTGCTGGATTGGGGTTAATTTCTCATAGCCGCACTCGGTAAGTGCACGGACAATATCCTGAGAAAAATTCTGTGATGCAAATGACATTCTTCTTTCCTAAAGCAGACGGCTGAGCCTGACAAAAATATGGTCGCTGATTATAGAGCAATAATAGTCAGTTGTGGGGACTAATTTGGAATAAATGGTGCTAAATTGGGCATTTGGTGCTGGTTAGGCCGTTTCAGGGCTAAGGGGAGAGGTTTAATTATTAGCCCTGATAGCTGAATTTTCACTTCGTTATGTGGATTGCTGAGTGACTGGCGCTGCTAGGTATACCGGGAGTTCAGTCGGTAACTGGGTATTATTGGTAAATATTTTATCGAACTGATTCATCGGTGCCACTTTCATTGCTGCAAATCGCCCCCACTTGCTAGCGTCTGCAACTAACCATTGTTGGCGACAGTTTCTGATAATCGCTTTAGAAATATCCGCCTCGATATTTTCATGCTCCATCACATAGTGGTTATCGGTGACACCAGCGCAACCGCAGATCCCTATATCTGCCTCAAAGCTATTGAAAAAATCGACCGCACTGCTGCCCATGATATCTTGGTGTTCACGGCGGAATTGGCCGCCAGCAAGATAGATTTCGATGTGCTCATTGGCTTCGAGGATCTGCACAACCTGCAAATTATTGGTAATGACCCGTAGTGAAGACTTTGAGAGTAGGTGCTGGGCAAGGTGGGCGAGTGTCGTCCCGATGCCAATCATCACTGTCGAGCCGTCCGGTATGCAAGCTGCAATATTGGCTGTGAGATCACCTTTGGCTTTAGCTTCTACCTCTGAGCGGTGGCGGTAGCTGGTATTGGTCATTGCTGCAGGCAAGCTAACACCGCCATGGACTCGGCGTGCTAATCCTTGCTCACACAGATGATTGACATCCCGACGAATGGTTTGTGTGGTGACAGCAAACTTTTCGGCAAGATGATCAATTTGCACTTCACTCTCAGCACGAATGGTAGCGAGGATTTGTTGTTGGCGTTGATTCAGTTCCATTGCATGTCCTGCATTTTAGATCTGTTCAGGCTTCACCTTTTATGTGACCTAAAACTTATCCGGTGTGTCAGTGATGATGCTGTCGACACCCATATCAAAGAAGTGCTGTGCTTTGTCTGCTTTGTTCAGTGTCCAAATTTTTAGCACATATCCTGCGCCTTTAATGCTCTTAGCAATGGTCGGCGTCAAAATACGGTGATCGATATGAACGCTGTAAGGCTGGCTAGCCTCGATAGAGGTTAAGCTATAATCATTCCATACTTCACAGATAAATCCACGGCGTACATCTGGCATTTGTTGTTGGCAAAGTTCTAAAGCACGTTTTTGAAAGCTTGAAAACAGCAGTTTATCAAGCGGGAATTCTTTTTCCTTGAGCAGATCAACGACGGCATTAACCAATGGCTCAATTTGTTTATCATGATGGATCTTAAGCTCAAGGTTTAGGGTTAAACCCAAGGCCAAGCACGCTTCACATGCTTCGGCAAGAGTAGGGATTTGTTCACCAGAAAATTCGGGGCTAAACCAACTACCGGCATCCAGCTCTTTGAGTTCAGCAAGACTCAAATTAGCAATTTTTCCCTTGCCGTTGGTGCAGCGGTTGACCGTTTCATCATGGATGACAACCGGAATGCCATCAGCACTCAACTGGGTGTCGATTTCAACCCAGCTAACGCCAGCTTCAGCTGCTTTTTTAATACTGGCAAGGGTATTTTCTGGGGCAAGAGCGGCAGCGCCGCGGTGACCAGTGATCATAATATTCCTACGATGGTGTGAATGTTCATTTGAAAATTGACATAACAGTATGTTGCTTATGTTACCGCATTATGACACTCACCGTTAGTCGTAATCATTGAGTGGATATCATAATGACGTGTTTAACCTATTGGAAAATTGTGAGTAATAAGGTTTTTCATGTGAATGTCAAAGTGCGGCATTGAATGTTCATATGAATGTAATATTTCCCTTCCATACTCCCTGCCGTAAATCGTTTTTCATCCGAATAATACATATTGAAGGCTAAAGGATATGAAAAAGCTACTAGGAACTGTGTTGACTGTGACTGCGTTATTGGTTGGTTGTGGTGAAGCTGATAAACAAGCAGCGGATACATCGGCGCCGATTGACCTAAACATGAGTTTGGTGTTCTCACAAAACGAGTTGCTAACGCAAGAGCTGATCAAGGCGACAGATGTGATCCGCGAGCGTACAGACGGTTCGGTGAACATCAAAGTATTCCCAGGCGGCCAGCTTCCTGTCTACAAAGATAACCTTGAGCAGGTGGTGAATGGCGCTAACTGGATTGCGGTTGAAGATCTTAGCTACCTAGGTGATTACGTCCCTGATTTTGCAGCATTGGCGGGCCCTATGCTGTACAACACATATGATGAATACCTTGCGATGATGAAAACCGACTATGTTGCCGGTTTGAAAGCGCAAGCTGAAGGTAAGGGTATCAAAGTACTGAATGCTGATTACATGTTTGGTTTCCGCCACATGATCAGTAATAAAGAGATCGTGAACTCTGAAGATATGAAAGGCATGCGTATTCGAGTACCGCAAAGCCAACTATTCATCAGCACACTTCAGTCAATGGGTGCAGCACCTGCAGCATTGCCTTTCCCTGAGACCTATGCGGGTGTCCAGCAAGGTGTTGTTGACGGCCTTGAAGGGTCAATCCTAACCATGTACTCAACAAAGATTTACGAAGTTGCCAAGAATATGTCATTGACTAAGCACTTCTTGGGTACCGTGGGCATTTATATTTCACCGTCTGTTTGGGACAAGTTCACACCGGAACAGCAGCAAATTGTTATGGAAGAACTGGAGGCGGGCGCTGAGTCTAATACTGCCGAGCTTATCAAGTTGGATAAAGAGTATACCGAAAAACTTGAAGAGCTGGGTGTGACCTTCAATGAAGTGAATTCAGAAGAGTTCAACCAGCTGACTGCTGATGTATACAACCAGTTCCCGTCATGGAGCGAAGGTGTTCACACGACCATCATGAATGAACTGGCGACTATCCGAGCGAATCAAGAGAAGCAATAGCGTCTAACGGGAGCCGCCAGTAAATTCTGGTTGCTGGCGGTTCACGATCTGCTTTGGAGTAAGAAGTGTTTTTGATACGTAACTTAGAAGAAATATTGGCCTCAATCGCGATCAGCATCACGGTCCTCGTTGTCATAGTGAATGTGGTCTTGCGATATGGTTTTGGTTTTGTTGTACCGTGGAGTGAAGAGCTTTCTGTTGTGTGCTTTATATGGGCTGTCTACTTAGGTATTAGCTCATGCTACAAGCACAAGCTTCATATGGGCGTAGATGTGGTTGTGGCTTTACTGCCGAAAAAAGCCAAACGTCCTTTTCATTTGCTGGTATCACTTTTCTTACTGGTATTGAACATCCTTATGGCAGTGCTGAGCTACCAGTACATGATGCTGTCGAATAAAGTCACCCCTGTAATGGGAATGTCTTACTTCACTATTAATGGTGTGTTGTTTGTTAGCTTCGTGCTGATGGCTCTCCATACTGTGAAATTCATTTTCGATGATATCAACACGCTGAAACGCGGAAAAAAATAGGTCTTGTTGTGGAAAGCTATCTACCTATCGGTATTCTATTTGTTCTCTTTCTATTGAACATCCCCATTGCCTTCTCGTTGATTGCATCAGCGATGGTTTATTTTTTATTTCTGAATAATTCGATTCCTGTCACCTTGGTGATGCAGCGCTTTATCAGTTCTGCAGAATCTTTTCCGTTGTTGGCCATCCCTTTTTTCATCATGGTGGGGTCGGTGATGAACTATGCCGGGATCAGCCGAAGCCTGCTCGCGTTCGCAGATGCAATGATAGGGCACCGGACCGGTGGTCTTGCTCAGGTGAATGTGCTGTTAAGTACTATGATGGGAGGAATTTCAGGGTCAGCTAATGCCGACGCAGCGATGCAGTCGAAGATCTTGGCACCTGAAATGACTAAACGAGGCTATGGCCTGCCGTTTACTGCGGCAGTCACTGCCGCTTCATCCAGCATCAGCCCGGTTATCCCACCAGGTATTAACCTGATTATTTTTGCTTTGTTGGCAAATGTGTCGGTACACCAGATGTTTATTGCTGGCTACGTTCCTGCATTCTTGATGGCTATATCTTTGATGGTGACCATTGCCTTTATCGCAAGAAAGCGAAACTATAAGCCATCACGTAGCGAGGCTGCATCGGCCAAGGAGCGTTGGCAGTACTTCTTTAAAGCGATCCCTGCACTGTTGATCCCGTTTGGTATCATCCTTGGCATGCGTTTCGGTCTGTTCACCCCAACGGAAGCCGGTGCTATTGCTGTATTGCTATGCTCAATCATCGGCATCTTTGTATACCGCCAGCTAGAGTTTCGTCATTTCCCTATGATTTTGCGCGAAACAGTACAAGGCACCAGTAGCGTGATGTTTATCATCATTGGTGCGATGGTCTTTGGCTATTACATGACACTGGAGCAAATCCCCCACAATGTTGCTTCGGGTTTGATTGAGTTGACGGACAATAAATATGTTCTGCTGTTACTCATCAACCTATTGCTACTTGTTGTTGGTATGTTCATTGAAGGTGGAGCTGCAATGATCATCCTGACGCCTTTGCTACTTCCCGCGGTGTTGAACTTGGGGGTTAACCCTGTTCATTTTGGCATCATTGTTATCGTGAATATTATGATCGGTGGCGTAACGCCACCCTTTGGTTCAATGATGTTTACCGTGTGCTCCATCCTAAAAGTGAAGATGGTGGACTTTGTCAGGGAAGTACTCCCACTGTTATTGGCGCTGTTCGCGGTGCTGATGCTGCTGACATTTTCTGAAAGTTTGGTGATGTTCTTGCCGAATATGTTGTAACAAGAAAGAAATTTGAGGTTTATATGAATTCGGATGTGATGCGCTTATCACCAGAGTGGAGCAACATAGAGTGGGTCTTGACTGATGTCGATGATACTCTGACTTGGCAAGGGCAATTGCCGCCAGATACGTTGATTGCTTTGCAGCAGTTGCGCGACGCTGGTAAGAAGGTGGTTGCAGTAACGGGTGCTTGTGCAGGTTGGGGTGATCATATTGCACAACTTTGGCCGGTAGATGCTGTATTGGCTGAAAACGGTGCGGTAATTATGGAAAAGAAAGACGGTTTCCTGACTCTGCGCTCAGAAACGTCAATCGACGAGATCAGAAGCGCGCAGCAGCGCCTTAAATCACAAGTCGAAGCTATTCTTGTTGATTTCCCTGAGCTGAACCTGACTTTAGATCAGGCCTACCGGGTGTGTGAGGTAGCGATTGATATTGGCCAAAACCGTCCTAAGGTTGATAGCCATATTGTCAGTGAAATTGTGGACCGTATTCATGCCCTAGGTGCTAATGCAACGGCAAGTTCAATTCATATCAATGCGTGGTATGGCAAGCACTCGAAAAAAGCGACAGCGACTGCATTTCTTAAAGAAAAGGGCCTGACCGAACAGCAGATCAAACTAACTGCGTGTTACGTGGGAGATTCAATGAACGATCAATATATGTTTGAGTTACTGCCAATGAGCGTTGGGGTTGCGAACATCAAGCATTATTGGGACCAGTTGCAATTCAAACCCCAGGTTGTCATGTCTAAGCCGGGCGGATTTGGTTTTGCAGAATTTACCGACCAGTTACTGGCACTTAAATAATCGAACATAAGCAGGCCGAAAGGCCTGTTTTTCAATTAAACAGCCTTTATCAGCGTTTCGCCAATAGCGACAAACATCTTGTACTTACAAATAGGACAGTAGAACTTATATTTGTTTTTGTGAGTGATGTGACGCTCGATAAAACTTCGCCTGACTCTTAGGCTATGTTGAGTTGTCCCGCAGTGTATACACATATCCTTATGATTTTCCTGATGACCGTTTCTTGACCTCGCGTTCAATTTTTTGACGCCTGAGGTGATATAAAAGCGAAAATTAGCTTTTTTAGCAATGCAAGATGTATCATAGTTGCGACACATTGAGCGAGTTATCAATTTCAATCAAAATGAATTCATCAATAATTTTTTTTGAGAACCTTCGACCAAAGTGTGACGGTTGTTATATAATTGGCGGTCAAGCAATTTAGCCCGGCATCAGGTTACGGGATATTGCGAAGTAAAATAAGGTAACTACATGAATTTAAATCAAGAGCTTCAGAGTCTAAATAACCGTTTAGATAAACTTCGCCGTAAGTTGGCTGGAGCAGAAGAGCGTGGTGATCAGGCGATTGCTGGTCAGGCGACACAAGAAATCGAGACCATTACCAAAAAGATTAATAAAGTTAAGGGGCGTACTAAGCACGAACTTAACAAAAAAGGCTCGGATGTGAAGTCACTGGCTTTCAATCGTCCACTGACAAAAGCTGAGCAGGCCGATATGGGCAAACTGAAGAAATCAGTTAAGGGCTTGGTAGTTGTTCACCCTATGACAGCTCTTGGCCGTGAAATGGGTATCAGCGTTGTTACGGGTTACGCGCCAAAAGCTTTTTAATTAAAAGCGTATATTGAAAAGTCAGTCGTGCCCAACGGCTGATTCGTTACTTACTGGGGAATGAATCATTCCTCAGTGTTGATTTAACTTAAAGGAAAGTTGCATGAAGCTGTCTGTTTTGGATCAAGCACTGTTCGATCACCTTTACCGTGATATCCGCGAATTTCGTAATACGTTTGACTTGGATATTGAGTCGCCTTCCAGTTTGAACGAACAGGCTGATGCATTGCACACATCATTGGCGGTAGAAGAATTAACAGAATTGGCGGAGGCAGACTCACTGGTTGAGCAAGCTGATGCGATTGTTGATTCGGTTTATGTCTTAATGGGACGCCTGGTTCACCTAGGTGATGATAAAGTAGAGTCTAATATTGGCATCAGCTACCTTATTGATTTGCTACTTCAGATTGCTACGCGTTTAGGTTTTGATTTTGTGTCTTGCTGGGATGAAGTACATTCAAGCAACATGAGCAAGGTTTGCCGCAACGAGAAAGAATTCGAAGAAACCAAGGCGTTCTATGCCGAGCAGAGTGTTGACATCGTGGGTAGCCAGAAAGGCGAGTATATTATTGCCAAGTGTGCCAAAGATGTAGATTTAGGCGATAAGCTTGTTCGTCAAGGTAAAGTCCTGAAATCGGTATACTACCGTCCAGCTGATTTAGTTAAGTTGGTGACAGCGTAACTCAAGTTTGTTGTGTTGAAAGCTCGGTAAGTTGAGAATATACCATTCTCTCTACCGAGTTTTTTTGTATATAGCCTGTATTAATTGAGATAAAGATACTCAACACTATGCCTTCTAAACCCATGCCCTCTAATAAAAAGCCTTCCAAACCACAGCAGCCGCCTTCTTCTGACGCATCGCTTGGCCGCCAATTATTTGATATGACCTGGCCGATGCTGTTTGGCGTGCTTTCCCTAATGAGTTTCCAGCTGGTTGATAGTGCTTTCATCGGCCAGCTTGGCGTATTACCTTTGGCTGCGCAAGGTTTCACGCTGCCTATGCAAATGGTGATCATTGGTCTTCAAGTTGGGTTAGGCATTGCGACAACGTCACTGATCTCACGTGTCTTGGGGAGTGGCGACTTCCAGCGAGCCAAGCAACTTGGTGGGCTGGTGGTGATCACCGGTGCGATCAGCGTGCTGTTAATTTGTCTCCTTATCTGGTTTTCTCGACATGGTATTTTGCAAATACTCAGTGCTCCCGCAGACGTCTATCCCGTTATAGACAGCTACTGGCCTGCATGGTTAGCAAGCTCTTGGTGCGGGGCAATGGTTTATTTTGCATATAGCTTATGTCGTGCCAATGGCAATACAATGCTACCCGGTATCATGATGGTTGTGACCAGTTTGCTTAACATGGTGCTAGACCCTTTGTTCATTTTCACTTTTGACATGGGGTTGGTGGGTGCAGCTTGGGCAACGGTCGTTGCTTTCGGTGTCGGAATGATTGCCGTATTCCCCAAAGTGATACAACGTCATTGGTTGAGCTTCGACTGGAAAGGCTTGGATGTCCTGGCTTCAGTCAAAGAGCTTGTTAACATTATGGCCCCTGCGATGCTAAGCCAGCTGCTGCCACCTTTGTCATCGATGCTTGCAACAAAATTGGTCGCGGGGTTCGGCGCTGCTACTGTTGCGGCGTGGGCATTGGGATCTAGGCTAGAGTTCTTTTCAATTGTGATTATATTGGCGCTCACCATGTCGATGCCACCAATGGTCGGTCGTTGGCTGGGTAAGGGGGAAATCGACAAGATCAAGTCCTTGGTTTCACTTTCCGTGAAGTTTGTATTGGTGTGGCAGTTTGCGATCGCGGTTATCTTGTATATCGCTATTTCGCCATTAACATCATTACTGACAAGTGAAGCCGCGGTGGGTGATATTCTATCGCTTCATTTGACTTGGGTACCACTCAGCCTTGGCCCGCTCGGTATCTGTATGTTGATGGTGTCTATTTGCAATGCGCTTACCATGCCAATGCGAGCACTGGTTATTTCAGCTCTGCGTTTGTTTGTCTGTTTCTTGCCTCTGCTTTGGCTTGGGGCGGAGTACGGTGGTATTCAGGGGCTCTTTATTGGTGCCATGTTAGGCAATGTGCTGGCGGGGGTTGCCGCTTGGGAATGTTATCAACGAGGTATGCGAGCGGTTGAAGTAAAATTTGCCAACAGTACGTCGTATTAACGTAATAGAACTAAAAAAGAAGATGGATTAGATTGAATGAAAACTTTTACTCTTAATGGCCAGACGATGCATTATCAAGATATTGGCGAAGGGCCAGTTCTCGTCTTCGGTCATAGCTATTTATGGGACAGCGCTATGTGGGCGCCACAAGTTGAAGTATTAAGCCAATCATACCGTTGTATTGTCCCTGATTTCTGGGGCCATGGTGGCTCTTCATCTGCACCAGAAGCAACACGTAGTTTGAAAGACTATGCCAATGATGTACTTTGCCTTCTCGACCACCTAGAAATCGATAACGTTTCTCTTATCGGTTTATCATCCGGAGGCATGTGGGCAACAGAGCTAGTGATCAACGCTCCGGCGCGGGTTACCAGCCTGGTTCTGATGGATACCTTTGTTGGTTTGGAGCCTGAAGTTGTCCATACTAAATATTTTGCGAAATTGGCAGAGATTGAAGAGCAATCTGCGTTAACACTTGAAACAGTAGATTTCTTTGATGAGCGACAGTTTGCGACGTTAGAAAAAGATCACCCGATACGTGCCCGTTTCAGAGATCAACTACTTGCAGCGGATAAAGAGAAAGCCTCAGCATTGGCTAAAGCGGGTAGGATGGTGTTTGGCCGACGTGATATGTTTGAAGAGGCTGAGATGTTTGCTTTGCCAACACTGATCATGGTTGGTGCTCAAGATAAAATGAGACCTGTGCTCGAATCTCAGTTAATGCATGATGGCATCACAGGCAGTGAATTTGTGTTGATCCCAAATGCAGGTCATATCAGTAATCTAGAACAGAGTGACTTAGTTACCGAGAAGCTATCGGTGTTTTTTGCTAAGCATCTCGCTAAATAAACATAATAAAAATATTGATAGATAACAAAGAGCCAGTCACTGAATGACTGGCTCTTTATTGTTTGGGCTGTGCTTCAATGGCTGAAAACAGAAATCAGCTCAGCTGCTCACTATAAAGAGGCTGGTTTGATGCTTTGGCTGCTAGTGCTTGTTGCATTTCAGCAATCAATTGTTGCTGATTAGGTAACGGAAGCGCGGCAATATCGCAGATCAGCGAACCGTGTTCATTATCATGAAAGACCATGCCACAAGCAGCGGGTTTACCTTTGAAGAACCCGACGTACAATTGTGCCGGTGAGTTATCTTCAAACATGATTTGAGTGAGGTACTCAATAACGGCTTCTTTGTCTGCTTCATTTTGCCAGCGATTGGCAAGGACCAGTGCGTATCGAATAGTGAGTGGATGGCAATCCACTGGGTAAATGGACAACGAGTCAGAGCTGGAAGAGTTACAATCTTGGTAGGGCCCAAACTCTATAGTTGCTTGAGTATCCTGATATAAGGCAAGACCTTTTTCACTGAGAGGGGTTGGAAACTCCGCATCGGTGATATGGCTTGCCATCCACCGGCTTTTTCGTTCGATGAGCTGTTTCATCTAGACTACTGACCGTTTATTTTGCTTTGATTGCCAACACCATACCGCAAAAGAAACCTTGAGGGTATGGCTTGTGATTTATTTGCTCAATTAATGACTGATTATAACTTCATCGTTAGCGACGCGGTGTCTTTCGCTATAAATACCATCATCCGAGCGTTTTCCGCAGCTGATAATCATGGTGATTTCAGCATCTTTATGTAACCCGAGCAGTGCTTTAGCTCGCTTGGAGTCAAATCCTTCCATAGGACAGGTATCAAAGCCTTCTGCACGCATTGCTGTCATGAAGGTCATCGCTGCCAGTGAACTGCTTTTGTGTAAACAAACGCGCAAGTCAGCTTTACTGACTTCTCTTACCATTGGTTTCTTCACGCCAAGTAAAGCACTGATGATCTTTCTACCTAGCCCGAAGATCCCAAAGCGATCATTGTTATAGACAAACGGGATCAGCTTTTCGTAATACTTCAATGCACGTTTCGCTGTAGTATCTTCTCGTCCTTCGAAAGCGCCTCGAATCGTGGCTGCATTCATTTCCGCTCGGCCTTTCCATTTGTGTGGTGTAACGACAAAGGCAACCAATTCGTTGGCGGTTTTAGCCGCATTTTGGCCCATACAGTATTGAGCGAGTTGTTCACGCTTGTCTTCGCTGATAACGCGGTGGAATTCCCATAACTGCATGTTCGAGCTATTCGGTGATAGTGTCGCAAGCTCAAGTGAGCGTGAAACGGCTTGATGATCAAAAGGGGCTGATTGGTCATATTTTCGAACGGAACGACGGGAATGGATAAGATCGGTAAGTACAGTAGTTGATTCAGACATGTTAGGGGCTGTTGGCCTTAGACATTAAAGTTGAAACCTAGCGCCACTATACCTGTTTTAGTCGACCACCCAAATGGTTCAAGCTGAATGTTTCAGTGCTTATCAAAGAAATCTTTGTTTCTAATGTACTTATTCATGTAGTGATAGGTAATCGGCCTGAGCACCCAACTGATAATGGAGCGATATAACCTCACCAGTGTCGGAGTATCTTCGTAAATCTTCCCGTTGTGCAACCAAAGCACTTTTCCAACATGCCAGAACATAAACGGAATAGGGGGTAGAAAGGTCACAATATCCAAGTCACAGCAAATCCGGTACGTTCGTTTAGCTAAAGGGTAATGTTGCTTGAAATTCCAGAAGCCTGTCGCTGGTTGACCAAACGTGACAATACGCTTAACGGCAGAGGGTTGGTGTTGGTAGAGGCGATGGGCAACTAATATGGCCATTGCACCTCCCGAGGAGTGTCCGGTAAAAGTGACTCGTTTACCTTGTGCTATCAGAGGAAGCAGAGCGGATTCAATCTGTTGATATAGCGTCAATGCAGTGTGTTTGACGTTTTTCTCACTCGCTTGCATGAACTCGGCATTCATCGCTTCACTTAAGGATGGGTTAGGCCGAATGGTATTGGTTTTACTGTTTTGCTCGAGCAATGAATAATACCCCCAGTGGACATGGCAGACTTGATCACCTGAGCGAATTTTTTTTGGATAACAGGCAAGATTAATGAACCAATCCCAGATACTTTGTGACCCCTTGAACACCACAACGACTTCATTTCTTTCCCCCCAAAGAATACGAACGATGGTACGTCCCCAGCGATCGGTGACTTCATGGCGACCATTTTTATTGAATCCGTACAAGGTGTGATTAAAGGTTGTGGGATAAGCAAGGTTACAAAGAATGGCGTAGCGTTCGTATTGGTATCGCTTCAGTGGTTTCATTCAGAGCTGATCCTTACTTAATGATGATTAAAACATATAGCTTATGTATGTGACATTTCGAATAAGAATTAGGTTTGATGATGATCACTGTGTGAAATAAAAACTGTCATGCAAGCCTTGTAGGATGGATAAATCGTTGCGTGCAGATCATATTTTATGAAATGCATTGCCTAATGTTTGTTCAATGTGCGCTCAATTTGTTATAAGAATAGATGGCTGGTCTTTCATACTTTTTTAACTATTCAATGTAGAAACATGGCAGGTAACAACATGATGGAATATGACTTAAATACACACCCTTTCATGAAACTCACCGAAGCGACTCAACCTGAGTCATTCATCAAGCATTTTCAAAGCATGATGCTGGCGGGTAAAGCAATCGAAACAATGACAGTTGATAGCACTAAGCTGATGCTAGAACAAAGTTATCAGCAGAGCCTTAAATTGATTGAAGAAATGGACAAGCAATTTTCTTACCGTGAAGATCAACAACAATCTTTATGTTTCCCGTTTGATCTGATGGATCAAATGACAAGGAATATGACTGATCAATGGAGTGCGCTAGCAGGTTTGCCAACAAGCTCGGCGGATAAAATTGCTGAAGCGCTTGAAGAAGCAAAAGCCAAGCAAAGTGAGCTCTCGGGTATCGTCGCTGAACAAGAAAGTCAGTTGAATGAATTGAATCAAGCTGTCGTTGCTCATCAGGCTGAAGTCACCAAAGCGAATAGAGCAAAACAAACGGCGCAGCGAAATGCACGCAAGGCAAAAGTAGATTTAGAGGCTGCCAGCGAAACCAGTAAGCAGCTTGAAGAGCAGGTTACTCAGCTTGAATCTGAAAAGGCTGAAACACTGCAGGAAAATCAAACATTGATTGAACAAAATGCCGAGCTTAAGCAACAGATAGCTCAGCTACAATCACAATTAGAAGCTGTAGAGCAAGATTCGTAACGCGAGAGTGCGCTGCTAAATCATCAATACTATTAGAAAGCGCCTAATGGCGCTTTTTTGTTATTTGCTTTTTGTTGAGGGAAATACTCAATGCGTGAACTGCCTATGGGATTGTTGTTGTATTTCTGTTAATACTAATTAACGGAAAGGACAGCCATTGCAAGTAGTAGGAGTAAGAATGAGTAAGAGGCAACGAGAAGTAACACTGAGGTTCCTGGCTGAACCGGGTGACGTTAACTTTGGTGGTAAGGTGCATGGCGGTGCCGTGATGAAGTGGATAGACTTGGCGGCGTATGCATGCTCGGCTGGTTGGAGCGGTATGTATTGTATAACGGCCTATGCTGGTGGTATTCGCTTTGTTAAACCCATTCATGTTGGTAATTTGGTCGAGGTAACAGCCAAGGTCATTTATACCGGTCGATCATCAATGCATATTGCGATTGATGTGCAAGCCAGTGATCCAAAGGAATTGAAAAACCAACTGACTACGCACTGTATCGTGATTATGGTTGCGGTGGACGAAAACGGTCAGTCTGCAGAGGTTCCAGAATGGTTACCCGAAACGGAGGAAGACAAAGCCCTTAGAGAATCAGCGATTCGCCTAATGAATATGCGCACAGAAATTGGTGAAGAGATGGAAGCGCACGTGAAGTATATAAAGTGATCGGTACGCCACGGTTTTCTTGGCGTAGATCAACTAAAAGCGATGAATTTTACAAACTCAGGAAATGATAGTTATAATCATTACTATTATTATTTGTGAGTGAGAATAGAATGGAACCTGTTGTTTTATTTGGTGCTAGTCGTGGATTAGGCTTTGCTGTTGCTCGATATTTTCGTGAAAGGGATATTGATGTCTATGCAATGGCTCGTAAACCAGAAAGCGCAGCTGCACTGGAAGAGCTAGGTGTTAAAGTGGTACTTGGCGATGCGCTTGAACTGACCAGCATCAAGTCATTCCTAGAGGGTGTTCCACAAGATTCTGTCGCTGTTTCTACTATGGGTAGCTATCAAGCGGATAATCCTGTCGATTATATCGGTCATCGAATGGTAATCGATGAGCTTGAATTACGGAATATACGTCGTTTTGTCATGGTGACATCCCTGGGATGTGGTGATTCATGGGCGTACTTATCCGACAAAGCGAAAGCGGTTTTTGGTAAAGCGGTTAGGGAAAAGAGTCTTGCTGAATCATGGTTAACAACCAGTCAGCTGGATTACACCATTCTTCGCCCTGGTGGCCTCCAAGACGGCGACGTCACTGAACAAGGGGTCTTGTCTAGCCAAGGGGAAGTGCATGGCTTGATTACACGAAGTGAAGTTGCAAGATTGATTCAAACGTCACTATCGGACGATACTTCAATTGGTAAGATCTATGCGTGTGTTGATCCTGTCTTTACTCGTAATTTCAGCAATTAACAATTTGCAGACTAAGCTTCTATCTAAAGCCATCAGTAATGATGGCTTTTTTTGTTGCTAATTGTTTAACCAATTGACGAAAAAGTTCCTGAGGGCTATTCTAGCTTACAGTTGTACGCTCAATGGATAGGATCAAAAGGATGACCTCGACCAAACCTCCCGTGTTGTGGCTAAACGTTACGATATTTGCCCTCACTTTTCTTGTTGCAGTGATTGCGACGCCTGTATATGCCTATTTTATCGGCTTTGATGTTTCACAATGGCTAATGCTGCTTGTTGCCTTTTCGTTCTGTGGCATGTCGATCACCGCCGGTTACCATCGGCTTTGGTCACATAAAACTTATGAAGCCAATGCAGTTGTTAGGTTCATATTTGCTATCGGCGGTGCATTTGCGTTGCAGAATAGTATTTTGCATTGGTCTTCTGACCACCGTATACACCATCGTTATGTCGACAACAACGATAAAGATCCTTATTCCGCCAAGATGGGCTTCTTTTACAGTCATATCGGCTGGATGCTGAGGGAGTATCAAGCTAGCCGTTATAGTGACTATTCGAACTGCCGTGATTTGCAAAAAGATAAGATCGTTATGTGGCAGCACAAATACTATGCACCGTTAGCGCTTTTGACTAACTTCGGTATTCCGTTGTTATTTGGTTTAGTTCACGGTGACGTTTGGGGAGCACTTCTGCTAGTTGGTGTTGTTAGGCTTGTACTCAGTCACCACACAACCTTCTTTATTAACTCACTGGCGCATATCTGGGGATCTCAACCTTACACGGAAAAGAATACCGCCCGTGATAATGGCTTGTTGGCTTTCCTGACGTTTGGCGAGGGTTACCATAATTTTCACCACATCTTTGAAAATGATTACCGCAATGGCATTCGCTGGTGGCAGTTCGACCCTACAAAGTGGTTAATTAAATCTTTATCCTGGGCTGGAGCAACGAAAAATTTACGTACCAGTCCTGAAGATCGCATTGAAAAGGCTAAGGCCAGAATGCTTCATAACCGGGTGCAGAAAAAATTGATGAATAATCTCGCTAACCAAAGTACCCAACTGAAATTAGCAAGGCTTGATGAAGAGTACGAACTGCTATTACAAAAGATCGCAGATTACTATGACGCAAAAAAGCGCTTGCTAGAACTTAAGAAGAAGAAGCTGCTCAAGCATTATGAGAGCTTTGAATTCTTGCAACAGTATAAAGAGATGAAACAACGGCTCGAAGAACAACAGCGAGCATGGCAACGGCTTACTGCACAATATGCATGAGTAGATATGCAAAGATAGCTAAAGGCGGGGAATTTCCCCGCCTTTTTTGACTTAATGAGTGGTCACAAGTTAAGCTCTCAAAAAATCATTGACGTTTTGTTGACGTAAGAAGACATAGTCACCAGTAAAATCGTCGAATAATGTCTCATTATTGAAAACGCTGCTATTCGTAATATGTCGTTCAATGAGATTTGCCATAATTAGGGGATGTAAAGATGGAGGTACTGGTGTGAGACGCTTGTTGTTAATGCTACTCGCTGGTGTAATGTCGTGCTCTGTTCAAGCAGTTGAATATCAAAAGCCTGATGCCGACAGTAAGTTAGTTGGCGTCATGGAGTACTACCAAGTCATCAAAGGAGACAGCCTGCTTGATATCGCCAACAGGTACAATGTGGGTCTTTTGCAGTTGATGGCGGCGAACCCCGGTGTTGATCCGTTCTTGCCAACACCTGGGTCGTTACTGACTATTCCTATGCAGTTGGTATTACCCAATGCGAAACGCCAGGGGATTGTGATCAACCTTGCAGAGCTGCGATTATATTATTTCCCTAAGAACAGTGAAAAAATGTATGTGTTCCCAATAGGGATCGGTCGTGTAGGGCGTGAGACCCCGAAAATGACGACCAGCATCAGCCAAATGACGGAAGGTCCAACCTGGACACCAACCGCGAATATTCGTAAAGAGTACCGTGAAAAGCACGACATTGAATTACCGGCGGTAGTGCCTGCTGGCCCTGAAAATCCGCTTGGTGATTATGCGATGAGGCTTTCTTACGGCAGCGGACAATACTTGATCCATGGAACCAATAAAGATTTCGGGATTGGTATGCGAGTTAGCTCCGGATGTATACGAATGAACCCATGGGATGTTGAGTGGCTGTTCAGTCAAGTTTCGCGTGGTACTCGGGTACAGATCATCAATCAGCCTTTGAAGCACACTGTAGAGCCTGATGGCAGCGTATACGTGGAGGTTCACGAACCGTTGTCTAGAAGTGAAAAGCAAATGGGTGAATTCAAGAGCGTAAAGGCACCTGACAGTCTATTGGCTGAGGTTGCAGGAAGCGATGAAGGATATCAAAACCTTGACCTTGCCTTGCTAAAACAGTCTGGTGTACCACAAAGACTGAATTAATAGACCAACGACTTCAAGCCGGCTGAGTATGCCTGCACTGGAAATAAAAAAGCCACCGTATGGTGGCTTTTTTTATAGAGCCTTACCCAATACGGGAAGGGCCAAGGAAGAAATTATTTCTGGCGAGGTATTCAATGCCTCGGCAATTTGTGGGAGCTTGCGACCAGAGCGAGACAGTTTCAGTGCCTCGCGCATGAGCACACAAGATTCAATTTCTTTCGCAGAAAATCCAGTATAGGTGGTGATTTCTTCAAGCGCCTCACTATCCGTTACCTTGTCACCTTTTAGTAACGATGTTAAGCAAACCTGGTGGTGGCCACTTAACGCAGGGCTAGTCGATGTACTATTGACCTTTAATTTAGCGACCTGATCAGCCAATACTTTTAGTAAGTTGCCAGTTTCGCCTTCCAAAGTGATCTCTTTGTTCATTTTTAGCCATTTATTAAGCTCTTTGGAAAGCGCACTGATTAGCGGTGTTATCCGAAAGAACCCCGCTTCACGACAAACGGCCATTGTCAGGCGAGGGGAGAACTCGACTTTATTGTACGTTGACCCAGGCATCATTGTGACTGCATGGAGGCAATCGAATGGGATGAAAAAGCCATTTCCGGCAGTCACTGTATATTCAGCTTTTCCTAAACGGATAAATGCACATCCAGATGTCATGATAAGCATGTAGGCAGTATGACTTTTTTTTCTAGAACCGACGTCCAGAAAAGTATGTTGATGAAGTGAATATTCAATAGCCTGTTTCATAGTTAATCTCTAGCAATTTCGCTGGCACATGTTGTTCGCTTTTATTGCAAGCGTCAACTGATCGGTAGATTTTAACAGATAAATGGTGTTTTTTTGGCTAGAAATGTTATCGGTTAGGCAGACATTGCTGAATCAAGAAGGTAAAGTGATTGAAATTAATGCAATTCATTCTGGTAAGACCTCCAACCACCACCTTGTTGGGGGGATGTCATTGGGTAAATCTAAGAAAACTGCGTAAAATGTCGCAGTTTTTTCAACATATGAAGCAGTACAGTGCAGTCAAATAACGATATCTATAAAGAAATTCGCCCGTACAATGACGAAGAAGTCAGTGGGGCTATTACGCGTCTGGTTAACGATAAAGAATTCATACACGCCATTCTCAATTACCGTTTCCCGCAACTATCAGGTGTATTTGGCTGGCTGCTTACACCGCTGATTAAACGCTTTCTTATTAATAAGTGGTCAAACATCAAGACAGTAGACGATGTTCAACATCAAATAGCTAAGTATATGCATGCGACGATTGATCACTCTTGTGACGGTGTCACCTATACTGGCCTTGATAAGCTGGATCCGAAGAAGTCCTATCTCTTTGTCTCAAACCATAGGGATATTGCAATGGATCCGGCGATGGTGAACTGGTGCCTGTTTAATAACGGCTTCGATACTGTTCGCATTGCCATTGGCGACAATTTGCTAAAGAAACCTTGCGCGACTGAATTAATGCGTCTGAACAAAAGCTTTATTGTTAAGCGTTCCGCAAAAGGGCCGCGTGAAATGATGAAAACGCTTGGTTTGCTTTCTAACTATATCTTCCACTCCCTAGAAACAGGGAATTCCATTTGGATCGCTCAAAAAGAAGGGCGTGCCAAAGACGGAAATGATAAGACTGATCCAGCAATCTTAAAAATGTTCTATATGGATGGTCGTAAGCAGAAAGTTGAATTTTCTGATTACATGGCGAAATTGAACATTGTGCCTGTTGCCATTTCATACGAAAACGATCCATGTGATGTTGCAAAAGCGAAAGAGCTTTACCAGAAGCAAACGGAAGGCAGCTATGAGAAAGGCGAGCTTGAAGATATCGAAAGCATCATCCAAGGTATCGTAGGCCAAAAACGTCGAATTCATGTCAGCTTTGGCGATGCAATTGGAACGGGTTTTGACACACCTGAATTGTTAGCAGAAGAAATTAATCGTCAGATCACGACTAATTACCACTTGTTCCCTGCTAACTATATCGCAGCAGATATAGCAGATAGCTCAGTGAATGATGCCGAAGTGGCTCGGTTTAACGAGAAATTCGTGGGCTTACCCGACGGTGTCGTCGCTATTCTCAAGCAGATGTACGCGATACCCGCACAGAAAAAACATCAGTAATAAGAAAGCAGCCTGTTGGCTGCTTTTTTTTGGCCCAGTATGTAACGATTTAAAATCTTGTATCATTGGCGGGACTCAGAGTGCGCACGATTGACTTTGGAGACACCACCTCAACACGTCTGTTACGCTGTTTGTCCACGGCACGACTCCCTGAACTTAATGGCTCTGTACTTCCTGCTGAGACAATTTGAATACGTTCTTCTTCAACACCAAAGACCGAAGATATGTAAATGGCTATGGTAAAAGCACGCTCATAAGAAAGGCCGACGTTATCATCTTCACTCGCAAAATCATCGCTGTGGCCAACTACAATGACATAGCTATCCGGATGTTGACGTAATCGGACAGCAATAGGGTCTAACAGTAGCTGGCCTTCAGAGGTTAAGTCATAGCTCTCGAAATCGAAATAAACAGTGGTACGCAATTCAGGCAGTTCGGTTAACAAGATCTGTGCATTGGGAACCACATTTTCATTACTACTTGATGAAGGTGTAGTAGATGTGCTCGTGACATTGTCACTTCCATTACCACAGCCTAATGCCAACACAACAAACAACGCAACCAGTGTGATACGTGAAAGGGTTGAAGCGATAATGGGGGCTAGAGTTTTCAAACCAACTAAACCTAATTATGAAGTCATATATGTTAGGTTTAGCTGATCTGTAATGAATCACAACTGCGAAAATAAGATATCGAGGCAGATCAACGTGCTGCAGGATTCGGTGTTCGATATGGAGGAACAGACATACGTTCTGCCATGAAATCGATGAACGAACGTACTTTCGGTGCGAGGTACTTTCGACGTGGATAGACGGCATAAATTGGTAACTCTACGTCTGCTTTCCATTCAGGAAGAAGCTGTATCAGTTTACCGGTCTCAAGCTCGTCAGTAATAAGGTATGTCGCTAGGTAAGCGATGCCCAAACCGGATAGAGCTGCATCAAGAACAGCAGGGGCATTATCTATACGATAATTACCGCGCGCTCGAATGGCTTGTCTCACACCGTCTTTGGTGAACTCCCAGTTTGTATATTTTCTTTCTCGGCTTTGATAGGTAATGCAGTTGTGCTGACGCAAATCACCAGGAACCTTGGGCATCCCATACTCTTGAATGTAGTCTGGCGAAGCAACAACGGCAAAATGACAATCTGCAAGTCGACGAGCAACCATGCCCTCCGGTGGGTGTTCATGGATTGCTACCCAGCAATCGAAGCCTTCTTCAAGTAGGTTAGGGCGGTGGTCAAAAAGACTCACCTCTAATTCCAGCCCCGGGTGCTCTTTCTGAAACTCAGCAAGTGCAGAAGTGATATGGGGATTACCGAAAGACTGCGCAATGCCAATACGTAATACACCCTTAATTTCATTACGATAACCTGCAACAAGTGCTTCAGCTTCGTTGACAGTATCAAGAAGCTGTTGGCCATATTCTGCGTATTGAAGGCCAATTTCTGTCAAAGCGACGGTACGAGTACTTCGCTGTACGAGCTGGCAACCAAGGCGCTCTTCCAAAAAACGAATTTGTTTACTGACTTGAGATTTAGAAATCCCAAGACGCTCTGCTGCCCTTGTGAAATTTTGTTCATGACCGACAGTCGCAAGGATCACCATCTGTTGCAGATTTTCTAGCATAAGTAAGACCAACTTCATGTTAACGCAGAAATTATATCACTGAACAGAATTCGGGAGAATGCTTGTTAAAAGATTGCCTTGAAGGGAATAGGACGAAACTTCGAGAATCTGCGTAAAATCATAAAAAATAAAGCCTATTAAAACAAAGAGTAATCAACATTGTTTACCGTGAGAGACAATGGTAGAGCATGGTAAACGATTATTGAACTGTGAGTTCACTGTTATTGTAGTGCTACCGATTGGATATGAAAGGGTATAATTAAAATAATCAATGATAAGGATTAAGTAGAACGATTTTATTAATCTACTTGCTGGCGATATTATCATAGCCTCATTAGGAGGTTTTATGTTCAAAGTAATGTGGCAGTTTTTTCTGCTAGGTCTTTATAGTTTCGGTGGCCCTGCCGCTCATATTGGTTATTTCCAGCGTGAGTTCGTACAGAGCAAGAAGTGGCTTAGTGATCAAGATTTTACTCATGCGGTTGCGTTATGTCAGTTCCTTCCGGGCCCTGCCAGCAGCCAGCTTGGTATGTATATTGGTTTCAAGAAAGCAGGGTATTTAGGTGCATTTGCCGCATTCGTCGGTTTTACTTTTCCGTCTTTCTTGTTGCTGACTTTTTTGGCTATAGGTAACCAGCAATACAATGATGTCGTTTTCATCGACACGGTTATCCAAGCAGCAAAATTATTGGCAGTTGTTGTTGTTGCTGATGCTATGTGGGGGATGGCCAAAAAGAATATTACCAGTAAGCTGACAGCCTTAGTTGCTGTTGCGACAGCGGTGAGTGTGTTTGTGACTTCTGGCCTACTAGGTCAAATAGTTCCGATCTTGCTCGCAGCTTGTTTAGGCTTTATCCTTTCATCGCAAAAGCAGCGAAATCTAGAAAAAGTTAGTCAACCTGTGATTAAACCTAACCTTGGTATTATTTCAGTGTTTGCTATTTTGCTTCTTGGTTTACCTTTGGTTGCCGCACAGTCTGAACTGTTAAACCTTTTCAATGTGTTTTATCAAGCCGGTAGTTTTGTATTCGGTGGTGGCCATGTTGTTCTTCCTCTGCTTGAACCTATGATGGAGGGGATGGTAGAGCCAGACACATTCTTGAGTGCCTATGCATCTGCACAATTAGTACCTGGACCAATGTTCACAATGGCGAGTTATTTGGGTGCTTCAACGATTGTTGATAGTCCTGTGTTGGGGAGTCTACTTGCCACTATTGCGGTTTTCTTACCTGGCAGTTTATTATTATTTGCTTTCTTGCCGGCATGGGGGGCGTTGTTCAAACATCAACGTCTGCAGGAATCGATTCTATTGGTTAATGCCTGTGTGGTTGGTTTGCTCGGTAGTGCATTTATCAAGCCTGTTATCTCAACCTCGATTGGTTCTGTCTTTGATGTTGCCGCTGTGCTAATCGGTTTCTATTTACTGAAGTATCGAAACATTCCGGTTTGGGGGTTAATCATTCTACTTGCTGGGTATCAGTCGATAATTTAGTCATAAAGGTTTTAAGATCACAGCCTTCGGGCTGTGTTTTTGTAAGTCTAACGCACTATAACTATTAATTTATATAAAAAACAATCAGTCTTTTTAATCAAAAAATGTGCTGAAGCAATGTTTAATGCTGATTAAGCTAAAGTTAAGAATCTATTGCTAAAGTAGCCACAAATAACCTTCACTTGTTGGTCAAAATTAAGCGTATGAAAAACCAAAGAAAAATAAGGCCAAACCTTACAAACTATGATGTTATTGAGATACTTCAACAGGAATTGCGAGAAGCTGAAAAGCGAATTGTACAAAGAACCATCATAGCAATGCTAGCTGCATTGTTTGCATTAGGCTTATTCATCTTTGTATTTGTTAGCTCACATGAAGCAACAATTAAGAATTATGCTGCAGAAGCGATGAAGAAGGCGTTCGAAACGGAAAGGGTAATTCATATCATTGATGAGGCGGCTGGAACAAACTTCCTCGAAAAATCTAAGGAATAAAATTTAACCGTTGTTTAGTCGAGAGCATCAATTTAATTGCCAGAGATGCTCTCTGAGCTAAGCTAGATTTGAATAACTAACTCATGGTTTTTGATTAAAAGTTCAGGTCTTGCCGTTTTCAACATTGATTGTTTAAAGTCTTCATCACTCAAACGATATACCGGTCTGGTCAATAAATACTGACCAACCATTTCAATAATGGGCGACAACAGCTGTTTGCTTGGAAGATTAAGTTCGTTTGGCTGTATGTCGATGTCTTCAACATTTAAGTCATTCAAGAAAATAGCACCTTCTTCTTTGTCATAATAGGGAACGGCACTAAAGCTCACTTTTATTTGTAGTTGTTGAGAGCTTTGTCCTTGAATGGAGATCAAGGCTTGTGAATCAGCATCTAGGTTAACTCGGTCATTTGCAACCCTTCCAATGCCTACTTTTACATTTTCAAACTTTATATTTGCATGTGCTAGCCCTTTGATTCCCACTGTTCTTTCAAAGCCGCTTCTATCATCAAGATAGTCTTGTACCTCTTGTTCGGTGACGCTGTAACTGGCGCAAGAAGATAGCAAAAATGATACACATAGGGCATAGAAAATTTTCAAAATGAACGCCTCAGACAATAATAATTATCTTTAAAGATTATCAGAGCTAGAGCGTATCAACGGCTCACATACGAGATCATTAGTTATAAAACTCGTTTACTCAAAAGCAAGTCTCAAATTGCTTTTTATATAGTTTATTCAATCGTTTGTGATACTTTATCCCTTGTTTTACGCTATAACCATTGCGCATTTTCTTTTGTATTTTGACTATTTTGTCATTAATTTTTTCACATTTATCTTTTTTGGTACTGGTTGACGCATGTACCACCTCTATATGAAAAATGAAAATTATGGCAACTAGTGATTTTAGTAGGGGGTGATTTAGCATGTTGAGACTCCTGATAAGACACAGAAGTTAATGTAGTTACAATTAGATACGGTTGGTACGTTTGGCTGGTATGGTTTGAACACCTATCGAAGAATAATGAAATGATGGATATAAAGGTTACATAAAACAAATAAGCCCTCCGGGTGGAGGGCTTATCGATTCATTCACAATTCGTTTATGCCGTTTCAGCAAAAAGTAGCTCAAGGTCGTAATTCTCACGGCTTAATGTATTTTTAAGTTTCTTCAATGAGCTCACTTGTAACTGACGAATACGTTCACGAGTTAGGCCAACTTCATCGGCAACTTGCTGAAGCGTTTGAGCCTCATAACCTAATAGTCCAAATCGGCGACATAAGATCTCTCGGTCCCGCTTATTTAAACTCTCAAGCATGCTAATGGCAAGATTACTGATATCTTGACGGTCAAGTTCTTTTTCTGGCTTTTCGCCTTCACTATCAGCAATAAAAGCAGAGATAGTTTGTGAGCCTGAATCATCAGTGATCTGCTGATCAATTGAAACAACCGGTGCATCGTAAGCAAGGACGCTTGAGATATCTTCGACTGAACGCTCTAGTTTCTCTGCGATATCTTCTTGGCTTGGCTCTTGATTTGTGGTTTTCATCAATTGCTTATGCGTCCGCAGGATAGTGTTAATCTCTTTGGAAACATGTACCGGCAGCCTGATGGTACGAGCTTGATTATGAATTGAGCGCTCAATAGTCTGCTTAATCCACCATGTCGCATAGGTTGAGAACCTAAATCCTCGCTCAGGGTCAAACTTTTCAACAGCAGTAATTAAACCAATATTACCTTCATCAATTAAGTCACTGAGGGACATACCACTGTTACGGTACTTCTTGGCAATACTAACAACTAACCGCAGGTTACTTTCAATCATTGTTGCCTTGGCAAACTTATCTCCACGTAAGCACTTTCTGCTATAGAGAACTTCTTCCTCTTTTGACAACAACGGTTTGTGCGCGATTTCTTGCAGATACAGATGAATAACATCAGCATCAAAACTATTTGAATCTTGTGATTTGATATCCATATCTTACCCCTAACAATGACAACCCAAAACTATGTTATATGTTTGTTTTAATTTGTTACAGAACCACACTATCATGAACGGTATGCATATGCCATTGAGGTATTGTCGGTTTTTATATAAAAGCAAGAATGTGTTGCAAAGTGGTGTTGACAAAGTCCTTTGAATTGACAAATAAATGATAAGTGGATAAAACTTTCGAATGGGATCTATCTATCAGAATATGTGCTCGTTATTGTCTATTTAATCAGTATGTTGTGCACATATGATCGTCACTTCTAGCCCTGTATTCATAAAAAATATCGTAAAAAAAGATAATACAATCATTTCCAATTATTAATAGTGGATCAAGCAATGAAGCTAAAAACCAATCTTGTGTCTGGCGTAGTTTTAACAAAGAAAGATCATCAATTTAAAATGTTACTGCTAAAAAGAGTTGATGAAGGATACTGGTGTCATGTCGCTGGCAAAATTGAGCAAGAAGAGCTCGCATGGCAAGCATTTCTTCGCGAACTCAAGGAAGAAACTCAACTGTCTGCAGAGCAGTTATATAATGCAGATTTTTTGCAGCAGTTCTATTATCCACAAACCGACCAAATCTTCATCGCTACTGGGTTTGTTGTCTTTTGTGAACCTGGAAGAAAAGTGACGTTGAATCACGAACACACTGACTACCGTTGGTGTTCATTAGAAGAAGCATTGAAATTAGTCCCATTTCCTAATCAACGGAAATTTTACGAACATGTTTGGCAGTACTTCATTTCTCAATCACCATCGTCACATTTACGTATTCAGACTAATCATCAGAGTTAGGGGAAGCAGCGAAGATGACTTGTCAATCATCGGTGCAAGTAGAAGTCCAGGGAATGATTTTTAAGCGCTCGAATGGAATAGGATTGCCGGTTTTGTCACTCACTCCATAAGTACCATGCTCCATATGGGATAGGGCTTTCTCTATTTGCAATAGTGTTTCCGTATATTGGTCCACAAGGCCCATCGCTCTGTCAGCTTCTTCCCGGATGTTCGCCGCTTCGGCAACATCGGTAACTGAGCAGTCTTCTTTTTTCGCGATGAGTTGGCTGAGTTTGATGATTTCATCTCTAAGATGCGCTTGTTTCACTAGCAGTTCATCGTGAAGTAATTTGATTTTTGCGTCGTCTAGGTCGGAGTCGGGATGATAGGTAATGGTCATAAGCTTCTCCTCGTTAAGGACACAATGCATAAGTATAGAGTGTTTCACGCTGATACAGAGTATAGCGATCTAGAAGAAGTATAGAATTGTATAGCCTGAAACGAAAAAGGTAGCCGGAGCTACCTTTATAAAATCATGGAGAGCAATAATTATGCTTTCTTTAGATCACGAGCAGGGTAAGTAAGGTCCATGCCATCGACTTTAACATGAACCCAAAAGCCGCCACTGCTTAGGCCAGCAACAACCATCTCACCAAGATCAACACCTTTAGTCGCTACAACACGATCTTCTACTGAAAACATTTATAACACCTTGTTTATTAAGAATTTGATTGGACTTATCTATGGCGTTATTAAAACAGAGTTCTCTGTCTTCAACTAATCGACTTTCTGCATGTGACGATAAAGGTTTTTAATGAGCAGGGGTAGGAGAGGCTTTGCTAGCAGCTATGACCATCAATAATCACTTAAACACATCATAAAAGACTCGTACGCATCATATAGCTTGTCTTCGAGTAGCTCTGCTTCATATTTGTCGTTCAGTATTTCGCTCGTGTCTTTCTCGTTTTCACCAACTAGCAATGGATTATCAATTGTTACATGTATCTTCTCGTCTTCTACATTTGTACTCATCTGTGCTGTAAACCTCTTAACACCTGTACTCAGCGCTACGTCGGAATGAAACGATAATGCCCAAGATTGCGTTTCATCGAATAAATAGATGAACTGATGATCTTTAGAGGGTACAAAGAAGAGCTCTTTCGCACATACCTTAGAAGCTTCATACGCAGTATAAGCATCGCCGATAATCGTTTTTGTAATCGGTGTAAATTGCGAGATGTCCTTACTCGTACCCACACACCCCGAAAGAGTAGAAGCAAGAACAGACGCGATAATGAACTTTTTCATTGTTTACCTTAATAGTAAAACGGGCTTGCAATCTCCCTAAGTGCTTAAAGGACGATACTTCAATAACTTGGTCTGATGCCTGTAAGGTCATGAATAGTAACACTTAAACTTACTGACTTATAACTACCAACTGTAGACGTGGGTTGGTGATCACAGCAAAGATTCTTCTGCTAGAAAAAGCATGAAAACAACAACAGCTATTACGACAACATGGTTGTCACTTTCAGACATTGGATGCGTCCAACTATATTAGTGCTGCTGTGCTGCTGTGCTGCTGTGCTGATTCAGGCTATGAAAGGCTAGGGGACTTATGTGGGAGAACTCAGCAGACGCTAGCACAGCATGGGAAATGAATTCGTAAACTTGTAGCTCGATGATAAAACCGATGTAAATTGATAATAGCCACATTTAATCGTTATTAAACATGATATTATCGCGTCGAAATGCACTTGGTTTTATAGTGCGACTCTCATATATACATGTGGACAATAATGAAAAATAAATCATTCAAATATGGCATTGTCGCAATGTCGGTTGCTCTGATGGCAGGTTGCCAAACAACAGGAAACAGCGCGGATAACCTTTATAATCAATACAGAGCTAAGCCAAATAACAAAGCGTTCGCGATTGGTACAAACAGTGTTGCTGGCGCTGCTTGGGGGGCACCAACAACAACAGAAGCAATGAAGTTAGCAAAGAAAACCTGTGTTGATTCAGGTGGAAATAACTGTAGTGTAACGGAAGTTAATGGAAATCCAATTACAACACAAACGGCGGTTACACCATCATCTACCAACTCAACTGTTAACAATTACAACATCATATCTCAAGGTACTGTATATAAAGCTAACCTAGACAAGAAAGGTTCTGGATTTTTTATTAATCAAGTCAATATCTTGACGACAAGTAAAACCATTGATGGGTGTTCAAAAATCAACTACGAGCGATCGGGTCAGTTACTTGAAGCAACAGTTGTGAGTGTGGACAAAGTAAATAAAATTGCGGTCCTTAAGGCACTCACACCAAATGAATCTTACGCCACAATTAGCCTTAATAAGCAAACTATACAAGGTGATCGTACATACACTTATGGCTACGTTCTTTCCGATGTTGTGAACGCTAAGACACCAACATACCAAGGAAAAATCACTGACGGCATCATTAGTTCCGTGTCAGGAAGTAATAACGATGTTAGATTCATGAAAACAACCAATGCGGTTGATGGAGGTAACGTCGGTGGACCTGTAATTGCTGAAAATGGTGGGGTTATTGGTTTAGTTAAAGATGACGATAAGAAAGAGTCTATTAAGTCTTCGATGTTTACGATCTTCTTGAATGAATCCAATATTGACTATAAAACGAGTTCAGATAAGAAGTCGCTACCGCCGTCAAAGATTGCCGAAAAGAGTAAGCAATTCTCTGTACCGTTGGTTTGCCTGAACGAAGCTTAACAATCAATAGGCCCGCGATACAAATGCGGGCTTTCTTTTCATTTCATACCAAACAGGTTAAGCGTTCAGTGTGGGCATCGCGCTTGCTGACATGGAAGACCGCATGCCGATCACTATAGAATGCTGTGGGTTTACCGTGTTGTTCAAGGTATTCACGGGTCGCCACCATATAATCGAAGGCTGATTCAGTTTCACTGAAGCGCAGGTTCATTAGGCGGCCAGTGGCATCATCAATATAAACCAGCAAGCAGCATTTAGAGCTGCGGCCTTCGAACCAGTCATGGTGGGAGCCGTCAAAGTTCTCCCTGACAATCTCGCCGTTGACGAGGTTGATAAACTCGCGGTTTGCGTTTGGCATGGGGAACCCAAAGACCATCAGCGATCATCCATTGGCGTAGCGTCTCCAATGAAATTGAAATGTCATGATGCTCGGTGAGTTTTTCATAGGCTAACGTTGGACCAAAGTCTGGGTATTTTTGATTGAGCAAACTTAGGCAACGGTAACGAATGCTGTCGTTAATTTTATTCGAAGACGGTTTCCCTCGGCGTTGATGGACAAGGCCAGCGGCACCGAATTCACGAAAACGTGTCACTAAACGTTGTACCTGGCGAACGCTGAGAGAAAGGATACGTGCAGCATCGGAACGATGAATACGATGTTCGCACACATCACGGATAGCGCTCAGGCGTAAAATCTCTTTATCATTATAGGAAAAACAGGACATTTTCACTTTGTAGAAAAGAGACACTTTAGCTTTGTGGCCACAACCTCAGTGCGTATTATGTATAGTGTGGTCAAATGCCTGAAAGGCATTTATGCAGTGCTTTGTTCATCTAACACGTTGATAAGGCGGGGGTTTTCATATATATCTTTTAATAGTCGGTAAACAACTTTTTGATCATCAATTTCAAGTAAATCAGCCACTTGGAATGCAATGTCCCAATCCATGTGAGACTTTCTTTTCATCCAGTTACTTACTCTGGCGGTACTTACTCCCAATTTCTTAGCTAGTTGGTAGTCTGAGCCCAGTTTATACCTAGCTTTCACCATGTTAAGTAATTCAATTGTGTAAGTCATAAGTAGCGCTATTTTTACCTTTTGATTGTTAAATAATAGGCGAACAAAATGTCATTTCCTACCGCAACAGCCTGTTGTCATTAACAAGAAACTGCTAGTAATCTATTCCCACGTTATGCAGAAACTTGCTTATAGGGATACTAGCAAATGGATACTTCAAACTTAACAACTAACAATCCAATACATCGACCCTGTCCAGATATGGCCGGGTGTTCAGACCCAAAACCCGAACTAACAAAAAGATCACTCGCTACCGTTCGTCAATTGCGTGAGAAGTTTGGTTTCAAAACCACCAAGCAACGTGCCAAGGAGCACAGCCAGTACCTCAAGGAATTAGCCATTTATCAATATAACCGTGATTTGATGGCAGGAGGTGCACGATGAATGTTCATAAAGAACTATATAAATTGTTCTATCAAGCCACGCGCATTAGCAGAGCAAAACTTTTAGATAGATATCAAGGGTTTGATTGTCCTCTTGATTATTCGCTGGATGCGATACGAATGGCCTACCGTTATGGACTTGACGGCATTGATATCGATGATTTGTTTAAAGCTCAAGCCGCTGCAGCTACTGTGATGGTTCGTCGTCAAAAGCCAGAGTTTCAGCAGTCGCAAAGATTGCTTGATGCCATTACTAAGCGCAAGGAGGCATTAGCATGAAACCTATTAGCCTAGACAATGCAGTCATTCTGGATACTGAAACGACTGGCCTAAATGACTTTGCCGAAATCGTAGAGATATCGGTAATGGAAGCGAAAACGGGTAAGCCATTGTTGGATACCTTAGTGATGCCTGCACAGCTAGTGCCCGGTGAAGCAATGGCAATCCATGGGATCACTAATCGCATGTTAGTAGGTTCTTCAACATTCCCGGTAATCTACAAACAACTAGCCCAAGAGCTAAAAGGCCGTGATGTTCTGATTTATAACGCTGCCTTTGATGTTCGATTAATTCGCCAGAGCCTCAAACGTTACGGCATTGATTTTCTGCCATTCAAAGCGCAATGCGTGATGGAATGGTATGCCGAGTTTTTTGGGGAGTGGAATGCACACCACGGCAACTTCAAATGGCAAAGCCTGACAAACGCCGCAATTCAGCAAGGTATTGATATTTCGGACTTGAAAGCCCATCGTGCAATGGCCGATTGTGAAATTACACGCAGATTAATACTTGCGGTTAATGAGCAGCTCGGAGGCAACCATGACTAATTTAAACCTTATCCCTAAGCAAGCAACCAAAGCCCCTTCGGGGGCGGCGGTTTCTTCTATGCCATTACACGAAATTACTATTCCATTGGATAAGCCCGTAACCGCCGATTTCATGGCGAAACACGCATTGGTTGAATGGCAGCACTCCATGAAAATGGTGAGGCACCATCAAAGAATGGGTGATAAGGAAGGTTCAGCGTTCTTTCTCAATGATGCCGCTGAGTTTCGCCGTATCTACGTTTCGTTTCGGCGGGCAGTGATAGAAATGGGAGGGCTTTGATGCTCCCCATAAACGATCTCTTGTATGTAGCTGGCGCCGTTCAGCCACATGACAGAACCCAAAAGAATATCGCCAGCCATGAAGCTGGTTTTTTTGGTTCCAATTCTGCCGAGTGGTTAAAAAACGAGCAGCAAAAACTCAATCAATTCGCCCAATTTCACTATGTGAAAACTAAAGGAATTGCCAAGCAAGGCCACGAATTATTCGCCGAACATGCCCGCGAAGCGGCGGCACGAAGTGACGGAGACAATAGGCTTGTCCAAGGGCGCAAAAGTCCGACACACCAGAAAGTGGTTAATATATCCAGCCGTGTGGGCAGGCTTCGCAAGGCACAGCGCCGTGATATCGAACTGGACAGCACCGAGTCCCACTACAACCATGACCGCCTGTATGATCTACCTGATGCGCCTGCGGACAAGCGTTTATCTTCTGTCCGGTTGATGCATCGTGAATGGTCGGGCAGTTTCCGTATTTTGCACCATACCCAAACCCGTCCGGGTGATGCGCCAGATCCACAAAGCGGGGAGCGCTACACCGAAAAACTGACCCAACGTGCAGTAACAAAGATTTTCGAATCGGGTGCCTATGTTGCTGCATGTGAAAGCGGATTTACCACCTTTCTCACTCTGACTTTCACCCCTGAGCAACGGAATGCCATCTTTGGTGGTGACACCACGTTAGGCCGTGAAGTATCCCGCTTTCTGGATGGCATCAAAAAGATGTTCCAGCGTGGCTGGCATGGGATTGATGCTGATGCCGAACCATTCGAACTCGATGGCATTGCCAACCCGTTCCATTACATCTGGGTAGCCGAGTGTCCAGCCAATGAAGATGGTGAACCCAATCCGCACGTTCACCTCATCATGAATTGGAAAGTAGACAAGCAATATTTCCAAGCCTGGTCTGAACGCTTAGAGGGTATTTGGGGTAACGGGTTCGCCCATTTAGAGCGAATCCGCCAACCGAAAGCGGCAGGTTCATACATAATCAAAGCCGTTGGCTATGCCGCTAAAGGTGATAACGCCGACCAAGGGCTAATCAAAGGCAACCGCTATAACATTGCCCGTTGCAGTCGCGCCCCCGGTTGGGATTGCTTGGCAAATTTTGAAGCTCATAACATGGCCGCGATCATAAAAGAATGTGGCTATCGGTTAGAGCATTGGAAAAAGCCATTACAGCGCAGCCTTTACCGTTTGGATAAGCAGAAAGAACGCGCTATTAAGGCCAAAGCTATAGCGAAAAAAGCCCAACGCCCCAAGGCTGCAATCCAAAAATTAACCGCCTTAATTGTTCGGCTTGAAGGCCAACAACAAGCCATCAATAACCAAATCAAAGCCCGTGGCATTCATGCCAGCACTAAGAACCGGTTCTGCTTGTCATTCGAAGGCGAACAGGCCGAAGACAAAGCCTATGATTTTCTGCTTTGGGCAGCAGGTGCCCGAGGATGGTCCATGCTGCCCAAAGATGATGATCTCGATTATCACCAAAACGTTTCCGAAGCCCGAGCGATAGCCCAACGAGAGTACGGCCAACAGTACCAAGGCTTTTTACTCAAACAGGCTTATTGGAAATCTGTCTTGAATGACCCGCTTGCTCCAAACAGGGAAGAACCCACCGAACTCCATGTGTCAGCCGCCAAAGCTGATCTCGAATGGTATCAAAATCAGCAATTAGCTGCGTAAAGGACGCTATCAAATGGAAGAACTGAACCAAATCACAGACCAACTCAAGGGCGAAGTATCCAAGGCGGAGAAAAACCCGTTCGCAGGCAAAATCATGTCACCACTCCGTTTGGTGCTGGTCTGGATGCAAGGCGTAAACAACAAACTTATGGAATTAGAGCAAAGGGGGAAACATGGCTGAATCAATGCCCGCTCGTGCGTCGGCCAACAAGGTCGAAGGGGTTAATCGATGTGAGTGCGGCAACGTCCGCACCATTCACCGGGCAAGGGGGAAACGTTCCAAGTACCTGTATGCGATTTGTGACGACTGCGGAACTAACCAGCAAACCGGAAAATTCTGGCAGTCACGGTTTGAGTTGCATTACCCAACGCTTGAAGCGTTACACCAAGCCGAACAAACCGTGCTAGTAGTGGCATCGAAAACCGAAGACGAGCCAAACGTTGAACCGGAATTAACCGAACTGGATACCGAAATTACACAACCAGTAACCAAAGCTGAACCGCAACCAAGCCAAAGCGAACCCGAACAAGAAGCCCAATCGGATTCGAAGCCTTCCGGTTGGAAATCAGTCATAGCGGGCGTGGTGCTTGGTGCTTTAACTGGCGGGATGATAGCCCGCTTTTAACCAAAACAAACCGAGAGAGTCGATATGGAAACCGAACAACTAGCCGCCAATGATGACGAGCTGAATAGCAATGAAGGAATTCAAGCCCACAACGAGCAAGACGAGAAAGATTTCATCAATAGCTTAGATGAAGACTTTGATCCAGCCGTTGCCGATACCAAAGTGCAGCAACAAGAGATAGAAACCCAAGCCGCTGGAGCGATGGTGTTTGTGGGCTTGATGACGATTGAGCAGACCATGAAAACCATGGTGCACCATAACTTTGAATTTGATCCACAACAAGCTGAAAACGTAGCACAAAAAATAGCACCGCTTATCGTGAAATACGGCGGTAATCCGCCACCTTGGCTAGCTAAGTATATGGATGAAATAATGGCCGTCGCTGCCATTGGGATGCTTGGGCTATCTAGCTATATGCAGGTGCGTAGCCTCAAGATTAAAGATGCTGAACTTGCCAAGAAAGCGAAGCAGGCCGCTAATGATGATCAGCAGCAGGAGGCCGCTTGAAACTACAACCTATCAACCAAAACAACGCGCTGAGTAATCATCATGTCTATGTGGTTGGTATGTCTGGCTGCGGAAAAACCTCCGCAGCCAAAAAGCTGTTTATCAAGCCCACCGATCAAGTCGCCATCTTTGATCCGCTTGGGGATTACGAAGGGCTATTGGCCGGGCGTAAGGTTCGCAGCTATGCCAGCTTGAAAGCCTTTGCCGCCGCCTTGATTGCCGGACGTAAAACCAACCAAGGCTTTAAGATCGCGTATTACCCAAACCACGAAACCACCGAGGAGGATTTCGACAAGTTTTGCATGGTCGTTTGGGGCATGGGCAACGGCAAGCAAAAAAAACCATTAAAGGTGATTTGCGAAGAAGTGGCCGAGCATACCAGCACCGCGGGCAAAGCGACGGGATACCATGGCAAAATCTTGAGGCTAGGGCGCAAGTTTGGTCTTCACTCCATCAACATGTTCCAGCGTGGGCAGGAGGTATCGAAAACCATCATTGATAACTGCCAATTCGCGTGTGTGATGATGCAAAAGGCAGATGATAGCGCGCGGTATTTGCAGCAGAAGACGGGGATACTGGCGATTGAGATTACCAAGCTTAAGAAGCTTGAGTATGTTTTGCAGGACGGGAAGGCGTGGAGAAAAGGGAAAATACAGTGGTAAATTGTCAATATAAAACAGTTAGATTTCTGCGGAAATTTAGGTTTGCTTCTCATTTGCGAAATGAGTAATGTTGCATAATGAATGGGCTTTTTGGAAAACAAAATCATTCAGAGTAAGAGAGCTGATCATATGACACCATATAGAAACTTGAATGGAAACTCTAACGTTGAGTCTTACGAAATTACTGCTGACTCAATAACAGTTAAGTTTATGTCAGGCAGGTGGAGACACTATTTATATTCCAACCAAAAGCCGGGAGCGGGGGTTGTTGAACAAATGAAATCTCTTGCTCAGCAAGGTCATGGGCTAAATTCATACATTTCTAGAGTCGTAAGAGTCAATTTTGAACGTAAATGGTAAACACATAAACTTTTCAAATATATGTACTAAGTTTGCCCTAATTATAAGTTTTGCAAAACAAGTCACACTATTCAAAGCCCGCTAACCTATAGCCTTAGCGGGCTTTTTTGTGCTTGCCTTAAAACCAAATCGCTTGCTTTCCTGTTGGGGAACTTTTGTTAACCAACAGAGAGCAAACATCATGAGTGCAAAAACTAAGGGCTATGTGATCACTGGCGTGATCGCGTTAATGGTAGCTGGCGCGGTTGTCTGGGCATCGAACAACGTTGATGCCGTTGAAGACGCGATCGGTTAAGGGGAGCATTATGGAATTAGTGCAAACCCCATTCGCGCCACGTCCCAAAGAACTAGACCCGGTTGAGGGTGTAGGTTGGGGCAACCGTGCGTCACTGCGTCTGGTCTCGGGCCCAACGTATCACAGCATTGAACTGGTAACGGATATTACTGATCCCACCGACATTGAACGTGTTGAAGTGTCGCTGAATGGTTCGGCCAAAATCAATGTAACAGGCGAAACGCTGGTTAAGCTGCAAGCCCACCGCAAGAACTACGCCCAAGACGGGCGCTATGTCATTTCCTTTGGTGATGCCACGCTGCGCACCAAAATTGGTGTACGCCAAACTGATCTTGTCACCTTGGCAGGGGAAATCTGGTTTGTGTATATCACCCTCAAGTCAAAATCTGCCGGAACCACAGCGCCTAGTATCCGCGCTCGTGCACATGTACTGCCAGCACAATCGGTACGTTACTACATGCCACGTATCTATGAGCTGACTTGGTTTGCTTCGGCAACAGGCCGCACGCCGTTTGATTTTTCCGAACGCAGTCCGGCACTGAACCTCAAGCGCATTCACTTCCTCGATAACTCAATTGATCGCGTTCGCGTACTGCGTGACAGCTTCGAAGAAATGAACGTCACCAAAGATGACAACGCGTATGACTTGGCGCAGGCCAAGAAAGAGCAAAACCCTGAGTGGTTCAGCCTCGATTTCATCCGTTACGGCTTTGGTGCTGATGGCATGTTGAATACTGCCGCCCGCAGCCAACTCGCGTTTGAACTGGATAAGTCAAAAGTGGGTAGCGTACCGGTGATCATTGAAGCCGTTGAACAGGTGAACGCATTGCCAACCAAGGGCTAAGGAGGCGCAATGAGTCTACTTGATTCTGTAGGTGAAACACTGGGGGGGATCTGGGATACCGCCAGCGATGGTGGCGAAGCCTGGTTAAATTCTTGGTTCGATAATGAGGCTAATAAAGTGGTCTCGGCAGCACCGGAAGAAAACCGCACGCCGCAACGCCAAGAGCCAGCGCAACAGCCAACAGGCCAGCCGATTTATACCATGGCGCCAAGCAATACTTCCATGATGTTGATGGGTGGCAGTATTGCGTTGTTGGCCTTGGTCATTCTGCTTAGGGGGAAATAATGCCTTTTCTATTTTGGCCGCTACTGGCGGGCACGGTTGGATATGTCACGGGCATGTTTACCAGCGAAAAAATCGGGCGAACGGTACGCATTCTGGCGGCAGTGGTCATGGCGCTGTGGCTCTATGACATTGTGATGGGGAAAAAGGCGTAATGAAGTTTCGACTAATCCGGCCATCCGCCCCGGACTTTCTCAACCAACTTGACCAAATCAAACCTGCGTATGCCGCTTCGGATAATCCCGAGGCTGAATTTGCTGACGTCAAAGCATCGGTTTGTGCCAAGGAAGCCAGCTATTACATGCTGACAGGCAAAGGCGTGAGGTTATGGTTCATTGGACAGGTTCAGGACGGCAACTATCACATTATTGCGATGACTGGAGCCGGGTTAGTCGAGGCAGCAAGCCACATCATAGACCGGGTATCTTCCTGCGGCTATGAGGTGATCACCTATCACACCTACCGCAAAGGGATGCGGCGGATTTTGGGCAAGTTCGGATTTGAGCAAGTTGAACAGCTAAGGGCATTCAACAGCACAACGGAAACTGTCCACCAATTAATAATTGAGGGAGGCAGCAATGGGCGGCTATTCAAAGGCAAGCAGTGCCAATAGGAAGTTACCAACACCAAAGCCTGCAAATAAAGTCAGTAAGCCAAATACCACAACGTCTAAACCCGAAGCCAGTGGCGCGGTCAGTCGTCCGAATCGCTTACGTCGTTCAAGGAAACAACCGAGCCGCGTTACTGCTCGACCTACACGGCCAACCACAGGCAAAGGCGGGCGTTCATCGGGTAAGTCAGGCATGAGCGGTGGTGCAAGTTCAGCGAAAAATGCACAAGGCAATTTAGCAAAGCGTGAAGGTGTGTCAGAGCTGAAAACAACCAGCGTATCAAAACGGAGGTAAGACATGTTTGGTGCAATGACTTCGTTAACGGGTGGCGGTGGTTTGCAAGGTGGTTCGGCAGGGCCATCCACCGCTACCAGTACCACGACCAACAGCAATTCAACCAGCACTGAATCAGGCTTCAAAGGCGGTTCAATCAACATGGGGAGTAACAACGGCATTCCAACGTGGGCACTTCTACTGGCAGGCGTTGCCGTGTTTTACATCATGGTGAAGAAATGAACCTTGAAGCGTGTGAATGGAGCGAAGCATTCCCCAAGCTAGCTCCGGCATTGGGGGATTACGCCAGCGAAGCTATACGCGAAGTACAGGCAGGGCGTGAAGCCGTGTACCGAATAGGCGATTCATTCGCTTTGCTTCGGGTTGAGCAATATCCCAGTGGTGATTTGGAGCTTGTCGTTGTTGGGCTTGCTGGGGAGCTAAAAGCCGGGACGCTGGCAACGTTTGAATATGGTCGACAGTTGGGGTGTCGTTATATCCGGTGCCATACCCAGCGGCCTGCACAGTTGCGGTTCTTTCGCATGATGGGTTTGCCCGTGTTCGATGACGGCAAAGACGAAGACGGATTTTTGATGATTAAGGCAGATTATGGGCGGGAAGAGTAAGAGTAGTAACACCACCACGACCACCACCCATACCACGACGAACACCAATAACGTCAGTGGTTCGGCAGCGGCCAGTGGTGATAACAATGGTTTGATGTTATCAGGCGTCAATGATTCCAACATCAACGTCAGAATGACTGACCACGGCGCAATGCAACGGGCATCCGATTTATCGGAGCTGGCATTACTCAGCAATGCTGATGTGACAGAAGAAGCGCTTTGGAGCATGGCTGATGTGACGGAATCAGCATTGGCCATGGGTGAGCATTCAGTCAGTGAAGCCATGGATTTTGGTCGGGATGCCATGGCATTCAATGCCGAGGTGAGCAATCACGCGATTGATGAAGTTAGTCAGGCACACCACGGAAACCTGCAAATGTTAGCGGGATTGGCCGGCAACCAAGCCGCCCAGAATAGTGAGAGCTTGGCAGCACTCAAAGATTTGGCCGGGATGCAATCCGATGGCGGACAAGTGGCTACTAGCCGACAGATGACCATTGTTGTCGGTTTGGTAATGGCATTCATGGCGATCATGATGTTTGGGGGTAAACGATGAATTTCTATCAAACCATGCAGCCGCGCCAGCGTTCGCAATTCCATGCTGTCGGTGAGTTTCTCTATGTCGAATCGTGTCCCGAGACCGTGAATATCACCACTGAGCGGGGTGATTACCGGCTCGAAACAGGAGCGCAAATTCTCGACCCGGAATTAACCGGACGTATTACCGTCGAGAACATGGGTGAAGCGGGCGAGGTCAGCATCATTTGTGGCTACGGCCAATACATTCCGCCGACAGATGGGCAAGAAGTCGCTGTAACCAAAATGCCAACAGTGACCCTGTCACCCAATCAGCAAGTCAATATCGGACAGTTACCACGGGTGGCGTTAGTCGATGGGCAAGCAGTCGTGGTATCGCAATTACCCAAGATTCAACTTGAGCCAAATCAGTCAGTGACCGTGTCACATCTCCCGGCTGTGTCGTTGTCTGAAGGGCAACAAGTCGCTGTAACAGAATTGCCAAGGGTGAAATTCGAAAGCGGGCAAGCGGTTCGCGTTTACGCCACCACGCCGATGCTCACTAAACCCGTTGGTGGTGAGAACATGGCGGTAAGTGTATTGAGCATTACCGAAGGCATAGCCGAGCTAACGGCCAATACGTCACGCTGTCACGTTTTGCTAAAAGCCAGTTTAACCAACACCGATACCATTATGCTCGGTGCTGGCTGGACCCTCGCAGCTGGCGAACAACTCAAACTTGAAACCACCGCAGCCTTGAGCTTTTCAGGCATCGACGGTGACACAATCCAAATTATCGAGGTCATACGATGACAGACAAAACAGTGCGAGAGCGTTTACCTGTAGGTAATCCGCGAAACAAGGTGGAGTTCTTAGCCGATGAATTACAGCAAGGCGCTGATAGGTTGGCTGCATTGGAAAAGCTGCTTGGTGGTGAACCCATTGTGAACCTCATTCATAACGGTGATTTTCTTGCCCCAACGGTTTACCCGGCATTCAACACTACCGCTATGTTTGCGCCTAAAGCGAATGCGTTTGATAGTTCGGCATTCAACGAGGCGGCGTCTAATGCTGCCATGTTTCCGGCTGGCTGGGGCGGTGAAGCGGTTGGTTATGACAACAGCTACAGCTCCTCATTCGGGGTACGTGTTGATCACCGCGGAGCTAATGTATTCAATCGTGACTATGTGACGGTCGGTGAACCTGAAGGCGTGAAAGCTGCCATGGTCTTTCATGGTTTCGCATACCAAGCCGTTGCATTAGCTCACTTTACCCCTCAACGAAAAACCACCATTGATATGAAATACGGTGTGCGCAATGAATACGTCACGGTAGCTGCATCGGTTCGCTTTGGCAGTCATTGTAAATGGGGCTTAGTCGAGTTGAACCCATCTACGGGTGACATTGAAGATGTCGTATTTTGTGAATCCTTCAATGGATATGAAGCGAATCATTTCATCTTACGTAAAGACGGGTTGCTCCTTAATAGCAACAAAAGTTATGCCTTAGCGTTTTATGACGTCCAGCAAGATTACGGTAATGGTGCTGACGGTTTGGTGATTGGCTGGGCTGCTGCTTTTTTCAATGATGAGCAAAATCCCGAGATACTGCCGACAGTGTGGCCCTCTAGTCATAACGATGAATTTCATGTGTTGGATACGGTAAGCCAAACAGAATTACAAGCGGGTTATTCTACGAACACTGATCGTTTTACGGGGTTAACAGACAATCGTTCCAATCATGCCACGCTCCGAGTTTGTTGGCTTGATACGTGGGACAACACCTACAAAGGCGCAACCAATGCAGTGAGTGAAATCATCGACGGAAACCAAACCACAATGACCATGGTTGATGCATCTGAAAGTTTGACGTATGCACTTTGCGCCAAGCTGACATCGTACCCGCAAAAAGTAGGGTTCTTTAACCCTGACGGTACATGCGCATTCGATACCTTGGTTGATTACCAATCACCATACGCATAGTGGACACCGCTTATGAAATGGCTAATAGCACTTGCCATGGTGCTGTTATGGCTTAACAGCCGCAAAGGGCTGGTTATTTCAGATAACCAGCCACGCCAACCCACCAATAACACAGGGATGACCGAAGACATGACAACCGGAAAACCACGCGGGATTCGCAACAACAATCCGCTGAATATCGAGTACAACAAGCACAACAACTGGCGCGGCCAAGTGTCCAGCGATGGCCGATTTGTGATTTTCGAAGAGGATAAATGGGGCTTCCGTGCTGCTGCTCGTATCTTGCGTAGCTACCAAAAACGCGGGATCACTACCATCAACGAGATTATCCATACGTTTGCGCCAAGCCATGAAAACGACAGTGATCATTACGCCAATATGGTGGCGACTTGGACGGGTTACGACAAGTACCAGGCATTGGATGCGACCAACGATAACACAGCTGCCGTACTCATTCAGGCCATGGCCCGGATGGAAGTCGGCCGCCAGTATCCAATCAATGACGTAATGAAAGGAGTCACATTGGCATGATGACAAAGAAAAGCGTTACCTCTGTAACTCTCAGCGTTGCAGGCATGGTTATCGGCGCGTACACACTCAAATTTCTTCGTAAAAAAGGATGGTTATGATTGATTTGAAACAGTCCAGTACCAAGACTGGCTTGATGTTACTTGGCAGTGCTGCCGTTGGTTTGCTAACAGGCAATAGCGAATTAGTTACCGTGACAGTCGGTGAGTCCGGGGCGCAATTGGGCGGCACAATTCCTGTGATTGCCGCGATGTTTATTGGCTTGTTCGACACGGTTCGCCGGGAAAAAGGCTAGGGGGCTTGTGTGGGAGAGTTGATCAAATTGTTCAGTGAATTGGGGGTAACACCTCCTACTTTGATCATATGTTATTTACTCTTTAGATCGGTCAAAGCACATGAATTAGTGTTAAATGAATTGAAGAAGGTTTTATCTGAACATGAAAAGCGAATCATGAAACTTGAGTTAGAAAAAAACTTCAGGATGTGATCTAGCTTATGTATACAAAAGAAGTCACTGCTGTTTGCTCGATCATACATTAATATGTACTATACAGATAAAGTTTAAACACAGGTTGAAAAGTTAAATTGTTGTTAATCGAACGAGTTAAGATTATAGGTTTTAAATCTCCAACAGCCATACTCGATGCTAAGTTATCGGGCTCTAATGTATCCATAATATTTGGAGAAAATGGTTGCGGAAAGACAACATTTTTAAAAATCTTACATTCTATTCTCGCGCAAGAAGAAAATATTTTAATTCAAAATAACATTGAAACAGTTTTCATTGAATATAGTTATAATAATTCACAAGAAATAGTAAGAGTTTCTAGAAGTGATTTTGAAAATCAAGACAATGAATATGATTGGTCAGAGTTTTTAGACTCAAAACTTGCAAGCACGAAGTCCTTATCTCTTGGCGTAAATCGTGGTGTTGATAGTACCACGACAAAAATTCAACCTAGATATATATTTGAGTTCTTTCGTAATCCAAGGCGAAGAGCATATTTAAACAATCAGATACCAGTTAGTGACTTTGTTAGTGAGTTATCTAAGTTTCTTATTAATATACAATCTAAGCATAGCCGTATTGAATATGAACTAGAGTTCGAAAAACAGCATTTAGATATTCAAAACATTCACGTTGAAAATATTGAACAGCTAATGGTTGAAAAATACCGTTTGGCTCGTTATATGGCCACGCAAAGAATACAAAGCGCACTATTTGATACATTATCGATGGTGATAGATATTGATAATGAGCCACAGTCTAATAATGTTAATATACCTGATGATTTTGAAGCACTTTTGATCGAAAACTCTGAAAGAATGATTGAAGCTCTGGATGATGGTGACGATAATCAATTTAAAATTACTGTTATAGAGATTTTATCCAACCTAAATTCTGATGAAGACATTGAAAAGATAAGAGCAAATTCGATACTATGCAAACTTTTCTTAAATATGATGGATGAGTTGAAAATTGAAAAGTTAATATTGAATTCAGTCAATAAATTGGTTGATACATTTAATAAGTACCTAATAAATCATAAAGAGCTAATAGTAAATGAGCATGAAGTTTACATTAAAGTTGGCATTGACAACCATGGTTTAAATGAATTATCAAGTGGCGAGAGGCATATTCTAACATTTTTATCACTAATCCTTTTTGAAGGTAGTAATAGAGATGTTGTGATTATTGACGAACCTGAAATTTCATTAAACATGAAGTGGCAACGAGAGTTAATCTCTTTAATTCAGTCATTAATACCTAAAACTCAAATCATTGTAGCTTCGCATAGCCCTGCGATTGTAAACAATGATATTCATTATCTTTGCTCTTTAGACACAGACTTTGCAGGTAACTTGTAGTGCGTTTTACTATCAATGAAATTTTAGCTGAAGCTATTATGAATAGTACGCCTGCAGTTATTGTTGAAGGTGTAGATGATATTGAGGTGTATGATGTAATAAAGAATGATGTAAACTCTAGCTTTAACGTTATAGCTGTCGAAAATATAGATGATTATGTTGAAGGGTGTCAAGGTGTTAAGGACGCAATGGATGATGTTAATTCATTAGTAAACACCTCAGCTTTTAATTATAGGAATTATATAGTTGGAATTATTGATAAAGATGTTTGCGATTTTAGAAATGAAGTTCCAAATAATGACTTCATTTTTCATCTTAAATATTACTCTATTGAAAGTTACTTCTGTACTAATGAAATAGTAGGTGAAATTTTAAAGCTATCAACTAGAACCACTGAAAATTTAATAAGTGATGATACTAAAGATGTTGTTTTCAATAGTGTAGCTGAAAGGTTGAAGGTGCTATATTTACTCTCTTTAGAGGCTTTAAAAGGAGCTGTGGATAGTAATTATGAATCATTAGTAAAGTATTCATTCCCAATAGGGAGGTTTATTAAAAATAATGATGTCATCACTGGTGTTAATAGTAAAGAAGAAGAGTTGTTATTATTCGCACAACAGCTAGGTTTATCAAATGAACTTTCTTCTATGAAAAGGTTCGTACGGGGAAAATGGCTCATATTCTTATATTGCTTTGAGCTAGAAAATGCTTTAAAAAATATAAGTGGAAACTGTCATGAACACGGAGTAGAAACTTGCCAATACTGTGCAGTTGAAGCATTTGATAAGTGTTTATACCGGTTGAAAGATGGTTTTACTCATAAGACTATTAGAAATAGTGTTTACAATTTCACAGATAAAATTGACTTTAGTGATGTTAAAAACCGACTGCAGGAAATGGTCGCATAATAATTTGAGCCCGCAAACGCGGGCTTTTTTACGCCTGAACAAAGGCTAGGGAGCTGATGCTTGTTTCTTGGCATCCGCTTTTTCCTTCGCTCTGCGGTAGGCTTTCTTTTTGTCTTTGGTGATCGTTTCTTCCCGAGGCTGCTTTAGACGACGGCCGCCACGGAACGGCAATGGTGTCACCACATTGGTTCGCACGGGGACATAGTCCAATTCATACATCCGGCTTAACGCATGGTAGCGATCATAACGAATGGCCCAAGAGTCCAATTCCTTTGGGCTGAATTGGCGACCCTCGGGGGTAATGATGATGCAGCGGTCTTCATCAACCCGGAAACCTTGCCAGCGGGTATCATCGGGAAGATAGCCACGGGCACGGATCAACAGGAGTTTTTCGGCCATCGGGTTAACGTCGATTTTACCCGTAAGCCATCGTTTGACAGTAATTGGCCGGACGTGGAACCACGCGGAAGCCTCAGCGATGTTTTCAAAGTGACGCCAGAACAGCTTGACGAAGGATTCATGTAGCATGATGTGCCTCGCAAAATTTATCGTTTATAAAAGTTATTTCCGATTAATCAAACGCTGGTTGATAGAGCACGCCGATAAAACCTAGCCAACAAGATAAACCGGACGAGACCGAACGTTTGTGGGCATAGGACGTTATCGAAAGATGAAGAAGATAAAAAGCAGCAGGTGTTGATTTAATTAACTGTTTCCAAAGCATTTTGAGACTCCTTAAAGTGAAGTTTCCAAGCTGACACAAACGTCCTAATCGAATGTTAAAAAAAGACACCTCAGTACGTATTATGTATATTATGTTAAATGGGGTATATAACTAACAATATCACTTTCCTGGCTTATCTCTACTCCAACCCACTCTTTACGCAGTTACTTTTATTTTGCCATGCGATTACAGTGTCACTTCGCACCATTTAACAGTAATGCTTATTTACCATAAAGTAGATAATTTGCATATTAGCAAAATGCCTTGCGCAAGATGCGTGTGTCAGTTTGCTATAGTGAAAATTATCCAATAAAAAGCCCCAAGCAATACTCAGGGCTTTTTGTTGCGAATGGCTACGCTATCAACCGCCAGCCAGTTTCACTGTGTGGCCTTTTTTCTCAAGCGCAGCTTTGATTACGTCACGCTTGTCGCCTTGGATTTCGATGTTGCCATCTTTAACCGAGCCACCGCAGCCGCATACTTTTTTAAGCTCAGCGGCAAGCAGCTTCAGTTGTGAGTCTTCAAGGTCTAGGCCCGTAACAATACAAACACCTTTACCTTTACGGCCTTTTGTCTGGCGCTGAATACGAACAATGCCATCGCCCGTTGGACGTTGTTGAGTTGGCTTGTCTTCTTTAATACGGCCAGTTTCTGTTGAAAATACCAAGCGGCTGTTGTCGTTCATGGGATTATCTCGTTAAATTTCTTGGATCTGTGAACCAGGTAATATCTTGTGATTTCTCATTTGCTTATCACCTGAACCACAATAATATCAATACTAGGTACTGTAACGGAAACCGATATGATAAAAAACGTAATTTTTGATTTTGGTGCAGTTTTGTTTGAATGGAATCCTGCAAAGATCGTATCAACCTTTACAGATTCTAAGGATGAGCAAACCCTATTGCTCGAACATGTGCTTCAACACCCAGATTGGATATCGCTAGATCGTGGCACTATGCTAATGGCTGAGGCCATTCCTCGCTGTGCCGCCCGCGTCAATCTGCCAGAATCCCGGATGGAAGACTTTTTCGAGCACATCCAGAGTAATCTGCAGCTCATCGATGATACTTATGATTTAGTCAATCAAGTTCTTAGTCTCAACTACTCAGCTTACTTTCTGACAAACATGAGTAGCGCTTTTTTTGAAAAATTGAATGAGCGCCACGGTTTATATCAATTGTTTGACGGCGGCTTAGTTTCAGGTAAAGAACTAACTATTAAGCCTGAAGCGGAAATTTTCGAACTACTTTGCCAACGCTTTAATATAGACCCAACAGAATCTCTCTTTATTGATGATCAGCCCAAAAACTTAGATGCGGCAAAAGCACTGGGCTTTGAGGTGTTTCACTTTACAACACCTGATGAAAGCTGCTCAGATATTCGTAATTTGCTAAAAATTAACTAGAATTTGCCTAACACGATGTAATTCATATAACGTTCATCTAAAAAATGGCATATTGCCTTCAATTTGTACCTAATAGTCAGGAGTTTTCGTGAAAAGACTTTTTATCCCAGCAATGTTGTTATTCTCTGTTATGGGTTCAAATCTTGCCATGGCTGAGTCAAAAAGTAACGATTCGAAATCGATTGTTGGTCAAGTCGAGACTATCAAAGTCTATGATTTAGAAATGGATTATCTTGCTCGCATTGATACCGGTGCTGCAACAACGTCGATCCATGCTAAAGACATCAAGGTCATTGGTGATGAAAGTGATAGTGATAACATGCGCGATCATCTAGGTCATACCGTCGAGTTTACTTCCCTCAACGAAGCAGGCGAAGAAGCCAAATACAAAGGTAAAATCGTTAAAGTAAGCAAAATCCGCAATGCTCAAGGTGTTGAGCGTCGTTATGCAGTGGAAATGGACTTAGGATGGAACGGTGAGCATAAAACAGTAGCCGTCAACCTTCGTGACAGAAGCAAGCTTGAGTATAAACTCTTGATTGGGCGTAACTGGCTTGAAGGTGATTACCTGGTCGACGTAGAGAAGCTCGATGAAAATGATTAGTTTTTATTAAAAATATTGAAAACGCCCTACTCTGGGCGTTTTTTTGGGTATCTTACTTTTGTTGCATTTTCGCTATCACTAAGTCCAAGTGCTTTTTAATCGCAGTCGGCGATCCTTTTAACAGCCTAGTTCCCAGGATCACATACCAACCATTAGGCTCTCCGTTATCATTGATTAACTTGAACCCTTTGTAGTCCTCGACTTTTTGGCTGGTTTTCTCTGTTGAACCCACAGCAATAAACTTTTCGGGCGGCATAAACGTCTGCATGTCATACCACCAATCAATACTTTTCTTTACTAGCGTTAGCTTACTGATAATGGTGTTTCCATTGATGGTTGTTTTCCAGCCATCTGGTGCTCCTGAGGCATTTTCAATATTGTGGCCTCGATGGAACAGTCTTTTTTTCATTTCTGCCTCGTTTGGTTGAGCCATAATGAGCCTTATCTTTATTATCAGTATTCTTAAATATAAGCATCAAACCTATGTTTGTCTGCTACCAAGGCTCATTAGTGATACATTTGCACAATTATATATGAAGTGTGCTGAATTCTATATTAGAATGTTATACATAACAAATTATAGTGCACTAGAGGTTATATCGTGGCTAAAGAGATCCCGCCGATTCAAAATGAAGCTGAATGCTTACAAAGCATCCAACGTTTCCGTCAACACTTGGAATCTACAGCGCTGCTAAATGAGCTAACACATAACAAGTATGCCTCGAATACGATCACCTCATTCAAGAATGACTGGAATAACTTTTTAACTTTCTGCCGTTCAGAGCATATCCCTTCGCTACCAGCAAAGCCGGATACAGTGCACCGTTATATTGAACAAATGGCGAAAACTCGAAAGCTAGCAAGCTTAAAACGCTACGTTGTCACTATATCACTTATTCATCGCTGCCATAATTTGAGTGACCCCTGTGCGAAAGCTGAGATTCGACTGGCCATGAAAAAGCAGCAACTTGATAAACACGATGACGGCCAAAATGCAGCCCCCTTTCGAGATGAGCATCTACAGCAGTTACTAGATAGTTTTGAACTATCAACAAAGCCTAAAGATATCAGAGATTTGGCTATATGGGCAGTAATGTTTGAAGCGATGCTGAAACGCAGCGAACTAGCTGCTCTTTGTGCGGAAAATTTATATATCCATAGCTCGGGACTGATTGATTTAGACGTCGGCTCCACTACCATTTCATTGAGCTCCATTGCCTCTAAAGCCTTACAACGCTGGCTTGTTATTGGCATGATTTCAGATGGTTTTGTGTTTAGACGAATAGACCGACATAGCAATATTGGTGATAAGCCTTTAGATCATTCTTCGATATATCGTATTTTTCGCCGTGCCAGTGATGAATTAGGCTTAGGTGACACTTCCCTATTTTCAGGACAATCTCCCCGCGTCGGCGCAGCAAAAGATTTATCGGATGCTGGCATGTCCATCATCGATATTCAAGAACAAGGCCGCTGGAAAAGCCCAGCAATGCCTGCTCAGTATGTCGGTAATACTGATCGCCACGAGAAAGAAGTGAGTAAGTTTATTAAGCTTAAGCCGTGGGAACAGTAGAATTTCATCATTATGGTATGGGGGTATGTATATAATGACTTATCATATAAAAGTTATAGTGCACTAGGCATGGCAAATAATCATTAACGTTTAGGCTCATCTGTCCAATGTTCGCTGTAACCTGCAGTTAAATTAATCGGTGTTGTAATTCTCTCAAATAACGAATGTAACATCTCCATGTTGCCAAAGTACCCTGCTTGATTGGCTTCTACCCACTCATTCAAACAGATCCCTTCCCAACAGATTTCATAGCCAGCGTTTATAGCCAGAATTTCAAAGAATATCCGCTGAACACGGCCATTGCCTTCTCTGAACGGATGGATGACATTCAACTCACAGTAAAAGAATGCAACTTTATCTATGAAGTCATTTAGGTTTAAATTACATAAGTGATCTTGGTTGGCTAATTCAGTTAATAGCTTTTTTGATTCACGCTCAATATTTTCCCAGTGGCAAAAACGGGTTTCACCCTTGGTAATATCAACCGTTCGCTGTACCCCAGCCCATGGGTAGAGATCTTGAAATAGAATTTGGTGGATTTGCTTTAGGTAATCGAAAGTGAAGTTGTTGAAGTCAGGTTCAAAGTGACTTGCACGCACTCGAGTAAAGTCTCGCTCAGCCGCTTCGAGCTTATTCTCATCACGGATATTGAGTAAATTAATCAACACCGTACTGTTTGGGTAGCAATCTGGATCTCTATCAACCCCGTATCTATCTGGCATATCGTCCTTTCAGCTTATTAATATGTTCAACTTCTGCCAGTACGCTCTCGTGACTTTCACTCTCATCAGGCTCTAGATGAATCCCTTCTAGTAGCAAACTGGCTCGATAGTTTTTTGCCTGCAACTGCTTAAAGCGTTGCCTTTTTTGATCATCCGTTAACATTAAATAAGTGTCGCCTCATCATTGTTATCTTTGCTGGCGTGCTCTATCTGAAGTATAGCCAGTATACTGCGGGTTGAAAAAAGCCGGGATAACCCGGCTTTGTGTTTTATTTCACTGCATTCTTTATAGCTTGTTCTAAGAAGCCTTTAAATGTATGACCATGATTTTCAAGCATCTTAGGGAACATAGAAATCGGCGTCATACCTGGGAAGGTATTGATTTCATTTAGAAGAATTTCGCCATCTTCACCCAAGAAAAAGTCAATACGGGACAAATCTTTAAGCTTCATATGTACAAACGCTTTACGCGCATATCCACGGATGTCTTCGACTTGTGCTTCCGTCAGGTTCGTTGCCTCAACCGAAGTCGTTGAATGGCTATCAGCGCTGTACTTCTCTTCATAGGTATAGAACTGATCGTCTGGACAGGACACCTCGCCTGGCTTGGTAATGATTAGCTCACCGTTGTATTCGTAAGAAGAGATTTCTAATTCACGAGGCTTAATCGCTTTTTCAATCAGCACTTGCTCAGAGTAGCCAAAAGCAGCATCGACTGCTGCTGCCAGTGCTTCTTTTTCAGTGACCCGGTAACAACCAACCGATGAACCTTGGCTTGCTGCTTTTACAAATACCTTGCCCCACTTATCGAAAGCGTCTGCAGCCTGAAGATGTGATTCTTCAGAGTTTTCACTCAAGAAAACATAAGGCGTATTTGGGATGCCTAGCGCATCAAACCATAACTTAGTCGTAATTTTATTAAAGCAATTGGTACTGGCTTCAGCACCACAGCCTAAATACGGTAATTTGGCCATATCTAAAAATGACTGTAGATCACCGGTTTCACCAGGAAACCCATGAACACATGGAATAACGTAGTCAACTGCCTGTTGTTCATCACCCTGATGCAACGTACGGTCTAGGGTAAGATGACAAAGCTGACCTTGATGATTAAACCAACCATCAGTGTTCATTTCTAATCGGGTATAGGTAATGTCGTCAATCTGCTTGAGCTGCTGTTCAATATAGTTTGCAGATACTAGAGAGACTTCGTGTTCGGCGCTTCCACCGCCACAGAGTAATAAAACGTGGATTGAGCTCATTATCATCCCTTGTTTAAAGTTCTTCCTTAATAGTAATAAAAAAAAGGTGACTATTGCACCTCATATCTCTCTTTATGGCTATTTCTTTCAATATTTTAACAATAAGCAGTCATTCAAGCCAAGATCCGCTCACAATGAATGATATTGGTTTGCAAGAAACACAAAACCCACAACCTCATCATGCAAGACTGTGGGTTTCGATTAGTGTAAAGGCTATGCCACTTCTACCGCAAACTGATTTCGGGTTTTATTCGCATATGCGACCAGCGACAACATAACCGGTACTTCAACCAGTACACCGACTACGGTTGCTAAAGCGGCCCCTGAATGAATACCGAAAAGGCTAATAGCAACCGCCACGGCAAGTTCAAAAAAGTTTGACGCACCAATCATCGCCCCTGGTGCAGCAACATTATGTGGTTGTTTCCACTTTTTCATCCAAATGTAGGCAACAGCGAAAATCAAATAGGTTTGAATCAGCAACGGAATCGCAATCAGAACAATATCCACCGGGTTTGCGATGATAGTTTGTGCCTGGAAACCGAACAGCAGAATCACTGTTCCGACTAAACCAACAATCGAAAGTGGTTTCAGCTTCGCAGAGAGCTTATCCAACTTGTCTTGTTCGCTACCTTTTCTGTGTAAGTAGTGACGTGTAATCGCACCCGCTATCAGAGGTATTACAACAAACAAGGTGACAGAAAGAAGCAGAGTATCCCACGGAACCATAATGTCCGTGACACCCAGTAGTAAGGCAGCAATTGGGGCAAAGGCTACCACCATGATCAGATCATTAATTGCGACCTGCACAACGGTGTAGTTGGCGTCACCCTTGGTTAATTGACTCCATACGAACACCATCGCGGTACACGGTGCAACACCGAGTAGAATCATACCGGCGATGTATTCATCACCCAAAGCCGGTGATATCCAGTCTCCGAACAGGTATCGGATAAAGAAAATTGCCAGCAAGGCCATCGTGAAAGGCTTTATCAACCAGTTCACAACAATCGTCACTACCAACCCTTTCGGGCGACGATGAAACCCTTTGATTGCCGAAAAATCGACCTGCATCATCATTGGGTAAATCATTAGCCAAATTAACACTGCAATTACCATGTTAATTTGTGCGTACTGCAAATTACCCAAGAAGGTAAATAGCTCTGGGAACAGTACACCACCCACAAGACCGGCCAGCATACCCAGCCCAACCCAGACACTGAGGAAACGTTCGAAAATACCCATTATGGGACCCTCTACATATTATTGAAATAACGATTGTTTATCGCGGCCGATCACAGTGACGCCACGATAAACAGGAGAAAACGTGGAAAGAGAAAAACGTATAAATCGGTATTACACCCAACGCATTGGGCAATGTTATTTTTTATCTGTGGAACAAATACTATTGATATGGCTTGGATGGCAGCTTGCTTTAGTGTCATCACCACAGCATTCTTCCGTCAAGTACGCAATTAAATCCATCATTACTGGTATGTTCGCCCGATATCGCTGGAACCTACCCTGCTGCTCAACAGACACCAAGCCCGCGTGCAGCATCGCTTTTAAATGAAACGACAATGAATTGGGAGCAACCCCCATCTCTTTTGCCATTTCCCCTGCTACTTTGCCTTCATTACCCGCTTTAACGAGCAAGCGCCAGGCATCAAGCCGAACACCTGAAGACAGTGAGTCAAAAATTGTAGTTGCTTCATCTCTGTTCATGACTTCAATAATACAAGAACTATTGAAATGATCAAGCTTCAATATTACCTGAATTATCGAAATATTTTGTTTGGGCGTAAAAAAACAGCCCGTAGGCTGCTTAGATGTTCGTTAATTCAGCCGTGTTAACTTCGGTGTGGATGAGGTTTTAATTTCATCCATATCTCGAATGAAAGGTCCGTACTCTTTAACATCTCTTGGTAATGCCTCAAGAGCCTTACGGGCTTGCTCTTTAGTATCAAAATTTCCGTATAACAAGGTATACCAAGGCACGCCATTGAGTTGCTTCTTGTTAGTCCAAACCGGTTGGTCTGATGGCAGCTTATTCATGTACGTCGCGAAGCCTTTGTTATGGCTTAGCGCTAATACCTGTATCGAGTAACCCGCCTTCGACAGTTGCTGTTCTGAGGCTGTATCCTCTTCAGCCGCTTTCTTTATGACGTCTGTAGCTGTTGCTTGATTGGCGCTTTCGCTACCGTAAACAGTATCCTCTTCCAATTTAGCCAAAGTCTCTGACTCTGCTTGCTCCTGAAGATATATTTCTTCTTGGGATGACGTAATAATCTCTGTATTTTCGGAATCTGAAGCGCACCCAGACATTGCCGTAACGACGGCCAATATGGCTAGTTTTTTCATTATTTCTCTGCCAGACAAAAAATCTAGTCACATTTTGCCGTCGGAATTTCCACCATTCAAGCCTAAGTTTAAGTTAGATCAAAAACTCTCTGCCCTTCATCACAGGAATTAGAGGTAAAATACAACTGCATTCTTTCTTTCGTTTCATTGGAGTTCAACATGGCCGATCCTCACATTAAGAGCGACTTGGATAATCTGGATAAATTAACGGTGATCCTATATCGCTCTGCTCTTACGGCCGCTGCCGGTATAATGTCTATTCTCGCTTGGGAAATTGATGTTGGTACGACGGCACTTGTTATTGCCGCCATTCTCGCAACGACCACAGTGCACATCTACGACAAACGCTTTCGTTGGTTAATCCTCGGTAGTGCGCTTTTCGCCGTTGTTTGGTTTTTGATTGGCCTTTGGCAGCCATTGGCCCTTGGGGCGGCTTTATTCTCTTTTAGTGCCCTATCCATAAAAGAGTACTTTTGCTTTCAATTAAAGCCTTTATTGTTAACCCCCTTGGTCTTGGCCGGATACTGGTTTTGTTTGGTGTTTGGCCAGACGCAAATCAGTATTGCATTCAGCATGACAGGCGCGATTTTACTCGCTGTTGCCGCATTTTCTAAATGGCGTATGCCAATGCATTACGATATCGGCGATAAATCCAAGTACCAAATTTAAACCCATTTTCCCGACAAGTTATTCGCGTGGCAAAGGACCTGCCACCATCATTTGCTAACCTAATCCATTGATATTAGGCATTGATCACAGCTCCTACACTTTAGTCAGAAACTCGATGTTGCTTTGGTTACACTCAGTGAAAAGCATTGCGAGAATGAGTGTGATATGGACGGATTAGACAAACTACTAAAACCTAAGTCAATTGCAGTGATCGGTGCCTCGGATAACCCAAACCGAGCAGGTAATGTGGTCATACGTAACCTTTTATCTGGTTCTTTTCACGGCCCCATCATGCCCGTCACGCCCAAATACGATGCGGTTGCTGGTGTTCTGGCCTATCCAACCATTGAAAGTCTTCCTCGCATTCCAGATTTAGCCATCCTGTGTACCAATGCCCACCGCAATGTCGACATTATTCGCCAGTTAGGTGAAAAAGGCGTAAAAGTCGCAATCGTATTAGCTGCAGGCATGGCCGGAATTGCGAAGGAAGGTAAAACAGAAGAACAACGAATGTTCGATGTTGCCCGACAGTTCGATATGCGCTTGGTCGGTCCCAATAGCATGGGGCTTATTTTGCCATGGATGAATCTTAACGCGTCCTTTTCCCCGATCGCTGCAAACAAAGGTAATATCGCCTTCATTTCCCAATCGGCAGCGGTATGTACCACCATTTTGGACTGGGCAAAAAACAAAAACGTCGGATTTTCCACCTTTCTTTCCCTTGGGGATGCCTGTGATATTAATTTCGCCGAGTTACTGGATAACTTATGTCGCGACAGTAAAACGGAAGCCATACTGCTTTATATTGATTCGGTGAAAGATGCACGACGGTTTATGTCAGCAGCTCGGGCCGCGGCGCGAAACCGACGGATCCTCGTAGTGAAAAGCGGTAGAACACCAGCAGGCAGCGCCGCAGCTTTCTTGCATACCGGCTCCCCAGCCGGACTGGATGCCGTATATGACGCAGCCATTCGACGCTCTGGTATGTTAAGGGTAAACAATACCCATGAACTTTTCGCTGCCGTTGAAACGCTCGCCCACTCGGTTCCATTGCGTGGAGAAAGACTGGCTATTTTAACCAATGGCGGTGGCCCAGCGATCATGGCGGTTGATGCGTTAGCGGATCGGGGAGGCAAACTTGCAACATTAAGTGAAGAGACCACCAGCAAACTGTCAGCCATTTTGCCGTCATGCTGGCCGAAGGCTAACCCAATAGACATCATTGGCGATGCGGATATTAGTCGCTACGAAGAAGCCGTCAAAATTCTCCTTGATAGTGATGATTTTGATGCGCTGTTAATCATGCACTCTCCTTCCGCGATAGCAACAGGCAACAAGACAGCCCGCCGATTAGTCGAAGTGCTTAATGCCCATCCTCGTACCCGAAAGTTCAATATATTGACCAATTGGGCTGGCGAAGATGAGGCCGTTGTCTCTCGCAAAATTTTCACAGAAGCAGGCTATCCCGCATACCGAACCCCCGAAAGTGCCGTGTCTGCTTTCATGCATTTGGTCGAATACCGGCGAAACCAAAAGCAGTTAATGGAAACCCCTGTATCATTTGGTGAAACCAAAGCCAATCCAAAACACGTACATGACGTTGTTAACCACCTTCTAGCACAAGGCGTCACCCAATTAGAAACACACGATGTTAGGCCGGTGCTGGAATCCTATGGCTTTAATACCCTACCAACCTGGATCGCAAGCGATCCTGCAGAGGCGGCGCATATTGCCAACCAAATTGGCTACCCCGTTGCAGTGAAGTTACGCTCGCCAGATATTCCGCATAAATCGGAAATTCACGGTGTTCTGCTCTATTTGCGTACGGCAGAAGAAGTGGCCAATGGCGCGCAAGCGATCCTTGATCGTGTGTCATTGGATTATCCGCATGCAAGGATCGATGGCCTCTTGGTACAACGAATGGCAAAACGTGCCGGCGCCCAAGAACTTCGGTTATCCGTACACAATGATAATATCTTTGGCCCTGTCATCTTATTGGGCGAGGATATGGGCGATTGGGACATTCACAAGAATGCCGCAGTGGGTATTCCACCATTAAATATGGCACTTGCCCGATATATGGTGATCAATGCGATCAAAACAGGGAAAATTACCCAGCGTAATTTACCGGAAAAAATAGATATCCCTGCGCTATGCCGTCTGTTGGTAAAAACGTCTCAACTGATCATCGATTGCCCAGAAATCGAGTCGTTCGACATCCATCCATTACTTGCCGCGGGTAATGAAATGACGGTGATTGATGCTTCGATGACGCTTCGCTACTTCAAAGGTAACCGCCAAGAACGTCTGGCCATTCGTCCATACCCGAAAGAGCTTGAGGAAAATGTCGCCTTGAAAAATGGCGAACGGATCTTGCTGCGACCTATTTTGCCTGAAGACGAACCTCAGCATGCCGATTTTATCGCCAAGGTGTCGGTTGAAGATCTCTATAAACGCTTTTTCTCTGACGTAGGTGAATTCAATCATGAAGCGCTGGCGAACTTTACCCAGATAGATTATGACCGAGAAATGGCTTTTGTCGCGGTTAAAGAGACAGCGAATGACGATGGCGAGATAACAGAAACCATTATAGGCGTTACCCGTGCTCTGTCTGATCCCGAGAATATCGAAGCCGAGTTTGCCATTCTTGTGCGATCTGATCTTAAAGGCGTCGGACTAGGAAGTATTTTAATGAATAAAATCATTCGTTATTGCCGAGAAGCAGGCCTGCAGCGCATTACCGGTATGACCATGCCCTCTAACCGAGGTATGATTATGCTTGCTCAGAAAGTCGGGTTTGAAATCGATATTCAAATGGAAGATGGTATTGTCGAAATGTTGCTGCCACTCAAGCAGTAACAGCAACGTCAGTATCTTACGTAGACTAGCAATGACTAAATGATTAATTGCTAGTCTGCTTTTTCCAGAGCGACATAATATGCTGTATACACCAAGATTTAGCTTTTCCCATACGACTTCGATTCCAAGCTATGACCAGTTCCAATTCATACACAGGATCGTCCCCAATAACCACCAGCTCACCGCTTTCAATAGACTCTTTCGCGTAGCTATAAGACATAGTTGCGATACCTAACCCAGCCTTCAAAGCCTGTAACTTGTCATGCATGGAGCCCACGGTCAGTAATGGTTGTTCATCGAGAATGTTATGAGTCATCGGGGGTAAGTGACGAGCTGTATCAGCAACAGCTATACCACGATATTGTTTGCGAATTAAAGGATCGAGAGGATATTTATGCTTATGAATTGGGTGATCAGGATGTGCCACCCAGATAGTATCCAATGTGCCCAACCTCTGGATTTTAACTTCTGGAGGTGCAACAGTTGGCAGCGGAGCAATCAGAATATCAGCACGGTCTTGGGCTAAGGCTTCCCAGCAACCTGCCAATATTTCCTCTTGAAAACGAACGCGGGTTTTACTTTGCTGAGCAAGCCCTTCCACCAGCGGAAATAAAGTATCAACTTTTACCAAACCATCGTACGCGATAGTAATATCAAGCTCCCAACCATGAGCCAGTGCGCTGGCATCAGCAATCATTTCATCAGCAGCCGTTAATAACAGTCGACCTCTTTCAAGAAGAAGGTGCCCCGCTTTTGTAAACACGGCTTTATGACCAGAGCGATCAAAAATCACTAAGTCCAAATCTTGTTCAAGTTTTTGAACCTGGTAACTCAAAGATGAAGGCGCCCTGCCTAGCTCTTCCGATGCCGCAGCAAAACTACCTCGTCGCTCAATAGCATCTAGCACCATCAAAGCTTCAAAAGACAATAGCTTGTTCACCCTTTCTCCTTATTATAATGGCCTTTGTAAGATCCATGTTGATATAGCAATTAGCATACACATTAATGTGATTCATCGTCACTATCAATTTTTGTCTCAACTCTTTATTTCCCTTATTATTCACAACGTAATTTTAACGTTATCGTAGAGAGATCCACCTTACAGCCCTAGCAATAGGCCATACTTATCGTTAGTTGATCATTCATTAGGGTACATCCATGGTATTCAGCATGTTACTTTATAGAACCACCTCAAATCTCAAGCGCATTTCCCAACCAAACAGCGGTACATCTTCCCATCTTTTCAAACAAACTCACCGTGCTATTCGCATATGCGGTGTATTAGCCGCCTGCTTTTTTTCTGTATATGGTAACAGTAATGAACTACCCAATATCCGTATCACTTTCACCCCAAGCGTCAGCGAACTTGATAAACAAACGATCCTCGAGATAAAGAAAACAAGTTCTCTTAGAACGATACAATCACTCTCCGAGTCGGTTATTCATTTTCCTACTCCTGTGCACATTGTCTTTGGCGCGCTAGATGGTCCACTTTACGATCCCGAGACCAACCAAATTGAAATCCCATATAGCTTTTGGCGTGAAATGGTTGAGCGCTTTTCTTCCGATATAGCAGGCAGTAGTGATAATCCCGATTTACACGATTCCAACAAAGCATATGCTTTAAAAGCAAGTGCAGGTGCGTTACTGCATACCTTGCTCCATGAACTCGGTCACGCCTATATCGCACTGAATGAGATTCCAATTTTGGGTAAAGAAGAGGATGCGGCTGATAGCTTCGCAAATATCCTTATGCTCAATTATGTCGATACCGGTGATGACCAGGCGATACATGCAGCCACACTTTTTGCTATTGAAGATCAGCAAATCGACAGTTTTGATGATCTTGATTTCATTGATGAGCACAGCCTCGATATTCAACGCTATTTTTATAGTTTGTGTTTGGTCTATGGTAGTGATCCTGATAAGCACAAAACCCTATTTCAAGATCTCGATTCTGACGTCAAAACCGAACGCGAAGATATTTGTATTGAAGAGTTCGAGCGAGTTACTACAAGCTGGCAAAGCTATTTCGAACAGCAGTCAGAACAATAGTGACGATATAGACCCAAGAAGATTCAGATGCTGTAACAAATTACCACCCACTAATTGCATTAAACGCGTGGTATAGCGTATCAACCAAATCGATTGATAGCCCATAACACGCTTTATTCATGCTACAGAATAATCATTCAAAATCTTTTGTATATCCCCCGTAAAATTTCATACCTTTGTGATAAGTTAGTCATAAAAACGACTAAAACCCATTAATTACAAGCTCTTGTTTATCCTCAATTTGATCTGAGCCAAATTCTTCTCGTTCACACTGCTCTAGATTGTTATTAAAGCTACAGCAACAACTATTCAACCATTTTGTTCAAATTATCAGTTATCAACAACGGACGTCATTATTGCCTTTAAGCCCTGTGGCATAATGAAATATCAAGGAGTTTTCGGATGGACAAAACCGCTCAGTCACTCAGCCAAACCCTCTCTTATTTAAAGCTATGTAGTTCGCAAATTATCTCTAACCAGCTATCTTTCTCTTCTTCGGGCTCAGCCAAACAAGTCAACGACCTTATCTCTCTTGGTTCTATTGAGCTCGACCATGCAAATAAGCAAGTCGAAGAGCTACAAAAAACATTATTCCGAGCACTACATGCCCTCGAGGCTGGGCAAACTGACGTTGTGCATAATGCACTCATTGAAGGGATAAAGCAGATTAATACTGAGTTAACCGTTCCGAAGAAACGTTTAATCATTCATTCAAAGCAGAAAGATGAAGTCATAAGTGATCCCGTACTGGCTGGCTAATTGAATGCTATACCCAAGCAGATTGAAATGACTTAGGTAAACATTAACGCCGTACACTGATCATAGTAAGACGAATTTAATAACTATAACGAGGGCTGTGTAGCTTTCTGAAGAGAGCTCACGGACGATAGCAGCCCCACACCAACATGGAATCTGCCGGATACCTACGTCCTGTCTGTATCCGGCTCTTTTTTACATTAACCACTTCCACCAAATAAACACAGCCAAGAAGCCAAACAGGTACGTTAGGCCCACCCACGACAGCAGCTTCATTTTCTTGGACCATTGCAAAGCAACGGGTAAATCGGCTTTTGAAACCAATTGATAGTTAAGTAAGGCAAAAATGGGTGTGGTCATAAAGGCCATAACCATCGCAAAATCAAGCATTGGCATTAGCGCTGAACTAAAGAATAAAATGATCCCCATTGCGGATGCGGCAATAAACAGCATCCAGCCATGGTGGAAAGCACGTTGGCCAACAGGTTTTGACTGCAATAATGATTGGGCTTCAGCCAACGAACGAGCATAACCGTCAATCACAGTGATGGTACTACCAAAAATGGCAAAGAAAGCCACAACAGCAATAAGGTAGCGCGACCATTCGCCGATGGTTGAGGCATACATACTGACTAATTGATGCGAAAAGCCGATACCCGATGCTTTCAACTCAGTACCATTACCATGCAATACCAATGCACCTAGGGAAAGGAAAATAATGGCAAGAATCGCTGTACCGATATATCCCACATTGAAATCAAACAGCGCAGACTGTGGTGAGACTTGCTGCTCTTTACATTGACTCTTAAGCCACAATGACGTTAGACACGAAATTTCAATCGGTGCAGGCATCCATCCCATCATCACCACAATAAAGCCAATCGAGGCAATTGACCAAGCAGAAGGCGCTTCGAAATCAGCAGGAGCAACACTTCCTTTACCCGCAGCAATAACAACAGCCGATAGTGTCGCGATGACCAACACTGTCATAATGATCTTAGACAGATTATCTAGCGCCTTATAATGACCAGCCATCAAAATCACCAAACAGGCAATAACAACAATACCGCATAAGACTGGTAGTGACATGCCAAATGGTAAGAAGTACCCCAATAGACTTGCGCTGAAAAGCAATAATGCGGCCGTGTTGACTACACCAGAGATCAGGCTTAACCCGGTAAAGACCCATAGGTAGCCTCTCCCCATGCCATCATACCCCTGTACTAGGCTATTCCCTGTTCCCATAGTGTATTGCACGCCGGCTCTGAAAAAAGGATATTTCAAAAGGTTTACCAGCAGAATCAAAGCGGCAAGCTGCCAGCCGTATATTGCCCCCGCCTTGGTTGACGCGACTAAGTGCGAGCCGCCAACAGCGGCCGTTGCCATCATCACACCAGGGCCTAGTGAGCGAATCAGTTTGCTCAGTGAGATAGGCCCGGAGGGAGACGGCTGTATTGGAGAGGTTTCTGACATAATCACATCCTGATGATTTTCTTTTGTTTGACCTCACTTTGTCTCAGTTTTGTCACAAACAATCAACCTTCCCCAAACAAGCAATAAGATAATTAATCCAAATTACAGCCAAAAACTAGATTTATACATCAAAACCACACCTTGAAACTTTCTTGTTATCAGGCAAAACCATGCAAAAAAACAATAAAAAAATAACAGAAATTCAGCAACTTCAAGAAAAGACAAAATTTTATCCTAATCAAGAAGAAAAGGTTACACACAGTAGAAAAAACCACAGAGTAATTAAGCTAGAAGTATTTGATTTTTACAATATTTATTACAATTTCCAGCGCAGCGTTTATGCTTATAAAAGTCATAAAACATTTGTGTTAGTTAGAATATTAATTGCTATATGAATGACGCTGTAGGCAAAAATAACAATGCTTCGCCATCTAAACCGAGCCGCTATCGGTATGTGCGCGTGTTTATCTATGGCTTGTTTTTTATCATCTTCTCCATCGTCCTACTCGCCGTGTTCATCCCCCCTTGGCTAGCTTCAAAGGGGATCGAAATCAATGCGATCTCTGGTATTCATATCGGCAAACGTATTCAAATTGATGAGCTCGCTATTTCAGTCAACAAAACAGCAATCACCATCAGGCAATTGTCTCTCGAACACTTTTCTAATGACCAAAGTGCAATTTCTACATCTTCATGGCGCTTACTGTCACCCCATACAGTCGTCCGCTTGGCGCCGGGCATACAAAATGCGATTAAAGCCCATGGGGTATCTGTTAATGACATTACATTCAACGACATCACATTTAATTTAACCGATTTATCTGCCCCCTATGTTTTTAGTGCCCACAGCCGGTTGGCATCTGTGATGGTGGAAAACACAGTAGGCACACAGATCCCACAGCAGGTGAATGATTTGCAGCTAGTTCTGACCACTGATCCTTTCATTACCTTAACCGGTATTATTGATGCCGCTGAGCTAAACACCTTTCTGCCACAGGACATTGGGCAAAATATCTATCCTATTGCGTTCAACAAAGGGCATTTTTCTCTCAGCTGGCAAAAAGACAAAACACCGTTGGCCGTACATATAGACAAGCTAACCCCAAGTTGGCAAACGTTACTTGGTAGTTTTCAGCAGCAAGGCAATGACATTGCCCTAACAGTTGATCTTAACCAGCCAGCCACAAGCATGCGATTACTGGCCGAAGAATTACGTTTTGCCCAACCAGCAGAGCTACCAGAATTTCTAGAAAAGCCTGATGACACTCATGAAGGTCTGCACCTTGGTCATGCGATAGCCAATTTAGCCCTGCTGCCCATTAAACATCTGAAAGTCAGTCATTTCACGTATGGCAACTTGATCATGAATGCCAAGCTAGTGCTGGATACCCCACGAGTTCGAGAAAACAAGCCGGACAAACAAGCAAAGCTTCATTTAACTGGCAAAGCGCTCGGCCCTGATGAGCCCTACGACATCAATGTGCTGATCAAGCACCGTTCTCTTGAAGATGCAGACTTTAAAGGCACGGTTATTGGCCCAAAAGGTAATGAGCTTGACTGTAAAGCCGATGTGAATTTCATTAGCCCTTTACCCAAGGAATTCCGCTGCGAGGCCAAATTTAAACGGACACGGGATCTCACTGATAGACTCAAGCTATATGATATTCCGAGTGCAGAACTCACCAAGCCCATCATCATCACGGCCAAGCAGACATCATTAACATTCAAGGATGCAGCACCTTCTAATACTGTGGCTACCGATCCCTTTCATTTCCGAGATGTCGACCATGCCAGCTATGCCATCGACGTCACCTTACCGGAGAAAGTCAGTGTTGAACTCAACCGCTTTGCTTTCCAACACGCCGTACTCAGCCCGAGTCGATCAGATAAGTCTGCCCCGTCTCTTTCACTGCTAGAGCTCAACACCGATGGCGCGCTGAGCTTTAACGCTGATTACCGGAATGGCAATATTGCTGTGGGATTGGATAAAAACACTGAAGAGCTTCGGTTTTATAACCATAAGCTGGGCTATGATATGCAATTGGCTTTCTCGAAGCTTCAGTGCCTGATCCCTTTTCTCAGTAATGAACATTCATTACAGTGTCACGCAAAAAGTGTCATCAACGCACTCATTCCGCAATTATTTCCAGTACCCGAACTCGCCATTACAAATAGTAAAATATCATCAACAATGGTCGGTGGATGGACCGAAGATAATGTTGAATTTAAACTCGTCGATACACAGCTCAACATCGATAAAATAATCTATCAACATAGTGGTGAATGGGTTGAAGCTGATGCCGATAAAGTCACCATTGCCGCTAAGCAAATAAACCTTGCCCAAGAATTCAGGCAAAACAAAATCACTAAACTATCCATCTCGACCGATGGCAAACATCCAATTACAATTACAGCCAATAACCTTGACGCTCTAAAATTGATCACTCCAGAAGAGGCTTCTGAAGCTGAAATAGCCACTATCCGCCAGAAAAAAAATACGAGTCAATTGCCCGTACAACGCTATGGCGGACAACTCAACGCCTCTGCCTCTAATTTAGCATTCAACATTGATTTGCAACCAAAGCAGCCTGTCCAATTTACCCTCAGCGCTGGTTATCAGATCCACCTATCCTTGAGCCAAAATAATCAGCGTTTACCCGGATTAATGACTGAAGGTGTCGTTAGCCTCGACCCAAGTCGGTCCAGATTCAAAGGCAGTATTTTAAACAAGCGCCATACCAAGTTATTTGTCTACACCGTCGATTACTTACTTCCTCTGCAGCAAGCCAATATTGAGTTACACCGTAATGATATTCCTTTTTCCAGTGATCAATCGCTTAAGAAATATTACCTCCCTAAGCTGCCGATAGATCATGATATCACCGCTGGTTCACTAGGCTTTGAAGCGAAACTGACGGTAAAAGGCAATCAGTGGTCAGGTCAACTTGGGTTGTATACAAAAAACTTAAGTGGGTATATCCATAATATTCACTATGCCGACCTCAACGTGTCATTTGCTATCGATATATCCAATCACGGAGCACGCTCACGTCAACCTATTAGCTTACATGTCAGTTACTTGCATGCTGGAGTCTTACTGGAGAACCTTTACGCCTTGCTTGAGTTTGATACCCAGCAACCGTTTTACCAACTGCACCGAGCCAAAGCTTATGTTCTGGGAGGAGACATCAGCCTGAACAATGTTACCAGTCGTTCCCTATCAGATATCCCAACGACACCTATCCGGGTTCATGGCTTGAAATTGCCTAAGCTGATTGAAGTCGTCGAAGCTAAAGATATCGAAATGACGGGGATTGTTGATGGCATACTGCCTATGGGATTAGAAGATCAAGCTCCAGTTATTAAGGCAGGGAAACTCCATGCTCGGTATCCTGGCGGGATCCTAAAATACAAGGAAGGATCTGCCATTGATCAGAATGTCGAGGCGGCCGGTGAAAGTAGCTTGTTAGTTGTGAGCAAGATTCTCAAAAATTATAACTACCACTCACTGATCGTTAATCTAGACTATTCTAAAGAAGGACAACTGAGTGCCAGATCACATTTTAAAGGGCGAAACCCTGATGTTTTATCCGGACGCCCGATAAATCTGAACCTCAGCTTAGAAGAAAACATTCCAGCATTGATAAAAACACTGAACATGATTAATTCAACAAAGCTGGAAAATATGTTCTTAAAGCAGATTGGTGTGGATAAGTAGCTTTTTGCGCTTGAATTTAACAAATCACATGGCTGGACGCGCCTATCGTTTCTATGCTGCTAACGGGCAGTAAGCTAGGTATGAGGTCCACAAAAGGTTGTAACCAATGGATATCCAACTTAAGCTGTTTTATATACCATTTTTTATTACCCTATTTTCGGTAATGTCTGTTACGGCACTATCAGGTTGCACTCCGACGGTACAAGTTACCGCATCAGAAAAGCCGATAGAAGTTAATTTAAATGTCAAAATAGAGCACGAGATTCGAATTAAAGTTGATAAGGAAATCGATGAGCTGTTTAATGATGATGATGTCTTTTGAGTCGGCAGGGAGTATGCCATGACGCGAATACTGCTCTTCTTTTTATCTTTCTTCCTCGCTTTTAGTGCATTTGCTATCGACCTGCAACAGGCTAAAGATCAGGGGCTTGTGGGGGAAGCCAACACCGGGCTTATTGCTCCTATTACCGCCCGTCCATCAAAAGAAGTCAGAAGCCTGGTTTCTAATATCAATACGCGACGAACGAACGCCTTCAAAAAAATTTCTGTCTCCCATGGTTTAACAGTTAAAGAAGTTGGCCACATCGCTCACAAAAAAGCGATAGAGAAAACCTCTCCAGGCAACTACTACCAAGACTCATCGGGTAAGTGGATCAAAAAATAGAAGCCCTGTAACAAGGAACACTCGTTACTCCATCCTGTCTATTCAATACCATCAAACTATTGGTTAAGTTTTTCTTAACCCCGGCATAAAAAGATTATAATTATCCTTATACCACTTTAGACATATACTCCTGCCACGTTTTGTTCATATGTATACGCAATGTCTGCAATTCAACCTCACTTAAACAAGCTTACCAAAAACGACGGTATTTTCATCGCAGTAGCACTGCTGTGCCTGCTACCTGCTGTTAGCTCCCCTATCGCTTTGGTTCTCGGGTTTACCCTCGCCACTTTTGGGATCGTCCCTACTCAATTCAATCTAGCAGCCTTAACCAAGAAGCTCCTTTCATACTCCATTATTGGTTTAGGTTTTGGTATCCAGCTTGATCAAGCTATCGAAGCCAGTAAGCAAGGTTTCGGGATTATTGTAGCGTCTATATTCTGTACGCTAATACTGGGCTACATATTCACTAAGTTGCTTCGTATTGAGCAGAAAACAGGCCATCTAATTGCGTCAGGTACGGCAATTTGTGGCGGAAGCGCGATTGCGGCTGTTGCACCGGCCATCAACGCAAAAGATGACCAAACGTCGCTGGCACTGGCTACCGTGTTTGTCCTCAATGCAATTGCATTGTTTATCTTCCCCGTGATTGGACATTTTTTCGAGATGAGCCAGCACGCGTTTGGGACATGGGCAGCTATTGCGATCCATGACACCTCATCGGTTGTGGGTGCTGCTGGTGCCTATGGTGATGAAGCGTTGAAAACCGCCACGACATTAAAACTCGCCCGAGCACTATGGATTATTCCAATCGCGTTCCTCAGCGCCCTGATGTTCAAGGGGAACAGCAAAAAAATAGGTGTACCTTTCTTCATCCTATTTTACTGCTTAGCTATCCTAGTGGCTTACTTGTTACCTGACTTCCAACCATTTTACAGTGCAGTTTTTTCACTCTCAAAGCGAGTGTTAGTCGTGTGCCTATTCTTGATTGGGTCTGGCATCACTATCCAAAAACTTCGGGCTGCGGGTATCCAACCGCTATTGCTTGGCGTGATACTTTGGGTATCTATCGGTGGTGGGTCATTGGCCTATATCCAGTTTCTTAGCTAAACCGCCTCTCTACACCGTCAAACACTAAAAAGCCGGCAAACACCCAAACTAGTTACACTATGAATGGCTACGTTATGAATAGTTACGCTAATAAGGATTGCCGGCTCATTTCAAAATCCGTTACGGTGTAATGTCTATCCGTTCAGATTCGTTGTTAATATGCTTAACTTCCTCTTTAAACTCTACAGCTCTCTTCTTTATCTTATGCTGGCTTTCTGTTGAGTTATCTCGTTCATTATTCTGCTTTAAGCGCCGAACCCCAAGGAACATGATAATGATGAATGCGGTGAAGTCTAAAACAGCACTGAGCAACCCAGAGGTAAACGATGAGGTGATCAGAATGCCACTCACAATCCCTATCCAAATAAACATCCATAACCTCTATCTTTCACAATGCAATAAGATACAGGTAATTATTAACTAATTGTCTGACTTCAGAAATTCGCTTTCACTCTATAACATACAGTTTCGTTATATGCTCAACGACAGGCGTTAATAAACACCCATCTATATAAACCCCTATCAACATTTTGCCACCTGCAGTTCATCTAACCGTGTTGTCCAACGATTCGAGCGAAATGCTTGGCGCATGTGCCAGTTGGTTGAACCTATCACTGAGGCCGGCTTTACACCGTTTTTAAATTTGGCGTTCATCTGATCGGTTATAGCCATTAGGTCCCGCCGTTTTACCTCTTCCAATGCGCTGTTATCGAACATATCAAATTGAAACTGATCATTGTTGGCATCGGTCAATCCTTCTAAGATCACGCCGATCTTCTGATAGGCATAACCCGGGCGATAGACGGACTCCAGCAACGTTATGGCTGTATCGAGAAATCGATAGCTATCTTGACTCGGGCACAGCAGCTCTTTCGCACAACTGATATTATGCTGCGGCAAGTCTTTATAGCGATTAGTACGAAGAAACACACTGACCACACTGGCCTGGCTATGTTGGCGACGAAGTTTCTCCCCGGCACGCTGGCAGTGAAACGCTAGAGCGGCCTTCAAGTCGCCTAAATCAGTCAAATCAGAACCGAAGCTACGACTAGACAATATCTGCTTGCGCTTTTCATCTATATCACCGGGGTCAATACACGCGACCCCTTGAAGCTCAAGTACGGTTCTGGCTAGCCCCACATTCCACAAACGCCGCATATCAGCTGGTTTTTGCTCTGACAGTTCAAGGGCATTCGTGATGCCACTGGTTTGTAAACGTGTTGCCGTTTTTGCCCCGACTCCCCATATATCTTGCACCGCACAACGCTCCAGCAACCAACGACGCCGTTCTTCATTATCAATTTGAATAACGCCTTCGACCCTCTGCTCGAATTGCTTGGCAGCATGGTTACCCAGCTTGGCCAATGTTGGACTTGCACCAATCCCGACCCTGACAGGCAGTCCTAGGTGGGTATACACAGTATCTCGAATATCTTTTCCCATTTGGGTTAACCCATCCAACTTGAAGCCATCTAACCGTATAAATGCCTCATCAATGGAATACTGTTCAACATGGGGAGAAAAACGGTGTAGTTCTTCGATAAAACGACGGCTCATATCGGCATAGAGGGTGTAATTGGAACTCCGGACCTCAACCCCCATTTTCCGTGCCTCCCGCTCAATTTTGAACCATGGGGCTCCACGTTTGATACCTAACGCTTTCGCTTGTGGTGACAGGGCAACACAGCAACCATCATTATTCGAAAGGACAACCAGAGGTTTATTCACCAATTTAGGGTCAAATATTTGCTCACACGCACAATAGAAGCTTTTCGCATCGACAAGCGCCCATACCTGATCACGGTATCCATCTAATGCTGCCATGGCTTACCCCAACAAATTATGGACATTGCGTGTCACCACCCCAAAAATTTCTGAATCTTCAGGCATTGGGAATGGTTGAAAATTGGGGTTTTCTGCAACTAACCACCATGCTTGTTCATGGCGCATCAATCGCTTGCAAGTAAACTCATCATAAATACGGGCAATCACAATTCGCCCAGGGACAACCGGCTCTGCCCGATCAACCACCAAGAGATCACCATCATAAATGCCCGCCCCCATCATTGAGTCACCTGATGCCCTTAGATAAAAAGTCGCATTAGGGTTTCGTATCAAATAACTCTCGAGATCAAGCTCTTCTTGATGGCCGTCAGCAGGTGACGGGAAACCACACTTTACACCTTCGATAAAGTAAGGAAATACCTTCATTACCATCGCTCTCAAACTGACTGTATATATATACAGTATAATGAAAAATAGCTAGAATAGTCACACCTTAGATTCAACTTTTGAGGTAACTGTAGGTTGAGCCATCAAACAAGTTACTTTCTATACAATTTCAAGCGCCTAGCATTAATGTGCTGAGCTTTATTTGTTCAGCGGCGACATTTTAAGCAACTTTTGCTGTGTTCTTCGACAAACACTCTCAACAGGTCGAGTAATGTCAAACAAACACTCATTATTGTTGATAAAATTGTCGTTTATAAAAATTAAAATATACATCCAAGATACTGGGATATAACGGTTATTAACCAAGGAGTTTTTGTGCAAAAGATTTTTGCAGTTCTCGCTGTGCTTCTGTTAGCAGGCTGTTCTACCACTGAAAACACACACACTGATAGCCAATGTATTGGCCAGATGACCACTGAAGAAGCCTACGGTCACCTCAACCCTGAGCGCTTCACCATTCAGGTACTGGCTCTAACAGAAGAGCGCCAAGCTGATGTGAGAAACTACATTAACCATATCCAAGGCCAACAGCCGATTTGGGTTAACTGGAAGAAAAGCCAAAGTGGTCGCTGGTATGCTGTGATTTATGGGGACTTCGAAACCAAAGAAGAAGCCAAGGCCGTGATTGACCGCCTACCTGAAGCCGTTCGCCAACAAGGTCCATTCATCCGAAGTTTTGCCGAAGTGCAAAGCGACAAACAAACAGACGTATTCCGTTTACGTTGATCAAAAAAGCCGGGGCAATGACCCGGCTTTTTTACACTTACTTCTCTCGCGATAAAACAGCTTTGATAAAACAGCTTCAATCAAATAGCTGGGCGACAGTTTTCATCGGAATGAACATCCTGATCCGGCCATTGTGCTCACACAACACCTCGAAACCATATTTGGTATAGAAAGATTCGGCTTCTTGGCTCAAACAATCCACCACAATGGCATAAGCTCTCATATGGGCATTGACTTGCCATAAGTATTTTAACGCCCTAACGAGGCTCACTTTTCCCAAGCCATGGCCATGGTATTCGTGATGCACGGCAAGTTGGGCTAGCAGGAATACTGGGATAGGATACTTAGGGAGTTTTTTTGCCATTGCTGCAGGTAATGTATCCCGGCAAATTGAGCTTGGCGCAATGCTATAAAATGCGCAAATCGGTAATTTTTGATTTGGCAGTGGAAGTAAGGCAGGTAGAACCATGGTTCGGCTAATACCTGCCTGCATATGCTTTGCCGCTTGAGTCTGAATAAATGTGTTGAGTTCCGGCTCGCCGCAATCAAACGATGCGCGGTCATGTAACCTTTTATCAAGCTCGATAAATTCTTTGGACCAACTCACTTACTTAAAGCCCTTATCATCTGCAAAATCTACTGCATCGAGTAAAGCTTTATTCGGTGCCTTCGCCTTATCACATGCTTCGACAAATCGGTCAAACGCATCATTATCAACAGTGATGCTTTCATGATGTGCAATCACCTGAGTGGCATCTTCGTCCATAAGGCGAACCACATATTCAGTCAGACTCTTCAGCCCCAATAATGCTGAGGCCTTTTCGGCTTTGGCTTTAATTTCTTCATCTAAACGCAAGTCTAAACGTGCTGTTGCCATATTACCCTCCATTAGTACGGAAATTATCCGTACGTGAAAAGTATAACCGTTCAGCACTGGCTCAGCAAATCGTACGGAAAAATTCCGTACGATTTACATATTTCTTCCGACCGCTATTAGGATGTCATCACTGCTGCACTTTGTGCTGCATCATCTTCTGGGTGCCGAACATCCAACTTACGGAGTTCACGGAACAAGATAAACACCAGCATCAACCCTGTAGCAGCAAGTCCGACGGCTAACCCGCCCCATACGCCTTCCAAACCATACATATGCATCAAAATCCATGCTGCAGGAAGACCAATAAGCCAATAGCCAATACCGGTTGTTACCGTCGGCGCTTTGACCACTTTCATGCCACGCAAAATACTTATCGCAGCCAATTGCCAGGCATCAACAACAAAACAAGTGGCGACCATGATCATTACACTCGGTAGGGCTAGAACCAACTCTTCAGCAAGCGCATCACCTTCCACATTGAAGACAACGGTAAGGAATTCAGGCTTGGCAATAAGCATGGCTCCGAGCACGGCACTGGTAACGGTTACCAACAGCAAACCTAATTTGGCATAACGCTTTACCATCGCAGGCTCCTGCTGACCAACATGTTGGCTTACCAAGATTGAAGCAGCCTGCGACAGACCGAATGCCACATTCCACGACAAGTTAAGACACTGCATGGCAATTTGGTGAATCGCCAACGATACAGCGCCCAACGTACCCGCCAGCAGTGCGGCGGTAGAAAACAGAGCATGCTCCATCAGAGTCGCAATCATAATTGGTACCCCTATGGCCATCAGCGGAACAAGGATACCTATGCGATACTCATGCATGTTGTTAAACGGATTGTATTGGCGGTATTTATTTAGGGTGAACACCCAGTAGCCATAGCCAAGCATAACAATAAAAGCAGCTAACGCCGTGCCATAGCCTAAGCCAGCCAGTCCCATCTCCCAATGGAATGCCATTAAATAGCTCAGTGGCACATTCAAGATAACCGTGACTATAGACATCACCATGACTGAGCGGGTATCGCCAAACGCACTGACCAAGCTACGTAAAACCAATAAAACCAACGTCGGTAGCATCGCCCACTTAAGTGCATCGAGATAATCCACCGCTAAAACAACAGCCTCAGGATCTTGGTTTGCTTTAATCAGCAAACCATCCATCAGATAGAAAACCGGTAGCAAAGTCAGTGTCAGGATAACGGAAAGCAACAGCCCACTCTTGAGCGAAGTACTGACATCTGCATCCCCTTTTTTCCTATCTTTCAGCCTTTTGCCATAAGCAATAGCAATTAAATTCGCCACACAACCGACAGTACTACCTGCAACAGTAAAAATGATCGAATAAACAGCAGCACCGAGGCCACCACCAGCAATGGCAAGGATACTCATCTGCGCCATCATCCAGACATCGGTAAACACCAACAGTTGCGCAACCAGTTGAGAAATAATTAGCGGCACAGCCAAGCTAATAAGTTTTTTCATTTTTCACCACAAACACTAAAGCATTGTAAAACAGACAGGAATTTCAGCAGTGATGAAAAGAGGCCGCCCGTGCAAGGAACAATGCGAGGATAAACAGGCTCAAAATTGTGTAATAGGCATCAAACTACTGAAACATAGCTAATGTAAAACCTTCAGATTTGTGTTTCAAACGACATTTATAGTACCTTTACATTCATAAAACTCATGCGAGTGAAATTCAACCGGTTCGATTTACGCTAATGGGACAGATAATGAAAAAAAGGCATAGCCTACTACCATCATCTTTAAACGGATTAAGGGTTTTCGAAGCATCAGCACGCCACTTGAGCTTTACGACTGCAGCAGACGAACTGAATGTGACTCAAAGTGCGGTGAGCAGACAAATCAGGCAGTTAGAAGACCAACTAGGGTTTTCACTGTTTATTCGCCACCACCGCTCGCTAGAGCTTTCTCTGCAAGGGAAGGAGCTCGCGTTATTACTCACCCGGCAATACAGCGAATTGAACCAGTCTATCCTTCAATTAAAAGCCAAAGAAACTGGCACGTTGAGGGTACAGGTCGCAATGAGTTTTGCTGTGCGTTGGCTTATCCCGCGTTTGCATTCCTTTAAATCACTCAACCCGGATGTCAATATTATCTTGTCATCGAGTATGGGGCACAGCAATGAGCTATTGCAATTAGAGGAGGATGACTGCGATATAGCGATATATAACGTCCCTGAGATCAGCAAAAGTAGCAACATGCCGACTTTTTTCAGAAAAGAATACTTAGCCCCAGTATATTCAGAGCTGTTGACCAAAACTGAGCAGGCAATCTCTGTCGATGATCTCATTGCCAACTATCCGCGATTGCACCCTACACCAGACCAATGTGACTGGCGAGAATGGCTCACTCGTAACAACCGCTCAGAGCAAGTCAATAAAAACGGATTAACGTTCAACACGCTAGATATGGCTTTAACCTCCTGCTTTGCTGGCCAAGGGGTGACAATTACCGACCTGATGCTTGTCGTACATGAGCTCCAGCAAGGCTATTTAAAGCTACCGGAATCAGCGACTATCGTTACCAATAGTACTTGGCAATATTACTATCAAACCGTCAGCAAAGGTGACACCGTCACTCGATTTATCAATTGGATGATCCAAGAAGAGAAGAAAGACATGGCCGCGCTAACCCACATGGCTGAGTTGCACGGCTGGAAGATTATTGATTAGCGTGGTTGGTGATAAATATAAGGTTAAACCGAGTCAATGAGCTCTGGTAAAATCTCAAACAGGTCGCCGACCAATCCATAGTCTGCAATTTCAAAAATTGGCGCTTCGGGGTCGTTATTAATAGCAACAATGACCTTGGCATCTTTCATCCCTGCAAGATGCTGAATAGCGCCAGAAATACCCACTGCGATGTATAACTCAGGGGCAACAATTTTACCAGTTTGTCCGACCTGATAATCATTAGAGATAAATCCAGCATCCACCGCAGCCCTTGAGGCCCCGATTGCACCATCAAGTTTATCTGCGAGCTGTTCTATTAACGCAAAATTCTCTTTACTACCAAGCGCCCTGCCTCCTGAGACAACAACACGAGCTGCTGTTAGTTCTGGCCTGACACTTTCAGATGCTTGTCTCTCAACAAATTCACTTAAGTCATTACCAATAGAGATCCCTACCGCTTTTTGTTCCGCTTGCGTATCCACCAATGAAGCTGCATCAAATGCCGAACTACGAAGGGTCATCAATTTTTTACTATCACAACTGCGCACCCTCGCCAATGCATTACCTGCATATATAGGCCTGATAACGGTGTCTTCACTCTCAATCGTCACAACATCAGAAAGCATCCCCACATCCAGTAGTGCTGCGACCCGGGGCAGCAGGTTTTTACCAAATGTACTTGCCGGCGCGACAATATGGCTATAGTCCGTAGCAAGTTCGGTGATCAACAATGCGCTATTTTCAGCTAACTGATACTCGTATTCAGGCATATCAGCAACAATAACTCGACGGATACCTTCAATGGTGGATGCTTGTTCGGCCACCGACTGGCATCGGTATCCAATAACCAATACGTCAATATCTAACGATAAAGCGGATACAGCCCCGACAGACTTAAGTGTATCCCCACCCAGACGATGATTATCATGCTCTGCAATTACTAAAACCGTCATCAGATCACCTTTGCACTGTTTTTAAGTTTATCGACAAGCTCGGTAACTGAGGCAACTTTTACGCCGCCCGCTCTCTGCATTGGCGCCATTATCTCGATAACTTCTTGATGGTTTTTTATCGTTACCCCCAGGGCTTCCGGGGTAATGACATCAAGCGTTTTTTTCTTTGCTTTCATGATATTGGGGAGCGTTGCATAACGAGGGTCATTCAATCGTAAATCAGTACTTAATATCGCAGGCAGGGCCAAGCATAACGTTTCAAGACCACCGTCGACTTCTCGGGTCACGCTAATTGCTCGTTGGCCCCCAGCAGTGACACCGTCACTTTCAATCGTGACACTTGAAGCAAAAGTCCCCTGCGGGTAGCCCAACAAAGCAGCAAGCATTTGTGCAACCTGATTATTGTCGGTATCTATCGACTGCTTACCTAATATAACTAACTCGGGTTGGTCTTGTTTGACCAACGCAGCTAATAGCTTCGCAACGGACAAAGGCTCAATCACGGCATCGGTTTTAATATGTATTGCTCTGTCAGCCCCCAACGCTAGCGCAGTTCTTAGTTGCTCTTGGCAACTGACCTCGCCAGCAGAAACTACGACGACTTCATCTGCATAGCCCGCCTCACGGAGGCGAATCGCTTCCTCTACGGCAATTTCACAGAAGGGGTTCATGGACATTTTGACGTTGGCAGTTTCAACACCTGAGCCATCACTTTTCACCCTCACTTTAACGTAAGGATCAATGACGCGCTTAATCGCAACATACACTTTCACAGGCACTTCCTTATCAAACCAAGGCGGTTAGGCCCTGCAATTGTTGTATTCTTTGAGCCTAGTTGAGTTTACGTTTACGTCAACTGGACTATATTTTAACCAAGCGAGATTCAGTTAGGGATTGAAGCATGAGTTCAGAGCAGCAAAGAGAAAGCATGTCGTTTGATGTTGTCATTGTTGGAGCTGGCCCTGCCGGATTATCTGCAGCCTGTCGCCTGATGCAACTTGCCAGTGAGAATGATCATCCTTTGTCAGTTTGTGTTGTAGAAAAAGGCGCTGAAATCGGCAGCCATATTCTCTCGGGCGCCCTGTTCGAGCACAAAGCATTGGATGAGCTCTTTCCAGATTGGGAGCGCATGGAGGCACCGTTACATACAGCAGTGTCCGACGATAAGTTTTGTTATATCACCAATGAATTCAACTACATTACTGTTGCTGAATCACTGATACCTGAAACCTTACAGAATATAGACAACTTTGTTATTAGTTTGGGAAACCTCTGCCGTTGGCTGGCAAAACAGGCAGAGGAGTTAGGTGTCGAAATCTTTCCCGGCTTCCCTGCCAACGAAATACTCTATAACAGCCAAGGTATGGTGTCGGGTGTGATCACCAAAGATATGGGGCTTGATAAGCAAGGAGAGCAAAAAGCCACTTTCGAGCCCGGAATTGAGTTAAAAGCAAAGTACACAATTTTTGCCGAAGGGGCTCGGGGGCATTTGGGCAAACAGCTCATTGAGCGGTTCCATCTCGACCACGGTAAGCAACCTCAACATTACGCCCTGGGAATAAAAGAATTATGGGAGATCCCACCTGAACACCACCGACCCGGTCATGTTATCCACGGCGTGGGTTGGCCCTTGAGCCAAACAGGCACTAACGGCGGTAGTTTTCTATACCACCTTGAAAACAATCAAGTCGCAGTCGGGTTGATTATCGACCTGAACTATCACAACCCCTACTTAAGCCCCTTTGATGAATTTCAGCAATTAAAGCATCACCCATTGTTTACCCAGCATTTAGCCGGTGGACAACGTATCGCTTATGGTGCCAGAGCAATAACCAAAGGCGGACTGTCATCCCTACCACGGCAACAATTTCCGGGCGGGCTGTTAATTGGCTGTGATGCTGGCACACTGAATATGGCGAAGATAAAAGGCAGCCATACCGGTATGAAATCTGGCATGATTGCTGCGGAAGCCGTCTTTCATGAACTAGAACAAGGTTTTCATGAAACCACGCCGGGCTACGATAAGATCTTTAACCAATCTTGGTTGTATAACGAGCTTCATGAGTCGCGAAACTTCGGGGCGGAGATCCATCGCTTTGGTACGGTGATCGGTGGCACTTTGGCTTCAATCGAACAGAAATGGTTTCGAAAATCCTTTAGATGGACACTGGAAGACAGTAAACCGGATCATGAATGCCTTGAGCCCATAGCCAGCCACCAGCCGATCAGTTACCCAAAGCCTGATGGCATACTGAGTTTCGATAAGGCCTCTTCAGTTTTCCTATCTGGCACACAGCATGAGGAAAACCAACCGTGTCATTTACATTTGTCTGACGACTCTATACCCATTAATTTTCATCTCGAGCGTTATGATGAACCAAGTCAAAGGTATTGTCCTGCCGGTGTTTACGAGGTAGTGGAAAAAGAAGGTAAAGCGGTATTTCAAATCAACGCCGCCAACTGCGTACACTGTAAGACCTGTGATATAAAAGACCCCTCCCAAAATATTACCTGGGCACCCCCAGAAGGCGGCGGTGGGCCTAATTATCCAAACATGTAGTGCACAACTAAAAGGGATACCCCAATAGCACCCAAACAGCTTTTAGTTATTTGGGGTATACCGTCACCTGGTATAGTCAAGCTACTTAGACCAACGGGTTTTACGCCAGAGTTCCTGCTGTTCAGTAGACAGAAAGGTCCATGCTACAACCCGGGTTAATTTTTGTCCCTGTGCCATATCGATCGTTTTGACCTCTGTCGCTCCGACCTTTTTAAGCTGCTTATAAATCACAGATAGGTTGTCTTTTTTCGACACCAATGTGGTAAACCAAAAACACTGACTGGCCTTATCCACACTCTGATCAATCATACGCTTAATAAAAGCAGCTTCTCCACCTGGACACCATAACTCCGCCTTTTGCCCACCAAAATTAAGAACAGGCTTTTTCCCTTTCATTGCATGTGACGATTGTTGGGAGCGTTTCTTTTGAGAATTGGCTGCGAGGTTTTTGACCTTACGCGCACTTCCTGCCATGGCCTCTTCTAAAGAACCATGGAACGGAGGATTACATAACGTAAAATCAAACAAATCGTTTTCATTAATCATACCGGTAAAGATATGGTCTGGGTTTTTCTGCAACCGGCATTGAATCCCGCCTTTAAGCGAAGGATTAGAATCAACGATAAACTTGGCAGATTTGATCGAAATTGGATCAATATCTGCTGCCATAAACTGCCAACCATAAACACGATGGCCGATGATCGGATACACACAGTTCGCACCGGCTCCAATATCAATACCTTTAATGGCCTTTCCTTTTGGGATCTTGCCACCATTAGAATCAGCCAGTAAGTCAGCTATATAATGCAAGTAGTCAGCCCTTCCAGGGATCGGCGGACAAAGAAAGCCAGTTGGAATATCCCAATAAGGAACCGAATAAAAATGACTAAGCAATGCACGGTTCAGCATTTTGACAGCGTCGGGGTCACTAAAGTTGACCGATAAATCACCATAGGGATTCTTCTCTACAAACGGTGATAATTCCGGACAGCTTTGAATTAGCTTGTCAAAATCATAACGGGCTCGGTGAGGGTTTCGTGGGTGCAGCCCCTTACTCGGCGCTTTCTGCTTATGTTTTTGTGCCATATCGCTTTCTTTATAGAGTATTGCTCGGCCTGAAGCCAAAAAGAGATGTATCCTACTTGAATCTGACCGACCTTGGAACCGTCGCCCCCTTTAGCTTGGTTGTTTTTTGAACTAAAAACCTGACAAAAGCTAAATATACACCGCCTAGGTCTGAATAATTTCGTGACAATATCAATGAAAACTGTACATTTTCATTATCTTAACTTTATTATTACATATAAGGTATTAACAAAGCCTTTAAGGATTGAGCGACTAAGGGAAGAGGTTGCACATGGACATTTTCAAGCGCACATTGTTGATCATTGCCGTTTTTCTACTGCCTACTCATTTAGTACAGGCAGGCCAGTCCGTTGCTTTTTATTATAACCAAATTGACTCAGTCCGAGAGCTTATCAACTACGACCGTGTTGTCGTCACCCCAGGCTTAATTACCGACAAGCAAATTGAAACCCTACAAAAAGCAGAGACACAAGTATTCGCCTATCTCAGTGTTGGTGAATACGATGGAGAGGTATTACCCAATAATCTTAAGGGGCTATCTCCCCTTATCAACCCAAATTGGTCAAGCCATGTCATGGATTTATCGGCAATAACATGGCGAGAGTACCTCACCCAGCAAGCCCGAGCTCTTACCGCTCGCGGATTTGATGGCATATTCCTTGACACACTTGATAGCTATACCCTTTTTGCTAAATCAAGTAAGCAAGTCAACAAACAACAGTCTGCCCTTGTCAGCATCCTTGAGGCGTTAAATGCACTCCCTACCAGTCCGCTACTGATTTTAAATCGAGGGTTTGAGGTCTTTGACCAACTTAGCTTTAAGCCCTATGCATTGGTTGCCGAGTCAATGTATAACAGCTACGACCCGTTATCAGATAGCTACCAATTAGTTCCAGAATCTGACCGCCGATGGTTAACAAGCAAACTTGAAAACGTCAAACAGGCAGGGGTTGAGGCCATTGTCATCGACTATTTACCAGCCAGTGACCGAGATGCCCAGAAGCGTGCCGCCAAACGCCTGATCAGCGAAGGTTATACCCCATATATCAGTGATGGTCTCCTGTATGAGTTCGGTGTCAGCACAATTGAACCTATCGCTAAGCGAGTTCTCGGTTTTTATGACAGTCAATTTGGCCGCATGGTTACGTCAAAGTGTCATCGAATGATGTCAATGCCGATCGAATATTACGGTTATGTACCCGAGTGCTTGGATATTCGCACCACCAACTTCAGTAATATTGATATCAGTCGCTATGCTGGCTTCTTTTTTTGGCTAGAAGAAACAAGCTACCAACAAGTACCCAACTTGCAAGCTTGGGTAAACTCGTTAATCGGAAAGCGCCCTATTCTATTCCTCAATGCACTACCTACTAACCAAGCGATTCTAGCCAAACTGGGCATTGCTGATAAAGGTGAGATATCGGGCAACATCACCCAACAGCAAGGCCAAAACTGGACTCAGCAGTTTTACCCCGCTTCATTTAGCCAATTTGAAAAGCACACGCTTTGGCAACCAACGCAAATCGGCGTCAGCAGTGAAATAACCTTTAGTAACGAGAATGGCCAAACCACAACAACCCTATTCAAAGCACCGTGGGGAGGTGCCGTATTATCTCCTTTCCCCGTTATGGCTCTTGCCAACGACACTGAAACTTGGATTCTGGACCCTTTCAGGCTCATTAACGAAATATTTCCCCTCCCGGTAATTCCTGCGGCAGACGCAACAACGGAATCAGGGTTGCGGATTTTAACCAGCCACGTCGATGGCGATGGTTTTCCCTCCAAAGCATGGTTCCCAGGCAAGCCATATACGGCTGAAGTACTCAATGACTATATCTTCAAACAATACGACATCCCACAAACTGTCTCCGTGATTGAAGGTGAAGTGGGAAAACGTGGCCTATACCCGGAGCAAAGTGACAAAATGGAAGCCATCGCGCGCGAAATTTTCCGTTTACCCAATGTCGAAATCGCTTCTCATACATTTAGTCACCCATTCTTCTGGGATTTTTCAGCCAATATCCAAACTAAACAATACGGTGACAATCTACCTATCCCAAATTATACCGTTGATTACTACAACGAAATTTTGGGTTCTATTAACTACATAAACAAAGAGCTCGCCCCAACAAACAAAAGAGCAGAGCTGATTTTATGGTCAGGCAGAGCCGATCCAACAGAAGAGATATTGGCGATTGCGGAACAAGCGAATGTCCTGAATGTAAATGGCGGCAACACCTATGTTGTACGCGGCAACAGCAATTTCACCCAAGTATCTCCCACTATCGCTTGGTACCCTTCCGCCGTTCAAGTCTATGCACCGGTGATTAACGAAAACCTCTATACCAACCTTTGGACTGAGCATCACGATGGATACAGCCGTGCAGTTGAAACATTTGAAATATTAGGTAGCCCACGTCGCTTAAAAAGCATTAGTATTTATTACCATATGTACTCCGGCGCATACCCAGCATCACTCAACGGCTTAAAGAAAGTCTATAACTGGGCGATAGAACAACAAAGTACTCCATTGTTCTTAAGTGAATATGCCCAAAGAGCGAGCGCTCTTTATGAGACGGGTGTCGCTAAAACATTAGAAGGCCAATGGCAAATTGCAAGCACTGGAGTTGCAAGTATCCGGCTACCTAATGCATTGGGTTACCCGAATGGTAACGAGTTTGCAGGGTGGAACTCAGGACCGGATGGTAGATTTATGATTCTTAAACAGCCAAAAACCCACTTTACAACAACTGAGACACCAGACAGAGCCCTTCGCCTCGAAAGTGCAAACGGTAAACTGGTAAGTTGGGAAATCAGTAACAACGTCGTTGATTGGTCTGTTTCCACACATATGCCATTAAAGATGGTTGTGAGCGGGGCCAAAAACTGTAAGCGCATTAATGGCCCTCGAATAGCCATTAATAATCGAGAAAAAGGACAGGTTGAATTAACTAGCCCTGAAAAAGGGGTACTAACGGGCACGATCCAGTGCCAATTGCTGTAAAGCAAAGGAATTAGTTATAGGCGATGGCAAGAGATAACAATAAGAAGCCAAGGATAAGGCTGATCAACAAATTCACCCTTGCGGTATTAACTGCAACCTCTTTATGGGCGTTGTGGCTTGTTGCGCCTACCAAATCCATGCTAATACAGCTTATTGCACGCTCTTCCTCTCCAGAGGTATCACTCGCATTCTTGCAGCAACTCTACAGTGATGACCCCAAAAACCGCGATATCGTAAAGCAAATTGCTAAAAACTATGCTGCGATGGGACAACTGACCGATGCGACTTCTCTTCTCGAAACTATTCTAAAAACAACTGATGGTAATAATGACTGGGACGCCATCGGCCGCTATCTATCGCTATTATTAGAACAAACATATCAAGACCAACCCAAAGAAAAACATCACGCTCAACAAGCGTTATTATCCCTTCTTAACGTCGTTGATTATGTGCCTGAAGCGGAGCTTGCCCGACAATTTGCTGATACGGCGATTTCATTATCGATGCCGGACAAGGGCTTCGATTACCTCTACCCCCACCAGCAAAGTGGTGAAACCTCTTATGACGAGTTAGTTTCTCTTGCCTTACAAAGTGAGGACTACGATAAGTCACTGAAAGTCCAACTTGATGCATTTCGTGAATTTGAAGATCTCGATAGCGCCCAAAAACTGTTTGATTTAATGCTAAGAAGCGGTCAATCACAGCTCAGCCGGCAATTTTTTAGCAGTTATAGAGGGAAACTGTATAACAACACAGACTTTCTCGCAGCAGCTATAACGCACTCAAAGCAAATAGCTAACCTTGATGTTGTGCTTGCTCTTTCTCGTCACCTATTAACAATTGAGCCAACCGCAGAACTATATGGTCAAACGGCTCAGGTTGCTATCGCTATCGGTGAACTCAATCTTGCCGAACAGTTACTGCTTAAGGCAATTTCCATCACACCGAATCAGTATGATTATGTATTGCTGCACCAGATTTACCGTTGGCAAGGTGATATCGAAAAAGCACAAGCTGTCAGCATTAAGTTAGTCTCACTCAACCCGAGTGCAAAAAACATCCGTGCAGGTATTGATGAATCAAGAGCTCTGGGTGATATATTAAGTGAAGGCAGCTTTTTCAAAACGTTGGCCGCTCATAACCATATCCATCCCGCAGAATATGCAAATTGGCTAAACGCACTTGAAAAAGGCGAAGGGACATCATCGGCATTTCAGAGCCTGCTTGCTCTACTTGCAAAACGTCCAAATGATCCTGAACTACTTAGCCACACTACCCGCTTATACAGTTACCGCAGTGATCATGAGTCCGTGATCCAATATGGCAATAAGCTACAGCAAAAAAGGTCGCTCAACGTCACTGAAGCATTGCGTATATCCAATGCCCATATCATGTTGAATCAGCCTAAGCTGGCTCTAAACACACTGGTACAGCCAACCGATTGGTTGAAAGCTGACAATGACTACCTCGAAGCCGTTTCTTCATTGGCTTGGGAGACCAACAACCGAACAGTATCAATTACATCACAATCTGAATTGGCAACACGAGCCAGTGAGACGTTAGATATATATCGCTATATCGCTATCATGGCTCCTTTGAGCGAAGAAAAGTTAACGCAACTGCTTTCACTGTATGACAAAAACCGTAATCCAGAATTGCTCCTTTCCGCATTTCGGTATGCAGTGCAAAACAAAGACACTGGGTTGCTTGATGAACTGATTGAAATTGCAAAACAAAATTCAGTATTCGACCAGAATATCGAAATACTCAGTTATCAAGCACTGTTAGCAGAGTGGCAAGGAGAACCAGAGCAAGCCAAACAACTGTACTTTACTGTTTTACAGTTGGATCCCATCAACTCGTTGGCTGTGGGTAATTTGATATGGTTTGCACTCAATGAAAACGACATAGATACACTCGATCAAATATACCGTCGGTATAAGCCTATTTTGGCAGCAAATCGTGATCTTTGGTTGGCTTTTGCCAGTGCCAGCCAACAACTCGGACTTAACCATGAAGCAGATATTTGGTATCGCCAGCTCTTACTCAATGATACTAATCCTGAACCTTCTCTTTTGCTCAATTATGCCCAGTTACTTGAGCAGCAAGGGAGTGGTGAAAAAGCCTATCAATTACGTCGTTACCTGCTAGATAAACAGTCAACTGAATTACTGGCGCTGCCCGATGGCGATATTAGCTACCGCTCCTTAATCAGGCTATTTATTGGTGAACAAATTGCTAGCCAAATGATTGAAGAAAATACCCTAAACAAGCCAACAGACAATAACGTTAGTGAACTATTTGCCGACCTTTTGGCACAAAGCCACGGTGAAAAAATACTGTTCTGGCACCAGAGGACAGCCCTTGAACGCTATAAAATCCCAGACTGGCAGCAACTCTCGCTCGCGCTCCAGAAAAAAGATCGGGTAGAAATTGAAGGAATTTTGGCCGAAGCAGTCAACTTGCCAAAAGCGGATGAAAACGTCGCTTTACAATTTATTGGTCAGCACCAAGAAGCATGGCAACAAGGTCAACAAAATGTTGGCCGCATGACCGATAAAACAGCAGAGAAACAACTTCGCCGTGTCCATGTTCTTCAGCATCCAACGAAAACCCACAGTATCCGAGCGCAGCATTCACAGATCACTCATTGGGATATCGACCGCACCAGTCTCGATTATTACTCTCCTCATTATCACGGAAATTGGCGGCTTGGCCTTGATAACCAACGTTCAGGCTCCCCTGACCAGCTGGCCAACACTGATATCGATGATGAATTCCGTTTGCGGGGACAGTACCAATACCAAATGAGCGAGAGCTATTGGGCGCTAGGCATTGACTTAGCTGATGGCATTGGTGACCAACGGCTTGGTTTTAAGGGGGAATACAAATTTGCTGTCGACGATTACCTGCGCCTAGGGTTCAGATTCGGCCTCAACAGCCATATCGAGGCTAGCGAATTACTCAATATTGCGGGTCAAGATAACTTACTTGGCTTCAACCTTGCTTATCAACCCACAGCAAGAGAGTCTTTAGCATTTCAATTTAACTTACACGATCTCTCTACCCGCTTTGACGATGAGATAGGTCAAGGCTGGGATCTCAGCTTGCGAGTGGCCGAGCAGTTTTTCTTTGCTGATCCTGCATGGCAAATCTACGCCGATGTCACAATGCAGGATGTTAATCTCAGTGATGCCCCTTTGACCGGGATCAACCGCTGGCACAATGAAGCAACCCCGCTGACAAGCAGTGATTTTATCGAAGACAAATACCAACGCGTAGGAATTGGTCAACGTGTTTGGCACGGTGAACCGGGCCAGCCAGGCGCGACTGTTCCATCACCAAGGTATTGGCTTGATAGCTCGGTTGGGTACAACTTCACGAGTTCACAAGTTGATGTCACTTTAAGCGCAGGCTTGGGTTGGCGTGTGTTTGGCAATGATGAGGTCTACCTCAGTACAGACTGGCAAAGCCAAGACAGAAATGGTGATGAATCGTTAAAACTCACCCTTGGTTACTACTACGGCTTTTAACCTCAACCGAATTATTACAAGGAAGACCATGATGAAAAAGATACTCACTTTAGCCAGCCTATTAACACTGAGTGCTTGCAGTAGTTATCAAGTCACTGACAGCAATCAATTTCCTGCTGATAGTCGCTGGGCCATCATGCCAATGTACAACCATTCAAGCACTCCTCTGGCGGCTGAAAAAGCTGAACAGATTTTGAGCTCTCAACTCTTTGCCAAAGGCGTCGTTGCGGTGAAATACCCCCCCTCAGCTGTCAATGACCTGCAAAGTATTCTTGATGATTCTGCCAAACAGAAGCAAGCCCAAGCTTGGCTGGCTACCCAGCCTGTTGACTTTGTGATCACGGGATCTGTTGAAGAGTGGCATTACAAAAGTGGCCTTGACGGTGAGCCAGCTGTTGGTATTACGCTTGAGGTCAAGTCAGCAAAAAGTGGTCAAACCTACTGGCAAGCTTCTGGAAGCCGTGGCGGCTGGGGGCGCGAAAGTGTCAGCGGCACTGGACATATCGTCATTGAAGAACTGCTTAGCGGCCTGAATGTCGCAACAAATGATGATTAAAAAGCGATAGGTTGATGTATATCGATTCAAAGATGATGGTTGCTTTATATGGATAAAAAATACAACAACAAAACCTTTCTTGGTTTTTCAAATAAAAGCTATGTATGGTTCGAGGTACTGCTCGTTGCCATCATTTCTATCTACATTTGGGTAGAGTCTGACTCTTTTGCCCCGACCTCTACTGAGCATAACTTTTTTTGGCCATTATTCGGTCCTATGCTCATTGCCCTACGTTACGGTTTTGCCAAAGGCTTTGTCTGTTCATTGCTAACAACAGCCGGGCTCGCAACCATTATGAATACGTCCGGTATGCTAGATTATTATCCTTTGTCATTGGCAATTGGAACCATCATGGTGGCTATGGTCGCAGGTGAATTTCACGATTATTGGCACAACATTAACCAAAAGCACATTCTTGACCATCAATACATGGCACAGAAGCTGGATAGCTTTACCCAAAACTACCATTTGCTGAAAGTTTCTCATGACCAACTCGAACAGCGTACCGCCGGTCAAACTGTTAGCTTACGGGCCAGTATTAGCGCATTGCACAAAATAGCCGCAAAGCATGCTGAGCACCGCTTGGAATTCCTAGGCCAGCCGTACCTCAACTTGATGGCAGATATTGGCGGTTTGGAAGTTGCAGGGATCTATCAAGTCTCCCATGGCAAGATAAACCCGCACGCGGCGTCAACCTTAGGTGACCACCACTGCTTGGAGGGTTCGGATCCTATGCTGCTCGATATGCTGGAGACCAAGAAGCTACTTTCTCCAGCGAAGCTAGAAGCGAATCAAGTCCATAAATCTCGCTATCAACTGTGTATCCCGCTAGTGGATACCCGAGGAGAACTGCAAGCGGCAATCGTTGCTGAAAACGCCAAGTTTTTCATGCTCACTCCTGCGAACGTGGCGCTACTGTCACTGGTAGCCAACTATGCCGCAGACTTATTGAGTGACGAGATCCTTACGCCTATTTTGCGCCCGCATCAAAGCGATTTATTTACCGACTACCTTAAACGGGCCAGTTATAACAAACGCCATTATGGTGCTGATAGCTCAGTGGTTGTCTGTATCGATAGTGATGGCAGACATCATCATGTGCTCGATAACACCATCAGTTACCGCCGGGGGGCAGATGTTTACTGGTCTTGCCGGACGAACCAAGGGAATGCCGCGCTTGCCGTACTGCTTCCCCTGACAACCGCCTACGATGCCCAGCAATATATTGTCAGGCTACAAGAACTGCTAAAAGACCAACTTGGCGAAGATGCTAAAGACATCGATATCCTTGGTCCTCTGTCGATGTCGACTGATAGGGCTGAAATCAGAAAGCTAATGGATGAGCTTGGAGCATACGATGAAGACATGGCTACTTCTTCAGACCATAGCCTTTGAGAGCTCTGGCCTTTACATCATAACCACCCAAACCATGACACTAAATATGTGGCTGGTTTTAGCCGGAGTCCATGCTTTGTCATGTCTCAGTTTTTCACTACTCTGCTGGCTAATACTGCCGAGGAAGTACAAAACACCGGTCGTTAGTTCTTTTTCATTTCTGTTTATCTTCAACTATCTATTACCCCTTGTTGGAATGGTAGGTACAAGCTGCTCGCTGTTAATTGCGCTGTATCTGCCAAGGGAGAAATCCAACGTCACTTGGCAGGAATGTGAAAAAAGTGAGTTACCACAGAGTCCCGGCGAAGTGGTTGGCACCCAATTTGGTTCAGGTGCCTTGAGGGAAATCCTATTGCACAACCAGAACCCAGATCGTCGTTTACTGGCCGTCAGTGCGATACGAAACTTACCTCGCCAGCATGCGGTCCCGCTATTGCAGCTGGCTTTAAAGGACTTGACCGACGATGTACGCTTACTTGCCTATGCAAGCCTAGAAAACATCGAAACACAAATTAACGAATTCATTTCACTGACTAAAAAACAGTTTGAATACAAGCCTTCAGCTTCAAAGGCTTTTGACATTGCACAGCAATATTGGGAACTGTGCTATCTCGGCATTGCCGAAGGCATTTTACGTAACCACTACTTGCAACAAGCCGAAAACTATCTCAACCAGTCCAACAGTATCAAGTCATCGGCTTCAGCAAACCTCCTTTTAGGCCGGGTACTCCTCGAACAAAAACGCTCCTCCGAAGCTGTTCCTGTGTTGAAAGCAGCTATGGACGGAGGCTTGCTACTCAAGCAAGTCGCGCCTTACCTAGCAGAAGCGTCATATATCTCCGGTGACTTCCAAACTGCCCGAGAATATATTTCTTACTTCCCTGAACAGAAAGGCAATAAACTGAGTCAGATAAAGGAGTATTGGGGATGAAATGGTTTAACCGTAAATCTGACTTCGAGGGCAATGAAGAGGTAGATGTCTGCCTTCTCCTTGAGGGTACCTACCCGTACGTTCGCGGCGGTGTCTCCAGTTGGGTTCACCAAATTATCAGTGGCTTACCTGAATACCGCTTCCATTTGATTTTTCTTGGTGGACACCCCGACTTTTATGATAAACCCGCTTATGACTTTCCCGATAACGTTGTCGGGTTTGAAGTTCATTATCTTTTATCTGATAAGGGTCACCTCAAACCGTCAGCTCGTCCCGGTAAGAGTAAACTATTCAATATCTGGAATCGCTTTCTTTCTTATTTCGAAAAAAAAGGGGAACCCATTCCCGGTCAATTGCTCTCGGAAGTCTCTGAATTTCTAGATGCCGATAACAAATTGACACTCATCGATTTTCTATACAGCCGTGCGTCATGGGAAGTATTGACTGAAAGGTATTTGGAATCAGCGCCAAGGCAATCTTTTGTCGATTTTTTTTGGACTTACCGCAATATATACCAACCCTTATTTGTGCTATCCCGAGTATCGCAAAGCTTACCAAAAGCAAAGCTCTTTCATAGTGTCTCGACGGGATACGCTGGTTTTCTAGGGGCGTTGAGCCGAGAGAAAACCCAAACCCCATTCATTTTAACCGAGCACGGTATTTATACCAAAGAGCGGAAAATTGACCTTTCTCAGGCAACTTGGATTAAAGACAATCACAGTCAAATTGACATTTCCATGCATAAAGGCATGGATACAACCCGTAAAACCTGGATTCAGTTTTTCGAGCAATTGGGGCTTTCTGCCTATCATCAAGCCGATCATATTATTGCGCTGTTTGAAGGGAACAGACAGCGACAGCATACAGACGGTGCCCCAACGGATAGGACCCGAGTCATTGTCAATGGCATCAGTACCGAGCGTTTCGAAGCGGCCTATCAACGCCGTCCAGACAGCCCACCAATGGTCGTCGGACTCGTCGGCCGTGTGGTGCCGATTAAAGATATAAAGACTTTTATCCGAACCATACGGGGAGCAATCGAAACCCTGCCCGAGCTTGAAGGTTGGATTATCGGCCCAACAGAAGAAGACAAGGAGTATGTGCGAGAGTGTAAACTACTCATCGAAAGTTTGGGGTTGAAAGACAGCGTCAAAATGCTGGGCAGTAAAAACGTGGCTGAAATCATGCCAGAACTTGGCGTTATGATGCTTACTTCCATCAGTGAAGCTCAACCTTTGGTATTACTCGAAGCCATGGCTGCAGGTATCCCCTGCATCGCAACGGAAGTCGGTGCCTGCCGTGAGATTATCGATGGTGCCGAAGGTGAGGATGCCGCTATCGGCTCTGCAGGCGAAATCATTCCCATTGCCAGCCCAACCGAAGGGGCTCATGCTATCATCAACGTACTCGGTGATACTGAAAAATGGCTAGAGGCCGGTGATAATGGTCGAGTAAGGGTTAAACGCTATTACGACGAACCCATGATGTACGGTGCTTATCGTAGCTTATACAAGGAGGCAATCAGTGGCCGGCATCGGATTTGAATTAAGGAAAATTCTCAAAAAAAACTCACTGCTATCCATGCTTGAAGCGTATGGTTTGGCAGGGCTTATCAGCTCTGGTCCGTGGGTTTTATCGATCCTCGCATTGTTGACAATCGGTATTATCAGTGTCGGAATTGTCTTTCCAACCCATGTGATTGTACAGTTTCTGGTGATTGTCACCTACTTAATGGCTGGCTCCTTGATTATCAGTGGGTTATTCCAGTTATTGCTTACACGTTTTATTTCTGATTTATTGTTCGCTAAACATGATCATCGCATTGTACCGAATCTATTAGGGTCAATGCTGGTAACCAGTATTATTGCAGCCATAGTTGGTGTTCCGGTACTTGCCCTCAGCGACACGATCACTCCAGCAGAAAAAATAACGATTTTTACCTCCTTTTTATTGATGTGTAACCAATGGCTTATCATCATATTCTTAAGCGGTATGAAAGAATACTACCGTATCTTTTTCACTATGATGTTCAGTTACGGCCTAATGGTCATTTTAAGTATATTCTTACCGCCATTTGGCCTGCTTGGTTTGATGATCATTTTTGGCTTTTGCCAAGCAATCTTAACTTTTGCTTTTTTATACCATGTCATTCGCGACTTCCCTGCCAATGAGTTGGTCTCATTTGAGTTTTTGAACCATAAGAAAACGTTCTTTTCTCTCATGCTCTGTGGTTTTCTTTATAACTTAGGCGTTTGGCTCGATAAGTTTGTCTTCTGGTTCCGGGATGAAACGTCACACCAAGTTATTGATGTTTTTAGAGCATCCTATATCTATGACCTGCCAATATTCATTGCTTACTTAGCGATTGTTCCTGGTATGGCGGTATTCATGCTTCGAATGGAAACGGATTTTGCTGATGCTTGCCTCAAGTTTTACGATGCCGTTCGTGAAGGCGCAACATTAGAATCAATTTATCTACTCAAAGATAAAATGGTTCTTGCTTGCCAACAAAGTATTTATGAAATATTCAAAGTACAGGGCCTAACACTGGCGCTACTTATGCTGTGGGCTGAAGATATTCTCAATGTCCTAAATATCGATCTAGCTTACTTACATCTACTGTATGTCGATCTTGTTGGTGTAAGCCTTCAAGTATTAGTTATGGCGATACTCAACGTCATGTATTATTTGGATAAACGTTATTCAGCACTTGCACTCACCTTACTAATGGCTGTAGGCAATTTTGTGTTAGCCCACGTTAGTATCAATCTTGGCCCCATTTTCTATGGCTATGGCTTTGCTGTCACCATGCTTATCACAACGATAATCGGACTCATCATGCTTGATAGCCAGTTTGAGGATCTTGAGTACCAAACCTTTATGTTGCAACGTTCATAGTACTATCAAACTGAATAATAAGTGCCCCTCTGAGTATGGATTCTACCTACTCTGAAGGGCAATGAGATCAAACGGCTATGTTGCTTACAATCTACCCAAGCACTTTGAAGTGACGTCGGTATACGGTTTATTGATCGTCTTTTTTCTTAGCTGCAGCCATGAGTTCACTGACACTTTCTACCAAATCTATCGGCATTGGGAATACTATGGTCGTTGTTCTATCGTTGGATATTTCAGTTAGTGTCTGCATATAACGTAACTGAACCGCATTGGGTGACTGATTGAGTACCTCTGCTGCTTGGCGTAATTTAGCAGATGCTTCAAGCTCACCCGTCGCATGGATCACTTTAGCCCGACGAGAACGCTCAGCCTCTGCTTGGCGGGCAAGTGCGCGAACCATGCTGTCATCCAGATCGACATGCTTGATCTCTACATTGGCCACCTTTATCCCCCAGTTATCCGTGTGTTGATCTAGGATCCCTTGCAGATCTTTGTTCAACTCCTCACGCGCCGACAACAACTCATCTAACTCATGTTGGCCTAGCACTGAACGTAGCGTAGTCTGGGACAGCTGGCTGGTGGCTTCGAGGTAATTTTCCACGTTATTAATCGCCATTTTCGGGTCCACAACTCGGAAATAGACAACGGCGTTCACTTTGACCGACACGTTATCGCGCGTGATCAAGTCCTGGGTGGGCACATCCAAAACAATAGTCCTCAGATCGACCCGAACCATTTGTTGGATAATAGGGATAATGATGATTAGGCCAGGCCCTTTCACTTCATAAAAACGCCCAAGTAAAAACACAACGGCACGTTCGTACTCACGAAGCACTTTGAACATGCTAACAATAAGCACAAACACCAGTACAATAATCGTTGCTAATGAGTATGTGATCATATTATTGGTCCTTATAAAAAGGTTATATTCCCGTGCACCGTGAAGTCACTTAGGTATACCAGCACATTAGATTCATTTCGTTTGTTGATTTACTTCCAGACAATTTACTTCCAAACAAAGACCGTTCACCCGCACCACCGTGACTCTGTCACCTTTCATTAAAGAGTCATCGCAATTTGCTTGCCAAATCTCCCCATCCACCAGCACACGACCACTGCCAGGAAAACCGCTCACCACGATAGCCTCTTGCCCCAACAAGACTTCAACACCTGTTGTTACAGGCTTGCGCCTTGTTTTGAGTAACAAGCTCAGAATAACAAAGGTAAACAAAGCTGACACCACTGTCAGACCGACAATCAGTGGAATGGCAATTTGATACCCGGGTGTTTCTGTATCCATCAACATAATTGACCCCAGCGCAAAGGCAACGATACCTCCAAGCCCAAGAATGCCAAAACTAGGACTGAAAGCTTCTGCGACCATGAGGGCAATCCCCAGTAATAGCAAAGCTAAGCCAGCATAGCTCACTGGTAGCATCTGCAACGAATACATCGCCAGCAATAAGCAAATGCCCCCCAAAACACCAGGAAGTCCAACTCCAGGGTTATAGAACTCAAGCAACAAGCCATAAATCCCGATGAGCATCAAAATGTAGGCAACATTAGGGTTGGTAATAACTGACAATAATTTGAACCGCCAGTCCTGCTCTCGCTCAATATAGGCAACATTCGCTAATTCGATTTTGGCTTCAAGCCCATTAATGATAACTGTACGCCCATTAGACTGAGTAATCAGACTATCTAAATCCGACGCCAGAAAATCAATCACATTAAGCTCCAACGCTTTTTCAGCATCGATACTGGCCGCTTCTGTGACTGCGGTTTCTGCCCATTCTTCATTCCGCCCGTGCAACTTCGCCAAACCGCGGATATACGCACGGGCATCATTAATCACTTTTTTTTCCATCGCAGTTTTAGCCGTCACTTTTTCACTGTCAGCGGCATCACCTTCTTGTGATTTTGCCTTATCACCATCAGACGACTCTGTTTCTTTTTCTTGTTTTGGCGTGAATGGGTTCCCACCTGAATCATCAGGTTCTTTTCCTCCGGGCGCTGTCAACGATACCGGTGTTGCGGCACCAAGGTTCGTCCCTGGGGCCATCGCAGCAACATGGCTAGCCAGTAAGATGTACGTCCCGGCACTTGCAGCCCGCGCGCCAGCAGGCCCAACCCAAGTTGCAACCGGCAAAGGTGATGTCGTAATTGCGCGGATAATATCGCGCATGGAGGTATCGAGCCCTCCGGGCGTATCCACTTTTAACACAATGAAACTGGCTTGCTCTTTATGCGCCTGCTCGATTTCTCGTGACACATAATCACTGGTTGCTGGCCCTATACCTCCGGAAATTTCAATCACCCACACATTTTGCGCCAACGCCGGCTGACTGAAAAACCAGATGCTAAGTGCAGCTAAAATAGCCAACACTTTCATACACCCTCCTCGCCATGGTGACCAAAACTCTGGTACCGTGCATTTCAGCCCACCACTCACGCCCATCAATCTGTTAATAAGCATAGTTCATTGACTTCATTGACTAAGCAACTTCTCTGTAGAAGCCCCCTGAATTGGCAAGGATAGTTGACAGCGAATGCGTTAAGCCAATATCTGATGTAGACGACTTTAATGACAGGCTTGTGAAAATGTCACGATGTTTATACTTAACTCATGGCTTAGCGTCCTCTACTGGAGTATGACCATCCCATGAGAGCAGTACACCACAATTTGCTACTAACATTCCTGTATTGCATTTACCTGCTTACCAGTCCCGCAGCAGCCTATGCCTCGAATGAAAGTAATGTAAAAGTAGGCAGTTACCATTGCCCTCCCTTCGTGATTGAAAGCAAGACGGATGCTCCATCGGGTTTAAGTATTTATCTTTGGGAACAAATCGCAAGCGAGCTTGGCGTCAACTACGAGTTCAGCCACCATGAATTAGGTGATTTACTGGAGCGAGTCAGCACCAAAAAGCTCAATATTGGCGTTTCTTGTATTTCTATTACGCCAGAGAGAGAAGAAATTCTCGATTTTTCCCATTCCTTTTACGAGACCCATCTCGCCATCGCAGTAAAACAACAAGGTCACCTTTCATCTATTAAGAATATTGTTACTAATAAAAAACTTTGGCTCGTTCTTGGTATTGCCTTTATTGCTGCAGGAATTGTGGGAGGCACTTATTACTTGTTGGAACATAAGGTCAACGACAAATTATATTCCATGCGCTCAAACAGAGCACAAATGATAGAAGGGTTTATCCTTGGCCTTCTTTTTATCACTAAAGGACCGTTCAACTATTTTGAATTCAAGACGCTGACAGGCAGAGTATTAACAGTTATCCTGGCTATTTTAACCACGTTTTTCATTGCCAGTATCACTGCAATTTTAGCCAGTACTTTTACCTTAGGCTTATTAAATAGCGATATCAAAGGGCCAAACGATCTTGCCAATCTCACTGTCGGCGCAAAAGTAGACTCAACCTCTTCACTATTTTTAACCAGCCATAGTATTGTTCATCGTAGTTTTGAGTCGACCAATGACTTACTTGAGGCACTCAATAATGACCAAGTAGAGGCCATCGTTGCTGATGATGCCGTATTAAAATATTTGATAAAAACAGCCAAAGAATCGGGAAAATATGAAACATTGTCAGTGTTGCCTTACCAATTTGAAAAGCAGAACTACGGTTTAGTGTTAGAAAATAACAGTCCTCACAGAGAGAAGTTGAACCGAGCGCTGCTTAAAATTCGGCACAGCCCTGAATGGCAACAGATACTCAATAAGTACTTTGCCGATAAATAAAAAAACGGCGCTCATATGAGCGCCTAAGCTAAGACAACTATAAACCTATTTTACACTCTATAACCAAGTACCATTATATACTCTTGTGCATTATTTCCACTTCAGTAACCGCCCGAGTTTTGAAGGGTGATAAGACCAGCAATGATCAAAGATAGTCATTAACTCAGGGTTACCGTACTTCGATAAATTAACAGCATGAAAACGATTACGACTTTCTTTTAGCTTATTGATTCGTTTCATCATTTCATCTGGCTGTGATGGTGCGATAAAGTCAGACAACACAATCAAATCGGCATTCTTGTACTTACCACCCAGCATCAATTCAATTGACTGATCAAGCACCGGTCCTAAATCAGTACCACCATGAAATGAATACGAGAGAAAATTAAGCACTTCACTCAATCCATCTTGCTTAGTCAGCTCATAAGTGATCTGTTGCGTTGAGAACATAATGACGTAACAGTCTCTATCTTCGGCCAAAGCGATTTGCATCAAGCCGTACGCCAATGCCTTCGCGCATTGCTCAGGAAAGCCGTTCATCGAGCCTGAAGCATCGATGCAGACGATAAATGGCCCTTTATCTTGTTCAACCTGTTTAGTTTGACGCTTATACGCCTTCACCCGGCGTAGTTTGCGCTGGGCACCTTGCACCTTATAATTCAACAAGCGCTTATCGACTAAGTGCTTATAGAAGACGACTTCCAATTCAGGATAGGCCAAGAACATGGCTTCATTCGGAAGCAATTTAGACAAATCATCACTTTCATGGATGCCGACGATATCATCCGTAACGTTATCGCTTTGCTCTTCGACCATTTTCAAATCTTCAGAACGCACCCGTTCTTTATTTGGGTCATCCACTTCATTGGCCATCCGACCTAGCTTTTCAGCAATCTCTTTCAAGCCACTATTCTTCTTCAGAAAGTAAGCCATATCTTTAAGTGTGCTGACATCACTTTTCGTCAGTTTAGCCTTGGCCATATCCCATAAACGGCCTGCTTTTTTCTCATCACCAGCTTCCGTCACCGATTCCATATGCTGCATGGTTTCGATACGCTGGTACAAATCTGCCAACAGTTTTTCTTTATGCTGTTCCAGTTCAATTTGTTGGGCCTCAGTCAGCGCAAGTGTTAGATACTTGCGCCATTGGCTGCAAAAATAACTCTGGAACATCGGATTGTGCTTCTGATGATCCCGCTCTATCAGCGTTTTAGCTTTAAAGTAGAAAGCCGAATGCCCTTCTAATTGTTTGACAACTTCATCAACATGGTTAAAGAAATGATCATCCTCCCATTGGCATACCTGCTGGTAGAGTTCTATCTCCTGATGAAAGCGCTCCTCAACACTGACATTAGTCATCCGTTTTTGCACATGGCCACGCCATTTCATGATCTGCTTCTTCATCGCAGACTTGATGCCAGGATTAGATTCCGCAGCAACAATTATCTGCTGCTGCATCATCAATTCATGCACTGCATTATCGATGATGCCGGATTCAGATAGCATCATCGCCAGATTTATACCTTCAGAAACCGGCATAACCTACACTCCCGCTAAGCAAAGTATTCAGTCAAATGACTGATACGGAATACACTCTTATCAACCATTACTTTCAGGTCATGCACCGAATCCGTTGCTTGCGATAAACTCTGCTCAATTCGCTCGGGTAATTGAGGGTCGATAAAGTTATGTGGTAAAGCACCATGGAAGCTACTGCGAGAAATCTTAAGGTTGTGTTCTGCATCCAACACTTTCGAGGACGCTTTTTCTGCCATCGTTACCCAGTGCTCTTGTTGCTCCTGAGAAATCCCATTATCACCAGCAATACCCACCAAGACTGATCGATTCGCAATATCTTTAATTACCAGTTGCTGCTGGGCATCCACCTCAAACTGCAGTCGGCAAAGGTGAGAATTCTTATTTACAAATCCATAGATATCACATTGACCGGTTTTGATTTTTTTCTCAAAATCATCACCATCAACATAAACCCAACGGCTGTCGCCTTTCTCCTGTTCAGAAACAGATGGGTTATGCTGCAACATAACCAGTTTGATCATTCGTGAGTTGTGATTAACGGTATAACGCTTTGCACTACTGAGATCGCATTTGAACCACTCTTTACGCATCATGGTTTCGCGGCTTAAGTTAACTGCCAATTCAGTGGCAATTTCGGCATTCACGTCATCAATAATCGATTGTGCATCTGCTGCATTGATTTGAGCCGATTCCTGATTGAATGCTTTCTCAATGGCAAAATCGCTAACAATCTCCCTAATCACATTGCGTGACTCAGGGCTATGCCACATACAGTCTTGCAGCAACAGTAAATCAAGTGGGTTAATGGCATCTCGACCATTGTAGAAGGCACTGGCCTTCAATAACCGAACAGATTTCTTCCAGCGTCGGTCTGAGATGTATAGTTCACTTTCATGCTCATCAATCGATTCAGCGCCTTCTGCACGCTGCTCAATCATGGTTTTCAGCTGGTATACTTTATCGAAAATATCTTCAGACAACTTGATGTCTTCAATGTGTAACTGCCAATCATCGTACTCTTCATCAGTGATTGCCAAGCCGGGTTCTAGCTCCTGTACAGTCGGACCTTCCCCCATCAACATGGCTTTAAAATTTTGTTTTTCCTGAATACGATTAACAAACACCCTAACAAGCATCCTGTCATACAAAGCCTCTAGGCCACTGTCTTCTTCAGGCAATTCATTAGATGCTGTTACCAACAGACGCATAGGCACAGGCAAAACGTCTTGGCCATTCTTGAAGGTTCGCTCATTCACAACCGTCAATAACGTATTAAGAATCGCCGGCCCTGCTTTCCAAATTTCATCAAGAAACACGACTTGAGCGGTTGGTAGGTAACCATCAACTAAACGAACATATTTTCCGTTATCCTTCAGTTCCTGAATTGAAAGCGGGCCAAATACTTCTTCAGGAGTAGAAAAACGGGTCATTAGGTAGTCGAAAAACTGGCTATTATCGAAAGCCTGAATCAGCCGCTTAGCGATCAAGCTTTTTGCAATACCGGGAGGCCCCAATAGAAACACACTCTCACCAGCAAGCGCGGCTAGAAGACATAACTTAATTGTCTCTTCTCTTTCATATACGCCATTTGATAACGCTTTGATTAGTTTCTGAATCCTTTCAGAAACAAGCGCTTTATTAGGCTGCGCTCTTCTTGCCATTGTCAGCATATTTCCGACCTCTTAAGTTGTCATATCCCTGTACTCTCGTACTTATATTGAGGATAGACACAAACCACTATATGTTACAATATTGTAAACTGAAATATTTAGTTACACTCTTTATATATCAAAGAGTTCAGCTTGCTACCAGAGCTCAATCTTTGTTTTCAGAAATGGGACGGAAGTAACACAATCGATAATGGGTGATGAACAAAACACTAACAAATCGCATAGAAATTCAGAATTTATGTATTAGCATTGATTTATATATATAGGGAGAATAATAAGTTTGATTCAAATTGGCATTTTATTTGTTTCTAACACTGAATATACGTACGATACCCACACGAGCCGATGGCATCGCTTTTACTACCGGACAAAAGGGTCAAATACAACTCATTGCTTCATCTATAATATTGCAAGAACCGACCGAAAATTGAATTCTTCCCCTAATCAATAAAACCCTTTGTTAGAGTTAAGCGACTCTGCAAAGATAATGAATACAGCCTTCACGCGAATATAAATACTCATTATGAGCTCTCTTTCTAAATTACCCACACGAATGACCGTTGTGGTCTGTATCGGCGTGCTGCTATCTGCGCTCGTCCCTTCTAGCGGCAAACTCGATATTGTCGTTTCTGTTCTAACTTTGGTTTTAATCATCCTGTTGCTACGTGAAGATATGGAACAGGAAATGCGAGGGTGGATGAAATTAGCTTTGGGTACTTATGCAATAGGCGTAACGGCCGATTTACTTGATGAAATACCCGAACTGAATGATCATTGGCTAATTGACTCAAGCGACGATATTTTTCTTCATATTGGTGTTTTTCTCATTTGTTTTTGCTTTATCAAAATGCTCGATATCCACCGCACATTAATATCAAAACTCCACCAACAAGTAGAAGTATCACAAACACTGGAAGTAAACCTCAGTCGTCTAGCACTGGAAGATGATCTTACTGGCCTAAATAATCGTCGCGCGTTATTTCGCCGCTTTGATGATATGGCGATCAATACCCAACGAGGAATACTGGCCTACATCGATCTGGATAATTTCAAGCAAGTAAATGACACCTTCAATCATCAGTGCGGTGATGAATTACTGATCACTATTGCTCAATACTTAACCCAGACAGTACCAAGCGGTAGCTATATTTACCGTATCGGCGGCGATGAGTTTGTTGTATTGCTACCCTCTGATAACCCAGAAATTTGCCAAGTCTGGATCAATGAAATGTATGATATTTCAGCCCCCACTTGTAAAGCCTACCACATTGATATCAGCGTCGGTTTATCTCCATATTACCCCGGTAATTTGAGTGATCCTGACTCTATTCTAGCCAAAGCTGACAAGGCGATGTATCAAGAAAAGCAAAACAAGCGAACAACTTACCTATAGTGTTTGTGTATTACCATTCCATTACCATGCACTTTTTCACATTAGTGTCATAAAGCCGTAATAAGATTAGCGCCAACCTTTTCTGGTGTACTTTGGAGAAAAAAATGCTTACCAGAACAACTCTTTGCGCCCTTATTGCCAGCCTCACCTTTTCGGTTCATGCGAAAGAAAGGGTCACTGTCACAGGCTCAACGTCTGCAAGTCATATCGTTGAAATTTTGGCCGAAACCTATTCCAGTAAACACACAGAAACACTGATTGAAGTGCAGGGTATTGGGTCTTCTGCTGGTATCAGTGCCGTAAAACAAAATGTCGCTGACTTGGGAATGAGCTCCCGCTATCTGAAGCCCGAAGAGATTAATCCAGATCTTTCAACCGTTACCATTGCCCATGACGGCATTGCTCTGGTTGTACACAAAGAAAACCCCGTTGCCAACCTCAATAAAGCGCAAGTAGAAAAGATCTATCATGGTGAAATTACCAACTGGAAAGACGTTGGCGGGCCTGATCTAAAAATTGCGGTTGTCAGCCGCGAAAACGCGTCAGGTTCCCGTTTTTCTTTTGAAGATTTTATGGGCTTAACCCAACAAATCGAAGGTCAAACGGTATCGGATATCAATCCGCAGGTATTAATAGTTAATACTAACGGTACCGTTAAGAGTTTGGTTTCACGCAATAAACACGCGCTTGGATATGTATCTCTTGGCTCAGTTGACGACTCTATCAAAGCGCTCGACTTTGAGGGAGTATCGCCATCATTGGAGAATTTAGAGTCAGGAAAATACAAAATTTCCCGCCCTTTCTTGATGCTTTATAAAGAGAAAAAGATCAAAGATAGCGCGAAGGACTTTGTCGACTATGTTACTTCGAAGTCTGGCCAGAACTTGATTGAACAACGTGGATACGTGTCTGTACTCGACTAACGTTTCTCAGCCTTTTTGAAATGCAGACAGGCGAAGCTCCATGGAGCTTCGCCTGTCTTTTATATTTAAACAACCGGGTATTTATAGGTAGTCCCCCACTCGGTCCAAGAACCATCGTAGACCGTTAATTGCTTCCTACCCGAGAGTTCTGCTGCCAGAGCAAGAATACAAGCAGTGACCCCTGAGCCGCAGCTGAAAATCAACCTTTGCTCTGCATCACTGACGGCATCGAAACGCTGCTGTAACTGTTCTGCTGGCAAAAAATGCCCATCTTTGAGTAATTGCCCAAATGGCAAGCTCTTAGCACTTGGCATGTGACCACTTCTTACCCCTTGCCGTGGCTCTGGCTGGGTACCATAAAACCTTGCCGCTGCACGAGCATCCAGTACCTGAACATCCGGAGTATTAAGCTGCTTGAGCAACGTATCACCATCTATTACCCACTGCGACTGGTATTGTGCATTAAAGTCACCGACTGCCGGTGAAACAGGCTCGCCAGTCTCAAGACGGTTTCCCGCGACTTCCCAAGCTGGCAGTCCGCCATCTAGTACCGCAACATCATCATGCCCCATTGCGCGGAACATCCACCACACTCTAGGTGCAGAGAAAATACCTTGGCTATCATAAACCACAACTTGACTACTGCTTGAGACGCCCAACTTTTCAACCTCACGAGCAAAATGCGCTGGCTCAGGTAGCATATGAGGAAACGATGCCGCGGAATCCGCTATTTTCGTATCAAAGTCAAAATAGCGTGCACTCGGTATACGCTTTGCTAACCACTCGTTTTCAGCATTTCTCTCTGAACCGGGCAAAAACCAGCTTGCATCGAGTACGACCAGCTCGGGCTGAAACAGATTTTCGGCTAGCCAAGAAACCGAAACGAGGGGTGATGTTATTTTGAGCAACGACATTCCATTTCCTTATATTTTCGGATATTCACAAAGATTTACGCTTATTCTTTAAAACCACTAGCGATAAATCTCTTCCTTTCGATATGATGAAGAGATTAATGGATGAACGTGTATGTATGCAATGTTCTGTTTAACCGTATGTTATTACAAAAAATAAAAACACGCGTAGCGCATCCACTTTCTGACTTCATCCTGCTTGTTGTACCAAAGGATTACCAATGAAACAATTTTCACCTGTGTTTTTCGCCTGTCTTTCTGCTCTTGCTCCCAATGCATTCGCTTACAACGCGGGTAGCTTTTCTTTTTCCATGGACAATGACGGCATTGTCGGTACCGACCAGAACTACACCAATGGTATTTTTCTTGAGTACAATTCACCTTTTTCATCAAATTTAGCAGAAACCGCTCCAACGCCTATTCGCCAGATCAGTCAATACCTGCCACTTGAAGAAGGAACGAAACAAGGGTGGAGCTTAACGCTTGGGCAACAGATGTGGACACCTGAAGATATAGAGTCCATTGAACCACCAGAAAATGAACGTCCCTATGCCGGCCTACTCTTTTTAGAAGCCAGTGCCTATCAATACACACCTACCTTCGTCGATAAGTTCAGCTTGATGCTCGGAGTCGTTGGTCCCAACTCATTCGCTGAACAAGGTCAAAAGTTCATTCACGATATCGTTGGCTCCGATGAGCCTATGGGCTGGGATTACCAGATTGAGAATACCCTTGTCTTTAATCTCGGGTATCAAGGCCACAGATTGCTTACCCGTAATCAAGCTTATTTGATGGATGATTATGATTTTAGTGGTGTTGGAAGAATAAATGTTGGTAATTACCAAAGTGAAGTTGCTGTAGGTGGTGTTGCTCGCTGGGGTAATGATTTGGCTGGCAACTTTGGTACAACTGGGTTCTCACCAGGCAACTTCGTTGATATTGGCGTGCTATCTTCAAGCTGTTCTGGGTATTTTCTGTTTACCGGCATCGAAGGGCGTTACCGCTTCAACGATATTACGATTGAAGGTGACCGACCAAGTGAAGTACCCGATACTAACGTGGAACATTGGCAAGCAACAGCCGTTTTGGGTGGCGTGTACTATCAGCCGAAATGGGGAGTCAGCTTGAGTTTCTCAACCAACACACCAGAGTTTAAAGAAGATAAACACCGCTCAAATTCAAACGGCTCATTAGAATTGTTCTGGCGGCTATAAGCGCTCCCTAACTGAATTGCGTGCAGTTACACCAACAACCATTACGCTACCCTGTAACGTAAAAGTAGAAAAAGCACTGTTTTCACAGTGCTTTTTAATTAGCTTAAGCGACAGATTGAATCAAGGCCGAAATGCCCTGCTCTGCAAACGTCTGCTTTTCAGCCATCGCGGTTATCTCTTCCTGGCTGTAAACAGTGCCATCGTAAACGACCACCATACTGGTATCACCTGATTTCAAGAACGTCGTTTCACCAAACTCAGTATAACGAGTAGCACCAATACTGATCACCGCTTGTGACGGGTAATTGGCTTCGGCAAGAAATTCAGCAATGTTTTCTGTTGGACCAACATCTTGCTGATGATTCATACGATCAACAATCCAGTTCAATAGCTTTTCGTGGAAATAGCTATAACCGATTACAGGGCTGTCTTCACCGTAACGTGAGATGGTTTCGCCACGTTTATGAAAACTTGCAATGCGGTAATTATCCAACTTGCCACCTTCGCGAAGGTGATCAAGTGCAATAACTTGAGATGAAATCCCTTTGGTATTCACACCCCAGTTTTTCTTTTCACTGATCTTCTTTGCATTGGGTTTACGAATAGAACAGTCGTTATACGCTGCGAATGCATGCGGCTTAATGGCAACAACCCTATTGTCTTGATATTCAATATCACAAATTAACGCCACCTCTGGCTCGATTTGCAAGTTATCGGCGTCGTTAGGTGGAATAATCGTATCCGACGACAATGGGTACGTTGACAAAAAACCGGCCTTTTCTGATGGCACATAGAAAGGGAAAATCGCTTTAGGCTGTACTGCCTCTTTGACTTCTACCGCTAAGAAGTCTTTGTCTTCACCAGCCTGCTCCAAGTGACCGGCAAAATTGCCCGCAACACCAAAGCCAATGACGTGTTTGTAAGTCATACTCTGCAACTCTTTGTTATTACTAAATATCAGTCAGCAGTATAACGTGCTACTGCAACAATCACGATCAGAAGATCTCAAGGCTTTGCATTAGATCAATATTCAGTCGCAAGATATAAAACCCGAAAATGGCATTGACGAAACGAATAATTGGTAACCTTTGTCACATAAAGCATTTTTTTGACTGGAAATATTACTATTCACCTTTAACATAGCAGCTATAAAAACAATGTACATTTACTGATAAGAAGCATTGTTGGCCGATGTTTAATCATTCTCCCCATCATTTGGTGGCCAACTTAATTATTTAGCTTAAAAGAACAATAGAAGGACCTTATGAAGACCAAATATACACCTATTGCCGTCGCGTTGGCTTGCCTCTCCGTTGCACCTAGTTTCGCTGATGAAACAAGTATACAAACACGTGTATTGAACGGTGAAGAAGCAAGTAAGCTTTCATCTGATCTACTTTTGCCATGGCAAGCCGCTTTCCTTACTGAGCCACAACTGAACGACGGTACTTACATCACATCTGGCTGTGGAGCTGTTGTTATTAGTGATGTTTGGGCCGTTACAGCTGCACATTGCATTATCCCTGAAATGAGTAACACTCTGATAGTAGGGACCAACATCATAAAGAATAAAGCCCATACAGCTGATGACATTGACGAAAAGTATAAATTTACCATTACAGACAAAATCAAACATTATGGCTATAACGGTTATTTTGATTTAGACCACGATATAGCTTTATTGAAAGTGGATCGGTCAATGCTTGAAGTCGCAAAACCAATCAAAATAGCGACTCAGGAAGAGCAAGAGGCTGCCAATAACCAATTCGTTACCACTTGGAACGCCAGTGGATACTCGAAAGCTAATCTCATTGCTTCTGGGTGGGGTTATATGGAACCTGACTTTGACCAGCCTGATGAGTTAATGGTGGTCAAACTTGGCGGGATTCCAATGAGTGACTGTGACTATGGTGACTACCCGCTTAGCAACCAGTCGCATTTCGTATGTGCTGATAGTAATGCACCAGAGATTAAAAAAGACGTTTGCCGCGGTGATTCAGGCGGCCCACTCGTTTGGCAAGATCCATCCAGAGTGAATGACAGTGATTTTGGTCTTCGCGTCATTGGTGTAACAAGCAATGGACCTCTTTGCCACGAAAAAGAAGCTGGTAACCCTAACTCACAGCAAAATGGTCTATACACTGAGCTCGCCTCATACTATGACTGGATTCAAGTGAAAACAGGCTTAGATCTCGCATCGCAAAACTCCCCAACCTTCAGCGTTGACCCATTTGAAAAAGTCAGTGACCCTCAGAGTAAAGCGGGATCTAGTTCTAGCAGCTCAGGCGGTGGTAGCTTGCCTCTCTCCGGGTTATTCGGACTGGCTGCACTCGGTATGCTACGTCGCCGACTTCGCTAGTAAGAAAGTCATCAAGCGTTAGCTACCTGTGTTTACTTAAAATTTGATAATAGCAAAATCATGAATAGAGCCCCTCACCTCTTGGTGACAGGGGCTTTCTTTCACCTGTCCCATCTCACTCACCAATAAATACTGTTTCTAGCCATTACCTATTGAATCGATTGATAGTTACAAAAAAATATCAACCAAAGCAATTTTTTGATTGGATTGATAAATAAAATCGATTAATATACCCCGCATTAAAACAGCGTTCGATTAAGGATTATGTTTAACAATCCATAAAACAGATGGTTAAACCTTGAGCGAACGTCAAGTAGAACACAATCATATCCAGGATATTATGAAAAAAACATTAGCCTCAATCTCAATTGTAATGGCCTGTGCAACAAGTATGTCGGTATTGGCTGATAGCGCTCAAGTACAAACACGAGTGTTAAATGGCCAAGATGCAAGCAAACTTTCGGAAGAACTTTTACTACCTTGGCAAGCGGCTTGGTTGTCCGCTCCTCAATCACAGAATAATAACCTAGTAACATCGTGGTGTGGTGCTGTTGTGATTGATGACTACTGGCTTGTAACAGCAGCACACTGTGTTATCCCCGAAATGAGTGACCAAATTGTAGTCGGTACGCCTGTTATCCGTAACAAACAAGGTGATGCGGATAACATTGATGACAAATATCTATTTAGAATTAATATCGAAGAATCAGTAGTTCATCCTAACTATGATGCCGGCTCTGAGTACGAGCTCAGAGCAGATAATGATATTGCACTGATTAAAGTCGATCGCTCTATGTCAGATGTTGCAAAACCAATTCGTATTGCAACCCCTCAAGAACAGAAAGATATCAATTTAGAATTCGAACAAACTTGGAACCCAACGGGTTACTCCGAAGCTAACCTAATTGCTTCTGGCTGGGGTTACCATGAACCTGATTTTGACCAGCCAAATAACTTGATGGTTGTAAAACTTGGCGGTATACCTATGGATAAATGTAACACCAGTTATAAGCTAGGTGAAAACTCTCATTTTGTTTGTGCCGATAGTAATACCCCTGAGATAAAAAAAGACGTTTGTAAGGGGGATTCTGGTGGACCACTTGTTTGGCAAAACCCTACTCATGCTAACGATCCAGATTTCGGGCTGCGTGTTATTGGTGTCGTCAGTAATGGCCCTCTGTGTCGTCTGAAAGAAAACGGACATCCAAACGCTCAAACAAATGGCCTCTACACTGAACTATCTAGCTATTACAACTGGATCGAAGCAAAGACGGGTTTGACTTTAAATGAGGTTCAAACTTCAACTTTCAATGTCGATCCATTTGAGAAAGTTAAAGAAGACAAGCCTGATGGCAAAGAAGGTAACGGCGGTACCAACCAAACGGGTAACGGCGGTACAAAAGGCGGCTCAGGCGGTGGTAGCCTACCACTATCAGGATTGATCAGCTTGTCGGCCCTCGCCCTTCTCCGCCGTAAAACTTACTAATCGGTTATTGACAGAACAGCTTAAATTGTCAGAGCTGAAGCCATAAAAAAAGCTCCCTTGATGGGAGCTTTTTAGTTTGAGCTTCACTCTGAATTCACAGCGATGCGTTATTCTTCATCCAGTGGAATCAACTTGGTTGAACCACCGTGGAATTTCTCACGACGACGCTGTACCAATCCGAAGAAACCAGGGATCAGGAAGGTACCTGCCAACAGTACGCACAATAGACCACCGGTTAGTGAAATACCTAGCGAGTTCTGGCTGATATGACCTGCACCATTGGCGAAGATCAGAGGCAGAATACCCAAGATAAACGACCAAGACGTCATGTTTACCGCACGGAAACGTAGCTTACCACCACGAACCGCCGCCTGCTCGATATCCAGCTCTTTCTCTTCACGCTCAATCTTGGCAAATTCTACAATCAATATGGCGTTCTTCGCCGCCAGTGCGATCAAGAGAACCAAACCGATCTGAGCATACAGGTTCAACGGTGTCCCCGTCATTGCCAGTGCCAAGAATGAACCCAATGTCGCAACAGGTACAACAAGGATGATAGCTAGCGGAATACTCCAGCTCTCGTACTGCGCCACCATGAATAGGTAGATAAATACAAGTGCTAGTGCAAAGGCGTAAATAGCTTGGTTACCCGCTTTAACTTCTTGGTAAGCCATACCTGTCCACTCATACTGATAGCCTTGAGGTAGGACTTCAGCAGCAACACGCTCCATCGCTGCGATTGCATCACCACTTGAATAACCCGGTGCAGGGCTACCTTGGATAACCGCTGAGCGATACATGTTGTAACGCCAAGCTACATCAGGTTCAAATACTTGCTCTACCGATGTAATAGTACTTAGCGGGATCATATCACCTGAAGAAGAACGCACATGGAACCGCTGAAGCGCATCTAAACTATCACGGTAGTCACTGTCAGCCTGCACAGTTACACGGAAGTTCTTACCGTATAGTGTGAAGTCATTTACATACATTGAACCCAGGTTACCCTGTAGCGTCTGGAAAATTTCCGTCAGCGGGATACCGAGTTGCTTCGCTTTCACTCGGTCAACATCAATGTAGTAGTGAGGTACGTTGGCGCGGAAAGTACTGAAGGTAAACTGGATTTCTGGCTGTTGGTTTGCAGCCTGAATCATTTCACCCATGACATTCGCCAAGTCTGTACGGCTTCGTCCCAAAGTATCTTCAAGTACGAACTCAAAACCATCCGCGGCGCCCATACCCGGTACCGCTGGTGCACCCATTGCAAAGACAATTGCTTCAGGAAGCTCCATCGCAGCTCGGCCATTCACACGGTTCGAGATAGCAAAGGATGAATGATCGCCTTCCATTGCATTACGCTCATCCCAATCTTTCAACTTAATGAACAGAGATGCACCGTTTGACGCTGCTGCACCGGTAAGGAATGCGTAACCGTTTGCGACGGTAATACCTTCAATACCTGGCTCATCAGCAAGGATAGCCTGTAGCTTTTCAGTTGTTTCTTCAGTTCGAGACAGAGAAGCGGAGTCTGGAAGCTGAACGTTAACCAGCAAGATACCCTTATCTTCAGTCGGTACAAATGCTGTTGACGTCGTTTTCGATAGAAAAGTAACGGCACCGACAGCCAGTACAAAGAAGGTAACAAGTAACGCTGTTTTACGAACCATAAAGCCAGCGATAGCACCGTACTTCAACGTCACCTTCTCAAGGCCACGGTTAAAGATTTCGAACCAACGAGCAGTGTTGCCACCACCTTGTTTAAGCACTAACGAACACAGTGCAGGCGAAAGCGTCAATGCGTTGATCGACGAGATCACTACCGAAATACAGATCGTCAGGGCAAACTGGCGATACATAATACCGGTAATACCCGGTAGCATGGCGACAGGAACGAATACCGCAAGAAGTACCAACGTTGATGTAACAATTGGGCCGGTCACTTCCTTCATCGCAATCAGCGTTGCTTTGGCTGGGCTAAGGCTCGGATCCCGTTTCATGTTGGTATCGACCTGCTCGATGACCAGAATGGCATCATCCACCACGATACCGATTGCCAAAATCAGACCGAACAGAGTTACCGTATTAATGGTAAAACCAGCAGCCAGCATGATGGCAAATGTACCGATAAGCGATACGGGAATAGCAACAACTGGGATCAATGTCGAACGAACACTGCCAAGGAACATATAAGTTACAGCAATTACCAACAAGATAGCTTGGATAAGCGTAACAACTACACCTTTAATAGACTCAGCAACAAACAACGTTGTATCGTAACTGGTCTCATATTCCATACCCTCAGGGAAGTCTTTACTCAGATTTTCCAGCAAATCCATTACCGCCTGACCACTTTCCAATGCGTTAGCATCAGACTGTAGGTTAAGTGCAACAATCGAAGCTGGCTGGCCACGGAACATACCGTTACCACTGTAGAACTTCTTACCTAGCTCAACGCGAGCAACATCTTTCAGGTATACTATTGACCCATCATTGTTCGCTCGAAGTACGACATCCTCGAACTCTTCAACAGTTTGTAGTCGACCTTTGGTAACCAGGTTAAACTGAACTTCTTGCGGGTTATTGTATGGTGCGGCACCGACTTGACCAGCGGCAACCTGAACGTTCTGCTCAGACAGTGCAGCATTGACGTCAGACGTAGTCAGCTTAAGGTTGGCCATTTTCTCAGGGTTTAACCAAACACGCATTGCGTATTCGCCACCACCAATAACGTTAACCTCACTGATGCCCGTCACTCGTGCCAGCTGATCTTTAACATTAAGGTTAATGTAGTTGATCAGGAACTGGTCATCATAACGACCTTCTGGTGAATAGAAGTTCAGAACCATCAATAAGTCTGGCGAACGCTTCTTAACCGTTACCCCTACCATACGCACTTCGGCTGGCAGTTTAGACTCAATCTGAGCCACACGGTTTTGAACGTTTACCTGAGCCATATCTGGGTCGGTACCAATATCAAAGGTCACGTTCAGGCTGTACGAACCATCGTTCGCACTTTTTGAAGACATGTAAATCATGTTTTCAACGCCGTTCACTGACGCTTCAATCGGGTCGGCAATTGCTTCTTCTACTGTTTCCGCACTTGCTCCTGAATAGAAAGCCGTCACGCCGACTGATGGCGGACTGATTTTAGGATATTCCGCCACAGGCAGGTTCAGGACTGCAATCGCCCCCGCCAGCGTTAGAATAATTGATATGACCAGCGCAAACTTAGGGCGCTGGATAAAAAAGCGACTTAGCATGATTACTCTTGCGCCCCTGTTTCTTCAAGTCGTACTGTTACACCATTACGTACACGCTGAAGACCTTTAGTCATAACAACATCTTCACTGCTAATACCCTCAGCGATGATGATGCCATGCTCAGTTTGAGGTCCTAGAACCACATTACGGCGCTCAGCAACATTTTCATCAGCCAATACCATAACAAAGTCACCTTCCAAGTCACTTTGAACAGCACGACGCGGGATCACGATACGTTTTACAGGCTCTTTTTCACGCAAGAATACTTGAACATGTTGACCTGGAAGCAAGGATTGCTCCGGGTTGGCAAAACTTGCACGCATGGCAATCGTACCCGTTTGAAGGTCAATACGGTTACCAATGAAATCAACCGTACCTAGCTCACTGTATTCTTTTCCATTTGTCAGAGTAAGAACAACTTCTACATCCCCCTGCCCCTCACCGGCACCGTCAAGGCTATCAATACCAAGGTTCAAGCGCTCGCGCTCGCTCACATTAAAAGAAGCTTGGATCGGGTCTAAGCTAACTAGCGTCGTCAATACGCCAGAGCTTGGTGAGACAAGATCACCGATACTGGCCTTGCTATCACTGATACGGCCAGTAAATGGTGCGGTGATTTTTGTAAATGACAAGTCAACTTGCGCTGATTTCAACTGTGCATTCGCCGCTTTAAGTTGGGCTTCTGCACTCAGTTTTTCTGCTGTTAGGCGGTCATATTCAGATTGGCTAATACTGCCTTTCGGCAACAGGTTTTGACCACGTTTCCAGTCCAGTTCAGCACGCTTTAGCGTAGCATCTGCTTGAGCGATAGCAGCAGATGCACTTGCAACTCGCGCTTCATAGGCCGCAGGTTCAATTTCAAACAGCACCTGCCCTTTTTCAACAACCTCACCTTCATTGAACGAACGCGCTTTAAGGTAGCCTGAGACTTGAGCGGTGATAGCCACATCCTCGATCGCTTCAGTTCTTCCTACAAACTGTTTCCCCTGTTGATAATCAATCACAGTTACTGGTTGTACCGCGACTAGAGGAGCCATTCCCCCAGCTGGACCAGACAACTTATCGCCACAACCAACAAGCAGGCTAGAGCTTATCAGTGTCGCAATCATAAGTTTTTTATTCATATTGCCGACCATCTTAAATTTATGTAAAAAGTACGCTTAAAGTTTGTTATATTCAATCACGAAAATTATCCACAAACGAATTATCATTCTGCTTAAATTTGAGTGACTTGAAGGTTATTTAAGGCTTCAAAAAAAACTATCATTATAGTTCGCATAAACTAGCATTATGCCTTTAATCCAAGCTGAACAATCATGAGTAATGAAACATTTTCACCAAGTAAGTGTTTCAAATTATTTCAAACCTTTTAATTCTGTGTTTTCATAGTAACTAGAAAAAGATATCACGACAAGTCATAGACTTAGCGCCAGAGTATATACCTATAAAGAATATCAAATATGGACTATTTCCCGATTTTTCTCTCTGTAAAACAGAAAAAAGTAACAGTTATTGGCGGTGGTGAAGTCGCTTGCAGAAAAGTGGACTTACTTCGCAAAGCAGGTGCAACCATTACCGTTATCTCACCTAAGATCCACAACTACTTAGCATCATTAGTAAACAGCGGACATATTCATTGGAAAAATAAGTGTTACGAAAAATGTGATCTCGAAGGTAGTTATCAAGTTTGGGCCACAACTAACAGCCCATCATTGAATCACCAAGTCCACCAGGATGCGACAGACTTGAGTATCTGGATTAATGTTGTCGACGATAAAGACTATTGTGACTTCATCACCCCATCCATGGTAGATAGAAGCCCGATTCAAGTTGCCGTATCCAGTGGTGGCGCTTCACCTGTTTTGGTTCGCTACCTAAGGGAAAAACTGGAAACCCAGCTGCCTCATAATTTGTCACTATTAGCTAGCTATGCTGGTGAACAACGAGAACGCATAAAGCAGCACTTTTCAACGGTTGATGAAAGACGTAAATTCTGGGAGTTATTTTTCCGTCATTCGGCTGTAGAGCAAGCTCAAACAATCGATGAGCTAGAGCAAGTCTTTGTCAGACTGCTCAATCATGATGCTAAAGTGCAAGGAGCATTGTATTTGATAGAAACGGGTACGGACACCGAGCTACTCACCTTGAAAGCATTACGCTTGATGCAACAAGCAGAGTTCGTACTTTACCCGGGGTGCCCACTTTCGTTAGATGGCGCTGATGATACCTTTGTCGATTTATGTCGAAGGGACGCCGATCGCGAGTCATATAGCGAGGAATCAATAAAAGCACAAGTACAACATCAGCTTAATCAAGGGTTAAGGGTTTGTGTTCTCGCACCTAAGGATCAAACAGATAACCTTCTGAAAGCACTGGAAGAAGACTTCAAGGGTCTCTATGTGCCTTGTCTTTAGCCTTTCAAAGCATACAAAAAAGCCGCAATTCAGGTTGCGGCTTTTTCTTCAATTCAATATCGCTACTTTACGTTTACTCTGCTGGTGCAAGAGTTCCCTCTGGTTTTACCAGCTTCTGTTGTAACCACAAACCTGAAGCTTTCATTGAATAACCAAAAATAATACCTAGAACCAGCGATGGAACGACAAGCTGCCAATCTCCACCAGCTGCAAATGTGGCACAAGAGCCAATAAAGGTGCCCGGAATGAAACTAAGCCATGCTTGTTTTGCTTGAAAGCACATAAAGAAAGCAACGACGGCCGTAATAACATAGCCGATGATCTCAATGCCCACCTCAGTAGAAAGATGGATGATCACCATTGCCCAGAATACGCCACTCATCGTTGTAGCCAAGCTGAGTAACAAGCCCTTTACACCATCTTTAGGGGAAGCGAAGTATGCCGTACAACCGAGGAAACCAGCCCAGCTTAACAATCCGAGGGATACAGCAACCCAACCCCAAATTCCCGATAGGATTCCGGTAGTAATAGCAATTGCGACCAAAGTTGACATCTTTCACTTTCCTAATTGGACAATTAAGGAAACAGTGTAAATGACAACACCTTGTATTAAAGTGCGACCCATCACACTTTCAGTGCAACACATTAACAATGAATTACACCGCACATTAACCCCACCAACTAATTACTTTAAAAACATATAGTTAGTAAAGACAAGTAATTTAAGGCTCTTTTTGTGAAAACCATTACACAACAAAGTGTTTCCTAGGGTGAACAATGGCGCTCTCCACATTTTGTCAAATAGCCTCATCCCATTGCCAACATTTAGTTAAATCTTTCTATAATTAAGCGTGTTCGTTATGGTATTTCTGCAATATAAGGCATAATTATCTGGTTGTTATTATTAGATATATTCCGTAAGGAGAATTCATGGGCCCTCTGATGCTTGATGTGGCTGGCTATGAGCTAGATGCAGAAGATCGCGAGATCATTCAACACCCGACCGTCGGCGGAATAATTTTTTTCGCACGAAACTATCATGATCGTGAGCAACTGCGCGCGCTGACCAAAGATATTCGCAATACAGCGAAGCGCCCTCTTCTTATTGCCGTGGATCAAGAAGGTGGCCGTGTACAACGTTTCCGTGAGGAGTTCACATTGCTCCCCCCCGCAAAAGCTTTTGCTGAAAGCCTTGAAGGTAAAAGCTTGGCTTATGATGGTGGTTGGCTAATGGCTGCTGAGTTACTTGCAATGGATATAGACCTGAGCCTTGCCCCTGTTTTGGATCTCGGATTTGACTGTAAGGCGATTGGTGATAGAGCTTTCTCTGATGATCCCCAGCAGGTAATTCAATATGCATCCGAATTTATTAAGGGTATGAAACTGGCAGGAATGGCTGCAACAGGAAAACACTTTCCCGGCCATGGTGGCGTTATCGCTGACTCACACCTCGAGACCCCTATCGATTCGCGCGATACGATTAAGCAACATGACATGACGGTATTTCAGTCTTTGATCGATAACAACCTGCTCGATGCAATGATGCCAGCCCATGTGGTCTTTGATCATTATGATTCATCACCAGCGAGTGGATCTGAATACTGGCTAAAACAAGTTCTCCGTGAGGAGATGGGCTTCAAAGGTATCGTATTTTCTGATGACTTAAATATGAAAGGCGCCGATATGCTTGGCAGCTACAGTGAAAGGGCAGTTGCTGCCCAGCGTGCAGGCTGTGACATGGTGATGCTTTGTAATAACCGTGAAGGCGCTATCGAGGCTCTGGATGGATTACCTCAGACACAGGTTCATTCCTTGGAGTCACTATGTAAAAAGCCAACTGGTGAATATAGAGACTTGATTAAAACATCAAAGTGGAAAGAAACAGAAAAACGTATCACCCACCTGCGTAATGAGTGGCTGGAAAAACAAGCTTAACTCGCGGTTTATTCAAAACAAAAATCGCCCAGAATATTCATACCAAACGGATAACAGAATATTCTATGGGCGATTTTGCTTTATGTCGCTAATTCTAATAATCAGCGCTCAGTACTGGTACAACGTAAAATCCAGCAGATCACTCAAAAAAGATATCGTTTATAAAGAGTTTCGAGAGTGATCAACGTCCTTGGTACATTTCTTTTTTTCGTTGTAGATAATGTAGAAACCACCAATGATAAAGGCAATAACCAGTAATGTTTCCATAGTCACTTAAACCTATGATTTTCAATAATGTGTGAATACGTTTAGCACCGAAATGCTGCCTGTAAGTCTAAAGATTACCACTAAAATTAGAAGCAATTTTTAGACTGGGGACAAGATACCCCAACAGAGCAAAAAATGCACTAAAAAGTTTGCATAATATTCGTGCTAGTAACTCGGCAGCACAAACTTTTCAATCCAACAATGGCCTACCACTTATATTTAAAACAATAACTTAGGCCATATATAACTATATCAAAATGCATTTCACTCATTTCTCATCAATTATTTGATGAACTAATGAATATTCTGCGGTGAAAGGAATAAAATAACCAGTCTATTTTTGACTAAATTTATTCCATGCCCAGATTAGATATTGTTATACCCAAGTGGTTTGGCTACATAACTATGAGGATAATTGGAATTATTAATTTATGAGAAAAAAAAAGGGCAAATAATGCCCTTTTCTAGTTAAATATTCTGCACCGCGTCTATCAGAGCCACCTCGCCTGCCCAGTAAAGCTCACAGATAACCACGTATCACCAAGCTCATCAGATAATGCTTCCCACAAAATCAACCTGATCTGGTCTTGTCGCTTAGTCGTCCAATACGTATCGTCTTTAACGAGGATGTTCACTTCAAGATCATACTGCCGACCTGTTTTGGCAAAGTGATGCGTATAATCATCAAAATGATACTGCTTAGACAATTTGGCAATAACGCGGTCTACATTTTTTTGCACATCATCCTGAGGGGCAACAAGTAATACCTCCCTTAAGTTACGGCGTAACACTGTTATTGGCAGTACCACTGCAGCAAGTGATAAGGCGGATACTAAGATAGGGTCAACATAGCGATTCCATTGTGAATACCCGTAATGATCAAGGATCATCACGACAATAAACCCGACCAGAATCGACGCACTCAAGATTCCATCGATAAGCCATTCCTGCGAGTCTACTTTAACTAATTCAGATTGCTCGGCTTTCGCAATATAGGTTTCAGTGAAATAGATAGAAAAGCAGCAAATCGTCGAAAGCACAGCATAGAAGATAGCATGCTCCAGAACAATCTCGTGGCCGCCGTTGACAATGGTTTGCACACCACTAAAAAAGGCAAAAATACATGTAAGTAAGATGAGCAAGCCATTGACGACGTTGATTAACGGTTCAATGTGCGCATAGCCAAACTGGAAATACTGATCATCAGGCTTGGCGACGAGGTAAGCGGTATACAGGCTTAAACCTGTCATTCCCATGCTGAGTAAAGAGAACATACCGTCAAGAAGAATGGCATTGGATCCAACATACAACCCATAGCCAATACCTAGCGAGGACAGTACCACGGTACCCGCTAGAGATAACTTCAGTGCTAAACGCTCCTTACTAATTTTACGGCTAGTAGCCATAAAATCCTCCTTATTCTTTTCGTTATATTGCAATGATTAAGGAAGCAAACAAACAGCTATTCGCTATGCACTGTCTGTTTGCCTGTTTATTACTATACCTTTACCACAGTTACGTATTTGTGATCAAATTGATAACAAATCTGATAACCACTTGGAAAATTCATTTTTTCGTAATGCTGTATTCAAAACGGCTTGCTGCCGTCCCTTCTTAAAGGCAATAGTGGTCGGTACACCACGCAAGCGGTATTTTGATGATAAAGCAATATTTTTACTTAAGTTAACAAATACTACGCGTAGCTTCCCTACTCGTTCTTTCGCAAGTTTAGTCACGATAGGTTTGAACGCTTTACAGGGAGCACAATTATCATTCCAAAACACGACAATCACGGGTACAGGTGAAAAAATTAATTTCTCCAGTGACTTACTATCAGCATCAATCGGTTGGCCATCTAATACTTGTTTACTACAGTGAGGGCACCTAACGGTATTTGATAGCGACTGAGGCATTAAACTTGCGCTTTGACGGCAATGGGGACACTGAACAGAAAAGGCTGCCATTTTACATTCTTCTTAGTATAAAACGGCGGATACTAGCAGAGATGATAGCCAAATACATTATACCGAACTGACTTCAAGTTGCTCAATTCAGTGCTAGGGAGACTTCTGCAGCTCCAGCCGCTCGATATCACTATAGAAATTGATGATTTTAGCTCGGCTTACACTGTACTCGAAATCTGTACCATCGCAAAAATCACTTTTACTCTGCAGCTCTGGGGTTTTAAATTGGATAAATTCGCAGGTAGCATGCTGTTCACAGGCCAGATTACGTTCTGTTTGTAACTGATCCCAGTATGTCACGAAGTGATTCAATGCATAATCAAGCTGTTCGTAATTTTCGCTACTCAATGATTCACGCAGCCCCCCCAACTCTTTCTGTCGATCTGACATAAAAGTCTTAAACGCATCATTGAGTGAGCTACCTTCGTTTACATAACACTCATCTTCGATGTATTGCGTTTTTTTCTGGGCTATATCACTGACATTGGCCTGTGACGAACAGGCTGACATCACTACCATCGCGGCCAAGCTGCTGTACCATTTCATTAATATGCCCTCGCAAAGAAGGTTACCAAAAATTCAACACACAATGACAGCATTACCATCCTGTGCTGTATGAACATCATATGCAGTGAGGATTACTTTATTTCAACATTGGTAAGTATGTGCGATAGCCTATGCATTGTGAAAATAACGCGCCTGGGTCTTAACACTAAAACATCACTCTCGAATTCGCTTTACTGACAATCCAGTCAAGTGTACCGATAAGTTTACTAATCGGCGTAATCCGAGCATCAGCGAATGTTAACAATTTGATTACACTTAGTACTATTGAACGCTGCCCAACAAACTAACGATGCTTTCTATCATTCTCTTCATAGGCACGTTCTTCAATTTGCTGTCCGCCTCTTTTGAGGCAGCACCAGAAGGAGCTAACGATGAATGTTCTGGCTATGCCGATGCATCGTTTCATCGATCATCGCGGTAAGTTGGTTAATCCGCTCCCTGAATGGGCTGATCTTACAACCCTGAAAGGCTTCTATTGCGACATGGTATTAACCCGTACATACGATAACAAAGCTGTCGCTCTTCAACGTACAGGTAAACTGGGAACTTACCCTTCTCACCTTGGGTCCGAGGCAATAGGTATTGCTATAGGACGCGCTTTAAAACAATCCGATGTCTTCATTCCCTATTACCGCGACCTCCCCGCCTTATGGGCCCGCGGTATTGGCATGGAAAAGAATCTCCAATACTGGGGCGGTGACGAACGCGGTAGTGACTTTTCTCCCGATGATAGTCATTGTCGAGATCTTCCCTTCTGCGTGCCTATTGCCACCCAGTGTACTCATGCCGTTGGTGTTGCTGCTGCACTGAAAATACAAGGCAACCATCAAGTCGCTCTCGTCACTTGCGGCGACGGTGCGACCTCGAAAGGCGACTTCCTAGAGTCCTTGAACTGCGCAGGCGTCTGGAACATACCACTGGTGTTTGTCATCAACAACAATCAATGGGCAATATCAGTCCCCCGTTCAATTCAGTGCGGCGCTGAACTGCTTTCTGACAAGGCTAAAGGGGCTGGTATTGATGGCATAACTGTTGATGGTAACGATGTCGTCGCTATGTTTGATATTGTCTCACAGTCATTAGAACACGCCCGCAAAGGCAAGGGAGCAACGCTAATAGAAGCCGTGAGTTACCGACTCAGCGACCACACAACAGCCGATGATGCATCTCGATATCGCAGTGAAGATGAACTTCAGCAAGCCTGGCAATACGAACCTATAAAACGCCTTAAAGCTTTTCTTATTGAACAAGGCGCTTGGTCTGAACAAGATGATCTCGATTGGCAAACTCACTGCAAAGAGGAGATAGAAAAGATCGTTAAGAAATACCAAGAAACGACACCACAAACGCCAGAGTCAGCTTTCGATTTTCTCTATGAACAACTTCACGAGGATTTGTTGAGCCAGCGAGATCACATCATCAACAAGGCAATGCGCATGCAAGGAGGTCACCATGGCTGAAAATACCCTCCTAGACGCAGTTAACATGGCGTTGCATTACGAGATGGCCCATGACCCGAGTGTTGTTGTTTTAGGTGAAGACGTTGGTGATAACGGCGGTGTGTTCCGAGCAACGGTCGGGCTCAAAGAGAAATATGGCTGTAAGCGAGTTATTGATTCCCCATTGGCTGAAGCACTTATCGGTGGGATCACTGTGGGCATGGCTACGCAAGGGTTACGCCCGGTGGCAGAGTTTCAGTTTCAGGGATTCGTTTTCCCAGCCATGGAACATCTGGTTTGCCATGCCGCAAGAATACGCAATCGTACACGCGGGCGGTTAACCTGTCCTGCCGTCTTCCGTGCTCCGTTCGGTGGCGGGATCCATGCACCAGAACATCACTCAGAAAGTGTGGAAGCCCTATTTGCCCATATACCGGGTATTAGCGTAGTGATCCCGTCTTCACCGCAACGTGCCTATGGCTTACTCCTGGCAGCTATCAGAAGTAATGACCCAATCATGTTTTTTGAACCAAAACGCATCTACCGTACGGTGAAATCGACGGTTGTCGATAATGGTGAAGCCCTCCCCCTCAATACTTGCTTTACCCTAAGAAAGGGACGCGATCTCACCTTGGTCACATGGGGTGCATGCGTTGTTGAGTCACTGCAAGCAGCTCAGAAACTGTCTGAAATGGGTATCGAAGCTGAAGTCATCGACTTAGCAACCATCAAGCCTATCGATATGGCGTCTATCATCAAGTCTCTTGAAAAAACGGGGCGGCTACTTGTTGTGCATGAAGCATGCAAGACATGCGGTGTGGGAGCGGAAATCATAGCTCGAGTGTCTGAGCATGCCATGTGCTTGCTAAAAGCCCCACCTAAACGAGTAACGGGGACAGATACCATCATGCCTTATTACCGCAATGAAGATTATTTCATGATTCAAGAAGATGACATAACTGATGCAGCGAAAACGCTGGTAGAGGGGTGGAAATGAAAACATTTAACTTGCCCGACTTAGGCGAAGGATTAGCTGAATCAGAAATTGTCCAATGGCATGTCAATATTGGGGACTACGTAGAAGTTGACCAAGTTGTTTTAACGGTGGAAACAGCAAAAGCAACAGTAGAAGTCCCTGCCCCGTATAGTGGAAAAATTATTAGTCGTCATGGCAATGCCGGAGATGTCATCGGCATTGGTAGCCTGTTACTGGAAATTGAGGAATCCAATACATCCACTACGCCAAAGGAAAAAAACGCGACACAACAAACGGATGCCGCCACCGTTGTTGGTACAGTAGCACAGGAAAGCCATGATATTAATGTCGATGAATTCTGGGTTGGAAGCTCTCAACAAGAGAATGCTGACCAGCCACTGAGTGCCATGCCATCAGCGCGTCTACTTGCTCAAAAGCTGGGAGTAGATCTGAGTGCAATTACAGGCAGCGGCCCAGACGGCGTCATCCTAGATCGTGATGTCTACAATGCCTGCGACAAACAATTACCAGGCACCGAAGTACTGAAAGGCGCTCGCCGAAGTATGGTTAGTGCTATGTCAGAATCCCACCATAGCATTGCTGCGGTTACAATAACGGAGGAAGCAAGCCTCGCAGCATGGTTACCTGAACAAGATATCACCTGCCGGCTTGTACAAGCCATCGTCGAAGCCTGCCAACAGGAGCCGGCACTCAATGCTTGGTTCGATGCGGAAACCATGACTCGCTGCCTACACCACACTGTGAATATTGGTATTGCTGTTGATAGCAAACACGGCCTATACGTGCCTGTTTTACGTCATGCTGATGAATTCAGCACTAAAGGGATCAGACAATGGGTAGATAAAACGGTTGCCGGTATCCGTGAGCGGAAAATTGGTCGAGAACAACTCCAACATGCGACGATCACTTTATCCAATTTCGGTGCTATTGCCGGTATATTTGCGACCCCCGTTGTGACCCCCCCACAGGTTGCCATTGTCGGTGCGGGACGCATCATTGAAAAGGTTGTTCTTGAGCAAGGAGAGGTGAAATCAATTAAAACCCTTCCGCTCTCGATGACATTCGATCACCGAGCATGCACCGGTGGTGAAGCCGCCAGGTTCATGAAAGTGCTGGTGAGCCATCTTCAACGGCCTGAACTGTAAATAGGTTCAACTTTTAGAAAAAAGGCAGATAAAAAAATGCCAGTCGATAGACTGGCATTTTTCATTGATATTCAAAACACATTGTTAGTCTTCAGAAGAAGGGCTTACAGGCTTTTTCTTCTTAGGGATAAAGACACTGTCACCAACAGCCACGTTGTCGTAGAAACGCTTATCAACCTTCTTCTTGGCCTTAGGCTTAGCTTGCTGCTTCTTCTCTGCAGGCTTATTAGACGTTGGCTTCTTCTTAACAAATTTTTTCTTCGGTGCCGGCTTCAAGCCTTTGAACTTACCTTCAAGACCTTCATAAGTCGTAAAGCTGATTGTCTGTTGAAGGAAGGCTTCTACATTTTTGAAGCTCTTCCAGTCTTTAGGTCCAACAAGGGAAATCGCATCGCCTTTGTTACCTGCACGGCCAGTACGACCAATACGATGAACGTATTCTTCTGCATGCTTTGGCATATCGAAGTTAATCACATGAGAGACTTTTTCGATATCCAAACCACGTGATGCGACATCGGTGGTAACAAGGATCTTGTGACAGTCACGTTCGAACTGGCTCATGATCGCATTACGTTGGGTCTGGTTCATATCACCACTCAACGCAACCGCTTTTAATTTACGCTCGTTCAACTCTTTCGTTAGACGGTCGGTGTCAGCACGGGTTGCCGTGAAGATAATCAGCTGGTTATAGTTTTCAGTTTCCAGAACCTTATCTAGCAACGCTTGCTTGTGATCTAGGTGATCACAAAGGAAGAAACGCTGAGTAATATCAGTGTGCTCTTCTGCTGAGTGGCCGATCGAGAGACGTTTTGGTGCATTCAGCATATCGCTGGCAACGCTAACAACATCTGTGTGGTCAAGCGTTGCTGAAAACATCATTGTCTGGCGGCGACGGTGGTTGGCAGCTTCATGGATACGACGAAGTTGGTCTTCAAAACCAAGGTCAAGCATACGGTCAGCTTCATCCAGGATCAGCATTTCCAAACCATCAAGGTGAGTGCTGCGATGTTCAAGGTGGTCTGCCAAACGGCCTGGTGTTGCAATCACAAACATTGGGTCTTTGCGTAGCTCTTTCACTTGGTCGTTGAAGTTCTCACCACCAACAATCAAGGCGCCATCGTATGGCGTACCTGCATTAAGAGTACGTAACTGCGCAAACACTTGTTTTGCTAATTCACGAGTAGGGGTTAATACCAAAACACGTGGGTCACGGCGAGTAAATGGCTTACTACGATACATGCGCTGCATAGCTGGCAACAAAAAGGCCAGTGTTTTACCAGAACCTGTTTTTGACGAGGCCAAGATGTCTTTGCCTAGAATGCCAACAGGAATTGCTGCTTTTTGAATTTCAGTTGGTTTATCGAACGCCAAGTGATTGAGTCTTTTAAGTAGGCGCTGGTCTAATCCAAGATCGTTAAATTGCAAAGTGATGCTCCGGTAATTGCCCAACTATGAGCAAGAATTATACAGTACGAGCCTATGTGACAGTAATCACACAGCTCTAAATTTGGTTAGCAGAGGATTATACCACATTTCAATTTGCTAGCACCTAGTTGAAACAGATTTATTGCCTTTTCATTAAGATACCTTCTCCATCGGCCTTTCTGCTTGCAGATACAGTAGGCACGATTACCAGCTTGGTGCTTTTTCGTATCATTAAGTCTTATCAGCTTGAAGCCTAGCGCTAAAAGTTAGCCTTGAAACTAACAATAAAAACGCTTTGAAAAAGCTCAAAACAAAGCCCGCTTACTTAGCGGGCTTATTCACACTTAAAACAAACTCACTGGCTTGATTACAAGTCTGGGTAACCTGTTGGGTTCGCAGACTGCCAACGCCATGTATCTGAAGTCATGTCATCGATCGTACGCGTCGCTTCCCAATGTAACTCAGCCTTTGCTTTGGCCGGATCAGCCCAACACTCGGCAATATCACCTGGACGACGCGGTGCAATTTTATACGCAACATCAACCCCGGCAGATTTAGCAAAAGCATTCACCATTTGTAGAACACTAAAGCCATTACCAGTGCCAAGGTTGTAGATATGCAGGCCAGCCTCTTTACCCTTGTAATTTAGCGCAGCCAAATGGCCATCTGCCAAGTCGAGCACATGGATATAATCGCGAACGCCAGTACCATCAACCGTTGGGTAGTCATCACCGAATACCGATAGGAATTCACGACGCCCCACAGCGACCTGTGAGATAAATGGCATCAAGTTATTAGGGATCCCTTGTGGATCTTCACCCATCTCGCCACTTTGATGTGAACCAACCGGATTGAAGTAGCGCAAGAGCGTAATGCTCATTTCAGGGTGGGCTTTTTGAATGTCAGTCAAACACTCTTCTACCATCAGCTTGCTGCGGCCATATGGGTTGGTCGCACTGGTTGGGAAGCCCTCTGTAATTGGCACGCTCGCCGGATCACCGTAAACCGTTGCTGATGAACTGAAAATCAGGCTGTTGACACCCGCTGCACGCATCGCTTCAACCAGTACCAATGTGCCGTGAACGTTGTTGTCGTAGTACTCAAGCGGCTTTTCTACTGACTCACCCACTGCCTTAAGGCCAGCAAAGTGAATAACCGATTCGATTTCATTTTCCGCTAACACCTTGTCAAGGAAAGCGCGATCACGAATATCGCCCTGATAAAAAGCGGGGGTAACACCCGTCAGCTTTTCAATTCTAGTCAACACTGATTTCTTACTGTTGTATAGGTTATCAACAATAATTGGTGTCATACCTGCTTCAATCATCTGAACACAAGTGTGGCTGCCAATGTAACCCATACCACCAGTGACGAGAACTCGCATGCTTATCTCCCTTTGAGTGAGGAATTACTCAAATAATCTTAGTTAATCTGGCCATAAAGTAACATAACCTACTGGAAAATAAAGTAACGATCACATTATACGTTTAAATTACGAGCAATAATCGGTTCAGTTTCAACTCAAATAAAACAGTGTATAATAGCGTTGTTCAATTTTCTGGGAGTGGAGAAATTCTCATGCGTTTTCGTATAAACCGCCAACTTACTAAATTCATTGCCTTATTCATCACTCTCTTCATGCTCAATGGCTGTGAGCTGGTACAGTGGAAAGAAAAACATGACCACGACCAACTTTATGCCCAAGGCTATCAAGAGCATATTCTCAGCCTAAAAGAAGGTGGTCAATTAAAGTACTGGGTCGGGGGTACAGGTAAGCCATTATTGTTAATCCATGGGTTTGGTGGAACGGCAGTCGCTACCTGGAAAGACGAAATGCTCGAGCTTAGCAAGCATTATCGTGTCATCGCCCCTGATCTCGCTTGGTTCGGTGAATCATACAGCATGGGCACACCGAATCTAACAACGCAAACCGAGACCATGTGGCAATTGCTTGACGCCCTTGAGATCGATAAAGTCAACGTTGCCGGTATCTCCTATGGCGGCTTCATTACCTACAACATGATGATGCAGCCTGAAAGAGTTGAGAAAGGTGTAATTATTGCCAGCCCGGGCCCACTCTTCAGCGACGACGATCTCAATGAATTATGCCTTCGTGCCGGCGTTGAAACACCCGAACAACTTTTCGTGCCGACCAATAGCGACGAAGTTAGACGCCTGTTCGACAATGTTTTCTATGAACCCAAAAGCATGCCTGATTTTGTTGCACAACAGATCTACAGCGGCTATTTTTCACCTTTTAAAAAAGAAAAAGAACATTTAATACAATCCCTTATGGACGACAGGGAGCATATTTCGCAGGCAAACACAGGCTCTTTCCCACCAACAATGCTAATTTGGGGTGACAGCGATCAGATCTTCCCACTGAAAAATGGCATTGCACTAAGCCAACACCTGAACTCCGCCATCGTCGTGTTACCAAAAACAGCACATGGCGTGACTAACGAGCAACCAGACACTGTAACTAAGCTATTGAAAGTATTTATAAGTTAAACTTTCAATTAGCACTTATCACAGATCAATGAATTACATTTTTTTCGCAAGAAAATTAGACATGGTTCTCACCTTGAATTAAGCTATCCCAATCAATGCGCACGATTGCGTATTGATTGGATTTTTGCTTTCCTAGGGATAACCTTTTACCATGAATATGGTTTTTAAGAGCCACCAGCTACAATCTGACAATCACGCCTATATTGAACTTAGCAGGGAAACGCTAAAAAGGCAGTTGTCCATTCTCTTTCCCGTTTCCGGCATCATTTTTCTCATCATTGCCTTTTCTTATTTCGTTGCAACAAATTCTCTTTGGCTGACTAGCCAGGCTTTGTTAGGTGCACTACTTTGTCAGTTTTTGGCGTCGGTCAATAAACGCACGGCAAACCCTCGTATCCTCATCTGGATTTTTATTGTGTATACAACCACAAATTGTATTCACGGGTTCTACACCGACGGGCCAAATTTATTAAATAACACCATTGCCCTCACCATTCCACTACTGTGCTTTTTTACCCTAAGGCATCAATATGCATACTGGTATAGCCTGCTGTTTGGGCTGTATTATGTGGCGATGAGTGCCGATGAATATATTCAAAAGCATCTTCAAATCAACGAAGCCCTGCAGAATATAAGCGCCTATGCCATGGTCCTGGTAATGGCCTATTTATTGGCCCAGCACCGCAATGAAGCTATCAACCGCGTAAAAGTCACTGCCAAGAAAGATTTCCTGACCGGTCTACTTAATCGTAAGGGTCTAGAAGAGCAATACCTCCACCAAGCTTACCGGTGCAACCGTTACTTGAAGGATTTTTCGTTGGTTCTCATTGATATTGACAACCTAAAAGACATCAATGACAGATACGGGTTAGAAATTGGTGATCAGGTACTCATCATGGTCTCTCAATACCTGAACCATCAACTGCGAGCCAACGACAGTTTGGCCCGCATGGGAAGTGGCGAATTTTGTTTGCTGCTACCCGGCACATCGCAAGCAGACGCTGAGCTCACCGCCTTGAAAATTATACAAGACATCAAAAAATGGCAGCTAGAATTGGAAAGCGGTAAGCACCTTTCAGTCACTGTTAGCATCGGCCTAACATTGGTAGAATTCCAGAACTTCAGCCTTGATTACATCAAAGCAGACAGTGCCTTACTTCGTGCGAAGAACTGGGGCAAAGATCAAATTGCGATTGGATAAAAAATGATGACGACAAAAACCCTTTGCCAATGGAAATGTTTCTCCGTTGAGCAGTCGCAGCACACCCTTCCAGATGGAAGAGAAATAGACTTCACCACTGTCAAACACCCTGGGGCGGTCATTATTATCCCAGTCGACGAAGCGGGTAACTTGGTGATGATTAACCAATACCGACCAGCTATCAAAGATTGGATATTGGAGTTTCCAGCGGGAACGTTAGAGAGCAATGAGGATATTCTTGGCTGTGCGCAACGCGAATTAGCAGAAGAAACCCAACTGGGTGCACGCCACTGGCATAATTTGGGCGAACTGTTTCCAGTCCCCGGGTTCTGTGACGAAGTACAGTATTTGTTCTTAGCCACGCACCTTAAGCCTTACCCTGCCCAATGCGACGAAGATGAGGTCATTGAAGTTATAAAACTGACTCCCGCTGATTTCCTAAGCAAAGTGGCGCAGAACGAAATCAAAGATGCTAAAACATTAGCGGCATTTCTCAAGTTGCAGGCTATGGGCCATCTACCATCAACAAATTTCGCCCACACTTAAGATACAGCGCGACAGGCAATGCCTCGCTAGTGCGGTTAAATTAATGTCCAGAAACCATTCATTCAGCGCCCGTAAAATATGATTTTAGCTTTTGACGCAACCATCGATTAGAAGGACTTTGCTTCATTCTGTTATGAGTCATTATACGATAGCGAATAGGAATATTCGTAAAGGGGGCGTCGAATATTTCAATATCCAGCTTTTCGGCAAACATTCTGGCTAAGCTTCTGGACATCACAGCGACACAGTCGCTGTTTGAAATCATGGACATCTGAGAAAGCAAAGAGTCACACTCCGCAGCAATGTGCCGTTCGCCTATGCTCTCTTCGGTAAAGTAGTCAGCAAGATAAGCATCCTCTCTGCGTAGCTTCAGCGTAATGTGCTTCTCTTGATAGAATTGTTCCAATGATATTGAATTAACAATTCTTGGGTGATGCTTGCGCACAATTATGCAGAGCTCATCCTCAAAAAGGTACTCAAACAAAAACGACGGAGCGGAATAGTTAGCGAAATCAATGGCCAGATCCACTCTTTGCTGATTAAGGCTATGTATGAGCTTTTCCTCGCTGGAAAGCGTCGGATGAAGCTCTATTTTGACATTACCCAGTGATTTATCCGCTTCAATTTTAGGCAGTAACATTAGCATCACCGGCTCAGAAGCATATATGACAAACCGCCGATCCTGCTCTGTCGAAAACGACTCAATTCCCTCTAGAGCATTTTGAATTTGAATGAGTGCTGGCTCAATCTGCCGCATTAACTCGTGAGCTTGGTGAGTGGGTACGATGCCACGGCCTGAACGAACAAACAGTTGTACCCCTAGTTGATGATGTAAACGCTTAAGAAGCCCACTCACTCCGGGCTGCGTCATTCCTATCTCTTCTGCTGCCAACGTTATTGAACGATGACGATAAACGGCGACAAACACCTTAAGAAGATTCAAATCCATATTGCTAAACATTAACGTCCTTAACACATAACAAATCATGATGCGTGACATACACCATCATGCATTTTTTGTTATGTGTCAACCGCGTATATTGGCCCTGTATCCAATACTGAAAACAATGAGGCTCCCTATGAAGACCCGTTTTGCACCTTCAATCCTGTCGCTCGCGATCATCGTTTCTTTCAACGCTAGTGCTGATTATGCAAGCATAGAAAGTTATCAAGGAAAGCCAGCTAGCGAACATACACTTAATGCTAACGCTGAATTATCCAAGCAGTTGCCATGGCAAGACACATCCGCGTTTGAGCGTACACAGAAGGGACTGATTGCAGAGTTCGGCAATCATGAAGCAGGCGAGCTAAAAAACCGTTTCGAATATATGTCAGAGATGAACCTAGACGAATTGCCGGATTCAGTAAATCCGTCACTCTGGCGTCAAGGAATGCTAAATTACGCGGCGGGTGGATTGTATAAAGTCACCGATGGTGTTTACCAAATTCGGGGCGCAGATCTTTCGAATATGACTATCTACCGCACCGATAACGGCTATGTGATTCATGACCCTCTGCTGTCCAAAGAAGCGGCGGCGGCCTCTTGGGAATTTGCAAAAATGCACCTACCCGCTGTTAATGGCGACCACAAGATCACGGGAATGATTTACTCGCATATGCATGCAGACCACTTCGGGGGATCACGAGCAATTGTTGAGTCGGGTGACTTCGCTGAGGATGCTCAAATTTACGCACCCAAAGATTTTATCAAAGAACTTGCTGACGAGAACGTGATTGCCGGCACGGCTATGAGCCGTCGTGCAAACTATCAGTATGGCACCACACTTGATAACAACACCAAGGGGATTGTTGATAATGCGTTAGGTTTAGGTACCTCTCGCGGCCAAGTGACGCTGGTTGCGCCAACCCATGAAATTCAAGACCGTGAAAAGCGCATTACTATTGATGGCTTGGACTTCCTAGCGATTAATATGCCGGGCGCTGAAGCACCAGCTGAAATTGTACTCTATGTACCGGAGTATCGCTCTTTGAATACCGCAGAGCTGACTTACGATGGTATGCACAACATTTATACTTTCCGAGGTGCAAAAGTACGTGACTCATTAATCTGGACAAAATACCTTACTGAACTCAAGCTACGTTTTGTCGACAGTGGATTAGTCGACAATATTCATGCAGCGCACTCAGCACCTGTATGGAATGATCCAACTACGGATATAAATGAAATTTCAGAGTATATGACACTGCAAAGGGACAATTATGGCTTTATCCATAATCAGTCAATGCGATTAGCTAATCACGGTGTGTCAATCAATGATGTTGGCCGTGAAATTGAGAAGCTTGTTCCCCAATCACAGCTTGATTCATGGCATACAAACGGTTACCACGGCTCTTATAGCCACAATGCACGTGCAGTAGTGAATTTGTATTTAGGTTATCACGACTTAAACCCGGTCAATACAAATCCACTACAAACTAAAGATAAATCATGTGTGTATGTAGAAGCCGCCGGTGAAGAGGCGTTGTATAAAGCGGGGATGGTCCATTTCGAGAAAGGTGAATACCAGCATGCATCGCAACTGTTTAACGACCTGGTGCAATGTGATCCGAATAACATCGATTACCGTTTCGCACTTGCAGATAGCTTCGAGCAGCAAGGTTATCAGTCTGAAACAATGGCATGGCGTAATTCCTATCTTCAAGGTGCTGTAGAACTGCGTACTGGTGACATCCAGCCTTCAATCAAGCTCGCATCACCGGATGTTATTGCCAATACTCCAACAGGTATGTTCCTAGACTTTGTCGCGGTAAAACTGAATGCAGAAAAAGTCGAACAAGCAGGGTTAAACTTTAACTTTGGTGTTGTGCACCCTGATTTGAATGAAAAATACTATGGTGAAGTATCAAACTCAAATATGGCCAATATTGAGGTACAGGAGCTACCGAATACGGACGTGACACTTACCATCACCAAAGCAGACTTAACTCAGATTGTACTGGGCAAGTCAACGCTTGAGGCGTTAGTCAAATCGGGCGTAGCAAAAGTGGAAGGTAACGGACAGTTGCTACAACAGCTAGCGGGTACTCTGGATGATTTTGACGGAATGTTTGAAATTCTGCCAATGCCGACAAAGTAATCCCTAATAAACAAAATGCCCCGCGATAAAGCGGGGCCTATTTTTTAAATTTAGGGTCGTATTACTCACCGTCACCAATTGCAATGAAACATTAAGAAACAAGCCCCCTATCGCATTTTACTGCTAACTGTGGCATCTTGCTGCCAAACTCATTCAAGTGACGATATCAGCTATGGATAAACTCTTTTCTTTTCTCAATAAGTTCGCCTCTATCGTTGCAATGCTTATGTTTGTTGCAGGCGGTGGTATGGCGTTATTTGTGTTCTTTTACGGTAACTAAGTCACCATGCCCCCAAGCGTGTGTAATACGAGCATATGCAAGATAGCTATGTGTTACATACGCATACCGCCATCAACCTCAAGTACACGCCCAGTAAAGTAATCGTTCTCGAAGATATACTTTACAGCATGGGCTATCTCGCTAGCGTCTCCTATTCTGCCAACAGGGATCATTGATTTGAGCCTTTCAATCGCCTCAGGTTTAAGCTGTTTCGCCATTGCTGTTTCTACCACGCCAGGTGCAATCGCAGCCGCCCTGATCCCATAACGGGCAAGCTCTTTGGCCCAACAAACAGCCATGGTTGCGACTGCGGCTTTGGATGCTGCGTAATTAGTCTGGCCGATGTTACCTGCTCGGGCCACACTGGAAATATTGATAATCGCGCCATGATTTCCGGCTAAAACCATATTTGCAGCTGCTTCTCTGCCGCACAAAAACGTACCGGTGACGTTTACGTCCATCACTGTTGAAAATTGTTCCAGCGTCATTTTTTCTACAGTGTCATCTTTCGCCTTAACCAACAGCCCATCCCTAAGTACACCCGCATTGTTGATTAAACCGTTAAGCTGTCCGAAGTCTTCCATTATGTTTTCAAATACCGCCACAACCTGTTGCTCATGCGTCACATCAGCCAGATAGGTTAACGCCTTTACACTCAGCATTTGGCACTGCCGTTTGGTTTCATGCAGCCCTTCTTCATTCAAATCAATCAATGCCAGCTCTGCACCAGCCTGAGCAAGACTAATCGCCATCATTTGCCCAAGTCCCTGCCCTGCCCCTGTAATAGCAATCACACTTTGTTTTAAATCCATGATCCCCCCTACAATAATGTGAATAGACCGTCGTTATACCCAAGTTACCTCAAGGTGTGGATTCAGAGGGTTGTCAGCGCATTCAATACAAGGCGAAGGTTTGCAGGAATGGCATTCCCTTTCAAAAAGCTTCAACGAAGGAGTGAATGGGCTGACACCCTCCCGAAGGGCGAGTTTTCTAAGCTTCTATACTGCATTATTGTTTTTGATTTAGAGCCACAAGAGCTTCAAAACAATGCCTTGTCTAAAAGCTTATAAAATCTCGCTGAACCTGCATCTTGAAGTAGCTTGGGTGTATTACTTAGATTGCTTGCGGTAAAACTCAAACAAACTAGAGAAATCCCGAAGTTCATTCCCTTCAGCGTTATGGAAAGCATATAAGTTACGCGCCAGCGTACCCATCGGGATCGGTGACTGGCTATTCGTTGCTGCTTCCAATCCAAGCCCTAAATCTTTCAACATCAGTTTTGCCATAAAGCCCGGTTGATACTGGTTTGATGCCGGTGCTTTTTCCATAATGCCCGGACATGGGTTGTATAACTCCAGCGCCCAGTTACGTCCTGAACTTTGCAGCATGATTTCTGACAGCACTTTAGGATCCAAACCGTTGTCTATGCCCAAGCTCAGCGCCTCACAAGTGCCCGACATTAAAACGCCCAGCATGAGGTTGTTACAGATCTTCGCCATTTGCCCATCACCGGCTTTACCCGCATGGAAGATATTCTTACCCACATGCTGCAACACCGCTTGAGCTTGTTTAAAGCCCGTATCAGTGCCCCCAACAATAAATGTCAGCGTACCTGCTTGTGCACCGGCCACACCACCAGAAACAGGCGCATCAACAAATTCGAAACCTTGAGCGTGTGCTTCATGCGCGACCAGCTTTGCGGAAGCCGGATCAATGGTTGATGAATCAATAAGGAAAGTGCCAGCGTCAATCATTTTAAACAGCCCAACACCGCCTTGATGGTCACCAAGATAGACTGCCCTAACATGCTCCCCTGCAGGCAACATCGTCATCACCGTCTCAGCACCTTTTACGCATTCATCCATCGAATTAGCAACGGTTGCACCATCAGACTTCAGGGCGTTAGCCGCCGCGGTATTGATATCATAAACAGAGACATCGCAACCCGCTTTGAGCAAATTAAGTACCATCGGATGGCCCATGTTACCGAGACCAATAAAAGCAATTTTCATCACTAATCTCCTTCATGTAAGTCGTTGAGCCCCAATGCTTGCAATGGATGTTCATAATCTGCCCAAAGCGGGGTAAATAACGTGTCAATTACGACTTGATCAACACTAGCAATGTCAGCAAATAGCCACTTAGGCTGGGCGGTTTTCTCTATCAGCCGTGCTTTTACCCCTTCATAGAACTCGCCAAGCTCACCACAGCGAACTGACAAAGTAAGTTCTAAACGGAAACAATCGGCTAACGATTCATAATGAAACTGGGTTAGCTGGCGGTAGCAAATATGGGCGGTTACTGGGCTCCCTTCCCTTAATGTTTGCTTTGCCCTACGCAGCCATTTACCTTCACTTTCGTCTACAGGTTCGGCCATAGCTTGAATTTGCTCATAAATCTCTTGTAACGAGCCATATTGACAAGCCGTTTGGATCGCTTGCAGGTGGGGCAGCAATACATTTTGTGGGTGGCTATATTTCGCATCATTTCCCAAGCTATCCAGTAACTCTGTTACCCCCTGATGCGGCTCGACATCATCCCACTTAGCTTGCTGAAGCTTTTCAAACAAATCTTCTTTTTGCTGGGGAAGCAAAATATGATCAGTCATTGATAGTGCTAGGGCATCGGTTGCATTGACCGTCGCTCCGGTTAAGCCGAGAAAAAGGCCGACACCTTGCGGTAAATGGTTTAGGAACCATGTGCCACCCACATCAGGGTATAAACCAATACTGATTTCTGGCATGGCCAACTTTGATGTTGCTGTTGTTATGCGGTGGCTGGCACCGATATACAGCCCTATACCACCGCCCATCACGATTCCCTGCCCCCACACAATTACGGGCTTGGAGTAGGTATGGATGAGGTGATCAGTTGTATATTCAACGGTAAAGTAATCGGTCAAATACCCAATCGCCTGACAGGTGCTGTTTTGGGACTGAGCAGACTTTGTCTCATGCATAACCTGATACATCGCCCTTACGTCTCCTCCAGCGCAGAAAGCTTTCTCCCCAACGCCGTGGATCACCACTCCGACAATATGATCATCATCTTGCCAATGCTTCAGGGCTTCATAGAGCACCACCAGCATTTCATAGGTCAATGCATTTAAAGAGCTTGGATTGTTTAACTCGGCAATACCAAATTTCAATCCGCCGCTACATTCAAGTTCACTGATATTGACCAGTCCTGACATACCTTCCCCCGAAATTATCACTAAAATAAGCTTCAAGCTTCTTAACGATTCTTCCACTCAGGTCGACGCTTTTCTAAAAACGCCTTAACCCCTTCGGTTTGATCTTCGGTATCAAACAACTTCATAAATAACTCGCGCTCCTTGAGCAGACCGTGATTCAAAGGAGAATGACGGCAGTTTTGGATCAAGGCTTTACACGACGCTACTGATGAAGGCGATTGATTAGCCACATCTTTTGCCATTTGTTTTGCACTTTCCAACGCTTGACCTGAAGCGACAACGTGTTCGACCAAACCAATATCCAACGCTTGTGACGCCGTCACTCTTTCGCCACAGAGTATAATTCGTTTTGCCCATCCTTCCCCTACCAGCCAAGTCAGATTTTGAGTACCTCCTGCGCAAGGTAACAAACCCACTTTCGCCTCGGGTAAAGCCAAACTCGCATGCGCTTCCGCAATACGAATATCACATGCCAGCGCCACCTCTAAACCACCACCCATTGCATACCCGTTAATGGCAGCAATCGAAACACCTCTAAATTGACTGAGCGTCTCAAAGGCTTCACCAAATGCCTGTGCCATGCCAAGAGCGACCGATTTATCACCATCGGCAAACAGGTTCAAATCTGCACCTGCTGAAAAAAACTTTTCGCCTTGGCCGACTATTACCAGTGCATAGACATTCTTATCTTCATTGAGCTTGAGTACGGTATCGCGCAGAAGTGTTAAGCTGTTTTCAGTCCACGTATTGGCCGGGGGGTTATTCATGGTCAACACGGCAGTGTGACCATCCAAAGCAACTTCAATGGCATTTATTTGTGACATGAGGTTCCCCTCTCTTGAATGATTGTTACAACAGTCGACTACCTTCGCTGAGCACCCGCCTGGCAATGATCAAACGCATGATCTCATTGGTACCCTCTAGAATTTGGTGGACTCTGACATCACGAAAATAGCGCTCTAACGGGTACTCTTTGATATAACCGTAGCCACCGTATAACTGCAGTGCCTGATCACAGACTTTGAAGCCTATATCGGTTGCAAACCGCTTGGCCATTGCGCAATAAGCCGTGGCTTCAGGGGATTTTTGATCCAGCTGAAAAGCGGCGTAGCGGACTAATTGTCTGGCTGCGACTAATTCTGTCGTCATATCGGCAAGCTTGAACTGAACAGATTGAAAGCCTGACAGCTTTTGTCCAAATTGTTTTCGTTCTTCAACGTACTGGCTCGCCATTTCCAACGCTTGTTGTGCAGTACCTAGCGAACATGTAGCAATATTGATCCTGCCGCCATCCAACCCTTTCATGGCAAACTTAAACCCGTCCCCTTCGCTTCCCAATAAGTAACTCGAAGGTATGCGCACGTCATCAAACGTCACCGCTCTGGTAGGCTGGCTGTTCCACCCCATTTTGGGCTCTTTTCGACCATAACTGATCCCACTCGCCTCTGCAGGTACCACAAAGGCTGATATCCCTGATGCGCCCGCGCGGTCCGGGTTGGTTCTTGCCATTACGATCAATACATCTGTATCACCGGCACCAGAGATAAACGCTTTTGCTCCTCTGATAATGTATTCGTCGCCTTGTTTTTTTGCAGTCGTAGTTAACGACGCAGCATCCGACCCGGCATTGGCTTCCGTCAAGCAATAAGACCCGAGGCTGTCACCAGTGGCTAGCTGTGGGCAAAACTGCTCCTTGGCCTCATCAGTGGCAAAATTGGCTATCATCCAATTGACCATATTATGGATAGTCATATACGCAGTAGTTGACGTACATCCCATCGCCAATTGCTCAAAGATAATAGAAGCATCAAGCCTTGTGAGTCCCAAGCCCCCTTGTTGCTCCGGAATATACAAACTCAAAAACCCCATTGCGCCCGCTTCTTTCAATACATCTTTAGGGAATATTTGGTTTTCATCCCATTCAGCTGCATTTGGCGCAAGCCTGTCTTTAGCAAACTGGGTTGCGGCATCTGCAAAGGCTCGTTGGTCTTCTGTCAAAGAGAAATCCATATCAACTCCTTATACCTGCCTACATCGAATATTTAGCGCAAATGTATGGTCATATTTGGCCCATCGGGGATATCTTCATCGAACCAACGAGCCGTTACAGTTTTTGTTTCGGTATAAAACCTAACCGCTTGCTTGCCATACGCATGCAAATCACCATAAAAACTGCCACGCCATCCGGTGAAAGAGAAAAACGGTAGCGGGACAGGAATTGGGACATTTACCCCGACTTGACCAACTTGTATTCGGTGTTGGAATTTTCTCGCTGCAGCCCCACAAGCAGTAAAGATGGAGGTGCCATTACCGTATGGGTTGTTATTAATAAGAGTGATGGCCTCATCAAGCGTATCAACAGCAATACATACCAATACAGGGCCAAAAATTTCTTGCTGATAAATTGCCATATCTGTGGTCGCGCCACTAAACAAGGTGGGGCCCAACCAATTGCCGTCCGGATAGCCGTCAACCGTGCAATGTGAACCATCAACTTCACAGTTCGCACCCTGTTGCTTACCTTGCTCGATAAGGTTTAACACGCGCTGTTTCGCCGCTGGGCTTATCAATGGGCCGTAGGCCGCTTTGCTGTCATCTGATGGACCCGGTTTGACCTTTTCCATCGCGACTTTTAATTCAGACACAACTTCGCTGGCATTGCCCACCAGCACAGCTACTGATATCGCCATACAACGTTGTCCTGCAGCACCAACCGATGAGCCCACAAGATGATTCACAACTTGATCCATGTTGGCATCAGGCATCACCACCATATGGTTCTTAGCCCCAGCGAACGCTTGGACACGCTTTAAATTGTGGGTCCCTGTTTGGTAAATATGCTTGGCAACGGGCACTGAGCCGACAAAAGAAATTGTGCGTATAGTTTGATGAGCTAACAAATAATCTACTTGCTCTTTGCCACCATGAACGATTTGAAGTACCCCTTTAGGCGCACCCGCTTGTTGAAACAACTCAGCCAAACGCATTGTGGTCAGTGGTACTTGCTCGGAAGGTTTAAGAACAAAAGTATTGCCGGCAGCAATTGCCATTGGAAACATCCATAATGGGATCATGGCAGGAAAATTGAACGGGGTGATTCCACAACACACGCCAAGTGGCTGAATCAATGAATAGCTGTCTATATCACTGGCGACATTCTCTACCGTCTCTCCCATCATCAAGCTGGCGATATTCGCGGCTTGCTCGACGACCTCAATGCCGCGCCACACATCCCCTTTGGCATCAGCAAAGTTCTTACCGGTTTCACTAGAGAGTAACGTAGCCAATTCATCATGATGCTCTTTCAATATTTGCTGATAAGAGAGCATCAAGCGAGCACGCTCAGGAACCGGAACTTCGCGCCACTGTTCGAACGTTTCAGCAGCACTGGCAATGGCCGCTTCCATTTCGGGCTCGGTAGAACAAGGGACACTGGCAATAACCGCATTGGTGGCAGGATTTGTCACCTCAATCCATTGCTTAGCGGATGAATTTTTGAATTCTCCTTCAATGTATAGCGGTACAGGAGAAATAGGATTTGTATCGTTCATATCAGCTCCTCGCTTATTCAGTGTTGCCCACTTCAATTGCAATGGCTGTGGCTTCTCCTCCACCAATACAACAGGCTGCAATGCCACGAACAGGACGACCAATACTTTGGTGTAACCTGTTAAGGCGATGTATTAAGGTCACGAGAATTCTTGTACCGCTGGCGCCAATGGGATGTCCCAGTGCACATGCACCACCATCCGGGTTTACCCGCTCGGGATCTATTCCTAATTCTTTGGTTGCCATTTGCGTAACGACGGCGAAAGCCTCGTTAATTTCCCAGCTGTCTACCTGATCAGGCGACCACGCGAGTTTGTCTAGCAGTTGGCGAATTGCATAAATTGGGGCGACAGTAAATTCTGCTGGTTGGCGAGCATGGCTGGAATGCGCCGATATAACCGCTAATGGCTTATGACCTTGCTGTCTGGCAAGACTAGCTTCCATTAAAATAATTGCTGCAGCCCCATCAGAAATAGAACTGGAATTCCCAGCGGTTACTGTACCGCCCTCGACAAATGCAGGGCGAAGGACTGGTAGTTTAGTCAGATTGATTTCGTTCGGGTGTTCATCTCGGCTAACGACAACATCACCTTTAGGATTAGCCACCTTAACCGGTATAATTTCACGATCGAACCACCCTTGTTCTTGGGCAATAAGAGCGCGCTCTACTGACTTAACCGCCCATTTATCCATACTTTGGCGCGTATAATGGCGATCATCGGCAATTTTTTGGGCATAGACCCCCATTAAATCACCTTCGTAAGCATCCTGTAGGCCATCAAGGAACATATGGTCGTGTAAGGTACTGTGACCCAACCTAAGGCCCGAGCGTATTTTACTTTGCAGGTATGGAGCATTACTCATGCTCTCCATCCCACCGGCCACTACTGTCTGGTCGGTGCCAACCAAAATAGCATCATGACCCAACATAACGCTCTTCATGCCAGAGCCACACACTTTATTGATGGTGGTACAGCCGATATTCTCTGGAATGCCGGCTTTTAATGCCGCTTGCCTTGCCGGTGCTTGACCACAACCAGCGAGCAGCACATGCCCCATCAACACTTCATCAATCATTTCTGGCGAAAGACCGGAATGCTGTAGTGCGCCTTTTATGGCAACACTACCCAGTTCAGAAGCACTGAGTGACGATAACTCTCCTTGAAAGCTACCGATCGGTGTTCGGTTTGCCGCGATGACCCACACTTCCTTACTCATAACAAAGCCCTCTTGGTGTGCTCTATCTCTGCAGGCGATTTCTTGACGTTTACGTAAGCATAGCACTAACATTTACGTAAACGTTAAGAAACAAACTCAGAACACATTGCAGCAGTGAAGCCATTACCTAACCATTGTTGTGCGGTCACGTTGGGGGGCAAAGCAAGGTGGAAACGTTCAAAATAAGCGAAATAGCCAAAGAGTTTGATATCACCACCCGCAGCATCCGTTTCTATGAGGATGTCGGGTTATTGCAGCCCAAAAGACAAGGTAATACCCGTGTTTACCATCGCCGGGATAAGATCAGGCTCAAGCTAATCTTACGCGGTAAAAGACTCGGCTTTTCATTGGCCGAAATCCGTGAGCTTTTCGACTTGTACGACACTAATCAAAGCTCATCGCAGCTCAATAAAATGCTGATCATCATTGATACCAAGCAAGCGGCACTCAAGCGTCAACTGGAAGATATCAATGTCGTTATGACCGAATTACAAATTGCCAAAAACAAATGCCGACAGGCTTTAAGTACACAGGCTTCTGATAACCAACCAGAGCCTTAACCTCACTTTCAATCTGTCCCATGGAGCACTTATGAAAGACGGCTTCGCCCCTTTAAATTATGGCCTAGGAGAGACCATTGATATGCTTCGCGAGCAAGTCAATGGCTTTGCTGAACAAGTTATTTATCCTCTCGCAGCAGAGATAGACAAAAACAATCAGTTTCCCAACCATTTATGGCCCCTGATGGGTGAAATGGGCTTACTGGGCGTTACGGTGAGTGAAGAGTACGGCGGCGCTGATATGGGCTACCTTGCCCATGTTGTCGCCATGGAAGAGATCAGCCGCGCATCGGCTTCAGTAGGTCTAAGCTATGGTGCTCACTCCAATCTCTGTGTAAACCAGATTTATCGCCATGGTACAGATGAGCAAAAAGCCAAATATCTCCCCAAGCTCATCAGTGGCGAGCATATCGGAGCATTGGCGATGAGCGAGCCCAATGCGGGATCAGACGTAGTCAGTATGCAGCTTAAGGCGGAAGACAAAGGTGATCACTACCTGCTTAACGGCAGCAAAATGTGGATCACCAATGGTCCAGATGCCGATACAGTGATTGTCTACGCCAAAACCGCCCCCAATGAGGGGTCACATGGTATTTCTGCGTTTATTATAGAAAAGCAATTCCCCGGCTTTAATCATGCCCAGAAGCTCGACAAACTCGGTATGCGTGGCTCCAACACCTGTGAGCTGGTTTTCAAGGATTCCATTGTACCTGCAGGAAACTTGCTGGGAGAACTCAACAAAGGCGTGCAGGTACTCATGAGCGGCCTGGACTACGAGCGGGTTGTCCTGTCAGCCGGACCATTGGGGATCATGAGAGCCTGCATGGATCTGGTATTGCCCTACGTTCATGACAGGAAGCAATTTGGCCGCTCTATTGGCGAGTTCCAACTCGTCCAAGCCAAAGTCGCCGACATGTATACCCGAACCAATGCAGCTCGAGCTTATGTCTATACCGTCGCCAAAGCTTGTGATCGTGGTGAAGCAACCCGAAAAGATGCAGCCGGTGTCATTTTATATGCAGCAGAAATTGCCACCCAATTGGCGTTGGACACCATCCAGCTTCTGGGCGGAAATGGCTATATCAATGAGTTTCCTGCCGGTCGTTTATTGCGTGATGCCAAACTGTATGAGATTGGCGCAGGAACGTCAGAAATACGCAGGATGCTGATTGGACGTGAGCTTTTTGAAGAATCCAAGTAAGGACAGACAATGGCGATACTCAAGTCTACAGTCAATAAAGACGATAACTTTTATTCTAATAACTTCCACAATATGGCCGCTATTGTCGACCAGCTGCAGACATATGTTGAAACCATTAAGCTTGGCGGCGGGGCTAACTCGCATAAAAAACAGCAAGAAAAAGGCAAGCAACCGGTTCGAACCAGAATCCAAGCCCTGCTCGACCATGACAGTGAATTTCTTGAAATAGGCCAGTTTGCCGCATGGGACGTCTATCCAGATCCTATCCCCTGCGCGGGTGTTGTTGCCGGTGTAGGGCGAGTGGAAGGGATTGAGTGCATGGTCGTTGCCAACGATCCATCCGTTAAAGGCGGCACCTATTACCCTCTTACCGTAAAGAAGCATCTTCGGGCTCAAGAGATCGCCGAACGCTGCCATTTACCCTGCATTTATCTTGTTGATTCTGGTGGCGCCAACCTTCCCCATCAAGCCAATGTTTTCCCCGACCGAGATCACTTCGGTCGCATTTTTTATAACCAAGCAAGAATGTCTGCCAAGGGGATCCCTCAAATTGCAGTTGTCATGGGCTCCTGTACGGCCGGGGGCGCTTACGTGCCTGCGATGGCGGATGTCTCTATTATTATCAAAGAACAAGGAACCATTTTCTTGGCCGGCCCCCCTCTTGTGAAAGCAGCCACTGGCGAAGTCGTAACAGCAGAAGAATTAGGCGGGGCTTATGTACATTGCAAAACGTCAGGTGTGGCTGATTATTTTGCCAACGATGAACAACATGCCATTGAATTAGCAAGACAAGCAGTAGAAAGTTGTGCCCTTCCTTCTTTCGCGCCATTAAGCCAAAAGTCACCTGAACCTCGTTATCCTTCTGAGGAATTATTTGGCATTGTCGGCACCGATTTACGTACGCCGTTTAACATCCGTGAAGTCATCGCCCGCATTGTAGATAATTCTGAATTTGATGAATTTAAAGCGCTATATGGGACTACACTGGTATGTGGCTTTGCCAAAATCTACGGCCAACAGGTAGGCATCGTTGCCAACAACGGCATCTTATTTTCAGAGTCAGCGCAAAAAGGCGCGCACTTCATCGAATTATGCTGTAAACGAAACATTCCTCTTCTGTTTCTACAGAACATCACCGGCTTTATGGTGGGTAAAAAGTGCGAATCGGAAGGAATTGCCAAACACGGCGCCAAAATGGTGATGGCGGTTGCTTGTGCCGATGTCCCCAAATTTACCGTCATTATCGGTGGTTCCTACGGTGCGGGGAATTACGGAATGTGTGGCCGCGCATACAGCCCAACCATGATGTGGATGTGGCCCAACGCACGCATCTCGGTGATGGGTGGCGAGCAAGCCGCTGGTGTATTAGCCCAAGTAAACCGTGATAACAAAAAGCGACAAGGTGAACAGTGGACTGCCGAAGAGGAAGAGGCATTCAAACAGCCTATTCGTGATTTGTATGATGAGCAAGGCTCACCCTACTATGCCAGCGCACGGCTATGGGATGATGGCATCATTGATCCCCGTGATACACGACATGTTGTTGGCACAGCGTTGCACGCTTGCCAAAGGGCACCGAAAACGGACAGTACGTTTGGTATATTTCGAATGTGAGGCACGACAAGGACAGTGAGGTAGTAGCATGAATCGGATCACCACGGAGCATGGTAATAGTGCCCTGAACATTGAAAGCAATGACGTACTATTTCATATCGACGACAAAGGCATCGCAACGATTACGCTAAACCGTCCCGATAAAAAAAATGCCTTCAACAGCCAATGCATTTCGATTCTTCTCAGTATTCTTCTCCATACTCGAGCAGATTCCAATGTGAGAGCTTTGGTTTTGCGGGCTAACGGCAGTCATTTTAGTGCTGGAGCTGATCTCAATTGGATGCAATCTCTCACTAACTGCACCATGGAAGAAAACGTAAAGGATGCTGAAAAACTTGCCGAATTACTCCACCAGTTAGACACCTTTCCCGCCCCCACCATCGCCGTGGTTCAGGGGGCAGCTTTTGGCGGCGCACTCGGATTGATTTGCTGCTGTGATATCGCTATCGCTACTCAAGATAGCCAATTTTGTTTAAGTGAAGTCAAACTTGGACTAGTACCTGCAACCATTGGCCCATATGTTTGCCGAGCTATGGGCCAGCGGCAAGTCAGGCGTTATATGATCACGGCAGAGTTTATCAATGCAGAAAAAGCAAAAGCGCTTAATCTTATCCACGATCTCATGCCGACTGCTCAATCATTAGATAAACACCTTGAACATTTTATTCGTCATATCTCTATGAATAGCCCCAATGCCGTTCGAGAAGCTAAGGCCCTTTGCCACCTGTGTGAGTCAGAAACCCTCGACTCATCGCTCAGAAAGAAAACCAGTGAGATCATTGCAAAATTACGAGTCTCACCAGAGGGACAAGAAGGTCTGAGCGCTTTTTTAGAGAAGCGAGAACCAAACTGGATGACAGACCATGATTAAACGACCAGATCATTCCAGCGGTTTTCCAACTTCCGTCACCTTGTATGAAGTCGGTGCGCGTGATGGCTTACAAAATGAATCCGCACTACCTACGCAAACTAAAGTCGACTTTATCAACTTACTGTCACAATCAGGCCTTAGCCATATTGAAGCGGGAGCATTTGTCTCTGCAAAGCGAGTTCCGCAAATGGCTGACTCTTTAAATGTCATGCGCGCTATCGAACGACATAACACTATCATCTACTCTGCACTTACCCCCAATATTCAAGGCTTTGAAATGGCATTAAGTGCACAAGCCAATGAGGTGGCTATATTTGGCTCAGCCTCTGAAGGTTTCAGCCAACACAATATCAATTGCTCGATCAGTGAGAGTCTTAAACGTTTTGAACCAGTGATGGCTTTGGCTTTACTCCACAATATACCGGTAAGAGGTTATCTCTCTTGTGTGATTGACTGTCCCTATGACGGCCCAGTAAATGCAGACCAAGTGATGCAAGTCGCCAAAACACTCATCGATATGGGCTGCTACGAAGTGTCGCTAGGAGATACCATAGGTACCGGCACCCCTCTGAAAGTCGCTAATGTATTAGACACTGTTATGAGCTGTATCCCTAGCCAGCAACTAGCCGTGCATTTCCATAACACATGGGGTCAGGCGTTACCCAATATCTATCAAGCTTTATCAATGGGTATTCAGACGATTGATGCCAGTGTTGCGGGGTTAGGCGGGTGCCCCTATGCACCCGGTGCAAGTGGCAATGTCGCCACTGAAGATGTTGTCTACCTCTGTCATCAGTTAGGCATAGAAACAGGAATAAACTTAAACACATTAGCAAAAGCTGGATGGATGATTTGCCAAGAGCTCGATATCACACCGCGTTCCAATGTGTCCCTCGCGATGAAAGCCAAACAACTTCAATAAAACCCTTCATTATCTAACATCAAAAAAAGTGGTAACTACCCTAGAAGAGGTAATTACCACTAACTCACCATGAACTCCACCCTATCCTCACCTCTTATTTAGAAGCACTGCTACCCATTCACTGAGTGGTGACAACTGCTAATAACTTTCTGATCTCAGGAACCGTTGCTCAGCTTCAAGTTCATTAACCGCTCGCCACAATTTTTGCTCTCGCTCTTGTAACTTAGTGTGCATGACACTGCCCGGCTTCACGTTAAGGGTCTCTGCAGGGCCGATAAATTGTTCAGCTTCATTATTGAAAAGCAGCCTAAATTCTTCCAACGTCGGTAAGCAATTATTGTCCTCCTCAAATGACTCGAAAATATCGATTACTTTGTGTGAAACATCCCTTTTGATCCCTTCTAAGTCAACACTATCCATTAGTTTCTCCAAACATTTAACCACGAGTGTTAATCAATCTAGACATGATAAGTGTAGCTGATGAAGGAAATATTTATCATCTTAAGGAAAATCATGTGTAACAAATTATTCCATACAATAAACTGATGTTTTAGTTAAGTTAATTTAAAATTGAACAGCGTACATACGATAATTTTGGTATTTTTTGTTTTAATTTTTTAGAATTAGATCTCATTTTCATAAATATCATCTCTTTCTATGTATTCGATAACCCCTCGGTCTATACTCTAATATATCAATACGTTAGTACTTTTCGTGTAGTTATTGGAGAGGTAGGATGTGGCGAAATTTAACTCCCTTTGATTACATGCTAAACGTGTTATCCACTCGTTTAGCCATAACGGCTCTACTATTTTACCCTTCCTTTGGCATGACAACGGAAATAAAGGAAGAGCCCTATGATATCTATTATGACAGGCTGTATTCCGATATAAATGATGAAGACAGTTTCCAAGACTGGGTTGATGAAACGCAAGACACCATCTCTGACAGTATTCATGACTACAGCAGCTCAATCGATCATTACATGGCTAAAAAAGATGAAGAGCTACCCATCACTAATCGCAGCTACCTACGTTTAAAATTTAAGGGGCGATATACACACCGTGACTATACGGACTTGGATGCCAGCGTAAAATTGAAACTCGATCTGCCCCATACAGAAAAGAACTGGAAACTTGTCCTTGATACCGATCCTGATGACTTTGACAGACTGGAAGATAAACAGCGTGGTATATCAAATAATTCAGACAGCAGCTTGTCCGGCGCAGTGGGTGGTGTGCAATTACAAGGACAACAGTGGGGTAAATGGCGTACTAATCTTGACCTTGGTTTAAAAATAAAACTTCCGCTTGATCCATTTGCTCGAGCAGATCTCAGGCGCATTGATAGACTAAGCCATAAATGGACCAGCCGAATCAAACAAGAAATCTTTTACTATGATTCCAAAGGGCCTGGCGCCCTGACCTCTCTGAATTTTTATTTTGCTACACCTGATGACCCCAGCACGATACTCAAACTCAGTTCATCTGCGCAATATTTAGACACGGATGATAATTGGGAGTTTGTACAACAAGCAGAGATTTTCGACCGAATTAACCATGATAATTTATTACAGTATTCAATCGGTATTAGTGCGGATTCCACACCAAACTATTCAATAACTAACTCATGGATTTCATTGGCTTGGAAACATCGCCTTTATAGTGATTGGCTTTATATGATAGTCACTCCTGAGCTAGACTTCCAGGATGAGTTCCAATATAAAGTTAACCCGGGAATCATGCTTGAATTCGAACTATTTTTCACTGCAGAAGGTGGGATTGACAGATTAGCCAGAAAAATCCCTAACCCCACGAATTAATATACCCAAGCTACTTCAAAATACAGGTAGCTTGGGTATAGGTATATAAACATTCTGGCCAATCATAATTTTTAAATATCAATTTAAATAAGATGGCGCTTCTTTATATGCCTCAACTTCTAATGGTGCATCAGCATATCCGTAAATATACAACTGCATTAAATATTGCTTAATTTGACTTTCCAACCCGAGTTGCTCTGCTTGACGGACATGGATAAACTCATGCGCTAACAACTCTTTATCATGCTGAAATTGCTTGCGAATCCAAATACCATAGCCATAGGTGTACGCAGCCATTAAAGGTGAGCTATAACCTTGTTCATGTGCAAGCTTCGCCAATGTAGGATGCTCTGGAAACGGTAATTTAGTGACATAATATAAACGTATTTTGTCTGGATGTTGAATACCAACACGTTTTGCGAGTTCCATTTGAGTCGAGGTGAGAGCGACACCATTATCCAGTGCCTCTTGTTGATTCTTTGCTACAAAGTCATTAGCTAACGGTAAAATCAATGCCATTTGATTCATTAGATCTTCCGGTGGATTTTGATATATTTCGTCTTTATCAACACATGCTGTTAAAAATAATACGGCAAAGAAAATCTTCAATCGCTTCATTACACTGTCCTTGTACAACACTATTTATTCATAAACAAAATAGTTACACAACAACCATATCACCAAGTGACTTTTTGCTTTGCTTGCGATTTCATATTTGGGACAGGGTACAAAAAACTCGGTAAGTCTCTATCAACTTACCGAGTTCATTTAATCAGCCTATAACTTAATTTCCCAACGTGAGAGCGGGTCCCCGGTATTAATACCTTCCCTTCCCCATCGGTCAATACTGTCAATAGTCAGTACACGCTCAGGGTTAGGCAATTGAGACTGTAATTTTTTACTCAACTTACGCGATGTCAGGACCCATACGCTTTGGTCCTCTTTGAGTGTTTCGAGTAACGTACGCTTTTCATCTTCCGACCAGTCCAGTTCCGGTTTGGTATAGCGCCCGACAACAAACAATTGATTACCCGAAGCAAAATCCTCAAGTTCTTGAGAGAGCAGAATTACCGAATCCACCTCAGCATCAAACAAACGTGTTTGTTGGCTATTGATGAGTTTACGAATACTAATCATAAGCTGCTGCTGGTTAAGCGAGATAGTTTCTGCCTGTTCGGGCCAAAGACGTTGCAAGTCTTGACTCACAATCGCAGCCATCCGCGTTAGGTTCGCTGGGTTAAGCCATGAATAGGGTGAAATAAGCCCATCGTCTAACCGGAGGGCTGCCACTCCCTGTGCCCTTGGCGAGATAGATTGTGAGGCATCAATTTCAACAATGTGGATATTACCTTGGCGTGCATGCACATATGTCGGGTCTTGTGGCCAAACAGCGCCAATGGTAATGACTGCTGTCGCACTTTTCGCCGCCTCCATTGTAGTTTCAGCCCCTTTACTACTAAACCAATTTGGCAAACGCATCATGCCATATCGCTTGGGCGGCAAGTATTGGGTTTCTAACCCAGTATTTTTGGTTAACTCTGACGCCAGCATATAGGTCACCGGCGTTGCAGTAAGAATATCTTTGGCCTGAGTGACCGTGGGTAGTAGCAGCACCGTGCAAAGTCCGACTAACCGAACGATCTGCTTCGCTTGTTTGTTCATATTAATACTCATTTGTTCTAACCCCTACGAACAATGCGGTAGCAAGTTGCGACAAGGAAGAAGAAAGCGGAAACAATGATAATCGCAGCACCCGATGGTACCGGCATCTCTAATTCCATCGGTAAAATCGTACCTACTAAACAACTGACTGTCGCAAGAAAAGCAGATACAAGTACAAAGTCACCCATATTCTTAGTCATCAAGCGTGCAGTTGCACCTGGTATTAGCAACAATGCCCCTACAAGCACGGCACCAATTATTTTCACCGATGCAATCGTGACCAAGGTGATCATCATGACAAAGAGGTAATCGTAAAAATGGGTGGCATGACCACGGACTCTTGCAATATCAGGGCTAATACAAGTCAATAGAATACGATTAAAGGTTGGGATCAATACCAATATAATCAGTAAGCAGCTAAGTCCAAGGATCAGGATATCTTGATCGGTTACTGTTAAAATAGAACCGAACAGCACATTCTCCAACATGTGGATATTGATCTTGCGTGCAACATACATCAGCAGTGCAGCACCGACGGCCAGGGCCAATGCCAGAAAAACCCCAACTAAGGTATCGTAAGGGACATTGGTGCGGTTTCTGACAAAATGCAGTAATAACGCGAACACCATACAGAAACAGAACAATCCGATGATCGGGTTTTCCGGTGGCTCCCCCAGCAATACACCTAGGGCAATACCGGTTAATGCCGCATGACCGACCGCCTCGGAGAAAAAGGCTAATCGCTTGGCAATAACCAGCGTTCCCAAACCACCGAGCAAAGGGCCAACCAGTAACGCTGCCACAACCGCATTGACGAGAAAAGCATAAGAGAAACTCTCGCTTAGCCAACCGGCTTCAACACCTTGCAATGCCAACTGGCGAATTGAATCCATCATGCTGCTTTACCTTGCTTGAACATTTCACCACTCGAATTTGTCGAGTAATGATTAAACAGTCTTTCCACTTTTTCCGGGGTCAATACGTCTTGTACCGTACCGCTATCAATCAGTTGACGATTAACGACATGAACCTTTGCCCCCAAGCGTCGTACCGCTGAGACATCATGATGCACGGCCAATAACGTTTTGCCTTCTGTAACCAGCTCTAAAATAAGTGATTCCAGATAACGAACCCCTTGTTCATCCATACCGGTTGTTGGCTCATCCAACACCAATAAATCTGGGTTATCTAACAAGGCCTGGGCAAACAGCACCCGCTGTTGCTCACCACCTGACAACTGTCCCATACGACGGTCTGCCCGCTCTGCCATGCCAACACGGTCTAGCTGCTCAAGCGCAAAGCCTCTTTGTTTTGAGAGATTGCGCCAGCGAGACCAAAACAACGGTGTGCGACTTTGGTTTAGCAGAATAAAATCCATAACGGTTAGCGGTAGACTTGATTCAAACACCGCTTTTTGCGGGACATAGCCCACTTTGCCTTTTTTATCAGCCCAATGAATATTAATATCACCAGTAAAAGGTGTCAGGCCAAGAATTGAACGTAACAATGACGTCTTGCCGCCACCATTCGGCCCCATAACGACATGGCACTGACCTGCGGCAAACTCATGGTTGATAGCATGAAGTATTTGATTTTCACCGTACTGCAAATTAACGTTTTGCAGTGAAATGCTTGGCCCAACCATTAGCTCACCTTTTTCTTCGCAACGAACTGCATGGCTTCGATCAAGGTATCGAGATTTTCTTTCATTTCCTTCTCTACCTTGCCTGCCTCATAAGGCCCATGCGTCATGTGTGAAAAGCGATATAGCTGAACACCTGTCGCTTTCTCAATGGTATCGACATAGCGGTTAGGCATATTCAACTCATAAAACAGCACGTCGATATCTGACTGGCGGATCTTCGCGATCGTTTCCTGTAACTGGCTAGCGCTTGGCTCAACACCGTGGGCTGGCTCAATCACGGCGACGACATCAACACCAAAATCTTGCAACAAGTACCCGTAAGCGTTGTGAGTTGTCGCAACAACCATACCGCTGGTATCCAAGTCACCCAGTTGAACCATTGCTTCATGCTTTAGCTTTCTAAAGGCAATAGAATATTTACGAGCATTGGCGCGATAAAAACGGGCATTTTCAGGGTCCAGTTTCGACAACTCATTCGCAATGGTATAAACCTTCTGGATAGTCGTCGAAAGCCCTACAAAAGTGTGAGGGTTAACTGCGCCGTCACCGACGGATTGGCCCATTGCTGGCAGTAGAGGTACATCTTTATTCGCCTCTATTACAACCAAATCGCTTCGGTTTGCAGCGGCAATGACTTTAAGCGCAAAGTCATCATGACCAATACCATTAACCACAATGACATCCATTTGTTTCAAACGGCGTAAATCATTGGGTTGAGGCTGGTAGTTATGCGGATTAAAGCCAGCATCTACTAAGGGAACAATATTGGCCTTTTCACCAACGACAGCTTTGACATAGCTGTAGTAAGGCTGCAGCGTGATACCAATATTTAATTTTTCTGTCGCAAAAGCATGAGTTGATGCAGTCAACATCACAGCGGCAGTTAACAGCCCGTTGAGGGTATATTTTATTGTTTTCATCTTATTTCCAAATAGTCTGTCGGTATTAATGCGCATGATTATTAATGCAAATGGTTCTGTGCTTTTTCACCGAAAGAAACTTGAATCCAACCAGCGTCAGTCAGAGCCGAAGAAGAGAGAGTTGCCAGTTTCTCAAAAGTACTATTGTCAGATGCCAGGTAAAACCAAATCTCGGGTTCAACATGTTGGCTGATAAGGATAACTGGCTTAGCCGTGTCTAGATGTAGTGGCACACCTAAGTACGCGCCATTGGAAACATGCTGCCAATGGTGACGGCCTTTATGTTCCCAGCTCTTGTCTTTAACAAAAGGGGGTAACCACAATGATTCTAACGCCTCTATCGATGGCCAAAATTGGTCATCTGTTTGCTGAGAGGCTTGTCGAGATGACACATCAATACTGTCTTGATTATCCTGAAATAAGTTGCGAATTTCCTCATGGGCGAGACGCAGATCCGCAACCATCGCCAAATCTTCAGAAGACAAATCCTTGACCGAGATCTGATGAGCAGCTAATGCCAACTGGGTACCGCCAGACTGGTGATGGGGCAATGCTAAGAAGGCCACGGCCAAGATCACAGCAATAGCCAGTGCCACCCATTTACCTTCCGTACCACCGTCATCTGATTTTACTGACTCAGTGATCATTTCTCTTCAATCTCAACAACATCAACTTCTACAGGACTTTCATGCCCAGCATCAAACACCAAATAGAAGTCATCTTCAGGCATTGAGAACTCGACAATTGAGCGCTTATCTGTCATTACTCGCTCCATCAAATTGTCATCGTAATCAAACATCTCCACGGCATAATCAACCGCTTCGCTGCCATCGCTGTAACCCGCCTGACAAATCACTTTGTCGGCTTCCAGCCAGCAACTCATCAATGGGAAATGAGCATGTGCTGTACTCGCATTAATGAATCCAGCCACTGCTACAGCACCCAGGAAAACGGATCTCGAGAAATTTTTCATTACAACCTCATCTCTAGAAACTGGCCTGCTTTATTTACAGGCCATCAATACTTGTCACAGCCTGTTTATTGCAAAACCGCTTCAAATGTCAGATGCACATTTACACTTGCACGATCAGCCAGTGCATTGTTTTCAAGATCACCTTTGTAGTTGGCCTTCATCAGCCAGCGACCAGCATGCTCAGGGACAAAGCTCACCATGCCTTGCTCATCACTGACGACGTCAATTTGCTCTTGGTGGTTACGGTAAAGTGTGCCTTCACGTGTAATTTCAGCCGTCACACCCTGCTGTGGCTCACCATTAAAGAAAAACTGGAATGTCACCTCTTCACCTTCAACGATATCTGCAGGATGTGTTACCGGTACCAGCTCAAGGTACTTACCTTCTATTTCAAAGGCTCTTTCCGTTGGCTTACCCACTGTCACGTAGGTTTCAGCACGGGTATAACTGATCTGGGTGATCACATCGCGTGACTTCTTAGGCAGAACTTCGTCACGTTCGGCTTTATGTGCTTTGACCCACTTCACCGTATCGCGACGACCGGCTTTATATTGGGTGTAGTAAGAAGGAACGTTATTCACACGTACCTTGTGCGTACCCTCCTCTTCAAAATAGAAGTCAAACACCGAGCGGCGTTTACCCTTGGTCACATACGAAGGGTACTGAATACGACCATCAGGCATCACGATCTGGCCCGTTTCACTACCAGCCGGTTTGTCGAATACGAATGTACCGTGTGACGCTGTCACATCAAAAGTCAGCCAATCGCCACCTTCTTTAGAAACCGTAAAGTGTGAAGGTAAAATCCAACGAGGGTGAGCATTAGCCGTAGCACTTACTGCCATTCCAGCCAACAGCGCGCAAGCCACTGTCGCCGCTTTAAATTGCGAACGTTTAATCATTTTTTAATTCTCTGATAGCGTTAATCTGATAACGAAAAGTCGGTTATTTCACTGAGTACTGAAGGCGGATATCCCCGGTTTCTTCAGTCGGCTTTATCTGATGAGTGAAGCTGGTGTCTGCCAATGTGATTTTTTGGCGCAAATAGTTGCGGCCACCATGCTCGCGAACAACCTCGACATAGAAGGTGTATTCACCCTGCTCTACTCGGTTGCCCGCATCATCCAGCCCGTCCCATACAAAACGGTATTCACCAGCAGGCCTTGTTGCCGAAGTCACTGCATCAACCAATTCACGATCGTAGCGGCCGACCTTACGCCACCAGCTGCGTAAATCCTTTAACCATTCATCTTTACCCACCCACAACTGCATGGTACGAACCGGCTTACGGCGATTATCTTCTATCCATACTGCAACATACGGACGCGCATACATCGCGGTATCAATCTTAGGGAGTTGAAATTCAACATCCATTGATGCCGATTCAGGGATAGGTTTGGCGATAGCCGTAAATGCAATCGGTAACGCCAGAGTGAGACCGGCTATCGATTTAGCAAAAGCATTCATGGGTGTTCCTTGTCATAAAGCCTGTTAAGGCACAGCAAAAATAAAAATGAAAAGCGTGATAAATGAGCCCAGAGCCATCCACTTCATTGATGTATTCAACGTTTTCTTTTTTGGAAGCAATAAGCAGACACCCGTCAGTACAAAAAAGACCATCAACAAAGCGGTGATATCGATAAACCATTTCCAGACTTCACCACTGTTTCTGCCTTTGTGAAGATCATTTAAAACAGCAATCACGCCATAACGATTTTTTTCGATCTCCGCTTCTTTATTCAGCAGGTCGATAAAAACTGTTGCGTTATAACCCGGTCCTTTATAATCCAGCGCAATTTCGCCTTCGATTAATTCGCCATCTTCAATCTCGGTAAAGACTTCCATGGCAGAAGGTGTCCCGGACATGTCTGCCCTCGCCTTCAAGTAAGCCAGTAAGTCAGCCTCAACGGGAACAAATGCCTCAGGGCTTTTAAACAGCGATTCGGGTAACGATAAGGTAAGCGTCTCTACGCTCGGCTGACTTTTTACGAACAATTCAGGGCGATTGAGCGTTATGCCTGTTACCGAGAAAAAGAGCACAACAAGCAGCAGAGCCATAGACACATAGATATGTAATCGCCGAGCCCAAAGTTGAACCGCTTTACTTTTGAGTAGCATGATCAATTCAATGTATAGTGACTATCTTATGCTGCATAACATAATTGATAATCGTTTTCATTGGCATTAAATTTACATTGTTTACGAATGTAAGGATGGTGTGGAACGTACTGTTGTGACTAGGAACCCATAAAGGCGGAAAAGTGATCAGAAACGCGGAATTTTGTGTTTTTTGTCTATTTATCAGAAGATGCGTTGTTATAGCAAATCTATGCCCTACTAACTAAAGCGTTAACTTGATATGTACTAACTCATATAACGAAAAAAAGAAGGAATTCATCTTATAGTAATGGTGGTGGGAAAGAAGGTAATAAACCGGAAATGCCCAAAGAAAACCGAAAGGACTTCAAGATGGCTGAACAGCATGCTTGGAGTTTAATTTGTTCTTAGTCAGTAACTTAAGAACTTAACTATCTGAAAATTCATGGTTATGTCAAACAGGCTTTTTCAAAAATAGGTAATTTAGGCTTCGGTGGTGGTAAATGATAAAATGAGAGAAACAACCATGTTACGCTGTCACTGGTGATTTACAGTGTTTCAAGAATCTGAATAAAACAAGAGTTACGCCCTTAAACGTAACTCTCATTTGGACATTTCTGAGTTAGTAATTTCCTGATTTATCAAATCTTAAATGAAGTATCGATAAAATTACTATATGCTTTGTTACTCAATATAGAAACGGAAAGCTGAGTACTGAAGTACTCAGCTTACAAGAAGTCATAGATTTACTATAAGGTTTAGTTATAAGGCTTCCGGTAACCGTTTTCTTCCAACCAGTTCATTGCAAACTCAGGCTCATCAGTTTGGAACATTGTGACACCTTTTTCTGCCCAAAAACCATAAACTTCTGACGGCAAGTTAGCATAAACCGCCATTTCGTCACCTCTGCCACCAGAACGCATACCAGCCATTTCTCTATATGTATATAAAGTATTAATCCACATGTGTGCATTATATTTTTCAGCTAGTTGACGAGCTTCTGTACTGAAAAGATCGCCTCCATCCATCGTGATTTTTCCATCTGGTGCATGATAATTGCGTAATTGAATTGCTGGCGGGTTAAATTCAACCAATGAACTTTTAACAATATCTAAGCCAACATGTGAATCATAAATATTAGGTAAGAAATGTGCGTCACTACCTTCTAAAGTGGCAACCATTGAAGTAGCTGCGCTACGTTGCTCTTCATTATTTTGATTAACAGTCGCTAATATTTGATGCTCAACACCAATAGTTTTCGCAAGTTCAAACATCTCAGGAAAGTAATCTACACCAATCTTATTATCAAGGTTTAATAGAATATTACCTTTAATTGCACTATATATTTCTTCAAGCGTAAGGATTTTATCTTCAGTTTCGATTCTATTATTGCCAAGGTTGTCAGTAATAACCAAGTTACACTTTTGTAACTCAACCCAAAGTTTTTCAGCCACCTTTCCAGTACAAGTAGTTGTTCTATCGAGAGTTTCGTCATGCATCCCAATCAGAACACCATCTTTAGTCTTACGGATATCTTGCTCAATAGCTTCAATACCAAGTTCAATTGCTTTTTCTATTGAGGTTAATGATCCTTCGGCATACACTGGCTCTCCATCTTTCACCCATAATCCACGGTGTGCAACAATCATGACATGATCACGATTGTCATTTGCACTTTTGAGGCGTTCAATAATTTTATCTACATACTCAGTTTCTGCAATACTAGAAAAAGAGCTAAATGTGAGAGTAGATAAAATAGAAATTTTTATCAATGCTTGAATTTTCATCTTAGATATCCTGACTAATGGTTGTTTTATGGGACGAAATAATGATTCATTCAAGGATTTGCTGAAAATGAAAAATTACAATTACTATACCAAAGTCACATACAAATAAAAGTTAAGTGACAAATATCACATTCTATTTGTGAGCATCCATTTGAATTTATTAGTGCTGATTTCAATTTGAAACAGAGTGTAATTTATGGCGCGTTGTGATATTGGGTTAATTTACCTTTCGAAATACCAGTAAAATTTAAAAAACTTAATGTATTCATAGTTAAAATAAACCCCTTCAATTATCATCAAGATTAACATTGTTCAAGCTCGTAAACCTTACTCTGCACTTAACTTTTAGCTTTAGTTAACTATATTTACTAACTGATATCCAAGATATGTTCATCTCATGAATTCCTTATACCCTATTAAAATTAAGTATCAGAAAAACTTATCAATTAAGTATACACAGGCTATAAATGATTTTTAGCGCTAACACACAGTGGGGCAGAAATGTTTTAGCTCGTTTGTACTGGAGGCTCTTGCATATATTCCTATGGATAACTCGAATTAGGCGATTTCTTCCTCAGCCTAATTTTATGGCGGCGCGAAATGATAAGAGCCGCACTCTCATACTTTTTATAGTGCACCTATCAACTACAAATCATTCGTTTCTAACAACACCATAGCCACTGAACGGCAAATGGTGTCATTTATAACGCAGAGGAAGTAACCATGAAAACGCTATCGATCACTCAACAAAATGGCATTGCAAAAGTGGAAATCAGCAATCCGCCGGTAAACGTACTCACTATCGATTTGATCAATGAAATCAATGAATTTGTGCTTTCACTGAAAAATGACGGTGAGACAAAAATCGTCGTATTCGAATCACTGCACAAAACATTTTTCCTGGCGCATCTAGATTTGAACATTATAAACGGCACACAAGGTGGCCAGGCTGCTTCGATTGAGTTCAACCATATGATCGCCAATATCAAAGCGATGAAACAACTATCTGTTGCAGTCGTTGATGGCGTGGCTCGTGGCGGCGGCAATGAATTTGTGATGGCGTGTGATTTGGCTTACGGCACCGAAAACGCCGCCTTTGCTCAGCCTGAAATCCACGTCAACATTCCTACTGGTGGCCAGGGAGCGGTGCAATTTGCTCGGCGTATGGGTAAAAACAAAGCGCTTCAAGCATTACTGCTGGGCAATGACTTTACAGCACAACAAGCAGAGCAGTTGAACATCATCACGCAATTTGTACCCAAAGCTGAGATGGACACTTTCTTGGCTACAACGCTCGGGGTAATGATCCGACTAGAATTGCGTGATATCGAGATGTACAAAGCGATTATTACCTCCTCTATCAAAGATGAAGAGGCAGGAGCAGAGTTAGAGTTGCGCTACTTCCTTGAGCGCGCCAAAGAACACAAAACCGCAGCTATTATCGATGCGTTCCTCACGCACGGTGGCCAAACTGAGCGTGAAGCAAAAGACATCCAAGGGATCTTTGTCGATACTGCGGCACAGCTGAGTCAATAAGACAGAGGCCAAGTCAGATCACTTATCTGGCTTGGCCCCTAACGCCATAGAGACACAAGAATTAATTAACCACATTCTCAAAGAAGTATTTCTCCAATTCCTCGATTTTCCCACTGCATAGCAGGCTCATCGCATTCTTGATATGTTCCAACGGCCAATCCCACCATTTTATAACCAATAACGACTGGATAGACGCTTCAGAAAAACGCTTTTTAATAACATGGTTATTACCAACCACTACAGAATAAGGCTCAACGTTTTTAGTAATGACAGCCCTCGCACCTATCACTGCACCGTCACCTATTTGAACGCCAGGCATGATCATCGCCTCACTACCAATCCAAACGTCATTCCCGACTAAAGTATCCCCTGCTCTCTGAAATCCACTTATAACCCCATCGCCAAACATTTCTGCTGAAAATGGAAACGTTGATACCCAGTCAAGTCGGTGCCCTTGGTTTCCTGCCATCATAAATGTTGCTCCTGATGCAATAGAGCAAAACTTACCTATACGCAGCCTATCAACATCGCCAAACTGACCACTTTGCCATGCCTCTTTCGTGACTTCATCACCAAGCAAATAGCGTACAGCCTGATCTTCAAACAACTTTGAATGATAATATCCGGAATAGTAACTGTACTCCCCGACCTCAATATTCGGGTTTTTAACGTGATCTTTTAAGTTTTGGCCCTCAAGCCAGCTGTTGAACAGTGCCATGTGTTAACCCTCTTTATATTCATGTTGCCGGCAGTCTAAGTTATCCCTATTATTTCCTGTAGTTCTCATTTAGACATTCAGAATTACCATATGGAAATAAAATGGCTTCACTATATCCCCACCTACATCGCCATATGCGAAGAAAAAAGCATTGCGGGGGCTGCAAGCAGGCTGAATTGTTCAAATGCTCATGTGAGTAGGCAACTGAGGCAGCTTGAGGATATTTTGTCCGTACAACTCATTCAAAGGACAACAAGACAATTCAACCTGACTTACGATGGTATTGAGTTTTATAAGCAGGTTAAGCACCTACTGGAAAATGCAGAGGTTATTAATGAGAAACTCTGTTCAACAGAAAACTTAGCAGGCAAATTACGAGTGGCTGCTTCAGCATCGTTCGGAGGAATATTGCTGACTGAACCCTTGGCAGATTTTAGCCGGGCATACCCAGAGATCAACATAGAAGTTATCTTCACTGAAACCCCGCTAGACCTTATCGAGTCAGGCTTTGATGTAGCATTTTACCTCACGAATTCGCCACCAGAAGGTTATGTCGGGCGTTACCTTCGCTCATTGCACTGCAAGCCCTACGCCCATGAAAGTTATATCAGAGAATACGGTGAGATTACGCATCCCTCGGAACTGGCTAAGCTCAGCCATATTCTTTATAAAAATACAGAGTTCACATTAGAGAACTGGACGTTTTTGAATAAAGCGTCCAAAGAAGAACTGCTCATAAAGCTAAATGGGGCATTCAGCGTCAATTTGGTCACATCAATGGTCGATGCCATGCTGAGTGGGTGTGGTGTCGCGATGTTAGATGAACTTGCCCTATCCAAACTACCGCAAGCCAAGCGAAAAGAAGTGCTTCAACTTGTTCCCGATTGGGAAACTAGCCCGATATTGCCCTTGTATATCCTCTACCCTAAAAGACAACATTTGCCCAGACGCACCAAGCTGTTCGTTGAGTTCTTTCGAAACCAACTCAAAGGAGTTCAATCCGATGAGTGTGGCTAAACAAAGTGGGCTAATAACAATAAACGATTAAACATAGAAAGAGTCTTTCTGGAGCAAGGCTCTTTTCGTTTGAATTAGTGGAATTGAATTGGCGGAATAAGTAACTTTGAACTGGATAAAACCGAAATCGCTTTGTTGAAGTTGGTCGATTTCACTCCAGGCGGTGTTACGGGTGTTTTTGCCGCTTTTATAACTCACACCGTTAGAGTCAACATAGCATACCACTTTGCTGCCAGAGCTCATGCTGAGTGTTTGTCGCCATAACCACCCCAAAAAGAAGAAAAGTATTCCTTTTAAATAGGCTTTTGGAAATTCAGCAGGGCGGCTAGTTTGATCATAACGCTCTGCAAAAAAAAGGGCTTTTCGAGGGTGTATTCTGTGGTGAAATCAAAATCTTTAGACATATGTGGCTACTTTGAGGTTTTCTGTGAATGAGTATCCCATCCTGCGACCTCGCAACTCGAGTATTGTATAGCTTCTCGGTACTTTTCTTTAGCTGTTTGAGGGTAGCTGGACAAAATAATTTGAAGCATTTGCTAGATCAGAAAATCTAGATAAAGTATGAAATAGTATTTATATCAAAATTTAGTCACGCACCGATAACACATTTATTCCCCTTTCCTTTTTAGTGAATAATTATCTTCGGCTTCCTTAGCTGTCAGTTTGTATTAGTTTTACTAATTACTTTAGCAAGTCTATTGGTTGTGGCTGCCTTAATCAATTGACAGCTGTTGTGTTCACTGCTTGTTATTAGCATGATGAAAAGTAACCCTGATGTCTGTTTTTGGAATTAGGTTCACAAATAGAATATTGCTTGCAAGTCTATCCTTAGGTTTAGGCGAGAGTCGTTGTGTTGCTTCGATTTCATTATTCTCGTTCGTGGGCCTGTAGATCGGCAAATTTGACATAATGGATAGAGGTGGACTTATGAAAAGGGTGCTCTACATTCCAGGTCTCGGACAAGACCACGCTAATATTTCCGTCAAATCCTATGCGCTGAGAATGATGAAGGCGCTTGATGAACATCATCCTGAGCCAGCAAAGACTTACCGAATTGAGTCTGGTGAAAAAGAGTATGATAGCGATGGAAGTCTCACAAACATCGTGAGTATTTTCGAGCATAGCGACAATAAGGAAACGGAAACATATCGATTTTATGAGTTTAGATACGCTGAATTTCTTACAGGAAAGTACCGAGAATCCAATGTTTTTGCCCGCTTTTTATCTCTCTTCCTTGCACTATTAACGCGTTCAGTTTTTGTCCTTAAGTCTATTGTTTCGCCGAAAGATGAAATAAGCTCCAAATCGAAGGCTCAGGCGCTCTATTTTTCAGCTTTATATATGCTTCTAGCCTTGTATTTGATCTTTTTGATTCCGTCTTTACTGTCGGTACTTATTACGCTCTTTGAAGGACAGGATGGCACAAATAACTGGAGCGGGGTGTTGGCAATGTTGGTCAGGTTTGAAGGAAAAGCTACATACTTCTTGGCGACTTTTTCGGCATTTATGTTATTCGCCCCTAACTCGAAGAGTATTTTTACTGATATGGCAATAGAATACTTATCAGCGAATCAATATCTTAGTGTTGGTGACAGAAGGCTCTTAATTACCGGAAAGATAAATCGATTGATAGAGGTAATCGCGGAAGAGGACCAGAACGTTGAAATTGAAGTCCATGCCTACAGTTTTGGCTCTGTACTCGCGATCGACACCATTTTTCCTTGTGAAGCTGAACCAAATGTAAGAATCCAGTCTACGGTAACTAGGTTAGTGACGATCGGATGCCCTTTTGATTTTATTGAGATATATTGGCCAAGGTACTTTTCAGAGAGAAACTACTCATCACTTCAACTTAAAGGGTGGGTTAATATCTATTCTGATTTGGATGTTCTTTCATCTAGATTCGATGGATTCGTTGCTAAGAAGGAAACTTTTATTTGTAATGATGAGCTTTGGCAAGAGTTAGGTAAAATTGACGTTGTATATAACATGGTCAACCCTAGCCAAGTATCCATTACAAAAATGATGATGTTCTATGGTTTTAAAGCTCATCAAAACTATTGGGATTCACACTCAAGTGCAAGAAGTTGCTTGACACATATAGTCTAGATACAACTTTGTTACCCAAATTCACCAGCGCTTTCTATATAAACTAAGTAAAAAACTTAAGGGTATATGCTGTTCTTCCAAGAAAAATACTGAGCTTATAGCATTAATTTTTATGGAAATATTAAGAATTAGCATAAGGAAAACATACGGTCGTCGCTAATGCTCTATGCCGTATGTTCTAAGAATACTAATTTGTTTTTATAAAGTGTGGAGGAATACTTTGCAGCTCGTCCACTATACGATTTACATGCTTTTTCATTCTATTTTTTGCAATGTTGCTCTTTCTTTCCTCTATGGCATCGATAATTGCTAAGTGATCCTTCACTGCAACTTGCTTAGCCCTCTTATTTAGTGGCGAACAGTTAATTGCTCTGATTAAGTGTTGCTTGTATTTATCAAGAGTATCCCAAAGTGAACTAAAACCTGTTAAATCACAAAGCAGCCGATGAAACTGAAAGTCTAAATCGTAACTATCTTGAATATCTCCCGATTGCACTAATTCAAGTTGTCTATCAGAGAGATCACGCAACTTGCTTAAACTTTCGCCACTCAGCCCAATTAGACTTAAGTGTTCAACAACCCCGCATTCAAGGCATGAACGCATGAATGAAACTTCTTTTAGATAATCAATGTCTATGTAACTGACTCGCGTGCCCTTATTCGGCATGATATCGATAAAACCTTCATGAGCAAGCAATATAAGCGCTTCTCTAATAGGGGTTATTGACAGCCCAAGATCATCAGCAATGACCGAGCGATCCAGCACGTAACCAGGAGGTAATTCAGTCTTTACAATTCTCTTTTTAATATAATTGTATGCTTTATCTTTATCGTTATTGTTTTCCACTAAAACTCCCGAAAAATCCCGAAAGGTAAACTCAAGCTAACTTCTTGAGTTTACCTTAATTTTTGATTTAGTTAAGCATCAATATCCAAAAGTCAATGCCCCCCCATCAACAGCAAAGTCTTGCCCCGTAATATAATTTGCCGCGGGGCTTACGAGGAACCACACCATTGGAGCTAGTTCGGTGTATGCATCTCCATAGCGTCCCAAGGGCATTCTATTGAGAATTTTCTCCAATCTAACGGGATCACTCACCGTCGCAGTCATGTTTGTTTTAACCCAACCTGGAGCGACAGAATTCACTAAGATATTGTCTTTTGCCCACTCGACCGCTAAGCCGCGAGTGATACCTGTAACTGCAGATTTCGTTGAGCAATAAGGCGTAACCTCTCCAAAGCCAAGATGCGCAGCCATTGAGCTTATTGAGATAACTCTTCCAACATTCGGGGAATCTTTCAAGAATGGATAGCACAACTTTGATAGGAAAAAGAGCGCATTCACATTCACGTCATGGATTTTGTCCCACCAGTCCCTATCGACGTCATGTGCAAATTGCTTTTTAGTAATTCCAGCATTGTTAATCAGAAAGTCGATCCCATCTGCTTTACCGATATCATCAACAATCATCGAAAGCGAATCTATATCTGTTATATCAACTTGAATATCGATGATTTTCTCGTTTGGCTGGTACTCTTCATCATTCAACATCGGCTCAAGGCTGAGGTTATAGACCTTGGCGCCAGCCGCAGCCAGCAAGTAGGCAATACCACGTCCAATACCTGATGAAGCCCCAGTAACAATACCTACCCGTCCAGCGAGGGAAAAAAAGTCTGCCAATACTGTTTCTTGAATGTCGGCCCGCATTATTTAACCTCCGTCAAGAACTGATCAAGGAAGTTAAACCCCCAGCCATCACCCTCTCGTGGGTAGGCAAATCCATCTTTCACTTCCATCTTGTTATCAATAATATTATCTATCCAATCGAACGATTCACTGCCGTACCCGTTAGAAATAGTGCAAAGAAGCGGAACATCATAATCTTTATAGTAATGAGGCAAAACGGGGATATTATGAGCTTTCGCGAGTGCGGCAGATTCCAACCAAGCATCCACGCCACCTATCCGGACAATATCTGGCTGCCACAAATCTAGGGCATTGCGCGATATTAATGACTTGAGCGCTTCGAAATTATATTCACGCTCACCCATTGCCAAAGCAATACCTGTTTTTTGGCGAATGATTTCAAATCCTGAAAAATCCATATGGTTAACAGGTTCTTCAAACCAGTGAATGTTAAGATCTCTGGCTAAAGTTGAAAGCTTGATAGCATCAGGAACATTCATTCCCTGATTTGCATCCATCATGATATTTAACTTTGTACCCACAGCATCTCGGACTTTTTGCAATCTTTCTAAATCTCGTTCTACACCACCGTCCTGTGCACTGGTGCCAACTTTGATCTTAACTGCTCCGAAGCCACGGTTCTTATAGTCAGTAACCTCTTCTATCAACTCTTGATCCGTATACGACAACCAACCTCCGGACCCATACACTGGAACCTTATTAGCGGTATTTCCCAAAAGTTTCCAAATTGGCTGCTTTAACGTTTTACAGTATGCATCCCACATAGCAATGTTGATGGTTGCTAATGCCCACTTTTGAATACCGTCGTGACCAAAATACTCATGCTCCTTTGAGATGTCATCGATGAACTTTCCCGTTTCAAAACAATGATAATTCGTCACTGCTTCCCGTAAATCTTTAAGAGCACCTTCAATTGCATTTGGTGAATAGTGAAATGACAGTAAATACCCTTCACCAACTACACCATTCGTCAGTTGCAGGCGTACCACATAGAATCCGATTTCATCAATACTATGCGTTGAATCAGCAATCGGTTGGGACAACGGTGATACCGCTTTAAAAATACTCATGTTTTCAATCTTTGACATCACATACCTCCTTAAAGTCGACACAACCAATATATCGGTAAAAATATCGGATTCAAGATCAATATTTAACAAGTAAATTCAAACCACACCATAAAATCCAGACCATACACAGTAAAATCAACATGTTAACTAATGACACAAAAGTTACCCCTTGTTAAAAAACATGTGTGAACTTTGATCTAACCAGCACTTTTCTTATTTTTATGCTGATAAATACAACAAAATACACCAGTATATAAATCAACCTATATATCGGGAGGTAACAATGAACGCTTTAGTGTGCAAGGATGTAAATCAGCTTGAGTATGAACAAACCACACTTGCTGAGTGTAAACCTCATGAAGTCCAGCTCACTGTTGAGCAAGTTGGCATATGTGGATCTGACTTACATGCATTCAAAGGTAAACAACCCATGTTTGATTACCCCAAGATCATGGGTCATGAAGTCTGCGCAACCATTAGCGATGTTGGTGCCGAAATATCATCATTCGCGAAAGGACAAAGAGTCACTGTCATTCCATACAAGCACTGTGGTAAATGTCAGGCTTGTACTCAACTAAAAACAAATTGCTGTGAGTCTCTTTCTGTACTCGGAGTTCATGAAAATGGTGCTATGGCGAAGAGTTTTAACCTCGATCATACCTATGTCATTCCTGTTCCAGACTCACTAAGCAAACAACAAATTGTGACTATCGAGCCCTATGCTATTTCTGCTCACGCTGTCAGAAGAGCTCAATTAGCTGATAATGAAACAGTTCTTGTTATTGGTGCAGGCACCATTGGTATTGCAGCAGCTGACATATGCCTGGCTTATGGACACAACGTCGTCATTGCAGATATCGACAGCGATCGGTTACAGCTCGCCGGAAGCAGATTCTCATTACCCACAATTCAAATAGGAGAACCTAGTTCTGATCAAGAAATCCGTAGGCTGCTTAACGGCTCTCCTAACGTAATAATTGATGCAACAGGACATGAGAAATCGATGAATGACCAAATCGAAAACGTATCTGTAGGTGGAAAAGTCATTTTCGTTGGTCTTCACAAGGGAGACGTGTCGTTCAAAGACATCAGTTTTCATAAAAAAGAAGTCACACTTTTTGCTAGCCGAGCAGCAACCAAAGATGATTTCAATGAAGTTATTCGTCTACTTGTAGAGCAAAAAATTGATACGGCAAAAATAATTAGCAAAACGATACCTTTTACAAATGTCAGCAGTGAATTTAATTCGCTATATGACAAACATATTTTAAAAACAGTGATTGAAATGTAGCACGCCATTTTTTAGTGTTTTGATAGTTTGAGGGTAAAGATCAAAACAATTCAAAAATATGCTTCATAGACCGAAGTAAATAAATACAAGCAAGAACGACAATCCAACAAGGTGAATACGATGAAAAAAATGCTCCCCCTTGCTGCTGCACTATTCTCCAGTTTAGCCTTCAGTGCTGAAATCAACTTGAAGTTTGCTCATATATATCCACCAGAGCATGCTTACCATAAAGGGGCTGAATACCTATCGTCAGAAGTAGAAAAACGAACAGAAGGCGCCATCAGTATCAGCATTTTCCCTGCTGGCCAACTTGGTGATGAAAAGGCAATGGCTGACGGAATTCGACGCGGCGGCGTTGATATTTCATTTGTTGGCCCAGGGGAAATCAGTAAGCGCTACCCTGCAATGTCAGTAATAGAAGCACCATTCATCTTCCAAAACTACGAGCATGGCCGGAGGGTGTTAGATAGCGATCAACTTCAATCGATGTATGACGAAATGGAGAAAGTCACTCGCTCAAAGCTCCTTAGTGTTAATTACTACGGCGCAAGGCAAATTACATCGAATAAACCTATTGAAAGTGCAGATGACTTGCTAGATATGAAACTGCGTACTCCTGACATGCCAATTTATTTTGACACGCTTCGTGCTCTTGGTGCACGACCAACACCTATGTCGCTCTCAGAGGTGTACCTCGCTCTCAGCCAAGGGGTTGTCGACGGCCAAGAGAACCCAGTACCTACCATCTATGAGCAAAGGTTCTATGAGGTACAAAAGTATGTTGCATTGACCAACCATATCATGGCTTTCACACCATTACTCATGTCTGAGCGCTCCTTCAATAAGCTGCCTGAGGAATACCAACAGACAATCAAAGAAGTGGCGGTAGAAACCCAAGAGCTCATTGACGGTCTCAACCTGGCTGTAGAACAAGATAAGATCGAAGAAATGAAAGAGAGAGGTGTCGTATTTACTCAACCGAACCAAGCTTCATTTGTTGAAAAGATACAACCTGTCATAGAAAAATACTCCAGTGCTTGGGGTGAAGATAAATATAAAACCCTATCACAACTATAACGATCATGGTGGCCAACTTACTGTTGGCCACCGCGCTGGAGATACCCTATGAAATACCTCATTTTCTTCAATAGAGTTGTCGTTGATTCCCTACTAGTTGTGATTACCCTAATTTTATTGGTTCAAGTTTTAAGCAGGTATTTGTTTGGTATACCTCTAGTTTGGACTGAAGAGCTAGCAAGATACCTATTTGTATGGGTGGCATTTCTTGGTATTGGCTATGGTGTTTCTGAACGTAGCCATATCCAAATAAACTTTTTCACCAAGAACCTTAGCCCGAAGAAGTTACTAGGAATACGTTTATTTATTGAGTTTCTAACCTTAGGGGCAGTCATTTATCTTGCTCCATATTGTTGGGAATTATTTGATGACCAACGGTATGTAATGTCGTCTGTACTACAGATACCTATGAGCTGGATCGTATTAGCATTACCTGTAGGTTTGATTAGCTACATCATTTTTTCTTCTCACCAATCAATCCTAGATATAAAAAGAATAAGAGGTTAACAATGTCAGTCTTTATCCTACTCTGTGCATTTTTCATTTTATTAATTCTAGGTGCACCTGTTGCAATTGCTCTTTTTTTAAGTTCTATTGCTTACTTTATTTACAGTGGTCAAGACCCATTTATGGCATCGCAAGCGATGGTGATGAGTATTGGCAATTCTTTTACTTTACTTGCCATACCACTTTTCACACTTGCTGGGATAATCATGAATACTGGAGGTATCACAGAGAAAATCTTTCACTTTGCCAATTGCATGGTAAAGCATATAACCGGCGGTATGGGACATACAAATGTCGCAGCTAGCGTTATCTTCTCTGGTATGTCTGGTACTGCCGTTGCTGATACCAGTGGCCTTGGTGCAATCGAGCTAAAAGCGATGCGTGACGCCGGATACAAAGAAAATTTCAGTTTAGCGGTCACCGGTGCCTCCTCCATTATCGGCCCCATCATTCCACCCAGCGTACCAGCCGTATTATACGCTGTTATTGCAGGTGTTTCTGTCGGGCAGATTTTTGTCGCGGGGATAGTTCCAGGAATACTGTTATCAGTATCACTGTCACTGTTCATTTGGTACCGATGCAAGAAAGAAGGCCTTGTCCCTGACCCAAAGGCATCTAGGAAACAACGCTGGGAAGCATTTAAAGGGGCATTCTGGGCACTTTTGACTCCAGTCATCATCATTGGAGGCATCATTTCAGGTGTATTTACACCAACGGAATCTGCCGTTATTGCTGTATTCTATGCACTTGGCCTGTCATTGTTCAGTGGGGAAATCACACTAAGAAAATTGCCGAGCCTAGTTACGGAAGCATCAAAGATTGTTGTTGGCGTATTATTTATTGTGGCCTCATCAGCAATGTTTGCGTGGATACTTACGATTGAGCAAGTCCCCACAATGATAGCTGATGCATTCTCGAGTAATATCCCTAATGTTTTTGTAGCGTTGATTGCTATCAATATCATTCTTCTTATATGCGGATCATTTCTAGAAACGATTGCGGCACTGACAATACTGACACCTATCCTACTCCCTCTGGCCTCTAGCTACGGTATCGACCCTGTTCATTTTGGGATAATAATGATCCTTAATCTAATGATAGGTTTGCTAACGCCACCAATGGGAATGGTTCTCTATGTGTTATCCTCTGTAGGCAAAGTTGAAGTTGATCAGATCGTCAAGGCTATCTTACCTTACATCATTCTTTTCATTTTCATCGTACTCTTTTTAAGTTTCTTCCCTGCAGTTGTAATGACCCTACCTGGATTAGTTTTTAACTAAAAGATAGTGCTCATAGTAGTGACCAACTTACTGATTCTTTTCCCATATAATATTCACGTTATATGTGGGAAGAATCAGTTTAGTCTTGATTACAAATACTATTCTCTCGTACATATACTCTAATTTGTCTTGGCTAACATTTTAAAGCGCCTAATTTATTAGGCGCTTTTCTACTCTTGACTACATCGGCAGTGTAAAGCCTAACTGCCAGCGTATATCATCTTTGTATGATTGCGGCGTATAAAGTCCGTTCTCCATATAGACCCACTGAAAGTATGGTCGCCACTTATTCTTGGTGTAAGTAATTCTGAACTCGTGATCCGTAGTGGTATGCTGTTTACCATGCTTAAAGGCATCAGCGATCTCTTCGTCAGTTTCAAAGTGATCAACTCGGTTATAGAAGAATTCGTAATCGTTGCTATTGTATCCTACAAATAAATCAGTGCGAACACTTAAGTTTGTACCATAGTTAATTGTATTGCCTTCACTATCCTCTCCAATCCAGTCATCATAGCCAAACTCAGGACGGACACGGGCACTTAACATCAGACCATTGTCAAAGTTATAGCCTGTACGCAAAGACAGGCGGTAATTCCATTTTGTATAACCAAGGTAGGCATCGATATACCCGTTATCTCCAATGCCAAAACCTTTACCCATCGCCCACTCGTAATAACCATCAGTGTTTAATTCGGCTGCGAAGTAAGTTCCCCAAAACTCTGGAAAATCGATACGTCCAATAATACCTTGAAGGCCAAGATCTTTATCCTCTTCGTATCGTGTATATACTTCAATCCATAACGGATTTGATTCACTATATTCTGGCTCGCTTTCACTCGCATTAATAGATAAAGACGAGCAGGCAAGAAGCAAGAATGGTACTGCTTTATAATTCATTTTATTCACTTTTGTTTAGATTATTGCTTTGGCTTATTTACATTAAGCCTGTGACTTCATGGTGGTATTACTAACTGTCTTTGATGGGTCTATTTCGCCATTCATCATCTTGTTATAGTACTCCGTTGTGATGAAATACTTTTTGATTATTAGCCCTGTCAGCAAGAAGAAAAATGCAGGGGCGATAGAAAGTGATAAAGACAGGCCATTTAAGACATCTGCCGTTTTTTCTGCCTCTGCGGAATAGCCGAAATACTGCAAGGTGTAACCCGTAACAATGCCGGATAATCCCATTCCCAGCTTTTGGCAGAATGAGATCGCGCCCATCGAGATACCCGAAGCATCAATACCGGTTTTCTTTTTGCCGTAATCACTCACCTCTGAAATTAATGCCCAAAAAATAGGTGTATTCAGATCGGTCAAGAAGCAATAGAGAAAGTAGCAAAGCACAGCCGGTATGTATTGCCCTTCACTCACTAGGAAGTAGATCGATACCCCCATCAATGCCGATGCGTACATCGAAAATCTAAATACTTTGATTTTGCAGTAACGCTTGGTCAGCTGCTTCGATACCATCGCAGCCAGGATCCCACCGACCGACCACATACCGAGGAAGATTGAAACCTGAAGGCCAAAGCTGGCACCGGCAAACTCCGTCGCATAGATAAAGGCAATATTGCCCCGTACTAAAAATGCCAGCATGAGAGTGATACAGGCCGTGCAAAGGACTATCCACTGGTCATTTCTGAGCAAGCTTTTCAGCTGCTCTTTAACGGGCTGTTTATTGGGCTCAATATCAACCACTTCTTTGGTATGGTAAGCACAGAACAGCAGACAGGCAGTACCGATCCCCCCAAGGATCATAAATGATGTGGCATAACCCTGGACTTGGTTTTCGTGTGATGTCACCCAGTACGGAACCAGTGAGGTACACAGTAATGTTGCAGCCTTGGCCATAGTAAATCGCCATGAGTTTGCCGTAATGCGCTCGTCTGGATCATTGGTGATCACACCGATCATCGAGATATATGGAATGGTGACCATCGTAAACATCAAGGTATTGAAGATGTAAGTCGCATATGCCCATGCCAGCTTGACGTTGTAGGTATCGCCGACAGTGGTAAACATCAGGTACATCGAGATCCCCATCGGGATAGCAGCGAAACAGATCCAATGACGATAATGGCCAAAGCGTGTCTTGTAGCGGTTGGTCATCCACCCCATTGCTGGGTCAGTAACGGCATCAATACACCTGACAAGTAAAAGCAGCCAACCGGCATCAACCGGAGTCAGACCGACAATCTGGACATGAAAGGCATAAATGAGCATGCCGGCTGAGATCATGGATAAGTTGATGGCGGAGTCACCAGCCCCGAACCCTATTTTTTGTAAGGTGGTCATTTTTATTTTTGACATAGAGAGACCTTAATTGAGAAATAAATTTGAATGGAATATTTGAATAAAGCGCTGATAATCCAATGTTGTTGCGACACTGGCTGTCGGAGACTCATGCTTTCGCCCCCAGATCCCATCTTCGGAGCACACGGTCATCCCCCGGGTTAACTCCCCCGTTAATTCAATTTGGATATTCTCGAATGAATACTGGATATCCGATTCGTTCATCAAAGCAAAAATGGTTAATGGATCGTGGAGTATGGGAGTAAAGCCTGTCTTCTTCAGCCAGGCGTCACAGCAATCAATCATCAATTGCTTCAGCGGGGTGTCAGCATTTTCATAAGCGGATCTCAATAAACCGTCGTTGAAGTGACACTTCGTTGTTACGTCCAACCCAACGGCTTTAATATTGACACCCGATTTGAATACAATATCGGCGGCTTCCGGATCACAGACAATATTCCACTCATTGACATGCCGGTAATAGCAGCCACCCATTATTACGAGCTCTTCGATACGCCCAATCAAATTAGGATAGGTTGTCATTAACGTAGCAATATTGGTAAGAGGCCCTATTGCGACGATTGTCAGCCTTTCATTGCGTAGTTTTTCAGCAATAAACTCAACAGCATCGTCACCGTCATAATGGACTTTTCCCATTTCCTTACGATATTGGCACGGAATTTCATCGACTGTATTTTCATTATTTAGTGAATGCCCTATCCCCGAGTGAACAGGAATATTGTCATGGCCAGCTAATGTAACAAGGTGCTTTGCCATCTTTGCCCGCATTTGGGTATTCTTAAATACCGTAGTGATACCCAGAATATTGAATTGATTAGCTGACAACGCGAGTCCAATTGCTAGCGCATCGTCGGCATCATCACCAATGTCGGTATCAATTATTATTTTTCTCACTTGATGTTCCTTGTCATGCTTGCCAACTTTGTATTCACTTCATCCAGCGTCGGCATATTCGAAGCCCCCAACTTTTCCGTTGCACACGCAGCAAATGCATTGGCAAAGTTAACGGCCTCCTCTATGGGTTGATTGGCCGCCAAAGATGCAGCCAACGCACCATTAAACGAATCGCCGGCTCCGCTGGTATCGGTGACATGACATGGATAAGCAGGGTAATGTGTCGTCCCTTCATGGGTATGCAGTAAGCAGCCGTTACTGCCCAGGGTGATGATCACAACTTTGGCCCCCATATCTCGAATGGCTTGTGCGGCAGAAGTTGCAGATTCGATATCGACGACTTCTATGCCACTCAAGCTGCTAGCTTCTGTTTCATTAGGGGTGACAATATTCGCCCAGCAAAGCAATTGCTTGGCTTTAGGATGGTAAGGGGCCGGATTGAGGATTGTCTTGCAGCCTGACTCTGAACCTAGTTGGATCACCTGACTGATGGCATCAAGGTTGTTTTCCAGCTGAGTCAATACAACCGCAGATTGTCTGATGACCCCCTCGACAGCATCAATCTCTTCTGGAGTGACCGTACAGTTGGCACCAAGATCAATGGCAATCATATTATCTCGATCTTTTAAGGATGAAATAATGCTGGCCGTGCCGGTTTTCCTACTGTGGCTTCTATTGAGGTACAGCCCTGCAAAATCGTTATTTTTAAGTATTTCCTCGGCTTTACTACCAAATTCGTCATTACCGACTTTCACAAAAAAATGCGTGTCAGAACAAAGGCGGCGGCAGGCGATAGCCTGGTTTGCGCCTTTCCCTCCTGAAAGTATTTTGGTGCTGTCTGCCGTCACAGTTTGTCCATGTTTAGGAAACATACGGACATAAGAGACAATGTCCGCATTATATGAACCAAAGACAAATACCGCGCCTGATGATTTACTCTTTTTCACTTACTGATAACCAACTCAAAGATTGCGAAATTTGCGTTGATTCTACGAAGAGCCACTCCTTTGTATATTTCAAAAAACAGAGTTATTATGCTGATTTTCAGCACAATAGAGAGATGAACATAACAAAACCACAGAAAACAAACGGAGTGTTTCTTGCCATTTCTGACTGTTTTATTTATTTTCAAGGCTTTAAGTCTACATATAGGCTGTGATATACATTTCTTAGTATCGGAACAGCCATGCCTCCGCTTCGTGAAAAAACGAGAGATAGATCAAACTACATTTCAGTCTGATAACAGGCACTTTTATAAATGAGAGAAGTATGAATCGATTCAACAATCCTTCGTCGAAAATCACCATGAAGATGTTGCGGTATTTTCATGAAGTTGCCTTGGAGAAGCATTTTGGGCGTGCAGCGAAGAAATTGAATATTTCACCTTCTCCATTGAGCAGCCAGATCAAAGAACTGGAAAACCTCATTGGATCTTCACTGTTTGTTAGAGATACCAGGACGGTTGAACTCACCACAATTGGCGAGCGTTTGTTTGATGAGTGTCAGACGATTTTTCGTGTGTTTGATAACTCAATAATGAAGGTATTGGAAGCAGGTCGTAACGAAGCTTCAACTATCAATGTCGGTCTCGTCAGTTCGTTCTTCTGGGCTGGTCTGGGGGAGGCATTGAGGAGCTTTAAAGACACCTATCCGGACTATACCTTTAATATCTTTGAAATGACCCCCGAAGAACAAAAGAATGCACTGTTGAATAAACAGATCGATGTCGGATTGCTAAGGTTTGCAGATACCATTAATACCTCCCCACTTGTCTCCGAAAGACTGTTAGAAGACCCCATGTGCCTGGTGGTTGCGAATAACCACACATTCAAAGACCGCAAAGTCATCTCAATCGACGAGATTAAGGATGAAGGTTTCGTATTCATGCAAAGGCAGGATTCGGCGTCTTCAAAGCTCATCATCGATACTTTCCTGGCCCACGGCCATCATATCAACGTCAACCAAGAGGTATACGAGCCAAACACACTTATGTCTATTGTCGGTACAAGTCATTTGGCTTCCATTGTCCCGACGACTTTCAGCTATCACCGCTGGAGTAATGTCCATTTTGTAAAGCTGAGAGAAACTATCCCCGGTGATCTATCTGCATTATTTGATTACAGGAGCAAGAACTCCGTACTCGACACTTTCTTGCTGCACATCAAGCAAGAGCTTATTGCGTTTAAGGCTAAAACTTAATCAACAGCAACAATCAGGCTCTTGTCAGGTCAAATACTTACCAGCATTGCGATTCAATGTATCCAGAGCGAGAGAGACTTCTTCTCTGGAGTTTTCGCTAAGTCCAAAGAACAAGCACACGCCTTTACGATAGTTTCGAGTTGTCGTTAGAAAAAGCTGAAATAGAGTTCAGCGTTGCTGCAGCGATAATACATAAACTAATAACTGATTTTTTCATTTCATCCCCTTTGATTTATGAATCGGCCAACTCTCAAGTTGGAGTCAGTTTAGAGGGGATGACGAATCAAGAAAAAACAGTTATGTATGGCCACCCCATACAAACTGGCTTTTTTGGTGCTCACTTTTACATAAATATTCAAACTCAAGCTGGATTGAAGAGTGAAATCGATACGATTTGTTTTCCAACATCGTTAAAACTTGGTTCAGGTGGAACTGTCCCCAGATTTTGTTGATAACAGCTAAGAACCCACGTGTTTCAGGTCGGTATAACTTTCCAACATTAGTCTGAATGTGGATAACAGTTATTGCTTTAATAAGCTATGTTTGACCTAGGGAAGGGATGATAGCTTATGATTTATCGAATACTGGCAGATCTTGTCGTAATACTTCACCTTTTATTTATCATCTTCGCGTTGCTTGGTGGCTCGCTGGTACTATGGCGTGGCTATATGCTGTTTATCCATATTCCTGCAGCACTATGGGTTGCGGTGATCAGTTTCAAAGGCTGGATCTGCCCTTTAACGCCATTGGAAAACCAATTGAGGCAAGCGGCAGGTGGCGAAGGTTACCCGGGAGGATTTGTCGAGCACTATATCATTCCTGTTATTTATCCTGTTGGATTACGCTTTGATGTCCAGGTTTTACTGGGTATTGCGGCTATGGGGATCAATTTAGTTATTTATGCGCTCGTCTATTATTGGAATAAGCTCAAACAAGACAGGTAACGAACATGAATAGTATATTGGTTACCTTCGTGGTGTTATACGCCCTTTTTGCTCTTACTTTTTGTTCGCTGCAACGCCAGTTTCTGTACTTTCCCCAGCCTGCCAGTGATGTTTACGGCGAGGTGAATACTAGCTTTGCTGTTGATGGAGCCCAGCTTTTTGGTTGGGCGCTCAATGAAGGACAACCTAAGGCGTTAATCTATTACGGCGGGAACGCAGAAAGTATCGAAGCCAATATTCCATTCTTCAAGGAGTTAATCCCGAATTATACCGTCTACCTGATCCCTTACCGAGGTTATGGTATTAATTTAGGTACACCTACCGAGAAGGTTCTATATAACGATGCCGTACAGATATTTCAGTCGGTTAAAAGTAAACATGATTCAATATCCTTGATGGGCCGCAGCCTTGGCTCAGGTATTGCCACATACGTAGCAGCTAATAGGAAAGTGGACAAGCTTATATTGGTGACGCCATTTGATAGCATTGAAAATGTCGCAAAAGATATTTATTGGATGCTCCCCGTTTCATGGATGATCAAAGACAGGTTCCGATCTTCGGATAGAGTAAAAGATATTTCGGCTCAAACCTATATCTTCATAGCAGAAATAGATCGGGTGATCCCGCGGGCAAGAGCCGACCAGCTAATCGCTGAATTTGGCGATCAGCTGGAAGAAGTGATCGTCATTACCGGTGCAGGCCACAATACTATTTCGCAATTTCCTTCCTATGTATCAGGGCTGAAACGTATATTGGATTAGCCCTTGATACAGGATTTATTGACTAAGTCATTTTTCCGTTTTTGTTTATAAAGCGATCCCTATACCAAGTTAATGCATTAGCCAAGAAAAGTAATTGACCCAAACATATTCACATGCAGAATATCGCTACCAATTATAGTTGGATAGTCCTCAATAATCATTCTATTAATCAAATGGTTAGTAGAATAGATTTCATTTACTAGAAGAAGAATATGATGAAGAAATTACTACTTACTCTGTTATTGCCTGTATCCGCATACGCTTCAGAACCTATTACACACGAAACCATTACAACCGAAAGAATTACACCCGAAGCCATTACTTCAGCCCAAGTCAGCAATATTCAGGCTGACCAGACTTATACTTACGTTCGCTGCTGGTACCGCCCTCATTTTAATCATGACGACCCTGCCACTACCTGGGAGTGGGCGCTAGATGAAAACGGTGACTACTTCACCCTTGACGGATACTGGTGGTCATCGGTTTCATTTAAAAACATGTTCTATACCGACACTAGCCAGGAGAAAATCACCGAGCGCTGTAAGGCGACTCTGGGCGTAGAGCATAAAACGGCCGATATGAGCTACTATGCGGCAGATAACCGAGCTTCCTATAACCATTCTATCTGGACCAACGATTCCGTTTTCCAGCCGGATACCATCAACAAGATGGTTGCTTTTGGTGATAGCCTTTCAGATACCGGCAACATGTTTAACGCTTCCCAGTGGCTGTTCCCTAACCGCAACTCCTGGTTTTTGGGCCGCTTCTCCAATGGACTGGTATGGACAGAATACTTGGCACGCGACAAAAATATCCCTCTTTATAACTGGGCTGTAGGTGGCGCTGCAGGTACCAATCAATACGTGGCACTGACTGGTGTGACTGAACAGGTTACCTCTTACCTGACCTATATGAAAATGGCTAAAAACTATCGGCCAGAGCGTACCCTATTTACTCTAGAGTTTGGTCTGAACGACTTTATGAACTACGACCGTGAAGTCTCAGAAGTGAAAGCAGATTTTAGCAGCGCACTTATTCGTCTTACGGATGCAGGCGCGCAGAATATCATGCTATTTACCCTGCCGGATGCAACTAAGGCACCACAATTTAAATACTCAACCCAAGATGAGATTGAGAAAGTCCGCGCAAAGATCGAACTATTTAATGTCTATATCCGCGAGCAAGCTCAGTACTACCAGGATACAGGGATCAATATCGCCCTTGTGGATGCCGCGCAGATGTTTAATGACCTGACCACAGAACCCAAAGCACATGGATTTGAAAACGCTAAAGACGCATGCCTGAACATCAATCGCAGTAACGCGATGGATTATCTTTACAGCCATAGCCTAACCAATGACTGTGCCTACCACAGTTCTGACAAGTATGTATTCTGGGGCGTCACCCATCCAACGACTGCGACGCATAAGTATATCGCTGACAAGATCTTGGCTGGAGTAATGAATCAGTACAATTTCTAACCTTACCAATGTCAATATACCCGGCTAAGGCCGGGTATATTGTCTATAGTTACCCTTCGCTTGATGGAAATCACTTGCAGACAATAGTGACTGATGTAATTTGTCATGCTTGATTCACACCTTTTCCCAACAACACGGTCAACTATGCCAAGTAAAGACATCAAATTCATTGCCGTCGATATGGACGGGACTCTGCTCGATCAAAATAGCCAACTCCCAGAAGACTTTTACTCGGTTTACCAACAATTAGAGCAGCGCGATATCATTTTCGCTGCCGCATCGGGCCGTCAGTACTACAGCTTGATGGAGACGTTCGCACCCATTCGCGATCGTATGATGTTTGTAGCTGAAAATGGCACCATGGTGATGCACCAAGGTAAAGAGTTGTATCGCTGTGAAATCGACAAACCTTCTATTGAAGCGATTATTAAGCAAGCACGTACAATCGACGGGGCAAATATCGTCTTATGTGGTACGCAGTCGGCTTACATTGAAACCCAAGACCCACAGGCGCTAGAAGAGTTCGCTAAGTACTACCACCGTTGTCAGTATGTCGACGACCTTTTAGCTGTCGATGATGACTTTATTAAAATTGCCATTTGTCATTTTGATGGCACTGAAGAGCATGTATTTCCAAGTTTTGACCGCGAGTTTGGTCAAAGCCATCAAGTCGTGGTGAGCGCCAAAATCTGGCTTGATGTGATGAATGCCGAAGCCTCGAAGGGGGCGGCGATTGAACACTTACAAAATAAACTTGGATTTAGCTATGAGCAGACGATGAGTTTTGGTGATTACCTCAATGATCTGGAAATGCTCAAAGCGAGCTATCACTCATACGCAATGGACAACGCCCACCCTAAAGTAAAACAAGCCGCACGCTTTTCAGCGCCTAGTCATCGTGATTCTGGTGTAATGACCGTGATTAAACGTGAGCTACTCGATTAAACCTGATAAAGCTCGGACGATAAACCATCAGGATCACCGCTTAATGTAATCAAGACGCTTCCAAATTGGGAGCGTTTGAGCAGCCCAGACTTTAAGGGGAAACTTAACGGTGTACCCTCTTGATTTTTCATCCAACACAATCACCTTCTGTGACTTACCTCCCACATCTATTATTTGTTCAATATATCTGTATAATCCGCCAGCTATTAATTCGTGCTTTCATTTCTGTTGATTTGGCATATCTGACTAAGCAATTAGCTCATCTTATACCTAGGAATACTTCTTTGATCTCAACCGCTAACATCACCATGCAATTCGGCGCCGAGCCTTTATTTGAAAACATTTCTGCTAAGTTCGGTAACGGTAACCGTTACGGCTTAATCGGAGCCAATGGATGTGGTAAGTCAACGTTCATGAAGATACTTAGTGGGGCTCTTACTCCAAGCTCTGGCAATGTCTCTATTACCCCGGGGTTAAAACTTGGCGTCCTGAGTCAAGACCAGTTTGCTTTCGAGCAACACAATGTTATCGATGTAGTTATTATGGGTGACCGTAAGCTATGGGAGATTAAAAAAGAGCGCGACCGTATTTACTCACTACCTGAAATGAGTGAAGAAGACGGCATGAAAGTCGCTGAACTTGAAAGTGAGTTCGCAGAAATGGACGGCTACACAGCAGAAAGCCGTGCTGGCGACATTTTACTTCAAGCTGGTATCGAAGAAGAATTCCATTTCGGTCTCATGCAACACGTCGCACCAGGGTGGAAGCTTCGTGTGTTACTTGCACAAGCACTTTTCGCTAACCCTGATATCTTGTTGTTAGATGAGCCAACCAACAACTTGGATATTCATACCATTAACTGGCTTGCTGAAGAGTTGAATCAACGTAAGTGTACGATGATCATCATTTCGCATGACCGACACTTCTTAAACTCGGTATGCACCCACATGGCGGATATCGACTACGGTGAGCTTCGTATTTACCCAGGTAACTACGAATACTTCCTTGAGGCTTCAGGTTTGATCCGCGAACAATTGCTCGCAGGAAATGCTAAAAAAGCGGCTGAGATTAGCGAACTTCAAGACTTCGTTAACCGATTTGGTGCCAACGCATCGAAAGCTAAACAAGCCAGTTCTCGTGCGAAGAAACTGGATAAAATTAAGCTAGATGAAGTTAAATCGTCGAGCCGTATTAGCCCATCGATTGACTTTGGTGAAGGCAAGAAGTTGCATCGCCAGGCGCTTGAGCTACAAGATTTAGGCCATGCTTTTGATGATGAGCTACTGTTCGAGAAAGGTAATTTACTTTTAGAAGCAGGAACTCGTTTAGCGGTAATAGGTGAAAATGGTGTGGGTAAGACAACATTCCTTCGCTGCCTAGTAAACGAGTTAGAACAAAACCACGGCATTGTTAAATGGTCTGAAAATGCATCTATCGGTTACTGTCCACAGGATAGTACAGCTGATTTCGATAACGATTTGAGTATCTTTGATTGGATTTCACAGTGGCGTACAACGAAGCATGATGACTTGATGGTTCGTGGTATTTTAGGTCGTTTATTATTTACCGCTGATGATGCAAATAAAAAAGCAAAGAACTGCTCTGGTGGTGAAAAGAACCGCTTGTTGTTTGGTAAGTTAATGATGCAAGACGTTAATGTTCTTGTTATGGATGAGCCAACGAACCACATGGATATGGAAGCCATTGAAGCGCTAAACAACGCCTTGAAAAAGTATGAAGGTACACTTATTTTTGTCAGCCATGATCGCGAGTTTGTATCGTCTCTTGCCACTTCTATTATTGATGTGAAAGACAAGAAACTCGTTAACTTCCAAGGTACTTATGATGAGTATCTTGCACATCAACAGAAAATGTTAAGCGTCGCATAAGCATTACATTCTAGAAAAAAGTATAGAAAGAAGCAGTTGTTGCCAACTTTGCAACAACTGCTTAGTCTTTCTTGCTATTCGGCAGCTCACGAACGAATCAGCAATCCAGCGTGTTGTCCCGTTTAGAACTCAGACATCAGCTGTTTGTATTTCACATCATCTTCGTACATCTGATGGAATACCTGATATTTCATATCATAAAAGCGCTTAATTCTATCTGTTTGCGGTGTCACCGTCTTTCCTATACGACTCATGGCATTCATTGCGTCGGGGATATCCGCATAAAACCCAGCAGCGACCGAACCTAACATCGCAGAACCCAATAGCACGGCTTCACTTTCTTCAGGTAATAACATGACACAACCTGTGGCGTTCGCATGCTCTTGGAGGAAAATAGTGTTCTTTGTTCCCCCACCGCAAGCCATGATGGTATCAATCTCGTATCCGGCCTGATTCATCACTTCAATAATGTGCCTTGTTCCTAATGCGATAGCCTGAATGGTGGCAAGGTACGCCAATGCCGTATCGTCGATTGTCTTCGACATTTTTAGGCCTGTGATCGTCCCAGTGAGATTTGGATTAGCGCGTGGCGAACGGTTACCGTGAAAGTATGGCAACACATGAATGTCTTTCGTCAAAAAAGCAATATCTTCCTTGCTGCCAGCCAGTTTCAACAGATGGTCATTCAGCAACTGATACACGGTTGTACCTTCCAATGTCGCTTGCGCTTTTAGCTGCTCGTATAACGGATCAGAAGTAATGATATGGTCAATTAAGGCCCCGGTTGCCGATTGTCCACCTTCATTCAGCCAATATCCTGGGATCATTGCACTATAGTAAGCACCCCATACGCCATCAATAAATCGTGCGGTCTTTGAAGCAGCCATGTGGCATGACGAAGTGCCTCCAATCAGTGCTAAGCGTTTGTTGAAATCGGCGCTCTCACCGGTCATGCCTGCTGCACCCAGTACACCGATACCACCAGCATGGGCATCAATAATTGAAGTTCCAACAGGTGTTCCTCGCACTAAACCTAGGTCATCTGCTGCATGTGCAGTAAGCCCCTGCCCGACAGGCTCCCCCATCGGCTTAATCGTATTACCTATTGTTTTAGCATCATCAGCAAGCAGATCATCCAATCCAATTTGTTCAAAGTATTGTTTGTCCCACTTCCCTTCATGGCCAAGGTATGTCCACTTACACACCGTGGAACACAACGATCGGCTATCGTCGAATGTCGATTTCCAAGTCAAAAAGTCCGGCAAATCAAAAAAGTACCCTGCCTGCGCCCAAGTATTTGGCATATTTTCCTTTAGCCAAAGTAACTTAGGGGTTTCCATTTCTGGCGAAATACGATTCCCTACATAGGCTAATACCGGATGTTTAGTGGCGTTGATTCGCTCAGCCTGGGCGATCGCTCTATGATCCATCCACATGATAATGTTTTGTTCGCTGCGCCCTGTCGGGCTTACTGTTAACGGCTGCCCTTTCTTATCCAATACAACCAAAGAGCAGGTAGCATCAAAACCGATGCCTTTGACTTGGATAGGATCAATATTGGCTTGTGAAACGGCATCTTTAACCGCCATACATACACTTTGCCAAATATCTTCAGATGACTGTTCAACAAAATCTGCGCGTGGCTTAAACATCTGTGTATCGCGTTTTGCTTCACCGACTTTTCGACCAGAGGCGTCGAAAACACCGGCTCGGGCACTACCACTACCAACATCAACGCCAATAAAATAAATACTCATCTTGCTCTCTCCGCTAAGCTTTTCGTTTTTGTAGGGCAATAAATAGAATCAGAATGCCGCCCCAAAGAGCCATTGTTAGGTAGCTACTTACACCCAGTAAGTTCAAACCACTTTCTAACGTTTGTAATACAATCAATGCCAAGCCAATACCGATGATCCGGCCAAAACCGCCGTCAGGGTTAATACCACCCAGCACTGATGCCAAGATGGCGATTAATAAAAAAGATTCGCCATAACCCGCTTTGGCCGAGTTGAATTTAGCCATCATGATCAGAGCGGCAACCCAACACAAAATCGATGAGATGGCATACACATAAAGCACCGCTTTTTGCGTATTGATACCCGAGAACCGCGTTGCTTTCTCATTCGAGCCCATTAAATAAATAGTGCGGCCTAGGCTGGTGTGTTCGAGCAATACCCACATACCAATGGCAAAACACACAAATAATATGAGCGGCATTGGGATGCCAACAAACGAGCCGTTACCCAATACTAGCAAGGCTTCTGGGAAGCCCGAGATCACACTGCCCCCAGAGATCAATACGTTCAATCCATTGATTAATGTCATCATCCCGAGTGTTGCCAAGATTGGCGATACGCCGACATAAGCAATTAGCGCACCGTTTAGCAGGCCAATCACAATCGCCGTGACCAGACCCGCCAATAATGCCAGCAACAGTACCATGCCATTCTCAGGTGCCAACGTGATAATACTGGCCATCACTAGGCTACAAGCGTTAGTTGTCGCAATAATAGACAGGTTTATGCCACCCGTGAGCATACACACAGCCATTGCGAGAGCTAACATCCCTAATAAAGGCATTTGGGACGACATCGACTGTAAATTTGCTAAAGAGAAAAACGTATCCCCACTTGTAATCGCCATTAGGGCAAAAATACCCATGAGGATGACTAACAGATAACGAATATTCCGATCTGTTGGAAGCTTCAGTGCGTTCAATACCTGATCCATTACGCCTCCTGCAATGCTTGTTTCTTTTCATTCAGCGCAGTCATACTGATACTGAATACAATGATGAGACCGGTGACAACAGTATGCCAATAGGAAGGAACACCTAGCAGTGTCAGGCCATTTTTCATAATGGCTAGCAACGCTACACCTAGGACAACCCCCATTAATGTCCCTTTACCGCCGGTCATACTTGTTCCACCTAGCACTACCGCGGCTAATACCATGAGCTCAAAACCCATCAACGAGTTTGGTGCAACTGACTGCGTTATTTGGGTTTGAACCACTGAAGCGATGCCTGCTAGTGCCCCCATATATCCGTAAACAAAGAGATGAATACCAAACAAATTGATGCCAATACGGCTCGCCGCGTCTGCATTCCCCCCCATCGCATAAATCTGACGCCCAAGGCGCGTCTTAGACATTAAAAAGGAGGTGAACAAGACAACCGCTACCAAGGTTATAATCGGGAGTGATAGGCCATAATCGTATCCATCACTGCCGACGAAGGTAAACAGTTCAACGCCGTCCATAAACCATTCAGGAAAACCGTACAACCATGCCCCATCGGTAAAGTAAATCAGTAAACCAAAAAACAGGTTCAAGGTGGAAATCGTAATGATAATGGCCGGTACTTTCAGTTTGTACACCAATATGGCGTTTATAAGGCCGAGCGCAATACCAACTGCTGCTGCAATCAAAAACGCAACGAAGAAGTTCCCACCAATCGAGAGTACATACGTTGCCATGACATATTGAGCAATAGCAGCCGTGGCAGGAAATGAAATATCAATGCCACCAGCGATCAATACAACAAAAAGCCCGCATGCCATTATCCCTAAGATGGCAGAACTGACAGACATATCGAAGATGTTCCCTAACGTAAAGAAATCTTCAGAGGTAATACTCAGTCCAATAACAATCAAACCAATTAGTACAGCAAGATAAAATTCATGCCGCTTAACTAATGCTCCCCAGTGAGAACGAATTTGCTCAGGCATTGACGGCCTCCATTATTTCTTGCTCGGTAGTTGTTACTGGGTGAAAGTCGTGGGTAAACTGCCCATCTTTCATCACAATGACACGATGGCTGTTATAAAATACCTCTGGGATTTCATCGCTCACCATAATGATTGCCATCCCTTTTGCAGCAAGATCTTTGGCTATTTGGTAAATGCTTTCTTTATTTGCCACGTCGACACCCACTGTCGGCGAATCAAGAATTAACACATCCGGCTCCGCAGCGATCCATTTGGCAATGGAGATACGCTGTGCGTTACCACCAGATAAGCTCGTCACCGGCAACATTGGATCGGCCACTTTAATTGATAAAGAAGCAATGAGTTTTCTCACTAACTCTTTCCCCTTGGTATGATCCAAAAAACCATTCGGGCGTTTTAACCGCGGTAATACTGCCGCCGTTGTATTATCCTGAATGGTTTGCTCCATCACCAGTCCAGTACTCATCCGGTCTTCTGATACATAACCGATACCATGTGCAATCGCATCACGGTTAGAGCGAAACTTAACGGGTTTACCGTTTAACTTTATTTCACCACTGTCTGGCTGTGTCATGCCAAATAAGGCCAAACATAGCTCTGTACGACCAGATCCCAGCAGCCCTGTGATAGAGACTATCTCCCCTGCACGAACTTGAAGGTTGATATCTTTAAACTGGCCTTTCTTGGTTAATTGTGAGACCTCTAGTTTCACCTCTCCCTGCTGCTTATATTCTTCCAATGGTGAGAATTCAAAGCGTTGCCCCGTCATCAAAAAGGCCAACTCATCACTGTTTATATCTTCGGCGGGATAAGTCCCTATGGTTTTGCCATCCCGGATAACGGTAATACGATCTGATATCTCCATCACTTCATCGAGTTTGTGGCTAACAAACACCACAGTCACACCTTTCGATTTAAGATCGGCAACCACGCTAATAAGGTTATTCACTTCAGTTCGTGTCAATGAAGCGGTTGGCTCATCCATAATAACCAACTTGGCATCCGAAGCCATTGCACGGCAAATCGCTACTAATTGGCATTCAGCAATAGAAAGTTGCTCTACCCGCTTGGTTAAAGGCAGCGTCACCCCAACTTTTTCCATCGCCGTTTTAGCTATCGTATTAATACGAGCTTGCTTAACCAGCCCTTTTGTCCATGCCATATGATCTTGCACGGCTATATTTTCAGCAACTGTCAGGTTGGGAAATAGCGATAAATCTTGATATATAACTTGAATGCCATGCTCTATGGATTGCTGCGGATTTAACCGAGAGTAGCTTTTTCCATTGAGAATAATCTCGGCACCTTTTTCCGGATCATGGACCCCAGAAATAACTTTGAATAACGTACTCTTCCCGCAACCATTTTTACCGGCGAGACAGTGGACTTCACCTTTATTAAAAGTCAGGTTGATGCCATCAAGGGCCTTAACGGAACCAAAGTGCTTGGACACCCGCTTTAAGGTGATGAATGCTTCGTTTGACATGATGGATTTCCAGCTATAGGGCAGCATTGCACTGCCCTGAATGATATTTTCGATTGAGAAATTAGAAGCCTAATTCACGAGCATTAGATTTATCCACTTCAAGGATCTTATTAAACTTAATCACTCGATTTTCTTTATCGATCTCTGCAACACCAAGATTGTTTACGGTTACACCATCAGCAACCTTCTGACCGTCTAGCATTTGTTTAGCCACAGCAACCATTGCATAACCAGCATCCGCTGGGTTCCATAGGAAACCTTTATCAATCTCACCGCGCATCAAATAAGGTGCTGCTTGGCTTGGCATCATGATCCCGACTGTGCTCATTTTGTTCTTCGCACGTTTCTTCTTGATTGCCTCACCTGCGCCAATGGCACCCAATGAGCCGTAGGATACGATACCTGTCATATCCGGGTGGGCTTTCATCAAATCATTGGTCGCAGCATACGATGCATCAATGCTTTCAGCGACAGGCATGCGGCTCGTTACCTCATACATCTCAGGGTATGTCTGTTTTTGATAATCAATCGCCAAATTTGCCCAGTTGTTATGAAGTGGTACCGTCAATGAGCCGACATAAACAGCATAGCCACCCTTCTCACCCATATTTTTAGCAAGCTCATCCATCGTTGCTTTTGCATACGCTTTATTATCAATAGTTTCTATATCCCAATCAGCACTGTGGCCATCTGGTGATTCGTGAGTCAGTACAATAATCCCCTTCTCACGTGCTTTCTTGAATACAGGCTCTAGTACTGTCACATCATTAGGGACGACCGTAATTGCATCAACACCCTTAGCAATAAGATCTTCAATAATTTTAACCTGTTGTGCAGGGTCTGGTGTGGATGGGCCCAATTGGCGAGCATTAACGCCAAAGTCACCAGCAGCTTGCTCAATACCTTTGTTCATTTGGTTAAACCAAGGGATACCTGAGACTTTCACGACGTTCACAATTTCATAGTCTTTAGCCTGAACACCTGCTGTAGCTAGAGCAAGTGTAAGAGCGGCGACATTGAATAAGACCTTTTTCATCGTTATCAATCCTTTATTATGTGTATAGGGTATTGGAGATTCGATGAGACAAATATGAAGGATCAGGACATAACAAACTGAAACACACCCTCAAAGTGTGACATAAGCACATTTATGTAAGCATTGAAACAACATCCAGTTAACACATTGTTAAATGGTAACTCTTACGTAATTCAAACAAAATAACTCAGCAAACAAACCGACAAAAGCAAACCTTATGTTAACAAACAAATAACAACTTAGTGTTAATTTGAAGCATTCATTGCATGGAAGTATTCACCTTATATATACCTCTCATAAAAACACTCTCAAATTTGATAAAAGTTCAAATTAGTTGAATTCATTTCACTTTTTTACACCACTAATGAGACATAGCCCCAGACTAATGGAATTTTAAAGTACGCTGCGTCTAATTATTAGTAACTCTACTGTAGTTTATTTACATCAATACGATATGTGGTAGATAGCAATAATGATGGCAATAAAAAAGGCACTTGCTAATTTTGCAAATGCCTTTTGATATGTAGCAGGAAACTATATAGCCTGTAATGAACTTTTCGCTTAGGCTATCGTTGCCTTCTGCTCTGACGGCTCAGACGGCTGCGAAAGAGACTCATTGAGTAGGCCCGCATAAATACCATTATGAGCCATTAATTCTTGGTGGTTACCACGTTCGACGATTTCACCTTTTTCTAGCACCAAAATCATATCCGAGTGCCGTACTGTACTCAGACGGTGCGCGATCGCGATAACCGTTTTCTCTTTAAACAGCCTCTGCATCGCTTTTTGGATCAAATCCTCCGTAATGGAGTCAACGGAGCTAGTCGCTTCGTCCAGCATCATGACTTGCCCACCCTGTGCCACCGCACGAGCAAATGATATCAACTGCGTTTGACCAACTGATAGATTTGAGCCGTTTTTATCCAAACGAAAATCATAGCTTTGAGGCAAGTTCTCAATGAATTTATCGGCATAAACATAGCGCGATGCTTGCTCAACCTGTTCTCGCGAGATCGCCTGCTTACCCAAAGCAATATTGAATTCAACACTCTGTTCAAACAAATACACATCTTGCATCATCAATGAAAACAGGTGGGATGAGTCATCAATCGAAATTTCAGAAAGCTCTAACCCGTTTAAAAGAATACTTCCTTCATACCTCTGGTAGGTTTTAGAGAGCAAACGTAAAATGGTCGACTTGCCTGAACCTGTTGACCCCACCAGCGCAACCTGATGACCTTTTTCCAAAACAAATGACACATCTTTCAGTACGTAAGGAGAATCATCTTTATAGCGGAAGCTGACGTTCTTAAACTCTAGGCTGACAAACTCACTTAGCTGCTGTTTAACCTTATGGCTCGGCTGTAATCGACGCCCTTCTTCTTCCATCGGCTCAACAAAGAGTTCTTCTATATGATCAAAGGCGGCGAACGAGCTTTGGATTGAAGCAATCTGTGAGGTAAAGTCCCGGATAGGCACAAAGACTTTTTCCAACGTGTTGATAAATGCGATCAAAACACCTAAGGTCAAGGCATGATCCATCACTTGCCCCGAGCCATACCAGATCATCAACGCGATGGTAATTGAGGTAATCCCCGAAATAAAAGCAAACAAAATGGCATCATATTTATTAGCCTTCATCTGAGCCTTTAAAAACTCATCGGTATACCCCTTATACTTGCTCTCAACTTCCTCTTCGGCGCGATACAGCTGAACCGTTTTCACACCAATTAACACTTCCTGCAAGAAGCCGATACCACGAGCCAATGCCGAGCGAGTGATCTGATACGTTGCCCGAAGTCGATTTCGGACATACCGAGTGAGATACATCACTGGCGGCATGATGACCAAGACAATAAGTGTCAGCTGCCAGTCGATGAATAGCATCATAATTAGTAGCGCGACTGTATTTATCGAGTCTTTCACCAGTCCAACAATGGATTGAACAAATGACTCACCGATAGTTTCCAAATCACTCGTTAAACGAGAAAGTGTTACTCCGGTCGGCGTATTGTCGAAATAGCTACGTGGCAATTTAAGTACACGCTCAAATAGCACCGTCCGCATATCCGTAATGGTGTACTGACCGGTTTTTCGGAGTTGGTAAGAATACGTGGTATCAACCACATAGCTTACAACGAGTACGACAAGCAGATAGAAAATATGTAGCAGTAATCCATCCATGTTTCCCTGAGTAAGGTGAGTATCAATCACTTTAATAATCAGCCAAGGGAACAATAAACTGGTGATTACGGTAAGCGGCAGCATGGCTATGCCAAGTAACGCAGACCCTTTGTACTTTTTAGCAAATTTGAAAAAGTGCTTTAAGTATTTAACATCAACACCTTTTAACATGCTTTGGCCTCCGCTTCATTTTGTTGCAGTTGCCAAGTTTCATAATAATAAGGGCACGTTTGGAGCAACGTAGCATGGTTACCTTTGGCAATAACCTTACCTTCATGGAGTACGATAATTTCATCCATATATTCAAGCGCATTCACACGATGCGATACCACAAGCACAGATTGTGTATTCAGCTGCCCGAACAATCCTTCTAGAATCTTCCGTTCGGTTTCATAATCAACCGCCGACAGTACATTATCCATAATGATCAGATCACAAGGTTGAAGCAGTGCGCGGGCAATACTTAAACGTTGCTTTTGACCACCGGATAGCATAATGCCTTTCTCGCCAACAAGCGTCTGATCACCCTCTTCAAACCGTGACACATCGCTGGCCAGTTGACTCAGTTCAAGTACCTCATCGACCTGCTCTTTGGCAATATCACCATCACGGCTACCAAAGCGAATATTCTCTTCCACCGTTGCCGAGAATAGATAAGGCTCCTGTGTCACTGTTTTTATAAAGCGGCGTAAATCACTACGAGCAAAAGTCGTCACGTCCTTATCACCAAGAAAAACAGAGCGTACCGGCACATCAAGATGGTGGTTCAAGCAATTGACCAGTGTCGTTTTACCTGCCCCGATACTGCCCAGTACCCCGACCTTTTTGCCAGGCGGAATTTCGAAGCTGATATTATCTAAAATTAATCGCTCTTCACCCGGGTAACTAAAATTCAGGTTTTGAACTGAAAGTGTTTTACCTTGCAGGCTTTCAACATCTGATTGAGAAAGTGGCTTCACATCTTGCTCAGGAATTTCAGCATTCAAAATCGTCTGTACACTGGTTATCCCGACCATGCCGCGCTGATAGATAGTGGCAATTCGGCCGAGTTGCATTAGTGGCATAGCCAGCAATACTGAATAGGTAAGAAAAGCGGTAATTTCACCTAGAGTGAGTTGCTGATTCATCAACATATAGCCACCTAAGCCCAGAATAAGAACTTTCATCAGGTCATTGGCGTAATCGAGAATAGGCATAAAGAACACCTGAATACGGGTGATCTTCATTCGACAATGAAGTAATTGCTGGTTGAGCTTTTCAATTTCCGCTTTCACCCAAGGTGACATCTGCTGGCTTTTTATCAAATCGATGCCAGACAAGTAGCTCATTAATTGGGCAGAGAGATTCTGCAACCGATGCATATGCTCCATATGAAGGGCTTTCATACGTTTAAAGCCAATACGGAAAATAACAAACGCAATCGCAATCGGTATAACCGAATACAGTGTCAGCTCTGGTGAAATCCGCCACATCCACAGTGGTGTTAACGACAGTGCAAGCAAGGCATTAAAAAACTGAAGAAAGCCCACACCAAACAGTAACCTAACTCCACCTAGGTCATTGTTAACAATGGAAATGAGTTTGCCCGATGCGAACCGGTCATGAAAGTTGTGTGGTAATAGATTCAATTTTTTCAGAAGCATGTTTTTAAGCGCTGCTTCGGTGATACGACCAGGGTTAAGAGCATAAATACGCGATAAAATACGGACCACGATCATAGACACAGCCATGATCACCACGATCCCGACATATGTTTTAAGCTGTTGATGCCCGGTCTGAGACGCGTCTTCAATGAGGTCTATTGCCAATTGAATATAACGTGGTATTTCAACTTGAAGCCAGTTAACGAGAAATATGAAAACTATCGCAAGTAGATACGACTTACGATTCATACGCAGAAAATGCGCGAAAAACTGTTTTTTAGTCATGTGACTCTTTCTGTCGGGGAGGTTCAATGCCGTACTGTTCAATGCAAGCTTTGACAATACAGTAGCGGGGGTCATCAATTTCTTCTAACGCATCCAGTAGCCATTCCGGCAAACGTACTGGCCGTGTTTTCACACCGGGTTTGCGACCGCAGCCCGGCCTAGAACCGCCCCTGCTTCCACATTGGTGTTTGTTAGTCTTCTCTTTCAAGGTAGGTCCAAATACTATGTAACTTTGATAAGTGTACACTTATCAAACCTAAATAGCATCCGTCACATGATTCAAACAGAGGCCCTAAGTTAATACCTTTGATACATAGCTTGCGATTACGGGCTTGCCGCCTGTCGATTTATACCTTTAATCGTTACATGCAATTTAATTTGTTTTGCTAACTGCCTGACTGGCCTTATCCTGCGCAACCTTTATGTTTTCAGGTAAATGCCAGTGACAACAACGTCTTCCAATGCTCTATACACCGACCTATCAGGTTACTATGACTTGATGTGTGCTGATATCGACTATCAGGCACAAAGTAACTATGTACGCAGGTTGCACCAGTTATTTGGCAATGAAGGCAAACGTCATCTTGATCTGGCATGTGGTACTGGGCCTCACATTCGCCACCTAATTGACAATGGCTACCAAAGCCAAGGTTTGGACCTAAACCAACCAATGCTGGATCAAGCCAAACTACGTTGCCCTGAAGCAAACTTCATGCAACAAGATATGTGTGGCTTTACCGTCGAGTCCAAACTCGATTTGATCACCTGCTTTCTCTACTCTATCCACTACAGTGGTGAAATAGAGCAGCTCAAAGCCTGTATTGCCAGTACCCACGCTGCGCTGCGTGAGGGTGGTATGTTCTGCTTTAATGTTGTTGAGAAAAACATGATCGATAACCACTCGTTCGCTCGCCATAGCGCACAACACAACGGTGAAGACTTTGTGTTTGCCTCTGGCTGGCATTATCCGGGCGATGGTGAACGCCAGTCACTGAAACTAAGCATCGAGAAACGCTGCGGCGATGAGACCTTGCAGTGGCACGATGAGCACCCGATGGTTGCAGTCAGCTTCGAGCAAATGCGCCAATTGCTGTTGCCGTATTTTGATGTCTACATGTTCGACCACGACTATGAAAAAATTGTCCCGCTCAGCGATACATCAGGTAATGCTTTCTTTGCCTGCGTAAAGCGTGGGAATACTGAACTTGCTGGACAGGAACTGGCAGCATAACCACTCTATAGGCTATTTAGGCCGCAGTGATAAATGAACCACCTGCGGCTTTCCTTTTATATTTTATTGGAAGGCTATACTGAAAGGCTTCACTCAAATGCCTCATTCAAGTAATTATCGACAACATACGACCACAAATGGCCATAGTTGTAGAACACTTCATGCCCCGAAACACCAGCTCCTAGCTGATAGAATTTGAAATCAACATCCCCACCCGCTTCCTCATATGCAGTGACAAAGCTTTCAATAGTCGTATCCGCATAATATGGGTCGTTACGGCCATAAATAAACAAGGTCGGCGTTTTCAGTTTCTGGGCTACATCTTCAAATATCTCAATATTTTGTGACCTAGAACCTTTATTACAAACATCGCCCACCCAGCCACCAGCAAAATTGATTACACCCGCAAAGGCTTCTGGATGCTCTGAAGCGTACACTAGAGAAAGGATCCCGCCCCTAGAGTTACCTGACAGCAGCAACTTTTCTTTGTCCACCCACGGTTGCTGCATTAGATAGTTATACGTTGCGTCTAAAGATTTCGCCGCATAGTCCAATCCCTCATTAATGCCTTCACGATCGCACGTATATAACTCGTTATAGCTGCCTTCGGACTTACCGCGCCCTCTTCTCATCGGTATGATTAGCGCAATATTCTTACTGACTAAATACTTCCCGAACCCCCAAGGATTTATAGTGTAACCTTCGGGAATAACATGCGGCCCCGTTGAACCATGGTTAAAAATAACAGTGGGGAACGGCCCTTTTCCCTCTGGTTTATAAACGGTCGCTTCTAGGTTGATACTGCTTTTACCAAATAGGCCATTATCGGCAAAGGGAACCTTAACACTTTCACCATAATCATTAGCAAATGAACTGGTTGAAACCCAAAGCAGGATACAACCTAGAGCTAGACGATTTCCCATTACACACTCCAAACCAATATATTGCTGGTATGATAAACACAGCAATACCCATACGGTTTGTGAGCGTACAAGCATAATTTCACACCGACATATCAGCGCTATGCTCTTGATCTAATTATCCGAATTTAACCAACACATGCCAAAGTAGCTTCAGCTGCTGGAGTTGTGACTGGGTTTCATTTTCAGAACGTGAAGATGCATTTTTCACGACATCCCTCGCCGCTTGCCCAATCGCGCACGCGGTGACTTCGCCTTGAATGGCAATACTCCGAGCTAGCTGTACCATTGCAGGGCCACGAAAATCATCCGGCACGTTATCTGCCGCGAGCCTATACGCAGGACGCCAAAATAATGATATGCCATAGCGTTCGCAGAGCTTGCCAAGCTTCTCACCAATGTCGGTACCTTTAAATGACGCATCGGCAACTAAGCTTTCGACATCATCGGATAAACTGATATCACCGTGAACCTGCGCTTCGATGTAGTGGTCAAGGTTTCTAGCCCTTGGCTTAATCAACCGGTGATCGTATTGCTCGCAGGTACTGGATAATTCGCCTTTTATAAAACTATCAACAAATTGCTTAGGACGGGTATTGGATAAGCCTAGTACCGAATCTCTCTCAAAGGACTCCAACAAAATGGCGGCTAGCAATGGCTTAAACACTTCTGCGGTCCCCCTGTTTTTGGGTGACAAGTGAGAGTCGCCAAAACACAAGGTGGCACGCTGGCTGACTTCAGATTTAAACACAAAATAGCATGAACCAAACCTTGGACATGGGCCATCACTATGCTGCGCAATATCTAACGCACCGTACTTTGGCCGTTGGTGTAATGGTTTCGAAGTAAACACATCACCAAACAAGTGATTTTCCCATGTCGCCCTTTCCCCGCCCTGGTTTGGATCCAGTTTGCCATTCGAAACCAATGATTCGAACTGGTTGAGGTACTGGCCAGTTGATAGCATTGACTCAACAACGGTTAAGCCATTGCCTGTAATACGGTCAGGATGAAAATGAGCCGCTATTTGTGCTTCCTGTTGAATCTTAGCCAAAAACTGTGAAACTTGGTGTTGGCTAATATTCGACATATTAAGAATATGTTCAAACGCCTGTAACTCGTTTGTGTTTATTAACTGTGCATATTCATTAACATAGTGAACCGCGTTTAACTGTGCCGCCGTCAGATTCATCCAAACCCCATGATAGATATGATTATTATTCAACAATCTATCACGGAGGCGGGTTTCTGCAAGCGCTTCTATGGAAGGTCTATTTTTATCAGGTTGCCATCATTGACTTCAAAATGCAGCGAGACTGTGCCTTCTTGATGCGTTTGCTTAATAATTTTCACTTCACGGTTTGGAAAGCGATTCGTTACAACCATCTTTAGTTCTGATAAGAGCTTTTGTTTATCGTCGACTGACAGATTTACTCCAAGAGACATGCAACCCCCTAACTACATTTATTCTCTTAGAAATAAACGACCAGATAATAGGTAACTTAAGTCCATTAGCCAAAATTTACTTTCGAGGATTAAAGCAGTGTTACTGAGCTTTTGGGTAAAACGACTCATACCCATTTCTTTATTTGAACACCTGAAATAAAAAAGCCCCCAAAAAGGGGGCAAACATACCTCAATCAAGCATACACATCGTTTTAGGTTGTACCTCTTCTTTATTTATTCCTCAGTGAGAGTTATCGGTGCTGAGTGAAGCGACTCATCAATATTCTCATTTACGTCCAACCATGTATCAGTCTTCGTATCAAAGATATGTGGGTTGCCATTGACAGGGTTACTTCCAGTCCAAAACTCTAAGGAGTTCAAAACAAGGTAGTCAGCTGTGATAGTGACACCATAAATCGGCGACATCAGCATATTTAATCCACCTCGCGCATAACGGTTATCAACGGCCTTTACGTTATACTCCATCAGCTTACTGGTTGCGACATTGCTGCCAACACAGCCACTCAACATCACCGCAACAACAGCGGCAATAGCTACTTTATTAAAAAGCGTAACCTTCATTTTTATATCCAAGTTATAATTTTCAAAAGAAAAGCCATATATCGCTTCACACTTCGTCTTATCTTTTGCCAATTTTGCCTGTATTTTTCTTAAAGCTCGTTAGCAACCTGAGATATAAAACCGATCACCTTGCCTAATTTCATTATCCTATAGTCAATACGCTTCACATGAGTAAGCCTCTTCTTTAAAAAAAGCACTTGAATGCCTATCAAGTGCTAATTGCTCAAGGAGACTTACATATTTTTTAACTCGTTTTACTATAAATCACGGTGTGACACAGCTCGCCGGAAGGAAGGCGTCGCTCATTTTTCTTTAAACTTTCAAATTCAAAACCACAACGCTTGGCAACTGCGCGGCTTTGCTGGTTTGTCTCTGCTACTGTTATTTCAAGTCGGTTAGCATGTAACTCTTGCAATGCATAATCTGTTAACCAATTAACGGCCTCTGTCATGTAACCGTAGCCATAAGCAGACGTACGTAGCCAATAACCTATCTCAAAATAAGGCACCGCTTTATCCTTAATAATAAGGCCTATAGCACCTAGAAATTTCCCTGATTTTTTATCAATGATGGAATATCGAAGCTCACCGTCAAAAGCCTCGAAGTTTGCTATCGCTTGCTTGGTATTTTCAATCGAAGCGGCTTCAGTTAACGCATGCGGTACCCAAGGCAGATAGACTCCGAGCTCATTTTGACTTTCTTGGATAGCCTCTAACATCATTGACGCCCTTTCTAATGAGGGTGGCAATAACTTCAGTCTTTTGGTCTCCATAAAAATACCCCTTAACATAAACACACACCAAAATATCAAACCAGTTGCACCAGTACAATAAATAAGCTCCTGATTACAGGAGCCTATTCTGAGTATTCATGTAGTTAAACAAGGTAATGGTACTTTACGCTAACACGCTTCTTCGGCGGCACCACATACCTTTTTCTGTACAGTATTTGGTGCGGGCTCGTAGTGACTCAACACCATGCTAAAGATGCCTTCACCGCCAGTCATTGCTCTTAAGCGCTGAGAATAATCCAGAAGCTCATTCTGCGGGATCCTTGCTTGCAATGACGTAAAGTTATTCTCTTCAGATTGAGTGCCTAAAATCACGCCACGATTAGCAGCTAAGTCGCCACTAATGTCCCCCACTGAATCGGTTGGGATTTGCAGTTTTAGCTCAACAATTGGCTCTAGTACGATAGGATTCGCATTATTAACTGCATCTAAGAAGGCCTTTTTTCCTGCAATAACAAACGCAATTTCTTTCGAGTCTACGGAATGATATTTACCGTCAAACACCGTGACTTCAATGTCATGGATTGGATTCCCCGAAATTGCACCTTCTTCTACCGCTTGCCGAATGCCTTTCTCAACTGCCGGAATAAGTGATGTTGGAATTGACCCACCAACAACTTTATTAACGAATACAAAGCCATCACCTCGCTCCAGTGGCCTTACCTTTAGTTGAACTTCACCAAACTGCCCAGCACCACCACTTTGCTTCTTATGACGGTAATGTCCTTCTGCCTGTTGTGTGATGGTCTCAAAATATTCGATGCTCGGCTGCTCGGTATTCACATTGAGTTTGTAAACTGAAGCCATTTTCTCTAGGGCAATTTTTAAATGAAATTCCCCTTGTCCACTCAGTACCGTTTCATTGGTGCGAGTACGGTGTTCAAGCTTCAGGGACGGGTCTTCAGCAGCGATTTTATGTAGAACTTCTGATAGTTTCTGCTCATCCCCCCTTTTGATTGTTTGTATAGCCAAGCTATACATTGGCGCAGGAAAATCTAGCGTGCGCATCGTGACATCATCTTCATCATGTGAGTCGTGAACCACTGAATCAAAATTCAAATCATCAACCTTGGCTAATACGCAAAAGTCCCCAGCACGGGCATTTGCGATCTCAATACGCTTTTTTCCTTGTAACTGATACAGATGGCCGACTTTGAACGCTTTACTGTTTTCGCCAATATAGAGCTGAGAGCCTGCATTGATCTCGCCCTGGAACACTCTTAAATAAGCCAACTTACCCAGATAAGGGTCAACACTGACTTTGTAAACATGGGCAACGGTATGATCGAGCTTTTCGCAATCAACCCGGATTTGCTGATTGTTTTTCTCCAGCATTGGCATGTTACCTTCCGATGGCATCGGCATGATTTCAGCGAGTGTTTGGAGGAGTAATGAAATGCCTTGCCCTGTCTCTGCGGAAACAAAACAAATCGGGATCACATGCCCTGTACGTAAGGCTTCCTCAAAGGGATCGTGTAATTGCTTAGCGGTTAATGATGAACCCTGCTCTAAATATAACTCCATGAGGTTCTCATCGACTTCAATAACCTGATCGATTAGTTGCTCATGTGCTGACTCCACACTATCCCAAAGTGTAGAAGCGTCATAGTCTGGAGAAAAATAACAATCAACAATCGTTTTTCCATCATCAGAAGGTAGGTTTATAGGCAGGCATTCTTGACCAAAATGAGATTGTATTTCATAGATAATCTGCGGAATTTTATCCGGATTAAGATCAACTTTATTAATAACGATCATCTGGCATTTCTTCTGCAATTTGGCAAAAGAATAGAGTTTTTCTGATACTTGATTTAAAGGGGTATTTGCATCAAAGACTAAAGCCGAGGTCTCAACCGCTGGATAGATACTCAAAGTACGCCCCAATAGCTCAGGCAAACCGGGAGTATCAATAACGTTCATTCGATGTTTTTGCCAACAAAGCGCGGCAGGAGTTGCTTCGATACTGTGTTGATAATGGATAGATTGGTCATCAAAGTCAGTGACAGTGTCACCCAACTTAACACTACCTAAATGCGTAGAGCATTCCGATTCATACAGTAGGCGTTCTATTAAGGTGGTTTTACCTACCCCACTTTGGCCTACTATTGCGATATTGCGGATTTCATTCATGGACATATCAGCCTCCGAAGTTCTGAAAGACAAACGCTATTTATCTGCATGCATGGCGGTTTCCCGCCTTGTCGTCTTCCAGGTCAATTTTCGGATGGGTACGTCCATAAGCAGGGGCCCAAATCGCCAAGAGAATAATATTAAGAATAACCAATGAATGGTTTTCCATTGTCTCGAATAGCTTGCGCTCATTCGCTTTAATTTAATGTGAGTTATTTCATATCAGCGGGCGCTGTCTTCTTTATGTTACAAAAAAAGGCTACTTTTGTGATATTCAACAGACGTTCTGCTGATATCACAATCGTAGCCTTAGGCAAAAGCGGTGATTAACTTAACTCGCCATTTCTCGCTTTTGAGAAAGATACTTTATCCAACTCTTCGATGCAGAACTCGATTCAATATTATCTGCTTGCTTGGCGAAGATTATCGCTTTATCAAAGTTATCCAGCTTGTAATAGGCACGTACTTTGGCCAAGGCCACAGCTGCATCGTGCTTTTTGTCTGAGACCTTATCCAATTCGACAATCGCCTGTTGATAGTCGCCCTGCTGCAATAATAGTTGAGCGAGTTGCCATCGGTATTGGTTATCCAACTTCGCGGCTTGCTGCCAAACAGCGATGGACTTATCCCATTCTTTGGCAATTTGCCAATATTGCGCCTGCAAGACAACAAGCTCAACATCTGACTCAGCCCCTTCTAGCTGCGAATACAATATCGCAGCTATTTCAGGGATACCGCGCTGTGCATAAAGCTGAGCGAGGGTTTTTAAGTCTTGTTGGGAAAGCTCAACACCTTGCCTACGCGCCAACGCTAACGTATCCAATGCCGAGTTTGACTGGCCCAGACGCAATTGAATACCCGCTGTCTGTTGCCACCAAACCAATTTATTTGGCTCTAGTACAATCAACGCTTCCAGTGTTGGCAATGCCGCCTTCCACTGTTGTTGCTGTAGTTGGGCGCCTAACTGAATAGTCAGAGGCTGAACATCCATTTTTCCCGCATACTTTGCGTAAGTATTGATAGCCGATATCGTCTGTTTCCACTCAGAAACCTGATAATGCGATTGAGCAATTCGGAGCCACAACTCATCAGCTTTTTGGTTTTCAGGGATATGTTTACTTAACGCATAGTAATGCGGCAGCGCCTGTTTAAACTGTTCACTAGATAGCAAGATATCCGCGAGCATTCGCTGAGTAATCCAGGCTTGCTCATCTTGCAGCAATCCCGAATCAACGGCCTTGGTCAAATTCGATATCGCTTTCGTGGTGTTATCTTGCTGCCAATAAAATACACCCAGCATACGCTGAACGTAGGCTTTATCGTAATCACGTGACGGGTTCAACTCTTCCAGCAGCACAATCGCGTCACCGAGTTTCTCGTCCTGCTGAAGGTTATGGGCACGCTGCACTCTACCCGCTGTATACTGTGATAGCTCAGCAGATACCGCTTGCTCAGGGATAAGGCCAAGAGGAAGCGATAAAGCAGCAATTAATGTCAATTTTTTGATCATTTCTCTATCTTAAACTCCAATCTGACCGTTTGACCGACCTGAGCGATCGACTTGCCATCAACGACCTTAGGCTGGTACTTCCATTTTTTCAAAGCCCTCATGGCTTCACGTTCAAACAAACGACGAGGCTTGGCATCAAGTACACTGATATCTGTTGGACGTCCTTGTGGATCAATCGTAAATGACAAGACAACATACCCTTGAGCGCCCTGCTTCATCGCGCGAGCCGGGTATTTAGGCTCAACGCGATACAGCGGCATCGCTTGCTGGTTTGCACCGAAGTCAGAAAACGTTGGCACATTGATCGCTAAGCCGGATACAGACGCGTCTAGGTTAAGACTCGGCATTGATGGGCTCACCGTATTGGTCACTGCCTGATTAGACGCTTTAGGCATGGCCTTCGGTGGCGGTTCCGGTGTTTCTGGTTTCTCCGGCACAGCGCGTTGACGGCGCTGAGCATCACGCTCCTGTTCCACCATGACCATATCAAACGCTAGCAACTGCTTTTCGGCTTCAGGCCGATGGTTGCCGTTATCCACCATCCAAGCCATGAAGGTAAACAAACCTAACGCCATCAAAAAAGCCGCGGGAATTGCAATAAGTACACGCAGCATTAGCGCTTCTCCGCTGCCAGCGCTATTTTCTGTACACCCGCTCCTTTAGCGGCATCCATCACTCTGACAACCGTACCGTTATAAGCATGTTCATCAGCTTGGATCACCAAAGAGGCGTCAGGTTGTTCAAGCAGCAAATGCTCTAACGTCGCTTGAACACGCTCGACATCAACAACACGTTTGTCGATATACACATCGTTGGCTGAAGTAATAGCAATAAAGATACCGGCATCTTTTTGACTGACGACATTACTAGCTTGCGGGCGATTGACTTCAACACCAGACTCACGGACAAACGAGCTGGTTACAATGAAGAAAATCAACATGATAAATACAATATCCAGCATAGACGTCAGGTCTACCTGGGCATCTTCACGTGCTGAAGAAGGACGACTCAGTCTCATTACTGACTCCTCAATAATTTTTCTAACTTAATTTCGCGCTTGTGGCAGGACTTCGCTAAGCGGGAATGTACAAACATTCCCGATAGGGCTGCTACCATACCCGCCATTGTCGGTAATGTAGCAAGGGAAATCCCTGACGCCATCAACCTTGGTTGGCTACTGCCTTGAGTGGCCATCACATCAAATACCGAAATCATACCGGTAACGGTACCTAGCAGACCAAGCATTGGACAAATTGCTACAAGAACCTTAATCAGATTAAGGTTCTGATTTAGTGCAATGTGTGCTTGGCTTAACCAACCTTCTCGCATTGAGCGTGCATACCAAGATGAATGGTCATCCCTTGATTGCCATTGTTCCAACCAAAGCTGGCGCTGTTTTGGGTAGGTAATGAGCAGGTACAACACCCGCTCAATCACTAAAATCCAGCAAAACATCACTACCGCTGCCAACCACCAGAGCACCTGACCACCTTGGTTCATAAAGGTCTCTAGCGAGAATTTCCAAGCATCAAAGAATGAAGCTTGCACTAGCGGCACTTCATACAGATTGCTTTCCATTATGCGGTAATTCCTGCTTTTTCAGCTTGCTCAGCGACTAGGCTAATACCCTGCTTTTCAAGAATGGTGCGGATAGTTTCAGCCTGGGTGGTCAACATGTTATGGGCAAGAAGCAGAGGCATCGCCGCGACCAAGCCAAGGACGGTTGTCACCAGAGCCATAGAAATACCACCAGCCATTACAGTTGGATCACCATTACCGAACTGCGTGATCACCTGGAAGGTTTCGATCATACCGGTAACCGTACCCAATAAGCCCAACATCGGTGCAAGTGCCGCCAGAAGTTTAAGCATAGAAAGACCTTTCTCCAAACCTTGCTGCTCATCAACTATCGTTTCTAGCAGGCGAAGCTCCAGTGCTTCCACACTGCGGTTTTGCTCTTTGCTGTATACGCTGAGCACTCGACCCAATGGGTTATTGCCCGGGCTTTCAGGTGTTTTAAGCTGCTTTTTGATCTGTTGGCGAATCGCGAACAGTTTAGCGCCGCGGAAAAGACCGATGCTCAGACCAATAGCCAGTAGACCAAGGATGATCTTACCTACCACGCCACCATGCTCGATACGATCTTTAAGCTCTGGTGCATTGGCAAGTTGCTCCAGCATGATACCGCGTGACGGGTCAACAACCATTGACTGCATGCCACTTTGTGCAAGCTGTGAAAGCTGATTGCTTACTGGGCCGTTTTGCGGCTGCTTCAGGTATGGCTTGGCGTTTGCGCGTTTACCATCCCAAGCAAGGTATCCCTGCTCACCAATCAAACCGAGGCTACCTAAACGGTAAGCATCAACATTGGCACTTTTACCCTGACCATCAATGAATGGGACAGATACAGCACGCAATTCACGGCTCGCGGTAATTTGCTCTTCAAGGCCTTTCCACAAACCATTAAGTTCATCTAGCGACGGCAATGTTCTTGCTTCAACAATACTGTCGATAACGTTACGGTATTCGTTACGGTCAACGCCGGTAACCGAGAAACCCATTTCTGAGTCAAGATCTTTAGCCGCCTGACGAACGACGCCAAATAACTCGCCCAAGCTACCGGTTTCCAATCGAAGCTGTTCTTCAAGTTTCGCTAGTTCGTTTTCGTTTTTGCTGAAAGTCGTACTTAGCTGGTCTGTTTCAGCTTGAAGCTGCTGACGTTGCTTGAGTAGCGCATCACGCTGCGCTTTGAACTCTTGTTCAGTCATCTTGAAGCCCTGCTCACGCTCAGCATTATGTTGCTGCTGAACCTTCATCTCTTGGCGGGTATCTTGAACCAATGCAGTATTAGTAGAAACAACTTGGGCAGAAACAACAGGGACTGAAAATAGGCACAATGCTGCCACTAACGCTTTGATCTTCATCTTACTTCGTCTCCACGTTAACTGAAACTGGCAGGGTAATTAGACTTGGGGCTGCTTGCTTAGACGCAATGGCAAATGCCTTATTAATATCCGCGGCGTAGCTATGTTCAAGCGATTGCCACACCGACTCTTTTTCATTCCAAGTCCAATAGTGAGTGCCGTCAAGGCTGCGAGCAACAAGAGAAACACGGCCTAGGTAAAGCATATCCGCTTCAATCGCGCCCGTTTCAAGCGCCACCTGACCCTGATAGGTACCCATCTTGGTACCGTAATCAAGTTCGATTTGGTAGGCTTCTAAGATTCGGCGGTATTTTTCAGCATCGCTGATATCAGCCTGAACCATCATTTTTTCAAGCTTTTCAATACGTACTAAACGCTGCTCTTTGCGGGTCGGTTTATCCACTTCAACATTGTTTTTCAAACCGTTCAGCATGCTGTACATCAGAGGAACCACACCTTGACGGGTATCTTTAATCCCATCAATCTGCTGGTTAATACTCGCTTTCTCTTGGTTCTGGCTATCAACCAAGTTAGCAAGGTGATCACGATAAACCTGCAAGTTCTGTACTTCTTCTTGCAATTGCTCAATCTCGGCTTTCATCGACAACGTTGATTCCGCGCTACGATCAATCTTTTTCTGACTGCTCGCCGACGCTTTGTTCATCGAGCTTTCAAGATTTCGAGCTTCACCCAAAGTGCTGGCCTGGGCACCAGCTGTAAGACCAAACACCAATAGTGCTAGGCTAGTTTTCTTAATATTCATTTTAAAATCAATGCACTAATAAAAATTAAAAATCTTCAAATACTGAAGGCTATACCAAAAACAAATAAACTCACCGAGTGCTAGTCGATGAGTAGAATCAATATACATCAAATGAAAATCGATATCATTTGAATTTACATTAATTAATATAACGATAAAGGGGGAAGCACACGGCCCTCCCCCTTTATTAATCAATTAGTAACGTACTTGTAACGTCGCCATGTAGTTTCGACCTTCGCCTAGCGTTACGTTGGTATTATCGCCACCCATCATGTAATCAGTATCAAATACATTTTCTACATTGAATCGAGCAATAAAGTCTAGGTTCTGATCGTAGTGGATAGTATGTGATACACCCATATCTACCCGAGTGTACGCATCTTTCTTAAACGTGTTGGAGTCATCACCGTAGCGCTCGCCAACATACGTCAGACCAAGGTTAACATTAGTGTTGTTCTCAAACGCGTAACGAGACCACACTGTTGCACCGAACTCAGGCACATCTGCTGGACGGTTGCCCTGATATTTCTCGTGGCTCTTGTATTCTGCGTCTAGGTACATCGCATTACCGTGCAGAGAGAAGCGCTCTGTCAGGTAGCCTTGCATAGCGAACTCAGCACCACGGTGTACTTGCTCACCGCCTTGTGTTTTGGTGTAAGTGCCGTCAGAATTTTCGATATCAAGTGCAACATCTTCCAGTGCAATATCAAACACCGCACCAGTAACAAACAAACGCTCGTCAAACAGCTCCCACTTGGTACCCATTTCGTACTGCTTACCACTGCGAGGTTTCAAGTGCTCACCATCATTACGGTAAACTTTACCTCGACCACTTGTTACTTCGCCTTGTGGCTCAAAGCTCTCAGAGTACGATGCGTAGATAGAGCCGTTACTTCTTGGGTGATAAATCACCGCCACTTTAGGCGTAATTGCGTCTTCTACAATGTCACTGCCTTTGGTTTCTTCACGGTCATAACGTAATCCCGCCAAAGCTTGCCACTGATCATTGAACGTTACCATATCCTGGATATAGAAGCCGTAAGAGTCACGCTCCGTTGGGGTTTTAGGACCGGCATTTTGATAGTTCAAACCATCAGGCTTTTCCATTGGTTTGCCAACCTCAGCGGTAAGACCTTTAATCGAGTCCGTTTTGCCCAGATAGTAATAACCCAACCAGTTCGAGCCAACTAGCAGCTGGTGATCAACTCCAAGAGCTGTGAACTCACCAACAAAGTCCAAGTAGGCCGTATCATACTGCCAGTCATCTAGACGATCGTAGCCCTGATATTCAAATGTACCGGTTTCAGGGTTGTACGTTTCTGGCTTTGAAAAGCTTTCTGTATCGTGACGCAAGAAATTCTGGTGGTTGTAACTTGCTGAAAGGCGCCATACATCATTCAGTTGTGCGACAACATCAACACCGTAGTTTTCGACATTGTTTTCAATCTCTGACCACTGAGCATCCCAGATGTGCTCATTACCCAGAACAACCTGGCCATCTTTAACGTATGCGCCTGAGTCGACACTGCCCTTATCGCGGGTTTTATCATAATGCGCAGATACCGTTACATTGTCATTAACATCATAATCAACAAACAACCCACCAACAAAGCGTTCAGTTGATGGCGTGCTACCATCTGTGTAATGACGCCAGTTGTCATAGGTCTGCTGGGATACAACCGCACGGGCACGCAGTGTTTGCGCTTCGTTCAACGCCCCACTCACATCAACAACAGTACGTGATTCATTGTCCGAACCGATATCCTGGCTGACATTAACTTGCGTTTCGTATGTTGGTTTCTTTGAAACCATATTGATCAGGCCGCCCGGCGCAGATTTACCATATAGCAAGCCCGATGGCCCTTTAACAACCTCTACTCGCTCCAGCAGTTCGATCGGCTGGCGGTAATGAGACCAATGCTGCTTTCCGTCACGCAGGAAGCCACTACCACTTTGTATCTCAAAACCTCGCAACGAGTACGTCACGCGGTTACGTGTTTTGTCACCAATCGAGACGCTGGAATCGTTTTGCAGAACTTCATCTAGTGAACTTGCTCGCTGCTCGTCAATCAGTTGTTCATCGATAACCGATACTTGACCAGCTGTTTCAAGCTGACTCGCTTCAATACGCATAGCTGTTGTATTGGTATCTGCTTTGTAGCCATAGTCACGACCTGTTACGACCATGTGCTCATCGACATCAGTCGTGGCAGTGTGCTCTTGGGCATAGACAGCAGGCGCCGCTAGGATGGCACCAATAAGTAAAGTCAACTGACTTTTGTTAAACATATTCCGTTACTCCAAATCGTTTGAGATACAGCGCCTTGTTATTTATTTGCTATTAGGCGTCTTTGTTGTACCCACATGCATTTTTGTGCTGGGAGGAATATAAGTGATAACTATTACCATTTGCAGTTAATTTACATTCTTTGCATTCGTAAAGAAGTGTAAACTGGCGTCAAGCAGGTACCGCGGTGAGACATACGCTTTTTAAAAGCGAGCGCTATTCCTGCAAACCTTCGCCTTGCATTGAATGCGCTGACCCCCTCTGACTCCTGCACCTTGAGGTAACTTGGGTATAACGATACAGGAAATGTGTCATTTTCATGGCAGGCAGGTATAATGCGACGTTTTTTAAAAATTATCGGTACATGTGAAGTGACAGAAGTAAACCTAGATAACGTTCGTCAGCAACTGACAGCCCTTAACCTAAAAGCAGACAAAATGCGTATTGTCACCGTTTCTGCTATGGATGAGGATGTACTTGAATCGTGTACATCTAATGAGGGTGAATGTTTTTTTAACAGCTATATGAATGTCATCTACGGTAGAGGTGATCGCTACGTGCTTGGCTACCGCTGTAATGAAGAAGTGATTGATCATGCTATTATCCGTAAAGGCGATAAGTACTATGATCCAACACTACAAGCTGAAGGCGGCTTCAAAGAATATCAATACGCTATCATGACTGAATTCACTGTCTTCGACATGATGAAACATGCCAAAAGCAATAAAGATTTCCCGCCTGATGTAGACTACATTTTTAGCAAAGCCGGTAAATTCAAGAACGTTATCGATACTGAACGTCTAAAGAAATAACACTAAGCCCGATGTCTATCATCGGGCTTTTTTGTATGCCAAGTTACTTTGGATATATTACGCCTTTGGCAACTGAACCTTAACCCTGAATCCCCCAGGGTGGTTCTCTGCATCTACATTGCCATTCATGATAGTTGCCGCCTCCTTGACAATGGCAAGGCCCAATCCGTAGCCACCGAATTGTTTTTCACGTGACGACTGTATCCGGGTAAACGGATTAAATATTGACGCTAAATGTTTAGCTGATATCCCACTCCCTGAGTCCTCAACCCAAAGCTCGAGCCCTGCCCCTTTATCAGCCCTCACTGATACCCTGATTTGTGCTTGCTCTCCCGCATACTTAATGGCATTACCAATCAAGTTATTCAATATACGCAGTGTAAGGCAGGTATCTACCAGTGCTAACTGTTCAACGTTATCTCCCGTGAATCGTAGCGACTGCTTTCCGATTAAATTATGTTGCATCTTATCGACTTGCAGTACACAGAGGCTGGATAAATCCGTAGGAACAAGCCTTAATTGGTAGCTGGCATTTTCAAGCCTGCTGTACTCAAGGATCTCACTCACAAGCTCGTTCATCTCCGTTGATTCACGCGCAAGGCGATCTAACAGCCCATGATGCTCTTGAGGTAACTTTCTTCTCAGTAGGTGTAATGCCAGATCATGACGCGCTAACGGTGTTTTAAGCTCATGTGAAACATCTCTAATCAAGCATTTTTGCTTTTCTGACAAAGCATCTATTCGACGTGTCATATGGTCAAAGCTATTTGCCAGTGCGGCAAACTCAGTCACAGTATCACCGACTTCATGACTTACCCTTACCGAAAAGTCACCTTCAGCTAGACGATGGCTGGCACCTTGAAGCTTATTAAGTGGCTTTTGTAAATACCGAGCTAACAGCAAAGACAAGACACCTAATATCAAACCAGCTATCACCACCTTTATAATGGTGAAGTAATAGGTAAAGTAGCGTGCGGGGTGATGATTATGAGGGAACTGAATGACTAACGTATGACCGGTCTGCAATGGAATGGCAATAATAGGCTGATTGACCTCATTATCAAAAACCGTGTCAATGTCTCGGGCATATTGTAGCTTGAACTCGAAATGTGGGTGCATGTCTCTCCCACTGATAGCACTCTGATTATCGTCTAAGACAAATAAGTAATACTTCTGTCCCCGCTCCCAGTCAGCCAGTTCATCCATATCACCTTCATTGATATTGACCTCAGCCTGATACGCCAACTCAACCATTTCTGCTCGGATCTTATCCGGAATATGTAACAGCACCCGAATCATCGCTGCTTCAGCAAGATTCTGCAGCAAAAGAATAATAAAGAGACTGATAGCGAATGAAGAAAATAGCTTAAATGCTAATCCATCTCGATCACCAAGACTAAATGAAGATTTGATTCTGTGGATAACAATACGACTCATTACAAATAACGTAAAAATTTTTTGCTAGATTAACATATGATACGAGCAATATTCAGTCGTTTCGCCATTCCAAGCCGAAATGTGGCAAATAAGGCAACAAAGCATACTTTTTAACTAAATTTAGGTATCAAATTAACAAATTTAGTTTACACAACTGTCTTATTCGCAATGTATCATGTTTAATTACAGTTGCTATATTGGAAATATAAAAGGCAATACCAGTGCAAGGATGCAAGAGATGAAACGCTTCGCTATTTTGATATTTTGTTTAGCCATTTGGGGCTGTAGCTCAGGTATAAACCTGGATGTCCCAGACAGTATCGCTCATACAAACGCAGCTAAGGGATACCTCGCTGGTAGCCTGGGCGTCACAACAGAATGGCCGTCAACCGGTGAAGGTATCATCACGACCCTGCTTATCCGCCCTGTCGGCCAATCGGAGCAAATCGTCTTATCCACCCCCAGCACTAAGAAATCAGATTTCCAGTCAGACACAGACAAAGGTCAGATTTTTGTTACCGCTTTACCCGAAGGCCAATATGAAATTAATCAGGCTATATTCAAAGGGACTAACGGACGCAAAACGGTTCGTTCAAAATCGAATGACAACCTCGGCATTTTTTTCAACGTATCAGCTGACAAAGTGACCTATATTGGACAGTTCCTCACTTCAAGTTTGGTTGCGAAAAGCCAACTTTGGAATACCCCTTACCCCAGTGGGTTCGCTGTCGTTCATCATAGCTATGTTGCGGAAAGGGATCAGCCATTAATGACAGAGCGCTTCCCGGTAATAGAAGCACTCTCTTTTTATGAAGCTGAATTAGTAGGATATGAAGCAAATAAACTTGCCTCGAAGGTTATTGAGAATTGAAGAGTACCTAAGGGCTATTGAAAAGGGATTTCTACTTGGATAAACACATCTTCTAAGTTACGGTCATCATGCCAACGATAGTCAAACCTTAACCTCGGTGACTGGCCGTTTTCCCCTCCAATACCAAAACTCATTTGCAAGCCGTATTTTTTTATTAGCTCTTTGACTTCTTCCACATCCAGAAAATCATCGTCAGCAAACTTATCAGGCATCCAAACACCCAATCCATAAAAGCTTGATGATACATTCGAAGATAAAAATGGAGAGTCGAGTTGTCGAGCCCAGTTATCCCAAAAACTCTCTTTTGGTTGCTCTACCGTTCTCCATTCACTAATAGCCGGTGTCGGTGAAGTCTCGGTATGTCTATGAGTTTCATATATGTCGAGTGGAGAGCATTCAACGACAGAGTTACACGTCGAAGTATTAAAGTATATTGTTGAAAACAACAGCCCGGCAGATAAATTCAACACAATCATGATTACTACTTAAACGCACTCACTACAATACAACCAACACCCCAGAATGCTTACTTGGCATACCACTCATTATCACAAAGCATTTTAGCAACACTATTCGTTGTTAAATGTGATATTTCGCGACTATTGACAATGTCCTCACGAATTTGTGTACTCCGTACCTTCACGGTCTCCGGGCACGCAAGCACCTGCCAGCGCTGAGTGATTTCATCAGCCTTATAGAACTTGCCAAAGTGAAGAAAATTGTCAGGGCCTACGACGAAAGTCAGGTTTGCCTGTGGAAAATGTTTCTCGAAAGCTTCAAGCACAGCAAAAGTCGTAATGGCTTCATCCCCTATCGCGATATCTTTCTCCAACGTTGAAAGTTCGAGATTATCCTGTGACAAATCTTCAATAAAGGCTGTAACTAGTTCACAACGGGCATCGTAGTCTAGCATCTGTTTTCCCCAAGCATGACTGAAGCTCGGAAGTAGAATCACTTTATCAAAATGCGTTAAGCGTTCAATCACTGACTTATGGCCAAGACTCGGTGGGTTGAACGCACTACCGAAAATGGCAATTGATGCTGTCATGGCTGGAATGTCCTTTTTTTGTTCCGTTTTACTGATTATTTTACTTATTTAGCGTAAGAGGATTGATCCTTACATAGAGTTATCGCATATTTTGCAAAAGGTTTAATGCAATTCATCTTTTTTTTGCATTAAATAATGCTATATGGTTACAAACTGGGCAAGTCCCTGAGGATTGATTCATTATGGAACAGTTAATCCGCGACGAAATGCGCGTATTACCAGAAATTGATACGGACTTTGAAATAGAACGTCGAATTACGTTTATTCAGAAGAAACTCAAACAATCAGGATGTAAATCACTGGTCTTGGGTATCAGTGGCGGGGTTGATTCAACCACCCTTGGCCGCCTTGCACAACTCGCTGTTGAAGGCCTGAATACTGCCGATCAAACCAATGATTATCAATTCATTGCTGTACGTTTACCTTATGGCGAGCAAAAAGATGAAGATGAAGCGCAGCTAGCATTATCATTTATCAAGCCTAGTCATTCCGTCAGCGTGAACATCAAAGACGGCGTAGAAGGTACTCACGCGAATACACTAGTGGCGCTAGAGGGTACAGGCCTTATTCCTGAGTGTCAGGGTGCTATCGATTTCGTGAAAGGCAATGTTAAAGCCCGCACCCGAATGATCGCACAATACGAAATTGCCGGCTTAGTCGGCGGCCTTGTATTAGGTACTGACCACTCAGCAGAAAATATCACTGGGTTTTACACCAAGTTTGGTGATGGTGCTTGTGATCTTGCTCCGCTATTTGGCCTAAACAAGCGCCAAGTTCGCCAGGTAGCGGCAAAGCTTGGCGCACCAGAGCAACTCGTGGTTAAGGTACCGACTGCGGATCTTGAAGAACTTGCGCCGCAAAAAGCTGACGAAGACGCGCTCAACATCAGCTACGATCAAATTGATGATTTCCTAGAAGGCAAAGCTATTGAGCAGTCTGTTGCCGATCGCTTGGTTGGGATCTACAAGGCAACACAACACAAGCGCCAGCCGATCCCTACAATTTACGACGAAGAATAACAGACAGATTTCTATATCGTTATAAATTACAGAAATATAAAAAGGGCTCATTACTGAGCCCTTTTTTTATGATGCTTCGGAAAAACGTAATAGGTTATCGAGCTCCCACCAAATCGCTTCACAGAGTCCCTTACGATATACCGATTGCTTGAATGCTTGGTGCTCTTCTTGGTAGATCTGATAATAATGATGATTGCTATACAAGCTCGCCCTTACATTGGCTAGACGATCGCAAGCTTTAACGATTAAAGCAATTCTTGCCGCTTCTTCAACGGTGTCCAATGCCGCCAACCGCTGATTGACGTGATGCTTTCTTTCTTGCCGGTTTTCAAGCTTGTCATCGGTCATATAAGTGACCGCATCAGCAACAAGAAATCCGAAGTCGGCGACCAGCTCGTCTATCGATGTTTCAGTGTCTTCAAGTACGTCATGCAGCTGAGCTGCAATCATCGCATCAGTGCCAAACGGGCTGGCTAAGCGAGAAACTGCATCGAGATGGATATAATATGGAACGTCACCGTACATTTGTCCTTTGTGTTTGGCTCGGGCCAATGTACGAGCCTTGAGGTAACGGTTATTCATCCTTCCCTCCTTCATCTAAACCTGACAACGACCACACCCAAACAAAATAAGGCCAAGGTGAAAGCGAGGGTGCGATCCACTCTTTCAACGTTAGATTTTACTCAATTGGTAATAAACTAATGGGATTTATTGCACGATTTGATGAAAAAACGGGCGCCAAATGGCACCCGTTTCAAATATTCGTTTCAGGGATAAGACAAATTATTCCTGTTCGCTCTCCGAGTCCGCTTTTTTTGCTTCAGCTTCACGAATTGCATTGGCGACCATCATAATCGCTTCACCACTGCTGATCCCTTGAGCCATCAGCTCATGGATCTTATCAGCAGCTTCTTGTTGCTGTGCGTGAGTCAGTGTAGGACCGTTGTTAAGCATAATTCATCTTACCCGAAATAATTGAGCGCATAGTTTATTGACTTGCACAGGTGTTGTCACCTGATATTTAACCCGGTCGACCATCTACACGTGCTTTAGATAAGATCGGGAAATACACAACAGTGAAAATAGCAAAGGCCAATGCCCATAACCCTGCTGAAATAACATATGCCTGAATAGTCAGCATAGGTTGCAAAGCAATAAGCAATGTACGAGCGAGTGTCGCTAGCACCAAAGCAATGAAGGCAACCACTATGATCGGTTTAATTTGCAATGCCCGCCCGGTATGGCCCAAAGAGACACGGGCAATCATCGCTAGGATCATGCAGCCGATACCACCAACAGTCAGGGTATGGAGTGCAATACTATAACTCACACTTCCAAACAAGTAGTGGATGGCGAGCAACAACATCCCAATTACCATTGCTAAATAAGCAAAGTGCAGCAACCAAAGCAATGGCACACGGAGCGTTGATAGGCTACGCCAACGCATAAACCGAATAAGGTGCATAACCCCTGTAGCAACGAGCAACACGGGTAATGTCACTTCAGAAATATGGCTCGGTATTGGCAACAGTACGTTAATCAATAACAACCAACTTGGCACTAGAGCCCCAAGTTCCAACCATTTTATCCGTGTAATTTGTTCTGTCTGAGTTCCACGCCAAGTAAAAAATGGGATCACCCTACCCCCAACAACTAGGACGATAACACTGATCACCATAACCGTAGCAAACGAGGCTGTGCGTAATGGAATGTCACTCATCCCCAACGCGATAAGATGAAACAAAGCGTTAAGTGCCGTCATCAGTACAATTAAAGGTGCAAAAAACAAATTGTTCCATTGCCGACGAATAATAATTGGGTGAGCAAGAAATCCTGCCGCCAAAGGCATCCACACTAGATCTACAATCATCCAGATGATGTTGGGTGTACTTGAGAACATCCCCAGCCGGGCTACCAGCCAAAATGCAAAAATAACCGCTAGTTTCCAGCCTCTTACACCAGGGTTACCGGTCCAGTTTTGCACGGCGGTCAACAGAAAGCCGACAATAATCGCGCCTGTGAAGCCAAACAGCATTTCATGACTATGCCACCAAACAGGATTGCTATACATATAGCTTGCCAAAGAAACATTTCCGGCCCAGAAAAGCCCCCACAGCAGCATCGAGACAACAGACAGCATACTGGCTGCTAAGAAAAAAGGACGGAATGCTAAGCGAAACAACGGCAGTATTTTTTGCTCTTTTTCGCTATCTAGGATTTGCATCATGGTTTCATTACCCACTTTAAACATGCATAAATAATACACCTTTAAAGTTGCAATGAAAATACATCTTTTAGAATAAATTAAAGATGTATTTAATTATCTATATAATCATAGCCTTAATGTATGAATTACATTTCTGAATGTTCTACAGGCCTAGTAATACTTTGAATATCGCGAATTGCAATTTCCCCTTGCCAGCGACTTTGAACAATACCGACGCTCAACCAGTACCGTCCTTGAGGCAGATCAAAATCAGGCAGTGTCGTTGGGAGCTTACCATCAACATTCTCCGTCCAAAGCGGGGTCCACGATGTATCATTGAGATCGTAGATATTCATTGAGAGTACAGGTGACGGGCATGCTTTATCGGGAAGGCCATTCTTTTCAATTCGCCAGTTTTGGCTATCAACCCACCCAATACGCTGTATACCCAAAGGGCGAGTTAGCAGTACCCAGGTTTTGTAGCTTTCTTCACCATCTGCACTGATGATCATCTGGTACAACCCTTCACTGCTCGCTTTTTCTAACCTTTTGGTTTCGAGTGAAAAATAGCCTCCCTCCCCCCTTTTAGGGGTTGCAGAAAGCACTGACTGCTCAGGCCAGCGAATGAAATCGATGTTAGTGATCCGCTGTTCAGATGTACCTGTAATTACCAAACGGGGCAAAACTTGGTTTTGATTCTGCACCATTTCGCGCTGGATAACTAAGCTCGATAGCCAAGGCGGCAAAGCTGTTGCGTCAAGGCTACGCCCGCAATCTTCAGTGATCGCAAGCTGTAACAAGTTATTGAGGTTGTTTTGATATTCAATATTGGGCGATTGCTGCCAAGCTTGCACCATCGCACCAAAACTCTCATTGGTTTTACCCTCGAGTAACTTTTGGTGGGCCATGGTAATCACATCCTGTGACACAAACCAATTGGCTAAGGCATTCGGCGCCCAAAGCGCCGAATGCAAAATCAATAGTGAACAGGTAACGGAAAAGTTGGACATCCGACTTACGCAGACTTCATTCGGTAACCGACACCACGCAATGTCTCGATCTCAATGCCTGGCAGTTTTTGACGCAACTGTAGTATATGCGTATCGACAGTCCGCGTCGTTGGGTAATGATTATATCCCCAAACCTGATCAAGCAACTCATCACGTGTAAACACACGGCCAGCATTTTTAGCCAAGAATACCAATAACTCAAATTCAGTACGCGTCAAAGTGACAGCGTCACCTGATTGATTAACTTCGCGACTATCCAAGTCGATCATGATATCGCCTACGGTCACCGTATTACTTGGCACCGCTTCAGGGGCGCCAGAACGAAGATGAAGACGAATTCGCGCCAGCAGCTCTTCTTCCGCAAACGGCTTGGTAAGGTAATCTTTGGCACCCGAGTCAAGTCCAATCACTTTGTCGGTAACAGAAACCATAGCAGTCAGCAAGATCACTGGCACTTGTTTTATCTTCAACCAATCACTCAGGTAGCTGAGGGAGTCCCCTTCAGGTAATTGACGGTCAAGCACGACCAAATCTGCATGAGCCCAGTGCTCAGCAACGTTAGACGCGCAATCAGCATAGAGGCAGTGGTAACCAGCCCCTCTTAAGCTCTCGAGTAAACCATCAGCAAGGTTGCGGTCATCTTCAACCAGAAGCAGAGTTTGATTCACACGGTATCTCCAATATAAAAGTTGTCGGAGGGCCAACTAACTTCATTCGCCCTCCCATTCTTCGGATCATCGATTCTACGATTGTCAGCCCAAGCCCTAGTCCGCGCTCGCTGACGAATGGCTTTCTTAATCTTGCCCAGTCTTTAGCACCGAGCTGGCCGTTATCTGAAACGCTAACAATAAGTTTTCCGTTCGAATACGATGATGTTAATTTTACAGGCTTAACGCCATACTTGTGGGCATTAGACAACAGATTGTCGATACAAGTGCCCAGCCAATATATATTTACATCTACAGGGCGATCCTCAGCAAGCTCCAGTGTAACTTCATACGGCTCACTCAGGTACTCAACCCATTCATTAAACGAATCAACATGTTGTACACTTAGCTCTTGTTGATTCGCTTGTAAGTAATCTTTACTTGCCTCTGCAAGTTGTCTTAGACGCCTAGAATCCTCGGTCAAACGCCTAAACTCATCATATAGGGTTTCTGGTAGCGCATCAAAATGTCTGCGAAATCCTTCCACAGTCATCGCCAAGCTTGCGATGGGTGTTCGCAATTCATGGGTGAGTATTTGAAGGACCAACATACGCTCCTGCATTGCCCTGCGGCGGATGCGCCACCGATAAAACCCCCAACCAAACAATAAGCCTATGTTGATCACCAACAAGCCTACCAAAAGGTAGAAAGTCAGATGCGATTTATCTTCTTCTTCCCAACAGATATTGCCGCTTTTCAGTATACAAAAGCTGGTTGTATTCAATCGAGTGAAGTTCACATCAAACTGACTGAGGACCGGCGACCATCTAGGTTGGTCATACACATGATACTCATTGCCATTACGAATCCAAAGTTCACCATTTGAAATAAAAGCTTCTGCACCAGCAATATAAACCTGTATCTCATCTCGGCTCATTCGCTGTAAGCGGCCCAAAGCAGTATTCGTCGGCGCTAAATCTCGTTCTTGAATATGGAGGAAATTCCCCAGCTTTTCTTCAAGACTTGGATGCTTGATCAAGTATCTTGACGCATAACTTCCACCACCGGGGTGAATATAACCAGCCCTCGCAAACCAGCCAATAGGCAAGATCGTGTTGTTACAAATCGCACGCGTAAAAACCAACGGCTGAGTCAACAACGGTGTAACAGGCCAAGGTCCCTTACAGGACAACGAACTGTTATATAAACGCTGTAATGATTTCAGCGGATACGTTGCTGATTGCGGTAACAACGAAGACGGTAACAACAACTGCGTAGGGAATTGGCCCTGTAGCTTTCTGAAATCATAAGTCGCAACTGAATCACTGGCTAATAGATCTGCCCGAACGCCGTTTAAGCGCTCGGGTAAATTTTCTGCTGACGCAGTATTGGTGCCGACAAACAGCAGTGAGAACAGTAAGACGAATTTTTTCATACGAGAAGTCTATCACCCCACTTTCTCTATTTGTCAGGGCTTTGTCATTAGCCTGATGGATAAATGTGCACTCAAATCATGTAAACATTCCACATAGAAGAACGGCAGTTACATGTAATAACTTAATCTTATCGTTATTTTGTCCAAACTAACAAACAATTATAGCTGTCGATGATATTCAACTAGGCGGTTTTGTTCTTGATATATATACCCAAGCAGCTTGAAGCCACTTGGGTATATAAAAAGAAAGGGAGCACTAGGCTCCCTTGCTGCTATCAATAGATTGTAACGACTCTTAAATTAGATATGCTCAAGGATCTTATTACAAGACTCTTTTGCATCTCCGAATAGCATCTGCGAGTTTTCTTTGAAGAACAATGGGTTCTGAACACCCGCATAACCCGTATTCATCGAACGCTTAAATACGATAACATGTTTGGCGTTCCATACTTCCAATACTGGCATACCAGCAATTGGGCTGTTCGGGTCTTCCATTGCAGCAGGGTTAACCGTGTCGTTAGCACCGATAACCAAGACAACATCCGTTTCACCGAAGTCATCGTTGATTTCGTCCATTTCCAACACAATATCATACGGCACTTTAGCTTCAGCAAGAAGAACGTTCATATGACCCGGCAAACGACCCGCAACGGGGTGAATACCGAAACGTACGTCCACACCTTTTTTACGCAGCTTATCGGTGATCTCATGCACAGGGTACTGAGCCTGAGCAACGGCCATACCATATCCTGGAGTGATAACGACAGAACGTGCATCTTTCAGCATTTCAGCGACTTCTTCAGCAGATGCCTCTTGGTGCTCACCATGGTCAACATCTTCTGTCGGTGCCGCACCATCGCTACCAAATCCACCAGCAATAACACTGATAAATGAACGGTTCATGGCTTTACACATAATGTAAGACAGAATTGCACCAGAAGAACCCACCAAGGCGCCCGTTACGATCAGTAAGTCATTCGCGAGCATAAAGCCTGCCGCTGCTGCTGCCCAACCCGAGTACGAGTTCAGCATTGAAACAACAACGGGCATATCCGCGCCACCGATAGAAGCAACTAAATGGTATCCAAAAGCAAAAGCAATCAAGGTCACAACAATCAGTGCGAATATCGAACCTTCTGCTTTAACAAACATCACCATGAGTAAGAACGACACAACAATTGCTGCAAGGTTTAACTTGTGACGATGTGGCAACATGAGTGCTTTAGATGACATTGACCCGCTTAGTTTACCGAAAGCCACGACGGAACCGGTAAATGTTACCGCACCAATAAACACACCAAGGAAAACTTCAACCAAATGGATATTTAACAGTGCCCCTGTTAATTCACCGTGATCGAGATAAGTATTGAAACCCACCAGTACGGCTGCCATACCCACAAAACTGTGTAGGATGGCCACCAGCTCAGGCATCTGGGTCATTTCAACTTTTTTAGCGTAATAGATACCAATTGCGCCACCAATGATCATGGCGAGAATGACCCAGCCAGTACCTTGAGCATCGGGGCCGAAGATCGTTGCAATTAAAGCGATTGCCATACCGGCAATACCGTAATAGTTACCAGCACGTGCAGTTTCTTGCTTAGAAAGACCCGCCAACGACATGATAAATAGTACCGCAGCAACAATGTATGCCGCTTGTACGATTCCTGCAGACATGTGTTACTCCTTATTTATCTTTACGGAACATTTCAAGCATGCGCTTGGTAACGGTGAATCCACCGAAGATATTGATACTCGCGATTAAGACGGCAATAAACGAAAGGAAAGTGACCACTCCTATCCCTTGCCCAATCTGCAGCAATGCACCAACGATAATAATGCCAGAAATGGCATTAGTTACTGACATCAACGGTGTATGAAGAGCATGGGTAACATTCCATACCACGTAATAGCCTACAACACAGGCTAAAACGAATACCGTAAAGTGGGAAAGGAACTCTGCGGGTGCATAGTTAGCTAACCAACCAAACGCGGCAATACCTGCAGCCATTAAGCCGTACTTTTTAATCGGCGAGGACGGTTCTTCTACTTTTTCAGCAGGAGCCTGAACAGGTTGGGCTTGCTGCTGGGGCGCAGCAGAAACTTTGATCGGTGGCGCAGGCCAGGTAATCTCGCCTTCTTTGATCACGGTTAAACCACGTAATACTTCATCATCAAAGTCGATATCAATATTACCGTCTTTTTCTTTACACAGAAGCTTTACAAGGTTGACGAGGTTTGTACCGTAAAGTTGTGAAGATTGAGTAGGAAGACGACCAACCATGTCGGTATAGCCAATAATCTTCACACCATTATCAGTGGTGATAACTTTATCAGCCTCGGTATAGGCACAGTTACCGCCGTTTGCCGCAGCAAGGTCAACAATCACACTCCCCGCCTTCATTGAGTCAACCATTTCTTTGGTGATCAACTTAGGTGCAGGACGGCCAGGGATAAGAGCGGTAGTTATAATAATATCGACGTCTTTCGCTTGCTCTGCGTATAGGCGCTCAGCTGCTTTGTTAAACTCGTCTGACATCTCTTTAGCGTAACCATCGCCCGTTGAAGTGTCTTCTTTATAATCCACTTCTAAGAACTCAGCGCCCATTGATTCGACTTGTTCTTTTACTTCAGGTCGCACATCAAAAGCGCGAACGATAGCACCCAAGCTACCTGCAGCACCGATAGCGGCAAGGCCGGCAACACCTGCCCCCGCCACGAGTACTTTAGCTGGTGGAACTTTACCCGCCGCAGTGATCTGGCCGGTAAAGAAGCGACCAAACTCATGTGCAGATTCAACAACAGCACGATAACCCGCGATGTTAGCCATCGAACTCAACGCATCCAATGCCTGAGCACGAGAGATACGAGGAACCGAGTCCATCGCCATCACATTGATATTTTTGGTAGACAGTTTTTCAAGTAGTTCAGCGTTTTGAGCAGGCCAAATGAAGCTAACAATACTAGCGCCATCTTTCATCAGCTCAAGCTCATCAACCCCTGTTTTCTCATTAACTTGAGGAGCATTCACTTTAAAAATCAAGTCAGAAGACCAAACATCTTCTGTTGACACGATTGTCGCCCCTGCAGCTTCAAAAGCAGCGTCATCAAAACTAGCAAGAATACCCGCATTTGTCTCAACAGCGACGCTGAACCCCATTTTTAACAGCTGATCAACCGTTTTCGGCGTCGCAGCTACTCGCGTTTCATTGGCGAGTATTTCCTTAGGTACACCAATTTGCATTATTAATCCCTAAATTACGGCAAATAAGTAACAATTTTTTATCCAACCACGAGCATAATATCAAGCAATTTGTAGTCGAAATACAAAATTTAATTACATAAGCATTGTTATACATAACAAATGTTACCTTCTAACAGTAAGAAAATAACGTTTACAACACCTGGACAGAGGTCAAACCACAAATAAAGTTAATAATGCATGCACTCAACAATACATAAATCACTAACTTTTCTTAATTTGACTTCATAAACATCCATTATCAGCAATCTGAATAGTGTTTTTGTTGTTTAAAACATCGGGGAAATGAGGTTAGTCCGTTGAAGAGTATAAAAACAAACATCTTTCCCTGATGAGTGTTGCACTACATACATTCGTTGCAGCTCTCTCTACCTTTTGGAAATACCTGCTAGTGGTAGAGGTAACTAGCAGGCCAGAAGAAAAAGGTTAACCGAACATCTTGTCGCCAGTTTGATCGATAAACATTTTTGCTTTATTTACCATGAAAGACTCAGCATCTGCTTTGGAAGATAACAAATCAGATCGGACAAACATGTGCGTTTTCACTTCATCTCCAAAATGTTTGCAAATACGACCAGCAATACGGAACTGCCCCCCTTCAGCCTTCGGCTCTGGGTAAATCAAATAGCCCTCGTACTCAATCGGTTCCACATTAGCCGCTTTCGTTTCTTGTTTGCTAAATCCAAATAACTTTGAGAAGAATCCCACTTCAATTATCTCCAAAAATCGCTCTGATACAGTGACATGATGCCATAATCTAATAAAAAAGTATGAAAGCAAGATTAAATTCTTGGATATCTGTTCTTTTACCGCTAATCCTGCTGGTAATGAAAACCTAAAACAGTTTCACGGTATAATATTTTGCACAGCATTCAGATAAGCTTGGATAATCTCTTTAAACATGGAGTGACTTAACGACAGGAACAAAAAAGCGCCGGAAGACCAGCGCTTTAGTATTCTTTCTATCAGTGACTTAACGGTACATGCCGATATCTTTTTGAATGTGTACCGGTAGGTCTGAAACGTTGTATTGCTTTGATACTCCTTTACGACCAAATACAATATCAAATGCGTGTGCAATCAATCCTTTGAAAGTTACCGCATAGGCTTTTTGGTCCATTGCGTCTGGGGTTGCGATGGTGTCAAAATTCATTGCCTGTGCCATGATTGCCTCTCGTTAGTATTTTTAATCAACTACAATTATTTTATGCTGATTAGATTACAACCAAAAGTGACAATATTTCCACAAAAGGATTAGTTTTTGTAATGCGTTAAATAACTGTTAACCCAACAATCCCCCGCCTGAAAAATCATGTTGAGTTTGTGAATAAACAAACGTTAATTGAATAATTTTTGCTTATTGACCGATTCTCTTGCACATCAGTCGCTTTTCCCGTAACAATAAATCAACACGCAGTTATTATGGAATTTTGCGATGCTGTCCTTTATCTCCAAACATTCATCGGTATTACTTATAGTGGCAACCTTAGCTGGTTTTATTTGGCCTGAGGCTTCACTAGTTGTCTTTCCGGTTTTGCCTTATGTATTGTTCTTTCTCATGCTATTCACTCTTCTTGGCATCGAACAAAAGGCCTTACTGAAGGTATTGAAAGAGAAAAACTGTTGGATTTACACGCTACTACATAGCGTCGTGATGACGGTGATATCATGTTCACTCGCAGCCTTATTCGGTGCTTCTGACTCTTTGTTAATATCAATTGCCGCCGTCTCTGCTACAGGCTCTTTATTCGCTACACCTGCAATTGCGCGCTCAATTGGGCTAAATGCATTGACAGCAATGGCAATGACGATAACAACCACACTTTTAATGCCAGTCGTTCTTTACGTAAACCTGCTTATATTCCAGGATGATGAGTTTTCATTGGACATTACTAGCTACCTCATCCGTTTGGTTGTTTTCATCGCTTGTCCTATGGCATTTTCTGCGTTGGTTTATCACTTTGTACCTCGGCCTACCTTAACAAGGGTGCACGGCAAGCTATCTCAGGTCACCATTATTTTAGTGTTTACGTTTCCGTTTGGTCTTGTTGGTCCATTAAGAGAAGCGTTTGATAGCAGCCCTTCACTTGCAATAAACTACATTTTTATCTCTTTTTGTCTGTGCTTCTTATTTTTTATTTCCTGCATTCTTGTTTACCTTCGCCAAGGCAAAGATGTCGCACTACTGGCCGCTATCACTTCATCAAACCGGAATGTACTATTAACCTTTACCGTCGCTGGTACCTATTTAGGTCCAGAGTTTCTGATACTGCTCGGCGCGCTACAAATTCCAACTTACGCCCTACCTTTATTTGTCAGGTGGATAAACAACTACATTACAACTCGCCATCTTTCACCTCAAACCAACAACACAGAATAACATTGGGTGTGAAATCGAATGCCTGATGTCAAAATTATCAAATAAATAGGTCTAACCATCTTGCACGCCATTTTTGTTTTCCTTATAGTGCAAATGAATTCTCAGGGCGGGGCGAAATTCCCCACCGGCGGTAGTCCTTATTAGGAAAGCCCGCGAGCGCTTATTTCTTGATTTTTCAAGTCATAAGGTCAGCAGATCTGGTACAAAAAGGCAGCGCCTTTCCAGTCCAGAGCCGACGGTTAGAGTCCGGATGAAAGAGGATCTCAGTACAGTACTTGTCTATCAAACGGACAAGGATCTTTTATGCAGTGTTGCCACTTCACAGTGGCGCTGTGTATTTTTTCTTGCCAGTTACTTGTGTGACTGTGCTTGCTGACTTTCCATGCCCTGATTCTGGTAAATATTAATTTTAGGAGTTTCTTACCATGAATCAGTCTCTACTTACCCCATTTGGCTCTGCATTTGAACGTGTTGAAGCTGGTCTCGAAGCTATCCGTCAAGGTCGCGGTGTGTTGGTTGTTGACGATGAAGATCGTGAAAACGAAGGTGATATCATTTTTGCTGCGGAAACATTAACCAGCGAGCAAATGGCACTGATGATCCGTGAGTGTTCTGGCATTGTTTGCCTGTGCTTAACTGACGAGCGCGTTAAACAACTAGAACTACCTATGATGGTCGAAAACAACACGAGTGCGAACCAAACTGGCTTCACGGTTACAATCGAAGCGGCCAAAGGTGTGACAACGGGTGTTTCCGCCGCTGATCGCGTAACAACGATCCAAGCAGCAATCGCCGATAATGCCGTTCCTGCGGATCTCAGTCGCCCTGGCCACGTTTTCCCATTGAAGGCTAACCCAGAAGGTGTATTAGCTCGACGCGGCCATACCGAAGCAACGGTCGATCTAATGCGCTTATCGGGAATGAAGCCTTACGGTGTACTGTGCGAACTGACAAACCCTGACGGTACAATGGCACGTCTTCCAGAAGTCATTGAGTTCGGCAAAATTCACAATATGCCAGTGCTGACCATTGAAGATCTCGCTGCTTACCGCTTGTCGAAGGAAGTCGCTAACTCTGAATCTGTTGAGACGTTAACGGCTTAATTAACAGACTCAGATAGCCGCCTTATAAAACTGCCGGGTATTAATAATGCTCGGCAATATATTTCCTGCCTTACATCCCTGCCGATGGCATAAAATGTATCAGTAAACCCCACGCGGATATCCACCCCACTATCATAGCTACATCACCCCAGTCTTTATTCATCCCTGACTCCAGATTTACTCAGTGCTAATTCACAAAATAAGACTCAGCAATTATGACCACAAAGATCCCATAACATTCACCAGCCTTAATAAAGCTGTAACGAATATCTCATTATCAACAAAAACGTATTTATTAAATAAAAAAATCCGGTAGATGAACTACCGGATTTATACAATTTCAGTACATGTTATCTAGGCAACATGTTCTTGTTCACAGCCGCACGGTATAAAGTTAATCATTGTCTGCTCAAACGCACCAAAGGACTCTCGGTTTCTTGCGTACTCTTCAAAGGCGTCAGCCATCGTTATATTCAATGGAATAGGCTCAACCTTGGTGTTTAAAAGCGCACCATAGCCCTCTTTTCCTGTTGCCGTGTATCCAGAAGAAACTGACAAGTAAACTGAAGCCTCTTGGATATCCTCCCAAGCACCGTTTCTATACAGTTGTAACGCCTCAATCCTCTCTCCTTTCGGTGCACAGCAACGGTAGGTATATTTCAAACGAGACGTATAGGGGAAGCTGCCACTTCCCGTGCCTTCAACACCGTTATCAATGGCATTATTAATGGCCCCTTCAAGTGCAGCTCGCAATTGTTTACCACTGACTTCATAAACCATTAGCCCTATTGCAAATGGCAACAGGCGGCCTGATATATCTGCAGCAGTGATCGGCCCGGCGTGCAATGAAGCTCTGACCCCGCCCGCGTTATGAATACCGAAGTCCACAGCATACCCACGCTGTCGTGAAGACCAAACGAAGCTGTCAACCACGAGGGGCGCTATTTGACTCGGTCCTTTTTGGTCTGGAACCCGAATATGGCGTAGTGGCTCTGTCAACACCGCCACTTTTTTGGTCTGAAGTTCTCTAACAGCTGGCCGGTAATGTTGGTTTAGCAAGTTTTCTATATGCGGATCTTTGACACAAAAGCGGATATTCTCTTGTGCATAAAGGTAGTCTTTCACCATTTGGTGAGTAGAATCGTCTAAATGCTCACTCCGGCTGGCATCAACGGTGAATTGCCTGCCTAGCAATAATTGATTTTTACCTGCCACTTTCGCAATCGACCCGTCTGCATTGAAGTCGAGTTCGAGTTGTCCCAGCGCTAACGCATTACAACCCGCCTGAACCACACAGGTGCCGTTGATTTGTACCGCATACTCATCAGAAACACTAAAACCAATATTGCTAAAGTCGCCTTGCATCGTATGGGTGTGCCCACCAATGATCGCGCCAATACCGTCAATCTGCCCCGCCAACTCCAAATCTCGCTCATAGCCGAGATGGCTGAGGACAACAATTTTATTGATCCCCGCACGACGTATAGCATTAACCGTTCTCTGTGCCACCAGCGTGACATTGAGGAACTGGGTGTCTGGGTCTGGATTGGCGATACCTGACATGTTTTCAATCGCTAAGCCAAACATGGCGACTGGCTCGCCATCAACCTCTTTAACGAGGTACTTAGCATGGTCGTTTACGTTGTCGTAGGCCAATACATTGGGTTTAGGCAACAGAGGGTTGGGCTTATCCTGATGCTCTTTAGACAAATCCCAGTTTCCTGCCAGCAGCGGGAAATGGGTAAGATCCATGAAGTCAGCAACCATCTGGTTGCCCATATCAAGCTCATGGTTTCCCAGCGCCATCGCCTCTATTTGTATCGCATTAAGCAGTTCTGCGTTCGCGGTGCCTTTGTACAGTGAAAAGAATAATGTACCTTGGAAGCAATCACCCGCGTGAACAAACATAAATTCACGGCCTTGTAACAGCGCCTGTTTCTTTACCTCTCTCACCGCAGAAGATACCCGAGAGAAACCACCACAACTCGCAAACACCGACATTGGCGACTCTGCCGTATCCAGAGGGATCTGCAAAGCGATGGTCGATGGCTCAAAATGTGAGTGGGTATCATTAATGTGGGCAATAGTTATCTTTGCCGAGCGATGATGTTGTGTCATAAAGCGTTGTTGGCCTCCACAGATAGGGAAACGCTATCTTATCTCAAAACCTGTTCAATCTCAGATTTTTATGAGTGATTGTTTATTGATTACACCAAAGAGCGTCAACAAGATCACATCCACGATTCCGTAGTATATTTAAAGCTATATCAAATCAATGACAGGCGAATGATGATGGTGCTATCAATAGTCGCAATCTTGCTTGCCATCCTAGTGGGGTATCTCGCCCAAAGAACGGGCCTTTGTATGGTACGCGGAGTACATGAATTAATTGCTCGCCGCCCTGCTTTTCTATTGGCGATACTGTGCTGCGGCTTCTGGTATTGGCTCATTGTTCCCTTCACTGGAAAGGAATGGGTTCCTTTTTTGTCCACTCGCTTTGATGGCACCTTTCATTTTTTATTGGGCGGGCTCTTATTTGGCCTGGGTGCCGCTTTAAACAAAGGTTGTTCAATCTCGACTATCTCTAAGTTGGCAAGTGGTCATTTTTATATGCTGGCAACCATTTTTGGTTGGATCGCTGGCTGGTTGTTGCTACCTACACTCACCCCGCCCATTAGTTACCAGCCACTTGACGCGATACATACCCCTATTTTACCGATTCTAATCCCTCTCTTGTTGATGCTATTTATCACTGTCATTCAAACTTCAACTGAACGACGAATGTTGATGTTCGGCGTGATGTTCTTTGGAATAACGGCAAGCCTCTTATCCCTTATCGAACCGCAATGGTCACCAAGTCAATTGCTGAAAGACATCTCTTATAGCTTTTATCACCATAATTCGGAGAACTGGCCAGCACTTGATCGGTATTTCATTATTACAGGCTTAGTGGCTGGTATGGCTATTGGCTCTAAAAGCAGGCTTCCACTGAGCGATTTTCAATTTCGAGTCAAACAGCTTCTAGCCCATTTATTTGCAGGTACCATCATGGGGCTAGGCGCTTCACTGGCCTTAGGCGGTAATGATTCACAACTTCTCATCGCCTTACCGGCATTTTCTCCATCAGGTGCGGTTGCCATTTTATTTATCATCATAGGTATAGCAACAGGACTTGCGATCCGGAAAGTTTATAAGCGGATAACCCACAAAGAGAAACACAAAACCACGCCGGAGTAGCGTGGTTTTATCTTGACTATGATGCGTACCGTAGACGCTATCAATCAATTATTGATAGCGTCCATGACGTTGCAAGAATTCAATTTTGTAGCCATCAGGATCCTGAACAAAGAAAAACTTGGCCAACAATTGGCCATCACGGAAAAATTCTTTAATGTCCGCAGGCTCATAGCCTAGCTGCGTCAATTTCTGGTGTTCCAATTCCAGCTCATCAACCGCGACGGCAATATGACCATATCCGCTGCCGTGAGTATAACTTTCAGTACCTTCATTCCACGTCAATTCAAGCTCCATATCATTTTCGTCGTTACGAAGGTAAACCAAGCTAAAGCCTTCAAAGTCAAGACGCTCAGCAACATCCAGATCCAATGCCTCTTTATAGAATTTCAATGACTTATCTAAGTCACCGACGCGTACCATTGAGTGAATAATTTTAGCCATCTGACATCTCCATGATAATCAATAAGTTAGTCTTTTTTATTAATAGCGGACTATAGCAACTCGATAACCAGACAACAAGCAGTTTCCCTTTCCCTTTCAAGCAGTTAAATTTTCAATATTGTGACAAATACATCGTCAGATCAGCACCTGATGAGATAGGCTTAAAGTATGGGTTAGCAAATGATGGAGCGTCTCTGTTTGTTCCTGTTCATCTATTGAGGTGGCTATGCAGTTAAAACGTATTGAGATTTCTGGCTTTCGTGGCATTAAGCGATTATCACTGTCATTCGATGAGCTCACTGTTCTCATAGGTGAAAATGCTTGGGGTAAGTCCTCTTTACTGGATGCTCTCGACATCGCCCTTTCACCAGATGCAACATTTCATACCTTCCAATTTGACGACTTCCATGTTGATTACAGTGCTTCCCATGCCAAAATGAGCCACCTTAATATTATCCTCCACTGGCAGGAAGATTACCCTGGTGAGCATAAGGCAAGACGCTACAAAGCTTTTGCTCCGGTCTGGGTAAAAAATAGAGACCAATGCAGGGAGCTGCTTTATCAAATAACCAGTAGTGTTAAAGAAGACAAAATAACGACACAGCGCCGATTCCTTAACAAACATGGCGAACCCATTGATTGTGACGATAGCGAAAAACTCGCAAAACAATTAATGGTGTTGCACCCAATCGTAAGAATACGCGATGCACGTAGACTGCGAGAACATCGACCTATAAACGGAAATGGGAATGGGAATAGCCACAATAACGGGAACATAGAGCGACGAATTGGTGATAATGCCCGGATCCAGCGGCGACTCGATAATACATGCCGGCGATTAATGACTAAGCCCGGCCATGTAAGCCAAGCAGAGATTAAAAGTAGTATCAATGCACTGCATACGCTCGTTGATCACTACTTTGCTTTTACGCCGCATTACCGTAGCCCAAACTTTGACCGGGCCCATTTTCCTGAACGGGCTCAATACGCAATTAATCCTCTCGAACAACTCACGGAGCCTGAAACCACCAAACAAAGCCGATTAGTATTAATGGGACTACTTAATGCATTTATTCGAGCAAGGGGCCCTGTTGAACTTAAACGTATTTCAAGGCCGATCATGATCTTTGAAGATCCAGAAGGCCGGTTGCATCCCACTATTCTTCACCAAGCATGGACATTTATCAGTAAAATGCCAATGCAAAAGATGCTCACCACAAACAGCCCCGATCTCTGTTCTGTTGTACCGTTAGAAAGTGTAAAGAAACTCATCAGAAAACCGAACAAAACCAAGGTTTATTCCATTGTTGAACACCGCCTGAGTCGGGACGAAGAACGACGTGTCACTTTCCACCTGCGAGTTCATAGACCTAGCGCCCTCTTTGCGCGAGCATGGCTATTGGTAGAAGGAGAAACTGAAGTTTGGCTGTTTAATGAACTGGCTAGGATATGCGGCTATAACCTAGCTGCAGAAGGTGTCCAGATCATCGAGTTTGCGCAAAGTGGGTTAAAACCGCTCATTAAAGTTGCACGTCACTTTGGTATTGAATGGCATTTGGTTGCTGATGGGGATATGGCAGGGAAAAAATATGCAGATACTGTCAGAAATATTTTGGGCAAGGAAGCTGAGCGCCACCGCCTGACCGTATTACCCAAAAAGGACATTGAGCATTTCCTTTTTTTCAACGGTTTCGAACCACTATTTCGAGAATTGGCCAACATTCCAATGGATTCACCCGTTGCTCCGAAAAAAATCATTCAACGTGCACTGAAGCGGCAGGCTAAACCTGATGTTGCACTTGCAATGATAAACTTCATTGAGCAAGAAAATGTTGAAAATATTCCTTTGTTACTTCGTTGGATCCTGAAGCGAATCGTTGCGATGTCAAGGGGGCAAAGCTAAGGGCTCAGTTCAGCTTTTCGAAGAACAGAGTCACAGTACCCACCGTAAAACCCCATTTAGTCATTTTTGCAGAATTAAACAAATACTTATCGTCTTGTAAATGCATCCAATCATTAAATGTTATGTCGTAAGATGTATCACCAACAGGTACACGAAGAACATATTGCCAATGTAATGTATTGCCTAAGGCTACACCTCTTGCTTCACCAACAACATCGTCGGCGCGTCCAGTATATGTGCCATCAGGTTGTTGTATTATCACCCATATCCGGCGTTGCTGCTCACCATCATCAAAAGTGAAATCTTCTTCAAGTGTCATGTGTCGTTGACTACAGTCCCTTTGATATCAACAGCAAAGCGCCTTGTCTGTTTTCCACTTCGATCTTGCAACATACCCCAAGCCGTAATATCACCATCGAAATAGCTGAATAAGTTAAATACCGGCTTAGTATTCTGATAATCATCAATAGAAGTACTACAGCCTAGAAGCCCAAACAAACACATCACGACCCACCCAATTTTTATCATTAATTTCATAGTCACTGAGCCTTAACGTTTACCAATTAATTGATGGCGGATTTCTGGATATGCCGTATTCGGAGACAACCAAATATGAAGAAACGACTGTGACATTTCGAAATCTTGCAATACCCCTATTTGACGATTGTCTTGGAAGAAAGCCCCTTGGTTACCATTCATCACAAATATCAGCCGGTCACCCTTTTTAACATCTGGCCATATCTGTTCTAGCTTATTTATCCAGCGACTTCGTTTTGATGGTTCAACCCCAAGGTGTTGCCACTGATCATCTGTTGCACCAATGAGGTCCTCACTATCAATATTACGGTGATAGCGAATGACCAGAGCAAGCTCATCGCCCTCACCTTGATATACACCATCAGGTGAGCGCAACTCTGAATCATAGATAATCCATGGACCCCACGTTAATTGCGCATTGCCAACCGCAGGCCATATCTGCCAAGGGGTCGAAGCATTAACACTCACAGAGAATAAGTTGATAAAAATGATTAAAGGAACAATACGAATGAAGTTGGAGCACCGTTGTTTCATACGTCCCCCTCGTAAGGGCATCATTAAATACATAGAAGAATGAAGTTGAAACGCGAATAGCTATGATGCTTCACACAACTCTTGGCGTCTTATCATAGTGACTACTGCCATTGAGAATAAAAACCAACTAACAAACAAAATAGGTAGCGTGAGTTCAACGCCAAACGGCCATTGCACGGCTTGAAGACGATAACCAGCGAAATAACTCATGGCCCCACCAACCCCACCTAGCATGCCAATGAAAAAGACTGACTGCTTGACGATTGTCTCTTTCATATACCAAACAAATGCTCCAAACCCTAGCCAGAGCATAATTAACCAAAATGGAATCAATGCTGTTTGGAATTCGAAAATATTAAAAGCACTGAGGGTGCAATCCATTAATATTCCAGCACAAGCAATTGAAAACGCATATCGACCCATTAATGGAAATGACCACCAGCAGGCTGAAAAAAGTAGCACAAGTACCCACACGTAAGCCTGTTGCCCTAACACTGCTATTAACCAATAAACATTAAAGAGTAGGCCTACCAACAAAAGCTTCTTACCAGACATTCTCATCACCTTTACTGTTCAACATGGCATTGATGGCGATTTAGTCTTGTATCAAATCCGCCACCCACCTCTACTAGCAACCAGCTGAACAGTGCTGATACTTCTTTCTAAGAACCCACCTTCACAATAACAAAGGTAGAAACGCCACATTCTAATAAATCGTTCATCGAAACCTTGCTTCATATATAAATCAATATTGTCATTGAAGCCTTTATGCCAGTCAGACAAGGTTTTCGCATAATCCATGCCCATATCTTTCAAATCACGAATAACGAAATCGGAATGCTGAGTAAGGTGTTGCGATAACACCGTCACTGAGGGTAAAAAGCCGCCAGGAAAAATGTATTTTTGTATAAAATCCACACCTTTACTGTAACTATCATATCGTTGGTCAGTGATTGTGATTGCTTGTATCGCAAGCAAACCATCATCTTTAAGTAGTGACTGACACTTTTGGATGTAAGTGGTCAAATACTCTTTGCCAACAGCCTCAATCATCTCAACAGATACGATTTTGTCGTACTTACCTTCTAGATCCCTGTAGTCATCCAACAGCAAAGTGACTTTATCGCTGAGGCCTTCCTGTTCAATTCTTGACTTAGCCCATTGGTGCTGAGCATCTGAAATCGTAGTCGTCGTTACCTTACACCCATAATGTTTGGCAGCATGTATAGCCATGGCTCCCCACCCCGTGCCGATCTCTAAAAGATGGTCTTCAGGCTTGAGGTCTAATTGCTTACATAGCCTGTCCATCTTATTGAACTGCGCTTGATATAGGCTGGTCTCATCACCATCATAGATAGCAGCCGAATAAAGCATGTTCTCGTCTAGAAAGGTACGGTAGAACTCATTACCCAGATCATAATGAGCTAGAATATTTTTCTTTGAAGACTGTTTGCTGTTGCGCCTTGTGTAGTGGAGCCACTTATCTTTGAGCGATGTAATCCACCCCACCTTTGATTCAATACTGTCTAAGATAGGCAAATTCCTTGCTAGTACCCGTACAACCTGTGTCAAATCTGGTGAATCCCACCAACCGTCTATATAAGCTTCACCCGCAGCGATACTACCGCCATCTAAAATCCGCTTATAAAACCCTTGATGCTTAACAATCAATTGGGCTTGGATATCACCAGTCCTATCACCGAACTGGTGGGTTTCGCCACTTACTTCTGACACCATTAAACCGCAGCCTCTTAGCTGTGCCAAAAAACTGAAGATGACTTTTCTAGCAATACGGTCTGTTCCTGTAAGGGCTAAGGCTCCTTGGCTCACTTCACTATTTAACATGATGCCTCTACTCCTTATTTTTCATTGATGGAGAGAACGATTTATTTTTACTTACTGCAGTCAATGACTGGGGGCTTAGAGGATGCGAATAGAATGGCACCTTTTTCAGCCATAACCGAAATGCCTGCCAATAGATACCAAATACAACTTTCACTGTTTGAATTGGTGTTTGTGCTAAATGCCGCCAAAGGCTTGCAGATGTCATTGGAAACCGCTTCAGCGCCACCGTAGCATCGAGCACCTTGATATCACTTTCCGTGTCATGGATATCTAAATGAAGAAAGACTTTTGAAATCGGCTCCTTCAATTTCCAATAGTAATGCTGAGACATTGGATTAAACGGAGAAACATGGAACGCTTTTTTCTCAAGCCATTGTCGTTTATCCCATTGTTCAACTGCAGGTATGGCATAGTAATGCTTTTCATTCCAAGGGGTATTACTCACCTCGGCTAACACCCAGCGCCACTTACCTTGCTCGTCAAATACGTAATACATGTTCAATGGGCTAAAATAGAGCCCGGCATAGCGTAACTGACACAGCATGACAACTTCACCAGCTACAGGCTCATTGGTAAGTTCATGCAGCTTTGCAAGCACGGCAGATTTTAAAGCCTCTGCTTGTTCGTTTATATCTCCCCCCAAAGACGCCTTAACCTGTTCAGACTCCCTCAAATAATCAGAAACCTTGAATCTTGCAAAATGATACCAATGTTGACCGAAACCAAACACACACTTCTCAAGTTGTCCAAGTTCATCAAGGTTTATAAGAGGCATAAACATTGGATATTGAAACTGATGCGACACCGGCGTAAATCTACGATGCCTAACAACACCAGAAAATAATCCGCTACGCATCAGGCTTCCCCTCTCCAAGCCACTGTATCAACCCGTTGACTAACTCCATTTGGTTGACAGTTTAATTGGCTGCTTTGACTGAGTGTTAGCTTATGAATTAATTCAACAACATCTAAAGCACTGCGCACACCGTCTTCATGGAATCCGTTGTACCAATAAGCCCCGCAATACCATGTATTATCGACTCCGTTTATGTCTGCTCGGCACTGCTGGGCTTGAATACTGTCAGTAGAAAATACGGGGTGAGAATAGGTGAATTTACGTAAGATCTTTTCAGCAGCAATTCGCTCGGTTTGATTTAGCGTCACACAAAATGTTTCAGGTGCCTCAATACCTTGCAAAATATTCATGTTATAAGTCAGCGTCGTCTGCTTATCTTCCCATTGACCATTTTCATTATTACCCAAGTGATAATTCCAAGAGGCCCACGCAGCTTCGCGCTTTGGCAATAACGACTCGTCAGTGTGGAGCACAACCTCATTTTTCTGATACTTAAGCGCACCCAATATCTCATCTTCTATCGTTGTGGAGTCAGAAAGCATTTTCAGGGCTTGATCGCTATGACAGGCAAAAATGACATGCTCATAGATTTCGCAGACCCCTTTCGCAGTGACGGCGACTTTACCATGTGTTCGCTTGACTGAAGTGACTGGACATGACAGCCGTATTTTGTTTTTGAAAGGAACAATAAGATGTTTTACGTATTCACGTGATCCCCCGGGGATCACGTACCATTGCGGACGATTCGTGACGTCCAGCAAACCATGATTTCGGAAAAACCTAACAAAAAAGTTTAGGGGAAACTGGCGCATGTCGGACAGTGTTGATGACCATATTGCGGCCCCCATCGGTAGAATGTAGTTCTCACAAAAATATCGGTTGAACTTATGAGCACTCAGGAATTCACCAAGGGTTTGGCTCATTTCTATGGCCAAATCCACTTCTTTCGCTAGCTTATTAAAACGTAGAATGTCTGAGATAAACCGATAGAATGTTGGGTTTAAAATATTTCTTTTTTGTGCAAACATAGACATCAGATGGTGTCCATTATATTCGAGACCATTTAAGGTATTTTGAACGCTGAAGCTCATCTCAGCTGGTTTACCACACACTCCTATTTCTGCGAGAAGTTGTTCAAAGTTCGGGTATGTTCTGTCGTTGAATACAATAAACCCAGTGTCAATAGCATATTTACCACTGGCAACGTCAACATCGACGGTTGCTGTATGACCACCAATATAGTCATTGGCTTCATAAACGGTTATATCATGCTGTTTATCCAAATAATGTGCGCACGTTAAACCTGATATTCCACTGCCTATAATTGCTATTTTCATACGGTTTTCCTTGTCATACGTTTTACGGTAGCCAATTGCAACCTAATCGGTAATAGAGCGATAAGCTTCAAAAAAAAGCTGAATTTAAGCGGAAAGTGAATTTCTTTTTTTCCTGCAGATATACCTTCTCGAATTTTTTCTGATGCAAATTCCGGAGACATTAACATCGGCATGACAAAATCGTTTTTATCGGTCAATGGCGTTTTGACAAAACCAGGGCTAACAAGACTGACCTTTACCCCTTGCTGCGCCAAATCAATTGCCAGTGTATTGGCAATATACGCCACAGCAGCCTTAGACGAGCCATACGCTTCGGCCCTTGGTAGAGGGATATATGATGCAGTTGAACCAATAACAACGAGATGTGTACTATCGTTAAATGACGACTGCAGGGCTTCAATACAATTAAGTAAACCAAAAATGTTGACTTCATAAACCCGACGGAATAATGCCACGTCAACTTTTCCATGCTCAATGTATTCACACGTCCCTGCATTAAGAATAATTAAGCTGGGAACACTGCCGAGTGTAGATAGCTTGTCATGAACTTCATCATTGTCAGTAATATCAAATTTTATAACCTCTATATTGTCATGTGCATCTTTCAGGGCTTTTAACCTCTCTGTATTTGTCCCACAGCCGACTACCTTCCAGCCCTCATTCGCGTAATCAATGGTAAGCTGCTTTCCAATGCCTGAGCTTGCCCCGGTTATCAATACTTGTTTGTTAACAGTCATGGTTACAGCCTCGCTTTTAGATGCCGCACTATTTGCCCGAGTATTGGGACACCCTCATAGAGCATCTCACCCATATCAAAATAATCTCGGTGGTGAATTACTTTTCCATCTATAAATTCCAACCGAGAGCAGCCATTAACTAAACGACGTTTCCCCGACTGTAGCCTTGGATGTTTAAACGTCATCACCCATTGCAAATAAGCGATATTGCCATGACAGACATGCTCAGATATATCAAACCGGCAATATTCAACGGCATCAAACAACCGAGTATAGTAATTTAAAAGCTGATCCCACCCCTCTATACGATGAGCAGGGTCCTCAAAAACAACCTCGTTATGATAGATATGTTGAAGCACTGACAAGTCTTGTTTATCTAAGGTTTGATATATAGAAACAAACTTACCTGTTAAAGCTAATATAGGCTCATCCATAGTTGCTCCCAAATTTAGCACTCAGTTTCAGTCCATCATTCTTTAATTCAAAACACTGGCTTGTGTCCTTCTTTCGCTTTTTTGAAGGACTCTATTGCCAGTACTCTTGCCTGTTTGTGATCAACAATCGGGTTGGGGTAATTTATCTTTCCACTACCAGACCAAAGATGTGGTTGATGAATGTATTTATCCGGCACACCTTTTAATTCATCCAACCAAGTACGGATAAACTTCCCTTTTGGATCAAAACGTTCGCCCTGAGTTGTTGGATTAAACACCCTAAAATAGGGTTGCGCATCTGTACCCGTTGAGGCTGCCCATTGCCAACCACCGTTGTTAGAGGCAAAGTCACCATCCACTAACTGAGACATGAACCATTGCTCACCTGCTTGCCAATGAATTAACAAATCTTTGGTAAGAAAACTCGCCGTAATCATCCTTAACCGGTTATGCATCCAACCTGTTTGTTTTAATTGGCGCATTGCGGCATCTACGATTGGGTAGCCGGTTAAGCCGTGCTGCCATGCCGCTAACAGTTCACTGGATGGCTGCCATTGCACATTTTTCGTCCATTGCTGGAATGGTTGCCCTCTGCACAAGCTGGGGTATGCTACTAACAAATGTCGGTAGAACTCGCGCCAAATAATCTCATTTAACCAGCTAAATGCCCCACTTTCTGGCTCATCCAAACACATAGGACTAACTGCCAACAGTACAGCGATACACTGACGTGGAGACAACATCCCCAGTGCCAGGTATGGAGACAAGCAGCTTGTACCATCAACAGACGGGATATCGCGCTGCCGGTGATAGTCATCCACTTTCTCGTAGCAGAAAGTCATCAACCGCTGCCTTATCGTCTCTTCTTCTACTGGCCAGCCCATACTGTCAGCAAGCGGATAAGTAACAGATATCGTATTCTGCTTCACCTCTCCGACTTGGCTGTTTATAGGATCAGGTATTGGCAAAGGTGATGGTGAAAGCTCCCTAAACAAATTCAGCCACGCTTTCCTAAACGGCGTAAATACCTTGAAGGCTTCACTTTTTTTCGTTAGCACTTTACCCGGCGCTATAACACAAGAATCATCAAAGACGCTGAACTTTATCTTTTGCTCGGCAAGGTGATGCCCCGTATTATCATCACGTTGGAGTTCATTCCATTCGTATTGTTTATTACAAAAAACATGTGAGACATCGTGCTCTTGAGCCGTTTCCATAAGGGCTTGAAGGGTCTGTTCGAAATCCGCAACTTCTTTGAACACAAGAGGTATACCTAGATTCGCAAGCTGATCACGCAACACCGGAAGTCGACGGCGGATTAAATCCACCTGCACAGGGGCAATATGGTGCTCATGCCATTGCATCGGCGTCGATATATAAATACCAATCAGCTGATCACATCGCTTTGCCGCTTCAAATAACGCCTTGTTATCAACAACACGCAAGTCAGAGCGAAACCAAACTAATCCAACCTTTTTATGCCGACTCATACTGCCACTCCAGTAATTCAGGATGAATCGTATTAATGCTTCCATCCGAAAACAATGATGAACCCGTTTTGTTTAGCAGTTGCTTTATCTGGACCATCACACCCTGTGGCAACTTGTTATCCCCATCTAAAAAGATTGTCTTATCAGCCCATGAATTAAGTAAGGGAGCTAATGACGCTAGCTTACCTTTTAATCTCGGCATGAGCGTGACGTTGTAACCCACCTCTGATAATTCAACTGCTTTGAGCCAGAAACGAGCACTAGGCTGTTCATCAAAGCTCATCAGAATACACGTTTTTTTATTACGCTTACGTGCAGCTGCAATAAGTGATAAACATCGCTCTTGAACCACGTTTGTCCAAATCACATTTTGGATCTGGAGTAAGGGGTTATCAGCACGCTGTATTTCATTAATAACAGCGCTCACAATTTTGCCCTCAAACACCTTAATCGGGTACTCTTTCATCAGCTGAACGAGCTGCCTATCTAACGACATCGAATCTAATTGCGCTAATGCTGATAGGATATTACCTATCGCCTTCTGACTGTCATTTTGATCATCTTCAATGCAAGGCGAAAGCTTGCCAAGCATTGGCTTTACTTTCCCAATGGCGACACCTTTATTCAACCATTCAACGATTTCTTTTATCGTGTTGATGTCTTTCTCAGAATAAAGGCGGTGCCCTTTCTCTGTTCTCATTGGGTTAAGCAGCCCATATCGCCTCTGCCATGCTCTCAAGGTTACTGAGTGAACACCGGTAATTTCAGAGACTTCTTTTATTGCATAAGATTTGTTTTCAGAGTCCATAACGTAATTTCAAGTCTTCAGGGTAAGGGTCAATAAAGGTTTGTAACTGCAAATACGGATCGGGATATTCCCGCAAATAATGCTTAATCAATGCCATCGGTGCGAGAATAGGCTGGTGACCATTCTTGTAGCTCATGATTAACTCTGAGAGTTCTTTTTTCTGCTCTTTAGTCAATGAGCGTTTAAAGTACCCTTGCAGATGCATTAGCACATTGGTCTTATTCTTTCTTGATGCACGCTCTTTTATCGCCTCCATAAACTGCATGCGATATTCGAGATAAAACTCATTGATATCCCGCTCACTAATATGAGCCACCATACTTCCTAGCTCTTTATAAGCTATTGGATTATGGGCCATAAGCACCAACTTATAGCGGGAATGGAATTTAACTATGGCATTTGCAGAAAGTTGATCACGGACTGAATGATAGAAGTCATTTAAGGAGAAGACACGAAAAACAAAGTTTTCCCTCAATGCAGGATCATTCAACCGACCATCTTCTTCAACCGGTAGCCAAGGCATTTTTGCCATTAACTCACGGGTGTAAATGCCGGCTGAACCACCCGGAATGGTGTTGTTGTTAGGGATATGAAGTTTTACTCGTTCCATACCGCAAGTTGGGGATTTTGCACAAACTACATAGCCACAGAGATCGTCGAACTGCGACACTTTCTGATGAGCAAAAGCAATCATTTCATCTGTGTAATCAACATCCTGATTCTTGCTATCAACTAAACGAATGTCGTCAGAAGGCAGTTGTAGCAACCGGATAGCAGGTCGAGGCACCTGCATCCCGATGCCCACTTCAGGGCAGACAGGCTTGAATGTGAGGTACTTAGCCAGCTCATCAACCATAAATCGATTGAGTTTGTGCCCACCATCAAACCTTACTTTCTCGCCGAACACACAGGCACTAATTCCAACAGGTATTTGCATGACTATCACCACCTTGTACAAAACTTACATCTTGTACAAGGAAGAATAGCCGATTGGATCACTTATACAAATAATTTTTTTGTATAAGCTTCACTAGTCCAGTATTAGCCGCCTCTGCATTCACTTTCTATCCATTGCAGGTAATCGCTATAACCAGCGGTAATAGGTAGTTGAATGATCTCAGGGGTATCATAGTCGTGGTTGGCAAGTATATCGGCTTCTACCTGCTCATATAGTGCCAATGTGGTTTTAATAATGACTAATTTTTCTAGATCTTTATTCACTTTGCCTTGCCAGTGATAGTAGCTTTCTATTGACTGAACTTGCACACATGCAGCCAAGCGTTTTTCTATCAATGAGTGAATGATTTTTTTACCAACCGCGTCATCAGAAAACGTTGTCATCACCACACACTTATCACTCATTTGTACCTCTATCTATTAAGCTTCAGATCTTCTTTTAAAACAATAACAAAAGAGGGAGCTTCATGCTCCCTCTTGTTGATAACTGTCTTAGTAAAGGTCGTGAGTCTTACTTATGGACATTTAGAAACCATGATTTGCTCTGGGTCTCCGCTATCAGTAAACTTGAGGCTCCAGACATATTTCCCAGCTTCAGGTAGAGTCACTGCAGTGTCTTTACCATAGCCTCCACGCTTGAGACTAGCGACCTTACCAGGGGTTAGTTCAAGCCCATCTGCAGTGAACTGTGGCGACCAGTCCTTACTCGCATATTGCATCCTAAATGCACCGGCTTTTTCATCGACAACGACTTGATAGGTGTTGTCACCGACATAGCTATAGGCACGATTAGGTTGATGCTTCCAACCAGCATCCACAAAGTCACCGACAACATATAAAGTATTGCCAATAGGACCGGCACCTTCCACTGCAGGGTTATCACACTGAGCCATGAAGCCCTCCCCCATCAGTGATGATGCAGCATAGGCCGTTGCCACTTTCGTCAATCCGGCCGCTGACGGCGCTTCAATCGACAAGAACTTCGCTTCAAAAGGTGCAAGGCTGATTCGGTACTCCCCATTGATAGCGCTATACACTTTGCCTGTTAGCAAGTCCACCAACTGCCCATCCGAGGCAATATCACTGGCTTTCAATTCCACCGTATCTTGATCAGAAGTTGTGCTGACCATAAAAATTAAAGCGTCATCATCAACTTGTTTATGATCGATATATACCGAATCATTAGCAACAATATTGGTACGTTCACCACGGCTAAGTGCAGGATGCGCAGCTCTTAGTGCCATTAGTTGGGAAACGTATTGCTTCAAGTCTCGCTGCTTCTCATTAAGGTTAGCGGTTAGCCCATCAATATTGGCACTGGTACGAGCAACATGGTCGTCGCAAAGCCCTTGAACGGCACAATCTTGTTCAACTTTTTGTGCGTAGCCGGCAAGCTCATCGCCGATCTCTTCACCGTAGTACAGTGTAATAGGCCCGGAATATGCCGCCTGGAAGGACAATGCCGCCTTGTGCCTATTCCAATATTCAGCCTGTTCCGGTGAGGCAATGTTACCTCGCTGGAGCAAATCACCAAATCGAACCAAATCATGGTTGCCTAGCATCAGGTTCGGCTGGGCATGGGAAGGGTACAAACTATGTAGGTTCATCCCCTCATCAAGCCACTTGCCGCCTTTGTTACCAATACCATTTTCATTGGCAGCAAACGTCTCAACGACCCGGTAACGGACAGGGAAATCGAAGGCTGAACATAGTGCAGGATCCCCTTCAGCTCCATAACCGGTTTCCTTGATGTAATTTTCGTTATTCCATATTTCAGCCACCATATAGCCCAACGGATTGACAGTCTCACCCTCGGAGTTAACATAAGTAACAGACTTCGATGCTTCATCTACGCTGGCTCGAATAGCTGTCCAGGCTTCGGTTGGTACTTGATAGGCTTGGTCTAAACGCCAACCATCAATTTTTAACTCTTCTATCCAGTAGGTGGCGACTTCTTGATAGAAAGCAAGGCTCTCAGGATAGCTCACGGGGTTATCCTCGCCAGCAGGTAAACGCCCTTCCGGCGATGCTACGACATTGCTTTTATGGTGACCAAACACCCCATCAAAAAAGACATAAAGTCCCTTTTCATGCGCTTTGTCGACCAACTCTTTCGCCTGTTCCATGGTGCCAAAGCGAGGATCGACAGCGAAATAGTTACTGGTAAAGTAGCCTGTTGCATCCAGTCTATCTGCCCAATGATCTTGCCCCTCAACAGGAATTGAATCAAAGATTGGTGTTAGCCATATCGCATTTACTCCCAAAGACTCGATGTAATCCAATGAATCTATGATGCCTTGTAAATCACCTTTATGGTGACTCGTGCCATAGCCAGTACCGTGCCCTATTGCATCATCCCCATTCACAAAGCTTTCAACCATGACTTGATAAATACGCAGGTCATTCGCCTGTGCCGTCAAAGTGCTATCGCACATATAGGCATTTGAGTTTACGCTAGCAACATCCGCAACATTATCTGCACTATTACAGGCAGCTAAAGACGCAGCGATAGCCACAGCAAGGAAAGATCGTAGGTTCCTTTTCACATCGAGTCTCCAAGTTTGTTATATTGTTTTCTCTATTATTCATATCTTTGGATAGCGCATACCCTCCCCCCAAGCCATTGATAAAGGCGTAGACGTGGGGCGTAGAAGCGAATGATGAAAAGAATGTAAGTACAGGCGCTCACAACAAGAAAAAAACTAAGAAAGACCGCTACAAAATGAGATGAGAAGCAATTTTTCGCGACGCCTTAGCAACTTTCTAAGCCACATACTGTTAATAAGGACGAGTTTTCATGTCGCGCTTTGTATGTCATGCAATGTTCGTGAATGAGCGCCCAAATATAAAAATGAATCCAGCGCCTAGTGAAAATGTTTAAAAAAACAACATTCATTCAATCAGTAATCATAAACATGTCTTCCAGCTGATTTACACTGATACAATGTGTGCAATTAATTTTGCTTAGTAATAGGTACCCAATCATGCAACACGACCAATTTGAAACTCTGGTGAAAGCTCTTTGCGAATTAGACTCTGTTCCACAAGTACTTGAGGCACTTAAAGCCAGTGAGGATACAGAGATTGCTGAAGCTGCAGCATCGCTAACAGGTCAATTCAATCTGGCTGAAATTGACGGTGAACAGCGCATCTACCATGTTTCACTGCAAGAAAATGATGACGGCGAAGAAGAAGAGTATGTCGAGTGGATCATGAATGTAGGTGATGACGTCATCAAATTTGTCGCTTGGTTCTTCTTCGACATGTTCGATGTAAAAACGAAAGACGTTTATCAAGCTGCAGGTCGCACTTACCAGCAGCCTAAACGCAGTTAATCGAAAATCGTAAGTGTCTTATCGGCCAATTATTCACTAACGCCGATAAGACCTTCTACTACCTCTGAAGTGCCACTGCCCTGATAGCACCATTAGCCTGCAAACAATCGCTTGCGATATTCCCTCGGTGAACAGCCATGATATTGACGAAAACGATGAGTGAAATTAAAAGGGTCCTGATAACCTAATCGCTGGGCAACCATCCCAACAGTCCATTCTTGATAGTGAAGTAAATCAACCGCTTTTTCCATTCGAAGCTGAATCAAGCGCTGCTGTGTTGAACAGTTATAGAGCTGCTTGGTGATCCTATTGAGCTGTTCGGTGCTAAGAAAACACTGCTTAGCAATGCCTTTTACTGTCCAATTTAGGTGAAGCTGAGATTCAATGTCATTAAACACACTCTGGACACGCAAAACCGTATTCGACGGCGCTAGGTTCGCACTACCTAACATCAAACGGGATAACTCGCTAGCAAATAACTTTCTGTAACTCGCTCTGCCCCCTATTTCGCTGTGCAGCAAATTCATAACAGACCACACTTGTTCACAGATTGGGGTATGCTCCACACGCTGGCCATTTGCCACTAACGGTAACCACTTTTCTCCAGGCTTAAGCAGTACCCAGGCCATTTTCCAACCCTTTTCTTTATCTGCCAGTTCAAAACGAAATGGTAAACCCGCCGGTAATATAGTCAGCGTATTGGGTAGCAAATAATATTGCCGGTCCGTGAGGGTTAGCAGCCCCATACCTTCTTGGGTTAACAAAATAGTGTGATTGGTTGTTGCAACCCGTTCAATCTCATATCCTTCCTCCAATTCAGCAAGCCCGGCCATAAAAAAACCGTTGTCTGTCAATTCGGGTAAATCAGACTGAGTAAGAAAGCGCTCTTTACACGCTTGGGCTAGGTAAACTTCTTCATTCCAATCTGTTTTCGGTTGCGCCAAGGCAAAACCCATCGTGACAGATTCACACAGGTTTTCTGTACTTTCTAACATGTCACTCCATTTTCTGGTTCGCTATAGTTGCCGTCCATTACCAAGCCGAGCAATCTCTATAAACCACCATACCTCTAATTGGTATGATCCGGAGACTGATAATGACAACAATTAAAAAAACACAAACAGCACTGCCAAACGACCTCTTTGCTCGTATCGCAAAGCTGGCCTTTCCCGTTGCCATTCAAAGTGCCTTAGTGGCAATTCTCGCTCTTGCCGATGTATTAATGGTGAGCGATTTCGGCCAATCCGCCACCGCAGCTGTAGGTATTGCGTCCAAATGGCACTTTGTCGCCATTATGATCATGGCGGGCCTTGCCTCCGCGAATGGCATCTTAGTTTCCCAGTATTGGGGAAAAAAAGACAGTATTCATGCAAAAACGGTAACAATTCAGGCAATGAAGCTAGGTGCAGTCATTATGGTGCCTGTTACTTTTATCATCACCGTTTTTGCCCCGCAGATCATGCAGCTTCAGACCAATGATCTTGAAGTGATCATGCAAGGCAGCCAGTACCTATGGTATAGCTTCCCGGTTCTGATCTTGACACATGTCATCATTACGTTGGAGTCAAGCCTACGGGCCAGTGATGATGCGATGCTGCCACTTATATTAGGTGCCATTACCATTGCACTGAATATTGCTCTTAATTTCCTTTTAATCAAAGGCGGATTTGGAATACCGGCTATGGGAGTTGCTGGTGCAGCACTAGCAACCACGATTGCTCGATTTGCACAGGTTTTAATGATGTGTACAGTGTTGGTTTACCGCCAACATTGGCTCATTGTCAGCCGGGCTATTCGTAACCACCAAACTCTATGGATGACTTATCGTAAACTAGCGATCCCTCAATCATTGAACGCGCTTCTGTGGGCACTGGGCACCCTGACCTACCAAATCATTTTTGGTCATATGGGTACGACTGAGCTGGCAGTATTTAGCATGATCGGCCCTTTTGAGTCATTGTTATATTCGGTGTTCATGGGGATTTCAGTGGCTTGCTCGGTATTGATCGGCCAGTCTTTGGGGCGTGATGAGTTTGAAAAAGCACAGGCAATGACAGTTTTCTTCCTGAAGTTTGTCCTGATTATCGGTTTGGGGATGGGGCTATTTCTTTATCTCAACCATCAGCTCGTTCTATCTTGGTTAAACCTAAACCAAAATGACTTAATGCCGCTGGCTCAGCCTGCAATGTACGTGATAAGCCTGGGAATTACCTTAAGAATGCTCAATATGATTATCATTAACGGTATTCTACGTACTGGCGGGGAAAACCTATTTTGTTTAAGAATGGACTTCATCGCGATGTGGATGATCGGTATTCCTTTCACCGCGTATGGCGCCTTTATTGGTGAATGGTCTTTCGGCTGGGTTTATTTAGCTTTATTGGCTGAAGAAACAGTTAAATTTTCACTGTGCTTTAACCGTTACATGAAGCGGCGTTGGCTAAATAACCTTACCGTTCAACCTCAACCCGCGACGACATAATCGCTATTCGTCAATACAAAAAGCTGGCTACGTCTATCAAGAGACGTAGCCAGCTAAAATCGAAATCAAACTCTATTTAGGCTGCAGCTCTACCCACTACGAGAGAAAACAAAAATATAGAGATTACCGCTGCTAATAATTTAAGCTCGCGTTTTTTCATGTGCGCCTCCTTTTACTGGGCTTAGAATCAAACTACGTACCATCATGATGAAGAAACCTGTCATTACTAGGTTCAGTGCTAGCGATAACATACTGATCGTCACAATAGGTCCACCAAATCCATAACCGATGCTGATCATTAATACACCAGCACCAACTTCACCGCGCGGCCACATACCAATAGAAAGAGCCAAACGCTCCTTTAAGGTTGCCTCGTTGCGGTAACAAAATAGCGGGAACATCTTGCCGATATTCGACACGATAGAAATCATAATGACGTGAAAGGCTATTTCACTCATATCCATTGCTGGCATTGCGGTGGTTACACTGGTGGAGTCTGCAGGAATAGCAGCGCCAAAAATTTGAGGTAAGCTCAAACCAACCAATACCATGAAGCTTGCAGCAACAACCGTCGACACTTTCGAATCTTTAGCTGATTCATGCTGAGACTTCATCATACAGCCCAGCACAAAGGCAGGTAGCAATACTTCGAAGTGGATATCTGTTGAGATGTAGAACATCTCACAAAGACCCGCGATAAGCACTGAATAGCCTACAATCGTTCCCGCAGAAGAAGGAATATTCCACTTGTGCAAATATTTATAGCCGACAACCAACAGTCCAAGCATCAGTATTAGGGTTAAACCTAAGGCCGGACGCCAACCTACCACCAATATAGTCAGTGGGATCATCAATAGAACGGTATCAAGATCATCAAAAATGGCTAATACACGCGCTTTTTTAAACATCCAAGTTGCGCCAAGACCGGCAGCAGCAAGCATTGCAAACAGAACACCAGCGGATGTAGGTGCGGCAAAACGACCTATCACAAGGGTTTCTTTCCATGCGTCGGCATTGAACCACAGTTCACTTGGCATTAGCACGAAAATGAAATATAAAACAACAGCAATCCATGGGAATGTTGCTGTCGTCATTGCAACAACGTAATCCCATCCGTACTGTTTCAGATTGCTTTTATCTATCTCAAACTCGCGCCCTACGTTAATCATGATGTAGGCCAATGCCGACATCGTTACAACCATCAGTATTGGTTGCCAGGCGCTATAGCCTTCGATATACAGGGGCAGCAATTGTGATAAGAACAAGCCAACCAAAAGTAAAGTTGAATAGAGTATGACTTTTTTCACATTGACACCTTATTAAGAGTTACCTTCATTCTACAAACGTCATTTTTATTTTTTTCTTGAGTATGAATATATTGATTAATCTTATTTCGGTGTTTTATTTAACGTATAAAAAAGTATGATTCTGTAATGAAAATGCGGAATGTATTTATAATATCAGTAAATATTAAGTGATTATTTCTGCGGTTAACATTATGAAATACATTTAAAGGGTATGAACGAAGAAATTGCGAAAAAAAGCCAGAAAGGAGCTGGAATTTTTGATGTGTAAATAATAACCTTAACTCGGGTTTTTCTTCAAGTCTTTTCTGTCTAGCCGATGATAGAAAATATTTAACCATGAATTGAAGCAGTTATTTACACTTCCCAATAAATACATACAGCTTTTACTGATTAAGATCAAAAACACACGCCTTGTAGCACGAGGTATGCACACCACAAAAGTACTGCACATTCACTCTTTCACCGCTAGATAAAAACCAACGTCTGCAACATGTGTTTCAATATCATAACTATGATACAGCTCGAAACATGGCCGATCATCGCTTATCAATCCAGCATTTTTTACTTCATTTTTAAGGACCTGCCAGTTATCTTGGTACTCAGATTGATGTCGGACGATTTCTCTACGCGTACAGTATTTACCTGATGGCAAAACCTGTGTGGCGATATCACCGCTGGCAATCGTGCCCGATGGCACTGTAAGGCAGATATCGGTTCGGCACTTTGACGGCTCAGTATTTTTAGGATCATCGCGGTAGATAAACAAACACTGCCCACCCTGTAAGTTATTCACTCCAGCCCAACGATATAGAAGCTCAACAGCGGGCTCATAGTTTTCACCGTAAGGCCCCGTAACCCTGAGATACGCTAAATGGGTTTCAGCAATATGTTCACTTTTCATCTCATGACCTGCATAACGAACTAGTATTAGTAATGTAATTTCATTAAAACCGCACTGGTTCTCAATAAGGTTAGCCTATGTTTGAATGGCTTAAGAATATCTTTAACCCCACCCAAACCGATCAAGACAACATCGTTGATCAGCACACTCCTGATGACGAAACGGAAGAACTTGATAGGTATGCCCAAGGCAGCCCTGGGGAGGACTCTCCCTATGACGGTAGCCATGAGGGAGATGGTGACGGAGGGGATTAACATCCCCCTCTTTTCACTTATATGTAGCTGGCACTGAAATCCCTTATATTATCAATGCTCACTTCTCATGATTTAGATTTAGCTTAATCTTGTTCTCGGCTCACAAACTCACTCACTGTGAGTCGATGCGCTATTGATGCATAAGTACCGTCAACAAGCTCATGAAGATTATTTAACTCATAAACATAGCCATCGTATGCCTGTGACTTTGCCGTCTCATCAAAAAATAAGTACGCCTTCGCGCCCTGCTTTATGGCTTCAACATGCTCGACACGCTTTAAACCACCTCTGTTACCTTTGTAATCCTTATTCTCGAGTACTCGTACATAAGTAGTATCTTTATGCTTAAACAAATCCGCACGGTGAACTTGTAACATTAAGACATCACTTATGTACTCTCCCCAGCTTGAGATTGCGGGTGTCTTTTCAAAGCCTAATTGAGCAAACATGGCATTACGACCGATACGTTTATCTGTATTTATCATTTTGGAATTCCGTGGCAAATTCAAATTAATTATAAAGGTTTTATTCCTAATAATTTCTTACATGGCACTGATAACAAACCAGAACCTTCTTTCTGCTATTTATATAAGTCATCATTTTCCAGTTACTGACAGAAATGTGTTTCCTGTTGGCATACACCTTGCCACAATCGTCACAAATAGGTTTGAGCAAGTCCCATTCACTCTTCTCACTATCGATTTCATATATGCCACTTATCAGCACGTAGAGGAACCAAAACAAGGCTGATATTAATGCGGCTCCAGTATTGCCAGAGAAAAGCAACAAAATTGGAGTAAAGACTGTTGCCCATGTAAACAACCGCACCTTGGTGTTATTGACATAGACTACTTCAGCTAACCACCATGTCAGAAGTAAAGCGACAATTCCAAATACAATCGCTAAATGCATTCACTATCTCCTATCAAAGTACGGTTTAACCCAGAGTTTTGCTACTTCAAGATGCATTGAATCGGCTGGCAATCCTCTGTACCCAGCCCCTTAAGGTGGTAACTAGGTATACAGACCTTGCAGCAGATGTTTCCATTTGGCCTGAAATCCATCTGGAGTGATAATTTGCTGACGCTCACACATACAAAACGACATACTGTATTCACCCATTATTACATACAGTACACCATCCCTAAAAGTCATTTTTCACGATCATTGTAATAAGCTTGAAGAGCTCCCCAGAACGCTTAATCTGCTATACATGAATAAATATCAATGAAACATGCAGTCTGAACCCTTATACTACGGGCTCCTTTAGCAACGCTGTTCTTTACCTCATGGCCAAATCAAAACCTGTTGTCAGTATCGAGACATACGGTATCCATACGACCTGGGATGCCGAATCCAAACACCTGCCCAAAATCAAAACCTTCACGACCGATGTGCCTGCAGAGATTGACATCGAGTTCGGGTTTACTGTCAATATTAAGAAAGCCCGTGGCGAGAAGATCCGCTATTGTATTTACCATCCGGGCATTACCGATGAAGAGGGAGATGAATTGGAACCGTTTGATGGTGAATTGCATGTCAGAACCAATGACTGGGATTTTTACTTAGGTGATACAATTTGGGCCCCGATCGCAAATAAAATCGGCAAGTGGCGCATGACAATAGAGCTTGGTGGTAAGGTTGTGGCTGAAAAGACGTTTAACCTTTACGCTAAAGACGAAGCTGATTTCTGGAAGAAACGTGGCTACTAATATCCATACAAAGACGGTACACGTAACACACACTAATTTCTTAGGTTTCTAATGTATACACAACACTCTGCAGATACTGTTATCGTACTCGACTTTGAGACAACAGGTCTTTCGCCAAACATGGGCGACCGCGCTATCGAAATTGGTGCAGTAAAGATTCAAAATGGCATCGTAATCGATCAGTTTCAGCAACTGATGAACCCTGGATTCCGTGTCAGCAGCTTTATCGAAGGCTACACAGGTATCACCAACAAAATGTTAGAGTCAGCACCAAGCTGCCATGCAGTCATGGACGAGTTTGCTGATTTTATTCAAGGATATAATCTCATCGCGCACAACGCTTCTTTCGATCAGCGTTTTCTTGATGCAGAACTTGATATGCTAAATCGCCAGTACAGCGGAAATTTTGTCTGCTCAATGCTACTGGCACGACGCCTTTACCAAGATGTCCCTAACCATAAATTGGGCACATTGGTCAGTGAGCTAAACATTGAAAACAATGGTACTTTTCACCGGGCTTTGGCTGATGCTGAAATGACAGCAAGACTCTGGCAACGTCTAGTCAATGAAGTAAAAACGCAGACGAACCTTCAATCAGTTTCTTTTGATACGATGCGTAAACTGAGTAAAACCAGCAAAGCGGCTATACCGGCTTTGTTTAAAAAGCTCGCCGCCTAATTTCCCGATACCTACTTTCACGCTGCTTTAATCAGATACCCAAGCACTATTGTTTGGGTATCTCTCCTAAGTCTTAACGGTGAACTACACCAGCTTAGATTGCAGCCAGTTGGATATATCCCTGATTTGTGGGTAACAAACCTGATGCTCCATAGGATATTCCCGCCAGTTTGGCGTAAAACCGTGTTGTTTCAACGCCTCCATGGCGTCTTTACCCATTGCGGGTAATACAACAGGATCATAGCTGCCATGCATCACCTCAATCTCGATTTGCATATTAGCCGCACTCACTGCAATATCATCAGCCGTCGGAAAATAAGTAGATAGCGCTAGCAACCCAGCCAACGGCTTGGGATACGTCAGTGCTACTTGGTAGGCAACGGCCCCACCCTGTGAGAAACCCGCTAAGATCACTCGATCGCTGCTAATGCCGCTGGCGATTTCATGATCCACTAATTTGGCAACGGCACGTGCTGAGTCCAACAGCTGTTCAGTATTCAATTTACGGCCAGCCCCCATCTCAAGGATGTCGTACCAAGCAGGCATCACCATACCGCCGTTAATCGTGACAGGAATCGACGGAGAATGGGGAAAGATAAAACGAATAGCCGCTTCCGGCGGGAGATTTAACTCGGGGAGAATTGCTTCAAAGTCATGTCCATTAGCGCCAAGGCCATGAAGCCAGATAACGGAAGCATTGGGTGTTTCAGTTGGTTCGACAACCACGGAAGATAAAGTTTGTGTCATTAAGCCTGCATCCTGCAATGAATTGATTTCGTAAGTTTATAGTAAAGCCACCTAAGCAGCTATTCACTTAAGTGGCTTCTTCGAAGCCTTTACTCAGGAACAACTCGCGCCGTGCGACCATCTACATTCACACGTACCCGCTGCCCAACACTGAACATCATATTTGGATTAGCTTCCTGGACAATGGCAATAGTCTCACCGGTATCATCCATTTTGATAGTTAGGTTTACACCGTTTCTCTTTGTCACTCCTTCCGCTGCTTTACTCCCCGCATAACCACCCAACACACCACCACCAATGGCAGCAATATCAGACCCTGAACCACCACCTATTTTTGAACCAAGAATACCACCCACCGCTGCACCTGCGATGGCCCCAACCGCTTGGCCTTCCCCTTCAATAGTCACAGGCTCAGTTCTTACGATAACGCCAGTACGGACCTGCTGGATAGTTCTTGTGTCAGCAACACCATAGGAATCGCCATACGGATTGCTTGAACACCCCGTCATCCCTAGCCCAAACAAACCAATCACCAATACAAGCGGGTAAAACAACTTCTTCATGCTGACACCTTATGCCTCATAGGATCCTGAACTAAGTATAGCGGCAACACTTAAAGCCTCTATCGACGTGGGTATAATCAGCTCTAAAATGGATAAATATCCAGCAACCAGATGTAAATCAATCCTCCCGCTATCAAAAATCATTGCATTTTTTCACTAACACTATAATTTACCACCACTCATAGACTATAAAGCCCTCAACCGCTTTGGCTTAGATACAGGCAATGAAAACACCCCTTTCACTTCCCAAGTTCATTACATTGATCTTCGGGCTATCGCTTGTATCCCTATCGGCCTACATCAGCTTTCTTTTCCAACCCGGATTCGAACACAGTCGCTACCACTTAACCCTTGCTGTCGAGTCGGCAGAACAAAGACTCGATGATGAAGAGGAGTGGTATTTCTCTTCGCTCCATAAGCATGAACCCATAGGCTGGATAACGCTTAGTTCTCCGCCTTCATCGCAGCGGCACCTTGAGCTTCAACAACGCTCTCAACCTGCCGAGTATGCAGTCCATACCTCACAGCGCCGTCTGCTTGTCAGCCGATGGATCATGATTGCGATGACGACCACCGCCTTGCCACTATCCGCCTATATGGTGTTAAAAGTTAGCCATCGCCTAGGAGGCTGGAAAGAAGCAAATATGCAATATCGTTCTGTCGTTGAGCACCAACGATTCAAGCCTAACTACATCTGACTATACCCAATGCATCTGAAGTAGCTTGGGTATATCTCTCCAGCGGTTCAATTCAACCGCTACGCACATCTGCTTTTGCGGTGTGCTTATTGTTATTGCTTGCGAATCATAAAAATATGCTTAACTACAGACCAAGAATTGATTATCCCCTGTTAATCGCCATTACTTCGCTGATTTTACTCGGCTCTCTCACCGTGTGGAGTGCGAGCGGCTTTAGCGAGCCAATGCTCGAGCGACATCTTATCCGTGCCTTAATCGCCTTGGGGTGTATAGTGGTTATGTCCGCTATTCCTCCCATTAAATACCAGCATGCGGCACCCTATCTTTATGGTTTAGCCGTAGTCTTACTGCTTGGCGTTATCATTATGGGCGACAGTACCAATGGTTCTCAGCGTTGGTTGGCAATAGGTCCAATCCGCTTCCAGCCTTCAGAATTAGTCAAAGTCGCTATTCCAATGATGGTTGCTTGGCTATTGGTTGTTGATGCTGGTCGACCTGATCTAAAGAAAATTGGCCTATGTTTACTGGTCACCGGCGTTCCGGCTGGACTGATTTTTATTCAGCCTGATCTTGATGGTGCCATCTTCACTATTATTTACGCGTTATTTGTCCTGTACTTCGCGGGGATGAGTTGGAAGATCATCGGCTCATTTCTTGGCGGTATTGCCACTGCCGTTCCTCTGCTGTGGTTCTTCGTTATGGAGGCATATCAGAAAAAACGTGTTACCCAGTTTCTTGATCCTGAATCAGATCCTCTCGGTGCGGGTTATCAGATCATCCAATCTCTGATTGCCATTGGCTCCGGTGGTATCAAGGGCAAAGGATGGACAAATGCCACTCAAGGACACCTCGGTTTTATCCCAGAGAGCCATACTGACTTTATCTTTTCTACCTTTGCTGAAGAATGGGGATTCATTGGCACAATGATATTGCTGGGTTTATACCTGTTTATTACCGGCCGAGTGATTTGGTTGGCGTGTCAGTGTGAATCGCCATTTAACCGCTTGGTAAGCGGTGCGTTATCACTTAGCTTCTTTTTGTATGCCTTCATCAATATGGGCATGGTAAGCGGTGTGTTGCCTGTTATGGGGAGTCCACTGCCCTTCTTTAGTTATGGCGGTACGGCGATGATCACCCAAGGTGTGTGCTTTGGCATCATCATGTCACTGTGTCTGTATAAGCCGTATAAGAATAAATAAATTACGATTGATGAGATAAAAAAGCGCGGCGAATGCCGCGCTTTTTCAAATTGAATTACTTCACGAAAAACATATCTTTAGCGTATATGTTGCCCTTAGGGTTATTGACAGGGAAGCCTTTCAGATCCGCTTTTACCAATCGCGTATGGTTATAGTGATAAAGCGGGATCACAGGTGCGGCATCATTAAGAATAACCTCTGCCTGATGATACAACTGGTATCGCTCTGATTGATCCGAAGCGGCTGCCGCTTGTGCAAGCAAATCATCAAACTTGTTGTTACAGAACCCTGTTTCATTACTCACATGACCACATTGGAAACTACCAAGCACCGATGATGGCTCAGCAAAATCACCAAAGGCGTACGAACGCGCCAAGGTGAAATCACCCGCCGTTTTAGCTGACAGGTAAGCATTCCACTCCATGTTATTAAGCTGAACCTTCACACCCAGCGGCTTCCACATAGAGGCTATCGCCAGTGCAATTTTCTTGTGGTTCTCGCTGGTGTTGTATGTCAGCTTGATTGTAAGTGGTTTACTCGGGCCATACCCGGCCTCGACCAATAAGTCTTTTGCCTCATTCAAGCGTTCCTTTCTATCTTCAGATTTAAACGAAGGCACGGCACTTTCGTAGCCCGCAATAATATCCGGTACGACGGCGTATGCTGCGGGTTCGCCTTGGCCTGTCACCTTCTCCACCAGCAGTTCACGATCAATGACCATGCTCAACGCCCGGCGTACATCTGCGTTATCAAAAGGCTCAACGCGAGTATTAAATGCATAAACATAGGAGCCAAGAAGACGCAGGGCTTGAATTTGCTCAGGGCTTTCTTTCATCAGTTTCTGGTAATACTCAAGCTGGACCCGGTTGGTCATGTGGATCTCACCGGCTTGGTAGCGGGTTAGCTCAGCATTTTGTGATGACAAAGCCAGATAGGTTACACCTTCAATCACCGTTTTATCATCATCACGGTATTGACTGTTCCTAACCACTTCTACTTTTTCATTAGGCACCCACTGCTTCAGTTTATATGCTCCGTTAGAAACAAAATTCTCAGCACGGGTCCAGCTATCACCATGCTTCTCTACCGCAGCCTGTGGTACCGGGGAGAAGGTTTTGATACTCATCATACTGATGAAATAGGGTGTTGGACGGGTCAACGATACCACCAAGATGCGGTCATCTTGTGCCTTTACGCCTAACTGGGAGGATGGCTTGTCGCCTGCGACAATCTCATCGGCATTAACGACATTGGCTGTTTGAAAATTAAAGCCAGTACTGTTACCCGTTTTACTGTCAACAGCACGCTGCCAAGCATAAACAAAGTCGCTAGCCGTTAACGAGGTGCCATCAGACCACTTAAGCCCATCACGTAAAACGAAAGTCACCGTTTTACCGTCTTCAGAGATAGACCACGATTCCGCCTGACCCGGTACTGTTTCTCCGTTGAGGTTCTCGATCACCAAACCTTCAAAAAGATCATTGACGATCACGTCACCAGGACTGCCAGAGCTGACAAAACCGGGGTCAACCGTATCAGGCTCTGCGCCATTGGCCCTTACAAACTGCTGGTTTTGTGCCAGTTCTACGCCTGCGGGAACATCAGCTGCGACCAAATGAAACGAGGGAAAAACAAGTGCAGCACTGATGGCTGCGGAAAGAGCGTACTTTTTCACTGCAAAGTCCTTTTTATAATTGATTTATATATCCAAGTACCTTTTAGCCACTTGGGTATATTACTTCCTGTTGTCGTTGTCAGAGTTACTTGTACCCAACTGACTTGGGTCTATTGATAAAACGCTATATTGCCCTTCAAATCAATAAGGAAATAGCTTGATATGCAAACTTGGAACAATCGTTGTTCGGTATTAAAAAAGACAAAAACGAATACTAAAAAACGATTGGTTTACAGTATACTTTTCTGAAATCCATTCGTGTGACTTTTCTGTTATTTTGAAACGTCACTCATCTATCCATCACACACAGAATACTCATCACTATGCTCGTTACCTCTGAAGATGTCTATGACACCAAGACTTTGATTGACTACCTGAGCCGGCATCAAGACAGTATCACCCTCAAGCCTGCTCACTTCGACAAAGATCAAACCCTGATGACGCAGGGGCAACACGTAGAGCAGATATTATTTATTTTGGATGGTGATATCTCTTTGCATCGCCAAACCGTACACGGCCGGCGATTTCAGCTTGGTACCTATAAACACAATGGCTTTCTCGGCTTGATGGAGCTTTTTTCAGAAAAACCGTGCTTCTACACCGTCTGTGCAAACAGCACCTGTACTGGCTACCTTCTTGATACTAAACAGTTTACCCAGCTGATTTATCAAACGCCTGAACTGGCCAAGTTTGTTTTCAAGCACATTACATCGAAATGGTATTTATCCGTCGAAAAGATGACACGAAATATCCTTCACACGATCAAATATTGCGTGATTGATGAATTGCTGTTATTTGATGAACAACAACCTGGTGAAAAGCTCTATATCAATAAAACACTGGAATCTGAACGGTTAGGCACTAGCATTCGCGTCTACAACCGCATTATCAAACAACTGCAAGTTGATGGCGCTATTGAGGTTGGCAGAAACTATATTCAAGTTAGCAACCGTGCGCTCTTAGAAGAGATTTTAGATATGGAAATTGACAAATAGCTGGCCGCAAGGTTTGCTATTACCTATCGACCAGCAGTTAAGCATTTACGGCTAAAACAATTAGTTCCAGCGTTCGTGCTTCAGCATATTTTCCGTTGTGAAATTAGGGTAAGCCTGTTCCCACATCTTCAAGCCATTATATTCATCGCTTGAATATTGCTCGAAGAATGCATCGAGGTCAGCAATCATCTTCACGCGCAACTCTTCTCGTGGTGGTTCAGACAAGTAACGCTCTCCCATCGGGTTGCTTAGATCATACCAATGATCTTCTGGCTCTTTATTCACTTCCGGGTTCGGGTAATAGCGGACAAGCTTCCAATGGCCATTAGAGATCATTCTTGAATTACCACGCTCTGCAAATTGGTATTCGCGCCAATCACGTACACGCTCACCTTTAAGCATTGGAAGCAATGTTTTACCCGGGCCATAGCTGGTGTCATAAGACTGCTTCTCGCCTGCGGCTAGGTCCAGTACGGTAGCATGTAGATCAATCAGGTCGACAAACTCTCCACGTACTTGCTTCTGCCTTACATACTTTTCTGGGCCTGAAACAACAAACGGAATCCGTACGGTCTCTTCGTAATAATTGTATGGGAAAGACGCATTAACCTTACCGTACAATCCATGCTGGCCCATCAACAAACCATGATCAGAAACAAACGCAATCACGGTGTTGTCGAGTAAGTCACGCCCTTCAAGGCCATCAATCAGTTTACCCAGTTGATCATCTAACAGCGTAACCGCAGCTAAATATTGAGCTAGTTGCTCTTCATGATCATCCGGTACCAAGGTGTAATCGCTCATATGCTCGAGCACAGAGTTACCACCAAATGCCACGACCTTGTGTGCAATGCCGCGGTACTTGGTTACCAAGCGCTCTGGAAGCCCTTCGAACGGAAAGTGAGGCTCAACATAGTTTAGGCTCACAAAGAAAGGTTGCTCACTATCCTGATCAATAAACTTCAGCGTTTCATCCGTTAAGAATTGCGCTTGAATGCCCGTGTACTCCAAATTCTCGCCATCACTTGAGAACAGCACCGTACCCGAATGCAAATATTGGTTTTTCCACCCCGCTTCCAGCGCATCGTAACTCAACCAACGGTCAAACCCTCGAATAGGATCTTTGCTGTCAGTCGTCGCATGCCACTTACCCATCAAGGCTGTACGATAGCCCTCGTCTTTCATTCGCTCAGAAAGGAGTTTCTCTCCATCAAGCCAATCCGCATCGAATTTCGGGTCTTCAGCCAAGAAGTCATAAACCCCATGCTGCGATGGCATTTTTCCGGTATGAAACGATGCACGAGCAGCTGAACTGACCGGGGCTGGTGTCATACCGTTTTCGAAACGAACACCATTCTCTGCCAAGTAGTCCAGATTAGGGGTTTCGATAATATCGTTGTTACGAAAGCTGGTTGCCCATTGACCGAGATCGTCAGCCATAATCACAATGATATTTGGCTGGTCATTTGTACTCGCATTTTCTGTTGCGTGCACAAAAGACGAACAAGTCAATGCCGCCAAAGCACACCCTTTGGCAATGGCACTTAGTTTAAACATGGCACGTACTCCATTTACTGCTGTTGAGATTCTTTCTTTTGAATAATTTGCATGATTGCTGCAGGCGGATACTGATTCAGATATAGCTTTTTCATTAACGCCATATAGGGGGACGAATATTTAAAAAACGCTTTATAGCCTGCGCAAAGGTAATTTTGATCCGGCCTCCCGGATGACGAGATGGCAAAGCGATGCTTAGGGCAACCGCCGTGGCAGAGGGTGCGAAATTCACAGCGGCGGCAATCGCCAGAAAGCGTGTCCGATTTGGCCAAACCGAACAGTCGATTACTCTCACTGTTGTTCATTTGCGTGATTGTTGTTTCGTTTATATTCCCCAGCTTATATTCAGGGTAAACGTAGTGATCGCAGCTATATACATCACCATTCGCCTCAAGGGCAAAAGCACTGCCACACTGGGGTGAAAAGACACATATTTGAGCCGGTTGATCGCACGTCAGCGCGAAGGTATTTTCAAACATCTGAATATAGACGTTACCGATGTCTAACCTAACCCACTCGTGGAATATTTGAATAAGGAACTCACCGAACGCCTTCGGCTCCACTGACCAGTCACAAAGCTCCCCTGAAACTTTACTTTCTGGGTTAATCAGGGTTAATCCATTGGCTGTCTGTTCAGTCGCTTTTCTTTCGACCAACGGAATAAATTGCATGTGCTTGCTGCCTAATTGCTTTAGGTAGCGATAAACAGTGAGGGCTTGGTGAACATTCGCTTTGCTCACCACCGTTAGGGTATTAAATTCAATCTTGTATTGCTTGAATAACAAAATTGCAGCTTCAACTTTAGCGTGAGTGGGTTTTCCTGCACGGTTTTTTCGATAAACATCATGCAGGTCAGCAGGGCCATCGATGGAGATACCAATCAGAAAATCATGCTGTTTAAAAAAAGCGCACCATTTATCATCAATCAAAATACCGTTGGTTTGAAAGGTATTAATCACCTTCCTACCCTTGCCATATTTTTGCTGTAACCGCACCGCTTGTTCAAAAAAAGCGAGGCCACGTAATGTCGGTTCACCGCCTTGCCAAGCAAAAACGACTTCACTACCACTTTGAGCTTCTATCTGCTGCTGGATATACGCATCTAGGGTTACTTCTCCCATCATCCAGTCTTCACCACGCTCAGGGTAGAGTTTTTCTTTTTCTAAATAGAAGCAATACGAGCAATCAATATTGCATTTTGAGCCTGTCGGTTTTGCCATTACATGACAGCCTGAAGGGTTCCAAGTTTGTATATTCATCCGCAGCCACCAGCGAGTTTAATCGTTTGCGAGCGGATGTTAGGCAAGTTCAAAAAAGAGAAATAGGACATTTGTCCAAAACAATGAATCTCTTTTTATTATGTGATTTTCGACGACTTTCTTGGTTTTAATGTGCAGCTTCGCAGTAAAGTTATTCAACATTTGCCATACTTTTTCCTGCTCCACCGCTAATCATGGAAGAAACAGGACTTACAGTATGAAAGACGAAACACTCTCGATACACAGTGGATACGAAACCTGCCCAACAACAAAATCTGTCGCAACACCAATCTACCAAACCGTTGCTTATGAGTTTGATGATGCACAGCATGGTGCCGACCTCTTTAACCTTGCCGTTCCGGGTAACATCTACACCCGCATCATGAACCCGACCAATGATGTATTGGAAAAGCGTATGGCAGCGCTTGAAGGTGGTATAGCGGGCCTTGCCGTCAGTGCTGGTAGTGCGGCTATCAACTATGCGATTCAAACGCTTGCCGAAGCCGGCGACAACATTATTTCTACGCCACAACTTTATGGCGGCACTTACACTCTGTTTGCCCATATGTTGCCGAAGCAAGGTATTGAGGTTCGGTTTGCACCTGACGATAAGCCTGAGAGCCTAGCCGCGCTGATCGATGAGAATACGAAAGCAGTTTACTGCGAGAGTATTGGTAACCCTGCTGGGAATATCGTTGATTTGGAAAAAATTGCAGAGCTTGCCCATCAGCAAGGCGTCCCCGTCATTGTTGATAACACCGTAGCGACCCCTGCCCTATGTAAGCCTATCGAGTTTGGTGCCGATATTGTGGTTCATTCTCTAACCAAATATGTTGGCGGCCATGGTACGACCTTAGGTGGAATGATTGTGGATTCAGGTAAGTTCCCTTGGGCCAAGTTCAAAGAGCGTTTTCCTGTATTCAACCAACCAGAAGCGTCTTATCATGGCGTGGTCTATACCGAGGCATTTGCAGAAGCAGCCTTTATTGGCCGAGCCCGCACCGTACCGCTACGAAATACAGGTTCGGCGTTGTCACCTATGAATGCGTTTATGCTGCTGCAGGGCTTAGAAACGCTACCACTACGCATGGAACGCCATACTGAGAACGCGCTGAAAGTCGCAGAGTACCTAAAACAACACGATAAAGTAAGTTGGGTAAGCTACGCCGGATTATCCGACTCACCATACTATCCACTGGCTGAAAAATACATGAAAGGAAAACCATCTGCCATTCTGTCATTCGGCTTAAAAGATGGCTATGAAGCTGGCGTGCGCTTCTACGATGGCCTAAAAATCTTTAAACGCTTAGTCAATATTGGTGATGCGAAATCACTTGCCTGTCACCCGGCGTCTACCACTCACCGGCAACTCAGTGAAAGTGAGCAAGCGCAAGCGGGGGTTAGCCCAGAGATGATCCGTCTTTCTGTAGGCATTGAGCACATCGACGATATTATTGAGGATCTCGAACAGGCGTTAAATGCATAACCTGTAACCTTGCCAACTGACAAAACTAGCTATCAATAGTAGGGCTAAACACTGCAATTTGGGATTTTTGCAGGTTTAGCCTTTGCTTTTCAGTGCGGAGCCACTAGGTCTTAAAAAATCGCCTACCGAGAAGCTTTTTAATTCTCGCTGAAACTACATCTTGAATTGACTTGGGTATATCATGTTTAGAAGAGAATAGATCATGTGGAAAGCAACTTGCACAATTCAGTCGAAGCCAGTGAAACCCAACCCACGATAAAAATAGCCACCTTTAATTTATGTAATTACCTCTCCCCACCCGATGCCTTTTATGACTTCGAAAACATCTACTCACAAGAACAATGGGATAAAAAACAAGCTTGGATCCTATCCTACTTATCTGAGCACCAACCCGATGTGATTGGCTTTCAGGAAGTCTTCTCTTCTGAATCTTTAAAAGCACTAACCCAGCGCGCTGGTTACCCTTATTTCGGTGTTGTCGATAAGCCGAATATTGAGGGGGATTTCATTTATGATAGCCCAGTGGTTGCCGTTGCCTCACGCTTCCCGATTACTGAACTTAATGCAGTTTTGGAAGAGCCACGCCTCAATCAACCACTTCAGATCAGTGACAACTTTGGGTTTAGCCGCAAACCGCTAAGGGCAACAATTCAATTGCCGCAAATTGGTCCGTGTGACTGTTATGTAGTGCACTTCAAATCCAAACGAGCTATTACTGATGAAGGCTTATCTCTGCAAAACAGTCCTGACGTTAACGAAGCGCAAAAAGCCGTTGAACATTTACGCGCTGAAATACTTGGCCAATGGGCCTCGACCCAACAGAGAAGCGCCGAAGCTGCGCATCTGATCAATGCCATATGGTCACGTAAAAGTGAATCCGGATATCCCGTCATGTTAATGGGCGACTTTAATGATGAATTAGAGACCAGTGTTTTGCATCATTTGTTGTCTGACGGAGGCCGGCAAGTAAAAGATGACCTTTCACGCTCGATTTCCCAACGCTACCGTCTACAGCGCAGTTGGCAACTTTTTCAGTCAAGCCTCTGCCACCGTGAAAACATCGACTACCAGCAGAATGGTTCAGTTGATAATATCGCTGATCTCGTCTCACCAGCAGCCACAAAACGTCCGGCTCCGTATACCTTCTATTACGGTGCAAAAGGTATGGTACTCGATTACATTTTGCTAAGTGGCGAATTCGATCCAGGCTTCAATGAAAGCATGGCAGAAGTCTATGACTACCACCTTTATGATCGCCACCTACTCAACTCATCTTATGATATTGATAGCCATAGCACGGATCATGCCGTTGTGATGATCACGCTCCGAGTTCGCCGATAGTCATGCAGAACGAAATGGTTTAATACTGCGCATTTCGTTCAACCACGCGACAGATTGTAAGATACCCCTCACAATGACATGCAAATTAATACACTCAACAAGCAATAAAGTGATCAATACTGCAAAAACGAAAACGATTAACCTTTAGTATTACGCCACTTTATTCATAAAAATCATAAGTTAACATGAAAAAACATTTTTTAGCCTCGACCATTCTTTTCGCATTAAGCGGCCACACATTCGCAGCAGATGGCGATATTGTTGATGTCACTATCCTTGGTACGTCTGACATTCACGGACATTTCATGGCATGGGACTATGCCAGCGATAAAGCGAACACCCGCGGTAGCCTGAGCCAGATTGCCACCAAAGTTAAAGAAGTACGTGGCCAAAATGACAATGTCATTTTGGTTGATGCCGGCGATACCATCCAAGGCAATTTTGTTGAAACCTTCAAGGACGAACCTGTTGATCCTATGATGCTCGGCTTCAATGAAATGAGCTATGACGTGTGGGTTCTGGGTAACCATGAATTCGACTTTGGCCTCAAGGTACTCAATCGCTCACTAACACAATTTGAAGGCACGTCACTAGGCGGCAATATCAAGCGACCAGATGGCAACCCGTTCCTTCCAGCCCATACCATCATCGAGCGACAAGGTATTAAGATTGGCGTTATCGGTATGGATACCCCAATGACTCAAGTGTTTGCCGAAGGTACCAACCGCTTAGAAGGTGTTCACTTCACTAACCCATCACTGGAAGTGAAAAAAGTTATTAAGCAGATTGATGACAAAGTCGATGCCATTGTCCTTGTTGCCCATATGGGTCTTGATAACGAGAACAATATTGAAGCGACAGGTGTTACCGATATCGCCAACGACAACCCTGAATTGGATGCGATTGTTGCTGGCCACATGCATACCCGAATCGACAAAGCCGTTGTAAATGGCGTTATTATTACCGAACCAGATAAATATGGCCGTGCTCTTTCTCGTATTGACCTACAGTTCGAAGAAAAGGATGGTCAATATACACTGGTAAACAAAGACAGCTTTACCTATAAAATCAATGGCATCAACTCAGATGACAAGATGGATGAGCTGTACTCTCCTTACCATAAGAGACTTCGAGAGCAAGCCAACCGCGTTGTTGCTGAACTAACGGGCGTTGATCTTGTTCCTGAGAACGAAATCAAAGGGATACCACAGGTACATATCCAAGACACGGGGATCAGCACCCTATTCCAAGAAGCCAGCATGTACTACGCACCTAAAGCGAATGTCATTGCGCTTCAAATTGACAACGACAAAGCTGAACTTGATGTCGGTACCATCAAAGCCAAAGATATTGCTTACAACTACCAATATGCGGGTGGTGAGATCACTGTTTATGAAATGACAGGTAAAGAGCTGAAAACCTACATGGAGTGGTCAGCAGGCTACTTTAACAGCGTTACACCTGGTGACGTAACTTACAGTTTCAACCCAGTACGCCGTGCATCTAAGTACTCGACTAATGACTTCTTTGCTGGTGTTACCTACACCATCGACCTGACCCAGCCTCAGGGAGAGCGTATCACAGCCCTTCAATTTGCTGACGGCCGTGAAATTACAGACTCTACTCCAATTCGCTTGGGGATGAATAGCTACCGAATGGGCCACCTGACGAAAGCCGGCGGTGTTTTAGAAGGCCAATCCTTCCCAGTGTTATTCGACACCGAGGAAGAATACGGTGAAGAAGCAGGTACCATTCGTAACCTGACTATTCGTTACCTAACCGAGGTAAAAAATGGTCAGTACGAAGGTAAGCCTATGCATCGCTGGGCACTATCCGGTCTTGAAGGCTATGAAAAAGAACGTGAGATTGTCAAATCACTGATTAACGAAGGTAAAATCTCCGTACCAACCAGTGAAGACGGCCGTTACACCAACGTCGCTTCTATCAATGTTAAAGCATTGATGTTTAACTCTGAAAAGAATGCTAAGTCCTTTATCGATGCGCAACAGCAATTGCTAAAAGGTGACGTGACAGGTCATAAAGCTGAAGAGATTGAGCGCAATATCATTATTGCCAAAGCACTGAATAATATCTAACGCTTTAACCAATAACCTTAACTCAATCAAGCATCAAGCCCCTCCACAGCGAGGGGCTTTAACTTCCTGTAGACATATGGCTTCAATACCACTAAATTTGACATACCACTCATATGCCACTGTATGAATTAGGATTAAATCCAGAAAAGGAAATCCCATGTCAAAGAAAGTCTATTGTATTGCCCAATTCTTGCCTAAAGAAGGTCGAGAGCAAGAGTTGTTTGCAGCCCTTCAAGCTCTTGAACCCAATACACTGCGTGAGGACGGCTGTCTTCAATACATCGTGACACGTCAGATTAACAGTCCTTTTGCTGAAGGGACGTCCTTCCCCATTGCTTTCAATGAAATTTGGTCAGATATGCCATCTTTCGAAGCGCATTGCCAAAGAAAAGAAATCCAAGCATTTTTCGCAACACACTGCGAAGCGGAAACAGGTGCAGCTGATAAGTGGAACGTCTGTATTTACAGTGATGAGCCCGAGAATTTTGATGCGCTACAAGTGGACTAAATCATTAATGTAATTCTCTGCATTTAACTCGTATACCTAATGATTATGCCAGATGCGCAATCTTGCGAACGCCTCTGGCATAACTCAAAGCTACGCTTAGATTAAGGCAACCAATACACACTATATGTCTATGTCAGAACATCAACAACCGGATGTACCCTCTCGCGATACATTAGCGATTTTGTTATTTGAAGGCTTTGATTTGCTTCAGGTCTCAGCGGCTATTTCGCTGTTCCACGCTTTACCGGAAAAATTCGAGATTCTGCTGGTTTCAGATAACGGTGAGATGATGACGAGCCAACAGGGTATTTCACTCAATGCTGATCTAAGCTATCAGGCATTACTGAGTTATGACATCCTCTATGTGCCAGGCGGCCGCGGTATTGAAAAAAGCATCAGTGACGAGCCATTGTTGGAATGGCTGACCAAACAAAATCGCCACGACACAGTACTTTGTTCATCATGCCTTGGTTCAGCCCTATTGGCACAGGCCGGGCTACTTACAGGGCATGCAGCAACAACGAATAAGCAGCATTATCATTGGGTAACGCAATATGGAAAACAGGTTAACTGGGCACCTGTTGCGCGTTGGATCCAAGATAAACGAATATTTACCTCATCAGGCAATACCGCTTGCTTGGATATGTTCATTGCTGTAATCGAAGCATATATCGATGAAGAAACAGCCAGAAAACTTGCGATTACGATGGAATACCTTTGGATAAATGATTCTGAAGACGACCCATTCGCACCACTTCACATCGTAGAATAAAATGTAAACTCAACAACCTTCTTGCCACATCACATGGCAATTTGCGTCTTTCGCTGCTTGTAGCATTTCTATCAAGGGTGTAGCCCGTGTATGAAGACCCACCACAGGCTCCATATCTAAATCCGCCACATCATCGACATCGATCGCTTCTGCATCAGAGGCTTGCGCTTCTAACTGACGAAGGCGGTTTACCTCAGTAGTAAGCTTAAATAGCGCATCATCAATATCTTTTGGATCCAATGCACCGGGAATGTTCTCACAATACCCCATAAACCTCAGTAACTGTTTAGCAATATCACCAAACATCACAACGTTACCATGCACCTTGCATTTAAAAGTCACTAGCATTATTCCTTCCTCCTCTTATCTCGCCGAGCATAAAGATATCCTGCAAACCCACCTGATATCGCTCCAAATAAATGGCTTTCATAACTGATCCACTCACGTGTCGGTAAAAAGCCCCAAATCATAGAGCCGTAGAAAAACATCACCAAAATAGCTATCGCAATCGATTTCACACTGCGGTACATAATGGCATACATCAATAAATAGGCCCACAAGCCATAAATGATGCCACTCAAACCAATATGATAATGCATCCGACCAAAAAACCAGACGCCCAATCCACTGCCCACCCAACTAATCATAAAGATGGCGATCAAGCGCGCTAATCCCGTTCGGGAAACAAGAAAGGCTAATACAGAGAAAGAGAGGATATTACTGATCAGGTGTCCCCATGAACCATGGAGAAACGGATAGGCAACAATACCGGTGAACCCAGTAAAGTGACGAGGTAACAAACCAAAATCAGAAAGATAACCAGCCGTTATCACATTGAAGATATGGATAATTGTGATTAGCACCACGACTGTCGCAATAAATTTTATCGAATCTCTATCTTTCTGATCTAGCTTCATGTTTTGCAACCATTAAATATGATCTACCGTAAAAGCATACTACCAAAATGACTGCCTTGATTTGTAATCAATATCGATCTTTTTGCGCTGACGCTTACCCGCAATATGGAAGTTTTTTCCCAAAAGGAGTCTGATCTGATTCAAAGTCTCACTGGCTAACAAACGCCGTTCGGAACTATGCCAACAGCGATTTGTCGTCAATTTTACCGCTGCGATGGCATCTGGAGAGCCTTTAATAATTGACTGGCACAGGGCATGGGCCCTAACCATCGGCTCTTCCATTACCTCGCTGACCAAATTTAGTGCGTTGGCCTCTTCTGCATCCAGAATTTCACCTGTCATCGTCAAGCGCATTGCCACATCTTTCGGTACCACTTCACGAAGTGACATCAATCCGGCCATATCTGGCATTAGCCCCCAGCGTATTTCCATAATTGAAAGCTCTGCATCAGGGGAAGCGATACGGAAATCAGCACCTAAGACGATCTGCATTCCCCCTCCCCAGCATTTACCTTCTAGAACGGCAATGACAGGACAAGGTATTTTCCGCCAATTTCTTGATACTCGCTGGGCCATATTCGCGTTGCCAGGTAACCACTTAGCCAGCAAAGAGAGCGCATTCGAACGTGATGTCACGACACTTTTCACGTCAAGCCCGCTGCTGAAGTTGCCGCCCGCGCCACGAATAATGACGGCTCGAATATCCTTTCGCTTGCGTAGATCACGGCTGACCTTGTCAAGTTCGCGGAATAAAGGCATATCCAACGCGTTACATTTATCAGGCCTATTTAGCACAACAGTGACAACGCCATTGTCTTCCTCAACGAGCAAACGGGTCCATGACATAAGCACTCCTTTAATGTGGTCTGTCCAGTTACACAATGAACATTAACACAAATTCAACAAAGCACCGCATTGGGTGTTCATCTTTGTGGCGGCTCAAATCCTTTTTTTTCTGCGTATAAACGCCATTCTGATGCTGTCGAGGATGATATGGGCTCAATCGTATCGACACTGGCCGCCAGATCCCCACCAGTACAGTTAGTCCCTGTTGGCTCTATAGAAGCCCTGAATAGTGGGTAGGCGTGGCTTCCAGAGATACACCAATCTGCATCATCCATCTTTCCACCTTTACTGTCACAGATATCAGCAATGAACCCTTGGAACTCCTCTATCGACCCTTTCCCTTCATCTAAGCACCACAGGCGGTTGTAATGAATATATCCATCGCGAGGATGGTAAACCTTACCGGGTATGAGCGAGGTAAAATCCCATCCGCCACCGCGAGTCGCATTAACATATTGTGCAGAGAGGCTAGCTACATCTTTATTTTCATCAACGATGGGTTTTGAATAATGCTGGCCACTACAGGCACTCACTAACATACAACCGATCAGTGCCATACCTATTTTGCCCATATCCTCACCTTTTCTTACCTAACATTACCGGCTGGTATTGATACGTTAATAGTCAGTAGGTTACGCTTTTGTTTCATTCATTAAGCATAGTGAGGATTTTTTCTTACTTCTATCTCATTTCTATCACTCTGCATATCCAACTTAAGCAGCGCTTCTGAATAACTATTAGCATTAAATCGGCTCTCAATCGCGCCTGTGAGCAATTACACTTCGCTAAGCTATGCTTAAATGAATTGAATCAAAAGTGTGATGTGAGTCAGATATGTACTTAGAGCCTCATTCAAGATTGTTAATAGCAGACACAACAGAAGTGCTGGATGCTTTTCTAGACAATGGGTTACACAAGGAGTATGAGATCTACTGCCAGTTTCCTCATAGCTTTCATCTTCAGGAAAAGCTGAAAATCGTTTCCCCTATATCTGTTGAATTCAACGACGGTGTTATCATTAGCAAGCAACATATGTAACTCCAATAAGCTATTGATAGCTATATTTCTGTAGGTGTTAATATGGCTAAACGTTTAAACTCAATACTTTTTTTGTTGCTAATATCAGCATGCACCAAGGATGTGGTCACTGATTATAATACCGCAGTTAATTACAATGATTATCAAACCTATGAATTTGCGCCCTTCTCGACCACACAAGCGACAACTTTAGATGGCAGTAGAATTGAGGATGCTATTACTATCCAGCTTTATACTAAAGGTCTTACTGGCGTCAATGAAAATGGTGACTTATTAGTTAGACACTCTATTATTGAGCAAAGTGACTTTCAAACCTACGGTACAACATTTGGTTTTGGCTACAGGCATCGCAGTGCCGGTATTGCTTATTCAACACCCACCCAAATAAGAGAATACCGCTACGGAAAAATAGTTGTCGAACTGATCGATGCTAAATCGAATAATGTCGTTTGGCGTGCTACCTCCCAACGAAAACTTACCGAAACCATGACCCCGTCAACTCGAAAAACATTCATTGATACCCAAATCAATGAAATGTTTAAAGAATACCCACCTAATTAATATATTCATTATTTCAGATAAACCCTTTACTCTCAAAATCGATACAATCCATCAAAGTCACAGATAATAATCAACCAAATTCATATTTTCTTATTTATGAGACACAATAAGAAATATAAGGAAAATCTCAAACCTTAGAAAACAGACACTTAGGTACAGATATCTGATATGAAAAATATATATCGCAAAAAAGTCACAATTTGCTTTTGATTTTTTGTTCCCCCTTACTAAATTTACAGTGTCGGAAGACAAATTTTTGACAATCACTTTTTATATCAAGGGAGTTATACCATGAAGTCATTGAAGCAGTTCCTAGTTGATTTTTATCATGATGAAGAAGGATTGACGACAGTTGAATACGCAGTAGCTGGTGCGCTTGTCGCTGCCTCAGTTGTAACGGCATTCAGTGAACTCGGGGATGCAGTTGAGACTAAAATTGATGGATTAACAACTGCTGTTAGTTCAGGCTAACTTTCATCTATATATATCAGCACATTATCAAAAAAGGCTATTACAATGAGCATACCAATTTTAATAATCGTTTTTTATGCTGCATTACATGACATTCGTTATAATAGAATATCAAACAGCACCGTATTAACAATTATTATCATTGGTATAATACAAGTAGTATTGAGTTCGCTTCAGTATACCTCTATTGTTTTAATATCACCATTAGAGGCTTTCACCGGTTTTTTTATTAGTCTTTTTATTAGTATATTTCTATACTCATCAGGACTTTTTGGCGCTGGAGATGCCAAATTACTGGCATCTCTAGGCATTATTTTAGGCCCATTTCATATTTTAATTTTGATAGCATTTTCAATTGCTTTTTCCGGTCTTCTTTCTATTTTAAGACTATCTTGCTACGGCGAGTTATTACCCATGCTTTCTCGTTGGTATCAATCAATGAAAATTGGCTATTACCTAAAACCAGATTCAAACACCGTTGCTTCAGGTGCAGTCCCTATGGGAGGTGCCATTCTACTTGCCACTGTTTTTTGTGAATTTTACATGTTTTAGTGCGATAGGAGTGAGTCATGAGTATAAATATGTCTTTACTTAAAAAAAGACTACCGGATAATCCTAGTAAACTGACTCAAAAACCTAAGACTCTGGAACAAACTGGTATACCCGCTCGTTTACTGGAAACGTTGGTCATTAAACATCTGTCACAAACCACAGATGAAGATGTCGTCAGTCTTGCTAAAAAGTTAGGGCTAAGCGGTAACATTGTAGAGAAAATTTTACAAAAGCAAAAAGCCGAAGCCTATGTTGAAGTCAGATCTGACGGTCGTTTCTCCAACAGTATACGCTATGGTCTAACAAACAAAGGCCGTAATTTTGCACATCATGAATTGCAGCGCGATGGCTACCTTGGCCCTGCTCCTATCTCACTTGAACATTATAAAAAGCTAGTACTAAAACAAACGACAAAAAAAGAAAGAATATCACCAGAGATACTGCGAACTGGTCTTGATGATTTAATCCTACCAGAAAATATCGTAGGCACTGTTGGCCCAGCTTTAAACTCAGGCAGAGCCATTTTCATTTATGGTTTACCAGGTACTGGAAAAACGTATATATCAAGAAGACTGGTACGCCTCTTCAGTGCTCATGTCTATATTCCTTATGCAGTAAGTATTGGTAACCAAATCATACAGCTGTTCGACCCTATCATTCATACACCGATTCCGAAACAGTCTGAATCATTGCTACTTGATGATGGTTATGACAGTCGATTAGTCCTATGCCAACGTCCAGAAGTCGTCGTGGGTGGAGAGCTTACCGGTGACATGCTAGAAGTCACAATGGACAACGCACACAGGGTAAACCGTGCTCCTTTGCAAATGAAAGCAAATAATGGAATCTTTCTCATTGATGATTTAGGTCGACAAAAAGTCTCAGTCGATGCTATTTTGAACCGATGGATCATCCCATTAGAGGAAGGCATTGATTACCTTTCATTGAGCTCAGGTGATCATTTCGATATCCCTTTCGAACAAGTGTTAGTTTTTTCATCCAATATTCACCCTGCCAAGCTTGCAGATGATGCTTTTTTAAGACGTATTGGTTACAAAATTAATTTTGGTCCAATTTCAATAGAAGACTACACCACACTTTGGCAGAGAGAGTGTGAAAAGCATGGAATTTCTAATGCACCAGATGCCATTGAATACGTGATCAGTCAACGCCATAAGCCCTGTAATGTGCCTTTATTGCCCTGCTATCCACGAGACTTAGTTGCTATGTGTAGCAATCAAATAAACTTTTATCAACTACCTACTGTTATTACCCCAGAGTTAATAAGAACAGTTTGGGATTGTTATTTCGTAAATAATGAGGCAGAGGTTAACTCTTATGAGTAAAGTTAAAATCCTACTTATGCTCTCAATTTCTATTTTTATGGGGCTTGGTGCACTGTTCCTTGCTAATAATTGGATTGAGAACAAACAAGCATCAATAACCACAAGCACACCGACTCCTGTTGAGCCAGAACGTATCGAGGTTATCAAAGAAGAACCACGAGTGCCAAGGGTTGTCGCACAGCATAATATTCCATTAGGTACGCCATTAGAGGCCAAGCATGTAAAGCTGGAGTATTACCCGGAAGACCTTGTATCAAGCACAGGCTTCTCGTCAACAGCTGATGTCATCGGTAAACTCGCACGTAACGAAATATTTGCTGGCGACCTACTTCGGCACGAGCGCTTAGTTTCTCCAGGCGAAGGAACAACACTAGCCGCGCTAATTTCACCAAAAATGCGGGCCGTTACCATCCGAGTTAACGACGTCATTGGTGTTGCTGGATTTTTGTTACCCGGAGATTTTGTCGATGTCATATATGCTCAAGAAAAATCAAATCGGGCCCAAACTGTGCTTAAGAAAATCAAAATTCTAGCTGTAGATCAAACAGCTAGAACCGACGAATCCAAGCCTATTATCGTTAGAGCCGTCACATTAGAGCTAACGCCTAGACAAGCAGAATCTTTAATTACTGCTAAATCGAAAGGCGAGTTACAACTTTCACTACGAAATCCTAATGACCCTGAAGAAAAACCAAGGGTATATAGAAGAACCACGGAGAGCGTCACCATCATTAAAGGTACTGATACTAGCCGTGTAAATGTACGTATTTAGTCGGTTTTTCACAGGGAGTCAAAGATATGGAATGCAGGCAAAAACCGTTGTACAGACCAATATTAATTGTAGCTACACTATTATTTACTTTCTTAATCAGTAGTGAGTGTTTTGCTGCGAGAACACAATCAGTAGCCGTTCCTCAGAACAAGTCCCGATTAATTGAAATTCCAGGTAGCGCAAAAAAAATATCCGTCGGTAACCCAAGTGTCGCTGACATACTCATCTTACGCTCAAATAAAATTTACGTCTTAGGCAAAAAACTGGGGACAACAAATGTCATTATCTGGGACTCACGTGGACGACTGATTACCGTGCTAGATGTTGAGGTGACACACGACCTCAATGCGTTAAAATCCAAGCTATATGAGTTTATGCCCCAGGAGAAAATCTCTGTCTACACCAGCCAGAATAAGCTGGTATTGAGTGGTGATGTTTCCAGTGCTGCAAAAATTGCCATGGCGGAAGAGATTGCCAATACCTTTACCGGTGACGACTTGGGCATTATCAATTTGATGAATGTTGGTGGTTCCCATCAAATTATGCTTGAAGTTACCGTTGCCGAAGTTCAGCGTTCACTGATTAGGGAATTCGATTCCAACTTTGTATTCGCCCGTAATAACAGTAATTGGACTTGGGGTACAGTAAATGGTGGTGCAAGCATCCCTGTCGTTCCGCCGGTTGATGATGCAGGGAATATCATTACAGAAATTATCGCAGCTCCATTAAACATCGAGGATAACGGCCTTTTTGCCAGCTATCTAAGTGGAAGTACACTATTCAGTGCTGCTTTCAGTATCGCTAAAACAAATGGCTTAGCAAAAATCTTAGCTGAACCAACTCTAACAGCATTAAGCGGTGAAACGGCTGAGTTTTTGTCAGGGGGAGAATTTCCAATTCCAGTCCCCAATGACGAAAATATCACCATTGAATTTAAAGAGTTTGGTGTCGGTTTACAGTTTGTCCCAACCGTTTCATCTCCTGACAGTATTAACTTGGCACTGAATATTGAGGTCAGTGAAATAACCAATACAAATGCGGTTACAGTTTCCCCAAGTGGCACGGCTTCTCAATTTTTTGTCCCAGCCCTTTCAAAACGAAGTGCTAAAACAACAGTAGAACTAGGTAATGGTCAAACAATTGGTATTGCAGGTCTGCTCAATGAAAGCGTCACAGATGTTGTAGATAAACTACCAGGCTTAGGGGATTTACCCGTAATCGGACAGCTATTCCGTAGCCAGTCATTTAGAAAAGGCGAAACTGAACTAGTCATTCTTGTTACGCCCCGGCTCGCTAAACCTGTCCGACGTCAAGATTTAACCCTACCGACTGATTCATTTGTGGAGCCTAATGACTGGGAGTTTTATCTACTTGGTCGCATGAGTGAGCTCAAAGAGCAAAAGCAACAAACAGGTTATTCCCCTACAACTAATGCATCTGCTGTCACCCTTTCACCGAGTGCCGGTTCAGAAGGTCAATTTGGCCATAGCTTATAGGAGTAACATTTTGAACACACGACTAATCACGTTTTACCTGATGTTTACCAGCACGAGTATTTTGGCCGGTGACTCAACATGGGGAAAGAGCACCCAGCAGTTGATACGGCTACAAACTGTTGACCCATTGGCTGAAAATAGAGTACCCCTTGGCTCTCCTGTATTCAGTGGTAAGAAAGCCAGTAAGTCCTTTAACAAGGAACAAAAAGGCAGTGATCAAAAAACAGTTAAAAATAAAGAGCTTATCAGCGGAGTAAGCAACTAATTACCTTTATAGATCCAAGCGGGAGCTACCCTATGCGAGTTAATAGACAAAAGACATCACCCAACCAACAAAAAGGGGTTGTTGTGGTATTTGCAACACTCGCCATGGCTGTCCTCATTGGGGCAGGTGCATTAGCTCTGGATGTCGGAAACTTGATACTGTCCAAAGGTAAACTGCAGAACCTCGCTGATGCTGCTGCACTTAGTGCAGCTAAAACGATTGATCTTGGAGGCGATCAAGCAGAAGCGATAACGGCAGGAACACAGACAATTAACGACAACCTTTCATATGATGGCTTTAGTGCAATCTCCCTTGATACCGCATCTATCTCATTCGAATTTTCAGAAACACTTCCCTTTGATACCAGTACCGCAACCACTGACTCCACTTATGTTCGAGTCCGTATAGAAAACGTTGATATCCCCGATTTTCTAGTATCAATAATGGATATTGACCTGAGTACACGTGCATCAGCGGTGGCAGGGCCAAGCTCAAGCCTTGGTCGTTCTTGCAACATAGTACCACTGAGTATCTGCGCTGGAGATGACTCAAGCAGTGATAACATTGCTGGGTATTCTAGCGGCACAATGCATGTACTCAAAGCCTCATCATCCAATCCGTCTGAACTTGGCCCTGGAAACTTTATGCCTGTAACGCTAACGGATGCTGACGGTAACCCACAAACTGGTGCGGATTCCTATCGAGAAGCACTAGCAGGCAAGTATGATAGCTGTCTAACAGTTGAAGCAGGTGAACCAATAACGACTGAAACAGGTAATATGGTCGGCCCTACCCTCGCACTCGATACTCGCTTTGAAGGGTTTAAAATCCCTGGCCTAAAAGACAGTGACTATATTCATGATGTTAATTCCTACTATCATGAAGATAACTTAGCAGCAGTCATGTACAGCGATGATGCGGGTAAATATGTTACCGATAAAGCATCTAGCGAAATATACAGTTATTCAGAGTATATGGCCAAGTATCAAACAGAAAATTATGAATCATGCTTGAACTCATCTTCTTGCCAAAACCAAGGGTACTTTCGCAGGATTGTAACGGTACCAATTCTTGATTGCAGCACAGCCTCTAAAAAGGGAGGCCGGATGGAAGTTGAGATGGAGGGTTTAGCTTGTTTTTTCATTTCTCAACCGGTTAGCGAAACGACAACAACCGATGACAAAAGCGGCAATGGCGATGGTTCGTGGATTGTCGGTGAATTCATCCAAGATTGTAGAAATAACAGTGGTAATGCCAGCATTGAACCTAATGAAGATGGTCCGTATAAAATAGTACTTTTTGCTGACCCTGATAGTGGAGATTCATGATGCATCTGTTCTCCAAACACAGAGGCGTTGCAATTGTTGAGTTTACAATATTGCTTCCTTTCTTCTTATTTTTACTTTTCGCCATAGCAGAAATGGGGCGTGCTTTTTATACCTATGCTGAACTGGAAAAATTAAGCCGAGAAAGCGCAAGATATTTATCTGGTGAACTTATAAAAGGTTCAACTGGCTTATACTCAATTTCTGACGCAGATAAGAACTTAGCAAAAAACTTGGCTGTCTTTGGTTCTATTGAAGGCTCTGTCGATGGCGGTTTAACTTCTTCCCTGCCCGGTCTAGACACTTCCCAAATGCAAGTTTCTTTAATAGGGAATTATGTGAAGGTTGAAATAAATTACCCCTACCAGCCTGTATTAGCCGTTATCCCTGGTTTCTTCGTAACTGATGATATTGACCTAAATATCACATTAGTTTCCAGTTACTCGATGAGGGTTCTATAATGAATACCTTCACGTTTGTAAAAAGAGAGAAAGGCAGCACACTGGTAGAGTTTTCCATTATAGCGGGATTCTTTTTCATGTTGATCTTCGCAATCATCGAGTTCGGTCGTTTGCTATTTACCTGGCATGTACTTAACGAAACATCACGCCGTACAGCCCGTCTTGCAACAGTATGCCAGATAACAACCGCCGAACAACAAGATATCAAGTTAGCTAGTATCGTTGAGAATGTCCCATTGCCAGGTTTTTCCGCCAATAATATCCAACTGGTCTTTTTAGATAGTGTCGGTTCTGAAATAACCGAGGACGTTACCGAAACCGTTAACTTTAATCAAATTGAATTTGTTGAAGCTAGAATTATAAACTATCAAATTGCATTACTTATCCCATTAGCCACCTTTGACATAAATTTTACCGCACCAGAATTTAAAACTATTTTACCGAGAGAAAGCCTCGGCGTCACTAGAACCGGTTACACTGATTGCTAAGGTGAACTATGAATACGAAACCTAACCTCTCAAACAATGAAACCCTAGCGCCTTCTAAGAAGGCTCACTTACCTGCCTCACTAAGTGGTTGGATAGTTTCAGAAAATAAAGATTTTGTTAATCCGTTGGGTGAATACTTCATGCAGTGGTCTAATGTGAAATTTAATGCAATCACACAGTTTAGCTTGAATTCACAGCTTAAAAACAAGTCTGATATGAAAAATCCTGATTTGATAATCATTGATGGTGATATGGATTGGACATTTATAGCAGCAAAGATTAAATCAACTTTATCGAGCAAAATACCAGTTATTTTAATATCAAATGATTCAAGTGCTGAAACATTAAAAAAGGCGATAAGGATTGAAATTAAAGATGTTTTATCTATTCCCTTTGATCAAACAGAACTGGATCAAATCATAGTAAATTGCTCAAAATCTAAATCAGAAAATAGAAAGCAAGGCGTAACTACTATCTTTATTAATGCAAAGGGTGGTATGGGTGCATCAATTATATCCACATCTGTTGCTCATATGATTGCATTACAAAATGAATCTATAGTACTAATCGATCCAGACGCACAGTTTGGTTCGACTTCTAGTTTGTTGTCGACTCCCCCAAAACACACACTAAGTGAAGCACTTTCACAGGTTGAATCGTTAGATGAGTATGCCACCTCTGGACTTTTAACTAAACATGAGTCAGGACTTCGATTTATTCCTAATCGTACAGAGCATTTGTTAGATGCTATTCCCGATTTTGATTCTGAATCATTTAGGGAGTTTCTTGAGCATATAAAGAATGGATTCCAGCATATTGTCATCGATGTATCTAGAGGTCTAGATAATAATATTTCCCCTGCTTTATCAAATGCAGATAATATTTTCATCGTAGTACAACAAAACATCCCTTCATTAAAAGAAGCATCAATACTCATAAGAAAATTAAAGCATTTATTTGGCTTTAACAATCAACAAGTTAAAATTATTGTAAACAGATACTCGAAAAACCTCGATATTTCACCTGATGAAATCAAACAGTCACTGCACTGTGATACCATTTTACTCGTCCCTAATGATTACCTTTCTGTTAGCGCTTCTACAAATTTAGGCGAATTGCTGGCGACACATTTCGATAAAAAACCCATCGTAAAATCACTCAAAGAAGTCGCTAATCTAATTACAAACAAGCAAGAAACAGAAGCTAAAGGGGTTAAACGCTTCTTTACGTTCTTAAGGAGTTAGATATGTTCTTAAAGAAAGGAAGCAAGCCAATAGAAAACACAGCCCCATTAGCAAAGGTTGAGGCAAAAGAAGAAACATACTCTGCACCGACTCACACTGTGAGCCCGCAGGAACAGTCTATAAAAGAAGACATTATTGACGAGTTGTTTAACACACTTGATCTCTCTTTGCTTGAAAACCTCCCACTCGACCAAGCGCACGAACAAATTGCTGAAATGTCCGCAATGTTACTTTTGGACAAAGACGTCCCCCTTAATGCCGATGGCCGCAAACGGGTTATAGAAGAAATCGGCAATGAAATTCTTGGATTAGGTCCTTTAGAGCCACTACTAAAGGACAAAACTATTTCAGATATCTTGGTTAACTCAAGTAGCCAAATCTTTGTTGAGCGTAAAGGTAAGCTTGAACCCACCAATGCAACTTTCAGAGACGATAGGCACTTATTAAATGTTATCGATAAAATTGTATCGCAGGTTGGACGAAGGGTCGATGAAAGCTCGCCCATGGTAGATGCAAGGCTTAAAGATGGCTCACGGGTAAATGCTATCATACCTCCACTTGCTATCGATGGCCCCTCACTCTCCATTCGAAAATTCGCTGTTGAAAAATTGCAAATTGAACAGCTTCTTGACTATGGTTCGCTCAACGAGGAAATGGCACATTTTCTACAAGCGGTCGTTAAAGGCAGGCTGAACATTTTGATCTCAGGGGGGACAGGCTCCGGGAAAACGACGACTCTCAATATTTGCTCCTCTTTTATCCCTAAAAATGAGCGTATCGTCACCATTGAAGATTCCGCCGAATTACAACTTCAGCAACCCCATGTCGTTAGGTTAGAAACCCGTCCACCGAACATTGAAGGCCGGGGGTTAATTGGGCAACGGGAACTTGTTATTAATTCACTCCGTATGCGACCGGATCGCATAGTTGTTGGTGAGGTTCGGGGCGCGGAAGCTGTTGACATGTTGGCAGCAATGAATACTGGTCATGATGGCTCTATGACCACAATACACGCCAATACCCCACGCGATGCCTTGGGAAGAATCGAGAATATGTTCGCCATGGCCGGTTGGAACATGCCGATTAAAAACGTCCGTTCTCAAATCGCGTCTGCACTCAATATTGTTGTTCAGTTACGCCGAATGGAAGATGGTAAACGGCGCATTACCAGTATCGTTGAAGTCAACTCCATGGAAGGTGATGTTATCACGCTTACGGAGTTATTCTGTTTTAGCCGGGGAGGGATTGATGAAGACGGCAATGTTATGGGCCATTATCAAGCTACCGGGAACGTCCCATCCTTTATGGATGACTTTAAACATAAGGGGATAGATCTCCCCTATTCCTACTTCAATTCAGCAAGTAGTGGGAGTTTCTAATGGATCAGAATTTACAGTTATATTTGATAATACTGTTTATTGCCGTTGTCATCATCTCGCAGACAATACTTATATCTGCGACAGGTACTCGAGCAAATCGTACCCGACTTATCAAAAAACAGCTTGAAGCCATTGCAGAGTCCGGTAAGTCGCAGCAACAATCTTTATTGCGAAAAAGCTACCTTGAAAACCTAGGACCGACAGAACGCTGGTTAGAAAATAATGCATTTGGTGAATACCTCGGTGAAAAACTGTCACTGGCAGGGCTAAACTGGAAAGCGTACAAAGTCGCAATCTGGCTGATTATTGCAATTTTCTTTGCCATGTTTAGCGTCCTTTTTTTAACGCAAAGTATAAAAATGGCAATTGCGACCCCAGCTGCAATCATCATCGCTTTTATCTTTTTTCTCCATCAGAAAACAGAAAAACGGCTTCATTTATTTGAAGAGCAATTTGTTGAAGCATTAGATGTGATGAAACGAGCTTTACTTGTTGGCTACCCTTTTACTGAAGTCATGAAAACCGTCAGTGAGGAAATGCCCCCTCCTATTTCGGTTGAATTTGGAAAAACCTTCGTGGAGCTCAATTATGGTGTTGATATTAAAGTCGCACTCGCCAACCTTGCACAGCGTAACCCTTCAGTAAGTGTACTGGCCTTCAACAGCGCCGTCGTTATTCAAAAAGAAACTGGGGGTAACTTGGCTGAAACGCTAGATAAAATCTCGGCGGTTATCCGCAGTCGTTTCAGGCTAATGAGGAAAGTTCGAACACTTTCGGCAGAAGGAAGAATGTCTGCCTGGGTACTGATGATGGTCCCTTTTGTTCTCTTTTTGATGCTCTATGTCAGTAATCCTGGCTACATTGCTCCATTGCTAGAGTCAGAAAGAGGCCACACTGTTTTAACGGTAACGGTTGTATTAATGACGCTTGGCCTTTTCTGGATTCGAAAATTACTGCGTATAGAGGTTTAGCATGGAGTATCTGATCAGTGTATTGAACACCTATATTGGCGATGAAAGCATATCAAAGTGGCTTTTCTTAGCCCTTGCTTTTATGAGTGCCGTTGCCTTTACAATCAGCATTAGCGTTCTCATAAACAACTCATCGACACCGCTAAAACGCCGTTTAAACACGATATCAAGTATCAATAAACCTCAATTTAGGGGCAGTATACAAACAGATCAAAAAAACACTCTTGAATCGATAGATAAATATGTCACCCCTAAATCAAAAGCTGAGCAACTCAATACCAAGCAGTTATTGATGCACGCAGGTTATGAAAAAAGCTCTGCATTAACATCTTTCTATGCCATTAAAATCATCTTATCCTTATTTGCTTTAGTGGCCTCAGTCATTGTGACTAAGCTCTTACCCGAACTGACTACACAGAAAGTTGTGTTTTATGTCTTGCTTTCCGTTGCTGTTGCCTCCTACCTGCCCAATATGATTTTAAGAAACTTAGCAGAAAAACGAACCAAAGAGCTCAGGAACGCCTTTCCTGATGCCCTTGACCTATTAGTCGTCTCGACTGAAGCTGGCTTAGGATTCCAAGCGGCATTAAACAGAGTGGCCAAAGAAATTGACTCTGTATCTCCGGCTCTTGGCCAAGAACTGCAGATTGTATGTCAAAAAGCTCGTGTTGGGATCTCAATACCTGTTGCTCTTAATCAATTTGTTGAAAGAACTGGATTAACTGAGCTTCAAGGGCTAATAAGTATAATTACCCAGTCGGTAAAACTTGGTTCAAGCATGGGAGATACATTGCGAGATTATGCCGACGAATTTCGGGACCGTCGTATGCAAAGAGCAGAGGAAGAAGCAGCGAAAATCGGGACAAAAATGATTTTTCCTCTGGTAACTTGTATTTGGCCTGGTTTCTTCGCTGTCGCAGTGGGTCCAGCAATTGTGAAAGTACTTGATATGTTTGCCGGTCGATAGCTGGATTTAAAGGGAGTTGAATATGCGCCATTATTTATTGAGAAAAAAAGCAAGTCTGAATCTACTACTCATCACAACATTTTTGGCAGGTTGTGCGAGCTCCGAAAACACAGTAGATCAACAAAAAGTTGATTTTAATCACGAGTTATACGATGGAAAGCCCACTTTAGGTCTAACAGGTGAGTTTCCGCCAGAAAATGCAAAAGAAGCATTGCTTAGAGGTGATCAAGCATACATGACCAACGACTCTGATCTTGCTTTGTATGAATATATTCGTGCATTGAGCTTCCCCTCTCAGGAGTATGCCGATCAAGCGTTTTATAAGATTGGTTATATCCACCAACAGAGAGGAAACTACGAACTAGCAAAGCTCGCATATACAAGGGCAGCCCTCATCTCCGAAGATAACATTCAATATGCGGCATCTATTGGCATTGTAGAACTAAAGCTTGGCGAACAAGACAATGCAAAAAAACAACTTCTAAGAGCCATAAAGATGGATCAACAGAGGCAAGGGAAGTCTGATTGGGATCCGGAAAAAGATCTATTCTCACAGCGCTTATTAATTGACAGTATCTCGCCTTTAAGCGCTTATATTGGACTAGGAATCATCTCCGATCTCGATGCCAAGCACAAACCTGCTCAACAAATTTATCTAGCCGCTTTAGGTGTGAACAACCGTTCTGAAAAAGCACTGACTAATCTCGGTTACTCTTATTACTTAGATGGTAATCTAAAGCAATCTGAAATTATAAACAGAAGAACGACTACACTATACCCCAACAATAAAAGAGCTTGGTCAAACCTTGGACTTACCTATATAAAATCTAAGCGCTACGAAGATGCTCTAGATGCTCTATCACGTGTTATGCCTACAGAAAGGGCACTAAATGATATTGGGTATTTCGCAATGCTTGAAGGTGACTATGAAAGCTCTATTGATTATCTAGAGAGAGCGATCAATACAAGTCCTGTGTTCTACGCAAAAGCCCAAGAGAATCTCAAACGCGCTCAAAAACTACAAATATCAGCACCGGCGGTAAAACTCTCTAAATACAGAGAAAACAACCAAACTCAAACAACGGTTTACTCAATTACTGATACAACACACTAACTATCATGAGCCACCAACAGCGGTGGCTCAATTCTCTTTACTTGCAATTATAACCCAGCCAAAAATCTATTCTCATATTTTGAAAGTGTGCGCCTTCATTTTGCAAAACACCAGTTTTATACATTTCAGCTCTTACTATTCCCCTTTCTACAAGAGAATATATAATCAGAGCACTAGTAATCATAAGTATTATTGAAAAAGTAGACACATATTTTCTTTCCTGAAGCTTAGAATTAGGCTTTACTCGACAACAGCACCAGTAAATTGATATAGACAATACAGCTAATAGCTGGCTCAAAGGCATGTTCAGTACACCAGATACGAAGCTATACGCAAAACCCGCTAATAAGCTAATACCAGCGACTCTCACAACTCTTCGTTTCGTTACGATGACATTGAATAACAGTCCAGCTAATAGTAAACAATAGGATATAGCAGCTATAACTCCCCAATCAATTAATATCTGTAATATGGAGTTATGGGGATGACCGAACCGAGGTATTTCATTAGATTCTGAAGTGCATATAAAAAAGCCTCCCCCATTACCCAAAAGACTAATAAAGCTCAGTGAATCTTTCCATAGCTGTACACGACCTGGGGAATCTGTTCGTATAGAGCCTAGGTCCCAGATTCCATCCGAAAAAATATAGGCAGGTAAAGGCGAAAGAAACATTAATTTAACAAGGTAACCGCCAATAATTATTTTTATACTCAAGATGAGTATTTTTCTTCGCCACGATTTATCAATAAGTGCCCATAGAAATACAGATGAAATAAGTGCAATACTGATACCTCGACCATCTGTAGCAATAATTGTAGCAACACTTAATAACAACCCTAATGATATAAAATAATTATTTCTCTTCCTAATTTCATTCAAAACAGCCAAATACAATAAGGGAACTATAAGCCATATTTGAACTTGGTTAAGGAACCGGGGATTGGAAAAGCTCAACATTGTATATTTATTTACATCTAACCCAAAGTAAATCGTCAACCAAAATGCCATTCCTACAGATAAAAACAGTAAGATAGCCAATAAGCAAAATAGACTATAAATTTGCGTTTTTTGTTGTACCACCGCGTCATATAACAAGCAGCATAAAATAGAAAGACCAGCATAATATAAATAATAATGGATTGAGTATGCCAGCTTGTTGCTGTTCAATGTAGATATAAACATACTCAGAGCAAACATAATAATAAGTATTTTCACCCATACTGGTACATCCATCACCGCATGAGCAATGCCATTTCTAATATTTTTCGAAACAAGTATGAAAACGCAAGAAAGCAGAATAACCGTTCCGACATAAAACCTCTTGGAATCATATAATAAGTACAAGTTATTCTTTGAAAAATGTAGATTAAAGCAAAAGTAGATCAGTCCTATCAGAACAAAATAAATAATAATATTATACAGTAATGACTTTCTCAGCATATACTATTCCTTGTATATAAAGCTCCCTCAACTAAGTATATACCTTATAGCCTTGAAGTCACTTAGGTATAGCTATTATTCCCCAAATTATGCTTTCAGTTACTGCACAGTCTTTGTGTCAAGAATGAAAAAGCCAGCTGATAATTCAGCTGGCTTTCACAACTTAATTCGAGGTAACTATTACTTCTCGCGACGCTTCTTCACATCACCAGCCAGCTGACGAAGTACCTTCTCGGTGTCACCGAAGCCGATACAGGCATCAGTGATGCTCTGGCCATAGGTTGGTTCTTGGCCTTCCACGATATCCTGACGGCCTTCAACAAGGTGACTTTCAATCATTACACCGAAGATGGCTGTGTTGCCCTCTGCGATCTGGCTACCAACATCTTCAGACACCAATAGCTGACGCTGGTACTGTTTAAGGCTATTTGCATGACTGAAGTCAATCATCACTTTTTGACGTAGACCGGCTTTTTCAAGTTGATCGGTGATTCCAGTCACGTGCTCCTGGCTGTAGTTTGGCTCCTTACCACCACGTAGAATGATATGGCAATCTTCGTTGCCGGCAGTCGAAACAATGGCAGAATGACCGTATTTGGTTACTGACAAGAAGTGGTGTGGAGCGCTTGCAGAGCCAATTGCATCGGTTGCTATCTTGATATTGCCATCCGTACCGTTCTTGAAGCCTACAGGACATGATAGGCCTGATGCCAGCTCACGGTGAACCTGAGATTCAGTGGTACGTGCACCAATCGCACCCCAGCTGATTAGGTCGCCCATGTATTGTGGCGTGATCATATCAAGGAATTCACCCGCTGTTGGTACGCCCATATCAGTCAGGTCTAACAGTAGCTTACGGCCCATACGAAGGCCATCGTTAAGCTTAAAGCTATTATCCATGTAAGGGTCGTTAATCAGCCCTTTCCAGCCAACTGTTGTACGTGGCTTTTCAAAGTAAACACGCATAACCACTTCAAGTTCGCCTTTCAGCTCTTCACGAAGTGCTTTTAACTGCTGGCCATATTCCAGTGCGGCTTTGGTATCATGAATGGAACATGGGCCAACAATCACCAGTAGACGATCATCTTCATCATTGAGAATTTTATGAATTGACTGGCGAGATTGATATACCGTTTCAGACGCATTTTCAGTTGCAGGGAAACGTTCCAGTACTGCAACTGGAGGGAGAAGCTCTTTAATTTCGCTAATGCGAACATCATCGGTTTTATGCATTGTTACTTCCTACTTTACGCATTTGTCAGCTGTAAACTAATAATTACAGACTTCGTTGACAGTATATTCCAAATCCAATTGACTTTAACTTATCTGCCTTTTATGTGCAGTGCAAACGCTAATTGGCCAATTTGGTGATTTTTTTTCAGAACGGTTGCTATTTAATCAACACGATGCGTAATAGGTATGATTTCACAGTAATCTACCTATTATCCGTTCATCTCTTTGAATTCCACATTACAAAGCAATAACATAGAACCATAAACACCTTCTCTTTGGAGCGGTCTGGATGACCAAAGAAACCGTTATTTCGTTTCAGAACATCAATAAGTGGTATGGAGATTTCCAGGCACTAAAGAACATCAACTTGACGATTCCCCGCGGGGAAAAGCTTGTCATATGCGGTCCCTCAGGTTCAGGCAAATCAACCTTGATCCGGTGTATCAACGGACTTGAGCAATTCAATGACGGGCAACTCGAGGTCTCAGGTCATCCCCTTGATACGCAGCATCTCAAGCGTATTCGAGGCCAGGTCGGTATGGTTTTCCAGCATTTCAATTTGTTTCCCCATATGACAGTACGCGAAAACCTCACGCTAGCACCTCGCCGTACCCGGAAGATGAGTAAACAAGATGCTGATTCATTAGCGATGGAGTATCTGGAGCGTGTCCACATTGCCCATCAAGCAGATAAATATCCCTCCCAGTTATCCGGTGGCCAGCAACAGCGCGTGGCTATAGCCCGCTCACTGTGTATGAAACCAGATATCCTGCTGTTTGATGAACCGACATCTGCACTCGACCCAGAGATGATCCGCGAAGTTCTGGATGTCATGACCGAACTGGCCGAGGAAGGAATGACCATGATTTGTGTGACCCACGAAATGGGTTTTGCGCGAAAAGTGGCAGATCGTGTGGTATTTATGGGCGAAGGCGAAATTGTAGAGATTGCCCCACCAGCACTACTGTTTGATGCGCCTAAACATCCCAGAACCCAACTGTTCCTTGAGCAGATCCTAAGTTATTAAGGGCTTTACTATGGTTCAGAATATTGTAGGTTCATCACGTTGGTTTCGCATTATGGGATGTATTTCCAAGCCTTTTTTTTCGGGGTTGTTGCAAGTTGGCTTGGTGGCTTTTTTCTTGATGTGGTTACTCGACACCGGGGCGGATGCAATGAACTACCGCTGGCAATGGTATCGCATTCCACAATACCTCTGGTTCGTTGAAGATGGCCAATGGTTCCCAGCAGAGTTGCTCGACGGCCTAAAGGTCACTTTGGAAATCTCTGCTGTTAGCTTGTTTTTTACATTAGCGATTGGTTTAGTGACCGCATTACTTCGCCTGTCAGACTCTATGGTTGGACGTGGCATTGCCAGAGGCTATATTGAACTGATTCGAAACACCCCCTTATTGGTTCAAATCTACTTGTTGTATTTCGTTTTCGGTCCAGTGCTTGGGCTTGAGAGATTTACTACCGCAGTATTGGCACTCTCTCTGTTCCAAGGTGCTTATACGGCAGAAATATTCCGAGCCGGCCTAACCAATATTGAACGAGGGCAATTTGAAGCCAGTGATAGCCTAGGCTTATCCACCATAGATAGCTATCGCTTTGTTATTTTGCCGCAAGTAATTAAGCGTATTTTACCCCCACTGACCAATGAAGCGGTTTCTCTCGTCAAAAACTCTTCGATTGTCAGTGTGATGGCCATATTCGATTTGACTACTGAAGGACGAAACATCGTCGCTGACACCGCCATGCCGTTCGAGGTTTGGTTTACCGTTGCCGGTATTTATCTTGTTGTCACCCTAACACTCTCAGGCTTAGCCGCTTGGCTAGCACACCGGCTCAATACACCGTCACATTAATTCACAAAGCAATCAACTATAAAGAAATCTGCACAAGGAGAAAGGAAGCATGAAACGATTATTATCAGCATTCATTGCTGTTATGGCGCTGACAATGACCACCGTCTCAACGGCCGCTGACAAAAGCGCGCTGGTTGAAATCAAAGAACGCGGAACACTTCGGGTTGGCCTTTCTACATTCGTCCCTTGGGCGATGAGAGACAAGCAAGGCGAACTCGTCGGCTTTGAAGTCGATGTCGCCCGACGCTTGGCTAAAGATGCTGGACTGAAAGTAGAGTTTATCCCAACAGCTTGGGATGGCATTATCCCTGCTCTGCTTGCAGGTAAGTTCGATGTTATTATCGGCGGCTTGTCGATTACACCAGAGCGCAATATGAGCGTTCTTTTTACCAGCCCTTACGCGCACTCTGGTGTTCAACTTGCCGCTCACAAAGAGCTTTCAGCAGATAAATCCAGCTTTGAAGACTACAACAAGCGCAGTGTTACTTTAGCGGTTCGCCGTGGTGCTTTCACCGTGCAAACAGCGAAGAAGTACTTCCCTAAAGCCAAACTTCGCCAATTTGATGATGAAGCACAGGCCTTCCAAGAAGTATTGAATGGTAATGCCCATGCAGCCCTCGCCTCATCGCCTAAGCCAGAGCACATGGCAATTCAATACAGTGACAAGCTGTATATTCCTTTTGACGAGCGTTTGAGCCGTGGCTCTGAAGCTTTTGCAATCCGCCATGGTGAATTTGACTTGCTTAATTTCTTCAACAACTGGATTTTACTTCGTACCGAGGACGGTTGGTTGAAAGAGCGTCATGAATACTGGTTTACCACCCTTGATTGGGAAGACCAGATCGCACAAGGACAATAAGTGTTGTCACAGAACAAGATCCAAGTCATGCCGGGAGAAAAAATCTCGGCACGATTAAAACTGAACAAACTTGATGGCATATTAATCCTGCTGTTAGCCGCGGCTGTCGGTTGGCTTTGGTATCGCTCATCTGCTGGGGTGCATTACCAGTGGAACTGGGACAAGGCTTTTTCTCTTGTTATGACGCCAGGTCGCAATGGCGAGCTCCCCTACTTCTTTCAAGGGCTGCTGGCAACACTGCGACTCAGCCTATGGGGTATGGTTTTTGCCGGCCTACTCGGCTTACTGCTTGGTTTAGCACGCCGATCAACGTGGTTTTTCTTGAGGCTACCTGCACAGGCTTATATCCAGCTGGTAAGAAATATTCCACCACTGGTATTCGTATTTATCTTTTACTTTTTCATTTCAAGTCAATTGATCCCTGCACTGGGTTTAGCAAACGTATTGAGAAATACGCCTACCGAGATCAGCCCTTGGCAATCTTTCTTATTTGGACCCGCCAAGCTGTGGGAAAACCTATTTTCAGGGATCCTTTGTGTTGGGTTAATTGCTGCCGCTTACATAGCTGAAATTGTCCGTTCAGGGATCGATGCCATTGCCAAAGGACAATGGGAAGCCGCTGACTCACTCGGCCTGTCACGGTTAGACCGATTTCGGTTTATCATTTTCCCACAGGCTTTAAGTGGTATCGTACCGCCACTGGCAGGCCAGTTTATTTCTTTAGTTAAAGATTCATCTATTATCTCGCTGATTTCCATTCAGGAGTTAACCTTTGTTGGTAGTGAAATTGCCAATTCATCGGGTCTTATTTTCGAAATTTGGTTGCTGGTAGGTGCAGGTTATCTCATCCTGTGTTTTGGACTCTCGGTGCTATTCAGTTATCTTGAAAAGCACTCTCAGAAACATCACCAAATAAGATAGCCTATACGCAAGTACGTATCCGGAAGCAGTGTAACAACCCACCGAAACAATCAACTGAAAAGCAAGAGGGAGCCGGCTTATGGCTCCCTCTTAATTTGAAATACACTGAGCTTTCTGTTGTGAAGCTCTCTGTCTCCAATGTGCTCCATCCCTATTTTTTTCATTACCTGGCGTGCTGACATATTGCGAATACAGGTAAAGCCTATGATGCTGTGAAAACCCGCCTCTCGAAAACCATACTCTAAAATCGCCCGACCGATTTCAGTGGCATAACCTTGATGCCAATGGTCCTCACAAATTACCCACTCGATTTCAGCGGTTGATTCATTGTCACCATAGGGATGCAAACCCACCCGGCCAATCAAAGTGTCGCAGTCAGATAAAATAAGCGGGCAGTTAAAGTAACCACGGCGACCATAACCCATTGATGGATCAACATGGAATTTCTGTAACTCATGCCTCGCCCTTTCTTCAGACCAAGGTTCTTCTTCCGTAAAGGTATGAACTGATTGATTGGACATTATCCGGTATAAACCAGCAAGATCGTCATCATCCCAAGGTCTGGTATAAAGACGTTGAGTTTTAATACTCGGCGACACATCTAAAATCATATTCATCCCTCTTATCAGAGCCTAGCTCGTATCTCGCTCTAGGCTCAGTGGTTAACAAAAGGAGAAGCTAGCTCTCCTTCTTGCCAAAATGTTCTGGCCATTCCGGCCATAACTTTTCAAAGTCCATAAACTCCTCAAGCATATCAGCAACTCGGTCAATGCCTTGCTCACGGATTAAATCAAAATCCGGGGAGCAAGTTGCCGCTAGACCAGCCCATTTTAAAATAGCATCACAGGCTTCTTGTTGCTCAAAAATACCGTGCAAGTAAGTACCAAACACCTGATTATCAATACCAAACTTGCCATCTTTGTTACCTGCTAAACAAATTGGCGAGTCTTGACCAACCCCTTCTGTGACACCGGCATGGATTTCATAACCTCTAACAGGAACACTGTCCTGTTCAGGCATTGTCAGGCTACCTGTTACCTGCTTAAGTTGTTTATGAGGGGCTAATACTGTCGATACGGATAAGTATCCAAGTCCCCGGCTCGTGCCCGGTTCACCTTCAATACCATCGAGATCCGCAATGGACTCTCCCAGCATCTGGTAACCACCACAAATACCCATCACCTTACCGCCTAAGCGAAGATGACGGGCGATTTGCTGGTCCCAACCTTGCTCCCTAAGGTAGTCCAGATCACTGCGAACACTTTTAGTCCCTGGAATAATGATAAGATCAGATGGCGGAATTTGCTGCCCTTTACCGATAAATTGCATATTGACTTGTGGATGCATACGCAACGGATCAAAGTCAGTATGGTTGCTAACACGGGTCAACACAGGGACAGAAACCCTTAATTGCTCACCGTCCGCATCCACTTGCTGAACGTCAATGGCGTCCTCCGCCTCTAGCATCAAACCGTGCAAATAAGGTAACACCCCTAAAACGGGCTTTCCGGTTTTCTGCTCCAGCCATTCCAAACCAGATTCCAACAATTTGATATCGCCACGGAAACGGTTGATCACAAAACCTTTTACCCGCGCTTGCTCACTTTCCGATAACAGGGCTAATGTGCCATAAAGGTGAGCAAACACCCCGCCGCGATCGATATCTGCCACAATGATCACCGGCACATCGGCTTCTTCGGCGAACCCCATATTGGCAACATCATTTTCTCGCAAGTTGATCTCGGCAGGGCTGCCCGCCCCTTCGATAATGACAGTTTGATATTCTTGCTGAAGAATGTCGAAAGACTCCATGATTGGGCCTAACACCACTTTTTTATAGTTGTGGTAACCCACTGCATCCATATCAGCCAAGGCCTTACCCTGAACGATAACCTGCGCACCAATATCGGTATTTGGTTTTAACAATACCGGGTTCATGTGTACCGTCGGCTCAATCTTTGCTGCCTGCGCCTGTACTGCTTGTGCACGGCCTATCTCGCCACCATCTTTGGTTACCGCACTGTTTAGTGCCATATTTTGTGATTTGAATGGGGCGACTTTAATATTTTTTCGAGCCAGTACCCGACACAGGCCTGCAGCTAAAACACTTTTACCTGCATCTGAAGTCGTACCTTGCACCATCAAGGCTTTTGTTGTTGATTGCATTTGTTCTCGCTTAATACTGCTGTTCTACGGGCCACTGGATCTGTGGCCAGTGCATTCCATTTTCATCTGTCGTCACAGTGACGCGGTAACGTGCCGCGTAAGGTAAATCGATACGATGAAGGTAGTTTGTATTTTCAGGCATCTCTAATAGAATCCGCATCAGTTGCTTCATCACTCCAGCATGGGTCACCAGTAATATTTTTTGGCCTAAGTAGTTAGCTAACAACTGCTCCCATGCTTGTTGAATTCGACGATCAAACGCTTGTAGCGTTTCCCCACCATGTGGCGTCGATAGCCATGGGTTCTGCCAATAGGTTTCCAATAACCCGCCGTGTTGTTGCCACAAGCTATCATGACTTTGTCCGTCCCAGTTTCCGAAATTCATTTCCTTCCAGTGACTAAAATGCTGACAAGGTAAGGAGAACTGCTGAGCAAATTGATTGGCAAAGTCACTACATCGCTGTAAAGGAGAAGCAATCACTTGTTCGATATCATCGAGCCCTTTTACGGCACTCGACATTTGTGACAGGCCTATCGAGGTAATAGGAAAGTCGGTATGCCCTCTCAAACAACCGTGGCCTTCAGGCAGGCCATGACGCAAGATATCAATTCTTGTCTTTATACATTGAGCCATTCATGCCCCCTTCAAGTGCTGCGGGATCCCTGCCGTAACGAAAGTCACTCGATCAACTTGTGCTGCGATTGATTGATGAAGCCAACCACTTTCATCGACAAAACGTCTCGACATTTCGCCCATCGGCACAATGCCCTGCCCGACTTCGTTACTGACTAAGACAACATCTCCTTCAACCTTGTTTAGCGCATCAAGAAGTTCAGCTTTCTGCTGTTGCCAGTCAATACTAAAATCGCGATTGAACAAGCAATTGGTTAACCACAAAGTCAAGCAATCGACTAACAAACAGTTATCGGGCCTTGATGATTCAATAATGGCTTGAGCTAAAGCAGTAGGTTCTTCAATGACAGTCCACTCGTATGGGCGGTCCTGCCGATGGCGCTCAATACGCTCCGCCATCTCTTCATCTTCCGCGGTCGCTGTCGCGATATAGATGACAGGCTTTCCATTTTTTTGGGCGACAGATTCTGCGTAACGACTTTTGCCCGATCGCGCCCCACCCAGTACCAACTCAGTTGCCATTCCTTAACCTTTATCCATTATCACAATGAAAACATGGCGTTTTTTCGTTACCATAGTAGTCAATCTTATCATTATAACGCTCATTTCAGCTTACAATACTATGTTTCATCTTAATGACCTATGGCCAGATGGCCTTGTTTGGCTACTTCTTGCTAGCACCGTATTATCGCTATTCTTTAAACCCAAAATGTGGCCGGCTTTACTCAGCCTGACAGCAGTCGCCGCACTATACTTTTCTCGCATTTCTCCCCTAGCCCTTGGGGTTGTCGTCATTGGCCTTGCTGTTGCCAAGTTGAGCCAACGTCAAACAGGGGCTTACAAAGCTATTTGCCATGGTTTCGTCATCATCTGGGCGATCGCTTTTGTACTTCACCTAGTACCCGGCTTTAACAACCTTTTGGTAATCGACAAAGCCCTCACAGGTGCAAACAGTATTCCGTTTACAATGTATTTAAACTTAGACAAACCGTTGATTGTCTTCGGGTTACTTTTACTTGTTCCGAGTATGCTCAAACAAACCACTGTGATATCGAGACCACAATTAACTATTCTTGCTTTGCTGTTTGTCGCGCTACCTTTTCTTGCCTGGAGCACGGGTATCGTACAGCCTGAAGCTTCGCTGCCAGTTTGGACTTGGGTGTTTATCATCAACAACCTGTTGTTTACTTGTGTTGCTGAAGAAGCACTGTTTCGAGGATATATCCAGCAGCGCTTGATTCAACGCTTTAACCCCATCGTAGGTATTATCGTTGCCAGCATTCTGTTTGGCTTGGCCCACTTTGCCGGCGGTATCTTGTTCATTGCCATTGCAACACTCGCCGGACTGCTTTATGGACTGACATACTATTGGACAGGCCGACTCGCATTTGCCGTGGTGATTCACTTTGCTTTCAACCTGGTGCACCTCTTGTTTTTCACCTACCCTATGGCAAATTAAATAGAATTAAAGGTTCATATGCGCAAATTATTTGGTATATGAACCATTTATGAATAGCCAACTCATCATTAATTCAGAACCAGTGTTGTTTAATAGAATCATCAACACAAGGAGACCGAATTATGATTAAGAATACTGTTATTGCTATCGCCACTGCCGCTATCATTTTACCAACTGCTGCTTTTGCAGGAGACCACAACAAGAATGAAAGTGCTTTGAATTATTCTGGACCGGTAGAGACGGTCAGCGTTGCTGAGCTGCTGAATGACACAAGCATGTTTACTGAGAAAAAGGCAATTGTTGAAGGTAATCTGATTAAACAAATCAATGCAGACACTTTCATTTTCAGCGACGGTACCAAAGAGATCCAAGTTGAAATTGATGACGATATCAGCATCCCAGCCGCCATCAATGCCACAACAAGGCTACGTCTATATGGTGAATATGAAGGTGGCAATACCCCTGAAATTGAAGTGGATCGCCTTCAGCTTCTGTAACGCAAATCGGCATAACCATCGGTTATGCCGATTTTTGCTATTTGTCGTACAAGAGAGCATCAACACTCAAACCAATACGTGACAACAGTCACAATATTGTATTTTCAATATTTATCATTGACCTCACAATCAATAACTTGAATTCCCCCTAAGCCCAAAATTTACAAAGCGTCACACATCGGAGCAAAGTCTTAGGGGGCCCGTGTTATAATGCCTGCTGAAAATAAAAATGAGTCGATACATGTCAGATACTTTGTTGTTTCATAAAACTTACCATCACCCAACCAGCAAAGATTGGGTTGTATTTGTTCATGGTGCCGGAGGCAGTTCATCTATCTGGTTCAAACAGATAAAAGCCTATAAGCAGCATTTCAACCTGCTCCTTCTCGATTTAAGAGGGCACGGTCGCTCAAACAACATGTTCCAAGACATGATCAAAAATCCCTACACGTTTAAAACGGTGACGACAGACATCGTACAAGTGTTAAATCACCTTAAGATACAATCAGCTCACTTCGTCGGGATTTCACTCGGCACGATCATTATTCGCAGCTTGGCTGAATTGGCACCAGAAAGAGTGAAAACCATGGTGTTAGGTGGCGCTGTTACACGCCTGAATACACGATCTCAAGTGTTAATTTCTGCGGGCAATATGTGCAAGCATTTCATCCCTTACATGTGGCTGTATAAACTGTTTGCCTACGTGGTTATGCCGCAGAGAACGCAAAAAGAATCACGATTAATGTTTGTGAACGATGCTAAAAAGTTGTGCCAGAAAGAATTCAAACGTTGGTTTAAACTGGCAACAGACGTCAACCCCTTAATGAAATGTTTCAAGGAAAAAGCACTACCTATTCCGACACTTTATTTAATGGGCGGCAATGACTATATGTTCATCAAGCCGGTAAAGGAAATGGTTGATAAACACGAGCATAGCTACCTGACAGAATTCGAAAACTGTGGTCACGTTTGTAATGTTGAACGCCCAGACGAGTTCAACCAGCATTCTATTGAATTTATTCAACGCTATACAATGGCTGCATAGAGCTCAATAAAGTCACCGATTTGAACAATCAAAAAAGGCCAGTCATATGACTGGCCTTTTTGTGTTTTAAAACAGCAATGAAATCAATACAGAGTCATCATTGCTATTTTGATACCGCTACAAGCGCTTGGGCTAAGTAACCCAAATGCTGCTCTTGCAAGCCTGCAATATTGATACGGCCGTCATCTACCGCATAAATGGCATACTCATCACGCAAACGAGTGATTTGCTCTGGTGACAAGCCCGTTACCGAGAACATCCCCTTATGCTGTTGAATAAAGTCGAATTGGTCTGTTCCCAACGCCTGAACTTCAGACACTAAGCCCGCACGCAATGCTAACAAACGCTGCTGCATTTCACTCAGCTCTTGCTTCCATGTTTGTGTTAGTGACGCATCATTAAGAATCGTCGATACTAAAGCGGCACCATGATCTGGCGGCATAGTATAAGTTGAGCGAGCGAGGTTAAGAATACGCCCTTTCGCTTTTTGCGCTTCCTGTAAGTTTTCACCAACCAAGATTGCAGCACCGGTGCGCTCCCGGTACAAGCCAAAATTCTTCGAGCAGGATGTCGCAATCACCATCTCTTCGATATTATCAGCCATATGTTGCAAGCCTGCGGCATCTTGGCTCAGCCCATCGCCAAAACCTTGATACGCTATATCAACAAATGGCATGAAGCCATTTTTATTGGCCAGTTCAGTTATAGCCTGCCAATCGGCAAAAGAAATATCAGCCCCAGTTGGGTTATGACAGCAGCCGTGCAGCAATACCACATCTTTGGGTCCTGCTTTGGCCAATTCTTTCAGCATGGCCTCACTATTTACCTGTTTTGTTGCAGCATCGAAATACGGGTAGTACCGAACCTTCAGCCCAGCAGCTTCCATCACGGGTTTGTGGTTAACGTAACTTGGATTAGAAATCCAAACTGTCGTCTCAGGCTCAGCAAGATGAATCAAGTCAGCTAACATACGCAGCGCACCACTAGCACCAGGGGTTTGTACTGCGGCAGCCCTTGGCTTGGCAGACGTTCCGGTCAAAAGCAGATCCATCATAGACTGATTGAACTGCTCGTTACCTGCAAGGCCAACATATGCCTTCGTTGTCTGGCTCGCCTGTACTTGCTGCTGCGCTAACTGTACCGCCTTCATAATTGGGGTCTCCCCCTGACTATTGCGATACACGCCAATACCAAGATCAACCTTGTTTTCTCGAGGATCGTCGCGATAAGCAAGAGAAAGCGATAGGATCGGATCTAACTGCGCCTCGGCAAGTTGCTTAAACATGATAAAATTCCGTTTAGTTGTCGTTCATTCCTTTCAAGCTACCACTTCAACTCCATTCCGTCATCATGAATTTGCAACATTTTCATTTTCTATAAAATTCAATAATGTGAAGCCCATCGATGACAGTTTTTGATCTAGATTAAACCTTTTTTGACTTGTATTGCAGACTGGCTACAAACGCCTAAATTTAAGGTAGGAAAGCTGCGTTTTATATACTTATCTTGCTGGATACAGAATCTGTACCTTTAGTACATGATGGAGGCCAAAATGAAAAACAGAGTCGATGTACGTACCCTGCTCAGTGTCTATGAGAAAATTAAAAGCCAAGGCCAGACCATTGAGTTTGGTAGCCAACTTGATGATATCAAATGTACAGAGTCACCCGACGGCTATAGTGTCAGTCTTGCGGATGATAAAGTCACGCTGGATATCAATTTCCACAATACCTATCACTTCCATACCATGAATGAAGACCCAGAGTCGGTGATCAACCAAACCACCACTGAATTTCATAATAATAACGAAGTGCAAATACAGGAATTTATTCATAAATTAGACGAAATCAATAAAAACTATTAAAACGCCCCAACAGCACCCAATATTGCGCAATTTCCCTTCCCCCTGAGATTGCGCTGCTTTTTGCTAAATCGAAAAGTTCGATTCTGACATCCCCCTGACAATATCATGACAGATGGCTAACGCAGGCTGACTAAGATATTTCTCATAATCTTTGCCAATGAACAGAAAACGAGCAACCTTATTCAGAATTCATTCACCTAAGCAGCGTTATGCTTAGAAGGAATTCCAAGGATTCATCAATATCTATTTGGCAAGCTATCTTGATGGGAATAATGTCATGCAACTACAACAGTTAAAAAACAATCAGGCAGATACCGTTCTTCTCGCATTGGATGAGTGCTACCGTCGGCTAGAAAAAGCGGATATATCTGCAAAAGATCTTACGCAGGCAGGATTTACATTAATGTTTAAATCAGCATATCAATCACTTGCTAGCCAACAGCATTAATTTCGACGACAGGCATTAAAAAAGCTCAAGTTATTAAGCTTGAGCTTTATGCATACTGGCTAATATCAGAAATTAGCTTTCCCAATCTCGATTTTGCAGCACAACACGATAGCCATCGAGATCTTGAAACGTTTTCCCGACCTGCTCCCAATATGGGTTACTCGACTCCACAACCGAGAAGCCTGCATCAATCATTTTTCTACAAGCACGTTCCCAAGCCTGACTGCAATCAACATAAAAAACTAATAAATGCTCATGGCTAGGGGCTTGGCCCACTTCAGAACCAATCTTGTGAACAAACTCGATATGATATGGGTGATGCTTATGCCCTAGAACGACACCATCAAAACCTTCGTAATCGTCAAATTGCTTCAGTAAATCGAAACCCAGTGCCTGTCGGTACATGGCTGCAATTTGGGATACATTGTCTGTTGGTCTTACCACTCTTAATGTCGAATCTTGCGGTATCATATTGAAATTTAACTCCATTTAACTTGCTACCGGGGTAGTGTATTCCCCAGCCACATCTTATTCAACCACGTTAATAACGACGGCGTACATTCCATGATGTAAATCACATTCCAGTACATTTCACTCTCTGCCGTTCGTGAACAAACTCTTGTGTACAACCGTTTAGTTACACCTAACAACCGTCATACTGATACCTATGCTGCATCAACACTTGTATCCACGATTGAGACACACTCCAAATTATCGACACACATAATAGCAAAATAAAAAGTGGCCTATTAAGCCACTTTTAACTGTGTATCAAAACCTTAAGTCTCCATGAGCTAACAAGGATAAGGCATCAGCAGAATACTTTCTAAAGCTAATGTCCGACTTTCTTGGGGGGTAAATATACTTAATAACTTTCACAATATATTTTGCGACAACTTCACCGCCAGGACTTTTCTCGTCATACCAAAATGTATCAATATCCTGCTTTTTCCCTATATCCCACTTCATATCAGTACGGACAAACTGATGCTCTGCAGGGATTTGTAATAAATCACGGTACATAATCAGACTCCATCTTTTATTTCACTGAAGCCATAATTCCATATTTTATTTATGGGCTTTTCTTCGCATGTCACAGTTTAAAAAACAGCCAACCACCAACATCACAATCTAAGCCCATACTGATTATCTTTTCATATCCCTCAGCACCAAACTGCTTATGCTTAACCCGCCTTACAGTGAACAAGCTGTCGCTTATTGGACTCGGCTCGCAGCTCACAACGAGACTTATCCCATAAAAATCCAGAAGGTATCTGCCCTTTCTCAACCACAAAAAAAGCATCTTCCGTCGGTTCATTAAGCAAGCCAGATAATGTCGCTTGATGCAATTTCGCCTTACCTTGAGAGTAGAACTGTGCTGAGAATGGTCGCTTACGGATATATATCAATTCACTGTTTTCTTTTTCTACTTGCTCAGCCCATTGGGAAAGCAATACTTTTTCTGACTCTTTACCTGTTAAGTTATAACCCAGTAATACCGCTGTAACCACCAGCAAAACAGGTGTTATCAAACCAATCTTAAATACTTTATCAGAGAGTTTCTGCTGACTATGATACCCAGCGACCAACAAGCCTAACGCAGGTAAACCCGGCATCACATAACTTGGTAAAATATTGCCCGCCATAGTGAACAGCAACATAGGTGACAGCATCCAGCACCATAGGTAACCCATGTAACCATTGGTATTTTGCACTCCTTCTTCTCCAGCACGGAAAAAGCGTGATACCTGATACATTAAGATCGGAGCCCATGGCAATGCCGCCAAGAACCAGAACAACCAGATAGTACCTCTCACTTCGTCATGAGCCGATCCGTATAGGTCCCCTTCCCAACCACTAACAACGAAGCGCTTAATGTGCTCGCCGATAATGAAATAGTTCAAGAAGCCAGGGCTTTTCCATTCCGCCAATAGGTACCACGGCAATGAGATGATCAGAAAAACAATGATCCCCCCTTTCCATGGCAAACAACTTGGAATACGGCGCCACCTTTGCTCCTGAGCAAGCCACATCACCAGACTGATACCAACCAGCACCATCGTTAATGGGCCCTTTGCCAACATGCCAATCGCCAAACCGACAAAGAATAAATATCCCCACAGCTTGCTCCCTTTTTCCCAGCTTAACCAAAAGCTGACCATGCTCAAGGTGACAGCTAGTGTCAGGGCGGTATCTGTCATTACCGCTCCAGATATCACGATAAACGCTGTTGTGGTTGATAGAATTGCGGTCGCTAGCCATGCCTCATGTTTTTCACGTGTTTTGGCAGCCAGCAGCCACGTGAGAACAAGGACGACCACACCAACAACGAGATGAGGTACTCGGGCAGCAAATTCATTCACACCCATTAACTCAAATCCACCAGCACTTAACCAAGTAAAGAGTGGCGGTTTGCCCCAAAACGGGACGTTATAATCAAACATGGGAGTGACCCAATTACCGGTCTCAAACATGATTCGGGCCATTTCGCCGTAACGTGCTTCAGTGGTATCCATCAACGGATAAAAACCCAGAGTCGCTAACCGAACCAGAACTGTGCCGACAGTAAGTAAAATGGCGAACTGGGTTAACGTTAATTTTGATAATTGACGAGTGATCATGCCTGTACTTCTCCGGCAGTGAATTTTGGCGTTGATTGGTTTTCTTCCATAACAACAAATAAAGGCCTCTGTTTTGCTTCAATAAAGAGACGGCCTACATACTCCCCCATTAAGCCAATAGAAAGCAGCTGAACGCCACCAACGAGCAATACCACGATCATCATTGATGGGTACCCCGCTACGGGATCGCCCCAAATTAATGTTTTGGCCAATACAATTACGGCTAAAAGCAAGGCAGAAAATGACGTCAATAGCCCTGCCCCAGTAGCAATACGAAGAGGACGGGTACTAAATGAGGTGATACCTTCAAAAGCCAAATGAATGAGTTTTCGGTAATTCCACTTCGTTTCACCTGCAAGGCGAGGATCCCGATCAAATTGCAGTGTTACCCGTTTAAAGCCGGGCCAAGCAAACAAACCTTTCATAAACCGTGTTCGCTCGGGAAGCTTATTAATTTCATCGATAACACGGCGGTTGATCAACCGAAAGTCACCGACATTTTCAGGGATAGGCATGTCACTAAGGCGATTGATAACCTGATAAAAAGCAGCTGCGGTAAAGCGCTTTAACCACCCTTCACCCAACCGCCGGCTGCGTTGCATATCAACCACATCAAAACCGGCCTGCCATTGTGCAACCATATCTGGGATCAGCTCAGGAGGATCTTGTAGATCCGCATCAATCAAGACAGTAGCTTCACCATTAACCGCTTTCAGCCCGGCACTCATCGCCGCTTCTTTACCAAAATTTCGGCTTAACCTAATCGTTTTAATAGTGTGGTATTGGCTGTCAAGCTGACTGGCAATTTCCCAACTATTGTCAGAGCTACCGTCATCGACATAAATGATTTCACAGTGCTTACCCAAGCCATCAAGTGCTTCACACACCCGTTGATGGCAAACCTCGAGTACCTCTTCTTCGTTATACATCGGAATGATGACTGATAGGAAAAGGGGTTGTTGTCTGATATGTATCTGGCGCTCCCTGTGTTGGGACAAAACAGTAATGGAGGACATCGTTAACCTCAAAAATGGCATAACATGAGTAATGCGTCATAGGTTATTGAAAGCCATGTCAGAAAAAGGTCATTGACACTTTTTTCACACCTTGCTGTGTCATGATAAAATGTCACACAAAGGTGCTTTCATTCGCCTTAGACACTACTTTTCCATTTCTGCTTAGGTACCTGCATGAAGTTACTACTGGTTGAAGACCACCAAGAAATTGCTGGCGTCATTTTTGATTTCTTCGAGATCAAAGGCTACACACTTGACTATGCCAACAATGGGCAACATGGTTTTGAGCTTGGAAGTACCGAACATTATGATCTAATCATCCTTGATGTCATGCTGCCTAAAATGGACGGTTTTGAAGTATGCCAAAAACTAAGAGAACGTGGCATTGATACCCCAATCCTTATGCTGACAGCAAGGGATACCCGGGAAGATACCTTGGAAGGTTTCTCGCACGGTGCAGATGACTATTTGGTCAAGCCGTTTGATCTAGAGATTTTGGAGGCCAGAATAAAAGCCCTCACCCGTCGTCGTATGGGCGAAACCGCCGTAAACCAACTGAGTTTCAGCGAAATGACGCTTGATCTTAGCACCCATACTGTTGAACGAGGAAACTGCACCTTCGCCCTCAACCCAACGCTATTCACCATCCTCAAGTTATTGATGATCAAAGCACCTAAAGTCGTTAGTAAACAAGAGCTAATCTCTGCTTTATGGGGTGATAATGAGCCTGAAGGTAATGTGCTTAGAAGTCACATTTATCAATTACGCCACCAAATTGATAAACCCTTTAAGCGTGCGTATATCAAAAATGTCCCTAAAGTAGGCTACCAATTGGTTGATGAGGATTAACGGTGAAGAAGCATTTAACTAAAGTAAAAAGTGCAAAGCAGCTGACTGTTACCTACTTCTCGATCATCGCCTTTGCCATTATTACTCTGCATTTTTCGCTACTTGATGCGACATTGGAAGATTTTGAATATATCAATGCCAATAACAGACTACTGCATGCTAAAGCTATTGCAGAAGAGGTGCTGCAAGATCAAGATGATATTACCCATTTCGCTATTCCACCATTCACGCATGCCTATCTCGATCCACGCTTGATCCCTTCACAGATCACGCTCCCTGATAGCTATCCGAGAGACAAGGCGTTTGAATTAAAAGCGAGTGGTTCTTTCGAAACCGAATACTTCGCGATGGTGACTAAGCTAACTGTAGCCGGCCAAAGCAAAGATCTCTATTTACTGTTTTTTGATAATATCTATGAAGTGAGCGAAGAGCAGATCTTCCTAAACCAACTTAAGCAGCTCGGGATCTCAATCCTATTACTTGTCATCAGCTTTGTTGTCGTACTCAAGGTATCCGACAGATTGACAAACCCATTGACACAATTGGCCAATGATATTGATTCTCGTAATGCTGATGATCTAACCCCTATCACCCCCCCATCAGGAATCACATCACGTGAAGTCCTTCAACTGGTTGATAGCTTTAATCTTTATGTGGCCCAAATTCAGGCGTTACTGGATCGCGAGCGGTCCTTTAATCGATATGCCAGCCATGAACTACGTACACCACTTATGGTTATGAAGGGAGCAATATCCCTGCTTGGTCAGTCAAATGATCCTATGTTCATTGCCAAACAACAAAAACGGTTACAGCAAGCCAGTACGGAAATGAATGATTTTGTCACAACCTTGCTATCACTGACGCGGGAAGAAGATCTGGATAAGGTCTCTATCAGACAGGTAGACCTAAAAGAGGTTCAAGATATAGCCAAAGCCCACTCTTCGTTACTTCATGGAAAGTCAGTCAATTGGCATGTTGAAGCATCAGGCCCAATTGAAATTAAGATGCCAGAAAATGCATTCAAAATCTTACTGGGCAACTTAATCAAAAACGCATTTGCTTATACCGAACAAGGCCATGTCATCATTCGTATGACACCAGACACGCTTTCTGTAGAAGATACTGGCATGGGACTAGAGAATAGCACCAACGCGAAAAAAGGTTATGGTTTGGGACTATTAATTGCCGCTGATATCTGTCGTAAATATCAATGGCACCTCAGCCACCAAACCAATCAGTATCGAGGTTGCACCGCGACTATTTCGCTGCAACCAAACGAAAAACCCAACGCTCAGACAGGGTAAAGTTAACCACCATCCCTAACAAGATCCCAGGGATCATGGCCAAATATGGCCACCATATTGCTATATCAACCGATATCAATAATGAGGTGGCCTGTTCAACACTGCTATTAAGTAAAATCCAATAGCAAATCCAGTTTGGCAAAAAACCTATGCTTGATGCGCTCAAAAACTTCAACCACTGCTTAACCGGACGCTCTTGCAACACACCCTCAAAAGTGAACTGTCTATTTAACCACCAGTTAGAACTTGCTGCGATCCAAAATGCGATACCTCTCGCCACTTCTACAATTACAAATTGAGATAGCATATAGGTAGCAGCAACATCCACCAGAAACCCGCACCCTCCGACAATCGCAAACTTTAAAAAGCGTCTATTTTTCAATAAATTCACTTAAATTGGCTCCAAAACCATCCGCTACGTAAACACGGTAGCAATGGTAAGGTCAAAAAAAAGTCTAATTTCAAATTGGTTCAGCAGGAAAACACTTTTTTTTCACTTATTGTAGGTATAATAGCGCCAGTTTAATTCTCATCGGTAACTAACGGAAAACTATGAGCAAAGTGTTTACCTTCCTAAAAGGGATGGCTATGGGGGCGGCTGACGTCGTACCGGGCGTCTCTGGCGGAACAATCGCATTTATTACAGGCATTTACGACACGCTTCTTGAGAGCATTCGACGTGTTAATCCAAGCTTGATTGGCATTTGGCGCAAAGATGGGTTCAAGGCCGCCTTCAATCATATCAACGGCACATTCCTTATCCTGTTGCTCTCGGGGATCCTGACCAGCATTTTTACCCTTGCTCGCGTCATTACCTGGATGCTTCATACACACCCTATCCCACTGTGGTCATTTTTCTTTGGTTTGATCATTATCTCGGTGATCCATATGTTCAAACAGATCACTCACTGGGGCCCTACACGGATCATCGCTGTTATAGCCGGCGCGCTTTTCGCCTACGGCATTACCGTTCTTCATCCGCTTACGCTTGAACCAACCTATTTTAACATTCTACTGGCAGGCTCAATTGCCATCTGTGCAATGATTTTACCTGGCATTTCAGGTAGCTTCATTTTGCTGCTGCTAGGCATGTACACACCAATTCTTGGTGCAGCAAAATCTCTGGATATTGTTACTTTAGGCTTGTTCGCTTGCGGCTGTGCCATTGGTCTTCTTACCTTTTCTCACCTCTTGTCGTGGGTATTGCGCAACTACCGCGACATTGCGCTGACTTTCCTCACAGGCTTGATGCTTGGCACCTTAAGTAAAATTTGGCCTTGGAAAGAAACATTAACTTGGAGAACTAACTCCAGTGGTGAACAAGTCCCACTGATTGAGCAAAATTTGTCCCCTTTTAACTTTGAACATATAACAGGGCAGCCCGCTCTACTTGGCTACGCCATCCTTGCCATGATCCTGGGAATCGGCATCGTATGGGGCCTTGAGAAAGTCGCTGACAAATAGCCGCTATCTGTTTCCTTAAAATAGATACCGCTTTGTAAAGCACCTTTAGTCTCTTTGACTAAAGGTGCTTTTTTATTTGCGCTGATTTACACAGCTAGACACACACTTTCATTCAGCTTGTTAGTATGACTTCCAACAGCTAAGGCACAGCCTTACAAGTAAACATTAACCTCGGTAAGCTGCAATGTCTGCTTATCAGATAAGCTTTAGTGAGTGTCAATTATGAAAAAAACATATTTTCTTTACCTAGCCCTCGTTCTGTCATCGGCATCTACACTTGCAAACAGCGTGTTGGACTTTCATCTTGCTACTGCTGGCGAAAAATCAGCTGTCGCCACCTATCAGTTAACGCAGGTTAAGGGAGATGATCGCACACTATTAGAAATGCAACTTACCACCTCTGGTGACAAAACAGCCACGGCTGGGCATACCATCCATAGCATGCCGAATACTAGTTCGGAATCAGTGTTTGATTACCACTACACCACTACGGATTAACAACAAAAAAGCCGTCTATTAAATAGGCGGCTTTTGGTCATTACGGTATTTCACTACAAGGTGTTTATTACCGTACCTTCATTTATCAAGAAGACAGTACTTAGTAGTGCTGGAACATCTTCTGAACGTCTTGGTAATCCTGAGTTTGTGTAAGCGAAAGCATCAGAAGAATACGCGCTTTCTGAGGGTTCAAAGAACCTGCAGCCACGAATCCATACTTATCATCGTCCACTTCTGCATCCAAGGTTGTTGAACCTGAAGGCGTGCGCGAACTACGCACAACCATAGTGCCATCTTTACTTGCCTTCGCTAATTCATCAAAGATGGTATGGAACATGTTACCGTTACCAACCCCAGCGCTGACGATACCATCATAATTCGCTTCCATCATGGCTTGCACCGGTAACGCTGTTGCATTGGCATAGTTATAAACAATACCCACCTTCGGTAGGCTTTCTATCTTAGATACATCAAAAACGGTTTCTGTTGTATGCATGCGCTCAGGGCTGCGTTGATACTTCACATCACCATTGTGGATGTAACCCAACGCACCTGTATTCGGTGATTGGAAGGTGTTAACGGCTGTTGTATTGGTTTTGGTCACGTCGCGTGCATCAAATACCGTATCATTCATGGATACCAACACACCGCGACCAGTAGATTCAGGATCTGTCGCTGTTACAACTGCATTGTACAGGTTCACTGGACCATCTGCGCTCATCGCCGTAGAAGGGCGCATTGCACCAACAAGCACGACAGGCTTGTCACTTTTTACTGTAAGATCAAGGAAGTAAGCCGTTTCTTCCATGGTGTCAGTACCATGGGTAATGACAATCCCATCAACATCATCTTTTGCGAGCAGTTCGTTGACACGCTTAGATAGTGTCAGCCACACTTCATCATTCATATCTTGTGAGCCGATGCTAACAACCTGCTCACCAGAAATATCCGCTAGCTTTGTCATCTCTGGCACGGCTTCGATTAACGCTTCAACGCCAACTTTGCCGGAAGTATAGTTTGATTCAGTGCTAGACTGACCCGCACCGGCAATAGTGCCACCTGTCGCTAAAATCTGAATGTTTGGTAAATCACCAGCGAAGCTCATAGAGCTTAAACACATACCCGCTAAGAACATACCTACAGAAACAGCATTCTTCTTCATCGTTAACACCTTATGGTTTTTTATTTCATTATTAAGTCAATGAATAAGATACTATTCTAAATAGATAATACTTTTGTGGTATACATCACTTTTTATAATATTAAAAAAGTGATCCCAACTACACATTTTGCGACTGCGCTCAAGAGGTTAACTGATTATCTATACCTTACAAACAGTTGCTAACACCCAATCACATGATTAACAACCTTCAACCGATACAGCCATTCACAAGTATTACCCTCCTCACAAATTTCAACATATGTCTGATTTTATTAACCAAGTCAGTGATAACATTCACAAATCCTTGCAACTTAGACAGATGATACAGACAGTGGTACGTAGTAAACGTTACAGATATGTTTTCCTCACCATTCTAGTTTTTTTGGGGAGTTACAGTTTTTTCCACTACGCCTACCCTGCCCTTAAAAGCGCAGGGGCTGCCCTATCGATCGCAGAAGATGGCACCTTCCCATCTCATCATTGCCCATTAAGTAATGAAGCTTGTGAAATACAGGGAAAAATAATTGCATTGGATAGAGCAACCATCAGGCCAATGGAAGCCGCTAAAATTCAAGTTGAATGGCCATTGTTACCTTCAGAAGCCGATACCATTGAGCTAACTTTAGAAGGGGAGGAAATGATGATGGGGATATATCGGCAAACTCTTCAACGTCAGGTTGGTAGTGACCAGTTCTCGGGAGAGTTATTATTGCCGTTCTGCGTGTCTGATGAAATGACTTGGCAAGGTAAAATCACTGCAACTACCATCAGCTCACAACAACCAATATATGTTTCAATAAGGATGATAAAGTGAAATATCAATGGATTATACTCGCATTAGCCTTGGCTGCAGGGCTTATCACCAGCGTGATTGTTGATCGCCAATCTCCTGTTGCTCAAATCAGCGAACCGATTAACCTTCTGAAAAGTGGTAAAGAAAATGTTGATTTGTATAACCCTAATGACCAACGTATCCGGGTTATCTACTTCGGTTATACCCACTGTCCTGACGTATGCCCAACATCCCTTGCTGTGTTGTCTGCGGCACTCAAGCAAATCGATGATCAACAGTTAAATAAGTTATGGCCTATTTTTATCACCTTGGATCCAGAGCGAGACACGCCAGAAAAGAGTGCGCAATATGCTCAGTACTTCCATAAAAAAATTATAGGTATGACAGGAAATGCTGATCAAACTAAAGCATTGGCTGAAAAATATGGCGTGTTATACATGCGAACAGAACTCGAAGGATCGGCATTGGAATATGCGGTAGATCACAGCTCTTACTTTTATTTCCTTCGCGCTGATGGCACCTTGGTAGAAAAAGTCCAACATACCCTGAACCCGAATATATTAGTCGATGCTATCAACCGAATTCTCGCAGAAGATAACGTACCTGCGTAAATACTGTACTCCGCATAAATAAACCCGCCCAGGCGGGTTTTCTCATCTTTGAGAGAAAAAAATATGACTCTTTCTTCACTTTAAGCAGCAATTTGCGCAACTTCTGCCATAATGAATTTGCCGACTGGAACTTTTAACAATCAGTCTGTAGTGGCAAACAAAGGAGAAGAAAGAAAAATGAACCGTTCATTATCTATCCTTACCGGTATTATTCTGAGTGCAACACTCATTGGTTGTTCTAGCTCAGATGAAGTTGACCAAATGCAGCAACTAACCAATAAAGTTGATATGCTCTCTGATCAGGTAGGCGCATTACAAAGCCAGCAAGATCAAATGGCTGGTGCAGTTAACGATGCTCGTGCGGCATCAGACGCTGCATACCAGGAAGCAATGCGCGCTAACCAGCGTATTGATAATATTGCTAGTTCCTATAGTAAATAAAACTAAAGAGTGGCGCTTCTCGCGCCACTCTTTATTTTCTTCAAACGCCAATCACTTCCAAGAAGCTATACCCTTTCCCTCTGACCGTTTTTATATGTTGTTTTGGTAACCCTGATTGAACTATTTTGCGGCGAATGTTGCTTATGTGCATGTCAAGGTTTCGATCAAAGGGACTCAATTCTTTCTTTAGTACCGCTTTTTGCAGTTCCGCTTTTGATACAATCATCCCATTATGTTTAACAAGATACTCCAACAATTCGCTTTCGGTCCCAGTCAGCGGTATTCGCCTTAACTGTTCCGTAATACCTATATCACCAGTACAATTAGTTCCGCGTTGCTTTTCTAGACCAACTCGTCGCATTGTTGATTTTATTCTAGCGAGCAACTCGGGGACTTTAAATGGCTTCGCCATATAATGATCGGCTCCAGCTTGAAGACCATCAAGTAATGAAGAGTCATCGCCCAACGCCGTTAGCATAATTATTGGAGTTGCAAAACGTTGGCATATTCTACGGGCCATCTGCATACCATCGATATTAGGTAACATGACATCCAAAAGCACAAGATCTACTGGCTGCTCCTGCAAGTAAGCAAGTCCGGTTTTTCCACAATGCTCACAACGAACGTCATAACCCTCCTCCTCAAGTACTTCTTGGAGCAGTTCACAAAGAACAATATCATCATCTACAACAAGGATCTTAGACACAACAAATTACACTAATATAAATCATTATCAATTGAGTAGCATTATCATACCTCTCCTCCCCCCAATCAAGAGCATAATGATGTCAGTACGCGTCAAGCGCAGCTAAATCATCCAGCGGCCCTATTTTCTATAGGCACAAAGCGAAATTGAGCTACATCAAAAACCTCTATTTTTCATGATGTTTTTATAGTTTTTTCATGAACCGAGGTATTGACTTTACTGTAGCCAGCATGGGTATTAGCTCACAACCATTTCCCACAGAGTTACTCACACTTTTTGTGGATAACAAAGTTATCCACAACATCTCAGCACTTATCAACCCTCACACTACATAGCGAGTTTAATGGTAAAAAATCACACTAAAAACCCAAGTTTCCACACATAAAACAACAACACAAAGAAAAACAACACTCAAAGGCTCATTTACCACACAAAACTTAGAAAAAAAGCATATTGTACTAACTGGAAAGCCGAATTTAGTTACCCAGCCTCAAGGGAAATCGATTGCATATACCATCAAGCAACCATGAGACATCAAAAACAAGACATTAAGATGAAAACTGATTTTTTTGTGAAATTTTGACAATTTAAAGCCGAAAATTAGACCATAAAATCGTTTTCTATTTTTCAACACAGAATAAACACTAAAAATAAACCACTGTATTAAAAGGAAATTTATAAGAACAAGACTTAAAACAACAAAATCAATCAAAATGCCAATTGACATTAGATTTTCATTCACTAAAATACGCGCCGTTTATCTGGAAATCAGAACTATTATTTAAATGACGTTTGAGGTGTTTCAATGGCTGGTGACAACAACTACAGTCTAGGACCTGTGCCGCAGTCGGCACGTAAAGGGGTACTTTCACTTACTATGGTGATGCTGGGACTGACCTTCTTTTCAGCCAGTATGTGGACAGGGGGCACATTGGGAACCGGCCTTTCCTATGATGATTTCTTCCTCGCTGTTCTCATTGGTAACCTCATTCTCGGTATTTACACTTCATTCCTCGGCTACATCGGCGCTTCATCTGGCCTCTCTACTCACCTTCTTGCTCGATTCTCTTTTGGCTCTAAAGGCTCTTGGCTTCCTTCTTTACTTCTTGGCGGTACACAGGTCGGTTGGTTCGGCGTGGGTGTAGCCATGTTTGCTATCCCAGTTCATAAAGCAACAGGTATCGATACCAACCTTCTCATTCTGATCTCTGGTCTGTTAATGACAGCGACCGTTTACTTTGGTATCGCAGCACTGATGGTACTCTCCGCGATCGCTGTTCCTGCAATCGCTCTGCTTGGTGGCTATTCTGTCTTCGAAGCTGTCGGCAGCACCGGTGGAATTGACGGATTGAAAGCCATTACACCTGAGAACCCAATCGAATTCTCGACGGCTCTGGCACTGGTTGTTGGCTCCTTCGTTTCAGCTGGTACTCTGACTGCCGATTTTGTCCGCTTTGGTAAGAAACCAATGGGTGCAGTAATGGTCACCATGACGGCCTTTTTTATCGGTAATTCACTGATGTTCATCTTCGGTGCCGCTGGCGCTGCAGCAACGGGCCAATCTGATATTTCTGAAGTGATGATTGCGCAAGGGTTACTGATTCCCGCCGTTATTGTGCTTGGACTGAACATTTGGACAACTAATGACAATGCGCTTTACGCTTCTGGTCTTGGCTTCTCAAACGTAACGGGATTACCGAGTAAATACCTATCAATGGCCAATGGCCTGATTGGTACCTTGTGTGCACTTTGGCTCTACAATAACTTCGTTGGTTGGTTAACCTTCTTGTCGGCGGCTATTCCTCCAATTGGTGGAATTATCATTGCAGATTTCTTGAAAAACCGTCATCGTTACAAAGATTTCGCAAATGCCGAATTCAAAACAGTTAACTGGGCAGCGATTATCGGTGTTGCTGTTGGTGTCGCTGCCGGCCACCTCCTGCCTGGTGTAGTACCTATCAATGCGGTACTAGGTGGTGCTATCAGCTACCTTATTCTCAACCCGGTGCTAAATCGCGAAACTAATGCTTGTGCAAGCAACGCGTAAGGACAACTAAGATGCAAACCTCAAATATGCTAATAAAAAACGTCACCATCAAAGGCAAGGATGGCCTGCATCAGATACTGATTAACGAAGGTAAATTTCACTCAATCAAGCCAATGGACGAGCAGGTTGACTTTACCGGCCCTGTCCTTGATGGCGAAGGTGGTATGGCTGTAGCACCTTTTTGTGAGCCTCATATCCACCTAGATACAACCCAAACTGCGGGTGAGCCTAGCTGGAACATCTCCGGTACCCTATTTGAAGGTATCGAACGATGGGCTGAACGTAAGTCCATGCTTTCTATCGAGGATGTAAAGACACGTGCTAAACAGACACTAAAATGGCAAATCGCCAACGGTGTACAGCATGTCCGTACTCATGTTGATGTCTCCGACCCAACACTTATCGCCTTAAAAGCCATGCTTGAAGTGCGTGAAGAAATGAAGGAGTGGGTTGATATTCAGATTGTGGCATTCCCACAGGAAGGCATTTTATCCTACCCTAACGGCAAGGAATTGCTGGAAGAAGCTGTCAAGCTAGGGGCTGATGTCATCGGTGCAATTCCGCACTTTGAATTTACTCGTGAGTACGGTGTAGAGTCTCTGCATTATGTATTTGAGCTGGCACGCAAGTACGATCGCCTAATCGATGTTCATTGTGATGAAATCGATGATGAGCAATCACGGTTTGTAGAGACCCTTGCAGCACTTGCCCATAAATTTGAGATGGGTGACAAGGTAACAGCTAGCCACACGACTGCCATGCACTCATACAACGGTGCTTATGCGTCACGACTATTCCGCCTTTTGAAGATGTCTGGGATCAGTTTTGTCGCCAACCCACTGGTAAACATCCACTTGCAAGGACGTTTTGATGACTACCCTAAACGTCGTGGCGTGACCCGGGTAAAAGAAATGTTGGCTTCTGATATCAACGTCTGCTTTGGCCACGATGATGTGTTTGACCCATGGTATCCACTGGGTACCGCAAACATGATGCAAGTCCTCCACATGGGGCTACATGTTTGCCAAGTAATGGGTTATGACCAAATCAACCAATCTTTGGACTTGATTAGCACCAACTCTGCCACAACGCTTAATATCCAAAACCGCTACGGCATCGAATTAGGTAAGCCAGGTAATCTGCTCATCCTACCTGCCGAAAATGGGTTTGATGCAGTACGCCGCCAAGTACCTGTTCGTTACTCTGTCCGTGCAGGTAAAGTCATTGCGGAAACACAGCCAGCCGTTACCCATATCGAATTAGCGGAAGGTAAAGAGCCTGTCTCCTTCCGTCGCTAAACCACTAACTTGCTAAAAATAAATCAGCCACCCTTCGGGGGTGGCTGATTTGTTTTATGGCAAATAACTTGCTTTAGTCTAGTTATAACGTCTTCTAAAATACAAAAGCCCTAGCAAACCGACTAACCCTATAGTATTTACAGCGCCCCCACCACTTGTCGATTCCAGTGCACAGTTATTGGGGCTGATACCGGAGACATTCAGATCACAGTTGCCATTCTGCGCATCGTCTTTGCCGCTACCATCATTCTGCTCTTCGATGAAGTTGGGAGGTGTCACTGGCTCTTGTGGTAAGGCAGATAAATACTTCTCTATCCATTCAAAATATGTCCCTACCCGAGTGTAGAAACTCGCGCGAGTTAATGAACCACAGGCTGGTGAGCCAACAGGGCCACCGCTCACAATGCCTATCTGAACCCAATCACCCGATAGATCTTTCGCACGTAGAGGGCCGCCACTGTCGCCGAAACATGAGTCAGCACCATGATCAAGGGTATTACCATCTTCATCTTCTGCAAAACGACTCGGTAATGTGCAGATTTTCGTCCGGTTTACTGGGCTATCAAGTATGAAATTTCCTTCATTACCAGACTCAAGGCTGATAAAGCAATCATCCATAGGCAGGAAAGAAAGCTCAGCCGTCAAAAGTACATCCGTTTCACCGCTGCCATCACTATTGGTCGCCCCCCAGCCAGACACCGACACATTATTGGGCCGATTGCTGCCAGTCCATTGAGCATCGAGTTGCTTTTGGATTTCGTCGGCGACTTTGCTGGAGGCGAGCTCAATCGGCTTAATGGATTCACTAGGGAACTTCCTAGCCACACGAAGCAAGGCGATATCGTTATCAAGGGCTAACTTGGTAGCTTCTATTGTCGTTGAACCGTCAATATTTTCCGTAACAACTAACTCCGCATAAGACGAATAATCCGGGTGAACAACAACATGGGTGACCATATATAGGTGAGCAGGATCATCAAGGCTCTTGTTCAAAGTACCTACAACAACATTTAAATTGTTTGGCGGCAGGACCCTATAATTACCGTTAACTTCATGTACAACACAGTGAGCAGCCGTCAACACCCAATTCTTGTCTATGACACTGCCACCGCAAATGTGTTGCGTATCAGCAGGTGTGTATCGTATGGAAGCCATCCAGCTCTGCTCGCTAATATCATTAACGAGGGTTCCATCCACCACATAACTTACAGGATTAGTGGCATTAGACATCGCTGGGATACATAGCCCTAACAATGCGAAAATACGTAATAATTGCAATTTCATTGCTTCGCTCACCTTGATACCTAAACCAGGGCAAGCTAGCAAACATAAAATAACAAGGCATTGTAAACATTGACTTTTGCGAGAAGGGTAATGAAAAAACAATACCATGCAACTTGATGTTGCATGGTTAAGCGGCTGCCATGGTGATAGCTATAGACCAATGCTTGAGCAGCTTACACGTTCTATATCAAAATTCGCATAAGTATCGCCTAACAGATCAGCAGCCAGTTTCGGATAGAAGCCGTTATCATAAGCGCGTTTTACCTCATCGATATCAATGGTATAAAGCTTGATCCCCAACTTGTTAACTTCATCAGGCACACAAACCGTATCACTTCCGGCTCCAAAGCAGACATCACCAGTGGTATCGATTACACCGCAATCCGTATCTTCAATATCGATTCCAAGTGACCCCAGTTTGTTATCCAGTTCGGCCTCTGAGCCTGCCGGAAGCTCATCAGGCAACGTAATCGGGTACTGACTTTCAATGCTATCAATACTTGTATAGCCTTGTGCTCCCTCAATTTCGGCGCCTGTAACAGAAAATACCTCGGCGTTGCCAGACACTGTATTGACAACGTCTTCATCGTCACAGCCAATAAGTACTAAAGATGAAAGTAAAAAAAGTGCCTTTTTCATAAATTATCCTATTTTCTTTCTATAACGACTTGAACCAGCACTTTGATCTTAGTCCCAAACCAACATAACCTCATACAAATTTGTTGCATTTTTTTTACTTAAAAATTGATTCAGCACGTTTTTTGAACGTAAGTAAATGAGAGTATTGTGATCATGATCTTGATTCCTTTCCTTCTCAGAATTAAATGGCATAATAAACAGAATAGTTACCTGTATGGTAGCTAACACCATTACACTTCCTTGGAATATTCCTATGAGCATTGAATCAATCGTTAAAGAGCGCTCTGGCGCTAAATGTGAACTGTGTAGTTCAGAAGACAACCTGAGCGTTTATGAAGTACCTGCGTCTCCTGATCAAACAGCAGGTAGCTGTGTGATGGTATGTGGCACTTGCCGTACAGAAATCGAAGACGCTGAAACCCTGGACCAAAACCACTGGCGTTGTCTAAACGACAGCATGTGGAGCCAAGAACCAGCTGTTCAGGTTATGGCTTATCGTTTGCTTAAGCGTCTTTCTTCTGAAACTTGGGCACAGGATTTGCTCGATATGCTGTACATGGAAGAAGACATGATTGAATGGGCAGAGAAAGGCATTGCACTCGCTGAGCTTGACGCGATAAAAACGATTGACGTAAACGGCACTCCCCTACAAGCTGGTGACAATGTAACTATTATCAAAGACCTGCCAGTAAAAGGCTCAAACCTTGTGATCAAACAAGGTACCGCTGTACGTGGTATCCGCCTAACTGACAACCCATTGCACGTTTCAGGTAAAGCAGCGGGTACAAACATGGTTATTATCGCGGCTTACTGCAAAAAGATGTAATTAAACAGGCAGCCATTTTATGGCTGCCTGTTATTCCCTTTCTGTATTTTTCTTCATCCATCACCTCATTTTATTCCTAACATGTTTGCCCTATAGGAAAAAACATGTTTAGATTAGCCTCATCTTCAGGCATTTAAGCCAGAAAACAGATTTAATAAGGCCAATACATTTCTTTGGTCCTTTAAGCAAAATTTTGTCCGTTAGTCGGGGAGCCGAGCGCTGAGACCACGTAGTGGGACCCGTTGAACCTGATCCATTTAATAATGGCGTAGGGAACTAGCTGCACTGCCCCTTTTCGACCCCTTTCTGGTTCGACGGCATTGGCTACCTTACGTCTTAATAGAGGTAACTATGTCAATTCCATCAAACACCCCGATCACCCTTACGATTGCTGGTTCAGACAGCGGTGGCGGCGCTGGCATTCAGGCCGACATTAAAGCTATTTCCGCTACTGGCGGCTATGCCTGTTCGGTCATCACAGCCTTAACGGCGCAAAATACGCAAGGTGTGACCGGCATTCTTGGTATTGATCCTGCCTTTGTCGAACAACAACTGGATGCCGTATTTTCAGATCTTGACGTTAAAGCAGTCAAAATTGGTATGCTGAGTGATGCCAATATCATCCGCATGGTGGCAAAAAAGCTGCGCCAATACCAACCTAAGTTCTTGGTTATCGACCCGGTAATGGTGGCAACGAGTGGCGATCTTCTACTGGAGCAAGAGGCTATCTCGACGCTAAAATCAGAATTGCTGCCCCTTGCCGATGTGATCACCCCTAACCTACCGGAAGCCGCAGCACTTATTGGTGCAACTCTACCTGAAACTGAACAGCAAATGTCTGACATGATTTCAGCGTTGCGTGCCATTGGTGCCCGCTCAACCCTTCTCAAAGGTGGCCATCTAGAAAAAGACGCCTTCAGTACCGACCTGCTCATCCTCGAGAATGACGTTATCCGCATGAGCACACCACGTATAGCAACTCGCAATACCCACGGTACAGGGTGCACGCTCTCTGCGGCTACAGCTTCCTTCCTTGCCCAGGAATACCCTCTAGAACAAGCGGTTCGACATGCTAAAAGCTATATCACCAAGGCTATCGATCATGCGGATGAGTTACAAATTGGCTCAGGGCACGGTCCGGTAAATCATTTCTTTTCCGGCCATTTTAAACCTGAATAAGCATGGAAGCTGTCAACAAAATGAACAACACTCTTGCCGCTGACAAAGCAGTAGGGATGGCCGTCAATATCGATCAACTAACGCTTCGATATAATGATGCTGTACACCCGCTGTTCAAACACCTCGATGTTACATTGCCAGCAGGAAAATGGACCTGTTTGCTTGGTAAAAGTGGCTGCGGTAAAACCACCCTGCTTCGTCACCTTGCCGGTTTACTTGAAGATAATGTGGATTGGGCTGGCAGTATCACTACCAGCAATGCATTACCACTTGGTGGCAATCTTGCCTACATGGCACAGCAAGACCTGCTGTTGCCATGGCTAAATGTCATCGACAATGTGTGCTTGAGTGCTCGCTTTGGTTCTTCCCAAAAAACCGATAAGCAAAAGGCAATGGCAATGCTCGACGCAGTTGGGCTTGCAGATAAGTCAAATGCTATGCCAAACCAGCTTTCTGGTGGCATGCGTCAGCGTGTGGCTCTTGCTCGTACCTTAATGCAAGACAAACCCTTGGTGCTGATGGATGAGCCTTTCTCTGCACTCGATGCTGTCACACGCCATAAATTACAGTCATTGTCTGCAACCCTACTTGCAGATAAAACAGTCTTGTTGATCACCCATGATCCCCAAGAGGCACTGCGCCTTGGCCACCACATTTACATGATGGCTGGCTTTCCAGCATCAATTAAGCCATTACCTGTACCATTAAGTATCCCGCCTCGGCAATTTGATGGTGAGCTCGCGGCCCTCCAGCAAGGGATTATCAACGAACTGGAGAATGACTATGTCTGATCAATCCATGTCGTCAAAATTGAGCAATCCTTTGCTGGAACAGCAAGCGGCCAATCAGCAAGCAAACAAAGGCAGTAAGTCATTAGTCTCGCAACATGTAGTACGCTTCATGATCAGCGTCGCTATCATCATGGGGCTATGGCAAGCCTGCGTCGTCATTTTTGACCTTCCAGCTTTTATTCTGCCTGGCCCTGTTGCCGTACTCACCAAGCTGATAGAGCGTTCAGATGTACTCTGGCACCATACATTAGTAACAGGGACTGAAGTACTCTTCGGCCTTCTTCTTGGCTTAGCGATGGGACTTTTTTTCGCTCTACAGATGCTAATATTTGAGCCTCTCAGACGTTGGCTACTACCCATATTGATCACCAGTCAGGCAATTCCTGTTTTCGCTATTGCCCCTATCCTGATGCTTTGGCTAGGTTATGGCATGGCATCCAAAATTGTCATGGCGGCCCTGATCATATTTTTCCCCGTCACCACCTGCTGTTATGACGGCCTCCGTCATACACCTAAAGGCTACCTAGATTTAGCAACCACCATGGGGGCCACGCGTTGGCAACAGCTTTTGCAAATTCGCCTGCCTGCAGCCTTGCCCGCCTTAGCATCGGGTATACGCGTTGCTGTCGTCGTTGCACCTATCGGTGCAGTCATTGGTGAGTGGGTTGGCTCTAGTGAGGGGCTGGGGTATTTGATGCTCCAAGCCAATGCGCGGATGTTCGTCGATGAGATGTTCGCGGCTTTGTTTATCTTGGCCTTTTTATCAATCAGCCTGTACTTCATTACCGATCTTTTATTAAAAAAAGCCATTCCATGGCAAAGCCAATAACAAGGTTAAACAAAACACGGAATGCTTTACTTCGCTCAACAACAAGGAAATAGAATGAAATCCTCTTTTTTAAAAGCGGGCAAACCGCAAATTATTGCGTTTACCGCATTATTACTCGCTTCATTCAGCGCTTCAGCAGAAGAGAAGGTAACTCTGATGCTGGATTGGTTCGTTAACCCAAACCATGGCCCAATTATCCTTGCCAAAGAAAAAGGCTGGTTTGCAGAGCAAGGCCTGGACGTCCAAATTCAAGAGCCTGCGGACCCAAGTGTGCCTGATAAATTAGTTGCCGCGGGTCGTATTGATCTTGCGGTTTCATACCAAAGCACATTGATTTCCAGTATAGCGGCTGATCTTCCACTCGTTCGCTCGGCAACCTTGATTTCAGGCCCTTTAAACTCATTGATTGTGTTAGATAAATCAGGCATCAAGTCACTGGCGGATCTCAAAGGCAAAAATATTGGCGTTGCTATCGGCGGTAATGAAGATGCGACGATTGGTACCATGCTGCGCTCGGAAGGTGTAGATATGGACAGCGTGAAAATTATCAATGTTGGCTGGGCCCTATCCTCTTCACTAGCGTCAGGGAAAGTGGATGCAATTTGGGGTGGCTTGCGTAACTTCGAACTTAACCAGTTGGCTATCGAAGGCTATAACGCAACAGCTTTCTACCCTGAAGAGCATGGTGTACCACCATACGACGAGTTGATTTTTGTCGCCAACAAACATAAGTACGATCCAGAAACGATCACCAAGTTCAACACTGCCATCGAAAAAGCAACGGTTTACCTAATCAACCACCCAGAGCAAGCGTGGACGGAATTTGTTGCCTACTCACCAGATACATTAGATAACGACCTGAACCGACGCGCTTGGGAAGATACATTGACTCGTTTTGCCCTACGCCCTGGCGCTGCAGAGCTGAAACGCTATGACGAGTATGCTGAATTTATGAAACAACATGACATCATAAAAACGCTGCCAAAAGCCAAAAACTACGTGCTGACATTTTAAACATTACATATTTAAGCGTTAAGGACTCATCATGAACCATCAAGATTTGATTAGCTACTGCCAGCAAGACTGGAATGAATATACCGAGCATGACTTCGTAAACCAATTGGCCATGTCATCGTTGAACAAGCATGCATATTTACACTACCTCAAGCAAGATTTTCTATTCCTAAAACACTATGCCCGCGCTTATGCTTTAGCTATTTTTAAATCAACAACCCTTGAAGAAATGCGTGAGCCTTTGCCTAGCCTTACCGCCCTACTAGAAACTGAGATGTCGCACCATGTGGAGTATTGTTCTACATGGGGTTTGACCGAAACGGATATGGAAGCAGAGCCAGAGGATTTCGGTACTGTTAGCTATACACGCTATGTACTGGATACTGGCATGGCGGGCGATCGTACTGACTTATTCGTCGCTCTGGCACCTTGTGCGATCGGTTATGCAGTGATCGGTAAGCGCCTTGCAAGCTGGCAACAAACCATCTTGGACGGTAACCCTTACCGCAGTTGGATTGAACTATACAGCGGTGAAGATTTTCAATCCGGTGTCGATGAAACTGTCCGTCGACTAGACAAAATGCTGGAAGAAATCCCGCTTCACAGCCGACGCGGGCAGCGCTTGTGTGAAATATTTAAAACCGCAACGCGCATGGAAGTGGCCTTTTGGCAGCAAGGCATGAATGCTGTGAAGTAAGTAAAAAAACAGAAGCCCTGTCAAAATTTACAGGGCTTTCTTTTATCCGAGAGGGTGTTCAGAAACACCAGTTAAATCACTGAATGCGAGAATACACTAACCCGCCCCCAACCTACGCGAGTAAATGTTCTTTAAAGCCGATATCGACTAACTGTTGATAGGCTTTCCACACATCTTCAGGGATCTCTTGTTCTACCGAATAGCCGTAACTAGGGTATACTTTGATCCGCTGCAGATCGCCGAGCATGACATTAATCACATCACTGTAGGACAAGGTTTCATTTGGGTATTCATCAAAATCAATATTCGGTGAAGTAACCGCTACCTTTTTGCCCGGCCAGTTCTGCTGAAATGTTGCATAGGCGCGCCTTTCCATAAATGGTTTCTGAACAATAATCAGGCTCTCTGGGTCTAACCCTTTCATCTCAAGCAATGCACGGGTGAACTGAACATTTTCCCCTGTATTCGTCGATTGCGGCTCAAGTAGAATAGCGTGCTGTGGTACACCCATATCCAATGCCACTTCCGCAAAAGCCTCGGCTTCAGAGCCTTTATACATACCTCGTGTTAGCTCACCTTCGCCACCAGAAAAAACCATATATGGTGCATAGCCCTCGAGGAACAATCTCGCCGCATATTCTGCCACTCGAATATCATTACTACAGAGCACAAAGATACAATCACTTGGAGTGAGTGTGTGGTTAAGATGGTGGTAGTTCCACACCTTGGTTGCTAACGCATGCACTTTTGTTGGCATTGCAATACTCCTTATTGCTTGAAGATGCAAAGCTGCCTGAATAACAGGCAGCAACTAGAGCTATGATGACGGGGTTCAATGACTATTGAGTGACAACCACCTCTATCAATCCATTTGGATTAACGTAACCACCACTCCGGAGTAAGAGTGCAGCTCTTATCATCGAGCATTAACCACCCCTGCTCAGCTTCAATAGTCAGTTGAAGGTTCATCGAGCGTTCAACCATAGCTTCTAGTTCAGCAAGTGTTTCATCATTGAAGAAAACAACTGAGATATTACCGTATTGGCTAATTTTCGCCTGATGTTGTTTCCACCACACTGGTGCCGCATTATCACCGTAAGCAACAATAATTACCTTGTCCGCTTTATGTGCTGATTTCTTCAGTCGCTTCTCGTCAGGCAACCCAAGGTCGATCCAAAGCTCGATATCATCAGTCAGGCTTTTCTTCCATAGTGCAGGCTCATCCGCCTCACAGAGCCCTTTCGTAAACTGCAAATCCTCATCAGCATTGAAGCCCCATGCAACTAGACGTAGCATTAGGCGTTGCAGCGTTTCTGATGGATGGCACGCCAGTGTATGCTGTTTATCGATGTACACATGACGGTCAAGATCCGCAACATTGAACTGAGCTTTGTAGATAGTGGCTTTAAGTGCCATAAGAATGTCCTGGGAAAATAAAAAAATAATACAAAAATGATAAGCGCAGTGTAGTTTGAACACAGAGAAGGTTCAATTTCAATTGACTAGCAAACGATAAAAAATAGATTTATACGTAAATACAAGTTAAAAAAAATCAATCAATGTACATTTATACGTTAAGTGATTTGAGATAGTTCATTATTCAACCAAGCTAAACACACTGATAATGCCTGCAACAAGTTGCTCTTTGGTGCGCTTAGGTAGCCGCTTAATGCGATATTCAAGCTGCATAGCTAACCGCTTGTCGCCAACGCGCTCTGACCAAGCAAGCTGTAATGGACCCTTCCCCTTTAAGTATTTGGCCCCTCTTTTAGAAGATAGGTGCTCATTAAACCGCCTTTCAACATCTGTTGTGACACCACAATACAATTGATTTGCTGCCGTCCTAATTAAATAGACCGACCATTTGCCAACTTTATTCGATTCAATATCGATATCATTAGGCTGGTCGCTCTGCTTGCCGGTCATGTTTCTGTTTACCCTTACAAAAAAGCCCAGCTATAGCTGGGCTGATATCATACTTATCGTATTGAACACTTACGACGTTAAAGATTCAAGCAGTGCTTTTAATTCTTGTACTTCTTTTTTAAGCTCTACAACCTCGTCTTCCAAAGCCGTCAGGCGCTCAGATGTTGGTGAAGAAGGTGCTGCCGAGGCTACTGCCTGGCTTTGCTGCTGCAGAGCTTCAATATCTATCTCACCACTGAGCAGGTGCATATAACGAAAATCGCGTTTCCCCGATTCTTTCGGCAATTTAACAACAAATGGTCCTTTGGGATGTTCAGACAGAGTATCGAGTACTGACTCTACTTCCTTCACATCAGAAAAGTTGCAAAGACGGTTGGTGCGCGTACGAAGTTCACCCGGCGACTGAGGACCGCGCAGCAACATTACACAAAGGATCGCTTTTTCTTGCTGGCTGAATTGGAAAGTACTGAACTCAGTATTGCAGAAACGATGCTGGTACTTTGCAACACGGCTGCCCGTTCCAGCGGTAACTTCTTGAATAAATCGCTTAGTTTTTAATGCCTCTATCGTATCTTGCACCGTGGCTTCGTCAAGCGACATAACAGGTTCACGGTTACTCTTTTGATTACAAGCTGTCGTCAGTGCATTCAGTGTTAATGGGTACTGATCAGGTGTGGTCACCTCTTTTTCAAGCATGCAACCTAACACGCGTGCTTCTGTCTGTGAAAAGCAAATATCCATGATCTTCCCTCACCCTTTCTTTTTCATACAATACAAATTCCATTGAGCATAGCCGAAAACATGTACGTATTAGCACAAGGAATTCACTGCTACCCAAGAGAATGTACACTGATCAGGGCCATTCATTTACCAGCAGATTATCATTGCGGATAGTTACAGCAAGCATAGAAAAGGTTATTTGACTGTAAAACAGCCAAATAACGCTTGATAAGCTACAAAATGTTAACTGGATCAAAGAATAAGAGGGAGGAGATTTAGGTAAACTCAGCGGCAACGAAGCGATTTCGACCTTGTTCCTTAGCTTTATAAAGCACACGGTCAACAATTTGGTACATATTTTCCACTGTCTCCAGACCCGTAGGCACCCAAGACACCATACCTTGGCTAACGGTGACGATTTCAGCCGTGGTTGATTTGGAATGGGGAATTTCAAGTTTCTGTATACACTCTTTAAGTCGCTCACACTCACGTACCGCACGCGTTTTGTCACAATTACTCAGAGCGATCACGAATTCTTCACCGCCGTAGCGAGCCGCAAGTTCACCGGCTCGACTAAACTTCTTCTTTAGCTCAGATGAAACCGCTTGCAAGCATCGGTCGCCTTCAATGTGCCCATAATGATCATTAAACAACTTGAAGTGATCGACATCCAGCATGATGAGAGTAAAGGGGAAGTTATTACGGCCATGCCAAGAGATAAACTCTGCGAGTTTTGTGTCAAGGTAACGACGGTTTGCCAATTTTGTCAGCCCGTCTTCATTTACCTGTTGTGAGAGTCTTTCATTAGCTTGCTCTAGGCTTTTTGTTGTATCTTTTAGTTGATGACGCATATGAGCAATTCGCTGCATCGCTTTTAATTTTGCCGCCAGTACAATCTTGTTTACCGGTTTTACAATGTAGTCATCACCGCCCATATCAATGGCTTTGGCAATCATCTCTGGTTCATCGTGGCCGCTCAGGAAGATAATCGGAACCCATTCGGGGTGTTTGATTCTAATTTGCTCCGCCACCTCAGTGCCACTCATATCCGGCATGCTAACATCGAGCAACAGTAAATCAGGATCAAACAGCGGATATTTCTCAATGGCCTCATGACCTGAAGCTACGGCTTCAACAACATGCCCCAGTCGCTGTAACCGCATAGCCAGTTGCATTCTTTCAAGATGCACATCATCAACCAGTAATATCCGCATCGCTTCCATTTAAGCATCCTATTGATATATTGACTATTCCTTAGACTATTTATAGCACAGAATAACGCGGCTTTTTGCTATCTTCGATAACTTTGTACAACTTCCTAGTCAATCGATGATGTTCTTCGTTGCAAACAAGAGCATATGACCTTTTAATTCTCTGCTAGATTTTACTAATCTAGCAGCTCCAAAAGGTCTAAACGTGAGCAATTTAACGTGACTGCCACGGTTATTACGCTATCTTGTATCCTGTCGCTTATATCTGTTGACTTTTACATAGAGGGCTTTAGGATTCCCTCCCTTAAACAATTCATGCTTTAGGAATTAGCTATGTCTGACATCGAGAAAACAGAAGATCAAACCATTGAAGAAGTGAAATTCACTCTCGACGATTGTTCACCAGAACTACGTCAAGTTGTTGAGTTTGAAGAAGTACCAGAAGAGCTTCTTGACATGCTAATTAACGTTTACAAAGCATCTGAGCCTACTTCTCGTGAAGCTTGGGATCAGCTACCTGCAAGTGCGCAAAATGTATTGGATAACTTCGAGCAATTCCACGCGTTGGTAGCTCTAAGCCAGAGCTACTCTGGCGTAGACTTCCTAGGTGAAATGCAAGAAACAGAAAAGCCTTCTGATATGACTGAAGAAGAGTACACTGACTACAAAGCAGTGACGCTTGACCGAGTTCTTCACAACTGCGTGAAAGATATGGGTAAGCAATTGAAAAAAGCCCGTCGAAACCCGCCAATGAAGCGTGAGTTTCTGGAAATTTTCAAGAAATAAGCATTTTACAATTAATATTGTTTAATACTCGGGAGGGCCTTCGTGCCCTCCCTGTTTTTTCGCATACCATTTAATTTTTTTCATGATAAAATAAGTACCTTAAATGAATCAGGCGTCGCCCCCTAATAACCTTAAACGCCAATCAATCACTACAATATCCAATATGAGATGGTTCTGAGGTATCAATGCCTGGTCAAAAGCAGTTCAAATTTACCAATGGGCTTAATTTCATTCCTGTTCTAGGAGTAATTAAGTCAGATAATACCAGCCAAAAACTCAACCTCTCTGAACAATACATCCTGCTCTATCTTATTGAGCATGCGAGCCATCCTGTGACGAAAGACGATTTGCTCAAGGCAGGTTGGCCTGATCGTGTCGTCTCTGAAGCATCCCTATTTCAAGCGATCCGTAGCTTACGGGTAAAACTACAGGAAAAGACTAAAGGCGAGATAATCGAGACCCTCCCTCGTGTTGGCTATCAGATCACCCAAGTCAGTACCGAAAAATACTCAGACTTATCGACCTCTGCAGTTATAAAGAAGACAGCACCTTTCTTGCCTTATTTTTCAATCGTTTTACTAACCGCTGTTTTACTACTGGTGGGGGGTTACCTATGGTTGACAGGATACAAGTACCCGGAGAAAAACCAGTATGTCATCCGAAATGCCATGCTGCAAAATAGCACCGTAACACTAATATCAACCAGTGAAGAAGGTGTTGTCGAGCTTCAAGCGAAACTTGATGAACTTCATCGACGTTATGTCCAACTAGAGAACGTACCGGATTTAACAAATATAAAGCTTTACGCCTATAAAGGACCTGACTCCTATTCTCTTGCATGGTGTCGCATCGACGAAAACAAGCAGTGTTTGCCACAAACTGATTTTTCGTACCAGATCAGCACAGAAGGTTGGACAAAGTTCACCAGTGAAGTGTTAATGGAATTTCCTCTTTCACGCCCCTATCCAATAATCCAAACAGATCTGGCCCGTGAGCCTACATCGCAAGTCTACATGAACTTTATTGACAACTCCGGTATCGACTCCCAAGTTGTGTACCACTACATCACCAGAGATGAACAAAATAAGTTTAATTTTTCCTACTTGAACTTTATCTCGGAAGAGAAGACCGGCTATCACCATGCGTTGTCTATCAGCTCTGCTACATTAACCGTGGTTGAAAATGAATCACCGTTTATCTCTACAATAGAGCTAAAACCGATGATGTACCATTGGGCGTACCAAGCAAATGAGTTCATTACTGAAGAGCTATCGACCGCGCTAGCATTAGAGACTAAGCTCAGAGATCAATTCCTCAGTAAAAGCGTCAGCTATAGTTATTTGCTTTATCAGCAACCTTATATTGATTTGGTTTTAAATGATCAGGTGGGCATATTTTGGGTCCATAACAGTGATAAAGATGCCAAAATTTTCAACTACAAACGACAAGCGGTGAAATAACAGGGTCACCGCTCAGACTGGTCGATTAATAGCTTGCTTCACCTTGAAGTTACTTGGTTTCGATAACGGTGATGACTAACAAGCTAGCATAGCTTTTCCACGTTATGTCCGTATTTTGATAGACTTAACTTAAACATTAGCTATGAACGCACTGCAATTTGCCTGCGTAAATAAAAAGAAAAAATAAAAATGATATTACAAAACAGACACTTTAAGCGTATAGGGATTGTTGCGCTGCTACTTGTCCTCTCCGGTTGTGCCGCCTATGCTGGCCTTAACTTAGATCAGTTGTTTGGAAAACCACAGCCTCAGGAAAGAATAGCAACAGCATCATCGTCCATTGCAAACCACTATATCGATACCGTCAAACCAATTATCGAGAACCGCTGTGTTGTTTGCCATGCTTGTTATGACGCACCCTGCCAGTTAAAAATGTCATCTGCAGAAGGCATCGATCGTGGCGCTAACAAAGAAAAAGTCTATCAGGGTACTCGGCTACTCGCGGCCAATACCACACGTATGTTTATTGATGCTCAATCAACCAGCGAATGGCGAGACAAGGGCTTCAATCCCGTCCTGAATGAACGAGTCCAAACTGAAGAAGCCAATACCCAGGCAGGGGTCATGGCCCGAATGCTACAGCTTAAGCAAGCACACCCTCTTCCTGGACAAGAAGTGCTTAACCCTGATGACTGGGACTTTTCACTAGATCGCGATCAGCAGTGTCCTACCATCGAGGAGATGACCCGTTTTGAGCAAAACTATCCTAAGTGGGGTATGCCATATGGTCTACCGCAAATAAGCGATAAAGAAAACCAAGTGCTAATGGACTGGCTTGCCAATGGTGCCTTAATGGCAACCGCACCACCGCCAAGTGCTAATACTTTAGAGAAAGTTGCTGACTGGGAAGCCTTCCTTAATGGAAGTAGCCTGAAGCAGCAGCTTGCTAGTCGCTATATCTATGAACATTTGTTTGTTTCCCACTTGTACTTTTCTGATGAGCAGCAACCTACCTTTTTCAATCTGGTTCGCTCCCGTACCGCACCAGGTAAGCCGATTGACCTCATAGCCACTCGACGTCCTTATGATGACCCAGGTGTCGAACGTGTGTTCTATCGCTTCCAGCCTGTTCGTGAAACTATCGTAGATAAAACCCACATGCCTTACGCACTTAACAGTGCCAAGCTCACTCGGTTCAATACACTGTTTATCGAGCCGAAATATGAAGTAACATATCTACCAAGCTATCACCCTGATGTTGCTGCCAACCCTCTAATTTCATTCAAGCAGATACCGGTTGATAGCCGCTACCGCTTTATGATCGACAATGCCCAAAATACCATCATGGGCTTTATAAAGGGGCCTGTATGCCGTGGGCAGCTTGCACTCAATGTCATCAACGATCACTTCTGGGTGTTCTTTGTCGACCCGGCCATGGCCAATACCCCCTCTGTCGATGAGTTCTATGAATCACAGGCAGAAAACCTAAGGTTACCGGCGGAAAATGAAAGCAACACCCTACCTGTCGCTAATTGGATTTCTTATTCCAAACAGCAGGGCCGCTTCCTTAAAGCGAAGAACGCGTTTCTTAACGACGCATTCGCAAATGGCGAGCACCTAACCACTGAATTAATTTGGGACGGTGACAACTATAACGATAATGCCAGTCTCACCGTATTCCGCCATTTTGATAGTGCGACGGTCACCAAAGGACTAGTCGGTAGTCAACCAAAGACCGCTTGGGTAATTGATTATTCACTACTAGAGCGAATCCACTATCTATTAGTTGCCGGTTTTGATGTATACGGTAATTTCGGCCACCAGCTTGTCACACGTATGTATATGGACTTTTTGCGCATGGAGGGTGAGTCAAACTTCCTTTCACTACTTCCCGCTGAAGCCCGCCATCAAGAATTGGCCTATTGGTATCAAGGAGCAAATAAACACCTGAGTGATTATTTGCAGGGAGATATCAACGAGTTTGATCAGCCAACCGGTATTGATTACCAAACGACACATCCCAAAAATGAGCTTTTTGGCATGCTGCAAAAGAAGCTAAACGTCGTTTTACCCGACCGCTATGATTTCACTCAATCAAGGTTTACTCGAAATGGCTCACTGGCTCTCTATAAATTGAACCGTATAAGCGGCAAACAAGCTAACTTATTACCCGAGATTACTTTTATCATGGTCGAACCGACTCAACCTGATCAACAGGCAGAGCTTTTTACTCTGATCCGAAATAGTGCACACAAAAATATCTCCAGCCTATTTAATGAGGAATCTAACCGACTCTATGCGCAAGATACAGTCACTTTGGTCCGTGGCCTACTAGGAAGCTACCCAAGAGCCTTCTGGCATGTAAAAGAAGCTGACTTAACATCCGCAGCGAATCAAATAAGTACAATACAAACGGAAGAAGACTACCGCGCCTTCCTAGATAAGTACGGCGTTCGCAGGACCAACCCGGACTTCTGGTCGTTCAGTGACAAATTGAATGAGATAAACCAGCTAATGTTTCCGATTGAAGCAGGATTGCTTGACTATAACCGGATAGAGAACCGCTAATCGATAACCAAACCTTAATCGCATTAACCATTAGGCCCCTGTAGGGGCCTTTTAATTTGGCAGAATAGCGAATGAATTGTAAATGAATGAAAAGAAAGGACAAACAATGTAGCAAGTATGTTTAAACAGGGTAAAATAGGCATCTCCAAGTCACTACAGGAAGGAACCCGCCATGACCCAACCCCATCAGCATCCCGTATGGGATAGTTTTATCCGCGGCTACCATTGGTTACAAGCGATGACTATCGGTGGTTTATGGTATACCGGTACCGAGGGACTGATGGACTGGCACTTTAGCCTGGCGTATTTCTTACTGGCTCTATTAGCCACTCGGCTGATTTGGGGAGTTATTGGCAGTGAAACAGCGCAGTTCCGCCACTTCATCCGCTCTCCAAAAATAGCGATTCAATATTTATTCGCTACAATCCGTGGCAATGCCAACGATGACAGTACCTCATCGCCTGGCCATAACCCAGCAGGTGCTTATATGGTTATTGCCTTCATGCTTCTGCTTATTACTCAGCTTTCTACCGGCTTATTTGCCAGCGATGATATTATTTCAGAAGGGCCTTTTGCCTATCTCGTCAGCGGTGAAACCAGCAGTTTCCTCACTGAAATCCATGCCATCAACTTCAATATTATCCTCGGCGCGATTTGTATACATTTAGCGGCGATCACGCTCTACTTTTTGCGAAAAGACAATCTCATTACACCCATGCTGACCGGAAAGAAAGAGGTGGCCGGTGATACTCTTCCTAAAGTGGTCAATGGTATTTTAGCTTGGGCGATATTTATTATTATCGGCACTGTCATATATTTCACCCTCGCCCAAGACGTCGTGGCATATTTGTTCTCATAAAAAATGCCAGACTAATGTCTGGCATTTTCAACGAAATTTTACCTTGTGGGCAATCTTAAACACTAGCGATATTTATAATCACTATGGCAAGACTTACAGTTCTTAGCCGCCTCTCCAAATGCACGCTTGGTGGCACGCTCATCACCCTCTAGCGATACTTTCGCCAAGTTAGCCATGTCACCTTGAAACTTATCTAACTTAGCACTGAAACCATCCCAATCGGACCAAATTTCAGGCTTTGCTTTCGTCTCGCCTTTATCTGTACCATCTACCTTGAAGGCTTCTTCTGGCATATAGGTCAGCTGTGAAATAAATTGAGCACGCTGGCTGAACGTTTGCTGATCCCAATCTTTACGGCCTTTTACCATTTCGGCCAAATCGCCAAAATTAGTCGCGATCATCGTAAATGCGGCTTGGCGATATTCGATTGCATCTTGAGGCTTCTCAAACGGAGACGCAGAAACACTGGCTGCAAACATGATACACCCAGCAATCAATACTTTCTTCATGACTTTCTTTCCCTTTGTTATTATTCCATTCATTGCAACTCTAAGCCCTTTCATCATGAGAAGAGAGTGCTTAGTGTCATATGGAAATGATACAGTGGGATACAGTCATGTAAATGATTGTGAGCTAAAGATTACAAAGATTTACAAACAAAGTGTTTGCCCCTTCGGCCCCTAGTTTCATCTATCGCAAATACAAACCATGGTGTTTACGGTAACAAACTCCTGCAAGGTATTCATCGCCATCTTTAATGAACGAGCGATGACTTTCGCATCACCTAACAACACACGAACAAGCACTCATACCTGACAAATGTTATGATGAGTTAAAACATAACAAAGAGCAAAGTCATGCTAGGAACACTCAGCAAAATGAAATCTCAGCTCGGTGACGTAGTTGAATATCAACTTCCCGTTGGCGATGAACTACTCCCCCTAAACCCGCTGATTGGTAAGCACCTCAAGCTTACGCACACGGGTAATATCTATTGTGATGCCTGTGGTAAGAAAACAAAGAAAAGCTATTCACAAGGTCACTGCTTTCCATGTATGAAGAAGCTCGCACGTTGTGACATGTGTATCATGAAGCCGGAAACCTGCCACTATGCAAAAGGCACCTGCCGTGAGCCAGAATGGGGCGAATCCAACTGCATGGTTCCTCATTATGTATACCTGTCCAATACATCAGGACTAAAGGTGGGCATTACACGTCATACCCAATTACCAACCCGTTGGATTGACCAAGGTGCGACACAGGCGTTGCCGATTCTGAAAGTAAAAACACGCCAAATTTCAGGATTAGCAGAAATCGCTCTGGCTGAATTAGTTGCAGATAAAACAAATTGGCGTGCCATGTTAAAAGGCGATAACGCCGATATGGCACTTCAAGATGAAGCTCAGCGCCTACTGCCTGAGATAGAGCAACGTATTAACGAATTGCTTGAATTATACGGGGAAGACGCGGTCGAGAAACTGGATGAAGAAATTGTTTCTATCCAATACCCAGTCAATGAATACCCGAAAAAAATCGCTTCGCACAACTTTGACAAAGAGCCTGTGGTGGAAGGCACCCTGATGGGGATCAAAGGCCAGTACCTGATTTTTGACACCGGTGTGATAAATATTCGAAAGTTCACCAGCTATGAAGTCTCAGTCGATACGCCTGAGAGCTAACAGCCAAAACAATCAAACAATAAGCGGACAATAAAAAACGGCTGTGTATCATCTTCATGTAGAGACAACAACTACATGTAGTGACGACAGCCGTTTTTTACATATGGCTAAACACTACTTTACTTTGGGCTGAACAAACTTCCTGCTGCTATCTACAACAGCAACATCCCGAATAAAATTCACACCCAACACAATGCCTTTTCCTGCGCTAAGCGCAAATTCAGTCAACTCATTGAGCTCGCCGAGTTTAGCCCTAAGCTTAACAACCGCTTGTGGGTTTTCGCTTTTCTTCGACTTGAGCCAACGCTCAACCGGTAGCTCAACGTCTTTGCCACCAGCCTTGAATTTCACCCAGTCTTTACCATCACGTTCAAATGCCTGTAAATTGCTGACGCCAATAGATGAAAGCGTCTTACCATCATCGACCTTAGCCCGAATATGCTGCTGAGCTTGTGAAATCCACAACCACTCTTCATTACCTAAAATCAGCTTGCCATCGTCGGTTTTGGTCACGACGGGTTGTGGCTTGGGTTCTGGCTTCACTTCTGGCTCAGGTAGCGGTTTAACCTCTGGCTCTGGAATTGGATCGGGGGTGACTGGTGTCCCCGTATCAACAACCGGTGGTGTTACAGGTTGCTCAACATTCCCTCCCCCGATCTCCGGTTCAGGTGTTGGCTCCGTCTGCTGCCCGGATTGCTGTGCACAGCCTGCCAACATCAACAGCGCAATATAGATAGCCGATATTCTCATTCAATTCATCCCTACAACATCAAGATATGCATTACGACCAAATACGTATTATTAATATATACCCAAACAGCATCAAAATACTTGGCTATATCATAGTATGCCTAATCAATGGCACCTTAAAAATAGATTCTGCGGCTACGTAAGATCACATTATATAACAGAGCCATACTCAGCACTTACAATCTTATCGAACTGAGAAAGCTTATTCTGAGTCCAAGCTTCATCGTACCACCCCATATTTCTACTGTGCTTTGCATCATCCCACAAACTAAAATACCAACGGCGTAATTCAAACCCCGGCTGTAATGGCACATCTTGCTGATAGCGCTCGGCAAGCTGTATCTCTGGTCTCACATCAAACAGATGGAAGATGTCCATTTCACGGTGTTTAAAACCAACGTCACATGGGTCAAGTATCGCAGTAACTTCAAATGATTTGGGATCAACCAGAATATTGCCGACATGGCAATCGTCATGGGTCAACGAAGATTCCGGCGAGGCCCCGGACAAAATATGCTCTTTCCTCTCCCAAAGAGAACGGTATGCTTGCTTTTGAACAACAGTGAAGGGAGAGCCGTCACTAACAACATAGCGGTAAACTGGCTCCATCCAGAACGTAAAAGCCTGATTTAAACTGGTGTCAAACCGCTCGCTTTCTAGCTCGAAACCTCTGGGATCAGAGATGCTATGCAAAGTGTATAATAACTCTAGGTAGCTTTCTGAAAAACGTTTGATTGCATGCTTTTCATTAGGAATTTGATGCGCCGAAATCCCTTGCAGCCACTCCAGCATAATAAAATCGTAGCCTTCTTCCCGGCCAAAAAACAGTACCTCAGGGACAGGACATGGTAATGCTTGACGCAAACGATCTAGCCCCTTAACTTCTTTTGCTAACCGCCCTATTTCGCGGGAAAACTTAACAACGACCTTGGCATTGTCTGATGCCAAGAAAACAACCCAACCATAAAATGTTTCATGGATTTCACTGACTTGTGGAGCCTTTCGAAACATTGTTTTATAGCTAAACTCTGCAATCCTTTTTAGCTGCAATCTACTCAATCTGGCTTCCTTTCTCACTCATTAACTTTATCGGTTAAAGCAATGTTTTTATATAGATAATATTAGCTTCACCTTGTATTACCATAACCTGTTAGAAGCAATTTTGGGTTCATCATGGTCAATAATGAGTTCAACCTCTCACAAATAGTGCTTTTGGACGAAGTACAAGAAACAGGAGGTATAACAAAGAAAGGTTGAAGTGTTTGATTAGGCTAAAGTTGTTTGAGCAAGAGGCAAGGCAGTAATATGCTGGGCTTGCCCCTATATACCCAAGTAACTTCAAGATGCTTGGGTATAATCATTTTATTGAATGGCGATACCTAGTACATCAGCCAGCTCTTCAAGCTGCTGCTCAGAGTCGAGCCGGAAAGACCAGTTGACCCCCGATCCCATCGCCGTTATTACATTCGCTCCATTCCCAAGCAAAGTAATATCATCTGCCGCGGCCTGTAATGATGCGCGTGCAGCGCCGTCTAATCGAACAACAACTTCATGTTGATTGGCTATGATGCGCCCAGCTGAAAAAACAATTGTCATTGATCAACCGCCTTTTTATGTTTCATGACTGCTATTGTGAGGCGGCTGGTACAAACCATACGGCCTCGGGGATCAGTAATATCAATTTGCCATACTTGGGTCTTCGCCCCCAGGTGTACTGGCGAAGCTTTACCAATAACGTGGCCGCTCCTCATTGCTCGCAGATGGTTGGCATTGATATCAAGACCGACACAATACTTACCCTCATCGACACACATGTTGGCAGCTAGCGAGCCTAGGGTTTCTGCCAATACCACAGATGCGCCACCATGTAGCATTCCCAGCGGCTGATGAGTCCGTGCTTCAACAGGCATCACAGCAGACAAACTGTTGTCATCAAATGCCGAGTACTCAATACCGAGATGCTCAACTAGCGTATTTACCGAAGTCTCATTTAAACTTTCAAGAGTGAAGGATTTTTTCCAAATACTCATCACGTTATCCAAACAATCTTATTTGGAGAGAATGATACACCAACTGTATAATTCCGCTATTGCGGTTTTTACCCAAGTAGCTTCAAGATGAGGCTCCCAGAGGGCGAGTTTACTTGGGTATATACAAATGAAAGGAGTCTAGGATGAATCGCTTTCAACCTCTTGCTATTGCAGGCTTAATCGCCTCTACGCTAGCACTATCAGCTTGCAGCAGCTCGCCGACAGGTAGGCAGCAGGTATTGCTGTTCTCTGAACAGGATATGTCCCAGCTAGGGGCACAGTCTTTTGACGCCTTAAAAGAACAAGAGAAGATCTACACTGATACTAAAACCAATCAATATGTTCAATGCGTTACTGATACCTTAACGACCCGTTTAGGAGGCCAACAAGCCACAGGGCAATGGGAAGTCGTCGTTTTTGACAGTGAGCAGGTTAATGCCTTTGCCCTACCCGGTGGCAAAATTGGGGTATACACCGGCCTACTGAACGTGGCAACGAATCAAGATCAGCTGGCCACAGTCATCGGTCATGAAATTGGCCATGTTCTTGCCCAACATAGTAACGAAAGGCTTTCCCGCTCCCAGCTTGCCAATATGGGGATGCAAATTTCCAGTGCTGCTATCGGCGGGACAGACTACCATGATGCGGCGATGGCGGGTTTGGGGCTTGGCGTCCAGTATGGCGTGTTAATGCCTTATGGCCGTGCGCAAGAATCAGAGTCGGATATTATAGGCTTGAGGATGATGGCCGAAGCGGGATTTGATCCTTATGAGAGCATCAATCTATGGAAGAATATGGCAAAAGCATCCGGTGGTAGCCAGCCACCAGAGCTGCTATCGACCCACCCTTCCCACTCAACCCGAATTGATGACTTGAGGGCCGAAATCGCTAAACTACCTAGCTATAGTACACCGAAACCTCAGTGTAAAATCTAAACTAAAGCACCTCTAGGGGTGCTTTTCCGTTATAGTCTTTCCGGAAAAATCTGACCAAAGCTTAAATACCAAATGAACCTAGATACTAAATGGCTTGAAGACTTCTTGATGCTGGCAGAAATGCAGCACTTCTCCCGTGCAGCGGAAGCCAGACACATCACTCAGCCTGCGTTCGGCCGCCATATCCGTGCACTGGAAAAAGCGGTCGGCCACTCGCTAATTGATCGGACAACAACTCCGATAAGCCTCACACCAGCAGGCCGGCAATTTCGAGCCATTGCACAGAACATGGTTTTACAAATGGAAGATGGGGTGAAAATGCTTAATGGTATTGAGCAGCCGCTTCAGAATCCAATACGTATTGCCACACCGCACTCTTTGTCTTCACCTACCCTTTTAGACTTAACGGAATACGTCAACCAGCAACATGACGTGCACTTCTCTATTGATATCCTTCGGGTAGATTTTGCAGTTGCATCATTAACCGAGTCTAACTGCGATTTTTTTCTGGGTTTTGAAATTTTGTCACTGCTGCAACCGCCTTTTCAAAACATATGCATAGGGCATGGTGATTTTCTTCTTGTATCAGCCACTGATAATCAGGGAAAAGCACTCTACAACCCCGTTATTCAAGCCTGTCCTATCCTCAAATACAGTGCTGAATCCTACAGTGCGAGGCTTATCGAGCAATACCAGCCGCAATTTGAAACACTCAACACCTATCCAGTATTTGAAAGTTCAATGTGTCAGCTCCACAAAGACATGGCATTAAGAGGAAAAGGATTAGCCTGGCTACCTGATGCTCAAATTCGCAAGGAGCTTAACTCTGGCGAGCTTGTTGCCATCGCCCCAGAACAATTCAGACTGCCCTATCAAATCAGGCTATACCGAAACTCTGCTCCCCTCCGGCATGATGCTCAGCAATTATGGGCGTGCCTGCAGCACAACGTTAAAGCAGGCTGGCAAGTCAATCGGCCCTGGCAACCCGTATAACGTAAGATGCCCAATTGATCCCAAGAGGCTTGATGTAGAGCCAAATACGTTATTTACCGCTAACCTAGTGCCGAATCGGCACTAGCATACCAATAATTGCATTTCACATTACGCCATTTCGGAGTGATACTCTCGCCAAAGGCAATCGTTTGCGCAAATAGTTGCGTCAAAGAGGTAACTGTGAATTCAACCCCTATTACACTCTCCGAGTTTTATCATCGCTTTCCAAAAGCCGATCTCCATTATCATCTGCTTGGCGGAGTCAGACTGGAAACCATGCTGTCGTTTGCAGACAAGTACCAGGTCCCTCTCACAGAGCTTGAAGCAAAAGCGTATTATCGCGCCCATCAAGAAGAGACCGGGATCGTTAAAGGTGGTATTGAAGCACTAACCTTCCTCTATCAGTTAATGCAGCAGCCAAGCGACTATGCCAGAGTTTTGAGAGAAGTCGCCGAAGATGCTCATGCCTGTGGTGTGAAGTATATTGAAACGTTTTGGAATCCATCAGATACCGTACTTAGCTACGCCGACGTTAACACAGCTTTAGCTGATGCTATCGACAATGCCTACCATGACATGGGAATTGTTATCCGGCTCATTCCTTCTATCAACCGTGAGAAGTCACCTGAAGAAGCCGTTGCTATGGTTGATGAAATGATTGCAAGCCCGCACCCTTATGTTCTAGGAATTGGCATTGACTACAAAGAGCATGATGCGCCGGTTGAAAAGTTCTGGAAAGCATACCGTTTAGCAAAACACCATAACTACAAGCTGACTGCCCACTGCTCCGAGTTTGGTTTGCACTGGCGTAACGTTGAAACCGGCATTGAGTTGATCGATGTTGATCGTATTGATCACGGTTATACCATCATCGAGAACCCGACCCTCACTCAAAAATATGCCCAAAAAGGAGTCCCTTTTACTGTAATCCCATCCAACACTTATTACGTCAAACAGTGGCCTGACCACCAAGACTGGTGCCAGCATCACCCGATTAGGGCTATGGCCAAAGCTGGGATCAATATCATCCCGTGTACGGATGACTGGCACATTCACAATACTACCAGCGCTAATTGTTACAGGGTAATGGTAGAAGACTTCGGTTTTGATATCGGTAGCTTGAAACAAATGATGATCAACAGCATTGAAGCCAGTTGGATGCCAGATGAGACAAAACAACAATGGTTGGCTGAATGGAGCTATGAGTTTGATGTCCTAGCAGCAAACTTAGTCGCAGAGCCAACTATCGCGCCGGAAATGAAAATTTGCTACCGACGCTAATCAACTCAATAAATATTAAAAAGACATGTAGAGGGAATCCATGGAAACTGTAGCTGACAAACCAGCTTTGAGCATCGCAAAGTGGTTTGACTTTAAAGGAAATAATACCAACCTCAAAACCGAGATCATCGCAGGCCTAACAACCTTTGCGACGATGGCCTATATGGTCGCAGTCGTACCGGGGATGATGAGCAAAGGCGGCATTCCGTTTGAAAGCGCCCTCACCGTCACTGTATTGATGACAGTGATCACCACTATCGCGATGGCGCTATACACCAACCGACCTTTTGTTTTAGGCCCAGGGCTTGGTAGCGTCGCCATCTTTTCATTCACCTTACTGGGTAATGACGTCCCACTAAGTATTGCTGCGGGTATTGTCTTTGTCAGTGGCGTGCTTTTTATGCTGGTCTCTTTTCTCGGCGTTCGGGACTTTGTCGTTCGTATTATTCCCCACAGCGTAAAAGTCTCGGTAGGTGTTGGCATAGGTTTGTTCATCGCCCTACTAGGGTTCAAACAAGCGGGTGTTGTCATTGCCGATCCTCGTAAAAATGTTCTGATTTTCGGCGATCTTGCATCTATTGAGGTGGTTACAGCTGTACTGGGCTTTTTTATGGTACTCTTTTTCGTATCAAGAAAAATCCAGGGCGGTATTATTCTGGCCGTTATTCTCACCACCCTTCTTAGCCTGCCTTTGGGAATAACCTCTATACCTGATAACTTTTTCAGCATGCCGGGTAGCATTGCTGACATGACATTCCAGCTTGATGTATTGGGCGCACTAAGCCCTGCTTATCTGCCGTTTCTTCTGGCATTCTTTATTCCAGACTTTTTCTCAACGCTCGGTGCGATGCTGGGCATAGGGGCACAAGCAGGATATCTCGATAAAGACGGTAACTTGCCGGGTATTGAAAAGAACTTTCACGTTGATTCTAGTGCCACAACTTTTGGTGCACTATTCTCATGCCCTGTGATGACCACATATGTTGAAAGCTCTGCGGGAGTTGAATCTGGCGGTCGAACTGGGTTTACCGCCTTGGTAACAGCAGGTTGTTTTTGTCTCACATTATTCCTTGCTCCACTAGCGGGTATGATACCGACAGCCGCTACCGCTCCCGTATTGATGTATATCGGTATTGCCATGATGAGCTCAATGAAGAAAATCAACTACGATGATATCACTGAGTACCTACCGGCATTCGTCTGTGTCGTAATGAGTGTCTTTAGCTTTAACGCTGGTAATGGTATTGCGGCAGCAATGCTGGTCTATGCCTTCTTGAAGCTGGCAACCGGACGATATAAAGAAGATCACTGGTCAGTCTATTTGATTGCCTCATCGATGATTTACTACTTCTACATCATCTCTTCGCACTAACAGAGTTAAACCCAGCAAAAAGACCAGCACGTACGCTGGTCTTTTTTTTAAAGGAGGCCTAAGAATTGTTATTTCTTTAGCTCTTCGAACTTGTCACTCAAGTCGCTAGCGGTATCCGAGGCTTTGTCAGATACATCTTCAAATACATCCTGAACGTCTTCAAACGAACGTGAATCGGTAAGATCTTCAATTTGATCTTTGTAGGTCACACCGATGTAAATTCCAAAACCGACCAAAGCCAGTACGATATATTTCAACATCTCAATCTTCTCTTCGCAAACTGAACATATGAGGCAATTCCAGCCTCTTTTTAAAATTATATACCTGTGAAAAAAAACAGCTTCCGAAGAAGCTGTTTCAATCCCAAGCTTACATTAGCGGACTAGGCTAATAAGAGACTTACCTAGTAACCATTCAAGTTCTTTCTGGCTTTCTTCACCAAAGCGCTCAAGGCATAGATTATAAAGTCTATCAATACCGCGCTTTGCAAATTCGCTGGTCGTCTCTGAGGAGGCGATATGGTGAAACAGCAAACGTAGCGTCGCCTTGAATTTTTCATCATCCAAAGCCGCAATCCAACTACTCGTAAATCCAGCCAAGCCATTATCTAGATCAAGCTTTTCAACAAATATCCGGAAGATACGACCATCGAGAGCGGTCGCGAAGTCTTGCTTCTTCGGGAAGTGATGGCTAATACCCGTACGAGATATCCCTGTTTGCTTGCTCAAGGTGGTATACGACATTTTGTCGTACCCCAACGTCAAAATTTGATCCACTACCGCATCCATAATCGTTTGGATGGTAATTTCAGTATCTTCTTTACTACGCTTCGGCATAATGCTTTGACTCTATGATTCTATTTGATCACCCAAAGACCCGCCTAATTCCCAAACGGGCTACGTAACCATATAAGCAAATGTGTTGAAATCCGATTGATGCCTCTACGTCATATTAATAACGAGTAACACAATACAGGATGTCATTCCGTTAATCGATAATATTACCGTTCTATCGTCAGTTTCAAGTCAAAATATGTCATAAAATGAAAAATTAACTCCGCCTTAGCATACTGAAAATCAACAATCGGGGGAAATGACCACATTAAATTACATTTTCGGCTTATTTACACTTAAAACCCAATATTTACAGTGCTTTGAACTAGCTGTAACTAATCTAACATCATGAACATCTTCATTCACTACATGAAATTGGCACTATTGTAATAGAAACAGGAATTTATGAACAGGCCAGCAATATTAAAAAAATTGTACACCTGTTTGAATTTTGTTCTATTTTAATCTTTGAAAACTAATTATTTTTTACGGTTTTATGTAACTAGGATGTTTTTCCAGAAGCTGCGTATCGTAAATAACTGCTTGACCAAACAGTGAAAATAGCATTATTTTAACATTACCATAACACGGAAGGATCGAAGTATGACTCTACCTCTGCAATCGGATCGCTTAAGGGATACTCTGATGACTCAACCACTGCCAACGGAAATGATTCTTAAATGGGCAGAAGAACGCGCAGATGATGTGTATCTTCGCCAGATCATCAACCGACAATTTGTTGATTTTACATATGCAGAGGTAGCTGACAAAGCACTGAAGCTTGTCAGCGCCCTTCGTGCCCAAGGCTTCAAACCCGGTGATCGCATCGCCATCATGTCGAAAAACTGTGCGGAATGGTTCATTTCAGACCTTGCGCTAATGTTGGGTAGCTATATCAGTGTTCCTATTTTCCCAACTGCGGGGCCAGAAACCGTTGAGCACTGTTTAACACACAGTGAAACAAAAGCGGTCCTCATTGGTAAGTTAGATGACAGCAAAGCCGCCCTAACTGTCATGGAGAAACACCCTGAAATTCTCTCTATCAGTTTTAACTACCCGTCGGCCCCTAAATGTGACCACGACTTCAATAGCTTGCTTGCTCAACATGAGCCTTCACAGGAACGACCAGACCATCAGCAAGATGATTTGATGTCTATTGTGTATACCTCAGGGACGTCAGGTCTCCCTAAAGGTGCGATGCTAAGTTATGGCTCATTTGCCTGGTCAGCACAGCGCCTTGTGGATCATATTGGCATGCAAGAAGGCGAACGTCTGTTCTCTTATCTGCCCCTTGCTCACATTACAGAGCGAGTTTATATCTTCGGCTCTTCAGTAATGTCTGGTATGCAAGTTGCCTTCCCTGAATCGCTAGATACCTTCATCGACGATGTCAAAATGCATCGTCCAACCTTGTTTATTTCCGTTCCTCGTTTATGGACATTATTCCAGCAACGCATCTTGGAGAAACTACCGCAAGCCAAACTCAATATATTACTAAAAATCCCATTCATTTCTGGTGTTATTAAACGCAAGCTTGCCGACGGCCTTGGTCTTAATAAAGCGCGAGTACTCGGTTGCGGCTCTGCGCCTGTTTCACCTGCCCTACTTCGCTGGTACGAAAATATTGGTTTGAATATTACCGAAGCTTGGGGGATGACCGAAAGCTTTGCCTACAGTACCCTTAACCATCCATTCCGCAGTGATAAGATAGGTACAGTCGGAAATGCTGGTCCAGGAGTCGAAATCAAGGTTTCAGCCGATGAAGAAATCCTGGTACGTGGCATGGGACTATTTTCCGGTTACTACAAAAATGAAGATGCGACCAAAGAGATGTTTGATGAAGATGGTTGGCTTCACACCGGTGATATTGGCTTCATGGATGAGGAAGGCTACCTGTCAATTCAGGGGCGTAAGAACGACACCTTCAAAACGGCAAAAGGGAAGTTTGTCTCACCAGTCCCTATCGAAAAACGTATTTTCGAACTCGCCAACATAGAGATGATGTGTGTCGTCGGTTCAGGTATGCCAGCACCAATTCTGCTTGCGATACCGCATGACTTCCCGAACTTTGACCGCGAACGTTACACCCGTACTGCTCAACGTGTTATTGATACCATCAACCAAGAGTTAGAATCTCACGCCAAAATCAAAGGTGTGCTGATGATAAAAGAGCCTTGGAGTGTGGAAAATAATATCTTGACACCAACACTCAAGATAAAACGTCACTTGCTTGAGAAGAAGTACCATGATGTAGGTGCAAACTGGCCGAAAGATCAACTGGTACAGTGGGAAGAATAACTCAACCCTACTTTATATAAAACAAGCCCCCGCATTTGCGGGGGCTCTGTCTTTACCTATAGTTCAAAGCTTATAACTCAGAGCTTATAGCGCTTTACTTCTGTCTCTAATTGTCCCGCTAATTCCTTCAAAGATTCCGCTTGGCGGGCAGCTTCCATAGCTTCTTGAGCCATTTGGTTTGCCACTTCCTGAACCCCTTCCGTATTACGGCTGATTTCAGCCGTTACGCTTGATTGCTCCTCGGCAGCCGATGCTATCTGTGTCGCCATATCACTGATCACATTGATCTCGCTGGCAATGCTATTGATACTCTCACCGGCAGCATCAACATCCTGCACACTGGTATCGGCAAGCTGATGACTATCGTTCATCACCGTCACGGCGTTATGGGTCGTAGACTGTAGCGTCTCGATCATATTTTGAATTTCTTCCGTCGACGTATGCGTACGCTGTGAAAGAACACGCACCTCATCTGCAACCACCGCAAAGCCACGGCCTTGTTCACCTGCACGGGCTGCTTCAATGGCGGCATTAAGCGCCAATAAATTAGTCTGCTCAGCAATCGATCGAATAGTCGAAAGAATGGTGCTGATTTTTAACGCATGCTCGTTAAGATCTTGAATTATAGTTGCAGCACTGGTCACTTCGCTGGCTAGGTTGCCAATCGACTGTTGGCTCTGTCCGACCTGGCGGTGACCGTCACCCGCGAGTGATACAGCTTGCTCAGCAGTTTTCGCGGTATTCTCAGCATTACCGGCAATTTCCTGCGTTGCGCTAGCCATTTCAGTGACTGCCGTTGCCACCATGGTGATTTCATCTTGCTGCTGGCGAATGTTGTGACTGCGTTGGGTTGAAGCCGCAGCTGCATCAGCTGCATTGCGGTTGAGCTCCACCGCAATATCACGCAATTTTGTCGCCATTAGGTGTTGATGTGACACGAACTGGTTAAAGTTTTCAGCTAGCTGACCAACTTCATCTTGGCTGTTAACAGGTATACGCGCCGTTAGATCTCCTTCACCATGGGCTATATCAGCCAAAGCGGCTGATACCTTATTCAATTCGCTCAGTTGTTTTGTCAGTAATAGGCTGATCAAACCGCACACCACGACAAGGATCACAAGGCCGATAAGCAACTCGTCAATTAACAAATCCCGAATCGGCGATTCGAGAACGGACTTATCCATCACCATAACAAGCGCCCAGCCAGAATTTGGCACATCGTGAATAGCAACAGCTCGCTCACGTCCGTCAAAGTCACTCAGGAAAAAGCCATTGCTACTCATCTCATTTCGGAGAGATTGGACATTTAAGCCCAATTCAGAAATCGGTTTTAACTGCATGTCTGGGTTCGGGTGAGCAACAACAACCTGATTTCCCATATCCAGCAACATGGCATAACCGTCACCCAATACTGGGATATTCAGCACATCACGCATCAGATCCCCCAGAGCCAAATCGGCACCTGCAACGCCCTGGAGTTGCCCTCCCTGCATCACAGGCTCTGCTAGGGTCACCACCAAGGTTTGCATGGTGTGACTCATATACGGTGCCGTTACAACCGGTGCCCGCGCCGCAGAAGCCTCTTTATACCAGCCTCTTTCTCGAGGGTCGTAACCTGCGCGGTTAAGGGATGGGTCCTGGCGGTGCATATCTCCTTGCTGGTTGCCGTAAAAGCTCAGGCTAAAATCACCCGAGATATGCATTTGCTTAAGATGCTCAACAATGTCCGGCGTATCATTCGTTGCCATGGTTTTCACCACGGCATTGACTGCTGCTTGCTTGCTTTCAAGCCAATCACCAATACCTTTGGTTACTGCAACGGAGGTGTTTCGGCTTTCACTTTCAATTGACTGCCAAGCTTGGTTTTTCATTGACTGGTAAGAGAAACCACCCAAAGCTATCGCTGTAATAGAAATAGCAACAAAACTCGATAACAACAGTTTAGCTTTTAAGGATAACTGCATAACTTCCCTTTATCTCGATACAAAATTGTTGGGATTATAATGTGTAGCACGCATTAAATTCATGATCTACCACCAGAAAATTCAATTTCATTCCAATATAATCAACGACATATACATTTAAATCCTTAAAGAGAAATTATCTTCATTAAACGCGTCTCATCGCGTGTTATCCACCCTACCCTTATCATTCAGCTGGCATCAGGAAAAAGTCATAAAATCAATTAGCTATAACTGGGATATATTCATTTTCGGTTCACGTACAATCAGTTACAATTTAAGGTATGAATAGAAAAAGCAAATACATAACCATTTTGTCGCTTCTCTTTTTCACCTCTTCTGCGCTAGCAAACGTTGAATTGGAGATTGATGAAGATCATGACGACGTCATGCGAGCTGTTCAGCAAGGGCTGGTACAGCCATTCTCATCTTTACAATCTAAAGTAAACGAACAGCTCCATGGCCGTATTATTCGAGTCGAGTTGGAAGAGGATGACGACATTTGGATATATGAATTAAAGCTTATCGACCCCAACAATAATATTGTGAGAGTGGAGTATGACGCTCGAACCCTCACAATTCTTGAAATAAAAGGCAGGGGTCTTGAAAACATTATCAAGGTAGACCAATGAAAATACTTGTCGTTGAAGATGAACTGGCCTTGGGCGAACAAATTGTTGAAGGTTTAGAGCAAAGCGGCTGGGTAGCAGAACTTTCTTCTGATGGCATTGATGCCTTATACCGCGCTACCTCAGAGCCTTGGGACGGAATAGTCCTCGATCTGGGCTTACCAAAATTGGATGGCCTTACCGTTCTTAGAGGCATCCGTGATGAAAACGTCACTTGCCCAGTTATTATCCTTAGTGCTCGTAACGAACTCACGCAGCGTGTCGATGGCCTTAATGCTGGCGCTGATGATTACCTAACCAAGCCCTTCCAGATGATTGAGCTTGTTGCTCGTTTGCGAGCACAAGTACGTCGTTCGACTGGCAATGCCTCACCGATTATTCAGATTGGTGGACTAAGCCTCGATACCCGTACCTCTAAAGTGATGCACAATAGTGAAAGTATCGACCTTACTGCTCTGGAGTTTAAAGTCCTTTCCTACATGATGCACAATGCAGATAAAGTCATATCTCGCACTGAGCTCGTGGAACATATATACAAGCAAGACTTTGACCGAGACTCTAATACCATTGAAGTGTTCATTGGTCGTATTCGCCGTAAAATCGGTGGGGACGTAATAAAAACGGTCAGAGGACTTGGATATCGTATCAATGCCGATTAGAGCACCACAAACGCCTCTACCAAGCCTTCGCAGCCGCTTGCTTATTGCCGCGGCTGTTTGGCTATTGGGTATTACCCTTGCTGCGGGTTACCTAATGCCATCGCTCATCAAAACCTATCTAGTCGATCAGGAAAAGCATCAGCTTTATATCTACCTTGACGAATTAACGGCTCAGATTGAGATAGACGATAAAGGCAATTTAATATCGCCTAATACATTATCCAATCCACGATTCCAGCAGCCATATAGCGGGTTATATTGGAGTGTTAGCGTTGACAACAAAGAACTGCGCTCTCGTTCTTTATGGGACACACGTATTTCCGGCGATGAGGAGTCAGGATTTATCGGTCCTGATGAACAATCACTTCTGGTACTCAACAGAAATGTCCTATTGCCCGAGCTCGATGATCCCGTCACCCTGACGGTTGCCATCAACCAAGAGCGATTACTGAAAACGCTGACACAGCTTACCAGCGGTCTGTGGTTGATATTACTGATTATGGCGGGCGGTATTCTCTGTTTAATCTGGCTGCAAGTTAGCTGGTCACTTTGGCCTCTTCGCCGTTTGCAGCAAAACTTAAAAGATGTCCGCGATGGACAAACAGCGGAACTTAGCGGGATATATCCTGCCGAAATCCGTCCTGTTGTCGACGATCTCAATGCACTTCTGTTCCATTACCAAGAATTGCTCGAGCGAGCGCGTAATCATTCCGGTAACCTGTCACATGCACTAAAGACGCCGATAGCCGTGCTCAACAATGAAGTTGCCCATCTCAATGAACAAGAGAAGTCACGACTACAGCCCTCGCTCCAACAACTTCAGCAGCATATCGACTACCACTTAGGGCGAGCGCGAATGGCTGGCGCTAGCAATATCTTATCGGCTAAAACGGCACCCTCAACCCGAGTCGATGCAATTTCCATGGCGATGGACAAAGTCTATGCCGATCGCGGTGTGGTATTGGTAAACGAGTTAGACAGTGATTTATTGGTTGCCATCGAAAAACGGGATCTCGACGAAATTTTAGGGAATTTAATAGAGAACAGCTACAAATGGGCAAAAGGCTTAGTACGAGTCCACCAACCGGAGCAAACAGCTGAAAATATTTTGCTAGTGATAGAAGATGATGGACCCGGTATTGACGATAGTGCTTACCAAAGTGCTGTAAAGCGTGGTATTAGGCTTGACGAAACCACACCGGGCACAGGGCTCGGGTTGAACATTGTCAGTGAGCTGGCCCATAGCTATCGCGGGGAATTGTTGCTTAGTCGTAGTCCACTGGGTGGATTGAGGGCATCAGTCACTCTACCGAAACCTAGAAAGTGACTTTACCTATAGTTCTATCTCGCCCATTGTGTGGTAGTTAGCTCTTATCTGGCGGGCATACGCTCGCCAGTTCCATCTTCCTTAGGCAGGCCAGAAGGTAAGGTTCACAATCCTGATAATCACGCCAAGTATCAAAGATGCAACGCCCAGTCGGTACCATTTGAACTCTTCGACAGACATACCTATACGGTTGTAAAACATCTTCAACACACCGGTCCAGTCACTTGTCCGGCGTCCGTATATAATAATCCCGTTTACGACCATGGCTAACCCTGCCAAAATCAGTAGATATTCAGCAACTGTCATTGATAACTGCAGCATGGTGTACTCCCCTTTTCATCATCTACACTCTGATTTAATGCCATTCACATCAATAGCTCAATTAGACCAAGGTAGAGTGTCAGCTTTCATCGGGAAGCTAATTTAAGAAAAAATGCCGTTAACAGTAAAGTTTGTATGCTTATTCAAGGCGTTTGGTGTAGAATCCGCCACCGGAATTTCTAACGAAGGTATCGAGGCGAAATGCAATTACTCGAAGCAAAACTACATAAAATTGACCGTCATAATTACCGCAGCTATTCCAGCTTACGCGGTGAGTACCATTTCGTTGACTTCGATTTCTTCATTGATATCACTCAATCAGACCCATTTGCACCAGCCTCTCGTGTACGTGCTCGCCGCAAATGGTCGCTGACGGATCTTGAGTGGCTAAAAGAACAGTCCCCTGATTACCAACGTGCAGCACGTGATTTCATTGCTCGTCAATTTGCCGAGTTGGCGCAGCAGATTAATGAGATTCAAATCGACCGTCCGGGACAAGCTGTTCTTGACCGTACCGCTGTTGTATTTGATGACGATGCACTTGAGCTGCGTTTCCGCGTCAACCTGCCTTCAGACGGGCGCACAATCATTGCCAAGAAGACAGCGAACCTACTGACGTTCACGATGCCGAAAATTATTCGCCGTGCCACTATAGCGCGTGAGCTACCGATGGATGAGCTCAAGCGTCATTGTGAAACCGTTGAAGATCAGATCGCCCTTCGTAAGCAACTGGCTGATAAAGGCCTAATGGCGTTTGTTGCCGATGACAGCGTGCTTCCTCGTTTGGCGGGTAACAGCGATTTACCAATGGCCGATGCAATCCCATTTGTCAGCCCCGAAAACCTTGCAGTAGAGCTTGAAGCGCCACATCGCGGTAAAATTCGCGGCATGGGTGTCCCTAAAGGCATTACCATGATTGTAGGTGGTGGTTTCCACGGTAAGTCTACCCTGTTGAATGCGATCGAAAACTCTGTTTACGATCACATTCCGGGTGATGGCCGTGAATATATCGTTACTGACGAGTCGGCGTCTAAAATCCGCGCCGAAGATGGCCGTTGTGTACATAATGTCGATCTGACGCCATACATCAGCAACCTGCCGATGGGTAAAGATACCAGCATGTTCTCGACCCAGAACGCATCCGGCTCCACATCACAAGCATCATGGCTACAAGAATCCATTGAATCAGGTTCCAATGCCCTGCTGATTGATGAAGATACGTCTGCATCAAACTTCATGATCCGCGATGAGCGTATGCAGGCATTGATTGCTAAAAACGATGAGCCAATCACGCCGCTGGTTGACCGTATTTCACTGCTACGTGACCAGTTGGGTGTATCTGTATTACTTGTTATGGGCGGCTCTGGTGACTATCTGGATGTTGCCGATACTGTCATCCAAATGCACAACTACCAGGCGATTGATGTGACAGAAAAAGCGAAAGAAGTGGTTAAATCCCACCCAACTCGCCGCCAACTTGAAGGCACTACTGAAATCACTCGTCCTCGTACACGTAAGCTAAACCGTGCCGGCCTAAAAGCGCAGCTAGAAGACGGTAAATTCCGTATTCAGATCAAAGATAAAGCGTCTATGCGTTTTGGCCGTGAGCTGATCGACCTTCAAGCGCTAGAGCAGGTTGCAGATTCAAGCCAATTGCATGCTATTGGCTGGCTGTGGTTCCAAATTGCCCAAGGTAAAGGCTGGGAAAAATCACCAAGTAAAGCTTTTGCCCAGATGCTTGCCAGTGACGAATGGTTCCGTACCATGCCAAACTACGGCGATATAGCAAAACCTCGTGTTATCGAGGTAATGGCTGTACTAAACCGTATGCGCAAATCTGAATTCCAGTAGTCGCAAACGACTCTGAATAAAAAACGATGAGGCAGGCCTCATCGTTTTTTATGCCTATTGACCATGACCATGACCATGACCATGACCATGACCATTATTTAAAACCGGCGGCTTACCGAAAAGAATAATGTTTCTCTTGGACCAAAACCTGCTTCCATTAAGACCTCCCAATCACGGTTAAAGGCATAATTGAAACCAGCAACACCATTCCACTTCTCATCGGAGCTTTGGCTCACTTCAAATTTACCGTCAGGGGCAAGTTGATCGATAATGCTATCTAATGCCGGGGGTAACCCGAGGCTTTTTAGGTCGCCAGACAAATATTGCTGTACATCTTGGTACATGGCACCAACAAATACTCGCAGCTCACGACCGCCATCGTACTCCCAACGATGGCCGACACGAGGTGCTGCAACAAAGGTTTTAATGTTGCCATCAATCGCTGAAATGCTTGTATAGGTGTAATTCATATCAACCAAGGCAAACCAACTTCCCACGCCACCAGCTATCGTCGTACCAATACCATAGGTTCCACCGTCCATATCCAGTTCAAACATGGCGTTATCAGGTAAGTCCCCACCCGCCGCGTCAAGCAACCGGCATAATGCCTTATTTCCTGCACCCGAGACCGATGCATGATCACAGCTTACTGAGTTAATTTTCGCCTTACTCGTACCTTGGGTATAGCCAAGAATGCCGTATACGTTCATGAATGGAAAAATCCACACATCGCCACGTAACGTGATATTAGATCCCTTAAAGTCTGCATGGTTGGCATCGACATCCAACGCATCTAATACTGGATGACCAGTTAAATTAATACTATTGACCGTTATAGGGTTACTCATATCCATATAAGACAAAGAAAGCCCATAAGGTTTGGGGAGTGTATATCCTCGCTTTTCTGCTTCATCACCCCATATAGGGAAAAAGGAATCCTGACCATAAGTCAGCGGTGCAACAAAAAGACTCAATAGCAGTAAAGCTTGTGTTTTCAAAATTATATCTCAGTTATCAATTACAACACCGTCCCTGGTTACTTCTTCACTCATACATGATGACACTTCAAGACTTAACAGGCCCTTAATTGAACACATTTCAATTGCATGTAGAATTACACATGTACGAAATATCTGTGAACAATAATATTCGTATTTTCAGTGAAATATGCTCTTTATGTTGAAACTATCAACATGACTATTATGGATAATGCATAGTTATCCGGCAATTTATTTTCAATTAATTAAACACCAGTCAATTGAAGTTCAGCATTAATCTATAGTCTAGTCGTCGGTCGTCAATAATGTTATTCAAACAGGTTCGTTTATGGTTTTACTTGCGTTAACTACCCTATCGTTATTTGGGGTTGTTATTTTTTTAGTCAAGCTTGGCATTTTAGCTAAACACCGGGTGCATATAAAACAAGGTCAGTATTCACTTGAAGACTGGCCGAGTGTCACCGTTGTCATTCCTGCCCGCAACGAAGAACACAATATCAAGAACTCGCTTGGAACCATTCTTAAACAAGATTACCCTGCCAACAAGCTTGAAGTGATAGTTGTCGACGACTTTTCGGAAGATGCGACCCGTGCAATCGCTGAGCAGTTAATGGCAGGCAGCGAATTCAACACACGCTGCATCAGCGGTCGCCCACTACCGAAAGGGTGGATTGGTAAGAGCAATGCTTGTATGGCAGGCGCACTACAAGCCAATGGCGACTATATCTTCTTTGTTGATGCCGATACGCAATCTGAAAAAGGCATGCTGAAAAGCATTATGGGTTTCACCGTCGAGAAAGAAATCGACTTACTTTCGTTTAATCCACGCCAGCTTATGGTTTCCGCTTCCGAAAAAAACCTCCTGCCAGGTCTTTTCCTATCAATCGCCTCATACATGAAGTTCCATGAGTCGAACAACCCAGAAAAGGAAGAAGCGATAGCCAACGGTCAAGCAATGTTGTTTAAAACCACTGCCTACCAAGCAGTTGAAGGACATACCGTGGTGGCCTCAGAGATCTCAGAAGATCTCGCGTTTGCCAAAGCGATGAAACAGCGGGGCTTTAAAATTTTCTGGGCGTTTGCTGATGACTTGATGAGCACGCGCATGTACACCAGTGCGAATGAAATCTGGCACGGTTTCTCGAAAAACATGAGCCGTATTGTAGCAACAAATAGCCTAACCAGCGTTATTTCTGCGGCAAGTAAGTCACTCTTTATCGCTTGGTCTACACCGGTTTTATTGCTGTTGTCATGGCTATCTTACAGCACGGACCCTTCTCAAATCGGTCTATTCATTCTAGGAATAAACCTACTTATGCAGTTGGTGCTCGTTATTACTTACGCTGTACTTGTTGCCCAGCTCTATGTTCCCGTGGTCTACGCGCTATTTGTACCATTTGGTATCACTTTACAGGGGTTACTGGTGATTAACTCCTATCGCTTAGCTAAACAAAAATCCATCTCTTGGAAAGGGCGTGTGGTGGAATAATGAAACAGGTTCTATTTTCTCTGCTTACTGTTATTTCTGTTCACGCTTTCTCGGCTCAGGCCATTGCCCAAGAAGCCCCATGGAAGAACGTTCGTGATCGCAACGATATACAGGTATACAACCGCTCTATCAAAGGCAGCGACTTTAAAGAGTTTATGGCACAAACAACACTAGACGCCAAAATCAGTACAATCATTGCTGTCTTTAACGATACCCATGCGGGCGTAGAGTGGGTTGAAAATGTCGATGAAATGCACACTGAGAAAGTGATCAGTGATTCAGAAACAATCACTGTAACCTATAGCAAAGCACCTTGGCCCGTTGCCGATCGGGATGCTGTGGTATTGAATAAAACCACTCAAGACCCAGATACTTTAGTTGTGACTATCGAGCAAGAAGGCATCCCCGACTATTTGCCGCTTAAAGACGGTGTTGTCAGAGTGAAAAGCTTAACAAGTCAGTGGGTATTTAGCCCAATCAGCGACTCGGTGACACATGTACATTATCAGGTTCTGACCGATCCCGGCGGTAATCTACCTGCGTGGTTAATCAACCTAGTGTCTGTCTCCCAGCCGTACAACTCCTTACTTGGCTTAAAGCAAATGGTCAAACGAGAGAAATACCACAATCAGTACCATCCGCATATTGTTGATTTTTAATAACTCTTTATCGTCACAAAAAAGCCCCCCATTTTTGGGGGGCTAATGACATAGCTATTTACTGATCATTGCTCTTGCTGAAACTGTTTCATCAACCGCTCCAGACCTTCCAATCGCTCCACTAGCATGCGAGTGCTCTCAACCGAAGTATCGCTGGTTTTTTCTGTCTCACTTGCTAATTGATTGATCTTTTGAATATGCTCTGCGATGTCGACACTAACGCCCGCTTGTTGCTCTACCGCTGCTGCAATTTGGTGGCTACTATCAGTCACGACATCCAGAACCTTATTGATTTCCTTTAACTGCTCACCCATTGTCAGCGCCTGTTGTCGGCAATGCTCAGACTGCTCACCACCACGATCTACCGCAGCCACTGCCTGGCCCGCAATATCTTGCAGCTGAGTGATCATCTGGTGAATTTCACCAGTAGAAGATTGTGTTTTCTGCGCCAATGAACGCACTTCATCAGCAACAACAGCAAAGCCCCTTCCCGCCTCACCAGCACGAGCAGCTTCAATGGCTGCATTCAGTGCCAGCAAGTTAGTTTGATCGGCAATGGTGCCAATGACATCCAAGATGCCTTCAATCTGGCGGCTACTCTCTGACAAGGCGTTGATCACCCGTTTAGAATCATCGAGCTCTTTGTGCAATGCATTGACCGAAGTGATCGTTTCCTCAACTCTAACCTGTCCACTGTTTGCCACTTGCTGTGCCTTTACCGTCATTTCAGAGGCATTGGCTGCATTCTCAGCAACTTCTTTAACGGTTGACGCCATTTGGTCAATTGCTACCCCGACTTGTTCAGTCGAAAGGGTCTGTTGCTGTAAATGTGTTTTAATTTGCTGGGTATTAGCAAATTCGTCTTCTGCCGACAGAAGGATATCAGCAGAAGTTTCACTGGCCCGAGCGACAATGGCACGTACTTCAGCCTGACGCATTCTTAGTGCCAGTTCAATGCCCGAATAATCATCGAATTTACCGGTATAGATCGGCTCCATAAGCGCATTATCGTAAGCCTCGTGAGCAAGACCCGTTACAACAGCTAGCCGCTTCTGTGCATAGATGTTCACAAACAGCCCGAGAACTAACATAGCACTGACGGCCATAACGATCCCGGAGGACGAGACTATCGCTTCATATATTGCTAACAGGCTGGCAAGTGCAAAGATACCACTCAATACCGCCCCCAAATTCAATCGAAAACGGTTACCGCTAAGCTTACCTTCACGAAGGGATTTATATTTAGCTTCTGCCCGTTTTATTTCTTCCCTGTTAGGCTTACTGCGAACTGATTGATACTCGACGACCTGCCCGTCCCCATTCAAGATGGGGGTAACAAATGCAGAAACCCAATAGTAGTTACCATCTTTGCACTTATTTTTTACCAGCCCCATCCAACTTTTACCTGCTTTGACATATTGCCAAAGTTGCGCGAAAGCCGCTTTAGGCATGTCTGGATGCCGAACGATATTATGGGGGTTATCAATTAGCTCTTCACTAGAGTAACCAGCAATATCGCAAAAGGTATTATTGGCATAGGTAATAGTGCTACTGGGATCCGTGGTTGAAATGAGGTTCAACGAGGCTGAATACTCGACTTCCTTTCCTTGGCTCGACGTATTCTCAAAATGTGATTTATCCGCTGTCATTATTGTCACTTATTATTTTTATTCCGGTTGAAAAAGAGGCAAAGGAAAGCAACCCACCGCTTCTTATTGCCGGTTATTGTGACATTTATTCCAAGTTATCAAGTTGATTTATATTAAATAACTATCAGACAGTAACGAGCCAAAGCGTGAGCAAATCATTTCAACACTACGCTACCTATCAAAAAACAACGAGGCAGATGCCTCGTCGTTTGTAGTTACGATATATATTGCTATTCGCCTCGATTTAATTCGGCATGCCCAACATAGCTCTGAGTTCTGGTAAGGCTTGCTTCATGGCTTTGTAACCAACATTCATCGCGGCGGTACGTTCCAATGAACCGCCAAAATTCACAAGGCTTGGATCAGGTGACACCGGGGCTAGCACAATATCCGCACTCTCTATTTCTTCTTTAGTCGCAATACAACTCTGCATCCAGAACGTATTCGCCATGGTATCAACAGCGGTATATTTGAGCGGAGGTGGCAAACTACAGAATACGTCGACCCCTATTACAATATCAGCCCCTAGTTGGCGAGCAGCATACACTGGAACCAGAGACAACACGCCCCCATCTACAAGGATATCTTCATTGTGATAAATAGGCACAAACACACCGGGTACACTTGATGACGTTTGTACAGCTTCGCCAATATCCCCTGCAGTAAACATTACAGCCTTCTGCTGAGTCAGGTTAGTGGCAACAATACCTGTTGTGATAGGTAAATCACTGATATCTTCATATCCGGTGTGCTTATTCACCCACTTGGCCAAGGCTTTGCCTTTTATCAACCCTTTACGAGACAGGTTGATATCGACTATCTCATGCTCGGAAAATTCAAACATCTTCCGCTCAACATCAAGGTATTCATGGCTGCTATATAACGCAGCAGCAATTGAGCCCACTGAGGTACCAGTGACGATATCAGCCTTAATCCCAGCTTCTTCTAGCGCTCGCATCACCCCAAGGTGCATCATGCCCCTAGATGCACCACCTCCGAAAGCAATAGCTAACTTAGGCTTATCAGCTTTTGGGGGATTTACTGGCTCAACTTGTGCCGCCTCTGCCGTGGACACGATAGCAATATCTACCGCAGTAAGGTCATTGTATTCATTAACGGTTGAACACCCATATAAACCTACCAGCAACAATGGGGTAATGAATTGGCGAACCTTTCTTTGCAATACAGTGTTATTCAATGCCAACTCCTTGTGCTTCAAGCTCTTTACTGTCTTGCTGCTCGGCATAATGAGCAATAATTGGAAACACGGTGTGATCAATACGATCAGACCAAATCTGCGCTGGTATATGGCTAAACGTCGCTGCATAGCGAGGTGTGATTTCCAATACCAACTTGGCAATATGATCCAACTCCAACGATTCTGCATAAGCAGGAAGTGAAATGACTGTTGCAGTTGAGCGTGTCAATGGCTGTAAGTGCTCAAACTGAGCATCCAATAAATCAGGTGTCAATAAGTGCGGTGTTTGCTGATCTCCCAGAGCATAATGGCGCTTCAATACCATGTACTTGCTTGGTATAGACTCTTGTGAGCTCCACCATTTTCCATCAACAGCAGAAAGTACCTCTTTTGCTTGCGCTCTATCCACAATACCCAGCTCTTGTAAGCTTGCATTCAACCATAAGCTTACATTCTGATTGTATTCCACTTCACTCAACACCTTACGCTGCTGGATCAAGTTAAGGACAATCTTCGCCCCCAGCATGTTGGAGTAGAGATCTTCGAGTGAGAAGGCTGAAATAGTTTCTGGCCAACCAGAAAAACTAGTATAGCCATGCCACTGAGCTATTTCATGAGACTCGGCTTTGAAATACGCCAAGCGCGCCGCCAAATGTGCGGCAACCGACCACCTCTGCTCATCAGTCAACGATGACACATCGAATGCTTTCATTTCAATGTAGCGAGGACCAAGCTCGGCAGGCAATTCAATGCGATGGGCTTTACCTAAATTAGCCAAGATTTCAAAGAACAAGCCAATGGTGTCATCTGCAGTATCGCGCGCATGTGCAAGATCGATAAAGCCGCCTTTTTGCGTATACAAGATGCCGTTATTTTCACTGCCACCATGATCCAGTACCGACGAAGAGGATTGCGTATAATAATAAATCCCGCTAGCGAACTTATGCGGACCAATATCACCAAGCTCAACAACGTTATTCAAACGGAAAAACGGCACTGGGACAGGACCAAGCTTGATTTTCTGCATATCGCCGAAAGCACAGCATGGACGCACATTCTGAGGCACGGTAAATTGCGGGTAACTGGCTTCATCCAACTGCCAACGGTGACTTGTCGATTGTGTTCCTGCTAGCATACCTGCCACTTCTGTATTACTTGGTACAACGTGGGTTTGCCATGTATTTGACGAACACCCAGCCATCAAGGCCAGCAGCGCCACCACAAATAACGGGCGTAATAAAGTACGGCTCATATCAGTTAAAACGCTTCATTAATTGCAAAGTAAAAGCCGCTTTGATCGTTGCCAAAGCCCATATCCAAACGTAGGTTGACGCGCTGCTTAATTTCAAAGCGGTAGCCTGCCCCAACGGAGTAAAGCCACTTATCATCACCCAGCTGATCAAACTCTTCCGCCAACGTACCGCCACCTACCCAATACACCATGCCATGGCGGCCTGATAACGGCTGACGGTACTCCACTTGTGAAATCAACATGTTTCTATCACGGTAGTGACCTTGCTCATAGCCACGCAGTGCCTCGGCACCACCAAGCAATGCCATTTGATCCCATTTCACATCACCGAAGTTAGATTCCACCCGCGCTTGCCACGCAAGGACGCCAGGAATCACCGACAATGAATGATAATCGCTGTAATTTAGCCTAACTCGCTCGAAGTCATTATCTGAACCGAGTGCTGTATCAAAACGTTGGTACTCAAGTTGAATTAACCGCCCTTTTGAGGCATTAAGTGCAAAATCACGGGAATCGTAAGTTAGGCTAACCATTGCGCCGGCATTACGCTGAGTATCGGGAAAGTTAGCAATATCTTCACCGATCCACGGTGTATCCGTATTCTCTTGCTCGACGCTCGATGCTTCGTTACGGGAAAGTTCGAACCCCATACCAAGATAGGTATAGGGCAGTACGCGTACCATACCTGTTACTGAGCCTGAATAGGTACGGCGGTCATAGTCTACACGTTCATTATTCATACCGGCATCAACCCCCACACCATGAAAAATATCCGGCGAGTCCATTAATTCGGCATCGAAAAACAAACGATACTTATCGTTCTTTAAGTAGTTAGCATTGCGTATCGCAACCCCATAGGCACCGTTTATTGAACCAAAGCCATTGATAGTGATAGAGCTTGGTTGCGATACCGTATCGTTCATATCTGGCATGTACAAACCTACTGCAGACACGCCGATACCGAACTTTTTCTCCGGGGTATAAAATGGCCCCGGCATGACGCTCCAGTCGATCCCCTTTTCAGGGTTAAAATCGCCATCTGCACCTAATTCAAGCAGCATTCCATCGAGCCATTGCTGGTAACGTTGATAAGCAGTCAATTCTGGATCCTGCACAGCAGAGCCTTGCTCAGTCTGCTCAGCAAAGCTGGTGCCAGACAATACCAAGCACACAAGAAGAAGTATTTTTTTCATTATTTAGAATCGACGACCTAAAGCAAAGAAGAGGGTTTCTCGCTGGCCAAAACCAGCTTCCATCAATACATCCCAGTTACGGTTGAAGGCATATTGGAATCCCACGACACCATTCCACTTTTCATCAGCACTTTGGCTAACTTCAAAGCCCGCATCTGGCGCAAGTGCATCAACTGCCTTGGCGAGCTCAGACGGTAATCCCAAACTCTTCAAGTCGCCAGATAGATACTGTTCAACATCTTGATACATGGCACCAACAAACACACGTAGTTCACGCCCTCCATCGTATTCCCAACGGTGGCCGACACGCGGTGCCGCAACAAAGGTTTTAATGTTGCCATCGATTGCGGAAATACTGGTGTAGGTATAATTCATATCCAACAGCGCAAACCAACTACCGACCCCACCCGCGATTGTTGTACCTATACCATAAGTGCCACCGTCCATATCCAGAGTGAACATGGCGTTGTCAGGTAAATTAGCGCCAACCTGATCGATCACGGAACATAACGCGTTATTTACAATGCCGTTCACTGCACCACGGTCACAACTCACTGAGTTGATTCTTGCTTTGCTTTGGCCTTGGGTATAACCAATAATGCCGTAAACGTTAAGAAACGGGAAAACCCATACATCACCACGAAGCGTAATGTTCGAGCCAGTAAAGTCTGCATGGTTAGCATCGATATCCAGAGCTTCAAGTACCGGGTGACCAGTCAAGTCGATACTGTTGACCGTAATCGGGTTACTCATATCCATATATGAAATAGAAAAGCCGTATGGATTTGGTAACGTGTAGCCAAGCTTTTCTGCTTCATCACCCCAGATAGGAAAAAAGGATTGCTGCGCATAACTAAGCGGAGCGAAAAGAACTGCAAGCAGCAGTAAAACTCTTTGTTTCAAAATGTTTTCTCAGTAAAATTATTGTTTCTGCTTCCTGCTTACCGTTTGAAAGAAAATACCTTCAAAAATTGTTTCCAATCGATTACTCATCGATTATTAAGAACAAATCCACTCTTCCCAAGTGATTCGAGCGCTGACTAATATAAAGCAATTTGAGGTTTGACCAGCAGATTTATGTGAGGTCACTCACGCTTTTTGTGTGTTATTAAGCAAACATTAAGCTTTCTATAAAAAAACCAGTGCGTTTGTTCACCCAAAGCTAATAAGACGTCGCTCTTCCCAAAAAGACGACATGAAAAGAAAAAACCCACCACTTAAAAAGTGATGGGTTTACATTTTGAATGAAAGTCTAAATATTATTAGCTTTTAAAGCGCATGAATACCGTCGAGAGTGGTGGTAAATCAAGGCTAATTGATTGCTCAAGGCCATGCGACTCAACAGGCTCAGTACCAACTACCGCTTTCACATCAGCACCACTACCCCAGTACTTGCTGTCATCCGTATTAAGCAGCAATTCATACTCACCTGCTACTGGGACACCTAGGATATAATTCTGGCGTGGTACAGGGGTAAAGTTAGACACGACCAATACCTTGTCACCATTGAGCGCAATACGTTCATGGGCCAAGATACTGTTTCCGGCATCATCCTGAACACGCCACTCAAATCCAGCAGGATCGCAATCTTGCTCATGCATTGCTGGCTCTGAAGTGTAAAGTGCATTCAAATCTTTAACCAGGGCCTGCATACCACTATGGCGCGGGTACTGCAGCCAGTGCCATTCAAGTTGGCCATCGTGACACCATTCTGCACTCTGGGCAATTTCTGCGCCCATAAAGTTCAGTTTTTTACCCGGCTGGCCATACATGTAACCCATGTATGAACGCAAGTTTGCCGTTTTCTGCCATTCGTCACCCGGCATTTTGTCAAGCAACGAACCTTTGCCGTATACGACTTCATCATGTGATAGAGACAGTACGTAGTTTTCACTGAATGCATACACCATCGGGAAAGTAATGGTGTTGTGATGGTAGCTACGGTGTACTGGTTCTTCCTGGATGTAGGAAAGGCTATCGTGCATCCAACCCATGTTCCACTTGAAGCCAAAACCCAAACCGCCCATGTCGGTCGGTTTCGTCACGCCAGGAAAGGCCGTTGACTCTTCAGCAATGGTCATGGCATTCGGATATTGACGATACACTTCTTCGTTGACCCAACGCAGCAAGCTCACCGCATCGAAGTTAACATTGCCACCTTCATGGTTAGGGATCCATTGATCATGTTCACGGGAATAATCCAGATACAACATTGAAGCAACAGCATCGACACGCAAACCATCAATATGATAATGCTCGAACCAGAACAAGGCATTGGATACGAGGAAGCGACGAACATGATCACGGCCGTAATCGTAGATATAGCTCTTCCAGTCCTGGTGCCAACCACGACGAGGATCCGGATCGTTAAATAATGCGGTACCGTCGAAATTCGCCAGACCGTGATCATCCGATGGGAAGTGGGCAGGAACCCAATCCAATACCACGCCGATATTAGCCTGGTGGCACTGATCAACGAAGTATTTAAAATCATCTGGAGAACCAAAGCGGCTCGTTGGTGCAAATAGACCGATAGGCTGATAGCCCCATGAGCCATAGAACGGGTGCTCAGAAACGGGCATCAGCTCAATATGGGTGTAGCCCATATCGCTCAGGTAAGGGATCAGTTCAGCAGCAAGTTCACGATAGTTAAGGAACTCGCCTTGATCGTTTTTACGCCATGAACCAGCATGCAATTCATAGAACGACAACGCTTGCTGATGCTTGGCAGTTACCGGGCGGTTTTGCCAAACGCCATCTTGCCATTGATAGTTTGCCTGATCATAAACTTTGGACGCAAATGATGGATATTGCTCTGACTGATATCCCCATGGGTCCGCTTTGTGAGGTAGCCCCTCACCCGCACTGTCTTTCAACTCAAATTTGTAAAGGGTGCCTTCCTCTAGTTCAGGAATAAATACACCCCATAAACCATCATCCAAACGCTGCATTGGATGGCGACGCCCATCCCACGCATTGAAGTGGCCAACGACACTTACAGCAGAGGCATTCGGTGCAAAGACAAGAAAACGTACACCAGAGACAGATGAATTGCCTCGATTCAGCGTGACTAGCTGGGCACCCATTTCACTGTGCATCAGTGACGGATCTGCCAGCGCTTCACCTGACTGAATCAAATTATGGAATTGGTAAGGGTCGTAAATCGTCTGTTCGCCTTGCGGCCATTTAACGACAAGTTGATATAGTGCAGTGGTAAAATCGAAATCACCCTCAAGCACAAAACCGCTATTAGCTTCGCGTGCGAGGGTAAAACATTCACCGTTTTCAGTTATTGCTTCAACAGAATCAGCGCCAGGTACATACACGCGAAGTGCAATGTCATTCGACTGAAATTGAGGACCTAAAAACGAAAATGGGTCTGAAAATGCAGCTCTCTCGAGCTGCAAATATTCCTTATCACTGCGGGTCACTGTAGATGTGTCCAACGCATTACTCCTGATATTACTTATTTTTTCGATGCTTCTGCTCGGGCTTCGGTTAAACGACGAGTCAAGTCAACAATGTTCTGACGGGTGAAGATATCATCCAATGTGGTTGATAGCTTACGACGCCAGTTCGGATACTCATCAACAGTACCTGGAATGTTGACCGGCTTGTCCATTTCTAGCCAATCTTCCAACTGTAGGCTCAATAGTGCGCTAGAGCCGGCAGCTAGGTGGAGTTGCATGGCTTCGCTTAATTGCTGATCCATCGGCACATATGCAGCATTATGCCCAACCCCTTCAGGAAGATAACCATGCCAAGCTAAACTATCAAGGATTTTTTGTTTGCTTTCAGCACGACTATCAAACAAACCTGCCAATTGTTCTTTATTCGGGTACAAGCCAAGCTCTTCACCCATCTTTAGGTCATCGCAGTGCCAGAAGCCGCGAAGTGTCGGCATATCATGCGTACACAATGCTGACATAGACTGGTCTGCATAGTGCTTCGGTGAGTAAAAACCACCATCTTCTGCTGTTTCGAAGAAGAACACTTTATACGAATGGATACCCGCAGTAGCCAGCTTCTCAACGATTTCGTCTGGTACTGTACCAAGGTCTTCACCAATCACCGTACACTGGTAGCGGTGACTTTCTAGCGCCAGAATAGACATCATGTCTTCAACTGGGTAGTACATGTATGCACCATCTTGTGCTGACTCACCTTTGGGAATCCACCAAAGGCGAAGTAAACCAAGTACGTGGTCAATACGGAGTGCACCACAGCTACGCATGTTTGAACGTAGAAGCTGAACAAAAGGTTCGTAAGCACGTTCTTTCAGCACTTCAGGATTCAGCGGAGGAAGACCCCAGTTCTGGCCTAGAGGACCAAGAATATCTGGCGGCGCGCCCACGCTAACATCCTGACAAAGAGCACCATGATCGGCCCAAGTCTCAGAGCCAGAATCACACACCCCTACCGCTAAGTCGCGATACAGACCGATGACCATGCCCTTTTCTTCAGCGAGTTCATTCACTTCAGCCAACTGGGCGTCAGCCAACCACTGTAGGTACATAAACAACTGTACCTGAGTGTAATTTTTCTTAATGAACGTTTGAACTGCAGCATTATCAAAGTGACGGTACTGCTCTGGGAAGACAGGCCAGCCCCAGGTATTGTCATCTTCTTTTTTCAGCTCAGCATGCAACGCATCGAAAGCGGCTTGGTGAAGCAGGCTTTCACCGCCATCTTCAACGAACTGAAGGAACTGCTGGGCACGCGCCGTATTCTTATCTAGATGACGCTCACTGAATGTCTTGAACAGCAAAGGCAGAACAGCCATTTTCAGACATGACACTTCACTGTAGTTTACCCAGTTAGCATTGCGTGCTTCATTGAGGCGCTGCTGGAATTCATGGCTGCCAACAAGCTGCTGTGCTTCATCGCACTGTGCAAACTCGGTGACTGAACTCACATCGATGTACATCAGGTTCAGCCAACGGCGAGAAGATGGGCTGTAAGGGCTCGCACCTTCTGGGTTAGCTGGGAATAAGGAGTGAATTGGGTTCAAGCCCACAAAATCACCGCCACGGGCAGCAACGTCAGCAACCAATTGTTTCAGGTCACCAAAGTCACCAATACCCCAGTTGTGATTGGTACGAATTGAGTACAGCTGAACGCTGGTACCCCAAAGTTTCTTGTTACTATTCAGATCATCCTGCTTGTAACAAGACTCTGGAGCAACGATCAAAGTCATTTCAAATGGAGATTTACGACGCTTACGGAACACCTCTAGCTTATGGTAACCCCATGCCAAGTCATCGGGCAAAGCGAACACCAACGTGCCACCGTCAGAACGCTCGTCGGACACAAGTTGCGACTGCAACCAACCTTCCAGTACATCACCTTGCTCTGTTTCCAGACGCCAGCTGAAGTCACTGATTCGTGCGCTTTGGCCCAGATGCATTTCAATATGCATTGGTTCGCCACTGCGTACGACTTTGACTGAAGCTAATACATCGGGGCGCTGCCTTTTATGCGCAGACTCCAATAACGCCTCATCACTTTTGGTGTCGTAACCTAGCGCTGCCAACAGGCGACGGATTGTATCGCTGTCAACTTGCGCTTCATCCCCCCAAGCACTGACATAGCTATCGGCAATGCCTACCATGTCAGCAACTTGTTTTAATACTTGATCGTCTTTCATCGTTCTCTCCGTTAGCGGCCTTTCGGCCGCTACGATGTTAAAGTTTTGCTGATATCAATTCGTACTTTTTACAGCCTAAAGCCGTTACAGTGACACTGGCTCTAGTTTCCAGATGTTGTTAGCGTAGTCTCGAATACTACGGTCTGAGCTGAACTTGCTCATCAGTGCCGTGTTCAGAATGGCCTTGCGAGCCCATGTCTTCTGATCACGATATTCCGCATCGATTTTCTCTTGCGTTTTCACGTAATCGGCAAAGTCAGCCAGTACCAGGTATGGGTCACCGCCTTCCAGCAGGTTGTGGCGAATTGCCGCTAGCTGGCCAGGGTTACCTGGTGTGAATTCATCCGTTTCTAACAAATCCAGTGCTGCGCGCAGTAGGCTATCAGCATGGTAATAACGGTAAGGGTCGTAGCCCTCTTGTTTCAGCTTCTGTACTTCATCGACCAGTAGGCCGAAGATGAAGATGTTTTCGTCGCCCACTTCTTCGCGCATTTCTACGTTAGCACCGTCCATCGTACCGATAGTCAAGGCACCGTTCATGGCGAACTTCATGTTACCTGTTCCTGATGCTTCTTTACCTGCCGTCGAGATCTGCTCAGATACATCAGCCGCAGGGAACAAGATTTCAGCCAAGCTCACACGGTAGTCAGGGATGAATACCACTTTCAGCTTACCGCCAAGACGTGGGTCATTGTTCACTTTCTCAGCCACTTTATTGATGGCAAAGATAATGTCTTTAGCCAATGCGTAGCCCGGTGCCGCTTTCGCGCCGAAGAAGAACACACGTGGGTGCATGTCGAACGTTGGGTCGTTCAGCAGACGGTGGTATAGCGCCAGAATGTTAAGCAAGTTCAGGTGCTGGCGCTTGTACTCATGCAGACGCTTGATTTGGATATCAAAGATTGCATCAGTATCGAGTTCGATACCCATGTTTTCTTCCACCCAGTCAGCCAAACGCTGCTTGTTCTCTTTTTTCACTGCCATGTAGCGCTTCTGGAAGGCTTCATCGTCAGCGAATTTCTCTAGACCGGCGATTTTCTCTAGGTTCGCTGGCCAGTCATTACCCACTTTCTCGCTGATCAGCGCAGAAAGACCTGGGTTACAGTATTTGATCCAACGACGCGGTGTCACACCGTTGGTCACGTTGGTCAAACGGCCAGGGAAGATCTCGTTGAACTCAGGGAACAGGTCACGCTTCACTAGCTCCGAGTGCAATGCGGCGACACCGTTTACTGCGTAGGTGCTGACCACACACAGGTTAGCCATGCGAACCATGCGCTGTGGGCCTTCCTGAATGATTGAAAGCTTACGCTTCACTTCGTTGTTGCCTGGCCAAGTTTGTTCAACCTGCTTCATGAAGCGGTGGTTGATTTCAAAAATAATTTCCATGTGGCGCGGTAGCATCTGCTGGATCAGAGCCTCGCTCCATGTTTCCAGCGCTTCTGGAAGCAATGTGTGGTTGGTGTAAGCAAATGTCTTTGAAGAAATTTCCCACGCTTTCTCCCAGCCTAGTTTGTACTCATCCAGAAGGATGCGCATTAGCTCAGGGATAGCGATAGTTGGGTGGGTGTCATTCAGCTGAATAGTTTCCAGCTCAGACAGCGACTCAATCGAGTTACCTGCCGCTTCATGGCGACGTAGGATATCAGCAACCGAACATGCACAGTGGAAGTACTGCTGCATCAGGCGAAGTGCTTTACCCTGATCATGGTTATCGTTCGGGTAAAGAACTTTCGTCACGTTACCTGCTTCTAGTGCAGAGTACTGTGCACCTACGTAGTCACCATCATTGAAACGCGCTAGGCTAAATGGCGCATTCGAGCGACATTCCCATAGTCGTAATGGGTAAACGCTCTTGTTGTCGTAACCTACGATTGGTAAGTCCCAAGCCACACCTTCAACAGACATAGCTGGTACCCAACGGCGGCACTCAACACCATTTTCATCGGTGTAACCTTCAACGTGACCGTATAGGCTGACTTCTTGGCTGAGCTCAGGGCGAAGAACTTCCCATGGGTAACCTTCGATACCACGCCATGCATCTGGTGCTTCTACCTGACGGCCGTCAACGAATGACTGGCGGAATAGACCGTATTCGTAGTGTAGACCGTAACCTACCGCTGGGTATTCCTGTGCTGCCAATGAGTCCATGAAACATGCCGCTAGACGACCTAGACCACCATTACCCAGTGCTGGGTCACGCTCTTCTTCCAATAGGTCTGTTAGGTTCTGGCCCATTTCTTCCATTGCTTCAGCAACGTTTTCGTATAGGCCCATGCTGATTAGGTTGTTGCCGGTAAGGCGGCCGATCAGAAATTCCAGTGAAAGGTAGTTCACACTGCGCGCTTTCTGCTCAGCAAGATTCTTTTCAGTGGCCAATAGGTTGCCAGTGCTGATTTCAGCCAGTGCTTTACCCATTGCCAAATACCAACTGCGAGCCGTCGCAGTTTCATCGGTAGATGCGTAAGTTGTTGTTAGGTGTTTTTCTACTGCCGCTTGGAAAGCTGCTTTATTAAATTGTTGTGTCTGACCATTCTTAGGCATGGTTCAATCTCGCTCTAGGATTATTTCCAACTGCTGACAATGTTGCCTGTATTTATCAGCGCTAACATCCTCCCGAATCGGGGAGGAGTAGGGATGAGTGGGAGGGGCGTAGTTATGAATCTCCCCCACTTTCTGTGACAAGATGCAAAATTCTGGGGTGTAGAAAGACTTAAACGCCCATCCATATGCATTTAAAGTCACAATTACAGACTACATTCCCATGTGCAATTGGGTAGATACAAGATCATGAAAGATTATAGATATGTGAGCTGTGTCATAAATATGGGGATGAGTTGGCAACTTTTGCTGAATTCAACCTAATGCGCTGTCAAAGTTATCGACTAGATCAAATGCCGTACTGCAATTTTTTGAAATGATGACCAGGATTACACGGCATAAATGCTCAGATAACATAATTCATTCAGAGCAGCGCTCCTGAGCGACAATGGACTGAAACCTTACAATAAGATAGCAAGACTATGTGGATACCATCTAAATTAACTCGTCCGGCACGCCTTCATAATGCGATTCTGCGTCCCCGTTTGCTGGAAACGCTAGAGCAGGCCCCGTTTTACCGTCTTGTGCTGTTTCGATCACCTGCGGGCTATGGCAAAACGACCATGGCAGCCCAATGGTTGAATGAGCACCCGCATACCGGTTGGTTTAATATCGACGAAAATGACAACGACACCTTCCGCTTTGCGAACTACTTACTGCAAAATATCAACAAAGCGACCAACAGCGCCTGTTTGAAAACTCAGGCTATGGCTGAGCGCCGTCAGTTTGCATGCCTATCGACCCTCTTCAGCGAACTGTTCGGCGAGCTCGCTAACTACCATGAACAAACTTACATCGTGCTCGATGACTATCACCTTATCAATAATGATGATATTCACGACGGTTTACGTTTCTTCCTCAAGCATATGCCAGATAATCTGACGTTAGTGGTTACCAGCCGCACTTTACCGCCTCTAGGCACGGCTAACCTGCGCATCCGTGATTTATTGATCGAGGTAGATAACGACTTACTGGCCTTCGATGAAGAAGAAACGACCCGCTTTTTCGACAAGCGTATCGGTGAAAATATCGAAGCGAATGTTTTAAGATTACTCCACCAACAAGTGGAAGGCTGGCCTTCTGCCCTGCAGTTAATCGCACTACATGCCCAACAAAAGCCGCACAACTTGGTTGAATCAGCCGAATCGATGGCGAGTTTTAACCGTGGGCACCTGTGGGATTATCTTGCAGAAGAAGTTTTCGACCTACTTGATGGAGAAACCCAGCAATTCCTGTTGCAATGTTCAGTGCTCGATATGTTCAATGCACAACTTGTTACCGATCTGACTGGGCGTAGTGATGCCTTAGCGGTTCTCGAATCACTTAACCGTTTTGGCTTGTTCCTCAATACGCTTGAGGGGGATAACAACTGGTACCGCTTCCACAACCTGTTTGCTGAATTCCTCCGCCACCAGCGCTACTCCCAGATCCCTCAGCAGAGAGCTGAGTTACATGCATTGGCAGCCAAAGCTTGGTTGAAACAAAACTCTCCACAGCAAGCGCTACTTCATGCGCAAAAATGTGAAGATTCTGCGCTTGTTATCCATATTCTGTGCGATTTTGGCTGGGAGATGTTCCACCATGGTGAAATGAAGCTCCTTCAAGACGCCTTGAGTAACATCGACACTGAAGAACTCTACACCCAACCGCGTCTTAACCTACTTCATATGTGGTTACTGCAAAGTCAGCACCTATATAATGATGTCGGCGACATGATCGTGGAGACGGAAAAAGAGTTTGCCAAACGTGATATTGAGCTTGACGACGCCCTGCAGGGTGAATTCAATGCCCTACGCGCTCAGGTTGCAATCAACCAAAGCAAGCCAGATGATGCCCTGATACTTTCTGAACAGGCACTTGGCCAGTTGCCTTCGACAACCTACCGTAGCCGAATCGTTGCAACGTCAGTCGTCGGTGAGGTACACCATTGTTTGGGTAATCTAAGCCGCGCATTACCGATGATGCAGCAAACAGAAAAGATGGCCCGCCAATATCATGTCTACCACCAAGCGTTGTGGGCTTTACTTCAGCAGGCTGAAATCCTACTGGCTCAAGGTTATGTCCAAAATGCCTACGAATTGCTAGAACAGGCTTTCAAGCTGGTCAAAGAACAACACCTACAACAAGTTCCGCTACATGAATTCCTGTTGCGCCTACGTGCCCAGATCCTTTGGTGCTGGAACCGCCTTGATGAAGCAGAAGAAGCCGCACTGAAAAGCCTTGAAGTGCTCGCTCCGTATGACGAAACCAAGTCACTACATGCTTATTCCATGCTGGCACGTATCGCCATAACCCGTGGCGAGCAGGACAAAGCCAGCCGCTATCTTGATCTCTGTAACAGCTTAATGAGTCGCTCGATCTACCACATTGACTGGCGTGCTAATACTGACTTGGCCAATTTGCTGTTCTGGCAAAATACGGGTGACATGGAAAGTATCCAGCAATGGTTGGTTCATGCAGAGCAACCGGAAGCAGCATGTAACCACTTCCAACAACTTCAATGGCGAAATATTGGTCGTGCTTGCGTCAATATCGGCGAATTTGAGCGTGCTGAAACCATCTTTAACATGTTGGATGATTGCTGCAATAAACATAACCTGATCACAGACAAAAACCGTAATCTTGTGGTACAAGCAGTACTGAGTAAGAGTCAAGGGCACAAGGAATTAGCTCTGGCTCAGATAAAGCAAGCGCTTGAATTAACTAATAGTACCGGTATGGTAGGCATTTTCCTTTGTGATGGCAGCCAGATCTGTGACCTCATTCAAGAGTTAGTTGATACAAAAGCACTTAATGAGCTAGAACTGCACCGTGCCCGTCAACTGCTTCGGGAGATGACGAGTAAAGAACGTAACCGTTCTGTGCACTTTGACGAAAATTTCGTCGAAAAACTACTTAACTTGCCTGATATTCCGGAGCTTATCCGTACTAGTCCGCTTACCCAACGTGAATGGCAAGTACTGGGACTGATCTACACAGGCTACAGCAATGAGCAAATTGCTTCTGAGCTTGATGTCGCCTCGACGACAATCAAAACACACATACGGAATCTGTACCAAAAGCTCAATATTGCCAACCGTCAACAAGCTATCGAGACAGCAGAAAACCTATTGAAACTCATGGGCTTCTAACTAGATAGATAGCAAAAGTGGTTAAGGATAACCAATGAAAGAATGGAGTAAGGATCGACTCTGGTATCGGGATATGCCATTCAAATTGAATGGCATACCTGTTGGTGCAAGGATGACGGTAATACGGCTTGAAAACGATAAGCTACTTATCCACTCCCCTATCCAATTAACGACATCGCTACAGCTTGAGTTAAGCCAACTGGGTGCAATTCAAGCCATTGTGACCCCAAATATGAACCACCATTTATTTCTGTCTGAATGGTGGCTCGCTTACCCAGAGGCATACTTCTTTGCACCTCCGGGCCTTCAAAACAAACGCACCGATCTTGCCTTTGACGATGCTCTCAGTGCCAAGAGCCCTGAAATATGGCAGCACCAGCTGTATCAGACCCTGTTAAGAGGAAGTGATCAAATGGAAGAAGTGATCTTCTGCGATCCTTACTCCAACACCTTGATCGTCGGTGATACTCTTGCTTGGTTTCGCCCTGCCTCCAATCTTTTTACTATAGCTTTAGCACTGGCCAATGGTTGCTACCAGAACCCTGCTATGCCGCTCTATTGGCGTTGGACTTTTCAGAATAAAACCAGATTAAGACAATCACTACAGGAAATCCTAACCTGGCCATTTGACCGAATCATTCTCTCACACGGCCATAATATCGAAACGGATGGTAAAGCATTCTTTCATCGTGCTTTTAAATGGGCCTTGTAGGTTAAGAAAACACCGTGTTTAACCCATTACAAAAACGCTTACAATTAAATACGAACATTGTTCAATAAAATATTGAACGTTGTTTTTATAATTGTATGATGTACAGCAATACTTCTTTGCTGCCAAATAGATCCATGAAGACAACACTGCTTACATTACCTGTGCTTACATTTATCCTCGGCTCCTCCCTCGCGCATGCACAGCTTTCAACTAGTGAATTTGACTATATTAGCGGCGGCTTCCAATACACGCATTTAAGCCATGAGTTCACAAGCTCTCATTACTTCGACAACGATACCCAAAAATACACCATTGCAGACAGCATGGCGGGTGCCTACCTGAAAGGTAGCTGGAACTTTACCCACCGCTTATACGTAAGCGGAAAAATGGAACTATCGAAGCGTAATCAGATGTCTTTAACACATCAGATGGCTGGGGTTGGCTTTTACCAACCGTTAAATCAATCACTTTCCTTCTACACAACATTAGGGGTTGCCCACCTTAATTTAGAGCAAAGTGAGAGCATTAGTCACCAAAAACGACAATATAACGAGTCTGGTGCCAGTGCAGAAGTGGGGGTTCGCTTTATCCCATTGGACAATTGGATGATCGAGCCTTCGTACCGCATTGATCAACTTGAAGACAATTTCAGTGAGTTTCGCGTCGGAAATGTATTTAGTGTTTCTAACAATATGAATATTGAAGCTAACTTCTCGTATTCAACGATAGATAAATATTCTATGGTCAACTATCAACTCGGTGTACGATACGTGTTCTAAATTGCAACGAACCGCCTAATAATTGCCTTAAATCAATAAAGTAATAAGTATGATTCAGCCAAACTTCATATGTGATCAATATCACAACAGAAAGCATAAATAAGCGTATATTTTTATCCGTTCATTTGTATGAGGAAATGGATATGAATGCTTCTAAATTATACTTAAGGGACTTATTAGGCATTGGCTTAGTTATCTCCGCTATTCTAGTTGTACTTGGGATAATCTTTTGTCTGCTGGCTGCGTTGAACTTCATCACTCATGAAGAAGTATTAGCCAATACGTATTTACATGAAGCAATACCGCTGTTTGTCTTTTTACTGCCTTCGATTGCTATCGCCCGGTTCATTAACCGTCCAAGCTGGATTCATGATGTTGAACAATATCAGCTAGAATCAGCGAAGAAATTCAGCCAATCACATTAATGCTTCCGCTCCACACCTCCAAGCAAGCGACTCGGTTTATTACGGTCAGCTCGCTTGGAGCGCTTCTTCCCTCCCCCCAACCTACCTGCTCAATTCCTATAATGACATCACTATGTAAAACACTGGGCTTAAATTAAGTACCAGTGGCCGAGGAGTACATAGTATTGAGCAAAGAAGGCATATACAGACGATTACCCGAGCTCATGCAGCTCGAAGCATTAATTAATCATTCGATTCCGACGTTGAAACACATTGATACCTCAGCTGAGGTGATTAGCTATTCCGAGCTCGATAACATCCCAATTCCTATATACAAAATCAGCCTAGGTGCCATTGATAGCCACTCACCTTGCCTATTTTTCGTTGGCGGTGTGCATGGGCTAGAGCGTATCGGCAGTCAAGTCGTCATCTCTCTGTTAGATAGCCTGTGCCAGCGCCTTCATTGGGACGAAGCATTACAACTGAAATTACGTCGCATTAAACTCATATTTATCCCGCTGTTGAACCCTGTCGGCATGGCAAAACGTTACCGCTCCAACGGCAACCATATTGATTTAATGAGAAACGCGCCAGTAGACAGTAAAGAGCCAACAGCATGGCTAGTTGGCGGCCACCGAATATCAAAATTTATCCCTTGGTACCGTGGTAAAGCAAAGCAAGGTATGGAAGTGGAATCCCAAGCATTGATTAACGAAGTACTGCTCACGACCCAAACCAGCCCACTGACCCTTGCTCTGGATTGTCATTCAGGATTTGGTACCAAAGATCGCCTTTGGTTTCCCTATGCTAAAAGCAAACTGCAGCCCATTAGTCAGATTGGGGCGCTGTTCCATTTAAGAAAACTCTTCTTTAACGCTTTTCCCCACCAGAATTATTTGTTTGAACCCCAAACCCAGCATTACACCTGCCATGGGGACTTATGGGATTACCTGTATGACATAGCAGAAAGTCGCCAACAACACCTACTCCCGATTACACTAGAGATGGGCTCTTGGCGATGGGTTCGCAAAAATCCACTGCAAATACTCGACCGCATTGGACTATTTCACCCTGTCAAACCGCATAGGATCCAACGCGTGCTGCGAACACATCTAACACTTACCGAGTTTCTAATGAGTGCGACCTATTCATACCAGCACTGGTATTTGAGCGAGCAAAACGATGTATTTGCCCAACAAGCCAAATCGCTCTGGTATCCACTCGACCCAACCCAAATAACCTAATCCAGCAACCAAGAAAATATTATGAGCTCATTACCCAATAATTCTAAACGGCCAATTTTGTTAATCAGGGGGCTATTACGAGAAACACGCCATTGGGGAAGGTTTACCGAGTTACTGCAAGCGGCCTTTCCTGAGCGAGAGATCATCGCCTTTGATATTGCTGGCAATGGACCGCGTTACCAAGAGCAATCCTCCACCAGTGTTTCGGCAATGGTAGAGGATCTGAAATCCCATCTATCCGACTATCAAGCATCAACAGCAAAGACAACACCTACAGGCTTCAATGCCGATAGTGTCGATATCATCGCAATCTCTATGGGCGGTATGATTGCTTTGGAGTGGATGAGAAAATACCCAAACGATGTTCATTCAGCCATTTTGATTAACGCCAGCCTCAGTAACTACTCTCCCTTTTACAGAAGGCTTAATTGGCAGCAATACACAAATGTCTTTCGTTATTTTTTCGCCTCAACCACTGAACAGGAATCTCTTATCTTCGCAATGACCACGCGGCAGTCCTCTCGTAGCATCATAGAGTATTGGATTGAATGGCGTAGAGCCTACCCCGTCTCAACATCTAATGCTTTGCGGCAACTGTATGCAGCCAGCCGTTACCGTTTTAAGGCGACACCTTCATCGACTACCTTGCTGATTGGCAGCCAGAAAGATGCACTAGTCGATATTTCATGCAGTAAATCCTTAGCAAGAGCATGGCATATTCCATTGTTCGTCCACCCAGATGCAGGCCATGACCTTCCACTTGACGATCCGGGTTGGCTACTTAATAAAGTAGAGATTTTTTACCAACGCCAAGACAACTAATAACAAGAATATGAATGCAATATGAATTAAGCCCTCAGCATTAATTCAATCAAAGACTTGCAAACTGTCTTCAGTTAATACAAATGCCGGAGATAGTTATGACACCTTTAAGTATTGTGATCATCACACTGAATGAAGAAAAACGCATTGGTCGCCTATTAGATGACTTGAGCAAACAGAGCCACCAGCAGTTCGAGGTTATCGTGGTCGATTCCAATAGCGACGATAATACCTGTGAAGTCGCCAGAGGTTTCGAGCAAGCTTTGCCCAGTTTGACCGTCCATAAGATGAATCAACGCGGGACCAGCCTTGGACGTAATACCGGCGCTCAACTTGCCAAACATGAAAGGCTGCTGTTCTTGGATGCAGATGTTCGGCTGAGCCCGACTTTTCTTACCAATGCACTGTATGAATTGGAGAGCCGAAAACTCGAAGTTGCTGGCGCCTACATGGAAGCCAAAGATTTATCACTCGGCTACAAAATGGGCTATGCGCTATTCAATGCAGGGCTATTCACTACGTCGTTTTTCTTCCCGACGGCCGTAGGGGCCTGCATGTTTTCTACCAAGCGAGTCCACAATGAAATTGAAGGCTTTGACCAAAGCATTGTACTTTGCGAAGACTGCGACTATGCCAACAGAGCAGCTAAAACATGGCGTTACCGAATGATCCCAGTTCGATTCTGGTTCGATCCTCGTCGTCTTGAGCAGGACGGTTTCATTAAAATGGGGCTGACTTACATGAAAGCCAATATTCGACGCTTCTTCTTGGGCGAAATGCGCAACAAGGAAATGGATTATAAATTTGATCATTACAAGGATGCTAAATAAGTCATGCAAGACGTCGCTTGGTGGTGGTATTTTGGAGGAAGTTTCCTTGATGCCCTGATCGGACCGAATTTATTTTTCCCTGGTGAGCCTTTCTTGCTAGCAGCAGGCTATCTGCTAAGCACTGGCGCTATCTATGGTGTTCTGGCAGTACTCGCCGGAGGCTTCATTGGTGACCAAATCAGTTTTTGGATTGGTCGCCATTGTGGTTCGCGTGGCCGTCGCTGGCTAGTGCGCAAATTCAGTAAAACACAACGTCCCATCGCCAAGACACGCTTGATCTTGCATAAGAAAGGCCCTTGGGTGGTCACTGCCTCCCGGCTACTTGGCCCAGTGGCCTGGATAATGCCTTTTATCGCTGGCAGCTACGCCATGCGCTGGACGACATTTACCCTGTACTCATCCATTGGCTTATTATTAGGGGTCGGCCAATTCACTCTTGCCGGCTTTTTTATCGGAAAAGGCATCGACATTCTACCTAGTTGGCAAACTATTGGGTTATTTTTCCAAGAGCATAGCGTGCTGATCACCGCTTGTATGATTTCACTTTTGGTGTCGTTGGTACTGTATCGGGTCTACCGCTGGCGAAAATGGCTGCTAATGGCATGCTGTTGGCTTACTGCATTCGGTTCAGCCAATTACTACCACTTCTTTCATAGCGAAGCCTACAACATTGAGTGGATCTCTCAAGCTCAAGCCAAAAGTAATACAGCGCTATTACACGAAGGTGGTGTTTTACTTGAACAATTGGACTACACCGTTTATCCGGGATTATCTCCTGTATATAAAGCTCAACCAATAAACCTCGTTTTGCTAGACGAGCACCCTAGTGTGTTAATGGAGGAGCTAGGCTGGATTGAAAATAAAACCTTTTCTCGCAACAAACTGGATTTATCTCAATACCTTGAGTTAATTGCACAACAACAGCCACCGATCTCCGATTTATATTGGAATCAACAACCACAATTACTGGCTTACCAAATTAAAGGCGACTTAATTAACCGCCGGCATATCCGATGGTGGTATGCTGGAGAATCAGAAAAGACAAAGGAAGATATTTGGCTTGCATCAATCAGTTATGATGACCGACTCAAACTAGCTCATTACAAAGGTTTAATAACCGTATTGCACGGTATTGATCCTGATATCGATGAAGAGCGAGATACGTTGATGAATAATGCCAAGCAGCTGGGTTGGAAAACAGAACTTCAACGATTAGGCGAACCAGTCGCTTATTCTAAATCCAATCATTATTTTAGCGACGGTAATATCGCTATTATCCGCTAAATGTAGACAAGCCGCCAATAATTGGCGGCTTAGATATATCAACTAATTCATCACAAAATTAACGCGGCTTGGCGAAAACCTGGGTCCAGTAAATACCGTACTGTGTTGAAGAGTTCTCAACGTATGAAGCGCCCATCTCAGTTACGCTGCCATTCATAATGTTTTTACAGTGACCCGGGCTGTTCATCCAAGAAGTCATTACTGCATCAATATCTTTTTGTCCTGCAGCAACGTTTTCCGCCCAGGTTGACCATGAATAGCCGGTTGCATTAATTCGGTCTTCTGGTGAGCTACCATCAGAGCCAGTGTGGCTCATAAAGTTGTTATTGGCCATATCACTTGAATGCGTGAATGCGGCTGACTCAAGATTATAGTCCCACTCCAAAGCTGGTACAGCAGGCATTACATCGCTACCGCAGACTTGCTGCTGTGAACGCGCTTGGTTCACTGCGTATAACATCTGCTCGGCGAAGGTTTCACCGGGGCCTGGAGCTGGATCCGGGTCTGTATTACCCTCATCACCACCGCCGGTATTGTTATCATTTCCACCACCAGTATTGTTATCGTCACCAGGGTTTGTTCCCGAATCCTGATCATCCACAGGTAAATTTACAGGATTACCTGAGTTATCAGTACCTGTTGAGGAAGAGGAGCTCGAACCGCCGCCGCAACCAGCTAATAACAATGTTGACAACGCTACTATGGGTAAAACTTTCATAACATACCTTGTTTTTAACTTGGTGTTTAATTCAACTAAAAATAGCCATTGCTATAAATTATTTAGCCAAATAAAACACAATAAATAATTTTGCTACTCACTTTTTACGAAGCACACTATACTTACTCCCCGCTTAATCATTCAATATGCAACGGTGAAATTCTCGCCAACCTGACAAACAATTAACAAAGTTAACCCCGCCAATCGACCACAAAAGTTCACTTAAAACCATGAAATACAATTAATAAAATTAAAGGAAGTACATAAAAAGTAATGTATGCACATTCAAACCGACATGTACAATTATTCATTCAAACTTAACAGAGAAAAGAAACTTTTCGATTTTAAATAAGTATCAAAGGCAAAAATATAACAATTAAATAGCCAAGAAAGTTATAATTATAATTTTTATCGCATGTCCAATGTCAATTTAATATAATAAAGCACCAACATTCATTGGTGCTTCACAAATTTAATACCAGATAGTTTGCACTACATGGTTGCAAGATCTTCTTGGGTGACACTCACACCTTTTATTTGTGCAAACACCTTGTCACCAACCGACAAGTCAAGCTCATCAGCCGCCCACTTAGTGATATTAGCCCACAGTTGAGCCTCTCCCACCCGCAAACGAACTTCAATCCGTTCTTGCTCATCAACCGGATGAATTTTATCAACCTTTGCCGCCAGTATATTTCGGATACTGGTTTGCTCAGATCTCACCTTGGTTAGTGAAACATCATTAGAATGCACACGCACCCGGACCCACTCTCCTCGTACGCACTGCAAGCGATTCACCCACAAATGAGCATCGTGATTTAGCATCACTTGAGTTAATGCATACTGGGGATGATGGTGGTTCACCCGCGCACTGAGTAACGAGCTTTGTTCCTTTGCAGGTAGCCAAGGCCGCATTTCTGGCGAGCCCCAAACACTATTAATATGGCCTGAAACCACTACCTTTCCTTGGTGGATCATCGCCATGTGGTCCGCCAAGCGTAAGATTTCATCCAAACTATGGGTAACGTAAACAATCGGGATCTTGACCTCTTTAGCAAGACGTTCCAAATAAGGCATAAGCTCTTGCTTACGTGGGAGATCGAGTGACGCCAACGGCTCATCCATTAGCAACATCGACGGATTGGAAAGTAATGCACGGCCGATTGCCACCCGCTGCTTTTCACCCCCAGATAAAGAAGCCGGATAGCGGCTCAACAGTTGCTCTATACCCAATAGTCGGGTAACTGAGTTAAACTGCTCATGATTTTCCCCCTTGCAGCCATACCGAAGATTACCCGCAACGGTGTAGTGTGGAAACAGTCTCGCATCCTGAAAAACATAGCCAATACGACGTTTTTCAGGAGGCAGGTTTATTCCGGATTGGTAGTTATACAACACATGTTGCCCGAGAGTAATAGAACCGGTATCAGGCGTCGCTAGGCCGCTGAGAACATTGATCAATGATGTCTTCCCCGCTCCGGAGCGACCAAAGATAGCGGTGATCCCCTCCATCGGTAGCTCAAGTTGGATATCCATATCAAGATCGCCAAGTTTCTGCTGTACATCGATAGTAATCATCTGGCCTCCAAACGCTGCCGAGCAGCCCGCGAAAACCATTCAGAAGCCAATATTGATACCAAGGCAATGACAATTGCGATTACACATAGTCGCGCAGCTTGATCTTCGGCACCTGGGGTTTCAATAAATGAATACATCGCCAAGGGTATGGTTTGCGTTTCTCCCGGAATATTCGATACAAAAGTAATGGTTGCCCCAAACTCTCCTAACGCGCGGGCAAAAGCTAAGATCGCACCTGTCACGATACCTGGTAACGTTAAAGGCAACGTAATAGTAAAAAACACTTTCATTGGGCTCGCACCCAAGGTGCGCGCAGCCTGCTCGAGTTTATAATCAACACTTTCAAGCGCCAAGCGAATAGAGCGTACCATTAGTGGAAAAGAAACCACCGCGACGGCTAGTACGGCACCGCGCCAACTAAAACTAAATGTCAGGCCGAACCACTCATATAGTACCTTGCCAATAACACCCTGACGCCCCATCCCCACCAACAGCAAATAGCCAATGACAACGGGCGGAAGCACCAAGGGTAAATGTACTAGGCCATCAAGCAATGACTTGCCGACAAACTGGCAGCGGGCCAACAACCAAGCACAGAGCACACCAAACGGTAAACTAACAACTACCGCGACACTGGCGATTTTTAAGCTCAACAATAAAGCTTGGATCTCATAGTCGGTTAGCACTAATTGATGTCTCCAGTACTGACATCCCCAAAGCCATATTCACTGAAAATAGCTGTAGCCTCTTCTGAGTTAAGGAAATGATAAAAGCCATTCGCGCTTTCATTTTGGCGACCTTCGACCATCGCAATCGGATAGCTGATCGCCGTATGGCTGTCAGCGGGGAATTCACTGACTATTTTTACTTTATCGGAAATCAGGGCATCAGTTTTATATACCACACCCAGCATTGCTTCCTGTCTTTCCACAAGCAACAGTGCGCCACGTACATTATTCGCACGCGCCAGTAAACGCTCTGCCTGCTGCCATAACCCAATACTCTCTAAGGCTTCTTTGGTGTAGATCCCTGCTGGCACATGATTAGGGTCACCAACAGCAAGCCGGGTACCATCCAAGGCTTTACTTAAATCCCATGAAGCACTCAGTGTAATATTTTGCTGTGGGTAATCTTTTGGCGCAACCATCACCAAACTATTATGTAACAAAGATTTTCTGGTGGAAGTATCAATGACACCTTGATCCGAAAGATAATCCATCCACTTTTCATTAGCAGATAGATAAATATCAGCCGGTGCTCCTTGAGCTATTTGACGAGCAAGCGCTGAAGATGATGCATAAGATACCGTTGGCTTCTGCCCTGTTTCCCGTTCGTAAGCCGACACCACCTCATTCATCGCATTGGTCAATGACGACGCTGCAAACACCGTCACTTTTTCAGCGGCAAGACTTGAAAACGACAACATAGATAGAGCTACAACGGCTACTCGATTCTTCCAGCACTTCATCTTTATATCCTAAAAGCAAAAACACCGTTATATAGTAAAGTATATAACGCTAGAGATGAATACCTAATTCGAGATAGAAATTGTGGAAAGAACACAATTTAGGCTTTGAGCAATAGTTAATGATAAAAATGAGAGACACGGCCATGTTACGCCGTCATGCCCCCTCTTCTGCGAAGGGCTTTAATCATATGTCCACTGAGTCATACCTATTCAAAGTATTATGTGAAGTTGAATCTAAAGTCACTCATTTTGTGTTATGGTGGTCGGCTTGGGATTAGATGACGGAACATCAAATAGGCCTAAAGAAGGTCATGGGATAGAACCCATTATTTGTATGCGATTTGCACGCTAATCAGTAATTAATTGGACATGGAGTTGGTCGTTGTATTCGTTTATTCGAATATACAAACCTCATAACTATGAGATTTAAATCAAAAAAATACAGTATAGATTCTACAGATTATCAAGTTGGTCAGGACAACGTCACCAAATGGGGTATGGATGTCCACAACACCGTTTTTACCGCTTCCGCGGGCTTATCCATTCTTTTTATTGTCACACTCTTAATACTTTCACCAGCAGATGCTAAAGCTGCCATAGATTCCGTCAAGGCTGCAGCACTATCTAAGTTTGACTTCATCTTTATGTGGGGCGCAAACATACTGCTACTCTTTGCCATTGGTATCGCTTTCTCTCCTTTAGGTAAAATTCGCTTAGGTGGCGATGAAGCCACGACTGACTACTCTACTCTATCTTGGATCTCCATGTTATTTGCCGCAGGTATGGGGATTGGGCTTATTTTCTGGGGTGTAGCTGAACCAACAGCTTTTTTCACTAATTGGTTTGGTACTCCGCTAAATGTTGAACCCTTTACGCAGGAAGGTCGAGAACTGGCACTGGGTGCAGCAGTCTTTCACTGGGGCTTTCATGCTTGGGCCATCTATGGCATGACGGCACTCTCTCTGGCTTATTTCGTTTATAACAAGGGATTGCCGCTTTCAATGCGATCTGTTTTTTACCCACTACTTGGTGACAGGGTCTGGGGAAAAATTGGTGATGTAATTGACGTCATGGCCGTGTTAGTTATTTTATTCGGCCTTGCTACTTCACTGGGTTTAGGTGGCTCTCAAGCCGCAAGTGGCATAAGCCACGTATTCGGTCTTGAAAATAGCCTCTTCCTTCAACTGTTGATTATCCTTGTCATCATGGGGCTTGCTATTGTCTCTGTGGTTCGGGGGATGGACGGTGGTGTTAAACTGTTGAGTAATCTCAACATGATCATTGCCTTTCTTTTCTTGGGCTTTCTCGCCATTCTTAATTTCACAACCACATTAGATTCATTATCGACTGCCGTGGTGGGTTATGTGAAAAACATCATTCCGCTGAGTCAAAGTTCTGGCCGTGAAGACACGACGTGGCTACACGGTTGGACCGTCTTCTATTGGGCTTGGTGGGTAGCTTATGCGCCATTCTTTGGCATGTTTGTCGCTCGCATTTCGAAGGGTCGCACAATCCGTGAGTTCTTAACTTGTGTATTAGTTATCCCAACATTGGTTACGACAGCGTGGATGTCTTTCTTTGGAGGCATCGCTATCCAACAGATCATTGATAAGGTTGGCCTACTTGGCAGTGAGCAAGGGATTACTGACGTTTCGTTAAGCTTGTTCTACATGCTAGATGCTTATCCAATCGGAAATATTCTCTCTGTCATTGCTGTTGCGCTAATCATCGTTTTCTTTGTCACCACTCTTGACTCTGGCTCTATCGTTGTCGATAGCATGACCGCAGGTGGTAAATTAGAACTACCCATTAGACAAAAGGTTGTGTGGGCGGTTATCTCTGCCACCATTGCTATGGTTATGTTGTGGATTGGTGGGACTGACTCCATTCAAGCTCTGCAATCCATTACCATTATTGCAGCCCTTCCATTTACAATAATCCTAATACTCGGCAGTTTGAGCTTGGTGAGAGGCCTATTAACTGAGGTCGAGCAATCCAAGGCATCCCGAAAGAAACCTGCTTAGGATTAGGTACACAAAAAAGGCTTATCGAATTAACGCATCGATAAGCCTTTTTTTACCTAACTCAAATTGCAAACAATTGGGATCGTTGCTTTTTTATATCTAAGCGAGTTGATTATCTTGGTTTGTCTTTCGTTTTTATTTTAAGACTAAGATAAGTAACTACGCCTACTGTGTAAGTGGCAACAAACACCCATTCCCACCAAGATATTGCTCTATCTGATATTGTGTCATAAAAGACATTTAGCCACATGACGATTAATACAATAAACGGGGTTAGAGCGGCACTTAGCACGAGGCAACTTCAGAATTGGTAAAATAAATACGCTGCAATATATCGGCATAGTTACTTTTCCATTTCATGTGGGAACTCACTAAGTCTGTGCAATCAATATTTTTAACTTTTGGTAAATCAAAAGGAATAGGATAATAGCCAATAGGTTTGGTCAATTTAGCATTGGCTGTCTCATAGAGTTTTTTCAACACCATATCTTCTTTGCTGAAGCAATTGTATAGCGTGCCGTCGATGGCAGAAGCTGCATTTGCCCAGCCTTTTTCATCATCTTTCCCGACAGCTCCTCCTAATAGGATCACATCATTTATGTACTTATGGGACTTAGTGCCTAAAGCTGCCAATGTGTAGTAAATGACCCTACATCCCAGAGAGTGACCGACTAGGTTAAACTTTTGCCCTGATGTGCGGGATATGCTTTCTGCTAACTGGGTGCCCGCTTGTGCTGCACGAAGCATTGCTGAATGCCAAGGGTTTGAAATTATATCTGCTGCTAAAGCAAGGCTTGCTCCTGGGCCCAGCTTTGCCGCTGCCTTAATCCCGCCTTTTTTGGCAAGCGCGGCTAGAGCAGCTTGCGCACTTTTCTTACCAACACCGCCCGCAAACGCAGCACCAAGGCTGGCATTGCTTTTTGCATCCCAAGTGACGCCATAAGTAGAGTGCTTCAACCCCGCGAATAACTGTTCAGTTTGCCAGTCATGGAAGTCAGTTTCATTTTTTTGAGTAAAGCCGTTGATGAAAACGGTTCTATCCTCGGAGCTCTTAACGTCCTTGAGCTTCTTTATAGAAAAACTAGTGTCATCCCCGTGGAATTTATTAGCAAGGACACCACCTAGAACGCCTCCCAGCGCTCCGCCACTGGCGGTAATTACCATCGTCCCTGCTGCAACCGAGCCACCAATCGCGGCTAATGACGCGCTGGTTAAAGCCGCACCATTGAGGCCTGCAATGGTAGCTCCTGTACCAGAAGCGCCTAGCACCCCCATGTTCCCGATCGCGGCAGCAATTGGCCCAGCCGTACCGCCTGTGCCAATAATAGCCGCGGCACTAACAAGACCGACACCGGCATAAGCTGCATGTTTTGCGGGTTTTGCTAAGTTAATCTGCTCGCGAACAAACAGTGACTCGTATTCTGATATGTCACTAAGTCTTTTAGATAGGGACTTAAATGAAGCGATAGAACCATCATGTTCAGCGCACAGCTCATTATTCCAGCTTTGATCTATTTTGGAAAAAGCCGAGCTGATTTTACCTATTGCTTTTAAAGCTCGGTGCTCGTTTTCATCAGCTAGACGGGCTGTTTGTATATCTTTTAGCGTTTCTGGGCTGGGTGTGCTTTTTGCCATGTGTGAACAGTAGCGGCACTGCACTGTACTGTTTTTGCAACTTGTGCACTGGTAAATATTTCTACTCAAGAAATTTTGTACAACTTGAGTGTGCTCAGTTTGCTCAAAGCACCACGAACAATAACTGGTAATATTTGCCATCCCCTACCTCACTAACAACGCTGAAATCATATTTAGTATGACATACTGTAAACATCATTTAAAGCCTGCTTTATGGATGGAGTTTGGCTTTCTGTTCTCGGCCATGGTGTGATAAGACGATTTACATGCATTAGCAGGTAAGCATCAACAAGATGCTGTACGGAAGGAAAGGAAATTGGCAACACTCATTATGTAAAACTTAGAAAGACTGTAAAACCCTAGCCAAACATAACCTAGATCACACTTTGTTATTTTTCAGAGGGTGTAGACTAGATGCTAACAAGTTTATAAATAGTGGGATTAATTCATGCAATTATTTGGCTCAATTACTTATGACCACAACAATCATTTACGTCGTTTTTTTACAAAGCACTCAAAATTCAAAAAAGAAATTGAACTCGATATTGAAGAAAGATTGCCCGTACTTTTAAGTAGTAACAGTTATAAAATAAAACTCGCTCAAAAAATGACTCATAAAGGCGTTAAAATACAAGAATATAAAATAGTGCTAACCTCAACATTAAGCTGTCGGGTCGCATTCATTCAACAAGGAGATGATATTAAGGTGATTTATATTAGCGACATGATAACAAAACAGCCTTTTTGTAATATGTTAGCTAAAACCACCCTCGTTGATTGAGTATGGCAACAACACATTGCTCCTATGTCAATCCACACTCAAATGCTTATAATTCCCTTAGAGTAAATTCATTCACACGGATGTCGTTATGAAAAACCAGCTGGGCACCGCAATACAATTTTTTTTGGCTGTCGCTATCTTTTATTTGGGTTATACCATCCACTCGTTTACCAGTACGATCAATAACGTTGTCGATTACTATCCCCAGATGATGGCAGATATCAACTCAACAGCAGATAAACTCGAAATCGAACAATGGCTGCTATTAGCACGCACGTTTGAAGAATTGACACCACAAGCACTCGCTGTAGCAGGCGATATCACAACGACTATCGAGGGAGTCAATCAAACTATTGCCTCGGTTGATCGGAAAATCCCTAGGATATTAGAAGAAGTCAAAGCGATCCGAAGCGAAACGGTTCCATCGGTGATTCAGACCGTTGAAACCGTCAACAGCACAACTCTGCCTTTAGCACTAACTGAACTCAAACAATATAGAACGGATATAATTCCGGCGGCCATTATTGAAAGTACGGGCTATAGGGAAACCACTATACCGGCAGTCATTGCAGAATCAGAGCAGTTACGCACAGACGTACCAGTGATCCTAGCGAAAACAGATGAAATCGTTGAAAAAAGTGAACAGTTAACTCAACAGGCAACACAAGGCGCAGTGAAAGGTGTGCTCCTTTCTCCGGTAAACCTTATCCGAGATGCAGGTACCGGTCTTATCAATATACCTTCGACTACTGAATCTGAGTCTGAATAGCAAATATATGACTAACCCAAGCCAAGCGCTTGGGTTTACTTCTCTGTACTCTTTAGTGAGCTAACAATAAAAACAATACCCATCAGGCTTTGAATTGCCATGACAATAAGAAATAAGCGCAGTGAAATCTCACAGAAGATGATCTGATTTTTTGATAAGAATACAGCCGAGGTAATTAGCTCATCCCAATGATAGAAAAATAATGAAGGAAAGATCGCGAGTGTAATAGCAAGCCCTTTGATAAACCAGGGTTTAGCCTGCCACTCAGCAGGGGTGTGGATACGATAGCGCCCAGCAGTCCATAAGATCGCAGCTATGATTACCACCAGACTTTCCATATGTACCCTACTCATCAACAAATTTGAACAAAGTTAAAATTATCATTAGGTTTGCTTATCGAAAAGATGAGATTTGCTACACGTGCATCCTGTCCGATTGACACACGTTTTTTACCAAAACATATAACTAGAAATAAGCGAAAACAAGGTATTACATTTAGAAACACCCTCCAAAACCAAAATTAATCACTAATAAGCCAACTCATGACACAGTTAATGAAATCTCATTTCTCTAATTTGAAGAATATAATGCGCTCAGCTTGAAGGTCCTGAAGAGTACTGCACTCTGGATGAGAGGTTTTGGCTGAGCAAAAAAACTCAGCCAAATTTACAATTTGATTTATGAACAATTTCCGGCTTTACGATAACCTGCAGATAATGCCTCTTGCTCAGAATGAAAATTAACAACATTCTTTGGGCTGACACGGTCATAGCTCGGGCACCCCGTTGGTAAGTGATACACCTTGCTGTTCTTATTACCTCGGATAAATAGCATTGACTCTGTATCAACACTCTCTTTCGCAACCAGCGTTGCTTTCAAGCCTGAGCCACTGTTTTTATGACCAACATGCCAAACTTCTTTACCTGTCACAAACGGGTTATCGTGGCCCATTTGCTCTGCGATACGACGGTTTCGCTCAAGTTCCCATTTAGAGACAGGATACTGTCTATCCCATGCGACCAATAGTCGCTGCTGCTGGGTGGACATCGATAAATTATAGCGGTCAAACATATAAAAGTAGGTTCGAGCTACCTGCCCCTTTACCTCATCCCTTGGTTCCGCCAAGCGGCTTTTAAAATCCACTTTGAAATCACATTGGCCATATTGATTTTTCGAAGCATTAAACTGACTGAAATTGTAATTTGAGCGGTCACCGTTTACTTCACCAATGGAAGGCGTCAGGTTATGCATATCCGCTTCCATCAAAGCAAAAACAGGATCATTTTTCACACAGTTCTTGCGTCCGCCCTCTTGCCAGCATTGCCTCGCTCGACCAAAGTTAGATGCCGGAACAATATGTTCCCATTCAATACGTTGTGCACGATTTTGGTTTTTACGAACTTCATACCCACAACTTTCTAGGTCGACTCGGCCGCCACTTTTCCCCATAAAGGTATAGCTACAGCCACAGTAAAACGTACCGTTATCAGTTTGGTCGAAGTAAACATTTTCTTTTGCTAACACTTTGGCATGGCTAAAATTGTTGGGTGCAGCAAATGTAGCAGTAGATAAAAAAAGCGCGAATAGCGGTAAAAGCAGTGTTTTTGTCATGTTTCATCGGCAATGATATTGATAGAGAACACTAGAATGACATAACACTATAAAGAATACGATAAATACATCAGTAGCACTAAAAGGTATGAGATATTCGAGCATGAGAAGAAGATAGTAAAGATGGCTTAATCATCTTTACCGCTTACTCAACTGCTGCAACGGTGCTTTGCATACACTCGGTAGCATGTACAACAAGCTCAAACGCATCACATGGTTAATAGCAACAAAGGCAGGCTCCAACCCTATCAAAATCGCGACAGCCGTCATCGCCTCTACACTACCGGGAAGCCAAGCAAGGAGAAGCACCTCCCACCCTTTTGTAGTGAGGTAGCTAAAGGCAATGGCATAGCAGAAAGTGATAGCAATGCCCATCGTGGTAATAATGAGACCCGCTCGAGAATAACGCAGTGCTTCTCGTAGTGTCGTCTCGGCTAGCCTGACGCCAATCAGTACACCCAATATCGCAGTCGCAAATATAATTAGCTCTTTCGGTACTGCGGAAATTTCACCGCCAAGCACCAGATTGTTATAGGCAAGACTGACAAATAACCCCATCACCATAAATGGCGCTGGTAGTCCCATATGCCCAGTTAGCTTGCCAAGCAGGAAGCTCATGACACCAATCGCAATCAAATGCAGCCCCCAACTTAAGGGGAATTCAACATCTTTAGCAATGACTTCCGCACCTTGTGATGCGATATAACCGGCCAAGACCACCAGCATCAAAAGACGCATGGTATGGGAAACGATCACCTTTGGGGATGGTTTTTCCTGCTCTTCGTTTAACACTAAAATTGCGCCCAAAGCACCAGGAATTGCTCCGAGTAAGGACTCAAAAGGCCGCCAACCTTCCTTTTTATTTAGCCACAAAAAGCTAATTAAAGTTTGGGATAACATGCAAAGAATTAATCCTACTAGCAGCAATGGCGAGAAAGCCGCTACCAACTGGTTCAACTGAACAGTAATACCGATGCTCACACCCAAGATTATTTGGACCAAAAGAATAATGAAGGCAGGTAATCTTATAACTTTACCTGTTAATTTTAGGCAAGCAATAACAACCAATGTGGCCCCGAACAACTCTCCCATAGGCAGATTAAGGAAACTAGCGACATAAGCACCCAACAACCCCAGCACCATAATAACGGCCACGCCCATCGATTCCATCCTTACAACAATCCCTTTTACTGCATTCAGTTAGAACATAAATCTATCAATAGAAACAAGAAATAGACATGACCTACAACGTAATCTATAGGGTTACATATGTGAAAATTGATATGGGTAACAATGACAAGCAAAATAGCGCCACTGACAAGACTGTAAATATATTTATACAAAACACCAAACACCAGAAACAACCAATAGTATTGACATTTTATCTTGCATCGCAACTTCAGTTCGAATATGTTGACTACGAGAACAAAGCGAGGCTTATCACAGCCCAACTAAGAAAAAACACAACATAAGATACTGAACATGAAGCCAACATTACTAACTGTCACTCTGCTAGGGACTCTTGCACTAGCTTCCACTTCCACACTTGCCGGTGAAGCGCTTGATAGAATCGAGCAAACCAATGAAATTCGCATCGGCGTCACTGGCGACTATATGCCATTCTCTGAAAAACTCAGTGATGGTAGCTACGTGGGTATTGAGCATGATCTTGCCGCGGTTATTGCTCAAGAGCTAGGTGTAAAGCTAACACTGGTACCAACAAGCTGGCCAACGCTGATGCAAGACTTCAAAAACGGTAAGTACGATATCGGTATGAGTGGGATTTCAGTGAATCCTGCTCGCAAGGAATTCGCAGAATTTTCTACCAGCTATTACCGCTATGGTAAAAGTCCTATCACTCTGTGTGAACACGTAGACCAGTTCAATACACTAGAGAAAATTGATCAGCCAGAAACCACTGTCGTGATTAATGAAGGCGGCACCAATGCACAATTTGCCCGTAACAACCTGAAACAAGCAAAACTGCATGTAGAGCCTACCAATAAGTACGTTTATGACCGAATTCTCGATGGCACAGTTGATCTTATGATCACCGATTCTGTTGAAGCGGATTACCGCGCCCGCCACCATGTAGAGCTTTGCCGCTCTATGCCTGAACAGCAGTTCACAGAGTCAAGCATTGCAGCAATGATGCCAAAAGATGCCGAGCTCAAAGCGCGTATAAATGCAGTACTCGCGAAACTGGTAGAAAGCGGTCAGCTTGATCAAATCATAGATAAAAATATGGGCATTAAAATATAAGCCCCCAAGCAAGCAAAATAGTGCCACTACTCAGTGGCACTCTAGCCAATATTGACAGTCTGCAACAGTATTAAACTCTGGTAAGTGCTTTCTATCTATCAGTTCAAACTAAGAAATTACACGGTATTGATACATCATTCATGCCACGAAAACTAAAATAGAATCTACCGCTTTATTAACTTCCCTTACTGTTTTATCAATAGGCTTTGTGAAAAGATAATTGTCACACATTAAATAAAAATAATTTTTCCCAAGCGTATGGGAGAAAACGAATAGGAAGTCAAAATGATAGGAAGGATCACCCAATTATTCCCAGTATGGGCTGTTATATTTGCACTATTAGCGTATATATCCCCCGGCTTATTTGTTGAGCTGAAAGCTCAAATCGTCCCTTTGCTGACCATCATCATGCTGGCGATGGGTATTAGCTTATCACCGAAGGACTTCCTTAATGTCGTCCAGCATAAGAAAGCGGTTGGAGTTGGGGTCGTTCTGCAATTTCTTATCATGCCCCTCACGGCTCTATTAATCAGCGCCTTGTTGGGATTCAGTACCGAACTCACTGTGGGTATGGTGCTGGTTGGGAGCGTCGCCGGTGGTACATCTTCCAATGTGATGGCGTTTCTAGCTAAAGGCAATGTCGCACTGTCTATTTCTATGACGGCAATTTCAACCTTACTTGGCGTTATCCTCACGCCATTGCTGGTCGAGTTCTTGGTTGGCGAAACCGTTGATGTTCCTGTTTCAGCCATGCTCATGAGCCTGGTGAAAATTGTATTAATACCAGTTGGTATCGGTTTGCTCATCAATAGCTTTGCGCAAAAAGCCGTTGCAAAAGTGCATGCACTTCTACCTCTGGTTTCAATGGTCGCCATTGTTTTGATCGTCGCAATTGTTGTGGCGCTCAATGCCGACAATTTAAGCCAAGTCGGTCCAATGGTGGCACTGGCTGTTATTCTCCACAATGGCATTGGGCTCGCTGCTGGTTATTACAGCTGCCGCATACTCGGCTTCAGTGAATCGACATGCCGAACCATCGCTTTTGAAGTCGGCCTTCAAAACTCAGGGCTAGCTACTGCATTAGCAATGAAGTTCTTCTCGCCAGCGTCTGCTATTGCAGGCACCATATTCTCTGTTTGGCACAATATATCTGGTTCATTATTGGCGGGTTATTGGGCAAGTAAACAAACCAATAGACCCCAGACATCAACAGCCTGTGAAACACAACGTTAATTAGCTAGAAAAAAGCCCTGCAGCAACACTTTGCTGGCAGGGCTTAGTTTTAACACATCAAGAGATTAATACCCTTTTTTGCGTTGCCGGCTATGGTTTTGAACCGAGCGGTACATCTTACCAAGCTGCTTGTCTTTGTCCCGATGCTCACTCAGTGTGGCCGTATTACGGGCTTGCTCACGAAGCAACTTGAAATAGTTTTGTACTCGCCGTGAATCAACCTCGCCCGTTTCTAATGCTTGTTGAATTGCACAATCCGGTTCTGCCTGATGCTGGCAGTCACTGAAACGGCATTGTTTAGTCAACGCTTCGATATCAGCAAACGTTTCATTCACACCACTCTCACAATCGGCCAGTTGCAATTCGCGCATTCCTGGCGTGTCAATCAACACAGAACCGGTAGGCATGAAATGCAACGAACGTGATGTTGTAGTGTGGCGCCCTTTACTATCATCTTCACGGATGGAACCAGTTTGCTGAACCGAGCCTCCCATCAACGTATTGACAAGGGTCGACTTACCCACGCCTGATGATCCCATAAACGCAATAGTTTTTCCGGCTCGACACCAGGTTTCCAAAACCGAATATGACGCTGGTTCCAAAGCGTTAAGCACTTCAACCATGAGCATTGAGTCAAGGGATTGCACTTGCTGACGTTTATCTTCACTGTCTTGGCACAAGTCTGCTTTGGTTAGAACCACAACAGGCTCGACATTTGCCTCACGGGCAATAGATAAATAACGCTCGATACGGCTTAAGTTAAAGTCCTGATTCAACGAACAGACAATAAACAGAGTATCAACATTGGCAGCAATGTATTGTTCAGCCACTTTGGCACCTGCTGCTTTTCGACTAAACAGGGAAACTCGTTCCAACAAACGGATAAACCGATTCTCACTATCGATCAACACCCAGTCCCCCACTGTCATCGTTGGCAGTGAATGGTGTATCTCAAGTGTGGTTTGACCGTTCTCAGTCAGCAGTGCATAACCATTTCGGTGATGTGCAAGAATGCGGGCAATACTTGCCTGCTCATAGTCTTCTAGTGTTAGTTGTTGTTGAAAAACTGGCTGCCAACCAAGTTGGCTAAGTGTAATTGTAGAATTCATTATTTTCCCCACGCACAAACCAAGCATAAGCGGCTTTGACAATGCGTATCAAAGAGAATAGAGGGTCAAATAAATATATAGACCCCGGGTTCAGGCACACCGGGCAATAGAAAGGAAGTGGAAAGCAGATAATTCTAAGTCACTGAAAATTATAAGTTGTGACTGTTTATAGGGTATCGCTTATTGTGCTACCTTCACTGTCTTTGCCGAGTGGGTACGTAATACAATCATCTTTATCTCCTGTGAGTCTCATTGATATTCGGATGAATAATAACAGAACTTTGGCAAATGGGTAGTCTTAAACCCCGTATCTTCATTCGGAGAGCTTGCTAACAGACCAAACTCATCCCTCCAGAAAAATTTGGCAGGTTACAACTGGCGTAGACGAAACTGTTCCAGTAATATCGAATTAAGATTCTTTCTGGAATGACCAATTATGGAAATTGAAGTTGTCGCAAAGGCGCTAAAAGAGCTAGGTCACCCTACTCGCTTATGTATTTATAAAGCCGTTGTTCGCGCGGGATATCAAGGTACACCTGTAGGTAGCTTACAGGAAAAGCTCGCCATACCGGGATCAACGCTTTCTCATCATATCTCAAGCCTTGTTTCTGCGGGCCTGCTTACCCAACGCCGTGAAGGTCGAACGTTATATTGCGTTGCGGAATATGAGCAACTTGATGGTGTCATTGGTTTTCTAAAGGATGAATGCTGTATTGACGAAACCTGTGCTGAGCAAAAATAATCTTCCTGCTTTTCTTAATTTCGCCTTTCAAACGACCTAACCCTACGAAAAAGCCCTCATAATGAGGGCTTTATCAATATTTAAGCATACCTAAGCTAAAAGTTAGGCATTCTCAAACTGCTTTTTTTCAAGCACAGACTCTTCTTCACCTAAGTACATACGTAAGTATTGCTCTGCGGCGTCTTTCCATTCAAAGCGGCAAGCCATCGCATTTTGCTGCAGGCGCTTGAACTCTTGAGGACGCTGGCAGTAGAGCAACAAGCTACGCTGCATCTTGATCAGCAATGCCTCTGGCGTCGGTGCATCAAAAATGAACCCGGTCGCCACCTGAGGTGTGTCATCATAATCAATAACCGTATCTTTCAAACCGCCAACACCACGGACGATTGGCAAAGTGCCGTACGCAAGGCTGTAGATCTGGTTCAGGCCACAAGGCTCAAACTGAGAAGGCATCAAGAAGAAATCCGAGCCGGCTTCTACACAGTGGGCTAATGGGTTGTCATAGGCTTCGATAAACGCAAACTTATCAGCAAACTCGGCACTGATTTCGCGCAGTGCATCAGCCAATTTCGGATCACCGCTACCAACTAGCACAATCTGTACATCGTTAACCAAGAAGTCACGAAGAACAGGTAGAAGATATTGAATCCCCTTTTGTTCTGTTAGTCGACAAACCATTCCGTAAACCGGCACATCAGTCTGAGGTAAATTCACCTTCTGCTGCAAGTCACGCTTACACGCTTTCTTGCCACGAGCAAGGCTGACTTTATTCGCTTTGAAGTGCTGTTTGATATACGGATCTGTTTCCGGACTCCAATCACCATAATCACAGCCATTCACGATCCCGTAAAGCACATCAGAACGGTGCTGGAAATCAGCAGCCATACCGTGCGATCCAAGCTCTGTCAGCAGCTCTTTTGCATAATTCGGGCTAACTGCATTCACTTTATCTGCAAATGCCACACCCGCTTTAAGCATGCTGATATTGGCAGCACCATCTTCTAATTGAAGATAACGCTTTTGAATCAGTTCTGGAATCAAGCTGTACTGGTTGTAATTGAACGTCCCTTTGAACACAGCATTATGAATGGTAATAATGCTTTGTGTATCAGCATAAAACGCATCTTCGGCATAGCGAGTTTTCAACAAGAACGGAATAAGGCCAGTGTGCCAATCGTTACAGTGAACAACATCAGGTTTGAAACCCAACTTTTCACACATATCCAAGGCGGCAGCACTCAAGAAAGCAAATCGTTCACCGTTGTCACGGTACCCTTCATTGTTTTCCGCATACAGCTCAGGACGGTCAAAATACATTGGGGCATCGACGGTATAAACAGGTACATCACCATTGTGCAGCTGTTTTACTTTATACGACACAGGTTGTGGCTGGGTAGATACCTGTAATTCAGTATCCAGCAGTTCAACCGCTTCTGCACCATTAGGTACTTTGCGATAAAGAGGCATCACTACACGCACATCATGCCCTAATTCCTTTAGAGCAGCTGGCAGTGATTTGGCAACATCCGCCAAGCCTCCTGTTTTAACCAATCCGTCTACCTCTGAAGCTACAAACAATATCTGCAGTGGCTTCGAGTTAGATTTCTTCCTAGTAACCAATTTTTGCTCCTTTTGGTATCACAACAATTCCTTCGTCAGATACATGGTAGTGCTTCTTATCTTCTTCTAGATTCTCACCGATAACCGTACCCGGTGCAATCATCACATTCTTATCAATAATTGCACGACGGATTGAACAGTTTGCCCCAATTTTCACATCGCCAAGAATGATTGATTCGCTGATCATCGTATTTTGATCAACATTGGTACGGAAACCCAACACAGATTTGTACACTTTAGCACCACGGATATAGCTACCCGCTGAGATCATGCAGTTATTTGTATCAACCTTGCAATCATCGCTATCTAGCAACGTTGCTGGCGGTAGTGGTGGGTAATAAGTGTGAAGCTGCCACTGACGGTTATATAGAGAGAAAGGCGCATCTTCAGAAAGAAGATCCATATGGGCTTGCCAGTAGGACTCAATGGTACCCACATCGCGCCAGTAACCCGCTGTTTTCTCGCCAGGGATAATATTGGTCATGAAGTCGTAAACGAAAACTTTACCCTGCGGGAAGAGCTTAGGGATAATGTCTTTACCAAAGTCATGACTTGACTCTTCGTTAACAGCATCTTCCTCAAGCTCTTGGCAAAGCACATCGGTTTCGAAAATGTAGTTACCCATTGAAACAAGTGCATTTTCAGGGTCACCTGGGATTGATTTCGGGTTAGCAGGCTTTTCTTCAAAGCCAACCATACAACCGTTTTCATCAACTTCGATAACACCAAACGCACTGGCTTCACTTAAAGGCATCCGCAGAGCAGCAACGGTTAGATCCGCTTTTTTCTCAAGGTGGAAATCAAGCATCTGCTTAACATCCATCTTATAAATGTGGTCACTACCAAAAATACAAACCTGATCAGGTTCTTCTAGCTGCATGAAACGCATATTCTGGTAGATGGCATCTGCAGTACCATCATACCAGCGCTTACCCATACGCATTTGTGCTGGAATAGGATCAATGAAACGCCCTGTGATCCCCGATACATTCCAGCCCTTTTTCATGTGCACATACAAAGATTGAGATTTGAACTGAGTCAGAACGTAAATCTTCATCAGGTCAGCATTCAAAAAGTTGTTCAGTGCAAAATCGATAAGGCGGTAACTGCCACCAAATGGCACCGCAGGTTTAGTTCGCGTATCTGTTAATGGACGCAGACGTGAACCTTCGCCACCTGCTAAAATCATTCCTAAAACACCAGCCATGGTGTACCTCCTTGTTAGTAAGCAATCGTAGTCATATATACCATATTCCAATGGGGGATTAGAATAGGCTTGCAATGAAATTTGGTGAATAGTTTCAAAAATATTGTTTTATTACATTTTGAACGCTGATTTTTACTTCACCTACTACCACCTCATCCCTAGTGGTAGAACTATCAATAAACCAAACAACAAAAAAATACCAACAAAATATTATTTTGTTTACAGTACGTTCTATTTTTATACATTCTAGTAATGGTAGGCTGACTACTCCCCCACACCTCCTCCCCTTTTTTTAGTCAAACAGCTGAATACTTTTTCAACAACTAGCGATAGACTGCGCTCAGTTCATTGAAGGGACACAAACCATGACAACCCGCAATACTACTAAGACGAAAATCAACGCGACCAATGTCATTCTTCACGCCTTTGACTGGCCGTACAATCGAGTCACGCAGTATGCTAAAGACATTGCGAAAGCAGGCTATAAAGCCGTTCTTGTCTCTCCTCCTCTGAAATCATACAAGCATGAAGATGGCACAGAATGGTGGCAACGCTACCAGCCACAAGATTATCGAGTGATAGACAACCAGCTGGGTAACACCGAAGATTTCCGTAAGATGACGGCAATATTAAAAGAACATGACGTGCATGTTTATGTTGATGTTGTCTTCAATCATATGGCCAACGAATCACATCTCAGGCAGGATCTATGCTTCCCATCTAAGCAGGTGATGGATGAATATCAGCAATCAGCAGAAAATTATGAAGATCTGAAATTATTTGGAGATCTAACTAAGCCCTTATTTACTGAGCGGGATTTTATCAAAGCGTTCCCAATCAAAAATTGGACAGATCCGTGGGAAGTTCAGCACGGTAGGATCAGCGGTGGCAATGAAGATCCCGGTTTACCGACGCTAAAATGCAACCAAAATGTAGTAAAGCAACAGAGATATTACATCAACAGCCTAAAACAATTAGGTATAAAAGGTTTCCGTATTGATGCAGCCAAGCATTTAACCCTCGAACATATTCAATTGGTCTGGGATACGGAGATTAGCGCAGATGTTCACATTTTTGGTGAAATCATCACTGATGGTGGTGCAACAAAAGAAGAGTATGAGCTTTTTTTGGCCCCCTACTTGAAGGGGACGAGCTTAGGTGCCTACGACTTTCCGCTATTTCATGCCATGCACAATGTGTTTGAAAAAGGTCAGCCAATGTCTGAATTAAGCAATCCTTACTCGGTAGGGCAAGCGTTGGCGTATGACAGAGCGATTACTTTTGCCATCACTCATGATATTCCAAACAATGACGTTTTCCTGGATCAAGTGATGGCTCAACGTCATGAGCTGTTCGCCTACTGCTATATTTTAGGACGAGATGGCGGTGCACCACTGGTCTATAGTGACCTGAACACTAGCAAGATCAATGACAGTCAAGGGTTGCCTAGATGGAAAGATAACTGGAACGATCCTGTACTCGCCCAAATGATCAGCTTCCATAACTTGATGCAATCCCTGCCTATGACAATAATGTCAAAGGGCGAAGATCATTTGGTCTTTAGCCGTGCTGATAAAGGGATTGTTGCTATCAACAGAGGAGACCAGCCTTTAAGCATAACATTGCCAGCCGGTGAGTTTTCGCTCCTGATGCACTCAGACGAAAATGAAACCTTAGCCACAGAGAAAATAACTCAGCAATACACACTTAGCGCACAAAGCTGTGTGATGTTAGTTCTTACAGGCTTGCTAGATTAATCATCAAAATCAGTTAATAGAAAAGCCGCGTATCCCCTGCTTGTAGCAAGAAGTGTTTACGCGGCTTTCAGCGATTCACAGTCAATGAGGTAAAATCTTAATCGCGCTCAACAGCCAGAATTTTACCGCTGAAGAGATCCATTTCAATCTCAACCCTGTGGCCATCGGCATTTCTTGCCTCTACTTCAATTTCATGCTCATCACGTTCGACTTTTATCTTACGAAAATCGTGATATCCATGACTTTGCAGCATTCTCATCGCCTTTGGCACAGTCAACTCGGGTGAAGCAGAACGCTCTACCGGATCGGCATAGACAGGCAGAGAAATACAACTCACTGTAAGCACCGCTAACAGAGATTTCGACAATACTTTCATACATCCACCTGTAACTAATACTACTCAGCGCATAATAACAAAAGTGCAGGCAATAGCTTGCTTACACGGCATGTAAGGTGTGAAACTCATCACGCATTTTTTATCTTTATTACTGAGTATGATCCTTAAATTGTTTTTGCATCGCTTCATTTGTTGGATTTTACCCATTCCTTCTACTGTGCAAGTCAATTCTTAGCAAATTCTCTCAGTTTTACGAATTACATCTAAGCTTGTCGATAACACCTTCATTTCTGTTTCCGTAGGGGGGCACCATGACATCACGATACCGCACTGAAGTTGACAGCATGGGGGAAGTGAAAGTCCCAGCCAAGGCGCTTTACAGAGCCCAAACCCAACGCGCGGTTGATAACTTCCCCGTTAGTGGCATCCCTATGCCCAACCTGTTCATTCAAGCATTAGCATTTATTAAGCAAGCTGCAGCAAGAAGCAACCTCGAATTAGAGCTACTGGATTTTGACAAAGCCCATGCCATCATCGATAGCTGCCAGGAGATCATAGATGGTCAGCATTTAGAGCAATTTCCAGTCGACATCTTTCAAACGGGCTCAGGCACAAGTTCAAATATGAATGCCAATGAAGTCATTGCAACATTAGCCACTAGCAAATTAGTAGAGCAAGTCAGTGCCAATGACGATGTTAACATGGGCCAAAGCAGCAACGATGTCATTCCCACGGCGATACAGGTAAGCTCAGCACTTGCCTGCCATCGACAATTACTTCCAGCCTTTGATCACATCATTGACACTCTCGACAAGAAAGTGGCCGCCATCGGGCACATCGCCAAAACGGGGAGAACCCACTTAATGGACGCTATGCCCGTGACATTGGGGCAAGAAATGGAAGGTTGGCAAACACAACTGATCAAAGCCCGCCAAGGGATAGTGATGGCTTTGGATAACGTGATCGCATTAGGCCAAGGTGGAACCGCTGTCGGTACCGGTATCAATTCAGCACCGGAATTCCCTGCTATCTTTGCCAACAATATATCCGTCTCGACAGAAGTCGATTTCACGGTAAGTGATAATTTCTTCTATAACCTCAGCAGTCAAGATGCCATCGTTAGCTTATCCGGCCAACTCAAAACAACCGCCGTCGCTTTGATGAAAATCAGTAATGATTTGAGGTGGATGAACTCCGGTCCACTGGCTGGCTTAGGTGAAATAGAATTAGAGTCATTGCAGCCCGGCTCGTCAATCATGCCGGGTAAAGTAAACCCGGTTATCCCTGAGTCATCAGCCATGGTTGCTGCGCAAGTCATGGGCAACGACACAACGATTTCAATCGCAGGGCAGTCAGGTAACTTCCAACTTAATGTCATGCTACCTGTCATTGCCTATAACGTATTACAAAGTATCGAGCTTCTTGCTAACTCTCTTGTACTCCTAGCTGATAAGGCAATTAGCTCATTTAGCGTCAAGCAAGATACGCTTAACGAAGCACTTGCCAGAAACCCAATTCTTGTTACAGCGCTCAATCCGATTATCGGTTACTTAAAAGCTGCGGAAATAGCAAAAAAAGCGTACAAGGAGCAACGTAATATTCTTGATGTTGCCGAGCAAGAAACAGACATTAGCAGAGATGAATTGGAAAAATTGCTAGAGCCATGCCATTTGACTCAGGGAGGCGTTGCAGATAAGTCTCGTAAAGGTTGACTCAAGAAATATAGCGAACCCACTGAGCAATAATATCTATACCCAAGCGACTTCAAGATGCAGGTTCAGCGAGAATTTACTGACAACCCTCTGAATCCTGCAGCCCCTTAGCTTGGCTGGTCGACGTTACCCCCAGAGTTCCCCTGGTTCTGGTGTAACGCTTGTGGACTCGGCTCTTGTACATATTGTGGAAAACCGACATGGAAGCCCTGAAGGTAGTCGGCTCCAAGTGATATTGCCGCATGATACCCCCTTAAGTCTTCAACCCCTTCGATTATGAGCTTCGCCCCCAGTTCTCGACACAGCGAGAAAACATTGAGAAGCGGTTGAGTATGTCCCTGCAGGTATTCTGCCAATAAGGAACTATCAGCCTTTATTATGTTTGGCGACACTGACCGAGCACGTTGTTCGGAAGACCCTTCAACCCCATAGTCGTCAATGACAATATTCAAACCGGCCTGGTTCAAGTGGCGAATAGCTCTCGCCAAAGCTATATCATCGTCTGTGTGGTGCTCTATGATCTCGATAAATACTTGTTCCGGCTTTAAGCCCAGCTCATAGATTCGAGGCAACAAGACAGAATCAACAAGCCCCTCACTCTCACAAAATAAGATGGTGACAGGCATCATATTAATAAATAGGTTGGTCGATAGATGGGAATGAGAGAAGTTTCTAAGGTGGATTACCCGAGCAAGGCGGTCAATATTCATTAGATGAACAGGGTTTCCCCGATAGTAATTTAATAACTCTCCATTGTTCACTAATCCCCCACCATTGTTATACACCCTCATTAGAGCTTCATAGGCAAATACACTTCCATCTATTTTTACTATGGGCTGAAAGGCGCTTTTAAGAACAAGACCTTGATATATTGCAATATACTGACCCTCTCCTTGACGTAAGAGGTGACGTTCTATGTCTTCTCTTGTTCTTAAAATTTTATCCACTGAGATTACTGCCCTAATAAATGGCACTGTCGATTAAATCGCCATTAGTGATTAAATTATCAACTATTTAAAATAGGTTAGACCACATCTTATCGTTATTCAGAGTATTTACAATATCCTGACAATTCAACCTACCGAGAAGGAGCAATTTATTACTTGCACCCAAGTAACTTCGAGGTGCTTGAGTATAAGGTTATCTCTCGCAATTTGTTATTAACATCGACTTAAATAGTAAACTACATAATGAAGCGCCTCCCTAGAAAAGCAACAACTTGCATATACTTCTGCGAGTTTACAACCACTTTCATTGAAAATGCTGACGAAAGGTGATCTCCGTTCGTCGAACAGGTAGAATTGCCGCCCTTATTCCCTATCAGTACCAATAGGACTTGATAGGGCTGGATTACTTCATCATAGATCAGCTTATGCACGCCACGGAACATTGTTTTACGCCTTTTACGTCTTCTATCGAGCACTATGAACTGCCCGAGCGTTTTACATACCCGTTCTACTACGAGCCACACCCATTGTGTCTTGTCGCCGCAGAACAACTACAACAACACCTTGAGACACAAACAGACTGGCAGCATAATTTTGGCCTTGATGGTGATACCGAGAACGCTATCGGGAAAATGTTTGGTGTGTTGCTGGTTAAAAATCAGCAAGGAAAAATCGGCTTCCTGTCAGCTTTCTCCGGAAAAATAGCAAATCAAAACTTACTGGCTAATTTTGTCCCACCCGTTTTCGATATGCTCGAAGAAGGCAGCTTCTTTCTAAGCGGCCAAGATAAACTCAATGAGCTTAGTCAGAAGATTAAAAAGCTAGAAGCTAACCCTGACCTCGCTACTGCTAAACAGGCGTTGAAAGAAGCCCAAGTCGCTGCAAGTAATGCGCTTGCGACACATCGCAGCAACATGGTCGAAGCAAGGAAAGTACGCAAAGCAAAACGCGCTGACAGTGCAGACATGGATCCAGAAACACGAAACGCGCTAAAAAACCAGCTGAGCCAAGAAAGCGTGGTTGAAAAACTCCAACTACGCGATCTCAAGCTTTATTGGGAAGCTAAAATTGCGGAAAAGCAAGATCAGCTGGATCTATTACAAGGTGTCATTACCCCTTTAATTGAAGAGCGTCGTAATTTCTCTTCATCATTGCAACAACAGCTCTTTGAACAATACCGCTTCCTAAACAGTAAAGGTGAAGATAAATGCCTTGGTGAGCTATTCGTCGGCACAGCCCAAGGTGTTCCCCCAGCAGGCGCAGGTGAGTGCGCAGCACCCAAACTGTTGCAGTTTGCTTTCAAGAACAACATGACACCCATTGCAATGGCTGAGTTTTGGTGGGGCAGCTCACCAAAATCAGAAATCCGCCGGCACAAACACTATTACCCAGCTTGTCAGGGGAAATGCCTGCCAATTCTTACTCATATGCTTGAAGGTATAGCGCTTGACGACAACCCGCTGCTGAATAACCCTGCAGAAGGCAAAAGCATTGAGATTGTTTACCAAGATGAAGATATGGCAGTGGTCAACAAGCCAGCTGAATTTTTATCTGTACCGGGTAAAACCATTGAAGATTCAGTGTATTTACGGATGAAACAGCAGTTTCCTGATGCAACAGGCCCATTGATTGTTCACCGTTTGGATATGTCGACATCGGGCTTGATGGTCATTGCTATTTCAAAGCGAGCCAATAAAAGCCTACAGAAACAGTTCATCCAGCGAACTGTCAAGAAGCGATACATCGCAATGATTGACGGAGTATTGGAAGCTGATCATGGCTTTATTAACCTGCCATTACGCGGGGATCTGGATGACAGGCCACGCCAGTTAGTGTGCCAAGAGCACGGTAAGCCAGCTGAAACCAAGTGGGAAGTGATCAGCCGAAGCGACAAACATACTAAGGTACATCTATACCCGAAAACGGGTCGAACTCACCAGCTGCGTGTTCATTGTGCTCACTCTTTAGGCTTAAACATGCCGATCCTTGGCGACGACTTGTATGGTGTTAAAACCAATCGTCTCCATTTACATGCCGAGCTGTTAGAGTTAATCCACCCGATCACCAGTGAGCCAATGACCTTCCAAGTCGACGCTGAGTTTTAAATCATATCGAGTATAAAAAAAGCCCCGGAACCTAACCAGTTCCGGGGCTTTTTTAAAGAAAATAGATTAAGACTGAGCAGCTACCGTTTGAGCGCTATCATCTTGGTTTTTATATAGCTTATAAGACATGATACCGATAACCAATGCTTTGATGATCATCATCTGAGGATTGCCGTAGTAACCCACCATACCGACAAAACCAGACATCAGCATAAGAACTCGGTACTTGCGCAGGCTCGTCATATAAATTGCAGTAAGAATTATACCCAAATCAAGGAACTGGAATCCCACTGCCAACGTTGGCTCAGCAACAAAAGAAGAGACCGCAACATATAGGATGTAGCTAATACCCGCAGCCATTACGCTACCCAGTGCAATCAGCAGCACCTTGGAGACTTTCATGAAGTCTTTCGCATAACGATAAGAGTTAACACTTGCCACAGCTAAGTTAAGAATTACCTTCGGGTACCAGCCCATCAGTAGAGCCCAGACAGTATCGTTCGCAGCAGAACCAAACGCAGCAAAACGCGTCGCCTTCATACTGTTGAAAATAGTCAGTGATATATAAAAAGCAACACTGGTCCAGCCAAGCACTTCTACGATAAAGTCCATTCAAGTCTCTCCACAAAGGTAAAATTCGGCGTAGATACTAATGGGGAACACCTGACTAAACAAGCGTTTTCGCCGGCTGAAACAGAATCAAACACTATAACAAAACAACAAACCAGCCATTAACATAGAGTTAAAACACAGACATAAAATATAATATTGTTTATTATTCTTGATCTAACAATCAATACCCTCTCGATTTCACCTGGACAAGAATAACTTATCCACAATTTCTGGGGATAGTTTGTTGCTAATCCTGTTCATAGCCATTTATCCCCAAGCCATTTCATTCCCTTCGGTATAATGCCTGTTGCCAAGCCCCCACCATTTCTTCACTAAATAGGTAAAAAGTCTTTTTGAGGTGAGTAAACTCCTCTTCAGAACAAACGCTTATCGCTATTTCTGCTGCTTCATGAATGGGGTAACCATAAACGCCACATGATATCGCGGGCAAAGCAATGCTTTTGCAGCCACTTTCCAACGCCAATCGAAGCACATTTCGATAAGATGCAGCCAAGATATCTTCGGGGACTGGTGACTGCGCATAAATGGGGCCCGCAGTATGAATAACGTATTTTGCTGCCAATTTTCCTGCTGTTGTGATCCTTGCTTCGCCAAATGGACACCTAACACCGTCAATATCCGGTACCTGACGGCACTCCTCTAACAACTCAGGGCCAGCTGCACGGTGAATGGCACCGTCAACACCACCTCCTCCTAACATTGTTGGGTTAGCTGCATTGACGACTGCATCAACACATGCAGTCATGATATCCCCTTGTATAATTTGGATCGACATAGCCCCCTCACAGTCCCCTGCCATCGGAATGTTAGAAATTACTGATTGCAACGATAACCAAAACCAAATATCGCTTCAGAGCATCTAAGCGTAATCTTAGCGCGTAACAGAGATATTGAGGTTTGTATGTTTTTTGAAAACAGCCGCGCATTAATTGTAGAAGGCGGTGCGATGCGTGGAATTTTTGCCAGTGGTGTACTTGATACTTTTATGGCTTCCGACTTTCACCCCTATGATTTTGCTATTGGAGTCTCCGCAGGGGCATCTAACCTAGTTGGATACCTTTCTCATCAACCCAAACGTAGCTTTAACGTGATCACGGAGCTGGCAACAACTAAAACGTTCTTTAATCCCAAGCGCTTTTTAAAAGGCGGCGATCTGGTTGATGTAGATTGGCTGTGGCAAGAATCTAATCGTCGTTTTCCAATTGATAAGCAGAGCCTGTTTAACTCAATTCCCTTTTTAGCCACGGTAACTAACGTTTCCAATGGGCATGCTGATTATTATCAGATTAATGAATCAAATATTAAAGACGCTTTGGTTGCGACATCAGCCTTACCCATTGCGGTTAAATCCCCACCCTGTTTTTCTGGTGGGTGTTACACCGATGGCGGAGTTGCTGATTCAATACCGGTTAAAGAAGCCTATCGCCGAGGTGCGAGAGATATTACGGTCATTCTTTCGCACCCATTGAGTTACCATATGAACCCAACGAAACACCCTTGGCTGATGAAGAAACTATTATCTCGTTATCCAAGTGTTGCAGATGCAATGCTGCACAGAGCCGAAAATTATAATGCCTCGTTGGATTTCATCCGAAACCCACCTGCAGGTACGGTAGTAAAAGTCATTGCACCGCCTGAGTCTTTTGCCGTCAAACGATTATCGATGAAGCGAACCATTTTGGATGAAGGGTATCAGATGGGGTTAACCGCAGGTGAAGACCATATCACTAATCTTCAGGGTAGGCATGGATTAAACGAAGAGAACTGTCATTTCTGCATCTAGTTTTAATAGCACAAATGAAAAAAAGGCTGCATTCGCAGCCTCTGTATATACCTATACCCAAGCTACTTCAAGATGCAGGTTCAGCGAGAATTTATAAGCTTGTAGACAAGGCATTGTTTTGAAGGTCTAGTGGCTCTAAATCAAAAAACAAAAACGTAGTATACAAGCTTATAAAGCTCGCCCTTCGGGAGGGGGCCAGAACATCCACTCCTTCGTTGAAGCTTTTTAAAAGGGAATGCCATTCCTGCAAACCTTCGCCTTGCATTGAATGATCTGGCAACCCTCTGAATCCAGCACCTTGAGGTAACTTGGGTATAATCCCCAAAAGACACTTGGGGTAATATTAATTTACTTTGCTATCAAGCTCATCTAGCGGCAACCAATTCACCTTTACACCGGACTGCTCAAACATTTCCTGACTAACTTGAATTTTATCTCCCCATCGAGAGAGGAAGTCTTCGGTCTGTTCAGGACAATGGACGGTTGAAATACCGGTTTGAATAATTTTAGCTGCACAATTTGGGCACGGGAAATGTGTTACCCAAATATCACAATCTGCCAAATCACGTTTGGCAAACAAGATCGCATTTTCCTCAGCATGAAGCGTTTTCAGTAGCTTCATTTCACGGTCATCGGTATCAGCACTATCAGAAACACCGTGGGGATAACCATTGAAGCCAACGGAAACAATCCGGTTGCCTTTGGTAATAACAGCACCAACTTGTGTAGAAGGATCTTTACTCCATGAGCCAACTAGCTCCGCCATTTGAAAAAAGCGTACTGCCCATTTAGAAATCATGTTCTTTACCTTATGGTATTTCGAAATTACTTGAGTCTATGATGCAAAACTTATGCGTGTTGCTCAAGTCTGACCTTGTCATAGAATGTGAATTCATCCGGTTTCTTGGGTGAATTATCGCCAAGCTAGCACTCTTACTTCGTTTCCCTCCTTCGGCTTCGAGGGAATATTCAATGATAACAATAGCGATACCCCAGCCATTACCGCACCGGCCAAAAACACGGAAGACGGTGAAGTTAACCAAAGTAAACCAAAGCTAACAGGGATCACGACCGCAGCAATATGGTTAATCGTGAATGCAACACCTGCGGTAGAAGCCATATCAGCAGGGTCCGCAATTTTTTGGAAGTAGGTTTTCATTGCTAGCGCCAAGGCGAAAAACAAATGATCGACAACATACAATATCGCCGCAACTTCAGCTTGTTCGACGATGGCATAACCAGCAAACACCACTATCAAGCCAACATATTCAAACACCAAAGCTTTGCGCTCACCTACTTGGCCAATAAATCGTCCGATTTTTTTTGCAAACAACCAGTTAAACAAATAATTGATCAAAAATAGCAGGGTGATATCTGCAGCGGAATAACCGAATTTTTCAACCATCAGGAATCCGGCGAAGACAATAAAGATCTGGCGACGGGCACCGCTCATAAACGTCAGCGCGTAATAGAGCCAATAACGTTTACGAAATACCAGTTTCTTGGTCTGTGCTGTTTCGCTTTTAAATTGCGGAAATGCCGTAGCAACAAAAATTAAGATACCAAAAGCCGCTACTCCGGTAATTAAATACACCCACTTAAATGGCAGTTCAAACTGCTCCAGCATGAGCCACAGCGAACCATAGGTACATAAAGAAGCGAGGGCACCAACCGAAATCAATTTCCCGAGTACTTCCGGTGCTTCATCTTTACTCAACCACTGCAGAGAGAGTGACTGCTTGAGTGTTTCGAAGTAATGGAAGCCGGTAGACATCAATAGAGTTGTCATTAACAAGCCTGATACCGATGGGAAAAAACCGGTAATAGCGACCCCTAACGTCAGCATTGCGAGCGAAAGAATCATGAACCGTTGCTCTCGGATGAACATAAGAACAAAAACTGCGGTAAATGCTAAAAAGCCAGGGATCTCTCGCACACTCTGCAACAAGCCAATGTCCGCTCCAGTGAAAGCCGCTTCTTCAATAACAAAATTATTGAGTAACGCCTGCCAACTAGAAAATGCGACCGGAACGATAATTGAAATTAAGATCAAAAAGTTCTGTGGTGTTTTCCAGCTATGATCTTGACGAGTTGCTAACATATCTTCCCTACTTAATCCCCAAGTAACGTCAAGGTACTCGGGTATATACTGATAAACGAATATTCAACTAGCTTAACAGTCTAGTAAAAAAAGGCTATGTAATTCAATCATGCTACCAGCGAGACCGGTATTGACGGTGGCAAGCTTTGCACGTCGACTGCGCCTGCTTAAGGCCCTGTTGAGCAACGCTTTTATCCTTTTCAAGCGTTGCTTGGTAAAGCAGTTCAAAGCCGTCATCCATTTCATTTAATAAGCGTTCAAACTTCACATTATCATCCCAAACCTTATCCTTGGCTTTGCTTCCCTCAAGGCTACCTTCAGGAAATAATGAATCTAAACGCGTTGAGGCTTCATGCAGTTTCTTGGCTGCCAGTTCAAGGCGATCCCAGTTCACTTCTTTTGCTTTTAACGCTTTCCCCATATCTTTAGCATCATGTTCAATTAACCCAAAAGTTGACTGTCGCTGTGAAATCGCCTCTTCGAACGTCAGTACTGTGGCGTCCTGAGTGTTTATTCGCTCAGTGGTTTCAACCGCGATAGAACCGGCTGAAAAAGTTAGGGCTAGACCCAACATCAAACTATTTTTGTGCATCTTTTTCATTTCTATACTCCCACATTTCCTTCTTGCCAGTCTGTTGACGACTGCTGACCGCATTAATTTACACGGCAATAGTTGCAATTGCAACTATTGCTGTGTAAATTCAGAGGCACTTGTTACAAACAACATAAAATGAAGGTGAACAACTATGAAGGTTTGGGATTTACCGACGCGTCTATATCATTGGCTACAAGCTATTCTTTTTACACTTCTAGCACTAAGTGGATTCAATGGCGGAGGGCCACATATCGCTTTCGGGCTCGCCTTATTTGCACTATTACTATGGCGGATAAGCTGGGGAATAGTAGGCAGTGATACAAGCCGCTTCGCACAATTTATTCATTCTCCACGAATAGTGATCAGCTATCTCAAAGGAAAATATAGATCTAAGCCTGGGCATAACCCGGCTGGGGCTTTAATGGTGTTTGCATTGCTTACAATACTCACGTTGCAGTGCTTAAGCGGCTTAGCGCTTACAGGGTGGTTTGATAATTTCAGCATGCTTGACAGTATCTTGGATGAGCCGTTTTATAGTACTGCCGAAAACGTACATCTCTTTACCGCCAAAGCATTGATGGGGCTTGTATTCACGCATCTCGCGGCTATTTTCTTTTACAAGTTACGTAACAAGCCATTGGTATTAGCCATGGTCACAGGAAAACAGCAGCACAATATAGGAATGCCTTCTGTCACTCTTCACTTTGCCAGTAATATAAAAGCGTTGGTACTGTTTGTTGCTGCACTATCAGTTACAATGGCAATAGTTGCTAGTTTATAAACCATGAGGGTTGATCCCGCCTTATGAAACAAGAATTTGACCGACAGTCCAGTTTTGGGTGGCTCATTAATGTTGTTGCCAACAATGCCGCCAAGACTTTCGATACCGAACTGAAGAAACACGGACTAACCATTGCGCTTTGGCCAACACTAATGTGTTTGTGGGAAGAAGAAGGGGTAACCCAAACTGAAATCTCTCAAAAATCCAAAGTCGAAAACTCAACCACTACCCGAACCCTCGATAAACTTGAGAAGCTGGGACTGGTGGAAAGACAAAATGATCCACATAGCCGGCGCTCTTTCCGTATTTTCCTAACCGACAAAGGCAGGGAATTGCAATCGACCTTGCTACCTATACCGCTAGCAATCAATAAGCAGGCACTCAGCTGCCTCGATGGCGATGAACAACAACAGCTGATTACGTTATTGCAGAAAATGGTAAAAGCTATATAACCCTCAGACATAATAACGGGCTGGCGCAAAGTAGAGCGCCGACCGTTATTTATCCTGCCCTATTCGGCCCTGCCCAGCCAATCTTCTATCAACCGTTTTTCTATACCAACGCGACAACTGCCTTTTTACCAATGGAATAGCCATTACCCATGCCAGAGGACGTAGGTACCACACCTGCTTGAACAACAAAATATAAGCATCCAATTCTTTATATATTGCGCCGTTGTCATTCATTACATGCAGCTCTTTAACTGCCAGATATGGATCTATCCCCAATGACTTCAGGTAATCCTCTTTTCCCGTAATATCACACCAATTGACATTGTCTGGGTGACTCAGTCGCCGCGTAAACCAATTCCGATCATCGACACAGCTCGGGCACGCTCCATCGTAAAAGATGGTTAACTTTTCTCCAGTCATTTCTAAAGCCTCCTTCCCTCTCTCATTAAAGTGTAAACAGAACAGCACCTAGTGGTAGCTGGGTATACTATGCTTTCGCTGTAAGTTTGATCTCTTACTTGAGGGAGTAACATTATGGCAAAAGCAATCATTGTCCTAACCAGCCATGCTGCTCTGGGAAATACCGGCGTAACCACCGGATTCTGGCTATCCGAATTAACCCATCCTTACTATGCCTTAGTCGATAAAGGGATAGAGGTTGATATTGTGTCAATAGCTGGCGGTGAAACCCCGGTGGATCCCAAGAGCTGGGATGAAGATGATGCGTTCAACGCACGCTTCCTTGCAGACCCTGCACTGGTTGAACTGCTGAAGAATAGCCATTCACTCAATAACACCATGCCTTCTGACTATCAAGCTATCGTCTTTGCCGGTGGCCATGGCACGATGTGGGACTTTCCAGATGATGAGCATGTCAAACGTGTCGCCATCGCTATTTATCAGCAAGGCGGTGTTCTCGCAGCCATTTGCCATGGACCCGCCGCACTGGTCAATATGACTTACGCCAACGGTGACCACCTTATTGCCAATATGAAAGTCACTGGATTCACTAATGAGGAAGAAGAGGCGATCGGATTAACGGGCATCGTGCCATTTTTGCTCGAAGACAAACTCAAACAAACCAATGCTACCTTTGTTGCTGCCGAAGCCTGGGCAGATAACGTTGTTATCGATGGTCGCCTCATCACCGGACAGAACCCCCAATCGGCCAAAGGCGTGGGTGATGCCGTTGCAGAATTACTGTTAGAATAGTAACTTGGCGCTAGGCAATATCGAACAATAACAGGATGAACAATGGAATATTTACACACGATGGTACGAGTCAGCGATCTAGATACATCGCTAGATTTCTACTGCAACAAACTTGGCTTGATCGAAACCAACCGAAAAGAAAGTGAAAAAGGCCGATTCACTCTGGTTTTCCTTGCTGCGCCTGGTGATGCCGAAAATGCGAAAACAACTAGCGCGCCGCTGGTTGAACTGACCTATAACTGGGATCCAGAAGAATATACAGAAGGCCGCAACTTCGGACACTTGGCCTTCCGTGTCGATAATATCTATGACCTCTGTGCCCACCTCCAAGCAAGCGGCGTGACGATTAACCGCCCACCGCGTGACGGCCATATGGCATTCGTGCGTTCACCGGACGGTATTTCCATTGAGCTACTGCAAAAAGGCGAAGCGCTAGCCCCTGCCGAACCTTGGATTTCGATGGAAAATACCGGTAAATGGTAATAGCCTGCTAGCTATTACCATTGGCGCTTTATCTGATATAAGATAAAGCGCTTATAACCATACTTTCACTCTCTCCTTCCCCTTTAGTTGCGATGTCACCTTCATAATTAATACGCCTCAAGTTGCAATCACTCTGATAATCAATATGCAATATACAAAGATTCCGTAAATTGCATTTCGCAAAATCAATAAAATCACTCAAACAAAAAAGTCATATAAATTTTTTGTCTTTCAATCATTTATTTTACACATTTAATTTTTGGTAAGAGATATTAATAACTTGGTCATTAATTTGCACTTCTGAGAGGATTGTTACTCAAGGAGGCTACAATGAAGGTGCTAAAAGTAACTTGTCTCGCCGCAGGCACATTATGGTTAAGCGGCTGCCAGCTAACAAATCAGGAGTATGTTAGCCACAGCTTTGATGATCCTGTAACTATCCATGACCACCAACTACCTATCTATCCTGAGGGTATCAATTTGCTGTCAAACTACCGACAGCAACGTAACCAAACGGTCTGGTACTGGTCTGAATTAGAAAATAACACTTACCAGCGCGGCGAAAATTTACTCATTCAAATCGTATCCAATCAACCCATTGACGCACCACCAGCACAATTTGCTTTCTCACTTCCCAGTCACACACCAGAACGAAAATACAATGACGTTGGTCCCTACCAACGTTGGGTCAATGTAAAGCCAAACGGTGATAAATGCACTTACGCGCAACAACATACTCGCAAAATGGATAAATGGCTTTCTGTATTTATTCACTATTGCACACCTGAAAACCAAAATGGCCTCAAATGGTTGGATGAGCTTAAACCAAGTTTTTACCTGCAGGAGTTTTAACGATGCGTTTTTTTAATGCAGTATCATGGATGAAGTGCCTCACTGCCAGCATTCTTATCCTTGCCATATTCACTCTAGCAACAGTACAAGTCTCGATGGAAACCCATTTATGGTTATCAGCCAGCGCCTTTTTCATCGTTGTCATGGGTATGACGGCCAATAACAAGCCTTATTTGCATTTGCTCATGCTGCTAACCGGAGCTTTTATTTCCATCCGCTATATCTGGTGGCGCTACGATCAAACCCTGCCATGGGAAAGTAGCCTAGATATGCCATTTGCCCTTGCTCTACTTGTCACCGAAATATATGGCATCACCATTTATTTATTAGGAATTTTTGTCAATGCTAAGCATCGTGATCGCGACATAATACCAATTAATACAGAAAAACCATTACCCACAGTTGATGTATTTATTCCAACGTACAATGAATCAATTAGAGTTGTTGGCCCAACCATCGCAGCAGCCACGCAATTACAGTACCCTGGCATTGTTAATATATGGGTGCTTGATGATGGTGGTACGGCCCAAAAGCTCAATGACAAGGATGTAGATCAGGCCAATGCCGCATATTCTCGATCTAACTCTCTCAAACAATTATGCCAGCAATTAGGAGTTCACTATCTTACTCGCCCTGAAAACACCCATGCCAAAGCAGGCAATATTAATCATGCACTTCCACATAGCAGCGGAGAGCTGATCCTCATCCTTGATGCTGACCATGTACCTTCAAAAGACTTTTTAACAAACACCATCGGACAATTCCAACAACAGCCAAACTTAGGCTTTGTCCAAACACCGCATTTTTTTGTTACTCCAAATCCGATCGAGCGAAATTTAGGGATTGAAGACAAAGTGCCGTCAGAGAATGAGATGTTTTATAACGGTATTCTCAAAGGGCTTGATTTCTGGAATGCGAGTTTTTTCTGTGGTTCTGCTGCAATTATTCGCCGTAAAGCACTTGAGGATGTCGGTGGAATATCTACGCGTACCATTACCGAAGATGCCGACACAGCACTGGACATACACGCCAAAGGATGGGACAGCGCATATATCAATAAGGCCATGATCGCCGGGTTGTCACCGGATACTTTCGGCAGTTATGTAACGCAACGAACTCGTTGGGCGCAGGGTATGCTACAGATATTAATGCTCAACAACCCGCTCCTGAAACGAGGGCTGACTTTTCCACAGAAACTGTGCTATCTCAACTCTACGCTTTTTTGGTTTTTCCCTATTTTCCGAGTTATATATTTGATAGCCCCTCTTTGCTATTTGCTATTCGACCTACAGATCTTTGTCGGTAATGCTAATGACTTCATTGCCTATGCAGTACCGCACCTAGTCATCAGCATTTTGGTCACCCAGCATCTTTTTGGTAAAAATCGAAATACACTGTTCTCAGAATTCTATGAAACCATTTTGGCTATTTTCCTCGCCATTCCAGTGCTCTCAGCCATTATCAATCCGCGTAGGCCCAGCTTTGCGGTAACCCCTAAAGGGGAAACGACAAACCACACCCACTTTTCCCCCCTAATGCCTGTGATCATTGTTACCACGGCCATCATCGGTTTTGCCGAAGGGCTTGGTATCTATCGCTTTTATCATTATTCCGCTGAGCAGGGACAATTGGCCGTCGTTTTAGTATTCAATACTTTTAACTTGATAATGTGCCTCGTTTGCCTTGGTGCATTAGTTGAGAGAAAGCAGCGCCGCGCAGAGCCTCGTTCAGCATGTCGCAACACAGGGGTTGTCACTGTCGGAAATAGCACTGCACAAGCCAATATCAATGACACCTCCATGAATGGCGCACACCTCACCATAAAATCACTTAAACACAGCCTTAGTCCCTCAGATATTATTGAGCTTACCTGTTTTGTCGAGCAACCGAGCCCAACTGAAACTAGAAAGAAGAAAGTCAAGCCGCAACGAATAGCATTACGTATACGTCATGTGAATTACCTCTCTAACAGCCAAACAGCAAATTGTGAAGTATTGGAAAGTAGCACTAGAGCATGGCAAACGTTAGCTAGTTTGACATTTGGTGATAGTGAAAAGTGGTCAAAACGTAGAGCCTTCGAGCAGCAGCAACGCCGAGGGGTAATACACGCTATTGCCCACTTCTTTCTGCTTGGCTTTAAGAGCTTGGCCTATACCCTCTCGGTGTCGCGCAATACTCCCATTACCGACAAGCAACCAGAGCAAAATGAAAGAAAACCACAGGATGTACGCTAATGAAACGTTATCTAATACTAATTTGTGGCCTACTTTTCTCCGCCATGAGTCTTGCACAAACAGTCAATGTACCTCTTAGCTTTGTCTTGCCTGAAGCACAAGATTCAACATTGCGTGGTCAGTGGGACAAGCTCAGTTTTCCCCTAACCATTTTGGATAACCAGCAGGTAAATGACATCAAGGTATCGTTATCACTAACCCATTCAGGAAACATAGACTTAGCCCACCTATGGGTAAACCTTGGTGACAAGCCGATTGCGAATATACAACTACAACCCAATGGAGCATCACAGCAAATTGTTGTGAAATTATCGCAAGCATTACTAAAACGGTACGGAAATATGATGACCATTGCTGTTCGTCATCAATTACCCGCTTCGTTGAGCCTTGCTGAACAGCGCCTAGAAGCATCAGAGGCTGTCACCAAAGTTCTCGCTGAACAGTCTTACTTTGAACTCAACTTTACAACGAAGAGTGTAGAATCAACATTGGCGGATTTTTCTGCATTAATCATGAGTGGCCAATTACATGACAAACCAATTCAGCTAGTCAGCCATATACCAGATGATACAGAAGCTGCTCTTTCTATCGCCAGCCAGCTTATTCAGGGCTGGACTCTGCGCAGTGGTAATAAGTCATATCAGTATCAATACATTGAGCAACAAAAGGAAAATACTCCCTATTCAGAGAACATATCAGAAAAGCCGAACAGCCCAATACAATTGCTGTTCGGTTTACCGGAACAATTAGCAAGCACGAACATACTGCCAAGTGACCATCTAGAAGGGATACAAGGACCATACCTAGGCCTGATTCAGCAGCAAGACTCAGATAACTTGCTATTTATCATCTCTGGCAGGAACAAATACGAGTTGCTTGAGGCTACCGCCTATTTCGCCACTCCCAGCTACCCTCTCCCCGCCTATAAATATGCAGTTGTAAAACGTTATCAGCAACCTGAGAAAAAGCTGCTTCAAAGTAAGGGGGAATACACAATTACCCAATTTACCTCACAACAAAAATTCGGTCATGAACCCTTAATGTTACCTTTGTTGATTCCGGCCAATTCATTGTTCAGCCCTGATGAAACAGCCCATATCAATTTATTGCTTGCTCATCCATCAGTACGACCAGGTGAAGCCGCTATGGTCATTCGAGTCAATGGCGATTACGCCAATAGTATGCCATTACGCGCCAGTCGCTGGCGGGAGACTCAGCATTACCGTTTAGCTTTTCCTATGAACAAGCTTCGCCCAGGGCTAAATAACGTAAGTGTCGAGTTATACGGCCCTGAGCAAACCGATCCCTATAACGCAACCCCAACACCATTCATTGCCCATATCGAAGAAAGCTCAGTTCTCCGCCTTGGTGCGTGGGTCAACTACGTCACCAAGTTTGATCAGCAACTCCCCGCCGATCAGCTCTTGTTCATTACCGATAATAATGGCCGTGACACACAGGTGACTCTCAATTACAACGACTCCAACCAGCTTACAGCTATATGGCAACTTCTTAGCCATGTAACCTTACAAGCCCAACGTCCAATGACCGAACTCCTGGTGACGCACAGCAACTCGCAACGGCGTCCTATCAAACTAACTTTTGATGTTGGCAATACCTTGAGAATTAACCCTCCAGTGAATAATGAAAAAAGCAGTTTATTCTCGTCAATCCGCCATACACTACTTAATAACATGGCAAAAATGCAAAGCGGGCAAACCGCTTATACAAATCAATTACAAACAACTGAACTCGGAACCAATGATTCCCCCAACAACTATCAATACGGTGTAAACAAAACTCATTGGCAAGCCGGTAGTACAGCTGGTCAATTTGCTAGACTATCAACAGCTAGCAACGGTTGGCGAAATATCATATTCAATGCTGATAACGAATCCGATTTGAATCAGGAAATGACGATTTATCTCAGTCAGCAGATATCAGCTAGGCGCGGCGACATCGAACTTGCTCGCCCCACTACTGCGGCCGATAAAGAGCTAGCTCGATCTGGCTTCATCGCTTACCCCTACTCCTTACCACTCCTATTGCTTTTGTTCCTACTACCGCTGACTCTGCTTATCCACCGCAAACTGGAGAAGCCTTTATGAAGTGGAGTCCTTGGGTAATTGCCATCATTCCACTGCTCACAAGCTCACACGTTGCAGCCAAGGTACACGGCTGCGATATCCGAGCCGATCAGCAATTGTGGCGTTTTTATAAGAATAAATTTATTCACCCTGTCGGTAGGGTCATTGATAACGGCAACGACAGTATCAGCCATAGCGAAAGCCAAGGGTATGGCATGTTGATGGCAGCATTTTTCAATGACCATCAAACCTTCAAGCAACTTTGGCAATGGACACAAAAACATTTACAGCACCAAGAGGACGCGTTGTTTGCTTGGAAATGGCAGCCATCACCGCCGCATATTCCAGATAACAACAATGCTAGTGACGGCGATATTTTCATTGCATGGGCACTGCTCAAGGCACACAAATTTTGGCCTGAGCACCAATATCAAAAACAAGCCAAAGCCATCATTGATGAATTAGCGAAATCTCACTTTGTCACACTTGGTGACAAGCAGGCTTTTCTACCAGCTCAATATGGGTTTGAAAAGACCAATTCAACCACCGTAAACCCTTCGTATTGGGTTTACCCGGCTTTCAACGATTTTGCCAAAATGGATACGGATTGGGCATCACTTAACCAAGGTGGGTTATCGATTCTAGACAGTAACCAGTACGGTCAATATCAGCTTCCCACTGACTGGCTGGAGTACCGAAACAATAACTGGCAACCTTCTAATCAATTCCCAAGCCGATTTAGCTATTCCAGCTACCGTATACCTCTATACCTTATTTGGGGTGGGTTCGAAAATGCGGTAAATGAAAACTATAGGCGCTGGTTGTTCCAACATAATAAAGCCTGGGTTGATGTCAAAAGCGGACAAATGGCGCCTTATGGACCACCAAATGGTGCCAATGCTATCGCGACATTGGTTCAACTCAGTCAAGAAACTTACAAGCACCGAAGTGCACTCCCCCACCCGGGTAGCAATGATGATTACTACTCATCTAGCTTGATTATTTTTTCACATATTGCTTTTCACGAGAGGTACTGCCAATGAAAACCTTTACCCTAGCTCTTCTCGTTACGACTCCTGTCATCGCTTCAGAGCAAACCTATATTCAACTATTGGAAAGTGACGTTTCAGTTGAAGTCAAATCGCAGCAACAGCACAACAATTTTAATGAAAGCCCCATTTGGGCCACTTTAGAAAATGAAGGTTGGCAAGCCGCGCAGAAAACGGCTGCAAACAAGCCAATCTCAGAATCGTTAAGCGAAGAAATACAATACCGCTCTTCACTGGAACAACTCGAAAAAGCCATTACCAGTAAACAAACAACAAAAGCCAATAAGTTGCTAGTAGAAAACCCACAATGGGTGAGTTGTTCGCGTATTCAATGGGCGTGGTTAGACCTTAAGCAAGAAACCCGATCTGGCTATGGGCCAAATTCGAAACAAAAGCTATCCAATCTTTTATCTAGTTGTCCAAAATATGGTTTATCAACAACCCAAAAAGCGCTCGGCTGGACCGGCGCCTCTGCCGGTTCTGATATTCTATATCAATACAAAAATAGCAACAGCTACAACGCCGCTGATTACAAAAAGCTGGCCTACCAAGTGAATCTCGCAAAGTTGGGACAGCTACAACTCAGCGCAAGCCAAACCCAATCAGCAAGCCAGATAATTTCGCAAAAGAAAGATGCTAAAGGAGCCGAACTTTTGGGATGGCAACATCTAAAAAACAAGCAATACAACAGTGCGCTTACTTGGTTTGACAAATCTATTAGCTGGACAGAAGCCCCAAGCCTGAAGCAAGTTGAGGGAAAAATCCTTAGCCTCCAACAGCTGGGAAAAACCGATGAAGCAAAGCGCTATCAACAGTTATGGTCAACTCGATACCCAAACTTAGAAACACTGGATGCTAACAACCAGTCGCCGGAGCTGGCCAAAGCATGCCAATCCGACCCACAGAAATGCCTTGAGCTGCTTTATCAAAACACACCTTTAAGTGCCGAACAGCATGCTCTGGCTGGCTGGCAATGGTACGAAATAGATCGCCCTTTAACGGCTAAGCGTTCTTTTGAAAAGGCGCTAGAAGAAATGGATAGTGACAACAAGCAATACCACTCAACCCAGTATGGTTATACCTTGGCCCTTAACAAAGCAGGGTTTGAACAACATGCCGAGTCTCTTGCCAATAACCTCGCTGATCCAAACCAGAAAATGCTCTATACCAAGCAAAAGGAAACCAAAGCGATTCTCAATGCCTATGAAAAACAAGATTACCAATATGTCATTGATCACAGCGAAACCTTTGAGCAAACTTATGGTAAGGACGTCGGGCTAGCAGAAATTAAGGGATGGGCATATTACAACCAAAAGCAAAACACTAAAGCGGTAGAGACGTTCCGTGAACTGGTAGATGCCTACCCTCACGATGATAACCTGCAGAATGCGCTGAAAACCGCAGAATGTGCACAGAAGAAAAGCTACAAACGTTGCTATTAATAGACATACCAGTGAAAAAACCTCTGTCCTTTCAGGACAGAGGCTTAATTTTTTTAAATATCTTTGATAGCAGAATACTAGCTAACGCTATGGCACCCCGTGGCCTTTAGAAGCAACCCACACCCGGTACCATTGTTCACGAGTCAGTGTGATATCTAGAGCATCCACCGCGGTTTGTACCCGTTCGATTTTACCCGAACCAATGATTGGTAGCGGGTTAGATGGCAGACGGCGTACCCACGCGTAAATCACCTGATCAATACTGTCTGCACCAATCTCTTCACGGATCGCTTCCAGCTCGCTACGTACTCGGATTTGCTGCTCTGACTGGCCTGAGAAAATCGCACCGCCACCCAAACATGACCATGCCATTGGCTTAACGCGCTTCATCTGCAATTGATCCAGCGTGCCATCGTGCGCCACTTCAAAATTAAGCGGGTTTATCTCCACCTGATTCGTCACCAACGGCGCGTCTAGACAAGACTGCAGTAATTCAAACTGCGAAGGGGTAAAGTTTGATACACCAAAGTGGTTCACCTTGCCCTGCAGCTTAAGCTCAGCAAAAGCGTCTGCTACTTCGTCAGCATCCATCAATACATCCGGACGGTGGATCAGCAGTACATCAATGTTCTCAATCTGAAGTCGAGATAAGGAATTGTTCACTGAATTAACGATATGCTGCTTGCTGGTATCGTAGTGGTTGATCTTGCGAGCAGGTACAAGGTCGGAGCATAGGTTGATATCGCACTTCGTCACGATTTCAATTTGCTCACGCACACTTGGGTCAATCGCCAACGCTTCACCGAACAGCTGCTCACAGCTATAGCCACCGTAAATATCGGCGTGATCGACAGTCGTGATCCCCAACTCAATATGCTGCTTCAGGAAGCTCAATCTCTCCTGGGGACTCATGCTCCAATCGGCAAGACGCCAATACCCTTGAACTAACTCAGAAAACTGCGGCCCTTTCGGGGTGAGTTCAACTTTTGCCACCATCTGGACTTAACTCCGTTTACTCAAAAATCGCTATCCATCCTAGGCTTGTTCAACCCAGTAGGCAATGCTATAACTCGAAAGCTTCGAACTAGAGTACGAAACTATGTCATTTTCCGAACGGCTTAAATCATTAATTGGCGAAGAAAGTATCAGCGGGTTTGCCCGCCGGGTAGATATCAGTGAAGCCCTGATCCGCAAGTACCTAAAAGGTAGCGAGCCCAGTTTAACCAAGGCGAATCAAATCGCCATGCGGGCCAATTGTTCACTGGAGTGGCTGGCCACAGGCTGCGGATATCTCTACCGACAAGCCGAAGTTGTCGACAAATCGGCTCTAAATTCCGCTTTTGAGCATGTGAACGGTAAAAAAATCAGCAATACTGAAGCAGATAAACTGTTAAGAATTGTGACTGGCTATCAATACCTCCGAACCCATAAAAAATCTGATGGTTACTTAGATATCAGCGGGATGACAACATTCCTCAATATCGCCAAACAAGAAAAACCTGAATGATTTCTGTCTACATCTGCTTTTCCAAACTGGCAGGAGTAGTGTTTTGATATTAGGAGGTTACAATCCGCCGCAGTCATTAGCTAAGAAGCACTGCTATGCCAAAACTAAACCTCCATCGACGAGACCACATGAAAACCGTGGTCAATGACTTCACTGCTGACGAACTTCAGCAACGACTTGGCTCAACGTTTGCCAAGCCGGAGAAAAAGCAACCGCGCACGCCTTACCTCACCCCCAAAGCGGTAGAGCGACGCTGGCAAATGCTGGATAACGATGAAGCCAAAGCACAACTGCTTGATGGACACACACAAGAGCAAATGCTCTGCTATAACAAAAACATCGAGAACTTCATTGGCACAGTGAAAATGCCGATCGGCATTGCCGGGCCCCTTCGCGTCAACGGCCTATTTGCCCAAAATGATTTCCACGTGCCACTTGCCACAACCGAAGCTGCTCTTGTCGCATCCTATAACCGTGGATCGCAGCTTATCACCCTCGCTGGCGGGGCAAGCGCCATGTTGCTGAACGAAGGCGTCACTCGTACCCCTTGCTTTGCATTTTATGACTTGGCACAAGCAGGGCAATTTGTCGCTTGGGTTGTCACCCAATATGACGAATTCCGTCGCATTGCCGAATCAACCACCCGCCACGGTAAACTGACAGATATTAGTGTCAATATTGAAGGTAACCACGTCTATCTGGTATTCGAATATCTCACAGGGGATGCATCGGGACAGAATATGGTGACCATTTCAACCAATGCGGTATTCGAACATATCTTGCATCACACACCAATCAAGCCGCTTGAAGCTTTCCTTGATGGCAACCTATCGGGTGACAAAAAGGCAACAGCGCAAACCCTACGTGGGGTACGTGGCAAGAAAGTAACAGCCGAGATCAACATCGAAAAAGCGCTGGTCGAGAAAATGCTGCATACCACACCACAGAAAATGGCTGAGTTTGCCCGCATGAATACTATCGGCGGCACACTCAGCGGCAGTATCGGTATCAACGCCCACTATGCCAATGCGCTCGCTGCCTTCTATATTGCCTGCGGCCAAGACGCCGCCTGTGTGGCGGAATCTGCGGTCGGTATAACACGCATTGAAGTCAATCAGCACGGTGGTTTATACGCTTCTGTCACCCTGCCCAACCTAATGGTAGGGACAGTGGGTGGTGGCACATCACTTCCTAGCCAAAAAGCCTGCCTTGACTTGTTAGGTCTTCACGGCGCTGGAAATTCACAAGCGTTGTCAGAAGTGTGCGCAGCCCTTTGCCTTGCAGGTGAGCTGTCGATTGTCGGCGCCTTCTGTGCCGGACACTTCTCTCGCGCTCACCATAAGCTAGCGCGTTAACAACCTTCCCTTTAAATTGCAGTCACAGCCACGAACTTATCGTGGCTGTTTTTATGCATTAAACCTGCTGCTGAAACAAATTCTCAATCGTGAGAGGCAATGACTTTAACCAAAGGTCAACGTCTTGCTGTAACTCTTCGCCAGAAGCCAAGGTCGCCTGTGATGGAAATAAATCAACACCAGCCTGTTCCAATAAAGTGAGGATGGAACTTTGATACTGACTATACGCCTTCCCTCTTCTGACACTCGCTATCACCGCATTCACTTCAGACTTAAACGAATCCAGTTCATCCATGAGATCGTAAGCAATCCGCTGTTGCTTTAAGTCAACAATTTCTTGTTGCAACTGCTCTCGCTTCAACTCTAGCCCTAAACGCGACCTATCTGATAAAAAAGCAATATTCGCCTCTCTGACTTGCCCTAAAACGGTGACGGCAAAGGCCAGTGAGCTTAACTTTTCCAGTTCTTCTTTTCGCTTCAGCTCACTAATTTGTGCTGGTAATGCGATAAGCTCAATCACTTTCATCGCGACATTCAGGTCAACCTGCAGCCATTCGTTATTCCGTAGGTTAGGATCCGAGTCATAATTGTTGGTATACCCAATCGAAAAATTTGGTAACGCGTTCAACCATGCTTTGCGTATTTCTAGCCCTGCGTTCTTGATCTTATAATCAGTCTCGCGCAAATCTGAGCGATTATACAAAGCAAACTGTTCGAGCTCTTCTAAGGTTACATTTTCAAGCGATAAGCCTAGTGTATGCAGCCCTTGATGGGAAAGTTGAAGATCAAGACCCGGGGCACTGATCCGAGTCAGCAGCATTTGCTTCGCTTGTAAGTACTCAGTCTCCAGATCTTGGAGCTGAACTTGAAGGCTTAACATCTGCTCTTGATAGCGCAGTAGGTTTAAGGGGTCAATAAGCTGCTGCGATTCCAATGCTCTAGCTTTATCTAGGCTAAGAATTAGTGACTGCTCTATATTTCGTGCTCGCAATATTTCATTTTCTATCATCGCTAAGGCTAAATAGTCAGAGATCACTTCACGAACAATCCTTGAGATAACTTTCTTTTGCTGTAGTTGCTCAATAAGTAGATCATTCCCAGACTGCTTTGCTTGTAAATAGGCTTGGCCTAAATCTAGGGAGGTCCAGGATATAGAGCTCGTCACTGTATTGCGGTCACGCGCCGGCGGCAAGACGTCGTTTGCCCCACCGTCATTGTTTCGGATACTGCGATTAAACGTCGAATTAGACTTCGGCAAGTAACTATAAAGTGTATTGTCTAACGAGGTTTGATTAATTAATACCCGATAGCGAGCCTGCTCCAATTCCAAATTATTTTTCAGCGCCAATACAATAGCGTCCGAAAGCGAAATTGGCCCCGTAATATCGAGTTTAGTTTTAGTAACCCATTGCTTTTGCTCAGCGGCTATCGCATCTATTTCTGCTTTAGTCGATGCACTCGGCGTTACCGTGCATCCCAATATCGATAGTGAACATACCAGTAATAATAGTTTCACCATCCTATGGCTCCCTAAAGCTTTCATCAAAGGCTTTGGCGATCGGGTAAATTAAATATGAGATAAGCGTTCTTTTGTCTGTTTGGATATTGGCCTCTAGCGTTAGCCCTGGTTGCAAACGAAAGTCCGTGGGTAGTGCACGCAAAGAGGCCATACTTTTGATATCAATCCAACCTCGAAAAGCGATGGTTTTTTCCCCGTTGACGTCATCATTGAATGTGTCCTCACTCACCTGGCGCAGCCGGCCCGTGATCGTGCCAAACTTTGTAAAAGGCAATGAGTCCAACTTAATCGTCACAGCATCACCTAATGAAATCTGGTTAATATCGGCTGGATTTAGATCAACGACCACCTCCATAGGGCTATTGGTTGGTACTAGCTCATACAAGAACTCATCAGGGGTAATATGGGTGCCGATTGCAGTGTCCGCTACTCGAAAAATAATAGCGTCAAAGGGGGAACGTATTTCGACGAGCTTCTCTTTCTCCTCATAAACCACCAGCTTCTGCCTTAGGGTAATATATTCTCTTGTCGCTAAAACCAGTTCATCCGAAATTTCCACCTTTCTCTGGCTTTGATAGCGGTCCAATTCTTTTTTTAAGTTCTCCCCCTCCGTCTTCAACTCCATCATGCTACTGGTTATCGACGCATCTTTTCTCGATAGCTCAAGAAGTTGCGCCATGGCATTCATATATTCTTCTTTTCTTGGCCCATTTCTTCGAAAGGCTTCTCTTTCTTTTTCATACCGTGCTTTTTTATCTTTCACCAACTGGGAATAAAGCTTGAGTTGCTCGGCAATAATATCCTTCTCACTCGCTAGACTTTCCAGCCGCAATTTTATACTGCTGATCTGCTGTAGCCTTGCCTCTACCGTTGCTTGATGCGCCGCTTGACGCGATAAAAATAGTGCAGCCTCTAAACTGTATTGCGCACTCTCAATGGCATAATCAGCAAATGCTCCCCCCTGTAACTCAGCTTCTAAACGTTTAATTCTCGCCTCGACACTTTGAAGTTGGTACTTCGTCGCGTTGACATCCGACTTGGATATTCTTCCATCCAGTACGGCGATCAGCTCCCCGGCAAGGACCTGATCACCGACTCTTCCTGTGTATTCAATCAATTTACCTTCGGCGTGGCTTTCCAATACAGTATTGCGCATTATCGGCTTGACGTGGCCACGTGCCGCAACATAGGTATCAACCTCAGAAATACACGCCCAAAGAATCAACCCAGCAACCGAAAGCAGTATGGTCCACAAGCCAATGTACAGCGACATGTTAGGTTGCTGATGCCTTAACTGCTCCCACTTCGGTGCAATACTCAATACCTCTTTATCAATAATCGGCTTCATCCGGCTAGCTCCTTCATCGGGTTCGCCACGCCTTGGAATTGCCGTTGCCATAGCTGCCGATAGAGCTGGCATCGTTCTAACAGCACAGTATGGGGGGCAAAGTCGATAAACTTGCCTTTTTCAAGCACCAGTATTCGATCCATCTGGGGCATCGATGATAACCGGTGGGAGATATTTATAAGGGTCCGCCCTTGAGAAAGAGCGCTCAACCTATCCAGGATGTACATTTCGCTATCGGCATCTAAGGCGCTTGTTGCCTCATCCAAGATCAGAATTTTGGGATCATCAAGTAACGCCCTGGAGAAGTTCAGGCGTTGCTTTTGGCCTCCGGACAAATTGCTCGCATTCTCTTCCAGTACGGTGTCATATCCCTGTGGCAGCTCATCAATAAACTCGTTAGCACCACTCATTTTTGCCACCGCAATGACCTGCTCCAATGATTTGTCAGGCCGCGCTTTTGCTAGGTTTTCCTTCACAGATCCTCGGAATAGAAAACTCTCCTGCAGCACCACCCCAATTTGCGCGCGTAAGTAGCTGGGGTCGTATTCACGAAGCTCATGGCCGTCGACTCGAATATAGCCCTGACAGGGCTGGTAAAAACCTAAAATCAAACGCGTCAGGGTACTTTTTCCGGATCCACTCGGGCCAACGATCCCTATTTTTTCTCCACACCTAATGTCAAAACTCAGATCTTGCAACACCGGTGGTTGGTTAGGGTGATAACTAAATGTCAGCTTATCTGCCGAAACCAGCCCGTTCACTGGCGGCGTGATCCCTCCACTGCGCAATCTTTCTGGCGTGCTATTCAAAACACGACTGAGCATTTCAACACTGATTGCCGTCTGCTGGTATTTACTGGCTAACCCAACCAATTGAACGAGAGGGCCGGCAATACGCCCAGCCATAATATTGAATGCGATCAACGTACCTATGGTCAGCTCACCTGCCAACACCAACTGAGCACCAAACCAAATGATAGTCAGCGTCATTGCTTTTTGTAGAAAGCCACTGATTTCATTGATATAGCCGCTCCATCTTCCAACAGTGTGCTGCCTAGAGACCACCTTTGCCGTGACATCTAGCCATTCTTGCTGCTGGCGCTTTTCAATCGCCAGACTTTTTATGGTTTCAACACCCCGCACCGTTTCGACAATCAACGATTGCCTATCGGCTTCTGCGGTATACAAGGCTTCGAGTTGGCGACGGTAAGGCCTCAGAATACAGAAAAGGCTTACCATGATGATGAGTACAAACCCTACCACCAACCAGGTTAGCGCCGGGCTAAACAGCCACATCACTGGCACAATCACGACAACAGAGGTCAACTCAATCAGAGTGAAAAGGAGGTTGCCGGTGATAAATTCGCGAATACTACTCGCTTCTTGTACCTGCTTAGCAAGTTTGCCGGCTGCGACCTTGTGGAAAAAAGCCAGAGGCAACGAAAATAACCGCCGGCAAGTTAGGTGGGCGATCTCGATATCCAACCGCGCCACGGTATGTAAGATTAAAATATTGCGGACTAGGGACAGTACGCCACTGACAACCAGTGCTGTCATTGCCCCCACAAACAACACATGCAAGGTTGAGTAGCCTTGGTAGCCAATGACTTTGTCGAAGACGACCATAGAAAAAAACGGCACGACAAAAGCAATGACATGCAGAAACAAGGAAATAACACCAACTTGAGTAATTAACGATGGCTGTTTCAGTATCTCACCAAAGAGCCATGAGAAACCGAAAGGCTGCTCGACAACTAATTCCTCCCCCAGCGGCCGCACCATAACCGCGGCCCCCTTCCAGTTCGCCAGAAACTTCTCTTCACTGATGGTGATTAGCTCAAGGCTACTGGCCTGAGGGTCTTGGATCAGGACCTTCAATGAGCCGTTTTGCGCCGATTTTACTCCTGCAGCAATGACATAGTCTTTATTCTCCAATTGGATGAGAATAGGAAAGCTGCTGCCGAGGCGTTTAAATTGCAGCCAGCTGAGACTCAGTTGCTTAGCTTGCAGGCCGCTGTTGTTAATTAGGTGACACAGTTCTGGCTGTGTCATGGTGCCATCCTTAACACCATGATCACGCTTTAAATTATGTACTGAATGGTATACATGATAATACCTTGCGATAAGAACATACGCTTCCAATGCAGTGTTCATAGCAAGCTCCTAATCAGCTAAAACTTGGCGATACCGCTTCTTGAGAAGGCTCTTGCTCTTGGCTAGAAAGGGTATTTTCTAACTCACCATCCCCTCGCTGAGTGACTAGCCCACGCTTCTTCAATTCCTCCAGCAATTGAGTGTGGGTCTGCCAACTACGCAAAAATGCATCGGGTGACATCACTAGCCGTAAATTATGTTCGCGAGGGGGCTCTTTTCCACTGGTATCGGGATCGACACCAAAGGTATAGAAGTCCATCCGAACATTTCCTGCAATGATTGCTACATTTTCAATTCCATCGATAAAGTGTTGCTCTGCCATGTGATTTATCCTTTTTACGCCAATAAAAAAGCCTAACTCACACTGAGCTAGGCTCTATCCCTATGCGATACCGACCGCACTATCGATATGTTTCTTCGCTGCTTGCATGTCTCCAACCACAGACTCGACCATATTGAACAGGCCACCATCCAGATCACCAAAGTCAACCGAGCTGGATTGCTGATCATTTAGCCAGGCCAGTGTAGCTGAAGCCCCTGCTTCAAGCGCTTTCGAAGAGTCGAACGCTGCAAAGCTGCGTCGCTCTTCAGCCACCGCCGAGTCCAAATTGTCCCAATACTGCTTTAACTCTGAAAATGTCATCGATGCGACATCAGACATTTCGAACACGTCTTTATCTGTCCAGCCAGATAATCCAATTTCCCCTAGTGATTGCCCACTAACCACAATATCAAGCTGGCTATAATCACTGGACAAAACAAGATTATCGAAAGACAAATCCAAGCCACTTTGACTACTGTTGGTGGCAATGTTTAATGTGTTGGTCTCATTCAGGTTATCCGCTTCGTAAATATCGAACCGACCACTGCCTAATGTAAACCGATACGCATCGCTACCCTCTCCGCCATGGGCTTGTGAGCCGCCAAAACCGGACAAAAACACATCATTACCCGAGTTACCGAACCCAATTGATTTGTCTTCAAAGCTCAAGAACGACGTGAGAGCCGCTTGCTTATCACCGCCGAATGTTTCTACTGTGCTGCCAATAAAGTCTGTAATCGCCGACAAAACATGATTAACAATATTGGCTCCGCTTTCTGCTAGCAGCCCTATGGTTTCCCAACCCAAATCAAGGAACACGTCATTCCCTTCACCACCCGATGCCACACCCGCCAGACCGACGTTTATTATGGTGTCATCCCCCTTACCCAAGCTGGTCAAGTTCGCCATCCCCAGGTTGATCACGAAGTCATCGCCCAATCCACCCGTTACATTGTTGGATGCGCCGATAGTAGCAATAACGTCATTGCCGTCTCCCCCGTTGACAATAGAAAAGCCCCCCATTGCTGCGACAAGATCATCACCATTACCACCAATCACATGGTTATAGAGACCGCCAACGAAAAGTCCATCATCCCCCCCAGAGCCATCAACACGATTTCTCAGCCCGGCACTGACGATGATGTCAGCATCAGCCCCGAATGGATCAGTCGTATCCCCTTCGATGTTGTTATCAATCCCCATCACGAAGGCCATGTCTTTGCCTTTGTGCAGCGCAATGTTGTTTTCAACACCAACCGCCACCACATAGTCATCGAGGAAAGTGGTTTTCACAGTGTTTTTACGCCCTACTACCAATGCTGTTGTCGCGGCAAAACCACCCTTGACCGTGTTCTCATTACCAAATGCAAACACCACATTTTTGGCCGTCGCCCCTGGCTCACCCGGCTTATCATCCCCCTTGATAGTGTTTTTGTTGCCGATGGCGGCCAATAGGTTATCGCCAATCCCGCCGCTTAAGGTATTTTCATTACCCACCGCAAGCATGACATCATTATCAAAACCACCTGCTAAGGTGTTTTCCGCCCCAATCGCCACGGCAACATTCGCCCCATAATCATCTCTCCACGTATTCTTGGCACCAACCATGAGCGCGATATCGTTTCCACGTCCGGTATAAACGAGATTTTCCTTGCCGATACCGATGGCAATATCGTCTCCTCGCCCTCCCATCAAGCGATTGGTTTCGCCAATAGCCAGCATGACATCGCCCCAAACCCCTTCTGCATTTTCTTGTAGGAGGAAATATTCATGATCAAACGAAGGCAACCTTTCGGACCAATCAATACCCGCGACATTTGGAATAGAGAATGAAGGGATATTGATAGTCTGCCCAGGTATGGCTAAAGACTCCATTTCAACGTAATCACCGAGGCTGAAATCAGGCACGCCAAATTCAGGTACCTCAAAATCAGGAATTTCGAACCCGTAGAATTCACGTCCGCCAATCGTACTGCCTAAGACGCTAAAGCCAGATAAATCGAAACCGTTTAGGTTGAACTCTGGAACATGAAGTTCAGGAAGGTGAATGGTTGGCAAAGAGACAGTGGTATACGTAGGTTCAGCCACAACCTCTGTTTCCTCTGCGCTTTCAGGTTCTGTAGTATAGCTACCATCAGCCCCTGTAGCCCACTTGCCGGCGGAAGCAGTAGCATTGCCACCACCAGCACTCCCTGCTTGGTCTTCTCTAGTCTCGTCATAGTAGTAATAACTATCACTGCCACCTTTGGCTGCGGCTTCAGCAGCGCCTGCATCAGCAGAATGGAAAGAGTAGACATTAAGAAACGCACCGTCTTCAGTAAGCCTTGGCTTAAACTCTGCTTGCGAGTTAAACAGGCTCTTGCTGGATGCGTCACTTGAGGTGTAGCCGAAGAGATCGCCGAGCATCGCATCAGCAGAGCCAAACAGTCCTGAGCTCACATCAAACTCATAGGTTAATTCGAGATCAACCCGATCAACCTCTACTCCGAAATCACTCAGTGATGGCATGGCTAACGACGGTAATGTAATACTCGGGATCTCAATTTCAGGAGTACTGAGAGTCGGGAGATGAATTGAGGGCAGACCATAGTTACCCAAATTGCCATATTTGTACTCAGGCGCAGACTTGAGCTCTGGAATAGCCGGAATTTCCAAGTCGTACTGTGGAAGAGTAAAAGAAGGAGTCTGCCAGTCAGGAACCGTAGGGTCGGAGAAATCTAACTCGGGGAATAGCAGGTTAAGGTTAGCGCTCATATTAAATTCAGCATTAAAGCTTGCCGAACCTAATGTTCCTTCCAGCGCATCATCACTTCTCTGACCTTTTTCATCTTTGTCATTCAGCAGATTGCCCGAACTCTTTTTGATTTCTCCAAACTCTTCGGTGGAAAAAGAAATCTCGTTGTCAGCCGCTATCATATTATTTTTACCGATAGCAAAAATAATATCGGCCCCTCCACCAGCGGCTATCCAATTTTCTTTTCCGAAAGACATGATGGTGTCATCGCCACTCCCTGCCATAACAACATTATTTTGCCCGATAGATAACACCACATCGTCACCGCCTTCGGTGAGCAAAATGTTATGCTGTCCAGCGGCTGCAACTATGTCATCGCCCCACCCCATTAACGCGACATTGGCACGCCCGCCCATAAAGGCAACATCGTTGTCTCCGCCAGCATGGACAAAATTGGAATAGCCGAATGCATAGATGGTGTCGGCACCCGATGCCGTTGAGATGATATTCTTTGAGCCTAATGCGGCAACTGAATCTTGCTGGCTACCGGTTAGGATGATGTTATCCATACCTGCAGCCATAACGCTGTTTTCACCATTACCGGCCAGCATGATATTCGTTTGGCCGATAGCAAGTAATGTATCGTCACCATCGCCCGACCAGAATACATTCTTAGCGCCGACACCCACCAAGAAGTTTTCGCCATTACCGGCCAGCATGACGTTGTTGTTACCTAACCCAAAGAAACTATCATTGCCACTTGCCCCCTGGAATAGGTTGTTTGCGCCGATAGCAACACCGACATTATCCCCTCCGCCCATAACCATAATATTGTTAGAGCCAGCAACCATGACATCATCGTTGCCGCCAGCGCTCACAAACAGATTATTCAACCCGATAGCAGTCATTACATTATTGCCATCCCCAGCAAGGAAAGCGTTGGTGTCACCCATCGAGCATAGCGAGTCATCCCCTCGCCCACCCCAGACAATATTGTAAGCACCCAGTGTCGTGATATCGTTACTACCATCACCTGCAATAACGATGTTGGCGTATCCGAATGCAACGATAAGATCGTCACCCGAGCCCGTTTGGATTAAATTACCGCCGCCATAAGCTTTAACGACATTGTTTCCTTCACCGGCCAGCACGATATTACCCGCGCTAGTGACATTGGCCAGATTTTTGAGATGATCAATACCTGTGTCCTTGCCGAAGTCATCACCGTCTTCAGTGACGATTGAAAGTAAACCACCCGCACGTACCTTGTCGTCGCCATCGCCGGTTAATATAAAATTGCCAAAACTATAAGCGCGTATTTCATTGCCGGCAACTTCGCCGTAAGTCACCTGCCCAACAGACGAGGCGCCATTGCCACCACCGTTTCCAGTACCGATAATGTTAAAGCCACCTTCAGCACGGATAATGTTTTTACCATCTCCTGCAAAAACGATATTCAAGCCACCCACGGCATGAATATTATTTCTTCCATTACCAGTAAAGACAAAATTACCACCACCGAATGCATCGATAGCGTTTCTTCCATGACCAGCCAATACAACATTAAGTCCACCATAAGCTGATATATCATTATCATCATGGGCAACTTGAACGATATTTAAACCACCAATCGCTTCAATAGTATTATTTCCCCATCCAGCCGAAATGATATTAGCTCCACCATGAGCTTTAATATGATCATTGCCATTACCGGAATCTATTAACTGTCCTCCAACAGCAAGAGATTCAATATAATCCCGACCACTTCCCGACTTAATTTCAGCACCTGCAGAGCTAACAAGAATAGTATTATCACCATTTTTGGCATCTATTTTCACCCCAACGGCTTTAACTTCTATCCTATCGTTTCCATCCCCGACAAAAACATTACCGCCAGCTGCGTGCAATACCACATGGTTATTACCATGCCCCAAGTCGAGCAACCCAACTCCCGCTCCAACATAGGCGTAATCGTTGCCATTACCGGCAGTCACTCGCGCTCCAGCAGCACGAATATCGATATGGTTATTACCATTTTTAGCATCAACCTCGACGCCAACAGCCCTAACATTTATTCGGTCATTACCATCCCCGACACGAACACTACCGCCAACAGCATGAAAATCCACCGTATTATGCCCACTGCCTAAATCAATTAAACCAACGGCAGCCCCAATATAGGCATAATCATTACCATTACCTGCTGTAATTCGAGCGCCGGCAGATCTGACATCAATATGATTATTGCCGTGGCCAGCATTCATATTGACCCCTACCGCCCGCACATTAATTCGGTCATTGCCGCTACCAACCCTAACCTCACCGCCAACCGCATGATAATTGACGGTATTATGGCCACCACCTAAGTCAACAAGACCAACGGCTGCACCAATATAGGCAGTATCATTACCGTTACCAGCGGTTATTCGCGCGCCAGCGGCTCGTACATCAATGTAATTGTTACCACTACCAGCATTCATATTGACGCCAACAGCCCGAACATTTATCCGATCGTTACCCGACCCCACAGTGACGGTGCCACCAACAGCATAGTAATCAACAGTGTTATTGCCTGAACCTAAATTGACATTACCGACTGCCGCACCAATATAGGCATAGTCATGCCCATTTCCTGCTGTTACATTGGCGCCGGCAGCTCTTACGTCGATTCGATTGTTTCCACTTCCCGCATGAACAGTCGCACCCGCCGCGCGAACATTGATGATGTCATTACCACCTTCAGAGCGAATATAGGCATTGATGCCACGAGCCTCTATCTCATCATGGCCGTTACCCGTCCAAATATTGGCATCGGCGCCACCAGCATAGACATAATTGTTTCCGTTCCAGCCGGTGTAAACCTTAACACCAGCCCCATGGGATACGATCCAATCGTCACCATCACCACTATGCACATCAGATTTCACCGAGCTGGTATAAATAGTGTCATGACCACTACCGGTACGAACAACAACGCCAGCCCCTTTGGCCACCACATTATTGTTCCCGCCCATACAGGTGACCTTACTACTAAAAGTCCCCCATGCATAAATCGTATCGTTGCCGTACCCCGTTGTAATATTAGTGTTCGCCGAACTAACATTAATATCTCGGTCATACCAATACCCTTTTTCTACCACTGTTGCTTGTGAACCAACATAATTAACCGTGACATCTTTTTCTCCAGTGCCTAATTCGATATATACATTAGAACCTGAAGTCACTTTATAGGTATCATTTCCCGAACTTGCATATATATTGACATTAACGGCTCCAACATTGACATAGTCATCTCCTGATCCATCCCAAATATGGATTTTATTAAGGGCTTTATTGTAGTTACCTATAACATCGTTACCACTACCACCATAAATAAATGATTCCCATGTTGTATGTCCTGCACTTAAATTATCATTCCCACCACCACCAGAAATAATACTTTTATGTGTTGCATGTCCTGCATGGAGGCGATCGGCGCCATTGCCGCCCTGGTACTTTCTCGTTGCCATGAACAATTCCTTTCGTTGCGTGTCAGTTACTTGATATCGATGCAATAAAGTTATTGACCGCACCCACTGCGGACAAATTAAGCATCAATTCTGAGATTATTTAATGCTGGAGTAAGTAGCCGCGGTGATGCTGGCAAATATGACTTTGCTTTCTATTTGTTTTAATTCTTCGACACCAAGCTTTATCTGTTTTACCGAATTGCTTACTTAGCTCACGACGTATTTGCCGACAGTGGCCGAATGGGGCAATAAAGTCCATAAACCAGAGGTAATCGCCTTTGTTCCATTCGCTTGTCGGCGGCCAGATATCGTCATTCAGCATTTGCTCATGCCACTCTTTGGAAACCTTAGCCCAGGTAACCACGCCGATAGGACCTGATTGATCATAATACAACTGACACTGGCCTATATGGCATGCATGTATGAAACGATCATTTAAAACACTCAATGGGTAATCGGTATGTATCGGTGATTGAAGAAGTAGCCATGTGAGCTCGCCGAATAACTGCATTTCTTGGGCTGTCACAGTACGATGAATCTCTTTATTTAAACGAACTGACTTCAGCATAAGCTCTCCCTGACAACCGCATTTACATTTCATTAACACAATTATTAGGGTAAAGAGTCCCAAGGCACAAGGTTACATATGAAACTAATCACAACAAATATCATTATTGTGAACACAATCACCAAAAACAAAGAATCGAAACAATTAATTCCACATTCCGGAATCATATCGAATTTATATTGTAGGCATTCATATTTCCGGAAGAAATGCTTTCATAAAAGCTCTAAATAAATGATTAACCATATCTAAACAACAACTTAATCAACAATGATATGCTGCATTAGATCACAATGAAGATGTTAAGATATTGTTGGCACATTTGGCGAGATGATAACCTGTATTCTCAACTGTATACAGCAACGGAGATAGCAATGAACTCAACATCTACTCGTCACACCATGAAGCATACCGGCCCATCGTCCATTCTTGTCATCGGCTGTGGAAAGATGGGCAGCGCAATCATTCAAGGGTGGTTAAATGACAGTATTGACGGTCGCAATATCTATATCGTCGATCCCAATATCGACGCATTACAACCTCTTGTCCAAGCAGGAGAGGTGAAGGCTTACGCAACACCAACTGCACTGCCCGCAATCAGGTTTGATTTTGTCATGGTGGCTATAAAACCGCAGATGGTACAAAAAATACTGCCGCTATATCGAGACTTCATTCACTCCGATGCCACACTGATTTCTGTTGCTGCTGGCGTTACCAACGCATCACTCGGTGAACTGATCCCCAACATAAGGAGTATCATTCGTGTCATGCCCAACACCCCAGCTTTAGTCCAACGCGGGGTGATGGTTGGTTGCGCCAATCAACACGTTTCAGAGCAACAAAGAAGCGTCTGTAAAAAGCTATTCTCTTTACTGGGTAATTTCTATTGGGTGGAAGATGAATCATTAATGGACGCTGTAACCGCCGTTAGCGGCAGTGGTCCAGCCTATCTATTCCACTTTACCGAGTGTCTAATTGATGCCGCCAAGAAAGTCGGTTTACCAGAAGATCTTGCCAAAGCACTCGCGATCAATACCGTTACCGGGGCTGCACACCTTGTATCGGTAGAGGAGAAAGAAGTTTCAGAACTTCGTCAGGATGTGACAAGCCCCAAAGGGACAACTGAGGCAGCGTTGAACATCTTCATGGCACAACAAGAGCTCAATCAATTGGTAAGCAAAGCAGTTAATGCCGCCTCAAAGCGCAGCAAAGAGTTGGCTGAGCTCGTTTAACCTTTTCATCTTTTTAGTCCCTTAGAAACAGTCGTTCTGGAGGAGCGGTCTGTATCCCTAAACTTAAAGGAGCCGGCTACTGCCAGCTCCTCGTCGGGTGTCTCTCCATTAAGAGCGCAATATTACCCTTATTGAGCGATCTCCTTTTCTTGATTCAGATCCTTTCGCATTATCTTAGGCACATAGACCAATCCGGTTAGGATACAGATAACCGAACCAACTCGGACTATCAAGCTTAAGTCTGAATACAAAGCCAAGAACAGGCCTGTGACGATCAACACAGCTCTCATCAAGACATTGAGCTTGCTGCCTAAATACCCAGTGATTGCACCAGCAACCAGGGTCAACCCGCCAATGATGGCGATAAGGTGCCCAACAATATTTTGCACTTCTCCTTCCATCCGCATTTCCGGCACGAACAGATAACTCAAGCCAACGATATAACCTGCTATTGCCATCCTTGACGCATGCAAGCCCGTGACCAACGGATTGCAACGGGCGATGGATGCCGCCGCATATGATGCAATGGATACCGGAGGTGTTGCATCAGCCAATATCGCAAAGTAAAACACAAACATATGAGCAGCCAGTACCGGTACACCAAACTCATTGATCAGCATGGGTGCGCCAATCGCCGAGGTGATGACATACGCGGCGGTGGTTGGTACACCCATACCCATCACCAAGGTGACAAACATCAAAATCAATGCGGCTAACCACAGGCTTCCACCAGATACATCAGAAATAATGCTGCCAATTGATACGACTAACCCCGTTTTGGTCAGTACGCCAACAATGATCCCAGCCCCCGCACAGGCGATGGCGATCGGTGCAGTGTTTACGCCCGCTTTATACATCACATTCAGAAGCTTCTTAAGATCAAATCGGCTACTGCGTTTAAGTGATGTAATCACCAGTGTTGCGACGACCGAATACAATGCCGCGGTATGCGGCGAATAACGCATCATCAGCAAGGCAATCAAGACAACAATTGGGATAAGCAGATGAAGATCTTTAGCGATATCTTTAAAGGTTGGCAGATCAGCAGGATCCATGCCTTTTAGGTTATTCTTTTTCGCTTCAAGGTGAACCGAGATAAACACCAACGTAAAGAAACAAAACGATCCCAGCACTGCCGCAACAATGATATCGGAGTAAGGTGTATTGGTCATCTCGGCCATAATGAAAGCACCAGCCCCCATAATTGGTGGAGCACTCTGCCCCCCGACACTCGCTGCGGTCTCAATGCCTGCTGCGACCTGCGGACGATAGCCAATACGCTTCATCATCGGGATCGTAAATGAGCCAGTGGTGAACACATTCGATGACGCGGAGCCACTCATGGTGCCAAAGAAAGCCGATGTTACGACCGACACCTTCGCTGGCCCACCCGCATAGCGCCCAGCAATCATCTCACCACCATTGGTGAACAGACGACCTGTACCGCTAGCTTCCATAAATGCACCAAAAGCGATGAAAATAGCAACCATAGTAGCAGCGATACCGGTTATCGAACCTAAAATCCCCTGCCCGCTCATCAAGAATAAGGTTTCTACAATTTCATCATAGCCAATCGGACGATAGTGCAGCACTCCCGGCATATAATCAGTGACAAACAAGTAGCCAATACTAATAGCAACCAAGCCCGCAAGCACAGGAGACACAGCTCGGCGGATCGCTTCAACAATCAATAAAGTCGCGACAGTCCCCATCACCATTTCTACGGGAAGGATCTCATCGACGCCTTCAAGGCGATAGTTGATCCTCTCCGCTTCCAACCATGAATAAGCAAAAGGAATAATGGCGATAAAAAACAGTAAAAAACCAGACCAGCCCGGTAAATAAAAATGGCCCTGACCGACTGACGTTTTACGCCCAGGTGTCACAAGGAATATAAGAGGAAGTAAAAATAGTAAATGAATTGAGCGTTGGGTTCGCGGCTCTAGATAACCAATGAATGCGCTGTAGAAGTGGAAGCAAGTACTGACCACAGCCCAGCCCATGATAAATAGCATCAGCAGACGCTGAAAGTCAGTCTGCTGTGGTTGAGATCCCTTAACATCAGTAGCCATGACAAAACTCCATTTCGGGCTAATGAATACGATCATGAATAAGCACAAGCAAACTTGCTTGTGCTTATCATTACGGCGTAAAACGAAGGATTACAGGTAGCCCTTTTCCTTAAAGTACTGCTCAGCTCCGGGATGGATTGGAGCGGGTGCATCTTGCATTGAAGTCGCGCAATCGAATACTGACATGCTATCGTGAATCGATGGCAATTGAGCTTGGTTATCACACAATGACTTGGTGATCTTGTACACCGTCTCGTTTGAAACCGATTTATTTACCATCAAGGTTGTTGCCATCTTGATGGTATGGGAATCCTCGGCCACCCCTTGGTACGTTTTACCAGGAATAGCCGTTGGCAGTAGACCGTAGTTTTTATTCAGCTTCTCAAGCTGTTGCTCGGAAAACTCAACAAACGCCAGATCACGTGACTGCCCCATTTCTATTACGACAGCTCCCGGCAAACCTAGGTTACCGAAGACATAATCAATCTGACCATCTTTGAACTGCGAGCTTAGCTCAGCAAAACTACCATGATTGATCTTAAAGCCCTGCTTTTTCCGAAGCGTATTGTAATCCGTATCATTCGCTTCCATGATCCAGCGGAATGCTTGTTCGCCAGACGAACCACGCTGAATAATGCCGAGCTTCACATTCTTGCCCTGAAGGATTTCCTCTAACGACTGGTATTGCGCATCTTTTGCGCGAATAAAGTGGCTATACACATCCGAAAAGCTCATACCAATAGTTTGCAGATCGTCGTGTGGTTTACCGTTGAACAGTACCGTACCTGTATAGGCCTGATACGTAAAAGTATCTAGCCCCCAGCCAATCTGACTTCGGCCACGATTCACCTTAGTTGGATTAGCCGTACCACCACCTGGAACTACTTTGAGGTTAAATTCTGGGTTGTCTTTCTTGATCAGGTTCGCCAAACCGGATGACATGCTATACCAACCACCACCCAACTGGCCTGATGTCCATTCAATGGTCTCTGCATGACTAGCAACAGGAACAAGCATTGCAGCGGATAAAAGTACGACTTTATTGAGCATTTTCATTGTTTTCCCTCACTTTCTAAACGAATTCCTTGCGCTGTAATATTTATGTCACGCAGGCCGCATTCTTTTCTGTATTCTAAACTGTATACAGAACCGAATATAAAAGGTCAATTACGAGTGATTAAAATGTGATGAAAATGTAAAATCAACATAAACAAAAACGGCCTGACCTTTACAGGATCAGACCGATTAAAGAGGCAACCAGCTAATAAGGTTTTGAGCGGCTAAACAATATTAGGTGTGTTACCTGTGTAAATATGACCATAGCCTTCTCGGATATAATTGGAAATTTGCTCTTTTCGCTTTTCGACGTGGTTCCCCATGATGGCCATTGCTTTGGCTGCATCACGTGCAATCAAAGCTTCAATAATATGAATATGTTCAGATTCATTGCCGGTTGGTCGATCGGTCAGGTTAACCCAGCGGATAAAATAGATTCGTTGATTGATTTTCTTCAACGCTTCCGCTAACTCCTGATTGCCAGATAACATCACTAATTGTTGGTGTAACTTTTGGTCAAAGTCGAGCAATACTTCTTTGGGTGTATCATCACCTAGTTGTGAATATTCAATTGCCGCCGCCTTTAGCGCCTGCAACTCCTCGTCAGTTGCACGCTCAGCCGCAAGGTAAGTCGCCTGTTGTTCTATGATTTTGCGAAACTCATACAAATCGAAGACCTCTTTCTCGTCCAGCATATGACAAAAGAAGCCCTTATTTCTTTCCCAGCGTAATAGTTTGTCCGATACCAGCTTTTGCATTGCCTCACGTAGGGGTGTGCGGCTTATGCCGAGATAGGCAGCAAGCTTACCTTCGTTTATCCGCTCCCCTGGCTTAAAGTGAAACGAAATCGCCATATCACGAACGGTTTGGTACACATTAATGTCATCATTTGATTTTGTTGTTTTTTTCATAGGCTTATCAGTGACTGAGCTAGGCATTTTTATTTTTCTTTTTTCATAGATTCTCGATGAACTGTATTCAGTTTGCTTAACCCGAGTCAAGTTCTATCCCAAGCAGAGCATCAAAAGTTAGTGCTGGATTATGAAAATGAAGAATATTCGCAAGTTTTAGCCAAAGCAAAATCACGCATTCAAAACCTCACTCGATCACACTTTCATAACAAGATGGCTACACTTTTTCTTTACACCCGATAAACTGTATACATCTTTGAATAAAGTTAAGAATACAAAATTAATTCAGCGAGATAACGGATTAACTCAGTCGAGAGGAAGACTATGACTACCGATACCCTTGTACCAGCCGTGCCAATGAATAAAGAAGCCCAGATTGAAGCCATTCGAAATGCCGAATATGGTTTAGCCAAAACTATCACCACTGACGATATTCCAGTCATTGATATCGCACCGCTTATCGAAGGTGATAATGTCGACGCCGTTGCCAAGCAAATCCTCGATGCTGTCACTCATAAGGGTTTTTTCTATATCGCAAACCATGGTATTCCTCTGCAAATCATCGATGATGCTGGGGTTGCAATGCGCGGCTTTTTTGCCAAACCGCAAGCAGCCAAGAACGAAATTCCGGTCAATACCAGCCAGCGCGGTTGGCTCGCACCAGGCATGGCGACACTGGAAGGTAATAAGACCCATGACTTAAAAGAAATATTCTTCTGGGGCCCAGAACAATGGACCGAAGCGCTCAACCAGAAACGAGCTGAACTCCCCCTTATTGCAGATAATTTATGGCCTGATAACTCTGCACCTGAGTTGAAATCCGATTTGCTTCCCTACTATGACGCTGCATGCCAGGTCGGTCATAAAATTCTCTCAGCCGTTGCTATCGCCCTTGGTCTAGAGAAGGACTTCTTCGCCAAGCGATACCAAACACCGCTTGCGCGTGGTCAATTGGTTTATTATCCAGTATCAACAGCACAAGACGAGGCCGAAGAGCGCTATGGCTCTGCCCCACATACCGACTACGGCGTTTTAACCTTGCTGCTGCAAGACATGAACGGCGGGCTGGAGGTGCTGACCAAAGATAACGAATGGGTAACAGCTGTACCTATACCTGGCACCTTGGTATGCAACGTAGGTGACTTGTTGCACCGTTGGTCGAATGATCGTTTTAGTTCAAACCTGCACCGAGTTATTAACCGCTCCGGCAACGAGCGCCATTCGATCGCCATCTTCTTCGACCCAACACCTGATGCGGTTATTGACCCTCGTGACATGGGCTTGAACAACTCAGATGAAGTCCGATATGAACCGGTGATCACCGCTGAGTACATTAACGCCCAAAATAAGAAATCATTCGCACAATACAATAACGATGACAGCTAGTTATCATAAATAACACCACGCTCTGTTAATGTTCCAGAAAGCCAGTTGATATTCACAACTGGCTTTTTACATTAGGCTTTGAGGTATTCAATGGCGAACTGAGCTTACACTGCTTGATTTATATTTCACAATATTCATCACACATATCTAATGCGTTATGCATGATTTTCAGGCAGAATTGCGCCATCGATTCCCATTATCATTTGGGATAACATTTTTTTGCTGCATTACAAACGCTGAGGTTTCAATTCCATCAATGCTTAAAACCCTATACCCCTCTTTCCTTAAAAACTCCATTTTTAACCAACTTCCTGTCGGTTTACGGTATATGTTGTTATCCGCATTGGGTTTCTCGCTCATGGCGGCATGCGTAAAATTAGTCAGTGCTTCTGGTATGCCGGTATTCCAAATCGTTGCGGCAAGGGCACTTATCTCTCTAGTACTCAGCTACCTCGACATTAAGCGCAAGAAAATTCCGGTATGGGGAAATAACAAACCGTTACTCATCGCCAGGGGAACCGTCGGTACCTTAGGCCTGATTTGTGTGTACTACGCCATTGCCCATCTGCCTTTGGCCGAAGCAACTATCTTGCAATACCTGCACCCTGTATTTACAGCAGTACTCGCTCTGCTGTTTCTCAAAGAGCGGATTCAGCTTTCGACTATCATCTGCATTGCTCTGAGTATCCTTGGGCTAGTCATTACTGTGAAACCCAACATGCTCGCCAGCAACGCCACCGAACTACCGACCTTTGCCGTGGGCATCGCGATGATGGGGGCATTTTTCAGTGCCGTGGCTTATACCATTGTGAAACGCTTGAGCAAAAGTGAAGACAGTTCGGTTATCGTGTTTTACTTCCCGTTCATTGCTCTTCCGTTATCACTCATCCTGCTTGGTAGTGATATCCAAATGCCAACGCTGTTTGAAGCTGGGTTGCTGCTATTAGTGGGTATCTTCACTCAGATTGGGCAAGTGTGCCTAACCAAAGCGATGCAAACAGAAGCCGCGAGCAAGGCAACGGCCTACTCTTACATTCAAGTGGTATTTTCAATCCTGCTCGGGGCATTCCTATTTAACGAACTACCATCGGTTTGGACACTAATCGGCGGAAGCCTGATCATTATCGGTACACTGATAAACATCTTCGGCAGCCAACGCGCCACGCCAAGCAAATCGTAAAGCAAACACTAAGCGACACCAATAAAAAAGACCGCCAATGGCGGTCTTTTTTAGTCGTCATGATCTGGTAACTATCTCAATGCATTGAGTTTAAGCTGTGCTTGGCCCAATACACTATCAACAGGGTAAATACCATCCAAGCCTGCTTGTCCGGCAGCCTGCCCCATCAAAATTTCAATCGCTTCTGTTACATGACGAATTGCCCAGATCTTAAAGTCACCTTTTTCAACGGCATCGACAATATCTTTTCGCAGCATCAAGTTATGAACATTGGATTGAGGAATAATCACACCTTGGTTCGGCGCTCGCCCTTTGATGCCACAAACATCGAAGAAGCCCTCAATTTTCTCATTCACGCCACCGATCGGCTGGGCTGCACCAAACTGATTCATCGAACCGGTAATTGCCACATCCTGACGCAGTGGAATTTGCGAGAAAGCCGAAACAATGGCACACAGCTCGGCCATTGATGCGCTATCACCATCAACACCACCGTAGGATTGCTCAAAAGTCAGGTGGGTGGTTAACGGGATACGCTTATTGCGACCAAACACGGATGCAAGATATGCCGATAAAATCATCACCCCTTTTGAGTGAATGCGGCCACCCAAATCAACGCTGCGCTCAATATCAAACACACCACCGTCACCATAAGATGTCGTCGCAGTGATCCGGTTAGGAGAACCAAACTGGTAGTCCGAGGTTGAAATCACCGACAAAGCATTAATCTGTCCGACCGCTTCACCATCAGTGTCGATCAGCGTTGTGCCATTGGTAAACGTCTGCATCACGTGATCTTTGAGCCTGCTGACCCGCATTTCCTGATTGCTCAGCGCTAGCTCAACATGATTCGCCCTGATCATTGTGGCATTGGACGACTTCGCCACATAATTGGACTCACGAAGCAGATTAGCAATGTCGGCCGAGTGCAAAGACAACTTGTTCTGATCATCCGCTTGGCGAGAGCTGTATTCAATGATCCGGCCAATGGCTTTACGATCACAGTGCAGCATCTTGTTATCGTTAACAATGCTTGAGATAAACTTGGCGTACTGTGCTTCCGATTCATCGGTACGGTTCATTTCATCTTCAAAATCAGCGGTAACACGGAACAGCTCACTGAACTCGGGATCATAATGCTGGAGCAACTGGTACGTTTGGTAATCACCAAATAAGATAAGCTTAACATTAAGCGGGATCGCTTCAGGATCGAGTGAAATCGTTCCTGATAGTGTCACTTCTTTCTCCAGCGAGCTTACGCTCAGTTTACGAGACCGCAATGCACGTTTCAGGCCGTCCCACACATAAGGTCGCTCCAGCACTTTAACCGCATCCATCAGTAATACCCCACCGTTGGCACGGTGCAAACTACCCGGGCGGATCAGCGAGAAGTCGGTAAAAACGGTACCTTTGTATGTCGCGTTTTCGACATAACCGAAGATCGAGTGGTAGTTTGGGCTTTCCTCAACCACAATAGGAAACTTCGATTCATCTTGGTTGACCAGCACATTGACTTGATAGCGACGTGGCATTTTTTTATCTAACGCGGCATATGCAAGGGCCACTTGCTCTTCGCTCTCTTCCAAGAAAATATCAAGATTCTCGAGGATGTCTGCTTGCATTGCTTTTAGATAGGCCGTCACTTCAGGAAGGGGCTTATATTCTTCTTTCAATGTTTTGATGAAATGCGAAACGACATCAAGGGCCACTTCTTCATTGAGCTTTTGGATCTTATCGGAAAACTCTTCTTCCAATTCAGTAAGTTGGCGAACAATACCACGCAACTGGCGCTCCAGCTCGTTGATCGTATCTTCAAACACCTGTTGATCTTCTTCTGATAGCTGCGCAAATGTTTCTTCGGTATGGGGCTCTTCACCATTTAGAGCAATTAATTGATACTCACCCGTCGTCGTGACAGACAAGCTAACACTGTGTTCTTTGGCCTCTTGGGTTAACGTCAGTAATGCACTCTCTTGCTTCTGAGTAAGCTGATTTTTCAGTTTTTCCGAGCGGCTATAATACATTTCATTATCGAATGCCAAAGGCAACGCCTTGACAAGACGCGTCATCAATTTTTCGATATCTTTTTTGAATGCATGGCCGCTCCCCGCTGGCAGTTTAAGTACCTTCGGGATACGAGTTTCCTCGAAATTAGCAACGTAACACCAATCATACAGTGGGTTACCGTTGCCATTAGGGTCGTGGCGGTTGAGGTAGCGCAGAACCATGGTGCGCTTACCTAGGCCATTACGACCGATGGCATAGATGTTATACCCCTTTTCCTTGATCGACATGGCAAATTCAACGGCCTTCTGGGCGCGTTCTTGTCCAACAATTTCATCAAGCGGAGTAAGGTTCTTGGTCGACTTACAATCTTCAGGCAAGCCATTCAGCTCTGAGGCGCGATACAGTTTATCACTGCTTAGCGGTTGAATAGTCATATGGCTCCCTCCATAAACAATCAGTTACATCCAGTGTAGACAGTAAATTATTATGATTTAGTGACTTAGCCAACGTTTACTACTGCTAAGCCATACTAAAAGGTATCGTTTGCTGTATTTATGTACAATACCCTTACGTTATAGAGTATTTCTACGAGTTACCTGGAAACACCGAAATACGCCCACCTACCCCTCATTCAACCTCTCTGGTAATATACCGCGCTTACTATAAGGTCAGCGGAAATCATCAATGAAAAACACCCGAGTCAGTATTGGACTAAGTAACCCTAAAAGCCCAACAAATGTTGGTGCAGTAATGCGCGCTGCAGGTTGTTATCGTGTCGACTCAGTAACATACACCGGCCAGCGTTACGATAAGGCTGCGAAGTTTCAAACAGACACCAAAAGCGTATCGAGTAAAATCCCGCTGACAAATGTGCAATCACTGCTTGATGATCTCCCTTCCGATACCAAGATAGTCTGTGTAGAGCTAGCAGAAGGTGCTGTTGCTCTGCCTGCCTTCCAACACCCCGAGAATGCTTTATATGTGTTTGGCCCAGAAGATGGCACTATTGCTCAAGAGGTTGTCGATCAAGCACACGCGGTTGTATATGTACCGACTGTAGGCTGTATGAACCTTGCAGCAACGGTGAACGTGTTACTTTACGATCGCTTGGCAAAATCAGAGGATGTGATTATGGGCGATGAGCTGATCCGCCAAAGCCGCGACAATAAAAATAACCTCGTTGTTAAAACACCTTCCGCATAAAGACACCGTCTACTGCTCAATAAATTCAATAGCAAGATGTGGCCAGCTTACATCCTTCCGAAGCTGGCCTTTATACCAAACTACCTCAAGATGTAGGATTCAGAGAGCGAGTCTTTCTAAAATTTTCCTCACTTTTTCGGCATTGTTTTCATAAGCAGCAATCGCGTTTATAACGGTTAGGCTCTCTGCGGTTAAGTTTGACTGATTCTTTTCTATTACAGCGGTATAAATGGATTGAGGGAAGTCATCGGAAAGTCCTTTCGGTGCAATGTAAACCACACTGGACTCTTGGTAATCTCGGTGAAATTTCAAGTATGGCCAGCTTATCGCTTCAACCGCGGCTTTTGCTATTCCACATTGCCACTCTTCACGCACCTCTTCAGGAGATTGTTCGAAATGGACTTCATCATTACTACCTGTATCTAACCACCGCTGCACAGATGATAAATAGTGTTGATGATCATAATCCTGAACCAGCTCCACCACCGTAGCAGACGAATATGAGAAGCACACACTCAAGAAATAGAGTTCTGACAGCGACATAGAATCAAGGGCTAATAAAGCCTTAGCATAGGCTGCATCATGAAGTGCTTTTTCGGCACTTTCTCTTTGCTTTTCTTCTTGTTTCCGCTTTTCTTTCAAGCACTGAATGCGCGTTTTTCCACTATCAATAAGTTGCAACGATTGTTGTAGCAGTTCAATTTCAGCCGAAGAATACAGCTCTACAAGATCAACCAAGACCACATCTTTTATGATGTTAGAAGCGGTGGTCACTTTAGCCTGTTTAGTTTTCAAGGCTCTGCTATTTGCAAAATTAAGCATAATAATCCCCTCAAAATCGACACAATGGAGCTTACGCTCCGACAAAGTTAAAATGATTAAAAGGTTAATGAAAACTGTGATGGAAAGGACACGGGTGGAAATTAACGCAAATGCTATTAGTTAGATTATAGGAAATGATCTTGTTATGTTAGTAACTTAAGGTGATTTTTTGACATTTGCTCCATTTATCCAGATAGTCGAAAAGAAAAGCCATCAGACATAACCTGATGGCTTAATGTAGGTGTTTTTGATTCGCTTTTTTGAACTATGCTTGTTACTTATTGCTTAATTAAAGCGATCTCTAAATCGCGATCAGCAATCATCCACCAGCGGTTACCATATTGGCTATCGTAGCCCACAACCGCCTGGCCAGCACAGTCTGCATCGCGAACGGGTTCATTGCTCAAGAAAGACTCATCCCAAGGTGCATCAATAACACAGTTTTCAGTGACCAACGGTTTCCACACGCCATTAACTTGCTCACCCAAGGCCATTCCCTTAGCATTTAAATCAGCATCAGCCGTAAACTGCACACCATATTTGTCAGCGATGATTTCTTCAACATCCCAATCTTGGGTAGCTGTTATTGGTAAATCTCGATGCCCAAGCTTCGTGCTACCATCAGGCTGAGAGCCCGGTAACCCCGGGCTGACTCGTAGGTTTTTTTCACCGCCATAGGCATTTTGGTACACGCCACCATGGTTTTGCATACCACTCACAATCAAAATGTCAGAGCGGGTTTCATTTGTCTTCGGCAACCAACTCAAGGTGACATGTTTTTTCATATCGATTGTTGTTGCAGGCACAACAACATTACCGGTCTCTGCACCAGTATCATCAGTGCCTTGCTCACCCGGATAAACGCGCTCGGCACTATTAAGGTTTGGATCCCATGCTTTGTTCTGAGTAAACAAGAATTGATAGGTCAGGCGCATCATGTCGTTCATGGTTTCAGCCCGGGTCAAACCTGCGTTGTAGCCCATAGTGCGTTCCGTCGTATCAACACGGTTGAAAGTATTATTGGTTCCACCTACCAATCGAGCAGAAGAACCATCGTAACCCAAGCAGTCATTGGTTTTATACTCAACGATATGGTTCAGAATTGGGCGCTGGCCGTCAGGGATAGAATTAGGGTAAATCAAAGCTTCACAGCGATCCAACGTACGGCTGAAGGTATCCATCAATGTCCAGTTTGGGTTTTCAAGCTCCTTCATGCCTTCTTCATTTTTACCAATGCTGTGAGGCGCGTAGTAGGCATGGTAATCAACGCGGTTACCATCGAAGCTTAGGATCGCCGCATTGGCATCAAAATGGTTCGAATCATATTCACTCTTCATTGTTGCCATCTTATGCTGGATGACATCTTGAATAAGTTCGCGCTCACCATAGCGGTATTCATAGCCTTTATAGGAAGCGTTACCACTCACAATCTGGGTGTACGAAGGCATACGGTAGTTACCGCCGCTTGGGGTCGAAGCAAGCGTATCGACATTACTGCGGCCACCCGGATCATTCGAACCGTATACTCGTGCATGAATTTGCGAGCGCTGATACATGTGTTCATGACCTTGGACCCAAATCACATCATACTCAGCAAAAAGTTCACGAATATCCTTGTGAATGTCAAACAAGCGGTTGTCATCTTTTACCCCTTGGACAATTTGCTCGCGAGTTTGGCCATATTTGGCACCGACAAGGCCATCGTGACTGGCTATCACCACGTGATCAAACTGGTCTTCATTTTCGGCAATAACATCCTGGATCCAACCAAACGCAATGGGCAGGTTGTAGTATGCCAAACCGATCATTAAGACGTTGTCACGAATGACATAGTAATTCAGCCACTCAGCTGAGGGCATATGAACCGCGTCTTCAGGAATGAAGTGACGCATGTTATCGATCCACTCGACAGTATATGCCCAGCTCGTTTCATGGTTGCCCATGACCGGCAGGAACTCCATACCCGCTTCACGATATTTATCAGCAACAGAGCGCCATTGCTCCCACTCTTTAGTTGAACCGTTATCGGTTAAATCTCCAACAGGAATAACGACACCTACCCCCTCTTCCTGATGCTTTGCAAGAACCGCTTCCATCGGATGAATGGCGACATTCCAACCACCTCCTTGGGTGTCAGGTAGTAGGCCAACTTTTAGTGCTGTATCCGGTTTGGGTGATGTTTTACCAGAATCTTCTGATGAAGAACTATTACAACCCGCTAACGTTGCAATAATTGACATCGCTACAAGTGAACGCTTCCATGTATTATTTTGCATGATTACCACTGCTATTATTATCGCTAAGAACAAACAGGGGGTAATCTACAAATAAAAGATGACACTATTTGGTTTTTCTTTCTGCAATCGTTGCAGGGCGAATTCAATTAAACTGTAATTGATTATCGATATTCTCTAGCAAATTTCCTTAAATGCTATGAATATGAAATCAGTAACTCTCCTATTTATGACGCTGTCTTGTGCTTTAGTCAGCACCACAGCTCTTGCAGAAAAAAGTCAAACAGCTCAACCTCGCCAACTTGCACCTGAAGAGATGATGTTTGAACTGAATGAAGAAGCAACCTGCCTAGCAGCAGCTAAGTACTTGGAAAATGAAAGATATAATGTTCATCTTTCTAGTTACAAGTCTCTAGTTTCAGAGTTCAATGTGCCGGAGAAAGCCGCAGAGTCCATTGTGAATCGTACAGACAGTGAATATCTGTATTTTGCTGAACGTGCGAAGAAACGCTATACTGAAGTCGATCATCATATGCTACTTACTTCTGCATATACGCACCGGTGCTTATTTATGAATGGGTTTGAAGCTCAGCGACCTTTTATTGAAGCAAGTAACAATAGTTAATTATTTATTTGCATCCCTTTTGCATATAAGGGATGCAAATAAATGACATTAGACAACCTCAACCGTAATACCACGTTCATAGAAGTCTTCAATACAGCTGGTAGGAAACTCACTGTCGGTGATCACTTTATCAAAGCACTCAATATCAACGGCATGAAATATTGCCACCTTTCCGTATTTGGATGAATCACTAACCAGATAACTTTGCTGCGATGAAGCAATAATGGCTTTTTTCACCAACACCTTGTCTTCACTTGGGGTTGAGATCCCGCGCTGATTCCAAGAGGAGGTGGACACAAAAGCCAAATCAATGTTCATCTCTCTTAATATATGGGTCGCTTGCTGCCCTACGCAAGACTGGTTCCCCTTATCAACCTTGCCACCAGTATGATAAATACTGCACTCGGAATGGTTCATCAGATAACAGGCAATGGCAAAATCATTGGTAATCACCAAAAGATCATCTCGGTGATTTAGCTGGTGGGCAATTTCCAGTGTTGTCGTCCCTGCATCCAGATAAACCGTCATATTCGGTTTAATCAGTTGGGCGGCATAGAAACCAATGTCAGCCTTTTCATTTCGATGCTGGTTAATCTTCACATCATGTGACAGTTCAGTATGGATACTCTCGGTCAGTTGCACCCCGCCCGATACTGACATTACTCGCCCGTCAGACTCTAGCTTGGCAATATCACGACGGATCGTCATATGTGATACATCAAGTTGGTGAGTCAATTCACTTATGCTAATGACTTCCTGATTACCCAACAAAGAGAGGATAGTTCGTTGTCGTTCTGCCGGAATCATAATGGCTCTTCTATATAGTTATCTTGCGAGCATCTTAACACCACTCAGCCACGCATGTGAATATATGTGAGCATTTGGTAGGGCATAGTTTGATTATTCTCCCTTTTTTCAGTTTGTTAACCATTCAACTCCACATTTCTCATTAAAAAAACCAGATATTCACATCAGACTTTCACATTTTTTATCACTAATAACGTTAAAAAATGTGAAGTCACGCCTTCACCTTTACAAAAAAGCATCATAGAATCACAAACAAGAACACAAATTCACAAAAGTTAACATGGAGGGGCAAATGGAAAGTGAACAATTACAATCAGTTGCCGTAATTGGTCTAGGTTCTATGGGCATGGGCGCGGCAAAATCTTGTATCCGTGCTGGCCTTGATACTTATGGTATCGACCTAAGCACCGATGCACTAAAAGAACTCGAACAAGCTGGTGCAAAAGGTGTTTCACACAACTGTGCTGACTTCGCCCAAGTACTCGACGCTGTCTTGCTGCTGGTTGTGAATGCCCGTCAGGCTAAAGCGGTACTTTTTGATAACCAGCTTGCAGCGCAACTCAAGCCCGGTACAGCCGTTATGGTCTCTGCGACTATCTCAGCCGAAGATGCCAAAAACATTGAAGCGGGATTACACGAGCATCAGTTAATCATGCTAGATGCACCAGTTTCAGGTGGTGCAGCAAAAGCTGACACCGGTGAAATGACGATTATGGCGTCAGGCTCAGAAGCAGCCTTTACCAAACTCAAGCCAGTACTCGATGCTACAGCAGGCAAAGTCTACAACATTGGCACTGAGATCGGCTTGGGTGCCACAGTAAAAATCATCCACCAGCTGCTGGCCGGTGTTCACATCGCCGCTGGCGCTGAAGCCATGGCACTGGCCGCCCGTGCCAACATTCCACTGGATTTGATGTACGACGTTGTCACCAATGCAGCAGGTAACTCGTGGATGTTCGAAAACCGCATGAAACATGTTGTAGATGGTGACTACACACCAACGTCAATGGTCGACATTTTTGTTAAGGATCTAAATTTGGTATCCGATACCGCCAAAGATCTTAAATTCCCACTCCCGCTAGCCTCCACAGCACTAAACATGTTCACCAGCGCAAGCAATGCTGGCTTTGGCCAAGAAGATGACAGTGCCGTGATCAAGATTTTCGATGGCATCGAACTGCCAAACAAGGAGCAAAAATCATGCTACTAGGAGTTATCGCCGACGACTTTACCGGTGCAACGGACATTGCAGGTTTTCTAGTTGAGAACGGCATGCGTACCATCCAGCTAAATGGTGTACCGACCACCAAGCTCGATATAGAAGCCGATGCAGTCGTGATTAGTCTGAAATCACGCTCTTGCCCGGTAGACGAAGCAATCGATACGTCTGTTGCAGCCCTTAACTGGCTACAGCAGCAAGGTTGCCAGCAGTTCTACTTTAAATATTGCTCGACCTTCGACAGTACCAACGAGGGCAACATCGGCCCTGTAACAGATGCACTACTTGAAGCCCTAAACGAAGATTTCACTATCGTCTGCCCTGCTCTGCCAGTTAATGGCCGGACTGTGTTCAATGGTCACCTGTTTGTGATGGGTGAGCTGCTCTCTGATTCCGGCATGCGAAACCACCCTGTTACGCCAATGACAGATTCGAGCCTTGTGCGCCTTATGGATGCGCAATCAAAAGGCACGACGGGGTTGGTGAACTACCAAACTATCGAACAAGGTGCCCAGGCAATAACGGAGCGATTCACCGCCATTGCTCAAGAAGGTAAGCGATACACAGTCGTAGATGCATTCAACCAGTCACACCTTGAGACATTGGGTGCAGCGGTGAAATCACTCAAGCTGGTAACCGGCGGTTCTGGTCTAGCCTCGGGTATTGCCAAAAACTGGACAGAACATTTAAGCGACCAGTCTTTGGCGAAAGAATCAGGAAAGCCACAACAAGCCAAAACCGTTGTGCTGTCCGGTTCATGCTCAGTCATGACCAACCAGCAAGTTGCTAACTACACCACAAAAGCACCGCACTTGGCACTGGATGTTAAAGCCTGCCTTGAGCAAGACGATTACTGTGAATCCGTATTCCAATGGGTAGTAGAGAACCTAGATGCTGATTTCGCTCCTATGGTTTACGCCACTGCCGAGCCGAAAGTGCTGAAAGCGATCCAAGAACAATACGGCGCCCAAGCATCAAGCCATGCCGTAGAGCAGTTCTTCAGCCAGCTAGCACACCAGCTAAAAGAAAATGGCGTACAGAATTTCATTGTGGCTGGCGGCGAAACATCCGGGGTTGTTACCCAAAGCCTTGGAGTCAAAGGTTTCCATATCGGCCCTCAGATCGCACCGGGTGTGCCTTGGGTAAAAGCCGTCGACAGCAAACTGTCATTGGCGCTGAAATCAGGCAACTTTGGTGACGTTAACTTCTTCGAAACGGCACAAGGGTTTTACCATGACTGAACAACAACTCAGAGATCAAATGGTAACGCTTGCCCGCTCCATGTTCGAGCGAGGTTACGCCACCGGCGGTGCGGGCAACCTCTCTCTCAAACTGCCTAGCGGGCACTTTCTCGCCACACCGACCGGCTCCTCGTTTGGCCGACTGGATGCACAGCGTTTATCTGTCGTGGATATCGATGGCAACCATATTTCTGGAGACCGCCCATCAAAAGAAGTGGCCTTCCATTTGGCCATTTACCGTAACAACAGTGACTGTAATGCAATCGTCCACTTGCACTCAACTTACCTAACGGCGCTGTCCTGCTTGGAAGGTCTGGATACCGACAACGCGATTAGACCGTTCACGCCTTACTTCGTTATGCGTATAGGTAAGCTACCGGTGATCCCGTACCTTCGCCCAGGCGATCCGCGTATTGCCAAAGAATTAGCTAAGCGAGCCGCAGACTACCGTGCCTTCTTGCTGGCTAACCACGGTCCAGTTGTGACAGGTAGTGACTTGGTCGATGCGGTCGACAATGCCGAGGAACTTGAAGAAACCGCAAAGCTCGCACTGATGCTGGATGGCAAATCAATCCGATACCTAAGCGAAGAAGAAATCACAGACCTACAAGGGAGAGGTAAATAATGGCTAAGTTCGCAGCAAATCTCACCATGCTTTTTACTGAAGTGCCGTTTTTAGAGCGCTTCGCGCAAGCTCACCAAGCCGGTTTCAAAGCGGTGGAATACCTTTTCCCATATGCTTATGACGCAGAAGTACTGGCTGCCGAGCTTGAGAAATATGGCTTCGAACAAGCACTATTTAATATGCCTCCGGGTGATTGGGATGCTGGCGAGCGTGGCTTTGCCGCAATCCCAGGCCGTGAAGATAAGTTTCGTGCCAGTGTTGATACTGCACTGAACTATGCCCTCACCTTGGGCTGTAAGAAAGTCCATGCGATGTCAGGCATTGTTGATAACACCTTCGGCTACCAAGAACACGTAGACACTTTCATTAGCAATATTCGCTTCGCCGCAGATGTGTTTGCTGAGCACGGTATTGATCTGATGATTGAGCCTCTGAACAACCGCGATGTACCAGGCTACTTTATCTCAGGCCAACGAGATGCGGTAGAACTTATCAAACAAGTTGATCGCCCAAATGTGAAACTGCAACTCGACCTCTACCACGCCCAGATAATGGACGGTGATCTTACGGTACTTATCCGCGATTTGGCTGACTACACCGGTCATATCCAAATTGCTTCAGTACCTGATCGTCACGAGCCAAGCGAAGGCGAATTGAACTACCCGCACCTGTTCAATGCGCTGGATGAGTCAGGCTATACCGGATGGATCGGTTGCGAATATAACCCTAAAAACGGCACTAAAACAGGTCTGAAATGGGTTCAGCCTTATCTCTAAATCAATAAAAAATAATCGGTAGCCACTTATTGGCTACCCATGCTAACGACGTGAATAAAAAACAGGGAATGAAAATGAATATAGTGATTACTGGCGGAGCTGGATTTATCGGTACCCTACTTGCCGAATCTCTGCTTAAAAACAATGATGTTAAAAAAGTCACCCTTGTCGACATCCAAGAATCTCGGTTAACTGGCAGTGATTCCAGGGTCGAATCTATCAATATAGATATGACCCTTCCACAGAATATCGACAAAATCATCACCAATGACGTGACACACGTTTTTCACTTGGCCGCGATTGTTTCTAGCCATGCCGAGGCAGACTTTGATCTCGGAATGTCAGTTAACTTAAACATCACCCAATTACTGCTTGAAAAATGCCGCCATACCAACCCTGATATCCGATTTGTTTTCTCAAGCTCACTCGCCGTGTTCGGGGGCAAACTCCCAGACGAAATACTTCCAATGACTGCCATGCAGCCAGTATCAAGTTATGGCACCCAGAAAGCCATTGGTGAGCTGTTAGTAAATGATTATTCTCGCAAAGGTTATGTCGACGCAGTAACAGTCAGACTACCAACTATCTGTATTCGACCAGGAAAACCTAATAAAGCCGCGAGTTCATTTGTCAGTGGAATTATTCGAGAACCACTCAATGGTCTAGAGTCAAATTGCCCTGTCGACCCGAACTTGAAACTATGGATCTCTAGCCCAAATAAAGTGGTTGAAAACATCCTAAAAGCCGGCCTCATTACAGCAGACAAACTCGCCAAGCTTAGTTTCCGTACGCTTAACCTACCGGGAATCCAAGTCACCCCGTCAGAGATGATCGCAACAATGAATGCGATAACAGGTAAGGACTTATCTGATTACATTTCGTTTGATATCGATCTACAGATCGATCGAATTGTCAGCAGTTGGCCACAGAGCATCAACAACGATATCGAACTTAGCTTGGGCTTTGTAGCAGACAGCAGCTTCACTGACGTTCTCACCCACTTTATTCATTCAGAGCAAAAACAAGCGGAGGCCACATCATGATTCTTCCTACTTCTGTCATCGGCTTGATTATTGCCGTTGCTGTTCTGGTATATCTAGTGCTTCGAACAAAAGTACACGTACTTATCGCTATGATTGCTGCTGCGTGTATTGCCGGTATTATCGGCGGGCTGAGTGTCAATGATACTATGTCGACCATTAGTGCAGGCTTTGGTGGCACCTTGGGTAGTATTGGTATTGTTATCGGCCTCGGTGTGATGATGGGCGCCATTTTAGAAACAACAGGCGCCGGTGAATCCATTGCCTACCACTTCATAAAATGGCTCGGTAAAAAGAAAGAAGAAACGGCGTTGGCTGTTACGGGCTATATCGTGTCTATCCCAGTATTTGTCGATAGCGCACTGATTATCCTTTACCCTATCGCTAAGTCTTTATCGAAAACGTCCCAGCGTTCAATTCTAACCTTAACTGTTGCACTTGCTGGTGGCCTTGTGGTCGCGCACCATGCTATCCCACCAACACCAGGTCCGCTGGGTGTCGCTAGTATTTTCGGTGTTGATTTGGCTTCAATGTTAGGTTTAGGCCTTGCCGTAGCAGCACCTTGTATCATTGGCATCGTTTGGTACGCACGCTGGCTTGAAAAGCACTTCCCAGAATTCATACCTGTTGAACAATTAAATAAATCTAGCGCACAGCTTGAGCTAGATCACAAAGACTATCTGACCAGCAAGGAAGAGAAAAATCTACCTTCACTAATTCGCTCAATTTCACCAATTGTTGTTCCAATCGTTCTGATCCTGTTTAAATCTCTAATGGCTTTATTTGAAAGTAATTTCGGCTTTGAAGGGCTCTCACAAAGCGTCATTGGCCAGTTTATTGATTTCGTCGGTAGTCCTGTTATCGCTCTTTCAATTGCAACATTACTTGCTATTTACACATTAGGTGATCACCTAAGTAAGGAGCATGTAACAGACAAGATGGAAGAAGGGATTTCAACCTGTGGGATTATCTTACTGGTAACAGGTGCCGGTGGTGCACTAGGTGCTGTACTTCGTGAAACTGGGGCTGGTGCTGAAATCGCCAACCAAGTTGCATCGTTGCCGATATCGCCAGTAATGATCCCATTCATTATTGCGACGCTGGTACGTATTATCCAAGGTAGCGGAACAGTCTCTATGATCACAGCGGCTTCTATTTCAGCACCTGTACTGGTGGAGATCCCGGACGTTAATCTACTCTTCGCCGCAACCGCAGCTACCATGGGGAGCTTATTTGCAGGCTACTTCAATGACTCCTTGTTCCACATTGTCAATCGCTTGATGGGGGTCACTGAAGTCAAGAAGCAGCTTGTTATCTGGACCATTCCAACAACCATTGCTTGGGCTATAGGTGGAACTCTTGTCATGGTATTGAACCTTGCATTCGGCTCTCAAGGTTCTCTCATCGATCCATTGCTACCACTGTTGGTACTTGGTGGATGTTATCTGTTCATAAAGTCATATGAGAAGAAGAATAGTGAGAACTTGGCACCGTCAAATTCATAAAGCGTAAAAGCTGTTCAATACTGAATAGGGAGGCATTTCGCCTCCCTTTTCTAACACTGGTTAATGAATAACGCCAATCAACCCAATATCACTGCGGGTTACAACACCTTTCTTATCGACGTCATAAGTCATTCCCGCTGGCGTTTCAAACGACAGTGCATCTTCGGTCAACGTTAGCTTACCGACTGAACGAGAAGCATAAGAGTGAGCGCCAACTTTGATAGAACTATGGTAATAAGACGCGTCGCGTGTCGTTGTCATCACCGTATCGCCATATTTAACATCTATCTGATAATCGCCAATACTGGTATCTAATGCCACATAATCACCCTTCCAACACAAGCGCATGTGTTCTACCACGAAAATGACATCCTCCTGCAACTGAGGGCTATAGTATTCATAATTTTCTTTAACGTAGCAGTTATCAGGCTTTTCTTTCGCGATAGCTGAAAGATTCTCAATTTCAGCTTGCGAGATAAAGCTATTGTTAATTTGCTCCTGCCCTAGCGCTAAAATTAGCTGTTCTTTAAATTCAACCATATCTTCATTGTTCATCTCAGCTTCTGAAAGCAGGTACTGGATATCCAATACATCCGTTGTCGCTTTCTCACTCAGGACTTGCAGCAAGTCGCTCTTCTTCAGATCAACAGGGATCACAGAAGAAGGCTCATCAACATTTGAGTTTACACAACCATAAAGGAACATCGAAGCAACAGCCATTAACGCTATTTTTTTCATCCTTTCACCAATAATTTAAAGTTATTCTTCATCACCCACAATAAAACACCGTTCGATTTATGGGCGAAATTTTTGTTATCCTTGCTATCTAACACAACTCTTAGCGAGTGGTTATACATAGCGAGCAATTCAATGCTTGATGGGTGGACTATAACAGATTAAAAACAAAATGTTGTTAACACACTCTAAAAAATTATGAACACCGTTTAAAATCCATTCTAGTCCAAGAAGCCCTGAGGGTCAGGGCTCCTATCTTATTTATCTTGGCTTAGTCACATACTCATAACCATCACCACGACGTTTGTAATAATGATTATCAATAATTGCATAGGTAGCACCAGCGATAACTGCAAATGTAGCAATTTCTGGTAGGCGACTACGGTGGTAATGGCGGTGCTTAGGGTACTTATGTACTACCACAACCTTCTTATGTTTTTTAGGCTTTTTCTTCACAACTACAACATGGTGTTTGTGATGCTTGTGTTTATAGTGTTTATGTTTATGGTGCTTGTGGTGGTGATGCCCATGCTTATGCCCTTTCGCTTCTGCCACACTAGGTGTAGCTAAGCCAAAAGACATAATAGCTACAGCGACCATACTGGTAACGATTGTTTTTTTCCAAGGCTTTATTGCCACTGTTGATTGCTTTGATTCCGCTCTAATTTGTAATTTCATGGTTATACTCCACTCTTTTATGGCGCTAGATTACCTCCCCCAATGAAAAACAATGTTCGATTTCTGTAAAATTACGTCAAGCGGACAGTCAAAAACCACGAAGATATTAATGATATTAATTAACTCATTGATCTGTTAGTAAACATCGAAAAATCCGTTTACATTTCACTATTGTAAAAATAGCTAACCAAAAATGAAAACTAGGATTGGTAATTAAGATCGTTCAATTCATCACCAGAAGCGTATAGTAATCCCATCAACGAGAGACTCTTGTTGATGGGAGATGATGACCCTCCTTTAACTGCCCTTTTGGGATGATGGCGTCTAACAACAACGGCAATGAATGGCCGAGGTATTGCCTAGGATAACTATGTTGTGCATAGTCCTAGACCTATGTTGTTAGTGTTTATCACTCCTCCTCCATTCTTTGCTCAAGCGTTTAACCGTTAGCAGTGAGCAAGAAATATGCAATATTCAAGCGAAATTCAAAACATGTGCCCAATTCAAAGGGGACCACAGCATGCGTCATCCCCTATCCCTGTCGAAGGCCGTTGGGTGCACCCTAAAGATGTCATCGCCATTTCTGGTGTCAGTCACGGCGTAGGTACCTGTGCTCCACAGCAAGGTGCAGCCAAACTCACCCTCAATGTCAAAGATGGCATCATCGAAGAAGCGCTCATTGAAACAATTGGCTGCTCGGGCATGACCCATTCCGCGGCAATGGCCTCTGAGCTCATCACGGGGAAAACCATTCTTGAAGCACTGAATACCGACCTTGTATGTGATGCCATCAACGTCGCAATGCGCGAGATCTTTTTGCAATATGTGTATGGCCGCACCCAAACGGCGTTTTCTCTAGATGGTTTACCAGTTGGTGCCGGGCTTGAAGATCTAGGTAAAGGACTTCGCAGTCAAGTGGGCACACACTATGGCACTCGCGCCAAAGGCCCTCGATATATGGAAATGGCCGAAGGCTATGTGACCCTGCTAGCCCTTGACGAAAACGATGAAATCATCGGCTATCGTTTTGTTAATATTGGAAAAATGATGGAGTTAATCGGTAAGGGGACTCCTGCCGAAGAGGCAATGCAACTAGCAACGGGTCAATACGGCCGTTTTGATGAGGCGGTCAAAACGATAGACCCTCGCCATCAATAATTGTTGTCTCTGTATTAGCACGAAGAGTGACAGTGTCACTATAAATTTAAAGCCAAAGCATTAACAAAACTCCGAGGACATCATTATGGCTGCTTTATTCGAAAACTATGATCGCCGCATCAACCAAGTCCAGCCTCTACTTGAGCAGTACGGATTCAGTTCATTAGAAGACGCCTTTCGCTTCTGTAAAGAGCATAACGTTAACCCATACGATATCGTCAAAGAAACCCAACCCATCGCGTTTGAAAATGCCGCTTGGGCCTACGTACTTGGCGCAGCCATCGCATTAAAAGAGGAAAGCCAAAATGCCGCGCGGGCCGCAGAACATATTGGAGAAGGTTTACAGGCGTTCTGCATCCCGGGTTCTGTTGCGGAACAACGCCAAGTTGGCTTGGGGCACGGAAAACTTGCTGCTCGCCTGTTGAGTGAACAAACCCAGTGCTTCTGCTTCCTTGCTGGCCATGAATCTTATGCCGCTGCCGAAGGGGCGATTAAAATCGCCCTCAATGCCAACAAAGTCCGTCAACAGCCTCTTCGAGTGRTCTTAAATGGCTTGGGCAAAGACGCTGCATATTTAATCTCTCGCATTAATGGCTTCAACTATGTCCAAACCCAGTATGACTACGATACTGGGGCTTTAGATATTGCCTCTGAACGTCGTTTCTCTCAAGGACCTCGCGGCGAGATAAATTGTTATGGTGCCGATGATGTACAAGAAGGCGTCGCTATCATGCACCATGAGAACGTCGATATATCCATTACCGGTAACTCAACCAACCCAACCCGCTTCCAGCACCCTGTCGCTGGCACATATAAGAAAGAGCGACTAGAGCAAAGCCAACCTTACTTCTCTGTCGCTTCTGGTGGTGGCACCGGGCGCACTCTGCATCCGGATAATGTGGCTGCGGGGCCAGCCTCATATGGCATGACAGACACTATGGGAAGAATGCACAGCGATGCGCAGTTTGCTGGCTCATCCTCTGTACCTGCCCACGTTGAAATGATGGGGTTAATTGGCATGGGGAACAACCCTATGGTAGGAGCCACTGTTGCGGTCGCTGTTGCCATTGAACAAGCGATGAAATCAATAGCTAACTAAAATATCTAGTGGATGTAATAGACCTATTTGCCCAGTTTTGAAATACCTTACAAGTTGGGCAAATAGACCTTTTGCAGCATCTATCCAAGCTCGAAGGTTGTTACACCATAAGTGCGGCTGACCGAAATAGCAGGGATATCACCTGTGTACATACGCGCAGTGGTAAAGACGGGTTCCATATTATATTTTTCAGCCAAGACAACACCTGGCAAGTTGATTTCCGGTACGTCGAGGTAAATATTATCACTCGGTGCTACTTTTGCTCTCAAGGCGAGAAATAACTCTTCTGCAAGTAACGCATCATCCGCAAACAGTGGCCCAATTTTGAACCCATTGCGACATGGTCGAATTACACCATATCCCACCAGCCGACCCGCTTGCATAATACCCAGTGCGGATGAATCGGTTTGTTTAATCCATTGTTGCAAAAAACGCTGCCTGTCCGCAGGGAAAAACGTACTATCATACTCAAGCACTTCACTCAGTGGCAATCCGGCTAAATCAACCAAGCCAATGCCCTCGGGCTCGACCCCACCGCCAAACCCTTCAAAACGAATATTGCCATAAGCAAGTTTAAATCCAGATTGCTTATAGTTGTCTTGCTGCTCGACGACACCGTCCAAACCCACATTACAGCCATCTAGATAGGCTAAACCGGCCTTCCATAATTCAAAGCCATAGCCCTTTCCTCGATACTCTGGTTTGACAATATAGAAACCCAGAAAGCCGTAGCTATCGTCATACTTCACGACAGAAATTGATGCTATGGGGTCGTCACCGAGGTAACCCACTAAGAAACCACTCGGGTCTGCGGCATAAAAGGACTCAATATCATGCAGCCCTGGATTCCAACCTTCTGCAGCGGCCCAGTCGATAGCCCGTGCTAAGTCCAGCTTTGACATTACCTGTATTTTATAATTATCACCGGTCATCGCGGCGCACTCCTGTATCCCATTAGCATAGGTTAATGGTAGATTATTCTTCGCTGACACTGCTCGCTTAAGCGCTTTATTGCTAACCTCCTCGCAACTATGCTCTATCTCATTCAAGTAGACTCATCATCCAAAATACCACTGTTCTCCATCTTTTATCGCTCAGCACAGTGAGTCGTTACGATAAAACCAGTGCTCATTATCAAATAATGTTTGAAAATAATTCAAAGACAGACCCGTTTTAAGATACATAAACACCATCTACTATTCACTACATCAACAATCCAGACACCGTTTTGAACAGAGGAAGACGCATGAGCAAGCTAACCATCGTAGCCAACATCATTGCTAAAGAAGACAAAATTGACCTTGTAAAAGCAGAATTAGTGAAGCTTATTGATACCACACGTGCCGAAGAAGGTTGTATCAACTACGACCTTCATCAAGACAACGAAAACCCGGCACACTTTCTGTTCTTTGAAAACTGGATATCTCGCGAGCTATGGCAGCAACATATGGGAAATCAACACCTTGCCGACTACATGGCAGCAACCGAAGGCTGCATAGAGCAATTTATCTTAAACGAAATGTCACAGATCGATTAACCCGGTCAAAGTACTCATTAGTCACCATTGGTACTTGCGCTAATGGTGATCTTTATATGCCCACTTCGAATCAATTTAGCGCCTTTTTAAACATGGCATGTCGTTAATGCTTGAATCATCCTTTCTCGCCCAGGCTAACGGTCGACCATTAATTGCTACTCTTTTATAACTTAATGACTTTTGGTACTTTATCAACTATCCAACTAAATCAGGATAAAATAATCATTAAAGACWAATGGACTTATAATAAAAAATCATATTAAAAGCAAAATATCAATGATAAATAAATTTTCCATATAAAAAACAACATTAACTACCGCTTAAATAAAAACAAAATAATACTAATAACAAAAGCAATAAAATTAAAAATAAATCAATTCTGAAATGCTATTCTTTTTATATTGCATACCTTCCAAGAACTTACAATAAGGTGATCGCATATGAAAAAAACAACTCACTTACTATTTACATTTATTCTATTGGGTTGTCATGATGATGATGACACATCAATATCCGAAATTGATACAGTAGAACCACCTAATATCGCTGCAGACCTAAGCCTCACTGCAGATGACATTGTTGAAAACGATCAAAATCAATCCGTTTTTATCACTAACCTTTCGATCCCTGCACACCGTGATCTAATCAGCAGCATTTCTTTTGAAATTGAGCCTAAACCAAACACTTTTTCAGAACCAATCAAGGCCTCTTTTACCGGAAATAGCATTACTACATCAGCTGAAAATACTGAATTCCCTGTTTTTGGTCTCTATAACAATTATGATAACGAAGTTCAATTAAATATTGTTTTCTCAGATGATTCTATAGCGAAAATATCAAAAACAATTCGCGCAGAGGGTTACATAGATGAAAATTCGATTTACGACGATATAAAAGTTAACCAACGTGTAGCCAGTCAAAAACCTTCCTATAACTACATTCACCTAGAGTCAAGTACTAACCAGGGGCCTGTCATTATAGACATCGATGGCAATGTCCGCTGGGTAGCCAATACACCGACCGGTAACTATCGAGCAGCAGTATTCGAACACAATAAGTTCATAATTCAAGATAATAATGGCTTAGTGTTTCTTTCTCTAGACGGGACGATAACTGAAACAAATATAGTTTCAAATAGTCTTTCAAATATCACCCCGCACCATGAAACCACTTTTGGAAAATCTGGTTATTTATTAAACATCGATGCTGATAAAAACGGATCCAGAGTTATAGAAGCAATTGTTATTGAAGTGGATAGAGATGGTAACATCATAAGTGAATGGGATTTTGAAGAAATTGTCAGAAACCACATGTTATCGGAGGGGGATGATCCCAGTACATTCGTCATAACTGAAATCGACTGGTTTCACATGAACTCAGCTATTTATGATGAACGAGATAATAGTATTATTGCATCCAGCCGTGAGAATTTCATCATCAAAGTCGATTATGATACCAAAGAAATAAAATGGCTTTTTGGGGATGAAACTAAGCATTGGTATGTTAGCTTTCCTTCACTTCAACCACTCTCTATATCTGCAAATGGCACAAAGCCTATTGGTCAACATTCTCTATCTATTGTAGGCGGTAATTTAATGTTTTTTAATAACGGTCAACGTAGTTTTAATCAACCGGATGGCGCTCCTGTTGGTGATACTCTGCCAACCAGTTTAACGATGGCTTACTCCATTGATGAGCCACAATTATTAGCCAATCTAGAATGGAGCTATGATGCTGGCCTTCAAAGTGACATTTGCTCTAGCGTATACAAAGAAGGCTCTAGTTATCTGATTACCTATGCTGCAGTGGATAGGCTCAATGACAACCCAACCAGAACTGTTATCCAAGGTATAGATGAAGGCAATAATCTAATATTTGAATTTGAACATGCTGGAGTGGATACACAAGGAAGACCTTGCCGAACATGGAATAGTGATATTGTTGACTTAAGTAACGTATCTTTTAACTAGCCATTCATAATGTAAGTACACCCAGTATATGTCTGGGTTTACTTCAACTTAAGATCAGGACCCTCGTAATTAACAGTGACGAAGATAACATCTGACTGTTTGTTAGGCAGCTTTCAAACTGCCTTTCAACATAATTTAACGTGCGAATATTCGCGTTGGGTTTCAAAAGTGCGACCGACTAAACGTTGAGGCAAAAGCAACACCGAACCTTGTTAGCTCTCAGCCCAGTTAAATTTGCTTTCGTCTACACCTTCTTTTGCTTCTCTAATTCGTTCCCTTCTATATCGCTCTTCGTCACGGGCGGCATCAATTTCTTGCATTATGATTGCAATATCAGCCTCAGTATCATTTTGTTCAAAGTTACCCGTTAATTCACTCTCAGGGGTTAAGTCACCTTTCTCAAACAAGGCCCAAATTTCCTTGGCGTACTCAGTGCTTAGCAACTCGGGGGCAAACTGGCTGTAATAATCGCGTATATTGTTGATATCGCGTGCCAACATCCACTCAGCATTGTTATTGGCGGAGGCGTCTACGGCTTGCGGTAAATCGATAATTACAGGGCCTTTTTCATCAACCAGCACATTAAACTCAGACAGATCACCATGAATTAGACCAACGCACAGCATTTTTACCACGTAGGTCATCATAGTTTGATGATCTTCACGCGCTTGCTCAGCTGACATAACCACATCGTTCAGCCTTGGAGCCACATAGCCTTCTTCATCGGTGACCAATTCCATTAACAGTACACCGTCAAAACAGCCAAAAGGTTCGGGTACCCTGACTCCAGCAGCAGCTAGCTTATACAAAGCGTCTACCTCTGCGCTTTGCCACACTTTTTCCTGCTGCTCACGACCAAAGCCAGAACCTTTCTCCATAGCACGTGCGCGGCGACTATTGCGCACCTTGCGACCTTCTCGATAGGCCGCTGCTTTCTTGAAGCTGCGTTGCGTTGTCTCTTTGTACACCTTAGCGCAACGGATCGTATCGCCACAGCGTACTATGTACACTGAGGCTTCTTTGCCACTCATTAATTGGCTTTTCACCTCGTCGACCAAACCATCGTCAACTAAAGGCTGTATTCTCTTCGGTATTTTCATGGCATTGTTATACCTTAGTTAGCCAATAGATGTAACCCAAGTAACTTCAAGATGCTTAATTCAGCGAGAATTACTTGGTTGATAGGCAGGCAGCGATTTGCAGATCTAGTTACGCTAAAACAAAAAACGCTAACACCACATAGCGGCCAAGTAAACTCGCCCCTTGGGAACTTGTTGTACTCAGCCCCATTCACCCGGAAAGGATTTCATGTGAGATACATGCAAAGCCTGACTTAAAAAGTACACAGAGTTGAAAACTAGCTGTCATAACCCTTGCATAGTCTCTATCGAAACTGAGCGAACGCCAGTAGATAATGATTTAAACAAATAATGATAATAGGAAAGAAGTTTGACAACCAATAACCCTGAAACCAATCGACTTGCAAGCCATACCCACACAAGTAATGTCACGCCTTACCTTGCTATTTTCGATCTTGATGAAACATTGATTGCTGCTGATTCAGCCAGCCTGTGGAGCGCCTATCTTGTTGATAAAGGTGTAGCCCCCTCGACTCTTCTGGTTGATGAGAAAGAAATGATGGAAGCGTATGCCAAAGGTCAGATGGATATGAATGCCTATATGCAGGCAACGTTGAAGCCCATGATAGGGTTGGATGGCTCGACGATTACAGAGTTGGTGGATGAATTTATTGAGTGCCACATCAAACCAGCCCTTTACCAAGATGCCGTTGACCGAATTCAGTGGCACAAACGCCGAGGCGATAAGATTTTGATTATTTCCGCAACAGGTGAGCACCTAGTAAAACCTATTGCCCACCTGCTAGGTGCCGATGATGCCATTGCAATAAATCTTGAACAGATCGATGGTAAGTTCACTGGAAAGACGACAGGTACGCTCAGTTATCAATACGGAAAGGTGATCAGGATGAAAGCTTGGCTTGACCAGCAAGATACCGCCTTCAAAGGCAGCTATGGATACAGCGACTCAATCAACGACTTGCCTTTGCTTGATGCCGTCGATCGCCCCTTTGCTGTAAACCCTGATCCCGCTCTGGCATTGCATGCGCAGATGAACGAATGGACCATTATGGACTGGCGTCACGATAATAACATTCTTCGCTGATTTATTCCTTTTGAAGCCATTGTCTTATTTATTAACAATGGCTTTAATCTCTATCTGATGACTCCCCCTCATACTCTTTCCCTATACAAGACTCTCCACTCTCGCATGTTATTCAAATAAATTGATGTTGTTGTTCAACTGTTAGTACTTATGTTCCTGACAGTGATGTCTACAATATTCCTATAAGTGACATAGGGTAGAGAAAGATGAGCAAGGAAAGAAAAACATATGATGGTTTATCCATCATCATCCACTGGCTAACAGCAATCACCGTCATCGGCTTGTTCGCGGTAGGGCTATGGATGGTTGATCTTAACTATTATTCTCAGTGGTACAAGCCTGTCCCCCACTGGCATAAGTCGGTCGGTATCTGCTTGGCTGCTTTGACTCTCTTTAGACTGGTGTGGAAACACATAAAAAAGCAGCCTTCCATTGAAGGAGATGCCTGGGAAATTGCGGCGGCTAAAATGGCCCATAGTCTGATTTATATCTTACTGATCGGCCTTTTTATTTCAGGTTATCTGATCTCTACCGCTGACGGTCGTGCCATCGAAGTATTTGACTGGTTTGCAGTGCCTTCAGTGGGAGAGCTATTCCCTAATCAAGCAGATATTGCAGGAGAGGTTCATTACTACCTCGCCTTCGTCCTAATAGGACTTGCGAGCTTGCATGCCTTGGCGGCACTCAAGCACCACTTTATAAATAAAGACAACACCCTAAAAAAAATGTTGGGAGTAAAGTAAATGAAAAAGCACATCATCGCCATGGGACTTATGGCTGCGGCTTCAGTTTCTGGAATTGCACAAGCAGCAGACTACGCCATCGACACTAAAGGTGCCCATGCATCAATCAACTTTAAAGTCGAACACCTTGGCTACAGCTTTATTAAAGGGCGCTTCAATACCTTTGACGGTACTTTTAGCTACGATCCTAAAAATTTGTCTGCTTCTAAAGTAGCAGTTAATGTAGATACTACCAGCCTTGACACTAACCATGCAGAACGTGACAAGCACCTACGTAGCGATGACTTCATTGACGCCGGTAAGTTTTCTACCGCAACTTTTACCTCAACCAAAGTCGAACCAAAAGGCAACGGTGAAATGACGATTTTTGGTGATTTGACCCTACACGGCCAAACGAAACCATTAGCGATTGATGCTAAGTTCATCGGTGAAGGTGACGATCCATGGGGTGGCTACCGTGCTGGCTTTACGGGAAAAACGCGCATTGAATTAGCTGATTTTGGTATCCAGGTCATGGGCTCATCGAGCTACGCAGATATCGAACTGCATGTTGAAGGCGTTCGCCAATAATATTGAGTGTCAGTTAATTGCAAAATCCGGCTCCCCGCCGGATTTTTTGTATGAATATCAATCAATCAACAATAATATTTACCCATGGTTACAGATTGAAACAGGAACCATAGGCTAGGATGAAGGTCATAAAAACAAAGCATAATAATGTGCTACTCAATGAGAAGGTAAATCATGACACCACAAGAAAAAGAGCTGATCCAAAATGTCGCCAATAAGCTGAAGCAGAGCCCAAATAAATCTAAGGACTCAGACGCAGAAAGCTTGATCAACAACGAGATTGGCTCTCAGGATGATGCTATCTACAAGCTTACCCAAGCTGTTCTTGTGCAAGAAATGGCGCTGAAAGAGCTCAAGCAAAAGAATGAATACCTTGAAAAATGTGTCGATCACCACAAAACAGAAGCTAACCGCGGCACATTAAGCAAAATGATGGGCGGCAACCGTCCAGCCCCTCAACCACCTCAACCAAGCCATCAACCAAGTGCGTTTGGTAGCTTTATGCAGACTGCCGCTAGTGTTGCCGTCGGGATGGTTGCGGGTAATATGATCAGTAATATGCTGTTCAATAACGACGACCCAGCAGCAGATGCCATGGCGGCAACTGATCCCGCGGCAGAAAATGCGACAACAGATGAAATGCCATCAGAAGACGCACTAGCCAACTCTGGTGCAGAGGAAAGCAGCGGTGGTTTCTTAGATGACTCTTCGAGCTTTGCGTCAGACTATACGGACAGTACTGGTGGCTTTGGTACCGATGGCCTAGGCGGCGGTTTAGATGATAGCGGCTTTGGTGATGCTGGTTTTGGCAGTGACGGCTTTGAAAGCAATGGTTTTGAAAATACAGGCTTCGATGACACACTAGCCAACAATGGCTTTGGCAGCGATGATAGCTTCTTTGGCGGTGGTGACGATTTCGGTGGCGACGAATAACAACCACATCCATGCTTAAGGGCACTCTCAGTGCCCTTTTTCTTAGCCTCTTTCATCTTTCGGTGTATCCATCACCACCATGGTGGTAATGGCGTTCACTTGCGGGATCTCACCTAATACATCCGCATGAAACCGCTTATAAGCATTTAAGTCCGCGGTTTCAACTCGTAATAAATACTCGCTCGCGCCTGTTATGTTATGACACTCCACAACGTCCTTCGCTAGCTCGATATGAGACTCGAAATCCAATTGTGATTTCTTGCTGTGATTGGACAGTCCAACACTCACATAAGCGATAAACCCAACACCCATTTTTGTGTGGTTCAATATCGCTTTATACCCTGAAATGATTTTCTTTCGTTCAAGCTCCTGAACCCGCCTGAGTGTGGCGGAAGCAGACAGGCCTACCCGTTGAGACAGCTCAACATTGGTCAACCGACCATCACGCTTAAGCTCCTGCAATATTCTTTCGTCAAACTTATCCATAGCGCAACTTCATTGTGATTAATTAAATCTATAAGCAAAGATAGGCACAAAATGCCCCCGTTCTTTCATTAATATACAGATTAATCGAAAACAGACCACCGGAAAATATTATGGATTACCACCACTTCGCCGCCCTTGTGGCATTCGCCTTTGTCTCTACTGTTACACCCGGACCAAACAACATTATGTTAATGACGTCTGGGGCCAACGTAGGTTTTTGGCGTACGATTCCGCACATGATGGGCATTATCTTTGGGTTTAGCTTTATGGTGATTTTAATTGGAATAGGTTTAGTCGGCATTTTTCAAAGCTATCCGATATTGCACCAAGTATTACAAGTTATCAGCATCGGTTATCTTGTCTACCTTGCCTTTTTGATCGCACGTAGTAAACCGGCCAATTCAGAGCAAAATGATTACCAACCTATGTCATTCTTTTCTGCGGCCTGCTTTCAGTGGGTAAACCCCAAAGGGTGGACAATGGCGATCTCAACAGTCAGTATCTACAACACTTCCGCAGATTGGACAGGCATTGCACTTATCGCCATTGTCTTTGCTATTGTCAACGTACCGTCAGTCAGTATTTGGACCTTTGCAGGCAAACAGCTGCAATCAATTATCCAACAGCCAGAAAAAATGAAATGGTTTAATTATGGAATGGCGGGGTTGCTACTCGCATCATTGTTTCAGGTATTGTAACGGTATGCAGAATAGAAAAAGCCTCCGTGAAGGAGGCTATTAAGGATTATTTTTTCGCTTTTGCATTATCTAAAATTTCTTTAATACGTTTGTTTGATACACGTTTAGCCATAACATTAACTCCATTTAAAAATTACATACCACGGTCTAAGTCATCGTCCTTCAACACTTGTTAATCTTTTGTGATTAATGGACTTAACTCCAATATACGTAAATTAATATGCAATGAAATACTCTTTACTCGTTTTCAATCCAAGACCTACCGCCCGCGACAGATACTTATCACGAATTAATAACAGATTGCAGAATAAACCCACACATGCAGACCCCAACCTGACCAATAGGATAAAAAATTGATATGGTTTCAGAGCTTTATACAAAGCAACAATCTGTGATGTAACCCGCAAAACCATCAACGATAACGAAGCATAAATCTAATCGAAAGAGTACGATCAATTAACCAATTTTATGGCTTAATTGAGTAAACCAAGTATTCCTTGTCCTTCAAAAGCCAGTTGAATTCCTGATGTGACCCCCATCTTCTTAAACAGATTATGTCGATGGATCTCAACGGTACGCAACGCAATGCAAAGCTCATCAGCAATCACTTTATTTGGCTTTCCTTGGATAATAAGAGGCACTAACTCCTTTTCTCTTTCAGTTAACAAAGCAACTCGCGCTTCTAAATCGGCAGTCGCTTGCTTTGATGAAGAGAGGCTGATAGCCAGGTCCTGCGCTTGAGCAATCGCACAGCACAACTCTTCTCCATTGACCGGCTTTTGTAATAAGTCATTTGCCCCTCTCTTAAAGGCGGTTTTGGTAATTTCAACGCTTGCATGGCCTGTCAAAAAAACAATAACAAAATTACTCTCTTTCTCAGCGAGTCTTTTTTGCAGCTCTAACCCATCAATACCCGGCATGTTTATATCCAACAAAATCACACCTGGCTGCTCGATATCTACGCTGCCTAAAAAGTTCTCTGCACTATTATAGGTTTTAACATCAAAGCCCTCTCCTTCCAGCAGCCAACATACAGAATCCAAGATAGCCGCATCGTCATCAACTAAGTATATAGTGCATTGCATAATCAATCCTTTGCTAAGTTTCTAGGTAAAGTAATCAAAAAATGGGTACCTCGTGTTTGCTGTTTGGCTTCAATTGAACCATTATGTGCCTCAATGATTCGTTTACATATCACCATTCCAAGCCCTAAGCCTGCATCTTTACTACTATGAAAAGGCATATATAGCTGTTTTAGTTGCTCATCTGAAATACCACAACCGTTATCAGAAAATGCTATTGTTAAATGGCTTTCATCGTGATCAGTAATAATCGATATCACTCTCTCGTCAATTGGGTTATCTTTTAGGGCATCAATACTATTTTGAATTAAATTAACAAATACCTGCTGAATAAGTACCGGATCGATATAAACAGAGGTATCTTTATCATTCATCTCCAATTTAATCTTATGCTGCTTAAATGTATGTTGGAAAATGAGTATTGTTTTGCTAAGTAATGTTTTAATTGAATAACATTCGATTTCGTTATTATGCACTTTCATAAAGTTACGCATCCGCTGAATGATTTGGCTAGCATTTCGTGTTTGCTGTTCAATTTTATCCAACACTTCAATAAGCTGTTGCTGGCCCAACTCAGAACGAGCTAATCTTTTTTTACAGCCTGATACATAAGAACCAATAGCCATCAAAGGTTGGTTAAGTTCATGCGCAACACCCGATGCTAATTCCCCTCCTAATAAAATGCGTTGTGCTTTGTAGAGTTGATCCGTTTCTTTTTCAAGCAGCTGTGCAGTTCGCTCATGCTGTTCAATCTCATTACGAAGTTGAGCTGAGCGGATATGAACCAAATAGTTAACTCTAAAATGATAGCCAAAAAACAGCAGTAATAAACCAATTGATATTAATACCCAGCCACGATACTGCACCCACAACCTTGTAAGGTATGACGGCTGAATACTCACCCTAATGTCATCCATTAATTGGTAAATTGCACTGTCATCAATGGGGACCGACCACCCACCGTAACGACCCGCTACCGCAATTTCACTGGCAGGAGGTATGGTTAACAAGATTCTGGCTATATGGTTGGCATAATCTGCTGGAACATGCTTCATCCGTGCCAGTGTCCAGTTCGGATAAAGTTTACTCGACGTTTGGCAAGCGAAATTAGACTCCGGCACCTGCTTGCGAATGACTTTCAGACTATTAGCGGGTATGGTTCCATCTCTAATTTTCCTTTCTAACAAACAAGTGGGAGCGATTGCAAAATCAGCCTCTTTGTTCAGAACTTTTGTTAGTAATTTCTGCTGTGGATAGCCAATAAATGTCAGCTTTTTGAGGTCACCCTTCCCAATCCCCTCCTCCATGAACTCTCTCAGCATAACCCTAAAACCACCAAAGGCTTTATCACTAACTGAAATAATAGAACGGCCTCTAAGTTGCTTTAGACTTAATATATCTGGCTCATCGACCCGCCCAATTAATGCAGAACCGATCGCATGCTTAGCTTCACCATGGAAAGGGTTGAGGTTAAGCATTTTCACTGCTTGGTTGTTGTATTTATAGATTAAAAAGTGAACCCCATTGGTAAGCGTGAAATCGACAAGACCACCTTCCACCAAGCTATCTAAAGTCGGAATGTCTGCGGGTACAATAACAAAATGGTACTCAGATAAAGCCGCATTGAGATAGTCAATCGTGGGCTGCCAACGCGCCAATGTATAAGCCGGCCCATTGAACGCAAGCACACCGATCCTCACTAACTTCTGCTCTGCCAAGCTCGAGAAACTAGCCAGTAAACTCAACAAAAAAATCAGGTGCTTTATTTTCAATGAATTCGCCCTACTACGACACATGTCAAATCTGTGTCTAGCGTCTCATATTGATAAATAGCTTTTTTGTCTCAGATCAATCATAGCGGAAAACTGCGGTTTACCACTATAGAGGTAATAGCCTGTTCCCTTAGAAAATGTCCAACAAGGAAATTGAGAATATGAAACACATTTGTATATAGGGAGCAACAAGTATGTCTGAAAATAATTCACGCCGTCAGTTCTTGAAAATGGGGTTAGGTGCCGCAGCAATAGCCCCCGTTTCAGCCCTTGGGCTTTCATCCGCAGCTTATGCCGCAACCAACCCTAATGATATTCAGTGGGATGAGGAAATGGATGTATTGGTTGTCGGTTCAGGAATGGCTGGGATGATTGCCGCTATTCGAGCCGCTGAAACCACCCCAGACGCGAAAGTTGTTGTCGCCGACAAAATGTCACGCCTAGGTGGCTCATCACTGATCTCTGGCCTCAATATGGCCGTCGTCGGTTCTGACTTACAAAAAAATACTGGCGTAACCGATGATTCATGGCAATTACTACTCAAAGACATCGAACGCGAGGCCAAAGGCTATAACCATAGAGAACTCACTGAAGTAGCGGCTAAAGGAACACTAAAGCTATATAACTTCCTTAAAGATCATGGCGTTGAATATGACATGTCGATAGGTGATGGTACTGGCGTTAAAAAACTTGGCGGTCACTCTAAACCTCGCTGTGTTTGGCCTAAAGGCGGCGGTACTGAAGTGATCAGAAAATTGCAGAACTACTGCGCAACTAACCTAGCCAATGTAGAGATTCGCAAAAAGATTCAGCTTGACGAAATCCTACGTAACGACGAAGGACGTGTGATTGGAGTAAAGGTCCGCGAAAAATATCGCTTCAGCCGTAAGCATGATGATCTCGGCGATAACGACAACCCTGCGATTAACAAATCAGGTAAGGTGAAATACTACAAGGTGAAACGCGGCTTAGTCATGGCAACGGGTGGCTATAACCAAGACCGCAAATTTCGTGGCGACGAAGTGGGTGCCATGTACAACGCCGCCTCAACAACACAGCCAGGTGCAACTGCAGGCGCAATTAAAGCCATGGTCAACGCGGGCTTTAAACCCATTCATATGACGCTATTCCGCTTTGCATTCCCAATTCCAACTGAAGATATTCGCTGGGGTATTCTCGTTAACCCACGTACTGGTGAAAGGTTTGTTGATGAGTACAACAACAATGATCGCCAAGCCATTGGTATGGCTATTCTGGAGGAGCGACGCCATATTGACGGCGAACATACTGTACTGATTTACGACCAAAAAGGGGCCGAACATTATCACGACCAGCAGCGTTTACACCTGTCTATGGATGGTAAAAACGGCATTAACGGTACGATTTGGAAGTTCGAGTCTCTGCAAGCACTTGCCGACAACTTCAAAATGGATATCAATCTGTTGCAGGCAAATATCGATAAATATAATGCAAATATGGAACAAGATCAGGACGAATTTCATAAGCCCAAAAGTGTTCTGAAAGGTGCAACCTCAATCTCGCAGGCGCCATATTACGCCATGCAGTTAAACCCTCGTTATAACTATGCGCAGGGCGGAGCAATGATCACCCCGAATGCTGAAGCTGTCGATGTCGTTACAGGTGACCCCATTGAAGGCGCATTTGTTTGTGGTGAAGCATCCGCAGGTACATATGGCTATATCCGCCTGACTGCTTGTTCAACGATTGATTGTGGAACATTCGGTATGGTCGCAGGTGAAAACGCTGCAAAAGCAACACCTTGGGTATAAATCCTATTCCGGGTGGTGCGAACCACCCTTCATTTAGACAAGAATTCTTGCTTATGAAATACGTATTACTTTCTATATTGACGCTATTACTGATGTCAGTTGTACCGGGATTATACGCCAGCGACGAGCCAGACTGGACGTCATTAGCCGATGAATACACCTTAAAACCTCACCACAAAGCGTTAAAGTTTGAGTGCGTGATGTGCCATCAAGGGAATGACCCTGAGGAATACGAGCCACTAGAAACCGAAAATTGCCTATCTTGTCACGGTAGCGCGAAAAAGGTGGCGGATAGGCTTCAGTTTATGGATAAGAACCACACCAACCCGCATAACTCATTTCATGACGGATACTCTCTTGATTGCTATGAGTGCCACTCAGAACACGAACCGTCAACAAACTTATGTTCTGACTGCCACAAAACCACATCATGGATGGGTAAGGTACCATAGGAGTTTTTATGAATAAAAAATGGTTTATTGTACTTTTACTCGTCATTGGTGGAACACTTGGTACCGGTGCTAGCCTTATTACCGCTGAAATTACGCACAGTACAGCAGGTGCTGAGTTCTGCGGGGCTTGCCACTCAATGAAACCGATGGCCAAAACCTTCGAACTCGATGTGCATGGTGGCCAGAACGAACATGGTTTTGTTGCCCAATGTGTCGACTGCCACTTACCTCAAGATTCGGTATTTGCTTACATGCTAGATAAGACCAAACACGGCATAAATGACGTGCTTGTCGAAAACTTTACCGATACAGATAAAATTGACTGGATAGCTCGTCGTCACGAGCGGGAAAGGTTTGTTTTTGATAGTGGCTGCTTGGAGTGTCACCAGAAATTACTCGACAAAACAGACGCTAAGAATCCAAAGTCCTTACAAACACACGCACATTATAAAGCCCAGTTAGAGCAAGGCGACCCTATTCAGTGTGTTTCATGTCATGTCACTGTTGGCCATAACGGTATGTTAAGAAGTGAGCTAAACAAACGTTATCCAGAATACGATTTTGAGTCTGAATAGATCACTAACCAAAGGCCGTCAACACTTAACGTTTTGGTGGCCTTACTTAATCTATTGAACCGGCAAGCATACGTCTACCATCTCGTATGTTTCCTAACCCCATGCTCGCGCATTATTTGTAAGCTTCGTTAGCTAAATACCGACAAATAGCCCAAATGAGTAATTTTTAATTGTCAACATAAGCCACGCCAATTAAAATTTCACACATCATGTAGAAAGGAATCAGCCCTACCCCCCATGGCTTACTTGTTTGTTTTTTTTCGTTACCTAGCTCTCTTAGTTAGCTTTTTTTCTTTTATTGGTTGCTCTTCCACGCCCACGGCAGAGAAAGTTCCCAGTTATACGATCCCTTTTGACTCACAGACACAGCTTGCAGGCCAAGCGCTTCCCTATATCAACAAACACTCTGCATTGACTGGCTTTTATCCGCTAGGCGATGGGCAGGAAGCATTTTTGGCACGCTTAGCGCTTATCTATGGTGCTGAACACAGTATTGACCTGCAGTACTACATCTATCGGGATGATAGTACCAGCTCATTGATGACTTATGCTCTCTACCAAGCCGCTGAGCGTGGGGTGCGTGTACGAATATTGCTCGACGATATGCAGTCACGCAATGATAAATCAATGGCACAACTTACAAGCCACCCAAACATCAAGATTCGCCTATTCAACCCATTTGAAAATCGAGTTGCTCGTGTATTTGATTTTGTCAGTGATTTTGACCGCATGAATCGCAGAATGCACAATAAAGCGCTAATTGCTGATAATGCCTTCGTCATTACTGGGGGGCGAAATATTGGCGATGAGTACTTTGCCGCTAACGGCTCTGTTGATTTTGGTGATTTTGATATCCTAATGCTTGGCGATACCGTCCCAAAAGTCTCCGAACAATTTGACCTGTATTGGAACAGTAAACCGTCGACCCCCATCGAATCACTCGTCCGCCAAGCAAGCAAACCAACCGATGCTGACATTGAAAAGTGGGAAAATGACCTTAAACGAGACTTCAAAAACTCAAAATACATCAAATCATTTGCTGAGCTCCCCCTGACCCAGCACATAAAGGATGAATCGTTAGATTTTTTCTGGGGCAAGGCTGAAGTACATTATGATTTGCCGTCAAAGATTTACTCACCAGAAAATACCGACCTTATGCTCCACCAGCTCGGTGCGATTCTTGCGCAAACCAATGATGAATTACTGCTCATTTCCCCTTATTTCGTACCTACCGAACAAGGCGCGAACTCATTAATTAAAGCTGTGGAAGAGGGTATTGATGTGACAATTATTACCAACTCCCTTGCATCAAATGATGTCTTTGCCGTTCATGGTTGGTATGCAAAATACAGAGAACCGCTCCTCGCCGGAGGGGTAAAGTTATATGAGGTAAAAGTTGATCCTAGTTTGAAAAAGAAGCGCTCATGGTTAGGTAGCTCACGAACCAGTTTGCACGCGAAAACCTTCATAATCGACCGTAAAGATCTCTTTGTCGGTTCATTTAACTTTGATCCTCGTTCAGCCTTTCTTAATACGGAAATGGGCATTTTGATCGAGTCGGAAGAATTTGGCGAACTCGTTTATCAAGAATTCGATCGCAATCTGCGCAAAAATACATATCGGCTAGCATTAAACGAAAACGAGGAGCTGGAGTGGCATAATGACCTTAGCGGAGCCATTACCCGTTCGGAACCTGATGCCAGCATTTGGTTACGGTTCTCAGCTTGGTTTGCTGGAATATTGCCGATAGAAAATCAACTATAAATGAAAAAGCCCCATCAACACTTAGGTTAATGGGGCTTTTTACTAAAGAAAGTTGACCGCTATGCGTTCATTCGACCAGTCGCTGATGCAATTGCGCCTTTACCAACACCTTCATAGGCAATAACGTCAACATTTGAGCCAACTTCAACAGACTCGCTCACTTGCTCAGCAATGTACTGCGCAAGTAGCTCTACCGTTGTATCGGTTTCAATCATCTCAACATCATTTCTAGCAATCGCTAGCTCAAACTCACCCTGAGGTGCTGTATAGCGAAATGCATGATGACTCTGCTCATTCACCTCTGCGGCAAACGGGCTCAGATTAAGCTCTGCCAACGTACATTCATCCTCTGTACTGCCAAGGTAAATATCTTGCCAGCGCTGCGCCCACTGTTGCTCTAGCGCCAGATTACGCTGCCCGTCGATCAGTAGCTCAACCGGAGAGCGGTGGCCATGTGCAATTCGCTGACAATTGCCGTCATGCTTTTTCAAACCATGGCTATAGTGATAGAAAGGTCCCGAGATCGGCTCATGGCGAAGTGTTATCTCCAACCCCTGAACATTCTCAGGTAACTTACCTTCTAACACTTTGTAGATATGGCGGGTGACAGACTCGATAGTGACTTCACTGTCTTCGATCAAGCAATAAGCCTGCTCAGGGCAGTGCAGATGAAGGCTTTTGTCTCCACGCAACAAATCAACAGTGGCATAGCCTGGTGTGGTTGCGGCTATACGAATTGCGTCGCTTTGGCTCGGGACAATCAATCGGTGATCAACGTATTCATCAACAATCTGTTTGATTTGTTTTTTTACCCGGCTGAAATCAAGCACCATGCTCATTTCATTCAACTCGCCCGACATTACCACATCGAGGATCCAACTCTCGCCTACCATACCTCGATGCTGGCAAAGGTAAGAGGAATCGATGACGGTAAGATCTCTAACAAATAGCTTCAAACTGAAGTCCTTACTGATTCTGGTTGCGGCATGGCATTATACGCAGCTATATTCCTGAGTAAACCGCTCAAGCAAACCTCGAACCCACTAAAAGCGATAGGTGGCGCCAAGATACGCAGATGTTACCCCTTTAAGCTGAGTTTCAACCGTTACTGAATCGCCAGCACTGTTTTCAGCTTGCCATGAACGACGCTCCGAAGGCAGTACAGTATGGCGTAAACCGACCTCAAACCCCAAGTCATCGATAACTTCCCAACCTAAACCGGCTTGAAAACCAAAGACAATACCACTCTCCTCATAACTGTCAGAAAAATCAGAGTCTGTTTCGGCAAATGCATAACCGATATGGAGGCCAACAAAAGGTTTTATTGATGCTTGTGGACGGAAAAAGTGATCTGCACTTAGCAGGTGAAGTCCAACATTAGTGTCATACGCATCCTGGCCGTCAAACTTAGTGGTCGATGTATGGTATTCAAAGCTATAGTACACGCGCCCCTGCTGGTTTGGCATGTACACACCAAAATCCAGTGCGCCAAAAGAGCCAAAGTCGTCATCATCAGAGTCGATATTGCCCGTGGTAGCTGAGGCTGTGTTATCACTACCAATCAAATTTGCCCCACCGCGCAGTCCAACAAAATACTGAAAACCAGGCGCTTGAACCATCGGCTCAAGCTCCGCCTGCGCTGCCGCACCTTCATCACACCATGCATGCATTGAAAACAATGACAACAGAACCCCAGACGCAATTACATTCCTTTTCATTTTCACCATACCTGTAGCGAAATTTATCATTCTAACTTAGGGTCTGCTTATCTTTCCCCAAAACTATCAATATTTTAATGTATACACAGCTTCAATACTAGCCAACTTATTCTTCCCGCAACCAGCTAATAGCCTCTAGTGAGTCTTCGAAATAGCGAACTTCACCACTCACAAACCAACTCCCCACCTTGCTCATTACCTCTTGCCAATGTTGGTTTCCATAAATCGCAACTTTATTGAATTTACGACCAAACCGCAGCCCTAACTTAAGATCATCCCATGCAGCATGAAGGTCCCACCCTTCAAACTCGGTGCCGTCAAAATACACATTAACTATTGGGTTTTCGATCCCCTCAAGCGCCTCTTCAATTAACGGCGTAATTTTCTCGTAATCGGCATGGGTCAAAGTACCAACGGCCATCAGCTCCATAAACACCAGATCATCTAACTGCTCGACCTCAAGGTGGATACCATGGACATAACTCATGTTCGTTCCTCTTTGAATCCGGCTATCTCAATAGTTTATACCCAAGTGACATCAAGTAGCAGATTGAAGTCATCAGGGTATCTCTGCATATACTTAACTTCGTGATCTCGCTATTATTTATCACAAGCCCAACAGTTACCTTTTTGACATGGCACTTATCACCGAGCAAACCCCATTCAACCCAGACACAATTCCCAGCCAAATTGTTGGCATCGCGGCCAATGTCGGACGCCATGATTCTGGTATGCACTGCCACCGTAAAGCGCAACTGCTTTACGCCCCGTCTGGATGCATGAGTATTACATTGGACAATCAGCAGTGTATTTTGCCCCCAACCCGAGCCGCTTGGATCCCTGCTGGTGTCAATCACTGCGCGGTCATGACGAATGTCGTTGCCTATCGTTCAATCTATTTCGACACGCAGCATAAAGAGGAAGAAATAGACAAACTTAAAATCATTGGGGTAAACCCTTTGCTTCGAGAGCTTATAGAAAGAATGGCTTTTTGGCCTTGGCAGATGCCTTTTTCTGAACAAGAAGCGCTTGTGAATTTATTTTGGCAAGAACTTGCTGTAGCGCCCGATGAGACCTTGCTCTTACCGCTACCATCGGATACCAGACTGAGAACTTGGCTAACAAAACTCAAGAATGAAGGGAACGCGCCGTCTCCTTTGAATGAAGCGGCGCAGTCTATTGGGGCAAGTGAGAAAACCATTTCTCGCATTTTTTCACGCGAAACAGGTATGCCCTACCAAGCTTGGCGCCAGCAATGGCGCTTGATGAAAGCCATTGAACTACTGTCTGAGCATAAATCAGTCTCAACCGTCGCGTTTGAACTCGACTTTTCAAGCGATAGCGCATTTATCAGCTTTTTTCGCAAACAAACGGGAGCGACCCCCAGCACTTATATTAAACAGCCAATTTAATGAAGAGCCATAACTTCTATCATCCTTAACACCAACGCCTAACTTGTTGACAGTACAGATCAAATTGCTCGCCAAACATTGCTTGTAACACGGCCTCCTCAGGCGCAATCTGAAAGTGATTCATATAGAACACAAACAGCCCTATCATGAGTAAAGGGCTAAGTGCCGATAGGTAAACAAATGCTGCACATAAGAAGCAAAATAATCCTAAGTACATCGGATTACGTGAATGATGATAAATTCCAGTAGTCACAAGCCTGGATGTTTTATTGGGAAAGCGGGGATCAATTGTTGTTCTGGCCTTGGCAAATGACCAAACAGCAGAAAGGCCTAGAAAGGTGCCAATGAGACAAAAAAGCAGTACCAGATAAGGCTGAAGAACAAACGTAAAGGTATAAAGTGGCCAGTATTGAGCAAGACCATACATACAGCCGAATGTAATGATGACTATCAGCGGGGGTGGCAAACGTAACTCCATCTTTATCTCCTTTCCTTTCTCGCTATTCTCTTCCAGTTTAGGACCTAATATTGCTCACCTTTCACAAAATGTTTAGAATCACGCTTTCACTCTGCGTCTGATTTTTCATATGAAAGAACTAAAATACCTACAAGGCTATCCTGACCAACTCATTGACCAAGTCAGCCAACTGGTTGAGCAAGGTAACCTCAAGCGATACCTGCTAAAAAAATACCCAGAGCAACATACGATCCAATCTGAAAAAGCACTCTATGAGTTTGTCATCGGATTGAAAAATCAGTACCTGAAAAAATCGACTCCAATCAGTAAAGTGGCTTACGACAGCAAGATACATATGGTCAACCACGCATTGGGGATGCACAGCTTTGTCTCTCGCATCCACGGCAAGAAGCTGAAGGCAAAGAATGAAATCCGGGTATCAACTATTTTCAAACAAGCCCCTCTTCCTCTGCTATCAATGATAGTGGTACATGAGCTTGCCCATAGCCGGGAAAAAGAGCACAACAAGGCATTTTACCAGTTATGCTGCCATATGGAGCCTGACTACCACCAGTTAGAGCTGGATGCCCGTCTGATGTTAACCCAGCTTGAGATCGACGGTCCGCTATACAGCTAAGTCATTTGGGTATAAAACTAGCTATCTGGATCATTTAATTTCTGGCAATTATCGCACTTTTGCCTAAAATACCCTGCTAACTACATTATTAGGTGTTTACATGAAAATTTGTGCTGTTGAGCTTCGTAGCAACGAGGCCGTAATTTGCCTTCTTTCCCAGAATAACGGTCTGTTTGATCTTCCTGAGTGCCGTTCTCAAAAGTTCATCATGCAAGACTCAATGGACAATGAGCAGATGAGTAAATTCCAGCAGACATTCAAAAAGCTACTGGATGACTACCAGATCGATCGTGTTGTGATCCGTACTCGTGAGACTCGTGGTAAATTCGCAGGCAGCGCAGTTGGCTTCAAACTTGAAGCCGCGATTCAATTGATTGAAGGCATTGAAGTAGACTTCATGACCAGTCAAGAAATCAAGCAAAAGCTTAAGCGCAACCCACTTGCTATCGAGTTCCGCGCGACTGGCCTTCGTCAGTTCCAAGAAGCGGCATTCATGACAGGTTATGCATACCTGGGCAAATAAAAAGCCTGTGAGTTAAATCGCATGCAAAAAGCCAGCTAAGCTGGCTTTTTTAGTCTTTGGGCACAAGTGAAAATATCCTTAATCACTAGGGCGTATTACTGGCCGCACTATTGTCTGACTGTTCAGACCAGACACACCATTACAATTGTAAATTTTGTTTCCAGTCCTTATCTATCCGAACCAAAGCCATTATTTCAGCATCACAACCCTTACCATTCACACTACTAATTACTCTTAGCCACCGCCATACACAGCAAATACAAAGCGTGACACATGCCGAAGCCGCCTAATCATATAATCCCACCGAATCATTACATGGACAGTTATTTCAACTTTTTATAAAAACTCATTTTAAGCGGTCTCCTAATGAAAAAAACGATTATCAGCCTTTCAATCATCAGTCTTCTTGCCGGTTGTGGTGGAGGCGGTGGCGGCAGCTCAACGCCAGACGACAAGAAACCAGCGCCAAAAGTTGATTTCCCTTTGAAAGGAGCAACTTTTGATGCCGCTAAGCTCAGCAGCACGACACTATCAATCAAAGAATACAACTCATCATTCATGGAAGAGGCTGCTTTAGTCGACACCAATTATGAAAAGAGCACATATCAGGCAATTGAAGATAGCGATATTGCCAAATACGATATCCTCAACGTTCTAGCTAACGAAGAAGGATTAGAAGGTTTCTATGCAGTCAATACCACTGAATACCAGGATGCTGGGCTAACCCAGCCAAAAGATAAAGATTCCTCTTTTGCAGGTAAGATGGCTAACAAGCACTTTGTTACCTATATCGATGAGGGCACCAGCAAAGATCAGCAACCTTGGGGGCTGCCGGACTTTTTTGCCAACGGTGACTTCGCGCTTGCCCAGCTAGGCAAATATCAAGCGACATTTGAATCAGAGCTGTCTGGTTTATCTAAAGATGCCATTCAATATATTCTTGAAGATCACGGTGTCGCAGAGGGCCATCAGGGCATTTCCCGTTGTGATGATTTTAATATCTCAAGAACATTCGATTTTACACGCGCTTCAAAAGAGGTGATTACAGTAAACTCGAAGAAAATCGAGACAATAAAGTTCTATATTCGCGATCGAATTACTGGTCAATGTACTGAAGAAAATGGACAAACGACTTATCTATCAGAGATTAGAAACCACGATCCAGTCGGCATTGAAGTGTGGGTGAACCCTGCTCTAGGCATTGTTAAAGGTATCGAGAAAAATGACTCTAAAAAAGAGGCATATCTAATCGAGCTTGTTGATTTCTCCCTAAAGCAATAGGCCAGAAACATTCGACGTCTACCCAAGCTTTGCAAAAAGCTTGGGTATCTTTCTAAACGTCCTGCTGTAATTTCAACTTCGATAATTTCGTCTCTTCCTTAACTTATACAAAGTTAAAATCAGCAACGCACTGACGACAACAGAAAGAACAACAAACGCATAGATTAATAGATTGGTACTATTCATCCACCGCAATAAATGAAAGGTACCAAAGAAGAAAAGAAAATAGCCACCGATCACGGTGAACAACTTGTAAAAATCGACCTCACTGACTTTCCTAAGCATCACTGATCGCTCCTATTGCTATATCCAAGCAACCTCATGAAACAGCGTTACTTGGAGTACGTTACAAGTATGGTGCGTCCTGCCGGTTTTGCCTCTACCTTGAGGTAACTTGGGTATAAAATACTTTATATCCAATTAGTTAAGTTTGCAGTGACAGGTACCCTCCAGATACAAAATCGAACAAATACTCACCAATACACATAGTATTAAATGGGTGCTCTTACATTTCGAGCTCTGTGGTCAGGCTCGCAGCTTTCACCTCCTTGTTTACCTATACTCATCAATAGGATAGCGGCTCAAGCTCTAGCATATTTATACAAAAGGAACTCAAATGGATAAGGTATACGATTACATCATTGTCGGTGGTGGTATCGTCGGTATATCAACAGCTTGGCAGCTAAAGCAACGAAGACCCGATGCATCGATCATTGTTGTAGAGAAAGAAAATACGCTTGCCTCTCACCAAACTGGCCATAACAGTGGTGTTATCCATGCAGGAGTCTACTATGCGCCGGGAAGCCTAAAAGCCACCCTGTGCAAAGCTGGCGAGAAAGCGACCAAATCTTTTTGCACCGAGCACCAAATTCCTTTTGAACAATGCGGAAAACTGCTGGTTGCCACCAATACCGCCGAACTAGAGCGGATGCAGGCGCTTTATGAACGCTGCCTTGAAAATGGTATTGAGGTGTCACTGCTTAGTCAGGCTCAACTACAGCAGCAAGAGCCCAATATCACGGGACTTGGTGCGATTTTGGTTAATAGCACAGGAATTGTGGATTACAAACAAATCACCAACAAAATGGCTGAGTTGCTGCTTCAACTAGGCGGAGAAATAGCCAAACGTACAGAAGTTACGGCTCTTCACGAAGAAAAAGAGAGGGTCACCGTTAACTGCCAAAGTGACGGCCAGCCATTCCAATTACAAGGAAAGTTCTTGGTTTGTTGTGCCGGGTTAATGGCTGATCGCCTTACTCAAATGATGAATATCGACACCGATTTTCAGATCATTCCCTACCGTGGAGAGTATTATCGCTTAGCACCGCAACACAATCAGATCGTAAATCATTTGATCTACCCGATCCCTGATCCTGATCTACCGTTCCTCGGCGTCCACCTCACCCGGATGATTGACGGTACCGTTACTGTCGGCCCTAACGCTGTGCAGGGATGGAAACGAGAAGGATACAGCCGTATTAATTTCAGTGTTAAAGACACAAGCGAAATGCTCACATTTAAAGGGTTCTGGAAGGTTACTGCCAACAACCTCAAGGCGGGGTTAGCTGAAACCAAAAACTCATGGTGGAAACCGGGCTACCTGAAGCTGGTCAACAAGTACTGCCCGCAATTAACAGCCGCTGATTTACAGCCCTATCCCGCAGGGATCCGGGCTCAGGCTGTATTAAACGATGGCACCCTTGTTCATGACTTTCTGTTTGCAGAAAGCCCACGCAGCCTACATGTATGCAATGCTCCCTCCCCGGCGGCAACCTCAGCAATGCCTATTGGCAATTACATCTGCAACAAGGTATTGGGCCTATAACGTATGATGGCGTTTGGCCCGCTGGCGGTATAGGCTCAGGGCCAAATCCTTATCAAACTCCTTCTTGGATTTATACCCCAGAACTTGCCACGAATAACCCGCTTGGTATCCGCAAACAACCCTTGCCAGACAGTCTCGACGGGTTTCAATAATGAGTTTATTAATCATAGCTTTAAGTTTATTCATTGTATTGGCTCCTCGTATGGCTTGCCTCAACAATACGCCTTGGGGGCTGGCTGAATTATCCAAATTTATCAACTATAAGTACTATTCCATCAAGGCATTCACTTCAGCTCTAATTTCAGTACTATATTGATAAAGACTGGTACTTTTCCTTTATTCTGGATCCATTTCCTATGCACCAAGCGACTATCGAAAAAGTCATGCAGCGTCAAGGCTACTCATGGCGATATCGAAAGATTGAAGAGCCACTCAAACGCTATGAATGGCACTTCCATCAAGAGTATGAGTTGGTTATCCATCGCCACTTTCAAGGCAAAGCCTGTATAGGTCACTACGAGGGATCTTTCGGCAATAATAATATGGTGTTAATTGGTCCTAACCTGCCGCATCGATTTATCGCAACAGGCACTGAGGCAGAGCAACTTTGTGAAACCCATATTATTTGGTTCAAGAAAGAATGGATCGCCAATATGATGTTCAGTTGCGTAGAGATAAGAAAAATCGAAACGTTATTGAAACGAGCAGAAAAAGGGGTCGAGTTTTCTGAAGAAGCATGCCTGCAAGTTATTCGTTTACTTGAGACTATCACCTCCCACCCACCAATGGGGCAGCTTGGTATTCTGCTCCAAGTACTCAGCACGCTAGTGGGCGACAAAAACAGTCGTACCCTACTCTCTTATGCACCACAAAAGCTTTCCTATTCCCCGCAAAAAGAGCACAACGCGGAGAAAGTCAGCCAAGAAAAGATAGAAAAGGTTTGCCAATACCTTGAAGATCATTTCAGCCAACCCGTCACTTTGGCTGATCTTGCAACGTATATGAATACCAGTGAAAGTAGCATCCACAGGCTATTTTCTGTCCATTTCAAGGAAAGCTTTAGCCAGTACTTAAAAAAGCTGCGCTTAAACCATGCGGCAGAATTGCTACAAACCACCAGCCAGCCTATTGGCCTGATTGCCGAAAGCGTCGGCTATCGCAATCAAGTCAACTTTAACCGCCAATTTAAAGACTACAAACAGATAACACCACGTCAGTACCGCAACAACTATAAAATCAATGCTGCGGTCTGACGCGCTTACCCATAAGCTTTAAGGTTTGTGATGGGTAATCATGGTTTTATAACCCGCCTCTGCAGAGCCAACAAAATCAACGTAGTTAGTGATACTTTCTAACGCATCCTCCGGATGATGGGATACATAGAGAAGCTGACTAAGTTGGTTTTTGGCGATCATCTCCAAGGCATTTTTCACCAACTGCCGATTGAGAAAATCCAAGCCTTGATAGGGCTCATCCAAAATAAGTAGTTTAGGTCGCTTGATCAATGCGCGCGCCACCAGCAATAACCGTTGCTGGCCATACTCAAGCTGCTTAAATGACATCGACGCCAAATGCTCCATATGCAAAAGCTTAAGCCAACCTCTAGCCTGTTTGATTTCATCAATGCTTGGCTGCTGATACAAACCTATGGAATCATAAAACCCTGACAGTATGGTATCTAAGGCCGAGCAAGAAACACGGTACTGTAAATGCAGGGCTGAAGACACCATACCGATATGCTGCTTGATATCCCAAATCGTTTCCCCACTCCCCCGCTTAATACCAAAAATCTCAATATCATTGCTGTAGCACTGTGGGTGATCGCCAAAAATCAGGCCGAGCAATGTACTCTTGCCACATCCATTTGGCCCCCTGATCTGCCAGTGTTCATGGTTATTGATTTGCCAATTGACCCCATCAAAAATCAACCTGTCAGTGTATTCAACCTTACCGTTATGAATAGCAATAAGAGGATCAGGCATGTCGGTCTGATGACGGTATTGCTGGATTAAAACCAGTATAGCTTTACTGCGTTCACTCGATTGTGCCCGTAAATGTGCCAGCAAAGGTAGAGACTCCCACTCTTTGCGAGAGTAGGTACCCGCTAGCTTCTCTTCCTCGAAAATACCGACATGGGTAATGCTGTCCGGTAAAGCATGTTCGCGCGACGTGATCAGAATAACCTGCAATGATTGATGCAATTGATCGATAAGGCTAATCAGTTGTGTTTGATGGGCACTGTCCAAACCCGCAAGAGGATCATCCAGGATCAATAGCTCAGGCTGTTCAGCCAGCGCTCTGGCTAACATCACGCGACGGGTTTCGCCGGTAGACAAATTCCGAAAACCGCTATTTCGAAGACCTTGGAGATCCAAAAGAATGAGTAGCTGCTCGGCATGTTCCATGCTGTCACTGCTTGCAACGACTAAAGCCTCAACGGTTGTTCCCGAATCAAGCTTATCAAGAAAATCAGTATCATCCTTGGCAAGCTCTTCTTCTAACAGAACTTGTTGCTGAGCAAGCGACACCAGGCTGACCTTCCCAGGAATGCCTGACAGCTCGCCAGCAAAGGTCATTTCTTCGCCAAACTTTGTTCCATCAAGCACTTTCTTATTAATTAACAGTTGGGCGAACACCGAACCGGCATCGCCTTTGGCACAAAAGAAAGCCCAGTGCTGATCTGGATGTATCTCTAAATGAGGAATAAATAAACGGTTAGCTGGCTTATTGGAATCCGGTTGAATATTTTGAAGTGTAATTTGGTGTAGCTTGATGGACATCGGCTTCCTTCCCTGCAAGGCCATAGCGATATAACCACTACCTTACACGCAAGCCGATCAAACTGTCTATTTTAACAAGCGCACATTAGTCTTTGGGAAACGCCATGGTAATAGCGCCACTGTAGCAAGCCGTTCGACATTGGCCACAACCATCACATAACGCATCGTTAACCACAGGCATTTGGTTCGTTCTTATTTCTATAGCCTGATGCGGACACGGCTCGGCGCACAATTCACAGTATCCAGAGAGTCTATTGGCGCAACGAGTAGAGAATTCAGGGCGGACACCAATATCAGTTATGGCCAATGAAAGGGCTTGAGTCGGACAGGCTTTCTGGCATTCACCACATTGGCTGCAATCATTATATTCAAGGTTTAACTGAGGGAAGCCTTCCGGTCGCTCAATCACTTGCTGGGGACAGGCTTTTTCACACATATCACATGACTGGCAAACTTCAAGAAACAAGGCTTCATCAATCGCTCCAGGCGGACGGGGAACCGTGCGAACGACCGTCGGCGCTAACGCCTCTTTCTTTACGCGGTTTGCCCCGGAGAATAATCCACGAAACAAGCCGCGTCGGCTTACCGTGTAATGCTCCATGCAAGCTTTGTAATAACGTTCGTCCCGTTCACTCATTAGAAATAAACCTTTTTTTCCACTACCGAAATAGCCAACTCCTCAGATATAAACGTCAACCACTGTTGCGCCATTGCACCAAGCAGCTGGTAAGACTGAGTTTTAGCATTGCTCTGCATCAATTCAAGATATCGCGGTGCCCAGGGTAGCAAGTGGACAGATAACATTACCTTGATTGCCTCGTTATCATTGGCTTCCGCAAATTTTGACATTGCCATTAACATCAAACCGAACTGATCTTCAGGCTCACGCATACCTGTATCAAGGCTCATTTCCTTATTCGCTAAAAAGCGGCGGTAATCAACGGTAGTCTCACCAAAAATAACTTGCTCACGGTCAAGGTATACTGACCCCCATGGCGGTGCTGGCATCACTTCACAGCCTTCGAATAAAAGCTGGAAGTCCATAGCAAGCTCTTCTGCCCCATCCACCTCAATAGCTTGGAGCAGCTCTGCAAACGGTGAACCTTCTTGTTCATCACTATCCGCAATCATCTGACAGACTTGTCGGTTTGTCTCATGGGTAAGTGGATAATAAAAAAAGCTACCCAAAATACGAGCGATTGTTGAAATGTGCTCCATGGTCACATTTGCCTCCAGAAAATATAATGTCGTTCGATAAGTTCAAATTATGCCAATAGAGCGAGTAATTACATAAAGTTATCTATTAACACTTCCATCAGGAACAATAGCCGATAACTACCACGAAAAACATGTTTCAAGACAACAATCCATTCTTTAAGCTTTTGATTGTGAATGAGAATTGTTTCAATGTGGTAATTTTCAATCCGCTGTTATGTAAAGCACAAATCACCCAAAAAATTTGTATGATGAATATCACACTCTTATACATTTTATGCTTTCATTGCATTTATATCCGCCCTTTATTGATAGAAAACAAAGCTACTGCAACACACTCAGTCGAATATCACGATAGACCTCTACCTACAAAGAGTAGTGTGGATAACAAAAAATAAAGAGAATGTCGTGCTATGAAAAAAAAGCTCAAACAGCTCCTCTCTCCTACATTCAGCCGTCGTGATTTCATGAAATCCACGTCTGCAGTAGGCGGGCTTGCAGCCGTTGCCGGTAGTATTTCCCTACCTTTTAGATCATCCCCTGTTGCTGCAGCAACGACCGATGCAGAAGAAAAAGTCGTCTGGAGCGCCTGTACGGTTAACTGTGGTAGCCGCTGCCCTCTGCGTATGCATGTTGCTGATGGCGAAATTAAATGGGTTGAAACCGACAACACCGGTGATGATGAATATGGCAGCCATCAAATTCGTGCCTGCTTGCGTGGTCGTTCTATGCGCCGCCGGGTATACAACCCTGACCGCCTAAAATATCCGATGAAACGTGTAGGCAAACGGGGTGAAGGGAAATTCAAGCGCATCAGCTGGGAAGAAGCATTTGATGAAGTCGCCAACAACCTTACCCGCATTCGCAAAGAGTACGGTAGTGAAGCGGTCTATCTGAACTATGGTACCGGTACGCTAGGTGGCACTGTCACCAAGTCTTGGCCACCGGGCGGTAGCTTAATTGCCCGCCTGATGAACCTAACCGGTGGTTACCTAAACCACTACGGTGATTACTCCACAGCACAGATCGCCGCAGGCCTTAACTACACCTACGGTGGTTGGGCAAGCAACAATAGTTTCTCCGATCTGGAAAATACCAAGCTTATCGTCCAGTTTGGTAATAACCCGGCAGAAACACGCATGTCAGGCGGTGGCTTGATCCACCACTTGATGGAAAGCAAAGCCCGTTCCAACGCCAAGATGATCATGATTGATCCTCGCTACAATGACACCGCTGGCGGTCGCGAAGATCAGTGGATCCCTATCCGCCCGGGTACTGATACTGCGCTGGTAGCTGCAATTGCTCATGTCATGATCACCGAAAATATGGTCGATCAGCCGTTCCTCGACAAATACTGTGTCGGCTACGATGAAAAGACGTTACCAGCTTCAGCCCCAGCCAATTCAGACTACAAGTCATACATTCTTGGTCATGGCGAAGACGGCGTAGAGAAGTCACCAGAGTGGGCGTCGCCTATCACAGGTATTCCGGTCGACATCATCGTGAAACTGGCACGAGAGATTGGCCAAGCTAAACCATGTGCCATCTTCCAGGGCTGGGGATTACAGCGTACCGCCAACGGTGAAATCGCATCCCGTGCTATCGCTATGCTGGCACTCCTGACAGGTAACCTAGGGATCAACGGTGGTGGTTCAGGTGCACGCGAATCTGACTACAATATCCCATTTGTTCGCTTCCCAATCCCGGAGAATCCAGTTAAAACGGCTATCTCAATGTTCCTATGGACCGACGCAATTGTTCGCGGGCCGGAGATGACGGCAACCCGTGACGGTGTTCGCGGTAAAGATAAACTCGACGTGCCAATCAAGTTCATTTGGAACTACGCGGGTAACTGTCTGATCAACCAACACTCAGATATCAATCGAACCCATGAGATCCTGCAAGATGACAAGGCCTGTGAGATGATCGTGGTGATTGATAACCACATGACCTCTTCGGCCAAATATGCCGACATCTTACTCCCTGACTTGACCACATCCGAGCAAGCCGATTTCTGTATGGACACCAAGGCAGCCAATATGCCGTACTTCATCTATGCCGATAAAGCTATTGAGCCACAGTTCGAGGCACGCGGCATCTATGACATGTGTACCGAGCTTGCCAAACGCCTAGGTGTTGAAAAAGCCTTTACCGAAGGCCGTGATCAGGAAGGTTGGCTGCGTCATCTTTATAAGCTAACCAGAGAAAACGATCCTTCCCTGCCTGATTTCGAGACCGTGAAAAAACAAGGTATTGTTAAGCGCCGCGATCCTAACGGCCACTTCGTTGCTTACAAGGCGTTTAGGGATAACCCAGAGCAGAACCCACTATCGACCCCATCGGGTAAAGTAGAAATCTATTCTGAGCGCTTGGCCAATCTAGCCAAAGAATGGGAACTACCAGAAGGCGACGTCATTCACCCACTACCTGTCCATGTTTCAACAGCCGAAGGTTGGGATGATCCTAACCGCAGTAAATTCCCGCTGCAGTTAACAGGTTTCCATTACAAAGCGCGTTGCCACTCAACCTATGGCAATGTCGATATCATTAAAGAAGCGGCCCCACAGGAAATGTGGATTAACCCTCTCGATGCCGAGCAACGGGGCATTAAAAATGGTGATCTTATTCGTATTTTCAACGATCGCGGTGAAGTCCATATCAATGCCAAGGTCACCCCTCGCATGATGCCTGGTGTTGTTGCTCTGGGTGAAGGCGCTTGGTACGCACCGGACGGCCAAAAGATTGACCACGGTGGCAGTATCAATGTACTGACAACCCAGCGCCCTAGCCCATTGGCAAAAGGTAACCCGCAGCACACCAATCTGGTGGAAGTACAACTGGTGAATAAGGCATAAGGTTTAAACCATGAAACAATACGGTTTTTATATTGATTCAAGCAAATGCACCGGCTGTAAAACCTGTCAGCTATCGTGCAAAGACAACAAAAATCTGGATGTTGGTGTCAACTACCGTCGCGTCTATGAATACACGGGGGGTAACTGGGTCAAAGAAGGTGAAACCTTCCGTCAGGATGTGTTCTCCTACTACCTCTCTATTGCTTGCAACCACTGTGACGAGCCAGCGTGTGCCAAAGTGTGTCCATCGGGAGCCATGCATAAGCGCAAAGAAGATGGTTTGGTCGTCGTCAATGAAGATGTCTGTATCGGTTGCCAATACTGCTCAATGGCCTGCCCTTACGGCGCGCCACAATACAATGCTGATAAGGGCCATATGACCAAGTGTGATGGTTGTTATGAGCGTGTCGGCCAAGGCCTTGAACCTATCTGCGTGGGCTCATGCCCGTTGCGTGCATTGGAGTTTGGCCCTATCAATGATCTACGCAAGAAATACGGCACCAATGCGGATGTTGCGCCGCTACCGTCATCATTGAAAACCAAACCGAACATTGTCATTAAACCAAATCGTCATGCCCGCCCAACCGGCGATCGCAGCGGTTTCCTAGCAAACCCTAAGGAGGTATAAGATGGCTTGGCATGAATGGCCCCTGATCCTATTTACCGTGCTGGCACAAACCGCTGTTGGTGCGTATCTACTGCTTGGTGGCGTGATCTTAAAAGGCAAGCTCTGCGTCGGTGTTAACCACCGCCTACATCAAGCGATGTTTTTCCTATGGGTATTGATGGGTCTGGGTTTCGCGGCGTCTACCATGCACCTTGGCAGCCCACTGCGCGCTTTCAATGCGCTCAACCAAGTTGGCAGCTCTTGGCTATCCAATGAGATCTTCACTGGTAGCGTGTTCTTTGCGCTCGGCGGTGGTTACTGGTTGCTGGAAATGCTGGACAAAGGCCACGAAGCCCTTCGCAAACTGCTGCTAGCCGCAGGGATGATTGTGGGTATCGCCTTTATGTATTCAATGATCAGGCTGTATCTACTTGATACCGTACCGACATGGAATACTGTCTACACACCGATTGCTTTTGTGATGACGATGCTGACGTCTGGCCTTATCTTTGGTCATCTACTGCTAACTGGCGCACAGCACAAGATGGCAACTCTTGATCGTGTTTTGCCGTTTGTTGGCTCAATTGCCGTTGCAATCAGCCTGACTGCATTAGTTAGCCAGATTATTGGCCTTGGGGATATCCAAACCTCGGTCACCACCGCAACGGAACTGATCCCTAACATGGCTCAGCTGCAGATCATCCGTGTTGGCCTGCTACTTGGCGCTTTAGCGGTTTGGTTTATCCCTAACCTGATGAACAGCCGTCCGGGCGTACCTGTAATGGTTGTAAGTTTCGGTTTGGTACTACTTTCTGAACTGGTTGGTCGCGGTATTTTCTACGGCCTACATATGACTGTAGGCATTTAATTTCTTTTCGCTAAGCGAGTAAAAGCTAAACGGGAGCCCTTTTAGATAAGGGCTCCCGTTTTTTTTGTTCAGTGAACTTACGATTCTTTTAGAAGTTCGCTGTCATGCCCAAATACCAGCTACGTGGCTCGATAGAATAACCGCGCTGGGTGACATCAAATTCATCAAACTGCTCATCAGTGATATTGCGAACACCCGCACGCAGGCGCCAATCGCTGTTGATCAGGTAGTTCATACCCAAATCTGCCGTAGTGTAGCTTGGACGATGTAAATCACTTCCGCTATCAATTAGGGCCTCACCGCTATAATTAACGCGTAGGAAAGTATCAACCCAATCTGTCGCATACCAAGTCACACGCACATTGGCTTGATGATCTGGACGATCTTCAAGTGCTTTACCGGTCGATTTGTCTTCTGTATCTAGGTAGGTGTATGCACCATTTAACTGAATCGAATCTGTCACATCGTAATGAGCAGTCAACTCAAGACCTTGCGTCATCGCTTTATTGATATTCTTGTAGGTAAAAATATCACGGCCATCAGGCGAAGTGCCCACCGCATTGTCACGGTCTTGAGCAATCAGGTTTTTGATGTCGTTACGGAACAGGCCTGCTTCGACACTCCATATCGTCTCATTGTAGATCGCTGACATTTCGTAGCTAACACTAGTCTCAGGATCAAGGTCTGGATTTCCGACAACCTGGCAATCGCCTTTACAGCTGTTTATGACGTTTTCTTCTGACGTTTGCAGCAGTGTTGGTGCGTTAAACGCAGAGCCAACACCACCTTTTAGCGTTAGCTTATCCGTCACAGTGTTAACCAAGTAAGCGCGTGGGCTCCAGTGGCTACCGTAAGCTTCATGGAAATCGAGGCGAGTACCGTATGTCAATGTATAGTCGTCATTGATCTCCCACTGATCTTGCACGAACAGTGCCTGTTCATGAACATCAGCTTTACCTGTTTTTGTCAGGCTTTCAGGGTTATCTAGCTCTGAGTAGCTCCATTCACCACCAAAAGTCAGGGTGTGACTGCCTATATAGGTAGTACCGTGGCCATATACCTGTTGGTTGGTCTCGTCGATATCAGATACACCGCTATCAATTTCAGCGGCATCGACACTGGATACCGCATCACGGTTATAGCGAAGCTGTGCCTCACCCCAATCGAACATGCCGTTATACGTTAGCGCCTGCATATCGCGTTTTACACGAGACTCAGAATCGGTAAGGCCAGCGGTTGACTCAATGATGCCGTCACGTTCATCGTCAGTGTATGAGAAGTCAAAAGCCAGATCATGCATATCATTGATATACCAAAGCATGTTACCGCTTACAGCCAGCGTGTCACGCTCTTCAAGCGTCGTGGCTTGCGAGCGGTCATAATCGTTTCCTTTGTTATCTTGTGCCGTGCCAGAGAAAGCACTGTACGCATCTCGGCCTGTTTGGCTCACTGCAAATGACATATACAGCTCATCGTCAATCAACGCGCCTGAAGTATTGAAGCCTGTTGAATACTCGCCACCATTGTCATCATCACGATAGCTGTAGTCACCGCTAATTTGTGAGTTCCACTCGTTGGTCGGTTGCTTGGTGATCACGTTGATTACACCACCTAAAGCTTCAGAGCCGTACAGTGCTGACATCGGGCCGCGAATGACTTCTACCCGCTCAATGCTCTCTTTGGGAATTGCAGACAGGTCAAAATCATTGCCGCGGAAAATAGCATTTGAAGAACTCAACTTGCGGCCATTCACCAAAATCATGGTGAATTTTGGGCTCAAGCCGCGAATCGAGATCATTTCACGCCCTGCACGGCCACCATCCATTTGGCTTTCTACGCCAGCAATATTCTTCACCAAGTCATTCAATGCCAAGCTTGGCTCTGAAAGAATATCTTCTTCTGTCACCACCGAGATAGATGCCGGTGCCTTTGCTAAGGTGGTCTCGGTACGTGTTGCGGTAACCACCATTTGCTCATCCGTTTGATCGTCTTGTCGATCAAACTCTGCATAAACAGGCATGGAAATAAACACAGAAGCGACAGCCATTGCTAAAGGCTTGCGAATGAAGTGGGTGCTGGTATACATAAACGTCCTTTTAGAACTACAAAGCCAAATATAACGAGAATGATTCGCATTAGATATCTTATTCAATAAAATGGCAATACAAGTTCCATTCGGGTTTTGAATTGTGATTATTCGAGTTTTGAATAAATGCAGGTACCGAAATTCACATTCAGCTTATGTATAACTGCCTTATTACTTCGCGAAACCACATACACAACTCATCATTGTGATATCGCTTGTGCCAATACAAGTAGACATCTTGATAAGGCGAACGCAGCCCTTCAGGCACAGGACGAGCCACCAGATTTCGATTGATACAGGCTTCTTCAGCAAAAGGCGTTGGCAGATGAAAAATCACATCAGAGTGCTCAGCCATGGCTGGAGCGACATTGAAGTTAGTCAGCATCAACGGGGTGGAGACCGGTTTGTTTCGATCAGTCAGCCCGAGATCTCTGAAGCGTTTCTCTATAGATAAATTTCTATCTCCATGTAATGAAATTTGCCCAAATTGGCATTCCACTAGCTTTTCGGGAGTCAGCTCCTGCTCGGCTAAAGGATGATCTGCACTCATCAGTAATCTGTAATCACGCGATGCAATAAAGCTACGGTATATGTTTTGCTCTGATGACGGTGGTTGCTGAGTTGAGAGGACAAAATGCACATCCCCAGCAATTAAAGCATCAAAGTGGCGCTTAGGTACGGTATCTAGCTCTAGTGTAAGCAAGGGAGCATATTTCCGTAGGTGCTGAAACACCTTTGGCAGCAGCCAATTGACTTGCGGCACCAAGCCAAACACCTTCAAGGATTTTTGACATGTCTTTGGATCAAACTCTTGGTCGTGGACCAAGCGTTCCAAAGAGGCCAGCATGGAGCTGATTTCCGTCTTAACCGACTCGGCTTTTGGCGTCAACTCATAGCCATGGCTTGATCTGACCAATAGTTCATCTTTAAACAGGGCTCGGCATTTTTGCAACGACCGACTCACTGATGGCTGACTGATACTCAATGCCTGGGCGGTATTCGAAACATGCTTTCGCTCTAAGAGGTGCTTGAGCACGATAAGATGACTAATATCAATTTGGCATAAATTCATAATTTAATTGTCTGTTTTTTTGCAATGGCTAGCAGAAGAAGGACCAATACGAGCCCCATAACGCGCATACAAATGATAATCATATTCAATATATAAATAATCACTATCCACATCAAGCATGCAGTGATGTGGTTCAACTGTGCTACAAATAGCTTTCCAAGCGATAGAGTGTAAGCAAACATTAATATTACTAGGCTTTATGCCCCTTTCATGAGTAATATCAATAAAAACAATTCTCATTTGTGATTAGATTGCACTTATCAGCTTTTAATCAGCTCTAAGATTTACAAGGTTCGTTATGACTCGCTTTACCACTGCATTAAAATCAGCACTAATTCTGGGTGCGCTAGCAATCAATGCGCCTGCTTTGGCAGAATCCGTTACGGTTCAACACTCACTAGGCACCACCACCATAGAGCAAACGCCACAGCGCGTTGTGGTGGTAGGCGGTCACGGCAGCCTTGATACACTAAACCGTCTGGGTATTGAGCCTGTCGGTGCAGTAACCACAATGCTACCTGAGTACTTAGCCGACTACAGTGAGAAAGCCACCTCTATCGGCAGCATGAAAGAAGCGAACTTCGAACAAATTTTCACCCTACAGCCTGACGTGATCATTGCCGAAAGCCGTATGGTTGATGCCTACCCGACCCTGTCTCAAATCGCCCCCACTGTCATGCATGTTGTTGAGAACGGCAACTACTGGGAAGACACCAAGAAGAACTGGCGTATGCTGGGCAAAGTTTTCAACAAGGAAGCAGAAGCTAAGCAGTTGATTGAAGAAACTGAAGCGCAAATGGCAGAAGTTCGCGAACAAGTCCAGAAAGAAGGCCTAAAAACACTGGCTGTGATGAACAACGGTAACAACATCTCAATGTTCGGCGAGGTTAGCCGCTTCTCTGTGCTATTTGACGAGTTTGGCTTCGAACCTGCGCGTACTTCTGACACCCAAAACCCTCACGGCAACCTGATTTCGTTTGAGTTCATTGCCGATGCTGCACCAGATGTGCTTTTCATCCTTGACCGCGAAAGTGCAATTGGCCAAAGCTCTGGCAAAGCCCAGCAGTTGTTTGACAACCCGCTGATTAAAAGCACGCCAGCATACAAGAACAACCGTATTGTTTTCCTTAACCCAAGCGCATGGTACCTCACTATCGCAGGTGCAAATGCCACGGAAATCATGATTGATGATGCCCGCAAAGCAATAACTTCAACTCTATAACATCATTTCAGCCCGGCCTATGCCGGGCTTTATCCGGGCATAAATACCCATCATGCATAATAAAAAATTACTCTGGGCAGTTATTGCCCTATTCCCCCTGGCGGCTTTTTCACTTTTTATTGGTGTAGCCAATATCAGCTTTGAAAGCTTGCTAGCCGGCGATGAACATACCCTCTCCATTCTTTTTGGTAGCCGCTTACCTCGCCTACTCGCCATCTGTTTGGCCGGAGCAGGATTAAGTGTTGCAGGTCTGATCATGCAGCAAGTCTGCCAAAATCGATTCGCCGCCCCCTCAACAACCGGCACGATTGATTGTGCAATGCTTGGCTATGTCATGGGGATCGTGTTTTTTGCTGGCGCCAACCGCTGGATAAGCCTTGGGGTTATCCTTATGTTTGCGCTAGTGGGTACATTGATCTTTGTGCAATTCCTACAACGGCTGCAGTTCAAGAATGCCGTGTTAGTACCATTGATTGGTATTATGTACGGCAATGTCATTTCAGCAATGACCACTTTTATTGCCTACCGTTATGACTTGGTTCAAACCATGTCGGCCTGGACGGTCGCCAACTTTGCTTCGGTACTGCAGGGCAATTATGAATTCCTCTACCTAGCCCTACCGGCTTGTATGATTGCCTACTACTACGCCAGCCAGTTTAGTGCCGCCAGTGTCGGTGAAAGCTTTGCCAAAAACATTGGTTTGGACTTCCAGAAAATTGTCTTCATCGGGGTATTGATCGTCGCCATCCTAGCTTCAACCGTTGTGATGATCGTCGGCGTTATTCCTTTCCTTGGGTTAATTATCCCTAACCTCGTTGCTATTTTTATGGGCGATAATATGCGCCGTAACCTGCCGTGGACGGCCTACTGGGGCATTGTCATGGTGTTAACGTGCGATATTTTAGGGCGTTTAATCATCTTCCCTTATGAAATGCCAATTTCGATGATCATCAGCATCTTCGGCGGTGCGGTATTTATTGCTCTAGTACTGAAGGACAAATCCAATGCGTGACAGTGTAAAAGTCTCCCTGCTTGCAGTATTGGGGTTGCTCATTACTGTCTACTTCATCGGTCAGGGCCTCAACGCCCAAAATTACCAGTTCTTTCTATCGCTAAGACTACCGAAGGTCATGGCTATTGTTTTGGCCGCTATTGCCATTTCAACCTCGTCATTGGTATTCCAAACCATTACCAACAACCGGATCTTAACGCCTTCTATCCTTGGCTTCGATTCACTTTATGTCATGATTCAGGTCATTATCATCGTGATGTTCGGTAGCATGAGTGTGTGGTTTGCCGATGCGAAAGTTAACTTTCTCATCACGACCCTGACGATGAGCGTGTTCTCCATGGTGCTGTTCAGCCTGTATTTCCGCCGGGCAAACAGCAACGTGTTCACGCTGCTTCTTATAGGTATCGTGTGTGGCAGCCTCTTCAGCAGTATTTCCAACTTCTTTACCATGATCCTCGACCCGAACGAGTTTGCCAATCTGCAGAACACCATGTTCGCCAGTTTCAATAACGTAAATGCTGAATTGGTGTACTGGTCAGCCATTCCGCTGGGGATCTGTATTGCGATCTTGTATTCACTAGCCCATAAACTGGATGTTTTCTGGTTGGGTACTGACAACGCCAAAAGCTTGGGTGTCGATACCCACAAAGTCACAATGCAAGTCATGATGGTAATCACCGTGATGGTGGCTATCTCAACCGCCTTGGTTGGCCCTGTTTTGTTCTTTGGCTTAATCGTCGTCAGCCTGACCCGGCAGCTATTTCGTAGCTACCATCATACTTTCCTTATGCTGGCAGCAAGCACTATGTCGGTAGTGCTTCTGGTTGGTGGTCAATGGCTAATTGAAAACGTCTTTGCTTTCGATACGACTATCAGTGTCATCATCAACTTTGTTGGTGGTAGCTACTTCCTATACCTTCTAATGCGTAACAAGTTTTGATTTATCATGATTAAATTAACTGGACTCTCAAAAAAATATAACGATATCTTGGTGGTTAGTCAGGCCAGCGCCTTGTTCCCATTAGGAGAAGTAACCTCAATCATTGGCCCAAATGGCGCAGGTAAAAGTACCCTGCTTTCAATGGCAAGCCGCCTTACCGAAAGTGATGCCGGTGAAGTACTGATAGCAGGAAAGCCTTTATCGCAGTGGGACACCCAAGAGCTGTCAAAACGCTTGGCCGTCTTGCGCCAGTCAAACAACATCAATATGCGATTTACGATTCGTGAGCTGGTCGCGTTTGGCCGCTTCCCACACAGCAAGGGCCGCCTGACTAACGAGGATAACCGTATTATTGATGAGGCGCTGGAACATTTGGATATCACCCATATTCAAGATAAGTTCTTGGACCAACTCAGTGGTGGCCAACGTCAAATGGCCTTTATCGCCATGGTTGTAGCGCAAGATACTGACTACATTTTCCTTGATGAGCCACTGAACAATCTTGATATCAAACACTCAGTGGAGATCATGCAGACTATCCGCCAGCTTGCCCATAAGATGAATAAAGCAGTTGTGATTGTGATCCACGATATCAACTTCGCATCTTGCTATTCCGATAACATTGTCGCGATGAGAAAAGGGGAAGTGATTAAAAGCGGTAAAGTCGGCGAGGTTATCCAACAGGCCATTATGGAAGATATCTATAATATCCCGTTTAAGATCCAAGAAGTCGACGGCAGCCGGATCTGTATGTATTACGGTAGCTAATCAGGTATCAATCGATTTCAAATAAAAAAGCGGCAAGTGTTCATGTTTTCAAAACTGTTCACTCGCCGTTTTTACTTTTATTCAGATAAAAAGCGCTAAGGTTGAACCGGTACGGGCTGAATAGCCGTTAGTTCGAAGCTGATCGCTCCCATCGGGCATGATAGCCGGCACTGACCGCAACCCGTGCAGTTCTCTTTTATCACGGCTGGGCGCTTATCTTTCAAATCAATAGCTTGCTTCGGACAATCTTCAGCACACATATCACAATAGCCGTGGAGAACCCGACGGCATGCACCACTGAAAACAGGGATCATACCGGTTGAAGCAATATTGTTAGATAATGCTTGGGTTGGGCAGGCTTTTTGGCATTCGCCGCAATCAGTACAGTAGTTACAATCCAAATGAAGTTCTGGCTTACCTTCAATCATACTGATCACTTGCTGCGGGCAGGCTTTTTCACACTTGCCACAACCATCACAAAGCTTCGCCAGTAAATCTTCATCGACCGCTTGCGGCGGGCGAGCCACCTTACGGCTAAACGGCTCGGCAATTGCAGCTTGTTGGGTTTTCTTGGCCCCAGACAACAACCCACGGAACAGACCACGGCGGCTCACTTGCTTGTGCTCAAGCACCGCTTTGTAATAATTTTCGCTTTTTTCTACCATACCGCTCTACCTGTTAACCCTACCCATCCGGTGTATTTATCGGTACAAACGAACGATTCGGTATTCTGCTTTAACCAACTGGGCAAACTGACGCAATGTACCTACTGCCGCCAAGCTGATCCCTTTGTAGAAGTCGGTTTCGGCTTGTTCACGCATGATATGCAACATACGCGGAGCCCATGTTAGCACATGCTCAGTCAGAAATTTTTCCAACGCACAAAGCACAGGTGATGGTTTGTCATCATCAATATCCTGCTGTAAAGCCATTTCTGTTAGGTGCGCTAAGAAGGTAAAAATCAAACCAATGTGATCTTCAGGTTCACGCTCGCCTGTATCGATTTCAACACCAAACTGGGCATAAAACTCCTTGATCACCAAGGTTGGCTGACCAAACGTCGTTTGCTCTTCTGTTAAATAGACCGATGCCCACGGCGCGGCTTTCAAGGCATCAGGGCCAATAAATAAATCCTGAAAATCAGTCGATAACCCTTTTAAATCAGGCTTTCGCTTAAGCAGTGCCAACCCTTGCTCCAGTGAGTCATTATCAGCATCAAGTGGCCATTGCTCAATAAGGGCATCTTGGTAAATGGCGTCAATAAACTCAGCCGATGGTGCCTGATGGAAGGCTTGATAAAAAAAACGGCTAACTAACGACAAGCCTGCGACAGTTTGAAATTGTTGTTCAGTCATATTTTTTCCAAAAAAGAAGGCTGAATAATCAGCCTTCCTTGCTTAATCAAATCGTAAAGTAGCTTCAATGCTAAAGTACCGACGTACTTAAACGATTAGGTACTTAAATGATTAGGTACTTACATACCAGCACTGGCACTGATATAGACATCATAGAAGAAGGCGCGGCCCATAAACTCTGATACCAATACCAACATAAAGCTTGCTATAACCGCATGTTTAGCATCACAGCTACCCTTCACTGCACTTACTAGCCAAAATAAGATACCAGCAAGCAGTAAACCCACACGCATTATGGCTAAACGGAATGAGTAATCTACCACTTCAAACGGATTAACCTGAAGATTAAGCTGTCCCAACCAAACCAAGTAAGCCGCGTACCCCATCAGAGCCACAAGGCCAAAGCCTGCTGCTGACAGCGCCAGTGTTCGATCAGCTTTAGCGCCAAGCTCCCCCATCCCAGCAGATTGTGCACGTAGCATCACAGCTGCCGCTATCGGTCCTAGTACGGCTGCTGTCATTAGGAATTGAAACGATGTAAATGGCGTATTCCATGTTGGGACTGTCGCCAAGGTGTAGACATTGGCAATAGCCAAAATAAACACTACGCCCAATACCATAGCGATCGGTAGTAAACGCTGGCGGATTTCAGGCTTTAGGTTGAATAACCTTAAGCCAGTGTATGCCGCACCAGCACCACCAAATAGGCTCAAACCGACAATTTCAAGGCTAAGTGCACTTCCGTGAGCCAAACCAAACATCACATTGAACATACGCAGCGGGTGGCCAAGGTGAGTCACAGAAGCAATCGCGCCTATCCCCAGCAATACAAATACAGCGATAAAGCTGCGTGTCATGACTTTATCGTTCGGCTTGAATCTCATTTCAATCAGGCCAAGCGCAATAAACATACCCACGGCACTTTGCGCCAGTACGGTAAAGAAGACTAACGATAGCTGGCTCATGCGCCCACCTCCGTTGGGTTCTGGATACTACCCTTGGTGTCGCCGCTTAGTTTGGTGTTCGAGCAAGTGCTGACGATCAAGTTCGGGCTGGTCAAGCGTGGATCCGGTAACGGTGCAATATCCGCACGGGCACCATACTTCTGACGAAGCTCATGAATCGGACCAAAATCTAACGCCCGTAGCGGACATGATTCAACGCAAACTGGCATTTGGCCAGTTCCGATGCGCTCGTAGCAGCCGTCACACTTGGTCATATTTTTCTTTTCAGGGTTGTACTGTGGGGCACCGTATGGGCACGCCATTTCACAGTAACGACACCCAACACAGACATCTTCGTCTACAACAACCAAGCCATCTTCTTTACGCTTATGCATCGCGCCAGTCGGGCACGCTTTCGCACACGCAGGGTTACTGCAATGGTTACAACTGATCGACATATAGTAAGCAAACACATCGTTGGTAAAGGTGCCGTCTTCATGCTGCACCCAATCACCACCGGCATATTCGTATACACGGCGCCAGTTAACGCCGACCGGTAAATCACTTTTGTCTTTACAAGATACTTGGCACGTTTTGCAGCCAGTACACTTACTGGTATCAACGTGGAAACCATATTGAGTCATTTACGCTTCTCCTTAGGCCTTGGCTACTTCAACTAGAATGGTGTGCTGCGCGTTACCTTTTGATAGCGGGGTCGCACGCGGTGAGGTTAGGGAGTTGATACAACCACCTTGGTCAACACCTTTCTTGTCTGGGCTATACCATGCACCTTGACCCATGGCTGCTACTCCCGGCATGATACGAGGCGTGACTTTAATCGCGACACGGATTTCGCCACGGTCATTCCACACTTTAACGAAGTCACCGCTCTTCAGGTTGCGCTTCGCCGCATCCATTGGGTTGATCCAAATACCATCGAATACTGCTTCACGTAGCCACGGAATATTATGGTAGGTAGAGTGCGTACGACCTTTGGTGTGGTAACCAAATAGCTGTAGTGGGAACTCTTTGGTTTTCGGATCTAAATGGCTTTCCCATGTCGTCACGTACTTAGGCAGCGGTGTGATCACATCACCGTCTTTTAGATCCCACTCTTTGGCAATCGTCTCTAGTTTGGTTGAGTAAATCTCAATTCGACCAGATGGTGTGCCTACAGGGTTAGCTTCTGGATCATTACGGAACTCTTCCAGAGCAATACGACCTTCTTTTGGCGCAACGATGGTGTATGGGCCTTCTTTACGAAGCTGCTCCAGCGAAGGAATATTCGGGTCTTGCTTCATGCGCTCCGCATACAGGTATTCCAGCCACTCATCACGAGTACGGCCTTCGGTATACTGCTCGTATAGACCAAAGCGCTTAGAAAGATCTGCACACATCTGGTAGGCACTGCGAGTTTCATACAATGGTTCAATCGCCCGAACCAATGGCCATAAACCGGCCATCGAACCTGATGCGTAGCCGTCTGAGCTTACTTCGTTGTTTTCAATTGTGGTGACATCAGGCAACAGTAGGTCTGCATAGCGAGCAGAAGCCGTCATGTGGTTATCACACACAACAATGAACTCTGCTAATGACTCATCTTTGATGATTTCAGCGTGACGATTAAGGTCTGAATGCTGGTTCATCAGCATGTTGCCAGAGTATGAAAGGATGAACTTGATTGGCGTACGCAAACGCTCGCCACCTTGAATACCATCCGTTTTATCCGTCATTTCCTCGTGGCGCCAAATAGCATCACTCCACTTGAAGAACGGCACTTTCACTTTCACAGGGTTTGGATCGACAGGAATAACGGGTGCAGGATAGCCATAGTTCGCAGGCATATCACCGGTATTCGTCCCCGGCAGGCCAATGTTACCGGTCAGGATTGGCAGCATAACAATGGCACGAGACGCTTGCTCACCATTAGCCTGACGCTGGATACCTGAACCTTGAGTGATAAAACATGGCTTTGCCGTACCAATTTCACGCGCTAACTGAATGATCTTCTTTTCAGGAATGCCGGTAATTTCAGCTGCCCACTTTGGTGTCTTTTCGATACCATCAGCGCCTTGGCCCAGAATGTGAGCTTTGTAATGGCCATTTGCAGGTGCACTTGCAGGGAGAGTTTTCTCATCAAAACCCTGGCAGTATTTATCGAGGAACGCTTGATCGACGAGCTTCTCAGTGATCAATACATGGGCGATACCTTCAACCAAAGCGGCATCGGTACCCGGTCGAATCGCTAACCACTCGTCTTCTTTACCCAACATGGTATCGGTGTAGCGCGGATCTATGATGATAGTGCGAACATTACGCTTGCGCTGGGCAGCGATGTGCTCATGTATTTCGCCGCCGCCACTCATACGGGTTTCTGCCGGGTTGTAGCCAAACATCACCAGTAATTCAGCACTTTCGATTTCAGAAGTATATGAGCCGAATGCCGATGCCTTCTTGTCACCATAAGTAAACGGCAACGCAAACTGGATTTGGCCCCAGCTATAGTTTCCGTAATATTCAAGGTACCCCCCCATCATATTAAATAGTCGCGTGAAACAACCGACACCGTCAGTACGGTAGCCCTGCGTTCCTGTACCATAGGTAATAAATATGGAGTCGTTACCGTATTCTTTAATGGTGTACTTCAGCTTGTCAGCCATCAGATCCAGCGCTTCGTCCCAGCTGATACGCTCGAAACGCCCTTCTCCACGCTCACCGACACGCTTCATCGGGTACTTCAACCGATCAGGATTGTAGACACGGTGCTTAATTGAACGACCACGTAGGCACGCACGGATTTGGTGTTGACCAAATTCACTATCATCACCTCGGTTATCTGTTTCAATCTGAGTGATGACACCGTCTTTGGTGTGGACACGAAGTGCACAACGGCTACCACAGTTAACCATACAAGCAGACCAAACAGTGTTTGTCTCACCTGCTTGTTCATCTTCAGGTTTTGCCACGGCTTTCAGTGGAAGGCCAGTGCCCACCGCTGCGGCTGCACCTCCAACAGCGGTTCCCCACTTAATGAAAGTACGGCGCTTGATCGGCGAGAGAATTGCTTCATTTATCCAATGTTTCATATTGCGACCATTATGAATGTGACAGATAGATCTAAACAAATGCAATCGAGATGACATAGATTGCACTATTTGCTCAGAACATAAACATCTTGTTTTTTCACAATACTAAAGTGGCAATTGTCAGAAATTAATGATCGATATCAAATTAAGAAGCTATGTTTTTATAAATAGACTTAATCGGAAAGAATTTAACCTAAAATGCAAAAATATAAAAAATCCAGCGAAACAACAAAGATTTACACTTAAATACAGATTACTATAAGCCACTGTATTTAGACGATTTAATTATTAACAGCAATGAGAGGTGAGAATTAAAATCACCATTAACTTACCATTCAWATTTTTATATAAAACTTTATTTTCCGTCTTRGTTGTAATTTTTGAAATACTTTAATATTCGACCTTCAATTAAAGTCTAAATTTTCACTAGCTACGAGAAATACATTTAAGGCATATATTTAATAGCACCTATTTGTAATCGAGTTAAAAGGAACGGTACGTACTATCACATTTAAAAGGACAGAGTAGCTATTCCCTTTCTCAGCTATTTAGCCAGTAAATCGCTGACAAGATAAAAAAGAACCCCACGGTATTCGCATACCGCGGGGTTCTTTTTCTCAATAGTACAAACGGTTACTACTTGCCTTGCTCTAGCGCAGCACTATCTTCACGCTTCAGTACTTTATGGCCATCTTCAGTCACACCCTGCTTCCAGTAGCTACTGAAATAACACATCTTCCGATCAATACCTTTATCGCAGGTGATATAGCTTCGAATCGTACGCATTTCACTGAATTCACAGGCACACCATACCGCAATACTTTCATTGCAACTCCAAGGCAGGGCTTGTATGCAGTCCGATAGCGGTGTGTCACCGCTGATATTCACAACCAACTCCATACCATTAGGGAGTTCCAGTGGCTGTACGTCTTCTTTGCTCGGCACATCCAGCACCACATAACCAGTTGCAGAGTCAGGTAATAGTACTAATTTGGCTTGTAACGCGGTTTGCGCGGTCATATCTGCCACCAGCAGGAAACGCTCAGCATCAACCGGCATTGCCTGTATAGGGCGCGGGCCCACGACAGAGATACTATCGCCTACTTGTGCCGCAAATGCCCAGCGAGACGCATAACCACCAATATCAGGCGTAACCTCTCCCTCTACCGCAGCTAGTTCATGCTTGGCGATGTCAATGGTAATCGTACTGGTTGCAGCCTGATAACCCGACACCGTAAAGGTTCGCATCATCGGCCTCTGCCCTTCAGGTAACGCACTGATGTCAGTACTGCCGTTAGCCGTAAAAAGGAACTTCACATATTGCCCAATGCTCTCTTGAGAAAAGTGGTAGCTCCCTTCACCGCCAAGCGTCAAACGGATCATATTGGGGGTAACATACTCTTTTCCCTCAACTGATAGCATCTTTGGACTCATCGCCTGGGCCATGTAACTCTCCACATAAATAAAGTGATAATAGTACTTATTATCACTTAAATATTTAAGTTACTTCAACTTAAAGTTTGCCACCATGGCATTTAACTGGCTATTAGTAACAGCTAATTGCTCGGTACTGACAACAGAATCATCAGCATTACGATTCAGCTCGTTGATCATATCGTGGATGGCAATCATATTTTTGTTCACCTCTTCCGTCACCACACTCTGTTCATTGGCCGACGTAGCAATTTGCGTGGTGAGATCGTTGATTTGGCTGATTGATCCCGTCATCGATTCCAATGACGCCATGACATTTGCCGTGTGCTCTACAGTTTGCGCGCAACTTCCTCTGGTCACATCCATCGACTGGACAACCACGGATGTCGCTTTGCGTAGATCTGATAACATGGTGTCAATTTCTGACGTACTTTGCTGCGTCCTTGCCGCTAGGGCTCTAACCTCATCGGCTACCACGGCAAAGCCTCGTCCCTGCTCGCCTGCTCGGGCGGCTTCAATCGCCGCATTCAAAGCAAGCAAATTGGTTTGCTCTGCAATTTCGCCGATCACGTGCAATACCGCATCAATTTTTTCAAAATCCTTACTCATGGTCTGAATAGAATCAGACATACTTTCAACTTCAGTCGATAGCTGATTAACTGATGATGAGGCAACTTTAACGACATCTTTTGATTTCTCTGCCTCGGCATTGGTTTCATAGGTAAACTCAGCCGCACTTTTACCACTATGGGCTACAGATTCTGCTGTTGCACTCATTTCATTGATCGCGGTAACGACCTTTTCCGTTTCTTGGGTATGGCGGATAAGAAGAGACTTATTTGAATCAGCCTTCGCCTTTAACGCTGTTACCTCATGCTGGATTTCTTGGCTCGACTGCGAGACTTCCAGCATCATTTTCTGCAAGTTTTCAATAAATTGATTGATACCCGAGGCAATCTTTCCTAGATCATCATTACTGTACACATCTAGTCGCCTTGTTAAGTCGGCATCTCCCCGGGACAAGCCGACAATGATACTTCTCAACGCACTCAGATGCTTGAAGATGGTATTGATAAACAGAATACTCAAAGGGATTGAAATCAATGCCACTAGCACTAAGGCCAAGGTTATGTTGCCGCTCAGCGCATTGGTGTTTTGCTGTATATATCCCCTATCGATATAACCGGTCAGCGTCCACTCACTGTTGCCTACCGCAAACTGGTTTGTGTAGGGGATCAGATCGCCATCAACCCGATTACTGAATAGCAATGTTCCCTTATTATCTTTTAGATCGAAGTAACTTCCTTCTACTGAAGACTGAGAAAGTAATTGTTGGGTATTTCTCAAGTCGAGATAGAAGATATCACCACCATTACTACTGGGTACGGTAATTGATATTAAGGGAATATCATTTTGATAGAAAATATCACTGACTGTTGTGCCATTTGCCCTTTTCACCAACTCAATGTATTGGCTTGCTTTTGTTTCATCATCAATACGCCCTTTATCTGTGATAACAAAATCGGCAATGACCTTAGCCGCAGAGTAAAACCCAGCACGCTCGGTCACTTCTTGGATACTTGTTATATCCAAACTAATATTTTCAGAAATCAACACCTTATTTCTAATATCATCATACAGCTTATCTTTCACCAAGCTAATTTGTGCATTGATACTTTGAGCATCACTGTCAAAAATATAACGGCTAAGATAATAATTGACGCTAAAGAATGAGGTAATCACTGTAGCTATTAATATAGCTATCAAAGTGGTAATAATTTTTACTTTAAACGATAGTTTATTTGCCATATGTTGTCCCTGTTGTGGCAAGTGTTGAATACAAAAAAATATACCCATGGCACATGGGTAAGAAACACCTTACATGGAGAGCCACAAAATAAATGTCGATGTGATCGAGAAACACGAAAAAAGGCCCATTGGATGGGCCTTTAATTAAATCGGGTTAGGTTATGTTATTTTTTGAAAAAAGCACGCTTTAGCGCTAGTTCCAAACCACGAACCTCGGCTAGACCTTTTAGACGACCAATCGCAGAGTAGCCAGGATTTGTCTTCTTCTTTAAGTCGTCCAGCATTTGGTGGCCGTGGTCAGGACGCATTGGAATTAAGCGTGTATCACCCTCTTTTTCACGTCGTTGCTCTTCTTCTAGAATTGCCATGACGACATTGTACATGTCGACATCACCATCAAGGTGGGCAGCTTCATGGAAGCTTAGTTGGTTCTCCTCTCGCTGAGTCGAACGCAAATGGGTAAAGTAAACACGACTGCCATGCTGCTTGATCATATTTACCAAATCATTATCGCCACGCACACCGTAAGAGCCAGTACACATAGTAATACCGTTATTTTTGCTCGGTACTTCAGCTGTCAGCCAATCAATATCTTCAATCGTCGAAACAATACGTGGCAGACCAAGAATTGGGCGTGGTGGATCATCGGGATGAACAGCCATTTTAAGACCACTGGCATCACAGACCGGCATCAACTCACTCAGGAAATGCTTCATATGCTGGCGTAGTTTATCTTTATCAATACCTGCATAACGGTCCAGTTGAGCTTGGAACTCTTCTAGCGTATAGCCTTCTTCTGCCCCAGGCAGACCCGCAATAATATTTGCGGTCAATTTAGCAATTTCAGCCTCAGACATAGCATTAAAGTAATCATAGGCTTGGCTTTGCTCTTCGTCTGAATAATCGTTTTCAGCACCAGGTCGTTTCAAAATATGAAGTTCGAATGCAGCGAAGGCAATTTGATCAAAGCGCAAGGCTTTAGAGCCATCAGGCATTTCAAACTCGAGATCGGTACGGGTCCAATCTAATACCGGCATAAAGTTATAACAAACCGTATCAATTCCGCACTCTGCTAAATTGCGAAGAGTTTGCTTATAATTATCGATCCACAGCTGATAATTACCTGTTTGCGTTTTTATTTCTTCATGAACAGGCACACTTTCAACAACAGACCAAGTTAATCCTTTTTCTTCTATTATCGCTTTGCGCTTTAGGATTTCTTCTTTTGTCCACACTTCACCATTTGGAATATGATGCAATGCGTTTACAATTCCCGTAGCTCCTGCTTGACGAATATCATCAAGAGATACAGGGTCATTAGGGCCATACCAGCGCCAGGTTTGTTCCATGACAATCACCTTTTATAGACACACTTAACCCGCTCAAAGTCTCTGAGTTAAGTACTTTACAATTTAGAATATACAATTACGTAAAATAACTGCTTATAAAGAGGCCAACAATTAATTGGCCTAATTTAATTTTTCGGCGGTTGATACCAACCTAAATAAACACTTTATCAATCTTGCTTATCCAGAGTGGTATTATTTCTCACCACCAAGAAGAACTACCGGATTCGAGCTAAATAAGTAGCCATCAAAATTCGGATCATCAATATCAGAAAGTTCGAGTAAGCGTTGTTTTACATTTTCAAGGTGTTGCCACATGGCGTTTTTAGCTGCAATAGGATCTTTGCGCTGCATTGCTGCAAGGATACGTGCGTGATCTTCGAGCCACTCTTCGCGGTAAGCCATATCATTAATATGAGTATGGAGCTTTTTCCACATAGGGCTTTGTTCACGTCGTTCCCACGAATGCTTAAGCATATCGACCAACACGGAATTTTGCGTTGCTTCAGCTATGCATAAGTGAAATTGTTCATCACCCGTGCAGTTTTCAGAACCACTTGCAATTTCATTGCGTTCTAATTCGAGTGCTGCGCGCATTTTTACAATATCATTAGGCGTCACTTGAATAGCAGCAAACTCAGCAATATTACTTTCCAGCAACTGCCTTGCCTGTAGCATTTCAAATGGCCCCGCATCATCGCTAATTACATTCTCTCGGCTATTAGCCAGATTAGGGATATTAAGAACATACACCCCAGAACCTTTCTTCACTTCAACTAAGTTTTCCAGCTCGAGCATAATAATAGCTTCACGTACCACGGTACGGCTGACATCAAGCCTTTCTGCTATATCACGTTCTGGAGGTAGCCGATCACCCACCTGGTAATGGCCGTCAATTAACTCTTGTCTCAGTACCAACCCTAACTCTTGGTAAGGTCTTTTCGGTTCAAAAGGCATCATGATGATATTGTCACTATTTTCCATTGCACTATTACGCCATCATAATGACCAAATAAAATTGGTCAACCTCTATATCTAAAAGTGTGGCAACACCTTGTTATTACTTTTCTTTCGCTTACTTTTTACCCTTATTGAACCGCTTGAATTCGCTCAACGATTTCATTCAATTCTGGGTTAGATGTTTCTAGTGCATCGTACATAGGCTGTACAGCCTCAACGAAGGCAGCTTTATTCGGCTTAACAAATGTTACGCCCAGTTTTTCTGCATTTGCACGCTCTTCAGCTTCTGATTCAGCCCAAAGCTTCTTCATTAGCTCCATTGAGTTCATTGACGCTGTTTTCAACGCTTCACGGTGCTCTTCAGAAAGAGCGTCATACGCTTTGGTCGAAATAACCAACACATCAGGAACCATAGTGTGCTCATCTAGGCTGAAATACTTAGATACTTCACCGTGACGGCTCAGGCTGAATGATGGAATGTTGTTTTCTGCTGCATCAACAACACCCTGCTGCAATGCAGTATATAGTTCACCGTATGCTAGTGGAGTTGGGCTACCACCCAATGCATTCACCATTGCAATTGCCGATGGGCTCGGCTGAACACGGATCTTCAAACCTTTCAGATCTTCAGGTGTATTGATTGGCTTAGAAGTATAAAAACTACGTGCACCGGCATCATAGTAAGTCACACCAACAAAACCGCTATCGCGTGAAGAAGCAAGGATTTCTTCACCAACTTCACCTTCCTTAACATTGTAATAGTGTGTTTTATCACGGAAAAGGTATGGAAGGTTAAAGGCGGCGTATGCTGGTGCGAATGCTTCTAGCTCAGCAGCATTAGTCTTCACCATTTCTAGAGCACCATTTTGCATTAGCTCCATAGACTCACGCTGGGTACCAAGCTGTGCATCAGGGTAGATACGAATGCGAACCTCACCATCTGTAAGAGAACGCACTTCTTTTGCCATCGCGTCCATTGCTTGGTGTACCGCATGGTCACGTGGGTGGTTATGGCTTAGCTTTAGTGTTGTTGCTGCATAAGCAGAAGCTGTTGCGCCGAAAGTTAATGCTGCGCCAATTACTGCTGTTAACACATTCTTGCGTGTCATCATTATTGTTATCTCCGTGAGATTGGTAATCCATTTGTGTAGGGTATGTTTGCTTACGGGGCCAATATTGTCGCCAAATAGTCTAACCGTCAAACCTAAAACCCCAATTGGTTGACCCAAATCACAATAAACACCCTAAAATTGGTCAACCAATACAAGTGTGATGCTCCTCACATGACTTTTTATCACCCTTCCCTATAATTTCAGCCAGAAATGACCGTGCCTGCATAAAGGGTTTATTAATACCCTCTTACATTGGTTAACCAAACCATAAGGCACGTATCCCCATTGAAAGGAACTTAAGATGAATAAACTGGTTGGTTATATAAATAGAGGGTTGGCGATGTTTACTGTATCGCTGTCTTCTTTCTTGGTTTTCTGTGTAATTTGGCAGGTGATTTCACGCTATGTCATTGGTAAACCAAGCACAATTACTGACGAACTAGCTCGCTATCTCTTTATGTGGGTTGCCTTAATTGGCGCAGCCTACACCACTGGCCAGAAACGCCACCTTGCTATCGACCTACTTACGATGAAATTGAGTGGTAAACGAAAACTGATCAACGAAATCTTCATTCAATTTGCAATTGCGGCTTTTGCCTTCATCGTTCTGGTCTACGGTGGCACCAACCTTGCGCTGAAAACACTGGCGACAGGACAGGTAACACCAGCTTTAGGGATTGAAATGGGATACATCTATTTCTGCTTACCAATTAGTGGCGCACTTATGATTTTTTACTCAGCCGTTTTCGGTTTAGAAAAATTCAAGCAATTGCTTTCGAATCAAGCACCTGCTGCTGAAACTCAACAGAATTAATTAAATAAAGGATTACCACTATGGAATGGCAAGTCATTCTTACACTTTTTGGTAGCTTTGCAGTTCTCCTCACTCTGGGGATCCCTGTTTCTTTCGCTATCGGTTTATCATCGCTTGCAACAATCATGATGAGCCTACCGCTCGAGCCTGCCATTGCGGTTGTGGCACAGCGTATGGCCGCCGGCTTGGACAACTTTGCGTTATTAGCTATCCCGTTCTTCATTCTTGCTGGTAACATCATGAACCAAGGCGGTATCGCTATCCGTCTGATTAACTTTGCCAAAGTATTAGGCGGCCGACTACCGGGTTCTCTTGCTCACGTTAACGTGATGGCAAACATGATGTTTGGCTCTATTTCTGGCTCAGCTGTAGCGTCTGCCGCTGCGGTTGGTGGCACCATGTCACCACTACAAAAGAAAGACGGTTACGATGAGCATTTCTCGGCAGCGGTCAACATTACCTCTTGCCCTACGGGTCTGTTGATCCCGCCAAGTAATACGTTAATTGTATTCTCATTAGTTTCTGGCGGCACATCGATTGCGGCTTTGTTCTTGGGTGGCTATATTCCAGGTATTATCATGGGCCTTAGCTTGATGTGTGTCGCTGGTTTCATCGCAAAGCGTCGTGGCTACCCACTAGCACCTAAGCCGACCTTGGCTGAAGTGTGGGACACACTGATTAAAGCCCTGCCTTCACTGATGCTTATTGTCATTATTATGGGCGGTATTATTGGTGGTATCTTCACAGCAACAGAAGCTTCTGCCATTGCCGTTGTCTATACCTTCATACTCGCTGTATTGATTTACCGTGAAGTGAAATTTAAAGATTTACCGAAAATCATTCTTGAATCAGCGGTAACAACCTCAATTGTATTACTGTTGGTAGGTGCATCCATGGGGATGTCTTGGGCGATGGCCAATGCCGATATCCCATACATGATTGCTGATGCACTGCTTGCGGTTTCAGAAAATCCACTTGTTATCCTGCTAATCATCAACCTGATCCTGTTGATTGTGGGTATCTTCATGGATATGACGCCAGCCGTTCTTATCTTTACGCCGATTTTCCTACCGATCGCACTAGACCTAGGTATCGACCCGGTTCACTTCGGTATCATGATGACCTTTAACTTAGCGATTGGTATCTGTACACCGCCGGTAGGTAGCGCACTGTTTATCGGTTGCTCGGTAGCTAAAGTATCCATCGATAAGATTATCAAACCGCTACTGCCATTTTACGCCGCACTGATTGTTGCGCTACTGGCTGTAACCTTTATTCCTCAGCTGAGCCTGTTCCTACCAGGTCTAGTTTTAGGTTACTAATCAAGCACCTCACTTCCCTAATTTAAAATTCCGTCAGCATCGCTGGCGGAATCAAGGACAAGACAATGGACAATATCGCTAACAGCAACGTAAACACACAGGTCATTCGCCCTAACTACGACCGCTCAACCCTGAAAAGTCGCATCGTTCACCTTGGCTTTGGTGCTTTCCACCGAGCCCACCAAGCATTATTTACCAATGAAATGCTAGAGAAAACCGGCAGCAACTGGGGGATCTGTGAAATTAACCTCTTTGGCGGCGAAGAGTTAATTACTCAACTCCGTGAACAAGACCATCTGTATACCGTGGCAGAAAAAGGAGCGAATGAAACAGTTGTCAAAATGATCGGCTCGGTCACTGAGTCATTGCACCCAAATTTCGAAGGGCAGCGAGCGGTACTTGAAAAAATGGCAGAAGAGCAAGTTGCCATCGTTTCAATGACGATTACCGAAAAAGGCTACTGTGCCGACCCAGCTACTGGCCGCTTGGATAAGAATAATGGCCTGATCAAAGCCGATGTGGAAAATCCTCGTGAACCAAACTCTGCAATTGGTTACATCGTGGAAGCATTGCGTATCCGTCGTGAACTTGGCCTTAAGCCATTTACCGTGATGTCATGCGATAACGTACAAGAAAATGGCCATGTAGCCCGTGCAGCTGTACTGGACTTTGCCAATTTGGTAGACCAAGAATTGGCGGGTTGGATCGAAGCCAATGTCACCTTCCCATGTACGATGGTCGACCGCATTGTTCCGGCTGCCACAGCTGAAACACTGGCCGAAATCACCGAGCTCGTTGGTGTGGCTGACCCATGTGGTATTGCCTGTGAACCGTTCCGCCAGTGGGTAATCGAAGATAACTTCGTTAATGGCCGTCCGGAGTGGGATGTTGCTGGCGCAGAGTTTGTTGCTGATGTTGTGCCTTTTGAAGAAATGAAACTGCGTATGCTAAACGGCAGCCATTCATTCCTTGCTTACCTAGGCTACCTTGGTGGCTACCAGCACATTTCTGACACCATGACCAACGAAAGCTACCGTAAAGCGGCGTTTGACATGATGATGCAGGCACAGGCTCCTACCCTAACCATGCCAGAAGGCACAGATCTTGAAGCTTATGCCAAGCTGCTTATCGAGCGTTTTACCAACCCAAGCCTAAAGCACCAAACATGGCAAATTGCGATGGACGGTAGCCAAAAAATTCCTCAGCGCATGGGCGGCTCACTACGTCACCACCTAGCAGCAGGCACCGATTACAAGTGGCTGGCAATGGGCATCGCAGGCTGGATGACTTACATCAGTGGTGTAGACGAAAAAGCCAACCCTATTGATGTTCGCGACCCTATGGTTGACCGATTTAAAGCTATCTACCAAGAACACGGCATTAATACCTCGGTCGTCAAAGCAGTGTTAGGTATCGAGGCAATATTCGGCACAGATTTAATTCAAAACAATGATTTTGTTGAAGCTGTGACTAAAGCTTACCAACTGATCATTACCAAAGGTGCTCGTGCCGCCGTCGCTTCTCTATAACTATTTCAATATTGGGCGACATGTTCGCCCAATGCTTCTTCGGAGCCAATAATGAAAAACTTCCTTTGCGATGACTTCCTCCTATCAAATGAAATTGCGCGTGTGCTCTATCATGATTACGCCAAGGACATGCCAATTTATGACTACCATTGTCACCTGAACCCTCAAGAAGTTGCTGAGAACCGCCGTTTCGATAATATCGGCCAAATGTGGCTGGAGGGCGATCACTACAAGTGGCGCGGCATGCGTTCTGCCGGTATTCCCGAAGCGCTTATCACAGGTAAAGACACCTCTGATTTTGATAAGTACATGGCGTGGGCTAAAACCGTCCCTCAAACACTGGGCAACCCGCTTTACCACTGGACGCATCTTGAGCTTCGCCGTCCATTTGGCATAACGGGTAAATTGTTCGGTCCTGATACCGCAGAAGACATCTGGCACGAATGCAATGAAAAACTCGCGAGCCCTGAATTTTCTGCCCGCGGGATCATGAAGCAGATGAATGTGGTCATGGCAGGCACAACCGATGACCCTATCCATTCACTAGAACACCATAAAGCCATTGCCGAAGACGAAAGCTGTGATATCGAAGTTGCTCCAAGCTGGCGACCTGACCGCGCCTTTAAAATCGAGCTAGACGGCTTTGCAGAATACATGCAGCTTCTTGGTGAGGTTGCTGATATTGAAATTTCCTCTTTTGCTGATTTGCTCACCGCCCTTGATCGCCGCCTTGACCACTTTGCGGCACACGGTTGTCGTGCAGCTGACCATGGCATCGAAATTGTACGCTACGGTAAAGTTCCATCAGAATCGGCACTGAACACTATGCTCACTCGCCGCTTGGCCGGTGAAGCGCTAACCGAAGAAGAAGTCGATCAGTTCAGTACAGCGGTACAAGTCTGGCTTGGTAAACAATACGCCAAACGCGGTTGGGTTATGCAACTACATATCGGAGCCCAGCGTAACAACAGCACCCGCATGTTCAAACTACTAGGCGCTGATGCCGGTTTTGACTCCATTGGTGACCGCCCATTTGCTTTCCAGCTAGCTTCGCTGCTGGATGACATGGACTTTAGCAACGAGCTACCAAAAACGATTATTTACTGCCTGAACCCGCGCGACAATGAAATGATGGCAACCATGATCGGTAACTTCCAGGGCGGTGGCATCGCCGGCAAGGTACAGTTCGGTTCAGGTTGGTGGTTCAACGACCAGAAAGACGGTATGCAACGCCAAATGGAGCAATTATCGCAACTTGGCCTACTAAGCCAGTTCGTTGGCATGCTGACCGACTCACGCAGCTTCCTTTCGTATACCCGCCATGAGTATTTCCGCCGCATCCTTTGCAACATGATTGGCCAATGGGTGGAGAACGGAGAGGTACCTAACGACATCAACATGCTCGGTAAGATGGTGCAGGATATTTGCTTCAGCAACGCCAAACGCTACTTCACCCTACCTGGAGAGCAAGCATGAAGCGCGTAGCCCTTATCGGTGAGTGCATGATCGAACTCAATGGTGCACCGTTTGGTGATATGCACCAGACATACGGCGGCGACTCGCTCAATACCGCCGTCTATCTGGCTCGCACAGCAGGCCAAACTGCGCAAATTGAGTATGTCTCTGCCCTTGGTAGCGATGCAATAAGCGAAGGCATGCTTCAACGCTGGAGAGATGAAGGTGTAGGCACAGAGTTAGTATTACGAGATGCCTCTCGTCAACCGGGGTTGTACCTGATCCAGTTAGACGACAAAGGCGAGCGTACTTTCTTGTACTGGCGTAACCAATCTGCAGCCCGCTATGTCATGCAGCATCCAGAGTTTAACAAGGTTGCCCAGCAACTCGCCCAGATGGACATGATTTACCTAAGCGGAATAAGCCTTGCTATTTTGCCACAGCAAGACCGCCAGCAACTGGTCGAGCTACTAGGCCAACTGGCAAAAGATGGAGTCGAAATACTTTTCGACTCCAACTACCGCCCTGCACTATGGGATTCAGCCGAACAGGCTCGCGAATGCTACCAACACGTTTTTGCCGTCACGACACTCGCCCTTGTTACCAACGATGATGAAGCCAACCTATGGGGTGATGCTAGCGAAGAAATCACTTTGGAAAGGCTGAGAGCAGCCGGGGTCAAAAAAGCCGTGGTGAAAATGGGCGCCAAAGGGAACTACTTTGAGGACTTCACTACTGAAACTCGCACGTTTGTCGCCACAACACCCGTTAAAGAAGTCATCGATACGACCTCTGCAGGTGACTCATTCAATGCCGGTTTCATGGCAGGCATGCTGACAGGCAAATCGCCTGTAGTGTGTTCCGAACAAGGCCACCAGCTAGCTGGTACGGTGATCCAGCATAAAGGGGCAATTATCCCTGCGGATGCAATGGCACATATTCAGTTCAACCACGAACAACCTGCTCTATCAGAGCAATAATAAGGAAGACTCAACAATGAGCACGACTGCACAACAACTCGCACAAATTAAAGTCATTCCCGTGATTGCTATCGATCGCGCGGAAGATATTATTCCCCTAGGTAAAGCACTGGCTGAAAACGGTCTACCGGCAGCAGAGATCACCTTCCGCTCAGATGCCGCCGCAGAAGCTATTCGTCTGCTACGTGCAGCCCAACCTGACATGCTAATCGGTGCCGGAACCGTATTGAACCGCGAGCAGGCTATCGCCGCTAAAGAAGCAGGGGCAACGTTTGTGGTTTCTCCTGGTTTCAACCCAAATACGGTTAAAGCCTGCCAAGAACTGGGCATTGATATCGTACCTGGTGTTAATAACCCAAGTGCAGTTGAAGCCGCAATTGAAATGGGCATCACAACCCTGAAATTCTTTCCGGCAGAAGCTTCTGGCGGTATCAATATGGTGAAATCACTACTCGGCCCGTACACGCAAATCCAATTCATGCCAACTGGCGGAGTAAACACCAAGAATGTGAAAGACTATCTCGCGATTGATCGCGTATTCGCTTGTGGCGGTACATGGATGGTTGATAAGAAGATGATTAACGAAGGCCGTTGGGATGAAATCGGCCGCCTTGCACGCGAAGCTGCAGATCTAGTAGCATAATCAATCACTTTTGATGGCCGAGGCTTCCTTTGGGAAGCCTTTCTTTTTCCCACATTTTTGCTAAGGATTGCACCAATGAAAATAGCTTTTCTCTACACTCTAGAAGCCAACAAACAGCTGTTTCACCCATATATAGAGCAGCACCTGACAACGAAGGATGTCACCATTTCCCACCATGTCGATGAACAGTTGCTACAAAAAGCGATGAGCGAAGGCCTGACAGATACTGTTATTAAGCTTGTTCAAACAGCCATCCAAAATATTGCCGCTAATGGCGCTGATATTATTATCTGTACCTGTTCAACCATTGGTGATGCCGCAGAGCAAACTGGCAATATTCGCTCTAGAGTGATCCGTGTTGACCGTCCAATGGCTGAACAAGCCGTCTCTACACAAAAAATCCATGTTCTCGCTGCTCTCGAAAGCACCATTGAACCGACCTTAGATCTGTTGACGCAGTGTGCCCAGCAGCAAGGAACATCACCTGATGTCACTTATGCCGTTATCCCTGGCGCTTGGCACTATTATGCCAATGGCGATGCAGATTCGTATGCCAGAGTCATCGCAGAATATATCGAACGGGAAACGTGCAGAACCGATACCATCGTTCTAGCCCAAGCTTCAATGGCACCAGCACTTTCATACATCAACCAAGCACCAGCTCATGTACTTTCCAGCCCAGAGTTGTGCTGTGAAGTTATCGCCGCTCTTATACCAAACGGCTAGGTTTACAAAAGCTTGGCTATCAACACACGGAGTTTTTTAAAGGGGTATTATGTTAGAGCTTGATTTCGCCCAGAGTATTGGATTGTTTGCTTTTCTTGTCGGAGCATCAGCATTTCTTCATCAAAATGGAAACCGGTTCCGCTTACACCTCACTATTTTCCAAGTTATTTTATGCAGTCATTTCATTTTGATGGGTGCATTCACAGCAGCGTTTGGCTGTGGAATAAGTGCACTGAGAAGTTATGCTTCTACCAAAACAAAATCAAACAAAGTAATGTGGTTTTTTATCAGTTTGCTTTGGTTAATGGGTTTACCTAGCCTGCAAAACAGTTATGAGATCCTAACAATATTTGGAGCCTCAGTTGCAACATGGGGATTATTCAAAGCTGATGGCATTAAACTTAGAGTGCTGATACTCTTTAATTCCTTTTGCTGGTTAACGAATAACTTACTGCTAGGCTCAATTGGTGGAACGCTAATGGAGTCAACGTTCATTATCGTTAATTTATACACCATATCAAAAATGAAATTTTCTAAGCGTGCCATATGAAAAGTACACCAAGTAAAGCTTGGTGTACTTTAAAATATAAATATAGTTAACCACGATATTATTATCTATCACCGATGATGACAATTACATGTATACCCAAGCTACCTCAAGGTGCAGGTTCAGGTTCAGCGTATTTTTATAAAATAAACAGAGAATAATCTGTTAAACAGTTTCTAGAATAGGTTTCAATAGACCATGATCATGTGTCATACCTGGGATAAAAGCTAACTTATCCGCTGACATCTTTCTTTTATCCGTCAGTTGTATATGAGTAACGTTCCAAATAACACAACCATTATCTAAATTAAACAAGCTACGAACTTGTGAGTATAAACAGCCATCATCATAAGCATCTGAAACAGCAGCAGCCCTTCCCTGCCATGCACCTATCACTTTTTCCTGCGAGACCGGTAGTTCAAGGTACAACATCTCTGGGTCAACATCTTTAATCACTTTCATGCAAAGCCGAGTATGGTTATTATCAAGCCGCTCAATCCACAGTCGATGTGGAATCGCATCATCTTCCCACTCCAACATGTTCATATAGGTATTCATATTACACCTCGCTAAATTTTCTCAAATACTGTTTATTGATTTTTACTACAGCCTTTTTTACGGGTTCAGGGTTACTCACAGCAACTAATGGACGGTGCGGCTGCTTAGTATCAAAGATAATAAAGTCATCTTTATTCAACGTAACAAACTGCTCATCATTGATATCACTGCTAAATGCAACATCCTTGTCGTCAATATAGTCTTCATCAATTGAATTAAATGGAGTAAGGCTATATCCATACCTCTCTGTTCCCTCTAATACAATTTGTACATCTATATATTTATCGTGTATTTCTGCTCTCGATTCTAAAAAGTGCTTTGTTTTATCCTCGACGATAAAGTAAAAAGCATCATCACCGATAACAGGGTATGTTCCCACTTCACTGTTGGCCTGAATTTTTCGCTTTACAAGTTGAACAATATCGATCAGTTTAAATGGAATATTACGATAACTTTCCAGAGAACATAAATTACCTCTGTACACTGAAGCCTCACTAAAGCATATAATATTTTAATAATTATATACTAACCATGAGTAGTGGTTGACCAATTCATGTTAATTAGTAGACCAAGATCAAAAAAAGAGCCTGATATAATCAGGCTCTTAACGATTAAAGACTAACGCTATATTTTTTACTTGTAGTTCAAGCCATATCCGAACTCGTATAAAGTATCACCGCCTTTGTAACCCGGAGCATCCGAATCTTGGTCGATAATTGCTTGGGCACTATTGGCAAGCGCAAACGGTAGTTTACCCTGTGGGTTAAACTCGCCACTGACAACATCCATTACCGCACGGTCATCAGAACCAAACGTTGCGAGAATCGCACCTGCGTCTTTCAGACCGCTGGTTTCATCAAGTACATATGGTTGGCGGAAGTAGACAGAAAGTACAGTATTTTCAGCGCCTACCTCTGCCATTACTTCTTTGATATCTTCAAGAGATGGTGTAATTACCCAAGACTCTGAACCCGCCATACCCGTGAAATCGAGTACTGATAGTTCATCAAAGTCAGAACCACCAAACACCAATGCACGATTATTTGGGATATCCCCTGTAATCACTGCTGGAATATTATCAACACGTACACGAATTAACGCATGATCAATACCTGTTGCATCAGCGACTTTATTACCATCGTCATCATCACCAATCGTCACATCATAACCGTACTCTTCAGCGATTTCGCCTTCCATACCCATGGTAAATAGGCTTGATGTCGTCGACAGTGGCAAAGTCGCATTCGTATTTTCAAGCAAAACAACGGCTTTACGCTGTGCTAACTGAGCCTTTTCTTGGAAGTCAGCATTACCAACAATCGCATTCGCTTTCTCTGCATCAACATAGGCATTTTCAAACAACCCTAAATCAAATTGTACTTTCAATAGGCGTTTAACAGACTCGTCAATACGCTTTTCCGATACCAGCCCTTGCTCTACAACGGTACGAATTTCATCGTTACGATTAAAGCCCGAGAAAACATCGGTACCAGCCTCAATGGCGATAACAAATTGTTCAGTCTTGTCCTTATCTTGTAGCCCCCAAGCACGATTATTGTGCATCATCTCGTAATCAGTATGAACATTGTTCTGATCATTGATGATGCCGGTATCAGAGTTAATCACACCGCTAAACCCAAGCTCTTTGCGTAATAGACCGTCCAAAATACCTTTAGAGAAAGCGACACCAACATTACCCGCCGGAGAACCTACGTTTGTTGAGTAATCGTTGTTTGGTACACGCACAGTGTCTTTCACCCGGTCATGTAAGAGCTCACCAAGAGGTACGCCACCCGCATCCATCTCCGTCTCATTATCAGGCTCGTTGATTGACCACTCACCACCACCAACAATACCGTAATATGGCATCATCGCGGCCACGCCAGCATTGATTGCAGCTTTGAAAGGCTGAACATGATAATCAAAGTTACCGGCTGGGTAGCTCTGGTGCTGACCCGCTATGTAGTGTGGGTCTGAGCCAAGGAATTGTGGCCCGCCACCAGGGAAGTGCTTCATTGTCAGTACGATACTGTCTGAGGTAACTTCTTTACCTTGCAGGTTTCCGACCAAAGACGTCATAATATCGGATGCTAGATCTGCATCTTCAGTAAAGGTTTCATGCACACGGTACCAACGTGGTTCGGTTGCCAAATCAGCCATATAGCCGTACATGCCGCGCAAGCCAATCGCATTCCACTCAGCACGCATCACTTCACCAAACTCAGCTATCAGCTCCATGTCACCCGTTGCCGCAAGCCCGCCTTCTTTCGGCCATGCCGAGAAAGCACCGGAATCGACGTTGATACCCGCTTTCGCATTCGGGTCGATATGATTACGTGCATTCGATTTAAACAGTGCAGGAATACCCAAGCGTGTCCGCTCGGTCATCTCTTGCATCGTATTCATATACTGAGCAGCTTCCATTGGGCTAATGACATAATTAGGCCCACCAGGGCCACCTGCGGCCCCTCCATCTTGGCGCTCTTCATCTGTAAGCGCATCAATTTCTTCTTGAGTCAGGATATTATTTCGGAAGATAAAGCGGTTCATCTTCTGACGGTTAACAAAGTCTTGGTGCTGACTGCCAATATAGCCGTAAGCTTCTGCATTCAACGTATCAATCAGCATCATGCCGACTTTCTCTTCAAGAGTCATACGGCTGACCAAGTCAGCTGCACGCTCCTCAGAGGTTAAACGCCAATCTTCATAAGGAGCGAGTTCACCATCTCCATTGGCATCTCGGAATTGGTAACCATCAACGTCGAGTAGATCATGAACACGAGATTGGACAACCGGCTGGATAAGACCATCTTTGGAGCTAGAAGATGAATTACAACCAGCTAGAATGAGCGCCACTGCTACAGGAGCTAGGGTAAAGAGTGTTTTTTTCATTATGCGCCTTTATCTTTTTAGAATATTGGGAACACGATAAAGAGTACTCTTTGATGGTCATTGGTTAACCAATTAATGTTAATAAATCGATCTAGATCAACCAGTTTCTCATTTTGGTTTACCTTGATCACGATAAAGCATTTACAAATAAAATTATTCATCTTATTTGCTATGAGGTCACAGAACGCACACAATAAAACTGATATTGCAGATGGCGTTTTTTGAAGTAATATCAATGTAGTAAATAAGATTTACAGAGAAGACAAGGAGGTTTCGTGATTACTATCAAACCAGCGCAACAGAAAGACCAAAACGCTATCACCCAACTGCATGCCACAAGCTGGCAATCAGTCTACGCTGGGCTATTAGATGAAAAGTACCTTGCTGAAGACGTCTTTCAGGAACGCGGGACTATTTGGCAGCATCGATTTAATCAACCGAGCGAAAACCAGCGGATCTTCGTGGCGTTAGAAAAACAAAAACTGCTCGGTTTTATTTGTATTTATCTTGATCAGGATACCGAGCAGGGAACGTTAATAGAAAATCTTCATGTCTCCAAGGATACCAAAGGAAAAGGAGTGGGTAAGGCCTTACTTCAGCATGCCTGCCGCATTATTCAGTCAGAAGCAAACCATACAGGTGCTTACCTTGAAGTCCTGAGGCAGAATATCAGCGCCCAACGCTTTTATGACTACATGGGCGGCACGCCTATTATTAGCCAGCAATGGCAAGCCCCAGAAGGTAGCCTTGTTGATGAACTGGTCTACGGCTGGCCATCAGCATCAGTAATTTTAAAACGCTAACGGCCGTACTAGCGTTCAACACGTATAAAGAGTAAGTCACAAGGCATTTTCCTCAATAGTGGCTCACTACTGGATAGAGTCAATTGATGGAACCAGCTTGATTCATGGTGGCCAAACACCAGAAGGTCGACATCAAACTCCTCTATGGCTTTAATGATTTGATCTTCTACGTAACCAGCATAAAAAATGTGCTTGAAGATTGGATAATTGGCCTCCTTCAGCAACTCCGTCATATCTTGGACAGACTGACTATGTACAGATTCATCAAACTCAGCCGGATTAAACTCTCTGACCCCTTCATATAACTCCGTAAAATCAGGGTCAATATGGATAACACTCAGCAACGCTTGATGGGCTTTCGCTTGCTCGGCGGCTTTCATCACCAAATATTCCGCATTCGCATCAAAGTTAACAGCTAACAAAACATGCTTATATTTCATTTGCTATCCCTCGGGAGAATATGATGTAAGAACACTAAGAGTTTAGCTTATACCAAATTGAAAAAGACTTGCGCATCTAAGAATCGGGACAACCATGAGCCGCTATACTGTTAGCCAGATGCCTGATGTATCACTGGTTTCACCCTATCAGGCCAAGTGCCGTTCAAATATGTTTGGTTGAGTTTCTTTTCAAGGTTACTGTATGTATCAAGAATCCTTCATCGATTCTCTGTCAATTTTTATCATCCTAGGGCTGATTTTCGGGGCTATTGCCCTGATGTTCGAGTTCGGATATCGCTTGGCTCTTCGCTTTCCATCCAACGAATACAGCCAATCTATTAGTCCAATGGCTACAGGGCTAGCCAGCTTACTCGCCTTCATTCTCGCCATCACTTTTAGCATGGCGGCGGCAAAATCAGGAGAAAGAAAGCAACTGGTGCTCACTGAAGCCAATACAGTTGGTACGACCATCCTTCGTACCGGTTTACTGGCCGAACCTTATCGTTCACGCAGCCGAGAATTACTGCGTGAATATGTCACGTTACGCGTCGTCGAGAATAAAAAGGACCAAAAGCGGCTTGTAAATAGCATCATCAAGGAAAGCGAAATAATACAACTCAAGCTATGGAACCAAGCTATTGACGCGCATGGCAGCACTTCACCGGAGTTACTGTTGTTGTATATCAATTCACTCAACGAGGTGATCGATATTCACACCGAAAGGGTAAACAAAGGAATAAGAGGAAGGATCCCGGTGAGTATCTGGTTTACGCTGGGGCTACTGACATTCCTGACCATAGCATTGAACGGCGTCCAAGTTGGTGCACAAAACAAAGGCAGGGCACTGGTTGCCGCCCTCCCCTTTGCCATGGCCTTTTCCTTGGTTTTAACTTTAATTGTCGAACTCGACAGACCCGTAAGAAGTATCATCGAGATTAGCCAACAGCCCCTTATAGACCTTCGCGACAGTTTGGACAAAGTGCTATACCCCGATGATGTGGGCAAACTCAAACTCAGCGAGTAAAGCTACATACCCGTGGGTACTTTTGATTGATAAAGAGCAAGTTGCTCATCAGGTTCACGTTGCTGGCAAGTCGCGCAATTTTTCTTACCATCCAATTTATATTTCAAGCAACACGTCTCTCGACGAATATAGTAAATCCCCACATTTTCCAAGCTTGCAGCCTTCACGCTATTCAACTCTGCAAAATCCGGTAATATCCCTGCCAACCACGCATCTGCTTTAGGCTGTAGGCGCTCAATTAACGCTCTATCATAGCCATGCTGGGTAAGCTTTTGAAAAACCAATCCTAACGCATAACCAAGCGCTCCCCAGAACTGAGGTGTATTGACCTTTTGATCTTTAAATTTGGGCGCTATAGACTGGCCGATCGCTTGCACAAAATGAGATAACTTCTGGTCAAGCACTTGTTCTGATTCAACCACTTTTGCCTGTGGGCTATGTGCCAGAGGATCATCCTCAAGACAGAAAAAAACGCTGTCCGCGGGGATACCAACTCGCTTTAACTTTCCATTAGGCGCCACATCAAGGCTTATTTGTTCAAGAGATAGCATCGGAACGCGATTAAACTTGAGCCTTAACGCTGCTAAACCAGAACACAGGTGGGCAGTGAAGCTTTTCAACCACAAGGACGCACCTACCGCTTGCCGTGTGTCGACATCTTGGCTAAATGATTGAATGGTTGTATCAAGATGGGTCTCCATCCACTCTGGCAGTGGCTGACCCACTTCACCATATTGAAGGCGGAAGAAAGGCTCGCGCTGAAACAGCCAATCTAATTGAGATACAAGTGTTGGGTGTGCTGGCTCTCCGAGCCAGAAAGGAGCCAATTCCGCTGATAATGTCATCTTTAAGTCTACTTCGAAAAAAACGCAGGCAGGCGATATTATGATCACCTAAAGCCGAATATACCCGAGTAATTATACCCAAGCTACCTTAAGAGGCACTGTTGTTACGTAGCGTGGCCGTAAAGTGAACGGGCAAGTACTCCATAACAGCATAAGAATCAATAGGCATAAAGTTGATAAAGATCACGGAACACTGGGATTCATCAACCCGTAATATTCTAAAGCTTTAATTATCTGACAGTTTTGTATATATTCACTTGCAAAAGCAGCCTGTAGTTGGGACGGGTGTCACACTACATGCTGATAAAATCAATAAATTAGCAACGTTGGTCAAGCGTGCATGGATTGCATAGGAACATTACTATGAGTAAGGATGCCAAACTGGTTAGGCAGAAACTAAAATCAGAAACACAATCAGCGCTAAGCAAAGCGCGATTGGCGTTTTTAAAGGACTATCAAAAAGCCACGTAAGTGGCTTTTTTAATAATCACTAGGCACCACCATCCCTCCTAAAACAACCTGTTTTACATTCAACGACGCATGTGGCGTACCACTTGGTGTCATCATCGCATCATATTCATCAATGCTGTTTCGCGGCGATATTGGCTCTACAGGGTAGGATACGTTTCTTTTATTTTCCGATGCTAAATCAGGTGTTTTATCAAGGTGACTATTCAATTGATAAGTAGGCACGTTAACATAATCCGCCGTGTCATCATCAAAAATAGAAAGTTTATCAAGCGCAAGGGCGGCAAACGCGAACCCAATGATTATATAGTTGAAAGGCATAGCATCCTCCTTTTCGCAATGCACTGTTTCTATTGATAGTCCACAATCCAAACATGATCAAGATCACATAGGACATTCCAGTGCATTAATCTCTGCCAAATAGGGTGACGCTCGCCTCGTCCTATTCAATAGCCAGCCATTGAATTAACCCAGCACTTTTTCAATCTCACTTAAACTCGATGGGTCATCAATAGTAGACGGCACCACATACTGCTCACCATCGGCAATTTGCCTTATTACCCGGCGCAAGATCTTGCCTGAGCGCGTTTTTGGCAACCTATCAACCACCAGCGCACGGTTAAAACAGGCGACCGCACCTATCTCGTGCCTCACTTTTTGCAACAGCTCTTTTTCGATTATACCGTCAACTGAATAATAGCCATCTTTCAGTACCACCAGACCCAAAGGCAACTGGCCCTTCAGTTCATCATGAATACCAATAACCGCACACTCAGCAACCGCTTCATGAGCGCCCACGACTTCTTCCATTTCACCGGTTGATAACCGATGTCCAGCAACGTTGATGACATCATCTATTCGTCCCATAACGAATAAATAACCCTCTTCATCAAGATAACCACCATCACCTGACACATAATATCCTGGGAACTGGCTCAAATAGCCTGACTGAAACCTATCGTGATTGCGCCAGACCGTCGGTAAACAACCCGGTGGTAATGGTCTTTTAATGGCAATGTACCCTTGCTGATTGGTCGCTTTTTCCTCGCCGGTTTCATCCAGCACCACCACACCATAGCCTGGGACTGGCATGGTTGCTGAGCCAGGCTTTATGTCAAAACTCTCAAGGCCAACCGGATTTCCTGCAATAGCCCAGCCCGTTTCTGTTTGCCACCAGTGGTCAATGACCGGTCGACCCGTTTTCTCTTGTACCCATTCGAGTGTTGGCGGATCCAATCGCTCCCCTGCCATATAAATCGCTTGCAAACTGACCATTGGGTAATCAGCCAGTAATACTCCCTCTGGATCTTCTTTCTTGATTGCTCGGAAAGCCGTCGGGGCCGAGAAGAGCACCTTTACGCCATAATCATTACACACTCGCCAAAAAGCCGCTGGGTCTGGCGTTTTAACGGGTTTTCCCTCGAACATTACCGTCGTACAGCCATGAATTAGCGGGCCATAGACAATGTAAGAGTGGCCAACGACCCAACCCACATCTGAAGCCGCCCAGAACACATCGCCGGGCTCTACGTCATAGATTGTCTCCATACTGTATTTCATCGCGACAGCATGACCACCATTGTCCCTCACCACACCTTTGGGCTTACCTGTCGTACCCGAGGTATACAGAATATAAAGAGGATCTGTCGCCTTTACGGGTACACAAGGGTGCATTTCAGCTTTATGCTTCAAAGCCTGCCAATCACAGTCCCTCTCTTCAGATAATTCAGCACGGCAAGCGTTACGCTGGAATACAACCACATGCTCGGGTTTCCAACGGCTGTCCATAATAGCTTTATCAACCAATGGCTTATAAGGGATAACCTTGGATACTTCAATACCGCAACTGGCAGTAAGAATGACTTTCGGCTCTGCATCTTCAATCCTAACGGCCAGCTCATTGGGGGCAAAGCCACCAAATACCACTGAATGAATCGCGCCGATGCGCGCACAAGCCAACATGGCCATCGCCGCTTCGGGGATCATCGGCATGTAAATCACCACGCGATCACCTTTCGACACACCTAACTCCGCCAACATACCCGCGGTCTTAGCAACTTGATCCCTCAATACCTGATAGCTGTACTGAACTTTGCTACCGGTAACCGGAGAATCATATATCAGGGCTGTCTGATCGCCCCTGCCAGCTTCCACATGCTGATCTAGCGCCAAATAGCAGGTGTTTAACTCACCGTCGGCATACCAGCGTTCGATGCCATTTTCATCTTTACTTAAAATGGTTTGCGGAAATTGATACCACGGTAGTTTTTGAGCTTGCTCCCGCCAAAACGTTTGCGGCGTAGTTTGTGCCAATTGATATTCTTTCTGATATGCAGACATAGTGCTTCCTCAAGTTCACCCAAGTAACATCAAGCGCAGTTCACTTTTCTGTTACTTGGATATATATCCTGATATTGCAAATTAAAAGACATGTAATTAAAAGGCTGTACTTATACCCAGCGACGTCAAGATGCTTGGTATTAACGCTATTTATCGAAAACAGTGGAGGGAACACGGACAAAGCCCTCCATCAAAATGCGCGCGCTGCGGCTCATGGTGACTTTCTCAACCATCCAACCTTGCTGCATTTCTTTCGCCTGTGCCCCGACCTTCAGCGTCCCCGACGGATGACCGAACGTTACTGACTCTTTCTCACCGCCACCCGCGGCCAAATTCACTAGAGTGCCCGGTACACAGGCAGCAGAAGCAATAGCAACGGCTGCGGTTCCCATCATGGCGTGATGCAGTTTGCCCATCGACAGCGCTCTGACCAATACATCAACCTCGCTATCAGCCACTTCTTTTCCACTCGATGACAGGTATGTTTTGGGTTTGGAGATGAATGCGACTTTCGGGGTGTGCTGCCGTTTTTCGGCCTCTTCAAGGTGCGAAATTAGCCCCATTTTCAACGCTCCATACGCACGAATACGCTCGAACATCGCCAACGCCTTTTCATCATTGTTGATATCATCCTGAAGCTCGGTACCGACATACCCCAATGACTCAGCATCGATAAAAATAGTTGGGATCCCGGCATTGATCAGGGTCGCATTGAACGTACCGATACTAGGTACTTCCAGATCATCGACCAGATTACCCGTGGGAAACATCGAGCCCGCGCTACCAGCCGGAGCCATGAAATCGACCTGAATTTCAGCAGCTGGGAATGTCACACCGTCGAGCTCAAATTCGCCAGTTTCCTGCACAAAGCCATTCACAACAGGCACATGTATCACGATGGTTTTCTCGATATTGACCTGCCAAACACGAACGGTAACGACACCGTTGGCGGGAATACGATCTTTGGCGATCAAGCCGGCATGAATCGCAAAAGGCCCTACCGCCGCCGATAAATTCCCGCAGTTGCCACTCCAGTCAACAAACGGCTTATCAATCGATACCTGCCCAAACAGGTAATCAACATCGTGATCCATCTTGCGGCTCTTGGAAACAATCACTGTCTTACTGGTACTTGAGGTTGCCCCGCCCATCCCATCTATTTGCTTTGCATAGGAATCCGGGCTGCCGATAACCCGCAATAAAAGCCGATCTCTGGCGTCACCTGCTACCTGAGCATCAGGCGGCAAATCAGCCATATTGAAAAACACACCTTTACTGGTTCCGCCCCGCATATAGGTAGCAGGAACCTTAATTTGAGATTGTGGTTGCATCTGCCCGTGTTGTTGGGAGGCTGGATTTGTCATATTCATCTCCCCCTACTGAGCCAAAAAGTCTTGGGCAAAGCGCTGTAAAACACCACCGGCTTGATATACAGACACTTCATCAGCCGTATCAAGGCGACAGGTAACCAGTACATCAACCTTTTCACCGTTAGTGCGCGTTACGACCAAGGCTAAATCAGCGCCCGGCTGGATCTCCCCAACAACGTCGTACAATTCAGTCCCATCAAGCGCTAAGGTATTACGATCAACACCTTGCTTAAACTGCAATGGCAACACGCCCATTCCCACCAGATTGGTACGGTGGATACGCTCGAACCCCTCAGCAACAATGGCTTCGACACCAGCAAGACGAACACCTTTCGCCGCCCAGTCACGGGACGAACCCTGACCATAATCAGCGCCTGCAACTACAATCAGAGGCTGCTTGCGATTCATATAGGTTTCTATCGCCTCCCACATACGAGTGACCTTACCTTCCGGCTCGATACGCGCCAGTGAGCCCTGCACCACTTCGCCATTGTCTTTAACCATCTCATTAAACAATTTTGGATTGGCGAACGTCGCTCGCTGAGCGGTTAAGTGATCACCGCGGTGCGTCGCATAAGAGTTAAAGTCTTCTTCAGGTACCTCCATCTTGGCTAGATACTCACCCGCCGCGCTAGAAGCCAGAATGGCATTAGATGGAGATAAATGATCTGTCGTAATATTATCGCCCAATAACGCCAACGGGCGCATGCCAGACAAGGTTCGCTTACCGGCCAGTGCCCCTTCCCAATAGGGAGGTCGACGAATGTAGGTACTCATCGGACGCCAGTCATAAAGCGGATTACTATTGTGCTGCTCGTCATGTAGTTTGAACATTTGAATGTAGACTTGATTGAACTGTTCCGGCTTAACATGCTTGCCAACTACCGCATCAATTTCTTCATCACTTGGCCATAAGTCATTAAGGTAAATGGGGTTACCATGACGATCAGAACCCAGAGCATCACGTTCGATATCAAAACGAATCGAGCCTGCTAGCGCATAAGCAACGACCAAGGGCGGTGATGCCAAAAACGCTTGTTTAGCATAAGGATGAATACGACCATCAAAGTTTCTATTTCCCGACAGTACTGCGGTTGAATAGAGATCACGGTCGATGATTTCCTGCTGGATGTCAGGATCCAAGACACCACTCATACCGTTGCAAGTGGTACAGGCATAACCGACAATGCCAAAACCCAGTTGTTCCAGCTCGGTGAGCAAGCCAGCTTCTTCCAAATACAGTTTGGCCACTTTCGAACCCGGCGCGAAGGAAGATTTCACCCACGGTTTACGTAATAGCCCAAGTTCATTGGCTTTTTTGGCCAACAGGCCCGCTGCGACCACGTTTCGCGGGTTACTGGTATTGGTACAAGATGTAATGGCCGCAATAATGACCGCGCCATCCGGCAATTCGCCTTCTTTCTCTTCCCATTTGCCGGCAATCCCGCGGGAAGCAAGTTCAGATGTCGGTAAGCGACGATGGGGATTTGAGGGCCCAGCCATATTGCGTGACACTGACGACAAGTCGAATTCCAATACACGTTCATAAACGGCATTTTCGAGAGAGTCTGCCCACAAACCCGTTTCTTTGGCGTATTGTTCCACCAGCTCAACTTGCGGTTCGTCACGACCGGTTAATTTTAGGTAGTTAATGGTCTGCTCATCGATATAGAACATCCCCGCCGTTGCGCCATACTCCGGTGTCATATTAGAGATAGTTGCCCGATCACCGATTGTGAGATCGCTTGCCCCTTCACCAAAGAATTCTAAGTAGGAAGAAACGACACGCTCATTACGCAAAAATTCCGTAATTGCCAATACGATATCGGTCGCGGTAATACCCGGCTGGCGTTTTCCTGTCAGGTTAACACCGACAATATCCGGTAAACGCATCATAGAAGGACGACCCAGCATGACCGTTTCTGCTTCAAGCCCGCCGACGCCTATAGCAATCACGCCTAGGGCATCGACATGCGGTGTATGACTGTCAGTGCCGACACAGGTATCTGGATAAGCAATGCCATTTTTGGCTTGTACCACAGGAGACATTTTCTCCAGATTGATCTGGTGCATGATGCCATTACCGGCCGGGATCACACTGACGTTTTCAAAAGCCGTTTTACACCACTCGATAAAATGAAAACGATCTTCGTTACGCCGCTCTTCAATGGCTCGGTTTTTATCAAATGCCTCAGGATCAAAGCCCGCATGTTCGACAGCCAAAGAGTGATCAACGATCAATTGCGTTTCCACCACCGGATTCACTTTTGCTGGATCACCACCTTGTGCAGCAATGGCATCCCGAAGGCCCGCCAAGTCAACTAAGGCCGTTTGCCCCAAGATGTCATGACAAACCACTCGCGCCGGGTACCACGGAAAATCAAGATCGCGCTTTCGGTCGATGATCTGCTTCAAGCTGTCGGTCAACGATTCAGGATCACAGCGTCTGACCAGTTGCTCAGCCAAAACCCGTGATGTGTAAGGGAGGGTGTCATAAGCACCAGCCGATATCTCATTGACGGCTTCTCGGGTATCGAAGAAATCAAGTCCGCTGCCTACAAGAGGCTTACGGTATTTTGTATTAATATTCATAATCTACATCCGTGAATGTCCTGCTCACAGACCTTGAGATGTCAGCAGGCATTGGCTTTTTTCTCAAGGTCTGAATTAAGCGTTAACTGCGCGATTCAATCGGCAGCCAATCCTGATGCTCCGGTCCTTCGTAATCCGCACTCGGTCGTATAATTCGGTTATTGGCACGCTGCTCATATACATGGGCCGCCCAGCCAGTGACTCGGCTCATGACAAAAATCGGGGTGAAAAGCTTGGTCGGGATCCCCATGAAGTGATAGGCCGAGGCATGGAAAAAATCAGCATTACAGAATAGTCCTTTCTCCCGCTTCATCACCTGCTCAACACGTTCAGAAACCGCATACAGATGGGTGTCACCAACATCGGCAGAAAGTTTTTCCGACCATGTTTTAATTAAAGCATTGCGGGGATCAGATTCACGGTAAATTGCATGACCAAAGCCCATTATTTTGTCTTTGTTTGCGAGCATCTCCATGATGCCAGCTTCTGCTTCATCCGGTGTTTGCCACTGCTCAATCATTGCCATCGCAGCTTCATTAGCCCCGCCGTGTAGCGGGCCACGCAAGCTACCGATGGCAGCGGTAATACAAGAATGGAGATCGGACAATGTGGACGCACAGACACGGGCGGTGAATGTCGAAGCATTGAATTCATGCTCAGCATACAACACCAAGGAACAATGCATGACCTGCTTATGCAGCTCCGACGGCGACTTGCCGGTCAGCATTTCGAGGAAATATCCTCCAATGCTATCCTCGTTGCTATTTGCGGTATCAATACGCACACCGTCATGGCTATAGCGGTACCAGTAACAAATCATAGCCGGAAGCATCGCCAGCAGCTTGTCTGTCTTCTCATCTTGCTGAGAAAAATCGACTTCCTGATCTATGTTACCTAGCATGGAGCAACCGGTTCGCATCACATCCATCGGATGAGCATCGGCAGGAATTGCTTCTAATACCAGTTTTAAAGCTTCTGGTAATCCCCTAAACGCGATTAACGCTTGTTTATATTTTTGTAATTCTTGTTTATTCGGAAGCGCCCCTTTTAATAATAAATAGGCGACTTCTTCAAACTCTGCGTTATTAGCAAGATCGGTAATGTCATAGCCACGATAAGTGAGCCCGGTACCTGATTTTCCTACCGTACATAGTGCCGTGGAGCCGGCGCTTTGCCCTCTCAGCCCTGCACCACCAATGGCGTTTTCTTTAGGTTCTTTTCCGTCCTTCTTTACATCAGCTACGGCTATAGCAGTCATAGCAGACTCCTTCTTCAGTTGTATTCACGATATTGAATGGATGGTGCCTTCTTTAGGTAATTCTTTATTTCCATTATTTCTAGAGATAAAGAAATCCCCAGAGGTTATTTTCACCCTGTCTTTATTTTTATTATTTTTTTTAACCTAAAAGCTTTATTCGGATTGTTTAAATAATTTATCTAGTGTTTGTTCATAATCGTGATAGCCCAAATATTGATATAGCTCTTCACGGGTTTGCATTTGATCGACGACGTTACGTTGGTGGCCGTCTTGCAATAAATGTTGATAGACGTTCAACGCCGCTTGGTTCATTGCCCTGAATGCAGACAGCGGGTAAAGCACCATATCGACCCCACACTCAGCGAGTTCATCAGTACTAAACAACGGCGTCTGACCAAACTCAGTGATGTTCGCCAAAATCGGCACTTTTACCGCATCTGAAAACTGCTGATATTGTTCCAACGTATTGATCGCTTCAGGGAAAATCATATCAGCCCCTGCTTCGACGCAAGCTTGCGCTCGCTCAATAGCTGACTCCATCCCTTCAACAGCCAATGCATCGGTTCGTGCCATGACCACAAAGTCAGCATCTACCCTCGCATCAACAGCGGCTTTAATCCTGTCGACCATTTCCTGCTGACTAACAATGGCTTTATTCGGGCGGTGCCCACAGCGCTTCTGAGCGACCTGATCTTCCATGTGAACCGCCGCGGCCCCACTACGCTCCATTTCTTTGATGGTTCTCGCAATATTGAATGCACCACCAAACCCGGTATCAATATCGACCATCAAAGGTAAAGTCGTGGCCGCAGTGATCCGCCGGACATCTTCCACTACATCATTAAGAGTCGTAATACCCAAATCCGGCAGACCATATGATGCATTGGCTATTCCACCGCCAGAAAGGTATATCGCCTGGTGACCCACCTGCTCTGCCATCATGGCGCAATACGGATTGACCGTTCCGACAATCTGTAACGGGTTGTTGTTGGCTACCGCTTGGCGGAAGCGTTTCCCTGGACTCATGAGATTTTCTCCTTATCCTGCTTCAACTGCTGTTCAATTAACTGGCGGCTTCTCATTATATGGCGCCGCATCAACATTTCTGCCAACTCCCCATCGCGTTCTTTTAGCGCACTGAGAAGATGAAAGTGTTCTTTAAGGGCCTGCTCTGGCCGAGAATGGGAGCGCTGTGACTGATACCGGTACATTCGCAGCAAGTGATAAAGCTCATCACAAAGCAGGTTGATCAGCTTAGTGTTTCGACTGGCTTTAATGACCCGGTAATGGAAATCAAAATCACCCTGCTGATGAAAATATGATGCCCCCTCAACTTGTTCGATATGTTGATGATGGGCATCGAGTAATGCTTCTAATCCGGTTAGCTCTTCGTCTGTAATATGTTCACAAGCAAGCCTTGCCGCCATGCCCTCGAGAGCTTCACGTACCGCATAAATCTCGATCAGTTTTTCTTTCGTTAAGGCAACCACCCGCGCTCCGACATGGGGGATACGCTCAACCAACCCCATTGACTCCAAGCGCATCATAGCTTCACGGAGTGGCCCCCGGCTGACACCATAATGCTTGGCCAGCTCTGGCTCAGAAATCTTACTGCCAGCCAAATAGGTGCCATTCACAATCTGATCAATCAACTGCTCTGTCAGGCTCTCAGATTTTGTCCCTTCTTTTACGCTGTGACTGTCGACACTCTTTAATTTCAAATTTTGTTCACTCATCTTTATTGTCAACAATTTCGTAACTCGTGAACAAATTTAGCGCTATACATTCGCTTTTACAAGCCGATTGTTAACAATTTGTATTAGACCTTAGTATAGATTGTCGACAATCCATCACTTCAACGCATCCAAACCAGCATATTCAATGAGCTCAATGACGTTATTGTCATCATCACGCAGAAAGAGTGAAATGCCTGTTGGATGCGAGACCGGTCCACTACTTGGAGAGATATCCAAACTCGGTAACTTAGCCAACACGGCAGACATATCTGTTACTTCAAGCGCTACATGGGTGTAGCCAGTGTATTTAATGGGGTCATCCATCAAAATATTTCTGCCAGAAGGATCATTGGCATTAAGGATTAAGTTGATATTGATACCGGAAGGGTGAAGTAAGATTGCGACAGGCTCAGGTCCGGAAGGCCCAGTGATAAATTCAAAACCCAACTTTTGATAAAAAGCGATGGCCCGCTCTAGATTACTGACCCGTATGCCAAGGTGATTGACCTGTGTTATCTCTTGCATAATTAATCTCCTTATTAAAAACCATCAATTAACTCGTTATATTCGAAGCAAGTCCCTGATTAATAATAGCCAAAAAGAAAAACGGCAGTGACTTCTCAGCCACTGCCGTTTTTAATTGATCACCTACAGGTTACGCTGTCGGTTTAGCATTACCTGCCAAATGTTCGGTGGAAATCTCCAACTTTGGTTTACGCTGGGCAAGGATTACACCAGAGAGAACCATACCACCGCCAATGTAATGGTAAACCGCTAACTGCTCTCCTAATGTCACGCTGGCAATAAGAGCCGTAAGGACAGGCATCAAATTCATAAACATGGCTGTTCGGTCAGCACCTAAGATTTCAATGCCTTTTAACCAACACCATGGTGCCAATACCGAAGCCGGTAATGCGGCATACATAATTAATGGCAATGATTCGCCTGAGATCGCCATGCGTTCACTGCTAAGTAGCATCGGCGTTAGCATAATGACGGCGAAAAGCCCCTGCACATAAACAGACTGCCAGTTATTCAATGGCATTTTCCAGCGTTTCAACAACACACAGTAAAGCGCATAAACAAAGGCTGCTATCATCAGTAACGCATCACCTTGTTTAATTCCTTGCGATGTTAATGTACGGATATCACCGTGCCCCAGCATAAAGACCAAGCCAGCCAGCGATAAAACGGCTCCAACCATAGCTAGTGGTAGCAGACGCTGCCCCAGTATCGGAACGCTCAAGAACATACTCAACAACGGCACAAGTGAAATAATGAGTGCCATATTTGTAGCTGTGGTTGTCGCTGCTGCAAAATAGCCCAGTGACTGGTTGAGCACCATGCCCAGCAAGGCTAAAAAAGCCAGCTTGGTTAAGTGCGGTTTAATTTCATGACGCTTGCGCCATACAGAAGGCATTACAAAGGGTGTTAATACCATCATGGCAAAAAACCAGCGATAAAAAGAGATCGCACCAGGGTCGATCACGCTGTAAGACATTTTGTTAACGATGGCATTCCCTGCCCAGATAATGACAGTCAATAGAGGAAATAAGTAGAACATGGTTTGCCTTTTAATTTGATTACGTGTGAATTGTGGCACGTCAGCTTACAAACAAATATCTCTAAACAGACATCGTGAGTCTATTGTCAGACATTTGTTTTTTTACGCTCGATTTGCAAACTAAAAAGCCTCTATAAAAAGCAAAGTAAACCATCTCAACACATTGAAAAATAAATCAAAAAAATCAAACACCACTCAACTATCACTCATTAATTCCCAAAAAGAAAGAGTGATCCACCTCGCAGGAAATCAGTACTCATATACCCAAGTTGGAAAATATATGTTTATAGAGTTATAGCTCTAGATTTATCTTGCATTCTGGTCAGACCAGACTATAAATACAAGAAGCAATGACAAATTGAAAAAGGACGTTTCAATGCGCAAGAACCTCAAGATCTATCAGCATATGCGCCGCCTGCCCTTTGGTGACAAACTGTTCAGCTTTGTTGTCTGCCGCCTTGCCCCTTACTTCGGTTCAATCAAACCTAAGGTGACAGCATTACAACCCGGTTATGCCGAGGTCACAATTAAAAAACGCCGTCGGGTGACAAACCATTTAAATACTGTGCATGCCATCGCCATGTGCAACATGGCTGAGCTTGCTGGCGGAATGATGACGGATGTGTCGGTACCGGTAAAAAGCCGCTGGATCCCCGTAGGAATGACGGTTGAGTATCTAAAGAAGGCGAAAACCGATCTTATCGCCTATGCACAAGGTGAAAATATAGATTGGATGACCGAAGGGGATAAGGTTGTACCCGTAGAGGTAAAGGACACAGAGGGTAATCTGGTTTTTCGGGCTGATATTACAATGAATGTGAGATTTACGGATTAATACAAACAAAGCGCAGGAATAGATTATCTGCGCTTTGCTAACAAACTAACTAGCCCACCAAAGAGGCTTCTCTTTCAACTTGTCCAGCTTGGTTCTCGTTCGCGTCAGGTAACCAATGAAACATATAGTCAAACAGCTGCTTTTCATCCATTTTTGCTAATTTGCCATGAATGAAGGAACTCATATCAATCAAATGGTCCACTTTCGCAAGCGGCTTATAAGGCTCCTTGAATCGGCGCCAGATATCAGAATGATTGACATAGAAATTAGCAGCAGCCACTGCCTCCTCAAACGTGGCATGCTCAGATATCAACCTAGGCCCATCCCAAGTTGCACCATCAAGCACGCACACACCTATTTCCCCTGACTCTTCATACGTTAGTTCGTCCACATAAGGGACATTCCACCAACGAATGATCTCTTCACATGAACGATGCTCGTTGAGTTTATCTGAATAGGGAAACTCGTCCATGTTGAGTCTATTCCGAACCGGAATCTGACACGCTGTAAAATCCATAGCCAACAATTTGCATAGTTATTTTTTGCATAATGTTAACCATCATGATTTTTTTGTCAATTAGTTTTGAAGTGAAAATCTTGAAAAATTATAGCCTTATCGAAAATATACTCTGACTTCTACGTCAAAACTTACAATTTTAGGACATATCTTCACCGATAAAAGACAAAAACGACCGATTACAGCTTTCTCTTAATCGTTGAGGAAAAGTGTTTTCGCCAATCGAGCCAAATTATAAGCATCATCATAACCAGAATGCTGACGCCCTTCCCACTCGACACCAGCCATTTCCATCGCTGCTCGTTGTCCACAACGTTTTTTAGTGACATGACGCTGCAGCCTGAACAAGGTCGCCAAGTTTAGGTATTCGTCGAAAGGCACTTTCAAACCTTTTTCTTCGCATTCTTTACGAAGAATAATGTCATCACGCCCCCAGGCAGCATAAATTTTATGTCGGCCACCGAATTTTTGCTCTACCGATTTCAGGATATGCCCAAGTGGCTTGCCGTTCTTCTCAATCACCTCAGGCTTTATACCGGTCAATTCGGTACAGAAGGGTGATACTTCATCATGATCCGGTTTTACAAAATGTTGAGCTCGGCGCACTATCTCACCGTTGGTCAGATCAAGCTCTGCGACGCCAATCTCAATGATCTCACCTGTCCTTGACTCACGGCCATCGTTCCAACAGCACATTTCGAGGTCAAAACACACAATACGGTTAAAATTCATCTCACTTCCGGATATCACGCTATAACTGGCACGAAGGATAGCATTTAGCGGCGGGTTAGCCAAAAATGAAACGTAATAACCCTCTTTTGACTAACCGGATATCATTGAGTAATAAAGAGGTTTAAACACTCAATTGTTTGTAGCACAACAATCGACCCAATATCGGGCGATAGGGTATGGGAAGACCTGCCCTTGTACAAGACTTTCAAATTGCCCACCATTACGCTCAATCACGGTGCGCGAGGCCGTATTATCTTCATCGGCTGTGATCAGGGCTTTCTGAATACCCAGCTGATAAGCTTTTGGCAACGCCTGTTTCAGCATTGATTTTCCATGCCCTTGGCCACGATAGCTTGGCGCAACATCATAGCCGATATGCCCTCCTTCTTTTGATAAGAATGGCGTACCAATGTTATGCCGAATACGTATTACCCCAACAATGGCGTTATCTGCATTAACCAGCCAATAATGGTGGCAAGGCACATACCCTTCCGGTAAATTCACGCCATTAGATTCATCAATTAAAGATTGGATATAAGATTCAAAATGCGCTTTTCCATCGGCGTAATATTGGGCATTTTCCGGATCATTACAGGCAAAATCGTCATAGAAGCACTTAAATGCCTCTTTAAACGCTAAGGACGGTGAAACTAACCTCATAACTACAACTCCTTGTTAATATAGTTCTTCTAAGCTACTGATTTTATGATATTGCTCGTCATCATTTTCACCAAACGGTTGATACCAAACGGCCTGTAACCCTGCGGCAATAGCCGGCTTAATATCTTTCTCTAAGGTGTCCCCAACCATGGTTATTTCATGGGGTTGTACATCCAACTGAGCGGCAATACGCTGGAAATAATCTGGCGTCCCTTTCGCTATTCCCACATTAACTTTACTAAAATAGCCCGTGATAAACGGCGCTAATCCACCTCTGGTAAATGCCTGTTTTATCTCTTCCAGTGATGAGTCTTCAGCATTGGTTGCGATATAGATGGAGGCGTTTAAAGAGAGGTGCTGAAGGGCTTCAAGTGCTCCCTGTACCACCTGAACATCTGGCCACTGACACATTGGCCCTTGGTAGTACGGGAAATCAACCATCAAGGTATCTCCCCAATCAAACAGGTATATTCTTGTCATTTAGAGTCCTTTCTTATTACTTTACCCTGCTACTTCAAGAAGAAAATGACTGTAGCGCAATTAACGCTTCATCGGCTTTCTCGCTCTGTACAAACACGTGATCATGGTAATAAGCTGCAATGACATTGGCACTTATTCCCTGTTCAGCAAGCTTAGTGGCAATGGCAGCAGTTAAACCTACCGCTTCAAGGCTGGAATGAACCGTTAGCGTGATCATCCTAAACACTGCTTCGTAGTCCAGCCCTGCACTATCCGCCTTTTTCCTAGTGAGCACCAGCGTTAGCCCTTCCGACTCTTGAAAGGCTGAAATCGGTGATAAGCCTACGTATTCGGCTAATTGACCAGCCACCGTACAAAATACAAATTCCCCTGCTTGTAATTCAGGAGACATAGATTCAAGCAGCTCTTGTAGATCAGTGATCCCAGCCATGTTTCCTCCTCATTAGTGCCCTATTTTTTACTGCTATTGTTTAACCAAGTTTCTTTAGTGATCTGATATAAACAATGGCGCTGAAGGCTGTGTCCTTGTGGCAGCTTGGGATGATCAAAATCTTGCCCAATATTTACCATACCGATTTTGCCCATCACCCGTTGAGAGGGCGTATTAGGTAAAGCAGTAAAAGCGTAGATACTTGGTGCCGATAGTTCACAAAAAGCAAACTGCAGCGCCCTGCTTGCCGCCTCGGGAGCATAGCCTTTGCCCCAATGCTCTTTGGCAAGCCGCCAACCAATTTCAACAAATGGTGCATTTGGGATCCCCGAGTGCTCATCTTGGCTATGTAAACCGACAAAACCAATGAACTGCCCGGTTGCCTTTAGCTCGACTGCCCAGAAACCCCACCCTCTTTCAGCGATAAGCTGGGTGATTCTAGCCGCTTGGGCGTCACTTTCTTGCGGGGATAACACGGCAGGAAAATAGTTCATCACAGCGGGGTCTGCATTGAGCTTGGCGTAAACCGGGTAGTCCTCCCGCTTCCACTGCCGGAGAATCAACCTGTCTGTTTCTAACTGGTGTACCATCTAACGTCGACTTCCTTTTTTGACTTTCAATATTTAACTCAGTATACCCAAGTGACTTCAACTTGCTGGATTCAGCACATCCTCGGTGATTTCGACGACATCCGGCGCTATTTCTGCATTGTGGCGGTTCTCGGTAATGAACAAAACAGTAAGTGCTGTTAGATCCGCTACGGTGGCAGGCCTGATCCGAAAAGAGTTTTATTCACAGCTTGATTGTTCATCCTCTAACGCCATTTTCTGCCGCTCTTTGATCGCTTGCCACGACACGCCATTTTCGATCCCCGATATACGTTCATGGTACTTGTTACATGCCCGTTTCAGCACTGACTCGATCTTAATGCCTGCCTCGTCTTCTAATGCAACCAACGCATTAAGATAATCCCACAGAACATCACCCAACTCATCTTCAAGATGACAGTGTCTCTGGTTGGCTATTTCATCAGTCACTTCATCGACTTCAGCCTTTAACTCAGAAAGGTAGGTTTTAGCCCCTTCTGACCACGTCGAAGTTCTATCAATTTCTGCCTTGCGCCGCGCCAGTTGCAACAATATACCCAGTTCTTCCATCAATTCCCTGTCCCGACACGACTTCTCTATCGTTGAATGGCTAACCTTTCCCGATCGGATTTTTTCAATTTAGCGACCACGAGTTCGTAAGAACGATCAATCAAGCCTTTCAACATGCCATCTTCGATTTCATCTGTCACTGACACGGTTACCCAATGTTTTTTGTTCATATGGTATCCCGGACGTATAGCCGTAAACATCGACGTAAGCGCCTCATTGTCAGCCGGGGCCCCTTTCAAGTTAATGTCGACAACACCCTCGTTCACCGATAACAGCGCAAACATCTTACCCAGTACCTTGAACACCATAACATCGGCACCGAAGGGGTAATCCAATTCAGCTTCAGGTAGCGTCATAATAAAGTCGACGATCTCTTGTCTGTTCATAACAACCTCTAGGGCATGGGCTTAGTGACTTGTACGCATTGCTATAGGGTGATCAGGGTTCATTTGAAGGAGATCCCACAAATTACCATAAAGATCTTCAAATACCGCAACCGTGCCATAATCTTGCTCTTTCGGCTCACGGACAAACTTAATGCCATCGGCAACCATACGGTTATAATCGCGCCAAAAGTCATCAGTGTTTAAAAACAGAAATACGCGTCCACCTGTTTGATTACCAATAAAATCTAGCTGCTCAGGCTTCGATGCCCTTGCCAACAGCAAACTGGCACCAGTGGAGTTAGGCGGAGCGACTACCACCCAGCGTTTGTCTTGCTCGGGCTGGTAAGTATCTTCTATTAATTCAAACTTCAATTTATTAACGTAAAAATCAATCGCTTCATCATAGTCTTTTACCACAAGGGCAATGTTAACAATGTTCTGCTTCACTCTGTTTTCCTATCACTGTATTTGACGGTATTTTAATGACACTAAGATATATTTACTTTCATATGTATTGAAGGTGTATGATCGACAAAATGTGCCCACACATGGTCATACACGTTGCGCTGTCCCGGAAATGGTACCAAGGCCTTCGCTTCTTCAAGGCCAACCCAGCGGTATTCCGTGTGTTCTTCGTTAAGAGTGACAGACTGATCCGGTGGACATAACACGGCAAAGACCGGAATGATCTGCAGCACATTCACATCCGCTTCAAAAAACTGTTCTAAAAATTGGGCATTATAAAGTTCAGATACAGCAATTTGTGTTTCTTCAAAAAACTCTCGGACTATCGCCTGCCAGCCTTTTTCCTCACCTTCAATCGAACCTGCAACATGACACCAATATCCACCTTTCACTCGCTTCATCAATAACATTTTCATATCACCGTCTATTTCAGATAAAGCGACGCCTGAAACTATAGAGGTATTTACCGGAATTTTTTGTATCATCATATTCTTCTATCTATTCCTCTTTAGGTGCATATTGCTCAAACACTTGTTGAGCTGTCATTTTATGGGTGTCATTTTTCAGTTCATAGAAATCCGGCTTTTCATCTATGAAGATTTCACTGACTAGCGTGAAGTCTTGATCCTGAAATAGCCCGGCAGAAACAATATATTCATTACTCGGCAGCAGGTGATAATAAAGATGTGTGCCGCACTTACCGCAAAATACCCGCTCAGCCCATTCAGACGAGCGATACGCTACAGGTTTATCGCCTTTTATTACAACATTGGAATTGCAGTGCACAGCAAACAAGGGGCCGCCCGACCACTTACGGCACATGGTGCAATGACAAAGCCCAACCTCTTGTTGATCGTCAGCCGTCAGTTCGATAGCGCCACATAAACATTGTCCTTTCATCCTTCCCTCCTTAAGCTCCAAGCCACACATCAAGTCTATCTTGAATGGTTAGATATACCCAAGTTACCTCAAGGTGCGGGATTCAGAGGGTTGTCAGCTCATTCAATGCAAGGCGAAGATTTGCAAGAATGGTATTCCCTTTTAAAAAGCTTCAACGAAGGAGTGGATGGGCTGACACCCTCCCGAAGGGCGAGTTTTATAAGCTTCTATACTGCGTTATTGTTTCTTGATTTAGGGCCGCTAGATCTTCAAAACAATGCCTAGCCTATAAGCTTAGAAACTCTCGCTGAACCAGCATCTTGAAGTAGCTTGGGTATATTATGACAGCAGGCCCCATTAGATTCTGTGATTGATGAAAGATCAAAGCAAAAAAAAGCCCCCACCATAATGGCAGAGGCTTGAGTATTCCTTTTAGAAGAGATCAGTCTTTATTTTGACGTTTGCTCTTTGGCACATAATTCAAAATTGAAATCGGCACAGGTTTTCTAGGCTCAAAACCTTCAATTTCACGGCGCTCAATCAAATGACCCAAGCGACTTTCAATCATGCACAGATTTTTGAAGTTGTCTTTCGATACAAACGAGATCGCTTCACCTGAAGCATCCGCACGGCCAGTACGGCCAATACGGTGAACGTATTCGTCAGCTGGGAATGGCAGATCATAGTTCACCACACGTGACAGTTCTTCAATATCAATACCACGTGCGCCAACACCCGTTGCGATCAGGTATTTGATCTTGCCGGCTTTAAAGTCTTCAAGCAGTTGAACTCGAATCGCTTGGCTACGGCCACTGTGGAATGCTTCAGCCGCAATATCACGTTTTTCCAGCTGAGACACCAGTTTTGCAGCACCGTGCTTGGTTTCAATGAAGATCAACGCCTGATCCCACTGATTCTCCTTGATCAAATGGCTAAGCAGCGCCGACTTTTTATCTTTATCGACTGTGATTAACCACTGCTCAATGTTAGCTTTGGACGCTTCATTAGCTGCAATGCTGATTTCATGTGGGTTGTCGACTACCGACTTTGCCAAATCACGCACTTTATTAGACAGCGTCGCTGAGAATAGCAAGAATTGCAGCTCTTCAGGCAGGCGGTCAATAATCTTGTTGATGTCGTCAATAAAGCCCATGTCCAGCATACGGTCAGCTTCATCAAGCACTAACGTTTCCACTTCTTCAAAGTGAACAGCACGCTGGCCGTACATATCAAGCAAACGACCAGGAGTCGCAACCAATACATCCACACCATCAATCAGGCTTTGCTTCTGCTGCTTCTCATCCACACCACCGTACATCGCCAGCGACGTTAAACCTAGATGCTTAGAATACAGGGTGATCTTCTCTTCAACCTGGATAGCCAATTCACGGGTAGGAACAAGTATCAGTGAGCGAATACGTTTTTTACGTTGCGTCTTTCCTTGGCTTAATTTTTCAAGGATTGGCAAAACGAAGCCCGCAGTTTTACCTGTACCCGTTTGCGCCGCTGCAATTAGGTTTTTACCCTGCAAAATAACAGGGATAGCCTTAGTCTGGATCGTTGTTGGCTTGCTGTAGCCCAGTTCATTAACCGCTTGGGTTAATGACTCGCTGAGCCCAAGTTTAGAGAATGGCATGAATCGCCTCTAATTGTACTTTAACTAAATATGGTAGAGCCGCCTCTACATGAAGCGCGGGAGTTTATCACGAACACCGTTACCAAGTGACAACTTTCCTACTTACATAAAGCTAACTTTCGGGTTTCGCTCTTCATTCAAATTGTTCTTACCATAGGTTTCTTGGTAGATCTGCATAAAGTCTTCGCGTATTTGCTGCTCAAGGTGAGTCGCCATTTCTGTCGGACAGAACAACATGACATGCACCACCTGCTCACCGGTTGATGTCGTGGTGATATGGATATGTGGATCCGGGCCAGGAAGATCAACCCCTGCGTGTTTTTCGATTACCCCGTTATAGCGTCTGGCAACATCGATAAACTCTTCGCAGTGGCTTTCAATCTGTTCTACAAGTTCTGGCACTAGCACGAAAAGGTTAACGAACTCTTTCACCGTAATACTGAAGCTATGGTAAACATAGCGTTTCATAAAATTAAGGTTCTTTACTGGATAAGTAAAAAACATGCTGTTCGGCAAGGTCGCGGTTTTACCCGTGAAATGATACTGCCCATGATGAAGGTCGATCTCTTGGATCACTGTTGCCATCATATTGTGCTCAATGACTTCACCACACAGGGAGCCGACTTCGATCCAATCACCAATCCTGAACGAACGCGCACTGGCTCGTTGAATTGAACCGGTGAAACAAAGAATAATCTCTTTGGATGCAACAACAATCGCGACGGCAATGGCTGTTACAGATAAAGCGAATTCACTGATTTCAGACTGCCAGAGCATGAACAACACAACCACCATCAAGGTGAAGGTGCCATTTTTAGTCCGTGACATCCACTTGCGCTGGTGCTCAGATACAAACGCTACATCCCCGCGTATCTGCTTTAGGACTAACCGCCTGAACATCAGAACTAACGCAATGATCAGTACACTGAGCAATATTTTATGTTCAATAAAAAAATCAATAACCGGTAACAACTTCTCTGGCATGAGCGCCTCTTCTCACTCTTACTTATCACTTTGCTATATCCGCGTGATGCTTGGCTAAATTCCCACAGATCCCACCTAAAATCCAGCGGAATACAAATACCTCTGTTTAAAACGCTGGCGAGTTAAAATTAACACGTAACCCTCAGCATTTTATTGCCCCCAGAGCCAACAGGTACAAACAAACCACTGCGCTAAGTCACGCGCAGCATTATTATGCATGGGACAATGATCACCTCTAGTATTTCCTATCTACATGTATTCAAACAGAGAATAACTCGAAAAGATGATATCTAATCGCGAATTAAGCTCCGCCAATATTACATCCTATGCATAAGCCTATAGCAGTTTTGCAAAATGCTAATATTTCTTACCCTGTGGCTAGGTTTCAAGGCATTTTCATTATCACCCGCCACAACATCATAAATTCAAATAAAACAATACAAATTATTCCCCATACAAATGCATTAATCCCAAGCTAGATATACCGGAAAAAAACTCTTCATCACAAGGTGAGCATCTATGGAAGGATTAACATACCGACAAGCATCCAGATTCTTGGATATGGCTACGATGGGTATAAAAAAAGGCGAGATTGAAGAATTCCTTACTCTCGACAACCGTACCAGTTGGATTAACAGCCAATTTTCTGAACCTTATGAAAGTCACAAAGAACGTACACTTTACCAAGCACAACAGCGTGGAAGTTCCTCGACAACACAGGAAATGCGGGTTTGCGCTTGGTTTGATATCGCGTTATGGAAGGGGGCGCAATTACGCCAGCGCATGGCATTTGCCCTAAGCCAAATAGTCGTCGTTGGCGATCGAGATGCCCAGTTGGCTCCCTACCCGGAAGCGCTGGCCCACTATTACGATATTCTTACCGAATATGCCTTCAGTGACTACAAAACCTTACTTTATCATGTAACCCGCTCTCCGATTATGGGCCACTACCTCACCATGGTTGGCAACCTACCCAAAAGCCACACCGGAGTGAACCCCGACCAAAACTATGCCCGAGAAGTTATGCAGCTGTTTACGATTGGGTTGGAGCAACTTAATATCGACGGGACGCCCAAGCTTGATGAGAACAACCAGCCAATTCCAACCTATGGCGATAATGATATAGAGAATATGGCGCGTGTATTTACGGGTTGGTTCATGGATGGTAGCAGCATGGAAAAACCCATGATTGCCTATGATGACTCCCACGACATGGAAGCCAAGACGGTTCTCGGCACGGAACTTCCGGAAGGCGTTGGTGCTGAAGCAGAGCTCGATCAAGTACTTGACCTGCTCGTCAATCACCCTAATACCGCGCCATTTATCAGTACCCTATTAATCAAACGCTTTATTACCTCAAACCCAAGGCCTGAATATGTGGCTAGGGTGGCTTCCGTTTTTCGCAATACAGGGGGTAACCTCGGCGAAGTCATCACAGCTATCCTGACCGACAGTGAAGTGCTGAAAGAAAACGACCTGCATGTCGCCAAAGTGCGTGAGCCTATCCTTGCCATGACCTATTTTTATCGCGCAATGGATGCCTATCCGGGGAAAAGCGGTGACATCATCTATAACCCAATGAACTACGCTGACACGTTCGGTCAGTACCCACTCGGCTCACCATCAGTCTTCAACTTTTACTCTCCGGATCATAGCCCACAGGGTGCATTGCTCGAGGCAAACCTAACGGCACCTGAGCTGGAATTAATCGACTGGAGCCAGGTCATCAAAATAAGCAACGTCTTTTATCGTACCGTACTTAATTACGGCCAAGACCGGAATAAAACCAATAACAAACAAGAAATGTATGTGGCGCCTGTTGATATTGAAGAAGCGGCAAACAATGAAGATAAGGAAGCAATGATGACACTCATCAAAAATCGCTTCCTCCACGGGGAAATGGTGCCTGAACTTGAGGCGCGAATCGGCTCCATTTATGACATCCACGACAGGAAATATTGGGCTGTTCCTAAAATGGTGTTCTTTGCCCTTATTTCCCCTAACTTCATGGTACAGGAGTAGCAACTATGAGCATCTCACGTCGACAATTCTTAAAGGGCTCTGCCATTGCTACAGCCTCATCCGCCCTTCCTCTATCACTGACACTGCCAAGCAATGCGTTTGCCGCAGGTAGTGACGATTACAAAGCGTTAGTCTGTCTTTTCCTCTATGGCGGCAATGACTCTTTCAATATGATCATGCCAGCTTCCGGCACTAACTATGATAATTATGTCAACGCACGGCCAGATATCCACCTAAGCGCTTCAGAAATACTGCCTATCCCGGTAACAGCAAGCGGGCAATCAATCGGCATCAACGCTAGCATGCCTAACATCGCTCAATTAATGACAGACAATAAAGCCACAGCCGTTGTGAATGTGGGTCCCCTGCTCGAGCCAACAAATAAAGGGAACATTGGCAGCGTTAAGAAACCGTCAAACCTTGGTGCTCACAACAAGCAGCAATCAGCATGGCAAATTGCTTGGAATACCTCTGAATACCACTCTTACGGTTGGGCTGGCATGATGATGGACCTGTTGGCCAATGAAGCTGCGACAGTATCTGAAAGCCTCTCACTTTCTGGAAACGAGCTGCTCGGTGGGCAAAACAGTCAAGATTTGCGTATTAGTAGTGATGGCGTCAGAGCGATGGATGCACTAGGCCACTCCAATGCCGTCAATAACAACTTCATCAAATTGACGGATGCGCCCTATGGCTCCGCGTTTTCACAAGAATATATTGCCCGTTTGAGAGGAGTCATTGATTTTCAGGCTGAGCTCGACGCTGTAATGAACACTTTCCCAGAAGATGACACCATTCCCGCAAGTTACCTAGGTGGCCAGTGCCGGATGGTAAAACGTATGATCCAAGCCAGTGAACAACTCAACCACCAACGGCAAGTGTTTTTCATTAGCCTTGGCGGTTTCGACAATCACAGTAACCAGCGCAACCTCAACCAACCAGGTAAGCATGACTCACTGCTAGCACAGATAGACACCGCCTTGAGTGCGTTTTATCAATCGTTAGAAGCCGAGGGCCTACAAGATAAAGTCGTGACCTTCACCATGTCGGACTTTGGCCGCACCATCGCCAATAACAGTAACCGTGGTACCGATCACGGCTGGGGCAGTAACCAGTTAATCATTGGCGGTTCAGTCAACGGTGGTATGACCTACGGGACATTACCCGAGTTCATTGCCAATGACGGACAAGACGCAACAGGGAACAAATTCATTCCGTCGACCTCTTCAGAACAAATGGCTGCGACTCTATGTAAATGGTTTGGGTTGTCAGACAACAGCGTCGATTATATTTTCCCAAGCCTCAACCCAGCCAATGAGAACCCGTTTCCAAGCCGCTACCTTGGTTTCTTAGGGGATGCTACAGAGCCACCAGTGCTACCAGCAAAATTGGCTATTGCGGGTGTAACCGCATCCGATACTCGGGTTGATCACACTCCAGAAATGGCCGTCGACGGGGATGATACAACACGCTGGACGGCGCATGGCCTCGGCATCACCTACACACTTGAGTTATCGAACCCGGCAACACTCTCAGAAATTAAGTGGTCGCAGCAAAAAGGGGATATTCGCCAGTACTTTGTTGATATCGCCGTGAGTGAAGATGGTGTCAACTATACAACCATCAGTAATATTACCACCCCGGGAAATACTTCAGCCCTAATCGGATTCCCAGTTTCAGCTACGAATGTTAAATATGTCCAACTGACCTGTAACGGTAATAACGATCCCGCCGGCGGAAAATGGGTTGGATGGAATAACTTCCGTGAAATAGAAATATGGGGAAATTAGAAGAGAAAGAAAAAAAGGGCCGTAAGGCCCTTTCTTTTTATAGAGTAAAATTGAAGATTTTTTCTTGCATTTTATCTAGTGTAATTTCATGACGCTGATTTTCTGGGTTTGCTATCTTGATTTCACTATCATATTGAATAGGGTCATCGTCTACCGCATTACAGGTAAATGCAACGGTGTAGTCACCCGCTGGAATATAACCAAACGCATAGTCACCATCCTGATCAACATCTGCTGATGCATATGGTGAAATAGAGCTCTCCGGTGGATAGTTACCATTAAAGTCATCATCAAATGGATCATAGTTATCCACTAACAAGTAACTATCTAAACCGTGCTTTGGATACAGATATACAAAATTACCAGTGTCATAATCGCAGCCATCTACTGCATCAAACAAAGCTAAGTCTACCGTTCCCCAAAGTGATGCTGCTTGACGGTTGTCTACAATTTTCACACCATGAGGTTTTAGGTTATAACCATTTTTACCTGCATTTCCGCGCTCGACTAGAGATTGGCGAAGATCAAATTCAATAGTGAAACCTTGGACCGTGTTGTCATCTTCTGGAATAACTTCAAAGCCACCAAGCTTCAGTTTATTGCTTGGAATCTTTAGGTCATACTCACCGGAGGTTTCATCATCCCTTACCCAGTTCATATCGCCAGGCTTAGTGTGGACAATCATTTCCTTGTACACACCGGCAGGAAGAGTGTGCTCAGTGATAATCAGTGCCGCATCTGTACCTTGGTAATCAAGCAAGTCGATTTGCTGGTACTCATTTCCTTCATCATCAGTGTCAACGTTGATGATATAAGTGTTTCCATTCTCATGCTTAAGCTCAAGCTTATCGAACGCCACAACCACTTCAGACATCGAATCAACCGGTGCATCGGATACGCTGAAAGAGACTTTGGCATACTGGGTAGAATCGCTGCTGCTGTCACTTCCACACGCGGAAAGCAAAGTAGCCACTGCTAGTACAGGTAAGGTTTTATAAATTGACATGATGTTCTCCATTTCTGGAGGCAATTTTATGCGCCAGCAACTATCAACTCAATAAACCAACGCTGAATTGACAATTAACTGACAAAACACTTTGAACATTTTCATCATATGGATCAAAATATTTAATCTTGATTATTCAAATAACCATACCTTCAAGTCTTAATATGTAGACAACCCACCAACCGGCTTCAAAATGTCTTCGATATTGGTATTTTTATGAATGCTTCGGGCAATTGGCCTGCCCTAATATTAACTTGAATAGCGGGATACAATAATTTGGGTACATTCAATTGTTTATCGCGATCAGAGCGAAACTGAACAAAGTCATTTTCAGGAGTCTCACCTGTTATATGAATATTATCTTCTTTGCTCGTTCCCACGGTTGTTTGGTATTTCAGCTCCCGACCACCGGGTTGATAATCATGACAAACGTAAATTCGGGTAGAGTCAGGCAGTTCGTAAATTCTTTGTATGCTATCGAATAACTGTTTCGCATCTCCTCCAGGGAAATCACACCGTGCTGAGCCAAAATCAGGCATAAACAAGGTATCACCAATGAACGCATTTTGATTAATTAAGTAAGTGACACTGTCACTGGTATGACCCGGCGTTTCTAAAACGGTCGCTGTTAACATACCAACTGAGAACTCTTCTTTGTCGTGAAAGCGATGGTCAAAGCTATTACTGCGGTGAACACCACCAGCATTACGATCATCATCCATCGCAAGCACTGACTCAAAGATGGCTTGCACATCATCGATGTGGCTACCTGCACCAATCTTTCCACCTAACTTCGATTTAATATAGCTGGCAGCAGTAAGGTGATCAGCATGGGCGTGGGTTTCTAAAATCCAATCCACCTGAAGTTGGTGAGACCGTATAAAATCAATTAGCTCATCGGCAAATTCTGTGCTCACTACCCCAGAAGACAAATCAAAATCCAATGCGCTATCAATAACAGCACAGTGCCCACCCGCCATGTCATAAACAACATAGCTTAACGTCGATGTCGGCTTATGAAAAAAAGCCTCGATTGAAGCGGTCATCACTGGCCTCCTATCTTCAGTATTTTTAGTCATAACCCCTTTATTTTAGCCTTGTTATACACCCTTTCAGATCTAAACAAGCAACAACAATGTAATCATTGCCTTCCACACCTGCGGCATATACTGTATACCTACAAATGACCTCGCCTAAGCTCTAACAGATGAATAAGATTTACCAGCCGCTTTTCGATAACGACAATCCTCCCGCAGAGATATTTTTTGGTCATGAAATCTTTTTGCCCAATACAACGACACCAAGCCACAGCCATCCGTGGGGGCAACTCCAGATAATCAACGGTGGTATTTTGGAGCTTAGGGCTGAAAGAAAACGTTTTCTGTCGCCCTCACAGTATGCGGTATGGGTCCCGGCGGGGATTGAGCATGAGAGCTTCATGCGGCGCAGCCTGAATTATTGTTCGATGAATATCACCCATCCGCTGGCTTCTCCACTTCCCAATTACCCTTGCTTACTGGAGGTCAGCCCAATCATGGAAGCGATCATTAATGATCTGAAAGCCCGTCAACTTACTGTCGCCGAGTCCGAACAAGATAAAAGGCTGATCAATGTACTGCTCGATCAAGTCTACCAGGCCAAGGAGCATGAGCAGTTTCTCCCGACAAGTAACGACAAGCTTCTAAAGCCTATCCTTAATGAACTAGAGCGCCAGCCGATGTCAGAAAAAACGTTGAAGGACTGGGCCCAAATTCTTCATACCACAGAGCGTACGCTGGCCAGGCACTGCCAAGACAAGCTAGGAATGAGCTTTACCGAATGGCGACAACGACGTAAGTTCTTATATTCTTTGCACTTGTTAAGGAAGGGGGCTTCTGTCAAAGAGGTCGCATTAACGCTGGGCTATCATCAAGCTTCACCTTTTATCACGTTATTCAAGCGCCATGCCCACTGTACACCGGAACAATACCGCCAGCGCTTCTTTGCCAATAAAGAGTAAGATAGTAAAGAATTAGCTATCAAATAACGGCAAAATGTGTGGTGTAACTAGCTATGTGAAATAAACCTGCTGGATATTGAAAGAATCCCTCTTCGCTGCGGTCTGTATATCTGAAGCGCGTTGGAGGGGGAAATGAAACAGCTCATTGCTATTCTTTTATACGGACTTATCTTCACTTTGCCGTTAAGCATGCAGGCTGCATCGCTTAACGGCTTTAATTTATCTAACTCATCTGTTCCTTCAGAGCAAATACTGTCTGGTGGGCCGGGGAAGGACGGCATTCCTGCGATTCTCCGTCCCCATTTTGTCTCTGCTAATCAAGCCAACTTCATGGTAGCAAGCGATCCGGTACTCGGCATTGAAATCAATGGGAGGTACCGAGCATACCCTATCAAGATCCTTAACTGGCATGAAGTCGTTAATGATCAAATTGAGGGAAAACGTTTTATTGTCAGTTATTGCCCGCTTTGCGGCTCGGGGATGGCATTTTCTTCCACGCTTAATGGCCACCCCCTGACGTTTGGTGTATCTGGCTTACTCTATAATTCCGACGTTTTACTGTACGACCATCAAACTGAGTCCCTATGGTCGCAAATCAAAGGGTCAGCCATATCTGGCCAGTCCGTCGGGAAGCACTTAACCCAATATCCTCTGACATTGACACGCTGGGGAAAGTGGCAACAACAGCACCCACACACAGACGTGTTATCGACAAATACAGGCTATCAACGCAATTACCAATACGACCCCTATGCGGGCTACAGCCGCACGCCACGTCTATATTTCCCTGTCGCCAACCAAGCGCCATCTATCTATAACACCAAGGAAACCGTCATGGGATATAAAGGACAAAACGGGGTCATCGCTTTTCCGTTTACAGAGTTGAAGAAACAGGGAAAAACCCAATTTACCTATCATTTTGAACAACAAACACTCACCATCCACTGGGATGAAAAAAGTCAATCAGCCCATATAACAAACCACCAAGGGCAAGTGCTCACCAGCACGTTGTTATATTGGTTCGCTTGGTATGCCTTTTATCCAGACACTCAAATATTCAAGGCCCGCTGAAGTAATCATGGTTGATTGAGACATTTAAACCTTTCATAGTCGGTTTATTTAATACAAACAATGCATTAACTCATTCACAACCTTTAAAAAGGTTAAAAAAACAGCAACAACATAGGCATCAACGCCCATAAAACAAACAAACCTAGTTGCATATCACAAAAACAGAACGCAGAGCAGAGCTTTACTTTGAACCACAGACAGAAAACCAGATAATAAAACCACAAAAACGCCAATTAGCTAGGTAATACAACTATGATTGATATGATTTTTCCTGCATTGTTCTTATCAACCGTGATCGGCTTTAGCCTATGGGGCTGGACACAAGTCTTCCGCGTGGTATTCCGGTTTTAATACTAAACCCATCCACTGAAGCCTTCAGAACCATTGCTCAACAAAAATAAAAACTAGAAAAAGAATAAGCCAGCATACATGCTGGCTTATTCATCTTTGGTCGCTGTAGTCGGTTACATCAGCATCATAGTCATAAGCAGTAAGGTGACTATACCGCCCATCATAGGAATGGCTGTTCGGATAACAACAGAGACTGGTGACACGTTTGCAGCACCTGCGCAAGCGATAACAACACCAGCAACAGGAGAGAAAGAGCGGAATAAGCCAGCTGACAACTGCATTGGTACTGCCAAAGAGGCGGTTGATGTACCTACCGTCGTTGCGACCGAAGGGGCTAATGGTGAGAAGCTAAAGAAGGCCGCATTACCCGAGCCAGATAATAGTGCCGTCAAACCTATGATAGTAACCATCATCAGCATCATCGGAATATATCCTAGGCCAAGGTTACTACCCGCACCTAATAGCAAGTCAATAAAGCCTATTGCTCCCAAGCCAACAACAAATGTATTTGCCGCAATAATCAAGGCGACAACACTTGAGAAGACTGTTCCCATGCCAGTTAAGTAAACTTTGATTGAATCAGCTACCGCTTTAAGATCTCTATTCACAAATAAGTCGGCAACCATCGCAATAAACAAACTGAAGAACATTGCGGTAACAACATCGACTTTAATAGAGCTGATCATAAACTCACTGAATACGAGCAATATCGCCAGAGGCATTACCGGCAAAACAGCAAACCAGATCGGCGCTTTACGTGTCTCTTCATCATTAATCTTCAGATCTTCAGCTTTCACGCCCGCAGCTGCATCTCGCTTATCAAAATAGCGCTGACAGAAAAAATGCAAAATGGCAATTACCGCCATCACTGCTGGCGCAACGACTAGCTGGTTAGCAACAAAATAGTTAGCAGCATCAACACCAATCACTTCCGCAGCTCGGTTTGAATTACCTGAGCCGGGTCCTAAATCAAGACAAGCAGTGGTTGCCAGTACAGCGGCTGTTGCTGCAGGGGTACAACCGATCCGTACCAAGACAGGATACAGTGCGACCAGCAGCAGCATTGCGAGGCCTACGGCACTAGGAATGAAGATATTGAGAATTTGTCCAATGATATAGGTTAATGCCAGAACAACATAAGGGCTCTTAAAGACTGAAAGTGGCTTGGTGACAACTTCCACCATGGCATTTGCTGCACCAATATGGCTCATATATTTTGAAAAGCCACCGACAGCCATGATAATTAAACCAAGGTTAGCCAACGTCGATGATGAAAGTGCTTTAATGACGATGAAGAAGTCAAAAGTCACAGCGCCAGTTGATGTTGCATTGCTAGGTAAGAAGTCTGTATTTCCACCCAGTGCACCTAATAACATCATTAGTAAGCCTGCAGTAAACAAGGCTGCATGGGTATTATATTTTTTTATAATGAAAAAACCAGTTGTAACAACTATTGGAATGGCAAGAAGCGCGAGCATGGTTTACTCCGTGTACAAGATTAAATATAGAAGCAAGATATAGACAACGTTAATGCATCAAGGAAGTATTGTTATAATTAACTTGAGAAAAGCTGACATCAAATTTATAGTTAAGTCACGAGAACATCTCAGCAATACAAAGAGCAAGATTAAAACCACTTGCTCTTTGTATATTAACAGTATTATATTGCTCTAATTATAAGCATTTAAGTTATTCTTCAAAATTACCGATAACAAGTTGCTCTCGGCCTAATATAATTGCCTTACCCATTGAGAATGCAGAATCAATATCGAGGTTATCGTCTAATAAAAGAAAATCAGCATCAGCATTAACTGCCAATTCACCTTTATTAATCCCCAGAGACATAGCGACATTTTCTGACATCATCGCACTTGCTTGTCCCACGGCTAAGCCACGGTCAATCAGAGTACGAAGCAAGTTAATATTGGCGTCAACGGCAGCGGCTGTAATATTTACCATTTCCCCAGCCGAATTGAATTTTGGCATGCTTCCATTACCATCTGAACTAATAGTAATACGTTTTGTTGGAACGCCAGCTTCCAATGCAGCAAATACCGCTTCACCAGGGTCTGTGAAAGCACAGCTACCACCAGAAGTGATATCCATAACACCACCGGCAATGGCAAACTTCGCAGCCTCTTCAAATAAAGGAATCGTTCTCGCAACATGGGTAGGAGAAAAATTACTGTGCGGAATGCCTCGTTCTACTAGCTCGTTTATTTGCTTGAAAGGATCTGGCAATCCCCCCATGTGCATATGTAGAACACCTTTCTTCCCTGCGAGCATTGCGCCCATACGCACATCAGACGTAATCCGCAACAGTTCATCTGTCGTCGGAAATGAACCTCGATGGTCAGCAATAGCAATTTTAACGCCTAGCACAGGCTCAAGAAAAACAAGATCATCACGGATGCTATTAGTTAAAGTGACCGTCGGTACTTGATAAGAACCAGTATGCATCCAGGCAGAAAGGCCTTCCGCACGCAACCCCATAACCTTAGCAAACAAATCTTGCGGCGAACGTGTAGACCCATCAGTCCCCATTACGCCAACAACAGAGGTAACACCAGCTTGGATCAGTTTAGAGAAAGTGATTGAAGGAGTACGGCTACTGAAACCTCCTTCACCTCCTCCACCAGTTAGATGGACATGCTGATCAATGATACTTGGGATCATCAGCTTACCAGCAGCATCAACAGTGTTAACTTCGGTACCAAGATTACTGACATTAATGCTATCTTCAATAGCAACAATTTTGTTACCGGCGACTAATACGTCTTTGATACCCAGTGGGGCTGGAGCATAAACATTGGCACTTTTGATCAGAGTAAGGTTTGTCATTCTTTTGTTTCCTATTATGAATTTTTTAAGTGCATCACAGTTTTATTTTTATATTTAACACCATTTTTAGCATTGTTATTTATCTTGTGCGATTTTATTTTTAATTAAAGTTATGTTTATCACAAATGATAACAAAAACACCATCCAGTAAATATGCCACTATACGATTATTAGCAATAATTAAATCGCTGAGCTAGCTGACTTTTTATTAATATTTGATTATCAAACACCAAAGATTAATTCACATGAATAATCATATTTAACCAAGATATTGTGAAATGCCGAATATGGCTTCATCATGCCGAAAATGCATAGCGCAGCTAATAAACGCTTCTTAACTTTTCACCTCACAAATAAATGTATTTCAGAGTGTATCGATCTTTAAGAAAGTATTATTATTAAATGATAAAAATAAGCCAGCATTACTACTGGCTTACTTTTATTTAAATAAATTAACTACAGCTCATTTACAAATAAACACCCAAGTGACCTCAAGTTACTTGGGTATATAACTAAATATTCTCATCCATTATTGCCGTATCATCCTGTTGCGACCCAGAAGAATCATTATCATATGATGAGCTATCATCCATAACATCAACACCTTGATTGGTGTTATCCCCTTGGGTCCAATCGCCATTTTGTCCACGCTCGTCTTGCATCGCTGGTTGGTTGGCATTGTTACCCTGATTAGCTTGCATGGCATGTTCATCATCAACCTCAATCGTCACGGTTGCCGATGCCCCTTCTACAGCAATTCCTAGCTCGGTCTGCCCTTCAAACTGAATAGTCGCCTCACCTTCAAACTCATCAGATAACTTCATCAAAATAGGCTTGGATAGATTACCGCTTACCGTATAAGAGCCATCAGGATTCAGTAATGCATTGGCAATCGTCGCCCCATCAGGAAGCTCACTAATTTCTACTTGTGTCACATCTGGGTTTTCTGCCACATCATCAGGGACCTCGAAATGAACGTTACTACCAGGTGCCGCCATGAGATCGCTGTCACTGCCCTCTTCACCACTCTCCGAAATATCATTACTCTCTGCAGCGTTTTCGATAACCGTAGTTTGGATATCAACATTCTGTTGTGAGTTGTCATCCGCTTGTGCCGACTTAGGACTTGTTTCAGGATCTTGGTATTCATCAACCTCAAGAGTGATTTGCTCTACTGATGAGGTTTGCCCGTTAGATGTAGTCACTTCCAGCGGTAGTTGACCGGCAAAGTCATCATCACTCCAGAATACCCATCCATCACCCTCTTCTATTAACGTACCTTGTTCACCATGGTAATCAACGGCAGTAACTGTCGATTCATCCCCTACATTCAGTGCAGCTAATAAATCATCCTGAGACAGTTCCAGTGACCCCATTTCATCCAGCATAAATGCTGAGCCTTCCGGCTCGGCTACATCAACATTGAAATGAGTTTGAATACTGTTTTCACCATCTGTAGCCACAAAAGCTATTTGCGCTTGTCCAGCAAAACCTTCTGCTGGCGAGAAGGTGTATTGTCCCTCACTATTGGTTTCCAATACTCCTTGCCCACCAACCAATTGCACAGATTCTATAGTAAGCTCAGCACTATCAGCATCTGTCAATTGGGCAAGCATATCGGCATCAGTGAAGGACAAATCATTTCCAGAGCCAAGCTCAGTGGTCACAATGGCATCAGCCGAAGGCGCTGCATTACCATCAATATCGCCTGCATCTGAGGCAGCAACAGCGATACTACTCTGTACATCGACCAAGCTACCGTTGTGGTCCACCTGATAAGCAAAATCTACTTGCCCTTCAAAGCCCTCAGCAGGGGTGAATGACCAAGTACCATCGCCATTATCAACCAGTTCACCTTGAGAGCGGTCAATGAGGTGAACACCTTGAACTTCATCACCTTCAACGGCCTCTAATCCCTCAGCCATCTCCAACAAGTCATCCATTGTCAGCAGCAGCGTCTCACCTTGAACAGCATCGAAATCGGCATAGGCTTCTGTTGCCTCGGGCAACATATTGGAAGATTCATCGCCGTAGTCTGCGGTAGTGGCAGAAACAGTAATGAAGAAACTGCCGGAAAAGTCTGCGGGGGGCGTGAGGGATAAATCATCGAAACTCCAAGTTGTTACATCAAGAACTTGTCCTGGCTCGGAAATTGTAATGGTATTTTCCCCATCAGAAACGACAAAGCCAACAGGGAAGCCTGTGATCACCAAATGGCTCAATTGCTCAGAGGTATCGAGCATATCAACATTCAGGCCAAGCAAACCGGTCGTATCTTCATCGAAGACTAATGGCCCCTCATGATCTGTGGTGATCACCGCACCATCAGCGACGGGGCGGATATAGACCGGCATATCCAGTATCGTTGTCGCCCCACTGGGATCACTCACTTCGATCTGAAGCTCTGCGGTACCCGAATAATCATCAGACGGTGTATAGGTCCAACTGCCATCTTCATTTTGCGCTACCTCTCCTGCATCTTCACCATCCACGGTAATAACGCGGGAGACAACTAACTCATCACCATCAACATCGCCGAACAAATCAAGCATATCTTCGGCTTTGAAAGTAAAAGCACCGTCCTCATAGGTTGTTAAGTGTGCATTACCACCATTAAATGGCGCATCATTCACAGGCATGACATCGACTTTGAGGGCACCGTCTACGATGTTATCACCATCGGAAATTGAATAATCCAATTCAATCAAACCATTGAAATCCGGTGGTGTGATCAGGTGATACATCCCATCTTGCTGTAACTGCAAATTTCCGTTTGACGGTTGCTTCAATAACAGGCTCTCTAATGAGAGCTTGTCACCATCGGCATCCGTCGCCTGACTTAAGATAAACGCTGGATCAATTTCTAAAACTTGATCTTCATCGACATCAAGCTTCAGGGTGGGCGCAACCGGCATATCCTCGACCGGCTTAACCTCGACAGAAACCGTAGCCGTATCAAATGAGCCATTGCCATCGGTAACGGTATAGGTAAATGAAGCAGGGCCGTTGTAGTCAGCATCAGGCGTGAAGACAACATTCCCATCTTCGTCCAGCTCTACAGTTCCATGGGTATCATCCGTTGCCTCGACGGCGGTAATAGATAAGACATCACCATCGGCATCGCTATCATTTACTAATAGATCTGCAGCATTGATCACCAACTGGCCATCTTCTTCGACTTCAATTGCCCGGCTGGTAATCCCCTCTTGTACCTCTACAAGTTGATCGGTGACATCCAGAGGCTGATCGGCAGTACTGTGGTTGAGATCCAGAGACAGGGTATTAGTCACCTCACTGCCATCACCCTGAATTGTTGTCATCTGAATATCTTCAGACATGGTTCGGGAGACGGTCATATTCTGAACAACATATGTCCCTTTGCCTCCCTCTGTACCTAGGGTGAAATGGTGTACCGGCACATCAGTGGTAAATGCATAGGTGTCTTGGAATTCACCGGATTCACGGAAGCCACCTTGGCTATCTATGAGGTTACCTTCAGCATCATAAGCCTGAATAATGACTTCTGTTGCCTGACTACTTGATTCATCGAAATAGCCACCCAAGCCATCAAGCTGGAAGGTGATTTGGTTGACATCCTCCCCCTCGACCGTCACTGTAAGATATTCATCACCGCTCAAACCGTTCTTGGTGCCATTACCAATCCCGGCCCCTTTAGCACTACCCGCACCATTCCAAGCCGTCAGTTCGCCACTGCTAACTTCTGTAGTAATGGTGACGCCATCTTCTTGATAAACGGCAGTATTTCCATCAACAGCCCCCCAGTCGTCGGCACGGGCAGTACCATCAAAAACTGTCGTAGAGGTATCGCTATCAAAGCTTCCTACCCGAATATCACGGGTACCGGATTGCACCTCTTCAGTATCAGGGACGAACTGCACTTGGGCTTCTGCGGGATATTCTTGGCCAACCACCATATCTTCCCATTCACCCTCTGCATTCATGCACTGAACCGAGCCGTTCTCAGGAGCGACATCAAGGCGGATCTGCGGTGCTTGGGCAGACATACTGTCATCATCTACAGCAACAACCTCATCATTAACCGCATTGACAGTAAGGTCCAAGCCTGTCGAAACGGTCTCTAGGCCATCGCTCACATCAAAGGTCAGGTTCAGCTCACCATTGAAGTTTTCGGCCGGTGTGATGGTGAAAGAGCCATCGGCGTTTCTTTCAACGTCACCCTCCCCTTCAAGATGAAGGTTTTCCGCCGTCAGTTCGTCGCCATCAACATCGGAGGCATTCGCTAACAACTGTTCTTGAGTCAGCGTAATCGTGCCATCTTCATCGATGGTATACGTCAGGTTCTCACTAACCTGTGGGCCATCATTGACGGCGGCAACTTGCAGCATAGCGCCTGAAGCCACTTGGCTACCTTCGCCGTCGGTAACATCGAAACTTATCGCTAAATCGCCATTCACATCCTGATCTGGCGTCACCACATAAGACTTCTCGCCTGTCTCGGGATCAACCACGGTAGTAAACGAGGCATTGGCAATATTGAGGTTAACTACCGATAAATCATCGCCGTCAACATCACTGGCATTGGCCAGTAGTGCTGCCTCGGTAATAACTAGGCTGGTGTCCTCATCGGTATTAAATTGCAGCGGGCTGGTTTCATCAATAACGACCGGGTCATTAACCGGCACCACCGTGAAGTCGAGCCTTGCCGTGGTCGAGGCTGTTTCTGGCGAATCATTCTCTGCCGTGCTGTCTTCAATTGATGTCGCGGTCACATTCAGTGAAACAGGACCATGGAAGTTCTCACCGCCCTGAAAGGTCAGCTGGCTCAGATCCCAGTCGTTGATATCAACGCTGTTACTTTCACCATCAGCAATGAAGATTTTCTCGCCATCGGTCAATATTGCGCCATCGGGCAAATCATCCACCACCAGGGAAGCCAGCGATTCAGAACCATCAATGTCATTCAAGGCAGCGTCAATATTAAGCGGGGTCGGTTGGTCTTCAGCAACTTCTTTGACCACGGTTATCGCATCGAGGATTCCGCCCAGGCTGTTATCATCCGGCGAGTCAAATTCCAGCTTAGGATTATCGGTAGTCGCGGTGAATTGATAAGAGAAATGGTTCCAGCCGATATCCTCAGGTGCCAAGGAATCAATCAACTGGCCTTCGAAGTAAATATCAACCTGCGAATCTTCACCTTCCCAGCCTTTTCGTGCCGACATATCAAATTCAAGTGTGACCACTTCGCCAGCTTTGACATCCAAATTGGTATAGAGGTTGGACTCATCACCGCGGTTGGCTTCCAGCTCAATCACCCCACCACGGTTGTCACCGACACCGTAGACATAGTCCTGATGGATTTCGATATGGTTATTGACGTTATCAGTCTGCCACCCCGTTAGGGTGGTATCCTGCCCAACACCGTAATCAATCAGACTCATGTCGGTCAGTGATACGGTTAACGAAGGCTCGTCAGCTTCCGGCGTAATAGTCACCGGCGCAGTAAATACAGCATCAACCTTGGTATCGTTTACTGTGATGCTGAGCGCAGCATCACCGCTGTAATCAGCATCCGGGGTGAAAGTCCAATCCCCGCTTTCTTCATCTCGGGTTACTGTTCCATTGCCTTCAACACTGATATCAGTAATACACAGGTCATCATTATCGACATCGGTAACATTGGCAAGCAACGACGCTTCAGAAATGGTAATCGAGCCATCTTCGGTGATGGTGTAAGACGTCTCGGCAAACACCGGTACATCATTGACCGCTTCAAGGTTCAACGAGCCCGAGGCCGGGGTTACCGCCCCATCGTTGTCATCCACATCAAAGGTGAATGGAACCTCGCCATTGAAGTCATCTTGAGGGGTAAAAGTGAAGGTGCCGTCTTCGTTATCGGTCAACGAACCGTATTGAGGCTCAACCTGAAGGTTTATTGCTGTCAGGTTATCGCTATCCACATCACTGGCATTTTGCAGCAGCATGTCCTGAGTGAAGATGATTGCGGTATCTTCCGTACCATCAATATTCGTTTCGCCCACAACAGCAGCATCATTCAGTGGCGTAACATCAACCGAGACAGTCGCAGTATCAAACGTATCGTTACCGTCTGTGACGGTGTAGGTAAACGTGGCAGGCCCGTTGTAGTCAGCATCCGGCGTGAAGACAATATTGCCATTTTCATCCAGCTCAACACTGCCGTGGGTATCGTCTGTTGCTGTTACTTCAGTAATGGTCAGCACATCGCCATCAACATCGGTATCGTTCGCCAGCAAGTCTGACGGGCTGATAACTAACTGACCATCTTCTTCTACTTCAATCGCTTCCGGTTCAGCCGAAGAGAATGCACTGAAGGTTGCAATAGACGGTGCATCACCATCCGCAAGGCTTGAGTCGTCCTGCGCTATCACGGCATCATTAACAGCTGCAACTTGCAGTGTCGCCCCTGAAGCAACCTGACTACCTTGCCCATCTGAGACATCGAAAGTGATCGTTAAATCGCCGTTTACGTCTTGGTTTGGCGTTATCACAAAAGACTTATCACCGGTATCAGGGTCAACTTGTGTAGTGAACGATGCATCTGCAATATTCAAATTGATCACAGAAAGATCATCACCATCAACATCACTGGCATTGGCAAGCAGCTGCTCCTCAGTAATAACAATTTGATTGTCTTCTTGGGTATCGAACGCAAGCGGCGAGCTGGTATCAATATCGACTTCATCATTTACTGCAGCCACGCTCAAAACGGCTGATGAGGCGACTTCACTCCCTTGGCCATCAGTCACATCAAAAGATATCGCCAGTTCCCCGTTTATGTTCTCATCTGGAGTAACAACAAACGATCTTTCTCCAGTATCCGGATCAATGTGGATCTCAAAAGACGCATTGGTGATAGAGAGATTCAGTACACTTAAATCATCACCATCAATATCACTGGCATTGGCGAGTAAATCCGCCTCGCTGAGAACGATCTGACCATCCTCATTGGCCTCAAAAGTCGGTATTGCTTGCTCATCAACCACAACCTCATCATTGACGTTGTCGACTTGTATTTCGAAAGTTTCAGAAACAGTCTCGGTATCAAAATCACCATCAATAACCAATTCTTTGCTGGTTGCATTAGCTACGTCAACTTGGAAAGTCTCACTGGTTGTTTCAGTATCAAACGATGTTTGTTCAACGCTCTGGTTCGAAGCCTGATTTCCACCGCCACCAGCCGACTGAGCTTGCGGGTTTTGTTCGTTTGACTCTTGACTGGCTCTATTTTGTCCTTCCCCATCAGGCCGTGATGGCGTTCTCTGTTGAGCGCCCCCTCCTACCGCCTGAGGGGCACCACCGCCATCGACACCACCTTCATCTTGTTGCGAAGTATCACCCTGAACACTTGAATCTGAATTGCCAGATTGCCTTTGGCTTCCGCTATTACCTCCATTATCGGAGGCTGCTTCGCTTGGCTGACTGCCAGCGTCTTCGCTGCTCTCTGGGGCTGATTCGGGTGAACCATTGTTAGTTTGGTCATTTTGTTCTGCCGCATCAGCGCCTGTAGCGGTTGTTGCCGCCATCGTATTTTGTTGGTTTTGCCTGTCCTGCGCACGGTGCTCATCAGTATTTCCATCGGGTGTGGCATTATGCTCGACCGCATCATTAAGTGGGTTACCTTGATCCTGCTGTTGGTTGTCTTGAGCCATAATTTGCCTCCGTGCAATTGTCGGTACTTCTATACAAATAAGAGTTTTCTAACTTATAAATAGATCGATTAAAGATTAACTACCAAGTGATTAACGAGGTTTTTTCAAAAAAATCAAAAAACATAGATACAGCGCACAGTTAGCACTAAACCTCTAGAATTACCACGATGAGATATTGATCAATAAATCAAACATTCAATAACAATTGCACCTTGTAATCTCCTTCAACCTAGCCCATACATTACTAGTATCAAACTTTGTTTTTTCAGTGACTTGGATGTAACAACAAACTCAGGATTCGAAAAATGATTGATTACAGTGCGTTTACCGAAGCAATGGATGGCGATGAGGACATGATGTCTATGATCATCGACCTCTACAGTGCAGAGCATGGTGAAGATATCGAGCTGATCACAGGACTATATGCCAGCAACAACATAGAAGGTTTGTATCAAGCTGTTCACTCGTTAAAAGGCGTCCTGCTAACGCTGTGCGAGGACAATGCATCCCAACAACTAGAAACAATCGAGCGCCTTTGCAAGCAAGGTGAACTACCGAGTAAAGATCTGTTAGACAACATGCTGGCCGAGGTTGCCAACGTCAATTCTCAAGTCGAGTCATTATCACTGGCAAATTAATAACACCGCTACTGAATACAGCATTGCTTCAGGGAGTCGATGCAATGGGAATAGAGAAACATATCAAGCATGCACTCGTGGAGGCCAAATACAGCCAAGAGGCTGACAACGATGATGGCTTATATATCCAAAGTGCAATGACAACAGTGCACAAATCTCTTCTGCTGCTGTTTGTCGTCGTGCTGCTGCTCATCATATTAGCCGCACAGGCAAAGATTGATATTGTCGTTTCCTCCCGTGGGGAGATACTGCTTGATTCTGATATTGAGCGGGTCCAGCACCTTGAAGGTGGGATCCTTGATCAGATACTGGTAAAAACCGGTGATTATGTCTATACCGGACAACCTATTGCCCAATTACGTTCAGTCGATAGAAATACTCAGCTCAAATCCGCAACACTTGATATAACCAGCCTTGAGATGGATATCATCCGTTACGCGTCGCTGATCCGCCATACCGAGCCGGACTATTCTGCTTACTCATCTTTCCCGCAGCTTGTTACTCAGTACACCGAATCTTGGCAAAAAGAATTTCAGAAAAACAATTCTAATCAAGCCCTAATCGCACTGGATATTGAACATAAGCAAAAGCTGATTAACTCCATGCAAAAACGCATAACCAGTTCGCGTAAACAGCTTGGCCTGATTGAAAAACAGTTAAACATTAAAGAAACCCTCTACAAAGAGGAAATGGCTTCTTATGTCGATGTACTTAACATGCAAGTGCAGGAAGCCAATATGGTGAGAGAGATTGAAAACTTATCAGAAGCCGTCATGAACGAGAAGTTTCAGTTCACGCGGTTAGAAAAACAACTGAAAGACACCATCGCCAGTCGAAATGCCGGTTACCAAGCCCAAATAAACCAACTGGAAAAAGATCTCTCACTAAAAAAAGCCCAGCTTCCCCAGCATACCGATAAAGTTGAGCGCTTGACTGTCTACTCCCCTATCGATGGCATTGTCGATAAAATTCATTTTAACTATAAATCTGCGGTTATCCCTGCAAACGAAAGCATCGCCGATATTTCCCCTATCCATAACACCTTGCACGCTGAAGCAAAAATTGCCAAAAAAGATCTGGGATTCGTCGAGGTCGGCCAAGAAGTCAAACTCAAATTAGATACCTACAATTTTGCAAAATATGGCTTTATCAGTGGCACGATCAACTCCATCAGCCGCTCATCTTACAAAGAAGAAGAAAACGAATTTTATATTGCCAAGATAGCGCTTGAGAAAGACTTCTTAGAAAACGGTGGGGCAACATACACTTTGTCACCCTATATGGAATTTACTGCTGATATTAAAACAGGTTCACGCTACGCGATTGATTACGCCTTGAAACCCGTGGTCAGCGCCATGGAAGATGCATTTGACGAGAGGTAAGCAGCAGTGAAATTGTCGAGGAAGGCCACTATTCGATTTATCGCCGTATTCATGGTGATCGGCGTTAGCAGCCAAATGATCATTGGCCTGCAATGGCATAACCAAACAACCGAATATAACAGCATGTTAAATTCAGAACTGGTTAGCAGCAGCCATCAACTGACCCGAACAACCCAAGCACTATTGACAACGATTAGTCGTTGCCAAGCTGATTCCTGCCTCCAAAATACAGCCATCCAACCGCAAGTTGATACGTTGCAAAAAGATATTGCCCACTTTAAGCAGGCGGCATCAGCGGAGAAAGTGAAAATCAGCCTTGTCGGCAATGTGCTCTACCCTCAGCTTGAGCTTGCAATTGCCAGATTTAACGCCAACAGTAACTATCAACAACTGCAAAATACGCTGCTTCAACTACAGCCGGATTTGCAAGCGTCACAGCAAAACTTGATAGTTGCCATCAACAATGACGCTCAGCAAGCCCAGCAAACCCTTTTCTTCCGCTCAATGATGGTTTTCCTGATTTTCAGCCTCGTTTTTTGCGCTCTCTTGTTACTACTAGCAACAGCAACCAAACGTAAAGGTTACCAATCTAAACAGGTGCAATCAGGTGTCAGTGAGCTTGCCAACCAACTTGAGCATATCTCTGCCAACGAGATCACTCAAATGCTCAACGACATTAACACGCCACCAGAGCAGAGGCGTATTTTTGCCAACCTTTCAACCATGTATCAGGATGTTGAACAGCAAAAGCGCAATGCCGACTTATACCGCCAGCTATATGCCTTGATTGGTTACGAAATCCGCGGCATGACTAACACAATCCAAGGCGGGGTCAGGCTCATAGCCCAAGAAGCCGGTGAAAACGGTGCCGTTTTAGCTCGAGATATCACATTAGCGACCAATACCTTATCTGAACTAGCGGATAACTATAATCGCCTGATCTCCGGAGGTAACAGCGCGGCTTCTGGTAATGTCACCTTCCTTCCCTTAATGTCCGAATTATTGGTTCACCTCAGTGCGAAAACCCAACACTCCCAGCGACACTTGGAATGCCATCTGGGCAGCCACTTACCCGGCGAAATAGAAGGCAACCCAACCAGTTTATTTTGGGTACTGTTTTTGCAGCTTTCCAATGCCATATCAGCTCAGAATGAACCTCATATTTTATTTCATATTCATACCGAAGCAGCCGATGAGGTAGAACAATCCAGGCTGGTTTTTGAAATCGTTTTTCTGCCCACGAATGCATTGAATTTACTAGATATCAAGAACGCCAATTGGCAATTAATCGATGAGAAAAGCGGTATTAATGATGAGTGGTCAAAAGCCATCCTTAGCAAGGTAACACGATTTGAATCAGCCTGGCTGAAGTCCGCACTTGCCCTTCCACCTCAGAATGATGACCACACTCAGCAACCTATCAACATGCAAAAACTGCGTATTGCTATTGATATTACGCCAAAAAGTTTCCATCACGTTGAGCGTTCGCTTGAAAATAAACACTTGATGATCTGCACCGATTCGCAGCTGCAAATTGACGTAATGTCCCAAATGCTATCGCAATATGGCGCAACGATTGAAATTATCCGCTCGGCGAACGAAATTTTTAAATCCTTGTCTCGGATAAATGATTTCGATGGGATCATCATTACCGACACGATCAAGGGTATTCAGCTCAAGTCCTTCTGCAAAACCTTGCATTCAAGGTTGAAAAAGAACAACAAGACCAAACTCTTTTTAGCCGCGTCGGAATCAAGTACGGTGCAAGACACCCATGAGTATGTTGACCGGGTTTTCTTTACACCTTTCGTCCCTTACGAACTTGTTCCCAACCTCACAGAGGCCATGCAAGCCACTGAGGAAGCCAACGAGCAAACACAAAATGCCTTCCTTATTGTTGAAGATGACAAAGTTCAGCAGTTTTTATTGAAAAAGCTGCTTAGCAAACAAGGCTATGAAGCACATACCGTCAGCGATGGTGCGCAAGCCGTGGAATATATGAAAGAACATGGTGCGGATATCGTCTTTATGGATTGCATCATGCCCGGCATGGGCGGTATTGAAGCCACAAAACTAATCCGCCAACGGGAACAAGACTTGGACGTCTTCCACCCCGCCACCATTATTGGCGCTACAGCACTGACCAGCGCCAGCGAACACAAGTCATGTATTGAAGCAGGAATGGACTATGTCATCAGTAAGCCGTATAAAAATGATGAAATTATCAAAGTTATTAAAAAATACATGGCGATTAAAAAGATCTGCTAATCCTGCAAGCACATTGTTAGCTGCCTTTGTCGGGGCATCTGTGGCAGCCACGGCAAATGCAGCCGATCTGCTCAATGTGGTCGATGTGGCGGTGCAACGCAATTTATCACTAAGTAGCGCCCAAGCTAATTTGGCTGCCACTGAGTATGATCTGGATATAAACCGAGGTAACTTCCTGCCTTCGCTCAATGTGTCTGCAAATACCAACTGGAATGATGGCACGACGCATAAATACAGCGGGGCCAATAGCAGAAATAGCTACAACAGCCACGGTGTGAACGTTACCTTAACCCAAAGCCTGTTTGACCTTGGGGATATCTACTCACATGGAAGCACCCAGACAGATATTAATATTGAATCGCTTAGGACCGAGCAAACACGACAACAAATTATCCGCGAGGCCGCTACCGCCTATTTCGAATATTTAAAAAACCGGGCCCAGATCCGGGCAACCCAAGCTGAGTTAGAGTCATCAGAATCCCGGTTGACGCTTATCAGCCGCAATATTGAGTTAGGGAATGTCGCAGGTACCGAACGTTATGAAGTGTTAGCGCAAAAAGAGCGGACCGCAGATAGCCTACGCACCCTGAAGAAAGATCAACGCATATTGCTTAACGAGCTCGCTAACATTATTCAGCAGCCTCTAAAACCTGATTTCGATCTGCAATCAAGCATACAATTTGAAGCTATTCCCCCGGGTCGCCAAACAGAACTCAATAACATTATGTACTCGTCTGATCTCAGCTTGTTAATTGCCAAGCAAGCGGTCAACAAAAGCCGTCAGGTCTTAAAGGAAACTGGCGCGACTTTCGTCCCTTCTGTTAAAGGTAGTATTGGCTACACCTATGACGATACCAATGATGCATCGGCCAAGCTATATCCTGACAAAGGCGTCACAGAAGAGACGGTATATACCCTCACGTTGGATGTACCGATTTTAAACGGTGGCCGTGATTACTATCGCTACCAACAAAATAAAGTCGATATCGACCGAACAGAAATCGACCTACAAGATAGTAAAAACGTCAGCCAGCAGCAGTTTGAAGAGTTTATTTATAACATTAATGATTATTCAGCATCGCTAACCAGCCTGACGACGATTATTCAGGCTAATTACGCGTCATATATCGGTATCCAAAAAGCCCACAAATTAGGGACGCGTACTATTACTGACCTACTGTCAGCTGAGAGCAAGCTGTATAGCAGCATCCGAGATTATGAGAGTGCCCGCTATGACTATGTCATCAACCTCATTCAACTCAACGAACGGATCGGTAACCTGAATATGGCAACGGTCGGCAAGATAGCCGAGCAGATGTCGCCAATGAATGACGACAGCTCCCAATCGCCTATTCCACTTCATCTGATGGTCCAATGACGGAGTAAGTAATGAAAAGCCAGCCATTTACTCGCAAAATAAGTCCATTGGACAAACTCTATTTACTGTTCTCAACGTTGATGACGACTCTGTTGGGCTTGGTACTGCCTTTTTCTATCCTGATCATTTTTGACCGCATCTTGCCAAACCAGTCGACCAACTCGCTGATGCTGCTCTTTACCATCATTTTGCTGGCTATTTTTCTCGACTACCAACTAAAACGGCAAGAGGAACATTTAGTCTCAGTGATAATGAAGCGCTTTGAAGGCCAGCTAACCAACCGGGTTTTCTTAGCTATCTGTGCTGCCAATATTGAGCGTTTCAACCAGTTGGAAATGGGGGAATATTTAGAACGTATCGCAACCATTTCCGATATTAAGCAGTTTTTCGGCGGTGAAACCATAAAAGCGATGATCAATACAGGCACCAGTGCCATCACGGTATTGATTATTCTACTGATCAATTTCTGGGCGGGGTTCGCGCTCATTGCGGCATCCACTGTCCTATTTTTTGCTGCCCGCCATTTATCACAACGCCGTGTCGACGTGCTTTCGCAACGCTCAGATATTGAAGGACTGACAAATTCCAAAATTATCGAGATTGTTTCAAACCCGTTGGATATCAAAAGCCGCACTATGGAGTACCGCATTGAAAGCGTGATGGTCGAAATGATCAGTGAGCGGGAAGAGCAAAGCATTACCTATGAACGTTTGGAATCGTCATTTAATCTAACCCTTAACGTGATCCAACAACTTTCCGTTGCAATCGTCGTCGTTCTTTGTGCATTAGCAGTTATCAACATGGAGATTAGCCAAGGGGTCATGGCGGCAGTGATCCTACTGACCAACCGCTACTTCGCCCCCTACCAACAAGTCATGCGCACGCTTAGTCGCTGGCGAACCAATCAACTGAATGTTAAGCGCATAGCTGAAGTGCTCGAGCTGGAATCATTCAATCACACTTCGCAAACAGAAGACGTTATCAGCACAATATCTATCACCCCATCAGGCAGCGATGTAACATCAGGCATCCCACCAATTTCTCTGGCAACAGGTCAGCTAAATTTGCTAACCGGACCTAGCGGAAGTGGTAAAAGCCACCTACTAAGGTGCCTAACCCGGGACAGCCATGACGATAACCTCACTTTCACCATCAATGACAAGGCAGCCAGTGAGATTGACTATGGGGATTGGCGAAACAACGTGATTAAGGTAGATAAAAACTCAGCGCTGGTCGAAGGGACAATTATTGACAACCTCACTTGTTTCCAGCCACACCTCAATAGCGCTGCCTTTTCACTCTGCGAGAATCTCGCCATCAAGCATAAAATTGATGGCCTTAAAAACGGTTTCTATACCAAGATTTCAAGCCATAGCCAGCTGCCGTTCTCCCGTCAGGTGCTCTTTGCACTGCTAATTATTCGGGCCTTGTTAAGCAATAAGCCGGTATTGCTCATTGACGATATTGATATGGTATATGACGAGCAGTTTGCCCGCTTATTGCTAGCTTGTCTCACGCCCAAAGCCAACAACTTCATTTGTATTATTGTCAGTAATAAATTGGGACCGCTCGATCCCCGCTTGGTTCGCCACAAACTTGCTTCTAGGGTTGCCGCATGAGTGTATTAATTGATTTTAGTAATATCGAAGAACGGCTGGGCGACTTTGGCTCTGCCAAGTTCAGGGAACGATATAAAGGATCTCCGACATTGCTTGGTTTGGCCTATACCCTTGTGACTTTGCAATGGGAGGGAACGCCAGAGATCCTCAGTGATGCCTTTGTCCCCAGAAGCCAAGATGTTGATAGCTTTGCCGACACCTTGTCACGGCTTGATTACGAGTGCAACATCCTGCAGCTTTCATCAATGCATCAGCTTGAACATGTATCGACACCCGCTTTTGTCCAGTTCGATAACGTCTGCACCATTTTCCTTGGCATAGAAAACGGCCAAGCCAAACTGTTCGATTACCGCAACAATGTGATGCTAGAGCACCCGCTGACAAGCGATAGCTGCACCGTGTGTGAAATTTCAAACTACTCGAAAATATTCCGCGAGCCACCACCAGAATCTCAGGACAAATCAAATTGGATAAAATACGCGTTTTATCGCTACAACAATGAAATCAAAAGCCTGCTGTTACTGAGTTTAATCATTAACGTACTTGGTGCGATGCAACCCTTCTTTATCATGGGCGTCTACAGTTTTGCGTTGAGCTCCGGCTCAGAGACAACCCTGTACTGGCTAACAGGATTTGCTGTCTTTCTGGCGCTGTCTGAATACGCCTTCAAACGGATGCGGATGAATATACTGGCAACGTCGGGCAAAGATCTTGCCACCCATATATCGCGCAATGTCATTAGTAAACTATTGTGGCTTCCCTACTCTATGACCTCATCCGCTGGCGTCTCCTCTCAGTTGGCAAGGCTGAAGGATATCGATCAATTTAGGAAGCTGGTCACAGCAGAGTCTTCGCTCAGCTATTTCGACATGCCATTCGTGATCATTTTCATTGTGGCAATCACTATTATTTCGGGTACAGCGGCACTCACAGTGCTAGCAGGAATCGTACTGATGCTGCTTTTCTGTGTTTACGCCCGCTATATCTACAACCAAGCCACGTCAAGAAGCTCTCGTGCCAACGCCATGGTGTCTTATCAGTGGAATGAGCTGCTAAGAAGTATCAGCAGTATTCAGGGGCTACCGTTAATCAGGGTGATCCGCTCCCGCTTCCAAGCAGCCCACGAGCAAAGCCTGGAGGACGCCAAGAGCGTATCTGTGACCAATGGTAAGATCCAAGCCATGGGTCAAGGACTGATACAGGCTATCGGTACAGCCAGCATTGTCACCGCAGTGATTGGCGTGATGGCTGGTGAGACCGATGCCGGAGCCATGCTGGCAATCATCATCTTGGTCTGGAAGGCGCTTGGACCAATTATGGGGATCTATAATTCCATCACTAAATTCAAAACAATAAAGTCAGCCAGCTCTCAGATCAATGCACTGATGTCCTTGAATGATGACCGTCATTCACTGGAAAGCAGCCCACCTATTCGTCAGTTCAAAGGCAACGTCACTATCTCTGGCCTTACCCACCGCTACCAAGGGGCAGCAACGGGACTAACCAACTTAGCTTTCACAGCTCAGCCCGGCGATAAAATCTCGATTTCCGGCGGCTCGGGCTCGGGGAAAACCACCTTGCTGACTATTTTGGCAGGGCTAGAAGACCGTTATCAAGGCAATGTTTTATTAGACGGCTATAACATTAAACAATTCAATAATTTCCGCTATAGAAAAGCCATCAATTACATTCCTTTCGAACTGCATATCTTTGATGGCACCTTGGAATCAAATTTCATTATTCATGATGGTGTGATCTCCTCGGAGCAAATGGAAGAGACCATAGAATTCTTCAACTTGCACCCTTGGCTACCAGAGGGGCTACAAACACAGATGTCCTCGGAATTTGTCCAGCAGTTACCCAATGGTGTCCAGCAGTTGTTACGGATGGCACTCGGACTAGGCAGTTTCGATCAGGGTATCATCATTATCGATGAGCCTTTCGTCGGCGGGGAGAAGGAGTACACCAAGTACATCAACAAGCTATTTACAGAAAAGCTGGCTCATGCCACGGTGATCTATACCACCAATGACAAGGCCTACATTGCGGCCTCCACCAGTTGCTTATTGCTCGACAATGATGGGGCGCAAAAGTATTTCGGCTTCCCAGACAAGGTGATTCAAACGATGAAAGGCTAGCCTTCAACGTCATACAGGCAGCTTTGGCTGCCTGTATTATTAACCGTTAGCCATTGCCCTTAAAATCGATATCCAACCGATAAATTGAGCGGTACGTCAAAGCCATCATTCGGCTCTTTTAAATTAGCGTTACTGAAGTGACGGTAAAACACATTCAGATAACCACGATTTTCATCACCAAAGTAAACCCCGCCACCAACTTGGGCCAAAAAAGCAAAGTGCATAGCTTGCTCTCTTTCGCCTAATTGCTTTTCGCTAAGCCAAGTTGGCCCTAAAGCTCTTACTTGGAAAAACCAGCGGTAACCATACCTTTCAGCGAATAACTTCAGCTCAGGAAATAAGCTGAGTGCAATTAACTCGTCATTACTCTCATCAGTATGGGCTTCTAGATGAGTCACACTGGCCCCAAGGCTTAATCTTTGAACTGGACTGCGCTGCCAATCAGCAAAGATAAGATCCATCGCCAGCAGAGAATTGCTGTAGTCCTCCCCTGGCTGCTGGGCTTTTCCAGCAGATACTGCCAATTCTATAGCGCTCGCAGAACTACTGCCTATCAACAGAAAAAATACGATAAAAACACGAAATGAAAAATTCCTTTTAATCATTTTTGTACTCATTTTTTAGCTTATATTGCTGTTTAATTTGCCTGCCTGTTATAACTGGAAATTATAAACAATTCTAAATAGACAGCTTCAATCTCTCACTCTTTCTAATTACATCATATTATTATTGATCTATAAATAGTATAGGGATTATTATATAAGCAATAAATAGCAATTGTTATTTTGAATTTAGAGTTTTCAGGGTTGAAGCGGATTATGACTGTTTGTTTTCATAAAATATGAATTATAATCCATCTATAAATAAAGATGAGCAATCCAACCCAGTGACTGATCATCAAAGTAATGTCAAAACCATTACCGTTAAAGCTGGTCATGTGGAGATTGTCGGGAATGATACATTTTATCCCTCAAAGCTATTGAAAATACTGCACGAAAATGAATTATTAAACTTTGACGATGAGAATATTGATTACGAAATTACACATATAATTCGACAAGTTTATCAAACGCCACAACTTCCTAAATAAGGATATATCCATAAATGAAAGCGATTAAATACATACTGGTAACACTACTCATTAGTTTTTCTTCCTTTAGCTTTGCAGCAAAGCCAGAACCTGTACTCAATCAGCCTATTCATGAACCGATAGCTAACCAACAATTGATAAAAAAGATCACCAAAGCAGGGTTAGTTCGTGGGTGGCAAGTTGAAAAAGAATCAAGAAATAAGTTGATTGCTAAAATCCATGTCAGATCACACTATGTCGCGGTAAATATTACTCTCAACAAAGACAGCTATGACATCACTTACCACGATAGCGAAAACATGAAGTATAATGCTGACAAAGATACAATTCACAGAAAATATAATGGTTGGGTAGCAAACCTAAACAGAGACATACAAAAAGAGTTACTCTCCAATTAATAGAAAAACGGTAGCCCTACGTCATCATCAGGGCTATCGTTTTTTAATTTTCTATATTTAACCCTGCCAACGCTTAAAAATAATTGATGTATTAATCCCGCCAAAAGCGAAGTTATTACTCATCAAATACTCACAGTTCATTTCGCGCCCTTCACCTCGGATATAATCCAAGTTTCCGCAGCGTTCATCGATTTCGTCTAAATTCAACGTTGGACAGAACCACCCAGTTCGCATCATCTCAATGCTCAGCCAAGCCTCTATGGCTCCACAGGCACCAAGCGTATGACCTAAATAACTTTTTAACGAACTAATCGGTGCATTATCACCAAAAATATTGGCCGTCGCGTGGGTTTCTGCAATATCTCCTTTCTCGGTCGCAGTACCATGAGCCGAGACATAACCTATTGCTTGTGGAGGCAAATCCGCATCTTTCAATGCCATTTCCATACACAGTTGCATTGTTTCTTTTTGTGGCTGCGTAACATGGGCTGCGTCACAATTGCTAGCAAAGCCAACAACCTCTGCGTATATCTTGGCCCCACGGGCTAGTGCATGGTCATACTCCTCAAGTACAAAGGTCGCAGCGCCTTCACCAATCACTAGTCCATCACGGTCAACATCGTATGGTCTTGGCGTTGACTTGGGGTCATCATTTCTCAAACTGGTTGCGAAAAGCGTATCAAAAACCGCCGATTCTGTAGGACAAAGCTCCTCTGCTCCACCGGCAACCATCGCTGTTTGATAACCGTGCTTGATGGCCTCGTAAGCATAGCCAATGGCTTGGCTTCCCGATGTACATGCACTACTCGTAGGAATCACTCGTCCGCGCAAACCAAAAAACAGCCCAACATTTACAGCCGCCGTGTGCGGCATCATTTGAACATAGGTCGTTGCTGTTATCGCTTTGGTGTCTTTTTCATTGAGCATAACGCCAAAGGCACCAACAGCTGAAGTACTCCCTGTAGAAGAGCCATATGCGATTCCTGTCTGACCATCCGTTAGCGCCTCGCACCCGAGCAGTCCGCTCTGCTGCAATGCACTTTCACTGGCGACAGTTGATAGAAGAGAAACCCGGCCCATGCCGCGAATTTTTTTACGGGTATAATGTTTTGGCAATTCAAAGTTTTCTATTGGCGCGGCCAACTTAGTGTTAAGGCCGTTATATTGCTCATAACTCGGCATATAACACGAGGCATTTTCACACGCTCGCAACTTCGGCTCGATACTTTGCCAGTCATTACCCAATGCAGTAACGCCTGACATCCCAGTCACGACTACACGACGCTTCATACTAAACCTCCATTGACTGAAATAACCTGTCGGGTGATATAGCTGGCACTATCAGACATTAAATAGCTCACAAGTCCCGCCACTTCTTCCGGCTCGCCCATTCTACGCATTGGCACCTGAGGTAACGCGTGCTCTTTGACCGTTTCATCAACCATGCCCGTATCGATAAGCCCAGGAGCAACACAGTTTACCGTAATATTCCGTTTTGCAAGTTCAAGCGCCAACGACTTTGTTGCCCCGATGACCCCCGCTTTCGCAGCACTGTAATTCGTCTGGCCGCGGTTCCCCATAATGCCTGATACTGATGCTAAAGTGACAATTCGTCCCCCCTTACGTAACCTCACCATCGGCATGACACAAGGGTGCAACACATTGTAGAAACTGTCTAAGTTGGTATGGATAACACCATCCCACTCCTCTTCCGTCATCGCTGGAAATGCCGTATCACGAGTGATGCCCGCATTACTGACCACTCCATAATAAGCCCCATTGTCAGCGACATCTTGCTCGAGCATTTCTCGGCATTGTTCACGGTTGCTGATATCAAACTGAATCAACCGTCCACTCCCACCAGCGGCGTTGATATCATGTAATGTTGCTGCAGCGCCTGCCTCATCGCTCATATAGTGGACAATGATGGTAAACCCATCGTTGGCAAGCTGTGTTGCAATTGCACGTCCTATGCCTTTGCTCGCACCAGTCACTAAAACTTGTCTCATCATGAATGGGTCCTATTTAACATTTGATCTAATTTTTTCTGGGAAGGGACATAAACATTAAGTTGGCTTGACGCAATAACCTTCCCTTGGCACTCAATACGGCATGAAAACACCGCCATACCGAGGCTCTCCATTATTTGCTCTGCATAGATGTCCAATACATCATGCTCTTTAAAATCGCTACACGTTGTTTGATAGCGCCGACTTCCTAACAAAAAACCAATTGGTGAACTATCACCTTGCAGCCATGAATGGTAGCCAGACCACCCAGCAATCGACTGCGCCATGAACTCAATGCCGACATAACCGGGGACATTACCGCTATCTGAGTTAAAGAAAGGGCACAAGGATGAAATTGTGGTTCTGCAATGGATGTGGGTTTCCCCGACATCAATCAATTCATCCACTAAAGCCATCGGCGACTCATGAGGCAATAATTGGTGAAAGTGCGGAAGGTTAGTCATGGGCATATCCAAAAATTAGGCTGACATTATTACCACCAAAGGCAAACGAGTTGCTCAGGATTGCTGGGTGCTCGAGCTTCATGTTTGATCTCACCAAGGATATTGGCGCCAGACTCGGATCCCGCTTGCCACTACTCTTCTGTTTGGGCAAGTCGAGTCCATAGCGCAATATATGCCAGCAAATAGCCGCTTCAACGGCCCCTGCAGCCCCAAGCGTATGGCCAGTCAGCTGTTTGGTTGAACTTACCGGAACCCTATCTTGAAATACCCGGTATATTGCTTTCGCTTCCATCGCATCATTCAGCGGTGTTGCTGTACCGTGTGCATTGATATAACCGATATTCCCAGGAGAAAGAGCGGCATCTTCTAACGCTTTTCGCATGGCCAATTCCGCCCCTTCCCCTTCTGGATGCGGTGCAGAAATATGGTGGGCATCCGAACTTTCTCCACCGCCCAAAAAAGCAACCGCGGGCACATCAGAAATATTGTCGGAGTCTTCTTCACTGAGGGATAACAGCATGAAAGCGGCAGCCTCACCGATATTGATTCCTTGCCGGTTTTCACTAAATGGAATGCACAACGAATTAGAGAGAGCTTCCAAGCCGTTAAATCCGTTCAGGGTCAGCCGGCATAAAGAATCAGCCCCCCCAACCACAACGGCATCAACTATACCGGCATTGAGCAAACGCTTAGCTGACAAGAAAACACGTCCACTTGAAGAGCAAGCCGTTGATACGGTATACACAGGGCCATTAACACCCAAATAGTCAGCCACAAACTCCCCTAAATTACCGACTTCTTGCAGGCTATAATGATAACTGGACGGAAATTGCCCTTTCTTGAAATATTCATCCAACGCCTCCTCACCAGTCGCAATACCCGATGTACTGGTGCCCACAATAACGGCGACACGCTCAGCCCCATACTTTGCGATAGCGCTCTGGACGGGTTGCGCAATCTGCATTAATGCCGAGAGTGCAAGCTGGTTGTTGCTTGTTTTATATTGCTTTAGATTGTCAGGAATAATAGGCATTTCACCTGCAGCTTTACCAATTACAGTGTCAGAGCCATTATTCAGCCAACCTGAAACGGCCTCCATGTCTGGTGAAGATCCTTGGTTCAGCCGGAAGTGAATATGTTCTGCCGTCTTTCCCAATGCAGAGTGAAAACCGCAACTATGGATATAAACCGGATTAGAGCTGTATTTATAATTTGTTATTGCCATCGTGACGTTTCACTCTTTTATTGGACATAAGTTAGCGTTTTTATTGAAATAAAGTATCCCAGCTTGTTATCTGAGAACAGTATTTCACCCTCAAGATGTGGCATAGCACTATATTGAATATCAATAACCACCTCACCGTTTTCATTCAGTAGCTGACGTTGTTGAGGTGTATCTATGAGCGTCCAGCCAATACGAGATAATGGTTGCTCCCACGATTCACTTGGCCACAGTGTTAGCATCAAGTTAAACAACACTTTTTCTGGCATAATTTCTGAGCTATCGATACCCGCCAGGATCTGGCTATCAACCTGCTCGTCTTGATATACCAAACTCAGGATCCTTGTTCCCCACGAAGAAAAGCCAACCAGTACCAGTTTGTCTTCATTAACTTGTAGTTGAACAGGAAGTTGATTTGTTTGGTCTTGCCACTTCGCGCTGATTAACTGACTGGCTTCAAGCGAATAGCCAAGCTCTACTGGCTCGGGCAGTTCAACCCATACCTCAGGTGCTATCTCTACCTGCCAATCTTCTGCTGACGTAGACGCAATATGTTTCGCACACCCTACGAGGCTAAAAAGACAAAATCCGATAGCGAAGTATTGTTTGATAAAATAATGACGGTTAATTCCGAACTTCATCCGTGAGTCCTACAGGTTCTCTCTTTACACGTTCTAGCGAAAGCGGTGCTAATAACCATGCCGTTAATATTCCCGTTAATACCGTGATCCCGAAACTATGAATCGCTTGAGTGTCACTAAGAGATAACAGGCCAAAAGATAATATTGTGGTGATCGCCGATAAGGTAATCGCTAGCAAGGTACTGTGTGATGTAGATTGTTCAGCGAAGAACAGGGTGTAATCAATGCCGATCCCCAAGATTAAGAACAGACCAAGCAAATTAAAGATATTCAAAAAGCTACCAAGGTAACCTGTGATAGCAATCCCGACAAAACAAGCAATCACCGGTGGTAGCATCACCCGGATCCCCTTCGCTGCACCATAGCGCCAACCTAGTAACATGCCTATGGCGCCGAGTGCGAAGCACAACAACAAGGAGATACGCTGTCGGTACTCTGCAAATATTGTTGATACTTCTTGCGTTTTATCTAGATAAGTAACCGCTGAATTTGCATCAGCCAGACGCGCAACACGCGCAAAGTTTGTTATTCCCTTCAGCAGAATAACCGCGGTTTCCTGTCCATAGATATCACCCAGCCAGAGAAACCGAAGCTGATCGGAAAGAGGGGACTGTAAAAATGAATCAATCGAAATTGCGGTAAAGCCCTCTTCCAAGGTCAGGTCACTACCAAGATTGAGCTGACTTGCAAGCACCTTGCCTTGCTGTTGATAGAGTACTTTTACCAGCTGGTTGTTCTGCTCCTGTCGCTCAATCGAAGGGATGTGCTGATGAATGCTGGTATAGCCATCCAGATCCCCCTCCTCAACGAGTTGATCAAGTTGCCCACCTACACTTTCCAGCTGTTGTAACAAAGCCTCTTCATCAGCAGCCTTAACCAACAACATTTGTTGGCTATTCCCCAAGCCTGTAATGTGTTTAATGGTGTTTTCTTGTTGCTTTAAATCAGCAGGCAATGCCTGCAATTGCCGCACATCATCATCATATTTCACTTGGTAAAGGCCGACACCAGCAAACAGCATCATTGCTAAAGGCAATAGTGTCCGCACCACACGGCTATTCCACCCTCTTAGCCAAAACGCCATAGCACCTTGAAACGGCATCTGCACCAAAAGGCCGGGCTTGGCTGCCAGCAGTGGGTACCAACAAACGACGGTGGCATAGGCAGCAGCAAGTCCAGCGGCGGAGAAAAACGATAACTGTCTCAAACCAGGGAATGGCGCGACCATCATGCAGAAATAGCCAATCAGGCTCATACATAAGCCTAGTGATATCGCAGCCAGAATATGCTTTAAACCCAGCGAAGCATTCCAACGACGTCCTGCGGACAGGCGTTCGGTCAAAAAATGAAAAGCATAGTCAATGGATACGCCGATTAAGCTGGCACCAAACACCAAACTGAAAATATGTACTTGACCGAAAACAGCCATAGACAGAGCAAAAGCAAAAACAAGCCCGCACCCAATAGAAAGCATGGCCAGCATCATAGGCAGTGCGCTGCGGTATACCACCAACAACAAGGTCAGTATCCCGAATAGGGAGCCTAACCCGATGGTACTGATTTCCCCTTTCGCGCTCTGTGTACCAAAAGCAGCATAGAAAATGACACCTGTATGTAGCAGATCAACGTCATATTGTGCGCGGATTGACGTTTCAAGATCTGCCAATACGGGTAATTTCTCTTGCAAATTCAGGCTATAGGGTGAGCCCGCAAGTTCAGCGGATAGCAATACATAGTTTTTACCTTGATGGGTGGTGGTCAAAAAACCACTTTCCAGCGAGAATGCTCCCGACAGCCTGCTCAACTCTGCCAAATAACCTCGGAACAGGAGAAATGGGTCAGCCTTAAGCTCTTGGCTGGTTACGCCCGAAAAAGGGTTATATACCTGCGCCAATACCACATCAACAACTTGCTGCGGGTTCTCTTTAAGCTGCACTTGCTGTTCTGATGTCAGAAGGTTAGCCCTTCTAGGAAATAAAAACGCCGCCCATTGCTGTTGCTGAGATTGAGAGACGTTACCTGCAACATCTGAGAATAAGCCGATACCTTGAAGTCTATGGGAGAACTGCTTTGCCGCTTCGAAGAGAGCCGTTTTGTCCTCACTGCCAATCACAAACAACACTTTTTCGCCTAGGCTATCTGCTACTTGTTCAAATGCCATCTCTACGGCCGGATCCTGCTGGCTGTCTGGCAGTAATGCGAACAAATTGGTTTCTATAGGTGGCTTGATCCGGGTGACCAGATTAACACTCAATCCGCCAATGGCGACCAACATGACCAGTAGCCAGCCAAAGGCCAGTTTATATCTTGAAGCCACGGCTTTCTTCCGCTGTTAGATCCGTATTGGCGGATTGCTGATCATGAAAAGTAATCTCAGTCTTATCGCCTCGCACTTCTTCAAGAATTAACTCATTGATGTACTGCCCTCCCGATAACTGAATAGACTGAAATACCGCATTAAGAGGGGCTGAGTTAGGGGTTAACACCAATTGCCAACCTTCGTGGTTGATACTATCAGTCAAAGACAACTCAAACTGTTCTTTAAGTTGGCGAGTATCTCCACTAAAAAGTGAGAGAAACACATGGCTAAAGTAAAACACCATGGGGTTTTCCTCAGCGCTGACAACACTTGCCTCCCCACCGCTAAACTGCTGGCTCAACTTAGTCTGGGTGAGAACCAACTTCACCGGGAATGGCTGCGTCTGGTGCCACTGCAGCCCTTTCTCTTTAGCCAACAGGAACTCACCTTCAGATTCCAGCGGGGCATTTAGCATTTCCATACTTCTGACTTGAGTAAACAGGCCCCTAACAACCGGTTGGCCTGATAACTGATCTTGTAGATCCTCAAGTGTGATCGCCTGCCCTGAAACAGAAAAGCTCAATATGGAAACCGCAACAGTGAACGTAAACCAGTTACCAAGCCTACCACTGATGCCAATACAGCGTTGTTTACATCCTTTCCGCATACCAAGCCTCAACTTTATCCATAAATACCGCCGGTGAGGCAAAGCACATTTCTCCATCGTCAGCCCTAACGGCGACTTGCATGGTATGTGCTTTCGTCAACCGCTCTCCACTTAAGGCATCCGTGATCACATAATCCACTCGCAAGCGGTTTTCCCACTCCTTCAATGTGGCTACCACCTGAATTTCATGGTTAAACGGAATAGGCCTGACATATTTCACATGGGTATCGATGATTGGCCACAGAAAGCCGGATTCCTGCATCTCCCTATAGCCGTAGTTAAGCTTGTTCATCAAGACCCGGCGAGCCTCTTCAAAAAAGCGGAAATAGTTTCCGTGGTATACCACCCCCATTGGGTCGGCATCTTGAAAAGAGGTCACCATGTTGACTTCGGCAGTCAAAAAATGTGCTTTACCACTCATACGTTACCCTTCACTCTCTTCATAGAGTGCCCAATGTTGCTGCCGTATTCGGGCCATGAAATGCCGTAGGTCTTGCTCCAGAGGCCGGTCTTCTCTGACAAACTCAAATTCGCTCAACACTAATTCATGCATGGTTTTCATTGCCAAACTCATATGATTATCATCAAGCTGATCATGAATTTTACGCAGCTCTAAGGCTTGAGTTGCAGCCAAAAGTGAAGCTGATGCGACTTGCTCTGTTAACTCAAGAACCCGCAAGCAATCCCGCGAAGCGATCGTCCCCATACTGACTTTGTCTTGGTTATGACATTCAGTAGAGCGGGAGAACACACTGGCTGGCATCGTGTGTTTAAGCGCCTCTGCCGTCCAGGCTGAGATACCAATTTGCACGGCTTTAAAACCATGGTTAATCGGTTTCCGCTCACCTTCTGCTCCCGACAGGTTGAACGGCAGGCCGTTGTTAAACTTATAATCCATCAGCTGGGCCATTTGCCTATCCAGCAAGTCGGCAATATTGGCAATCCCCGTTTTTAGGGTATCCATCGCCATGGCAATATGACCACCGTAAAAATGGCCGCCGTGAAGCACACGTTCATTATCACCATCAATGATTGGGTTATCGTTGGCACTGTTAAGCTCATTCTCAATGAGTTGGCGTAGCCATGGCAGGCTGTCTTGCACAGCACCAATAACATGTGGTGCACAGCGAAGCGAGTAACGGTCTTGCAAGCGATCACTGTTGCTTGGCGGCCTCTCGGCCTGGAGGTCGGCTCTTAGCCACTGGGCAATTTTCTGCTGCCCTGGATGCGGTTTAACTGCAAATAAAGCTTCGTCAAAATGGAAATCATTTCCTTGCATCCCAAGTGATACCATCGCCGTGATCCGGGTTGATAGCTGCACAAGATACTCAGCACGCTTGTAAGCAAGGCAAGCCAAAGCCGTCATTACCGATGTACCATTCATCAACGCCAAACCTTCTTTGGGTTTTAGCTTAATCGGTACGATCCCCAATTCGGCGTAAACGGCAGACGTCGGTTTGCTCTCCCCTTGATAAATCACTTCACGCTCGCCTATCAGCGCAGCTGCCAAATAAGACAGCGGGGTAAGATCGCCACTCGCACCAACCGACCCCTCCTGAGGAATACGCGGGGTAATGTCCTTATTTATCAACGTCACGATTTGATTAAGCAATTCATGGGTAACACCCGATACCCCTTGCGATAATGAACATAAACGTGTCGCCAATACTGCCCTTGCTTGCTGATGGTTTAAATCATCCCCCAAACCACAGCCATGGAAACGGGTCAGATGCAGAGGCAACTCATCCACAAGGTTTGGAGGAATAGCAACAGTACAGGAATCTCCGTATCCGGTTGTTACTCCATAGATGACCCCTTCATCTTTCAACAAGCGCTCTAAAAAAGCGACACCTCGATCAATCTTTGCCTTGAACTCTTGACTATGATTCATCTCGGCTGAAGCACCATTTGCCACAGCCTCGACATCTTCTATCGTCAGGCGCTCTGCGCCAAATTTAACGATTTTCTGTACTTTTTCTTGCATTACGGTTCTCACTTAACTGCCAGAAATTGAAAAAATTAAACCACTGCAAAGGTGCCTGAAGGGTGTATGCCTCCAAACGCTTGGCGTATTGGTTTACAACGGCAGTTAAAGCCTGCTCTCTTTGTAGACGTGGCAAATGTATCTGGTCACTGAATGGTTCTAAATAAACGTTGAAGTGTGGAGGTGACTGCTGTTCATCCCTCAGGCCAAACAACAGGTATACAGGCGCTTTAAGAACAGCGCTCAACATAAAGGGCCCCTGAGGGAACGGGGCTGGGTGGCCTAAGAAGTCAGCCCATACCACCCGCTGCTCTTTCGTTACCGAAGTCCGATCTCCAACAATGACTACCCACTCCCCTTGCTCCAATTTCTGTTGCAACAAAATAGCGGTATCCGCTCCTAGCTGATTCACTTGGATAAGGTTTAATTCAGACTCTGAGTTCACTGCTTTCATCACAGTGTTAAAACGCTCAGCATGTTCTGTAAATACAAGGGCATTGATTTTGACATTGTCATATTGACGACCGAGAGCCCGGCATAATTCTAAATTACCCAGGTGTGACCCAATCACCACAATGCCTTGCTTGCTGGCAGTCAATTGCTCGAAATGTTCTTTGCCATGGATAGTTAAGTCATCAAATGAAAAATCTCCACGCCAGGCAGCAAGCTTATCTAACATGGTATGCCCGAAAGAAAGTAAGTGACGATAACTATTCAGGTTACTCGGCAGCTCATAGCCTTGAGATTGGGCGTACTCTTCAAGGCGCCCAAGATATTCTTCCGAGGCCAGACGCGCGGCTTTGCCCGTTTTGTAGTAATACGCAATGACTGGCTTGAGCAACAAATTAAACGCACCCCGGCCGAGCACTGAATAAACGAAAAGTAAAAGCTTAATACCTAGCAAGGTGCCACGCTCACTATGCGTTGACCAATGATGTTCTTGTCGTTTCTTCCGCTTCAGGAGCGAAGGGATCCTCGATAACATGCCGAAAAACAAGCGTGTATGCATAGCACTAATTTTGACATTGTCTTTGAAACTGTCGAAATGGGAGATACCGCCTTCCGGGTAAATGACCTTGGTAGGAATAAACCGAATATCACACTCGGACCAATACATACGGACCATGATTTCAACATCGAAATCCATCCTGCGCCCAATGGCTGGGTGCTTTTCAAGCACCCCAATCGTCTTACCAATCGGGTATGACCGAAAGCCACACATACTGTCTTTTATATCCAGCGACAGGGTCTCTATCCATACCCAGACATGAGTAAGATAGCGGCCATAGAGCCTAGATTTAGGGACAGATTCATCATAGATAGGCTGACCCGACACAAGGGCAGTCAGGTTAGAAGACGACTCATTAATTAAGGTCGTTAATGCACTTAGATCATGCTGACCATCGGCATCAATTTGGATAGCATGAGTGAAACTCCTGCGGAATGCTTCATAAAGCCCAGCAATAACGGCTCCCCCTTTACCCTGATTTTCCTTTAAAGTGAAAACCGTAACATTGTCCCTTTCGGATTGAGCCGCCAGATAGGCTTTCGTTTTTTCATCACTGCCATCATCAACAATAATCACGGGGTAACGATAAGGGAGCAACGCATCAACCACCCCTTTTACCGTGGCACCATGATTAAAACATGGGATCAAAAAACAAGGATGAAAAGTCGTCATAACGCCACTGCCAATGCAATCCGCCCAGATGAATGGGTCACTAAGTTACCTTCATCGTCTGACGTATAGCGAAAATGTAATTTCGCTTTTTCACTATTCCAAGAAAGGGCTAGCTGTACATCTTGATTCGGCTGAATAGGTTCTTGAAATTTAATGACGTCCATGCCAGCAAAAACCGTTGGAGTACCCAAAATGCGCTGACTGAAATACACAGCCCAATCAATCTGAGTGACCCCAGGCAATATAGGATAAGAAGGAAAGTGCCCTTCAAAACCGGTAAGTTGAGGATCAATTCGCAGTACAAGTTCTGCACTGTCACCGTCCTGGTACTGTGAAATTACTGTGGGCTTACTTTGTGGGCTATTCATATTGCCGTCTCACTTATCTTCCTTGCTATTCGGTGAATTCGTCACTAAACAGCTGCTGTAACTCTCTAACTTGATATTTACCTTGGCTATTTTGTGGCATTTCATCAACAACCCTAAAGCGCCGAGGGATCCCCACCGGTTCCACCCATTGCCTCAGTGCTTGTCGAACAGCAAGTCCAAATTGCCCTCGGCCCAGCAGGGCGAGTTTCTGCTTCCCCTCTTGGTTCAAGGTAATAACGGTGGCGAGGGCTAATCGGCTTGTAGAAGGCAGAGCAAGTACAACCGCTTCTTCAATCCATTCTAATTGACAAAGATGACGTTCGACTTCCGCCAGAGAAATGCGTTTTTCTTCTACTTTTACGACCCGATCACTTCTGCCCTTCACAACAAAATGGTTATCACCCAAGAGCTGGCACAGGTCGCTCGTTTGATACCAGTCATCCAATTCAATGTAGGGAGAACGAAGACGCAGACAACCATCAACGTTTAAAGCAATATCGATAACGTCAAATCGTTTCCAAGGCGTATCTATGGCTTGCTGCTGCCGATAGCCGATCCCGCCCGTTTCAGTACTTCCAAAAACTTCAATTGGCCGTTGACCAAAGGAGGCACAGTTCTGCTGGACAGTATCAAAACTCAGTGGACCACCCGATGAAAAAATAGCGCGAAAAGGTTCTGTGACCGGCTGGGCATCTAAGCGCTTGAGTAGCGCAGGGCTGGTGATCAACACAGTATCTTTGCTCGACGCAGCGACAACTTGCTCAGGGTAGCTGCAATCGTGTCGGCTAAATTGACGACCCGCACAAAGCGGCCACAACACCCGAAATAGCATTCCGTAGATATGTTGGTGAGAGACAGTGCTAATTACCGAAGTCTCGCTCAATTGCCTTCCCCATGTTTTCTCGAGGTGGCATATTTCTGCATCAATATTGGCGAGTGACTTGGTAATCGCTTTTGGCTTACCGCTCGACCCAGAGGTGAACAGTATCAATTTTAACTGACTCAGCGACTGAGAAGGTATGTCAGAGGCAGCGGAAAGCACAACCCGCTCTTGGGCAGGCAGCAACTGTTGATGCACATCCAAAGGCATCTTTGAAGGCTTGTCGTGTAACAACGCCTCAAAATGTCCCGCAATCTCGTCCAATGCCGCAGGTTGTCGGTTACCGGGCAGCACCATATCTTTACCCGCTTGTGCTAAAGCGATGAAAGCAACAGCAAAATGATAGCTGTCGTCGAAACACAGTGCCCATTTTTGATAGCTTGATGCCACCAAAATGGATTTGAGCGCCTGCACCTCGAGGCGAAACTGTGACCAATCGATAATGCTATCGCTATCACCAGCCACTAATACATGATCCGAGTGACCGGAAGTTATTAGTGCTGACAAGGAGCAAAAACCTGGTTTAGATAAACTCGTGCGGTTAATTTGTTGGGTATTCATCCTGATTCCATCACCCTGCTCAGTGGGCACAATCCCTTTCTTTAATGACTATCCTTCGCCTAACTAGCCACTCTCCGCCAAACAACAACCCTGCCAGTAAATAACTCACAAGACCGTTGTAGAGTGTCCAGATTGATAACGGCATAAAGCACGTTGCCAACGCGATAAGCCCATTAATAACGAAATAGCCACACCACACTTTGGTTACATTGCGCGTATATTTCACACCGTTCGGCGGTAAATTGGGATGCTGAAGTCGCGCTAATCGCTCAATAAGCGTTTGCTTCTGCCAAAGGCTGGTAGCAAACACACTGAGCATTGCGGCATTGACCACTACTGGGTATATAGTCAGCCAACCTTGCTCCCGGAAGACACTGCCGAGGATGGCCAGTACCACACCGGCGCCTCCAGTCAGCAATGCAAGATACCGTTGCTCTCGCAATGGCAGCTTCGATCCGAGAAAAAAACGTAATGCAAATATTGCTATCAATAAACCGGCGACGGCGGTTAACCCCCAATGGCGAATACCGAAATAAATCGCAAATGGATAGGTAAATAGTACAGCCGCCGTTACTGCAGTAAGCCAGCGCATCAAGCTTGCTGCAAGAGTTCGGCTACTGAATCAACAACATCATCGACGGTACGTACCGATTTAAATTCTTCAGGCTTTATTTTCTTGCCTGTTGCATTTTGCAGGTAAACAACCAGATCAACCGCATCAATGCTGTCGAGATCAAGCTCCTGATAAAGGTTTGCTTCAGGCGTAATATCACTGGCATCAAGTTCAAAGAGCTCGACAAGTGCATCACGTACTTGCTCAAATACTTCACTACGATTAACTTCACTCATACACTCACTCGTCCACTGTCTTTAAGCTTTATTCAGAGATATAAAATTGGCGAGATTGGCCACGGAAGCAAAGTGCTCTCTCGTCTTAGAGTCGTCGGCATCAATCACAATGTTGTAATTTTTCTTGATCGCCAACCCAAGCTCGAGAGCATCAATTGAGTCTAGGCCAAGCCCGTCTCCGAAAAGAGGAGCTTGAGTCTCGATATCATCAACTGATAAGTCTTCAAGGTTTAACGCTTCAATAATGAGTTCTTTGAGTTCTATATGTAATGATTCCACAATAACCTTCTTTTTTAATAGTGAGTTATATTTGTTTCCTAATTAGGAAAAAGAACATCCGCCAGATGGCGATTTAGCTGCCTAGCCGCCGCTGTTGGAGACTGACCATCGCGAATAAACTGATCAATGTTGATTTTCTCCTGAACTTCAACATGAAAAAATGGTTTTGTATCGGGTACTTGGTACCATTTCGCTTGCTTTGTTAAAAAGCTTGGCTCAACCTTTATATGTATTAATCTCAGGTCTGCCTGAGAACGAACTGCAATTTGTGCTGCCCCCCGTTGTAAATAGGGGTCTAGCCCGGGAGTCGTTCTCGTTCCTTCAGGAAAAATCAACAACACATTGCCATCATTCAACCTGGTACTGCATGCTTCCAATAAACTTTCTGGATTGACATTCGGAATATAACCAGCCGCTTTTACGATTCCTTTTATAAACGGGTTCTGCCAGATAGCGGCTTTTACAATGCAGTCACACTGAGGGAGGCATGAGCCAATAAGCACGTAATCAATAAGGCTAGGGTGGTTAGCAACAATTAAGCAGTTTTCATCTTTCTGTAAGCTATCAGCGCCCACAATTTGATAATCAATCGCTCCAGAGAACCGCATCAACTTGCTAAACATGTCAAACGATCGTTGAATAACCTTCTGTACTTTCAACTCACGTTTCGTCCGATCCTTTACAGACCATGTCACCAGCGGAAAAACAATAAAGGTCAGGCATAAAGCGCCAATACCAAATATTGAAAAACACAAACCAGTAGCGATAATGCGCCAGGTTTTACCGATTCGATGTGCAATTGAACCCAAAACAGTAACCTCCCTCATCGCCTAACGCGTCCAAAACCAGCTTTTTCGTCGCCCTAGCACTTGCCACGACGTTTCTTCACAAGCCAAATTGGCAATCACAGCCAAGGTTTGTGGAAGCTTTGGTACTGTGTTTTCAGTTTGAATAGTATTAACCGATTGCCAAGAGAGTTGGCATTGCTGTCCAGAAGTTACCACCATGCCTAGCGCAAAAGCTTGATGGTCAACGACATCAAACTCGCCGTATGGGGATGGTAGTGGTTCATCAAAATCAACGACCAAAACTCGGTGTTCAGGATATTCTGACAAATATGCTGCCGCTTCAATGAGCGCAGAATGCAAAGAGTGCTCTCCCGCCGCTAACGATGTTGCTGGGATAGCCTGCTTCTTCACTATGGTATACAGGCCAGCGGCCGTATTATGTACCGATTGTGAAAAGGCCATTGGCGATGCATCATTCCCCTGCAAGATATCCGTCAGTATATTGACGGTTCGGTGTAGTTCACCATGCCGACTAGAAAAAACAATAAAGTCGACATCATTATTTTTAGACAGTGAGAGAGCGGTTTGAATCGCAAGCTTACACAACACGCTCATACGTCGTCGAAATATAGTAGGAATTTCGTCAACGGGTAATGGTGTGGTTGCTTCTGGCCACTCTTGATTAGCCAAGGACCATGAACGCCACAACTCTTTACTTACTAAGCTAGGTGAGAGTGCCAACCAAGCATCAATATTAAAATGTATATAATTCATCATCCCTGCGTCTTACATTTCTCATCTGAATGTTAACTGATACACAATCCATGTGTTGAAACATCATAATATCAAAAAATGATTTTTGGTATATGTTATCTCACTATTTTGAAATTTTGTTCTTATAAACAATAGATTTATCGAATAGATAACATGAGATGCATGACTTGACTCAGTGTTACTATTCAGCACATTTGACTAATTAACAAAATTTAAAATACATACATCACGGCACCCCACTCGTTTTCCGCTATCAACTATATACAAAATACCAAGAAAAAACTATTTTATATCAGTAACATAGGAGCGATTCTTACCCCGATCACAATTGGTAGAACGAGCAGTACCTGCATACGGTAAGTGCAGCTGACATCGATGATTTTTTATACAGCAAGACTTTTAATTGCAATAAGAAATATATGATACTTGATCTGAATTATTACCATAATTATGACAACAGGACTTGAAATATTCTGATAGTTTAATACAGAATATCATTGAGCCTGATCTATAAGGGTTTAGATCAATAACGGATTATTACCAAAAGTAGTTGGATAGCTTGTGACCTCTTATCAAAACGATCCATTCAATGCACTAGAAGCAAAAACTGAAGCGCAAAAACTGGCTTTTGCTCCAATTGTATTTCATACAGCACGTACTTTACGTGATTTAGGTATTTTATCAGCCCTCGATAATGCAGGAAAAAAAGGTTTAAATGCTGAAGAAGTATCATCTGAAACTGGCATATCAGAATACGGTGCAAAGGTATTGCTAGACATGGCTCTAAGCGCACACATCGTTACATGGAATAAACCAAGGTATTATTTAGCTAACCTTGGGTATTTTATTACTAATGATGGTATGACCAAGGCCAACATGGATTTCACTGCTGATGTTTGCTATGCAGCGATGATGCACCTAACAGAAGCCATCGAAGAAGGAAAGCCTGCGGGGTTGAAAGAGCTTGGGGATTGGCCAACTATCTATGAAGGGCTTTCTCGTTTACCCTCTAAAGCTAAGAATAGCTGGTTTAATTTTGACCATTTCTATTCAGATCGCTCATTCCCATTGCTGGTAGAGAAAATCTTCAAAGATAAACCAAAGAAGATTTTTGATATCGGAGGTAATACCGGTAAATGGGCAATTCAATGCTGCGAGTATGACGCTGATGTTGAAGTAACGATCATTGATTTACCGCAACAGATCGATATGGCCATGACAAACGCAGCCGAGAAAGGGCTATCGAATCGAATACAAGGTTATCCCGCAAATATGCTCAACCCAGAGCAATCGCTTCCTAATGGTGCTGACGTATGGTGGATGAGCCAATTTCTTGATTGTTTCTCGCCAATGGAAATCCTGAGGATCCTTAAGCTCGTTAGAAAGTCGATGGCTAGTGACGCGAAAGTTTATATTCTTGAGTTATTCTGGGATAACCAACAATATGATGCAGCAGCTTACAGCCTAAATGCTACGTCACTTTACTTCACCTGCCTTGCTAACGGCAACAGTCGCTTCTACCGTAGCGATGATTTCCTTGAAGTGGTCAATGAAGCAGGCTTTGAAGTCGTCAACCGCACAGACCATATTGGCCTAGGGCATACCTTACTCGAATTAAAAGGCGTTTAATTAAAAAGCGTTTAATATAGGCGTTACGCCACCAGCAGGCTCCATACGCGCTACCTCAAAATCAGGGGTGGCGCTTTCTAACCAATTAACAAGACGCGATTGATTGGCAGGAAAGTCACGAGTTATCCCTCTTGCATGCGCACATTGGCTAAGCTGCCAAAATTCTTTCTCTCCATTTAGTTGGGTATAGATCTCATAGCCAAACGAAATTGGGATGATCTTATCTTCCTCACAATGCACAACTAACGTTTTGGCTATTGGAATTTGGCTAATCACAGGCTTAGCAGCATACTGATCACGCATTAATATTTCCGAAATCCATGAATACAACTTACCAAGAAAATTTTGCTGAAGCACATGATCAGTCACTTCAATATAGCTGATAAACGATGAATCAATGATCACACCATCAAGGTCAATAGGCTGTTCGACCCAAGCTCGAAGAAATACGTTTCCGCCTGTCGAAGTTGCGATTATAAACGTGGGTAAACCGAGATCCCTTTTAAGGCGAGAAGTCAGCTTAAGAACAGACTTCGAATCAGCATACAACGCTTTATCTGTCGCGGCTCCAGACGAAAAGCCAAACCCTGAATAGTCAAAAACCATAACATGGTAACCATGCTCTACCAGCCAGTCGACCTTTTCTTTTGTTTCCCCAAGATGCCCACTATTGCCATGAAAATGGACGACAATGCCTTTTGGCTCACCTGTTTTAGCCGGCAACCATACATACGCAATGTCATTACCGGAGCTTGAATGTAACCATTGAACATCCGCATTAGCCTTTCCTCCACCTGAAGGATAATAAAAAAAGGAGTTAGAGCATGACTGTAAAAAAAGGCTTAAAACGATAACAACCGGGACGACAACTTTATACATACTTCCCCTCCATTTATGTTAAAACTACACAGTCAAGAGAAAAAGAAATGTTTCATAGGTGAGACAATTTATAAATGATGAATAGCAGTGCTGCATGACTACTCTCTAGAACAACATCAAGCTCTATCCCTCTTTACATCTCACCAACAGCGCTATAGCTTGTAGGCACACCGCACCAGCAAGGAACATTGAATGAACAAGGAATTACGCCATCAGTGCCACACCGTCCTGCCAGGCAACCAAGATGAGTCGCCGGCGGAACACTTTATGAAAATGGCACAGTGGTGCGAACAACACGGCATCAAACATGATGTTTACGGTGAGGGAGAGTTAATACAAACCTTCGAACAGAAAATCGCAGATCTCTTAGGGTTTGAAGCCGGCCTCTTTGTTATCAGCGGTACAATGGCTCAGGCCACCGCCCTTGAATTAGTATGTCGTCAAAAGCGCAATCCCATCGTCGCTATGCATGAATCGAGTCATATCACCCGGTTTGAAAGGCAGGGCTACCAACTACAAAACCGCTTTAACACCTTGCCTATCGGTAATGCGTTTAGGCCCTGGACACTAACAGATCTGCAGGCTTGGCCCGATGAAATATCTGCCGCCTTGTACGAGCTACCGATGCGAGAGTTAGGCGGCCAACTCCCGTCATGGAGTGAACTGAAGGAAATAAAGCAATACTGCCAACTACAGAATATCCATTTACACATGGATGGTGCCCGCCTATGGGAAACCGCAGCGTATTACCAAAAATCTTATCAGGAAATCGCCCACGGCTTTAACAGCGCCTATGTGTCTTTGTATAAAGGTGTGAACGGACTTGGTGGTTCCATGTTGCTAGGTGATAAGGCATTTATTGAGTTAGCAAGCATGTGGATGAAAAGACAAGGTGGTAATGTATACCATCGCACCCCCTATGTTGTCTCTGCGGCGATGCAGTTTGATGAACGCATCGCGATGATGCCCGCCTTGTTCGAGAGAACCCAGCAAATCTATTCACTGTTATCGGAATTCCCGCAACTTGCTGCTAACCCAACCCAGCCACAATGCAATATGCTTCACTTAATCCTGCCGCTAAACTATGAACGCGCTGTAAAACTCTGTGAGGACCTCGCTGTTGAAAAAGGGATTTGGCTAGGTAACCCACAAGTTGCCCAGCACCCTACCCACTCAGTGATTGAATGGTATATCGGGGACAATTTACTCAATATCCCTGATGATCACCTCAGGGACATATTCCAGTATATTGTCGATCAATCGGAGCGTTACTAAACGGACTACTGTTGATGATGACAGTCCATGGAATAGCTATATTCAATCACAAGGTTTCACTTTGTACTGGGTAACGCCATGGCTATCGTCATCAACTTGCTAATTCTCTTACTAGCACTCCTTTAAACAGCATTTAATCAGCAGTCATGTCCTTTCTTCGTGCTTAGGCTCAAATTGATAAATTATAATTATCAAAACTATAACCAATGATAATTTCTTATCCTTATCCACTCTCGCTATAGTAGTGAGATCAAAATTGGTTGCTCAAACCAAACAACGCATACCAACTCGCTCAGCGTCACTACATCTCAACGTACAACTTAAGGGTGCGATTTGAAATTTCTCCACACGATGATCCGCGTTACCGATCTTGATAAATCTATCGAGTTCTATACCAAGATATTGGGTATGAAGGTATTGGATCGTTTTGAAAACAATGAATATCGTTACTCACTGGTTTTCGTCGGCTATGAAGAAAACAGTGCAACCATCGAGCTAACCCATAACTGGGATACCGATTCTTACGAGCTAGGTAATGCATTCGGCCACTTGGCGTTGGGCGTTGATGACATTTACACCGCCTGCGACAAGATCAAAGCCCAAGGCGGTAATGTAACTCGCGAACCGGGCCCTATGCTTGGTGGCACCACTCACATTGCCTTTGTCAAAGACCCAGATGGCTACGCTATCGAACTCATTCAGACAAGCAAGTAAAGACAGGTTGGAGAACTAAAGATGAAAGATGCACTATTTCAGCCAATGCGCCTTGGCAAAGCAACACTTAAAAACCGTATCGTGATGCCACCGATGACTCGCTCGCGTGCGACTCAACCGGGTAATATCGCCAACGATTTAATGGCAAAATACTATGAACAGCGTGCCGATGCAGGTCTGATTGTTGCCGAAGGTACCCAAATTTCCGAAGCGGGCCAAGGTTACGCTTGGACACCGGGCATTTATACCAAAGAACAAATCGCTGGCTGGAAAAAAGTCACTGACGCTGTTCACACTAAAGGTGGTGTAATTTATGCGCAGCTTTGGCACGTTGGCCGTGTAACCCACCCTGCAAATATCGGTGGCCAGCAACCTATTTCCTCTTCGGCCCTTAAAGCTGAAAACGTAAAAGTCTTTATCGATGACGGTAACAGCGCTCCGGGTTTTGTCGATGTAGTAGAACCTCGCGAGATGACCAAAGACGATATTGCACATGTCATTGGTGAGTACCGTCAGGCGGCGCTCAATGCCATCGAAGCTGGCTTTGATGGTATTGAACTACACGCTGCAAACGGCTATCTGGTAAACCAGTTTATCGACTCTGAGGCCAACAACCGTACTGATGAGTACGGTGGCTCAATCGAAAACCGCCTGCGCTTCTTGGGTGAAGTGGTCGAAGCGATGACTGATGCAATCGGTGCAGAACGCGTAGGTGTGCGCCTTGCTCCGTTTACCTCCCTTAATGGCACAGTTGATAAGACTCCGATTGAAACTTACACTGCCGCCTCTGCTTTGCTGAACAAACTGAGTGTGGTTTACGTTCACATCGCTGAAGTAGACTGGGATGACGCTCCTGATACACCGCTAGAGTTTAAGCATGCTATTCGCGAGGCTTACAAAGGCACGATCATCTATGCTGGTCGCTACAACACTGAAAAAGCCGCACAGGCCATCAATAGCGGTTTAACTGATATGGTAGGCTTCGGTCGCCCATTTATCGCCAACCCCGATCTGCCAAGCCGTATCATGAATGATTACCCACTTGCCGCTCACGATCCGGATACCTTGTTTGGTGGCGCAGAAAAAGGGCTAATTGATTACCCTGAATATCAAGTTAGCTAAACTCGGCTGAAATTTAACCCATTATAAAAAGCCCAGCTCAATTGAGCTGGGCTTCTGCTTCTCATTGATTTGCTAACAAATGCTGCCACTCATTATGTTTATTCATGTAATGAACGACATAACTGCATTTGGGAATAACCGTATAACCTTCTTGTTCAATAGAACTCAAGACGGCTTCCATCATTACGCTGGCATACCCTCTGCCACGCAAGTCTGCAGGTACCGAGGAATGATCAAGAGTTAGAACATTACCAGAAATTTGATAACTCACTTTTGCTTGGTAGCCATCGATAAGATCAACAAAGTACGTTTGATTATCCTTATCGTGAGCAACATTGTGATTACTGGCCATTGTCCTTCCTTGTGTCAATCGCGTTATAGGCTTAGATAGCTAACGTCAAAAATGATAGTTTGCCATAATAACAACCTGCTGAGTATCATCTATCTCAACGTCTTCTTCTTCATAGTCTTGATGTATATAGCGGTAAGTCAGATCGGCACTCCAATCCTTATTAATATGATATGACGTCCCTACTTGTAAACCCCGAATAAAATCCATAGAGCTTTCGTTAGATATATCATTATATCCAACACCTAATAAGAACCCACCATTCAATGACATATTGTTGTTTATACCATAAAGGTAGTCATATGATGCAAAAAACAGGCTTTGCGAAAATTTATCTTTATAACTATATGTTGCTGTTACTCTGTGCTCAGAGTTTATAATTAAACCGCCGTTAAACAGAACTGTAGCGTCTTCTCCATTCTCAGAATTAGCACCGTCTAGCTTGTCTTCTTGATACCCAACACCTGCACCTACGAAGTAATCTGTTTTGGCACTTAAAAATGAGGAGTACCCCCCCATCAAAAGCATCAAAAACGCATAAAAAAGAGGGGATAAAACATCCACACCGAATAACTTATAACATGCTTTAACAGACATTATATTCACCTACACCTAACCAACTTTAAGTTTTATAAAATTTCCTGTGAGATGCGGTTCTAAATAATCACTTAACTTAAATAAAACGCAACTCTTGTTAAATTCAAACCCAACTCCTTCATTTGTGAATTATCAACCTATTGATATATATATCCTTCTCTTTATTGAAATAAATCTGGAAAAGTAAGCTTGCCAGCCGTTTAAAACAAATTAATTAACAGCGGCAAAGCGATTTAAAGATATCTATAACATCAAATGATTTACACTCAAATACTGACAGGTATTCCAAAAGCCTAGACGAGCATTCTCGTCTTCATTTTCTCAATTCCAAGAAAAGCAACACCAGATCATAAAAGAGCCACCAAGCGGCTATTCATTCATATTCAACAACCGTTTACAACGTTATACCCAAGTTACCTCAAGACACCCTCCTGGACTGCCGAGAGTATCTAGGCGCACCTCCCTGAGAATCAAAAAGGTTTTATTTACTATTTTGAATATACGACCTCGCCTCATCGAACTTCAGATCATCTATCAGTTTAGTTAATTCATCTTGCCACTCTTGAGGAAATGATGATTGAAATGACCGTACAAATTCAATCGCACCGGTATCGCCGTCCTCTAGAAGAGAGAGTAATTTTTTGAGGTCTTTATCAGGTTCGAATTCTGAACTATTCGGGCTTACTGATATCCATTTAGCGAGAACTGCATACATCTTATTGGTATCGATAGGTTTAGCGACATGATCGTTCATCCCAGCTTCAATCGCCTTTTCCCGATCACTTAGCATTGCATTGGCAGTCATCGCGATAACTGGCAATGAATGGAACCTTGGTTCTTGGCGTAGCTCTCGTGTCGCGGAATAACCGTCCATTACCGGCATATGGATATCCATTAGCACGCCATCGAAATCAGGCTCAGCATAAAGGCATTCAATGGCTCTTTGTCCATTATTTGCAGTCTCTACTACCATTCCTCCCAGTTCGAGCAACTCTTTTGCTATGGACAGGTTAATGTCATTATCGTCCACTAACAATATCTTGGCGCCCTTTAGGCTGTCATACTCAGGAATGAAACTAGTATTTTGTTCATTCTGTTGAGCACCTCTGCCAAAGGCATCCAAAATTGCATCATGTAACGCCGAAGGCGTGACTGGCTTGGGGAGAAAGTCAACCACTCCATACTTAGTACACTCCTCAGATAGCTCATCTCTACTGTAAGCGGTCACCATAATAATCAGAGGTTGTATTTCCTGTGAATATTGCTCTCTTATTAAACGAACTGCCTCCAATCCGTTAATACCCGGCATTTTCCAATCCATCAGAATCAAATCAAAATGCTCCCCCTGTACACACACTTTGGTAACCGCTTCATCTCCTGAACCCGCCTGCTGAGTCTTTAATCCAAACATGGTGGCATAGTGGGTAATAATTTCACGGGTCGCAGGGTGGTCATCTACAACCAATACTCGTTTATCAATTAACTCGCTGGGCAGTACTTGATTGAACTTCGGCTCACTTTCACTCGCAAGGTCAAAGGGTATAACCAAAGTAAATTCGGCCCCCTGACCTAGTTCACTCTCAACCTCTATTGCCCCATCCATCAAATTAGCTAGTTTCTTGCTAATTGATAATCCAAGGCCGGTACCACCAAAGCGACGTGATACTGATGTATCGGCTTGCGAAAAAACCGTAAATAAGTCTTTTTGCTGCTCTTGGCTAATACCGATTCCGGTATCTTTCACAGTAAAGCTAAGCGACACACTTTTACCTGAGTGATTCACGACATCAATCGCAATCCTGATCTCTCCATGATCGGTAAACTTAATGGCATTGTTCGCAAGATTAAGCAGTATTTGAGACAAGCGGAGCGGGTCGCCTTTTAGCAACGAGGGGACCTCAGGGGCAATCGCGATGAGTAACTCTAAATCTTTGTCTGATGCTTTCACCGCAATGATATCGGCAATATTGTTGATGACGTTTGATAGGTCAAAGCTAATGTGTTCCACTTCTAACTTGCCCGCATCAACTTTCGAAATATCAAGAATATCGTTAATTATGCCAAGCAGGTTTTCAGCCGATAAATGGATCTTTTTTAGGTACCCCCTCTGTTTCGCAGAGAGTTCAGTCTGAAGAGCGAGTTGTGATAAACCTATCACCGCGTTCATAGGAGTACGAATCTCATGTGACATGTTAGCAAGAAAGTCGGCTTTGGCATTGGATGCAGCCTCCGCTTCCTCTTTGGCCTCCATCAGTTCATGTTCGGTTTGTTTTTGCTCACTTATGTCTCTGACCAAACAGACAAAGTAGTGGCTTTTTTCATGCTTGACCAAAGTTGCCGACACGCTAACAGGAAAAGTACTGCCATCCTTTCGTTTATGAACACTTTCAAAAAGTCGTTTTCCATCTTGCTGTAATACCTGCTGGAAGCCATCCCATAGATCATCCGTTACAACATCATCAATGTCGGTAATACGTTTTGATACAAGCTCACCGCTATCGTAACCCAGTGCTTTTACAGCTTCTTGGTTTACATATTCAATACGACCGCTTTCGGGAACAATCCAAAATACCATATCCTGTGTATTGTCCATCGTCGCATCTGCGAGCCGCATCTTCGCTTCTCTCTGCTTTCTTTTTTTGTTAGGCCGTATAATCAGCACAACAAAAGAATGATTACGCCTCTCCCATATTGAGGTGTAGATGTCGGTAGAAACAAAATATCCCAGCTGGTGTTTAATTGACAATTCACTCGTTGAAGCAGCTTCATTTAGAACCGTAAATATATCCGTTCTAATGTGTGTTTTCTCAGAGGTTGGATCCATGATCTCCAATCGATGCTGACGAATATTTTCTGCCCTGTAACCCAAAATCTCTTCAGCTGCAGAGCTAAATTGAATGATTCGACTATCACTATCGAGAATGATTAATCCATCAACCAATGACTCGAAGATAGATTGGGTTGTTTCATTAACGCTGCGATTATCTCGCTCCAGTTTTCTAACTTCCGCATAGAACTGGCTCAAAAAGTAAAACGCCAGAAGTAATATCGCCATGGCCCGCAGCATGTGCCATAACCACCAGTTACCATCCCAAAGCACTGATAATTGAAAGAGCATACCTGCAAGGCCGAAAAAACACACTTGATTGGAAAGGTAAAAGTCTTCAACCTGGCTCCGCTTAAAGTAGCTAATAGCAAAATGCAGCCAGCTAATAAGAAAACCTAATCCACCTGTCAGGTTTAAAAACTTGGCGTAAAAGGAAAAGTCGCCATCTTCATTCAGCATCGGAGGAAGTTGCTCGGGAAACAAAATGGAGTACAGGCTCACCAGAGTGAAGACAGTAAATGATGCTATCCCTAAGCTAATAGGGCTCAATTGGCGAGAATAACGCTCTGGCAGCCATACCAACATGGCAAGCATACCACCAACAAAAGTCGCCAGAGAATGTAGCCAAACAAACTCAATACCGACATCGACTAAGGCATGGGAAATATCAAGCACACACATACCGACAAAACTTCCAACCAGCCAAGTATAATTTGCCGGAAGCTTAGCCTTGGTGATCAGGACGGATAAAGATATAGCAAGTACAATTCCTATAATACCGCCAGCAGATTCAATAAAAGTATGGAGCAAATGATTCTGCCAGAGTGTGGCATCGTAGAAAGCGTGAACAATAATCGCTCCCCCGATCATGGGGATCAAAGCCAAAAAAGTCGTTCGAAATAAAACGCTAAACAAAGTTTCTGTCTTTGAATGCACTTAGAATCCCCTCGCTTTAAATTGACTGTAAAGCAAAATAATATACTTCCCTGAGTTATCACCTTACCCCTAGAAAGCTACCTTCCCTGCTCAAGGCGTAACTTGACTAAGAGAGGAGCAGGACACTGGGGAAGAAATTCGCTCACACCAGAAGCAAGCGCTTTTTCCAAAAATGCTTCATCTTTGATATCCCCAGCTAAGATGACTCTCAGCTCGCGGTTACTGTCAGCTATGCGAAATATGGCTTCATTATCGCCGGTTGGAAATGCAATCATCGATTGCACTGGCGAGCCTAAACGCGCATGTTTAACCAATAACTCTTGGGCACGAAATGGGGCTCTAGCAACCAGAACTTTATAATCGGCAGCTAAATACTTCACAATTGGCTTTAGCCGTTCTGCATTATCGGAAAGAATCAATATCTTTATTTTCGCCTCAACAGCGGGCTTTTGCTCGCAGTCGGTATTGACGGCATGCGGCTGATATTTATCGATGACTTGTTGGCATTGAATCGCCAATAATTGCAGGAAATGGCTAATTTCCATCTCGGTGAATACACCTTCAGTTTGGTATTTACGTTCAAGATCCGAAGCGTTCTGGGCGATCATGGTCAAACCTAGATTACCCGCACTTCCCTTGATACTGTGGCATTTTGAGGCAAACACATCGTGTTCGGAGCGCTGCAAGTTCAACGCGTGTTGGTAGCTGTTAGCAAATTCCAGTAGCAGTTTATAATACAGTTGATGGTTACCTCCGCAACGCGCCACTCCCGTTGCTACGTCAATTCCATCTAAAGGTTCAATTGATAACAATTCTTCCTTATCATCCCGCCCAGAAACTGCGTTGACCTTAGGATCAGGTAAGTCTTCTGGCAACCACTTACGTAAAACAGTTGAAAATACAGGGGGATCAATCGGCTTAGTTAAATGTTCATCCAGCCCCAGCTTGACAAAGCGTGCCTTATCTCCGACCAAGGCATGAGCCGTCATCGCGATAATAGGTAGCTCACTGAGATAATCGAACCGGCTGTCATCTTTTGCCATCTGCCGTATTCGCTGAACGGTACTAATACCATCGAGCACAGGCATTTCAATATCCATCAACACTAAGTCGAATGTTTGTGTTACCAGTTGCTCGATAGCTTCAGCACCATTTTCGGCAACAACGAAACGTAGGTTATGCTGATCCAGGAGTTCTCCAACTATCTGTTGGTTAATTTCGTCATCATCTACCACTAGCACCTTATAAGGAATAATAAACTTGGGAAGTACTGCACTAGACACCGCTCGGCGGGACTTAGATAGCATATTCACAAGGTACCGAGTACTACATGGATAGGTAATTGCAGCCGACAGAGGAAGCAACATCGTATCAAGTCGTTTTTGATTAAACGTAAATAACAACGGATGGATCTCCAACGCGGCATTTCCTTGTATCGCCGTCAGCAAGGGGGAAAGTTTGCCTGAATTGTGCTCCAGCTCCTCGGCATCAATCAGGATTTTATCTGCCCTCTCAAGCTCTTCTCTACACGCTGACTCAAGCTGAATAACCGAAACGCAATGCCCGATAAGCTCTAATTGATGAAGCAGTTGCTTATTCTCAACACCTATCAATGCGATATTAAAGAGCTCAGTAGCTTCTTTATAATCAGTCGAGTTCTTCACATTAAACGTTGCCGTAAATGTGAAGTCCGAACCATAGTTTGGTTTACTCGCGACTTTAAGTTTTCCACCCATCAACTCGATGAGTTCACAGCACAGCGATAACCCTAAGCCGGGTTTAATAATAGAGTCTTCACTCTTGCAGACAACACCTTCAACCTCTTGCTCAGAAACACCACAGCCACTATCACGCAGCCCAAACAGAAGCCTTACGTAATCGTCTGTCTGATCAAGTTTGTCGACACGAATTTCAATAATGCCAGAATGCGTGTACCGAAAAGCATTGCTGGCAAGGTTGAGCAACACTTGCTGAAGCCGATTTCCATCACCATAAAGCGGTGGAAGCAGTTCAGTCGTTTGCTTTAACTTAAACTCCAACCCTTTTCTGTGAAGGCTGGGAATTATGATGTCCAATAGATTATCCAGTACATCATCGACATAAAAGGTATCATTGGAAAGCAATAGCTCTCCTCGCTCTAGCTTATTGATATCTACGATGTCATTGATTACCCCGAGCATATAACTGGTCGCTCGATGGATTTTCTTCAAATACTCACGTCCAGAAACCGTTTCTTCTCTTTGTAGTGCCAAATGGCTAAGACCGAGCACTGAGTTAATGGGGGTTCTCACTTCCCGGCTGACTCTCGCCAAAAAGTTCGACTTCGCTTCGTTGGCTTTTTCTGCATCCACTTTGGCTTGCTGCAATTCCTCGAGAGCGGCTTGAAGTTCACTCTCAGCAAGTTTTCGCTGGGCAATCTCTTCTTGTAATCGTTCATTCCAATTCTGAACTTGCTTCTGCTGCTTTTCCCTACTGGCAGCGATAAAGCGGTGGTCTTCTTCAGATAGGTGTTTGTTTTCGGACCATGAAACAGCCCGTTCAAGTTCATCGCCAGACAATAACCATTCGTCATCACCACAGCTCTGCCAAGCCTTGATGTTTTGTGCATAAGGCCGCCTTGACTCTAACTGCAAAGATAACCATTCTTCGTTGAAAACACGCCGGTAAACCTTCGTCCTCGGACTCGCATATCCATTATGGACGGCGATCAGCCCGGTCAAGTACAGTCTGCGGTATTCCCCCACATCCTCAATGGCGAGCGATTCATTCGCGGAAGCCAGTATTCTCCCGTAGTTTGAAAGATTGTTGGTACTAAAGCACTCATCCAGCAGCATCCGATCCCTGATGGTTCTTATATGCTCTGGGTTATCTTTGCTTTCCCAGTTTTGGATTATATGCTCTAGGATCAATTGGTTGATCCATGCCTCTTCATCCAGCACAGTCGGCGCTTCGGCAGAAAAATATGTGACAAGCTGACAAATCTTTTGGGTTAAGAACGGCTGGCCACCACTCCAATGCAAAATGGCAGATAATAACTTGCTACTATCTTTACCAGGTACCCGCAACCCTTGCTGAAAAGGACAAGCTTCCTCATCAGTAAACCCTTCCATTGATATGGCACGTCCAATATTAAATGGTGAACGCCTTTCATCCGAAATCAAATCACCCGGTACCGCAACACCAAAAAAGGCAAAGGTCACCCTCGTTAAGTCTTGGTTATCAGCCCGAAGATTGAAACAAGCGCGGATCACCGAAAAAAAATCGTCAGTATTAAATGAAAGGCTTAGAACCGAGTCGACCTCATCAAAGAATACAATGAGCTCATCATCAGGATAGTGTGTAGGCAGGTGTTCTTGGAGAAACTGAGAGAGCTTCTGCGCTGGAGGAATATCGCCTAACGACTCCCACCATTCAAGCATCATCTTGCCTGTAGGTAGCTCAAAGCCTCTCCAAAGTTCATGGATAATACCCGCATACCATTGCTGTACATTGACATTAACGCTGCCGATCCGGCTTAGATCGATAAACACACAGCGCTTTCCATATGCTTGTAATCTTCTTTTGATTTCGAAAAGTAAAGAGGACTTACCCATTTGACGGGAATTGAACACATAGCACAGCTCTTGTCTTATCAAGGCCTCATACAGTTCTTTATCAGCATGCCGAGCAATATAGTAGGACGTTTCACCGGATATGCTGCCACCGACCTGAAATCGGTGTTTCGCAGATTGATGGCTATCCATCATATATTGGCTATCGCGTAGTCTGTCACCAACCGCTGGTCTATAGTAACTTGCCCGTTCTGCACTGACACAATACCAAGACGCTCTAATTGGTGACGCTCAATGAGTGACAAATCAGACAACTTCCCGAGGGTGATTTTTTGCATCCCAGCCAGTGCATCTGAGTTACCCTTTACATCCGTTATCAGCTGCTGCAAAAACGGTTCATATAGGCCCCCCGACTCAGTCGAGCACTTCAAAAGCGCTTTGAGCGCGTTATAGGGGCTCTCAACCACCCCCTGACGGCTTGCTAAATCATAGAGTGCTTGTTGTGTCAGATACGGGTGCCCACCGACCGTCGTCAGTAGGAGTGAAATTGGGCTTTTGACGTTCCCATCATTTCGCCAGTTAAAACCATAAGCATGGGCTAGGTGCTCAAGTTGATCGCCGTTAAAGCAATCTAACTCGATAGGTAATCCAATGTTAAACGGAGAAAGGTTTATATCTAATTTAACGTAAGCTTCTGTGGAATATATCAGCAACTGCCTGAGTTTTTGCATACTTTCGTTATGCCTTGATTCCTCATTCCAGGATCGCAAGAGTGGCAGAAAGTCTTTCGCTACCTCTTCATAGTCATAGAGCGCGTTAAGCTCATTAATTACCAGCAGTACCGGTGTCTCTGATTGCTGAAGGGCAACATCTTGTAGATAATTACTGGCACTAAGTTTACTGCCAATTAAGTCATTCCATACCGCATCGATATCACTATTTAAACTCAACTGGCAATCGACTTGATAACAAATCCAGCGCAGTAACTTATCGAGATCACTCAATATCTGGCTGTCTGCTTTGAGAAAGTCGATATTAACGACCTGAAATCCATTACTTTCAGCTTGGTCCATGACTCTCAGCATCAATGAGGATTTCCCCATTTTTCGGGGGCCTTTAATACGTACGACTGAACCAGGCTTGGATATTTCATTATAAGCCCGTGACTCCTCCAAACTACGTTCAATGTAGAAGGGGGAGCTGACCAGCATCGCTCCACCGGGAAACTCTAGGCTTTTAGAAAAGCTCGCCTTGTCATCTTTAAGCCTCTGTTCTAACAGCGGTCTGAAGTTCCGTTTAGTTACGCTGGTTGAGAGAAGCTTGCTCAGTTCCTGCCATAGTTGTGAACCTGCCTTGCGGACATAATCATGGTCGTAACCACTTTCCTCTGAGATGATGTTGTATCCTTTGCCTTCCCACGATAACCGGAACACCTCAACTTTAATTAAACTGAGATTATCTTCCGGTAATAGTGTCAACAATAAATCTTTTGCTTCTTGATGGTTCATGCACCCCATGCCCATTTATTCACCTTCACTAAAATCAAGCTAAGCCTCTGCTTTATATTGAAGTTTAGTCAATAACATCATTCTCGCCACCCGTTTGGAAACAAGCATTTTGCTGGACAAAAGACGTGATCTCAATACCGTTAATTGCGCGCGATTTCGCTTGAGTTCAATGATATTCTTCTCCATGAAAACCACCCGATGGGGGTTCAAGCTAGACATAAATCTAGCTTGAAATACCCGATAAAATTAAAGCTCTTCATTAATTTGTACCAGAACTTCTTCTGTGCTTTTCACTGAGTTGGCAATCATTCGAACATTAGTCATTGCTGCAGCATAGCCATCATAGCCCGGTAACTGAGCTGCGGCTGTGGCATCGGAAACCACCTGAACTTCAAACCCCTGCTCCATAAATTCACGCATGTGTGATTCTGTACACAAATTTGCCGACATACCCGCTAAGATAATTTTATCGATATTGCGTTTACGCAATTGTAATACCGTGTCGTTAGAATCTGGACCGTACACTTTATGGGGTGTTGATACCGCCGTTTTACCATTGTTGATATATTTCTTGTATTGCGGCATCCAATCCACCCCAGTACCTTCTTTGAACCCGGCTTGGTCTAGGCGCTCATCGCTCTCGAACATATGAATGTGGTGCATCGCATGCTCAAGGGCGCCACCGTGTTTGAATTCCAGATCAGTGGGGGCGTAAAAGTGTGGCGAGATGATTAATGGTATGTCTTTCTCACCGGCGATTTTCATCAGTTTTTCAATATTACCGACCGTACCATTCTTGGTCACGCTCTTACCCACAAGGCCCCAAGCTACGCCTTTTGGCGAAAGGAAATCAATCTGAGGATCAGTAATAACAATTGCAGTACGACCTTTTACATATTCCATACCAGGGTCTGGCATGTTGGCCTTGGCTACACCAGTAGACGCCATAATGGTTAAAGCAATAGCCGATAGGTTTGTAATTAACATTTTCATAATATATTCCTTGATACGCTGAGTAGTGTTTATTTAGTTACTGTATTTCTTGTTGACGGGATACATTATGAAATCAAAACAGACAAATGGATGTGTAAAGAAAAGACACAAATGTGTGTACTAGAAAAGTATATGTGTACGCATTCCCAGCACACATTTCAGCTACAGAAGAACACATCGCTCACCTGAATATTTATAGATACTAATAAATGAAAACAAAGAACGAGTTTAATCCAATAGAGTGAGAAACCTTATGTGTGTATATCGTAAGCGACACCAACGTACTTTCGGCATAGAGGCTGGATTATTTGCAACTCTCACATTGAGCACTATTATGGCAATTAAAAGCACACTGAATATTTTGCCAGAACTTAACCCAATCGAAATATTAAATAGCCTTATCCCTTTCAAAGAGCAACTTAACTTAAAGCCGACAGCGGGTTGGGCAATCCATATGTTCATAGGTATTGTTATATGGGGAATGGCCTATGAGAAACTAATCACTATTTTACCCTCAAAGAGTCATATTATTAAAAGTATTATCTTCAGTATAACCGCATGGTTACTCATGATGCTTGTATTGATGCCTTTAGCTGGCCACAGTTTGTTCGGATTCGGGCTAGGCATTGGAGTTAAGGCCGCTGGAGCAACTTTATTTTTTCATATTATATATGGCTGGACATTAGGCTTTAGTTACCAACAGTTACTTGAAAGGAACAGATGAAGATATAGAGATAACTTAAAAACAAAATAGGGTGAGGCAAATTAACCTCACCACTCGATAACATCACTTGGCTATCATAGCTCTTTGTTTATTTGCGCCAGCACTTCTTCCGTCGTCTTCACAGAATTGGCAATCATGCGGACATTTATCATTGCAGCAGCATAACCGTCCATATCAGGCAGCTGTGCAGCTGCAGTCGCATCTTTTACAACCAATACTTCAAAACCTTGCTCCATGAACTCACGTAAATGTGATTCTGTACATAGGTTCGCTGACATACCAGCAAGGATAATTTTGTTTACGCCACGCTTGCGCAGCTGCAGAACAGTGTCATTGGTGTCAGGTCCATAGACTTTATGCGGATTGGCAACGGCTGTCTTGCCATTGTTGATGTATTTTTTATATTGCGGCATGAAGTCTGCCCCGGAGCCTTTTTTGAAACCGCCTTGATCTAAACGTTCATCCCCTTCAAACATCTTAATACCATGCATAGCGTGCTCTAATGCACCACCATGCTTAAATGTAAGATCTTGCGGAGCATAATAGTGCGGAGAGATAATAAGAGGGATACCTTTTTCGCCTGCTATTTTCATCAACTTTTCAATGTTCTCAACAGTACCGTTTTTAGTCACACTTTTGCCGACAAGGGCCCAGGCAACACCATCAGGGGAGAGGAAATCAATCTGAGGATCAGTGATAACAATTGCAGTTTCACCTTTAACAAGTTGCACTCCAGGATCAGGCAGTCCATCTCCTCCTTTCTTGGCATCGCCAGCAGCTTGTATACTCGTCGAAGACATGAATAGAAAACATGACACCATTGCCGTTAATAGCTTGTTATTTTTCATTTGTTTAACTCCGTGCAATCAACTTTGATGACTTACGATAATTGAATACTCGACTAAGTCATATTTATCGCCCACTAAAGCATAGTTTAAACACATTGGAATTGATTAGGACTTATTCGTCTAATTACAGGTTAAATTTTGTTGCACAAATAAAAAATCACTTAATTTGTCAATGTTTACACAATGACAATATATAGACACACATTATTCCGATTAGAATCATCATAGAATAATCACATCAACATCAACATCAACATCAACATCAACATCAACATCAACTGTAAAACGAGGTGATATTATGTCTAAATCAATTACCACTATTATTCTAGCTTCATCAATGTTCTCAGCAGTCGCTTTTTCTGCCAACCCACTCACTCTAAAAGTCACCCCTGATAATGGTGGTGCTTGGGTACAGGTAGAAAAGAATGGAACCCGTGAGGCTGGTGTTAATATCACAGTAAACAATAACCATGAGGAGCATTATCAAACATCACAATTCGGACGGGTATATATTCCTAGCCACTATAACTCTTCTCGTACAATGACTATCACAGCAACTGATGAAAATGGTAATTTTGCATCAACGAAAAGATTCATTCCTGTTCATAAGTAAAATAAGCCATGCATAACTTATTAAGGTTATATAAATACGATCTACACCCCTCTCCGCCGAGGGGTTTACTTTATTTTCCATGAAGGCATTGAAATAACATCAACACCCCATATTTTTACACTTTACCTATTGATAAACACACAGCCACTTCAACGTATACATCGTATAATTATATCAGTAAACAACGAACACATAAATTCAACACATGAAGTTCATCATCACTTCGAATAGGTAACATCATGAAAACCTTAACAGCAGTTCTAGCGTTTTTACTCGTAGTCATATTCAATAGCAACTTAAGATGTAACGAAGACAAGAAGAACAATATCGAAATAAGTTACTTGTCTCGAAAACACATATCAATGGAATAGACCCTAACAATTAAAATCATCAATACTTAATTGCAACAACCTGATGACGATTATCTATATCAATGTATTATTGATCTACCATTTAAATGCTTGTAGAGCTGCACTTCTACGTAAGGCTCTAACTTTAAGCTTGTTTACATTTCCGCCCCGCATGCTGCCAGAATGTAACACTGTTGTAACCCACACATGTACAACTATGTACTGGTATCGCTCTAAAAAATCAGTTACTTTGGACATATTGAAAAGAAATGATAAGCAAGGCCATATGGAAGGCTTTGCAAAATCAACAACTAAGGACAAATGTTGATGAAAAAAACCACACTAAATGCTCTATTACTAGCCGCCTTCATCTCAGCACCAAACGTCTTTGCTAAAGATCCCGTTGTTGTGTCCTCTAAGATTGATACTGAGGGCGGGCTGCTCGGCCAAATTATCTACTTATCTTTGCAAGGTGCAGGAATTAATGTCGAGAACCGCGTCCAGCTAGGCGGCACCCCTATAGTCCGCAAAGCGCTGCTCGCTGGTGAAATAGATATTTACCCTGAATATACCGGCAATGCCGCCTTCTTCTTCAACAAAACCGCTGATGATGCTTGGAAACACTTCCAAAACGGCTATGACATGGCAAAAAGCCTAGACTACGATACTAATAAAATTGTCTGGCTTACCCCTGCTAAGGCAAACAATACCTGGGCGTTAGCAGTACGAAAAGAAATTGCTGAGCCTAACAATCTAAAAACCATGTCTGATTTTGGGCAATTTGTTAGCAAGGGCGGGGAGATTAAACTTGCGGCTTCTGCTGAGTTCGTTTCCACTCCAGCCGTGCTTCCTGCCTTCCAGAAAACCTATGAGTTCGAATTGAAGGATAGCCAATTGCTTGTCCTATCTGGCGGTAATACGGCCGCGACAATTCGTGCTGCAGCTCTTCAGACAGATAAAACCAACACTGCCATGGTATATGGCACTGATGGTGCTATTGCCTCCGTTGGGCTGGTTGTGATGGAAGACGACAAAGGGGTGCAACCTGTATATGCACCCACTCCGATCATTCGTGAAAGCGTGTTGCAGGCCCACCCTCAAATCGATGATATTCTTAATCCTATTTTTTCCTCGCTCGACCTAGATACCCTGCAAAACCTCAACAGCCGAATTGCGATAGGTGGTGAAAGTGCAAGTTCTGTTGCAAAAAGCTACCTAAAAGCCAACGGATTCATTAAGTAATTACAACCAGAAAATCTGTTCAAGGTACTAATTTGAAGTTCTTACCTATCGACAAGCTGGGCCTATCAGTGAGTGTACTTACGGTATTCTCACTGATTATCTTACCCTTTGTTCACCTTCAACCAAATCGCATCATGCCCGGTGAAGGCTTCTTTCTCGCAGAAGTATTATCCTCAAGTCATCTAACTATGTTTGGTGTACTGATGAGCCTGACGGTGTTTAGCGCCTTGACGACGATGATGTACAAAATCCAACTAGTTCTATGCTCAGCCTCGGCTTTTCTTCTTGTATATATTGTCGGGATAAGTGCCAATAACCTGATAGCAGAGGCTTCCCCTTTTGCTCGAGTTTCTTTAGGGAGCGGTTTTTGGACCAGCCTTTTTTTATTGGGGCTACTATTAACCGACGTGGTCATCAAGTTGAACCTACGCGGCCTAAAACGCCTGCTCTTCATCTCGTCCGTTGTAATTGCCATTGTAGGTATATTCGAAACAGGTTCGCTGGATAACCTATCCATTATCAAAGAATACCAAAACCAAGAAACCTTCTGGCAGCAAGCTATACGCCATGTGCAACTGTCTTTTGGTAGCCTTATTCCTGCAATAGTAGTTGGCATCCCTTTAGGAATAAAATGTCATCGCTCACAGGCTGTAAGACGTACTGTTGTACCGATTCTCAATGTTCTTCAAACCATCCCTAGCCTTGCAATGTTTGGCATTTTGATGATTCCTCTTAGCTATATTGCTTTGAGGTTCCCTGCCCTCTCTGATCTTGGTATTAAAGGGATCGGTGCTGCCCCCGCAGTTATCGCCCTATTCTTCTACTCCCTGCTCCCTATTGTCAGTAATACGATTGCAGGCTTTGACAAGTTAGATCCCAAAACGCTTGATGCCGCAAAAGGAATGGGCATGAATGCCCGCCAGATCCTTTTTGGCATTGAGTTGCCTCTCGCTCTGCCCGTTATCCTTTCAGGCATCCGGATCGTTGTGACGATGAATATCGGCTTGGTCGCTGTTGCTGGACTCATCGGCGGGGGTGGTTTTGGTACCTACATCTTCCAAGGATTAGGCCAAACCGCAACGGATCTGGTTATCCTCGGGGCTATACCTACCCTGATTCTATCTTTCGTTTCCGCGGTATTAATTGATGCCGTCATAGAAGTCGTTAAAGGCAACAGATCATGATTGAGTTACAGGCATTAACTAAAACATTTGGCGATCAAACTGCGGTGAAAGATGTCTCTTTAACCGTTGAAACCGGTCAATTTTGCACCTTGATCGGTACATCGGGTTGCGGAAAATCCACCACACTGAAAATGATCAACCGCCTGATAGAGCCAAGCGCTGGCAAGGTGCTTATCAATAACCAAGACGTTTCCACCATAGCCGCGGAGTCTTTAAGGCGCCGTATCGGTTATGCCATTCAAGGCGTCGGACTTTTTCCACACCGTAATGTGTTTGATAATATCGCCACCGTACCTGCATTGCTCGGATGGGACAAGGTGAAAACCACACAACGGGTAAAAGAGCTGCTAGAGCTATTCCACTTGAACTATGAACGCTTTTCAACCAAATTCCCTCACCAACTCTCTGGTGGCGAGCAGCAACGTGTCGGCGTTGCACGCGCACTTGCGGCAAAGCCAGAAGTATTACTAATGGATGAACCTTTTGGTGCCCTCGACCCGTTAACCCGTGAAAGCCTACAAGATGAAATATTGAGCATCCAGAAAATACTCGGCATCACAACCATTATGGTCACCCATGATATCGACGAAGCAATCAAAATGGCTGATGTCATCGCTGTTATGGATAAAGGCGCACTACTTCAGTTTGATTCGCCCCAATCTTTACTAAGAAATCCCAAACCCGGCTTTGTCAGCGATATAGTCGGTGGCTTAGATCGCTCTCTGCGTCTACTGACCCTCAATCAGGTCGGGGATGTTATGAACAACACCCGTGCTCCAATTAATGGCAATGCAAGGCTGCACATCCCTTTAAGTACCAACTTGCGTGATGCGGTTTCAATGCATATCTGGGAGGGTGTGGAAAATCTGTCCGTGGTGGATGAAAATGGTTGCGTTGTAGGGGAGGTGTCTCTTAGTGACATCCTGAGCAAAGGAGCCAAATCATGAACTCACATTCAATCAAGCAATGGAGTGGACTTGTCGTCCCGCTAAGTATACTGGTGCTACTGGCTTATCGTATTGAGTTCATCGAACCGCTGCTTTCCAAATTCAATCACATTGATGCTCCGGTTATATATTATAGAGATACATTCACCAACTTGATTTTTTGGCACATGCTGGTGGTATTTTTATCCATCGGAGCTGCCACAATCATTGCTTTACTATGCGGCATACTCGTCACACGAGAATCAGGGAAAGACTTCCTTCCTCTCGCAAGAGCCGTGGCCAACCTTGGGCAAACTTTCCCACCTGTTGCGGTGTTGGCATTGGCAATTCCTACACTGGGTTTTGGCTTAAAGCCTACGCTGGTTGCCTTGTTTCTCTATGGCCTGCTACCCATTTTCGAAAACACCGTGACAGGGTTGCAGCAAACACCCAAAAGTGTCCTTGAAGCAGCAAAAGGCATGGGCATGAGCAAGTACCAGCAACTATACCAAGTTGAATTACCTCTTGCGCTACCGATCATTATCTCTGGTATTCGTACCTCGTTGATAATCAGCATAGGTACTGCGACAATAGGCTCGACCGTCGCCTCTAAAGGCTTGGGTGAGGTTATTATTGCTGGCTTACTGACAGACAATATGGCTTTCATTCTACAAGGCGGTATTCTGGTCGCACTCATTGCGATTATTACCGACCAAGCGTTTTTAAAACTAGAGTCCTGCTTTTCATATTAAGACAGCAAGTGTAGAGAAGTTAGTTGTATCGAACAAAGAGGGCATACAAGCCTCAGCCTTACAAGTGAGCCTCGGTAGTTCAAAACACAGATTTGGTACTTTAAATGACTAAAGTAGCCATTTGTTAGATAAGGGAGTATAAAATCCCATTTGCTCATAAAAACATTCAATAGCTATCATCGTTTAGATTTAATAACCATCACAATTAATTCTTCGGGTTCTGCTTCTTTTGATAATTCAAGGGATGACATTACAGAATCATTAAATGTATAATTTGTATCTTTACCTATAAATTCTCTTGCCTCGCTAATACTTATTGACTCAGGTGATTCCTTTTTTTGTACCCAGCCTGCATAAGAGGTATCATTCGCTGAAATATCAGCTTTAACTTGCGAAACACATAGAAACAAGGAAATAAAAACCATATTTGACTTTATCATACTTCACCTCATACTTTTAATATAAAATCTGACAGTATCATCAATTATCTTTTATTTAATGCCTTTACTCTCTATAAATATCGTTACTAAGATAACAAGAAGACAGACAATAAATAGAATAATTATAGATAATGGAACTAATTCACTTATAAAATTCATATGATATATCATATGACCTCACTTTAGATTCTGACCTTCTACACATCCTTAAGAAATGAAAGACAATATTAAACAGATAAGTCATTACAATCATAACTATATATACAAATAGGGCCAGTATCATTAAACTTATCCATAGCCGTTGTATTCCAAGCTAACTGAAATTCATTCGAAGACTTTCGAGTAATGTATTCTTCTGCTAATCCACTATCCGCCATTGCAGCGGTGGTTATAATGACTAAAACCATTGAGCCACTCATCATTTACCTTCCATCTAATTGGTTGTAGATTCGCTGCCTTAAACAGCGCTCTACTGTAAAACATGTCTATATTTTGGCATTGAAGTAGAAAAATGATGTGTAAAGTAAGTGCTGAAATGTGTTTATCTAGCATAGCTATGAGTGTTAAATAAGTAAGATCACTTTATTGGCTTAAGGTTATCGATAATCCATGGCATCAACTCTCCGACTGTCGGGTGTGGAAAAACTGTTTGACGGAAATGTTTATATGACGTTTTTGTCTGCATAAAGGCAGCAAAGACACCAATAACCTCATCACCTCCAGTTCCAAATACCGTAGCGCCGACAATTTGCTCACTATCCATATCAATCAGTATCTTCACAATTCCACTGGTCTCTTGCTTTTCCCTAGCTCGCGCAATCCTTTCCATAGGAAGCGTTGCCACATGGATATTTTTGTCCATTTTTTGTGCGTCAGACTCACTGAGCCCTACGCGAGCTAAAGGCGGGTCAATGAACATCGCGTATATTTGATTACGAGTCGACAAGGCACGATCAAGATCCATAAATTCGGAGTTGATGCCGAGCTGTCGGCTATAATGGTCCCAAAAGATTTCGCCGTCATTAACCGAAGTATGCGTGAAGGCACCTTGGCCATTCACATCTCCAATGGCATAGATATGAGGTTGGCTAGTTTGCACCTTCTCATTAACTTGAATAAAACCGCGATCATTAAGTAAGATATTTGCGTTCGTTACATTTAATTTATCGCTATTTGGCTCTCGGCCAATAGCAAATAAAATATGCGATGCATTCAATGTGGCACTGATCCCATCTTTAGTATATTGAATACATACCTGCCCTCCCTCACCTGAATTTGATGATGAGACTTCCACTATTTTGCTCTGATAGACAATTTCAATTCCTTCAGAGGTAAGCACCTCATCCGCAATTGAAGCAACATCCGGGTCCTCTCTAAACATAAGCTGCTGGCCACGTTCAAAGACAGTCACCTGACTTCCAAACCGGCGAAAGATCTGCGCAAATTCAAGACCAATATAGCTTCCTCCAACAATGGCTAGGTGTTCAGGAAGTTCAGAGATATCCAATAGACTCTTGTTATTCAGCCAATTAACAGAGCAAATATCTGGAATATCAACTTCTCTAGGCCTGCTACCGACATTTATCACAATATGGTCGGCTTTGAGAGTCATATCACCAACACTTACTGTATGATCATCGACAAACTGGCCAATTCCTTTAAACACTGTGCAATTTTTGAAAGCTCTTAAGGCATCTTCGATACCTTGCGTTGCACGTGTTCGACCATTCTTTTGTGGGGCCATCACCTTTTCAAAATCGACTTTGAGCTCGCCTATACTAAACCCAAAATCATCTCCCCTCTTAGCCTGGAAGATAGCATGCGCTGCCGCCACCAGCGTTTTAGTTGGTGTACAACCACTGTTGACACAGGTTCCACCAAACTTATCAGATTCAATTACAGCTACGCTTTTCCCTGCATTTAATACCCTAGGCAAGATACTCATTGTAGCTTGACCAGTTCCAATCCAAATTAGATCAAAATGACGGCTCATCTCTTGCTCTCCCGTATACTTTAATCAGTCAGGCAACTTAATTACAACCATCTTCTCTTCGGTAAAATCATGCATGGTGTATGGTATCCCGCCAATCCCATACCCAGATTCTTTTCGCCCGGCAAAGGGCATCCAATCGACCCGAAATGCAGAGTGATCATTAACCATAACAGCTGATGCGTCGAGTTGATGCTGGGCCTGCAAAGCGATTTCTAAGCTCTCGGTGTATACCGCTGCTTGGAATGAAAATGGCACATTGTTCGCGCGCTGGTAGGCTTCTGAGATTTGATCATAACCATAGACACAGACCACCGGGCCGAAAATCTCTTTGGCGGAAACATTAAGATCATCAGCAGGGTTCAGGATAACTGTCGGCTCATACAGTGTTGCTGATAACACCCGCCCCCCAACCAATATTTGAGCACCACTGTTTTGAGCTTGCTCAATCCATTCTGCAACCCGCTGGCACTCTTTCGGCCGAATTAACGGTCCGCAGTCGGTCTCAATCTCCCTTGCATCACCAACCACTAGCTGTTGAACGTGCTCCACCAGCCTATCGGTAAACGTATCAAGGATTTGGTTATCGACGAAAATACGCTGTACCGACACACAAACTTGTCCTGAGTGATAAAAACCGCCCTTCACTATTGAAGGCAATATTGCATCTATATCTACATTTTTATCGACGATAACAGGTGCAGCGCCCCCATGCTCCAACGCACAACGAGTACCAGCAGCCAGTTTACTGCGTAGATACCAACCAACGCCTGGTGAGCCAATAAATGAGAAAAAAGCGGTTCTTGAGTCGGTCACTACACGTTCAGTATCTTCTCTTTTAGCCAGGAAACAACGGCACCATTTTTCATCGAGCCCAGCGTCATAGAGCAACTCAACAAGTTTTATTGCGCTTAAAGGGGTGTCATTGGCAGGTTTAATTAAAATCGGCGCATTAACAGCAATAGCTGGCGCGACTTGATGGACGATTAAATTCAGGGGATGGTTAAACGCCGAGACAGCCACTACGGGACCGATGGGTTCACAATAGGAAAATGCCACCCTGCCCGATCCGGCGGCAGTCAGATCCATCGGGATCTGCTGCCCCTTCAAATTCAGTAATTCTTTGGCAGAGAGCTCAACACCATCAATAGCCCGAGCGACTTCAATAATAGCGTCTTTTAATGGTTTACCACCTTCAGTTGCAATGAGCATTGCCAGATCATCTTTCTGCTCTCGCATCAACGCAGCACAACGATTTAAGATTTCAATACGCTCATGGGCAGCGAGTCGCTGCGTCTTGTCAGCAAACGTCTCGTGCGCTTGCTGCAACATGGCGTCTAATTCATCCCAACTGGATAGCTTTACTTCACCAATGACTTCTTGATTGAAAGGGTTCTCAACTTTAACTGAACTCATAATAAGCAAACCTTTGAGGCTAATTCATCAATTAACACGGTTTTATTCGCAGTGTAGTCAACGGGGACATCAATTAAGTGGACGCCGCCCTCCTCAAAAGCCTGAGCCATTACCAGCTCAAATGCTTCAGCACTGGTTACTCTATGCCCTTTAATGCCATAAGCATTGGCGTACTGGACAAAATCAGGGTTATCGAACTCTAGCCCCCAATCAGCCATACCCGCTATTTGCTGCTTCCAGCGAATCATGCCGTAAGACCCATCGTTGAGGACCATAACGACTAAATTAAGCCCAACCCTTTTTGCGGTCTCCAGCTCTTGGGAGTTCATCATGAATCCCCCATCACCGCATATTGCCAACACGCGTTTCTCCGGGTTGAGTTGCGCCGCCATCATTGCCGATGGCAGCCCAGCCCCCATTGTAGCCAGCGCATTATCTAGCAATACGGAATTAGGATGGTAGGCTTTATAATTCCGGGCAAACCATATCTTATAGATACCGTTATCAAGCGCGATAATGCCATCCTCGCCCATCACCTTACGGGTATCGGCAACCAGACGTTGTGGAGTTATTGGAAACAAGTTGTTTTGTGCGCCATTGGTAATATGCTGATCAATTTCTTGCTTAATCTTTTTGAAGTACTCAACTTCTGCGCATTTCCAACCATGGAGTTTTTCACCAAGACGCTGAACCGTTCGACTAATATCACCGACCAATTCAAGTTGCGGAAAATAAACCTCGTCAACCTGTGCTGACTTGTAGTTCAAGTGAATGACAGTTTTGTCGTTTTCAGTCATAAAGAACGGCGGTTTCTCAACAACATCATGACCTATGTTGATGATTAAATCAGCCCGTGAAACAGCACAATGCAAATAATCGTTCTCTGACAGCGCAGCGGTACCAAGGAACAAGTCACAGCGCTCATCGGCAACACCTTTGCCCATTTGGGTATTGAAAAAATAGATCCCGGACTTTTTGATGAAATACTCTACCGACTTACAAGCAGTGGTTCTATTGGCGCCTGCACCAACTAAAATCAGTGGGCGACTGGCTGATTTAATTTTGTTAATGGCTTCATCAAGCACAAAATCATCCGCCACGGCATACTGCCTGGTACTTTGTTTCACCACTTTGGCATCAGTGTCTTCAGCTGCTATGTCTTCTGGTAGCTCTAGCAAAACAGCGCCTGGCCGCTCCTCCTCTGCCCTTCTGAAGGCTTCTCTTACTAATGAAGGAATAGTATTACCATGTACTATTTGCTTACTTAACTTACAGATAGGCTCATACAGTTTCACCACATCAATAATTTGGAATTGTCCCTGCTTAGAGGCTTTGATCGGCTTTTGGCCGGTGATCATAATCAGTGGGAAAGCCCCAAGGTGAGCGTAGGCAGCAGGTGTAGAGAAGTTGGTTGCTCCCGGGCCTAACGTTGCCATACACACGCCCGCTTTACCCGTTAACCGACCATAGGTCGCGGCCATAAAGCCAGCGCCTTGTTCATGACGAGTGAGTACCAGCTTTATTGTTGAGCCTTTCAGCGAGTTAAGTACATCGAGGTTTTCTTCACCAGGGACCGCAAAGATGTATTCAACCCCTTCATTTTCAAGCGCCTTGACCAATAAATCTGAAGCTTTCATACAAGTTCCTAATCAACCAAGTAAATTTGTGCTAGGCAGAAATTATTCGAAAACACCCTGTAATTCAGCATTTTCTACGTCTTTGAATATAGTTCATTATTCTCATTAGCAATGCCAAAAGCCTAATCACTGCTCTCTCTATAGCAAAATGATGTGTGTTAAATAACACACATTCCCAGCTAATGGTGACACATTAAAATCTCAGTAATCAGATAAAATATATTCATCACCTAAGGCAAGCATCAATAAAGTTGCATTATTTCAAATCAAAATAAGGGATGTAAAATGAAGCTAGAAACAAAGCAATTAAAGAACAAGCCAGAAAAGTTAATACTGTATCATTTCGTGGGGTGTCCATATTGTTCTATCGCTCGAGAACCGATTGATAGATTAGGCATTGATGTAGAACTTCGAGATACGATGAAAGACCCTCAATACAGAACTGAACTTATTAATGAACGGGGACGAGGCACAGTGCCGGTATTGAGAATCATCAATAGCAATGGTGAAGAAAAATGGATGCCTGAATCAAGAGATATTGTACGTTATTTAGAATGTCATTTTAACAGCTGATGATAGGCAACTAATAAACCATAGATGCTAATCATTTCACACATGGAAAGTCTACAAGTACACATTCATCGGAATGTACAACACAGATAATCAGAAAAACAAGAATTATAGTAGGTTCACATTAGTAATGTATATATCAAAATATCAAGTAATTAACTGAGAGGTATCACCATGAAAAAGCTAATCCCAACAATTATGCTAACTGCTATGTTTATCCCAAGCTTGGTTTCTGCTCAAATTCGTGTTACCGACACACATAATGGTGCATGGGTAAGCGTTTATGAGAATAACGAACCTGTACCGAATGCATCTGTAACAATTGCAAATGTACCACAAGTAAAGAAAAATTATATGACGGATTCAAAAGGTAAAGTATTTATTCCTCTTACGCTTGAAAGCTCTCGTTCTGTGAAATACAAAGCAACGACAGAAAATGGAAGCACATACTCACGCTATGCATTTCATTCGACAAACAAATAATAGATTTAACTTATCAAACTCAATGATAAACCACCATCGCGGTGGTTTATTTATTACAGTGACGATGAACTGCCCTCTCGAGCTTAACAAGGGCAATTAAGGCTGAGTCAAAATCGTACAAGCTCAGATTTTCTTCCAATTCATTCATCAGGCCTGAGAAGGGAATACAGTGAGGACTACCCTTCATCTCATCAAGTACTTCATCAGCCGTTGTATCATTACTCTCTAAACACTCTCGAAGCAGACTGATAAGCGACAATAGCTCAGAATACTCAACTTGATCATATCTAATATCTTGTGCTGATCGCCCCTGATTTAATCGAAGGCTATTACCCTTTTTTGCTGTACCATAATTCGGCTTAGGTGAGCTCGGTACTATCCACTTTGCCATAGTCTCGTACATCAACTCTATATTGAGAGGTTTTGAAATATGATCGTTCATACCAGCTTGTAGCGCTTTATCTTTATCTCCAACCATTGCATTTGCCGTCATTGCAAGAATCGGGATATTCTCAAACTGATTGATCTTACGTATTTCTCGTGTCGCTTGATAGCCGTCCATGACTGGCATTTGGCAATCCATCAATATGCAGTCAACATCTGCAATTGCATTGAGTATATCCAATGCCTGCTGCCCATTTTCGGCTACCACGACTTCCATTTCAGCTTGACGTAACAATTCCTTTGCTAATTCCTGATTAATTTCATTATCCTCAACTAACAACACTTTCATGCCAGCCAACTTCTTCATGACCTCATGGCTGGTAACAGCTCGCTTTAGTCTCAAGGGAGTGACATCAACCTGTTTACCGAAAGCATCACTGACCACTTCCAGCAAAGAGCTCGGTGTCACCGGTTTCGTTAAAATTGATTGTATCTGCAGACCACATTTATCAAGTTGATGTAGCATTTCGTCACGGCTATAAGCAGTACCCATGATAACTATCGGTGTTGAGCTTTGGTGATATTCCTGTAATCGTCGGACAATGCTGATACCATCATTCTCTGGCATTTTCCAATCAAGCAATACAAGATCAAAAGGCGTCGCTTGGCTCTCTTCACTTACAATCACATTTATAGCTTCGTGACTGTCACCCACTGACTCCACAACAAGCCCAAAGCTTTGTAGCATTGAAGTAATCACTTCAGAAGCACAAGGGTTATCATCGACAACCAATACGCGTAAACCTTTAAGTTCCTCAATGTGTAAAGCCCTCCTAGATAAGGCATTGCCCCCCATGCCTAATTTGACCACAAAGTGGAACGTCGCTCCTTGTCCTACCGTTGACTCTACCCAGATCCGACCGTCCATCATTTCTACAAGCTGCTTTGAGATCGCGAGACCTAAACCGGTCCCTCCATACTGTCGAGTTGTAGATGAGTCAGCTTGGCTAAAACTCTTAAATAACCTTTTAATTAACTCTTCATCAATCCCTATCCCACTGTCTTTCACCCAAAAGTGCAGCTCAATGCCATCGTTATTACGACTTTTCTCCTCAACACCAATCAATATTTCACCTTTATCAGTAAACTTGATAGCATTGTTTGCGAGGTTAATTAATATTTGTTTTAGACGCGTCTCATCACCAATCAAGTGCCTAGGTAAATCTAATTTCATAGAGAATATCAGCTCGACCCCTTTTTCTTCAGCAATTAAACCAATTAAATTAGCTGTATTATCAAAAATATCTTCTAATCTAAAACTTCTTTTCTCAATCTCTAGTTTGCCTGCTTCAATTTTAGAAAAGTCCAAAATATCATTAATGATACTCAATAAATTATCGGCGCTGCTGTGTACCTTCTCGATATAATTTCTCTGTTTTGGATCTAGATTAGTTTGTAGCGTTAAGTGACTCATGCCAATTATAGCGTTCATAGGGGTTCGAATTTCATGAGACATCACCGCTAAAAAATCGCTTTTTGCCCTATTGGCTTTATCCGCTTCGTCAATAAGTCTAAGTTGAGCTTGTTCTGCATTTTTCCTTTCACTAATATCACGAGAAAACGAGTTAAATATAAAACTGTCATCTTTCCTTATTGGTGTCATCGATATCTCAATGGGTATCTTTGTTCCATCTTTATGCCAAGCACTCATTTCTATTCGGTTATTATTAAGAAAACCCTGCCCTGTTTCTAGAAATTCATAAAACTGATTTAAATCCTCTTCAACTCCGATATCAATAATATCAAAAATTGATTTCCCCATTATTTCTTTTTCAGCCCAACCATAAGTAAGCCCTGCATTCTGATTCCACTCTAATATTCTCCCTTTACGATCAATCATTATAACTGCATCAAGAGCAGTAACAATCACCGTACGCATCATCTCTTCGCTCTGCTTTAGTTCACTGGTTCGAACTTTTACTTTCTCTTCTAGTTTATTTTTTTCTACAAATAATGCTTGCTCTAACACCAACTTGGATTTATATGTTTGTAAGTAATCCAGTATCAATCCGCAAAACGGTACAGCATAAGCGATTATCTTTAGAAAGTGAGCAATATTAAAATGGCTATCAAAAATAGCGACTGACCCAAACGCCATATGCAACTCAGTCATCACTTGTGGTATAAGGCTTAGCCAAAGTGCTTGCGTAAATAATGAAGGTTCACGGTGGTAGAGCTTTGGATAAAGCCAGAACCCACAAATTAGAAACAAACATAAAGGCCCAATATCCCATGGCCTTGTGATTAATGCATCAGGGTATATTGTTTGTGGCAACTCTGCTTGCGTCGCACAATACACCACAATGGCATATGCAATTACCCCGAAAGTTACACTGACACCAAGTACAAACGATAAACTGGCTTTTTGCTTTCCTCTGAGCAGTAGCAACGTCACCCCGGCCATGGTTATTGTTGCGTTGAACAACCTAGAGATAGCCCAGGTAAACGGAATAAAGTCTTGATTTGGCGCAGTTGCTGAAATGAGTCTGTCGGCAGCAAGCGTATGAAATATGTCTAGGCAACCTGCTGTAAATAAAGCGACACCGATGATGGGTGTTACCACATCTTTTTTTATTTGAAAGTGGACAAAAGCCAGAACAACGGTCACAACCGCGATACATATTGACGTCCACTCGAGCAAGGTATGTATAATGCTGCCAGACAAGACATAAAATAGATAATCTCGGATTTCAGGTGAGGATAACCCTTCGACTCGGGCAACATCTAATGATGCGTAGTTTGAGCTAAAATCGACACCCGCAATATGCAGCAAAAAAGGTAAGATCGAGATACTGATTATCGCCCATAGAAAATGGGGAGGAACCTTTGTTATTAACAGCTTCAACCCGCTACCCCTTATCTTTCCATCGGCGGAGCAATTCAATATTCATCGGTTGTGTAAACACATCATCAACGCCCAAATCCCTACCCTGCTGGTAATCAATTTCAAAGTCTTCATTAACGAGAAGGAATATCCGGATATGTTCTCCTTTCGAGCGCCTAAGATCTGCTGTGAACTCTTTAATCTTCTCTTTATTTTCTGTTGTCATGGTTATGAACACATATTTCGGATCATGGTTATTGCTCAGCGATGATATTGCTTTTAGATAATCGGGATAAAATACTACTCGGTAATTTTCTTTAAATTGGCTTATCAAATCGCGAGTTGACGGTGTCGGCTTCTCAATAAGGACGAGTGTTGGTTTTCCTTCAATTCCGCAAGAGGCGGCATGACTTGTAGTCGCATCACTCTTCTCTAACTGCTCCATAACAGACTGATTCGCAGATATCAGTTTACATTGTTGGATCAAATAATTAGAGAACAATTCAACTTCATCGACGTGAATAGAACTGGAGGATTTCAAGAACAGTTCGAGTCGTTTGGCTCTATTGCTTAAATCATCAATACCAAGATTACTTGCTGAGCCTTTTATTGCGTGAATGGCAGTAATCACCTCCTCAAGTGTCATCTCTTCAATGCTAATCCCTTGCTGATGTTTATCGACAAATCGGCAGAGCAATTGAATATATAAACCTTTATTATTAGCGCATCGTTTTAATGCTGATACTGAATCCACATTCGGAATAAGCAAATTACTCTGCGTCCCCTCTCCTTCTATCATTTTGTATCCTCTATCGCTTATTCAGTTATATGCAATGATTTAAGCTTGTAGTTTAAGTATAACCAAGCAACCGTAAATATAGTGCTTACGCAAAATAGAATTATTTAGCTTGTTTTTCATCAGCTTAGCAGTGAGCTGCTCTTTTTTTTTTGCTTTTTATATACTCAACGAATGTCACTCTCGATTGCACACACTACTTGCCACTTATCACACAAGCCTTGCCAAACTGAACACATACCCAGATGTGAACTCTCCATATACTGACTCCAACTTCAAAGCAAACAATTAAATTACTACTTGTAATAAATGAGGAAATCTACATGAGTACTTTCAATAAAAATCGTGTCGAAAAGTGGTTAGAAGAACATAATGCGCATGGTCTACCTGTTACAGGTTTTGACATTGAAATGGGCCGAACTGCAGTCGTCATTACTGACCCGCAAAATGATTTTCTACATCCCGATGGCGTTGCTTGGGGGGCTGTTGGTGAAAGTGTTGTGGAAAATAACACCGTAGAAAACCTTACTGCGCTGATGAACACAGCAATCGAAACAGATATGCCCTTGGTAATTAGTCCACACTACTATTTCCCAACCGATCACAACTGGAAATTTGAAGGCACACTTGAAAAGCTCATGCATGCTATCCACATGTTTGACCGTAAAGGCGCACTGGACGTCGAAGGGTTCGAAGGAAGTGGGGCTGACTGGTTGGAACCACTCAAACCCGCAATTAACCATAAAAATACCGTGATTTGTGGCCCTCATAAAGTTTACGGTCCTGAGAATAATGACCTAATTCTCCAACTACAGAAGCTAAAAGTAGAGAAAGTCATTCTCGCCGGTATGTCTGCAAACTTATGTGTTGAGTCACACTTGCGTGAATTGGTAGAGCGTGGGTTTGAAGTCGCTGTAGTGGCAGATGCCAGCGCTGCTGCAAAAGTTCCAGGTCTTGATGGCATGTTAGCAGCACTCACAAACTATCGAATGATTGCCAGCGATATTCTAACCACAGAACAGGCCGTCGCAAGTATGAAGGCGTCAGCTAAGCAATAAGTCAATTTGAATACATTGCATAGGTTACTACTCGCTCATAATAAATGCCATTACATCTTTGTATTGGCATTTTTATTTATTGATAAGAGAAACAACATCACACAAGGCTTACTCGATTTAACACATCAATTAACACGATTTAAAAATACAATGATTACAACTTTTGAAATAAAGCTTACTCCCTGGAGGATATTATGATGGAACTAAGTTTTGAATTTTGGTATTTGTTACCAATAGCAACTGTTATTTCAACGATAGCGATGTCAAGTGGTATCGGTGGCGCTGTTTTTTTCTCCCCTTTATTTATGCTAGCACTGAACTTAGATCCTAAAATTGCTATCGGTGCAGCATTGGCAACCGAACTGGCAGGCTTTAGCAGCGGGCTACTCGCCTATTACAAAGCTAAGCTGATTGATTTTAAACTCGCCAAGAACCTACTAATGTTCTCAATTCCAGCAGCGATAGTTGGTTCACAGTACGCCAGTCTCATTCCACCAATGGTATTAAAAGCAATTTTTGCCGTAGGGCTTCTATTTATTGGTACGCAGTTATTTTCAGCCTGGCGCAAAGAAGAGCGTGAGAAAAATGAGAAAATCACTAAAGACGAGTTCAGTCAAACCTATGAATCAGAGCTTATTGATAGCGAAGGAAAAGTATATCGATACACCGTATGTAACCCAGCCATAGGCAAAACGTTTTCTGCTATTGGCGGCGCATTTGTTGGTATGATTTCAGTTGGCTTAGCTGAATTGCAAGAATATCACCTCGTTGCTCGCTGCCGTGTTCCTACACCAGTCGCCGTTGCAACATCTATCTTTGTCGTCGTTCTGACTGTACTGACAGCGTCAGTTGGTCACTTTATTGAGTTTGCACATCATGGTGGTGATTCACTCAACCAGGTGGTTAATATCATTCTGTTTACTGTTCCAGGCGTCATCGTCGGTGGACAAATTGGGCCTAAATTACAGAAGTTAATCCCAGAAGACGTTATGAAAGTCTCTATTTCTATCGCTTTCTTAATTATCGGGGGATTTATGCTTTATACCTTAACTCTTTAAATAGACATACTGCATGAATACCAACAGGTCTTTACCTAGCATTCACACAACCAACGGTCACCTGATTAATAATATACTCCTCCCTTAATCAGGTGACTTCCATACTGCACTTCGAATAACCGACACTAACAAGCCTTATGACAGCTACATTTAGCTACCTCAACGAGTATTGCTAAAAGGGTCTATGAACGCTCAAACACCACAGATTTATCGTTAAACAGAAACACTCGCTTTTCAATATGATATTGAATAGCCCGCGCCAAGGTTAAGGATTCAACATCCATTCCTTTTCTTGCTAGATCTGCGGGGTAATAGGTATGGTTAACGGTTTCCATCCCTTGGGTAATAATCGGACCTTCATCCAGATCATCACTGACATAATGGGCTGTTGCTCCCACCATCTTCACCCCTTTGTTATACGCCTGATGATATGGCTTGGCCCCTTTAAATCCTGGCAACAAAGAATGATGGATATTGATGGCCTTGCCGGCCCAACGAACACACATCTCATGGGAGAGTACTTGCATATAGCGGGCAAGCACTAACAGCTCACAGCCAGTTTGCTCTAACACGGCCTGCACCTGTGCTTCTTGCTGTGGCTTGGTTTCTGCCGTGATCGGGAAATGATAATAAGGTATATCGTGCCACTGAACTAATGATTGCAGGTCAGGGTGATTGGAGATCACAGCTCGAATATCTACCGGAAGATTTCCCGTTCGGTAACGATACAGTAGATCATTCAGGCAGTGATCATATTTAGACACCATAATCACCACTTTTGGCCGGTACTCTGAAGGCGTGAGTTCCCACTCCATATCAAACTCTTCAGCACGCTTAGCAAAAGAAGAGCAAAACGAAACTTGATCAAGCTCTGTACGATCATCCAGGCGAAATACCGCACGGATAAAAAAGCGTTGGCTCAATGCATCATCAAATGAATTCAGTTCGGTGATATAGCAGCCAAACTCGCGCAGGAAACGGGTGACGACATCAACGGTTCCCGAGCGGCCAGTGCAACTTGCCGTCAAAATATAAGTCAAAGCTTGCTGGTTCATATCCTTATCCTTTTGAGTGCCCACTCCGGAAGCATGGCACATCCGTACTTTGGGTGCCGAATCAATGGCAGAATAATTTTGATGAAAGATCAGTTCAAAACACCTGATGCAAAAAAGCCATCGAGCGTTGTATTGTAAGTTGGTCAGAACAGGTATACCAAGTAAGAAAACTTGGAGCGGGCAGCGGGAATCGAACCCGCATCATCAGCTTGGAAGGCTGAGGTAATAGCCATTATACGATGCCCGCTTAGTAGGTATGGCTTGATAGCCAAAGGTGATATGCATCGAACAGTTGCTATATTGTCACAACTAACCGGGAAGAAAAGTGTTGATTTCCAACACGTGATCCTCATCACAAACAACCACGCCAAGTGCTTATTAAACAACCACATAGTGTCAGTATCACTCTACTGGTGACAATTCCCCTAAACAAAGGAGCCTGCTATTTAAGTGACAATAATCCACTATGCAATAAATGCATTGTCGCTAACTTATATGCATTTCACTTTAGAGAACAAAAAGAACAATGTGTTGGTGTCTTATCATCAATTAAAGGTACCCACCATGACCGACAATGTTTTTAAAACTCGTATTGAAGAAGATCTCCTTGGTAAGCGTGAAATCCCAGCAGATGCCTATTACGGTATCCACACGCTGCGTGCGTATGAGAACTTTAATATCTCGTCGACAAAGATTTCTGATGTACCTGAGTTTGTACGCGGCATGGTGTTTACCAAAAAAGCGGCTGCCAAGGCTAATATGGAACTTGGGACAATCCCTAGCGATGTTGGCGAGTACATTATCCAAGCCTGTGATCTGATTTTAGATACGGGTAAATGTATGGATCAGTTTATCTCTGATGTTTACCAAGGCGGCGCCGGCACTTCGGTTAACATGAACGCCAATGAAGTGATCGCCAACGTTGCACTTGAGCTCAAAGGCGATGACAAAGGTGAATACCACATTATCAACCCTAACGATCATGTGAACAAAAGCCAGTCAACCAACTGTGCCTACCCGACCGGGTTCCGTGTTGCCGTCTACAACAGCATCATCAAGATGATCAGCTCAATCGAATACCTACGTACCGCTTTCGACGCAAAGAGCGAAGAATACAATGACACCCTGAAAATGGGCCGTACCCAGCTGCAAGATGCTGTACCAATGACTGTTGGCCAGGAATTCCATGCCTTCAGCACCTTGCTAAAAGAAGAAGTGAAAAACCTGAAGTATGCTGCAGCCCTGCTGCTCGAAGTTAACCTCGGTGCAACAGCTATCGGTACCGGCCTGAACGCACCCGAAGGCTACCAGGAACTGGCTGTTAAATACCTTGCTGAAACTACAGGCCTGGCCTGCGTACCATCAGAAGACCTGATTGAAGCAACCTCTGACTGTGGTGCCTATATAACAGTCCACTCAGCGCTGAAACGCCTTGCTGTCAAACTATCTAAAGTGTGTAACGACCTACGCCTTCTTTCTTCGGGCCCTCGTGCAGGTCTTAACGAAATCAACCTACCAGAAATGCAGGCCGGCTCCTCCATTATGCCAGCCAAAGTCAATCCGGTGATCCCTGAAGTCGTTAACCAGGTTTGCTTCAAAGTTATCGGTAATGACACCACAGTAACTTTCGCGGCAGAAGCTGGTCAGCTGCAGCTCAATGTGATGGAGCCTGTGATTGGTCAAGCCGTTTTTGAATCGATTGAGCTCCTTGGCAATGCTTGTATTAACCTTGCAGATAAATGCATCAACGGTATTACCGTCAACAAAGAAGTCTGCGAGCAATTCGTCTTTAACTCAATCGGCATCGTCACCTACCTCAACCCATACATCGGTCACCACGAAGGCGACATCATCGGTAAAATCTGTGCCGAAACCGGTCGAAGCGTGAAAGATGTCGCCCTTGAGCGCAACTTGCTTGACGAAGAGCAGCTGAACGCAATCTTCTCGGTGAATAACCTAATGCACCCGGAATACAAAGCTAAACTGTATAACTAAGTAACGAAAAAGGGGCTGAAAGCCCCTTTTCAAATTATTGCTCATTAACTCAATACATGTGTCAGCCGACTATAAAAGTGAAAGCAAAATAAGAAATAGCCATTACAAACAACACTCTCGGTTATTTATCCAGCAAGCTTTTACCACTTAGTTCAGTTATTGGGCACATTTTACTTAATTCATTCCACATTGCTTCACAGGATGAATGTAATTTCGAATAGTAGCGGTAGACATACAAATCCAAGGGTACCGGCTCTCTCGCGGTCAGGATTTTCAACTGTCCAGAGGCTAACTCCTCTTTTATTGCATAATCAGGTAACCAGCTTATTCCCTTACCTTGTAAAACCAAGGCCTTAATAAAGTCTGTCATGGAAGAAGAACACACCGTATTGTTAGTCAATTTGCTCTTGGCACGGTGAAGCGCCCTTCCCATATAACTTTCCGGTGTATAATCCAAACAAGGGACATCATCGTTGTTTGTCAAATCGAACAATACATCTCCATTATCATCTACTGCAGAAACACAATACAAATAACTGCGGCCTAGATAAATTGAGCGATAGGGGGCAACTTGTAATCTATCTTCATAAAACGAAAACAAAAAATCACACTTGCCGTCTATCAGTAGCTCAACAGCGTCATCAACTTCGTTCGCGACTACAGATAAACGGGTGTTTAATTGAGGGTCAAGCAAGCATGAGTGTAGCTTTGGCAACAAGCTGATGGAGATAGAGTGAGCAGCGCTTAAACGTACCGTATGCCGTCCATCGAACGAGCTGCCGGCAAGACGATTTACTTCTTCATCTATCTGCTGAAGAATGGACAGTGCTGTTGTCTTAAACTGCTTACCGCAAAGGGTGAGCTCGATCGGTGTTTTGCTACGTTCAATTAACACCAAGCCTAACTCTGCCTCCAGTGATTTTATCCTGCGACTGAATGCCGGTTGAGTAACATTACGGACTGCTGCTGCATGGGAGAAATTTTTTAACTCAGCAAGAGTAAGAAAGTCTTGCAGCCATTTTGTCTCTATATTTTTCATTTATTTTTCTCAATAAACATCTATCTATGGCAATCGTCATCTCCTAACAACCCAACAAAATTACGGCTATCAGCAAGATAATGAGAAGTCACCTGCAGAAAGCTCTAAGGATTAATCAGCCATTAACATATGTCTATTAACTTGATCACAACCCGTGAATTTACCTTGATGCATTTTAATAACCAAGCCTTTTTTTTCTGCATTTCACAAGCCATGAGAATAATCATACCATCCAGTTGTAACATTAATAACACTGACTGATTTCTTATTTTAACAAATATATAGAATTAGACAGTTTAAAAATTATTCTAATTACTAATTATTTAACCAATAAATTTAACAATCCTACAAATCATTATATGAACTCTGTATCCTAATAAATAAAAAGGTCAACAAGATGAACTTAATTATTAAGTTATTGTGTGGAATATTCGCTGGTATTCTCATGGGCATGTTTGCCCCTGACGTTATAGTTCAAGCCCTGATTACAGCTAAATATTTAGTTAGCCAGTTAATTAAATTTACCATCCCCCTTCTTATCCTCTTCTATGTCACCAGTGGCATAGCCAGTCTCCCGAAAAACTCTGGCAAATTGCTGAGCAAAACCGTTGGATTAGCTTATCTATCAACGTTAGGAGCAGGTATCCTTGCCTTCTTGGTAGCAAAGAGTCTTTTCCCAGCCCTGCTCAGTGGTGCCGGTCAACTGCCTGAAGCCGAAACCGTTCTAACCCCATTCTTAGAGCTTCAGATTCCACCGATCATGAACATCATGACCGCATTGAGTGTAGCCTTCATTTTCGGCTTAGGAATTTCTAACACCGGTGCAGATAACCTCAAGAAAATCAGTGACCAAGGTCGTGATATCATCGAGCTGTTCCTCAACAAAGTTATGATTCCAGCTTTGCCGTTCTATATAGCTGGCGTGTTTGCTGATATGACCGTCAAGGGGACAGTATTCGCAACCCTACAAACTTTCAGCTTAGTACTGCTTGCTGTCGTCGCCATGCACTGGTTCTGGCTAAGTTTCCAGTTCGTCACTACGGGTGTCGCCCTGCAACGCTCACCGCTCAAAATCCTTCGTACGATGTTACCGGCCTATTTCACCGCTGTTGGTACCATGTCCTCAGCCGCAACGGTACCGGTTACCCTACAGCAGACAAAGCGCAACGGTGTATCTAACTCCATCGCCAACTTTGTTGTACCGCTGTGTGCCAATATCCACATGTCCGGTTCGGTAATCAGTATTGCCAGTGTTGCTGTCGCCGTCATTATCATGACCGGTGCCGGCCCAGTGCCAAGCCTGCTGGAAGCCCTGCCGTTCCTTGCCATGCTGGGTATTACGATGGTTGCGGCTCCGGGTGCGCCGGGCGGTGCAGTAATGGCGTCAGCCGGTCTGCTTGGTTCTATGCTTGGTTTCACCGAGGAGATGATTGCCCTGCAAATCGTACTTCACCTTGCCCAGGATAGCTTCGGTACTGCCTGTAACGTTACCGGCGACGGTGTTATTGCCCTGCTAATTGACAAGGTTTCCGACTCAGTCGAAGAGACCGGAGGCGAACTGATCCCAGCTGAAGAGATCGCCTAAAGCGAGTGCCACCTTCACGGGTAAATGCAGTAAAAGAGGCGTCACCAAATCTAAAAAAGCCAGCAAAATGCTGGCTTTTTCTTGAAATCAACAATGTTTTATTTCGAGGGGTACTCACCTGCTTTGTCTTTCGCTGAATCACCTGACACTTTCCAGTGTTCGCTCGGATCATACGCTTCATCACAGATATCCAATGTGAAGCCCATATCAACGATTTCTTTTAATGTGAGGTTATCGGCAAGCTTTGCAATATCACCTGACTTATTACGTAGTTCCATATCCGTCTACCTTCTAAACAAACGCCCTTTCACCACCTTAAATATAGTGGCCAAGCGCTCACTTGTCCTGCGAGTAGGAAAAAGGCCCGCAAATTGCGAGCCTGAACTAAGTCTTTAGACATGAAGTGATCAGCTAATCAACCCGTTAAGTGATAGCTGTTACATTAGCTGCCAAGGGCCACCAGCATTACCCGGCTGATCACCTTTAGTCCACCACTTCGCTTTGTATGTCTGACCGTTAAATGTGACTTGATCGCCACCTGAATAGGCTTTACTTGAGCTCCACTCGCCCACACTCCCGTCATCAAACGCTTCCCACGCAGAGCTTTGACCCGGCTCTTCACCTTTGGTCCACCATTTCGCAGTATATTTCACGCCATTGAACAGTACCGTATCACCGGCGTTATAGACCTTATTTGGATCCCACGTCGTTTGGCCACCGGTCGAGTCGGCTTGCACCGTCACAGCAATGGTCGCAATCTCACTGGCAATGCCGTCTGAAACAGTAACCGTCACATCAACAACAGTATCCACGGTAACGGTAGGTGCCACAAAAGTAATGTCAGCACCCGTTGCGGTTGTCACTACGGTACCGTCAGAAGAAGTGAAAGTCAGTAAGTCACCATCAGCATCTTCAGCTTGGACACTGATCACGACGCTCTGGCCGCTCTTCACTGTCGTATTCACCGGTGCAGTCAATACTGGCGGCGTATTGCCTACAACCCCGCTGCCTTTAACGTTAATGACAACAGTACTCGTGGCCGACTTACGTCCATCAGATACTTTGACCGTAACGGTATCTTGCGTGTCAGTGGCCGTGTTTGGTGCTTGATAAGTCACAGTCGCTGTCCCATCACCGTTATCAACTACTACTGCATTGGTCACGGTATAGCTCAATGGATCACTCTCTGCATCTGTTGCTGACACAGTAAAGCTCACCACGGCACCGGCATCTACATTCTGCGCACCAGGTACGGTCAATGCTGGCGCTGTGTTTACAATGCCACCACCGGCTGTGAATACCCTGTCAATAGCTTCAGCCAATGGTGAGCTCAGGTTAGTACACTGCTTAAGCTTGGTACCGTAACTAACAAAAGAGCCCTCGCACTTGATATCGCCGTGTACCTGCCAAACAATAACACCGCCAAGTTGGTTATCGACAATATACTGGGCTTTTTTCTCGATAGACGGCACATCGTCATAGCTAAGGAAGTACTTGCCCTTCACCGCGTAAGGAACTTCGGCATTGACATCCCACATGTGCTCCCAGCCAGCGGCCTGCATAATGTAGTTGTAATTTGGCTGCCCTTCGAACTCTTTCCAGTTATCGAGATCAACTGCTGACTCGGTTGGACCATCAACACTGAAGTTCACCGTCCGTTTGTCTGTTGGTGCCCCGACATACGCGGTTGCTTCCGTGGTTTGAACCCCGCGGCCATAGAAAGCTGCACCGAAGTTAATTTTATCTGACGGGATCCCTTTGGTTGCCATCCATGCACGAAGATGATCAAGGTCTAGATCCTGATATTCTTCTTCCGGGTATGGGTATAGCGGCGCGTTGTGTCCCGCAACATTAGACCAACCACCATTAAGGTCGTAGGTCATCATATTGAAGTAATCCATAGATGCGACCAAGCGTGGCCAATTGTAGCCTTCTAGTTTCCCGGTAGAGGCTGAAAAGGCTGCGGTAAGCAACTTATTCGGGCCAATACGCTCGCGGATATCTTCCATTAACAATTCAAAGTTACCGTAATCTTCCGGGTTACCCTGAAAGTTCATACCACCGGTTCCTGGGTATTCCCAGTCAATGTCTATACCATCAAAGCCCAATGCCATCAATTTATCGACATCAGCTAAGAAACGGGCTTTTTTCACCGGATCCGCCGCCATTTCAGGGAAGTGCTTGGACATACTCCACCCCCCAAGTGACGCCATCACTTTCACCCCCTTCTGGTGGGCAAGATCAATCAGGCCTGGTGCACCACCCGTTTTCTTGAGTGGGATCGGCATTTGCCCGACAACCCCGCTTGGCGTATGGAGCCAGCCATTGCCTGATTTAACAAATCCTTGCTCTTGAACTTTGCGCAGAGCATCCGCTTCCCAAGCTTCATTACCCGGGAACTGATGAATATACTCTAATTCGCCCCACAAAATATGGAAGTCCCAGCTAGAGTAAACATCCGGATGTAGCAGAGGGCCCGGCTCCTGCACGGCACTCGGTTGGTAGATATTTTTATTGCGCAAATCGCCACTGTGCAGCGAACCATCTTTGGCTACGCCGAAAAAAGAGAAGTTCAAAATAGAGTAAATATCCATATTGACGTTCAAGTGTGTGGCTTCCCCTTTCACACTGAACCCAGCATTCGTCCCTTTCCATGCTTCCCACTGAGTAATATAACCAATGACATTCTTGTCATGGGTTGGAGCGGCCTGGACATTTGAGGCCGTGCCCGCCACCAGCATGGCAGCCATCGCGCATGCCAACTTACTCAGCTGTAATCCCTTTTGCATTTTTGTTCTCCACATAATGGTTATTGGAAGTTTGAAGGCACATTTTTTTCGCCCTCAAAAAAGTCCCATTAAGTGTTAGCTATGTTTTTATGATTCGTGAAAGCGAAATGGCTCTTTTAATAACATTTTTAATGTCATTTCAAACCAATATGAAATGGTCATGCAAGATAACAGAAAAACATCGATAACCGTTCAAATTTTGACCAAATCAAAAACCATTCAATGATAGAAAGGTATGTTATGGCTGATTGAAGTGGCTAAAGATCAAAGTCCAATCAATTATCTACCGTCTTCTGTTCCATCCTCACAATTAACCGCTAAGATATATGCATTCCATACCGCTTGAGGCATCGCACGTTAGCGTGACCAATAGAATTACAAAAGGGACTAGCAATGATTAAAGCAGCAACAAATCAATCTCAGGGTATGCTGTTATTTAAACTGACCCATCTGCAGTCTTTTGCCATAGGGACACTCAAGGTAAAAGAAATTGTTCCTTATACCCCGTTAACCGCTATCCCTCATTCGCACCCGACAGTCTTGGGTGCTGCTACCTTACGCGGCGATACCCTACCTGTTATTGATATGGCAAAGGCCGTAGGCTATCCCCCGCTTTCTAAAGATGAGCTCAAAAACAGCTATATCATCATTACCGATTGCCGTCGTATGTTAGTCGGTTTCCTTGTACGGGGCATTGATCGTATTACCGAGTGTAACTGGCACAACATTGACGCGCCGCCAAGCGCTCTGGGCAAGAATGTGTTCGTCACAGGGGTGACCAAAGTTGATGATAAATTGGTCCAACTGCTAGACGTAGAGCTACTTCTATCGAAGGTGTTTCCGGACAACCCAGATAGCCTACAGCCCATTTTGACCGATGTGGAACGCGAAGTATTAAGACCACTGAAGATCCTGCTGGTTGATGACTCAGCGGTTGCAAGACGCCAGTTATCTCAGGCCCTCGACAGTATTTCCATCCCCTACTTTATTGCGACGAATGGCCATGATGCACTTGAGATGCTCAAGCATGCAGCAGGAGCCGGCACGCCATTTGACATTCTAGTCAGTGACATCGAAATGCCTGGGCTTGATGGTTATGAACTTGCTTTTGAAGTACAAAACACAACACAGCTATCCCATGCATACATTATTTTGCATACCTCACTTTCAAGCGAGATCAGTGTATCGCAAGCACATCAGGTCGGCGCGCATGAAGCGCTGACGAAATTTGAAGCCAATGAGCTGATCCATGCCATGCTACGAGGTGCTGAAAAGATAAACAGTATTTCGACGGTATAAGTGCCTAAACTTCAATACACAAATGTGAGCAAACGTTTCTCTAGTAAAGCCAAGCAAATACTGCTTGGCTTTTTTATTTCTTGATTGACCTCTTGGACTATAAAAATCAAAAAATTTGAAATTAATCACACTTACTGCGTTCTTTATTCCCTATTAAGCTAGCTTTAGATCTAGTCATTCTGATTAGGAGGCACTATGGGCGACTCATTAATTTTCGGCATTAATTTTCTATCAGGGCTATTCATTATATTTCTTGGACTCGGGGTGTTAGCGGTGATCTATATGTACATCACTGACATTCGCCAGCACAAACATGCTATCAGACATAACTACCCTGTGATTGGCCGCTTCCGCTATTTATTCGAGAAACAAGGTGAGTTCTTTCGCCAGTATTTTTTTGCTATGGATCGCGAAGAAATGCCCTTTAACCGTGCAGAAAGGAGTTGGGTGTACAAAGCCGCCAAGAACGTTGACCGTACTCTAGCGTTCGGTTCAACTCGAAGTCTTGAACCGACCGGTACCATCATGTTCATGAACTGTGCCTTTCCAACACTGGAAGAAGATGCCGTTGCCCCCGCCCCGATAACCATAGGTCCGAACTGCCGTATTCCCTATACCACAGCTTCAATTTTTAATATTTCTGGTATGAGCTACGGCGCTATCTCCAAACCTGCAGTCCAAGCATTATCACACGGCGCTAAAATAGCGGGTTGTTGGATGAATACTGGAGAAGGTGGTTTGAGTCCTTATCACTTAGAAGGTGGTGCTGACATTGTTTACCAGATCGGTACAGCCAAATACGGTGTTAGGAACGCAGAAGGCCACCTCAGCAAGGAGAAGCTCGAAGAAGTCGCCGCTCACCCTCAGGTCAAGATGTTTGAAATCAAAATGAGCCAAGGAGCTAAACCCGGCAAAGGTGGAATATTACCTGGCGGCAAAGTGACAGCAGAAATTGCCAAAATTCGAGGTATTCCCGAAGGACAGGACTCTATCAGCCCTAACGGACATATCGATATCCGCACTGTTGGGGATTTACTGGATATGATTGATTTCATCCGGCAGACCACAGGTAAACCGGTCGGGTTTAAATCCGTTATCGGCTCGTTAACCTGGTTTGATGAATTCTTAGAAGAGATTGAGCGCCGGGGGAAAGACAGTGCTCCTGACTTTATTACCATCGACAGTGCAGATGGTGGTACAGGGGCAGCGCCTCAGCCGCTTATCGACTATGTTGGCCTGCCACTGAAAGAGAGTTTACCGCTTGTTGTCGCCAGACTGGAGAGACACCAGCTAAAAGATCACATAAAAGTCATTGCTTCTGGAAAACTGATCACACCATCCAAAGTGGCCTGGGCCATTGCACTCGGTGCAGACTTTGTCGTTTCAGCCCGAGGTCATATGTTCGCCCTTGGTTGCATCCAGGCGCTGCAATGCAACAAAAATACCTGCCCGACCGGCATCACGACACACAACAAGCGACTACAGCAAGGGCTCCATGTAGAAGACAAAACCCAGCGGGTCGCTAATTACAATAAATATGTTCATTACGGTTTAGGGGTTATCGCCCACTCGTGCGGTGTCACCAACGCTAGATTACTGAATAAATCACACATACGGATAGTGACAGAGAACGGTTTATCCATCGCACTGGATAAGCTTTATGAGAATCATCAATAGCCGGTGCCGTTAACAAACACGCAATAAGGTAGATAAAAAAACGACGTTTTCATTAAATTCAATGAGTAAAAAACCATCAAATGAAAATTTATTCTTTACAACCGCCAAAATTGAACGGTGTTTTAATATACTTTTAGCAACCAGCGCCTTTGGAAGTACTCAAAGGCGTATTTTCTACTGTTTTTTACCTTAAGCTGACATTCCCTAACAGAAGCGATGTCAAAGTACCCCCACTGACTGACTACTTATTATTGAATCATGATTTCGCGCACCCTTGCAGCTATTGCATTACTGACAGCATCCGCATTCTCTTACGCTTCCCCAGAGCTGCTTGCCCCTATTGAAGTCCATAACATACAACTTAATGCTGTAGAAACGCTCATCATCGATGGTGATATCAATGACAGCCTACAGTTACTGGTAGATAACTCGCTGAAGAATAAAAGCAGTGATTTCTACGTTATTGATGAAATATCAGAAGATACCTTCAACAATACCCTGACAGTTGTGATTACCCTGTACAACCAACCGATGTCGCTTCTTACTGAGGACTGGTCTCTAAGTTAAAGGCGCACCTCTCGCTGCGGTTACTCAACAACAACTCAGTTACCATCACCCATATCAAAAACAGCGCCACAGAGGCGCTGTTTATAGATTACTCATACTAAGCCGACCGTCAGGAAACAGGCACCGGCGCATGCTGCTCTAGCTTCTGCTTCAAAATCTGCAAAGAAACGGGCTTAGACACAAAATCATTCATTCCTGCGGCAAAACATTTATCTTTTTCTTCTTTCACTACATTCGCCGTAAGCGCAATAATCGGTGTAAAGCCCCCGGTCTGCTTTTCTATTTCACGAATTTGACGGGTCGCTTCGAAACCATCCATCACTGGCATTTGGCAATCCATGAAAATCACATCAAAGTACTTTTCCTGATAGATAGATACAGCAAGTTGACCGTTCTCGACAATTTCGACAACGGCTCCGGCTTTCTCCAACATCATCTTTGCCACTTTCTGATTGATCAACGTATCTTCAACCACCAGAACCTTTATTGCTGCCTCGACTTGCTGCGAGTTACTTTTCCCCTCTACGATTTCTTTTGCCTTCTCCAGCCTCTCAGTACTCTTTTCATCTTCACGCGGCTCTGGATCACTCTTCAATAACGGTTCTTTAACAGCCTCTTCTACGGCTAGCCTTATCGCATCTTGTGGTTGAGCGCTATCACGCTCCTTCTCTGGGTTAGGTGATACCGACTCTAGTATCTTTTCCTTACCAGTAAGATCAGGTTGTGGCGAAACCAATTTCAATATCGCCCACTTCAAATGCGCATCTTTATATGGCCGGGTCAGGAAAGACTTAATACCTAGGCTGAGCGTTTTCTCTTCATCATTCATTTCTGGCGCAGCCGAAATCATCATTAACTTGGGACAGTTTGCCCCAAAATGCCGCTGTAGCAGCTTGGCTAATTCAAAGCCATCGAGGAGTGGCATAAACTTATCAATGATCACCACATCAAAACATTGTCCCTGCGCCATCGCTTTTTCAGCCATCGGAATTGCCATATTCGGATCGATACAACTTACCGCCTTTGCACCAAAGGCTTCAAGTTGTACCGTTGTAATCCGCATATTCAACATACTGTCATCGACCAACAGAATGTTAAGCCCTCTAAGAATTGAACGCTCTTCCAGCGGGATAGTCGTTTTTTCTTTCGGTAATTCAAGAACAAAGTAAAAGGTACTGCCTTTACCCGGTTCACTGTCAACAACGACTTCTCCCCCCATCATCTTGACCATTTCTCGGCAAATCGCCAATCCTAGGCCAGTGCCACCATATTGTCTGGTGGTACTGCCGTCTGCCTGCTGGAATTTTTCAAAAATAGTGGCCTGCTTATCCTTAGCAACCCCTATACCGCTGTCAGAAACCGACAATTTAACCTTGCAAGTGTCTTCTGTACTTTCCAAATGCTCAATAGAAAGAGTAACCTGGCCTTTATCGGTAAATTTAATCGCGTTGCTAACTAGGTTATTTAAGATTTGCCTTAATTTTGCCCCATCTCCCATCAACATCGGACTCACTGTTTTCTCCACAGAGCAAGAGAAGTTAAGGCCCTTTTCTGCCGCCTTAACTATAAACAATGACTCAACCTCCTTGTTCACTTCAAACAAGTTAAGGGGGACAGATTCCAATTCAAGTTGGCCGGCTTCGATTTTAGAGAAGTCGAGAATATCGTTGATTAAATCGAGCAGCGATAGCGAAGAGGTGTGCAGCATATTGATATATTCTTTTTGGTCTGCCGGCATCTCCATTTCACGCATTAAGCCCGATAATCCGATAATGCCATTCATCGGGGTACGGATTTCATGGCTCATATTGGCAAGGAACTCACTCTTCTTGAGATTCGCCTGCTCGGCAATTTTCCGCGCCTCAACCAGTTCACCGTAATGATATCGGATATGCTCTGCTGAACGGTTATATTGTTTTGCTAATGTGGTGATTTCATCATCAAACCACCGCTCAGAAAGGTTGACCGGCAACGGGACGTTTTGATCGTCAAATTTTGTCACCGCAACGGACATCTTTGTCAGAGGCTTAACGACCAACCGGTAGGCGATAAGCAAGATACAAACGGAAATAAAGAAGATCTGCAGGCTATGGCCGAATAGCAACAACAGGAAAGTGTCATAAAGGTTTTGGTAGACGGGTTTAAGGTCAGCTTGAACGACCATGGTTCCCAGCATAAATTCTTTTTTTAATGCTTGATGGGTCAGCGGCCACTGTTGCTCTACCACGTTTTCCGTCAGCGGTTCACCGAGCTCTAAGATCAACTGTTCATCGTCGAATATTTTGACAAACGTGATTGAGGGCAAGCTCAACACCCCTTCAGCCTGTGTAAGCAATAGCTCTCTATCTTCTACCCACAGGCTGGACGTTAGGCTGGATTGATAGCTGTGTTGGATTTGGGTAAAGCGGCTGTCTATATCTTTCAGATCACCTTTATATTCTAGATATAGACTCAGTGTTGTTGACAACAGCGTAAATAAAGAGCTCAACAGGATAATCAGAAACAGTAATTGCTTAGCCAAACTAAGCTGACGATTTTTTTTTAGCGGTCTTGTCACGTCCTTCATCCTTAAACTCGCATCTTCCAATTCCTCTACTAACCTAATAATAGACCTTCAAAACGGAATATTTAGACAAGGACAAAAAATGAAGAAAAAAACACTATTCTCATTAAGCTTCGTGCTAAGTCTCCCGCTATACGCTATCAATACCCACGCCGAACCTGTCAATTACTATGTGATCGCTAAACAAGCCGAACCATTCCAAATTGAAAACGGCAACTCCCATCAAGGAATTGTGACCGATATCGTAAAAGCGGTTTTTGAAGAAAGCCAATACACCATCCAATACCATACTTATCCGTTCAACCGTATGATCACCTTACTTGAGACCGGTGGAGAGGCTAACTGGATTACTTATGGCAGCCCTAACTGGGGTGGCGTCCAAGCCGAAAACCTATCAGACACCCCCATATACAATGTCCACCACGTATTAATCAGCAGCAACAGCAGCCCTTTCAATTTCAACACTATGCAAGACCTGCAAGAAAAAGTCGTGGTCTTACTGCATGGTTTTGACTATCCCGAGCTAATACCCTATATCGAAAAAGGGGCTGTCGATGAGCTCAGAGTAAAAGACTATAGCGCAGCTTTCCGTGTCATCAATAAACTGCCTGGTGATACTGCCTTTGTCGAAATGGAATCACGAATTAAATACAACCTAAACAAGCAGAATAAAGACAAGAATGACTTTACGCTGCAATCATTTAATACCGTTATTCCCGACTACCCTATTTATTTGGCTTTTGACCCAAAAATGGATCCAGAGTTACAAAAGTTCATCAACCAGCGACTAAACACGTTAAAGTCAACTGGGAAAATTGACAGCATTGCTGATGATTATCTATAAAATTTAACCAGCAACTAAAAAGCCATCTGTTTAGATGGCTTTTTATTTATAACTCGTAATACAATTAAAAAAGTCTACTTAATAAACGATTCATCAAACATGTGGCCAAGTTTGCTAGCTTTAGTTTTCAAATATCCGTGGTTATGTGGGTTATTCCCTTCTTGCAGAGCAACGCGCTCAGAAACATTAATTCCGGCACTCTTCAGCGCTTTCATTTTTCTTGGATTATTCGTCATCAGCTTAACTGACTCAATATTTAAAAAGCTAAGCATTCCTTTACAGAAAGAATAATCTCTCATATCTGCAGCAAAGCCAAGAGCCTCATTCGCTTCAACCGTATCAGCTCCTTCATCTTGAAGGTGATAGGCGCGTATTTTATTAATCAGCCCGATGCCACGGCCTTCCTGGCGTAAGTAAAATAACACACCACTTCCAGCCTGGACGATGTTCTCCATAGCCCTTGATAATTGGAACCCACAATCACATCGGGCGCTAAACAGAGCATCGCCGGTCAGACACTCTGAATGAAGGCGGATCAACGGTGGCTCGCCGTTTTTAAGCTCACCATAAACAAGTGCAAGGTGCTCTTTTCCTGTTGCTTGCTCTACGAACCCATACATCCGGAAGGTGCCCCACTGGGTGGGAAGCTTTGCACTATCAACAAAATGAACGAAGTTAAAAGGCTCTATTTCAGCGAAGTGATCCCTCACTTCCATCAAAATTTTACCCAGTTCATTTTGCCCTTTGCCATCACCACCATCCCCCCAGTAACTGTCTTTGTGGGAGTGCTCTGTCAGTAACTTATCACCGGTACTAACCAGTAAATGTGTAAAATAAGGGTTCTGCCTGAACTTCTCAAATACAATGTAACGCATCACGGAATGGCGTACATCCATCCAGTCAGATTTCACTAATTGAGCATATTCACGACTTAATCGGAATGCTTCATCTGGGGTTGGTGCGTGTAATATTTGATGTTGAATGGCTGGGTCAATAAATTTTTGTGCTTGGTAGTAATGTTCGCTAGTGGGCCAAGTCACATCGCTTAACTGGATAGGGCTGTCGGCAAAATTAGATAAAAATCCATAGTCTTCGTTGGGTTCATAAAACTGAATTTCTTCAATCATTCATTGCACTCCTAATAAATGAACAATTACAACTGATAATATTGTAATGCCTCCTTTTGCGTACAATTAAGTATAGTGAAAGTATGGGAACCACAACAAAAAAGTTAAACTATTTTGCTCGTGGATTTCAACGATAATGCTAAAGTCATTTTAATTTAGTGAGTTACAGATGAGTTATTGTTCATAATTTAACATCATTCACCTTAAAACAGTCTTAATTTTAAGACTGCTGACTAGCAATGTAGTCATATGAAGAAATGAAAACGGTCATAATTCAGGTTGTATAATAAGATTAAGAAATAAAATTCATCAGTTAAAAAACGGCACCATGAATAATTCATCGTGCCGTTTTAATAATTTTTGTCATACCCAAAACTGGGTACGAATATTATTCGCTTTCAGGTGCTGTGCGTTTACCGGTCATAAACTCTTCAAGCACTTCAGGTGTCAATTCACCTGCTTCTTCTAAACGCTTTAGCTCTTCAACAATGCGCTTTTGCTCGTCAATCGAAGGGATCGCCAATTCAGGCTCTTGTTCGATATCGTCTGGAATAGAAATATTGTCTAGCATCATTTCACTCTTGTTTTGCAGTACCTACATTCAAACTGATGGCAGTATACATGATTTGCAACAAGAAATATTGATCAAGATACATCAACTAAACTGGCCAATAACCAGCTCAGTTTCCACCAACACCTCGTAGTCATGGTCATGCTTGTGAATCACATGCAGCTCCACTTCTCCTAGTTTAGGGTGCTTGAAGTGATAGTGGCCATCTGGAAAGTGGGTACTGCCATCACCTTGAAAGGTGATCACGAAGTGCTCAATAAACCGGCCGAAATCATCGAAGCCATGTCTGGGTTGCTGCGTGACCTCGCTGACCGTAAATTCTGCCTCATGGCCGGATTGATCAAAAACCTTGACCTGCTCACCAACCAACTTTTGTACATTTTCCATCGACATTGGATTTTTAGACATAGTGTTAGCCTCTTTCACAGACACTCTACTGTCTATAAGCGTAAACCACGAACGCTAAAAACCACAAAGGGCGCTAATTAGCGCCCTTTCTCGTTACATCAATCGTTAAATCAAATCATTGAATCAATAGCTGTCGTCATACTCCGGATAAGCGTCACGCTGGCGCGCGATACGGCGCTTTTTCTTCTTTGATGATTGGTCTAAATCTTGAAAATCACCTTCAAAATCGAACTTGTGTTTTGACTTAGCCCCTTTAGAGAATTTTTGATCTAACTTAGCCATGCTTGTTTCCTGAAACCATTCCAGAGTAAGTAACAAATACAGATTAATTGAACGCTGGCAACGACACATGCCAACAGCAAAATATCACTACCAAACCTGATCGAAGTGTAACTTTGGATTATGACAAAAATACTAAATACCATCGGACCGGCAACAAATAGTATCAAGGTCATCAATCCCATAATGCCATTTGTGATATACATCTATATTCTCGTATCGCTGTCTCCTCCAACTTAGAGGAGACAGCGAGAGAATAGGAGATCACTGCAATTTATGTACAACAAGTAATTTTTCAGCCAACGATTAAATTTACTGATGATCTGTCGGTTTCGATTTCTATCTAAACACTTTCAATAATTTGATTGAACGGCACCGCTAGCATAGACTCCAGCATCTCGGCTTTTTCTGTGTCTTCACGCCATACCAGATACAGCGACTGCTCCATCACTGGTGCACCTTCTACAGGGAACAACAACCCGTCCTGCACGCTGGCAGCCACAACTGGGGAAGGTAGAAAACCCACGCCGTTATTGTTAATCAAAAACTCCAGTGCCATCTTGCTCGAATGGGTATGCATGATTGGCGTCTTCTGAAGCTCGACAATCCGGCTATGCTCAACCGAAAAGCGCGTTCCCCAATCGAGATACACCAAAGGGAGCGACTTAACTCTCTCCATCGTGCAATCTTTATCTTTGCTCACTAGCTGCAACTGATAATCACGCACTTTAGTCACCTGCAGGTTTTCTATCTTAGGCGGCTCAGAGGTGATCGCCACATCGACACTTTTATCCAACAGTTGTTTTGCCAAACTTTGGCGTGGAATAGATTCCAATCGTAAGGCAAGCCCATCAACATGCTGATAGATCCGGCTGACCCAATCTGAAATACCATCGAATTCCCAGAACAATGATGAGGCCCCAATCGTTACTTGCTGATTAAGCGTCTCAGTCAGTGCCACATCCTGCCTTGCTCGTCCCCAGGTTTGCAAAATAGCTTCTGCATAGGGCTGAAGGCGCTCACCAGCGGCTGTCAGGTGCACGTTACCACGCTGGCGCGAAAACAGGTCATTCCCCAGTTGGGTTTCCAGTTGGCGAATACGGAAGCTCACTGCAGACTGAGTTAAAAACAAGTTGTCAGCAGCACGGCCAAAATGGCGCGTTTTGGTCACTTCAAGAAAGGTTCTAAGTAGTTCTGTGTCCACTAGCGTCCTCGACGACGAAGATTAAGGGTTAAAGGGATCATAATACATCTTGATACCCTTTCAGCTTAATCAAAAATTTTTATCGATACGACGAAAAACTTTTGATTTACAAGATCAACAACCTGAAAGAATATCTGCGCAAATCACGTTTGGAAGCATATTCAATGAGAAGTGTAGGCAAATTTTACGACGATAAAAATTTCCCACGAGGTTTCAACCGCTCAGGTGTTTTCACCATTGGCGAAGCTCAATTACTCGAAAACTTTGGTCGCACGATGCGTGGCCTCGCTGATGGTTCATTAAGTCCGGAAACGATTAATGAACAAGAGTTTCTTGCTGAAATCAGTGGCAGCAAAGAAGTTCAAACCAGCTATGCAAAATGCTGGTCTAAATACGTGGCTAAAACGACCAAAAAAGTACGTAGTTACACACTGTGCGTTTCGCAAAGAAAACAGTACGCACACGACTTTGATGATGACGATGTCGATACCGACATCGAGATCTAAACTGAGTAAAGCACTTTTACTCTCACTATTTACCATTATGAATAAGCCATCCACCCTACGTGCGATGGCTTACTTCTTTATACCCCTGTCAACGTTGACAGTAATTAGGCGACTGCTATGAAAATTTGTTTTGTTATGTATCCGTGGGACAAAGTTGAGCCAGAGAATGACTCGACACTGCGTCTGATCCACGAGGCTGCCTCACGCGGTCACACGGTAGCCATTACAACACCGAATAATCTGACTATGCGACACAGCACGGCTATCGCATTCTGCCAAGTGCTGAAACAGACGGAGGTATCTAGCAATATCCCAAGTTTTTACCGCAAAGCAGAGTTTCGTAAAGTCCAGCTACCATTGGCAGGCTTCGATGTCATTTTCATGCGCGCCAATCCGCCGCTAGACACCATGGCATTGAACTTCCTCGATTCGGTTCGTGATCACACCTTTATCATGAACGATATCGACGGTTTGCGTGTAGCCAATAACAAGCTGTACACGACATCGCTCCCGGATCCGAACAATGAGTTCATTCCGGTGACCCATGTATCGAAAAACCGCGATTACTTGGAACGTGTACTAGAGGAAACGCCGAATGATCGCATGATCATGAAGCCACTGAACGGTTACGGCGGCAAAGGCGTCATCTTGGTTGAGAAAAGCGCTAAATCAAGCGTGAAATCACTACTGGATTTCTATATCGGTGATGACAAGAACTACGTCATTCTTCAGGACTACATCGAAGGGGCTGAAGAAGGTGATGTGCGCATCATGATGCTAAACGGCGAGCCTATCGGTGCGATGCGCCGTGTGCCAGCCAAAGGCGACGTGCGCTCGAACATCCATGCCGGCGGTAAAGAAGTGAAGCATACATTGACCAAGCAAGAGCTGCGTCTATGTAAGCACATTGGCCCGAAACTGGTGCGCGATGGTCTTTACTTTGTTGGGTTGGACGTTATCAACGGCAAACTGGTTGAGGTGAACGTGCTGAGCCCTGGTGGCATCACCCGTATCAACCGTTTAAACCGTACTAAGTTGCAAGTTCAAGTTATTGATTTTGCCGAAACCGTTGTTAAGGCAAAAGAAGTCAGCATTACACGTAAAAATGAATTTCGTCAGGTGATTGCCGATGCTACAACTTTCTGAAGCGGAAATTCTGGAAAGGATCCAGCAGTTAATTCCGTTTGAAGCCCAGCTTAACGATGGAAGCTTGACCATTCGTATCAGCGAATATCAGCCTTACATTGCTACTGCTATCCATCATGGTCACCGCCTACGCGGCGACCTGATGCCAAACTGTTTACTCACAGAAGAGGAGCGCTACTTCGAGGAAGATCCCTTCACTGGCGATTTCATTTCCTCGCTGCCAATCGTCCTTCAGGGCGAGGACTCGCGCTACGAGTACGACTTGAATCGTGCGCCTGAAAACTGCATCTATGATGAAGCGTGGGGTAAACCGGTTTGGCAAACGCCACTCACTGATGATGAGCGTGCGGTTTCGCTGGCAAAGCATAGCTGTTATTACCGTATTCTAGCGTGTCTAATTGATACGCTGGAAAGCCAATTCGGTCTGTGCCTGTTGTATGACGTCCATTCATACAACTACCAGCGCATTGACCGTGACGTGCCGGTATTTAACCTAGGTACAAGGCAAGTCAACACGCGCCGCTGGCGCAAAGAAATTGATAGCTTGGTCGGCAAGCTTCGTAACATAGAGCTACCGAACATTGATATCACCGCTGAAGTCAATGATGTCTTTCAAGGTATGGGTTATCAGGCCAGCTTTGTGAAATCCCATTTCACCAATACGCTGATCATGCCTTTGGAAGTGAAGAAGGTCTTCATGGACGAGGCGCGTGGTGAAAGCTTCCCGCTGGTTATCGACAAGCTACGTGCTGAGATGAAAAACGTACTGACTGAGCACGCCGCAGAAACCATTTTGCGCCGTACCAAGGTCAAGAAACTAACGGGCAGCCATGTACTGGCTTCTAAGTTGCCGCGTGAAGTACTCAAGCTCGATCGCCAACTGTTTTCGATTGCAAGGGGAGTGAATACGCTTAGCTATATCAACCCACTTAATATCAAACAGGAAAAACGCCGGTTCTTACACCGTCCATATGACTACCCGTTGAACTTTACATATCGACAGCTGGATTTGGACCCGTTTAAGTTCCGTGAGCAGCTCTACCGTTTACCGGTGGAAGATATCCGTGATGCGGATATCCAAGCGATGTACCGCAAGGTGATTGACCAGCTTGCCGTGCGTATCGATTTGCTGACCAGCATTGGTAGTGACGAGTTCCTATATAACTCGCTGCGCTATTATGGCCAGCCGGATCAAAACGATATCGCCAATGCGAACTTTATCTTGCACGCCTGTGAATATAGCGAGCCAGAAGAAGAAACCATTTCAGCTCAAGAAGCGATTCAGGCGTTCAAACAAGCCGCCGATGAGTATGGGGTGAAATGTAAAATCGCAGGCTCTAAGCAGCTGATCGCCCGTGCAATGGTCAGTGGTAGGACAATTAAGGTAAACCAAACGGCGAAATTCAACCGTAAGGACCTTGATGCGCTCATCCACCATGAGCTAGGGGTTCACTTGGTCACCAGCGCCAACGCCGATATGCAGCCATTGAAGGTGCTTAAACTAGGTTTACCGGGTAACACCCATACCCAAGAAGGCTTGGCGATTTTGTGTGAGCATTTGTCAGGTAGCTTCCCGCTACACCGTTTAAAAACGCTGGCATTGCGGGTAGTGGCTGTCGATATGATGGTCAAAGGTGAAAGCTTCAATGAGACCTTCCATGTGCTAAAACATGACTATGGGATCAGTAGCGATCAAGCCTTCACCATTACGGCCCGTGCCTACCGTGGAGGTGGTTTCACCAAAGACTACCTTTACCTGAAAGGGTTGAAAGATGCATTGCATGCCTATGCCAATGAAGATCTGACATCACTGTTTATCGGTAAAACCGGTTTTGAATTCAAGCCGTTACTTGATGAGTTGATCACCCGTGAGATCCTTAAAAAGCCGGCTTATATGCCAAAGGCACTCGCGATGAAAGATACCAGCGATCCTATCATCAGCTATATGCTCAAATGCATTAAGTAATCTTTACAGCCTGCTAAAACAACAAGCCGCGAGGGCAATACCTCGCGGCTTTATTTTTAATCTTCACACTCTTTTTTCTCATAAGCAATCACAGACACAATCGCGCCATCTTGATCGCTAATAGCACAGATGCGGCCTACGCCCGGAATATCTTTTGGTTCATAGACATTACAACCACCTGCCGCTTTCGCTGCCATGACTGTCGCATCGACATCATCGACCGTAATATAGCAGCCCCAGTGATTGGGGATATTCTCATAACCTTCGGGTTTACCCATTATTCCACCAACAGGCTCTCCTTCTGCTTTTAGAATATGATAAGTCCCCTCTTCCATCGGCATCGCCTCGACTTCCCAGCCTATAACCTGACGGTAGAACTCAATCGCTTTCTCAGGATTATCGGTCATTAATTCAGACCAACTAAACGCACCATGCTGCTCAAAAACACTCGCCATCCTTCTCTCCTTATCGATATTCAAGGCCTGCTATTAAAGCTAGCCTAACTCGCCAAATCTGCTGCTCTTTATGCTGATTACCAAGAATAAAGCACAGGTTAAGTCCTACCCTTTCTGACATGGTCAACATTCTGTTTTTCAGTGACTTTTTCATTAGGTGCGCTTTGCATTTACCTGGATGAAGGATACGATGAGCTAACGCTTTTGAATGAATAGATAGAGTAAACATGGACGATATCCAACTAGCACTTGAAGCCTACAACAGCCCCAATCGTCACAACTTCAAGTTGGACGATAAAAGCGTCTCGAACCTTGTCGCGGTAAAGTATTACCTGTCAGAAGCACTGTGTTCGACAACAGGTAATGAAAAAGCCGATATCCTCATGACCATGGCCAACGTAGATAGCTTTCAAGGAAACATCGACAAGGCTATAGATGGCTATAGCCAAGCGTTGCTAGTCGCTTGCGACCAGCAGAAGGTCACGCTCCATAGCTACCTTGCTGTCTGGTACCATTATCAGGGCAACCCGCAGCGTGTCACTAAACATATTGAGCAGCTCTCCCATATTAATCCCCTATCTGCAAAAACCATTACGAGTATCATCGATATTCTTGAGAATAATCTTAATAACCCAATATGTTATCAACACAGTGGCTCTCTCCTAGGCTCAGAGGCCGCTGCACGGCACGCCATTGTTACCCTTGGCTATAAACTCAATAACGACGGTTCAATCGCCAAACCATTAACACTAAGACTGGAACAAACCCTCAAGCTTGCCGAACTATCTCCAGATAGCGTAATCGTCGTCACTGGTGGAGTTAAAACAGCAGGTACCACGGAAGCCGAACAGATGAAAAAATGGCTGGTAGAACGTGGGATAGATAGCAACAGGATAATTAAAGAAGAGAAAGCGGCCAACACTATAGAAAACGCCCAACACACCTTGGTGATTTTACAGCGTAAGCAAATGCAACACGCAACTTTAATCAGCGCGTCGATTCACGTTCACCGCTCACAAATACTGTTTGAGACCATTCAGCACAGCCAGAAACGAGTCGAAGAACAAAGACAAGGCTCTCACACTGTTTTTGACCATCTCGCCGTTACCGATGGATTATCACCCACTGACTTCCCGACAGGACAAACACGTATCAACTGTTACATTGATGCGTTACGGGGTTACGGGTTGGCGGCTTTCAATTGTGCTGGGTATCAACAAATTTAAAAATTGTGATAAAAAGAAGGCCCACCATGGGCCTAATTTCCAAACCACTAATGTGGCGGATAAACTCAATAATAAAACCCTTCATACTGGGTATATTCAAAAGGCTCTAGCTCGTACTTACTTTCAAGGAAGGTAATAAGGTCAACGAGGTCGGTGACAGTCATCACATCGTTATAACTTGGCATTATGGACTCACCCGAGCGCATGACCTCTTCGGGCTCATAACCGTCGGCAATGCGGTGCGACGGATTGATAACCGAAACAACCAGCTCCTGGTATTTTTTCAGGCTTGGTACCTTGCCTCCCAACGCAACATTGACACCGGACTCATCCAGCACCTCAGGCCGTTCATACCCTTCCATGGAATGGCAACTTAAACATTGATAGTGGAGGAATAGCTCTTCACCGTGGTCTGCGCTACCTGGAGGCAATGTAAACGTTGCGGTGTTTCCGCGCTCCGGCGGTTCACACCCTGTCAGCACAACGGTCAATACGGTACCAAGTAGCAATGGGAATAGTTTCATAAATCACCACCTGTCTTTTGCTTAGTTTGGTTAGCAGATTCTGTGGCTATGATAAGCGTAGAAGGCAATAGAGAAAGGAAGCGCCAAGATTAGCAACTGTTTAAAGGTTGGTTGATAAAAATCAAAAACCAGCCCGTAGGCTGGTTCTTCATTCGTATTCTTTTGCTACGAAGCTTAGTTTTGCTACGAGGCTTAAATAACGCCGAGTTCGCGTAGACGCTCCATCAGGTAACTGTTCGCCGTGTGGCGCTCTGACAGTACAACGTCAGGTTTCGGGTGAAGGAATAGCGGCAATGAAATACGCGCCTTTGTTTTGTCCGCACCTTCAGGGTTGATCACACGGTGGGTCGTTGACGGGAAGTAACCGTCAGAGGCTTCTTGCAGCATATCACCGATGTTAATGATCAAGTTTCCGAAATCACATGGCACATCCAGCCACTCACCGTCTTTGCTCAATACCTGGAGACCCGGCTCATTCGCAGCAGGAAGTACCGTCAGAAGGTTGATATCTTCATGCGCGCCAGCACGGATAGCGCCAAGCTCTTCATCGCCTTTTAGTGGCGGGTAGTGAAGCACGCGTAGTAGAGTCTTATCGCTACCATCAATCATTGATGACAATGGCTGTGAGTATAGCTCTGAAACGTTAGTTGGAGAGTGTTCTTCTACCCAACCAAGCAACTGGCTCGCAAGCTTGTTTGCTTCCTCGTAATAACGCTGAAGCTCAGCTTTTAGTGCATCAGGGCACTGACCCCATGGGTAGTAGTGAAAATACTCTTTGATGTCTTTTTTGCTGTGACCCTTGGCGACTTCAGAAACTTCTGAAGGGAAGAATCCATCTTGAGTATCAACATTAAAGCGGAAGTTTTCTTTCTCTTCCGTGTTGAAAAAGCCTTGCCAGTTATCATAAATCGACTGAACAAGCTGCTGCTGGATTGGGTGGTTCTTCAATACCCCAAAGCCTGTGGTACGAAGTGATTCGACAAAGCGCTCGGCGGCATCGGGCGCGTTATAATCTACTGCTTCCAATTTCATGTTTTATCTTCTTCTATCTGACTGACTCGTTATTTTTATACCAAGTTACTTGGTTATATCACCGACGTAATCGGTTGCATTGCATTTTATCGTTTGCACTTACTCACCGACACCGCCATTTCGGAAACAATCTGTTCACAGTAAGAAACAGCGAACAGATACTAAAAATCAAAACAATCAGCAGGCTTAATATTTCTGCGTAACAACACCAGGGTGGTTATTTATTGCGCAGGAATATTATCGCCGTTAAATCAATAAGTAATAGCTATTAAAGAAATAGGAACCATCAATTTCATTTTATGCCCCGTGATTCGTATATTTGCCATGCTTTACAACACAAGGTAATTATAAAAATGATATTTAAACAAAAAACCCTCGTCATTGCGCTAGGCTTGGCAACGGCACTGAATGTCAGCGCCCAGACTCTCACCCGTGACAATGGCGCAAGCGTTGGGGATAACCAAAACTCTGTTATTGCTGGTAGCGATGGCAGCGTGCTGTTACAAGACGTACAACTAATACAAAAACTTCAACGATTCGCCCGTGAGCGTATCCCTGAGCGTGTCGTTCATGCCCGAGGGGCTGGCGCACACGGCGTTTTTGTCGCCAGCACTGATTTCAGTGACATCACTGCTGCCGCCCCTTTTGCCCTCAGCGGCAAAGAAACGCCTGTTTTCGTTCGTTTCTCATCGGTGATTCACGGTAAAGGCAGCCCGGAAACATTGCGCGATCCACGAGGCTTTGCGACAAAATTCTACACAGATGAAGGTAACTGGGATTTGGTGGGTAACAACCTTCCGGTATTCTTTATTCGAGATGCCATTAAATTCCCTGATATGGTCCACTCACTCAAGCCATCACCGGTAAACAATATTCAAGATCCTAACCGGTTCTTCGATTTCTTCTCGCATGAAGCGGGAGCCACTCATATGCTGACTTGGCTGTACAGCGATTATGGTACGCCTGCAAGCTATCGTGAGATGGATGGTTTTGGTGTGCATGCCTATAAAATGATCAACAGCGAAGGCAAAGTTAGCTACGTCAAGTTTCAATGGAAGACTCAGCAAGGTATCAACAACCTTGATAGCAGCCAATCCGCAGCTATCCAGTCGAAAGACTTCCAGCATATGACCCGAGATCTGTTTGATAATATTGAGCAGGGCAACTTCCCGCAATGGGACCTCTATATCAAAGTGCTTGAAGCCGATAAGTTGAACGATTTCGAATATAACCCGTTAGATGCTACCAAGATGTGGTTGGATGTTGCCGAAACCAAAGTCGGCACTATGACGCTAAACCGTAATCCGGATAATTTCTTCCAAGAAACCGAGCAAGTTGCCATGGCACCGGCAAACCTGATCACGGGTATTGAGCCGTCGGAAGACAGACTGCTACAGGGCCGGGTATTCTCTTATGCCGATACCCAAATGTATCGATTGGGTGCTAACCATCAGCAACTACCGATCAACCAGCCAAAGCAACCAGTAACCAACTACAACCAAGATGGCGCGGCAAATCACGGCCATACCCAAGGCGATATCAATTACCAACCAAGCCGACATAGCTCAGTGAAAGAAGACTCCAAGGCTCGTCATAGTAACGCAACACTATCTGGCCAAGTTCAGCAAGCGAGTATTAACAAGCAAATGAACTTTGCCCAAGCTGGAGAGCTATACAGAAGCTTCAGCGAGCAAGAAAAAAGCAACCTAATTTCGAATTTCGCTGCCGACTTAAGTGCGGTAGAAGACGCCAGCATCAAGAATATGATACTGAGTTTCACCTACCTGGCAGACACTGACTACGGTACTCGCCTGACCCAAGCGGTAGACGGTAATCTAAATCAAGTGAAACGCTTAGCGGCCCAACAGTTAATGTAAATACATCAAACACCTGGGTGCGGCTTGCCCGCACCCACTTTCTTACTGATTAAATTATGAAAAAATTATACCACCTTGGCATCGGTGTCATCTTCACGATGGCTATTTTACTGATTTCCACCAGCAGCTGTGCCAGCGAGCACGATGCTGATTACCAGGCGTTATTAGAGTATTATTTTGCAGCTGCACGTACAGCTGACACTGAAGTGCTCAGCGAATTTATCAACGCTGGCTTGCCCGTCGATACGCAAGATAGCAAAGGCTATTCCGCCCTGATGTTTACTAGCTACCACGGCCATTACCAAGCTACCAAACTACTACTCAATAAAGGCGCAAATGCCTGCCTGAAAGACAACCGAGGTAACACAGCTTTGATGGCTGCAATTTTTAAAGGCGAAGTAAAAATTGCCAAGCAGTTGATGAATACCCAATGCAACACGGATAGCCAAAACAATGCCGGCCAGACCGCTCTCATGTATGCATCGTTATTTGGTCGTGAAGAACTTAAAGCAATTCTTATCGAGCGAGGTGCGGATATCACATTGGAGGACAGCAGTGGTAACAGCGCCATGAGCTTGGAGAAGCAATAGGATTGAATGCAAAGATAAAAAAATGCCTCCGCTTAAGCAGAGGCAACACCAGCAAATAACAACACATTTGAATCGTCTTCAATATAGCGGCAGCAGCAGAGATAAACTTACCATTTTGCGCCACTACCGCACATTGCCCGAGGGTTCTAGCTCTTACTGGCTTACTTTTTCTTGAATAATGACAACGATACCCTCAACCCTAATCACTTCAACCAGGGTTCCTGCAGGTATGTTGGACTCTGATTTAGCGGTCCACGTCGTGTCACCGAGTTGCAAGCGACCTTGTCCAATGGAAAAGTCATTTTCTAGTACGCAAGTTTGGCCGACTAATTGTTCGGATCGTTGATTCAAGCTGCGCTTCTCGTCACCGGCTTTATCTTGTTTGTGCTGGTAACGCCACCACAACCAAGTCGTGAACAAGCAAAATACAGCGAAGGTCAGCCATTGCATTTCCCAGCCTAATGGAAGGAAGAACAAAATCGCCCCCACCAACAAAGCCGATACGCCTAGCCATAGCAGGTAACCGGCAGTGCCTAATAACTCCAATAGTAACAATACCAGCCCCAACGCTAGCCAATGCCAGACATTCATTTGCTCAAGTAACGTGATCATGCCTGCTTACCTTTCTCTCCTTCTTTACTGCTCCCTGACTGGCTGAGGATTTCAGTGATCCCAGCAATCGAGCCCATCAGGCCAGTCGCCTCCAGAGGTAACATAATAATTTTACCATTCTCTGCTTGGCCTATCGTTTTCAACGCATCGGTATACCCTTGGGCGATGAAGTAGTTAACGGCTTGTAGATCCCCTTTAGCAATGGCGTCAGAAACCATGGCTGTCGCCCTTGCCTCAGCCTCGGCAGCTCGTTCCCTTGCTTCCGCCTGCAGAATAGCGGCTTGCTTATCACCTTCAGCCCTAAGGATTTCAGATTGCTTGTGGCCTTCGGCACGCAAAATTTCAGCCTGCCTTACCCCTTCAGCTTCTAAAACCTCTGCTCGCTTATTACGCTCTGCCTTCATCTGGGCATTCATCGCCGAAGTAAGATCGGCTGGAGGCTGCACATCCTTAATTTCTATACGAGTGACCTTTACACCCCAAGGGTTTGTGGCCTGATCAACAATAGTCAGTAGGCGGCCATTAATGGTGTCTCGCTGTGATAGCATCTCATCGAGTTCCATCGAACCTAACACAGTACGGATATTCGTAAGAGTGAGGTTCCGGATAGCATGTTCCAGATCGGTCACTTCATACGCGGCTTTCGGCGCATCGATAACCTGCACAAAACACACCGCGTCGATGGTGACATTGGCGTTATCTCGTGAAATCACCTCTTGTGCCGGAATATCCAACACTCGTTCCATCATATTGATCTTGTTACCGACTTGGTCGATAAAAGGCACGATCAAATTCAAACCAGGACGAAGTGTTTTGGTATAGCGTCCAAAACGTTCGACAGTCCACTCACTACCCTGTGGAACGGTTTTAACACCCGAAGCAATAAACACTATTGCCACTATGATAAATACACCAACAGTGACCAAAGTATCGTACGGCATGTTGCTCTCCTTAATAAACAGCGTTCAGTTAATAGCCAGAATACCGTATGCAACTACATCAATACAATGGCTACCTCCCTGAACTTCAATAAAAAAAGCCCCACCGTCGTGGGGCTTCGCTAGCAATCAATGGGTATCAAACCTGAAAACGGCCAACTTGTTGCCGCAACTTTTGGCATTGCGTTGCAAGTTGTATGAATGCTGCTTCCGTTGTACTTACCTTCCCGACCACTTCCTGACTTTTACCAGCAATTTTCTGGACATTCTGGCTAATATCTTCACTCACTTGGCTCTGTTGATTCGCAGCAGTCGCAATTTGCAGGTTCATTTCGTTAATGACGTCGATGGAGTGACTAATAAGATCCAAGGATTCATTGGCGGTATTTGCCTGGCTAACGGTTGCAATACCACTCTCACGACTGCGCTCCATAGCGGCTACTGCTTGCTTAGCCCCATGTTGCAAACGCTCAATCATTGCTTGGATTTCGCCGGTACTCATTTGTGTTTTGCTCGCAAGTGAACGTACTTCATCGGCCACCACTGCAAAGCCCCTTCCCTGTTCACCAGCGCGGGCCGCTTCAATCGCTGCATTCAGTGCCAGTAAATTGGTCTGTTCGGCAATGCCACGGATGACATCCAGAATGGAGGCAATATTAGCAACGTCGCGCTCAAGTTCGGTGATCACTTGGTTGGAGCCTTCAATATCCTCAGATAATTGGTGAATCGAGCTGACGGCATTTTCCAATACGTTTTTCGCTGCTTTGGACTCATCACTGGCATGCTGGCTAGCTTGTGCAGCTTCGCCCGCGTGCTGACTGACATTGTCGCTGGTCGCACTCATTTCATGCACAGCGGTGGCTACATGGGCACTCTCTTCCTGTTGCGAGTTGGCATGAATGGCAACATTCTTAGTCTCATTCTGAATATTTCCAGTAGTCTCTTGCACAACCTGCAATGTCGCCGAAACATCAATGATCGTATGATGGATTTCCGAGACAAACGCATTGAAGCCCTTCCCTAATTGTCCGACTTCGTCCTTGCTTTCCACTTTGACTCGCTGCGTTAAATCACCATCACCACTGGCAATATCATTCATGGCGGCAGTGAGTTTCTTAAGCGGAGAAATTATAATGCTGGATAGAAACCAGGTTCCAGCTAGGGATACCAAAGCCGTAACTATCACCCCCACTTCTAACAAAATGGTAGCCCAGTCGACTTTATCTACCAGATCCTGCTTTACCGACGCTTCTTTTTGTTCGATCGCCGCTCTCAGCAACATGAATTCATCAATTAAAGCGGTAAACCCTTCATTCATTATTTCACGGTTAGTAAAATAGTATTGTTCTGCCTGAGATGGGTCACTAACGATAGTGGCGTAATGCTGAATCAACTGCTGATATTGGGATTGAATCGCGTTCAAGACAGCTTGATTACCACCACCGATTAAGCCTTCGGCAACCAATGGCTGCGCTGATAATAACCTTCTCAGCGCCTTAGGCTCATTATCTTCAAACAGCTCAATGTTATACGCAAGAAACCTTTTATCACCGGAGGCAAGTACGACCCCTTGGGCAGCCGTGTTTAGCTGATAAAGATCTCGATAACCCTGATCCATTTGCGCCAATGCCGGTTCAATTCTCTGGTCTAGAAAGTGATTAATTCTCTCTTGGTCAATCAACACCGATACGACGAAAGCAAAAAACACCACGAACATGGTGACAGCAAAAATAACCGGGATCAGAAACTTCCAGCGAAAGCTCAGATGGTGAATCCAAGGCATAGTACACTCCAATTGATTTTTTTCTCACTTGATTCAACAGCTTGCCGCTACCTATTCAGAATCAAACAAGAAACAATGTTGAGCCTACCGACAACAACAATGCAGAGTGACAAATCAAGGCGTTGTTTTTGAAGCGCTATTTTAACACTCATCCATATGCTCAATATTGAATGATGACGTTTATCCAACTGAGTTCATTACATTTCCCCCTTTACAAAGCGCTTTGAGCCATTGATGACGCAATCCTCACTCGTGTCAAAAAATTGGCAACTTCTTAATTTGATTACAAATTAACAGCACAACACGCCCGAGTTAACAAATCAGATCAAAAAAAGACAAAATATTTCCATTTGATACATCGGTATGCTCTCATTGCCTAAAAAACAACAATATACTTACAAAGGGTTATCTAGTGACGCGCTCAACACCAACAGTCAACGCTACCCACCAGCCAAAACACAATCAGGAAGTGACATTCGCAAAAGGTGAGCAATTAGTTTCAACCACTGACCTTAAAGGTGTCATTACGTACTGTAATGCCGCTTTTTGCCGTGTTGCTGGGTATTCTGAACAAGAATTACTCGGGCAAAACCACAACATTATTCGGCACCAAGATATGCCGAAAGTGGCTTTTGCCGACCTTTGGCAGCAGGTTCAAGCCAAAAAGGCTTGGCGGGGGATAGTAAAAAATCGCACTAAAAGCGGTGGTTACTACTGGGTTGATGCCTACGTCACCCCAATTTATGAAAATGGCACTATCGTCGGCTATCAATCCGTAAGGGTTAAACCCGACGCTCAACTAGTGAAAACAGCTGAAACGGCTTATAAGCAGTTAATTAAAGCAGAACGTGGCAGCAAAACCCTGTCTTTATCCCTGCCAAGCCCAATAAAGTACGGTCTGCTCCTAGCCGCCTGTACCCTCCCCTCTGCAGCAGTATTGATGACAAGCGGTGTAAGCCTAAATGCCTTGGTGGCACTTTCCCCTGCTCTGGTCCTAGGCACATTATTCCGTCAAGAGTTGTTCGGTACGCCGTCGAAAATTAAGCACTTGAAATCACAATATGACAGCCTCAGCCGAGCCATTTTTTCGGGGACAGACTCGTTTTCGGTGGTCGACTACCACCTAAAAATGGCTTCAGCTGGTATGCGCACAGTATTGGGTAGAATGACCGATTCTGCAGCACCTTTGCATGACTTAGCCGATGATTTAAGTGATACCACCAGCCGGGTCAATGGTGCCATTGCTGACCAAAACACAACGGTCCAGCATATCGCGACAGCAATCGACAATATCTCCGATTCAGCACGGACCATCTCTGTACACGCCAGCGAGAGCCATCAGCTTCTGGATCTAACCCGAGAACAATGTTCGGTGACCCGCACCCAACTCGATGCGACCCAGTCAAGCCTGAATGCTCTTTCGACACAAGCCCGCCAAGCCACTGATGCAACAGACAAACTCAGCACCGAGGCCAGTACCGTCAGTGCCGTGATGTCAGAAATCAGTGGGATTGCAGATCAAACCAACTTGCTTGCCCTCAACGCTGCCATAGAAGCTGCCCGTGCCGGCGAACATGGCCGAGGTTTTGCTGTAGTTGCCGATGAAGTTCGCGCTTTATCTTCCCGCACTCAAACAGCAACGGAACAAATCCAAACCAGTATTGGCAATATGCTGGCCACCATTGAAAACTGGCAAGTCTTGATTAAGAACAACCATAACGACACCTTAGTGTGTGTCGAGCAAGCAGCCCAAGGGGCTGAAGCATTGAGCACTGTTGAGCAAAACATGAAGGCTATCAATGAACTTGTCGACCAAGTGTCATCCTCGGCACAGAGCCAAGAGTCCCATGCCCAGCAAACCAGTGAACATATCCATGCTTTTGCCGACACATCTCAGCAAAACCTCGAGGGAGTCAGCCAAGTCGAACAGAGCAGTGCCGAACTTAAGCGGCGAGTTGATGATTTCTATCTATTGGCAGACAGGTTTAAGAACCACTAAAGCCACTTCACAATTACCTGCAACTCACCCGCTATCATTATCTCGCTAGCTTGAATTTGATAGCAATCTGGCTACCCACATGGGCAATCTCCCCATACTTAGGTATGATCGGGATATTGCCCTCTTAATGTGTGTTGCTCATGTATCTCAACAACCTAAAACAGTATTTTGGCTTCGATAGCCTGCGCCCCGGACAAGATGACGTGATTGGAAAAGTCATTGCAGGCCAGTCTGCTGCAGCGATTTTCCCTACAGGGTCGGGCAAGTCACTGTGCTATCAACTGCCCGCTTTGCAGCTTCCTCACCTGACATTGGTGATCTCTCCATTGCTGGCATTGATGAAAGATCAGATCAGCTTCCTCCATATTAAAGGCATACAGGCAGCGTCAATTGACTCGAGCCAAAGCTGGGAAGAAACGCAACAAGTCATGCAAGGGGTACGGTCGGGCACCATCAAAATTCTGATGATTTCGGTCGAGAGATTGAACAACGAACGTTTTCGCCAGTTCATTTCACAAGTGCCTATTTCTCTTCTGGTCGTCGATGAAGCACACTGTATTTCCGAGTGGGGCCATAACTTCCGTCCAGACTACCTGAAGCTGCCACAATATCGGCAGTCATTAAATATCCCGCAGGTACTGTTGCTTACCGCTACGGCGACACCCGCCGTCATCAGTGACATGGGGCAAAAGTTCGGGATTGATGAAAGCAATATCGTGATCACAGGCTTCTATCGTGCAAACCTGGATTTAACCATCGCCCCGACCCCAGACGCTGAAAAGCAAGCGGCTTTATACAATACGCTGGCTAGCGACCCGTCTCTGCCGAGCATTGTTTATGTGACGTTGCAAAAAACAGCTGAAGAACTCGCAGCGTCGCTACAACAACAAGGGATCATGGCACAGGCATACCATGCCGGGATGGACAGTGATCGTCGCCAGCAAATCCAACGTGATTTCATGGCGGGTAAACACCAATGTACGATTGCCACCATTGCCTTTGGTATGGGGATCGACAAAGCAGACATTCGTCGAGTTATTCACTTTGATCTTCCCAAATCAATAGAAAACTACAGTCAGGAGATCGGCAGAGCCGGCCGTGATGGACAGCCTTCCAACTGCATACTGCTTGGCAGCAAGTCAGGACTCAATGTGCTGGAAAATTTCGTGTATGGCGATACTCCCGATCAATCTTCGATTGAAACGGTACTTGGGCTAATCCAACAAAATGTACCACAGTGGGAAGTGGTGCAACTGCGGCTCTCCAAAGAAAGTAATATCCGCATGTTGCCACTAAAAACACTGCTGGTTTATTTGGAAATGGCCCAAATCATTGAACCTCAGTACACCTACTTTGCTGATTACCGCTTTAAACTGCTTGTTGAGCAGGAATTTATTATCAACCAGTTCCAAGGTGAGCGACAAAGCTTCGTCAGCCACATCTTTGCCTGCTCTCCCAAAGCGCGCACCTGGCATACGGTTGATTTCGATGCCTTATGGCAGACTGCCCAGACAGAGCGTAAACGTGTTGTCGCCGCGATTGACTACTTCAGTGAAAAAGGCTGGGTTGTTTTGGAAAGCAAACAGATGACTGACGTGTACCGCGTGATTAACCCAAACTTTGATATCAAAGAAGAAGCAGGTCGTTTGTATCACCTGTTCAAAGCCAAAGAACAGAGTGAAATTGCCAGGTTAGACAATATGCTCGCCTTCTTTGAAAGCCAGCAGTGCCTCAGCCACGAATTGGCCAGCTACTTTGCGGATCATCGAGCACCTCAGCAATGTGGTCATTGCTCGGTCTGTCGTGGAAGCGTTGCCAAACTGCCATCCGATACCCAGCTGGCTGAAGTATCGGAGAACATGCTTAAAGCATGGTGTGACCCATTCATTGCCGCTTGTCCTACTTTACCTTCAGCTGCAGCAGTCACCCGTTTCCTTTGCGGAATGACAAGCCCGCTTCACAACGCGATTAAAGCTCGTCAGCTATCAGGGTTTGGTAAAATGGAACACTACCCGTTTCAGCAGACGTTGACTCAAATTCATCAGCTTTATCCCAACCTGAGCTAACCGAGTTAAATCACAGATACCCAAGTGACTTGACGTTACTTGGGTATACTCCACCCTCCTTTCTGTATGAAAGGCTATTTCCTATCGCTGATGTCATTTGTATTATGAAAAATAACATTACCCCATAGCGATCTTCGTCACAACGTTTTATGATGTCCACATAAACTCAAGTGACTTTAAATTGCAGGATTTAGAGCTACCGAAGGGGAAGCAAGCACCTTGAAGTTACTTGGGTATAATACAAATGGAGATAGAGTAAACGCCATGACAAACGAAAGCCAAGAATACCAAACCTGCGAAGCCTGCGGTGTATCAGCTGAGATGGGTTTTATCATCAAAGAAAATGATGATGTTGCTGATGTAAAAATCTTCGGTGGCGATAAAGCAGCACTAGAAGCTGAACTTGCTAACTACCTTGCCCTCGCTAAGGAAGTTAATGCTAACTTCAAGCATGAAGTAAGCCCGCTTGCAGATGACAGTACTGAGCTAACAGCACGCATCCAATTCGAGTGCAGCGCAGAAAAACTCATTTTCGAGCTTAAAACACGCTCACTAATGCGTTAATTGCACTTAACAAACTGAGAAATCGTGTAATTTTACAACATTTTTCTCATGATTTAGAAAAGCCGATTCCTTTGTGGTATCGGCTTTTTTTGTACCATTTTGCGGCTATATTTAATAAAGCACTCAATATGGACATAGTTACTCTATTTGCTTGCATATATTCCCAGCATACTGGTCAGATATGCCTATAAGCAATCCTCTGTTATCAATGAGTATCAAATTAAGTGCATTCGCAAAGCGAATTAATAGTGGAAATTGGTTTCGTTTTGTATGAAAATAACAGCAACACTATGAATCACTAAGCACATGATATTAAGCCCATATCATGGATAGAAAAGGAAATATTCGATGAACAGCAATAAAGCACGAGTGATCTCTAACTGGAAGCCAACCAACGAGCGCGAATCTGCAGCATTGAAAGAGTTTTTGATGCAAGAAATGGGAGCAAAAACTGCTCACCATGAAGGTGGTACTGGTAAGCTTGGCCCTGATTCAGGTCGTCTGATTCGCTAACCCAGTAATTTGATATTCAAGTAACATTTCCCCCTGTTACGACAATGCAGCCAATCCTCTTGGATTTGGCTGCATTTTCTTTATGGACACTTTGCCAGTTTAGTTTTTAGCTACGGCTTCTTTTCAATCTTGCCCCACTTCAGGGCACCATTGGTTTCGAAGTGTTTTTCCGGCTGGCATTCCAGCAATACGCCCTCAATGGCGATCACTGCCCCCAACGAATAAGACTGCCCTTCATAAAAGCAAACACGTTGAGTATTGAATGTGCCTTCAAGGCTCAATTTAGGCTGTGACTTTACAGATATTTCTTTTGCCATGACTGGAAGTGACAGTGGCAACGCCAATAACAAGGGCAAAGCAAATACAAAAAACCGAGTACTGGAAGTACCTTTACGAGATGCCTGCCATATCGAACCCCGTTTTCTCATCACGATACCCTCCTTGATAAACACCGACAGCTTACAACCAACTAAAGCTTAACTATTAACATCGACCGGTTTAGCTATTGGATTAAGCTTTAACTGCTGCGACAACAGAAATTTCTACTAGCAAGACATCACGTGCCATGCTCGCTTCAACACAAGCACGAGCTGGAGCATGACCTGCTGGTACCCAGCTATCCCATACTGCATTCATTTCAGCAAAGTCTTTCATATCTTTGATGTAGATTGTCGCAGAAAGCATGTGCTCTTTATCACTGCCAGCCTGTTCCAGTAGCGTCTCTACTTTATCCAGCATCGTTTGAGTTTGCTCAGTGATACCTTGTGTCGCATCTGCACACACTTGGCCACACAGGTAAACAGTACCATTATGCTTAACGATACGGCTCATACGCTGACCAGTTTCTTGACGTTCAATCACAATAAATGCCTTCTTATGTTATTGGGCCTAATGACCTTAATACAATGTAATTCTTTTGATTACGGTTCAGTGCTATATTAACAACTGCACACAACGCAGTAAAAAGAATTTATAACTATCAATTTGATAGCCATTCGAGTATTTACAGATTCTTCACCGCTTCTTGCTGGCTCAAGGGAGATAATTGTTCTTGGTAACGGTGAACAAAGGATTTCACATATTCCGCATCCGTCTTGGCGTATTCTCTCAACACCCAACCAATCGCTTTTCGAATAAAAAACTCTTTTTCATTCGCTAGCATCAAAATTGTTTCTTCAAGCAGGGAAAGGTTTGTTTCTTGCTTGTGTTTGAGGTGAACAAGTAGTGAGGCACGGCGTAGCCACATATTGTCCGACTGGCGCCATCCCCGAACGACATCTTCAAGCTCACGATGCTCTTTTACCAGCGGACCGATAAGATTCGAGGCGATTTTGTCAACCGTGTCCCAATGACTTGCTTCTGTAAGCATCTCTTCGTAAACGGGAAACGCCTCTAGAATACGAAAAGACTTGTAGTATTCAGCAGCATCCATCGCGAGGTATTGCTCTTCGCGGTTGACTCCTGACCACAACCAAAGCACCAATCGCTTGTACTCAATAAAAGAGGTGATCGCAGTGTGCTCTCGGGCTTGCTTAAAAATAGCCTTTCGTTCTGGTGCCTTTACACCATAAAAAGCCTGTTCGGTTTTCATATACGCTTGCATGGCTTTCGCATCTTCGGCATTACCCGCTTCGGCCATTCGCTGCTGCATGAATATCACCATAGGAATAACAAGTGACATCAATAACTTCCTTTTCTTTACTTATCATTAATATATTTTGCTGTTATTGGAACACAGTTACTGGCTCAGTACCAATGTCTCATACCCAAGTGACCTCAAGTTGTAAAATTCAGAGCTTCATCAAGGTGTTCAGTTCAAGGAAAATAACCGAATGGAATAGCAGTCTATTTCGAGGTTATTTGACACAGAAATGGGCGCCTTGATGAGCTCCCAAAGGGCGAGTTTACTTGAATACTAGGCGGTGTTAGCGATTCTTGATTTAGAACCACTAGATCATCAAATTCGCTGCCTTGCCTATCATTCAAGTAACTCTCGCTGAATCAAACACCTTGAGGTTACTTGGGTATGTCTAAGACTTTTTCACCCTATTGATAAAGTTGACGAATGTCCGACCTCTTCCTAGGTTTATAACAATAATAAAAAAATCCTAATTACTACGCTTAGTTGCCTATTCAATTTAACACCGCTTAGCCAACAGAAGGGATACCCGCTTATGGTGCCAAGAGAGGTCAAAACGGTTAACGATGCCAAGCAACTCGTTGAAGAGCGCAAGCTCAGCCACGTCAAGGTCGGGCTGTTCGACAATGATGGCGTGATGCGCGGCAAGTACATGTCTAAAGAAAAATTCTTTTCTTCGCTCGATAATGGTTTTGCCTTTTGTGACGTAGTCTTGGGGTGGGATGTCAAAGATCAACTCTATGACAATACCCAATATACGGGTTGGCACACCGGCTATCCCGATGCACCAGTGCGCATTATCCCTTCCAGTTGCCGTGACGTATTAGGTGAAGATGGCATGCTCTTGTTTATGGCTGAATTTGCAGGAGAAGCAGAATCAGTATGCCCAAGGGCAACATTGCACCGAGTGCTTGATAAAGCCAAAACCATGGGACTGATCCCCAGAGCTGCTTTCGAGTATGAATTTTTCCTCTTCCGCGAAACACCCCACTCTGTGCGAGAAAAAGGTTTTCGCAATCTAGAGCCAATTACCCCAGATTGGTTTGGCTATTCGATGATACGGAACTCGACCTACTCCGAACTCTATCAATCTATCCTTGCGATGGCCGAGACCATGGATTTTCCCATTGAAGGGATCCATTCCGAGACCGGCCCAGGGGTGATTGAAGCAGCGATCGCCGTTGACTATGCTTGCCATGCTGCAGACAAGGCCGCGCTGTTTAAAACCTATATGAAAGTACTGGCCCAGAAGAATAACCTGATGGCGACATTCATGGCCAAGTGGAGTAATGATTACCCTGGTCAGAGCGGGCATATCCACCTTTCCCTCAAAGACCAAGACGGCAACAATGTTTTCTTCGATGCTGAGCAAACCCACTCGATGAGTGCCCTGCAACGGCATTTTCTCGCCGGCCAACAGCGCTTGATGCCTGAACTTCTGTGTATGGTCGCACCATCCGTCAACAGCTACAGCCGTATGATTCCGGGTTTTTGGGCCCCAACCGATGCCACTTGGGGAGTCGAAAACCGTACCACGTCATTACGGGTGATCACCGGTTCACAAAAGTCACAACGCATTGAATACCGTATCGGAGCAGCGGATGCCAACCCATTCTTAGCACTCGCTGCCGCCTTGGGGTCTGGCTTGATTGGAATCGAGCAAGGCTGGGAGCCGTCGGACCCAGTGTTAGGAAATGCTTACCAACAAACTCACAGCAATACCCTCGCCTTACCACGCACGCTATGGGATGCCACCCAACAGTTCAAGCAATCAGAAGCTGCGGTTTCACTCTTTGGCAAAGCATTTGTCGACCATTTTTCTGCATCACGAGAATGGGAGGACAGGGAATTTAGAAAACATGTAACTGACTGGGAGCTCAGCCGTTACTTCGAGATTATTTGATGCGAGGAAAGGCACTTGAACCATTCAACCAAAACCGACAGGCAACAAGGAGTTATCCAGAATACGATATCTCCTGCCGATGGCAGCGTTGTCGCGACTGTGACGATGGCGACCCCCGAAGATATCCGGCAAACACTGGATAAAGCGAATATCGCCCAAAAGATGTGGAAACAAGTTCCTCTAGCACAACGGCAAGAACACTGTAACCGGGCTATCGATGCACTACTTAGCCACCGAGATATGATTGCCAGCGAATTGAGCTGGATGATGGGAAGGCCCATACGCCACAGTAGCAGTGAATTAACAGGGGTCGAAGAGCGAGCTCGCTACATGATAAAGCACAGTGAGCAAGCACTTGCCACCATTAAGCTCCCTGAAAAACCGGGGTTTACTCGGTATATAACCAGAGAAGCATTGGGTACGGTATTGGTGATATCACCGTGGAACTACCCCTACCTCACCGCGATTAACTCAATCATTCCGGCCCTGCTGGCAGGTAACAGCGTGATCTTAAAGCCGTCTTCCCACACGCCGCTTTGTGCCCAACGATTCCAACAAGCTTTTGATGAGGCACAACTGCCCGAAGGCATATTCCAGCATTTGTTTCTAAGCCATGACGCGACAGAAATCACCGTCAGCAGTGAACAAATTCAGCATGTGGTATTTACTGGTTCGGTCACTGGCGGGGCAAACGTTGAGATCGCTGCTGCCGGCCACTTCCATGGACTTGGGCTTGAATTAGGTGGGAATGATCCGGCCTATGTCTGCAATGACGCCGACATAAGCCAAGCCGTTGAAACCATTGTTGATGGTGCACTCTATAATGCAGGACAATCATGTTGTGCCATTGAGCGGATCTATGTCGATTATCGGATACACGATGAATTTGTCGAAAAGGCGGTTCAGCTCGTCAATCAGTATCAATTGGGTTTTCCGCTCGATGAAGATACGACGTTGGGCCCTTTAATTTCGACATCAGCTGCCGATCATGTCCGCCAACAAATTACAGAAGCCAAGCAACAAGGCGCGCAAGCCCATATCTCAGAAGTCTGTTTTCCTAACAGTAAACCTAGCACCCCTTACCTCGCTCCGCAGGTGTTGACGGATGTGAATCATCACATGCAGATCATGACAGAAGAAACATTTGGCCCTGTATTACCCATCCAAAAAGTCTATTCAGATCAAGAGGCTATCGATTTAATGAACGATAGCAAATACGGTTTAACCGCCAGTATATTTACCTCGGATATCAATCGGGCTATCGCGATTGGCGAACAGGTTGAAACGGGTACTTTTTTCGCTAACCGTTGTGATTATCTCGACCCAGCCCTTGCTTGGACCGGAATCAAACACTCAGGAAAAGGCTATGCTTTATCGACACTCGGATTCGAAACGTTAACTCGGCCCAAGTCATTTCACCTCAAGCATCCAACCCATTGAGCCGTTTAACCTATTATATCGGACGACCCTATGACTCTGCTGCATTGGCACTACCCTACAGAAATCCTCGTTGGTGAACATGCCAGTTCGCAGCTGGCCTTAATATGCCAAGCTAGGTCTATCCAGCGACCACTCTTTGTTACCGACCCCTCGCTTACCGATACCCAAGCGATCAAAAATATTGTCTTATCCTGCCAAACAGCGGATTTGCCCGTCTCAATTTTTGATCATTTTTCCGGTAATCCGACAGGGGAGCAGGTAGAAAGTGGCATTGAGTGCTTTCAAAATGGCAACCATGACGGCGTTGTCGCCATTGGCGGGGGATCGTCAATCGATATAGGCAAGGCCATTGCTCTGGCTGCCAAACAGCAGCAACCATTGTGGCAGTTTGAAGATGTTGGCGATAATTGGACAAGAGCCGATGCTAGCCTTATCGCCCCGGTCATTGCCTTGCCAACCACCGCAGGTACTGGTTCGGAAGTGGGGAGAGCATCGGTTATTACGGATACCCAAAACCAATGCAAGCGCATCATCTTCCACCCAAAGATGCTGCCTGCGCAGGTCATTTTAGACCCCGGACTGACCGTTGACCTACCCGCGCACCTCACCGCCGCAACCGGCTTGGATGCCCTGTCCCACAATCTCGAAGCGTATTGCTCCCCGAGTTACCACCCCATGGCCGAAGCCATCGCGATTGAAGGGATGCGACTGATTAAACTATACCTCCCTATCGCCTACACCGACGGGACTAACATGCAGGCCAGAACCCAGATGCTAATAGCCTCAACCATGGGGGCAACGGCCTTCCAGAAAGGACTTGGTGCGATGCACGCTTTGGCACATACCCTAGGCGTGCGCTACAACTTACACCATGGGCTACTGAATGCTGTCTTGATGCCCTATGTGCTCTGCGCCAACCGGCATTACCTTCATGAAAAAATGCTCAGGCTGTCCCATTACCTTGAACTGGAAAAAGAGGGCTTCGACGGGGTTCTTGAATGGATTTTGATGCTGCGAAAACAGCTTCACATTCCACATACTTTATCGGAATTGGGCGTTGATGATAAAGAGCAGGGGGCCATTGCCGCGCAATCAGTGAACGATGCCGCAGCCAGTGGAAACCCTATCCACCTATCCCAAGAACAATACCAGGACTTATTCCGATACGCCCTTAAAGGCACACTGGATTTATAGGAAAACAACATGAAGCTAGGTGTATTGTTGTGTGATGATGTCAGGCCTGAGCTACAGCCCAAACATGGTAACTATCCGGCTATGTTTTCCAGTCTATTTGCCCAATCTGATCCCAATATTACGCTTCAATTCTACCGAGTAATTGACGGCCAATACCCTCAATCTCTCAAGGAGTGTGACGGCTACCTAACCAGCGGTAGCCGGTATAGTGTTTATGAGCAAAGCCGATGGATAAATGTTTTCCAGGGGTTCATCCACCAACTCTACTTTCAGAAAGTCCCCCTTGTCGGTATCTGTTTTGGCCATCAAATGATCGCGCAGGCATTAGCCGGAGAAGTGGTGTGTTCAGACCGAGGCTGGGGGATTGGCGCAGCACAAGCGACAGTTGATTTGAAAGAAGTGCAGAGCTGTCCCTGGCTTACTGAGCCACCAGTAAACTTGTCGCTGCTGGTCAGCCATCAAGATCAAGTTATTCGCCTCCCCAAAGAGAGTACCACCCTTGCCGGTAATGAGTTTTGTCCAAACAGCATCATGTTAGTCGGAGAGCATTTCCTCGGTATTCAAGGCCACCCGGAGTTCACTCCCGAATACCTGTTCGATTTGATTAAACTCAGAAAAAACAACTACCCTGCAGTGACTTACCACAGCGCATTGGATTCTTTAGACCAGCCAACAGATCACCTTAAAGTCACTCGGTGGATCATCCAATTCTTCCGTTATAGGCAACTCTTGGGTAACCACCATACCTTCAATAAATCCGAATAACTTCATCAAGCAAGGTAGCTCGTCTCTTTTTCTCCACTGCTTACAATACATGCTAATGCCATTTTAAGTTCGTGGAGACACCTATGTATCACGCCCATATCTATTTTGATGAAAGCCAAATAACCACAGCTAAACAGTTGCACCAAACAATAACGCTACGAGAAGAAATAAGCGCCATATTTCCCTTGGTTCACCGTGAAGTTGGCCCTCACAGCAAACCCATGTTTGAAGTTCATTTTGCTGATGATAAACAAGGCTTTGTTGAGTGGCTGGATACCCAACGCGGTGAATTATCAGTGCTAATCCACCCAGTAACTGATGACGTGATTTCTGATCACACGACCAATGCAATCTGGCTTGGAAAACCACTTCCTATCAAGCGTGACATATTGTTTTGATCACTTAACAAAAAACAAAAGACTACAGACAGTTTTATGCAGTTAAAGTGACAAACATCTCAATAATTTGGTTTTTTAAGTTGATTTTGTTAGCATGACCAGCGAAATTTACTTTGTACTCTAAACAATTGAGGAAATAATGACTGTCACTAAGGACAAGTACAGTATTGAAAATACCGACTACACCGTCGGTCAGGACAACATCCAGAAGTGGGGGTTTGATGTTCATAACCCTGTCTTCGGCGCAAGCGCTGGCCTCGTCATCTTCTTCCTAATAGCACTATTAATCAGCGATCCTGAGACCGCCAAAGCCAGCCTTGATGGCATGAAATGGAAAATCATCAGTAACTTCGACAACCTGTTCATGTGGGCTGGCAACCTATTCTTAATATTCTGTCTTGGTCTCATCATTTCACCATACGGTAAAATTCGTATCGGTGGCCATGACGCAAAGCCCGAGCATTCAAACTTATCTTGGGTTGCGATGCTGTTCGCTGGCGGAATGGGTATCGGATTGATGTTCTGGGGTGTAGCAGAACCTACCGCTTACTTTACTGGCTGGTTTGAAACACCACTTGGTGTTGAGGCGTACTCAGAAGAGGCAGCATATGTTGCCCTTGGCGCAACCATGTTCCACTGGGCTCTCCACCCTTGGGCTATGTACGCCGTTGTCGGTTTATCGATGGCGTTCTTTGCGTTTAACAAAGGCCTACCACTCTCATTCCGTTCAGTTTTTTACCCATTACTGGGTGATAGAACATGGGGTTGGTTTGGTCATATCATTGATGTACTTGCCGTACTGGCTACCCTATTTGGTATTGCAACCTCATTAGGCTTAGGGGCGCAGCAAGCCGCGAGTGGCCTTAGCCACGTATTCGGTTTTGAAAATGGTCTAGGTATTCAATTAACGGTTATCGCACTTGTGACCTCATTGGCTGTTTTTTCGGTTATCCGGGGCATTAATGGCGGCGTTAAAGTATTGAGTAATTTTAACATCCTTGTTGCTATCGCTCTTCTTGGCTTCGTTATCGTGCTCAGCTTTACGACCTTTTTGAAAACGCTGCCAACAGCACTACTTGGCTACATTGATAACATCCTTCCACTAAGTAACCCGCATGGCCGAGAAGATGAAGCTTGGATGAACGGCTGGACCGTGTTCTATTGGGCTTGGTGGATTTCTTGCTCACCATTCGTAGGTATGTTTATCGCCCGTGTATCAAAGGGCCGTACCGTACGTGAATTTATTACTGCGGTAATATTCATCCCTAGCACTATTACTCTCATTTGGATGTCAGCTTTCGGTGGCCTAGCCATTGAGCAAGTGGTAAGTAAAGTTGGAGAGCTCGGAACGAACGGCCTAACTGATGTCACACTGTCACTATTTCATGCCTATGACGCCCTGCCATTTAGCACTGCGCTGTCAGTGATCTCCATTGCCTTAATCATGGTCTTTTTCGTCACGTCATCTGACTCAGCATCGCTGGTTATCGATAGTATTACGGCTGGCGGTAAAATTGATGCACCGGTTCCCCAACGTATTTTCTGGGCGACTATCGAAGGTGCTATCGCGGCAATGCTGCTATGGATCGGTGGTACAGAAGCGATTCAAGCTCTGCAAGCAGGAGCGATATCTACCGCCTTACCATTTACTATTATCATGATAGTGATATGTTTTAGCTTGATTTTAGGTTTACGAAGTGAGTTAAAAGTTTACCGTTTATCTTACGCTAACTAACCAGCAAACCTCGACTAAACGAAAAGCCGTAGCTTTTTGCTACGGCTTTTCTTTAACAATCGGTTAAGCCACCACCTGACTTAATCCGTGCCAAAACTGAGTAATCGATTTTCGATTTGCGTCTTTCGAGCGATAACAAATAATATCAAGAGTGATCATCAACTCTGGCATATCAGGAAATGCCCTGACTAGCAGACCTTCAGCTAGCTCAGATTCAATCGCATGCCTTGGCGCCCAGGCAACACCATACCCATTGACCGCCATCTTAATTAAAGACTCAGTGAGTGTAGTCTCGAATACCTGATTTAGGGGACACCGGCTTTTCTCAACCAAAGGGGTCACAACGTTATACAAGAAAGTATGCTCAGAATAAGCCAAATACGGGTAGTCTTTTCCTGCTGAGTGCTTTTCCAGCAACGTTGGAGCAACGACAGGAATAATCTCTTCTTGGGAAACCAGCAGTTTTTCCACCTTGTCTTCAATCAAAAATGATGGACGCATTCCCTGTGTGTTGTAAGCAAATAGAATATCACTCGAACCATCCAACAGCGCCTGAAAATGGTTGTCTATCCCCTGCACCGATGGATTAATGGCCAGGTTGAGGTTCTGAAAGTCAGCACTGCCCTGCCGAAACAAGGTTGGCAGTAGATTCACGGCAAACGAATGCAAGCTAACAATACGAACCGTGTTCTCTGTTTTTAATGATACCTGAGCAAAGTCTTCTTTGGTCACCTTGATCTGATCCAGCAGGTTTTCCACATACGGGACAAACTTTTCACCATTTTCCGTTAAGGTTATAGGGTATGAAGTGCGATCAAATAACGGCGTACCAACCCACAGCTCTAAAGCCTGTATACGACGGCTAAAAGCAGACTGGGTAACATGCCTCGACTTAGCCGCCGCACCAAAATTACCCAGCTCCCTCAGGCTCATGAAGTCGTCTAACCATTTGAAATCCATAAAATCTCCTGCCATTTCCTAAGCCATGATCTCAATGAATAGTTTCATTCGAAAACAGCAATAGAAATAAAAATACTCACAATAAAATTAAGGTTACTCTCTTTCGAGTGGCAGCCAGACTGGTGACAACAGAACCTTCTGCCAAAACAGCTTGCTTAAATAAGCATCACTTAAACTAATAACAAAAGAGCACCCTATGTTTACCCTACTTAAAAACGCTGAGCTTTATTCCCCGTTACCTATTGGCAGGACGGATATTCTAATTTCTCACGGCAAGGTACTGGCAATTAGCCCATCAATGCAAGTTAATGCGCTTAAAGATGTGAGTATCATCGACTGTCAGGGAAAAATTGTGACACCGGGCTTAATCGACCAACATCTCCATCTAACCGGTGGTGGTGGTGAAGCTGGTTTTGCCAGTCGCACGCCGCAAATAACACTAAGCAAATTGATAAAAGCAGGAACAACCACTGCCGTTGGTGTACTTGGTACCGATGGTATCTCTCGTTCGCCCCGTGATTTATATGCCAAGGCAGCCGCTTTGAGGGAAGAAGGGATCAGTGCCTTCATGCACACGGGATCCTATGAAGTCCCAACTAAAACCATTACTGGTTCTATCCGCGATGACATCGCCTTTATCCCACCAATCCTCGGGGTTAAAATTGCCCTTGCAGACCATCGATGTTCATTCCCGACCACTGAGGAACTGGCCCGTATCGTCTCGGATATCCGTATTGCAGGCATGTTATCGGGCAAACGAGGGGTGATGCACATCCACATGGGTGGGCTAGATAACCCATTCGCGCAAGTTAACGAACTGCTCGCACTTGGACTGCCTATTCATCATTTCTCACCAACTCATGTCGCCCGTACCGAACACTTATTTAACCAAGCCATCGACTTTGCCCGTAAAGGGGGCTATATCGACATCACCTCTGGTGGCAGTCGTTTTACCCCACCAGAACAAGCGGTTAAATACGCGATAGAGTGCGGCGTTGAAGAACGCCACATTACCATCAGCTCTGATGGAAACGGAAGCTTGCCGAAATTTGATGAGACAGGTGCACTCGTCGGCATGGCTGCCGCAGATGTCGATAGCAACTTACTGATATTGCCCAAGTTGATAGAAGCCGGGATCACACCTGAATGTGCTATTGCCATGCTAACGGCCAATGTCGCCGACTCATTGGGGATCTCAAAAGGCCGGATAGAAATCGGAAGTGATGCAGACCTATGTCTCTTCAACGATGACTTTAGCCTCAATAGCGTAATAGCCCAAGGTAAAACAATGATGCTCCACGGCGAGATGCTGGTAACTGGAAACTTCGAGTAAGGAATACAACTATGAGTTTGTTTATTGCCCTTATCGGGCTAGTCATTGCCGGCCGTTTGATCCTCAAAAACTACAACCCGCAAGGTGTCCTATTTACGACCGGTATCGCCATGATGATCGTGGCTATTTTTACCAACAACGCCAGCTTTGTCGATAAATCCACCGGCTGGATCGGCTTCGATATTTTTGAATACATCAGCAACACCTTCAGCAACCGCGCAGGAGGCTTAGGGCTGAAAATCATGTTGATTGGTGGCTTTGCGATGTTAATGTCTGCCATTGGTGCAAGTCAGGTCATGGTAAGGGTGACATCTAAGCCATTGATGAAGCTGAACTCACCTTATCTCATGCTCGCAATGGCCTTTATTTTAGGGCAGTGTCTTGCGCTGTTTATCTCAAGCGCAACGGGACTTGGCCTACTGCTGATGGCAACACTTTATCCTGTGTTAATCCGCCTTGGATGCAGTAAAGCTGCCGTTGCTGCTGTTCTGGCAAGTACCTGTGCCATTGAATTCGGACCGGGCTCTGGTAACTCCATTTTAGCCGCACAGACTGCAGGCTTAGATATTACCGAGTACTTTGTTAACGACCAACTTCCAGTGATCAGCATTCTGATCATTGCTGTTGCCGCTATCCATGCGCTTACTCAGCGTTATTTCGACAAAAAGCAGGGGGTTGAAACGACAGTGTCAGCAGTAGACTCCCCAGCCGAAGACAGCAGCACAGATACCCCGCTCTATTACATTCTCCTGCCTATGCTTCCCCTGTTCTTTATGCTGACCTTCAGTAAAATGGCCATTGAGGATATTAACGTTGGTATGTCTACCGCAATCTTGCTCAGTATCTTTATTAGTTTGAGTTGTGAATACCTACGCCACCGTCAAGCTCGAACTGTATTTGAGAAGCTACAAGGTGTGTTTAATGACATGGGGAAGGTGTTCGCTACTGTTGTCACCCTCATCATTGCCGGACAGACATTTGCCATGGGCCTCAAGTCGATTGGCGCTGTCGATGCACTACTGAACCTTGCTAGCGGCGCGGGTTTTGCTGCCAGCGTAATCGTACTGTTTATGGCGATTCTTACCTTTACGATTTCAGCACTGATGGGGTCAGGTAATGCCGCCTTCTTCTCATTCGCACCAATGGTGCCGCAAATCGCAGAGAAAATTGGGACCAATGTGGCAGACATGATCCTACCAATACAGCTATCAGCGGGGTTTGGTCGAACAATTTCACCTATTGCTGGAGTTATCATTGCCGTTGCCGGTATTTCTGGTCTGTCGCCATTTGATATCGTACGCCGCACCCTGATCCCGATGATCAGTGGATGGATGCTTATGCTAATCATCACTTTCACTCGCAGTGGTCAAATCATGGAGTTATTGCCATTCCTCGCCGGTGCAATTGTATTAGCCTTTGCCGGCATTAAGATAATCAGAGCCAGAGCCAGAGCCAAACCTAAAGCACACGCTCAAGTTTAAGCGCCAGCCAATACAACAAAGCCGTAGAAATTTGCTACGGCTTTTTCTTTAATACCATCCCAAACAAGATATGACGAAGTAAGCAGAGGCTATATATCTTTACCAAAGTCATTGAATATTAAAGAAAAGTCATTCAAGCCAATATCATTATCAGTGCGATTACTATGCACTTTGGTCAACGTTTTAATTGTATTTGTCATTACCCCAGCAGGTGATAAATTAGTGATCCTGTTTCTTAGTAAATAATCACGAAGTGTTTTTCTGCTAGTTATATTTACACTATAACGAAGCTGCGCCTTATCAAACAGCCTCGCCATGTTATTCTCAACCGTTTTAATCGACTTACCTAGAACAGTACTGATGAATTCATTAGAAAAGCCACACATAATAAAATAGGCATAGGTTTCCTGTAGCGGTGTAAAACTTTCACATAATCTAGACGCTTTAAAGTCAACTTCATGACCTTGGTTATAATACGTTGTTGGATCATTAAATGCCGAAGACAGCGTAAAAATAAAGCCAGTACTATACATACTGACATCAATACCAACTACTTGACCGTCAGCATTAATTATTGGACGTTTAGAAACATAGTACGCTTTACAACTTAGCCCTATCTTTATGATATTTATTGAAAAAATATAATATCCACTTTCTAATACATGCCTATTTTGAATATCAATAATGTCAGCAAAGTCGCTAAAGTTACTTTGAATCTCCGTATTCTTTACCCCAAGAGCCTGAACACTCTCCAACCCGAGAAGATCTTCGTATGACTTATTCATTGCAATATAGTTTCCATGGCTATCGTAAACGGCACATGGGAATGGACAGGAGATATTCTTGAGTCCTACTGCATAAAGGTACTGCTCATCTGTTATATTCATTTTTTTTATGACGACTAAAACCAAGTTAAATTATGCATTTCAAATCCGCCATAAGAATACCTAATAAGTGTATTTTATCAATGTGACGACCTATTTAATTGTAAGCAAATTTGGCTATATTCATTCGTTGAATTAATTATTACCGTTGTCAATATCCCAAGTCTGTCACTATTTGATTTCGAGCGACGCGCCAGTTCCCTACGAGCTGTGGCTGGTTAGTCATAGCCAGATGATAAGAGGTTTTACTCACAGTGGAGAAAATAATGGTTACTTTCCATTCCTTCCCTGAACGAAAAAGCCGTAGCATTTTACTACGGCTTTTCTTTATTCATAGCTGAATCTAATTGGTATAACTAATTATGAAATCGACACCAAATCACCACATTGCGGGCATTTCCACATTGATTTGAATTTCACTTTCTGCCACCAATTTCGGCGCATTTTTACCATTTGAACATTGCAATGCTGACACACTTTAACACCTAGCTACTTGTTATTTAAGAATTAATAGTAAATTTGTGTCTTCCGTGAGCCTGCGTATGGTATGGCATACCGATAAATACATCAAGTCATAATTCTGTCAGCAGTGTCAAAAAAACCACACCCATTTAGGCTTCACCTGGCAACAAATAAAAAACCGCCAGTTGGCGGTTTTTATTTAGCTTGAGGTAATTTAGGTATACTGTCTATTCACTTATACTTTTACGGTTACTTTAGTAGCCAGCGACATGGCTAGATTGTTGTCGTAATAAGCGGCTTCATTGATAAAATGCGGGTACGCTTCATAATCCCCTTCCCAACAAACTTCTTGGCCGTTAAATAAGGTGAAGATAGGATCGCCATGGCGTAAGAGTTTGAAATCGGCATCTTGCACATTGCGATGGACCATACCTATCCGCTCACCCTGATCATTTTCAGGCAGCTTCAACGTTTCACAGTACTTGTATGCTTCATAGCTAGCCGGAAGCTCTGGTAAGGCATCACGATTATAAAGATCGACAAAATCCAAAATATGGCCTGTCATTTCTTCCATCCAGTCTAAAACATCTTGGCGAATCACAGACTGTGGTTGAGGGCCAATTTCGACAATCACGCCCTGCTCGGTGATAGAACTCAAGAAGCTATGCTCATGAACCGGGACATGATCTTCCAGCACCACAACAGCAGTTGGCATCTTTACCGTGACATATGCCCCCAGCTGTCGGTTAAAAGCATCGGTCTGAAGCAAGATCAGAGACGGTCCCATATTGCTAGTCGTATTGTGCAGATCGATAATAAAGTCAGTTTTTGCAGCCCCCTTAGGCCCTAACTGCGCATTAATCGCCTTCGCACGGCTTTGCTCATAATTTGCTAGCTCAAGATTGTTAAGCTCAGCAGTCGCAAACTGGCGGTTCATGTCACAATCGAGATAACGTTTGTTTTCTTCAAACGCTTTTGGGTTCGCAAAAACAGTTTCTACAGAAAAGCTCTCACGTTCAATCAGCTGTGGCGCGTCACGCCATTTGCGCAATAAGTAAATACCACTGAATTCATTGCCATGGGTACCACCAACAATCGCGACTTTATTCAATTTCTTCGTCCCTGTCATCTTTACTCAGACTCGCCTTCATCAAAAAATATATCCTACCCACTGATAACAGTTTCGCTGATAATTTTCCAATAATATTGAATAATAAATGGCTAGCATAAGGCTGGTCGTGCCAGCCTCCAACCTACGCTAATCCCATTGGGGACGTGTTTGGGCCAATTTCAGGTAGGAATGTAGCTGGCCATTTTTATATTCAATGGCTGAGTGAATACTACTTCCTTGGCAGGCGACCACGGTGCAAGCGTAACGATTCTCGTCCTTATAAATAGTCAGCTCTAGCATGCCGTTAACCAACTGCCATTCACCACGGGTTTTCTGCCGTCGAAACAAAGTAAACTCTTCTAGGCTTCCATTCGGATGGAGCAATAGCTCAGTGATATACCCTGCTGAGCAGGTTTTGATCCAATGTTGCTGAGTTAACTCTGTAAGAGAAAAATCTCGCTTGCCTGCCAACCACGTTTGCAGCTCATCTTGCTCCTTGCTATCTGGCGTAGGTAATTTATCCAGCCCCAGCAACCTGACTCGTTCTGACTCACGGTAAAACAGCTGCAACAACTTTTGGGTTTTATTATCAGACATCCCTATCTCCCTAGAACAGTTTAGGCTTTCAAATGTAACGCTAATTAAATTACATCATTAGTGTTAAACCTTGATTTTGCAATACAAGTCAAAACTTCACCTTGCTTCGCATCACTTTTGTCTGGCCTCGTTGCGTTTTTTTATCTACTCGCCTTTTCTGTGAATTGCGAGTCGGCTTCGTTGCACGACGAGCCTTTTGCTGTACAACCGCTGATTTAATCAAAGCGACCAACCTTTCCAGCGCATCTTCTCGGTTCAGCTCTTGAGTCCGATATTGCTGGGCTTTGATGACAATGACTCCCTCTTTCGAGATCCGGCTATCGGAGAGTGCAAGCAACCTTTCTTTATAAAAAGGGGGCAGTGACGAGCGTGAAATATCGAAGCGAAGGTGAATGGCCGATGAGACTTTGTTGACGTTTTGTCCACCAGCCCCCTGAGCACGTATTGGTGTCAGCTCAACTTCCCAATCGCCCAACTGGACTGAATTAGAAATTTCTATCATAAAATTAAAATGAAAAAGGGTTCAGTGGATAGTATACCTTTACTTGACGGGTTTGTGTCGCCGACAACGCTCTGAACAATAACGAAGACCACCCAACATCGCTGCCATTTTATGTGGTAGGTGGCTTTTTCATTTAACCCTCACACAATAGTGGTCGTCCTGTCTATATACGATCAACATTGTAAAACCGCTCAACAGCTGTGTTGGCTAGTTGTCCGGTGTTCTGGGTTACATCATATGGAATTTATGGCTTCACTGATTACTGATACTGGTAATTGGCTCCGACCTTGGATTGATGACATCGCTACTGCAGTGGTCACCTGCTTACTGGTAATGTTTGCAGCTGATATCAATCGGTTTATGCGAAAACAGTTAGTCGGTACCAATTTTATAGTCAGAACGATCATTTTCATTTTGATTAATGCTTTTGGTTACGGCTTTTTTATTGTTAGCACCGCTCCGTTATTGTCAACGCAACTAAGCCAGCTGGCTAACCACTGGCTTATTACGGTTATCACGACCTTGTTTATTGTCATCGGCGTTTGGGCACAGCGACACCGTCAACAAGTCTAACCATGACTTTATTGCTGTTACACGGCCAATTTAAAGATGTAAAACATCATCATTAACCACAGGCCAACACCCGATACCGCTACAAATGAAAACACGATGAGCTGCTTTAATTTTGATAGAAAGCACGACATATGCATAACGAACCTCCTTGACTGCTACTAAACTTGGAATGTATTGATTAACCAAGCTTTAACAACATCTTACCCTTGATGTTGAACAAACAGTTAAGAGACAGATCAGTTTCTGGAAAAGTGGCCCGAAATGCTAAATCTTTGGCATAAAATGTAAAAAGCCCGGCATCTGCCGGGCTATATCGATTACATCACTTACACCCGCCGATACGGTAAGTAGATCGGCTCCCAAGTATGCTCAGCCAACTCATGAACAATATCTTTGCCCGCTAAGTCACATTTAGGATCTTTCGCCTGCATATCGGTTAGAATGCGGGTGGCAACATGTAAAGAGACCTGCTTCAAATTGCTGATGCGAGGGTATACACAACCTGAGGCCAAATCGTCATCTGCTACCATCTCTGCCAACGCATAAGAAGCAGTAGTGAACATATCCAACGTCACTTTTTGGGTTTGGGACACAATAGCGGCCAAACCGACCCCAGGAAAAATAAAGACATTGTTGCCCTGGCCTATTCTGTACTCCTGACCATTGAAATTCACGTCACCAAATGGGCTTCCTGTTGCCACAATAGCCTGACCATCACTCCAGCGGTATATATCTTCAGGTAAGGCTTCACAATTCGCGGTAGGATTAGACAGCGGGAAGATCATCGGCCGCTTAGTGTACTCCATCATTTTCTGGATATGGCCTTCTTTGAACGCACCGCCAATCCCACTGGTCCCCAAAAGAACGGTTACAGGGTAGTTATCAATTAATTCAGTTAATGATACCTTGCCAGCCTCAGCAACATTCCAGTCTTGGGCCAGATTTCTCGGCTTGGCATAGCGCTTCTTGTATTCATCTAACCCGTCACGATCTTCAAACACTAAACCTTGCGAATCCAAAATAAAGATTTTTTCTCTGGCTACTGTATGAGAACAGCCTTCTTTGAGCAGACCGGCAAAGATCTGATCAGCAACGCCGACACCACCGGCACCCGCACCATAAACCACATAATTTTGATCAGCCAGTAACTCACCCTTAATTTTGGTGGCCCCTAAGATACCGGCAAGCACAACTGAACCTGTTCCTTGGATGTCATCATTAAAGGAAGGCAAAAATTCCTCGTAGTCCGAGAGGTTATCGAAGGCGTTAGATTTACTGAAATCTTCCCATTGCAGTACCGCTTTAGGGAAATTACGTTTCACCTGCTTCACAAACTTATTGATAAAACGCTTATACTCTTCACCCCTCATGCGGCGACGCGGCACGCCTAAATACATAGGATCATCGAGTAAGTCTTGGTTATCAGTCCCGACATCCAACGCAATGGGTAGACAGTGAGCAGGATGAATCCCAGCCCCCAAGGTGTACAAAGACAGTTTCCCGATAGGGATCCCCATACCACCTACTCCTTGGTCACCAATACCCAAGATACCCTGGCTATCTGTTACGACGATAATCTTTATATCTTTACCGGTAAAATGGCGGGCCAGCTCATCCATATTCTCGACGTTGTCTTCGGTAATATAAAGCCCGCGGGCTTTTTGATAGCGATGGCTAAACTCTTGGCAAGCTTTGCCAACTGTCGGGGTATAGATAATTGGCGTCATTTCTTCTACATGCCGAGAAAGCAGCGCGTAGAAGAGAGTTTCATTCCTATCTTGAAGGGCGCGTAGGAAGAGGTATTTTTCGATATCAGTTGAAGCATTTCTAAAGCCGTCGTATACCCGATTCAATTGGTCTTCAAAGGTCTGAACACGTGGCGGTAGCAGACCATCTAACTGGAAGGCTTCTCTTTCCTCATAGCTAAATGCCGTACTTTTATTCAGGGTACGATCATTGAGCAATTCAGTGCCTGTTAGCGATACGGGTCTAAATTCGTTGCCATTTTCATCCTTCCAACGTAGGTATTTTCCTATCGTCATTTCATCCTCCGTTCACATTATTTTTCATTGTTATTTTTCGGCTTTCTTCTGAATAGAAAGTAACCGAAATTATAATCCTTATGAGGAATGAAAAATGTGACAGTTGAAGGTTTGTCTTAAATGAATAAAAATGGCAGATGACTTCTATACCACCAACGCAATACTAACATTCAAATTTTAGCATCGATGTATTTCAACATCTTGTCGTATAGGCTTATCATTTAGCATGAAAAATTCATTTTCATGCCTTTTTATCCAAATGCTTATTCCTTGTTTTCTTTAGTAAATCAATCGATTTATGCTTTACGAGATTACGAACTAACTTCTTATCCTTCATAGCCTTTTCTCTTTACCACAATCAACACACTTCCATATTGATTTAAATTTTAACTTTTGGATCCAGCTACGACGCACTTGCACAAGGCGTCCACTACAATAATCACACATACAGATAACCAGTAGGTTTAAACTTGAAAAAATCTTTAATTAATATGTCATAATCCTGATTGTATTTTTCAGGAGAAAGTAAATTCTATGTCCGCTTCATGTAAGGTTTAAACTAATGGAATGAACATCGCATAATAAAAGTAGTCACCATACTCCCAATATTTCTTTTCTCTGTTTTATTCTTAGTCATGGTCCCACTCACTTCTAGCCGCTTTTTCCCACTTCAATCCATCGGAGATAGAGTGCAAGCAGCGTGCTTCAACACAACAAATGGTACGACGTACCGTATATGATTTCAAGTCAATAAAATGTCACTCAACGTGATCTGCATCACAGTTACCAGGACTCGGCGAGCAAACGATTATATGTTCACTATTTACACAAGCAATCGGTTACTTTTTTATTGGCTTGATTGTATTTCAACCATACTCATAAAAATTATTTGAATCTGCTCACAATTTTTTGAGAATCAACAGATACAAGCAGAAAGTTTCTTTAGCCTTTGTCACTCATTTGGCCCTGAACGACAAAAAATACAATGACTATGAAGAAGACTTTTATTGCGGCATCTATTGCCCTTGCAGCTCTTTCTGGCTGTAACAGCAGCGACTCTGTCAGTACTTACACTGAAGCTCGATTTGCCACTTTTAACCTTTCTTTTGATCGCGCTACAAGCCAAGACCTTATTGAGCAAATGACATTAAGTAATGATGCTCAAACTCAGCTAATTAACCGCTACAAAAGCAATAGCTTGACAGGCACTGAGCTTGAAACCGCAAAAAAAATAATCCAAATTCGAAATGTCGCTGAAATTATCCAGCGTGTACGCCCTAATGCCTTTGTCCTAGCCGAATTCAACAACGACGGTAAAGGCGAAGACATGCGCGCACTAAACGGCTTCCAGGATAACTACCTAGCCCACGCTCAAAACGGTGAGCGTCCGATTCAGTTCAAATACAAACAAAACATCGCCACTAATACAGGGTTACAAAGTGGTTTCGATCTAGATCACTCTGATAGCATTGCCGCTATTGAAGGCCGTGCGGGTGATGATGCATGGGGTTATGGTGACTACCATGGCCAATATGCCTTTGCTGTATTCTCCCAGTTTGAAATTGATGAAGAGAATATCCGTACTTTCCAGCACTTCAAATGGAAAGATATGCCGGGTGAAGACAACCTGACAATTTTGAATTGTGAAGGTAAAGACAATGATGGTAACCCAATCGATATCTGCCCTCCAGATAGAAGAGAAGATGCCAAGTGGTACTCTGATGAAGCATGGGAGCAATTCCCGCTATCATCAAAAAACCATGCAGATATTCCAGTCATCATTCCTAAAGCCAACGGCGAGACAGAGGTCGTACACTTTTTGGTGTCACACCCTGCGCCACCAATCTTTGATAACCCAGCAAAGCACAACACCGAACGTAACCGTGCCGAACTAAAATTCTGGAACGATTATATCGACTCAAAGAACTACATGTACGATGACAACGGTGTATATGGCGGCCTAGCAGCTGGCAGTAACTTTGTTGTTGCTGGCGATTTGAATGCCGACCATCAAATGGGTGACGGTGATCGTGAAACCATTGCAAACCTTATTACTCACTCAATGGTCAATGTAGAAGGCACGCTGGGTAGCTATGCACCAACCAGCAATGGTGGAGAATACTGCCTGAATGAAGGTATTTGTACTCGAAATCAAAATACTCCTCACCCTGAAAACATCACCAGTACAAGTGGTCTTCGCCTAGATTACGTCATTCCATCAGCAACCCTTGATGTGAAAGGCTCTGGTGTATTCTGGCCTGCAGAAGGCGAAGCGGGTTACCACTTGGTATTCGATGAATCTCTGGATGAGAAATACCCGCACAGCAAATCCGTTTCTTCTGACCATCGCATGGTATGGGTAGACTTGGATTTGTCTAAGTAATACCTAAATGAACAAAGCCTCACCAGTTGGTGAGGCTTTGTTGTTTTAGAAGCAATAAATAATAACTTATTTCAGCGAGCGCCCCTGCGTTCGAATCACTTCCTGATACCAGCTGAAGCTTTTCTTGCGTTTGCGTTCTAGCGTTCCTGTACCGTCATCGTGGCGGTCGACATAGATAAAGCCATAGCGCTTGCTCATTTCAGCGGTCGAGTTTGCGACAAGATCAATAGGTCCCCAACTGGTGAACCCCATTAGCTCAACACCATCCAAAACAGCTTCTTTCGCTTGCACCAAGTGATCATTGAGATATTGGATACGGTAGTCATCTTGGATCTCACCGTTCTCGTCAATTTCATCGCGTGCACCTAAGCCGTTTTCTACAATAAACAGCGGTTTCTGGTAACGGTCGTAAAGGAAATTCAACAGAATACGCAGCCCTTTAGGATCGATAAGCCAACCCCACTGGCTTTTCTCAAGATAAGGATTCGGCACGCTATCGACAATATTACCGACCTCTTTGGCTTTAGGATCTGCGCTCGCACATCCGCTGGCGTAAAAACTGAATGAAATGAAATCGACAGAAGCCTGCGCTATCGTCTCCAAGTCCCCCGCCTCCATTGCTATCTCAATGTTGTTTTCACGAAAGTAGCGCAGCATATAACCCGGATATTTACCGCGAGTTTGTACGTCACCAAAGAAGAGCCACTTGTTGTTCTCGTGCATGGCAGCAATAACATCATCCGGGTTACAGGTATACGGGTAGTTAATCGCGCCGAGCAGCATGTTACCGATCTTGCCATCTGGAATGATGCGCTGACACAGCTTCACCGCTTTGGCATTGGCCACTAGCTGGTGATGGATAGCTTGATAGATTTCCTGCTCACTGGCCTCTTCTTGCAAGCCAACGCCAGTAAATGGCGCATGCAGTGACATATTGATCTCATTGAATGTCAGCCATAGTTTCACTTTATTTTTATAGCGCTCGAATACTGACGCTACATAACGCTCGAAGAATCCAATCAGTTTCCGGTCAGCCCAACCGCCATAGTTCTCCACCAGCGCGTAGGGCATTTCGTAGTGGGAAAGCGTCACGAAAGGCTTGATATCGTGCTTGGCCAATTCGTCAAAAATGCGGTCATAGTAGGCCAGTCCCGCTTCGTTGGGCTCTTGCTCATCACCGTTAGGAAAAATCCGGCTCCATGCAATAGACAAGCGCAGGCAATTGAATCCCATCTCTTTAAAAAGAGAAATATCCTCTGGATAGCGGTTATAAAAATCAATGGCGACATCTTTAATGCCCGCAGTACGTTCAGCTCGGGTTTGGTGAGGGCTCAAGATACCGGACGGCAGCATGTCAGATGTAGATAGCCCCTTTCCATCAAAATCATAAGCTCCTTCAACCTGATTGGCTGCAATTGCGCCCCCCCATAGAAAATCGTGTGGAAATTGAGTCATGAGAACCTCTGTCTATAGCAACTAAAACTGAATATATACCCATATTGACAAATATACGGAAAACAAAAAGAGCTAACATCCGGTAAATTTGTTCCCTATATTAGCTAAAAACTCGATCAGATTGCCTTTATTGCGTCTATAGCGATAAAATCAGGAAAATTCTAGCGCTTTAAATTCCCGGTTTATACAAATGAAAGACGAAAGAGCGTTTCAATACTACTCTCGCTTGTTGTCCCTCGAGGTCAAGCAAGATGTCTTCGTATCACTTGGCGATGTTGCAGCAATGCTCTGTACGACACCCAGGCACAGCAGGACACTGTTACAAGCGCTACAAGAGCGCGAGTGGCTAAACTGGACGCCCAAAGTTGGCCGTAACCAACGCTCAATTTTGCACCTTCATTATTCGCTGGTTGAACTCCAGCACTCACTGGCAAAGCAACTGATCGAGAAAGGCCATTATGAAAGTGCATTGGCGCGGCTAAACGGGGATCAAAAACAATTCAGTGCTTTGCTACAGCAAACCTCTGGCGCAACCCTGCGTGAAGGACAACTTCATATCCAGCTAACTTATCAACGTATTTTTGACCGCTTATTGCCTCACAAACCATTACGTAACAGCGAACGCTTTCTGGTTCGGCAAATCTATACCTGTTTAACCGCGTGTAATAATGTGGGAAACGTCACCCCTCAGCTCGCCCATCACTGGCAATGCAGCGACGATGCAACAGTATGGCGCTTCTACCTGCGGCCTCAATTGCGGTGTCACTCCAACACCGTTATCGATGCGGCATTGGTCTGTAATCTGTTTAATCAGCTTCGCCTTTTACCTGAATATGAAAAAGAGCTATCGCACGTAAACCAGATATCAGCCTCGCACCAGTGTATTACGTTTGAACTTAACAGTCCTGATCACGGTTTTGCAGCTCTACTCTCGGATTTACGGTACTCAATTCAACCACCAGCGCAACTCTGTGAAGCGACAAATCTATCTGTTGATGGTTGTGGGCCATTTCAGGTAATTGAACAGTCGGATAAACGCCTTCGCCTTCAAGCTTTTGATCATTATTTCTCCCTACGCTCACTCACCGACACCGTCACAATTTGGCAGTTCGATCATACTCCCAGCGAACGGATCCAATTTGGCCGTAGCGATAGCGATGATGATCAACAGCATCCCGAGCTACTATTGAAAAGAGAGGGTGTAGAGGCAAGCAGCACACAAACCCGTATTGAAAATGGCTGCTTATATTTATTGTTCAATATGAACAACGCAAAAACTCCGTTAAGCCACGCGCAAAGGAAATACCTAACCAAAGTACTGTCGCCCGAACTGGTGCTACAGCATGGGGGATTATCAGAATTACTGTTGGCCTCTGTTCCCGCATACAGTTTATTACCCAGCTGGACAAAGGTGCATCCCCAGCTCATAGAAAAAACAGCGCTACCTCACCGCCTAGATATTGCAGTCTATGACCATCAGGTCATTCTCGATTGTGCCAATGTACTTTGTAAAACGCTCAATCAGATGGGCATCGAAAGTCAGGTAAACACCTATTCTTTCACTGAAATGCACGAGCGGGCAGAACGTCATGAGCTGCAGGAAGCGATCATCATCGCCAGCTTCAATGTCGACGATAACTTACCGGTTTCGGTTTTCCGGTGGTTTTTATCTAACGCTATCTTACATCAGGGCCTACCAGCAGATGCTAAAAGCTGGCTTTATCAAGAGTTGGGGCATATACGTCAACAATGTGAGGTTGGGGGCTACTTGAACAAGCTGGAGCCGCTTGCCACAACCCTGCAATACGAGAATTGGCTAGTTCCATTATTCCATCACCGACAGACACTCCGGTGGCAAGGTGTATTACAAGGTGTCTCGATGACGGATTGGTCTTGGCCTGACTTTAAGAATGTCTGGACGGACGATAAATAAATTGAAGAGCAGGCGAGTTATTAGCTCGCCTGTTTTAAAAATTGTTCGCCGGACTACTTGCCAAGCCCGGATACGTTGCTAAGTCGTTACTTAGCAAAGGTACTCAAGTCGATGTCGTATCGCTCAAGCACTTCCTGCATCTGAAGTTTTTTCTGCCCAGCCGATACCGCCATAACCTTAGCTGTCACATCAGAAACCTCACCTTGGGTGATCCCTGCCCTTTTGGCTTGTTTAAGATAATAGTTGGTACAGGGTAAACAATTCATCGCCATTGCCGCAGCGAGGCCGACTAATAACTCTGTTTTCGTATCTAGATGTTCATTATTATGAGTGGAACGGTAAAAGGCACCATAAGCTTCTTGGTGTTTTCCAAGCATTAATCTCTCCTTGATTTTTTAAATCCATTTAAACTACTTCGTTAAAAGTATCAGGGAGTTGGCACAAAAATATGGATCTAAATCATTTCAAGGTAATTTATGAAATGTACATTGAAATCAATGAACTTAGATCACTCAAGCAATGATACCTCAGGGGAATTATGATTACCGGTAGGAATAAAAGCCTCACTTGATAGCAAGGCTTAAATCAGGGTGATGATATTAATTTCCGGCCTGCTCATGATGCTTCGTCAGCTGTTTATAGAGCACGTCTTTTAGAACCATACGTTGCTGCTTTAGCTCATGCATACTGGTGTCATCAATCGGACTGCCTGAGATTTCCAACTGGCGAATGTCGTAATCAAGTTCATGGTAACGCTGAAGTTCGGCTTTGAAGGTTGGATCATCATGGTTGAGCTGAACAATATCTAATTTGAGTTCTGGAAAATCTAAAATAAACGCATGGTTTTCATTTAGCATCGGCATTCCCTCATTAGTTGGCTTACAACCTAGTATAGGGTCACCCTATATAAAGAACTGTGCCATATACCAAATTAACGCCAATGGGATAACATTGCATAGTGGTCTGCCAACCGGTGCCTACCGTAAAATGGCGCAACAGTATCTTGTCCTATCATTGTTAAGAAAAACTCAGCAGGACCACCCCACTTTTCCGGTAATCGCTTAACAACAACTAGCGCTACCCTTCTTACCCAGTCAGGCAAAGACGTGATTTTTACGGGTTTCTTCTGTGCATGAAAAGCAGACATGGCGATTTGCTTAACAGATATTACCTCTGGCCCACCGATTTCGAGTTCATGCTCTGTACTATCGATAGCTTCTAAACAAAATTGAGCCAGATCTTCCCCATGGATTGGATTGACCTTAATATCACCGTCACCCAATAAGTAAACACGTCCTTGTGCAGCCATTTTGTAGACTTCTTCCATATCCGAGAAGAAACCATTTGGCCTGATCACGCAGGGGGTCAGCTCATTGGAGATCAACAATCGTTTTGCAAACCGCTCTTTAGCCTTCAACAACCTAACATCTGGATGTTTATCGGCATTGTAGGCAGAAACATATATAAATTTACTGCCCCCTGCCCGCTCTGCTTCATGTAACAAATTAAGGTTGCCCTGATAATCAACATCCATATATCCCAACCTATCGTGTTGTTTTGTAATACCAATACACGAGATAACGATATCGATTTCATCACAGCAGCCACGCAGCTCTTCAGGGGAAGTGACCTGTGCTTCAATGATTTGCGCTTCTGCCACGCCTTGGGCGAGCAACTTAGCCTTGTTCCTTGCTAGTGCTTTGAAGCTTGAGTTAGTCAACAACAATTGCTGAACCAAGTGAGACCCCAAATATCCCGTTGAGCCTGCAACCAAAATACGTTGTTTTATAGCAGTCATATTCACCTTGCCTAATCGTTACCATCACCTCATGTACACGGACTTATTCGTACTCTGGTCGATATGGCTCTTCTCGTAAAATGTGGCTAATGAGTAATTTCAAATAGAACAAAGGCAAGAACCATTCTAGCCCTTGTGGTGGCTGCCAAAGATAGGTCACCAACACGATACTTAATGAATACATGGCCAAAGCAACCGGACGCTGCAGGTAAAGCGGTGTTTTCAGGATCAGGGCACATGCCAGAATCATGTAACCCCCAACCAGCACAATCCACATCAAGTCGAAGCCGAGAAACGCCCAACTAAACAGTGACAGTTGCACAAAGTGCAAGCCGATAAACGCCATATGTTGCCTGAACCCTTCCCCGTCACGATGAAACCAGCGTTTAGCACTAGACGTCGCATTGGTAATGATGCCTCCAACAATATCTACGGCAAGTAGACCTGCAATCAAGTACTGTGACCAGCCCCACCCTAACTGCCAGAAATATGCACAAGCGAGTAAAACAATACTTGCGATAAACGGCACATACAGCTGAAGGTTCTTTTCCGCCCTCGTTGCACCAGGGCCAATCAATTTATCAATTCCACCCCAAAAACCCGCTCTTGCACTAGGCACATTCCAATTAATTTTCATAAAAACCTCTTTTTAGACCACTCGGTCTTTTTAAGGTAATACGTTCTCTTCGGCGGGTAAAGATCTTTTTTGTCCAAGTGGTCTAAAAAGAGTTTGTCTGATAGAATGACTGACCTAAAACGCCATCTAGAGAATGAAAATGCCAAAGATCGTTGACCATGACAAAAGACGTGAAGAGATCGCACTAAAAGCAACAACGATCTTCCTCGAACATGGCTATAAAAACATTGGAATGCGGCAGCTGTGCGAGCAATTAGGCATGAGTAAAAGTGCTGTTTACTATTACTACAAAAGTAAAGATGAACTCTTCCGTGCTGCTACCGAAGCAATAGTCAATTTTGACGCTGCTGTACTTGCTCATAGGCCCACAAGATTAGAAGCCTCGCCCGCACAACACGTTGAAAACTTTATCTTGATATACCAACAAATGGCTCCCCGCTATTTTCAGGAAATGCAGCTCGTTGCGGATTATATCGAGGTGATCGGCCAAGACAACACAGCCACGGATCCATGCATGATCTTGGCCAACCAGAAGTATATTGATCTGCTGTCAAAGTATGTTTCAACTGAACACAGCATGGAGCTCTACACCATCATGCTAGGGTTACTGAACCACCAAATCATGACAGGTAAGCCACTAACAGAAGAGTATATTTCATCGATGATCAAGAGCTACATCAATTAGATTACAAGCACTAACCTGATGGATTTCAAAAATACGGTGAGCATCTAAAGTCTAAAAGGATTAGGGTTTGAGCTTCTATCGAACCCTCATCAGCGAGTTTACTCAGAATGGTTATTCGATAGCGGTCCTAATTATTTCAACAGCTCGATTAGATTATCTATAAAATCTGTTGCATTTTCGTGATTTGAACTCAGGGAGGAGCTAAGGATTGAAAAGTTAAACGGTAAGAACTCTTTGAGTTGAACTATCTTGTAACCTAAATTCGAATTAGACTCGGCGGTATAAGGATCGACAATCGCACAAGCTAAGCCTTGAGCAACAAAATGACACCCCACAGAATACGTGGTTGTGATATAAGTCGCTTTTGGCACAACATCAAAATTATCAAACAAGCTATCTTGATAAATTTCATCACCAGTTCTAACACCTATATAGATAAAGTCATATTCAGCGAGATCATTGCAACTAATCTCATCAAAAGCTGAAAGGGGGTGTTCATTGGGAACAATGGCTACTTTTGATTTGACCATATCACAAATAGAAAGCTGCGAAGCACCTTCGACCCTCATAGCGATTCCGACATCTGACTTCCCCTTTAAAACTGAAGAAATAACATCAGGTGATGGCTCCATTTTCAGCTGTACATTCACTGTAGGGTGGCTTTCTTTGTAATGCGATATAGCATTGATCAACGCTCCATTGCACATGGCTGGCAACGCAGAAATATTTAACCGCTCCCCTTCCCCTCTCTTTATTCTTTTGGCAAATCCTTCAAGCTGCTCGAACGAAGTCACTGTGTGCTTGGCATGCCTGTAAAAATTCAGTCCGTCCTGTGTCGGTTTCAGCCTACCTCTAACTTTTGTAAATAGCTGAAAGCCAACCCTTTCCTCTAGTTGATTGAGCATTTTGCTTGCGGCTGGCTGTGACACGCTTAACATTTTTGCAGATTTTGTAACGTTACGCGTTTCCATTACAGAACAGTAAACCCTTAGCAACTCTGACTTTATCAAGAACCCATTCCTTATGGTTATTGAATAATAACAACTTCATATTTTACCGTTATGAGATGCATTTGTATAGTTTGCAACAAGTGGTTAACAACAGTGGTTCGTTATGGAAGATATAATTGTTATTGGCTGTGGAGTAGTAGGTGCCTCTATTGCTTATGGATTGCTGAAAAAAGGCATTCCGGTCACCATGATTGACGAAGGAACATCTGGATTCAAAGCTTCTAAAGGGAACTTCGGCCTTGTTTGGTGTCAAGGAAAGGGGTTTAACAACAAGGAATACTCCAGAATAACCTTTCAATCTTGTCAGGATTGGGAGGGCTTTTCCCAACAACTTGAGGCAGATAGTGGGCTACCGGTTGATTACGAAAACAAAGGCGGCCTGTATTTCCTTTTTGACGAGAAGAGTCATCTAGATCGAATTCAAAGGCTTCAATCAATAAAAGAAGCCTCTGAAGGGAAAATTACATACCAAATGCTAGACCATCAAGAGCTTAAACAGGCTTACCCCGCTCTTGGAAGTGAGGTTTATTCAGCGTCATATTGCAAGCATGATGGAACATGCGACCCACTGAAACTCGTGTATGCCTTGCAAGCCGCTGTCATCAAGCTCGGTGGTAAAATTGTAACTGGTAAGGTCAACAATATCATTTCAGCAGGTGGATTGACCAAAGTTACAACAACAAACATCAGTTTATCAGCGAGCAAAGTTGTTATTGCAGCTGGACTAGGGAACTCTGACTTATCTAAATGCGTTGGCATTGATACTCCCCTTAAGGCAATTAAAGGGCAGATCATCGTGTCACAAAGGTTACCTGAATGCTTACCAATACCTAGCCTGCAAGTAAGACAAACCAGTGAAGGTACGGTGATTTGTGGCGATTCGCATGAAGATGTTGGTCTAAATACCAGCACAACGACGGATATCATGCAGAAAATTTCAAAAAGGGCTATTAAAATCCTGCCTAGTTTGGCGAATAAAAACGTCAATAGAGTCTGGGGGGCCCTTCGAGTAATGACCCCTGACACTATTCCTATCTATGAGCAGTCTGAGCAAGTTAAAGGCGTTTTTAATGTCTCATGCCACAGCGGGGTAACTTTGGCAGCTTTTCATACAAATGAACTAGCCTCTCACATAATCAATGGTGAGCTACCTGACAACCTCTCGGCTTTTAGCGGAGGTAGATTTTGAATTTAATAAAATTAGCAAGCGCAAAAAACGTGAAAATAAAAGTCAACGGAGTGACACGCCTTACACAAGAAGAGCAAAGCCTCGCCTCTGCTCTACTAGAGGCTGGAGTTTTCACATCAAGCGCAGATACACGCACAGATAAGAAGCTTTCTCCTTACTGCTTAATGGGTGTATGCCATGGATGCCTCGTTGAAGTTGATGGAAAACATAATCAAAGGGCTTGTATGACTCGCATTAAAGAAGGAATGGCAGTTGTCACAGGGGAAGCTGAAAATGAGACATTATGATATAGCCATTATTGGTTCTGGTCCCGCAGGTATTTCAGCTGCAATCGTCGCTTCGGAGTCTGGATTAAAGACTGCTGTGTTTGATGAACAACACCAAGTTGGAGGGCAAATTTATCGCGCCCTAGAAAAAACGCCAATTAAAGATCGAACTATGCTAGGGAAGGATTATTGGGATGGCGAAGATTTAATAGAAAAATTTAACTCTTCCGATGCGCATTTTTTTGGTGGTTGCACAGTTTGGGACATCAGTGAAGACAACATCATTTCATACAGAACCAAAGGTTCTTCCAAGCAAGTTTGTTGCAAGCACCTTATTCTTGCAACAGGGGCCTTAGAGCGCTCAATTCCCTTTGAAGGATGGGACTTAGGCGGAATATTTACCGCTGGTGCCGGACAAGTATTGCTAAAAGACTCTGGTGCAATTGTAAAAGACACAGTGCTTGTCGGTTCAGGGCCACTCATTGATGTTCTTGCTCACCAATACATCAAAGCGGGGCACCCGCCTAAAGCGATAGTAGATACAACCCCATACTCAAATCACTTTAAAGCATGTAAAAAGCTGACCAATGCCATAAAAGGTGCAGGGTACTTAAAGAAAGGGTTAAGCCTAAAAGCCTCAATAAAAATGCATGGAGTTAAGGTTTACACAAATTGCAAGAATATACGTGCCACTGGTGCCCAGCAGATTGAAAACATTCAATTTAGTCAATTTGGAAAAGATGTTGTCATACCGACAGACAGTCTAATGATTCATTTTGGTGTCATCCCCAACATCAACATAACTCGTGCATTGGGCGTAGATATTTACTGGGATGAAAACCAGCAATGCTACCGTCCAGTGGTTGATGAGAGCTTTAGAACAAATCGCGAAAACACTTACATGGTAGGTGACGCTATTGGTATTTTAGGTGCCAAATCAGCTTCTATTAATGGTCAAATCGCTGCATATGACATTGCAAACAATGAAAAGGCGAAAGCCATACTTAAAAAAGAGTCTAGAAAAGATGCTGCTATTCGCCCGTTTTTAGAGCAACTATTTCGAATACCATCAGTTGATGATTTGCAACTCACACCAGATACCATTATTTGTAAGTGCGAATCAATTACCCTAGCAGAAATAGAAAAAGCAATCGAAGTCGGAGCTCAATCTTTAAACGAAATTAAAAGCTTTACTCGAAGCGGAATGGGGCCCTGCCAAGGGCGGCAGTGTGGAAACATTATTGCGATGATTTCAGCGGGTAAACATAAAGTATCAGCAAGAAATATCGAGTATTACAAAACTCGGTCACCCTACGTACCAATCACATTTGCTGAAATGTCAGACAACAAATAATAAAAGGAATTAATAATGGACGCTATCAACTATAAACCGTTAATAGTCATTGGGTTATTTTTGATCGGGATGCTATATATCGGCTATTTGTCGTCAAAAAAACTCAAATCAAGCAAAGATTTCCTCGTAGGAGGTCGAAATTTCGGTCTATTAACAGTAACCGCCACTCAATGTGCCTCTGCCTTTGGAGGAGGAATGATGCTGGCTCACGTAGGGATTGGATATAAGTTTGGATTTGCTGAGTTATCCTATATGACAGGGATATTCATTGGCGGAGTAATGCTAGCTGTCTTTGTTGCAAGATGGCTACGCCAACAGGACTTTTATACAACAACAGACTGGTTAGCCCACCAATATGGAGAGTCAAAGGCTCTTCGCGCTATCGGCTCCAGCGTGTCAATGATGTTAACAATGAGCTGGTGGGTCGCACAGCCTGTTGCCGCGGGAAAATTACTGAATGTACTTACAGGTATTCCAACCGAAATTGGTATCGTAATTTGCGCCGCTGTCGTGATTGTCTACACCATGGGCGGCGGCATCTTAGCTGTTGCATACACTGACGTTGCACAACTTTTATTAATGCTTCTTGCTGTCGTTGTTGTATTACCCATGGCTATATTTGCAGCTGGTGGTCTAGACACCGTTTTCGCAACAGTTCCAGCAGAAAACCTAGGCGTAATGGCTCCCGGTTCTGTTGTTGTTTGGGGGTGGATACTAACCCTTATTCCAGGACAACTTGTATCTCAAATTTATCACCAGCGTATTTATGCCTCCAAAACAGATAAGATTGCTCGAAATAGCATGATCCTAAAGTCTATTGCATCTGTACTTATGGGGGTATGGGCAGCGTTACTTGGAATGAGCATTTACACTATGAACCCAGATCTTGGCGACAAAGAAGCAGCCATGACATGGGCTATTGTCGAGTTGTTACCTGAATGGCTCTCCGTAATCATGCTCGGTGCAATCACTGCTGCCATTATTTCAACGGCAGACTCTGCTTTGCACAGTACCGTCTCTTCACTTACACGCGATATCTACCAAAAAATTTATAAGCCTGAAGCTGATGATAAAGAAGTTATTAAATTCACACGCAAAGCTGTTATTTGTGTAGGCGTACTAGGTCTTGCAATCGGCTTGTTCGCACCTTCAATTTTCACCATCCTACTTATGGGCTCAATGCTTACAGCATCAGGGTTATTAATTCCTCTTTACGTAGGCAAGTTTTGGAAAGGTGGAACGCAACAAGGCGCTATCGCGAGTATGGTTGCTGGTGTTGTCGTCTCAGGCTCTTGTCGATACTTTGATCTACTCACTCAACTACCCGGAATTGCGTGGGGGATTTTCGCATCAGCGATTGCCTATTTCGTAGTTAGTCTTGTGACAAGGCAGCCAGAAGCAAATGAAGTTGAGGTTGGATAAAAACGGGTAATAAAAATCGCTATCAAACCACGCGAAAAATGAGAAATCCAAAAGCCGATGATCTAAATGAGCATCGGCTTTTCTTTTACTGGGAGTTAAAAAAGACAGTAGCGCTTAAACACACTCAGTCTCAAGCGCTTTCAACACTTCCCGATCATTATCAACCCGCTTGATCCACCCCTCTACTTCCATCCGGTTTAGCAATGGGATCATATATTTACGAGATAGTCCGGTTCGCTCTCTGGCTTCAGAGATGGCAAAGCGATCACCGACTGATTGACCTTGGAGCAAGTCGTGGACTAAATCTTGGTAAACAGGAGCCAAATAGTAAATTTTCCCTTCCATCGGCACCGCAAAACCAAGTCGGACAAGGTTTCTCAGCTCCTTCTGCGCACCAGGGATTTTCTCTTTGTCTGCCTCGTAGCCTTGCTTCCCAGCCTGCTCCATATGCTCTAGGATCTTCTTCGCGGTCGGCGATAGCTGTGCTTCGTTCTGGCCGCTGCCAAGCGAGTAAAGCTCATTTGAGCGGCGTAATTTACCCTCTTCGACCAACGCGTCGAGCGCCGCGGCCAATGGTGCCACAGCCATCTGGCACTTACCGCTTAACTCATTCACTGAGAGGTCGATCTGGCCTTGCTTGAGGATATCTTCGACATGCTGGTGAGTCTGGTTGAAACATTCTTCAGTGAACAGCCAATCACCACAAATCTTATAACCTGATTCATCAAGTGCTTGTTCACCGCGTTTAGCAAACCCGTACAAGGCCATATTGATAGTGACATAGTCTTCCCAAGCAGGGTGCTCAGGCATCGCCATTAGCAAATCATAGAGTTTATTGCGGTAACTCTTAGCTACTACACCAGACCAGACGATGGAACCACAATTCAGGATTCGGCTTCCACCATGTTGAATAAGCAACGCTCGCTGATTCCAAAAGCAGCTTGCAGGCTCTTTCAAGCGCAGCCTAGCGAGATTGGTGCCTTTGAAGACAAATATCTTGGCGAGCGTATTGAACGTACCAAAGGCCACTTCGACTTCGCTGTTATTTTTACACTTGTTTTCAAAAAGCTGACTATCTAGACGAATAATCAATTCATCAGTAACAAATGACGTTTCTTTACGGTCGGTCAAACAGAAGCCGCGCTCAACCTCTTTTTTCTTGATGCCTTTTAGGCCAATCGCCACACGCGATACCGGCTTGGCCAACTCTATATTCTGGTGATAGGACTGCAAGCTTTTAACCTGCACTTCTCGTCCGCCCGGCTGCATGTAGAGCTTCTGCCCAACCGCAAATTCCCCCCCACATAGGCTTCCTGTTACTGTCGTACCCACGCCATTAACAGTAAACACGCGGTCAATGTATAGGTGAGCATGGCGTTCATTGTCTACACGCTCGGTATCAATCTCTTTATCAAGCTTGTGACAGATGTGCTGCCGCAGACCATCGATACCTTTGGCTTGGTGGGCTGATACCGTCACCGAATCAGGAATAAAACCGGCGATATCGAGAAACTGCTCAAGGGATTCCTCTTCGACCAAAGCCAGCATATCATCATCAACCAGATCCGACTTGGTGATCACCAAAGTGACATTTTCAATCCCCATCGACGCGATAACTTTAAGGTGATCAGTGGACATTTGCATCCAGCCCTCATCGGCCGCGACCACAAACAACACCATGTCGAGGCTCCATACCCCAGCCACCATGTTACGGATAAAACGCTCGTGGCCGGGCACGTCAATCACCCCCACAGGCTCACCGTTCTGATGCTTGAAGTAAGCAAAGCCTAAATCAATGGTCATGCCCCGCTTCTTTTCCTGTGGTAGATGCGCGGTATCTATCCCGGTCAGGGCTTTGATCAACGCCGATTTACCGTGATCAACGTGTCCTGCCGTGCCAACAACATAACTCATTGCAGTACCTCCGCCAGTTGGCTTCGTAGATATGGGATCTCTGAGGGCTCGATTGTCGCCATATTGAGCTGCACCCTGTCATGCTTGATCACACCGATCACAGGCAGTGGCCATTGCCTCATAACGGCAAGTAACTTCTCTGGAGACCGCTGGAATGCAGGCTGGCTTGGATTGATCTGTACTGACCAAGATGGATCAGACTGATCCGGTAGCGATCCCCCGCCCACAGTCATCTCAGATTGAACAACCGAGATTAAATCATTAAATCCAGTCACAAGCGCTTGGGCCCTTTGCTCAAGATGGTTGAGCTCTGCAAGGCTTTTTGTTTCAGCAACCCCTTTTCCTTCTTGCTGTTGGTTCAGCTTTCGCACAACCAATTCTTCGAGCAATGAATAAACAATTCGGCTCGGGCGGAAAGCTCGCATCATCGGATTCTTCTCAAGCTGCTTGATGAGCACATCATTCCCTGAAATCATGCCAGCCTGGGGACCACCGAGGATCTTATCCCCTGAGTAACACACCAAGTCCGCCCCAGCATCGATATAACTAGCGACGGTTGGCTCTTCTGGCATCTGCTCGGTCGTTGTACCCGATCCTTGATCGACAGCGAGAACAACATGATCCGGTAGTGCATTTGCCAGCTCTTTGACATCCGCCGATTCTGTAAAGCCACGGATCTTAAAGTTTGAAGTATGCACAATCAGCACCATGGCCGTTTCATCGGTGATGGCATCGAGGTAATCCTGCGTGGTCGTGATGTTGGTGGTACCGACTTCCACGAGCTTGGCACCCGACAAAGCAAGGATATCCGGGATCCTAAACCCACCACCTATCTGGATTTGCTCACCACGAGACACAATCACTTCTTTACCTTTGGCTAATTCATGCAGCAACAAGTAAATTGATGAGGCATTATTATTCACAACTAAGGTATTCTCGCCTTTGACGAGATATTTCATCAGTTGCTGGAGAAGCCCTTTGCGCTTGCCTCTCTTGCCGGTACTCAAATCAATTTCTAGATTACTGTAGTGGGTATTAACTTCGGTAACCTGCTGCCAGAGTTCAGCATTAATTGGTGAGCGTCCTAGGTTGGTATGAACAATAACCCCTGTGCCATTAACCACTCGCTGCAAGCGCTGTTGGTTCAACAGCCAACATGCCCTCTCAATTAGGTGGTATAGCTGCTCAAGGGAAAATGGATGAGTCTCAGGATCCTGCAAATGCTGCTTCTTATAACGAGCAACTTGCTCTCGGACAGCGTCAGCCACCACAGGTCGGCTCAAGCGTTCAATGAAAGGCGCCAAAAAAGATTGCTGGAGGATTTTTTCAATTTGTGGAATTGACGATAAGGTGCTTACTGCCATGATAAAGCCCCATAAGTTAAAAATAAGACTGCCAGAATAAAGAATCTAACAGTTATGAATTAAGTAGGGCATTGAAAAAGTCAGGGACAATAATAAATGAAGACTTATAAAAGAATCAGTGGTACTAAAATGCCGCCGTCATTTTTCACCCCTGAATAAAACATGCGAATTTTCGATGTTTTATAATTTCCGAATTATTAGAAATGAGTTGGCGGAAGGAGCAGGAATCGAACCTGCCAAAGCCTATTCAGCTCACGTCGGTTTTGAAGACCGGGAGGGCCACCAGACCCCATCCACTTCCGCGTTTTGATGGGTCTAATATACCCATATTAATCATCTAGTTAAAGCCTAAAGTAGTCGTTGTGTGAGCTTGCGAGCAAAGTGAAAACATTATGCAACACAATGTATTTAACTGTGCGTCAGTTAACATTATCTCTTTTCTCTATTATTTTCACTTTGTCTCTTTTATCACTTTTTAATACAGAGTAATTACAGACAATTAACATTACCTATAAATTATCTTATCTGAAGCATTAGCTTTATTTTAATGTTTAATTTTTTGATAAAATAACCAACAAGATCAAATTTGTGCATTGCGAATGAAATTATAATACAGCGTCATATAACAAAAAATAATGGATTAAACGTGAGATACGACAGATTAGAAATTATCAGCAACAACTTGAGCCTTGCAGCCCTATCCCCCCACGTCACCATCACACACCGGGATCATATCCTGGATGTCTTAACTCTGGCCCGTGACAAAATTCACCTCGGCGCAAGATTAGTTTCCCATCCTTTAGCGGGTAGCGTTAAGCCCCACGAAACGCCTTACCGGAGTATTGTATTGCTTAACCAGCGAGACGGCCTAGACATGGAATCACTCAACACCATAGAGCAAGCCATTGAGCGCTACCAAATTTTGTGCAAACCTAACCCAAACCACATGACATTAACCGCTGCCGATATTCACCGGGTGTTTCCCGAGAAACAAAACAGCGACTTCCAGTTCATTGATCTACAACTGATCAAGTCCAGCCTTAGCGCATTAGGTATCCGATTTGCCGAGTATCATGCTGCCGTTGTTTAATAGAAAAGAGTTTAATAAAGCAGATCTAACATCATCCATGACTCGGTAAGAGGCTGACGGAAAAACAGCCTCTTTCATCATTCACGACTTCCTTCCGTTTCATATTACCCTAGCTGCTCATCTCCACTCAAAAGGTAACTTCTCTAGTTGGTCGTTCATACCGGCTTCCACAGTGTGATACTCATCAACTTTATAGCCCGTTATTATCACTAAAGTCGCAGCATCTCCAACAAGCAAACGATTAACTACTGCGAGCACAACACTATGACACTGATCCCTCGTAAGCCATTAGCGGTGGCGATGATGCTATCTCTAGCTGGTTTTTCTTCACTTTCATTGGCCGAAATTAAAGAAGTGACGCTACTTCACACTAACGATATTGAAAGTGTCTATGAACCCGTCGACGCCTTCTGGAATGACGACATAAGCCGAATTGGCGGCATCCCCTACCTTGCAACGCTTATCAAGCAAGTCCAAGCAGAGGAAGGTACAAGTTTCTTATTAGATGCTGGTGATATTTATACTGGCTCCCTGTCTAAGAAAACCCTCGGCAAACTTTCTTTCGACCTTTATAGCGCGATGGGTTACGACGTAATCACCTTGGGCAACCACGAATTCGAATATGGTTGGGAGTCACTACGTGACACCATGCCGCGCGCACGTTTCCCAGTACTGAATGCCAACATTGTTTACGAAAATGGCGATGTTCAATTTGCCCAGCCTTACACGATTTTGGAGCGTGATGGTGTTCGAATCGGCGTTGTCGGTGTCATGGGTATCGATGCCTTCTACAACACTATGTGGAAAGGCAACCGCAAAGGCCTGACCATTAAAGATCCAATAGAAACCGCGCAACACTGGGTTGATGAAATCCGTGATGAAGTCGATATGGTTGTAGTCCTGACTCACCAGAACAAAACCGCCCCAATGCAAACCGATAAAGAAGCCGATCCAGAGGTTCAGCGCGGCTTCGAAGAAGACTATGAGATGGCAGGCAAACTAAAAGGGGTTGATGTTATCTTCGGCGGCCACTCTGATCACGGCTTATGGGAGCCTGTTGTTCACCCTGAAACGGGTACCGTTATCGGTCTAACTTTCGGTCAGGGTAAATACCTTGGTTACACCAAGTTTGAAATCGATACTGAAAAGAATGCAGTCAAGTTACTCGATGGCAAGCTGATCCCGGTTGAATCTGACAAGTTAGCGCGAGACCCAAAAACAAGCCAGCTTATTGATAACGCACGCCAGCAGTATCCACAGCTTGCAGAAGAACTGGCCACTATCGATGCTACCGCTTTCCGTCGTTATTACCGTGAATCCAATATCGGTAACCTGGTTGCAGACATGATGAAAGACGCCGGCAAGGCCGATATCGCGATGATCAGCTCAGGCAGTATTCGTGTTGACCTCAATCAAGGTCCGGTAACGATGGAAAACGTAATGAACGTCTTTCCGTTCACCGATACTCTGACCGTTGTCTCTTTGACCGGCGCACAGGTAAAAGAGCTGCTTGAATACAGCTATACGCTACCATATGGTCTCGCTCAGTTTGCAGGAATTGAGGCGACCTACGATAGCACCAAGCCAGAAAACCAACGCTTGTTAAGCCTTGCCATTAATGGTGAAGCCGTTGACCCAGCCCAAAACTACCGTGTGGCGACATACTCCTATGCAGCAAGCGGCGGCGATGGCTACCATGTTTTCGCCGAAGGCAAAAAAGAATCAAATGGTGACTTGGTCATGCAGGTATTGATCGACGCGTTCAAACAGCAAAAAACCGTATCGGTGCCAGAGCTTGGCCGTCAAATTGATGTAAGCCAGTAATTTAAGCTTTAAAATAGAAATATACCCAAGTATCGTCAGGATGCTTGGGTATATAGGGCGATAGTCATCGTCCTATATTTCTTTTCATATTCACGGGTGATGTGTGTTTCGAACCGAATACAACGGCTGTAAAACCTCTGGCTGCGACAACCTAGGTAATCCTGATCTTAACCTTTACACGCCTTCTACACGCTTAGGTTATCCGGCATATTACTGCCCGAAGTGTGGCGCTTACCCGCCCAAACTGCTCAATCAACCTATCTGCGCGCTTACCCGCTATATCCACCAGCAAAGATCTACGGCTACCTCCAAGTTTACACTACAATGCCGCTGTCCTGGCCAAAGCCAAAGCCAAAGCCAAAGCCAAAGCAGAACACAAGATCAACCCCGAATAAAAGCCCAATGGAAACGCTATGATAAAACCCGCATTGGTACTCAACGACTGAAATGCAGCCAATGCCATACTGTTGCTAGCCTGACTAATCCCAACAAGCTTGCCAGCAGCCTTCAGCCACTATTGGACTTACTGGTATCGGGATGCCCACCCAGCGAATTATTGCCTCGTTCTGGCTGGAACAAAAAGTTGTTCTATCAACGGTTAAACACTCTCAGCCAGTTACTTGAAGTTGCAAGCCATACCTATGAGCAACATTGGTTAACACGGCAAAACTCACTGTCATTACATACCCATAGCCACATAGTCAGGTGCCGTTCTGGTTTAACTCGTTCAAAACATCACGGCCTTGATTGCTGGCTGCTAACCACCAATGATAGCCAAACGGGTTACCAGTTTTTGATCAGCGATAACCTGTTACCGAATACATCCAGCAACAACCACAATGGTGAATACACTTTAGATGAGGTTGAGCAGCCTATATCACCGTCGTTGGATGTCTTAACGACAGCAAAACACACGTATCAGAAAATCATGTCACGCCAGCAGTTTGACAAACTTGCTTACTGCACAAAAGAGCACGCCAAATCAAATGAAGGGACACTATTGCGCCCTGTATATGCCGCCCATGCCCATATGCAAAACCTTAGACTGCGTTTACCTGATAGCATTGATATCGATTTAGTCTTGGAGCATGAAAGTTTTATTCGAGGTGCAGCTATCACCGCTTTTTCCGAGCAAGTTAAACAAAACCATACTGATGGAAAAGTGAATCTATATTACCTGCACGCTTTTCGTTGCAATGAGCCACCCTCATCACAGCCTGCAACACCAAGCAGTAAGCGAACCCTAAGTTGGTGGCATGAAAAGTGGTATCAGTTTCCTCATCGTTACCAAAACGAAAATTGGCTGTTAGGGCTAGGAGTGCTAACCCAAACCAGTTCAGCGAAGAAAACAACATTACAGAGTACTGTGCCAACCCGCCCCGACTGGCACTCTCATTTCTGGCATCACTTTGATGCTTGGCTACCGTCTTCACACCGCCAGAAAATCAGCCACGGCCAGCTTATACTGTGGATCAGTATTTTCAGGTATCTGTATAATTTTTCAGGTGCTTATCTGGAAAATAAAGAGAATCAAGCCAAACTAAACGAGAAAGAATACCTAGAATGGCATTCCGTTAAACAACTCGTTCACTGGATTGAGGTATATACCTTGAGTATCCAGAAGTAAACAGGGTTAGTCCGCTTGCCGACGTATGCCTCTTAGTTGTTCTAGCAAATATGGATATCTGGATTTCATATTAAAGCACTTCGATAACCGGAATAATGTTCCCAGTTACTTATGGCAGAGTTAAGTCACATCAAGGATGGCTCTTCATTCTTTGTACTAGGAACAAACCATGAAATACACATCTAAATTCGTCACTCTTGCATTTACTTCAATCATTACGGCACCAGTACTTGCTGAATCTCCTCTCGACTTTAGATTTCCGAGAGAATGTAGTTACACCGAAGCTGGCTATCCTGTTCCACTGTGTGGTAAACCTCTGACTAAACATAACATAGTGAAGAAACAACCAGGTGACCATCGCGAATATTCAGAGCATTATATTGCAGGACACGAGCCTATCCATCCTGATGAAATGCGAATCACGACAATTGGTTCTGGTAACCCACCCGTTCGACTTGGGCAGGCCTCAACAAGTTGGCTAGTCGAGCTCGGAAATGGTGACAACTTCATTTTTGATATTGGAGGCGGCACAGTACCTGCGTTATGGAGCCTTGGACTGCCTCACTCATCATTAGATAAAGTCTTTATTACCCACCTTCATTTAGATCATGTTGGCGGGATCTTTAACTTGTGGGACTCCATGGGATGGGGGCGAAATACACCATTGCATGTCTGGGGATCTTCAGGTCATAAACCCGAACTGGGTATTAAGTCGTTCGTTAAACATGTCGAAAGTGCTGCTGCTTGGCATATTCTCAGTAAAACAGGCATCGCCGCACAAGAAGGTATGCAGCTCAAAGCACATGAATTCGATTATTCGAAATTCAGTCCGGCTCAACCTAAGCAATTAGTCTATTCAGAAAACGACGTCGATATCTATGCGTTCCCAGTCGATCATATCTTAGAAGGTGCTGTAGGCTATCGCTTAGAGTGGAACGGACTTTCAATGGCCTTCACCGGTGATAGTGAACCAACAACACATGAAGCTGAAATGGCAAAAGGCGTAGACGTATTCATCCACGAATTGTTTATTGATGCGCCCACATTCTCTGAAAAAAATGCAATGCCACTGGAGGTTGCTGAGAATATCGTACATAAGCACACCTCCCCAGAAGAACTTGGCAAAATATTTACCCTTGCCGAACCCGTATTAGGCGTTGGAACTCACTTCTTTACAAATGAAGATACGATTGATGGCGCTTTTAAAGGATTAAGTCAAACCTACTCAGGTCCCGTCGCCATTGCTCAAGATTTGATGGTTATTAACGTAACTAAAGAACAAATCGTCACTCGAATGGCAAGAACCGACCAATTAGCATGGGCAGAGCCTTCTCCAGAAAGTGATGCTCAACTTACCTACGCTCCTAAACCCACAGAAGGGCTAACCCCTTCATGGATTTCTGATACCAGGTTAGATAGAAATCACTCAGAACATCATTAATTTCGACGCTTAAACCCAACTAACCGTTGGCAGTTACTGCCAACGGTTTCACTTATTCTTGCTACAGTAGTAATGACGGGCCTGTATGAGAAGCCGATCACGCAGTAGAAAAAACCAACAAACGCTGCCCTAGGGTCAACAGCCCCTAATGACACGCGAGCAATGAGGTATGTATTCATGGAGATTGATCTCAATAAACTAGATCTTAACCTGTTACGTATTTTATCGGTGTTGGTTGAAACTAAAAGCGTTCAACGTTCTGCCCAGTATTTAGGAATATCGCCGACAAGCGTCAGCCGCGCGTTGAGTAAACTCAAAGAGCTGTTTGGCGATAGTTTATTTATCCGTCAACCTCATGGAATCCAGCCATCTGAGCTAGCTTATGAATTAGCAATGGCAAGCCAACATATGCTAACACCAATCGAAGAGGTGATTACCAAACACTCCTCTTTTGACCGAGAGTCCTATAGAGGCGCTATCCGAATTGCCTTTAACCCTTACCTGCTTGAACTTTATGGCGACAAATTGGTTAAAGTGCTGTTTAACGCTTTTCCATTTGCAAAAATCACACTCCACGCATGGAATGTGAATAGTATCGAACAGTTTTTCAGCGGCGATATAAACTATGGGCTCCAATTTAGTGGATACCCTTTCCCATCAGAATGTCATACTCCGCTTCTACATCAAGTAAAAAACATGCTCATGTTCAGAAAAGAACACCCTCTTAGCCGCATAGAAGGTACGATTCATTGGGAGCATGTAAATCGATATCCCTTAATTCAACTTCTGCTTGAAGGTATAAATGAAACCTCAGATAACGCATCGAAAGAATTCACTCGAAGGGGCTTCACACCCAAAATACTACTTCGTACCGACAACCTAAAAACGGCATGCTATTTACTACAACAATCAAATGCCATCATGGTCGGTAGTTCAGTAATAGAGCAATCCTACCCGTTTCTAATAACTGCGCCACTGCCAACGGTTCGACGCGACCTCAAGTATATTGAAATACGTGGAGTATGCTTACGCATACACCGGGAAAACCCGCTATGCCAAGAAATTCAACAAGCTATCGCAACCATTTTTAGTACATAGGTAATAGGAAGCAGTGACTCAGAGTCGTCGGCTACGTTTATGCACACTTGCAACCAACACGTCATCAAATGACAGAACTCTAACTTTAACTTATTAAAAAGACAGTAGAATAATGATACCCAAGTACACGATTTTAAAGGGATGGCATGTCTAATATACAGCCTCAACACTCGATCTATGACAGTACTTGCCTGGCGGAGCAAGTAGGCCGAGTGACTGTTGTTTGTTCAGAGCATCAACTGAACTGGATGCATGATATTGAGATCGCCGGTGTAGAGGTCGTCATCACAACGGCAGCGGATTGTTACAAGTATAACTTGAAGCGGATCCCTTCTGTTCTATTCCACGAACACGGGTTAATAGCCAGTGGTATCAAGCTATCTACCGCCATTCAAGATTTAGAAAAGATCTTGCTACGAAAAGCTAAGTACCGAAGAACTTAGCGGAGTACCATTCAACCTACTCGGTTAAATTTATTTAGAAAGCGCCCGGTAAATGGGTGCTTCCTAGCGTGAGTCATGATAACTCAGCGCTTTGCTTTTCCTTGATACACCTTCCGATTGTCGCCATTGCCGTGCCTCCTGTCCATTAACCATCATCTCCCTCCCCCTTCATTCTGATAAATATAAATTATCATATTTATAATTTTTGATAATTTAAATTGATAGTAATTATTACATATACTCATCCCATCAAAACGAATCACGCAACAATCATCAGAGTCTGGAGCAAATTATGAAAATGAATCACGTAGGTATCATGGTCGGCGATATGGATAAAGCAGTTGAGTTTTATACCAATGCTCTAGGCCTAAAAATCGTTATGGGTAACACCAAAGTTGTTGAAGAGCGTGAAACTGCTATTGGTAGAATGTGTATCGCTGTTTTCGGCGAAGGCTTCAAAGGCTTTAACATTGCTCACCTAGTAACAACAGATGGCATCGGAGTTGAGCTGTTTGAAATGAAAGAACGCCAAGAGCGTCACGAAGTCGATTTCTCACGCCTCGGTATTTTCCACTTCTGTCTTCAGACCGATGACTTCGCGGCTACTATCGAAAAAGTAGAAAAGTTCGGCGGTAAAGTACGTATGGATATCATGCGCTACCACCCAGAAGATGATAACAAACCAGCCAAAATGGTTTACCTAGAAGACCCGTTCGGTAACTTGTTTGAGCTTTACTCTCACACATACGAAGAAACCTACGCGTCTGATTACGAGTAATATTAATCAAAGCCAGCCGCTTCCGGCTGGCTTACTCGCAACTTGTTTAGGCATTACAATCTTTCACTCTTGATGATTGCGCGCCAGCTGTACTATTCACCGACTCACACAGCAAAATGAACGCAATTGCAAAGATAGGCAGGTGGCCCATCACATCTTTTGGTCCTGCAACATAGGTTGTGATAAGAAAAATCGTTGCTAGTAATCCCACCACTAACCGGTTGGCCAACCCCAATATCAACATCAAGCCAAGCAGCGCTTCACTTAATCCCACGAACCAAACAAAATGATGGTTGGTGAAACTCTCCCACCCGAATAATTGGAAAAAATTATAATAAGGGTACATATCGAGGAAAGTAAGCGATAAGCCGGGCAGCATTAATTTATTGTGAAGCCCCAATATCAGCAACTGTAAACCCAGCATCATACGCAACACATTCACCGCAGATTGCCTTCCACCCAGCTGTTGCACAACACCAGAGAACATTTTTTTATCGAACGGTGAAACATAGGGGCCTATAAGTACCAATGCGCCACCAATTCCCACCAGTTCAGGTAAATAATCAACAGCAGCCGAAAATGGCAATAATATGCTCGATACTAACGCGATAAGCAGTATTATAATGCCACTTATTGTGACAGAAAAGACCATAACCGTTGCCACTGCAATTTGCAGACAGATACCAATCATTTCTTGGCCAGTATTTAATTGCAGATTCGGTGCAATAAATTCACCAAGTACAACATTAAGAATGAAAAATAACGCCATCACAACGGTTAATATACGCCAGAAAAAAAAAGAATCTGTCATTACAGGGTTTGATGTGACCGGTCCTAACAAGCCTCTTCGAGTGACAATGGATGCAATAATACAAAATCCAAGAACAAACGTTAAGATAGAGGCGAACAACACATCAACAGGTAAAGTGGCATCCTTATACTCCGACGAGTTGACAAACCATCGTACATGGGCCCACGTTGGTAACGAAAATAAGCCAAAAAATAAGAGTAAGATCAATTTCATTCTATTTTCTCCTTGTTGTGAGCTAGCCCCCACACAGATGAAGGGGCTATTCCACTTTCAAGTGATGACAAAAATTGTTCGAGTTGTTCAAGTTGAAATGGGAAAAGGTAAAGCGGCTCTAGTTCCGTATGGTTTAATCCATTACGAGGCGAACGATTATAATAATCCAGTACCTCGCTGAGATGAGTAAATGAGCCATTGTGCATGTAGGGAGCGGTCAAAGTGATATTCCTTAATGATGGCACTTTAAAGGCATGGCGTAACTCTTCTCCCTTTGTTTTTAAATAGGTTAGCTCATCACAATTTCTACCCTGCCTATCGGCATACTGGCTTAAACAGTTAAACTCTCCGGACGTTATTTGTGCAATAGCAGCGAGTCGTCCTTCATCATCAATACTCTTAGGAACGGCGGTTGCTGTAAAATCACCATTGGAAAACATCGGGCCATTGTGACAACGTACGCACCCCCCCCGTTCACTAATAAAAATGCGGAGACCCGCCTCTTCGGCAGCGCTTAAGTATTGGCTTGCCGATTCAAAATCCTCCTCCACGACCGCATCAACATACCGATCAAACCGAGAGATCTCAGGCATAAGGCGAGCCTGATAAGCGGCGAGCGCTTTTCCGATGGAGGTAAAAAGCTGGTTTACCTTCGTTCGTTGCTCTTCACTTAACGCCTCCCAATCTCCGTGACTATCCGCAGAGGGTGTTTGTATCGTAGAGCCTTGCTCTGGCCGTTCTATTCGCTGCTGGAGGAACCATGTTAGTGCGGATGTTTCTCCAAACACGCTAATAAAGTCTTCTAAAAAATGGTTAAGAACAATATTAACCGCCTCAAGTCGGGTCAGCGCATGTTCTGTTGGGTCTTCTAGCGGAAATAGTGCCTGAGACCATAGGCTATCAGCCCGGCCATCCCAGAACTGCCAAGTAAAGGCTGCGGCACCAACGACAGTCGGTGTATTACGCTTTCCATCAACAGGCTTACCGGAGGTGAAATAGTGCTTAGGTTGATGGCAGTGGGCGCAAGAGGTATCCCCGTTTTGGCTAAGCAGAGGGGAGAAGAACAATTTTTTCCCCAGCTCTGCGGCAGCGTCATTGTCTACATACATATTACCGGGATCAGTCACTTTAGGGAGACTGGCTAAATGCAGTGACTGTAATTGCTTTAATTCTGCCGGGCTCCATTGATGGCGGGAAGTAAGCTCTTCATCAAGGCACCCAATAACTACCGCGCACAGTGATAAAAAAGTGACCGCCTTAAAGCATAAACTCAAAGATAAATTCATGGTTACGCTCTCTATCGTCCTTACATGATACGATCACTTGCCATAACCCTGGCATTTGAAATTTCAACCCATCCACTCGATACCGCCCCGCCTCTGTATCTCGATGCCATTGCGGTTGAGTGGGTAAGCCGTGCCTATGGGCAGGCATTCCTCCACTCACCTGCTGTGGACTGCAATCTGCTGCGATACCGTTGCCATCTGTTATTATCAAGTGCCAACTATGTATCTGGTTTATTGGAAGCTCCAATTCTGTCGTTGGCTGTACACTCTGCGCCAACCAACCGAACTCACTCACCGCTTCAATTTTCATTAGTGGTGCCGCAAACGCATTATGCAAAAATAAACCAAGGACAATCATGAGCCATTGAGACCTAACCATAAATATATTGACCTTATAAAATAATCTTGTTGTTAAAACTTATCTTTTCCTATGATTTTCCAACCCTAGATATTGACTAAATGATTAATAAAACAAACAACACACAATTAAATATTTAAGGTTGGCTCATGATATTTTTAATCTATAAGTGGAAAAATTTGCCATTGAGAATTATCTCATTTTCGCTGCAATTTATTCTTTATGAACCGGCATCACAAAATAAAGAAAGTCAATCACACATGCATAGCCTTTTAGTCAAAAGCCCCTTAATAACCATAATCTAAAAGCGGTTATATAACCAAGTTCACAAATGATTTTCTTTATTACATTTCGGATTTACTGAAAAATAAAAAAAGCCAGCCGTTTCCGGCTGGCTTGGTCTCATGTAATTGGGCAATTACACAAGGCTCGACTTAAAATACCGTTTGGTCATCAATCTTAGTTTGAAGTGCACTCAGTGCCTTTTCAACTAATTGACGACGCATGTATTTTTCTTCCTTCGGCTGCATTTTCGGATCACCCAGCGGGTGAGGAATAGCGACAGCAGGAATAATACGGTTCGCACCGACTGTTTTCGAAATAGGAACAACAGTTGCAATGTGAACTACAGGCATAACTTTCTCGATTTCTTTGACCATCGTTGCGCCGCAACGTGTGCAAGTGCCTCAAGTGGAGGTAAAGATAGCGGCGGTCACCCCGGCCTTCTGCAGTTTCATCGCGATCTCTGCGCCATATTCTTTGGCTTTCGCTACCGCAGTACCGTTACCTACCGTGGTGTAGAAAATATCATGCAGACTACCGATAACGCCTTCACGTTCCATGTCACGCAATACATCGACAGGCAATACGCGATTAGGGTTTTGGTTACATGCCACTGGGTCATAACCACCGTGAGCGGTTTCGTGAGTATCTTCACTCACCTCTTCCAACCCTTGGATACTGTACTCACCGTACTTAGACGCACTAGAGGATTCGATATGATCTGGGTTGCCCTTAGGCACAACACCACCCGATGTCACTAGCGCGAATTTTGCGGTGCTCAGCATTTCAACCGGCGGCTGAGGCTCAACACGGTCAAATACCGGCATTGGGTATTCTGTCGTAAACCCATCGCCCGAAAGCTTATTGATAAGCAAATCGACTGCACGCTCTGAACCACGCTTTTCTGCAAAGAAGTTAACACGGATACCGCGCGGCATGTAGCCTGCTTCTTCAGGGGAGCCCATTTCACCTTCAGTGTCGATGAAACGGTTAATCATTTTAACCATAGCAGGAATAGCTTTACGCATACTTGCTGCGCTATTGCCCGTTTCGACCATGTAAGCATACTGGCGGAAAAGCTCGTAGCCTGGGTTTTCGATGTACATGCCAGAAATGGTGGTAATACCCATCTCGTGCGCCACTTTTGCCACCGTACCACAAGCCATACCATAACGGCCGGCGTTGAAGGCTGGGCCCGCAACCACAAGATCAGGCTTTAGCTGAGCCAGAATTTCCTGCAGGCCATGGCAACATAGGCTTTCATTTTCATTGAAGTAAGAGTCACCACAGATAATGGTATGAGTCACTTCCGCTTTGTCCTGCAGCATGGTGTTCACTTGCGTGCCCACACCAACAGTACCTTCAACCACTTCCATAGGAATGTGGGCCATCTCTTCACCGCCTTTCTGGGCGAAGAACTGGTTTAAGTAATATACGACTTTAATTGTCATTTGAGTGTCCTCGCTTAGCTAGCTTTGGTGGTGAGGGTATGGAAACCAAGCTCACTGGTCGCACCGATAATCGCCTGTAGTTCTACAGTGATCGAGCCGTCTTCATGCAAGCTGCCATTGAAGCCCCCGGCAACCACATCTGCGTAACGGTCATAACCAATCACTGTGTCCATTGCTGGTAGCGTGACAAGCTGGTTGGCGTTACCGTTGGTGATCACCGCGTCCGCACTCTTGTGTGAGTCGGCCAGTGACTGGCTTTCACCGTTCTGGCCAGCGTATTCGTCGGTCAGAAGTACAGTCTTGATGCCTGCGGCTTCCAACTTGGCGCAGTTCATCATGAGGTCAGCATCTGGGTTACCAAAGCCTTCTTCACTGACAATTGCTGCATCCCAGCCCATTTGCTTAGCAAGCTTGACGGTAAAGTTCGAAGAGCGCTCTTTATCTTTCAAAGTGACGTTTTCGTTAGTCACGATAACGCCCATGAAGTTGTACTTGGTACCGTGATGACGATACAAGTCGTAAATCACCGGACTGTTCTGGTGAACAAGGCTGGTATTCTTGTCACAGGCAGATACGCAGTTACCACTGATAATGGCACCGTCCATGACTTCCGTTGGATACATCAGTGTTGGCAGAATGCCTTTCACGTCGACACCGTAGTAGTATGTATCGTGCAGCAAGCCTTGGCTTTGCAGCATGTAAACGTACCCTACTTTCGGTAGATGCGGGAATTCTGCAGCTTGCTCAAGCAGAGGCTTCGTTTCGTAAGTCTGGATTTCGTCCGGCTCAACATGCTCAGCGAAGCGGCCAATCCAACGCGCCGCTTCCAAACCAACCAAGCGAACAACGCCTTCGTGATCATATTGGTTGCAACTTTCATCAACTTCGCACTGAATAACCAAGTTCAGTGTTGATGAGAACGGCGTGTAATCCGCACCCGGACCGCTCATGTCGATGATCCCTTCTTGGAAACCAACGATCTCACCGGTAGTGACTACCGCCATGCCTTTCAGCACGTGAGTGCGGCCTTCACCGACCATGGCCTCTTCACCAAGGTGGCGGCCAGGGAAGATGCTGCCATCGCAGCCAACTTTGACTCGCGGCTCGATAACATCTTTAACCGGCATAATACGAACGCTGTCGCCAGGTTTGGCGATAGAAAGTGTTAACGCGGTGATGCGGTGATCCAACTCAGTCAGGTGGGCAATTAATGCCTGCTGATCAATGACCACGGTATTTTCTTTGACTTCGCTTACTGGACCAAAGGCCAGATCACGAACATGGATATTGCCTAGTTCGAGTTTCATGTGTTTCTCCAAACAAGCGTCAAATGGGAGGAGATCCCAAGATAGAATTGATTTAGCAAGGTGCCGGCCTCGGCTGAAGCCGGACAACCTGATTAGATACCGGGGTTAGCTGACCTTGAGGCCAGAACCATCCTCGGCAAACCCGACAACCCAACAGGGTTCATCTTGACTGCTAAATTCAGTTAATAACGCATCCAGACAATCTTTCGGTACAGCTGCCAGCAGGCCACCGGATGTTTCCGGGCAGCACAGCTTGCGATGCCAACTTTCATCTAGACCATCGTTGAAAGCTATGTCTTCACGATACGCATCGAGATTGCGTTTCGCCCCGCCAGGGAATAACCCTTGGGCGGCATAGTCTTCAGCTTCTGGTAAGAACGGCACCTGCTCCGCCTTGAAGTGCATACAGATATCACTTTTCTCTGCCATTTCATGGGCATGACCCAGCAGGGAGTATCCAGTAACATCGGTACAAGCTTTGACGGGGTAGTTGGCAAAAATCTCAGCCGCCTTGCGGTTTAGCTTTTTCATATTGTCAGTAGAGGCTTGGATCGCCGCCTGACTGGCTTTACCGCGTTTCGCCGCTGTTGAGATCAGTCCGGTACCAATCGGTTTGGTCAGTACCAGTACATCGCCACTTTCCACCGCCGCCTTGGTTTGCACTTTAGACGGGTGGATGGTGCCCATCACAGACAAGCCAAACTTCGGCTCGCTGTCTTCCACGGTATGACCGCCAACCAGTACCGCGCCAGCTTCACGGACTTTCTCCGCCCCGCCTTTGAGGATTTGGCCGACAACCTCTTGTGGAAGGTCGGTTGGCACACAAAAGATATTCATCGCCAGTGTTACCTGTCCGCCCATGGCATAGACATCGCTGAGGGCATTTGCCGCCGCAATAGCACCAAAGTCATAGGGGTCATCCACAATTGGAGTAAAGAAATCCAATGTTTGGATAACGGCAACATCGTCGTTGATTTTGTAGACGGCAGCATCATCACTTACCGTCAGCCCAACCATAAGATTGGGGTACGCTTGTTCGGGAAAAAGGGGTGAAATGGACTGCAGAACCTGCGCCATGGCCTTGGGGCCTATTTTAGCGGCTCACCCGGCTTTCTTGGTCATCTGCGTCAGACGTACTTTCTCTGTCATCTCTATTTCCTTTAAAGTGGACGGTAAGGGTACCCACAATTTGATATCTACATATCAGCACCTGAGCACCCAATGATCTATTCCAATAAAGCAGAATAGTGTAATTGTCTGGATTTAAAGCAAAAATCCATGTTAGCTGATATAGTCTGCCTCAACTAACTTGGCTTTTGCTTGTTCCAAATCATCTTTTGCCACTAGCACGATAGGGCCAGTACACCCCATCCCGGTACGGGCAAAAATCTTCGCTTTCCACAGTGCCTGGCAGGCATCTTCAATAGTGAGGATATCAATCCCACCTATCTCTGCATCAGTGACTTTCTCTGGTGGGGCGACCACCGCGTCTTTCACTTCAGCAGTCGGCTTCGCCGTACAATACTTGGTCAGTACACTGTTTAACCCTGATAGAGTCGCGGCTTCCCATTCCTCTTCAACGCGCTTCATAACCTCTCCTCTCGCAGCGTCAGCACACAACCTCATGGCACCTGCCACAACCGGTGCGCCTGACGCCCGTGAGATGATATTCACAGGTTGTTTCGTCGCGCCCTCACCTAAGCCCGGTCCATAGCCAAAGCCAGAAGCTTCATAACTACCACCAGTCGTAAATGACGAGAACATCTTCATCAGCAGGTTGCCTGTCAGGCTATCCGTTATCATCACATCCGGCGTGCCTTGAAGCAGATCGTTGCCACGCATGGCAATACCACCATCGGCCCGTCCTGATTCAGCAAACTGAATGTCATAACCACCCTGCTGGAGCTCACGCAGTGCCCGTTCGCACACTGCCGCACCATCAACATTGAGCACACCAACAGTCGGTTTTTCGATCCCTGTTGATTTCGCCAGCGCGATACCATAAATCGCATTTTTCAGCATTGCCGCCTGACGCTGGGTATCGGTCGTGCCCGTCGTTGAGGCGATGATCATCTCGCGCCCCGTTGCCGGTGTCACCACCTTACCCATAGTGCTCACCCCTAGAGGGAAGGCATAATGGAGGGTGACACAGCCGTCGAGCTGCTGCTCGGCAAACAGGCTTTCCATCACCTTGTGGCATTCATGCAAATCCGCTGCCGGATAACATTCAAAGCCACAATCAGCACCATCACAACCAATCAAGACAGGTTCAATATCACTGTACTGACGGGCAACCATGTGCGCCCCGCGCAGCAGTTCTTCACAACCGTGCTCACTGCCAACCAGAGTCAGGCCGATGCGACGTTTTTTGCCAAACTGACCACTCATCAAGCCATCAGCCATGGCATTGAAGGTATCGGCCAGTTGTTGATTCATATTCGCCATCTCAGCCTCCGATCACTGCTCGCCCTGTTTAGGGGTCAGTAGGTTCTCAGCCACATCGCGCATTGCCTGCGCAACGACTTGTTTAACCTGATTTTCGTCAAAGGCTTCAGCCTGCTTGCCGCTGTTCTTCTGCACCACAAAGCTGAGGCCATCGAACAGGTTAGTCATACGGCCCAGGAACAAGCTGCCTTTACCGACCATCATGAAATTATTGATTTCACCATTGACGATCATTTCACGGCCAAAGCCAAGGAAAGGGACCCCTGATGGGATGTGGCCTTGGGTAGGCGCGAAACCTGTCATGCCATGCTGCTGGACAAAAGCAGGGAGTTGAGTACGCTCCATCTGGCCTTCCTTCACCGCCAATGCCGCAATCATCTTGTAGTTTGATTCAGGCACATTACCGGCACCGGCAGGTTTGGTGATTTCTGGGTTTTGCATTTCGACCGAATACTTATCGATGTCGGTCATTTTCATGCCTGCGGCTTTGAGCGGGCTAGCAATCAACGCTGTCATAACAGCCTGAGGCGATGACCCTGTACCGATCTGGTGACGACCGATAATGTCCGTATTGATTTCAGGACTCACACCATCGTTTTCGGTCACCATGCAGGCAAAGCCAGCCAAGCAATCTTCCAATACCGGCATGTTTTGCTTCACATGGTCACGGCCATTCATGCCCAATTTGGCAACCGCGCCGCCTGCAACGACCATCACGTTCTTGAACACGCCGGATTTAACCAATGCTGCCGCCAAGGTCATGGCATGGGCCGGTGCGGCACAGAAACCACGGACATCTGAGCCTGTTGCGCGGTTACAACCAATAATTTCACCGATCGCTTTCGCGAAGTTACCGCCGCCGCGCTGGTTAACATCGCCACAGGCTTCTTCTGAACATTCGATAATGTAATCAACATTATCTAGATCAATGCCCTGCTGCTTGAGATGCATTGCCGCCATCACGCCCGATGCCTTGGTGCATAGATTTTCCAGCATGATGTGGGCGGATAGGTTTTCGTCTTCGTCGTGAGCGGCTTTCACACAGCCGACCAACTCGCCGTTCATCATCAGCACTTCGGCCTGATGATGCTCAACCAACGCCAAGATCTCATCTTTGCTGATCACCAGGTGGCCAGCCAATAAATCCACCTCGCCGTATAGCGGGTGTTGACCAACACTGGACTGGTAGGTATCAATGAAGTCTTGGGTTAGATGGACCAAGTTGAACACATCGACGTGATTCAACATGGCATAAAATTGTGGCTGACTATAGATTTCACCAAACTTACCTTGCTGAGAGGTATGTTCTTTATTCTCAAACCAAGGAAGGGGAATATCTGCCAGCTGCTCTGGGGTCAAGTTTCCGATGTAGCACTGGTTCGCGGGGTAAGATACCACTTCTTCGAATGGGCGAAGGTGGTCTTTCAACTGCTGCAAGTAGGCATCTGACGGATCTTTCGCCCTCGTCTGAACTTGCACCGAACCGTGTTGGATCAACACATCTGGGGTATGGGCAAGCATATAGCTCACGCCTTTTATTACTGCGTATCCCATTGTTACTCCTGCATCCGAGCCGGATAAGAGGTTCGAACCTGCCTATTTGTAAACAGGCCCGAACCAGCATTGAGATATACTTATGCTAATGCAGTTTCGCTGCGGTATTGTTGCATTTCCGCTTTGATAGCATCGACATCAAGTACCATTTCCATCATTCCAACTTGTTCTTCATAAACAGCCGGATCGACGGCATTTTTAACTTCGTCTTCAACCACGTGATAACAAGAAAGTCCTAACTGGACTCCCGCCAATGGTCCTGCAAAAGTCGGATCGCCGGTGGTGACGGTTTCACATGCTAGGCCAGAAGCTTCTGCTTCTGCGCCGCCAAGAATCACAACTAGATTCTCTGCGCCTTTTTCCTCAGCAAGGTTTTTAATCCGCTTTTGGTTCTCAAGATCCATTGCGCCAGCGCTTGTTCAGACGAAACATTCTGTAGTAGAGAAAGCAACGTGAGCACCTGTGGTTTTCATGCAAGCTTCGATTGCCTGCCCAGGTACGCCATCGCGGTCTCCAAGAATGATCACTGTTTTATTAGCGAACACAATCTTTCTCCCGATTAAACATACATTCCAAATTGCTCACGATACTCTTTGACCTCTGCCACGATGGCATCGACATCAAGTACCATTTCCATCATGCTGACCTGCTCGTCATAGATAGCAGCGTCGACATTGTCTTTTATTTCCGGCTCAACCACATGATAACAAGAGAGTCCCAACTGGACTCCGGCTAATGGTCCGGCAAAAGTAGGATCGCCGTTTGTTACGGTTTCACATGCTAGGCCAGAAGCTTCCGCTTCTGCACCGCCAAGGACGACAACCAGATTTTCTGGGCCGAACTCGTCAGCAAAACCTTTGATCCGCTTTTGGTTTTCCAGATCCATAGCACCTGCGCTGGTTCAGACGAAACACTCAGTTGTAGAGAAAAGAACATGCGCACCAGCTGATTTGATACAAGCTTCAATTGCTTGTCCTGGTACACCGTCTCTGTCTCCCAAGATAATAACTTTCTTATCTTTGAGCATTGTTCACTCCAAGGGTACGGGTTACTTAGTTTTTGATAACATTGTATTTACTGTGTGGTGATTGCTCACCGGTTTATTTGTGCCAACGGGCTGTTCACCCATTCAATACAAATTCGTTGCTGCCTTAGGCTGTTTCGGCCACAAAGCTTTCGATCATGCTTTCAACATGTTCGATTTCTAATTCTTCACCAGATAGGTGCTCAGCTTTCTCACCGTTACGGTAGAAAACAAAAGACGGAAGACCCATCACTTTCTGCGCCATCGCCAAGCGACGGTTGCCCTGAATATTTAGCTTGCAGAATTTGATTTCATTGCCGTATTTCTCAGCAAGTTCCATAACTTCTGGCATCAGTTCGATGCAGCGGCCACAGTTTTCGCTCCAGAAATCCACCAATACGATGCCATCAGTTTTGACTTCAGCATCAAAGTTTTCTTTGGTTAGTTCTATCATTGCGTTTCCCTTAATACAGAGTTTCTAACTCAGTAATATCCTTAACATCTACTCGCTTGGCTTCCTGCCCAGCGTCAAATCGGATCACAACAGGCACTTCAGATACCGAGAATCGACTCGCAATATTCTGGCTCTTATAAGTATCGATAGTCACAACACGCTGATCGGGGTTATCTTTGCAATTTAATTCAAGCTGGTTAATCACATCTAAACTTTCTTTGCTTAGCGGATTCCAAAATGCCACCATTGCAGTACCACCGAATTCAGAGACTGATTTACGCCAGTTTTCTTCTTCTTCGATATAACGGTCAGCAGCCACGGCTGCTACAGCACCATCACCCGCTGCGGTAACCACCTGACGAAGGAATTTGTCAGTTACATCACCAACCGCAAAAATACCCGGTACGTTTGTTTCTTGTTTTTCATTAGTCATGACATAACCTTGCGGGGTTAACGCCACTTGTTCTTTAATGAAATCCGTTTTTGGCACTGTACCGACAAACATGAAGACACCGTCTGTTGCGATTTCAGTGATCTCACCTGTTTTAAGGCTTTTTAGCTTAACGCCGTTAACCAACTCATCACCGGTAATTTCTTCCACCACAGAGTTCCAGACAAACTCAATTTTATCGTTGGCGAAAGCCTGCTCCTGTGCCGTACGATCCGCATCAAGGATACCTTGATCGTGCAGTACAACCATGGTGACTTTATTGACAAACTTGGTCAGGAAAACGGACTCTTCAACCGCGGTATTACCCGAACCAACCACCACCACATCTAACTCTTCATAAAAGTCAGCATCACACGTGGCGCAGTAAGAGACCCCTTTACCACGGAACTCCGACTCTCCTTTAATGCCTAGGATGCGGGGGGTAGCCCCCGTAGCGACAATAATGCTTTTGGTCTGGTACTTTTCACCTTTATTTGTGGTTAGGGTCTTAATAAAGCCGTCTTCAGCAATAGAAATACCAGTAACCAAACCACGGACAAAATCCACACCAAATTTATTACAGTGCTCACGGAACATATCCATCAACTGCGGGCCTGTAGCCTCCAGAATACCAGGATAGTTTTCCATTTCGCTTGTTGTTGCAGCCTGACCACCCGTATTCCTTTTATCTTCAATGATCAGGGTTTTCATTTTACCGCGCGCGGCATAAACACCAGCAGACATTCCACCTGCACCGCCACCGATAATAATGACATCGTAAAGTTCTGACATATTATTCACCGATTACTATTTCACACCACACTCTTATATAAATAGGTATAAAGAGTGCATTTAGAACAAATCAGTTTGTGCAGCCCCGAGTTTTGACGAGAACCAAATATCAATATTTGCCACTTTTAGTCACCAAAAGGACTGCCGTATCTCTATCGGGTAGATTTTTATTTTATATTTCAAGTCTTACCCAGTGTTAGCTTCTTGTTCGTAAAACTTATGGTTGATTATAATTAGTAATGTCATATTTTTTGTGAGCAAAGCCCAATTCCAGTATAAAACTCTACACTACGTACCATTATGATACCCAAGTCATATTAATACTTACAAAAACAGCCTTTTGGTGAATGGGTTGTTATCAGATAGATGCTAAAAATGTTCATATAGTGAATTTTTACGTAATTATTCTACTTATAGTGAATTTATACTCGATATGGAAACAAACGTGATCATGATTCAACAAAATTTTATAAATGCATCAATTTTGGCCAACCTAAACCATGGATTAGAAAAACTAATCATTTGAATCAATAAAAGTATTGGGCTTTATTAAACGGTAGATTACTCATTTCTTATCAAATACAAACCATCGTTTTCTACCGGTTATCTTTTCGAAATAGCACCATTTTCATTTCCTATTTTTTTAATTTTCATGGTGAGACTTTGCGCTAACAATAGGCTTTTAAACAGATGAGATATCTCTATCTCTGGCGTATGAAAGCATTTTTCCGCAAACCACTCAAAAACAACACCTATAGAATAATTAATTACAAAACAGTCAATAAATCAGCGTCAAATTCTATTAATTTTATCTTTACAAGCAGATCGAACTCACATTAAGCCGCAAATACAGAATGATAGTCTTCGCAGTGAAAATACATCCCCCCTTTTGGAGATAAGCAATGGAAACGCTGCAATATACAAATGGTTGGTTAAATCTCGACAACACACAAATTAATGACATCAATCATTTCTGCGAAGACTACAAGCACTTCCTCAATAAAGGCAAAACAGAGCGCCAATGCGTCAATGTCGCTATCGAGCAAGCCAAGCAACACGGGTTCCGTCCAATAGAAGAATACGAACAATTACAGCCTGGAGATAAAGCCTACTTCATTAATCGAAATAAAAACGTTGTACTGGCGATTATTGGTCACCAAGCCATTCAGGATGGGATCCGTTTTGTTGTTTCGCACATCGACTCACCACGGCTGGATTTGAAGCCCAATCCGATGCATGAAAAAAATGAGTTGGCGCTGATGCGTACCCATTATTATGGTGGCATTAAAAAGTATCAATGGGCATCACGTCCCCTCGCCCTCCACGGTATTGTGGTGACCAAGTCAGGCCGCAGTGTTGATATTGTGATTGGAGAAGAAGAGTCCGATCCTGTATTCACTATCCCCGATCTACTTCCTCACCTCGATCGCAAAGTCCAGCGCGAGCGCAAAGCAGATGAAGTCCTCAAGGGTGAAGAGCTTCAGATCATTGTCGGCTCTGTACCAATGGCCTTTGACGATGAAAAAGTCAAAGACAAAGTGAAGCACCATATCCTGACCAAGCTGTTTGAAAAATATGAGATCAGCGAGACTGATTTCATTTCTGCAGAACTGATGTTGGTACCAGCAGGCAATGCCCGTGATGTGGGCATCGATCAAGGTTTAGTCGGTGCCTATGGCCAGGATGACCGCATCTGCGCCTATACCTCACTAGAAGCCATTTTTGATATCCCTACCCCAGAGCAAACAGCAGTGTGCTTCTTGGTAGATAAAGAAGAAATCGGCTCATCCGGCGCAACGGGATTAGAATCTCGCTACTTGGAATTCTTTGTCGGTGAGTTACTACTCCGTCAAGCAGGCAACAACTATAACGACCAATTACTACGCCGCTGTTTATGGCGATCCTACGCGCTATCTTCTGATGTAAATGCAGGACTTAACCCGCTGTTTGAATCGGTACACGACGCTCAAAATGCCTCCAAGTTGGGTTACGGCTTGGTACTGACCAAGTACACCGGCCATGGCGGTAAAGTCGCTTCCAATGATGCCGATGCCGAGTACGTCGCAGCCCTGCGCCGTATCTTCGATGAGCATGAAATCACCTGGCAAACCGGCCTGTTGGGCAAAGTCGATGAGGGGGGCGGTGGTACTGTGGCTAAATACCTTGCTCACTATGGCATCAACACCATTGATGCCGGGGCAGCGTTGCTCTCCATGCACTCTCCCTTCGAGTTGTCATCCAAGTTCGACATTTTCGAATTGTACCGAGCTTATAAGACCTTCTATACCCAGTCACTTAATACAGGCAGCTAACCGGAGAGCAGTACCATGAAAAAACGCCACCCGTTAACGTTTTACATCCTGTGTTCATGCCAATTCTGGTGGGCGCTATCTTTCTATAGCCTATGGGCAATTTTGCCAGTGTTCTTAGGTGAAGAGTTGGGGATTGATCAGAAAACCTCATTCGCCACCTTCGGCGCTTTTGCAGCCCTCGGGGCTGCGATGCTGTTTGTCGGTGGTTGGCTAGCCGATAAAATCCTTGGGGCGAAGCGTACTTTGGTCTGGGGCTTCTTCTTCCAGGGCCTCGGTTATTTCATCATTGCTTACTCAGCAATTACAGCCCAACCGCACTTTGTGTTTGTCGGTTTGGGTACGGTGGCTGTCGGCCGCGGTATCGGTAGTGTTGCGCCTCCGACGATCATTGCCTCTGCCTATGACAAAAATGACCCACGCCTAGATGGTGCCTACACCTTGTTCTACATGGTCAACAACATCGGTGCCTTTGTCGCTCAACTTGGCGCGCCGATTATGGCATATAGCATTGGTTGGACATCGGCGTTTATCTTGTCGGGCGTCGGTATGGCTGTGAATGTGATCACTTACTTGTTGCTTCACAAGAAAATCAAGCAGGCAACCGAAGCCGACAAGCGAGCAATTCCGTTCAAGACGAACTCTTTGTTCCTATCAGGTGCACTAATCGCCGTTGCAACCGCCAGCTACTTACTAACCAATCTGCCATTGGCACAGTTTATGTTAGCGCTTGCTGCACTGGTCATTTTGTTCTTAATCACCAAGGAAATGAAAAAAGAGCAGCCAACCAGTCGTAAACGAATGATCGTGGGCTTGGTATTAATGGGGCAAGCCTTGGCGTTCTTCGTGTTATACAACCAAATGCCAACCTCACTGAACTTCTTTGCTATCAACAATGTTGAGGCAGAGATCTTCGGTATTGCCATCAATCCGGTTTCCTACCAGTCATTCAACCCACTATGGATCATTTTCCTCAGCCCTGTCCTGGCCCATATCTACACCACACTGGGCGAGAAAGGCAAAGACTTATCCATGCCGGGCAAATTTGCATTGGGAATGCTGATCTGTGCTGCCGCCTTTGGCTTGGCAGGATTCTCGCAATACTTCGGTGATGAAAAAGGCATGCTCAATCCATTCTGGATTGCCGCCCCTCACTTCCTATTCGCGATTGGTGAACTGTTGATTTCAGCCCTTGGTCTATCCGCCATTGCCAAATTGTTCCCAAGCCGTATCCGTGGCTTTATCTATGGCGCGTGGAACATGACCTTAGCACTGGCCTCCGTCGCTGGCGCTTGGGTGGCCGGGTTGTCGTCAACCGGTGAAGTAGAAATGACGCCGGTCGAGAGCTTAGCGTCTTACGGTAACTACTTCTACGCCTTGGCTATCGCCTCTACGGTTATTGGGTTGGTCTGTGTCTACCTTGCACCTCGACTCAACAAACTTATTGAGACTGATGTTAGCGAAGAAACAGCAACGAAAGACACGCAAACTGCGTAATCCTTTAATACGATGAAAAAAGCGAGGGTTCATCCCTCGCTTTGTTGATCCTGAGTTTGTTGTTTCAAAGCCTATAGCCAGTATTTTACGCCAGCTCTGCTGTAATCACGGTTCTCAATGCTTCAGTAATTGCATGAACATCGAAAAACACGACCTGAACTTGATTATCTGGCAACTTGATAAACCCGAGTGCCCCTTGGCGGCGCAATACATTCTCGTCAACCGATTCAATATCAATCACTTGGATACGCAGGCGAGTGGCACAGTTATCAATCTGCCCCTCAACAAGGTTGTCGAGCCCACCAAGCCCGTGCAGGATCTTATGCGCTTTGGCCGTTAAATTGCCTTTGTCATTAATCATGCTCTATTTCTCTCCCATCAAAAAAAGGCCAGCCGAATTTAGCTGGCACTAAAAGATCACGTAATTACCAAAGCTAATTACATAGACAACTGATAAGAAGCATCAATTTTCGTCTGACAGGTCTTAATTTCATTTTGGAAACGCTCTAGCCATTGCTTACCTTCGGCATCGGCATTTTTCGCCCAGCTATCAACCACTGGCTGGGTCGCTTTCTTGAATGCTTCTTTTTCTTCTGCAGATGGATTGTAGATCTTGCCGTTGGCTTTCTTAAACTCTTCGTACGAGGCATATTCGTTATGCTTCGGGTAAGACATCAAGTATTGCTGCTGGGCGTCAATAGCATCCAATACCACTTTCTTAAGCTCTGGCGACAATGACTTGAACTTCATGTCAGACATCAGCCAAGCACCACCCATGTACGCATGGCCATCCAAAGTTAGGTAATCCAAGCTTTCGTGGAAGCGGCTCTGGATAATATCGACGATACCGTTCTTGGTGCCTTCAACAACGCCGGTTGATAGCGCGGTATACACTTCAGGCCAAGCAATTGGTGTTGGTGAACCATCAAGTTCTTTAACCAAATCCTGCTGGACCTTAGCCGGTACCGTACGGATCTTCATACCGGTGACATCTTCAGGTGTTTTCACCGCTTTTTTGGTGGTTGCGAAGTTACGCCAGCCCCCCGAGTTGGCCACCATCATCAGGCGAACATTCGGTGCTTTCTTCAATACATTGCCACGGACATCAGAAATGAACTGGTCATTACCGTAAACACATTCTGCCACCCGGTCATTAGGCAGTAGGTATGGCAAGTCGAATGACTCAGCAGGCTTCCAGTAATAAGCAATTTCAGACACTGTTGTCGGGAAGTAATCAAACATCCCCGCCTGAACCCCGGCAATACACTCTTTACCTGAGCCACAAAGCTGGCCTGAACCATAAATTTTGACCGTCAACTCACCGTTCGAGCGAGTTTCCAGGTGGTTCTTAAATACCAACAGAGATTGGTGGTTATAGCTGTCTGGAGAAGTCAGGTGTACCACATTGAATTCAGTTGCCGCAAGCGCGGTGCCAGATGCCATAAGTGCTGCAGAGGTAGCTAATGTTAAAATTGTTTTTTTCATAATAGTTATACCGTTATGGATTTTTAGATGTTGTGTCTAAACACGTTAGGTTTTAATTCTTCTACATAATGCCGAACAGTTGCGGTAATCCGATCACCAACTGCGGGAAGCAAGAGACCAAGAAAATCAATGCCACCTCAACCAGTAGGAAAGGAATAATTTTCTTGGAAATTTCAGCTACCGAGACTTTGGATACGCCCGATGCCACGAACAGTACAAGCCCCATCGGTGGTGTCGCCAAGCCAATCGATAAGTTTGCACACATCACTACACCGAAGTGGACAGGGTCGATACCCGCACTGATCATGATTGGGGCGAAAATTGGCGCGAAGATCAGGATTGCCGGGCCCGCATCAAGGAACATACCGATAATGAACAACAGCACATTGATAATGGCGAACAAGATATAAGGGTTGTCCGTAATGCCATTCATGAATTCAGCCACCATGCTGGACACACCAGACAGGCTGATCAATGAAGCAAAGCCACTCGCAGCTGCGACGATAATCAGAATTGAAGCGGCGTTGACGGCAACCTTGGCGAACAAGGCATAGGTCGCTTTAACGTTTGTCGCGCGGATGATGTATAGCGAAACAACAATGGCGTAGGCAACCGCAACCGCTGCAGCTTCTGTTGGCGTAAAGATACCGCCGTAAATACCACCAAGGATAATCACCGGCGTCATCAATGGCAGAATCGCTAGTTTAAATGCCTGACGGCGCTCCATCGCCGGCGCTCGCTCCATTGGTTGAACCGCTGGGTACTTGCGGATCTGGTAGCGGTTCATGATCATCAAACCGATACAGAAGATGATCCCAGGTGTCACACCGGCCAAGAACATGGCTGCAACAGAGGTATTCATGACGAAGGCATAGATAAGCATGATGCCCGACGGCGGAATAATATTACCCAGTACCGTCGCTGCCGCTGTTAGGGCCGCCGAATAGCCCGCATCATACTTGTACTTCTTCATTTCTGGGATCAGCATGCCACCGATAGCGGACGTTGCTGCAACAGCTGAACCGGTAAGAGCACCAAAGATGGTTGCCGCCAGAATGACCACGTGTCCTAGGCCACCGCGCAGGTGCTGCACCATGGTTTGGGCAAAAGCAATGATACGCGGAGTGATGCCACCAGCGGTCATACATTCGCCAGCCAACATAAAGAATGGTAAGGCCAATAGTAGGAAGCTATCCAAACCAGAATAAAGGCGTTGGTAAAGCATATTGGCAAATAACATCTGTTCATTTTGGAACAGGGTAATAATAGGTGACAGGCCCAAGGTAAATAATACCGGTACACCAATAATAAGTAGTACTAAGAAATATAATAGGAAAATTGGAGAAACCATTTTCGCCTCCTTACGCCACAGGTTTCAATTCAAGTTGCTCGGTCGCATCTGAATCGTCTGTAGGTTTACCAGATTCCAGCTGTTCGGCTGTTTGGCTTGTTTTAGAAATATCTTCAAAATCACCGAAAATACCTCGGATAGATGCAATGCTTTTCTGTACGGCATAGAGCATAGTAACCGCCATCATCACGGGAGGCAGGATATACACGTAATACATCGGAATTGGCAGGCTATCAGCCATCACAGAACCCGTTTTGAAGAAGTTCCAACCGAAGTTAATCCATACTGAGAAAACCAGCATTGCTGCAATATGGCCTAATAAGATTAAAAAGGAATAAACGCGGGGTGCTTTTTTTTCTAATATTTCTGTCAGGAAAGTCATGGCTATATTTTTATCTGCTAAATATACAAACGGTAAACACAGATAAGTCATATAAATCATTAAGAACCGGGAAGATTCATCCGTCCAACTTAGTGGAATATTCAATACGTAGCGAAATAAAACCTGGGCAACAACAATGGCTGTCATTAATAAGAGTAATATTCCAGCGACATGACGCAACAGGCGTGATAACGGCGTTGTCACAACATTCAATGCTTTCTCAATAGTACGCAGCATAGAATCACCATCCAATGTGAATGAGGGCATAGTTATAATGAGTGCCAATAAAGGCACCCGATTTAAGTAGGGTTAAGTCAGCGATAGCGTTGCAGGGAATACCAATGCGCTTTTATCCATTTCACTGCTAGCTTGAACGCCACAACCTTGAAGCAAACCCTTCAGGTCACGCCCCAGGCTGATGCGAGCAAGACTCAAAGTAACGTTTGTTGGTTTCAGTGAAGACATTGTATATTCCTTTATTTCCAATCCATTCATGCTTTTCACAAATGACATGCAGTCCGATAAATTCGCTATATTGATAACTTAATTAGTGGCAGTAATCCGTGACGATTTTCACATACGGACAAAACATGTCATTTTAATGTACCTTATGTGCCAAAAACGGACACTTTATAAGATTTAAGCTTTACCATTTGAGCCAAACAAACGGATCTTGTGCTGTACCACTTCTTTCATGGCCGCGATACCGCTGTTCATAACATCAGCAAGAATGTAGTCTTTCTCGTTAGCACGCCAGTGAGCCTGAACCCCGTCAATAAAGCCTTGGCGCAGCTCAGTATCAACGTTGATCTTTGCCACACCACGTTTAACCGCTTCAATAACCTGGTCATCTGGCACACCCGAACCACCGTGCAGTACAATCGGCTTCTTCACGGCTTCTTTAATCTCAGACAAACGCTCAAATTTCAGCTCTGGTGTTGTTTTATAGACACCATGGGCCGTACCAATAGACACAGCCAGATAATCAACGCCAGTACGCTCAGAGAAGTCTAGGGCTTCTTCAACCGTTGTGATCATGGCATCTTTCTCATCAACGGTGATGTCATCTTCAGTACCGCCGATTTTGCCAATCTCACCCTCAGAGCCAAGGCCAAGTGCATTAGCAACGTCAACCACGGCTTTGGTAATACGTACGTTTTCTTCAAATGGCAGAGCAGAGCCATCAAACATCAGTGAGTTGAAGTGACAGCGAGCAGCTTCCATGGTCTGCTTGAACTGGCGACTGTGGTCTAAATGGATACAAACTGGCACTGTAATGTTGTGATGCTTCATCAGTGAATCAACAGCGTTTTTCAGTGGCTCCATGCCCATCTCGTTAATCGCTTTCTGGCCAATCTGGATCATGATTGGTGACTGTTCTTCTTCAGCAGCCAGCAGTACTGCTTTGATTGTTTCTAGGTTGTGTGCCGTGAAAGCGCCGATCGCATATCCGTTGTTCCACGCTTCCTGAATCATTGTTTTACCAGACATGTAAGCCATGTTGAGTGTTCCTCTTTGTTCACTTGTTTGTTCGTTGTTGTAAATAAAGTAACAGGCAGCTCGGTTCATTTCTGTTAGTTACGTATCACTTTCCAACAAGAAGATACAAAAACAGACATAAATAGACAAAAATGAGTGATAGAGCACATCTTCTTTCAATCAGGGGGAGAAAAGGCTAGGCAACGGTGCAGTAAGCTAAAACAAAAAAAAGATGACAGCCCGAAAGCCATCATCTTGATGCATAAAACGATAAGTCAGAGGGTCATCGTTTCAAGGCATTAGTCCATGTTCTGATCCAGCAAGCCATCAGCCAGAGCTGGTGCCAAACCTGGCGTCAGAGGTAGACGAGGGATCACCAGACAATGCATGAGGTGGTAGATATCTTGCTTGCCATCCCATACTTTGCTGGTTCCTGTCTGGTTATTGGTATCCAGCTCTTGCCACCAAGAACAACCTTCGTAATCAATCAGATAAGTGCGGCAGTAATCCCACCAGGTGCGGTAGTACTCTTGGTACTTCTCGTCACCAGTAACCGTGTATAGCGCGTAAGCCGTGCCAATCGCTTCTACTGGCGCCCAGCGAATACGTTCACGAACGACCGGTTTGCCGTCCCAATCGACAGAGTAAACAAAACCCGGCGCACCATCGACTGACCATGCATCACGCACAGTGGCATCAAACAGACCGATAGCATCTTCCAGCAGCCAGTCAGGACACTCTGCCCCGATTTCAAGCAATGTCGCGCGTAGGTGACAGATCAGACGGCCCCATTCGATCCAGTGACCAGGCGTACCCCCGTAAGCGCGGAAGTGGCTGGCTGGCGTTTCTTTGTTGTAGTCTGGTAGCGGGTTCCAGTTTGAGTCAAAATGCTCGTTGACACGGTAGTTCAGTAATTTTGCCGTCTTGTTGATCATAAACTCAGTGATATGTAGCGCACGATCCAGCCATTTCTTGTCTTTCGTTACATCGTAAACAATCAGGAATGCTTCAACTGAGTGCATCGCCGCATTACCACCACGGTAGTCTTCCGTCTCGGAGAAGGTCTCATCCCAAGACTCGAAACACATCTGCTTTTCTTCACACCAGAAATGGTTTTCATACACATTGATCGCTTCATCTAACAACGCCTGAGCACGCGGGTGGCCTGTTGTCACCGCACTGGCTGCGCCAAGCAGTACGAAACAGTGCTGGTAACCCTGCTTGGATGCATCAACAATACCTTCACCTTCATTATCGATAGTCGCGTACCAACCACCGTGAGCGTTATCTTTCAGAGGACCTTCCAATGCCGCGATACCGTGCTCAACCAGATCGTAAGCACCAGGACGGCCCATCAAAGCTGCCAGGGAGTAGCAGTGCAGCATGCGCGCTGTGATCCACAGGCGAGTGCCCATCTCTTCACGAATGTTGCCGTTGTTACCAACCCAGCCAAAACCGTTTGGTACGACCGATTTTCTGCCGAATTCAAAGATTCGATCGGTTTCTGTTTCTAGCCAAGCGTTATGAGATCGGGTATTAATCCATTTCATGAAGTGTTTCCTCGTTATTTTCTTTTGCTACTGAAGTTATCAGGCAGTAGCGTTTAATTCTGTTAGTTATCTATCAATTTTCGACAAAAACAATCAAAAACTGACATTCTTGAGCACTAGCACACAGCCGATGACCAAAAGCAGGCCGTGTACAATATGGTGATAGTTGATCTTATATTTCTGTAGGAAGTGGTAACCCACCATGCCACCGGTCATTCCCACTAAAAATGCCGGCATCGCAGAGACGACGAAGCTGTTTACATCTGGGGTAAAGAGCCCTTCATTCCAAAAGCTCGCAATCGCACCAATCATCTGCAGCATGAAAAAGAACACCAGCGTTGATTTGGCCTGATCCGCCGTCCAAGGCTGCATGGATGTGTACGCAATCACTGGCGGCCCAGCTTCGCCCACACTGGCCCCCAATACGCCAGAGGCAAACCCTGTTCCAACAGTGACAGGTACTGAAGTCTTTGAAAAAGCAGGTTTTGCACTTCGCATCGAATGGATACTCGATGCAATCAATACGATCCCCATGGTGATGAGAATGTATTGCGACGGTAGACTTGCTAGCAGCTTGGCACCGATAAAAGACGCGGGTAATGAACCAGCAACCAAAATCAAGCCCGCTTTGTATTGAATGGAATGGCGCATTTTCCAAACAATCGGAAAGGTCACTAACCAACCAAAAATACCGGCAATCGGCACTGCCATTTTTGCATCCACTACCATAGAAAGCAGCGGGACAGACACAAGGGCCAAACCAAACCCGGTCAAGCCTTGCGTAAAGCCTCCTAATGCAATGATCAGGGAGACCAAAACAACGGTCATATCCATATTTAATTCCTGATTAGGGGCGACTTCCGCCCCTACAACGTTGTAGGCAGATGTATTACTTCACGGAGAAACTTTATTTCACGGAGAAGCGGTGAACGGTTTTCTCTTCAAAGACTTCACCAGGGTTTAAACGCACATTAGGGAAATGCGGTTGGTTTGGGCTGTCTGGGAAATGCTGAGTTTCAAGACACATCCCGTCGAACGACTCATACTTGTAGCCATTGCGGCCAAACCAAGGTTTATTCGATAACTTGGCCCCGTTGTAGAACTGCACACCCGGTTGGGTAGTGAGCACCGTCATCACACGACCAGTGAGTGGCTCATAGAGCTCTGCAGCATAGGCATATTCACCGAGCTTGCGCTTTTGGTTGATCACAAGGTTATGATCGAAAGCCCTACCGGGCATTTTCTCTTTGTTACCGCGAATTTCCTTTGGCAAGGTGAAATCAAGCCCCGTTCCTTTAACGGCAAGAATTTCGCCTGTCGGGATCATACTTTCGTTTACCGGCGTATAGAAATCGGCGTAGAGCGTCAACTCATGGCCATCGACTAAACCTGAATCATGCCCACCAAGGTTGTAGTAACTATGGTTAACCAAGTTAACTACCGTCGGCTTATCCGTGGTCGCTTTGAAGTTAAAATGCAGCTGGTTTAGCTCATCCAAACCTATGGTATGCGTCACTTGCAATGTACCGCCGTACCCTGATTCACCATCCGGTGAAACGCGACTAAAGTGAAGATAAATCGCTTCTTTTTGCTCTTCTACTGCAAAGTCCCAGACATATTTGTCAAATCCTCTGCTACCGCCATGAAGGTGCTGTGCCGTTGGCAACTCATTGATATCCAATTGGAATACCTCACCGTCCAACTCGTAGCGGCCATCTTTGATCCTATTGGCAAATCGCCCTGCGATAGCACCGAAGAATGGATGTCCCTCCAAATATCTATCAAGACTCTCATAGCCCAACACCACATCATCAAGCTGACCGTCACGATCTGGTGTTTCTAACGATGTGACAATACAGCCGTAGTTGGTCACTTGGACTTTCATGCCTTGGTTATTTTCGAGGGTGAACAGCTTGACGGGTTGCGATTGACCTTCAACTTCACCCCAGTTTTCACTGGATAGTTTCACGTTATTGTCCTTGGTTATTATTTGATTTTTGCTTCCAAGCCCGATGTCACGCGTAATTGCTCAAACACTGAAGTCCAGTCTTGGCGTCCACGGCCAGCAGCACGTGTAATACTGTATAGTTCGCGAGATGCCGCACCACATGGCATTGGCACATTGACTTGATTTGCCAAATCCAGTGCAATCCCCAAGTCTTTATGGGCAAGGTCAACCATAAAGGCAGGTGATAAGTCGCCTGCCAGTACTTTGCCCGGCCATGTGGTTGTAAAGTGACCTTTGCCTGCAGGCGTACCACTCATCACTTCCAGCGCGGTTTCAAACTCAAGGCCAATCGCTTCAGACAAAGTCGCTGCTTCTGCAGAGAGTGCGTTCAGCGCAATACTCATGTAGTTGTTGATGATCTTGACTCGGATTCCCTTACCCGCGCCGCCTGCATCAACGGTCTCTGACCCCATGCAGTCAAACAACGGCTGAGCACGTTCAATTTGTGCTTTGGTACCTCCTGCAAGGATAAGCAACTCCCCTTTCACTGCATGGTCTGACGTACGGCCTACCGGCGCTTCCATCATCGAGAAGCCTTTCTCGCTCATCTGTTTGATTAGCGCATCGGTTTCAAATGGGTGGATAGTCGACATATCAATAAGCAGAGCATTCTTGTCTAGGGACTCAGTAATACCAGACTCACCAAACAGCACGTTTTTAACCAATGCGCCATTTGGCAGCATGGTAATAACAAACTCGGCATCAAGCGCCGCTTCAGCAGGAGATGAAGCGGCTGTTGCACCTTGCTCTACAAGTGCTTCTACAGCTGATGTGTTGATGTCGAAAACACGCAGCGAGTGATCGCCCTTGATCAGATTCAGCGCCATCGGGCTGCCCATTTGTCCTAAACCGATAAAACCAATTGTTGCCATCTTTTACCCTTACTCTCGCTGTTGATTTGCAATCAATATAAACATTAAGAAACAAAACAACCACAACAAATGTCACATTTTGTTGTTTTTTGTCTATTTGAGTTGTTTTGTGATTACAATCCCAGTCATTATGTCAATAATGGATATACTGTAGATATAAGGATGCACTTCGTGAGCGCATCACCAATAACGTCAGACGACTGATTCAAATAAGAGAACAACTATGACTATTGCGTGTTTAGGAATTACGGTACTTGATAGGATCCAGCGAGTGGACAGCCTGCCAACCCAAGGTGGGAAATATGTCGCCAAAGACTACTTCGAGGTAGGCGGAGGTCCTGCCGCAACAGCCGCTGTTGCGGTAGCAAAGCTTGGCCATGACGTTGATTTTATTGGCCGTGTTGGCCAAGATGCTATCGCTGACACTATGCTAACCGAACTAGCGGGTTACAGTGTTAATGTTGATAAAGTTGTAAAGATTGCGGGCGCTTCATCCGCGTTTTCTGCAGTACTTGTCGATGACGAAGGCGAGCGAATGATCATCAACTATCAAGATACGTCTTTAAAACGTGATACAAAACCACTTGAATTAATTGATTTTTCTATCTATAAGACAGTACTCACAGATGTAAGATGGGTAGAAGGGGCAAAATACGCCCTAGAGCAGGCCAAAAAATACAACATACCTTCAGTATTGGACGCTGATCTCACCCCGGAGGCCATCGATGATCTGGTCAAACTGGCCGACCATGTGGCATTCTCTGAACCGGGCCTTGAAAAATTCACTGGAAGCCGTGATCCAATAGAAGGGCTCAAAATCGCTCAGAAACAGACAAAAGGCAAAGTTTATGTGACAGTCGGCTCAAAAGGCTGTTATTGGTTCGAGAACGAAGAACTCTGCCATCAGCCCGGTGTCAAAGTCGACGTTGTTGATACTACCGGTGCGGGTGATGTCTTTCACGGCGCATTAGCAGTGGCTGTGGCTGAAGCGAGGCCTGCTCGTGAATCGGTTATCTTCTCCAACACTGTCGCCGCGTTAAAATGCACAAAACGCGGTGGTCGTGAAGGCATTCCGTCAAGATCGGAAGTGGATAGCCAACTACATAATAAATAATAGCGGTAAACATAAGCGGTAAAGGGTTTAAAGTGACGAATCCAAGACAAGATAAACTGATAAAACTCGTAATTGACAAGGGCTATTACACCGTAGAAGAGCTTGCTGAAAAGCTTGACGTATCTACACAGACTATTCGCAGGGATATCAAAAAGCTCAGCGAAGAGCGCCTAGTGATCCGTCACCATGGTGGAGCAAGCTCTCCGGCCAGCAAAACCAACCTGGATTACGAAATCCGCAAGGTATCAGCCACAGAGCAAAAGCATGCCATCGGCAGAGCTATTGCTGAGATGATCCCTGATGGCTCCACCGTGTTCATTACTATCGGCACCACAGCCGAAGTCATTGCCAGCCACCTAGCGGATAAGAAAAATCTTCAGGTCATTACCAATAGCCTGCGTGTTGCCAACGTTTTGCATAACAACAAAAGCATTGATGTGCTTATTCCAAGCGGCAAGATAAAAGCGTTCAACGGTGGTATCGTAGGTACCGAAGCATTGGATTTCATCTCGCATTTCCGCTTCGATTATCTAATCACCAGTGCGGCTTCGATGGATGTAGACGGGACATTGCTGGAATACGATTTGAACGAGACGGTGATCACCCAGACAGTAATGAAATCAGCCCGTCATGTCATCATCGCACTGGACTCGTCAAAATTCATTCCCAAAGGTTCAATTGAGCTTGGCCATATTAAAGAGGCAACCTACCTCTTTACCGATCACCCCCTAGAGCCCAACCTTGAAAATGTGGCTAAACAGGGTGATACAGACATCAAAGTCTGTGAGCCGGCCTTAGCACACTAAGATTCAATAGATTGAATATGATCAAGCGAGAGGTATACCTCTCGCTTTTTTAGGCCTAAGCCCAACCGTTACGAAAGCTATTGTGCCGCGCTAAACAAGCTCTTCGGCCAAGCAAGCCGGACATTTTTTAACCGGCCTAACCGTCAACTTACTCCAACCTTTCCGCCACAATGCAGGCTCTGTTTTCGACAGCAGGATTCCCATGAACAATGGGACCAACAAGAGCATAGACTGCAGTGCAATACCACTGTTATTGACCACAGCAGAAATCAACAAGGCCACGATTGGGAAAATCAAAAAACATAATGAGGCAGTGAATGGCGTCGACACCTGATTCAATTTAAAGTAAGCCACAATCCCCCCTACGCTGGCTACAGCGCCCAAAAAGCCGACAGCGACCAAGGATGATAAGGCAAACTCAGACATATCGGCAATTTCAACCGATCCTGAGACGAGTAGCAAAAGAACAGAAGCCAATAAGCAAGGGATAGCATTGTAGGTCAATACCGGAATATCTTTACAGTGTTTCTGCACCATGACATACATCATTGCATGGATAATCACCGCGACTGACAAAGCGCCCATTCCAATGGCATAGCTTGTTCCCCCTATTGCCATCTCATTGAGAAGAATCCAACTCAAGCTCATGACCGCCACTAGCAAACCCACTAACTGGTGCGGTGCTAACTTGAGTCGCAAGAACACAAAAGAGGCTAACATAACGGCGATAGGCATATTGGCAAAAATAATCGCTGCTAGTCCAGATGAGATATATTGCTCACCAAATATCATCAAGGTAAAGGGAAGCGCAAAGTAAAATACAGCGACAACCGGCATCCAGTGACCACGCCCCTTTGGAAATAACAGCGGCTGTTTGAAATACTTGGCAAGTACGACCAGCAATGGGGCCGCAATCAGAAAACGTAACCCTGTTGCCATGATCGGCGGAATCGTTTTTACTGCGACCTCCATCGCAAACCAGGTTGTCCCCCAGATTAAACACACAGATAAAAACAGCATGGGTACGCTATATTTCGTTTTCATTATCAATCCTAGAAATTATGAGCGCCACTGGCATTCACTTGCCAAATAACTTTTAACTCAGTCACTTAGGTAAAACACATCCTTTGAAGTGCCTAATCTAATGCGAAATAGGTAAACCACTGTCTAGCAACGTAAGCCAACGTAAATCGGTGAGACTTACTGTCAGTTTCAGCTCAAGATCATAGTTTGATGAACAAAGTTTGATGATCAAAAAAGCCGCACAACAATCGCTGTACGGCTACACTCACCCGTTGCCTTTACGTCGGAAGCGTTATAAAAACTTACCGCTCACCCTGCACCTCAAAGTGATCGCTTACCAGACGTGCCTTACCATCGGCTTGCACCATCCAATGCTCGCGGTGAACCACACCAAAGGCTTTGTTCATGGTCCATGACGCCGTCAAAATATAACCGTTATCCCCCTCGGCTTCCCAACGGACATCACTGTAATCAACATCTGCAAAGCCCTGATCGATAATATTCTGCCAGAAAGCCTGAATAGCCTCGCGACCTTCGAACACTCCAAACGGCGTGGCTTCCATCACACACTCATCAGTATATTGCGCAGCACACCCTGCGGCATCTTGTTGGTTGAACGCCTGCTGCCATGCTGCGATACCCGCTTTACAACGCGCTAATGTGTCCATTTCGATTCCTTATTCTTATTGCTAATCAAGTTGCCCTAAGTGTAGGCCCTCTATTAACATAGAAAAACAAACCTATACGAATTGACTGTTCTGTTTTTATTAACAATAAATGCAGGTAAGTGAGAAGCGAAAATTCCATGAACCGCCTACGCCAGATGTCATTGTTTGCCCATATTGTGGAGTCCGGCTCAATCACCACCGCCGCCGATAATCTTGGGCTATCGAAATCTGTGATCAGCCAACACCTGAAGCTGCTTGAAACAGAGCTAGGGATCAGCCTGCTCAAACGTACGACTCGGCGGCAGACCCTGACCCATGCAGGCCAAACATTCTACGCTGAATGCAAAAAGCTCAATGACTTGGCAGACTTTGCCTGGCAACAAGCGTTAGACAGCCAGCAAATGCCACAAGGCAAGATAGTCATTACCTCATCGGATGCCCTGATGGCGACCTTAGTCGCACCGGCTATCGGTGGTTTAATGAAAGTCTACCCAAAACTCAGACCAGAGCTGATAAGTAGCGATCAACCGTTAAACCTGATGGAGAACCATATTGACCTTGCGATCCGGGTGGGCCCATCATCGGAAAACGCATTGATGCAAAAACGGATAGGCCAATTCAGGGATGTACTCTGCGGCACAAGGCGTGTTATTGACAATGAGGGAGAACAAGCCGGATACATTGCCAACCAATGGCAGCCTGCCTCTATCCAGCATCACTTTACCGCGCTTGCAGATAGCCAGGAAAAGGCAGAAGCCACAAACGGAAAGTATCACTTTATTGCTGATATCGCCTGCCGTGCCGACTCTTTCCACACGTGCCTGAGTTTACTCGAGGCCGGTGCGGGCATTGGCCTTACGCCCGACTACATCTTTAACCAAAAACCGCACCTAGCCGCTTTGTTTCCTAACCACCAACTTGACGTAAACCCGGTGTATGCCCTTCACCCCTACCCCAAACAGCCGCCCATCAATGTCACCACCTGTATTAGCGCCATTGAGAAGCAACTATCCGCTTTGAAGTCCAAGCCTGATTAATTTTTGGTGTGTCGCTGATAAAAAAGAACCCGCGGCCTAAAAAGGTCGCGGGTTCATTGCTTTAATTTAGAGCTGGTTAGTTAAGTGCAATTAACGAACAATCAGACCTAACAAGATACCGACGATACCGAAGTCAGCATCACTGAACGTCGTGTTGGCAAAGCCAAGGTCACCCAGTACCGGTAGCAAGAATACAGGCAGGAAGGTAATCAGTAGGCCTTGGGCAAATGCACCTAGCATTGCACCGCGACGACCGCCTGTTGCGTTACCGAATACCCCAGCAGCAGCACCGACGAAGAAATGAGGAACAACACCTGGGATAATGACAGTCAAACCCATGATGTAAAGCAGGAACATACCGATAAGACCCGCAGCGAAGCTTGATAGGAAACCTACCAGTACCGCGTTTGGTGCATATGGGAATACAACCGGGCAATCTAGCGCAGGCTTAGCGTTTGGTACTAGCTTGTCAGAAATCCCCTTAAACGCCGGTACGATTTCCGCGATAACCATACGTACACCTTGTAAGATGACATATACGCCCGCTGCAAATGCGATTGACTGCATCAAGGCAAACATAAACCAGTGCTTACCACCGCTAACTTCACGTACAAAGTCACCACCGGCGAACAGGCAAGTAATGATGAAGATAATACCCATGGTGAAAGAAATCGCCACCGGTGTATCGCGTAAGAACAACAGGCTCTTAGGCACGTTCATATCTTCAGTCGAGTGTTCTTTGTTACCGAACTTGCTACCGATGAAGCCAGCCAGTACATAAGACATGGTAGAGAAGTGACCGATTGCCACATCATCCGAACCCGTTACCTGCTTCATGTACTTGTGCGCAATCGCAGGGAAGAACACCATCACCACACCGACAACCAATGAGCCCACTGCAATCAGTGGTACACCAGACATGCCGCTAGACGATAGGATCGCAGCCACCATCATCGACATGAACAAGGTATGGTGACCTGTCAGGAAGATGAATTTCCACGGCGTCAGGCGTGCAATCACAATATTCACGACCATCGCAAAGAACATGATCATCGCCATTTCTTTACCGAAGGCTTCCTGCGCAATCGACACAATCGCTTCGTTATTCGGAACAACACCCGTGATGCCAAAAGCTTCTTGGAAAATGGTGGCAAAATCACCAAGTGACGTCACGACCAAGCCGGCACCAGCACCAAGGATGACGAAACCCATAATGGTTTTGACGGTACCCTTGATACACTCTGTCACAGGCTTTTTCTGGGCAATCAGACCGATCAAAGCAATCAGACCGACAAGGACGGCTGGCTCGGCCAGCACGTCATTCATTAAAAAGCTGAAGAATTCCATCGCTACCTCTTACAGAGCGCCAAGTTCTTGTAGGGCTGCTGACAAGCGCTCTTTCATCGCGTTCTTATCAACCATGTTATCTAGCGAAACAATCTTACCGTCAACGCCCTGAGCAACCAGCTGCTCAGTAATATCTTTGGTACCGATAAAGATGTCACAAGCTGTGCCTTTCGCCGACCCCAAGTCACAGTGATCAACGGTTGCTGCCACTTCTAGTTCTTTAACGATGCTTTTCAGGCTCATTTCCATCATTAGGCTAGTACCAAGACCGTGACCACATACAACCATAATTTTCATAATATTCTACCTTTCTACTTCTTACGCGTTATTAGTTTGCGAACTATTCGCTGTTATTTGTTTGGCCAAAGCCATTTGAATTAATAAGTTTCGATAATGCGGCGGATAGTGGCCACATCTTGTGCGGCACAAATCTCGGCCACATGTTCTTCATTCATAAAGAGTTCGGCAAGCTGAGCAATCGCTTCTACATGGCTATTGCTATCTGTCGCAGCAAGCGTGACCAGCATTTTTACCGGGTCATTTTCATCAGCATCAAAGTTGACGCCATTGCGGATCACGGTAAGGCCAAGTGCTAAACGGTTTACACCGTCTTCAGGACGAGCATGCGGCATCGCCATACCCGGGCCAATGACGTAATAAGGGCCCATTTCTTCATGAGATTTGAAAATCGCCTGTACATAGCTTGGTTCGATAGCGCCATTGTCAATCAGGGGTTTACAAGATAGCTCTATCGCCTGTTGCCAGTTCTCAGCCGATTCATGAAGGGTAATCACGTCCGGGGTAAGCAGTTCTTTCAGCATCGCTCTTCTCGTCAATTAAAGGGGTAACTTGTGTCGATGGGGCCACTTTAACGATCGAGACGGACAAATAAAGCGATCGAAATCACATTTGGTAGCGCTACCTGATAGCGCTACCAAATTTTGTGATAGCGCTACCATTTTTAATATCACAGAGCTAGCAAACCAGTTGGAACCTTGGTATCAACAAGGTTAAAATGCATGTTTCATAATAAATAGGTTAAGGTGATAAACTTAACCAGCTGATTTTTAAATTAAAAATATCATTGCTAATACTAGCTAGTTAGCAATGCTATTTTATGATGTAGGGAGATTCGATGGCTGAGCCTCGAAAACGTCGAAGTACGGGTCGTGCAACACTCGCCGATGTCGCCAAACTCGCCGGTGTGGGTTCGATGACGGTATCGCGGGCACTGCGTACCCCAGAACAAGTTTCAGATAAGCTGCGCGAAAAGATCCAACAAGCCGTTGATGAGCTTGGTTATATTCCCAATAAAGCAGCAGGTGCGCTGGCTTCTGGCCAAAGTGACACTATTGCTATGTTAATTCCGTCCATGACGGAAAGTGCCTGTTGCCAATTCATCGGCCCATTTCAATCACAATTGGCTAAACGTAGCTTCCAGCTGCAAATTAGCTACACCGGAAATGCTCTAGACCAAGAAGAGAATATCCTGACAAATATTTTGGCGAGCAGCCCTGCTGCTATCGTGTTGTTTGGCAGTGAAAGGTCAGCAAAAGGCAGGAAGTTACTGGAAGCCTGTAATATCCCGGTGCTCGAGGTGAACGAAATCACCCCACTGGCTATCGACCTCAATATCGGTGTCGATCACTACCAGGCGGCAAAGATCATGACTCAGCAACTGATCGGCCAAGGTTTCAAGAATATCGGATTCATCGGTGGCCATGGTGACCAAGCTATCCTCAACAAACAGCTAAGAGGTTGGCAGGCTGGTATGCTGGAAGGTTACTTAACGCCCGATCATTTCCTGACCTCTCATGAACAAGCCAGTATCGAGTTGGGCGCAGAAGGTCTCGCCAAGCTACTGTTACGAGAGCGAGATTTGGATGCACTGATTTGCACTCACGAAAACATTGCCATGGGTGCTCTGTTCGAATGCCAACGCAGGGTGATCAAAGTCCCAACCTCCATGGCGATAACCTGCCTTGATGGTGCTGATTTCTGCCAGCAAAGTTACCCCGGTATCACGGCCATTCACGTTGATTATCATGGTATGGCCACCAAAGCATCAGAGTTACTGGTTGGGAAAATCCAAGGTAATGAAACGCTGGCAGGCCCAGCCGGCAGTATCAACATCGGCTTCCAACTGACCCCTCGCGCCAGCAGCCAGTTGTAGCGTATTTTAGGGCTGATTAATATCAGCCCTCTTCAGTTAAAACGTCACAACCTTGTCTGCTTGTAATGTCCATAGCGATAAATCATCCAAAGTCCCTATTTGGGCACCTTCGATAAGGGGTAACGCAGATAACCCACGGGCATTGCAGCAAGTTTTGCACAGTTTTACCTCAGCACCTTGGGCCAGTAAAATATCTAACATTTGCTGCACATTGTACCCTTCTCCCGGTGCTTGAGCAGGTAGCGCACAGCTTACGGCATCTGACATCAGGAAAATTTTGATCTCAGTTTCGGCTTCATTTTGCTCACCGAGATTAATGGCTAACCGCAAGCCGTTAAAAGAACGCTCAGAGCCGTAGGGCGCATCGTTGAGAATGAACAGTAACGTTTGTTTGGCTTTCATCGTTTCGTATCCCTTAATCTATTGATTATTTTTGTTTTATAAATCAATCACTACATAAAGTCGGGTATACTCTACGACAAAGCATCACAACGATTTATGATCTGGCACACATTGGCTAAAGGGGATTGGATAACACTATGGATTTCGACGCAATTCTTACCTTGTCACAACAAGGTAAAATGTTCGCCAACCCCCGCCGTATTGCGCTATTAAAAGCGATTACGTCAACAGGCTCGATAAGCCAAGGTGCTAAGCAGGCAGGGATCAGCTACAAAGCCGCTTATGATGCGATCAAAGAAATGAACAACCAATCTGAGCACCCACTAATCGAGAGTGAAAAAGGAGGAAAAGGCGGTGGCGGAGCTTCGCTTACCCATCATGGCCAACGACTGGTACAAATGTATGAACTGCTTGATCAAATCCAATCTATGGGACTGGAAGCGCTGAATGACGAGTCTGTACCACTGCACAGTCTGCTGGGCGTCATGAGTAAACTGTCGCTACAAACTAGCGCCAGAAACCAGCTTTTCGGCACCATAGAGAAAATAGAAAACCACGCCCTTCATGATCTGATCACCGTCGTTTTGCAAGAAGGCATTAAGCTGACGGCTACTATCACCCATGGCAGTACCATTCGATTGGACCTACATCCGGGCAAAGAAGTCGTCGCGCTGATCAAGGGGCCTGCCATTGATATCAAACTCCCTTCGTCTTTGGCTGAGCCCACACCAGAGCAGAATTGGCTAAAAGGGAAAGTGCGAGACATAGCTAGTGATGACCACTCGGTCGAAGTTACTCTGACACTCAACCAAGAAGATGAGATTTGCGCCCTAATCGATAAGGGAAGCGAAGACATTGAAAAACTTTGTATTGGAGATGACGCTTACGCTGCTTTTCCAAGTGCGCAAGTGATTCTGGCGACCCTAAGCTAGTAAGCAATCAGTTGGCCTTGGCTGTCATTCTGTCCAAATAGCTAGTTAAATTTGATGCAGGAGTTCTGAAGAGGGTTATACACTTCCCCTTGCAGCAAGCAGTTTTCTAGATAACGGTAATCTAGATACTGAAAAGCAAACAACAGAAAGACAGATATCACCATCCCGATCAGTGAAATCCGCATAAGCCACAACTTCTTGCTCTTCATGGCATATAGCATAACTGCCACTGAAACAGGAGCAATGCTGAGAAGAACAGGTTGAAGCTGAAGTACGGTTACCATCACGAACAGTCCATTTAGGTGGTTACAGAGCGAGCACGGTGTAATAATACGCTTTTAGCATACCCTATATCAAAGCAAACTCGCGACCTTTGCAAAACCTTACATAAAAATCACATAACCCTGCATAGATTTCTTAACGATGCACAAAAAACATTCACCCAAAGCATAATTCTTCTGAGCCCAATCACATTTTTCGACCATAATTAGTGCGCATCGAAACGTTTGCTTTTACATTTACAGCCATCGAAACGTTTGCGTAATCGTTTCGATGCCCAATTTACGACATGGATGACACTGCCAAGGTTGGCAACGACGTTAGAAGCATCACCACTATCAATAATTAAGGTGCAAGCATGAAAAAAAGCGCACTCATCAACTCCGAATTGTCCTATCTGGTTGCCACTCTTGGCCATACCGATGAAGTCACTGTGTGTGACGCCGGTTTACCGATCCCAGATGAAACCCAACGTATTGACCTTGCCCTTATCCCTGGTGTCCCGACTTTCATCCAAACGGTTAAAGCCTTGTTGGGAGAAATGCAGATTGAAGGTGTGGTGATGGCAGAAGAATTCAAGCAAGTAAGCCCTGAGCACCACGATGCGCTTATAGCCCTACTCCGTGAAGAAGAAGCCATGTGCGGAAAAACCATCAACATCGCTTATGTGCCTCACGAAGCATTTAAAGTACATACCCAAAACAGTAAAGCGGTGATCCGCACGGGCGAATGTACCCCGTATGCCAATGTCATTTTCCAAGCCGGCGTCGTGTTTTAAGCGCAAGCCGTAATAGCAAGGCCTAGTGCAAGGACTCCCTATGACTCAGCCAATTCTAGAACTCAAAGACATCGAAAAGGCATTTCCCGGCGTCAAAGCGTTGGATAAAGCCAGCCTGAATGTCTACCCAGGTAAGGTAATGGCCTTAATGGGTGAAAACGGCGCAGGTAAGTCAACACTAATGAAAGCGTTGACCGGCATCTATCACATGGATGCTGGTGAAATTCGCTATCAAGGTGAAGCCGTCAACTTCAATGGCCCACGCCATTCGCAAGAAGCGGGCATCAGCATCATTCACCAAGAGTTGAACCTGATCCCTGAATTAACCATTGCCGAGAATATCTATCTTGGCCGCGAAAAAACCAACTCGTTTGGTGGTATCAAGTGGTCACAGATGTACAAGGAAGCTGATGCCCTACTGGCACGCCTTAATGTTAAGCACAGCTCGCGTAGCTTGCTTGGCGAGCTGAGCCTTGGTGAACAGCAAATGGTAGAGATTGCCAAAGCCCTGTCTTTCAAATCTCAAGTTATCATTATGGATGAGCCGACAGACGCCCTCACCGACACCGAAACCGAATCCCTGTTCAAGGTAATCAATGAGCTGCGCGAAGAAGGCACTGGCATTGTCTATATCTCCCACCGTTTGAAAGAGATCTTTGAGATCTGTGATGACATCACGGTGCTTCGCGACGGCAAATTCATTGGTCAACGCGCCGTCGCTGATATCGATGAAGACACCATGATCGAGATGATGGTTGGCCGCCGCCTCGACGAACAGTACCCGCGTATCGATGTAAAGCATGGCACTACCTGCCTTGAAGTAAAAAACCTAAATGGCGCTGGGGTTAAAGATGTCAGCTTTACCTTGGATCGCGGTGAGATCTTGGGGATCTCCGGTCTGATGGGTGCTGGCCGTACCGAACTGATGAAAGTCATTTACGGTGCACTGAAGCGTGAGTCTGGTGATGTAGTGCTTGATGGAAAAGCAATCAATCCGTTAAGCCCGCAAGATGGCCTAGCAAATGGCATCGCTTACATTTCTGAAGATCGTAAGGGCGATGGCCTGATCCTCGGCTTATCTGTCAAAGAAAATATGTCGATTTGTTCACTGGAACAATTGTCGAAAGGTGTCCAGCTTCGACACTACGACGAAGTGACAGCAGTAGAAGATTTCATTCGCCTGTTCAACATCAAGACCCCGACCCGCAACCAGATCATCGGTAACCTTTCTGGTGGTAACCAGCAGAAAGTCGCTATCGCTAAGGGCTTGATGACCAGACCTAAAGTTCTGATCCTGGACGAACCAACTCGCGGTGTGGATGTTGGCGCAAAGAAAGAAATCTACCAGCTAATCAACCAATTCAAGTCAGAAGGAATGAGCATCATTCTGGTTTCTTCTGAAATGCCGGAAGTACTCGGCATGAGTGACCGCATTTTGGTCATGCACGAAGGTAAAATCAGTGGCGAATTCATGGCTGAAGATGCCGACCAAGAAAAACTTCTCGCCTGCGCTGTGGGTAAACAAATCAACGAGGTAGCAGCATGAGCAGCAACGCTATGACCAAACAACAAAACACCGGTAGCACCAAGCTATTTAGCAAAGAGTGGCTAATCGAACAGAAATCTCTGATTGCCCTCGTGTTCCTTATTGTCGTGGTGTCATTCCTGAACCCGAACTTTTTCACTGTCGACAATATCCTAAATATTCTACGCCAGACCTCAGTGAATGCCATTATTGCTGTGGGTATGACTCTGGTTATCCTGACTGCAGGTATTGACCTGAGTGTTGGCTCCGTTCTTGCCCTGTGTGGTGCCTTCGCCGCTACTCTAATTGGGATGGAAGTGCCAGTACTGATCGCCGTACCGACAGCCTTGCTAGCCGGTGCCGCACTGGGTGCTATCAGTGGCGTGATTATCGCTAAAGGTAAGGTCCAAGCCTTCATCGCGACGCTGGTTACCATGACGCTGCTGCGTGGTGTAACCATGGTGTACACCGATGGTCGACCTATCTCAACAGGCTTTACTGATGTTGCTGACAGCTTTGCATGGTTCGGTACGGGTTATGCTATGGGTATCCCTGTGCCAATCTGGCTGATGGTGATTGTGTTTGCTGCAATCTGGTACCTACTTAATCACACCCGCTTCGGTCGCTACATCTATGCATTGGGTGGTAACGAATCAGCAACTCGCCTATCTGGTATCAATGTGGATCGCGTCAAGATTGGTGTTTACGCCATCTGTGGTCTGCTTGCCGCACTTGCCGGTATCATCGTGACTTCTCGCCTATCTTCAGCGCAACCTACAGCTGGTATGGGCTACGAGCTTGATGCTATCGCAGCTGTTGTTCTTGGCGGTACCAGCCTAGCCGGTGGTAAAGGCCGCATCATGGGTACCTTGATTGGTGCACTGATCATCGGCTTCTTGAACAATGCCCTTAACCTATTGGATGTCTCCTCCTACTACCAAATGATTGCAAAAGCAGTGGTAATTTTGCTGGCAGTCCTTGTAGATAACAAAAATAAGTAACACAACCTCTGTGCGCGGGTAGCCCCCTGCCCGCCTTTACCCGACATATGTAGAAAGGAAAATAGAATGAAAAAGTTAGCAACCCTGATCTCTGCCGCTGTACTGTCAGCTTCATTCAGCTCTACGGCTGCCGCGCAGGACACTATGGCTATGGTCGTATCAACGCTGAACAACCCATTCTTCGTCACCATGAAGGAAGGGGCTGAGGCCAAAGCAAAAGAACTGGGCTACAACCTGATTGTTCTTGACTCACAAAACGACCCAAGCAAAGAACTCTCCAATGTGGAAGATCTTACGGTTCGTGGTGTGAAGGCAATTCTTATCAACCCAACCGATTCTGATGCCGTTTCCAATGCTATCCGCATGGCAAACCGCTCTAAGATCCCTGTCCTGACGCTAGACCGTGGTGCAAGCCGTGGTGAAGTCGTCAGCCACATCGCCTCTGACAACGTTGCTGGTGGTGAGATGGCCGGTAAATACATTATGGAAAAAGTCGGTGAAAAAGCACGTGTTATCCAGCTAGAAGGTATTGCAGGTACTTCTGCAGCCCGTGAGCGTGGTAAAGGCTTCATGCAAGCAGTTGATGGTAGCGGTATGGAACTGCTAGCAAGCCAGCCTGCTGACTTCGACCGTACTAAGGGTCTGAACGTAATGGAAAACATGCTTGCCGCTAACCCAGACGTACAAGCTGTGTTTGCCCAGAATGACGAAATGGCACTGGGTGCCCTTCGCGCCGTTCAGGCTTCTGGCAAAGATGTCCTAATCGTCGGCTTCGATGGTACTGAAGACGGCATCGCAGCGGTTGAACGTGGCATGCTTGGCGCAACGATCGCTCAGCAGCCAGATTTGATTGGTGCTTTGGGTGTTGAGACTGCCGACAAGATGCTAAAGGGCGAGCAGGTTGAAGCGAGCATCCCTGTTCCTCTGAAAGTGATTTCTGAGTAATAGACGGGCACGAGGCGTGTGGCAATAGGCAATAGGCAATAGGCAAAGGGTGTAGAGCCAATAGCCAATAACCGACAGGATATAACTGAAATTCTGGTTATATCCTGTCCCCCAACAACAAGAAAGTAATCAGAGTCTATCGCTTAGCAACATACCACCACTTTGCTAACTGCTAAGCCATACATTTTGGCCAATGAGAATGAGAAAGGTCCCAATATGAATAAATTAGTCGTTCTTGGCAGCGTGAACGCCGATCATGTTCTGCAAGTAGCATCTTTTCCTCGTCCGGGGGAAACACTGCATGGTCATAGCTACAGTGTGATTCCTGGCGGTAAAGGAGCGAACCAAGCAGTAGCAGCCGCTCGCCTAGGCGCAGACATTGCCTTTATCGCCTGTGTTGGCGATGACAGCTTCGGCCATGAAATGCGTGAAGCATTTGCCAAAGAAGGCATGAATACCGATGGCGTAATGATTGAGAAAGAGATGCCAACCGGCATTGCAATGATTCAAGTAGCAGCAACGGGTGAGAACAGCATCGCCATTTCGGCTGAAGCCAACGCCTGCCTGAGTCCAGCTCGTATCGAGCCACACCACAACCTGATCAAACATGCCGATACACTACTGATGCAACTAGAAACACCGATGGCCACTATTGAAGCCGCGGCTAAAGTGGCCAAACTGGCGGGAACTCGTGTGGTACTCAACCCAGCCCCTGCCCAGCCATTATCGGATGACTTATTGCAACATATTGATATGATTACACCTAACGAGACTGAAGCGGAATTGCTGACAGGTATCAAGGTTACCGATACCACCAGCGCACAACAGGCCGCCGATGCCCTTCACAACAAAGGCATCAAGCAGGTCATGATCACCTTGGGTAGCCAAGGGGTATGGATCAGTGCAAACGGCGAAAGCCGTCAAGTCCCAGGCTATCGTGTTGATGCCAAAGACACGACCGCCGCTGGTGATACCTTCAACGGTGCCTTGCTGACCGGTCTGCAGGAAAACAAGGCGATGGACGATGCTATCCGCTTTGCCCATGCAGCTGCTGCAATTTCAGTCACCCGAATGGGTGCTCAAACTTCTATTCCACATCGTCGTGAAGTGGAACGCTTTCTTATTGAGCATCAGTAAGTAATTGATACCGTGCCCACCGCGGCACGGTTCAGGGAGAACCTATGGCGACAATCAAAGATGTAGCAAAACATGCAGGAGTCTCGACCTCCACCGTTAGCCACGTCCTGAATAAAACCCGCTTTGTCAGTGAAGACATTTCTGTACGCGTGATGGCGGCAGTGAAAGAGCTGAACTATGCCCCATCGGCGTTAGCGCGCAGCCTAAAGGTTAACCACACCCGTACTTTCGGCATGTTAGTCACCACCTCCACCAACCCATTTTTTGGTGAAGTGGTAAAAGGGGTCGAGCGTCGCTGTTATGAACAAGGCTATAACCTGATCCTCTGTAACACCGAGGGTGATCTTGCCCGAATGCGCGACAGCCTTGATATCCTGCTGCAAAAGCGTGTCGACGGTCTGCTGCTGATGTGCAGTGAGGTCGATGGTCAGGCATTCGACCTGTTTTCCCGTCACCAGCCCGTACCTACAGTGGTCATGGACTGGGGCCCGATCGATTTCCCAAGCGACAAGATCCAAGATAACTCACACCATGGCGGCTATCTTGCAACCAAGCACCTTATTGAACAAGGCCATACCCAAATTGGCTGCCTTACTGGGCCGCTTGATAAGCTTACCGCCCAGCAGCGTTTGTCGGGTTATGTGCAGGCAATGGAAGAGGCTGGTTTAGAGGTCAACAAACAGTGGATTGCCTCAGGGAACTTCGAGTGTGAAGGTGGAGAAATCGCCTTTAACGACGTCTTAGACAGAGGCCCACTACCGACAGCACTCTTTGTTTGTAACGACATGATGGCAATGGGTGTCATTAACACCGCCAGCAAAAAAGGCATTCGTGTACCCGAAGATCTTTCTATTGTCGGCTACGATGACATTAAACTGGCAAAGTACATTACCCCATCATTGACCACTATCCACCAGCCTAAGCACCGGTTGGGCCAGCAAGCGGTCGATATTCTGCTCGAGAAGATCCAGAATAAACATGAAACCAACAAGGTGATCCAGCTAGAGCCGACGCTGGTTGAGCGCGATAGCGTGAAGCGCATTCACTAGTGTGAACTTTGCACGACCACTAGAGCCCGTATCATACACGGGCTCTTTTATTTCTGGCATACCCAATTAACTGCCCCCGAAAGTCGCAAAGCCAGAAGCTCGAGATTTCCAGTCCTAGGCACTAAACATATATCGTTACAAAATCTTTTGGCTATTAAACCCATCTAAATGGCCTATTCATAAATAATGAACACTATTCTATTGACCGCACAATTAATTCAGCGTACAACTGTAAGCTGAATTTACGTAATATACCTTTGGCTTTCAATCTCACAGCCAGTCATACCCTGGCTAAAGGACAGCATCATGCTAGATAGCATTACGCACTGGATTAAACTTCGCTTACTCGGCTCTTCCCTATCTACTCAATGGGAGAATGATTTCTTTTCTAATCATTTTTGATCCTCTCTCTTAGCAAAAAGAGCCCTTATAGGCTCTTTTTGTCGTGCTCTCTATTCTAGAGGCAGCTTAATTCGCAGCTTCAACCTGCTCTTTGTCTTCCTTGGTACGATCTTCAATCAGGCTATCCAACTTCCTTGCCGTCATGAACATGATCACAGCCATAATACACGCACCTATACCGATTTTGAGGAAGTAACCGGCATACACAGGCAATGTTTGCAGAGAATCCACGCTCCCAGATGACTCAGGCACCGCAATATAAACAGCGAGGTTGGCAGCAACCATCGACGAAATCCCCAGTGTCAACGTCCTGAAGCCCAACGTAAAACCAATCATGTGGTTGGGAACCAATTGCGCCAACACCGAAATACCCAGTGCACTGATCAGTAACTCGCCTAAACCTTGGAATAGATGCGTTAGAATTAGCCAGAAGGCTGACACTCGGCCAGTCTCATCTGCCATAAAACTAGCGCCATACGCTAAGCTTAGGAACGCCATTGAACAGAACAACATCCCCATGGCAAATTTAAGGGGAAGTGAGGCACCTTTTCCTTTAGCACTGCTTCTCTCATAATAAATAGCCAATAGCGGACTGAGAATAATTATCCAGAATGGATTCAGTGCCTGGGTAGAGACTGGGTCAAAAGGAATACCTAGAAATTCATGGCGGGTATTATGAATAGCAAAGAAAGTCAATGACGTTGGCATTTGCTTATACAGGATGAAAAATATTACTGAGAAGCCTAATAATACCAGACTGACAATCATCTTTTTCTGTTGGGCCCAGGATTCTTTTCGCATATAGTTGATAAAACATGCAAGGGCAATACCCAAAGCGATAACTAATAGTAGTTGCATCAGCTTATAGTGCGTTATTAACCAACTTCCTAATAATGTTATAGCCGTTAATCCAATCAATAATAGAGCATACGTTTTTAACTTAATCACTTTGAAATCTGCATCGGCACCTATATTTCTAACCCAGTTTCTATTATAGAGATAAATTATAATCGTAATGACATTCCAAATAGCTGCAATAGCGAAGCCAGCTGAGTAGGAATATTTATGCGCGATAATTGGTGTGATAACGAGGGAAATACACGAACCAATATTAATCATCATATAGTAGAGGGTGAAAGCACTATCTATTCGAATATCATCTTTTTTATAGGCTTTTGAGATCAAATTAGAAGGGCAATTGTTAGCCAGTGCCCGGCTGACACCTCCCCCGGCAAGCCCTATCATGGCTAACGGAATGCTGCCTATGGCTGCAGCATAGCTCAATAGCAGTAAGGTAATCACAATACCTAGGTTGCCAATAATCAATGACCGTTTAACACCAATTACTTTATCAGCTAGATATCCACCAATGGCATAAATGATTGTCGAAAAAGCAGAAGCGGCACCATTAATTAAAAAGGCATCACTTTCTGACATACCTAATTCATTAACCATGAAAACTGTAACGATTGCCACCAACCCATACATTGAAAGCATAGCGGGCAAAATAATGATACACATCAACTTAAATGCAGAGGGTTGACGGGAAAATGCGATTGACATAAAACTTTCCTCGTAATTCAGACATGAGTGTCTGAAGTCTATGGTTCAATAAGACTTATAAAAATATTCCTTAATAATACGATGAAGCACGTTCTAATTTGTTAGTAAAGTTCCCTGACTAATTTATCAATTAATACGTCACTCCTTTTTAATTTAAAATTAACGTTTCACCAAACATCTTATATCTTTTTTCTAGCAGCAATAGTGACTTAGATCTTAAAGATCCCGAGGAAATCCTATGCTTATCGAAAAATCTATCACTTGGAAATTAACAAACTCATTAATAAATAGCTCTGTTAATAAATAGCTCTGTTAATAAATAGGTTCATTAATAAATGAGAGACAAAAAAATCCCCTGCCGTTAAGCAGGGGACCTTTATTAATAACTAAACCGTTATAATTAGTCGTTGTTGCCTTCGCCAGTCCACACCATGTTGAACTTGATAGCTTCGATGTACTTAGTTTGGCTGTCTTTTACTGCACCTATAATGCTGTATTTCTCACCATCAACAAATCCGTTCGGCAACTCAATGCCCATAGAAGCACCTTGTGGTGACTCTTCATCCCAGCATCCCCACTGCATATTTGCGAAGGCATAGTTTCCTTCAATGCTGTCAGCTGAGACATAGAAGCTACTGTAGAATTCACTCAGGTCTTCACAAGAGAAAGTCTGATCATCAGCCGTATCGATGAAAATACTCACTTTGCTTTGACCATCAATATTAGTCATCTGCAGGCTAACTTGACCCTCTGCGTATGTTTCATCCTTGCTCGCAGGGACATACATTGGGAAGTCGCGACCGGTTGAACCGGCATCTGACTGAATGTTCAAACGCGCTTCAGCATCGAGCTTATCGCTATACCACGAGTAACGCTCACCTTCGGTTTGGTTAAGATCTGAGAACAGAACGACTTTCGCGCCTTGGGAAAGGTAGTCAGCATCATGAGCAATCGAGTATAGATACTCTTCGGTTTGCCCTGGTTTTTCTTCACTCGGGAAAGTCACAATAAATTGCTCATTCTCGATACGGTAGCTAGCACCTTCCTCTAGGATCGTTGCTTCAGAACACTGATCTTTGTTCTCAATACTGCGGCCGCCCCAATAAACTAGACCATCTGCAAAACGGTAAGAATCACACCATACACGGCTGTAATCTAGGTCATCATTATCGTTACCATCATCGCTACCATGCTCTAGTACATACCATGTTTGGTCTTCCAGAGGATGCGAAGCTGGGGGTGGTGTTACACCTTCTTTAACTTCCGGAAGGGTAAACTGAACGTAATTTGTCGCACCACGGTCATCTGTTGCAGTCACCTTGAATGTTTGGCCTGCGGCATATTGCTCTTTTGGTGTACCCGCAATAACCACACTGCCGCTTTCCACTTTGGCAGTCAGGCCAGAGACTTTAAGATCACTAACCTCGTAGCCTTTAATGCTGCCGTCTTTATCCGAGAACAAGTTAGACACACTTAGTGATTGCTCGAAGACCTCACCCTGCTGAAGATACCAAGCATCGACTTCTGCTTGCAGCGCAACCTGTTCAGCTTCATTGACTTCTGGCGCTAGATTGTTCGCCGCAACTTCAACTTTGAACACAGCGCTAGACGTACCAACCTGTGCATTATCTGAATTAATGTCATCCGCAGTCAGCGTGATTGTGTAATTACCCGGCTGCGTTACTGGGTTAGCAGGCTCAAGAATAAGCTGTTTGCCGTCTACAGATAGCTTAACTTCGATACCAGTGCCATCAAGGCTGTGCTGTAGCTTAGGAACAATAGCTTCAGTCTGATCGGTATCTGTAAACAAACCTGCAATGTCCAATGTTACACCGCTGAAGTTATCATTTTCCTTTAGGCTAGGGATACCCGCTTCCGTCTGATCAAACACACCCTTATCAACAATCAGCTTGCTGTTGGTGATAACAACGGGTTCTAAGGTATCACCTTCAGGGTTTTCATCTTTAATTACAGGCTTGATGTCCTCATCGGTAATATCTTCACCGTTTTCGACCATCTCATCTACAATGGTGTCAGCCTGCTTAGCAAAATCAATCGCCTTAGCTTCATAGCTGGTGTTAGCGGCTTTTGACTCTGTCAGGATCTGAGCTGTTTTGTGCAGCTTAGCATCCGCATCTTCACCTTTGACAAAATCGGTATACAAAGCATCAACAGAACTCTCACCAAGCGCTTCGCTGACAATTTGCTTGGCTTCTTCTTCAGTTTTAGAGCTATCTTTCGCCATTTCAATCGCGACCAAGTCGGTGATTGGCGAAATAACATCAGACGAATTTGGGGCACGGAACACTAGCTCATGCGCCATTGGCTGAGAAGGGTGGTCCATATCAACCGTGTAAGCGCCTGCATATTCTTTAGGGTTTATGGCAATTAAGCGCTCTTGCATGGCACTGTTTGGAACAACCGTTTGCAGAGCAAGTACGCCCTCTGGTTTTTCTTTTAGCTCAACTTGCCCATCACCGTCAGTTACACCAAGGGCGTTTTCAGATTTATCCCAAACACCGTTATTGTTAGTATCAACAAAAAGTACAGCATTTTTAAAATAGCCGTCAAAGCCGGTAATAACGACTGCACCACCCGGTGCAGGAATATCCGGATTGCCCGTATTACCGCCTGTGTTTGAATTACTATCAGAGCCACCACCACAACCAGTTAAGGCAATAGCAACAGATGCCGCAAGTAAAGTAACCTTTTTCATGAATAACGTCCCTTGATGGATATGATTAAACTTTTGTCATTTTGTTTTATAAACACGCTTCCCTGTAAATCATTGGCAGTACAAGGAAAGGTCTGCATTTTCATGGCTTTACTTCTTTCTTTCAAGAAACGAAAAACAAAAAAAAAACCGTAAAATTTATTTTTGTTTTTTTGCGTTGCAAAGGTTGGAAAATAAAATCTGTCCGTTAATATCCTCGGCCAACATTCCGTCATGGACAAAAAATAATGCGTAATTGGTATTGGCTTGGTTTCTTCCCAGCCATTTCGCTGGCGATTCCATCGTTTGCCAGTGATAAAGATGGTTATTCCTATATAACGGTAGGTGTTGAGAATATCACTTATAAAGAGTCTTACTCAGGCCAAGGGGTAGCAAACTCGGATGTTTCAGCATCTAGCCCGATGCTAAATACCGGGGGTCTTTATCACATCAACGAAAAATTTGATTTCTCGATTGATGCACTGGCAACTTTTTCGCCTATCAGTTCAACCGAAACTTGGCACGGAAAGACAGGACAGGCATATCAGAAAAACCAATTTGAATACCTCAAGACTTCTACCAATATCTTGCTTCATTATAAGTGGACACCACAATGGCGAATTGTGGCAGGGCCATCACTCACTTACCAATCTTACAAACGGTATGGTCTTGAGGGGCTTAATGGATATGAAAACCCAGTATTCCGAAAAGGAGATACCTGGGAAGAGAAATCAACGGATATCTTCATTGATGCAGGTGTAGCCTATGATAATGGCACCCTGTTTAGTGACAACAGATGGAAGCTCAGCGGTCGCTGGATAATTGGCGTTCCTATTTGGAGCAAGACGGAAAATACCAAGTTTGTAGATACAACCTTTGATGACCTTGGCTTCCGCACGTCGCTAGAGGGCACGCTAAGCTATGAAGTTATACCTGGATTGCACTTGGGCTGGTATGTCATGGCGGGATATGAAAAACGTTTTGAATCAGACCCAGAGCCTGTCAGTTTCATTGACAATCAAGGGGAAGAAAAACAAGGACTAGCTATCTTACCCGATGCCGAAACCTACAGCTTCAATACCGGTATTCAGGCATTGTGGCATTTTTAACAAAGCGCACAGCTTGAGCGACCTTCGACCGCCCAAGCCATTGTATTTGATGATTTATTGTTATTTGTGAGGCCACGGCCAAGGCTCGTGATAATGCAAGTTAAGCTTTATTTCCTCGACTATATGGGAAAACTCAGGCTTTGGCTTCAATACATAACTATAAATTTCACCCGGAACAAATTTGTCATAGTCATTATAGTGCAGCCCCATGTATAAATATTCCTTCTGCCAATCAGGATGCTTCGTTTCTCCACATTGAATAGGATCCATATTTTCGCCCCAAGGATTATCAGACATAGACACAATGTCCCCGGTTTCACCTTGACCCGCTAACGTATTGCTCTGCCAATAAGGAAGTAGTTGTGCACAAGACAAATCAGTCAGCCAAGATTGCATATTCAAATCGGAATCCATTACAACGTATGGATCATCCATCACGCTGCGATCATAAATATAGTTTCCAACTTGTCCCAAGACATATTGTCCGTTGGCTTGCGGATAAAGGTAATCAAACTCTCTCATTTGATACACATATTCACCGGTCCTGACATTCAACCTTGCTTCCATCGCACTTTTGCTCTCCTGCAAGGTGTATGTTTCGTTACCGGCATGGCCATAAACAGTGGTAAAAAAGTTAGTTACCCCTGGCTGCAATGCTGATGGGTACTCCTTTTTCAACTCCCAACGTTGCAGCCGCATACCTTCTGCATTACTACTGAGGAGTAAGTCATTATTATCTGCAAGGTTGTAGTAGCCAATCTCCCGCAACTGGGCATCCAATGGGCACTGTGTTCGGCTTTCCGATGCCGCAAAATAGGCGATACCATCAATAAATCGCCACGCTTCGCAATACACAACCTCATAGTTATAATAAACCCCGGCTAACAGTTGAGTCGTTTCAAGCCGATATAACGTCTCTCCCTCTAAGGGATGGAGCAACTCGTCGGTTCGCGGCTCAACCGCAGGCAGCGAGAGACTGACATTTGCCCATGCTGCTTGGCTGGTACCGTGGTAATCATCCCTTGCCGCCAATCGTAGCACTGGCGTGGACACGGGAGATTGCGGTATCCCCTGGATCATTAGCCTATTGTGGCCACTGACCTCTAATCCAGCAACGTTAATGCTGGCTTGCTGGGTCAGAGCATCCCCTTCAGGATCAGTAAACAGACCATTTAGCGACAAGCTATAGCGTGCTGGCACGTCTTGTGAAAAGGTCCATTGGTTGACGATTGCCTGCAATTGCTTAACTACCTCGGGGTTAACACGCGGCTTATGGTTGCCACCTGCCGCTTCAAGGTTAACATCCTCCGACCTTACCTCTATATTGCTTGCCTCATAAACCCCTGCGCGATTTCCAGCCTCTGCACTCAAGGCTGAGATATTCAAAGCAGGTGTAGGCAAAGGAGTTGCTGATTGTATTTCCTGTGCGCCACTTTCCGGCTGCCATTCATTGGATGAAAGGGGTTGTTGCCCGATCTGCGGTCTATTTTCATACAGCCTATGTTGATCAATTTGTGATTGCTCGGTATCGACCTGCTGCTTACTGGCACCCACTTCAACAATGCCAGCTATGGTCTTATCGCTAGCAGAGATTCCCGGAAAGTTAGTCGGGCCTAACAAGGAGTACGAGGCAGAATTTTTGGGCAATTCATTAACTGTTGGCTCTAGGCCAAAAAACGCAACGGCCGGTGTTTGGTACAGCCACCAGCCACTTGCTGCCAGCATTACGCTGACCGCAACTTTTGATACCACCGATTTCATCTTTGATTATGCCATCCGAGACTGAAGCCAGCAGCGGGAGAACTTCAGGTCTTTCTCAATCAGGCTTGCGCTGCATTCAAGCAAGTCACTGATTTCTTGAGTACGCATCCCCATTAAGTACTTCAGCTTAAGCGCATTTGACTGACGTGGGTAGCGCACACTAAAGCGCTCAATCGCTTTATCCATAATCATAAACTGCTCGAATTTGTCCTCGTTAGACTCAGGCAACATAGTCAGTTGCTGGCGTTTTTGCGCCTGCAGCGACCTCGCATTGTCTATCAAGATCTGGCGCATTACTTTAGCGGCCATCAGGTAAAACTCTCGCTTACTATCAACATCCGCCATATCGGTATTCGACAGTTTTAAATAGGCGTCATGAACCAGTGCTGTCGTGCTGTTGACGCTATCTATCAAGACATCATTCTCAAGGCCATATTTCTCCGCACTGCGATCCCTTTCCTGCTTGGCAATAGTACGCAGTTGCAAATAAGCAAACTGGTACAGTTGGCTTTCTGCTTGCTTATCTCCAGCCTGCCATTGTTGAATGATCTCCGTGATTTCTGAGCTTCCTGGTTGCATTAGATCTCTCCGAACACTTTCTTAAATTCTGATATCGCATAGGCTTGGATCTGATCCGAACCATCCTGATGACGTGTAATGGTTTGCTGGAAACGATATAGGATCCCCTGATCCCACCCCTTTCCAGCAGGCAAGTACTCCCATGTGGTATATCTTGGGGGCTGCCCTGCCGGATACCAACGAACCATCACGTTCATCTGTGCCAGCTCTGCTTTCGCAGATGGATTATTCAGCCACCACATATCCGCAAATTCCGCAGTCACATTTTGGGTATACTCAGCGCGTTGCTTAGGGCAGTCCTCGGCCCCTTCAGGCCCCAACCAAACCTGGTTGCCATCAACTCTCAAACAACGCTGCTTTATATCGGAATCGATATACGTAGTCTGCTTCCATATTCCTTCAACGGGAATCTGATGCCCCAACTCTTCAGGATAGGTAAACCAGAGCATCTCACCCCGATTAGCATGGCGGACCTCATCTTTCGGCCCTAGTCCCTGTACTTTCTCCATCAGCAGCTCGGTCGTGGGATCGAAGTTGATCGCCATCGTTCGGTACTTCCAATCTCCTTCATCATCGTGATCATCAATCGCAAATCCGTTTAAATCGTTGCGAGTACAACCTTGAATACTGCAACCCACCAGTCCCTTGAAGTTAACAAAAAGCGCGATCGGTTCTTCAAGTACCGCTTCTCGCCCCTTTGAACGGTCAAGATAGCAATTACGGAAATAGTCTCCGGTACTGGGGTACTGGATTAAATGAGATGGTGTAATTTTATAATCGAGTTCACCGATCGGTGTATTGTAGTTAGCTCGGTCGATATAACGTAAATCCACCAAACACGCTCTACCCTGTGGGTCCTTTTTCTTAATCACTATGTTACGAAAGCGCTTGTTAAGCGGTGAATAAACGACCTCATCAGAAGTAAAATGGGACTCAATGTACTGCTGGCTTTGATTAAGATGCTCCACCGCTTCCTCGGCAGAAACCCAATCAATATCAATGGTATCTTTAATACTGTCGATGATATTCAAATCAAGCTGACGTAACTGCTGCTGGAACTTGGGGTCAGCCAACATATCGCTCAGCAATAAGATCTCCTCTCGGTCTTGTGGGGTGCTGTCCAAAGAAAGTAGCAACCGCGTTAAGTTAGTACTTCGGCTTGGGCTGGTTGAAGAGAGTGTTGGCGTAATCACCTGTTGGCCAGAGAGTTTAGTGAGTAATAAGCCTTTCTCATTGTTTCCCAAAAAGAAGCTCACCACATCGCCGGGTTGGTATTGAAACGCTCCTTTATTGGTAAAGCCCTTTATATCGGAGCTTGTAACGTAGAATAGTCCTGTCACAGGCGCATCAATGAAGTACCCCGTATGCGGTTCGGCAGCATAAACAGATTCAGTAAACATGGTAGACACAGTAACAATAGCGAGACCAGCCAACATCGATAATTTAATCACTTTTCTTCCTTAAAATTTGCATCTTTACATTGTTATTATTGTTCTGGCTTTCGCTTGCTCGTCAGTTCCATCTCGTGTTTATCCGGTGTTGGCGTCATCATAATCATTAAGAGCTTTTGCTTGATGTGCTTCGGAAGATCAGGGTTGGATAAAATTCGACGGCGGGATATATCCAGCATCGCACCAACCGACATCAGGGCTTGATCACTGCCTTTTGAATGAAACATCATGCTAGTCACTTCATACATCATGTTTTCAGCAATGGTTTTTTCAGCCACCAACCGCTGATTTTGAACGGCCAAAGTGGCTGTAAACACCCCTACTGTCACTATCAGTAAAATCCCAGACATGAACGGGACAGGGCGACGCTGAATAAACTTGCCCATACAATACAGTGGCATGCCCTGCTTCATTGAAACGGGGCGGTTAGCTAAGATGTTTTCTACGTCATTACGCAGCTCGCTCATACCGCTGTACCTTTGTTCGGGCTCGCTTTGGGTAGCCTTTTCAATGATCGCTTTGATATCAGCTGGTGACTGAGGAAATAAAAACAACAGCACTTTACCCAAAGAGTAAATATCACTCTGCTGGGTAAGGAACCCTCCGCACTGCTGCTCAGGGCTTGCAAATTCCCGGCTGAAAGCCACAAGTTCACTTTCCTTTTTACCCGCGTTATTGTTGATTACTTGGGTTAAATTGAAGTCGAGCAGTTTAGGTTGTCGCTGGCTATCAACCAAAATATTTTCAGGCTTTATATCCGCATGAAGTATATGATTTTGATGAGCATGCTCAATTGCTAAGCAAATATTTTTAAATAGCTTTAATTTATTGGCGACAGGCAATAAGTTTTTCTGAACATATCTGTCTAATGTTTCGCCTTCAACGCATTCCATCACGATATAAACGCAGCCCTGATGCTCACCACCATCAAAAACTTTGGCAATACAAGGGTGATTCAATCGAGCCAATAATTGCGCTTCAGAAAATAAAGCACGCTTACCCAAAATTTGGGTTAATTGCGGCTGGATAAATTTTATCGCTAGCTGCTGTTCAAATGTTTCATCCGCCCGGTGAGCGGCATAAACAACCCCTATACCACCTCGACCAAGCTCATGAGTAATCTGATATTTATCTACTATCTGCCCCGAAAAATCGAGCTCAGACCCCATCGCATGCTGAGCGTTAAAACCAAGAATTGATGTTAAATGCTGCTTATCGCTAGCTTCAAGTAGTTGTTGAAGCTCGTTATAAACCTTGGCGTTTTCACTCGCTATTTGGGACAGAATAAAATTCTTTTCCTCATCATTAGCGTCGAGGAGTTGATAAAATATCTCTGTGGCTGTTGAGCTTGATTGCACTGTTTTCTTTTTATTCTATGTATAAATATGGCGTGTAATCTACTAAAGTCACAATATGCTTGTAAAGGTATTCTTTAGGGGCTTTCGATATAATTATCACAATATAAAAAACTTATAATTAATATTGCATTCGGTATAAGTAAATTTAGCTAACCATAACTAATGAACCAGTGTTCAATAAAAAACGGCTGCCAAAGCAGCCGTCAAAATAATGACGAAACGATAGTTTTAAATAACTAGCCCGCCATCAATCTTCAATGTTTGACCGGTAATGAATGCTGAGTTATCACTTGCTAGGAACAAGGCCCCATTGGCTATATCTTGCGGTTTGCCCATTCGGCCTAACGGCGTTTTATGCCTCATGAAATCCAACACTTTTTCAGGTAGTCCAACCGTCATGGGTGTTTCAATGAATCCAGGGGCAATACAGTTGGCCCTGACTTGGGCCCCTTTACGAGAAAACTCCTTCGACCAACTCTTCGTCATGGCTATGACACCACCTTTGGTTGCCGCGTAGTTTGACTGGCCAATATTACCGTCGGTTCCCACCACTGAAGACATGGTGATGATCGAGCCAGAGCCACCTTCAACCATAACAGGCGCAATGGCTTGGGTCATATTGAAGACCCCCTTTAAGTTAACATCGGAAACCAAGTCCCAATCTTCCTCTGTCATTTTTTCAATCAGGTTGTCCCGTGTCACACCGGCGTTATTAACGAGCACATCGATCTTACCGTGCTCTGATTTCACTTTTTTAACGAAATTTGCAATATTCTCTCGATCACACACATTCAGCTCAATGGCTGTAACGTTAGGATACTTGGCTTCTAAGTCCGTCATGGCGGCTGCATTCATATCACACGCATACACCTGAATTGCATCATTCTTAGCAAAGGTTTCGACGATGCAGCGGCCAATCCCTTGGGCACCCCCTGTCACTATACACACTTTGTTATTTAGCATTTTAATTCCCCTATATGAATACCAAACTGTTGAGTTAAAAACGGTTAGAACTGGTATTAGCGAGTGCCTGCAGTTGTGACGGGCAACACAACTCACTGTATTCTGGTATTTTAGAAGATTCACCCCAATAGATTACTCACATTAATGCAAATCAGCTTTGCTAATATGACGATATACCCTCAACATACCGTGATCATTGCCACCCATAGCATTTATTCATCATTTTGTTGTTTTTTCTTGCTATAACTGTATGAGGGTAAATGGATTTTAGGGTGCACTCATGTTGGACAAGGTTGTCTTCTTTCTTCACGTTGTGAGAACCGGCTCGATCAGCGAAGCGGCAAAGCACAACAATATCTCACCTTCCGCTGCCAGTCGGTGGCTTAATGAGTTGGAAGAAAAAATGGGGGTCAGCTTACTTAAGCGTACAACGCGTAAAATCACCCCAACCCAAGCCGGACAACGACTATTCGACAGATTCAGCTTGCTATATACCCAAATTGACGATGTGTTCAATGAAGTCCAGAACATGAGCAGTGAAGACAAAGGCACCATTAAAATTGCCAGTACCCCGCTATTTGCCAAGCACTATCTGAGCCAAATCATCGGCGAGTACCTGCTGCTCCACCCATCAATTAACTTTGTGGTACTTGAAACGGCCTTCGAGGTCGATCATGTCCATGATGTAGACTTTGCGATACGAGCCAATGCCACCTACCGAGGTTTTCAAGACAAAGATAGCCTGCTGGTTAAGCGCTCACTTCTGCGGGAACCATTAATGGCGTGTTGCTCCCCGGCCTATATTAAAAAAAACGGCAAACCCATTATCCCCGATGATCTCAAACACCACCGCTGTCTGTATGCCAGTACATTAGTGGGTGGCAATCGCTGGATTTTCGAGTTGGATGGAGAATACTCCACTGTCGAGATCACACAGACCGTGGAGGCCGATGACAGTGAAATTCTCAAGAATATTGCCGTGCATGGTGGAGGAATCGCCTATTTACCACACAGCTTGATTGCCAACGAGCTAGATAAAAAAACCTTGCAGCCTGTATTAGAAAATTACGTCAGCAGCCAGTTTGAGCTTAACCTCTATTTCAAACCCCGTAAGTATATGCCAGCGCGTTGTGCCAATTTCAAAGATTATCTCATTGAACGCGTTCCCGAAATTGAACTACTGAAGCGACAAGGAAACTCGCATGGCCGACATGCCAACAAGCCTGCAGGTATGGCTAAAACAATTCAATGATGCCCTAGCACAGGCAAAGGTGCTGGGGATCCCTCCTACGCCTGAAATGGCCAGAGCAGGGCTGTCGAGCATCACGGAGCAGTTTGTCACAACCCCAGTCGACATCGAGCAAGTCATCGATACACATATCCATGGGACTTCAATTCCTTGCCGTATTTACCACCCGTCTCCGGGCAATAAATTACCGATATTATTATTCTTCCATGGAGGCGGCCATATGTGTGGCAGTATCGAGGTTTACGACCCGATAAGTCGTCGCCTTGCCCATCACAGCCACCACATCGTCGTCACAGTTGATTACCGGCTATCCCCCGAGCATCCTTATCCAAGAGGCCTCGTTGACTGTATTATGAGCCTTGAGGAGATAGTAAGTACGCTGACAAGACAACCTATCGCTTTCCAGCCGACTATATCGATTGCCGGTGACTCTGCAGGGGGGGCATTGGCAACAACGCTTGCCCAACGTCACCCAGATAGCATCAACCAGTTAGTCTTGATATATCCCAGCCTCGATTACACCTTTTCCAGTGACTCTTTAGTTGATTACCGCGAAGGCTATATCTTGGAGACGACAAAGATCCAATGGTATTTCGATCAATATTTCCAGCAGGTAGGAAACCGCCGAGAGGCTTCACCGCTGTTTGGGCCGTTACCCAGTAACCATCCAGCAACCATGCTCATAACGGCAGGTTTTGATCCGATACAAGATGAGGGTAAAAGGTATTTCGAGCGGTTACAGATACTAGGGATCCTGTGCACGCACCATCACCTCGACAACATGACGCATGCTTTTCTCAATTTGGAAAATCTTGTCCCGGAGAGCTGCGATACAACCTATCGCTATATTGGTGAGTTCCTCAATCCATGATTTTTGGCAGGTAATAAAAAGCCCAGCAGTGCTGGGCTTTGACAATGTTACAGGTGGCGGTTTACCACATTAGATCATCAGGGATCTGGAAATCGGCATACGGATCGTCTTCATCAATCTCTTGTTCTGAAGACGTATTGTTCACAATAATGCTTTCTTCATCACGCTGGCTGATTTTATCGGCCACAACACCCGGGATCACTGCGTAGCTTTCTAGGTAACGTGCAATCGCCAAACGACCGCTGACAAGCTGATCTTGTGTCTGCTTATTAACATAAATTTTCTTAACCAATGTGCCATCGGTAAAGTTATAGCCGATGTCTCCATCCGCAATATCAATTTTGTTCATTTCAATCAATTGCTTGACTTGAGATGTGATCGCTTTCTTGTCGGCTTCTGCCTGCTTTTGACGGTTCAGCTCTTGATCCTGCTCCAACTGGGCAGCCTTGTTAGCTTCTACTGCCGCTTTAGCTTCGTTGCGCAGTGTACGGGATTTTTTGGACTGTTTGCCCGCTTTCTTTAGTTTTTTCTTATCAATGAGACCAGCTTTTAGCATCTGCTCTTGAAGGGATAGTTTCGCCATATCGACTCCGTCACGGGCAATCTTAAATTAAACAGGTAAACCAATAAGCCAAAATAAAGCCCTAGCCTATTGGTTTGCCATATTATCCCTGTGCAATAAGATTTAGGTCAAGTCATTGGGCGATTTACAAGGCGATAGATTGTGCTAGTCCCATTTCCAGAAAGCTTTACCTATTGATTTAATCTTGTTCTGTGATGGTGCTGTGTACCAAGAATCCTCTTGTTCACCATTACTGGTGACAAAGCCCAAGAAGGTAGTGTAGGCCCCTCCTAAGTCTTCTCGCTCGAGTGGCGGCTCCCAATCTTCCGGGATAATAATAGCAAAAGGATACCCCTGTTCATTTTTAAACCCACCAGCAACTTCTGCGTTATTAACTGAACTGCCTAACCGGGAAGCGTATTCAGGTAAGTGAATTTCATAACCGGTGTTTTGCACATAGAGGTAGGGATCATAGGGGGGCAAGGCAATACTTGAAAGCTCAATCGGTGTATCAAAATCAAACGCTACACTGAATTTGTGCCCTTTTACCAAATCAATATTGGTTTCTGTATTGGCAAATTCAGAACTAGGGTTATTCATCAAAGACTTTGTCCCCTGTAACAAGCGCTTGTCAAAGCTCCCCGTCAACGAGAACGTCTGCGGGAAACCACTTTCTTGCTCGGTAGAGTCTGGCTTGAATAAATTCAGGGTCCCTGTACCAGATGCCGTGTCGGGTAGGCCAATATGCAAATGCCAATCATGTGTAAAGCCTGACCCCCTCGCAATCATGTAACCATAGATAATCAGCGAGGTCACTTGCTGACCAGTCATCCCATAACCGACACGATAACCCACGACCAAATCATTAAAGTCATAGTCACTTTTTACTGGGTAGTTATCCTCATAGGCAGCAACGTAGTACTCAACTGATGAAGGAAAATATACCCATGAGTCGGTATCATTTTCAATTTGATTTTGTGTGATCACCAGAGGAGCTTCATCTTGTCCAGGGGCTTCTTGAGCCAATGTGGTTGCATCAAGCTGACTCAGCAAAGCGAGATCTTCGGGACCGGCGGTAAAATCATAAAATGCTTCAGGATCACCCAAAGCGGTATTGGTTTCCAAGAAAGTGATATCAACGACGACTGAAGTCGCACTCTCAAGTGAGATACTCACCGGAATCGTCAACACGGCGTCAAATGAAGTGCCTTGCCAACCGCTATTTGGCGTCAATGAAGAAGATCCAGTCCTTCCTATCAAGGTATAGAAGAGTGAGCGTTCTGTTTCGCCAGACTTCGCTAAGAGAGACTGAGTTGGCGTAGAAAAATCGGTGAAGGTAAAGGTATTTCCTCCAGTCACCACAGTCAAAGTAACGGACTCTACTGCAACCCCTTGGCTAGAGGCTTTTTCTGTGCCGTTCGCGGCTTCATTGACATCAACGGCAAGCACTATGGCATTACTGTTCTCTACCCTTATCGCTTCCAACATTGCTGCCGTTGGATTGTTCTTTTGCTGTCTGGCCTTAAACAAATCGATGTTGCCACTGCCCTGTGTAGACACCGTATCTTTGAGCAAGATAGACTGCTCTGCAGCGATTCCTTCAGATAAGGTTGTCAGCATTATCACAACAAATACCAATACTGGCTTAATCATAAAGTCACCTCCCCTGTCACCGCGTCATCACCAATAAAGTCACTAAACAAATCGAATCTGACTGCTTTGTCCTTCAGGGGGATCGAAATCGGGAAAGCAAAAAGTGTCTGCTTATCAATTTTACCGAGAAACAAAATGCTGCCGGAAGACAGATAAACCTTAAGGTACAGCCTGTTACCAGAGAAATTAAAATCAGAAGGGTTTATTTCAAATAAATAGTTTTCAAACTGCTGAAACCTTGCATCGGCAGGCACCGTATTTTCGCCTAGCAAGGTTGTAGTCGGTCTTTCAGGTTGAGGCTGTGATGCCGAACCACCCTCTCCTCCTCCACATCCAACCAGTAATAATAAAGCTAACAAGTAATAGCAATGCTTCATGATATTTCACCCCTTAAAAACATCAGGGCAATACAACCACGTTTCATGCCAACCATGGTTTGCTCTATATATCAGTAACTTATTAATTTAAGAAAAGCTTGCTCTCGCAATTTCACTAATTTGCTGCAAAAGAAGATGCAAAATGAACATCTCATAATGAATAAAATGTCTAGTAATCAATGCTTAACAAAAATATGAGACGTGCCTTATAACAAAAAAAGAGAAAGCAGCACTTGCTTGTGCTGCTTTCTGGGTAGTTATTGTTGAAAAGGATAAACAGAGCCTAAATTGAGAATTTGAGTCAACTCATCAAGAGCCGTACGGGACTCCATCAGCAAAGAAGGATCAGCCAGATCGGCCTCTGACAATTGGTCGCGGTAATGCTTCTCCACCCAGCTTGTTAACTGGCTGTACAAGGTATCTGACATTAAGGTACTCGGGTTTACTGCTGCCAACTCAGTCTGGTTTAACGCGACGCGCAGTCTCAAGCACGCAGGGCCCCCGCCATTCGCCATACTCTGTTTCAGATCGAAGACTTTAATATCATCGATGCCCTGCTTGTTGGCGAGTAGCTGATCTAAGTATGCCCATACCCTCGGGTTATTTCGGCACTCTTCAGGCAAGATCAACACATTGTCGCCGTTAGGCATGGTAACCAACTGCGAGTTAAACAGATAACTGGTCACGGCATCTTCGATTGTGACGCTCTTCGTTGGCACTTCGATAATGCGCATTTCACCCGATAGTTTCAGGTTTAACTCATCATAAACGGCCTGCTGATTCAGAAATGCCTGTTCATGACAAAAAAGGACATTACGGTTACCGACAGCGATAACATCGTTATGGAACACGCCTTGGTCAATCACATCCGGGTTTTGCTGGGCAATCACGACCTTGTCATTATCCAACTGATGCAATCTTGCAACCGCTTCGCATGCTTCAAATGTATGCCTGGCAGGGAACTTCTTCGGCTCAGGAAAGCGGCTGTCGAAGGCATGGCGGCCAAAGACGAAGAACTCAACCCCTTGCTGGCCATAGTCGACACAAAAACGTGTGTGGTTGGCTGCACCTTCATCACCAAAGTGCTCGACGCTGGGCAGGGCCGGATGATGGACAAAGTGGTTAGTATCAGCAAAAGTGGCCTTTAAAATTCGCCCGGTCACCTCATGCTCGATAGAGCGATGAAATTTATTGGTTAGATTGGCCGGCGTAAAGTGGACTTTTCCATCCTTTGTGTCTGCCGAAGGCGAGACAGTTGCCGCATTGGCCGTCCACATGCTTGAAGCTGAGCAGCAAGCCGCCAACACCTGCGGCGCTTGCTTCGCTGCTGCAGCCAAAACAGTCTGATCACTGCCGGTAAAACCCAGCTGGCGTAACGTCGCAATATCCGGCCTTTCCTGCGGGGCAAGCACACCTTGCACCATTCCCATATCTGACAGTGCCTTCATTTTCGCTAATCCCTGCAAAGCTGCCTGTTTAGGGCTAGAAGGATTAGCCTGATTCTTCGCCGACGCGACATTACCGAAAGACAGTCCACTGTAGTTGTGCGTTGGGCCAACTAGGCCGTCAAAGTTTGCTTCAAGTGCGCTCATAGACATTCCATGTTTGATTACCACGCCAACACAATAACAAATTCGCTACATTTACAACAAGCTTGGTACAACTATCTGATTTTGGCAGAGAGCAAGATAGAAATGACTTGTTATAGCATGGCTATGCAGCAGTCGTGTAATGCTGATGGCTTAATCGTTCATACTACTGCTGGGTTAATACCTGAGCGACCTTAGGTCTAACACATATTTACGCGTTTCATGATCAGAAAAAGCCTGCTTATTGGAAGCAGGCTTTTTATTATTCTGTGCGCTGGATCATCATGGAACACCGCTGAGAAATTAAATCAATGGCTTACTGATTGAGAAAAGACGTTGATAACAACCGTACCAGACAAGATGAGTAACATGCCGATCAAGGCAGGTAAATCAAGTTGCTGCCCGTACCACAGCCAGCTAATCATCGCGACCAATACAATCCCCGCACCGCACCATATCGCATAGGCAATACCAATCGGAACGGCCTTCACCGTGACAGACAACATAAAGAAAGCAATAGCATACCCTGACAGGGTGATCAGGGTTGGCATGAATTGGGTAAACTGTTGGGTTTTAGGCAACATTGACGTTGCAATAACTTCGCAAACAATCGCAATAGACAATGCCATCATAGGCGGCATAGACGCAATCAACTTGAACATCAGGCACTCTTAGCTGGGAGAAAGCGCCAATCGTATTCGAGATTCATGAATATGTCATGAAATCTGGCATTATTTTAACTAAGTAAACCCATAACCCAAATTACCTCAAGGTACCTGAATCTTGAAGTAGCTTGGGTATAAACTTAATCATCCCACTCGACTACGTGCCCCGCATCATAAATGCCATCGCTGTAGGCTGGAGAGAAATTAATAAAGATGTTTTCCTTCGAAACCGGCAAGACGTCAGCCAAAGTATTAGCAATGACTTCCAACATATTGGCGATCTGCTCTTCGGTATTGAAATTTGGTGCGATGAGGTGAACCAACAGCGGGTGTGTTTTCTCTGGCTGGCAATCAACCACTTTACCGTTGTGGGCGTAATGATGAGGAGAAAGGTAATCCCATGTCGCCATGACATGTTTTAACTCGATCTCACTGGTTTCTGAAACCGATTTTGAAAGCACATCCAAGGTGGCAGGAATATTCACTTCCTGAGCAAAAGGCAAAGACTTGATTCTAATTAACGGCATGGCGCTTCTCCTCTATGACCTTACCTAGCAGCTAGATTGCTACTAGGTAAATAGTTCGGTCACTTTCTAGAAGATAGCTAAGTGCGTTGCTGCTACACCTTCTCAATATTGAGAATTTTAACTTTTTTGTCATTTACCTAAGCGTATACCCAAGTGACTTAGGTATAAATTAATCACAGCTCTTATCCTCGCAACATGGATTGATAACACGTTCAGCGCAGGTATAAGGCTCAATATGGATAACGACATCAACCAGTTCGTCAATCTGGGCCAAGATATGCGACTTGAATTTTTCGCTAATGGTGTGAGCATCTTCAACGCGCATGTCAGGATCAACCAACATATGGAAGTCCAATAAAATAGTACTCCCCGTACGACGACTGCGAATAGCGTGCACTTCTTTTATTTGTGGCATCTCACTGGCATAGCCTTGGATCTTTGCCTCAATATCTTCATCAACCTGCGCCTCGGTCAACTCCATAATGGCCGGCCACAAAATTTCAATCGCCGCTTTCAAGATCATCGCCGTTACTATCAATGCTGCCACTTGATCAAGATAGTGCAAATCAGGGAACACAAAATTCGCCACAACCGCGATAGCAACAGGCAGAGAACTCAACGCATCACTTCGGTGGTGCCAAGCATTGGCATGGAGAGAGCGACTATTGATTCTCTTTGCTTGGATAACAGTCCATCGATACAGCACCTCTTTCACCACAATCGATGCAAGAGCAGCCCAGAAAGCCAGCATCCCAGGAACAGCGGTTGATTCATGTCCCAATGCCGATAGTGAATCCCAACCAATTCCTATACCGACAATAAACAACAAAATACCAATAAATATATTGGTAAATGTTTCGAAACGCCCATGACCATAGGGGTGACCTTTATCGGCAGGGGCAGTCCAGTAACGCGAACCAATCAAGATAGCGGTATCGGTGATCAGATCCGAAAAACTGTGGACACCATCGGCAACTAACGCCTGACTGCCGGTGATTTTACCTACCGTGATCTTTAAGACCGCCAAACTGACGTTCGCGATTGAGCCAATCCAGGTTGCTCGATGGATTACTTTTACCGGGTTTTCTGCCATTATCCCAACTTCTTACAAGGTTAAAATGCCCTCGCTACTTCAACATACGAGGGAAAAAGTAAATAATACGCTTCATCACTCTGACAAACCAGTTTCTCTCCGCTATCACAATAATAGATAAAGACTATCAGACAGAGACTATCTATTTTCTTCTATTACCTCTTGGTAGCAATAGCAGGTCACTAAATGGTCATTAACCATGCCAACGGCTTGCATGAATGCATAGCAAATAGTCTCCCCGACAAACTTGAAACCTTTCTTTTTGAGAAAACGGCTCATTGCCTTTGACGTTTCAGTGGAAGCCGGGATATCGGCCATTGTCTGCCAGTGGTTAGTTATCGGCTGGTGATCGACAAATTGCCACAATGCGTTTTCTAAACTGCCATATTCATTAATTAGCTGCTGGGCAGCACGCGCGTTATTAAATACCGAGCTAATTTTTCCTCGGTGCTTAATGACATCATGATTGGAAATAATTGTTTCCACCTGGCAATCATCGTATGAAGCTAAAATATCGAGGTCGTAATTCTCAAATGCAGCACGGTAGGCGTCACGCCGCTTAAGAATGGTATACCAACTCAATCCAGCTTGAGCACCTTCAAGTGTCAGGAACTCGAATAAATATGTATCTGTTCTATTAACCCTCCCCCACTCCTGATCGTGGTAATCCCGCTCAATGGGATGCTTTATTGCCCAAGCACATACACTTTTTTCCACTGTCTCTTCTTTAATATCGCTCATTTTTCCACCACAAAATTCAATTGTAACAATGACCGTTCCACCCAACACAATAAACATAAATAAATCTCAACAGGCATACCTCTTTAGGGTTAGTTTTGAGCATTTTTCCCTTGATAATATTCCATTAGAGAATTAATCTGTGAACAGTTACTGACAATCTTATCGATTATTTAGAATTAAAAGACAAGTAATGTTAAATTGATTTTAAAGTATGCATTCAAGTTTCAATTTTTTGCCAACAACATCACATAAACCCAGATGGGTCATGTAAATCAAATTGAAAAATAGCAACTTCGTTCCATAATGGGAAAATCAATACGTCGTTATTGGTTAGGGAAAAGGACTTTTATGAGAAATATCGCCGATTTTATCGAGCAACTAGAAAAAGGGGATGACCCATTTAATGTCTGGGTATACTCCAGTAAAGGTCAATACAGTCAGTTCGGCAAGCAAGGTAACAAGATTTCAACTCCGGCTCTCCAGCGTGCGTTGAACAGGTACCTTCAAGTTGTGGTAGAGATGAATAATCCATCGGATGAAGATGCATTTTTATTACTGCCAGAGGTTCATGCTGTTGTGCCTGTGTCGTTTCGAGACGGCCAGGTACAATCACTGACACGACCAAACTAAAATAAGCCATCGCATTTTGTGACTAACGATTAAGAACGATACATGGCTAGGTCAATCTTAAACACAAAATGATAGTGACTTAACCAAAAACAGACCGCTATGGTCTGTTTTTTTATGGATGGAACAGCACCCAAAACACTCTTCTATCACTCGTAACTGTATCTAAAGCTCTGATATGGGTTAATAAAAGATGTCTGCATCAGCACTCGCCTACCAGCTTGGCAGGCTTTGTTGCCTTCATCCCAACCTTGGTTAAATTTTGTGTCACTACCATCCAGAGTCTCATCCTTACCAAAGACTTTGCCATAATTGCCTGTAATACCCAGCGCACTATCGCACCCTTGGTTATAGCCATAATGGTAGATACTGTCGTAAGGCACATCGTAAACGTAATCATCAGGAAAAAGCTGGTAGTTTTCCAGATCTGAGCTTGAACAACCCAACATTGTCATTGGGAGTATGACAATAGCGGCCCAATACCCTGTCTTTTTCATAACTGCCCCTCTTGTACGGCGTTTACTAAATAGTAGCTAAAACCGCGCATACCGGTGCTCAAGAAAGATAATTAAACAGGCGCACAATGGCAGAATGAAAAAAAGGCCAGCACGGCTAGCCTTATTTTTGGTACTGATTTAACGCGGATTATTTATTCAGCACCGCATTCAAACGCTCGAAGCCGCGCTCTAAATCAGCAATGAGATCGTCCGCTGATTCCAAGCCAATATGCAGTCGCAATAGCGGACCTGCAAAATCTTTCTTGGCAACCGTACGCAAAGAGTTGATATTCTCATTTGCGAGGATCAAACTTTCAAAGCCACCCCAAGAGTAACCCATGCTGAAGTGTTCCATGCCATCAAGCAATGCCGTCAGCGCCTCGGTATTACCGCGGTTCAACACAACAGAAAACAGTCCGTTACAACCTTTAAAGTCACGCTTGTAGAATTCGTGGCCTTCACAGCTTTCAAAAGCCGGATGACGAACATGATCAACTTCTTCCCGCTCTGCCAACCACTGCGCGACTTTAAGGCTATTCTGCTCATGCTGCTTCAAACGTACGCCGAGGGTACGAAGCCCTCGCATGGCGAGGTAGATGTCATCTGCAGAGGTACATTGGCCAAGCAAATAGCTGTTTTCTTGTAGTTGCTCCCAACAACGCTCATTGGCTACTGCAGTCCCCAACATAACATCGGAATGACCCACAATATATTTGGTCGCAGCCTGAATCGAGATATCAACACCGTGTTCAAAAGGCTGGAAGTTTACAGGGGACGCCCAGGTGTTATCTAGCATCACCACCAAGTCATGTTCATGGGCAATACGAGACAAGGTAGGGACATCTTGAACTTCCATGGTGATTGAGCATGGCGACTCAAGAAACAATACTGTTGTATTCGGCTTGATGAGATCACGGATCCCCTCGCCAATCATAGGATCGTAATAGGTAGTTTCCACGCCCATCTTATCGAGGATTTTGTCACAGAAGTCACGGGTCGGTTCGTAAACACCATCGACCATCAAAATGTGATCACCCGCTTTGACGAAAGACAAAATAGCGCTGGTAATGGCAGCCGTCCCACATGGATACACAGCACAGCCCACACCACCTTCTAGCTCCACCATAGCATCTTGGAAAGCGAAGTGAGTATTTGTACCACGGCGGCCATAGAACAGGGCTTTGTTCTTTCGGTTCGCAGTGGCCTGCTTCATCTCTTTCACCGATTCAAACACGATGGTCGAAGCCCGGCTAACTGGCGGATTAACCAGTGACTGTGTCCACTTTGCAGAACGCCCTGCCGTAACGATCTTGGTCTCTAATGATTTCTTTCCCATGTTGCGTCTCTTTCCTTTCATTCTCGGCGCTAGTCTCCATTCATTTGACGTTATCACAGTTGGCCGCCAAATGGGTAATAACGAAATAAAACAACAAAAAAAGGGCCCAGAGGCCCTTTTATATCCAAGTAACGTCAAGCTGCAGTCGTCTACGGCTCTTGTGAAACCGGCTGCAACTTGTAGTGTGACGAATCAAGCTTAAATAGCTCTGGTAGGGCCGTACCCACAGAGACCGAAGACCAGGTCCCCGTCAAAATACCGATAAACATCGCAATGGCAAATCCTTCCAGCGGACCACCACCTAATAACCATAGAGAGCCAACGGTCAGCAACGTCGTACCGGATGTGATCATGGTACGGGAAATCGTCGCTGCAATTGCCTCGTTGTTAATATCTTCAATCGCTTTATTCGGTTTAGATATCAGCAATTCACGAATACGGTCAGCAATGATGATTGAGTCATTCAGCGAATAACCCAAAATAGCCATCACAGCCGCCAGCACCGTCATATTGAACTCCATCTGAGTAAGCGCAAAGAAGCCCAGGACAAAGATCACATCATGCGCCAGAGCGAAAACGGAGCCCGACGCCAAGCGCCATTCAAATCGGTAACTCAGGTAACCTAGAATACACAGCACAGCGACCAGCAGTGCCAATCCGCCCTGCTCTGCCAGCTCTTGCCCCACTTGCGGACCTACAATACTGGTATTGAGCACCTGCACTTGTGCATCAATAGTATGAAGCGCTGCAGCAATATCCGGCGCATCTCCTTGCTCTGGTATCGCATAGCGCAATACCCAGCGCCCCGGTTCACCGGCAGCAATCACACTGGCATCCTGACCCAGTTTGTCGTCCAGCAGCTGATCGATTTCATGGCTAGTTAACGCACTGTTGGTTTGCACCTCAGTAACAATACCCCCCGTAAAATCTAGACCCCAGTTCAAGCCTTTAACCGAAATAGCCGCTATGGAGCAAATCAGTAAAATAATAGAAATGACACTCGTGACATGGCGCCATTTTGTTGCATTTTTCATAGTGATAAACATATTAAATTCGCACCTCACGTCGAGCATCACGACCCCACACCAAATTGATAATGGCGCGGGAAGCAAAAATACCGGTAAACATACTGGTCATCAGTCCCAACCCCAATGTCAGGGCGAACCCCTGAATAGGGCCATTACCAATCGCGTAGAGAACAACGGCGGTGATCATGGTGGTGAAGTTGGCATCGAAAATCGTACTGAAGGCACTACTAAAGCCCCGGTCGATTGCCTGAGCCAAACTACGGCCTTCTCTTAGTTTGTCGCGAATACGTTCGAAAATAAGTACGTTAGTATCTACTGCCATACCGACAGTCAACACCAAACCGGCAATACCCGGCAACGTCAGTACCGCCCCAGGGATCATAGCAAGCAGGCCAAATAGCATCACCATATTGAAGACCAGCGCGACATTCGCTACCCAGCCAAGGCGTCGATACCACAATGCCATAAATATCAATGTCAGGCCCAAACCCAATGCCAATGCGGCAAAACCGTTTTCAATATTTTCTGCACCCAGTGTTGGACCAATAGTTCGCTCTTCAACAATGGTCACAGGAGCTGTTAGTGAACCGGCGCGCAGTAGTAGTGCCAACTCCTGGGCATCCTGCATTGAGCCCGCGCCAGTGATTCTAAAGCGGTTACCCAATTGGCTTTGGATCGTTGCCACACTGATGATCTTGTTCTCTTGTACCGCATTGCCTTCACTGTCACGGCTGTACTCGCTAAAAGCTGTAGCCATTGGCTTACCGATGTTCTGACGTGAGAAGTCAGACATGATCTTGCCGCCAGCACTGTCAAGGTTGATGTTCACTTCAGCCATACCCATCTCACCAAAACTGGCACGGGCATCAACGATATGATCACCACTCAAAATAGGCTTACGTGCTACGCGTACAGGCTGCCCACGCTCATCATTGATGATCATTGTGCTGCCACTACCCAGCTCACGAACCGGATAGAAAGCCAAGCTGGCTGTTGCACCGATAACACTTTTAGCTGCCGCAGGGTCTTGAACACCTGGCAATTCGATACGGATGCGATTTTCACCTTGGCGCTGTACCAAAGCTTCGGTGATCCCCAACTCTTCAATTCGGCTGCGCATAGTTTGCAGGTTTTGCTGAACAGTTAGGTTACGAAGCTGAGTTTGCTCATCGGCTCTCAGAGCCAGCTTAACACCATAGCCAGCATCATTGGTTACTTGCCATTGAGGGTAGTTTTTGCGAATAAACTGACGAACTTTACCATTGGCTTCGTTATTAGGTAGACGCACGACCAAGGTATCTGAAGCCACTGCTTCAATTCGGGTATTTCGAATGCCTTCCGTGCGAAATTCCTGACGCAATTCATCTTGAAGCAATTCGCCCTGAGCTTGATAGACCTGGTTCATGTCCACGTCTAGCAAGAACTGCACGCCGCCACGAAGGTCCAAACCAAGCTTGATCGGCGCAAACCCCATACCCTGCAACCATGCAGGTGCTGCAGGTGTCATGGCCAACGTTAATTGCGAATCACTGTTAGGTCCCATTTTTTCCGCTAGAACCGTACGGGCTTGGGTCTGCTGTGATTCGTCGACAAGCACAACCAACGTACTATCAGGCTGCTGATCAATACGCTTAACCGCAATATCATGCTGCTTCAACGTGTTTTGCAGTTGAACCACATCAGGTACTGGCACGCCTTTAGCTGAAACTTGTACGGCTGCATCTTCACCGTACCAAGTCGGGATTGCACTTAGCATCATCACAACCAAGGTGACGAGAAGGACGACATATTTCCAAGCGGGATAATGGTTCAATAACCGCTGAGGGGCTTTTTTTCTCATATTTTTTACCACTGTTTTGGTTGCACCCCCAGTAGATAGAAGCACAACACACTGCTCTCCAATCACATTGAAAAACAGTCTCAATACCGCCCTCACCCGTTAATCGCTTCGAGCCATGAGCTAAATACACAAAGCATCATTACTCTAGGTAGCAATACTCAAAGTAGTCATACCCAAGGCAAAGCAATAACAAGCAAGGTTTAATAATCCTAGCCTTTAACAGGTAAGGAATAGATCGATGTCAGACTAAGCCAACGGGAGGCGGTGGTGGTAAACGGTGTATATAAGGTTTGATTCTTTCCAGCCGGAAATACGGCCTGAAGGGGGAGAAGTGTTCAGTGTCCAATCTAGCGCTGGCTGCATATCGACCCGGTAGTCCTTGGCAAAGCTCGGGACCGGTTCGATCGGCAACTCAATCGCCAATTGATAAGCAGGTTCAATATCTTCTGGATCATGGCGCAGCAGGCTAGCAAAACGGCTAGAGGTGACAATAGCGAGGTCTAGACTACGGTCATGATTGGAGTGCTGGTTACTATTGGATTGGGAACTGCTGTGAACGTCTATCGCATCAACTAAATCGATCTGATCCAACTTAAACAGCGCATTGAGCTCTGTTTGTGAAGCCTGAAGCGGTAAGCTGTGACTTCCTGTGGCAAAAAAACGATCAAAAGAGGCGGATTGCGCCAATTGCTGTGAAAACGCCGTCGGCATATAACGATTGGCATCACTGTCGACACCGCTATAAACGCTATGCTGTTGTCCTGCGGTAACGTTTGATACAGGCATGACTGAGCCTGCATGGCTAGGCCATACAAATCCCAAACATACTATCAACATCAAAACTCTTAGCACAGAAGTCAGCATAAAACAGCCATTACAGAATAACTTTCCGCATCATAGGGGCTGAGCCAGTGATTCACAAGAAAATATTGCGTTTGCCCACATTTTTTTAGTTATTTTTTGACAAGTCTATATGTGCTATATATCGAAGCAATTCAATGGTATTTCTAGCCTATTTCTAAGATACTCAAAAACCACATATTCACTATCCGTCTTCACCGTTACTCAGTAGCGCTTATGTTAAGGGAAGCAAATCATGACATCACATAAAATTGCATTTATCGGGCTGGGCACCATGGGCTTCCCGATGGCTGGCCACCTTGCCAATGCTGGCCATCATGTGACCGTATATAACCGGACCACCGCCAAAGCGGAAAAATGGGTAGAGACTTATGCTGGCAGCTACGCCTTAACGCCAGCGGCTGCAGCAGAAGGTGCTGACTTTGTATTTACCTGCGTCGGTAATGATGATGATTTGCGCCAAGTATACTGTGGTGATGATGGTATCCTCGCATCAGCAAAACCGGGAGCCGTACTCATTGATAACACCACGGCCTCTGCAGAAGTCGCCAAAGAAATTGCTGAATATGCCAGTGATTGTCAGCTTAGCTTCCTTGATGCGCCTGTATCCGGTGGCGAGGCTGGCGCTGTAAATGGTTGCCTTACCGTCATGGTCGGCGGAGAAAGCAAGGTATTTGAACAAGCCAGACCGATTATGGACTGCTTTGCCAAAGCAACAACCTTGATGGGTGGGGTCGGCTACGGCCAAATTACCAAAATGGCTAATCAGCTTTGTATTGCCGGCGTGCTGCAAGGGTTATCGGAAGCTATTACGTTAGCGAAATCTGCCGGGCTTGATATCGACCAAATGACCGACGTGCTCAAGCATGGCGCGGCAGGTTCTTGGCAGTTGGAAAATCGCGCTCAAACCATGGCAGAAGATAAATTCGACTTTGGCTTTGCGATTGACTGGATGCGAAAAGATCTGGGTATTTGCTTTGAAGCAGCGGAAAAACTGGGGGTTGAGCTACCTCTCGCTAAGCAAGTGGACCAAAAGTATGCCGAATTACAAGCCCGCGGCTACCAGCGTGCTGATACATCGGTACTCATCAAGCAATTTGATAATGATAAACGCTAATATACAGAGCCAATGTTTGTCTTAATGAAATGCGATTAACTTAATACCAACAAAAGCATGGGGCTATCCAGCCACATGCTTTTGTTCATTTCAATTTTACAGCTTAATATCTACCGCTAAGTAGAATGAATCGAGTTGAGACATATTACGATCTTTCCATTCATCCCAAGTATCAATCACACGATACCCAAGTTCCATACTGTATTGGTCACCCAGTACATACTGAATCCCCGTTTGTGCTCCCAAGTTCCAGTCATTATCTGCCCCTTTGAAAACACTGTAGCCCGCACTACCGCCAATAAACCAATTCCATTTTTGGTTGTCTGAAATACCAACCATATAGTCATAAGATGCAAACAGATTTGATGCCTCAGAATCCGTTGCATAGGCATAAGTACCGGTTACTCGGTGGTTGTCGTTAATGATGACACCCGCACGCAAGTTAGGCTCAAACTGATAGCCTCCATGATTCATTGTGCCGTCACTGACTCCCAGCCCGACAAAGCTCTCGTACTCCGCAGCGGATACACCACCAGACAACAAAATTGCAGATGTCACAATTAAACCTAACTTTTTCATTTTGTACCTCATCGATAAAAAACATCGTTCAAAACTGATTATCAAGATACTGATGAGAGTACAGAAGTAGTAGTGAATCTTGCTTAATTCACATTAATTTTAAGTGGGGACTGGGCAGTAAAGAACTAAAAAATCATCAAGGCATCATAGAGATACATAACCAATAAATATAAAATACCCTGAGCGTATCATTACGAACTACAATGCGACTACACTCATCATTGATGACTTTTCTTATATATTCCGATTAAGATAATAAGCATACTTCCAGCACAACTTTTAAATAACTCAATAATCCAGAGTCTAGATTCATTACAATTCACACAAAATTCAAAGTTAACACCAAGCAACATAAGTCGTTGATTAATAATGCATGTATAATAATCAACTTATTTATTGTAACGCTCTAAATTATTGTTGTTGAATTCACAATTTAGCATTCTCATGCTTTCATAAATTAAAAACACCACTAATAATGAGGATTGTTAAAAAAGGAATTTTGTTATAAAAATGAGGACAGTATGATTAGGGCGTACGCTTACTTATCTCAAAAACGGCCATATCTCCACTTGTTCAATGTCACTTCAACATTTATTTTTTTTACTTTTTGCTGTTACCAACTACTCGTGAATGAGAAAGTAACATTCGGACTGGGGCTCTTCTTCGTTGCTATTATGGTCATCTTATTCAGTCAAGCCTCTTCATATCGTCAGAAGTATTTGAGTAGTGACTAATTAGCAATCAAGCAAAAACCTCATTCAGAAGAACGAGGTTTTTTCTCTATTTAACCATCGATAACGCCATTACAGTTGTTATCTATACCGTCATTTCGCCTTGGACCTTTTTCATTTCGAGAGGGATTAACCTGTGCATTTTCATCATCACAATCATTAACTTCTAAACAGTAACCATCACCATCATTATCGGTACAAACGGGATTGAGTTCTTCTTCACTACCCGGCATCCATTGCAATGCTGAGTAAGCCTGCACGAGACCATGCCCAAAACTACTGTCATACCCTTTGCTGCCCAAGTCTAAGGCAGACGCCTGCATTGCCGTTATAACCTCGTCGTAAGCCTTTCCACTAGCAAGCAGCATCGCGGCAATCGCGCTCACATGCGGCGCCGCCATAGAGGTACCTTGGAAGAAATAATAGCCGCTCGTGTTATCAATAATGGTTTCTTGCAGGACTCCATCAGCATAACCGTCATTGTTAGCATCTGCTCGAGTATTGCCACCAGGAGCAACGATATCTAACCCCTTACCTCTATTGGAATAACTCGCCAACCCATTATTATAATCCGTCGCCCCGACAGCGATGACAGTGGGATAAATCGCAGGGTAACTGACATTTTTCCTAAAGCCATCATTACCCGCAGCGGCAACAACAACGACCCCATTTGTTGCGGCATAGTCTAATGCAGGATCCATTACACTATCATTAGTTATTCCATGCTTTGCATTAACGCCCAAGCTCATATTGATGACCTTGGCGCCATTATTAACAGCCCAGTATATACCTTCCGCAATATCCGCAAAGCTACCCGAGCCAGAATCATCCAATACTTTAACCGGCATAATGCAGCTCTCATACGCTAGCCCTGAAACACCGATTGAATTATTGGTACGTTGGGAAATCGTACCTGCGACATGGGTTCCGTGCCCATCCCCGTCAACCGGAAGGCCATCATTATTGACAATATCTCGAGGTGAGTCAGTACACCCAATACCATCTTCGTTACTTTCCGTAAGACCAGTATCCAGTACAGCAACGACGACATTGGCACCTGCACTTATTGTCCATGCCGTGTCTGCTTGAACTTTATCAAAATGCCACTGATAGCTTGCTAAAGGATCGTTAGGCGAATACACAAAATGTTCAGCAACTAAGTTTTTTCCTGCCTTTCTGCCTTTTGATTTTTGCTGTTTGACTTTATCTGACTCCTTTCCCTTTTCTGCCCGAATAACCGAGAGCCCCGAGTTGGGATAGTAGCGAATCAGCCTTTCTCCACTTAACTCTTCAGGTGAGGCCAAAACAACCACTTCGCCGGCTCGAAACGGAGCACCTTGCTCACTGGCATGCACACCCAAATGAAAGCCGAATGCAGCCCCAATAACGACAACGTGACATGACTTGTCAAAAATATTCTGCATGATGATCTCCTAAACGACATGATGAGTGTAGCTAGTCGTATTCGGCCGGCATCTGCAAAAAGGTTAAATATATACAACTGTATAATTTTTTGTCTTGGGCTCTCAGTTTTAAGACACTCACTTGGCAGTCAGCAAAACAACCTATACAAAAAAGCCGCCCTTTTGGGCGGCCTTGTATTTAACTTATGGCTAGGCGTTACAGGCTAATGAAAATACCTGCCAAAGCTGCACTCATCAAGTTAGCGAGTGTCGCTGCCAGTACCGCTTTAATGCCCAAGCTAGCAACATCACCACGGCGTTCTGGTGCCATCACACCGATAGAGCCAATCTGGATAGCGATTGAACCGATGTTGGCAAAACCACACAGAGCAAAAGTAATGATTACCTGGCTGTTCTGAGATAGCGTCTCTTTAATGCTTACGAAATCTAGGAAGGCAACAAATTCATTCAGGATCATTTTCTGACCAATGAACGCACCCGCCTGAAGCATTTCAGAAGCAGGTACACCAATAACAAACGCTAGCGGTGCGAATAGGTAACCAAGCATACCTTGCAGGGTTAGGTGTTCGAAGCCTACCCAAGAGCCTACAGTTTCTAGTCCCGCGTTAGCCATCGCAATCACACTGACAAAAGCAATCAACATGGTACCGATAGCCACTGCCACTTTCATACCGTTCATAGCACCTGCAGCTAGAGCATCAATCGCATTGCTGTGATCACTTTTCGCCATTTCAATATCGGTTTGCTCAACCGCAACGCTCTGCTCTGGTACGAGTAGTTTCGCCATCATCAAGCTACCTGGCGCCGCCATAAAGCTTGCAGCGATTAGGTACTTCAGATCCACACCCAAACCAGCATAACCGCCGAGTACACTACCGGCAACCGATGCCATACCCCCCGTCATCACTGCAAACAGTTCTGAACGAGTCATTTGTGGTAGAAATGGTTTCACTAGCAGTGGAGATTCACCTTGTGATAGGAAGATATTACCTGTAGCAACCAAGGATTCAGCACGGCTTGTACCCAACGCACGCTGAATACCACCACCGATCACTTTGATGATCCATTGCATCACGCCAAGGTAATAAAGAAGGGAAATAAGAGCACTAATGAAGATAACAAGAGGAAGGACGCGAACAGCAAAGATAAAACCGGAAGTCGCTAGATCACCAAACAGGAACTTTATCCCTTCATCGGCAAAACCCAATACGCTAGCAACACCACTACTCATTGCCCCCAGCATCTTTTGCCCAACGGGAATATACAAGACCAAAGCGGCAAAGCAGGCCTGTAACAACAACGCCCCACCAACCGTACGCCAGTTGATTGCTTTACGGTTTTCAGATAGCGCGTACGCGCACAATACCAGTATCAAAATACCGGCCAAACTAATTAACAACTGCATTATTTCGTCCTGTTGCTTTGTCTATGTGTTGGGAATTCGAAAAATGAAGGTGTTACTGCCTGCAATACCAATGGGGACATCGCCTTCGGGGAGAAAGCTAAACAGGAAGGTCCCGAGCAATATTGCCCAGAAAATGTGGAACTGTCCGTCCATTTGTAAAACATACAAGTCACCTAATTAACAAGCTAAGTAATGCCGGTCCAACTCCGTGGGTCATTCACATGTCCATGGTGACAGCTTGTAACTAAGGTGGCTGAACTCTATGGTTCTGGCCGGAAGCGGAGTATATAGAGATATAGATCACATTAAAAACCCGAAATGGTCTTTTTTTTGTGATCTGGGTTTAATCGAGCAAAGATTGGTCAAATGTAAGAAATAATTTCCAAGTGTCAATTTCTGATGTAAAAAAGCAAACGATTACTAAAATTCTGTCTCTTTCTTTCTATTTTCTATTCTGGTAATCGAGAATAACAATAGCGCCGTTAGTTAAGGGGGAAACTCACCTAACTGCGCTTATCTTTAACGGCTTTGCACTGATCTCGATAAAAACTAATCTTGCTCTTTGTTCATTTTAGCGACGACATCGATATAATCTTTCGGTGGCGGTGTCCATCCCCGCTCGGATGAGGCGTGTTTATCATGTCTGTCTGCTTTCATCTCGTTGCTTAGTGCTTCCTCGAGCTGCATAAACAGATCACGATAAGTTGCATTAAATTTGCTCTCTTCAGTATTGTCCTTCCATGCTTGGTAGAGCACCTCTTTACTCTTGGTCTCCGTTTCCACGAAAGTTTGCCGCAACTGCTCTGCCCTGAATGGGTGGATCCCGAGGTCTTTCAGGGCTTGGGTCCCCATCGTCAATGCGGAATGGTACGTTTCGCTAATGATAAAATCTGCGCCGGCAAACCGAAGCGCATAATGATGCCCCCGATCGTAAGCTCTTGCCAAAACCCGCACATGGGGATAGGTCTGTTTCACATACTTCGCCAACTCTACTGCCCGCTCTTGATCATCAATGGCAATCACCAGCAATTTTGCATCTTCAATACCGGCGGTATGTAGCAAGTCTGGACGGGTCGCATCACCGTAGTAGCTTTTAATGTTGATTTTTCGCATGTTATCGATCTGTCCAGCTTCATGATCGAGTACGACGGTCTTCACCCCATTGGCCACCAATAAACGGTTGATAATTTGCCCAAAGCGGCCAATCCCTGCGATGATCACCGTTCCTGTTTCATCAATTTCATCTGCTTCTCGCTCATTGCTTTGCGCTTCAAATTTCGGCACAACCACTTTATCGAAGAAAATAAACAAGCCAGGGGTCAGGAACATAGAAATGGCAACAACCAAAGATAACACCTGCGCAATGCCAGCTGGCAACACATGGTTTTGCATTGAATAGCTCAATAATACAAATCCAAACTCACCGGCTTGCGCCAAGCTCAATGTCAGCAGATAGCGATCGCTTCCCTTTACTTTGAAAATCAACGCGAGGGAAAACAACACCGCCGCTTTAATCAGCATAACCCCTAAGGTAATACCCAGTACCAGACTCACATTGCTCATCAACACTGAAAAGTCGATACCGGCGCCGACAGTAATGAAGAACAAACCGAGCAATAACCCTTTAAACGGCTCAATATTTGATTCAAGCTCATGGCGGAATTCACTGTTTGCCAACACAACGCCAGCCAAGAAGGTCCCCAGTGCCGGGGACAATCCCACTAAGCTCATCAAGGCGGCGATACCAATAACAAGCATCAGCGCGGTAGCTGTAAAGATCTCTCTCAATCCCGCACTGGCAACAAAACGAAATAACGGGCGACTAAGGAAGTGACCACCTACTACCACGGCAGAAATGGCACCAATTACGACCAATGCATATCCCCAGCCCGGCAATCCTGCAACAAGACTCAGCTCTTCGTGATGTTCAGCTGCTTGCTGAGCCAGTTGCTGGGCTTTTTCAACCAATTCCGGTAACGCTAACAACGGGATCAATGCCAACATCGGGATAACGGCAATATCCTGAAAGAGCAACACCGAGAAGGCATTCCTCCCCCCTTCTGTTTTGGCTAACCCTTTCTCATTGAAGGTTTGCAAAACAATCGCCGTTGACGACAAAGAAAAAATCAACCCTATTGCCAATGCTATGCTCCAGCCCAGGCCAAACAGCATCGCAATCGCCATGACAATGACGGTTGTCAGCCCTACCTGGAGCCCCCCTAAACCAATCAAGCGATGACGCATATCCCACAACATTCTGGGCTCTAATTCCAACCCAACCAAAAACAGCATCATAACAACACCGAACTCAGCAAAATGCTGAATGGCAAGAGTCTCTTCGCCCACCAAGCCGACCACAGGGCCAATAACAACACCGGCTATCAGGTAACCCAATACCGACCCAAGACCAAGCCGTTTGGCAATCGGCACAGCAACTACTGCAGCACAGAGATAAACGAAGGCCTGAATAAAGTAGATGGTCATGCTTGTTTCTCCCGGATCAATACATCAAGGTGATCATTGAGCTTAGCGACATCTCCTGCCTGCTCGAAATCAACCCGGTCATCGCGAAGTGCCAACAGCAACCTCTGCCAACCTTCTATGTGCTTCCCTATCCGCTTTTCTTCTGCCGCCGTCCGCGCGCCAAATAAAGCATAAGGAGCAAGATAGTGCATGCCCGTTAATACCGCTGTTTGCTCCAGAGGATGCAGCAATTCGCGAATGGTGTAATGATTGAAGCCATCATCGCAGTAGGCATTCGCGGGCCCACCAGCAGTCAAGGCACACATAAAGCGTTTTCCCTGCAAGGCGGTTCCGTCCGCACCATAGGCAAACCCATATTCCAATACCAAGTCCTGCCACTCTTTCAAGATGGCTGGGGTTGAGTACCAATACATTGGAAACATAAACACGACAATGTCATGCTCTAGGAGTCGCTGCTGCTCCCTGTCGATATTAATACGCAAGGTTGGGTACTCATGATAGAGATCGACAGTCGTCACACCATCGATGCCTTGGGAAGATCGAAACAAAGGCCAATTGATTTCAGAACGATTGGTTGACGGATGGGCGAAAAGAATGAGTACTTTGTTCTTAATCCCTGACATAAAGCTCCTCACACTGGGAATGAAAACGACAAGCGGCGGATATATCGTGTCCTAAAAAACACATAAAACAGTGATAAGACAATGCCCTACATTCAAGATGCAGCTATACCTGTTTTGCATTAAGTGTAGACTGACAAATAAAAAAAGGGCGCCTGGAAGAGCGCCCAAAAGGAAGTTGTGCTAATTGCTTACATCGTTTACAAGCTCAGCACCCAAAGAAAGGACACAGTGCCCCAGGGGAGGTAAAGAGCTTGTTACCCGATACGCATAGTTAATGTAGCAATGGGTATGCCAACTTTTAAAAAGATGACTTACCTTACTTAATCCTTAGAAGTCGCTGCATATTGAGCTTGAAATACAGGGTTTGGGGCTAGCAATTACCATTTTTATTGGGGTACATTGTCATTAATATCATTCAAATGATTACAAAGCGTGCACAGTGCACCACGATAGCTCAGAAGGAAATCCAAACGGCGCGGGTTATGAAAAGAAATTCGACAAAGACTACACTACGTCGCACAGCGGTATGGCTACTCTTCGCCTCACTACCACTTAGCCAAAGTGCCGCTCAATCTATCCTTATACCCCAACAATTGCTCAACCACATGGATACTTACGGCAATATTTCGCTGCGCAATTCCGCCGAGCTCGTGCTACCCGATCCCTTGGTCGTTGAGGGAAACCTGAATCTCGAAAATAGCCAGATACGCCGGCTGCCCAATACCCTTAATGTAAACGGCAATCTGAATCTCGCCTACAGCGACATCGAATATTTACCCGCGCAGATCCGTATCGGTGGCTACCTTAATCTGGCCCACTCGAAAATTGCTGCGATCAACGAAGGGTTACAGGTACATGGCGACCTTAGCTTGATGGGAACAAAGCTCACTAAGCTTCCGGCACAACTTTATGTGGGTGGCGATCTTTACCTTGCCAACTCAAGCATAACCGAACTGCCTGAGTTCCTAGTTGTAAAGGGCAACATTTACCTTGGCGGCGTTGGAATTACATATATTCCTGAACATGCTCAAATTGATGGGATTATTTTCCAGTAGTTATCTAGAGACATCATATCTGTCGGCAGACAATGAAATGAGAAGGCTCTGGTGACTCTAAATCCTGCACCTTGAAGTAACTTGGGCATAAGTATATTAAATCTGTTTAAGATAAAAAAATGCTAAAGTAGATATAGTAATATTAATGATCTAGAAGTGACGCTTTGCAAGCAAGGTAATCGTTTGCGTAAAAATACAAATGGATAAGTTACGAGAAAATAATTTAACAAGAAAGGGGGGATATATGCCAGAAACACTGGATCACTTGTGCCTCTGGCTGTACTTCTATTTTAACCTATTTATAATCAAGTAATTAGCGCGATTGCGCAGCAACGGAATTACTTAGATTTTGATTTCAGGTTATTTGTTTGTGCCTGGTGGTAAAACCACTGACGGCGATTTCTATTTGACATAATACACCTCTCATTTTCCTAAACGAGTAAGGTTGATATTTCTCTTTAATAATACCGTTCTTACTCATCCCAACCGTTTTACTTTAAACTAAAGCCTGTGACATCCTTATGACACTTTAGTAAAAGAAAAACGTCAATTCTCTTTGTGTTCCAATAAGTGAACAGCCTGTTTTTTAAGGCTAATTTCATACCAACATTGGAGTAACCGAGAATTTAAAGAACTGTGATATAGCTAGAGGAGAGTGACTTGACCTTAAATAACGGTTTAAGGAGCCTTGTATGGAATTCTGCCTCTGTATTGCAATCAACAGATTCCAATATAAGAGGGTACCAAACCTTTTGCAATAGTCTTTGGCATTTTTTTTGTGATAAACATCATTAATTTTTATCCTCACATACATTTCCTTTAGATATTCTAATCCAGTGCATTGATTTAACTAACTTAAATCTACAGCCTTAATGTAATGCCTCAATCGGAAATTTATCTGAAACAAGAAATTTGTATCCCAATCAATAACAAGAAACCACCAGCAACAAAACAAGAACCTCATATTGACAAGTTGGAAACACTGAATAAACTGGCATAATAGTCCATGAGGAGTGGTAACCATGGGTATGTACACTATAACGCTAGAGAAAACCGCAAAAGTTCCAAGGAAAGTTCTATTTCAATTACTTACTGACCACGATAACCTCGGCCGTTTTTTTGATGGCCAATACAGCTTGATCAAACAAGGTAAACCGGAATGTAATGGGATCGGAGCGATCAGAGAAGTGTCAAATGGCTTACTTACCTACCAAGAGCAAGTCATTGATTACAAAGAAAATGAGCATTTACACTACAAAATCATACAGGGTGTGCCAATCAATGAGCACGGAGGGTGGATAAAATTTAATAGCTTAAATGCTCACGATAGCATGATTCACTACCGCATCATGTTCACACCCAAGGTTAAAGGGACAGGCTGGATAATAAAGTACCTGTTTGAAAAGCGAATCAAACGCGCACTCGACAGTTTAGCGAGCTATGGTGAGGATAACTGGCAACCTGAAAACAGTATTTCCTCCGAATAACCGAATTATCACATGAATGTTCTAATTGTTTAATATATATCCTCTAATTTGATCTGGTCGCTATCCAAGATGGTCTTTTAAGGTTTTACTAATACCTTACAGACACTTAACCAATAGGATGACTATGCAGCACCAGCCATTGTTAACCACTCAGCGATTACTACTTCGTCCGCTGCAGCTTTCTGATGCAAAACGGGTACAAGCACTAGCGGGGGACGAGCAAATAGCCAATGGTACAATTAATATTCCCCACCCTTATACCGATGGAGTTGCAGGGCAATGGATCGGCAGGCACTTAGCCGGTTGGCACCAAGGACATTCAGCCATCTATGCCATCACTCTCAAAACAACCCAACAACTCATCGGGTGCATTGGCCTGCACAATATTCAAGAAGGTAAAGCACAACTTGGATATTGGATCGGGGTGCCTTACTGGGGACAGGGATACTGTACCGAAGCCGCTGAGCGCGTTGTTGAATTCGGTTTCAAGCGTTTGAAGCTAGAGACCATTTACGGCCAACACTTCAGCCGCGAAAATAACCCCGGAAAGGTTATGCAGAAAATTGGTATGAGACATATCATGACCAAAAACAACGGAGTAAGGGTGAACATGATTACAGAAAACATGGAGTACTACGAAATGAAGTCCCCTCAAGCACTTCCTGTCAGTTAACCGCTGGCGGCACTCCTGCCCATTACTCCCTTAGCCTTGCCATATGGTACACATCAACATATTCACCATTACGCAAGGCATAATTTCTCGATGTCCCTTCGATAGCAAAGCCTAGTTTCTCATAGAGCGCAATGGCAGATGCATTATCTGTATACACCGTTAGCTCAATTCGAGTCACCCCGATCCAATTCTCAGCTAGGTCAATCAGCTCTGTAAGTAATTGGGTACCTACTCCTCTCCCTTGATAATCATCATGTACCGCCATACCAAATCCAGCGACGTGACGACGACGAGGGTTTTGCTCAACCGCAAAACCTGCCTGCCCAGCGACTTGACCATCGACTTCAGCAAGGAGGCTATACACATTAGAGGGTAGGTTTTCGAGACGTTGCTGCCACACCTCCAATGACGGGTGAGGCAACTGTAAAGTACCACTGTATGCATTACGCTGAGCATAGATATCACGAATCGCAGGGATATCCCCTTTTTCGACATGCCTGATTGTAATCGCCATTTGCTCCCTCCTTGTTTACAAATCTTCCCTCAGCACCTTTAGGTATTTGGGCATTCATTCAAAAAAAACACACAAACAAATGAAAAACAAGCACTTTTCATCACGCAAGGAAAAACACTGCTCATCAGTGATAGGCTAGCACCTCACTTCCTGTGCTCAGTTAGTACTCTCATCTGTAATTTTTATAAAATTCAGCCATTTCGAGTTTATTTTATAATTGAATTATTAAACTGATCCTTTTGATATTTCACTATGTATAAGGAATATATTTAGCATACTGAAACTTCACAAATAGCGAATTTCCTTAGTTTTTTCCTTATATGTCATAGCTATAGGTTAAAACAGTATAAATTTTGTGCCTTTTAATCAAATCCAATAGCTATACTGATATTGAGGTAAATGGGCTAATTCGCATAAGCAACACAAACTAACTTTTGCGACAGGCTACATTTAATGCTCATGGTAAAAAAGTTGAACGATTAACGCACTGATTTTAATCGATAAGAAAAAAAATAATAAATTTGATGAAAGATACGATTTAAAGGCGGGTCTTATAGGTTGAACGTGAACTTAGTAACACTCATAAGTACACAAACAACAATATGGCCGAAGCCATAGATAACGAGGTGAAGATTATGTCTAGCTTGAAAGTACTAACTGCAACCGCTGTGATTGTAATGTCTTCTTCAGCCTTTGCTGATATCCGTGTGGCAGATACCCACAACGGGGCATGGGTAACCGTAACTGAAAATGGTCAGCCAGCTGCTAACGCGTCCGTTTCTGTTGCTAACGTTCCTCAACAACGTCAGAGCTACAAAACTGACGAAAACGGCCGAGTTTTCATTCCATTAACATTAGAAAACTCTCGTTCTATCAAATACAAAGCAACTACTGAGGGTGGCAAACAATCTTCTCGTTTCGCTTTCCACTCCACTAACAAATAGTTGAATAAAACCTAATATGCAAAAGCCCTCTTCGGAGGGCTTTTACTTTTGTGAGCACCAACACAAAACTATCGATAATCCTTCCGGTTAAGATCCCTTGCTAATACAAATGCTAAACCAAGTACCTGAAGGAACAACGCTAGGTTCCTCAGTCGAGAGATCGCTTTCATTTTCTCAGCATTATTATTAATCAACTCTTGGTTAGCCAAGTATAAGTTATTGATTTTCTCTCTCTGCTCAGCTTGCACATCATTAAGCGCTAACATCAAACTAGGAATATTCTCAATGGATAGTTCAACCGGCGTATCAGGTAGCCAATACGCAATATCATGTTCAATTTGCGCCGCTACCTCGCTTGGTATCGAAGACTGCATCATGTCGGCAACATTCAAAATCACCAAAACATGCTCTCGCTTACGCTCGACCGTTTCAACTTGCTGCCAAATCAACTGGATCAGTTTTTCATTACCTTGCTGGCGCTGAACGATATCATTCGACTGTCTCGTTAAGTCATCGATATAAAAATTCGTCAGTAAAGCCGAAACAATATTGAGTATTAAACCGATAGCGACCAGTGTCCAAGTCGGTACCTGCCACTTCTTAGAAACCTGCCCCATTTAATCATCCAATTTGCCGACAAATAAACATAATCACCTAATCATTATGGCAAATTATTTGCACTTTTATGTCGCTAAAATAGCTCCAAGTATTCTTACTAAGACAATAACTTACATTAGCTTATTTTATCTTTATGGCTGACTGTTTCTTTGACTATCTTTATTTTTAAGCTGTCTAAAAATAATAGAAAAGGAAAGCGATTCAATGGATAAGATTCCAATGTATGCTACCCGCACCCTCTCCCTTACGGGCGCTGACTCCGAACAAAAACGCCATGAACTTAAACTCGCTTTTAATCACACCTGGGAGCTCTATGAGTCTCTTTTTCGTGTGATCAATAATGACAAGGCTTATTTTGTCAAAGCCGAGCCTCTGCGCCACCCATTGATTTTCTATTTCGGTCACACTGCTACCTTCTATATAAACAAACTCAAGTTAGGTAAATACATCGAGCATCGGATCAATCCTCACTTTGAATCCATGTTCGCCATTGGCGTCGATGAAATGTCATGGGATGACCTTGATGACACCCACTACCAATGGCCAAGTGTCACTGAGGTTAAACAATACCGAGATGATGTAAGAGCTCTGGTCAATCAAGTGATTGACGAACTTCCGCTCACTCTTCCAATCAATCAGGAAGACCCAGCGTGGATCATTCTGATGGGAATAGAACACGAGCGGATCCACCTTGAAACCTCATCAGTCATCATTCGCCAATTGCCTCTTGAAGATGTTACCCCTTCCCCCCTCTGGCCAGCCTGTCGTGATACCAACAACGCACCGGAAAACTGTTTACTCAGTGTGGCAGGCAGCCACATTGTTCTAGGTAAAGGTGAAGATGAAACCACCTATGGTTGGGATAACGAGTACGGAACCCAAAGCTATCAGGTGGCGGACTTCAAGGCATCCAAGTATCTTGTCTCGAACCAAGAGTTTCTCGCCTTTGTCAAAGCAGACGGTTATCGACACCAGCGCTACTGGGATGATGAAGGCAAAGCATGGTTAACTTATACCCAAGCGGCAATGCCCCGCTTTTGGCGAGAAGAAGACGGACAGTGGTACCAGCGAAACCTCACTGCTGAAGTACCATTACCGCTAAACTGGCCTGTCGAAGTTAACCAGCTTGAGGCCAAAGCATTTTGCAACTGGAAGGCAGAACAGACCCAACGCCCTATCCGCTTACTCACCGAAGCAGAGTGGTACCTACTACGACAGAACATCGAGACTGACTCACCACAATGGGACGAAGCTCCTGGCAACATAGAACTTGGCTACTATGCCTCTTCCTGCCCTATCGATCGCTTTGAACATGAGGATTTTTGCGACATCATTGGCAACGTCTGGCAATGGACAGAAACCAGTATCGACGGCTTCCCGGGCTTCACAGTCCATCCGCTGTACGATGACTTTTCCACTCCCACATTTGATGGCAAACACAACCTAATCAAAGGCGGATCGTGGATTTCGACAGGCAACGAATCAATCAAAGCCTCCCGATATGCCTTCCGACGGCATTTCTACCAACATGCAGGGTTCAGGTACGTGGAGTCCCAGCAGGCCCCCGAGACAATGGCTAGCTTGAATATCTATGAAACTGACGAATTGATCTCACAGTACCTTGAATTTCATTACGGCCCTGAATATTTTGCAGTACCGAACTTCTGTACCCATGGTGTCCAAGCCTGCTTGCAGGAAATCCAACTGACTCAGCACCACCGAGCGCTCGATATTGGCTGCTCTGTCGGGCGAGCTTCTTTTGAGCTCGCGAAAACCTTTGATCATGTTGATGGCATTGATTTCTCGGCGCGTTTTATTCAACAAGCCTACTCGCTTACCGAGCAAGGGGAAAAACGATATACCATCAAGACTGAAGGGGATTTGGTCGAGTTCAAATGTGTCACCTTGGCTGAAATGGGCTACCAGAATGTCGCCAACAAAATCCATTTTGTGCAAGGGGATGCCTGTAACCTCAAACCGCAATTCTCACAGTATGACTTGATCTACGCGTCAAACCTGATCGACCGTTTAGGCAATCCCAAGCAATTTCTCAGCACTATTCATGAGCGTCTCAATCATGGTGGTTACCTCGTTATCACCTCGCCTTACACCTGGCTGGAAGAATACACAGACAAAGAAAACTGGCTTGGCGGGATAAAAGTAAACGGGGAAAACTTCACCACCTTGGATGGTTTAACCGAAACCCTCATTCCCCATTTCGAGCTGATCGCCGTGAAGGAAATCCCGTTCGTGATCAGGGAGACCAAACGCAAGTTCCAGCATTCACTCTCAGAGATGACGATATGGCGTCTTAGAACAACGTAGGGATCAATGCGCTTCTATCGCCAGCCTCTCCTCGATTTTCATGCGCTCATTGTTAACAGTCGAGTTAACTTTGGGCGTTTCCTGTTTTGGTGCCCGCCTGTCGTGAAATGATAATTTTTGAGACTCACAGGAATGTACACTTCTGCCAATTTTACATAGATGACAGAGCACCATTAGTGAACAGTAACTTTGCAAATTTTTGCCTATTATCCTCAACACTTATAACCATCAACCCGGCATTTGGCGGTGACTTTGGTGGCCCAAGCGCTGTTGAAAACCGATTAGCAGACGAGTCCGCTAACTTTGGCCTCGAGTACATTTCTGTTGGTGTAATATCGCCTAATGGCTCAAACGGCAACAGCGTTAATAGAGCTTCAGGTCTGGTCCAATTTTATGGTGAATGGGATTTGCTTGACGGTGATGGTGGCATCATTTTCAAGATCGGACATCGCCATAGCTACACTGACACCCCCGTCTCTGATCTCTCTTTTGCCGATGATCTAACAGGCGGCCCCGAAGGGATCGGATACGTAGGATCAATTGGCTCTATCTATACGGATGTCGGTTTTCTTGTCTCCAACCTTCATTGGATGCAAAGATTTAACGGCGGAAATACCTCGGTCAAAATCGGCTGGCAAGATGTTACTGACTATGTTGATGCTTACGCCCTAGCAAACCCTGTAGACGGTTTTAATAACCTCGTTTTCTCTACCGGCTCTGGCTCTATGGGAATTCCAGATGAAGGTGTTTTAGCAATATCAGCAGGCCATATGATTACTGATAACTATTATGTTGTTGGCTCGATCGCTGATGCAAATGGGCAGTCTGAGGACATTTTCGATGGCTTCAATACCGCATTCAATGACGGTGCATACTTTACAACCATTGAGCTTGGATGGACGGCCTCACAAGAGCAAATCTATACCGATAATGTTCATATTACACTTTGGGGCTTCGGGGAAGACACACGACATAGCAATGCAACCGGTGAAGGTGGGAAAGGGATCAACTTCTCTGCCAGTTGGTTTGCTACCGATAACATAATGCCATTTATCCGAGGCGGATTTTCAGATGGCGATGTCGCAATTTATGATAAATCTATCAGTGTTGGAATTGGCTATTATGGGCTTGGTAAGCCAGAAAACACCCTTGGGTTGGCGGTGAACTGGGCAGAAACAAATGAAGTCGCTTTTGGTGGTGACGAACAATACACAGCAGAGCTATATTACAACATGCAACTTGGTAAGCATGTGCAAATTACACCAGATATCCAATACATCAAAAACCCAGCCGCATCCAGTGAAGACAGTGCACTCGTATTTGGCTTAAGAACTCGGCTATTCCTGTAACTTCAACTTGTTCAACGAGTCAGATAAGCACAGAACATAAATCGTATGCTACACCAGATCAAAAAGCCGCTATCACTCAGCACCGATTTCGTTATTGCTGTGTCTGGCGCACCTTGAAGTCGCTTGGGTATATGTTATGTTGTGCGCATCAAGTAAACAACGAAGTAGTACCAGCAGTGAAAACCCCTTGCGTGGCAAAATGTAAAAACAATGAAGGTATCTGTAGTGGATGCCACCGGACGATGACTGAGCTAACGGCGTGGCGTACCATGAATGATTCAGAACAAGAAAAAAAGATAGAAGAGATCCAAGGGCTGCAATCCACACATACCTGTAACCAGTGTGGCCAACCGGCCTATTGCGAGATCAGTGCGGGAAAACAAACTTGCTGGTGCTTCGAGCTTACAAAGCGTGATACATCGGGGATCCCATCAGGCTCTTGCCTATGCCGACGCTGCCTAGAAAAACTACCACTGCTTTAATCATTAACAAAAGCAATCTGACAACCCCATCCATCAGGCAGGCCAATACCAATAAAAACAACCACTTAAATGTTGGCTTGTTTTTATTGAACAGTGTATTATAATCATCTATTCAATATCCGGCGCACTGAGATGACTGTAATAAGAGTATTATTCCTTTTTGTTTCTACTTCATTACCCCTACTTGCAACAGCAAGCAACGTACTTCCTGACAATGAGCAGATATGTATGAAGACGGTAGAAACCTTACTCAGCCAGCAACAGATATTGTTCAGCGATAGTCAGGCTACACCTGAGACGCGCCGACACGCTGAAAGAGCCATAGATAGTAGCCGTGAAGCTTTTGCTCAACATGGCAGCTATTGTGACGCGCAGCGAGCACTGCAGCGATTTGATGACGAAAATGAAAGCGCTTTCCATTACAAGCAAGGCGAAGTCAACTTTTTTGGCCGGAGCCACTATTGATATTTCAAGATAACTGCTTGGTAGTGCTACTATAATTCAAAACAACTATTTAACTATATCGTTGATTTAAGCCCTTAACACGGCAAACCTTTGAGGTAATGTATATGAAAAAGTGGCTATTCATCTTGGTACCCTTGTTATTTACGCTAACTGGTTGTGATACCGATTCAGAGCAAGGTTTTTCAGCCAAGAACCTACAACAAAGCTGGGTGCTGACTAAGGTCGACGGTAAAGACATTACCATTACTGAACCACGCACTGTACCGGGCATGGCTATCGATGCTGACCTGAAAGTCTCTGGGTTTGGTGGGTGTAACCGGTTCTTCGGCCAAATTGAGTTAGCAGACAGTAACCGAATTCGCCTTGCTGGCATGGGCTCTACCAAAATGGCCTGTATCCAAGATGATCAGGCAACAGTCGAAGCTATCATGACCCAGTCTCTTCAAGAGTGGAATAACGCAGCGTTGGAAAACGATATTCTAACCCTGACGTCAGAACAGCATATTTTAACTTTCACGCCTGAAGAAGTGGCTGGCGAAGATAGCCAATAGCTACTAGCCCAGTTTCCCTTTTCGCGCAGCCTTTTGGCTGCGCGTTGTTTTGCATGAACCGAATATGTCTAGTGTCTAGTTATGAAAATTAATAAACGACAAGCCAAAACTCTCAATGAGGCGATAACCCAATGGGAGAAAGATGACCAAATCACTGCTGATACGGCCAAATCACTTCGTAATAGCTACGAGGTCGTGGGTTTTGACTGGAAGTTACTGGCTGTCTACTCGTTTTGGATTGCCATTACCTGCTTCATTATCTCCATCGGCATATTGCTAGCCGATGACTACCTGATGGCTCTATTAGCAACCTTAATTGATACACCAGCCAGTGTTCTGTCCGTCATCAGCGCTATGTTAGCCGCCGCGTCATTCACCTTCGGCATTAAACGCCGGCGTCGCTATCCAGAGAAATACTTCAGTAATGAAGCCATGTATTTCTTTGGTGTATTATGGACAGCGGTATCCGTTGGATTCTTAAGAGAAACCGTATGGTTTAGCGAATTCCATGATGCTATCTATCTGTTGATATTGACACTGGTATACGGTGCTATCGGATTCCGCCTATCCAGCATGCTGGTTTGGATTTTCGCTCTGCTGAGTTTTGCCGGATGGGGACTGGAACAATCAAGTTATTTTGCCGAGCCGTCGGGTTACTTCCTGGGTCTTAATATGCCATGGCGCCTTGTCGTGATCGGCTTGTTTGTACTGGCTATCGCTTGGTGGTTCGGACACAAACAATCCACAGTGGCAGATGCGGGCGGCAACCAAGCAGAGACATTATCTCCTGCTAATAAATTTGTCTACTTACAAGATCCTACGCGGTTCATTGGCTTGTTTTACCTCATGTTCGCGTTATGGCTGGTTTCATTGGTTGGTAACCACACCAGCGCATCGACCTGGTCAAAGGTTTCGCAAGTATCATTCTTACCTTGGGCAGTGCTCTCAGGCTTGGTGTGCGTAGGTTTGCTCTATCACGGTATCAAACATGCCGATAAACTCACCCGTGGTTTTGGTATCACCTTCTTGCTGATCAACCTCTACACCCGTTACTTTGAGTATTTCTGGGACGCCATGCATAAGACAGTTTTCTTTGCCCTACTGGCGTTGAGTTTCTGGCTAATTGGCACCAAAGCTGAAAAGTTATGGCAATTAAGCCATATCAAGGAAAACGAGGAAGCGTAAGCTTCAAGCTCTTGGCAGGAGGAAGCATACGGCTTCCCTTGCCTCTATGCCTACTGGGCGGATTCAAACTGTGCTAAATATTCTTGCGCCTCTGGCTTGCCCATATACTTACCTAACGTTTTGACTGGCACCCGGCGTAAATCCACCACGATCAAACCATCCAGTGCATCATTGAAATCGGCATCGACATTAAAACACACCAACTTGCCGTTCAGCCCGAGGTATTGTCTCAGCAGTACAGGAACACCTTTACCACCATCAAGGCGTGAGATCACCTTCGACAGTAACTGAATATCTGCCAGCGACGACAGCATCTCGGTTTGCCAGAACCTCGGCCCCTTCTGCGCTAAAGGGTTACTTGCAGAAACCAATTCGGCGCTTTCCATGTCATAGTGATGCACAGCCATACTCTCAGCCAGTAAGTAACGTGCTTCTGGGCTGTAATCATTGCTGATACTCACAGGCCCAAACAAATGGGTGTAGCAAGGGTGACGGGAGACAAAAGTCGCGATGCCTTTCCAAAGCAACATCAAGGCGCTGAGGCTCTTTTGATAGTCGGCTGCAATGACCGAGCGTCCCAACTCTATCGCATCCCCCTGCTGGTGAAGAAACCGCTCGTCGTAGTTGAACAAAGTGCGGGAATAAAGCCCGCCAATCCCCTCAGAGGCCAAAATCCTGTCTACCAAACCTAACCGGTACGCGCCAACCAGGCATTGTTGATCACGATCCCAGACAAAAAGGTGATGGTAATACTGATCGAACTCATCAATATCCGCCGCTTTTCCTGTCCCTTCCCCAACCGCACGGAAATTCATCTCCCTGACCCTACCCAGTTCAGCCATCACCGAAGGGATACGCGCAGCCGACGTACAGTAAACATCAAACTGGCCTGATGAAAGGAGGTGCTCACCCTCGCCAAGCAGGCTAATTTCTTTGGAAAGGGCCTCTGTAGCTACAGGTGGTGCTATAGGCTCCGCGTCAATACCAAACGTCGTGACCTTCGGTCTTTTCGAGCTTTTCAGCTGGCTACCCAATAAATACGTATTGAGCCTTAGGTAATTCACCAGCTGCTTGTTGTCCTCAAACCCTTTGATCTCTTTAAAACTAATCGCTTCACCAATTGCGAGCTGAATTTGCCGGTCACGTTTGTTGAGCAACTCACGCCCCAACATTAATGTTCTTAGCAACGGGTGAACCCTGCCTGCCATATAGAATTTCTGGCTGTTTTTGCCATCAATATAGACGGGCACTGTTGTCGCCTTGCTTTTGCTAATTAAACGGCTAACAGAGTGGCTCCAGTCTTTATCGGTAATGCTGCGTGTTTTGCTATCGTATGCTGATACTTCCCCTGCCGGAAACATCAGCAGCAACCCGCCATGCGCAAGGTGCTTGTGGGCTTCTCTGAGCGCTTTGATATTGGCTTTCACAGCTTGCGGGCCTTCGAACACATCGACCCCGATAAACAACTCGTCTAATTCAGGAACCGTTTTCAGGTAATGGTTAGCCAAAATCTTAATGTCTTTACGAACTGAACGCAGCAACTCCGCCAGTATGACGCCTTCGACGCAACCCAGCGGATGGTTAGCCACGACAACGGTCGCCCCAAGAGCAGGAATCTGGGCAAGCGAACCTTGCTTTATCGAGTATTGAATCCCTAGGGTATCTAGGGCGTAACGGAGAAAAACAGCCACATCGCCGCCGACAGGGCGGGCCGCGTAAAACTGATCGAGCTTTTTTAACCCCGTCGCCCACTCAGTAACGTGCTCTCCCACACCGAATGGCGTTTTACGAGGGAGCCGGAAAGGGCTTGTCACTTCCATGTTGTTTCCTGCCTATTTATTCAACAAGTGAATTAATATTATGAAACAGGTAGATGACCGAACCGTGGCACTTTTACGGCAAAAAAATGAGCGAAATACGACGGTATGATGACGCACAAACTCGCATGTTACGATTTGAAGAATTACAGCTTTGTCATGCAGGAATTAGAAATTAGCGCCAAGTTACTGCTATCATGGTGAAAAATGATGGAGAAATAATAATGAAATCAAAACTACTGCTTGCGGGTCTGCTTGCTGCCTCTACAGTGTTAAGTGGTTGCTCGGATGATGAAGTCGGTGATGTGAGTCTTGGTATGTTCACCATGAAGGATATAAAAATCGGCCATTTAAAAGATGATGTCGTCACGGGAGTAACCTGCCATATCGCATCTGTCGAAGCGAATTTAAGCCTTGCCGACCCAAGTGATAGCTCCATTTCCTGCCGTCAAACGGGTGACATTACACCAGAAATGATCGCACAGATTGACAAGTCTAAGTCAGGTGAAGTGGTCTTTAAAAAGTCAAAAAGCATCTTCTTCAAAACAATGAAAGTCAGACGTATCTATGATGCTGAGAACCAAACACTACTGTACCTGTCTTACACAACGAAAGAGACAGAAGGTAGCTTCAAGCATAGTCTGTCGACCGTTCCACTATACGGAACAAAAGCTTATCAGGCCCCAACTGCAGCACAATAGATTTATACCCAAGTGATTTCAAATTGCTTAGATATATAGGATGGAGGGTGAATGAGCGCGTTTTCACCCTTCATGCAGCCCTTGTTCATTCAGTCAAAATACACTCAATCCCTGCCTCTGCTCTGCTTGATTTGTGAAGTCCACTCACCACTTCATGCTGAGATTTCGCAAAATGTCGAAGCACTTCATAAAATCCAATCGTAATATATTGCAAGCAGTTCAATGCATTCAAGTGTTTGTTAAAATTGATAACTCTGATAACACCATCAAAAAAAAGGGATTTAGATGAGAACATTATCAAAGGGCTTAATTGCTTCATTACCGGTCTTATTCATTACTGCCTGTGGCGGCGGAGGTGGAGGAAGCGAAGGTACAAGTAATAACGACAGCACAGCAAACACTGGCAATGTCATCAGTATTCCAGCCACAACCCAAAATTCAGATGCTAGCAGCGGCCACAACACCAGCCAATTGAATTTCAATACAAACATCATTGTCGACAGCAGTGATCTCTCAGTTAGCGGTACGACCAAGATTTACAACTATACAAACCCTCAAGTAGGGCTATTCGTTGATCATCACGATAAGATTGAGTTATTGGCTGATGGGAAAAAGATCACGCTGACTGAGGATTTCTCAACTGATTTTGGTACCAGTTACAGTTATACACTGCCCAATAATGCCAGTAGTTATGAATTCATGTATACCCGAAATGGCGAACTGGTATCAGAGGGAAGCTTGGACTCTCTACCACAAACTTTTGGGGTTTCAGGTACGATAAATGGTGAAGATGTTGCAATTACCCTAGATAAGAGCGCCAACCATACTTATGAATATATTTCGGAACATCTCATCTGTAAATATAATGTTGATGACATAACAGCGCTAGTAAAAAGTATCGACTCTCGCAATGGTGAAGGAATGCTCACCGGCGATTACCACAAGAATTTAGAACAACTTTTCGACATAACTATAGACAGTTTGAAAACAGAATTCAGTACCTGCTCTGTTGACGTTGATTTTGTTTCTGAATCAGAAACTATTAATAGAGTTCTATCTAGCAAGAATATTTCTATCTTTCCTATTTCGACACAACTAAGCAAAGTTGAATTATTCTAATCACGCCAACAATAAAAGCCATCTATTGCTCTGGTGGCTTTTATTTACACCCAAGCATTAATTTACCCCCATTCGCTATAAGTATTTCTCCATAATTCAAAGTGTAAGGGTTTATTCTTACAGCATTCCTTTATCACATAGTGAAAAATAAAATATCATTTACAAAAACAATAATTAACATAGATCAATAATTCACCAACATTAGTTCATGTAAAGTAGCCGCCATAACAATAATTAATTCATCTTAAATTGAAAATAAAAAGGAAGCTCAGTATGAAAAACACAATTATTGCTCTTGGCGTATCGGCGGCATTATCTCTACCCGTTTTTGCTGATGATAATGACAGCACTATCATTGATGGTATGGACTTCGGCCCACTCGCCCAGTTGGTCGGGACTTGGATCTCTGCCGATGCTGGCGGTGTCGATATTGCCCCCGCCCAGAAAAACTTAGATGTTCAGGCGGGCTCACCCGCTGTAACACCTTTCTACGAAACCATCACCTTTGAAGTTGCCGCTGATGCCACCAATGCCAGCGATCAATACCTTGTCGCGCTATATTACAAGCAGGAAGTGTTCCGCAAAGCGGACGATTCAAAGTTCCATGATCAGCGTGGCTACTTTGTTTATGATAAAGCCAACCAAAAAGTTTATAACTCTTTCTGTGTCCCAAGAAATACCTGTGTAACCGCCGAAGGGGCTGCCGGCGATCAAATGACACTGGTTGCGTCTGACCGTGGAATTGCTGAATCAAATTACATGACAGAAAATGCAAAAACGACTGATTTCACGATGAGTATTCAAATTGAAGATGACAAGATGACCTATTCTCAGACTACGATATTGGATATTTATGGTCAGTCCGTTTCTCACACTGACTCAAGTATTTTGGTAAAAGTTGAATAATAGAAAAGACTCCCTATAAATAAAAAGTGCGACTACAAGGTAGTCGCACTTTTTTACCTATCGCTTAATAGGTAGCTTATTTTTGCGTTTAACTCTTAGCATCATCCTCGCAGCAATTACCCCATAGACAACGGCCTGTAACCATAACTGCCCCCATAGGGACAACACTTGGTCAAAGTCGGCTCCCATTTGGTTAATTCGCAGAAATGCATTAATTGCCGGGGTTGATGGAGCAAACTGCGACAGCAATAATATAGGTTCCGGGATCATTTCAACCGGCCAAATAAATCCAGTCGAAAAAACCAACGGTAGTGAACTTAGCAATACCACCACAGTTGCTAGCTCTCGCCTTGGGATCAACTGCCCTAAAATCATGCCCAAAAAGATCACAGCTAACAAAAATGGCATAGTGATCAAAGCCAAATCCATGATCGAAGCTAATCGGCTAATATGGTAATAGCTGAAGCTGAACCCAAAGTAATACATAACTAAAGGCAGGTAGATAAGGGTGAATACAATGCCACGAACGAGTACCACATGCCTAGCTGGAAAGTGTACCCAGTAGCCACTTTGGCCTGCTCGCAAGTACTCATTTTGCCCGCCGCCCAACAAACCGACTGCAATCAGTAATGTCTGGTGAAGGATCAATACAAAGACTGCCGGTACCACATAGTTCACATAGCCCATTGTCGGATTAAACACCGGCTGGGCATTGAGTTTAATCGCCGTGTAATGCTCAGCGGCCAATGCCATGTCGCTACCCGCCATTACCATGCGTGTCACTTTTACCGTTGCGCCCAATGTACCCGCTGCCGTTACTATCCCTTCAGCAATAGTGCCATACACAAGAAAATAAGCAGCATCCCCCCCATAGGCCAAGGTTGGACTTTTGCCGAGCAAGACATCTCGCTGGAAGTCTTTCGGGATCACCAACACCCCTTGTACCGTGCCTTTATTCACCAACGCTTTGGCGGCATCAATCGACTCGGCTCGGGTGGTAATCATCACCTGAGGCGTCGCATCAACCATACGCTCCAGTTTGCGCCCTAATTCCGACTGGTCCAAATTTACCACCACGATCTGCTGCTCTCGCGGCAACTGGTTGGTATAAGGTAGCGGATAGAGAAACGAGTAAATCAATACCCCGCCAAACACTGTAAATAAAATCGAAGGATTGGTAAAAATGGCCTTAAGTTCAAACTTAAACAATGAACGCCAACTCATACGCCCCCCTCTAGCTTTATGCTTAATTTATTGACTCGCCAAGCCGCCACTATCCAAGTACTTAGAAAAGCCAACAAACAAAGCAATTGCGGCATTGCCTGTAGAGCGGTCATACCATGGTTGACCTGATGCAGTTGGACATCCAAATAATGGCTCGCTGGCAGCATAGCCCGCCATGCCAGCGCAAAATTAGGCATGTCTGAAGCAGGAAAGGTAACCCCAACAAAAGCAAAAGCCGGAGCGGTAAACCCTGCCGCCAAACTCATTGCTTTGGTTGCATCAAGGGTGAACAAATAGAACAAGCAGGCCACACCCTGGCAGGCAAGAACCATGAGTAACTGTGCAAGTAATAGAATCCACCACTGCCCGTGCATTGGCCAATCCAGTAACCCATACAAGGCAACAAGGAACATAAGCCCTTGGATAAAGAACAGCAGTGTGTAAGGGATAAGTTTGCCAATAAAATTACTTATCGGAGTAGTCCCTAACCAAGCGTTAACTCCTCCACGACGCTGTTCAGCCGATAAAGCGATAATGGTAGTGATCACTATCGCGATTTGCCATATAGCCGGAATCGTGGCCGACACCAAGAATTGGCCATAGTGGCTATTGGCGTTATACAGTGGTGTGATCTGGTTTGTGACCGGAACGGCCTGACCTAGCGCTTGTTGGGGTACACGACTGCCAGAGAGCATATTTCTCATAGTATCGATTTGCGCGTTGAGGGTTCCCTGGGCCTGCACAACCGCTGAGTTCACCAATTTACCAATCAGCACAAACTGACTGTTATAAAACACAGTGGCCGTCGGTGACTTCCCTAACTTAGTGTCTTGCTCCAAATTCGTTGGGATCACCACCAGCGCATATATATCACCACCTCGGAGGGCATGGCTTCCCTCTGCAACAGATGTATAGGTGTCAGAGATAGCCAGTGTTGGATTTGCATCGTAATAACGCACCAACTGCCGCGACACTTGGCTGTGGTCTAAATCGACCACACCAATGGGTAAATCTCTTGCGATACCTGCCGAGAAAATGCCCCAGATAATTGCAAACAGCATCAAGGGCAGCCATGTTGTCATCGACAACAGCCAGCGCTCATTGCGGATCAGTCGCCATTCACGAGCGAATTGCATCATCATTCGCTTACAATCACACTCATACCAACACGAAGCCCAGTAACCGGTTCAGTCGGGCGTGCTTCTACCTCAAACGTACGCATATCAAAACCCTGAGCAGCATCCGTTGTACGCCAAGTAGCAAAATCACCCATCACGGCAACGTGAGTCACCTTAAAGGTATACGCCTGATCACCCAGTGCCGGCACCTTCGCTTTGAACTCCATGCCTTGCTGATAGTGTTTAAGATTATCTTCTCGAACATTGAACAGTGCCCAGGCATCCTCCATATCGACGACACTGACGACCGGGAAACCTTGGGGAGCAAGCTCACCTTCGTGCAACAGCACTTGGCTTACTTCACCATCAAACCAGCTAGAGATCTGGGTATCGGCCGCATAGGCTTCCACTTCAGCGACGGCCCCCGCAGCCATACGGGCTTTTTCTGCCGCTGCACGCTTGGTTTCCACCCGAGCCCCTTCTTTGGCCATGGTGTACATCTGATAGGCCGCTTGCTCGGTATAACGTGCGGCTTGCCATTGGGTATAAGCTTCATCACGTTTCTGCTCTGCCATCACCCCTTCTTTGTAGAGGTTATCCACGCGGCGATAAGTCTTTTGCATCAAGGCTGCTGCCGCCTTGGCTTTTTGCCATTGGTCTTGCGCAGCCGCAATCTCCTGCTCTCGAGCACCACTTTCTGCCTGTTGAGACATCGCGTCGGCAGCCTGTTCACCCGCCCGGGCCTGCTCTAGTTTGGCATCAATTTCCGGGCTAGATAGGGTGAAAATCAAATCCCCTTTTGCAACTTTATCGCCTTTACGAACCAGTACCTGCTCGATACGGCCCGGGACCTTAGAAGAAATATTGTAATGCTGGGCTTCAATTTGGCCCTGCATACGAATAGGAGCGGGTTGATAGGCCGACCAAAATTGATAGCCCAGCCATCCAATCACAGCGGTGACTGACACTGCAGCGGCGATCACTTTCGCACTTGATTTGCCGTTTTTCATGACTGTACCTCTAACCCTTGATATTGCTGATATTGTTTAAAACTGTTGATTTCACTGCTGACCGCCAACAGACGAGCCAAAGAAATGACATATTGGTAAGCTGCACCTGCACGCTGAGTTTTCACACTGGCCAGATATAGCTCTGCGTCTACAACATCCAATGACGTCGACAAGCCTTGGCTAAATGCTTTTTCGCGCAAACTGACATTCTCTTTGGCAAGCGCCAAGCTTGATGCCAATCCGTTGTATTCTTCCAAAGACTGCATCGCCTCACGGTAGGTTTTCTCTACCAGCACCGTAAGATCTTGCTCTGCCTGTGCACGTAGATAGTTCACTTGGGTAACGGCACTGTGTGCTGCTTTTACTTTACCGGAGCGACCAGAGCTATCGAGCAGTGGAATATTCACCCCTACGCCAACAGCCCAATCCGGCGCTGTTTTCGCGGCAAGCGTATCGTCTTCATGAAGGTTGTAATTACCGTAGAGGTACACTTCCGGGTAATACTTACCCTTTTCAGCTGCCATCAAACCTTGGGCTTGTTTTTTCTTGGCATCAAGAAGTTGCAGGCCGGGATAGCCCGCTAGCGTCTTTTCGATAAACGCCGACATAGGAGGAAGAGACTCGTTAACAAACAGTGAAGAGCTTGGCACAGCTGGTGCCTCTACTTTCAATAGCTTGGTCAACGCAACCTGGGCAATTTCCATATCGCGTTGGGCTTTCTGGCGCTCAACTCTGGCTTTATCGTAAGAGGCTTGTGCCTGCAGACGCTCAACCTTTGCGATTTGGCCTTGTTGCTCCAGTTTTTGCGCACGCTCAAAATGCTTCTTCAGGCCATTTTCAACTTCGATACGCGTGTCCAGTACCTGCTGAGTCAAAGCAACACCAAAATAGAATTTGGATAGATCTTCAAAGGTCGCCTGCTGCTTCATGGCAAGCAGTTGGGTTGCTTCTTCCGTTTGGCCTTTAGCTATATCCTGCGCCGCAGTGATACGGCCACCCGTAAAAATTGGCCATACCGCACGAATTGAGCTGGTAAACACCTCACGCTTGGTCAGCTGGGATGTAAAGAGCTGATCAACAAGTGGTAACGAGGGAACAACACCACCAATGGGCATACTGTCGATTAAGTCCGAAGGCTTAATTTCTACCGGCTTATCAAGCCGGGTATATTTCGCCGTCGCACTGATTGATGGTAGATACAGATCTCTCGCAGCATCTTGCATGTTTTGGCTGCGCTCAATATTGGCCCGCTCAGCAGCGAGGCCATCATTTTGGCTGACAACCGCCTGCCAAGCATCCAGAAAACTGACCGGATGTTGAGCCGCAGATGCAGTTACGGCACGGTAGGAAGCGTTATGTGGGTCATTAACAATAATGTTATTGGCACTCGCAGATGCCGGTATAACTATCATCGCCCAGCAGGTGAGCACTGCAGCTGGCGTTAATTTCATTGTGAAAATACCTATATGCCTGTCTATTTGGCTTGATTCGCTAATTTTAGAGTAATAACTCTAAAAATCAATAACTGTGGTGCAAGTCACGCAAATAGAAACGGGAAATTAGGTACTGGCTAAGACTCTTTATCCAAGCTCAGGATAACTTTCTGATACACCTTTGGTGTGAGGCCGCTGATACGCTTAAAAGATCGGGAAAAATGAGCGATATTTGAATACCCCAGTTGGCTTGCAATATGCGTCAGTGATAAATCTTCTCCCATCATATCTACCGCGACGGTATAGAGGAGGTTATCTTTGAGCCGCCGGAAACTGGTTCGCTCTTCAGTCAGTCTCCTTTGTAACGTTCGAGGGCTCATACTGAGCAGCTCAGCCGCTTCCTCTAGGGTCAAGTTACGTTCCCTAACGTAAGGCAGCAAAGAGGTAAAAACACGGTCGGTAAAATTGGCATGCCAGCTGATTAAAGGCGCTTTGGTCTCTGAGTCTTTGGCGGTGATCCGCGGTTGCTGCGCTAAAACATCATCATCAATGAGCCATTCAATCCTCTCATTCCCCACAAAATACTGAATTGAGTTGCCCAAAATGGCGCTGTATATATCCGAATTATTGGATTGGATCTTTATTTGACTCGGTAACCAGTCACTATGGGTAAGCACACGGACAAACTCCACCCCGTATACCACAGCCCACACTTCGGACCATAAAAAATGTGCACTTTCATCAACGCTGCGCTTACACCAGAACCAAGTTCTGCCATGGCTTTCCTCCAGACCAACGTTTACAACGGTCGAGTCATGCTGAAACACGGTTTGAGTCAAGGCAAGGGCTTCTTTTACTGTTTTACAATCGGCAAATTCACCGATCAGCCGGGGTATCGCTTTTCTACGGATAGCGGTTCGTAATATATCGCCGAACTGGGTGATCCCTAGCTGGTTAGCCAATAGGTATATCAGCTTTTTCATTGGTTCTTGGGGCAGGAACTCTTGGTCTAGATCAAAGAGGTCCGGTGGTAGCCCGGAGTCTTTGATCACTTGGTGGGGATCATGATTGTATTCGTAAAAAATCTCTACGATTAAACGTGCGTAGCCTGACTTAATCAAAGGAACAACAGGATCTTTGCCACTTGTCATACGGTTGGGCTCAACATCTTATGCCATAAACATTAAGGGTAGAGCGTAGTCCCGATATGGCAAATCAGAGCTAGTGCGAACACTAGCTCTGAGGAACATTAAAGATAGGTTCAATGCACGCTAGGGCGTGTTGACCTTTCTGTATAGCGCAATTGTCTCATCGATTAACTCATCATTACTGCCGAGGTAGTTAAGTGGGTTACACGCTTCATCGATCTCGTCTGGTGACAGAATGGCTGAAACCTCGCAGTCCTGTTTGAGCACATCCGCCAAGCTTCCTTTATTAGGAGCATGGGCAATGGCCGTTTTAACCTTGCTGTAGCCTTCGCCCCGGCCTGCTTTTTCGGCCACTTTCATCATCACCGCTTCCGACATGATGAAATTGCGTGACGCTTCGAAGTTGTCTTGCATCCGCCCTTTATTCACCACAAGATTGGCCAATAACCTCTGAGCACGCTCCAATGCAGTAGACACCGCCAATGATGATTCAGGGACTAAACTCCAGTTCAGCACCCGCATTGAAGCGGATCGAACATCGTGCTGATCCATCAAATTCGGGGCGCTGCTGGCATACATCCACCCCATACGTGACAGGGTCTGGATCATGTTGGCGGCTCGTGGGTTGGCTTTATGCGGCATGGTGCTCGAACCGCCACCTGACTCGCCTTCTCGCACTTCAGCAATAGGTGCCCGGCCCATAGTCTCCGTATCGTTGGCGATTCGGCACAAAGTGCCATGGATCAAGGCAAAAAATTGGATCAGCTCGGCAATATGATCCAAGCTCGCATTGCCCAATCCTTTTGGCTCTGTCAGGCCAAGCTCAGCAAACAGTTCTTTACGCACAGCCAGCCCCTGTGGGCCTATTGATGACAAGTTCCCCACCGCCCCACCGTACATGCCAGTGGTTGCCCGTGGGTACAAATCATCAAGGCGAACAATATGCCGGGTAACCTCCTGAAGGTAGCTACTCACCTGCAGGCCCCAAGTTGTCGGCAGTGCATCCATCGAATTTGTCCGTGCAACCATCACCGTTTGCTTATGGGCAAGAGCCATCGTTTCAAGCTGATCACCCAAGGCGGTTAGCTGCCCACGCACCAGATCAAGGGTCTGTTTCACCCGCATCGCCAAACTGGTGTCCAATAAATCCTGGGTCGTGCACCCCCAGTGCAGGTATTTCTTGACGTGATCATCACCCTGCTCTGTCAACTGATCGACCAAAGGTTTAATCGCCATGCCAACCGTTTGAGTATCCTGTGCTAAACGAACCCAATCGATATTGTTGGCATCACAGACCGTCTCGATAGATGTGACGGCTTGCTTAGGAAACAGTCCCAGCTCAGCCTGTACTCTGGCAATACTAACCTCGAAGGTTAACCAGGATTGGATAAGGTTATCGTCTGACCATATTCTCTTCATTTCTTTTTGAGTAAATAACGGAGAATAGAGCGTTGAGTCGAAAACTGAGACATTTGAACCGGGCATAACTATCATCCTAAGCGCCAATAAATGTAATAAGAAGAACTGTCAGTAATCCTCCCATCATTGGGATTGCTGTACGCTTAACAAGTTCCATTGGAGGGATCCCAGCGACACCAGCACAAGCGATAACCACACCCGCTACCGGTGAGAATGAACGGAAGATACCGGCTGAAAGCTGCATCGGTAGCGCCAAAGCCGCAGTAGACACGCCGACTTGCGTTGCAACATCCGGGGCCAAGTTAGAGAAGCTAAAGAACGCGGCATTACCAGACCCTGACATCAACGCCGTAATACCGATAATAACAACCAACATACTCACCATCATGGTATAGCCAAAACCAAGATGCGCAGCTACGCCTAACAGGCCAGAGATAAAACCGATAGCCTTCAAGCCAACAACAAATGTCTGAGCGGCAATAATCAGTGACACCACGCCTGCGAATACATCCCCCATCCCCTGAAGATATACCTTGAGCGAGGCTGCTACCGCTTTACCATTTTTTGAATAGATGTAGTCACACAGCATCGCAACAGCTAGGCTAATGAACATAGCCGTCACAACATCGATTTTAATCGCAGTAATGGCAAACTTACTGAAAGTCAGCAGCAAAACCAGTGGAAGTGCAGGCAAAATCGCAAACCACATCGGCGCTTCTCGAGCGGTATCTTCTTTCGCGTTCAGCTCGTAAGTTACCCCATTTTTTTCATCGCGCTTATCAAACCATTTCTGACAGACAAAGTGCAGAACCGCAATAACCAAAGCCGCACACACACCCACAAATAGCTGATGTTGAATAAAGTAAGACGCAGCATCAATACCAATCACTTCTGCCGCCTTATTTGATGCGCCTGAAGCCGGCCCTAAGTCAAGACAAGCAGTAGTTGCCAGCACGGCAGCAACAGATGCTGGCGTACAACCAATACCAACCAATACTGGATACAAAGCAACTAACAGCAGCATCGCCAAGCCAACCGCACTTGGAATAAAGACGTTCAAGAACTGGCCCAAAATATACGTCAGAGCCAGAATAATATAAGGGTTGTTGATAGCCGACAATGGCTTGGTCGTTACCGTCACTAATGCATTTGCCGCCCCAATATGCCCCATGTACTTAGAAAAACCACCCACGGCCATAATAATCAAACCCAGCTTGGCCAACGTGGACGAGCTTATGGATTGGATAACCAAGAAAAAGTCCACAACAGTGGCGCCAGAAGTATTCACCCCTTTTGGCAAAAACTCAGAGCCACCAGCCAGAGCGCCGACAATCATCATCAAGATGCCAGAACCAAATAGCACAGCCTGTGTGTTGTATTTCTTCACAATCAAACAGCCTGCGCCAAAGACGATGGGCAGTGCAAGCAGAGCGACCATATAAATAACCTTTATTGATGTTTTAAATTGCGGTTATCTTGGCGCGAGACAAAATAAAGCTGTATGGGAAGCCGATATTCTCAATAAAAAGTGTGAAGCTTTTAAAAGTCTTCCCACAATACCGACACTTGTACGCTCCATAACTCGGCATAGAGGGAAAAGCGGCTTACTTGGGTCCTTCAAACCACCGGGACCGACCCAGTTATTGCTATCCAGATCACACAAATACCGTAAGATTGACTGATATCAACGCCACCTTTGCATCGTGACAAGAAACGATGTGAAATGTCATTTCCCATTGATTTCTTTTTTGTAGTGACACGATGAAAGACCACTTGGATCTGGCAACATACAAACAGCTTGCAGAGCAATTTCAACCTTTTACCGAATCAGAAGCAAACCTGCATCATTACATAGTCACGCATTTTGAAGAGCTTTCCTACTACGGCATTATTGATCTCGCCCAAAAAGCGAAGATCAGTAAGGCCACCATTGGTCGCTATTTAAACAAACTCGGCTTTACTGGCTATGCAGCCTTTAAAAAAGCACTCAAAAAAGACCTCATTTCACAGACGATGGTCGCGCCCATTGAAGCGAATAAATCAAAAGCGTCAGCGAATCCAACAGATACTAAGGATGACGTCAAACGCTATATCGGCAATGTCAGCGGACTTATCGAACAGTTCTCACATGATCTCAACATTCATGAGCTTGAGAAGTTGGCAACTTTAATCGCCGACAAAAACCGAACGATATATGTTGTTGGGCCAGCCTCTTCGGGCGCATTAGCAATTCATTTTTCAACCCTGTTGAAATACAGCCGGGCAGAGGTTGTATTGCTACCGCTCGATAGAGGTGAGTTGCCTAAGGCGCTTCTCGGGGTTAAACAGCAAGATATACTGATCGCATTTTCCTACTACCGTTTTAATCCTGTTGTTATCGATATCACGCGCTTTTTCAACAACAAACAAGCCCATGTCACCGTAATCACCAACACGCAATCCAATCCCTACGGCAAATACAGCAACATGCAATATGTCCTACCCAGTGATGTTGACTCGATTTTCCATAGCCGAACCATAGGTTTTTTGTTTATAGAATTACTGCTTTTCTTGGTTCAAAAACAAGCTGATGGTGATGATAACTTTGAAGAACTGGAAAGCTTATTTAAATTCTTTGGCACTTTCTCATCAATTGATTTTTGACAAGCTACGTGGCTAATAGCTTTCCAGTGGTCATAAAACAGAACTTTCAACCGGATTCTGATAAAAGGTGAGCTGGATTCAAGAAGTTACGGGTAGGCGATAGGTCAGAGCAGTAGATAATGCAACATGCTGTATAAAACCCAATGTTCGTTAACATTGGCCAAGGGAATCAGATAATGCCTCAACAGATTGAATTCAAATCAAAAGACGCCACCATTGCAGGTCACCTATACCTGCCTGACAATAATACTGCGGCCCCATTGCCTCTCATCATTCTTTGTCATGGCTTTTGCGGGGTTAAAGAGCTACTGATCCCAGCTTTCGCCCAGCGCTTCGCTGAACAAGGCTATGCCGCACTTACCTTTGATTACCGTGGTTTTGGCGAAAGCCAAGGCGAAGCAGGACGCTTGGTTCCAGCATTACAAATTGAAGACATTCATGCTGCTATTGCGTGGGGACAAGAGCAGCCAAATTTAGACCCTGAGCGAATCGCTCTTTGGGGAAGCTCATTCGGTGGTGCTAATGCCATCATTACAGCCAGCCAGACTGAAGCGGTGAAATGTGTGATTGCACAATTAACTTTCGCTGATGGAGAGACTGTAATTACCGGGGATATGGCAGTGGCGGAAAAAGAGAAGTTTTTATCAACGCTTGAGCGGATGCGTGATAAAAAAGCCAAGACTGGCAAAGAAATGATGGTTCCAATCGCTAAAGTATTAAGCGATGAACAGTCTGTCGCGTTTTTCAATCAATACAAAAATGACTTCCCGGCTCTTTCGATTAAAATCCCATTTTTAACCGTATGGGAAACCATGAACCACAAACCGATTGAAGCTGTAAAAAACCTGACGGCACCTTTGTTGATCGTCGCAGCCGCTAACGATGGGGTCAATCCGGTTTCGGAATCAGAAGCGTTATTTGCCCACGCTAACGAGCCCAAAGCTCTTTATATTGAGGAGCAAGCAACTCATTATGAAGTTTATACCGGTGAACACTTTGAGTCGGTCGTAAAACAAGAGCTCAATTGGTTTGATCGATATCTCTGATTACCTCTGATATCCCCCTTCTTACTAACAATCGCACTGCAGACCAAGCAGTGCGATTTGAAACCCAGCGTACGCAAGATTAATCCGCAAGCCTTATTCTCTATAACATTCCATCCCGAAAAAAAGGTATTTCGTGCTTTTAAATGCACAAATATACACGCTTTAAAGTCAAAGCCGGCAATAAAAAATACAAATCAAGATGGTTTAACTAAACGCTGACATAGTAGCCTGTTCAAAGCTAGGTAACAATTATAGAGTGAACGCACCCCGTATATTCCCTAATGAAATCATAATTTTACATGCAAGCAATGAGGTGTTTTCAATGAAGTATTTATTTGTTTTTGTTGCCGTGCTTCTAACCTTTACACAACCAGCATTTGCTAAGGATTGGGAGAAACTAACGGAGCGCCGTGTTACCTATCGAGAAGATACAGATAGAGTCAATATTAACAGGCATAACCGAGATATTCGTCAAGTACGCCTAAAATCAAAACAAGGCATTATTAATATGGACTCTATCACTTTACATTTTCGAGATGGGAGCAAAATAGTTACAGATGACTTAGGAATTCTTTTCAAAGGAAAAACCAGCCGTGCTATTCCTGTTCCACGCCATCAAGCCCGAAACCTACGGCATATTACCTTTAAGTACAAAAGTGTAGGAAACCAAAATACCCAGCAAGCTGGGATTACAAAACGAGGTATTGTTGAGATTCAAACCAGAAGGCGTTAATAACGTTACTAGAACTCATCCAGGTAACGTAGATAAAAAAAAGCGGGCATCAGCCCGCTGCAAATAAGCCTAATTAAGCAACATCCATATTGCTGAGAACCATTACATTAAACAGAATACCATTCTGTATGAGTGCTGGACAACGCCCCATACGCCAAATCGTGATGCAGATCACGCTTGTTACTGAATGGTATTTTGGCCGCCTCGAGACATCAACGCTTAATGCAACTAAGCGCTTAGGCGTAACATAGCAACTTAGGCCAAACTTATGTGACACCATGTTATAGGGGTTATCACATGGGATTGTACCGCTATGCCGATTGATTTAGCGCCGATCATTTTTGAACTGTGTGCGATTATTATCAGCGCAGCGATCCTCGGTACGCTGTTTTTATATGCCTGCCAGCCGATTATCCTCGCGTACATTGCCGCCGGAGTGGTTATTGGTCCCTACGGGTTCAACCTGATCCCTAACACCGAACACATCACCCAATTTGGCAATGTTGGCGTGATTTTGTTGCTGTTCCTTATCGGTTTGAACTTACAGCCCAACAAGTTACTTAGCCTATTCAAAGAGAGTGCCATTATCACCCTTGGCACCTGTGCCTTCTTTTTTACCATTACTCTTTTATTTTGCTTGGCTATCCAACTGTCAGTTATTGATGCACTGATCTGTGCGGCAGCACTGATGTTTTCTAGTACCGTCATTGGCTTAAAACTTATCCCAACAACAACGCTTCACCATCAGCGAATGGGGGAAGTGATCACCAGTATTTTGCTGGTACAAGACGTCATCGCGATCAGTGTGATCATCTTTCTCAATATGGATGGTGGCAATGCCATGTTGGTAGGATTTCTGCTGATGTTAGGTAAATTTGTGGCGATATGTACTTTAGCGTTTATAGGTGTGCGCTATATTATCTTACCCCTCTTCCAACGATTTGATGTCATTCAGGAATACAGCTTTCTCGCCACCCTCGCATGGTGCTTTTTCTGGGCCGAATTGAGCCATCAGGTGGGATTATCTTACGAAAGTGGGGCCTTTATTGCAGGGATCTCAATTGCCACCAGCCGGGTCTCACAAGCTATTTCAGTACACTTAAAACCACTGCGTGAATTCTTTTTGATCTTGTTCTTCTTTGCGATTGGGGCAAGGATGGATTTCAGTGAATGGAATATCTATACCTTCTTTGGCATAGCATTCGGCGGGGTACTGGTTGTGATCAAATATTGGGGATTCTCTTTCGCGCTAAAACTCGCCAAAGAAAAACCTACCATGCAGCATGAACTGAGTGCTAGGCTCAGCCAAGCCAGTGAGTTTTCTTTTTTAGTTGCCTATGCCGCCATGATCAGTGGGTCACTGTCAATGGAAGCGACCCTATTTATTCAAATGGCAACCATCACGACGTTTATCATCTCGACCTATTGGGTGGTGAACCGCTTTCCAACCCCAATCTCAACAATCAAGAAACTCCGCAAGGATTAATCTCCCCTGACTTCTTAGCTATGCGCCGCTTCGTATATCTACCCAGCAAATGGTTGGCTGGCCTGAAGCAGGATTTCATCGCCGTTGACCTTAACGCGTACCATCGTCAACCGCTCAAATCCCCGCTGAACCACCTTGCTGTTCAACCAACTCTCCACACTCTTGATATCGGCCTTGAGCGCCCGCTTAAAGCTGCGGTGATCAAGCAAGATAAATTCTCGTAGGGAAGAAAAATCAGCTTGATTGGCCAAGGTAAACAATTGGTCATCGAGCGTTTGCCTGTCCAAAAGTTTAAGCCCGGATAATACATCCAATGTTTCATCCCCAACCGTAACCTGAGTGAAGACGTAGTTCTGACGGCGCAAGCCAGACAGCACTGCATTATAGTTGGCCAGCGACATATCAAGGGTATATTCCACTTTATCAACCACACCGTCAGCCATAAAAGCGGTCAGCATTCCTCCTTCGGTATGGAACAAGCGCGTTTGGTCAAAACAAAATGCAATACCTTCTTGCTCACTACCTTCTTCTATATCGGCTTGATATAGGGCCGAACAATCAAATCCATCAGGCAATGTTCGGACGTAATCGACAGAATCGCCAAAATCGACCTCCTGCAGAAGCGCCGTTGCGCTAGAAATTGGGGAAAACAACGCAGCAATCGCACTGAAGACAAACAGGCAGTGCGCTAATTTGGAACAGGAAAACGCTCGAAAGTAGAACTGAGAACTCGGGAAAACAAAAGGCATAATTAACACTCCTTGTGATCCACGATTATATATCAAGTTGAAGGACTTAGAAGGCTGGACTAAAAAGACAGGGCTTTGTAGATAAAAAAAAGGCTGCAATTCCTTAGCCTAGCAGAATTGCAGCCACTACGGTCAGCATTATCGTAGTAAAAATGGGATAACTCAGCTTCGGAGAACCTTGTTATCCCAGAGCGGTAATCGATACTTAACCCATTTCGAGTTACAGGTATGCCTACATCGACCAGATGAAGTAAATCTGGGACTTCATGCGGATAATGATGCCGCGGATCACATCTAAAAATGCCAAGAAATCAATTGGCTTTTCTGCACTGATCCACGCCAGACCGACAGAACCAACCGGAATGTCATAATCACCAGGCTCCGTCAGCTTCAAGCGAACAAAGTGGTGTTTGTTAAGTGCATTCTGACCTGTGGTCTGACGGACATTGTCATCCCTTGCCAGCAAGCTCCCCTGAGATTCACCTGTGGCTTCAATAATGCCTTCAACTTCGGCACTGAATACCTTACCCGGATAGACCGGCGACGCGAACTCAGCCTGCTGCCCTACTTTTACATTGCGGATGGCCTGATGGTTGACTCGCATCAAGACATACTTTTCGTCGGTATACATCTGGATCCGAGGCATCACGCCGACATACTGGCCTTCTCGCATAATATAGTTGGTGAGATAACCATCAGCAGGCGCATAGACCTGCGTATTGTCCAAGTTCCACTGTGCTTGGGCGACATCTTCTTTCTTGTTGGCAACATCGACTCTGCGGCTTTCTACGGACAGTTCAGATTTTTCAAAGTCCAACTGCGCACGATGAGCAGACACCCGAGCTTTATCCAACTGGGACTTAAGTGTCACCTGTTTAGCCCGTGCAACATCCACCGCCGTTTGTTGCTCATCCATCTGTGTTTCGGTAATGGTGTGCTTAACGACCCTATTCTGCTCTTGGTAGCGGCGTAATGTGGTTGCTTTCCACTCTAAATCTTCCTTGGCCGCTTCAATTTCGTTGCTTGCAATCTCAATATCCTTTAACGCCGCGTGATGATTCTGCTTGGCAATAAGGACATCTTCCTGCGAAATCGACAGCGCTACTTTTGCAGAGTCCAACTGAGTTTCTGCTTTTTTAAGTGCGATCTGGTATTGCTCGTCATCCAGTGTGTAAATCAGCTGGCCTTTTTTCACCTTTTCATTCGGGCGAACCAGAATCTCGTCGACATGGCCTTTAATTTTGGTCGACCCCGGACGCAGCTGAATGTGCGGCGATTGAACGACCGAGCCACCGGACATGTCCATCGGTGCAAAGGTAATCAAACCTATCCAGACAAATATCAACCAACCGGCACCCCCTAAATAGGAAAATGTCTTGGTGAACTTATTCCACGGCATCCCCACCAAACGAAGCAGGTAGATAAACAGTGACCATACCGCCAAACCCTCAAGCATTTTCAGCCTCCTCTTCGGTCATGATCACTGCCTCAGCGCCTGAAGCGTGACTCGCAGCAGGTTGAGGCTTAGTAGGCTCAGGCGTTTCTTTTTCCTTCCAGATATCACGGATATGACGAAGCGCTTGCTCACCATCAACGAAAGCGATAATCACCGCCACAACCCAGACCCAATGCCAGATAAAACCAATCCAAGTCAGGGCAGTTATCAGCCCCAACTGATGATGCTCACTCTTGTGGGCTTTTTGTATCGGTAATTCATGGATACGCCAAAACCCGAAAGCCGCCGCAGCAATGGATCCAAACAAAATAACGGCTGCGACGACATGAAGCGCGGTATCAACCCCGCTGTCGACGAAAGGCATGCTGACGAGACTCATAACAGTTCTCCAATTCACTAACGCATAATCAATAAGCCAATACGCAATCACACATAAAAAACTGGAAAGTATCGGCTTTTTTCAATTTATTTTTGTTGGTGAGATTATGTAAGGAATAGTGACAAGCATCACAACATCGGATAGATTGAATCAATTAAGTTGAAATTTTAATATAATTAGACCGCAAGAGAGCAAATAACTGCCTATGCCATTTCCAGAATCCCAATTCCATGCTGCTTTTGTAAGATCGATTTTCTTCCAGCCGTTTGTTCGCGCCCTACAAAAGCATTATGGGATCACTTTGGCTGATTTAGGTGTACCGCAAAAGCTGATTGAAGAGCCAATGACCTTGGTACCCTTTTCTGATCTCAATCAGTGGTTGGAGGAGCTCGAACATTTAATTGGCGATCAGGCCTATCTCAGTAAGATGGCGAAAGATATTAACTTCAATAATATGGACAAGCTTGGCGGCTGGTTTCTCTCTACCCCTGAGTTAGCACTTACCTTCAGGAGGATAAATTATGGCACCTCCTGCCTACAGTCAGGGGCAACATTCCACGGTGAGCTATCAGGCAATATTATCAAGTGGACGTATGACAATCATTTTTCATCTGGCAGAGGGCGCTTTCACGACAGTGTACGTATGGCTATCATGTTCACCAATACCCTGCGCTATTTTATGGGGGAGAATTACCACCCACTCACTATTGAGTTAAGCGGACCACCTTGTGGTAACGGGGAATTTGAGCAATTCTTTGGCTGTGATATTCGCTGGAACAGTCCCTCAACCCGGGTATGGCTAGATATTTCTATTCTTGAGCATGGCAATAATTTCCCATTCGAGCTTACACGGCCCATGATGCTATCGAACCTCGAGTTAGATGAATTTCTCAATATGCCACAGGCTCATGATGCGGCGAAAATGATGTATGAAATGATCAACTACTCCCGTTTCTATGGCTACCCCAGCTTGAATTTTGTTGCGGAGAAATTCAATTTATCAAGACAGCAACTTCAGCGTCGCCTCCACCAATTTGGCTGGAGCTTCAGTTCGATTACCAACTATGTCTTATGTAACCAAGCAATAAAATATATGCAGGCAGATCTGAGTGTTAAGGAGATTGCCGAAGAGCTTGGCTATAAAAATGTCCAGAGCTTTAGCAAAGCCTTCCAGCGTCAAAGGGGACAAACACCCACTCAATATAAAGAAAAGCTGCTAGAGCGCAGTCGATGCAGTCGATGCAGTCCACTATAAGCTATATTTTTCAATTTAGAGCCACTAGATCTTCAAAACAAAGCCTTGTCTAAAAGCTTATAAATTCTCGCTGAAACTGCATCTTGAAGTAGCTTGGGTATATACCCAAGTCACTTCAAAGTGCTTGGGTATACTGATTTATATGGTCATTAAAAAGCTATGTTTGACGTGAACAATTCAGGGTAAAGCGCTGGTCGGGGGTAATATGATGGCGCATTACAAACTCTGCGCGATTAACACTTTCGAACTGAGGCTGAAAGAATATACGGTAGCCAAGAAGATCGCGTCTGGCATCGCTATCGAACGGATTAACATTATTCTTATCGACCACGATATCTCGACTCAGATTAACAGGCCTCAAAACATAATCTAATCCGTTATGGAAAAAGCTGTAGTCTACCGCCAGCTTAAATTCCAGCTGTACTTGATTGTTCTCCGAACGCCTTAGCCACTCTTCGGAGTGAATCGTGCCATCAGGCATGAATTGATAAGAGGTGGTCTCCCACATATTTTCCGGCGTATCTGGCCGTTTACATAACCAAGTGCCACCCTCCAATTGGGTCGCGAAAGTCGGCGCTGCCAACAAGCTACCTAGCATTAACCCTATGACCTGTAGCCTCATCCTTGAATCCTAACTTATATAATCTAATACAATTAGTTATAGCAGTATCTAGATTAACAAGACAGTGAATTTATATTTAACCTATTTTACTGCTCAACGGCGATAGAATATGAAAAAGGGAAAGCAACTGCTTTCCCTTTGTAATATTCAACTGAATCTTTCTTGATAAGCCGATTAGAAACGGTAATCAACCGACCAAACAACTTGTTGAGAGTAGTCGAGTTTAGTATCGTTTTTGCTGTAGTCCTGATCTAGGTAGCGGTATGTCAAATCCGTTGACCAGTTGTCATTGATTTCATACATCGCACCAACTTGACCACCCCAAACGAAATCTGTTGAGCTACTGCCGCTGATCTTGTTGTCTGCTACACCTGCAGATACACCCGCAAATAGGTTTACATTCTGATGTACTGGTACAAGGTAATCATAAGAGGCTAAAAACATGTTCTGCGATGACTTGTCCATGTAGCTGTACGTACCCATAACACGGTGATGGTCATTCATAATCGCACCACCACGAAGCTGGTACGTAGCATCCTCACCATTTTGGGCATTGGCACCTTTCACATTATCTTCTTGATAACCTACACCACCACCGACAAACCACTGTGTGTCTGCGGCAAATGCTGGAGATGCTGCCATTACTGCTAATGCCAAAGTCGAGATTGCTGTGATCTTTTTCATGTATATCTCCTTGGACTCCCAAGCTTCATTATTAGGTTATTTTCTAATGTGCCGGATAAGTCTTATATAATATGTTCTGTTCGTTAATCACTATACAACTATTTGCTGAACGAAAACTTAAGATTTAAAACGTTGTTTTTTAACTTAATCTATGCTGAACAAATAATGTAAACGCTCAATAAGATCACTGACACATTAAAAAGAAATTAATCAAACTTAATATTTTTGATTAATTCCCTATCATAAACAATCTACATAAACACGCTAACAGACTGTAAATATTGAATATTAACGAAAAGCAAAACATACACTGAATAAATTTAATATAATTGTTGAAAATAAAAAAAGAGGACAAGTTGTCCTCTTTTTAAACATTCATTCAGCTTAAATTAAAACTTGTAATCTACAGACCAAACAACTTGTTGAGTATAATCAACTTCATTACCTAGCTTGTCATAGTCTTGGTCAAGTAATCGGTAAGTTAGATCTGTCGACCAATTATTACTGATCTTATATTGTGCACCTACCTGGCCACCCCAAACAAAATCAGTTGAGTCTACTGTGACACCGCTAATCTTGTTTTTAAATTCATTGTCAGCAAAACCAGCTGACACACCAGCGAATAGGTTGATCTTCTGGTGAACAGGGATCAAGTAATCATAAGAGGCAAGGAACATGTTTTGTGTTTGCTTACGCTCACCAAACAAGCCATTAATGTCGTCGCTAAAGTAGCTGTAAGTACCCATCACACGGTGCTGATCATTAATGACTACACCACCGCGTAATTGATAGGTCATGTCTTCCGCATTTTTAGATGACGTAAGAGCTGAGAGACCAAAATCTTGCTTCACAGCATCATTCTGGTAACCAATACCACCACCGACAAACCAATCAGTAGTATTAGCCAATGCAGGAGCTGCCGCAAAAGTAGAAAGAATAAGGGTTGATACTACAGCATACTTTTTCATGTGTGATTTCCTTGATTAAGTGTTATTTTTTTAGCAGCTGTTCTCGCTGCCGTTTTGATAATGAACACTGTACACAATAAAGCTGAACGCAACCTTAAAATAGAAAACACTGTTTTATTTGTAATTTTATGTTTCAAAAGGCAAGAAAATGATTAACTTGATTAAGTTAATCCTATATATGAAGCCTTGCTTGGCGGCACTCCAAAGTAACGCTTGAACTCTCGGCTGAACTGGGTTGGACTCTCGTACCCCACCTTCAAGGCGGCGACACTTGCCGACATACCATCTTGCGACATCATGGTTTTTGCCTTATTTAGGCGGATCTTCTTGATATATTGCAAAGGCGGATCAGTAACGACCAGCTTAAAGGCTCGATGAAAGGCAGATACGCTCATCCCTGCCATATCGGCCAAGTCATTAATCGCTAACTTCTGGTCATAGTGCGATTGGACATGGGTGATCACCCGTGACACTCTCGACAATGCACTGTCTTGTTTACAGTATTGGGCGAGTAAATGCCCTTGCTCACTCTTCAGTAAATGAAAATAAAACTCACGCAATAACTGCTTACCTAGTACGCGGGCATCCAATGGATCTTTCAAGCACCCCAAAAGGCGGCAAATACTGTCTCTTATATCCGGGGTGATTCGAGTCACTGCCACGCCACGACCATTATCTTGTGATTTCGGTATTTCGCTATGCTGGTGCTGCTCAAGGGTATCAACAAGCTCTTGGATAATGGTTAAGTCAAACTCAATATCCAATCCGATTAAAGGCGCTTCCGGCGAGGCAAAAGTCTCACATGCAATAGGGTAAGGCGTTGCAACAATCAGGCAATGGTCCGTATCATAATCAAACCGGTAATCATTAAGGTGACCAACTTTGTTTCCTTGTAAGATCACCACCACTCCCTGTTGATACATTTGTGGCGTCATCTTATGGTACTGGTTGATCCTAAATAACCGGATCCCCGGTACTTCCAACTCAACAATGCCTGATTCTGCCCCTAAACCATAGTAAGAACAGAGTTCTTCACCTTTTTGTACACATATTTTGGAAATTGAACCCGTAGAAGAATCCATAACACTTACCTTGTTTTTTATACCTACCCATCATATACAAGCACAGATCAAAGCACAGGTTTCCACGAAATACTAGCGCTCATATACTCAGCTTGTAAAGTAAATCACAAGACGACGTCACTCTCGCCTTGAAAAAAAAAGTAGATTTAGGCAAGTATTAAACAGTTTTGAGCACGCCAATTTCCAGCCCATTGGCATAGACTGTTGTCATTACATTGCTACACAATAACAACACACACTGGAGATACCTCATGGACAAGTTTACTTACCAGAACCCTACCCGTATCCACTTTGGTGAAGGCCAAATCGCAGCCATTACCAACGATATCCCGCAAGATAAAAAGGTATTGGTGATCTACGGTGGCGGCTCTATCAAGAAAAACGGTGTATATGAGCAAGTGAAAGCGGCGTTGAGCGAACATAACTGGGGTGAATTTGCCGGTGTAGAGCCTAACCCTCAATACGACACACTGATGAAAGCAGTTGAGAAAATCAAAGCCGAAGGTTTTGACTACCTGCTTGCCGTTGGTGGTGGCTCAGTGGTTGATGGTACTAAATTTATCGCAGCAGCCGCGGCTTACCAGGGCGAAGACCCTTGGAACATTTTGGCCCAACAGCACCCTGTTGAAAGCGCCCTGCCACTAGGTTGCGTGCTGACTCTTCCAGCGACTGGCTCAGAAAGTAATATGGGCGCAGTGGTTTCCCGTGGTAAAGACAAGTTGGCGTTCATGACGCCAAAAGTTCAGCCTTTGTTTGCCGTGCTTGATCCGACGACAACGCTAAGCCTGTCTCCACGTCAGGTCGCCAACGGTGTCGTTGATGCGTATGTCCATGTTATGGAGCAATACCTAACTTTCCCGGCAAATGCTAAAGTGCAAGACCGCTTTGCCGAAGGCCTGCTGCTTAATCTCATCGAAGAAGGGCCTAAAGCTCTTGCAACGCCTGACGATATCGATGTGCGTGCCAACATTATGTGGACAGCAACCCAAGCGCTGAACGGCTTGATTGGTGTCGGCGTTCCACAAGATTGGACCACTCATATGATTGGTCACGAGCTAACCGGTAACTACGGTATCGACCATGCACGCACGCTAAGCATTGTGCTACCAGCCGTTATGAGAGAACGTCGTGAAGACAAAGAAGGTAAATTGCTACAGTACGCAGAGCGCGTATTTGGTATTACTGAAGGGTCTACAGATGAGCGTATCGAACAAGCTATTGCCCAGACCATCGCTTTCTTCAAGCAAATGGAAGTACCGACCAGCTTGAGCGACGTTGAACTTGGCAGCGTCGATATTGATATTCTCGTGACTAGCCTTGAGAAGCACGGTATGAAACTGCTCGGTGAGCGTGGCAACATCACTATCAATGACAGCCGAGCCATTTTGGAAGCGGCACTGTAAGATTCCGCCGAAAATGAAATAAAAGAAAAGGGAGGCTCAATAGCCTCCCTTAGTTTTATACCCAGACTTCAAGTTGCAGGATTCAAGGCCTTGAAGTAACTTGGGTATATTAATCGCCCAAGGTCGCAACCATGATAGCTTTTATCGCATGCATGCGGTTTTCAGCCTCATCGAAACAGATGTTGTATGGTGATTCGAATACATCTTCTGTTACTTCCAAACCTTCTAAATAGAAGCGCTCGGAAATCTCTTTACCCACTTTCGTTTCACTGTTGTGGAACGCTGGTAGACAGTGCATGTACTTCACATTTGGATTATTGGTCATCTTAATTACATCCATGTTGACCTGATACGGTGATAGGTCATGTACACGTTGTGTCCAAAGCTCTGCAGGTTCGCCCATAGATACCCATACATCACCGTAGATGAAGTCGATACCAGCTACACCTTCTTGGATGTTGTCAGTGATGACGATTTTACCGCCGGAGATCTGACACAGTTCATGACACTGGGCAACGAGCTCAGGTTCAGGCCAGTACTCTCGAGGGCCTACCAGACGGATTTCCATCCCGACTTTTGCAGCACCCACCATTAGCGAATTACCCATGTTATTCTTGGCATCGCCCATATAGGCCAGCTTCATATCATTGAGACGCTTACCATTACCGTGTTCGAGCATGGTCATCCAGTCAGCGATGATTTGCGTTGGGTGCCATTGGTCTGTTAGTCCGTTCCACACAGGCACACCGGCGAATTCGCCAAGGGTTTCAACCACGTTCTGATCAAAGCCTCGGTACTCTATACCATCATAGAAACGGCCTAGCACGCGAGCGGTATCCTTGGCACTTTCTTTGTGGCCCATCTGTGAGCCACTACCGATGTATGTCACGTTTGCACCTTGATCATAGGCAGCAACCTCAAACGCACAACGGGTACGGGTTGACGTTTTTTCGAAAATAAGCGCAATGTTCTTACCGCTAAGTTTAGGTTGCTCAGTGCCGCTGTATTTCGCCTTTTTCAAATCTTGAGCAAGGCCAATCAAGTGCTCAATTTCTTTACCAGTGAAATCAAGTAGACGTAGGAAATTACGGTGACGTAGATTAAAAGCCATATTCGTATCTCTCTGTTTAGTAATATAATTTATAATTAACGCAGTTTTATCATCACTGCTGTCTTGTTGCCTATGGCTAGAATATCCAGACTTTCGGACAAACCGTCTAGTTGATTGTCCTGAATCCTTTATTCAGCATTCCTTAACAGGGCATAAAATACTAAAGAGAACGAATAACCACGCAGTTTTCACCAATAAAAAAGCCGATGAATGCATCATCGGCCTTCCATACATTAAGTGATTGTTATCTATCGTTTTATCGGCTAATCACCATGCGATTTTTGCCTTCAACAGGCTCATGATAAGCATTGGAAGCCAGCAAGGACGGGGATGAGTCTTGCCTTACCATCTCGTCATTGGCAGCGAGGATAATGCTCCCCCCTTTGATTAAATCGATAATTTCCCGATTTTTTTCTGGTGGTAAAGCAGGACAGCCCCAACTCCAGCCAATGAAATTGTTGGATGCCAAAAAGTCGGGGGACGCATATTTTGCACCGTGGATCACGATATAACGGCGTCGTGCATTGTCATTTACCCCCTCAGACAACCCATCAAGACGGAGTGAATAGCCATATTTACCGTAGTATGTCTCGGCTGTTTTAAACACGCCCAAAGAGGTCTGCTTGGAGTTTACCGTATTGGAAAAACGCTCGGCATAAGTGCCACCGCTTTCAATTCCATGGGTGGTGTAGGTATGATACTTCAGTTTCTTATTTGCTAAATCAACCACATAAAATCGCTTCTTATGAGAAGGACGGCGGTAATCAATAATCACCAAATTCGGATTAGCCCCAGTGCCTTTGGTCATATACGCTTCGATTCCCTCTTTGAGGAGAGCATAGTCCATCACACCATCCAACGAAGCCCTCGTGTAGACTTCACTAGCAAGATCCTCAATGTGTTCTTCAACAGAACCAGCCTGTACGAAGGAAGAAAAAAGCAAAATTGAAAGTAATATTTTGATCATAGGCATTAACAAAAAGCGAATTTTTTACGACGGGGTTACCTGTCTAATTTTAACAGATTAATTGGCAATGGCTTTTTTATCTCATCAATTCAGACAGATTTTCATAAAAAATTACAAATGAAGGCTCAAGAAACAACTAAATCCCTATCAGGTAGATAACCTACACTTAAACGATCATGTCGATGTATATCCTGCAAGCAGTGATATGAGGTGACTAATGAAGTGGATTATCTTGTCGTTTTTTCTAGTGTTTTCAAACCACAGTAAAGCTGAAGCTGTTGATCTATCAAAGCTTTATGAGGTTCACACTGATTTTGACTACGGTGATTTAGTCATTGAAGTGCAAGGATTCAAGGTGCCGACCCTTGCAGCATTCCGAGGCTGGGTGTTGATGAACAAGAAGCAAAAAGATATTCAGGAGGGATATGCATACTTTCTGGACAAGGGAGTCAAAGAAGGCATACCCCTTCATTTAATCCTATTGCAGGGTACTGATTGGCGACTTAGCAATACCACTGTATTTAACCTGCCGGACAAGAAGAACTGGGATAACATGGTTCGTACCTTGCTTTTCATCCAAGAGCATGTGATGCCCAAAACAGGCTTACTCATTCCTGTCTCTGGCGACCGAAGTAAAGAGTACAACCAACATGCCGGAGGGGCGCCTCGCAGTTCTCACCTCGATTTTTGCGCACTCGACCTCGTCCCAATACGGAATATCTCTCGAGCTGAACTACATAAAATCCTCAAGAGCGTATACAACTCGGTTGGTAAGAAAAATAAGATGGGCCTTGGCCTCTACAGTGGTGTGCGCTTTCATATCGATACCTGCGGCCACCGACAATGGTAGGTTTGCCAATATGCTGCTTTTGACAAACCAATCAAAAAGGGGGATTTATCCTACTTTCATTCCTTGATCGGAGTGATAAAATGCGTGTGTGAATATAGATCAAAATACATATTTATCCGTTCTGATTCACATGCTAGAGCACAGCCCATATCCTGCAGGATTGAAGTCTAAGGATGGTATTTTTGCCTTTGCTAACAAAGCTTACCGTGACTTAGTCAATGCACCTGTCGATATAGCGGGCCTTACTGATCGTGACCTACCATGTGAGACAGCCCAATTTGCATCTGCCTTTGTACAGCAAGACATACAGGCAATTACAGAAAACAAGACAGTGATAACAATTGATGTGCATAAGTACGCGCATGGATTTGATGCTTACACTTTCGAAAAACGCCCCGTCATAATTAATGGTGAGCCTTGGGGAATCCAATTCAGCGCGACCAACTTAAGGGAATTGGTCAATTTGGCTTCTTTTGCAGAAATTATGGCACTCAGTAGTACCCATACCTCTTTTAGCACCATTAAACCAGAGCGTATGCGGCTAACACCTTCCCAGGAAATTGTGCTGTTTTGGCTGCTGCGCGGTCGACAAACCAAGCAGATTGCTCAGTTGATTCACCGAAGCCCCAAAGCGGTGGAAAAACAAATCGCCAACTTGATAGCGCGCTTTTCTGATATCGGTGTAACCAACCGTGCTTCATTAATCGAATATGCCCGATGTAGCGGTTGGCTCTCAGTCATCCCCGAACAGTTATTCAAAACACCCGCCTCGATCATTGTTTAATGTTGTCGTGAAAATTAGGCAATAAAAAAGCCAGCAGGATATTCCCAGCTGGCTTAGCCATCACATCAAATACTGATCAGTCCCACTCTGGAGCAAAATCGGGGTTTGCCAAACGATGGTTTCGGTCAAGCTCTGCGATTGCCGCCATATCTTCACCATCAAGCACGACTTCTGAAGCCTTCAGGTTACTCTCGATATTGGCACGCTTAGTCGAAGATGGAATTGTCACAAACGCGTTCTGGCGCATCCAAGCCAGTACCGTTTGCGCCGGTGTTGCTTGGTGTTTGTCAGCAATACGCACAATGGCTTCATCTTTTAGCACATCACCATAAGCAAACGGCATGTAGCCAGTCACAATGATGCCGTTATCACGGCAAAAATCGACCACTTTACGGTTTTGCAAGTAAGGGTGAACCTCAACCTGATTCGTATATATAACGTCGGTGCCTAAAATATCAATCGCCTGTTGCATCTGTGCAACCGTAAAGTTTGAGATACCGATTTGCTTGGCCAAACCCAAGGCTTTTACTTCTTTGAGGCTGGCCAAATAATCACTCATTGCCACTTTATTGTCTTTCAGCGGCCAGTGGATCAATAGCAAATCCACATACTCAACCTGCAAATCAGCCAAGCTCTGGCGGATACTCGGCAGGAAGACATCTTTGCCAAATTTGTCCATCCAAATTTTGGTGGTCAGAAAGATCTCACCGCGAGCAATACCAGAATCGGCTATTGCAGCGCCGACTTGTTCCTCATTCGCGTAATACTGCGCCGTATCAATATGGCGGTAACCGGCTTCTAGTGCCATAGCCACTGAGTTATATGCCTCTTCACCTTTCAGGCGAAAGGTCCCAGCCCCCAATACTGGCATTGCAATTGTCATCGTTCAACTCTCTGGTGTATGAAAAACTGCTCCTTAGTTTACGCTTTTATTACCACCAAAAAAGACAACAGTTAACAAAACACTTTCTCACTTTTTGAGAAAGTATTTGTATTATCTAGCCTTAGACTTGGTAACGTACCGACTCTCTAATGGATTGATTTACAAAGTAAGGCGCGATTGGATGAAGTCGAGAAACGCGGTAATGCGCGGCGATGGCGCTGAGTTTTGGTAATACACCGCCTGTACCAGCTCTCTGGGATGAGGAGTCGCTATTGCTCCTTCACACAAGCTGACCAAGCGACCTTCAGCAATATCATTTCCAACCGTGAACTGTGATAGCAAGGTGATCCCTACTCCCCCTAAACAGAGATGACGAATGATTTCGCCGCTGGTCGCAAGGTTAGAAAAAGAGGGCTCTAACTTCTCCCCAAATAATGGCCACCTATTGAGGTGAGGCTGTCCTGAAAAGCCGATCAGCTTGTGGGACAACAAGCTATGGATATCGTGCGGGGCACCATATTGTTCAATATATTCAGCCGAAGCAACAAGTCGCAATGGGCTTCGCCCTAATACTCGCGCATGTAAATTAGAATCCTTGAGCGTACCGACCCTAATAGCGACATCCGTTCGCTTCTCAAGTAAATCAATAATGCTTTCATTGGTGGCCAAGTCCAGCTCAATCCCCGGATAAGCCACCTGAAACGCCTTAACCAACGGGACAATTTGATGCTGCATGATGGTTGTTGATGCATCGACCCTTAGCCGGCCTGTCGGCGCCGATTTTTGCATGATCAACTTTTCCTGTGCATCTTTAATCAGCATTAACCCCGCCCTGACACTTTGCGCAAACATCAATCCTTCATGGGTAGGTTCCACCCGGCGCGTAGTGCGGTGGAATAAACTACAGCCCACGGTCTTTTCTAGATTGGCGACGAGGCGGGAAACTTTGGCTACCTGCATTTCAAGCTGGTTAGCGGCAGCAGAAAAGCCCCCGCAATCAATGACGGCCAAAAAGACTTCTAGTTCTTCGGTTTTCGATTTAATCATCGGAGTGATTCTCCAAAGCCTGACGGACAAATGCCAACAGCGCTGTCAGCCTTGCCGTATTGCGCAATGAGGGGCGATATAGCATATACAAATCAACAGCAGGTAATGAATACTCTTGTAGAATTGGCACCATTTTACCCTCAGCTAGCACGTCAATGACTTGAAATATAGGCTGCAAAGTAATTCCGGCTCCTTCCTGAGCCGCTGCCAGCATTGCCTGCCCACTGTTCATGGTAAAGCGAGAGGTGACTTTGGGTGTGCTAATTTTCTCACCATCAAAGAAACGCCATTTATGAGGAGCATGTGAGAGATTACTCTGTAGACATTGGTGGTGCTCAAGTTCATCCGGATGTCGTGGGGTACCATATCGCTGCAAGTAGCCTGGTGAAGCACATGCTATCATTGGGTAGCTTCGCAATTTAGTGGCGACTAAATAGTCATAACCTTCTAATCTCTCACGAAAGATAATGTCGTAACCCTCTTTCTTCATATCCGGTGGGTTGTTATCCAAGGTAAGGTCGATATCAAGCTTTGGGTACTGTTGCTGAAACTGGGCAATTATCGGTGCCAATGCCTTGATGCCGAAATTCACCCCAGCAGCAATCTTCAAGCTACCGGTGGGCTCGCTCATATTGCGGTAGATATCTTCCTGAGCCGCTTTCAACTCCGCCAGTACTATCTGGCATCGCTGATAATATTGCTCTCCTGCCGCTGTCAGGCTTTGAAATCGGGTGGATTTTGCCAACAATTTTGCACCAATGGATGACTCCAGCCCCCTGACATGCTTGCCCACCATTTGAGCACTGATCCCGCGCTCTTCTGCAACAGCAGCAAATGAGCCTAACTCTACTGCCCGGACAAAAATCTCGATACTGGTTAAGCGGTCCAATAGCTTGCTCCATTATTACCAATTAGTAGATTCTATTTTAATCACCATTAGAAACCAACAGTTTCGATTGTATTCCCTGTTAGTCGATTTATCACAAACCCAATAACCCATAAGATTCACTATCGCTTTCAAGTACCAAGAGAAAAACCTGTGTCGTTTGCTGTTCCCAAAGAGATTGCTTTTGGCGATCTCTACCTTCCCCCACTGCTAGTTGCCGCCTTACTGGGTTTAGTTTGTACCTCCCTGACTGTGCGCTTGCTTAACCGGCTACGCTGGTTCCGCTATGTTGCTAGCCCACCGCTGGTAGAGCTCTCATTGACGGTCATCTACACCGTGATTGTCGGTACCTATGTTTTTCCTTCTTAATTGAACCCGGAGCCTACTTTGATCAAACGTTTCAGCGTCACTATTTGTTTAGTCCTTTTAGCTATCACTGCTATAGGCTGGAAGTACCAACAATATATACAAAACCCATGGACTCGGGACGGCCAAATTCGTGCGCAGGTTATCCAAGTAACCCCTCGAGTAACTGGCCCTATTATTACGCTGCCAACCACTGATAACAGCGAAGTGAAAGCCGGTGATTTGTTGTTCGAAATCGATCCCCGCACCTATCAGGCAGCCCTTGCCAAAGCTGAGGCAAGCGTAGGCCAGGCGCAAGCCGTGCTAAAAAAAGCACAAGATGAAGCCAAGCGTGGCCGCTCTTTATCCCGTCGTCAGCCTGGCTCTATTTCCCAGTTGTCGCTCAATCAGCTAAGCAATGCGGTGGAATCAGCCCAGGCAGGCGTAATGGTGGCTAAAGCTGCCCGTGAAGAAGCCAAACTCAACCTAGGATTTACCAAGGTAACCGCACCGGTAGACGGTTTTATTACCAACCTCACACTAAGAGTGGGCAGCCAGGTCGTTGCTAATCAACCCGTCATCGCCTTAGTGGATAAAAGTAGCTTTTGGATAGAAGGCTTCTTTAAAGAAACCGATATCGAAGATGTGTTAGTCGGTGAAAATGCAGTTGTCACCTTAATGGCCTATGGTGATCAGCCATTGCAAGGGCACGTTGAAAGCATCGGGTACGGTATTGCCCATAAAGATGGTAGTACTGGCGTCTCCTTGCTGCCCAATGTAAACCCCAACTTCCAATGGATCCGACTAGCCCAGCGTATTCCGGTCAAAATTACGCTTGATGATTTACCTGAGGCTATACAGCTGCGTGTTGGGGCGACCGCATCCATCATGATCAACAAATCCCAACCACAAGATACCCTGTAAGGATCCGCTATGCTCAATCAGCGCTGTATCTTGCCACTTAAAGTGGCCACTGCCCTGACTCTGGCCATTGTCAGTGCACTTTGGCTGGGCTGGGAACGCCCTTATTGGGCAGGATTTGCTGTCATTGTCATGGCCGCAACCGAAACCTCTGGGCATTCTTTGAAAAAGGGACGACACCGACTTTTCGGTACCTTGCTCGGTGTATTGGCCGCTTTCACGCTCGTTGGGCTTTTTGCCCAACAGCCACCGGCATTCTTGATTAGCTATAGCGTGTTTGCTGCTATTTGCGTTTATCTTCAAGGCCACCCTCGCAATGGTTATATATGGACGATTTGCCTGATGGTCTGTTCATTGGTGGTCGTTATGGGGAAATTACTCCCCGAGCTGACCTTTTCCATGGCCGTACTGCGGGTACAGGAAACAATACTGGGTATTCTTTGCTTTACCTTAGTGTTCAGCCTGCTATGGCCGAGCTCCAGCCGCCATGTCGTTATATCAACCCTTAAATTGTACTTTGAACATCAATCCAAACAGCTACAAACGGCCATGGCTGAACTGGATGAGCACAGTACCTTTACCAAAAAACTCACCTTCAGCGATAGCCTGAAACAGTTAACCCGTTTGGAAGATCTCCTCTACGCGGCCAGTGCTGATAGCTACCATATCGCCCGTGATCTCCCGCAATGGCAAACACTGCTCAACAAACTGCATCAATGGGCCTTACTGTGTGGGCATTTAGCCGAAGTCAGCACCCTGACAAAAGATAAGATGACGCCTGAACAATGTGCCGTTATCGCTTCATTACTGGAGCGGTTAAACACGAGGGCAAGGAGTGCCTTGGCAAGGCTCGAAGATATACCAGCCAGTGATGGAGCAGATAGTACATTAACACCTCAGGAAATATCACTGCTTGGTTTTGCACCGGTCGATAGCGAACTCGCTAGCTATAGCCATGACCAACATGGTGCAACGATGATGTTAGGCGCGTTGCTTACAGAGATTGATCAACTCCAATTCGATATACTGGCAACACTGACCGAGGTAACCACCAATGTTAAACAAGGTGCTCGTCAAGCCAGAAATCAAGGTGATAGCAGTCCACTTGTTACTTGGTCTTTTCGTCCTGACAGTGCGATCAATGCGCTCAAAGCCTGCTTGGTGATCTGGATATGTATCGCTTTGTGGATATATGTCCCCATGCCCGGTGGCGCAATGATCGTCCTGCTCGGCGCCATACTCAGCAGCGTTGTTCTGTCACTGCCCTTTGCCAATGTCCGAACCTTGCTGTTCTCGATGTTCGGTTGGTCAATGTTTGTCTTGGCCCAATATGTATTGCTGATGCCAATGTTGACAGAGGTATGGCAACTGTCAGCGTTTTATTTCATCAATGCATTTGGGATTTGGTATCTGTTGAACCAACCTCAGCAAGCGTTGCAACGTATGCTGGGAACCCAATTATTGATAATGATGACCAGCGGTGCGATGCAACTCACCCCGGTTTACGATATTCAGTCCGGCCTGCTGCAGTTAATGCTGATCGGTATCGTGATGCTCGTTGTCTTCTTCGTGCACCACGTTGTGTTTCCCGGTACACCTGAGTCGACGTTCTTGCGTGACTTAAGCCGTTTCCGTACAGGGTTACAACGTGATCTCCAAACATACATCCAACCTGACGTTACACATGGCAGTCAAGGTATTTGCCCAGCTCGGAAGGGGGGTGTGATAAGAGTGGATCCACTGCGGGCAGTGGCGATGGCAGAAAACGCAGCAAACAGGATTAACTGGACGGTTTACCCTGAAGTTGATGCAATAAGGGTACAAGCGGTGATCACCAATGCTTATCAAGCCTGTCTTCTGCTTCGTGCTTTCGAGGATAACTATAAAAAATGGCAGCATTCATCACACCACCATGCGTTGGGCGTGCTGATAACTAGCACCATCACTACGCTGAGCGCGATTTTAGCCAATACCACGGTTAGCGAGGAAATTACGTCACATCAGCACAAGCTTGATGCCTTATTACGTGAACTGCAGCGCTACTTGCTCGGGCTGGACAGGGAGTCGGTTTTGCAATTTGCCCTGACTCCAGAGGATGTTGATGCCAGCTACCGACTGTTTACGTCTTTGAAGCTACTGATCGACTCACTGAAGACGCTGGGGATTAATGTGCAAAACAGCCAAATCCACCACCTACGCCTGCAGCCATTTGCCATATAGCGCCGGTATGAAAAAGCCACCGGGCCTCCCTATAATGTAAAGGTCTCGGTGGCGATACTGACGATTTGGTGCGTTTAATATTGGCTAATGTTAGGGCTCGTTAGGCTGTTACTGAACCAGCCTCACTAGCAAGGTGCCCGGCTCGCGCATCGGATCGAGATTGACACTCAGCACATAGCCAGTAGTCGGTGCGTGGTAGCGTTGTATCTCATCACCAAAACTGTCGTACTGAACCGCAACCAATTGGCCCATTTCAACCCAATCACCTATCTCTACCTGCGGCAAGGCAAAGCCACCGAGCGTCGCACGTACCGTGAAGATCTGCTTGCCCTCATAACATTCATGTTGTCGCTGGCTAGCTTCCCCTTCCAGTATCCCTTCCGACTTAAGAATATTGAGCACCCCATCGAGCGAGCGGGCGATCATGTCAGGCTGCAGCACCTTACCCGCACCTACCTCGACAGTAATAGACGGAATACCACTGCGGTTCCATACAGTTTCCAGTACGCCCTCATCACCCGGATCATCAAAAATACAATCAGGGTTCATCAAACGCGCCATTTTGACAGTTTGCGGAATACGGTAGTCTGCGAAAACATAAAGCGGATAGGCTGCACCACGCGTTTGGGTATGCAGATCGATCGCGATATCAGCATTGTGAGCGAGCAAGTCGTACCATATTGATGCGATATAACGCTGGGCAGCATCCCCTTCTGGGTTGCCCGGAAAAATCCGGTTCAAATTGGTCGGTGAAGCATCAGGATCGGACATAATAAAGTCGCGAGTATGCATCAACATGCCAGACACATTCACCGTCGGGACTATCACTACCGTCCCCACCACCACTTGCTCAGCAAGGTGCTGGATCACTTTTTGTGCAGTGATGACCCCATTTAGCTCGTCACCATGCACCCCTGCCGTGATCATCACTTTCGGCGCGTTGGCCGTCTGCTCGCCGCGGTAAACCACTACAGGTAGGTGCCAGCTTTGGCCAATACCATTTTCTTGGGGACGAAACCAAAAACGATGGCAACCCACAGGCAGTTCGTCGACATCCAACCGAGTGATCACCTGATGTCCCTGCAAAACGTCATCGGTATATTGGGTTTTCATTTCCGCCATACTTTCCATCCCCATGTGTACGAAATTTATAATCTACAAAAAATAGTTTGCAAAAAAATGGGCAGTTTCCTGCCCATTCACTCTAATCGATTATTCTGCTGTTACGCAAAACCTGTTATGTGTGCCGTTACAACAATCACGCTCGACAGTACAAACAGCAGGGCAATAAAACGCCAAACGAACTTCGCCCAGTCACCCCAGTCAATACGACATACACCCAGCGTTGCCATCAGAGAAGCTGACGTCGGTACGATGATATTGGTGAAGCCATCACCGAGCTGGAAGGCCAACACGGCAACCTGACGGGTAACACCAGCCAAATCCGCGAGTGGTGCCATCAGCGGCATCGTCAGTGCAGCCTGGCCAGAGCCAGAAGTCACGAAGAAGTTAAACACCGACTGGAACACATACATCAACCAGGCTGCCATGACCTCCGGTAGTGAGCCGATAACGTTACCTGCACTGCTTAAGATAGAGTTCAAAACGCTCGCTTCGGTTGCATCACCGCCACCACCGAGGATCAGCAAGATCCCTTTGGCACTACCAACCAATAGTGCAGGTGCCAACATGATGCTTGCGCCCTCTTTGAACGCATCGGCCATATCATTGACCGTCATACCATTGAGGCGGAAGATCACACCGATCAAACCGGCGACAAAGCCCATGGTAAAGAACTGAGAGGCAATTTCAGGAATGTACCAAGCATGTGCTACCACGCCCCAAATCACCCATACCATGGTCGCTACAACAGTGAACATGACAAGGGTATCACCCAAGTTCCAGCGAGATGAGGTTACAGACGCATCTTGATTTTTGAAGTGGACATCACCTTTGATGCTGAAAGACTTGGTTGGATCTTTTTTCACCCCATTGGCATACCACATGGTGAAGGCGATACCGATAATGGTAAACATGATCCAAAGGCCAATACGTACAGATGCACCAGACAACACAGGAACACCAGCGATCCCTTGGGCTACTGCGACCGAAAACGGGTTCATCCATGATGCAGCAAAACCAATCTGGGTCGCAACGTACGTAACCATTACGGTCGTAATGCCGTCATAGCCGATCCTAACCATTAGCGGGGCGATGATAATCGCGAACGCGACCGCCTCTTCACCCATACCAAAAACAGCGCCACCCAGTGAAAATAGGGAAAATAACACAGGAATAAATAGGGATTCGCTGCCCTTGGTCCGGTCAATCAGGCGCAAAATACCGTTATCAATCGTACCGGTACGCATCACGATGCCAAACGCACCGCCGATCACCAGCATAAACATGATAACGCCGATCGCCGAGCCCCATTTCGAACCAGACACCAAGCCTTCGAACACGAAGTTCATTAGGCCAATTCCACCGCCACTGGCAAACAATCCGACACTGTTGTAGACCAGTTCGCCCTGCTCATCGGTTGCGTAGGTGAACGACTCAGGATCCAGTACCGTACGGGTCTTTTCTGCCCCGTCGGCTATGTAGGAGATATCTTGGGTTTCAAACATACCTGCCGGTACGACATAGGTGATTGCCGTCGCCAACAGGCCAATAAAAAAGATCAATACCAGGGTATCTGGCATTTTCCAGGTTTTGTTTTGGACAACGTCCGATGTTGTATCGCTCATTATTATTCTTCATCTACCGCTTAAAAATGAAGAATAAAATATCGTTAATTTTGCATATAATGTCAATTATATTTTTCATAATTGATAACTTGCCACTTTTATCACTGCTATGAATGATTTGTTTTTTGATAAACTCCACACTAATAAAAAACGCGCCCTTAGAGGCGCGTTTTCAAATTACATTTCAATACAATGAACTAACCGCTCATTATTTGCCGCTGTTAGATTGCATCACTAACATTTCTGTTGGTTTAACAATCGCCACAATCGCTTCATCGTAAATTTTTGCAGCATCATTCAATTTAACTAGGTATTCATTTTGCTCTTTTTCGCTGACAGACTGGTTTTGCTCCAGTTTAGCGATAAGCGCCAGACCCATTTCAGCCACTTCGATTGTCTTCTCCGCAATGATCACACTGTCTACCGAGGCGACATTTGCAGCAAAAATCGGCTTAGTTTGCTGGGCTGCCTGCAGCACCGTTTCGTAATGCCCCTTCAAGGCTTCCAGTGCCTCACTGTTACCTTCGGCATATTGGTTGACTAGTTTTACCATATCGTAAACGGCATGGCTTTCAACTGGCAGCGCATCGACAAAACGGTTCAGACGCTCGTACTGGTTATACAAATCACCATGGTTCGGTGTCTGGATCCACTTCTCCCAGTTACGTGCATAGTATTGAGCAGGTTCGGTGTACTCAGCCAATGCCACCAGCGGCTGAACATCTTGACCATTTGCCAGACGCTTGTACATCATCATGGCTTTGTTGTGGTGCTGCAGGCCAAGTGAAATTTCAGACCAGTTATCAATAGCCGCCATACGCTTGTACATGCTGTCTTCATCTGTCAGCTCAACCGGTGACCAGAATCGCTCGGCAATCGCATAGCTACGAGGCCAGAGACGGTTTTCAACCGTCATCGAGTCGTAGTTCTCTGCCCATGCCGTAATTTCACCGCCTAAGATCAGTTTCTGCTCTTCCTCGGTCAAATCAGCAGGGTAACCGCCATTTGGCTCAGGGATCACTGAGTCCTCAATCTCGGTACCTGCAATCAACTTACCTGTGGTCGGCCAACGCACGTTGCCGATAAGCTGGTAGCTGTTGCCAGCCAACTCACCGCCATCAAAGGCAAGGTTGAACTCGGTATAAGACATGAAGTTATCGAAATGGCCACGGAACACTTTGCCCGGCACGTATTCAAGAATGTAGACTTCTTCACGTGACTTACCGTTATAATCGGTAAACGCACGGAAGTTGCCGTCTGTATCTTCGATAATCGTAATTAGGCCCTTACGTGGTCCACCTTTGGTACGCGGTTTCTGCCACTCGTAAGTCGCGAATGTCTCACCGGCGTGCAGCTTATCATCCACCGTAATACCTGTTGGCATTGGATCGTTACGATAGTGGTAGCTGGTTGGCTGCGGCTGATCGAGGTAGTAACCCGTCGACAAGATACCCTGGTAGCCTTCTTTTGCTGCACGGCCAATACTGTCATGCCCTCGCCAGCTCTGGATCACAATCGAGGTCGGTAGATCTTTATGCCAGATCTCATCCCAGCCAATCATCTTCTTACCACGCTCGTCGAGCATTTTTTCAACGCGTGAATTGAGGTATGACTGTAGACCGTGGTTGCCGTCTAGCCCTTTTTCTTTGATATATGCCTGGATCTCTTCGCTCTCAGTCCACTGAGCATAATTTGGCTCATCACCACCGATGTGGAAGTACTCATCTGGGAATAGCTCAACCACTTCATCAAAGACTTTGCCTAGGAAGGTGTATAGTTCTGGGTTAGTCGGGTCCATTAGAGGAACAAATACCCCCCACTCACGTTGGTGCGAGTAGCTTTGCCCTTCCCCACCAGACATCAGTTCTGGGTAGGCATGAGCAACCGCCGAAGCATGGCCCGGCAGCGAGATTTCAGGGATCACTCGGATACCCAAGTTACGCGCGTATTCCACCACACCACGGATTTCATCTTTGGTGTAGTAATCGCCATCCGAAGTCATCTGCCATAGTTTCGGGTAGCTATCTAGCTGAATACGGATCGCCTGATCATCCCAGATATGCCAATGGAAAATGTTCATCTTCGCCGACGCCATCGCATCTAACTGACGCTTGATCACATCGATTTCAACAAAATGACGAGACGTATCGTATGACACACCACGCCATGGGAAGCGAGGGGTATCTTCAATGGTCACTTCCGGCACAAAGTAACCCGTGCTGTTGGTTTCGACTAGCTGAAGCAAAGTTTCGATACCACGGATTGCACCGTAAGGACGCTCGGAAGCCAGCACAATCTTGCCGTTCTTAGCCGTCAGTGTATATGACTCGTCCGCCTCAACGGTTTGGACTGCTGTTTTCGGTGCTTGCTGGATATCAATCACCAGCGTCGCTTTATCTTCGCTATCCACATACGGGTTTAGCATTGGTACACCGGTTTGGCGCTCTAAACGCTTCAGCAGGCGTTTGGCGGTAAACGCAACACGCTCAGACTGATAACCTTTAATGAATACCTTGAAATCACCGTCAATTTCGACCTTGCCTTCACGAAGTTCAACAGAGTGCGGGTAGGGCATTAGATTCAAATCGGTATTCGGAGCCGCGGCATTCACAGCTGGCGACAACATGGCTCCCATTACCAACGCAGACAAGATCGTTTTTTTCATGATCATTCCTCAGACATACTCATCATTATTTATTGGGGCTGGTATCCACATGTATTGGGGGACTGGATACCATTCACACTCACCCCTTGTCAGATGCCGAAATATTAAATTCGCCAAGCGAATTAAACAGTGAGAAAAACCACAAATCCCCGTACGTTGTTTGATAGTTTCACACATTTCATGGATGGAAATGGTGATATAACCTGATAAAACAATCACTTATTACATGTTAGAAACCAAGATCGAAATAAAGGTGTTTTATGATTTAATTCAAAAACTTATACCTTTGTCCCATTTCCAGATAAGTAACAAACTGTAACGCTGGCCCCCTTAATGTTTGACGCCCTATTTATGTGATTGACACATATCAACCTAACGTTGAAATGTCACAGTAACATCATCAAAGGGTGTCGAGTTGATCACAAAAATTGATTAGTATGCGGGTTCTAAAATTTTTCACTGATTGGACGAATCAATGTACAAACTGGTTGCTCTTGATATGGATGGCACATTGCTTAATTCGCAAAAAGCCGTTTCTCCACGAACCAAACAAGCTATTCAGGCCGCACGCGACAATGGTGTGCAAGTGGTGTTGGCCTCAGGCCGCCCACTAGAAGGCATGACCAAATACCTTGATGAACTGGGTATGACTGGCGAAAATGATTACGTCCTCAGCTACAACGCCTCATTGGTACAACGTGTAGAAAGCAAAACAGTGATCCGCAAGCAGATCATGACAGGCCGTGATGCCAAGAACATTGCTAGCCTAGCCAATGACTTCGGTACTTTCATCCATGCCTTCACGCCGGAGCGTGGCCTGATCACCCCACAGAACAACCCATACACCGAGCACGAATCTGTGATCAATGGCGTACCAACTACAGTGCTTGATTTTGCTGAGCTTGCAGATGACGAAGAAGTGATCAAAGTGATGATGGTCGCCGATCCTGACGTTCTTACTGCGGCTATCAACCAACTACCTGAAAGCCTGTACTCCCAGTACACGGTTGTCCAGAGTGCCCCATTCTTCCTTGAACTGATGAACCCGAATAGCAACAAAGGCACAGGCGTTGCCATGCTTGCCGAGCATTTAGGCCTAGATGCCAGCGAAGTGATTTGCATGGGCGATGCAGGCAACGATCACCACATGATCAAATACGCCGGCCTTGGTGTTGCTATGGGTAATGCCACTGACGATATCAAAGCGATTGCCAACCACGTGACCGATACCAACGACAACGACGGTGTCGCCAAAGTGATTGAAGAGTTTGTACTCAGTAAATAACCAATAAAAAAGCGAAGGTCTACCCTTCGCTTTTCTTTAATTTAATCAACCGATCTCGCTCATTGGTTGCACGGGTGCGGATTTCATGCATCACATAAGTTTGCTGATCACGTGTCCACGCCTGGCCGGAGTCAGGATCAAACTGACGCGGCATTTCTAGACCTTGTGGCAGAAAGGCATCAATGCCTGCATCACGCGCGGTATCGACAGTACGCAAGCTATGTTCGAAAAAAGCGACAACGGCTGTTTTTCCCATATTCGCAACACTCCCTGCCATGAAGACTGCTTTTTCAGCGACCCCCATGGTACAGAGGTATTTCATCGTGCCTTTACCGGAAAAACGGGGATAAATCGCATTAAGATCATGTACAGGGATCCTGCTACCAATCGCCTCGGCCACTTCCCACTGGGCATACACAGGCACGCCTGTACGCCGATATAGGGAAACCACCGTATCCGCAATCGCTTCATTCATTGGCCCTGGGTGCTGGTTACCATTCTGGGCGGTTCGATTGCCAAACGAAAAGGCGAGAATACTCTCCACCAGTTCAACCGGAACAGATTCAGCCTGCCAATTCAGCAAGTAGTCCATAAAAAACTGAGCAGTTTGATTGGCAACATCCTTATTGTTCAACTGCTTGTTAAGCCTGTCAGCAATTGCTTGCTGCAATTGCTCATCACTCAGCGACTCGATAGGATCGAACGTCGGCTGATACATCATCGCTGCCATAACTACATCAACTCAATAGAATAATTGAAAACGCCTAAGACGGTTTTGCTGCGTGATAACGGGAAAAAGCATGCATAACAGCTATAGGCCAGTAAATACTTTGCTACAGCCTAACTGCCAAACTTTACAGCGGGATGTAACAAGAAACGTCATCCCGTCCGGTGGGATGGGTTTTATACCCAAACTACTTCAATATGCAGGTTCAGCGAGAATTTATAAGCTTATAGACAAGTCATTGTTTTGAAGATCTAGTGGCTCTAAATCAAGAAACAATAACGCTGTATATGAGCTTAGAAAACTCGCCCTTTGGGAGGGTGTCAGCCCATTCACTCCTTCTTTGAAGCTTTTTGAAAGGGACTGCCATTCCTGCAAACCTTCGCCTTGGATTGAAGGGGCTGACAACCCTCTGAATCCTGCACCTTGAGGTAACTTGGGTATAATACTCACAGCTTAGTGATTGCGAATACTTTTAGGACTCTAATACTTGATATGTCTTAGATGTGATACACATTTTTCACCAGCGTGTCATGGTAAGCAACTCAGCGCGCTAAGTAGATAAAAAACCTAAAACTGAGCAGAAAACTTCAACGAAATCATATCGCCTTCAGGACGGTTTCGAGCTTCCAGCTCATTGATCCACTTTAGCTCGGCACGAACAGATCGCCCAGACCATTTTGTTTGGTAGCTCAATACAGGCCCTAGCCCAACGGCTTTGGCCTTGAAACCGCCGAGTACCGCACCATTTCCAGAGTCAGCGCTAATCTGTTGGTACCAGTATCCAGACAAGCCAAGTCCCGTGAACCCCCATAGCAGCGGTACATATTGGATCACCGTGGAGTCGATATGGATCTGAGTACCACTCTGATAGTCGGTATCATCATTTTTGCTATTCCAGTCAATCCCAGCCGATAGCGTAAACTCCTGTCCGGTTACCGGCTCAATATATTGCAGCCAAGCAACAGGAGAAAAGCTCCAATAATTCTTGCCGACATTAGCCAGTTTGCCTGCCTCGAAGCTCCCCGTCGGGGCATATATATTAAAATGCAACTCCGACTGCCAATATTTGGATATGGCGTAAGCGAGCATCAAAGGTGAAACCATGATGTCACCAAGGCCACTGTCTTTGTCTCGCTGGCGATGCCCTTCAGCATCATTGGGTCTAATCGCAGAAACGTCTACCGAACTATACGGCAAAGCAATAGCCATTGCGTACTGCCAGCCACCTTTCAATTCAATGCCCGGATTCCAGATCAGGTTCAAAGATGACGTCTGGGCTTTAACATCGACATCAGTGAACACCAAGCCGGCCAGCGGCATTGAAAGCCCGCTCAAGGAGCTTCCGTCATACTCACTCAAATCGACATAGGCATTGACCGATTTACTGGGCGGGATTTTATTTATCCTTGATGACAGGCTACCAGGCTGATAGTGACCACTTGCACCTTCCTCGGCTATCACTGGGCGAGTGAACGTCCCCATAGCCAAAAAAGCGAATGGCAATAAAGCCAAGCTCAACCTATAACAGCAGCTTGCCGACATGGCGCGCATAAAAGATATCCCTAACACCCTCAATAGATTGAAATATAGATGACAATTAAGAAAACATTATTTTTACGGCTAAGACAACAACCTCCTAGAAGTCATATTCACCCTCTGACGCTCCCTCCAATCATTTTTCTCGATAAAAAAGTTTGGAGTCTTTGTTTGCACACCTTTTATCAATATATCCGAAATATCCATAGACAAAACATTCACAGCACTTATGATCCCCCGCTTTAATAATGCGCTTCTATTGAGAGGAAATAACAGTGGGACGACTTAAGGGGCCTAGCCATATCAAAGAGCCTTATTTTGTATTACTCAGTTGGCTGATAATACTGGCCATCGTCATACCTCTCATTGCCTTGTCGGTCATTCGAAGCTGGCAGAATGACTTTGATTCAACCGCAAAACAAATAGATGCAATGTCTGAAGGGTTTAACCACGACATTACAACGCATTTAGAGCCACTAAACTTGCTGCCGTCCAGTACAAAAACATGTAACAGCGCACTGATCGTAGAAATGCAAAAGTCAGATTTTAAAGCAAAAAACCTGACAAATTTTGCCTTGGTTAAAAATAACAAGATCATCTGCACAACAAACATGGGCACACTATCCTCTCCGTTAGCGCTAAAAAAGCCAAACTGGATCACCGACAATGGAGTGAAGGTTATTTTGGACCAAGACATACCTATTTTTGGCGGTGATAGAACCGGTCACACTGTACAAAAAGGGGATTTTTTAGCCTTCCTTGATTACCAACGCGGGGAAAGCCAAACTGAATTTCCTTGGTTGAAGTACCGCGTATATGGCTTGGTCAACGGCAAAACCACGTACAGCTATGGCACAGGAGGCTTCCAGCTCACCGACCACACCCTACACCCGTCTGGGCGACAGTGGTACGAATCTGGCCATTGGCTTTCGAAAAGCTGTAGCAATAAGACAAATTCCGAATGCAAAGTGATTGCCATCGATATCCAACAGTATTTTGAAAGTGAACGAAATATCACTTTCATTATATCGATGCTCGTCATAACCATACTTATGCTGACAACCATTTACTCGACCCGCTTGCATGCATGGTTGTACAGCCTCTCCCGTCAAGTGCGTGTCGGCCTGACAAACGAGCAATTAACATTAAACTACCAGCCCATCTTCAAGATGAACGACTTATCATTGGTCGGCTGTGAGGTACTTTGCCGTTGGAGCAATGCAAAAGGCGAAGTGCTTTGGCCCGATCAGTTTTTCCATGCCATCGAACAAAATAACCAGACACGAGAGCTGACTACCTTGGTCGTGACAAAATGTATCAAGGAGCTATCAAGTGCAAACCTACTCGGTAAATACCGAGTCGCAATCAATGCATTTCCTGATGATATTGCATCAGGCCACCTAATACGTACTTTGTGCCAGCATCTGCCAGTAAAATCCTATTCGCTCTTCACTATAGAATTGACCGAACAACAGATCAGTAACCTTTCTGAACTCCAAGAAGGCGTTCGCCAGTTAAGGGGCCTTGGATTTAACGTGGCTATCGATGACTTCGGCACTGGCTTCTCTAACTTAGAAGGCTTACGGGAGCTAAGCGTCGACACCTTGAAAATTGACAAAAGCTTTGTGTGGGGAGCAGAAACGCCATCGCTCAAACAGAGCCTTATCAATCACATTGTTAGCATCGCCAAATCCATGGGGCTCAGCATCGTGGCCGAGGGGGTAGAGACCCAGCAGCAATTGAATTTCTTACGCCAGCTTGAAATAGATTTCAGCCAAGGTTATTTGCATAGTAAACCCCTGAGTATTAATGACTATGCGGGTTTAGTTAGAGAGTATCAACAATAACAGCCACCCAGCCCACTATGGGCTGGGTGGCTGCTTCTAAATTGAAAGCTTATTTAACCTTAGAAATTCGCCAAGAAGTACGGGATCATCAGAGCGTTGACCAAGTCGATAAAAAACGCGCACACCAAAGGCACAATAATAAAGGCAAGATGGGAATTACCGTACCGCTGGGAGACCGCTGACATATTGGCCATCGCCGTCGGTGTTGATCCTAACGAAATCCCGCCGAATCCTGAGCAGATCACCGCTGCATCGTAATTTTTCCCCATCGCAGGGAAAACAATAAAGATATTGATCAATACAGCAACGATAAACTGCGCAGCAAGAATAGCGAAAATCGGCCCAGCCAAATCAATCAGGGTCCATAGCTGCATACTCATCAACGACATCGCCAAGAAAGTCCCCAAGGCAATATCGGCAATCAGAGCTATTGCAGGTTTTCTTGCTGGCCAACGGGTACCTGTAATACGACGAAAACCGATATTGTGCACAATATTGGTCATCACAATACCGGCAAACAGGCAAGTGACGAACAGCGGCAATTGCAAGCCCATCTCGGCAATCGACTCGTTGAGTATATAGCCCAGAATCACACAGATATGAATGGATAAAATGGCATCGAGAAAATCAAACCCTGTGATATGGCCATTTGATTTATCGTCCGTGACCCCCACATCAAGCGCTTCTTTTTTCTCTGGTTTAAGATCATGGCGGGTAATAAGAAACTTGGCAATAGGTCCCCCCATTAAGCTCGCCAGGATGAGACCAAAGGTGGCACAGGCTACCCCGATTTCCATGGCATTACTGATACCGAACCCTTCAGAAATTCGTGGTGCCCAAGCGATGGCTGTACCATGACCACCAATTAGCGAAACACTGCCACCTAACATACCCACCGGAGTATCAAGGCCAAAGGCTTTTGCCACACCAATCCCGGTAAAGTTCTGCACCATCATATAAGCGATGGTGATAGCCAAAAGTATGACCAGCGGTAAACCACCTTTGAGAAGATCTTTCAAGCTGGCATTGATGCCTATTGTGGTGAAGAAGTACACCAACAATACATCACGGGCGACCAAATCAAACTCAATGGCGATATCAGACACGCTGTAAACAATTGCAATCAATACAGAAAACAAAATACCGCCCGTAACCGGTTCAGGGATGCTGAACTCTTTGAGCGGCTTGAACACATTATTGAGCTGGCGACCTACGAACAGCACCAAAATCCCAATGGTGACGGCAAAAAAGGAATCAAACCTCAAAATACCATTAACCCAATCCATTTCCATGTTGCTATATCCTTAACGTTCTTACTGCTTTCAATAACCCTAGCAAATCTTTATTTAAAATAGCGTTTTCAAGGTCAACAAAAGCTGACTGGCTCGCAATAATCAGTGTTATGGAATTTGTGACAATGAAAGGTCCCCCTACAATGTAGGAGAACCTATAGGAAAGTAAGGTATGCAACAACCTCATATCAGCATAACTTACAACTCAACTGAACAATCCTCATTTGCAAAGCAATACTCTGGTTACCCTCAGCCCTTGGTTTACCTGTTGTTGGGTTAAGCTATCATTTGGATTAAGTCGAAGATAGCTAATCTCAGAAAATGGGATTGGATAGTAATATATATTCTTTATCATACTTCTTAAATTCTCACAGTTATCATCTGATTTCTTATCACACTTAATACCTAGAACCTTTTCTGCAAATTCGATTCTTCTATCGGCTAAAGATAAGTTATCCAACGATGATCCTAGATGATCTGTAAAACCAACCACAAAAAGTTTTAATCTTTTTGAGTTGTCATTAATAGACAATTCCAAAGCATCATGGAATATTTTAGACATTTTTTTTATTATTGAAACATGATCTGGACTAGCAATCTCTCCTTGATCATTATTTCGCAATTTATATTCTTCCGGACTTTCTCCATTCAAAGATATCAGGACTTGACTAGTGGTTTTACGAGCTCGAACTAATGAAGCTTTCCAAGGCTTGAACTCGGGATTAAGCTCATCGGAACCTTCAATAGATTTCTGATATTTCGTATGAATGACAGGCTCAGCTCGCTCAAAAGAGAACTTAGCATCAAAAAGTACTTTATCTTGATTAACTTCACACTCTGAAAATTCTTCAACAACATTTAAATACTTCTTACCACTACGTTCTGGGGGTATATCACTATCAATTGTAATATCTATTACAACATCTTTGCTACCGTTTGTATTACATTCAGATTCAAGGCCATAGTTTAAAATTCTACTGTTATTAATGAGAAGATAACCGTCTCCATTCTCACCACTATTATTAACTAAAGTCAACCCTCTTGTTTTATATATAGGGTGAGATGGTAGGTATGCTGTTTTATCCATTTCATTTTTATAACAGACACCTACTGTTTCATTAGAATTTGCAATTAATGGTATGAAGAAAAAAAAGGATATTGAAACTGAGTAAAGAAAAACCTGTACGATAGCTTTATAAATTTTAGCTCTTGATTTAACACCAAAAACATCATAATACATCCTTTCCAAAAAATATATTTGTACATCACTTAAAAAAAGGACTTTTAGAACGTAATGTATAAATACTCCCACTATAATCAAATAGAAAAAAAGAATAGGAAAGTGCGTCATTAAATCATCATAGAACACTACCCTGAAAAATGAATTTTTAATTGAAAAACCAGTAAAAACAGCAACGAATGAAATAGATATAAGCACTATATCCATATTCGAAAACGGAACATTGCTTAAAATTCTATTTTCATTGTTTTTCACAAAATAAGAATATTCGTCAATTTCATTTTCATCTGTTTTTACTTTCGTGTACTTATCTAGAATATCGTTGCAAACATTAACATTGTCTTCGAGGTTTTTATTCTCATCAACTAACCGTGCCAACTCTTTATTTTTGCTTTTAATATCACCCTCTATCCGCTTTAATTTCTTTTCATTTAAATTAGACTCCACCTCATTTATTACCTTTTGCGATGATATTTTATTTAACAAATCATCTCTATCTTTATTTAGCTGTTTAATTTTATCATTAGTTAATTGTATTTTTTCACTGGCAGCTCTCATACCATCCGAATATTTACCCTTCTTATTTAACAAAAACCTAAGACTGCTATTTTTCGTCATATTAATAGAAAAGTAATCCGTCCCCTGAAAAAACAACCGTTTAAGAGAGGAAAACAACCCCGTTAAATACAAATTAATAGATAATTGAACTCTTGACAGTTTCATAAACAGTACCACTTTATAAACCCATTCAAATTTAGCTAATTTTTCATACAAGCCTGTCTTATTTTTTAACCAAAATGACATTCAATAAAGTTGACCTTGATGTATCAATAACAAGACAACCAAGTAAAAAGTTATACCTATAATAACTAGACATTTATGTCTATTTTTCTAAGAAGAACACTATGAGTAAGCATCCACCGCTAATCAAAACCGAATCTATAGAAGTTACCCCCCTAAAATTACCGAGGTATACAGAGCACAGAGAAGCTTTAGACCAAGGCAAGTTGGAAAAGCTCAAGACACACACTTCAGAGCAAATTAATTGGGCTGGCTCTATTCTCGATATCCCAAGAGTATGGGGGATTACAAAGGGTGAAGGGGTTAAAGTTGCTGTATTAGATACCGGCATCGATATCGACCACCCGGATCTTAAATCTGCAATAAAAGATAGCGTCGATTTAACTGGTGATGGAATCGAAGATACTAATGGACATGGAACTCATTGTGCGGGAATTATTGGCGCAAGACTTAATAATATTGGCTTTGTAGGTGTTGCTCCAAAATCAGAATTACTCATAGCAAAAGTCTTGAACAATAATGGACAAGGAGCTAACTCTTGGGTCACTAAAGGGATTTACTGGGCTGTCGAAAATGGAGCTGACATCATCTCTATGTCGCTTGGAGGCCCAACATCAGATCCGGACTTATATAAAGCAATACAATACGCTCTGTACCATGGTGTTTTTATTATTTGTGCTGCTGGTAATGAAGGAGGCCTGGGGCAAAATACTATTGGTTACCCTGCCAGATATGGTGGTGTTATCACCGTAGCTAGTCACGATATAAATGGTAATCCATCAGGCTTCTCCTCCCAAGGTGGAGAAGTTGATGTCATGGCCCCCGGTTCCAGAATATGGTCTACATATATAAACGGAGGGTATAAAGAGTTAAGCGGAACATCTATGGCAACTCCATTTGTTGCTGGTTTAGCAGCTCTAATTACTGCCAAACATAAACTGACGCATGGAAATAAGACACCATTGCAAAACAATGAAGACCTAAAAAATCACCTTCTAATCATGGCCACACATCCTGGTTACCACGACAACCAATCAGGCTACGGCCCACTTATTCCATTTAGGTACTTCTATTAATCCAACAGCATAACCATAGAAGTCTTCATTGCAACAGACAAAATCTACTCGAAAAAAATAAAAGCCAGCGATAACTTCGCTGGCTTACTCACTAATAAAATAAGTCGCTTGGGTATATATCACTAAGTTAAATCAGCGATTCAATACCATATTCCTTGCCGTAATTCTCGACCACAAAGTCGATATCTTTATCACCGCGGCCGGATAGGTTAATCAGGATTGAACCTGTTTCACCTTTTTCAGCGAGCTTGATGGCATAAGCCAATGCATGGGCAGATTCGATGGCCGGGATAATGCCTTCACAGCGTGATAACTCGAAGAAAGCATCGATCGCTTCATGATCATTCGCTGTGCCGTAGTTCACTCGGCCAATATCTTTCAGATAACTATGCTGTGGCCCTACTGATGGATAATCCAGACCACTGGCGACCGAGTAGACTTCCTGAGGCTCGCCCTGCCCGTCTTTTAGCATATAGGACTTGAAGCCATGCATTACGCCCGGCTCACCCAGTGACAAGGTCGCCGCATGCTCACCCACTTCCGTTAATGACCGCCCTGCTGGCTCAACACCATGAATCGCGACATCCTTATCATCTAAAAACGCAGTAAATAGCCCCATTGCATTCGAACCGCCACCCACACAGGCCACCAAGTTATGTGGCAGATTTCCGGTCATTTCCTTAAACTGGACACGGGCTTCGTTACCGATAATCGACTGGAAATCACGTACCATCATCGGGAAAGGATGTGGGCCAACCACCGAGCCAATGGCATAAAGCTGATTAATCGGATCCTTCAAGTAAGCTTCAAACGCTGAATCCACCGCCTCTTTCAAGGTTTTTCGACCATGAGTCGCAGGGATCACATTAGCGCCAAGAATACGCATCCGAACGACATTCGGGTGCTCCTTGGCGATATCCACTTCACCCATGTAGATATCGCACTCCAAACCAACCAGAGCGGCAGCGGTAGCGAGCGCGACGCCATGCTGGCCTGCTCCTGTTTCGGCTATAAGTTTCTTCTTGCCCATTTTCTTGGCAACCAAGGCTTCGCCAAGGCAATGATTAATCTTATGAGCGCCGGTATGGTTGAGATCTTCACGTTTCAGATAAATTGGCGCACCGTATTTCGCTGACAGGTTCTCAGCATGGAAAATAGGACTTGGACGGCCAACAAAGTGTTTATATAAACGCGCTAACTCTTCCTGAAACGCTGGGTCTTGGCGACATTCATCATAGGCTGCCGTGATTTCTTCCATCACTTTTTGTAGCTCTTCAGGAATAAAGCTGCCGCCATATTCACCAAAGTAGCCCTGCGCATTGGGTAAAGCGTGATCAAACGAGTTTTTCATGGCTATCCTTGTCCTAATCAATGAGTACACTCAGCAATCATAAAGACTTATATGCCAAGGTTGAATAGTGACAGGATGAGTATTTGGGATAAATGTGATCTCGAAAATTCTATTTCACGTAATGTACGTTTCATTGTGTGCCATGGCAAACAAAGGTAAATAATATTGAGTCAAACAATAAGCCAGCTATGTGCTCAATGTCTCAAAATCACACTAACAAACTTGTTGCATATTATTGTTGTGTCTAGCTTTATCTCGCACTACCAAAGAATTGGTCTCTAAGATACCAAACAATGGAGTATTGGTAGTTGGATTTTGCTCAGAATAGGATTGACCCCATTAAGGAGCGAGCATGACAACTTCTCAACCCAACGCATCAATCAACCCAGGTAATTTACTGGCAGAGTATGCATTAGCCACTGACAACTTACTGTTAAGCCAAAAATACTCTGCAATGATTCAACAGCAAGCTTATGTTGATATTACAGCGGACATCGGCCTTGCAACAAAAGTTAAATTATTACAAAGCAACTTAAAGCAAAAAGCACGTGACCTAGATAGCCGTGTAATACCTCGATACTTAACCTCTCTATCTATGCTCGACAATTTCTGTATCTTGGTAGACTCTTTTTATACTACGTCTAATCCACTTTTTGCGTCAGCCTCTTCTAATAATGAGATGAAAGAAGCAATTGCCGCTCGATCACTTGCACTAAGTGATGAGTCGTCAGAAGTAAACATAAAGGTCTCTGGCTTAGCTCAAGTTGTCTCACTCTCTGTACGTGAACTTTTATCCGTATCAGAAGATTTGGACAACGCATTAGAGTTATCCATTCAATCTCTCGGCAAAGAAGTGAAATTATTATCATCACAAATAGAAACGCTCCGAAAGAATATCCGTGACTCTATCCAGGGTATTGTCGACGGTTCAGATAAAGTTGGCAGTGGGATAAAAGAGCTTATAGTTGGTACAATTACTAGCATAGATATAGATAACCAAAATAAAGATAAACAATCAAAAGTTAATAATAAAGAAAAAAAGACGGGAGATGACACCCCCAAACCAATAAGTTCTGATTTTGCTGTTAGCTCCATCAACAGCGCTAGAGATGGGGCGGCAGAAACTTCAGAGGCAAGAGCAAACTTGCATAAGTACAATGAAGAATTAGCCATGGCTTATCGAAAGCTTGCAGCTGCCAGTATTTCGACGATGCTTGCAAAAGTCACTCAAACCCAAAATAAACTATTCTGTGATTCACTGATTAAATTAGACACTTCAGTAAGTCAAGTTGCCAAGGTTTGGGGGGAACAGGTTTTTGACGGTGAGAGTAGTGGTATAACTCAAGGTTACATTAACTACGCATCTGCTGCCCGACAAATTGCCGACCAATCTGTTGCCTTATCTCTTCAATCTCAGTTACGTAATGCTGCTTCAAGGTGGAAGGAAGTTCGAGAAGAGCTTATTTACCAACGGGAAGTTTTAGTCAAGTAGTTTAATTCTACCCTCCCCAGTTACTTTATCAGCCAAATTACATGGCTAAATTAAATGCAGAGGATATATAAATGACTCAAGCAATCGATAATTTAAATGAAAAGCTAAACGGTATGAATTCAGCGAATGCTGCCTCTTCTAATCAAAGTTTATTAGTACAGAATTATTGCAACAGTGTACTAAAGCAACCTAAATTAGATTTAAGTGGGTTTGATAATTTAAAAGAATATGAAGCAAATGCAAACACTGGTTTATGTAATGCAAAAAATCATGCCAGAGCCTATTTAGAAGATGTTCAACCCATGATAATTACGAACATCACTAATATGAGTAACTATTACTCATTACAACAAGCCATTTCAGCAGCAATCCCCCAAGGCGCGTCCAAGCAGCAGTGGCTAGATGCGTTGAATGCTATTTATATGGAAACTGTTAAGTATCAACAATCTGCTGATTCTGTAGTCTCACGACTGGTCACTTTACAGAGAAACTTCCATATCGATGCCGAGGCATTTAATACGACTGTTGTTGGTATGAACAAGGTGATAAACGGAAATAATGGCATCATTAAAAGTCTAAATGACGATTTAGATAATATTCAAAGCAAGATTGATGGAGCGATAGCTGGCGCAGTGCTAAGTGGGTTGGCTGTAGTCGGTGGCTCTATAATGATCGTGGCAGGGACGGTCAGTTCATTCTTAACTGCTGGTACATCAGCACCATTGGCGGTAGCTGGTGGCGTAGTTGTTGCTGCTGGTGTTGGTGGAGCCGTAGCTTCAGGTATTGCTATCGACAACTTGTCTGATGAGAAAGCGTCGATTCTGAAGAAAAAATACAAACTTCAAGATGAGTTGAAACTCGCTCAAGGAATAGACAGTGGTTTTAATAGCTTAAATGGTCAATTAAGCCATGCTATTACAGCTACAGACTCCATGAAAAATGCTTGGGGATTACTCTCAGGAGACCTAGGTAATTTAGCAGATAACTTGAATAAGGGCATTATTTCTACCGACACACTCCGCACCTTGTTCTTAACTGCGGCTGATGGACAGTTAAAAGTGGTTAAACATGATATTGATATTATCAAAGGTCAGATGACCAATATCCGTATGATTGATGCGCCTAAAGGCGAGACGGCTTCACAAGCTGCTGTACGTGAGTTAAAAGCAATGGAAGTGGCGGCGTAAGTAGATATAGTCGCGCTAATTGGTTCCGGAGATATCCTTCTCCGGAGCCAAACTCTAGATGGATAAAAGGACTCCAAAATGACCGGCAGATTATCTCAATCACTAACAAATATAGAAAACGTCACACAGCATATCGTTAACATCCCTAATTTACCCAGTGATGCCCAAACTATTGCTCAAGAGCTCAAACAATCCAGTGATACACTGATTAGTGATGTAAAGCATATTCAATCTGGTACCGTTCCTTATGTTGAAAAAGTAAGGCCACAGCTTAATGAAATGCTATCGCTAGCCGAAAAACAAGCTCCCGTTAATGTAATCATGCCACTTCAAGAGCAGGTAATGGGGCTCACTGAAGCCCACCAGACACAATACAGCGCGCTTTTGACGGATATCCAGAATCATGCACGAAATATCGATAACACAGTGTCAAAAATTGCCAATATAACCAGCGAACTACGCAAAGAAGAAGCGAGCATCAATGCCCAATTAGACTCTAAGAGAAGTGAATTGGAGTCTGCTAAGAAAAAGTATTATTACTTATTAGCGCTGGGCCCGTTTGGCCTTGTCGGACTGGCTACTGCCTTGGCTTTATACACTAAATTTAAAGGTGAGGAGAATGAGTTGGCAGGTAAGGCGCAGCAGTTATCTAATAGACTAAATATGGTGAAAACTATGGAGGCTTCACTTCATACATTAAGTCAGGAGGTCGGCAATCTGCTAAATTCTCTTTCAAGCCTTTCCAATGGGGTTGGCCTGATTCGAGGCGATTTAGAAAATATTATGCAGGACGTTTCTCAATCGCCAATAAATTATACCGTATTAACAATACACATCCACGCAGCTTTGGCACAAGTCGAAGAGTTGATTCATGACGCGGCTTAGTGCAGTGAAAGTTGCACGCTAGGTTCTTAGATGGGCGACACTTGGCAACAAGTGTCACCTATCCAAAATAAGCGTGCTTGCGAAAACCAAACATTTAAAATTAACTATGACATAAGCTCATTAAATTTGTCCCTACAGAGTAAATTAGATTATTTAGTTAGTCTCAATATTCAATCGATAATTTAACTGTGCCTCATAGAGTGATTCAGGGTAAACTGCTTGTCCCAATGACTCAATGTATGCTTGCTTCTCTGATTCGGGCGGTAACACATTGTATTCAGCCCACCCTTCTACACTGGCCTTTTCCATGTAATAAGCTTGGCTACGCACATCAAGCGGTTTTCCATGCAAACCGACTAAATGGGGCATAATCAAACGATTATAGCGCGACTTAGTATCCATAAACTCCAAGTTATGATTAGCCTCTCCTGTATTGACTGCGTTCCAAAAGTACAGCCCCTGTAAGTGATTCGGCTGATCGGCAAGGGATGCTCCCCAATGCCCTTCAACCCACCCCCCTTGGAAATTATCAAACAAATTATTGATTGCTTGAGCGCCATGGATATCCGGCGCCTTCGTGGCTGAATATTGTGTATGAAGGTGAACATTATGCGTAGAGAATTTGGATAGACCTGGGGCATGCCAAGTGTCTGCATTATCACGAATATTATTGCTTATAATATTATTACTGTACAAAAACGCGACTGATATATGGCCAGGATTACCATTCAGCTCAACATCTTTAACAGTAACATTTGAAGATTCGTACACCTGAATGCCTTGATTAAAGTCCATAATTTCAACATTCTGTACCCAGCCATGCGCAATACGGTTCATCCTCAATAAGCTATAACCACTATCATGTACAACACTGCCGTGGTGAACAAATTCTTCATCCCAACTACCTGCTAAGGTGAGATCTTGAATACCAACTTCAACAGCTGGTTCGATATGACTAACTAGCCAGTTATCATCAGCATCGATCATGTGTGCCACTGGCTCTTTAAAGGTCAAGGTGTTACCGTCAATTGAAGCTATTTGATGCTTCTCTTTTAAGTCGAGCGATATATTGATGTTTGACCAAATATAGCCTCCATTACTATCGCGCTCCATTTTGTAAGGAGCCACAACGGCTTCGATTTTTGTGCGATCTTTAATATTTGCACTCAACTCAATAAAATCACCGACCGAAAAATTTGCACTGCTCTCAACTTCAATACTATATGTAGCATTCGATATGGCATCACTTGTAATTGGGGTTGAAAGTGCGGTTTGGCTGTTCTTAGTCCCCAAAACCAATATATAAGGCGTTGTCCACATTTTGCTTTCATCTTCAGGGATTAAATACTGATCCATTTTTAGGACTGTTTTTCCGCGCCCAGCCCCCTGAACGATAATATTGCTTCCCTCAATAAAGATAATTTGATCATTTTTAATCTGGTCGATATCATCAGGGTCAATTAAATCATTATCTGATTGTGTGTTAATTATAAACTCACCCTCTGGAATTGAAAAAATGGCTCCTTGATCAGGGTTTTCATTTTGATAAACCTTTATCGCTTCAGCTGTGGCTTTGAATGCTGCTTTATCACTAATATCATTATTTGGAGCCGCTCCATACTCTGTTACATCAAAGATTCTATAGCTAGCCATATTATCATTATCAGGAAGTGGTTCTTCCCCCCAGCGATAGCCTACGTATGAGAAGTTTGGCGGAATAAAACCTTGTTGCGGTTCAAAATTAGGGTCTTTCAGATCGGAATCGTTTTGTCTGCTGTTTATATAATTTGTCCAATATAATGAAATATTACCCCTCTTATCATCAATTGGTTGTTCCGAACTATTACATCCTGTGGTTAATATTGATAACAGTATTAATATATATAGACATAACCGAGTGTTCATACCTAAGTCCTATTCTGTTAAATACGATCATATGGAAATAAGCTATATGGCGATATAACGGTTCGTTAATCGAAAAGTCACCATATCAATTATTTTTAGTTTTTAATATTTGGTATTGCCGTGAACTCACTTTCTAGAATGTGCTCACCTGCCTCTAATTTTGTTAGCAGAAAAGGCACCTGACTACGTGGGCTAATTAGATTGGAATGAACGCGCGGACAACTGTATGTCTGTTTTTCATAGAGATCCAAGCTTGTTATGCTGGATTTACCATTTTCACCTTCAATGAGGATAGAGGCACAAACGCTATCACTTTTATTATGAGTTGTAGGTTCGCTATACCAGTGGTGTACAGCAAAACCACTTTCTATTACCCATGCAGGTCTTTCAAGTTTGAAACTATGCCGACGAATACATCTGCCTTGAGTATGTACTTCAATCTCCGTATTAACGGTGATCGACCCCGTAGTCCATTGAACACAAAGTTGTTTATTGTTTACATTGACCGAGTCATTGTTTTGCCTCATTTGCCAATTACTTCCTTCATCAAAGCTAAACGCAAAAATATTATCACCAAAATTAAGACGATGACCCTGCGTTATTGCATCCATTTCAGGGCCAAAGGCAGTGGAATAGGCAAATTTGTTATATTTATCTAATTGAAATTTTGGCTCAATATATCCCGAAAAATGAACAATGCTCTGGCCATTAACTCTTTGTGCGATAGACTGAGCGCTTGGCATTGCGATAACAGACGACTCATATAGATAAGCCTCTTCACTACCAGACCAAAAAACGTGATCATCTGGTAATAGTAAAGGTAAAAATGCTTTCATCGCCCAATAGGGTGATGTTGGTGAGTTATAACATTCTGCTGTTACCAAATTTGGATATAAATAACCACGGCTTAGTATGTCGCCATCGCTAAAAATGGGATTAGATTGCCAAGAACGAATGTGCCGGGCCCACAACCCTTTAATTTTTGCTATTTCATCGGTTTGGAGAGGCAACATAGCAGCGCCCCCCCAAAAACCAGCACAGGCAAAACGGTAACAAAGAGAGCGGCCTAGCGGCAGTGCTTCCCCAGAGTCAGCAAACCAGTATGCGAAGGGCTTGATAAAATCAATGGCACGTTGGCTGAATAACTCCGCATACTCGTCATTCGGATTGTCGATAAGAAAGGCGTAAATAAGGCCGTAGTAGTGCATAGCGAAGCCACCATAATGATCTATGGTTTGTACGTCTCCATCGCCATACCAGCCATCACCTAAGTACCAAGATTTTATTTTTTCTAAGTGATTTATTTTCAAATCATGATCGACTTCATCTTCGTACCCCACCTTTGCCAACCCGGCCTGAACCAGTAATGTAAAAAACAACCAGTTGTTTTGTGGCATCTCATGTTGCTGTATTTTTGCCAGCCATTGAACAAGTTGAATTTTTGTTGATTGGGGTAATGGATCCCAGCCTTTTTCAGGGGTCAACGCCAACATTAAACCAATAGCTGCCATTTCGACACTGCGCTGGTTACGATCACCAGTTTCACCCCAGTAATGTGGATGGTTGGGGTTGACTCCTTCGGCGATGGCACGGTGGATAACACACCAATGGGGAAAATGACCACCGCCGACTTCTAATGGAATAATTCCCCAAAGTGGCCTTGCGACCCCTTCTAATGCGGAGGACTTCATATCAAAAATTGCAGCGCCCTCGTGAAGGTCTAATGCTGCTCCTTGGGCTGCCATTTTTCTCATCAGTGGCTCTAGAAGGTCTAAAGCAAGCTTCTGAAAATCATTTTTAGATTCAAGCGGGTTCTCATCAAACTTAGCGTATTTTGCCATTCTTAATGTATCCTGAGATTACAAGCCAAACAGGCTTGGTAAATATAAACTGAAGAACGGAAAGTAAGTAATTAGTATCAATCCAATGACTTGTAATAGAAAAATAGGCAGAAGAGGCTTAATTACTCTGGTTATCTTTTCCTCAGTTATGCTACAAGAGACAAACAGGACAGTACCTACTGGTGGGGTGACGATTCCTATCGCAAGGTTGTAGGTCATAAGAACTCCAAAGTGCACCGGACTCATCCCCAACGCTGTCACGACGGGATAGAAAATTGGAGTGAAGATCAACATTGCAGGTGTCATATCCATAAAGACACCTACTATCAGTAGGGTAATATTGATTAGCAGTAGGATTACATATTTATTATCGCTGATGCTAACCAATATATTTCCGATAGTATCGGGAATATCAGCAAAGGTCATAGACCAACTCATTAACCCTGAGCAAGCGATAAGAAAGAGAATGACTGCCGAGGTTATTGCCGAGTCATTCATAACTTTGAGTAGTTTTTTTACAGTCAGCGTACGATACATCAACCCCAGTACTAAGCTATATACTACGGCAACCCCAGATGCTTCTATTGCAGTAAATACCCCACCAATAATACCACCGATAACCAGAACAATTAGAAATAGACTGGGCAATGCGCGTAGGAATACTCGTGATGTTTCATGGAGGGTATACGGCGTTTTATCTATCGGATAGTTGTACCGCTTAGCATAGAGATATGCAACGGACATAACGGCCAACCCCATCATAATCCCTGGAATATAACCGGCTAGAAACAGCGCAGCAATTGAGGCACTGCCCCCAGTTATCAGAGAGTACATGATAAATACACCAGTTGGCGGAATTAACATACCTGTTGGCGCAGAAGCTGCATTTACAGCTGTTGTGAAAGCCATATCATAGTTTTTTTCTTTCGCCATTGGCGAAACGATCCCACCGATAGCAGTCGAGGCAGCAATTGCTGAGCCGGAAACTGATCCAAACATCATATTTGCTATAACGTTTGATTGCCAAAGATTTCCTGGTATACGTTTACCTGTTAGTAAGGCCAAATCTAACAAGCGACGGGCGATACCACCTTGGTTCATTATATTTCCTGCAAGAATGAAAAAAGGCAGAGCAAGGAAACCAAAGCTATCCAGACCAGAAAACATTTTTTCTCCAACTACCGTGAGTAAAAAAACAGGTTCAATCTGTAGAGAAAGTGTAAATAAGCCAGCTAATGCTAAACCAATAGCAATAGGGGTATTAAGTGCGAGAAACAGAAAAAAAGCACCAAATAGAACTACAGTAGACGTTGCTTCAATATGCTCATAGACTAGCCACTCATACGTTTCGGTTGTAGAAAACCATAGAACGATTACAGTTACGACGATAAGCCCCGCCCAACATGTTAGCCCTTCAAACAGGGTCTGTTTATTCACACCCAGCTCCCGCACAGTGTGAAAGATACGATTGACTGCTATTAACAGCCCACACAGCAGTACCGATAGGTGAAGTATACCAACAGATAATTTAAGCATTGGCGTAATCAATAGAGCATTATTTTGTACCGCCTGATAGCCACCAACCATCATAATGAGACCAAAAGCAATCACCAAAGTATTGTTGATCATAATCAACCAACGCTGCCCCCCTGGCGTACACTTATCAAATAAAATAGGTAGGCTCAGGTGCTTATCACTGGAAAAACAAAGCGCTGCACCAATAAGCCCCAGCCAAATCAAGGAGTAACGGAGGAACTCATCTGAAAAACTGCTAGGCGATTGGAAGATATATCGAGTAATAACGCTATAGACAATAACGATGCTCATTGAAGCTAGCAAAGTTACAATGAAACTTTTCAAACAGACTGACAGCAATCTTTCTAATTTAATTACTAGGCTTAATGAATGAATAGGCAGTTTTTCTTTAGGTATTGTTTCTGTATGACTAAGCATAGTGTGACCATCGAGTTAAATGGTATGCGTAGTAGCCCTACGCATACCGGGTGTAGATTAAAGATTCAGTTCACGACCTTGAATTTCGAAGATACGTTCTAGAACTTCACGTTTATCTGCATCTTTTGCCGCTGATTCGTAAAGTGGACGCATAGCGGTGATCCATGGCTGTTTATCAATATCAGTGATCTGAACCCCCATTTGTTCGATTGCTAGTCGCTCTGATTCTGCATGGGCAGTGTCGACTACATCTATTGAACGCTCAGAAGCAATCTTCATTTCACTTCGTAAGGTGGCCAGATCATCTTCAGACATCCTACTCGACGCTCTTTTACTCAGAACAATAAAGTCGGTCAGTCGAGTTTGCTCTGTTCGTATACCGTATTTAGTCACTTCACCGAATTTGATTTCCCATAAGCCAGCTAAGCTACCTTCAGCACCATCAACCATGCCTTGCTGCAATGCGGTGTAAGTTTCCGTGAACTCCAGCGGCACTGGTATTGCACCTAATCCTTGTAACATTTCAATATAGGTATCAGTTGCCATCGTACGAATTTTCAGACCACGAATGTCTTCAATAGAATTGATCGGAGTTGATGTATGCAAGCTGCGAAAACCATTACTTAGGTAGCCCAAAACTTCAAAGCCATTCTGATTAGTTTTGGCTAGCAGTTCCTCATTCATATAGTCACTGCTCATTACTATCTGGTATTCATCCAAGCTACGGAACACGTAAGGCATGTTGATTACCCCAATAGCCGGCTGCAAGTTCTCAAGCATACCGCTATTAAGCAGACCCATATCGATTACCCCACTCTGGATCTGTGATACATACTGAGTTTGCCCGCCAAGTGCACCGCTCCAGTAAACTCGGATATTGACGCGGTTATCCGTTTTTTCCTTTACCGTATCAACAAACTCCTGCAGTACTTCACCTGCCGGACTGTCAGCCGGGGTATTCGTTGCCAACTTATAGACACGGGCTTGTGCACCGAAAGCCATAGATGCCATTAATAACGCAGCAAGTAGTTTTTTGTATTTCATTTTATATTCCTTCAAAATCGGGGAGTTAGATTATTTCCAGAAAAAATCGGTATAGCCATTGGCACGCATCAGTGCCTCGACAAAATAGTAATCGCCATACGGAAGCATGTTGTTACAAAGCCCTGCTTTAACAAAAGAGGCCCCTTCACTAAGTAAGCCTTCAGCCCCGGGGTCACTAGACAGGTCACACTGCTTGATAAGCCCAGCTAGGATATCGAGCCCGGCTTGTCGATAATGTGTTTGCTCTACCCCGTCTTCACAATGAGCCGCAATCAGTAACAAACCCGCAGCAATTATTGCCGCTGCAGAAGAGTCTCGATATTGAATCTCCTCTTTTGGCAAATTGAAATCCCAAAGCGGAATACCATCATCAGGTAGCTGTTCGATAGCGTAATCAGCAAGCTTCTTCGCCGTTTCTAGGTATTCGCTATTTCCTGTATGTTCGAAAATTTGTGCATACGCATGAATTGCCCATGACTGGCCGCGTGCCCAGCACGACTCATCGGCATACCCCTGGAAGGTCTCACCACGCAACGGTTGCTGCGTTGTCGGATCGAATAGGAAACAGTGATAAGTGCTGTAATCGTCACGAATGATATATTTCTTGAGGGTATCGGCATGTTGAATAGCCGCCTCGCGATACACCGGATTGGAAGTGACATCAGAAGCCCAGAACAGCAAGGCAAGATTTTGCAGCGAGTCGATAATGGTACGCCCTTGGGTTTTTTCCAGCCCCAGCTCATGGGTTTCATTCCACGCGACAATATATTTACCGACTCGACGAAAACGGCTGAGTAACGCATCAGCGGCCTGCAAAGCCAAAGTTTTGCATTTTTCATCTCCTAGTAATTTATATTCAGCGACACTGGTCAGACTAAATTGGAAACCTAAGTCATGATCGAGCCAGTCAGGATGAGCTAGCAACGTTTTGAAATAGCTACGTCGCATAGAAGCACTATTTTTTAACGTCGCATCCCCAGTAACTTTGTACGCCAACCAAAGCTGGCCAGACCAAAAGCCGGACACCCAGTCGCTTGGGGGGCAAAATTGATATTTATTTGTTCCCGGCACACCTATTTTTGGATTTCTATCTCCCACCTTTCTTACATTGCGGATAATCGCGCTACAAACTTGCTGTAATGCCTGCTCATAACAAATTGGGTTGCTATGTACTTGTTGAGAAGTATTCGAAGCGGTTATGGGGCGGAGATTAGCATTCATAGAATTTCCTGTTTGTCTCTTTATGGTCTTTGCGAATTGAAAATATGTTATCAATGAAACGTCGTTTCAAACTGTGATAAATTTCTCATTATGAAATTTTTCACACCAGGAAAAGTTTCCCAAAGAGACACACCAATAGAAATTCAATTAAAATCAACAAATTAGAATGATTTCGTAATATGATCTTTTTTATAACGAGAGATAGATTGATAATTTTCGGTAAGAGACATAGAATTTGTTCAAACTTCTTGCTCACAGGGAAATATTTTCCCCAGCATGCGGAATTGAACAAAATGCAAGTAGAGAACAAAGCCAAAAAAGTCACGCTTTCAACTATTGAATCGTTAACTGGTGTATCGAAAAGTACGATTTCACGGGTGCTCAACAACAGCAAGTTCGTTAAACCTGAGATTAGAGACAAGGTATTGCAAGCCCTTGAAGAAACAGGCTATAAGAAAAGTGCCCCAAAACTGCAGATAGGCATGAAAATCAGCCGAATAACCCTAGTGATGGGTGACTACCTTGGCATGTCATCAGGCTTCTACACCCGTCTTATCGGCCAGATAAAAGAAGAAGCTAAAGGGCTCGGCTTAGCCGTTGATTTAGTTATTCTCAAAGATGTTACTAACACCGAAATGGTGACGAACCAGGTTGAAGGGCGCGAAGCCATTCTATTGCTGGGACTAGATACTCCAGAAGTGATCAGTGCCATTCAAGCTCATAGAACCCCCATGGTGATTATTAACGGCTCAGACTTACGCCTCCAGTCGTCCTCAGTATCTCCTGACTACACATTGGGCGGGCTTATGGCCACCCAAAACTTGCTTGATGCTGGGCACAGAAACATCAAGCTAATTATGACCGATTATCGCTATTCGCTTTTTGAACGAAAAGCTGGCTTTATCCGTGCACTGGAAGATGCCGGTATAGAGTTTGATGCCAAACAGCATATATTAGATTTAGAAGAATACGCCCGAAGGATAATGAACGACAATACGTTGGCAGATCTTATTTCCTCTGATAAAGCAGGCATGGACTTTGGTGCTTCAGCAGTCCTTCCCCATGCCATTGCCAACGGTGAGCTTGAAGGTGTTACCGCTGCCTTTTGTGTTTGCGACATGGTTGCCATTTCATTAATGGATAGTCTTAAGATCGCAGGCATTAGTGTACCATCCCAACTATCAATCATTGGCTTTGATGATCTTGAAATATCCTCATTAACCGAGCCGCCTTTAAGCACTATCAGGACCAATTTTGATGCCCTGACCAAGTCTGCGGTACGCCTTCTGGTAACAGAAATCGGTCAAGGCCATGATTATAGTGTTAGGTTAAGTACTCAAGTGCATTTGGTTGAACGTAAATCTGTCAAATTTTTAAATTAATTAACGGTCAATGGGGTTTTAAACTAGACACAGTACTATACGGCTTATGCAACTGTTCTGAAAAAGCTTTCCAATCTAGAGTTAATCAACTGGTTAACTCTCCTTGACATAGAGAGCAAGTTAAATAGAAGCTACCCGGACTCAATCCACAATAAACACCCCATTGTCGAATAACTCGTTAATGATTTCATTCGAGGTGGATCCCGTACCCAACCCTATTGCGGCGACATCAATGTTTACAACGATGATGTTCTGCTGCGAAGTATCGGTCACCGAGATGAACATTTGGGATAAATGTGAGCTATCAAAAAAAGCCATTAATTGTAATCACTTACCCTAGATAGACCAACCAAGTACTCTTACTAATTGTTAAGATTTTTTTCTAGCCAACAGCGTAAGCAGAAAAGTAATATAGAGTATGGTTTACAATTAATATCTGCATGTTGAATAAATTTAAGTAATGAAAAGTCGTGTCGAAAATATAACCAAAAGAGCTGGGTTTTCTTGGCGTTACAAGCAGTTCGACCAGCCTCATAGTACTGGTTGGCACTATCACCTGGAGTATGAGCTATTACTGTGCCGACAGGGAGAAGGATATTACTTTGTCGCAGAAGACATGCACCCAATCAAGCAAAATACGCTATATCTTCTATCTCCCAAAACGTCGCACCAGCTACACTGCACAACCGATAATGATGGCTTTTTGGATATTCATAATCTGTGGTTTAGCCATCAGTGGATAATGGGGCTGGTGGACAATTGTGTTGAGTTTGAAGCTCTCATTCCGCTCTTTGAACAAGCTCAACGAGGCATTACGTTTTCCGAAGAAGTGGCTAAACGAGTCTTTGCCCTGATTGACGGCCTACCTAAAGACCGTAGCCCCTTAGCTCAACTGAACCGCCTATTTCAAGTGTTGAACGAGTTGGTGGTAACGCCTGACAAAACCAGCCTCCATGCGCGCGGCATCGAAACAGTAGAAGACAGTATTAGTAACTTACGTAAAGTAGAAAAAGCGTGTGAGTTCATCGAGAAAAACTACATGTACCCCATCACGCTAGAACAACTGGCAAATTATGTATGTACAAGCCAAACCTCGATTCATCGACTTTTTGAACACCACTTTAAAGAGAACTTCTCAACACACTTGAAAAAGTATCGCTTAGGTCAAGCTGGCCATTTACTTATTAATAGTGATATGAGCATCGCTTTGATCGCGGAAAAAGTAGGCTATACCAATCAGTCGAACTTTAACCGTCAGTTTAAGCAGTACCGGCATCGAACTCCCAGAGAGTTTCGTAAGTACTTTACCCAGCATGCTTAGCTTTAAGCAACAAGCACTCATAAATATCCCCACCTATACTATTTAGTTCTTCACCCCCCATATCAATCGGATCCCACATTTACTGCCAGCGGATATGCTAACCATCAGCTGAGCTTACTTGCTCCAACTCTAGTTTTATCGGGTATACACAGAATATTTTGCATACTGCCAATAAAAATCTTCATTATTGGAGAGATAGTATTGATTTGTGTTTAAAGGCTACAACATAGGACTATCGCTTCTCCATATACTTCTTTCCATCAGGTAACGCCAATGAGCCATAAGCCCCACCACACGGGCTGGAGAGATGAGATGAAAATAGTCAAATACGGCATTTTAAGTACCGCTTCTATTGTTCCAAGATTCGTTAATGCTGTGCGTGAAACCGCAGAAGGTGAGGTGGTTGCAATTGCCTCTCGAGGTTTAGAACGCGCACAAGCAAAAGCGGATGAACTCCATATCCCTAAAGCCTATGCCTCGTACAAAGAGCTTGTAGAGGATAGCGACGTTGATGTTGTCTACATAGCCAGCATTAACAGTGAACACTACAGTAACTGCTTACTGGCCTTGAACGCTGGAAAGCACGTGGTCTGTGAAAAGCCTTTAACTCTGACGAGTGCTCAAACAAAGCATCTGTTTACACTTGCCAAAGAGAAGAACTGCTTCATGTTTGAGGCACAAAAGGTGGTATTCCTGCCAACCATTAACCAAATCAAACAGCGACTCAATCAAGGCGACCTTGGCCGAGTTCATATGCTGGATCTCACCAGCTCTTGCGCAGCGACTTACAACAACTGGCTAGGTTCTCTAGAAGCTGGGGGTGGCTGTTTATATGGCAATGCAAGTTACTCCCTTCATCTCATCCAGCACCTGTTTGACTGCAAGATCGAAGACTATTCTGGCCTATCGGTATTAGGAGAACAGGGGGCGGACGTTCAAACCGTAATAAACCTAAAGCTGCCCAATGACATTTTAGTTGTGAGTAAAATTTCTACACGTGTCAATGCGATTAACAAGGCCTTTATCTATGCCGAAAGAGGTTACATCGAGATTCCGGATTACTGGAAAGCACGTAAAGCAACGATTCACTTCCACACAGGGAAAGTTGAAGAGATCGAATTCCCATGCCAGCACGAGCTTGTTTACGAGGTTCAGCACGTTCATGAATGCTTGGCGAAAGGGTTATTAGAGAGCCCCGTGATGAATCAAGAAATGTCAGTTGCAACTTTAGATCTGATGGAAAACATCCAAAACACCGTGGTGTTAAAGAAATAGTTGTCACTTTAAAAAAATTCAAAATTAGAGGTAGTTAATATGTCAAAAATTAATGTTGCCGTTGTCGGTGTTGGTATCTACGGTCGCCATCACATGAACGCTTACAAATATAACCCTGACAGCAATTTAGTTGCATTTTGTGAATTAAACCCAGAGTTACGCGCTAAAACAGAAAAAGAAGAGGGAGTTCCGGGTTATGAAACGCTGACGGAGCTGTTTGAGTTACACGATATTGATTTAGTGTCGATTGCAACGCCAGACCCATTCCATGTAGAAGCCTCACTCCAGTCTGTACGTGCAGGAAAACATATTTTGGTTGAGAAACCTCTGTCGACCAATGTCGAAGAATGTCGCCTAATTCTAGACGAAGCAGAAAAGCATAATGTCTTAGTTGGTGTTGATTTCCACAAACGTTGGGATGGTATGGCTCAACATATTCACAACGAACTAAAAAAAGAAGATACGGGTAAAGTTGTACGTGGTTACGTATCGATGGACGACATCATTGATGTACCAGAAAACTGGCTGTACTGGGCAAAAGACAGCTCTCCTGTTTACTTCCTTGGTTCACACTGCTACGACCAAATCCGTTACTACATGGATGGTGCCGATGTGGTTGAGGTATATGCAATCGGAACTCGCGGTATCCTTGATGAAAAAGGCGTGGAGACTTGGGACAGTATTCAAGCGTTCCTTAAGTTCGACAATGGTTCCCAGTGGACAGTTGAAACAGGTTGGGTTTTACCAAGCTCTTTCCCGAAAGCTAATGATGGGAGAAGCTTCATTATTACTGAAAATAAGTATTTCCGAGCTGATGCTCAAGAGCGTGGATATGAAATTTTTGGTGAAGAGAAAGCATCAACCCCAAACTACAATTTCATCAACTACCGTAATGGCTTAGCTTCAGGCTATGGCATCCAACCAATTCATGACTTTGTCGACTCGATTGTTAATGGCACACCTTACCTCGCAACTGGTATGGACGGACTTAAATCAACAGAAATTTGTGATGCCGTTCATCGCTCTCTTGAAACAGGTGAAGTTGTTCGTCTGAACTAAGCTATCGACCATTTTATCTCCCATATTCTAGCCCCAGCCGTGCTCTGCACCAAAACAGGATACCACTGAGTTAAATGAAGATAGAAATATTCAGGCGTAATTAGTTTTATTTCTAATAAATTACATTAGAGGTGAGATAATACGATGATGTCATTAATTGTCGAGTGTTCCCCCCCTTGGCATAAAGGTCGCTGACACTCAATAAAAAGCCTTCATGGATGAAGGCTTTACTACGTGATTCAAAACAACTCAATTAAGAAGTACCAAACAGATCAATCCACAATAAACACCCCATTGTTGAATAGCTCGTTAATGATTTCATTCGAGGTGGATCCCGTCCCTAGCCCTATTGCGGCGACATCGATATTTTCCACTGCGATATTTTGCTGTAAGGTTTCAGTCGCCGAGATGGCTAAGTTCACCGTATTCTCGGCATCGATATCAGCAACAATATTATTGAGCAAACGATCAAGCGCTTCCTCGCCGTTATCCGGTAAGATATCAGCAATATTGATCTGATCGAGATTGATTTCAAAGTCTTTTACCGTATCGGTAAACGGCGTCCCTGACGTCGAAACATCACCCGCCTGCCACGTGAAGACATCAGCGGCACCATCACCAGTGCCATTTAGATCGCCTCCCCAAAGCTCATCATTACCTGCGCCGCCAAACAGTTCATCACTGCCTCCTGCGCCAACCAAGATGTCGTCAGCCAAACCGCCGAACAAACGCTCATCGGCATCGCTACCGAGCACAAGGTTTTCGGCGTCGTTGTCCCCCGCGCCGACTTCATTACCGGTGTTGGCTAAGTCATCGATACGGACTCCAATCAACAGTTCGGTCGATTCGGCTTCACTGCCATCGATTTCTTGCGATATGCCGACTAAGGTCAAGCTGTTCGCGCCTTCGGGGAGATCTGCCACGAAGATATTATCAAGATCACTGCTTGCTACCCGCCAGCTACCATCACCGTTATCGGTACCAATTTCAGCCCCGGAGCTATCGACCAACCGCCCAGCTCCTAGGTTTCGCACTTCCAAAAACAAGGCTTCATCGGCATCAGCGGGGATCACCACCAGCCCGAGTAATGGGACCAATGTGTTCAAGGTGGCACGTGTATCTGCCAGTTGGGGCACCGTTAGCTCTAGTGTCGGTGGCTCAGGTTTAGGGGTAACGGTAACATTGATAGTGGTCGTTGCTTGCTGTGGTCCACCAGCGCCAACATTGCCGTTATCGTTGGCAACAACCGAAATCACATCATCACCTTTGAAATCAGGGTTAGCCTGATATGTGATCCCAGCGGCAAGTGCGATATTAATATCTGTAAGGCTACCCTCGAGCGTAACCACTTCTGTTCCGTTGTCCGTTATTGTGACACCAGCGGTTTCAACGGCCGTCAAGCCACCATTATTGGCCGTGACGGTGACTGTCATCACCCCACTACTACCCGCCTCATCAAAGTCGATATCAGAGACACGCAAGCCATTGAGCACAAGCGGTGAGTCTTCCTCTACAGTCTGGTCATCAATAATCGGCAATTCAGGGGCATCATTAATAGGATTTACCGTGATAGGGACGGTATCGGTATCTTGCAGTGGGCCGCCAGAACCGGTGTTACCCTGATCATCAGTGGTTATTTGCAAACTGTCATCACCATTGAAGTTGGCGTCAGGTTGATAGTTAACTCCTGAGGAGAGCAAGGTGTTGATATCGGTGATGGAGCCTTCAAGTGTCAACGTCTGGCTATTTTCGCCAGTGATAGTCAAACTCCCGACCGGCGAACCCACAGGCAGTGATAGCAGACCGTTTCCTACTTCAAGCACAACGGTCATTGTCCCTTCGCTGACTTCATCAACATCAACATCGGTGACTTGTAAACTGTTGATGAGCAGTAAAGTATCTTCATCGACTTCAAGCATATCGGGTACTTGGTTCACCGGGGCGTCATTGACCGCTTCGATGTCCAAATTAATTGTGACCAATTGGGCAATATCATCGGTTGCTACATCGGTTTGATCGACGGCACGAATTTCCAAGTCCAGCTGGCCATTCCAATTATCACTGTTGGCATCGCCGGGGATAAACACCAGGCAGTCCAAATCCGAGTTATCAACCGTGACCAACCAGACACCACTTCCCTGATCCGTTACCGTGCCTGTTACACCATCAGGCAAGGCGATTTGGCTCGAATCAGGTACATTACTGATTTGAATTTGCAGAGTTTCCGGGGGATTTTCTGACACGTTAGTTCCAGTGCCTGTATAGCTATCGCTGTCATCAAAGGCTTCGATGTTGAGGATAAGGTCGATATTGTCATCCTCGGTGCCTTCGCCCGTTGGAGTCACATCGATATCTACCCGGTCTGCAATGGGATTAACAACCACAGTAAAGGTCGCGGTATTCTCAACCGGTAATTCCAAACTGTCTTCTTTGGAGAACACCACAAGATCCAGCGCTACCGACCCGCTGAAATCTTTGGGTGGGATCAAACCAAGGCTGCTCAAATCGAAAGAGTCGCTACCCGGTGGCACAGCGACACTCCATTCCCCGCCACCATTGTTATCCGCGCCATCAATAATGAACCCTTCAGGTACGTTGACGATTTTTAGCGACACTATCGATTCAGAACCGTCTATATCGACGACATTCCCGCTGATCCCGGCAAAGCTAATCGACCCACTGTCTTCATCACCCTCCACCGGTGTTTCTATCCCGATAAAATTAATCTCATCGTTAACCGCAATTACTTCGAAACTAATGCTGCCATCGAAGTTAGCTGTATCGGTTTGAATCGCTGCTCCTGTGGTTTCGTCATATTCAGCCGTATCGACAATCGTCACCGTGACATCAAGCGACACATCACCGCTGAAGTCTTGTGGTGGAATGTAACGAACAGCGCTTAACTCACTACTACCAGTGATCGTCAAACTGGTAACCTGCTCGCCTGCGGCATTGAGCAAAAAACCACCGGAAGCGCCCACACTGATCACCGCTTGATCGATGGTTTCGAGACCTTCCAAGGTTGTGGTGCTGATATCGGCAACCGTAGCAGTTACGTCCAAAATGATGGTGCCATCCTCATAGGCAATATCTGGATAAATCACCTCCGACTCACCGTCTTCAATAGGCTGACGATCTGCATCCAGTCCTTGGGTTTCCACCACCGACACGCCAATATCTGGTACCCGCTCATTGTCACCGGTTTGTTCAGGCACATCGACGAGAGGGTCAATACGCACCGGAATGGTATCGGTAACTTCGTTGAAATCACCACTGGCGGTATCGGTATTGACGTATTTCACATCAAGCAAGAAGTCACCGGCAAAGTCCTGCGGAAGGCTCAAATTAATACCGGACAGATCAACACTGCCATCTCCCTGAACAGGCACTTTGATAACATACTCACCAGTGACAAAATTGAAATCCATGCCGGAGATTGTGGCTCCGTTTGGCAGGCTAGCGGCACTGATCACCAGGGAAAACTCATCATCTCCCTGATTCTCACCAACAGTACTGAGACTGACAATTTGGTTGAGGAAGGTCCCGAGTGTAACTGCTGTATCTTCTTCACCGGTGACGATAATACTGTCATCAACCACAATATCGGCTGCAAGCTGGTCGTTGAGTGCATTGTTTTGGAAGTCGATAGTCAGCGTGCTGTTAACGATTTCAACAGTGCTAGGGTCAACATCATCGCTCTGATCTTGCACCTCAGCAGCAATGGCGACAGTAACTGTGCCGATAAAATCTGCCGGGGCGAGGATCTGGATATCATCCAGGCTCCCCTGCGGTACCGTCCAACTGCCATCGCCGTTGTTAATACCGCCAATAACAACAAAATCGGCTTCGGGATCAGGGAAGGAGATCACAATAGACAAAATGATCTCATCACTGCTGGGATCGAGATCTTCAAACACGATCTGCCCATCTGAACCATCCCCGCCACCAAGATCCAAGCTGCCATCGTTCGAGACAATCGTATCGACAAAATCCGTGGAGCCCGCCGGGATCACGCCTATCTCAGCATCCGGCTCGACCACAGCCTGAATAATGACATTCAAGGTGCCGTTGACGACTTGAACATCGGTTGCTGGAGAATCTACATCTACTTCCGTAACAGTGACCTGCGTGTTAATAGCCGTTGCACCAGTAAGATTTAAATCAGAGTCTTCCGGAGCCAGCAATTGCAGCTGAGCCCCATTCAGTAACTGAGCCAACTGTGCTTCCGTCAAGGTAACTGAACCTGCCGCATCGACAGTCAATGCGGTAATCGTGCCGCCATCATTAATCTGCAAGCCATAATCGGGTTGGATATTATTGACCACCAATCCGGTGATTTGCTCTTTGCTGTCGGTCAATACCGGCTGCCAATTTAGATTAATCGGCTCATCTTCCAATCCATTACTTCGCCTTGTGTAATCCTCGGCATCGACCACGGGCTCGATATGAATAACGAGCTGGAATACGAACTCACCTTGGTCACCATCGTTTTCTGTCACCACAATATTGGCATCGAGCACAATATCTTCCGTGCTGTTCTCCGGAGGACGGATACTGATTGCCACGGGCTGATCGGGGTCACCAATATCCTCACCGGTCAACTTCACTTCATAACGAGGTAGGCCGTCGTCGTCAAAACCGACAAAAACCAGTGTTTGTTGATTGCCTTCAGCATCAAAAATCTGAGTGCCTTCAGGGATATTGGACACCACAAAGGTCAGGGTTTCAGATTCATCCAACGGCGCATTGGCAAACTCCCCTGAGACCAAGCTGAAATCAAGTACCGCATCGGTATCTTCATCAACCGTGGTTTCAATACCGGGTACTTCGCTACCGACAATCTCAGTCCAGTTACTGCCACCGAGTTCAAATTCAGGCTCGTCAACCACGCCGGTTAATGCCACTTCAATAAACTGCGCGGGTGTGACCAACACATCTTCAACAGTTTCTACCGTGCCGTCCTCAAGGGTAATATCGACCACATCTTTGACGACACCTTCCACTTTAATTTGGAAATCGACATTGCTTTCCGGTACTGGGATAAGCTCTACCTGATCCAGCTCTTCATAGAGAATTTCATACACGCCATCGCCATCTGGGGTCAGGACAGTCCCATTTTGTGACAACTGCGCACCATCAGGCAGTTCAGAAATACGCACAAACAAGGTTTCGACACCGAAGTCGTCATCAAGATCGTCCAGTTCAATCAGCTCGATAAGCGGAGCCAGAGCGATAGGGTCGTCTTCAAGCGATTCGACCCGGCTGACTTTAAGCTGGGCGTCATCGGCAACAGGCAGGACATTCACCAGAATTTCTTCGCTAATTTGCGCGGTTTCCGAGCCGGGAACAAAGTGCCCTAGCTCGGTACTTTGCGCAGTCAGGGTTAGGCGAATATCACCACTGAAATTATCGATAGGGTCAATTTCTATGATATCAATCGCCGAGATCGGCACCTCAAACACTCCCGGTTCGACCTCGAAGATCCCTTCGCCAATAATCTGGGCTTGCCCTTCGGTGATGGTAATAAAATACGCCAGCTCTTCAGAGCCGTCGGTATCTTGCAGCAGCGCTTGGAACGATTCGCTGAGGCTAATGTTGTCACCGTCCTCCACGCCATCGCCGTAATAAAACACGGCGGTTTCGGCAAACGCCGGTTGATCGGCAATGCCCAGCACACTGATAGATAATGTGCCGTCCTGCAGGGGCTGGTTTACCCCATCGTCAGTCACGACCTCGGCTGTCACGGTGAAATCCAGCAAGTTGTTTGGCTCAAACAAGGTCGAATAATCAGGCTCCGGTACGAAAGTTACACCTTGCAGCTCAAACACCCCATCGCCATCAGGATCGACAAAAGCAGCAGGGTCGATTTGGACTTGCCCTCCAGCAGGCACTATCTCGACACCGTTGAGGAAAAACTGGCCATGGGGATCGGAAGGAAGAATAATGAACACATCACCGATCTGTTCACCCCGATCCGCATCACCAATATCAATCGACATATTGATCGGGATCCCGGTGGTGGGATCACCCAAGGACTCGTCGGGGTTTCGCCCCTGATCTTCAACACCCTCTGACGGCTGTACCACCAAGGTCGGTTCTTCGTCAGTGATAGTAATTGTCAGGGTGCTCTGGCTAAGATCGCTATCGCCATCGGTCACTTCAAAATCAATATTGGCAACAATCGGCTCGGCACCATGGTCGAGATTTGGCAGAGAATTGAACAACACCTGCCCTTCGGCACTGATCAGTAATTGACCCAGTAACTGGCCGTCTTGGTTAACATCAAAACTGAAGAACCCCTGTGCATCCGGCGTCCCCGTTAGCTCTTGGCGCACGCCTTCAATAATGACCGCGGTTACTTCGGCATCATCGGCCCCTTCTTCCGGCACGGTGAGTACATCCAAAGTCTCTGTTGACTCCCCTTCCTCTATTGGTTGGAAGGCTGCATCTTGAGTTTGCGGGATATCATCTTCGATGGTTACCGCAAACGTCACGGCAGAGCTAGCGTCGCCATCTTGATCGACCGCGGTAGCTGAGAACTCAATCGTCAGCTCGGTATCGTTATCTGGCTGGATATGATCCAGTGCACCCAACAAGGTAAAGTTATAGCTATCATCGGCTGAGGTGCCGGTTGCGATAAACGCTAATACAAAGATCACCACACCGTTAACTTGGCCTTCATAGGTGTTGTTGGTGGTATTGAAAACCAAGGTGACCTGTTGCCCGCCAGCCGTTAGCGTGTCTGCATTCGCGGTATTGAACGCATCGACATCAACCTCGTAATTAACGATTTCATCGGAGCCGGAATCAAAGGTAATCGTCCCTGTTGCCGTCTGCCCATCGCCATCTGGATTTGAACCGGGGTGGAAATCCCCTCCCTCATCTATATCGCTTTCGAGCACGGTTACCGAGGCAATGGTTTCGATTTCCGGATCGGCCCCGTCAGTAATGGTGGTCGTGATAAGCGCAGGTGTTTCAAGAAAATCGCCATCGGTATCTTGTACTTGAATGGGCAAGTCAAACACAATGGTATCGTCTTGCTGGCGTACCAAGCCTGTATTGTCAGTGCCGTTATGGTCCAAGGGTTTAAGCTGGGTCACCGTGGTAGTGATATCAACCTGCTCACCATCGCTGTTTTGTGCAGCAGTGATCACTGTTGTCAGTACAGCCTCCCCGCCCGCCGAAAGCGTAAGGGTGCCTGTATTCACATCCCACACCGCGGTTGTCGGTAGTCCACCCGCGGTAATTTCGGACTCTAGCTCTGCCAGTAGCGTGGCAAGCTGGATCGAATCAAGATCAACCGTATCTGGATCTAACCGATCTACCCCGGAGGCAACTGTGATCGCGGCATCTCCTGAAACAGGATAACCCTGCTCGTTGTCAGGTTCACCCTGATCAGGCGTGAGATCCCCCTCAGTAAAGGCAATTTGTGCAGTGTTACCGCCAACAGGATCTGTCCCGTCTTCAATCGTTACAGTGATAGAACCTTGTGTTGTATCACTATCTCTATCTGTTACTTCTACCGCTAATTCCAACGTAGCGAGATCTGAATCATCAATTTGGTCTAGTGGCTGCAACTGAGTGACACTGTAACCCCCGTTGATATCAATCGAAATTTCCAGCACCACAATATTCGGGTCATCGGCCCTAACAACCGTAATTTGATTGCCTGTTACGGTAAATGTCAGCGCAAATCCATTGCTGGTCAGTGCTTCTAGAGCAGGTTGCACCGCAGAGAAAAGGACAGAGATAACATCGTCGCTACCTTGAATAACCTCGATGTTCGCAGTTCCCGATGAAATGCCGTCATCACCTTCATTAAGTGCCAGACCTGAGTCATTGCCAAAAGTAGGATCATCACCATCTTCGATATTGAGGGTAACAACACCGGTGTTGGTATCGCCGTCATCATCGGTAACCAGAACATTTAGCGGTAGTGAAATGTTGTCACCGTCAAGGTGGTCAAGGTTATTGTTAAGGGTCAGGGTATAATCACCAGACGGTGTCATTACCACTGTAAACACATTCTGTAGGTTGCCGTTGACATCGATGAAGGCGTTAAGGGTATTGCCATCCACAATTTCAAACTGCACCGGAAGGCCGTCGCTAAGCAAATTTGCGAAAGCAGGTTGGTCAGCCACAAAAGTAATCGATGCCACTTCATCACTACCGACATCAACGCCAACCTGACCCGGTATCGGTACGTTAAGATCAGCGGTTTCGTTGACCGTGATACTGCTGCCTTCGACCAGTTCAGGTATCGGCCCGTCAGTAATGGAAGCGATCGCTGTAACTTGGGTTACTAAGTTATCTCCATCAACATCTGTGGCCTGCAATGGCAGGTTCACCGTTATCAACTCACCACTGACCGACACAAACCCATCGCTGTTACCACCGACTGTGTGGTCCAGCGGGGCAGATTGCGTCACCGTCATAGTCAAATCGATATCCTGACCATTACCGGACTGCAACGGGGTGAACACTATCGTCAGCACCGGTGTGCCATCGCCTAGCGCACCAATTAATTCATTCGTGTTCGGGTCATAGCTAAATGTCAGGATCTCTCCGCCACCGGAAGTAAGCTCGCTATTAAGCTCTGCGATAATCGTAGCCAGTTGGTCAGGATCGATCTGCACGGATTCCGGCACCAAGCGATCAGAGCCTGCAACAATCACTTGAAGTTGCTGCTCGGTCAGCGGGTATTCGCTCGGAGCTTGGCTGGGTGGGGCGAGGTCCGGCTCGGTAAAATCGACCTCGATAGCCCCGCCACCAGCCGGATCATCACCATCAGTAATGGTAATGGCAATTTGCCCCGGGGCTTGGTCACCATCGTCATCGGTTATCACCACATCAAGCGGTATTATCAAGCTTTCACTATCAAGATGATCGAGTGTGCCACTCAGTGTGGCCTCGAACTCACCCTCAGTGTTGATAGTCACCAGCAAAATAATATTGCCAAGGGAGTCAACCAAGGTAATTTCGCTGCCAGCAGGCGTACCACCAACCTCCAAACTGACCGGGTTACCATCACTGGTGAAATTCAGGGCAGCTTGGGTATTGGCAAAAAATAAAGAGGCGATGTCGTCACTGCCTTTGTCGATGCTGATAGCCCCTTCGACGACCTGATTGGCATCACTGGTTTCGTTGAGGCTTACTCCAGCTCCGCTCCCTAAGGCCGGAAACTCACCATCCACAATAGTCACAGAAACACTGGCTGGTTGGGCTAAGTCATCACCATCAGTATCCGTTGCCATCAGTGGTAAGGTGAGAACGATTTCTTCGCCATTACTCGTGATATAGGGCGAGTCCACCGTCGTATCGAGATGATCGAGGGGTTGTAGCTGGGTGGTAATGACAGATACAACTAAATCGTCACCATTTACCGCCTGTACACTGTTAATCGCAGCGGTTAGCACCAAACTACCATCAGGTAACCGCGCCTCTAGTAGACCACTACCCTCATCAAATGTGACCGTCAGCAGCTCACCGGCTGAACTCAGCACTGATTGCAGATCAGCAATCACGTCTGCAAGTTGAGCTGGGTCTATGGATATAGAATCTGGATCGAGGCGGTCGGCTCCGGCCACAATATCCAATGTTGCTTCAACGCTTTCCGGGTAGTTATTAGGATCAAGATCCGGTTCAGTCATGGAGACAGAAACGCCCCCGCCACCCGCAGGATCTGACCCATCATTTAAGGTCAGGACAATTTGACTATCGTCAGTATCACCGTCGTCATCTGTTACTAGTACATTGATTACCAGCTGAAGTTGATTGCTATCCAAAGGCTGATCAAACGCGTCACTTTGTTCAACCGTATAACTGCCATCATTAGCGATGGTAACAGTAAGAATGGCTTCATTTTGGCTATTGAAAATCTGTAGCTGGCTCTGATCAACTTGGTAGCTAACTGGTTCGCCATTACTGGTAAAACCGGATATCAAATCCGAAAGCCCGGGAGTATCAACAAACACCACACTGGCTATCGCATCACTACCTACATCCAAAGCAATCGCGCCAGTTGCCGTATTCACCTGATCCGGAGGGGTATTGTCAGGGTCACTAATATCAGCGCCTGAATCAGCACCAAAAGCGGGTATATCACCATCTGAAATGTCAGCTGTAGCAATAACTGGAGTCACAAAGTTATCGCCATCAACATCCTCGGCCTGCAATGGCAAGGTTATCGATATCAAGGTCCCACTGATGGATACAAACCCATTATTGTTACCATTGATATTGTGGTCTAACGGGGCCAGCTGGGTCACTGTCATCGTTAAGTCGATACCCTGTCCATCAGCTGCCTGCACTGAGGTAAACTCAATAGTCAGCACTGTGGTGCCATCTGCTAAGCTCCCCACGATCTCATTGGTAGCTAGGTCATAATTAAATGTCAGCGCCTCTCCGCCACCAGAGGTCAATTCACTATTGAGCTCAGCTAAAATCGCAGCTAATTGGCTAGGATCTATCTGCACAGATCCCGGTACCAAGCGATCAGATCCTGCAGCTATGGTTACAGATTGTTGTTGAGTCTCAGGGTAGTTATTGGGGTCTAGATCCGGCTCGATAATAGCAACCGCTATTTCATCCCCGCCATCAGGATCGACACCATCGGTAATGGTAATGCTAATCTGACCGGAGACCTGATCATCGTCCTCATCAGTGATTACCACATCAAGCGGTATGAGCAAACTGTCACTACCGATATGATCCAACGTCCCACTGAGTGTTGCTTCAAACGTCCCATCATTATTGATAGTCACCAACAAGATGGTATTACCCAGCAAATCAACCAAGGTAATTTCACTACCAACCGGCGTCCCGCCAACCACCAAGCTCACTGGATTGCCATCACTGGTGAAATTCAGCACCGCTTGGGTATCAGCAAACAGCAGTGAGGCAACTTCATCACTGCCGACATCAATCCCTATCGCCCCGCTGACCACTTGATTGGCATTATCCGTTTCATTGAGGCTAATACCGACCCCTTGTTCCAATTCAGGATCATTACCATCCGTGATGGTTGCGGTTAACACTGCTGGGTTTTCAAGGAAATCCCCATCGGTATCTTGTAACTGAATAGGTAGGTCAAACACAATGGAATCGTTTTGCTGGCGAACCAAGCCAGTATTGTCGGTACCATTATGATCCAAGGGCTTAAACTGGGTCACTTCAGTAATGATATCAACCTGTTCACCATCACTGTTCTGAACAGCGGTTAACACTGCCGTCAGTACGATCTCTCCACCTGCGGTAAGGGTCAACTCACCGGTATTTTCATCCCAATTGGCTATTACCGCTAAGCCGCCAGCGGTAACTTCATCCTGCAACTCACTCAATAGTGAAGCCAGTTGATTTGCGTCCAATTCAAAGCTATCTGGGTCAAGACGATCCACGCCTGCAGGAATGGTTAAAGTGTGAGTACCAGATACCGGATAGCCTTCCTCACTCTGTTCAGGGGTTAAATCACCTTCAGTAAAAATAATATTACCCGCATTTCCCCCGGCAGGGTCAGTACCGTCTTCAATCGTAATAGTGATGGTACTTTGCGCGACATCCCCATCCCGATCTGTCGCTACGACACCTAAGATGAATGTATTGAGATCGGAGGCATCTATCTGATCCAGTGGCTGGAGTTGGGATACGCTGTAGCTGCCATCAATGCCGATACTCACCTCAAGGACAACAATACTGGGGTCATCGGATCTAACGAGGGTAATTTGGTTACCGATAACGGCTGGTGTCAGGGCAAAACCGTTACTGGTTAGCCCGGTTAAAGTCGGTTGGTCTGTAGCGAACACCACGGAGACCACATCATCACTCCCTGTAATGACTTCAATATTACCCGTTCCAGAAGTAATCCCCTGCTCGCCTTCGTTGAGCGCTAATCCAGTATCACCACCAAATTCAGGATCGTCACCATCTCTGATGGTCAAAGAAATGGTGCCGGTGTTGGTATCACCATCGTCATCGATAACCATAACACCCAGAGGCAAGGTGATTTCATCGCTGTCGATATGGTCTAGGTTATTGTTGAGCGTAAATGTGTATTCACCCGTCGGCGTCATTACAACAGTAAATACAGGCTCCCTTATTCCATTCACGTCGATATAAGCATTGATGGTATTGCCGCCAACGACATCGAATTGCACAGGTTGGCCATCGCTGAATAAATTATTAAAACCGGGCTGATCCGGAATAAAATTAATCGCCGCAATCTCATCACTACCAACATCAACACCTATTTGACTGCCTATCGGAACATTAAGATCTGCCGACTCATTTATATCTATACCATTATCTTCCAGTAATACCGGTATATTCCCATCAATAATGGTGGTCGTTAATATCGCAGCTGTATCAAGGAAATCACCATCTGTATCATTGGCTTGGATAGGCACTATCACGGCAATCTGTTCGCCGTTGACAGAGACAAAGCCGTCACTGTTTCCGCTGGAGAGGTGATCGAGCGGCAGCAATTGAACTAACTCGGCAGTAATCGTGATCCCTAGCCCATCGGCGCTTTGGACCGAGGTCAATGTCAAGGTAACGGCAACCTCGCCATTAGGTTTCACACCCGTCAATACATCGGTTGCATCGTCATAACTAAAGGTAAGCTCATCGCCGCCTGAGCTAAGCTCCCGATTCAATTCGCTGATAAGCTCTGCCAATACCAACTCATCAATAGTGACCGTATCGGGATCCAAACGGTCGACACCCGGTTTCAGTTCAATGGTATCTTGTCCACTTCCTGGATAATCATTGGGTTGCAAGTCGGGCTCGACAAAGGTGATCTCGCCGGTTTCACCTCCCGGTGGGCTATTACCATCTATCGTTACCAACACCACCAAACCATCAGTACTATCACCATCGAAGTCAGTCGCTGTTACTGCCAACTCAAACACCAACTCCGCTCTGTTCAGCTGATCCAACGGCTGCATCAGATTCACAACATAAGTGCCATCGGTGTCGATTGAAATAGTCAGTACCAACTCTCCCCTGCTATCCACTAACTCAAGCTGGCCAGCATTTATCGAGACGGTAGTTTCAAAGCCATTACTGGTTAACCCTTCCAGATCAGGCTGGTCCGGGTCAAACACCAAAGTACTTATTTCATCACTGCCGACATCTAAAGGGACCTTCCCAGTAAGATCAACGCCTAAAGAGTCGGCCTCATCAATAACGGTGCCTTCATCGATACCAAATAGCGGGTTGTCACCATCGAGAATAGCTGCGCTTACCTGCAACGGCACATCAAGCGGATTGCCGGCCAAGTCAGCACCTTGCAAAGGCAACTGCACCGTCAGCACATCATCAATATTGGTGATCCGGCCGCCACTAGTAGTGTCAGGTATATGGTCTATCGGCCGCTCGAGCAACGTGGTGACAGTAACGGTGGCATCCCTTCCACCCGTTTCCGCCGATACCTGAAAGGTCACCACTGGGCTGCCATTGCTCACCCCAATAATCGAATTACTGGAAGGGTCAAAACTGAAAACAACGGGCTGTCCGCTGGAGGTTACCTCGGCACTAAGCTCTGCAAGCAAATCTGCCAGCTGTGCGGGATCGAACGTAAACGAATCAGGATCCAGCGGCAGCGAGCCAGCACTCACTATCACTTGGGTAGAAGCCTCAGAAGGATAGGTATTCGGTGCAAAGTCAGCTTCGGTTAACTGCATTGCACCGGTTTCGCCACCAGCAGCAGCGAATAATGGTGGGGTATCATCGTCAGCAGCAATATCCCCACGCTCAAACTGGGTGTCAAAACCGGCCTCGGCCAAGGTCGAATCGCCGTCATAGTTGATAACAACAAAGCCCCCATTTGCCGTTTCGCCACTGGAGCCTGAAGGGCTAGCGGGCGAACCCGCTGCTGGCGGTGCCAAAATATCTGTTGGATCAGCCCCGGCTAGAATTTGCTCCTGTATGGCTGCCAGTTCTTGCTCGCTTAACCCTAACTGGGCAAAGGATGCCTCATCCGAAAATTGTCCCAGCGGTTGGATAACCAAACTTTCAGGGAAGACTTCTAAACTGTCATTTGTATCACTAGAAAGAGCGGTATAACTAGAAGGCGCAATCAGCACACAGGTCGGACAGGGCCAGTCAACCAAAACCGGTTCACCATTTTTCATGACCACGTACTTCGCATTGCTATCTGCTAAAAGCATCTGGCCGGATGCAACCTTAACCGTTTCGCCGGCACCAACAGCCTGGGTTGCTCCGTCGGGCTGAACGACATACACCTCTCCCTGATTCACCGTCACTTCAGTGTTTTCAGCAACTTCTTCCCCACTGGGTTCCAAACGATTTGATGATGCATTGAGTGAAGTATTTGTCGACGATGAATCAGCCATACACACTACTCTTGACTGTCAGATAAGAAATAAACTCCTTTCAAGTCTAGTCTCGTATTTGAGCCACCCAGCACAAACCCTAAACGGATCTCAGGTTTTAGAATTCCCAAACTCGCAACGCCAGTACATCGGGCCGTGCTCTATTATTTTGAGCAGGTGTCTGCTCTTAAAAAATCACTAAAAACAAACTGTGAGCAGGTAAACGATTGTTTTCGTTACCACTATATGGACGTGAGTTGGCTAACGTGTCTTTCAGTACGAGGTTAAGTACGAAGGCATGACAAATAAAGAACAGCGAATCAAACCACAGCATCTCGACTATGTTCGAGAGTCCCACTATGCCTATTTGCTTGAGGCATCGGGCCGATCACGCTTGCTGCTATGGCTTGTCGCACTGTTTTTTATCTCTGCAATCGTCTGGGCTGCTTATGCCCCCATAGAACAAGTCACCCGCGGTGAAGGTAAGGTGATCCCTTCTTCACAACGGCAAATTGTGCAAAACCTTGAAGGTGGTATTGTCGAGGCCATTTTGGTGCGCGAAGGGGAACAAGTCACCATCGGCCAACCCCTCATCCAACTTGATGACACCCGTTTCAAAGCAGATTTCGAAGAAAAGAATCAGGACTTACTGGGCATCAAAGCCGACAGTATCCGCCTGAATGCGTTGTTAAACAGCATCACCACCCTATCCCCCGACAAATCACCCAGCACACTGTGGCGTCAATCCGTTACCGTCTCAGCTGCTAACCTCGATTTCCCAGAACACTTTCACCAGCAAAACGCTGGTTTGGTGAAAAGACAGCAAAACGAGTACCGAGATCAACTGGCCAGCTTAGATAATCAATTAACCCTGATGGCCCAGCAAATTCAGCAAAAAAGCCGAGAGTTAGAAGAAGCGAGAGCAAGGTTAAAAAACCAAAAACAGAGCTATTACCTGACCAGTGAAGAATACCGGATCACCAAACCACTGGCCGATGAAGGCGTCGTCCCCAAGGTTGAACTGCTTAAGCTACAACGGCAGGTCAATGAAACCCGCCGCGACATGACCTCGACGGAATTGCAAATCCCGGCAATGAAAGCAGCCTTGAACGAGGCAATTTTCAAACGACTCGATATTGCCCTCAATTTCCGCTCTGATATTCAATCGGAACTCAATCAGACCTCCGACAAACTTGATGCCCTGAGTCAGTCTCACCTTGGCTTACAGGACAAGGTTGTACGCACTCTCGTCATTTCGCCCGTCAATGGCACGGTACAGAAAATCCATATCAACACCCTCGGCGGCGTTATCCAACCCGGCATGGATCTTATTGAGGTGATCCCCAGCGAAGACAGCTTATTGGTCGAGGCACAAATATCGCCCAAGGACATCGGCTTTCTCAGGCCGGGGTTAACCGCGGTGGTGAAGTTTACCGCCTACGACTTCACCCAGTATGGCGGCCTGAGTGGCACGTTAGAACATATCAGCGCCGATACCCAGCTTGATGAAGAGGGGCATAGTTATTATCAAATCCGGATCCGAACGGATGAAACGGAATTTACCGATCCGGCAGGTAACCGGCTGCCCATCATTCCGGGAATGAATGCGGTAGCCGATATTATTACGGGCGAGAAAACCGTCTTGCAGTATTTACTCAACCCAGTGCTGAAAGCACAGCAAACAGCACTCAGAGAGTGATTATTTTAGGGGCTGCTTTCCATGATGCATTTACACAAACGCTGCTTACAACCTCTCATCCAGCGCAGGATAAAGCTCACGCTGATCGCAACTCTGCTCTATTGCCCTTTGGTGATGGGCCAATCGCTAGAGCAGGCTGTCGCTGACACTTTGGCGACCAATCCGGAAATCAAACGGGCTTACAACGAGTTTATGAGCCGCAACCAATCCACCCGCTCTTCTGTTGGCGATTACTTACCCTCGATTGATCTAGAGGCCAGCGCTGGGTACGAGGATTACGACAACACCACCAACAGCACCGGAGATTATGAACCACTCGATGCGAGCATCAGCTTGCGCCAACTTATCTGGGATGGTTCTATCACCTACCATGATATCCAGCGCAACAAAGCGGAAGCCGAAGCACAGCGCTACCAGCTTCTGGCTGATGCCCAAGACAAAGCCCTTCGGGTCACTGAGATTTATCTCGACACTCTTGAAGCCCAGGAAGTCTTGGCGTTATCGCAAACGAACTTCACCGTCCACCAGCGCATCTTTACCGATATCAAAAAGCGGACCGATTCTGGCATTGGCTCAACGGCTGACTTGGCCCAAATAGAAGGCCGCCTTGCCCGCTCACGCTCCAACCTGATTGCGGCCGAGAACAACCTGCAGGATAAGATCACCGAGTTCTACCGCGAAGTCGGCAGCGCACCGGTAAACTTGGAAAAACCCGAAGTCGACCAAAACTATATCCCCACCTCACTTGAAAGTGCGATCAGTGAAGCCAAAGACAGCAACCCAGTGTTATTTGTGGCTAATAATGATATCGATGCCGCGAATTACCAATACAAACAGGCCAAAGGGGATTTTTACCCCACATTTTCTATCGAAGCATCGCAAGAGTGGGGGGAAGACTTGGATGGCACCCCGGGCCACACTGATGAATTCAAAGCCATGCTAAAGATGGAATACAACCTGTACAACGGCGGTTCGGATTTGGCCGAGAGCCGCCGCGCCGCCTATCAGCTGAGCCAGTCGAAGGATGTACGAGACCGCGCATACCGTTTACTGGAAGAAAGCACCCGGCTTGCATGGAGTGGAATGGAGCTGGCATTAAATCAAATCCTCTACCTGCAACAGCATGTCGATGCCTCGGCCCGCACAGTTATCGCCTATGAAAAGCAATTTAGAATCGGCAAACGTACCCTGCTGGATGTTCTCAACACCGAAAATGAGCTATTTGAAGCGAGGAAGGCGTACCTTGACGCCCATTATGCCGGCATCCTTGCCAAATACCGGGTCCTGAACTCAACCGGGCAATTACTGGAAGAGATGCGGATTGATGTACCTAACCAGTGGTCGGAATCAGTACGCTAGGGGGAACCATGAAAAGAGTCTGCACCAAACCACTGCTGTGGTTACCGTTCGCCAGCCTGCTTGCCCTTCTCGCTTTATCGGGGTGCTCAACAGAGGCCGAAGCGCCCCCGATCGCCGACCAATCACGGGACTTGCTAGATGCTGATGGTGATGGCGTGATCAACGCCCGTGATAAATGCCCAGGCACCCCTCACTCGGCCATTGTCGATAACGACGGCTGCCCCACTTTTGTCGAGCGTTCCGAATCGAATGACTTGCATATCTTGTTTGCCAATGACTCCACCGTAATACCTGATGAGTTCTCCCCCCAAATCAAGAAAATGGCTGATTTTCTGGCCACCTACGCAGAGGCAAGGATCGAGCTCAAAGGCTACGCCAGCCCAGTGGGGGCTTCAGAATACAACCTCGGCTTGTCAAAGCGCCGTGCCAAAGTGGTCCGCCAACAGCTCATCGACTACGGGGTCAGCCCAAACCGGATAAAAACCCTTGGTTTTGGTGACAGTGAACCGGTTACGGCTAGCTCGAAAGAACAGTCCAACGCATTAAGCCGGCGTGTCACCGCTCGGGTTCGGGGAGAAAAAGGGAACGTATTGGAAGAGTGGACCATTTTTTCGCTACGCGCCGACTAACCGCCAATGACGATGAAGGAGATTCGGATGCTATTGATCTCGCTATTGCTCAGCAGTGGTTGGTTTAACCCGTCAGAGGTTGCAGCCGAGCAGGCCCATTCCGGCTCCCTACCGTTAAGTACTGAAGAACAAGAGATTGTGAAACGCATCGAACGCAGTTACAGCAAACAAGCGGCGATGAGGGTGACGGCTTGGCGACAATTGTTAAAGGCATCTAGCCAACAAGACGAACTTGTACAGCTGAAACAGATCAATGATTTTTTCAACCAGCTACAGTTTCTCGATGATATCGATGTTTGGGGAAAGGAAGACTATTGGGCTACGCCGCTGGAGTTTTTAGGTGCCGGGGCTGGTGACTGCGAGGAGTTCAGTATCGCTAAGTACCTTTCTTTGCGCGAACTCGGGGTGGAAGATGAGAAGCTGCGCCTGATATATGTCAAGGCACTTACCCTGAACCAATTCCATATGGTATTGGCCTACTACCCAACCCCTAGCGCTGTTCCTTTGCTGCTCGATAACCTGAGCCCAGACATTTTACAAGCTAGCCAACGGCCCGATCTCCAGCCTATTTATAGCTTTAACGGTAGCAAGCTATGGCTGATGAAACAGCGGGGGCAAGGTCAACTTGTCGGTGACGCCAGCCGAATCAAACACTGGCAGTCCTTGCAGCAGCGAGTACAGCACTATCAATTTGCCAAGCCCGTTCTGTGGCTGGATAGCGAGTAGGAGGCAATGAATTAACTATGTCACTCTATCGCCAATTGTTTATAGGGCTGAGCTTGTTGTTCTTGTTGCTGCTAACAGGCATAGCCTTCAGCCAATTCACCACCACACGTAGCTATCTGGTTGAACAACAAACCATCGAAATAGACAACGCTATCCATGCTGTCGGATTGGCTATTTCCCCCTACGTTAAGCAAGACGATACTGTCGCTATCGAGTCAGTGATAAACGCGATGTTCGACGGTAGCCTGTACCAAAAAGTCACCCTACAGCTGCTGGAAGACAACACCCTTATTGAACGAGCCTACCCCGCCCAGCCAAGCGATGTCCCGCACTGGTTTAGGCAATGGGTCAAGATTCCTCCCGTCACCCGGCAGAATACCCTGACCAGTGGCTGGCTTCAGTATGGAAAAATCTCGGTAACCAGCTCGCCGACACTGGCCTACAGCAAACTATGGCAAAGCGGCTGGCAGCTACTCACGACCTTCATCGTTGGCTTCGTTATTGGCGTCTTGGTGCTGAAGCTGTTGCTTGATCATTTTGTCAAAAAGCCACTGAGGCAATTTCAGCAAAAAGCCCACGCCATTGCCGATAAACACTTTGGTCAGCCGCTCCCTATGCCATCAACCAAGGAGTTTGTGCCCCTGACCCACGCCTTCAACCAAATGTCAGCCAAAATAGAGCAGCACTTCAATCAGCAAGCCCAAGAAGCTGACCTATTACGAAAAAGGGCTTATCAAGACCCTGAATCCGGACTCAACAACCGAAGACGGCTGTTACTCCATATGGAAGATTGGCTAGAGCAAGATTCGGCAGGGGCTATCGTCATTGTCAAATTAGAAGCAATCAGCCGGTTACGGGGCAAGAAAGAGTACCAACGGGCAGCCCTGTTGGCGGAAAAGGTGGGCCACCACTTAAGAAATCAGGCTTCAATATCAGAAAAGCTGGGACGGTTAAGCCACAGTGAGTTTGTTATCATCCGGCCAGAACATACAGTCGCCACCGACCAAGAGCAAAGCACCAGTGCCATGCTGACGCTGCTTGATCAGCTTAGTCACATCCAAGCCAGTTGCTCTCCAGAAAGCCACCAACCTGTCTATGGCGGTATGATTATCAGACACATCCCAAGCTCCCTTGGTGTATCCGCGCTGCTGGCACAGTGTGATAACGTGTTGTCCAAAGCCCAGCACAGCCCCCATCGATTTGCAGCTATTTACCATCAAAATGGTCAGCTACAACAAAGTGAAGCCCAAGAGGATAGAAAACAGCTAAGCCCTCAGCGACAAAGGAAACAGCAAGAACTGCATGAGCGACAAATGTATCAACCCGAGCATCTACTGTGGGGAAAACAACAATGGCTGGAGCTGTGCCAATCCGCCATTGAGAATGACAATATTACCCTGTCCTTCCAAATGGTCAGGGACAGCCAGCATCACCCTGTTCACCAAGAAGTCTTTGCCATACTCAAGCACCACGAGCATTGCTATTCTGCCCATCTGTTTATTCCGGCATTGAATGCCTTGAAGCAGACCACAGAATTAGATCGCCATATTATCCGAAAAGCCATTCATTACCTGTCTCTACACCAGACCTTTCTGGCCATCAACATCGCCCCGACCTCCGTGGCCGATACCGGGTTTATCCAATGGCTAGATAGCTTATTGGCAGAGCATCCCGTTGTCAGCCAACAGCTCATCTTCGAGCTGCCAGAAGTCGCTTTTCTCGAAGACAGTGCACAAGCCCGGTTACTCTGTATGGTTCTCGACAAGCACCATTTTACTTATGGCATTGACCATTTCGGCCATCACTTCGACTCCGTGAGCTATTTGCGTCAATTTCAGCCCCAGTATGTCAAAATCGACACCGATTTTACCCGACAGCCAATCGATGATGTCCAGCAAGATGCCCTACGCGCACTGCTCCAAACAGCCCGTCACCGCGATATCAAAACCATTGCCACCCGAGTCGAACACCAGCCTCAATATCAAGCGCTAAAAACGTTGGGCATTGAAGGTTTTCAAGGGCACTACATCACCAACCAGAAGGAGGCCAACCATGGCAGATCCTCTTCTTAGTGCCCTCCACTACCTGTGCCAGCATTACGGCCACCCCCACTCGGTGAAAAGCTTGTTGGAAGGGCTTCCTTTGCAAGATGGTCAGCTGTCACCACATTTACTGCCAAGAGCGGCTAGCAATGCGGGTTTCCAAGCCGAGGAAGCGACGCTTAGCCTGCCCCAGCTCTCCCCGCTTCTGTTACCGGTAATTGCCTTGCTCGACAGTAATCGTGCCTGTGTACTGCTCGATATTGATCAGGAAAAGCAACGGGCTGAAATTGCCCTTCCCTGTGCGTCAGCCAAGAAGAATACCGCTCAGGACACCGAAACAGCAGAAATTGAAAGCACGGCAACGGATAAAAGCTGGGTCAGCTTCGATGAGCTGGAGCAACAGTTTCTCAACCGGGTATTTTTGCTGAAGCTTCCCTTTCAATTCGATGCCAGAAGCGAACAAGCAACAAGCTATGCCAATGTGCACTCCAGCAAAACCTCAGACCATATCCCTCCGCACAGCACATCTGGTGCTAGCCAGGCATGGTTCTGGCAAACACTGTGGCAATCCAAACCCCTGTACCGTGACGTGCTTATCGCCTCCGCCTTACTCAACGTTTTTGCGTTGGCTATTCCGCTATTTACCCGGCTGATTTATGACAAGGTGGTCCCCAATCAGGCTTTTGATACCTTATGGGTGCTCACCAGCGGTATGGTGATTATTTTTAGCTTTGATGTGCTGCTGAAATACCTGCGTAGCTATTTTATTGATATCGCCAGCAAGAAGTCGGACATTCTGCTATCTGCTGATATTTACCGTAAGGTCATGGGGCTAAAGCTCGCCGCCCGGCCACCATCCGTCGGCGCATTCACCCGCCACTTGCAGGAGTTTGAGTCGGTCAGGGAGTTTTTCACCTCAGCAACGATCACTTCCTTGATTGATCTCCCCTTTGCATTGCTCTTTTTATTGGTGATCTATGCCATTGCCGGGCCACTGGTGGTTATTCCCATCATTGCCATCACCCTGTTGGCACTCTACAGCTTACTGGTGCAGCGGCCACTGAGAAAAGCGATTGAGGAAGGCTCGCAGCTCGCTGCACAAAAGCATGCCAACTTGGTCGAAAGTGTCGCAGGGCTTGAAACGGTCAAGCTGTTTAACAGCCAACCCCAATACCAATACCGTTGGGAACAAGCCGTCGCCCATATGGCTAACTGGGGCGTCAAATCTCGTCGCCTGACCGACTCGGTACATAATCTGGCAGGCCTCAGCCAGCAGTGTGTATCGGTGGGAGTGATTATCTTCGGGGTATACTTGATTGCGGCAGGCCAATTAACCGTCGGGGGGCTGATTGCCGTCTCCATGCTGACCAGCCGGGCTATCGGACCTATGGTCCAGCTATCACAACTGTCCACCCGTTATCACCAGGCCAAGTCAGCCATTGCTATTTTGAGTGATATTATGGCGATGCCGGATGAAATTCGGCCAAACCAACAAACAGATCATACCCAACCTTTAAGCGGCAATATCAAGTGTGACAACCTCACGTTTAGTTACCCAAATGCCGAGACGCCCGCACTGAAGTCCGTTTCCCTCACCATAAAATCCGGCGAGAAAGTGGCGATTATCGGAAAAGTTGGCTCGGGGAAAACCACTCTCCAACGGCTGTTGATGGGGCTGTACCAACCCAGCTCGGGAGCTATCCGCTTTGATAATACCGATATCAATCAATATCACCCCCATACGCTGCGCCAGCAAATTGGCTGCGTGCCTCAAGACAATGCCCTGTTTTTCGGTTCGATTCGCGACAACATAACCCTCGGATCGCCGCAGGCTAGCGACGATGACATCGAGCAAGCCTGCCTTCAAGCCGGTGTTCACTTTTTTACCCAACAGGAGCCTTCAGGCATCAACCGCCAAGTAGGAGAAGGCGGGCAATATTTATCCGGTGGGCAAAAACAAGCAATCACTATTGCCCGGGCACTGCTCAACCAACCTAAGCTACTGGTCTTTGATGAACCCACAAGCCAAATGGACAACCGCTCAGAGCAACACCTCAAGCAAACTCTACAGTCATTGGATGACCAAGATACTCTGATTTTGTTTACCCACAAAACCAGCATGCTGGAGTGCATTGATCGACTGATTGTTCTGGATCAGGGCCATGTGATTGCCGATGGGGAAAAAGAAAGCGTCTTACAACAACTGAAATAAAGCCGTTCTAGGAGCCCAAGTTTTCCGTGGTTGGCTATCTTTGTCATATAACCTTATGAACATTTGGCTGTAATTCTATTCTTCGAAACCATCGGGACAGTTATATGCCATCGACAGACAACTGCTTATATTGGCTAGGAAATAACTTCCCTGAAGCCACTTTGTTTGAACAGGTTGGGATTGTCAGTACCGTGGATGACCTGCCTGATATTTGGGGTGGGATCTTATGTATCAACCTTGATGATCCAGAAGAACAAAACAAAACGCTTGATGCTATGTTCAGCCATCCAAAATTTTGGTCTTGGTCAACTTACATCGTGCAAAACAACCCCTATAGTGAATGTTTGATTGACGGTGTGTTCAATGAAAAGATCGCCTTTGAACACTGGCAAGCCAACAAGATAAAACTGCGTAAACTGCCCGATATAGAGAAAATTGAGCCACTGATTGGCTGGCTTGGCATCAACCGGCAGCGAAGGGTAAAACCGGTTAAACATCTCGATTCGCCTTCTATTTATCGTTACCCCATCATAGAGGCTCTCTACCCTAATCTATATTCAAGCTATCGCTTTATCGTAACCGAAACTAAACGGGAAATGCTGGAAGCTGAAACCCTCATTGATCGCATCAGAGTATGCAAGCTCTGTAATAGCGGGCACCTTAACTATGTCGAGGTTTGCCCTAACTGCAAAAATATCGACATCGACGTACAAACCTCACTACATTGCTTTACCTGTGGGCACGTCGGCGAACAACAAAGTTTCTTACGCAAAGGGAAACTAGAATGCCCCAAATGCATGACCCAGTTGCGGCATATCGGGGTTGACTATGATCGCCCATTAGAAACCCATGTTTGCCATAACTGCTCTCATTTTTTTGTTGAAGCTGAAACTATTAGCCACTGCCTCAGCTGTGAGGCACAAACAGAAATTGCTGAACTGATTGTCCACAAAATCTATCAACTTAAACTGGGTCAACTTGGAGAGTATGTCTACCAGCACGGTAAAATGCTACAAGCACCAGAGTTGTCGATTAAAGGCAAAGTCGATGCCGGTTACTTTGAAAATATACTTCTGTGGGTAAACAAAGTTGCCTTACGCCATGATGAAGAGCACCTGCTTCTCAGCTTGCACCTCCCTAGGCTTGAAGAATACAGCAACCTTTATGGCGACAGTAAACTGTTTGCTTTGCTCGACCAAATTACCAATAGGCTAAACGGCCTATTTCGCGATACGGATATCTGCAGCCAGTACAAACAAGATGTACTGTTGGTGTTAATGCCTAAAACCAAGATATCAACCATGCCTGTGTTACAAGAAAAAATTAAAAAGCTAACCCTACTGATTGAAGACGATCTTTTTACCCTGCATGTATCTGCATTCAAAATACCGGATCCTAGGATTAACGACGGCGTTAAGGTATGGCTAGCTGAAACCATAGGTAATATCTATGCTGCCAGATAGCATATCGATATTAGAGTATCTACTTCTTGTCTTACGAAATAACCATGAAGTATGGCTTCTGCTATTTCCGATGTTACTCGTCGTTGAGTTACCTCTCTACTTGCTGGTCATCACGGGGATTTTCCGTTGGGCCTTCAATCAACCCTCCCCCGCCCCCGTTCACTTTCCCAGCGTCAGTTTCATCATTACCTGCTACGGAGAAGGCGATGCCATTCAAATCACTATCGATACCTTAGTCGAGCAAGTCTACCCAGGACAAATTGAAATACTGGCGGTGGTTGACGGAGCAAGCCAAAATCACGATACCTACCTTGCCGCTATACGAAGTAAACAACACCACGCCAAAAGAAAAAACCGACGAGTCAAAGTTATCCCTAAATGGCAACGCGGAGGGCGGGTTTCCACCCTCAACGCAGGGCTAGCCATGGCAAAAGGCCAACTCGTTATCAATGTTGATGGCGATACATCATTTGATAATGATATGGCGTATAACATGGCAAAAATTTTTTCGTCACCGCACTCACTAGCCTGCGGTGGCGCTTTACGAGTAAGGAACCACACCACAAACCTTCTCACCCGCATGCAATCGCTGGAATACATGTTATCAATGCAGGCGGGAAAGACTGGCATGGCAAACTGGGGGGTATTAAATAATATTTCGGGTGCGTTTGGCGCATTTAGAACCCACCTGCTTAAACAGGTGGGAGGGTGGGACACCCATACCGCGGAAGATCTCGACCTTACCATGCGCCTAAAACAATATAAGAGGCGCTACCCAACATACCGCATGGAGTTTACCCCCCATGCGGTAGGCCATACTGACGTACCAGATACCTTGAAGGGACTGATCATGCAGCGTCTACGATGGGACGGGGATCTTCTGTTTCTCTTTCTTCGCAAGCATAGTGAAGGGTTGTCCCCATCATTACTGGGATGGGGGAACTTCATTTTCACCTTAGCCTATGGTGTCATCCAAAACGTACTACTTCCTATCTTTGTGGCTGCTTATACCCTGTATATTAGTATTAGCTACCCTCTGAGCTTCGTACTTGCACTGTCTATGCTGTTGTACTGCGTTTACCTGCTCTTTTCATTGCTATTCTTTATGGTGTACTACGGACTGGTTTCTGAGCGTAAAAGTGATTGGAAAGCCGGTCTGTGGCTTCCTCTCTATCCTATATATCAATTTCTCATGCGCCTGCTAACCGCTTTTGCCATGATCAATGAAGTAGTCCGACGTAGCCATGAAGAATCCAGCATGGCTCCTTGGTGGGTATTGAAACGAGGGAAAAAATTCTAAACGATGAAGGTTAAATTTCACCTCGACAAACAGCAGAAACCCCAATCAGAAAGCGGCGTGAAAGTCGTTTATGGGCAGGCCAAACGTGGGGGATACAAGCTACGTTGGTACCTGATCCTTGCCTTGGTAATCAGCCCGCTGTTCATCATGGGCTACTATCTTTTCCGTACGCAAGTTTTGATTATCGCCCCTGCGATTATTACCTCATACCCAATCACCATTACCTCTGCTGAAAATAGTCTTGTCGCACCAATCCCGACCATTGTTGGCAATCAGATCACTAAAGGCCAAGCCATCATTTTGCTGTTCGATCCTGCCCTTGATGAAGAAACCCGCTTTATTGAGCAAGAATTACTCAAACTCTCTCCCCCCTCACCCAATATAGACAAACTCTATCAGGCAGCGATTGCACAATCAGAGCAAAACCTCCAAAAGTTCCGGCAAATTCAACGAAAATACGACACTTTCAGGGCAAAAGGGCATGTTTCTGAAGTTGACTATGCCGCGATAATCAATATCAGCAGCTCACTGAACAATCAGCTATATAACCAAAAATTGGCCTATATTGAAGCCCAGCGACATTTAAATGAAATGGCGTTGGCAGGCCCGGTGAGCCAAGCCTATCGCGCTTTAATGCAAGAGTTGGTCGTCAAACGCGCCCAGCAAGATAACCTTACCATTCGAAGCCCAATTCATGGCCGGGTCATCGATATTCATGTGTTAGAAGGCGAAAGAATTACCGTCGATACACCACTTATCACTGTGGCACAAAACAACGCACCAGACATTATTGCCTTCCTCAATCCCAAGCATTTGAAATACAGCGACATTGATAACAAAGCTAAAGTCACATTCCCTGATGGAAAAACAATGAGCGCCATCGTCAGCAAACCGGTCGAAATCGTTAATAAATTACCTCAAGAACTTCAGCGCCCTTTTGAGGGGCAGCCAGCTTACTTAAAAGTCACCCTACGTTTCGAAGAAGCACTTGAGAAGAAGTATTGGATAGAAGGCATGGAAGTCGAGGTTCAATTTTAATTCTTGAGTGGCTTTCATATAACGCATTGAAATATTTCTGCAAACAAACAAGGGTAGCTTTGCTGTCACTTGATTAAATAGATAGGGAAATTACCGTGAAGCTTTCACCCCTCGTTGCAGCCGCTCTCGTTTCAGTTTGTTCAACCAGCTACGCTTTCGACTTGCAGCAACCAGCCAACAACAATACGGATAATTTGGTTTGGACCGGACATCTTAGCCCAGATACCGACACCGTCGTTTCAGCCCTGCTGGCAGCCCATATCTATGGTGGCACTGCGACCGTACCTGAAAAAATTAATCCTGAGTCTGAGTTTGTTCTCAACTACTGCAACGCCGAAGCGCCACGCATCGAATCTGATTACACCAAGTTCCAAGTGGGTCTTGTCGACTTCAACCAAGTCACCCAATTGGCACCAACAATTAACCAAAGATCTATTGTTGCTGTGATTGATCACCACGCCATCGGTGGTTCACCTATCAACACACCACAGCTGGTCGCAATGGATATCCGTGGCTGGGGCTCGGCAGCAACGATTTTGGCTGACAATGCCGAGAAGCTTGATATTACCTTACCGAAGCATCTGGCCTGTGCTGGTTTAGGTGCCATCCTATCTGATACTGTCGTCTTCCAGTCAGCCACCACCACCGACTATGACAGGCACTATGCCGAGAAACTTGCAGCTCTTGCTGGCATCAAGGATATCGAAGACTTCGGTCAACAAATGCTGATCGCCAAGTCAGATCTCAGCCACTTGTCTGCCGACACTATTTTGACCATGGACTACAAGAACTTTGAATACGGCGGTAAGAAAGTTGGTATTGGTGTGGCAGAGACCCTCACCGCTCAACAGTTGATTGACCGTAAGGAAGATCTGCTAGCAGCAATGAAAGCACATAAGCAAGCCAATGAGCTTGATCACTTGTTCTTCTCTATCACCGACACCAAAGATAAAAAAGCCAACTTACTGTGGGTGGATAACAACGACTTTACCGTTATCAAAGCCGCTTTCAACACAGACATAGAGAACGATATGCTAACGCTGGAAGGCGTGACCTCACGTAAGCGCCAGATTGGCCCGGCGATTCAAAATGCGATTGAAAGTTTGTAGGTAATAAATATGACTCTGTTACGTCCCTCTATACTCGCACTCACTGTCACATTTGCGCTTCCAACTGCTTGGGCGCAAGATGTTGAGACACTAAGTGAAGGGGATATATATCTGGCAACCTTAGCGGATTTAAAGCCAACTCAACCATCAGTTGGTTACGATCAAATTTACTACAAGCTTGGCCGCTACCAACATGATATCAAAAAACAATTTGATGAGATTTGTGAAGCTAACGGCCAAAAAGGGATAAGTGATTTCAATGAGGAATCACAACCTGCTGTACCTGAGAGCTTTAAATGCGAGGCAAGGGCTGGTCAAAAACGTAAAGGCATGAAAACGGTAGTCATTGCGCCTGACAATACGCTCTACCTCACTGATGGCCACCACACATTCAATACGTTCTGGCACATGGCTGGCGGTGGAAGTAGCTTTAAGGTCAATGTATTAGTTGATAAAGATTATCGCCACCTTAAAGACATGGGTACGTTTTGGCAGCAGCTCGAAATGGACAAGAACACTTGGCTATTCGACCTTAACAACCAAGCCATAACCAGCAGCGAGCTACCTTCAAGTCTTGGAATGTCAAACTTTGCCAATGACCCATTCCGTTCACTAATGTACTTTTCTCGCGGAGTAAGCTGGAACAAGCCGAAACAACCCGTTCCATTCTTGGAGTTTTACTGGGCAAAAGAGCTCAAGCCAGTATTTGACTTAAACCGGTTTGATTTAGATTCCCAACAAGGCTATATGCGGGCAGTACAAGAAGCTGCGGAAGTTATCCTATCAATGAAAACGGATAATCTTGGTGGTTCAGGGCTTTCAGCACAGGATATGGGGCAGTTCCCGTCATTTGATGAAGATAATTTCAAGAAAATGACCAAAGAGACCAGCAAGCTCAACTATATGCTGGGCTATAAAGCGACGTTGAAGTAACAGATGCAAAAAAGCCGCTGATTTCTCAGCGGCTTCTTCTAATGTGGCGGAGAGATAGGGATTTGAACCCTAGATACGCTACAAACGTATGCCGGTTTTCAAGACCGGTGCTTTCAACCACTCAGCCATCTCTCCGTAAGTGCGGTGAATAATAAGGAGTTCTATGGTGGGTGTAAAGTAAAAAATCTCACCCAAACAGCTAAGTGTTCACTATCACAGCAGAGCGCTGAAATTACCTGCCAATCATCCTATCTATGAAGCAAATCGTGACGTTAGAGAGGCAAATTTCCCCTTGGCATCATCTTCAATAATGTCGCCATGGGTGACAATAATCTTGGTAAAGTCCCATTCTTGCACACTTTGAAGAAATCGACTGAAAGCCGGTTTGTCTTTTAGCGTGAATCCCATTTTTAGAGGCGGTGCGACACAACACCCTTTAAAGCCAATTGGTTCAAAGACGTATTTGGTCATCGCTCCGGCAAAACCGGTTTTATTCGGGTTTTCAGGGTAGTTCTGCACCAAATCCGTCACAATCAACGAACTAGAGCGGCGATGATAGAAAACCGTTTCATTAAACATCGGCACTGACGGCATGGTGTGCCATTCAAGATCGTCTTGCCAAACATTCTCCATACCACGCTGCAGTATATGATAATTCGATAACGGTACCTTGCGAGGGATGCCAGCACTGACATACACCTCAGCATCAGGGTAAGCATCAATCCAATCTTGTAGCCACTTACTGTGATGGTTATTGGCAGCAACCAGATAGCTAACAGGGCCTAGTTCATTGATCGCCTGCTGCAAAGAAGACGATATGGCAGTCGGTGAATGTATCCAAAGGCGACCGTCCTGTAAGCGGACAACAGTCATCCTCAGTCCAAGTTTAGTTCCCACCATTTTCATTGAGTCTTCATGAACCCAAATATCATCACCAATCTGTCGCATGCCTTCCCCGCTCGTTATCCGCTGCCATTAAATCCCTGTTTCCACTCAAGTATAGTGCCAGAGGCTGCAGAAAAGACATGCTTTGGGGATCACAGAATCACTAATTTTCAATTCGTTGAAATCTAGAGGTATGACTTAACTTCCAACAATGACTCACCAATTAGCGTTGCTCTTGACGCAACATCACCCGCGGGCACCAACAAATCGGGGATCATAATCGCCTGACAGCCCGCATCTAACCCTGAGCGCATGCCATTATTTGAGTCTTCCAAAACTAAACAGTTAGCTGGGGCGATATCCAGTTGGGCACTCGCCATCAGGTAACAATCAGGCGCTGGCTTACCGTTCTCCACATCTTCAGCCGTGACAACGGCATCAAACTGCGGGAGGTAGTCGGTGTCAGCAAAGTGGTGCTTGGCTTTTTTGAGTGGTGAAGAGGTAACCAGGGCACACTTCAACCCTTTTTGCTTAATCTCTGCAAACAAGTCACTGAACCCCGGTTTGAATGGGATCCCTTTATCTTGTTCGGCATTAAACATTGCATCCCTAACCTTACAAAAACGTTCGAGATCCAACGCATCACCAAACTTAACCACAATACGACGCTCACACTCCACATCTTGAACCCCAATGAAGGACAGATAATCGTTGTCTGTTAACTCTAACCCTTGCTCTCCAGCGGCATATTGCCAGCAAGCCTTATACAACCCTTCAGTATCAAAAATCAGGCCATCCATATCAAATAATACCGCTTTTACTTCTTTCATATCCTTCCTCAAAGTGGGGGGGTGAGTTGTCGCTTGTTTACAGTTATATGGTCAGAGCGTTATTTCCAGCCGGTTACCTTCGGGATCGAATACAACACTTTCATAGTAACCATCGCCCGTGCGTCTTGGGCCATCAACAACGTTATACCCGTCATTGGCTAAACGGGCGGTTAATGCATCGACCTCTTGCTCCGTACCAACCGACATCGCGATGTGGATCAACCCGGTAAACTGGGCCATAGGATCATCTGCTGTCGTTGGAATCGCATCATTGTGCATAATTTCCAAACGGGCCCCTTTGTCAAAGCTCAAGAAATAAGACGAGAACCCTTTATTGGAATTAACATACTTATCGTTAGAAGTTGCGTTGAAGTACGTTTGGTAAAACGCACGCATCGCTTCTAAATCACGTACCCACATGGCAACATGTTCAATCTTCATAGCAAACCCTCATGGTAAAATTAACGTTATTCGCCGTTACGAAAGTTGGAGACCGGTTTAGCACTTAGCTTCATCTGCTCTATATGCACCCGGCAGCCAGCCTGTCTGGGCGCTTGCGCCGCAACACCAACCTGTAGTTGCTCCGACCATGGCAAACCAAACTTTCGGACAAAACGCCAATACTTGCCGTCAAGGCTATAATGCATACCAATCATGTTGCCTTTACGGGTAATACGAAGAAAAGCCTCAGTACTCTCAAGTACTTCGTTATTGGTATCATCAGACCAGCCGTCGGTAACCACTGAGACAATCGACACTCTCCCATCGGCACATTTCTCAATACATATCTTTGCCCAACTCTCGGTACTTTCTCGCACCATCAATGCACCGGCATCAAACAGCCCAACCAACTCACAATTTATCTTGGCCTGGAAAGTGAAATCACCCGATATAGGGGTAAATAGAAAACTCGCAGAGTCGGCAATGGTAGATTCAAAAGAACGGATACAATCAGTCTCACCGTGCGGCTCAATCATGATCTGATTGGATGAGAAGTCAAAGCGTAACGGAGGGTTATGCCATTGAAACGACTCAGCTGAAATAGGGGCAACGGCCATCACACGCTCACTACCTCAACGTTAAGTTGCGAAAAAACAGTGGTTTTATCAGGCTCGGCATCGGTCACAATAATGTCCAGCTTGTCTGTCGAAACAACTTTATAAGGTGAGCGCCTATTGAGCTTGTGTTGACTTGCCAAAGCAATAATACGAGTAGCCTGATTGGCCATGGCTGTTTTAACTTCTGCCTCTGCCAAATCATCAGCCGTGAGGCCAAATTCACTATCCAGTCCGCAAACACCGAGCACAGCCATATCCGCAGAGATTTTCTCTATCTCACGCACTGTTGTCGCCCCTGTTGCAATAGCCCCTGACGGGTGGATCTTCCCACCCAGTAAAATGGTCTCAATATTACGCTCAAGCAATACAGTAGCGACCACCGGCGACGGTGTAATCACAGTGATCGGACTATTTACAGGGATAGCATTGGCGACTTTCAATATTGATGTGCCCCCATCAAGGAACAGCGTCTGTACCCCTTCAAGCAAAGACAGAAGAGTTGACTGGCAACCAGACAGCCAAACATCGGCATCTTTAACCCGGTCAATAAACGGTCGTTCAGGCACAGATCTCGCTATGGCCCCCCCTTTAACACGCTTAACGGCGCCTTGCTGTTCCAGTGCAATCAGATCGCGCCGAATCGTATCAAGTGAAACACCAAGCTCTTCAGCGGCCTCTTTAGCTATCAAGGCTTTACCTTTGCTAATTTGCTCCAGCAGCCAATTTTGCCGTGTAATAGGGTTGTTCAAATCGAGCGATGACTCTGCCATAACCTAATCTCATAAGAATGCGATAGCCTGCATTGTAAACTGCAAAAAAATGCAGATCAATGCAAAAATACGTAAGAGAACGCAGTACAAGGCATAAAAAAGCAAGATTCATTAATGTTAGAGAGGGTTTGTTGCAGAATATTGCATCAACGGCAGTGTTTTTATGGCGAATCAAAGCCGTTAACTGCCGCTTTCACCTACAGGAGAAGTCTTTCAATCAAAGGCGATATGACTGAAGTGCGGGTTCTCGATTAAGACTTCGAGTTTCGAGATGGCTTCCAAAACAACCAGTTCTGTGATGGCGTTTTCTGTTTTTATCTCAATACACTCCTCTTTACTCGCATTCCATTTGGTATCAACCGCCGTTCCACTCAGCTCTTGCCCTGACTTCAAGGTCAGCTTAACGGGATAGCGGTACATACAGGCAAGCTCGACATAATCGGTTTGATGGCAGCTGACCATTGGCACTCCTGTTGTTTAAAATGCGTTACTGATATTGAGCAGACGTAATAAACTGGCCGAACGTCTCACACCACACAATCACCGTATTGAATTGGGCAATCTCAACGCTCTCATTCACTGGCAACATAAACTGATTAAAGGTTTTAATATCACCGATCCTCACCATAGAAGATTTAAGGCGATTGAAATCAGCCTCAGTTTCCACAAACTCTGGTGATAAATAGAGCTTATAATCTGGCCCTGGGGCTAACTCCCCCATAAAACTAATACTATCTTCAGCCAGTGAAACTTTCCCTTCTCCCCAGTGCAGGAAATCACTGTCTTGACGGTCTTTATCAAACGTTGCAGTAAACTGCGCTTTCGCCTCCACCGATTGAATAACAGAAGCAGGTGGTGCATCCGGTGCAATCAATATCGGCAAGGCATAAATACCAAGCGCAAAGCCGACTCCGACAGCAATAATATGGGTAAATGTCAGCCCAATGATTCTTTTCATACCAGCCTCCTTGCTGTTGCTGATTTAATCCAACTCGCTACATTTGAACTATAGCAAAAACAGTAAACTAGCTTAGGTTTAACGCACAGAAACTTACAGCCTCTGTTTAGAAGCTAGTGCTGTTTCTAAAATATGCAGTAAAGCTTGGCGCACAGGGCCCTCGGTATGGCGGCGTGTTTGGATCACATCAACCGTTGTTAGCCAACCGTCGGGTTCGAAGGCGAGATCCAATATCGTCAATTTGCCTTGCTCAACATAAGGAGCAGCCAAACGTTCTGGGACGATCACCCAGCCAAGCCCTTGAACTGCCAACTCCAATAACAGCTTGTGATTGTTGGCGTACCAAACCTGCGTACTAATGGCATAGCTAAACCACAATTCCTTACCACTGGAAGACCGCTGAACAACTTGGCGATAGTTGCGTAAATCACCATCTTTAAGTGCAACCTTGTCAGCAAGCGGATGTTGAGGCGCGGCCAAAGTCAGAAAACGGTTATAACCTACGGTAGCAAACTCGGTATCTTCCAGCATTTTGCCATCGGAATAGACCACACCAACATGCGCCTTTCCCTCACTGACCATGGTTTTGATATCGAAAGTTGATGCCGAAATTAACTCAATATTGGTCATCGGGTGCTGCTCGCCAATAGCGACAATCTGGCTAAGCAATTCAGGTTCAAGCAGGCTTTCCTCAATCGCAACCACCAACTCATGCTCTTCATCGGCATCCAGAGCCATCACTTTCTGATCCAACCGCTGTTGTTGTAATAACACTGAACGGGCGATGGGTAATAGCGCTTCTCCCTGAGTCGTTAATTTAGGCATATTACTCGAGCGGTCAAACAGGGTTTGGTTCAAAGCGATTTCCAAATTCGACACCGACTGGCTTACCCCAGACTGTGCTCGCTTATACTTTCTTGCTGCCGCCGAAAATGACCCACACTCACAAACGGCGACAAACATTTTCAATTGCTCAAAGCTGTACATAACGGATCGTTCACTTCCAAAGCATTAACACAAACAAGCCATCACAACCTGTGATAGCTGCTAACTTTCACCTGAAATATTCTTTGATACGCTGAGGCATCAATAATAATGGTTGGATGTTAGTACACCGAGCCACAAATTGACACCTTACCAACAATCAGAGTATCAGGATAAATGATAGATAAGCTCTGAACTTAACGACTGGCGGAGCTATGATGAATATTGACCAAGCCCTTGCTCTTATCCACCGAGGAGCAGAGCAAGTTACCCCTGAATCAGCATTGATTGAAAAACTAAAAAAAGACCGACCACTCGTGGTCAAACTGGGTGCCGATCCGACAGCGCCGGATATCCACCTTGGCCACACGGTCATTCTTAACAAATTGCGCCAATTTCAAGACTTGGGCCACAAGGTTGTCTTCTTGATTGGCGATTTTACCGGTAAAATTGGCGACCCGAGCGGAAAGAATACAACTCGCCCCCCACTGACAACGGAGCAAGTCCTCGCAAACGCCGAAACTTACCAGCAGCAAGTGTTCAAAATTCTCGACCCAGACCAAACCGAGATAGTATTCAATTCACACTGGCTGTCCAAGTTGGGTGCCGAGGGCATGCTGAAACTCACCGCCAGCCAGACAGTGGCCAGAATGCTTGAGCGAGAAGATTTCAAAAAGCGTTTTGCCGAGCAACAATCGATTGGGATCCATGAATTTATCTACCCGCTGCTTCAAGGCTATGATTCTGTAGAGCTAAAGGCCGATATTGAGCTGGGAGGTACGGATCAGACCTTTAATTTACTAATGGGTCGTGAACTCCAAAAGCAGCACAATATGGAGCCGCAGGTGGTGATCACCATGCCGCTGTTAGTTGGTCTCGATGGCAGCAAGAAGATGTCGAAATCAGCAGCTAACTACATTGGTATCACCGAATCGCCAGAAGAAATGTTCGGCAAACTGATGTCAATTTCAGACGACTTGATGTGGAACTACTTTGAACTATTGTCGTTTCGCAGCATGACTGAAATTGAACAGTTCAAGCAGGATATCGACACTGGGCGTAACCCTAAAGAAATTAAGGTGCTGCTGGCCAAAGAGATAGTCGCACGCTTCCATTCAGAACAAGAAGCCGACGAGGCTGAATCAATGTTCGATCAAAGGTTCGCGGCAAAGCTCTTACCAGAAAACCTAGCGCCCCTTGAAATTCAACATGGGTTAACCATTAGCCAACTGCTTAAACAAGTGGAGCTAACCGCATCGACTTCTGAGGCGATTCGCTTGATCAAGCAAGGCGCAGTCAAGATCGATGGAATCAAAGTCCAAGACCCAGCATTGACGCCACCTATAAGCGAAAGCGTTTACCAGGTTGGTAAGAGGCGCATAGCAAAAATCAACATTGTTTGACACTAAATCAACATGTGTTCAGTCGAAGGTATTCACTAACAGACTGTCTAAATTATCACTGGCTATTACGCAGTTCGCGAACATAGCCTCTTGCTGAACCCGTTTCTAGCCAGTGAGATCAAGACAGGCTACATTGTAGACAAAGCCTCAATTTAGTCCCTGAGTATTTTATTTCAGCTCAAAGGTAGATTCTTGCTTCAGTTCACTTTGTAACTTAAGACGATTAATCCAACGGTCTGACTTTGCTTTTCCTCGTTCGCCTAGCATCTGAGCAACTTGCTGATTACTAAGGTTAGGATGCTGGTTTTTAATATAGATAAAGGCGATATCAACCGCGCAATTAATCACATCAGCCGCTTCGCCCATCACACCGTCGACACTGCCTTTTTCTTGCGGGAGGCGGCCCAATTCCACGTTCACTTCGGTCGCGAGTTCGCCGACTTCCTCCATTAACTTGGCAAGCATAAAATCCAAGGTTCTCTGGTGTCCGGTGTAGCCAAGGTAACGAGAGCCTTTCAGTTTTTCATCAACAATATTTAAACGCACTACTTCCATACCCCTCGCTGTTAATTTGATGCGCGGCATAGTACGTTTAACATCAAACCAAATCAAGTAGTTTGTTCAATGTTAAATCATGCAGTGCTATCGTTGCACAGCCTCATGGTTACTCATAGACAGCACACACTGATATTGACTAGAGTACTGTTTTCAGTGTTTTAATTTCTAGCTCTATTGTTCTAAATTTAAGTAGATCCGTTTCGTACTCTCTGTTGTACAACCAGTCATCAACGTCAAATTCACATAATGACTGCTGATGATCTGTCACTTCTAAATAAGATCCACTAATTGGCATATATATATAGTAGCTTTTGATTTTAAGAGCTTGACCTATTGGCAACTTAATAATATTTAACATATAAACATTAAATAAATTAGCATCTAAAGGATATCCAAAAGTATCGTATTTTTCGACCAGTTGATGGAGCCAGTAGTCTGGGTTATTATCATCTATAAAGCCATTACAGTAGTCAGACTTGGTTTCAGATAATATCGGTGATAGCCAATTATAAATATCATCAACAGAGGCTTTATTAAGATGATTATATAATCCTTCAATACCAAAAACATAAAGGACATCGGATAAAGGCTTTAGTGACTCCCGCTCTCGAAATATCACATCAATATCACTTGATGCTTTAAAACCATAGAGAATATGTGCTGTCGTTAACCCCACAACCCAATTTACATTTTTCTCTTTCTCTTGATTAACCTGAAAAAAGTAACTCGGTTGTGGTGATTCAACGTTTTTGATTCGAATCCGGTGCCGATTGAATTTAACTTTGCTTGCTCGAAGTGCACCTTGCAGATCATATCCAGAATTCGAAGAATTGCCACCATGTAACCCTATACCCAGCTCAGGCTCGTACAGCTTTGGGCTCTCATTAATAACTGCATTTCTCATATACCGTCTCCATGGTATTTAGGCCTATTAATTCCCAAGTGGAATATCCCTTTAGGCTCTTATATTTCAGTTAACCATAATGTAGAGTCTATCAATAACCAGTTAAAAATAGTGAGGACTAGCAAGTAAAAGAGCAAAGTCTCGTATGGAAAATCGTTAATGTTTTTTTCTAATTGTTTTAAGCTATGTACTTGCTAGCAAGTAATCACTTACATCAAATACGTTTGAGTGTTATTGCACATACAAACAATATACCTTAATGACATACACCCCTCTAAAGTAGAGAGGTGAAAATTATTATAAAGTGTGATATACCCAAGTGGCTTCATAGTATTTTTGGGTAGTCATTTAGCTATCGTAATTAAAATACTTTACTCATCAAGAGCTAATTTTACAGCCGCTTCGGCATGAATGCTGGTTGTGTCATAGAGCGGAACATCGGTATCTTTCGACGAAATCAACAACGCAATTTCTGTGCAGCCTAAAATCACCGCTTCTGCACCTTGCCCGGCCAATGCTTCAGTGATCCTGACATACTCTGTTCGTGATTCTTCTTTGATAATGCCTTTACACAGCTCATCGTAGATGACCGTATGGATGATATCCCTGTCAGGCCGCTCAGGAACCACGACTTCAATACCAAACTGCTCGATTAAACGGCTAATATAGAAGTCCTGCTCCATGGTAAAGCGCGTTCCCAACAATCCAACTTTTTTGATGCCATCGGCTTTAAGTTGCTGCGCTGTGGCATCGGCAATGTGCAGCAATGGAATGGATACCGCCAGCTCAATATCCTTGGCGACTTTGTGCATGGTGTTTGTGCAAATCAACAGAAAATCCGCGCCTGCAGCTTCCACTGATTTAGCGGCCTTTGACAAAATGTCAGCGGTTGCGGGCCAGTCCCCGGCATGTTGCAGTTTCTCTATTTCATCAAAGTTTACACTGTAAAGTGCCACTTTCGCTGAATGTAAGCCCCCCAACTCTTGTTTAATCCCTTCATTGATTGCTTTGTAATAACTCGCTGTAGACTCCCAGCTCATCCCACCTAACAGTCCAATCGTTTTCATGGTGCCTCTATCCGTGATTCTTCGCCAAACATGATAAATTTTTACCACCGTTAGGCTGAAAAAAACAGATAACACGCTAAGATAAAAGCCTTAACGCTAGGACAAGGAAGTAATCAAGTGATCCAGCAAGCAAAGTTTAGGGATACCGCAGACATCATAGCCGTTACAGGACTAGCAATTAGGGCCTGTATTGATGAGCCAGCCGATGTCCAAGATGGAATTATTGCCAGCTGCGCAGACAGCATTATGTGGTGGCGTACTCACCCCGACTACTCCGTACATTTTATCTATCGCATTGATGGCAACATCGTGGGCGCAATTCTGGTCAAGGAATACTGGAACCTATCCAATTTGTTTGTTGATCCTCGCTATCATCATCGCGGGATTGCCCGCCAACTCATCGCAGCCGCTCTTGAAGTATGTAAAGACCGCTCCCCCAAGAAGGCGGTTCTCCTCAATGCATCCAAATATGCCGTTAATTTCTATCGTAAACTTGGCTTTGCCCCCAATGGTAAGCCGAAGGATTTACCGGGCGGGTGCTTTCCGCTCATATTTAGGTTCACTCACAGGCCTTGAAGCAATAGAGCAACTGACAAAGTCAAAGTTACCACCGCAGGCACACCATCCCTCCAGGTATCAAACCATAGATGGCAGGCAATCGCTCCCAGTGATACAGCGGAAAGAGCTAAATACCCAAACAAAGACACAGTATTTGCTAAGGATGCGTCAAGCATTAATGGGGATAGAATTAGCATCGCAGCTAGAAATTCAATAGCCCCAACAGCAAACATCACCTTTCGATTTAGGCCATATTTGACGAAAAAAGCCAGCTGGGTGGAGAAAATCATTTTCTGCCATCCCAGAAGCTTAATGGAGCTAGCGAACACGAAGAAAGCGCCAAGGAGAGTGGTAATGATTGTTTGGGTGGTTGTCATGAAATCTGCCTCGTAGAATTTAACTTTATATACTCAAGTCACATCAAGGCGCTTGGTTCAGCGAGAATGACTTGGGCATATGATCATAAACATTCCCATATGGGCGGATATATAGCTAAAATCAACTACCAAGCATTCCAACTAGGAATAGATATGGACAAGCTCGACTCTATCCGCACGTTTATCCGTGTCGTTCAGCTCGGCAGCTTCACCGCTGTCGCCAATGCACAAAACATCACCCAAGGCAGCGTGAGCAAAAAAGTGGCTTGGCTAGAGCATCAATTGTCAATTTCCCTGCTACACCGCACTAGCCGACAACTGTCATTAACCGACGCCGGTGATGCTTATTACCATCACGCACTTCGCCTGCTTGAGGAACACGACAACTTTGAAGCCACGTTAAAAGGTGAGCAACTCAAGGCCAAAGGAAGGCTGGCTCTGTCGATGCCGGCATCACTTGGGCTTCACCTTCTGGCTAAACCTATCGCTGACTTCATGAAGTTACACCCCGAGATCGACATCGACTTATCACTCAAAGATCAGCATATCGACCTTTATCGCGACAATATCGATATTGCTTTTCGTGCATCTTATCTCAAGGACTCAGGCCTAAAAGCCAAGCGGCTAATGGACAACACCATGGTCTATTGCGCATCCCCTGGCTACCTAGAGCGCCACGGCACACCGGTAAACGCCAATGCACTCAACAGCCACCGTTGCCTGACCTACTCCTTGGTGTACCCATCCAATATCTGGACCTTCACCAACGATGAAGGCCAAACAGAAAAAGTCACCCTTGATGAGTCTTTTCGAACAGACAGCCCGGAAATGCTGCTCAAGATGGCCATTCTGGGACAAGGAATTACTGCACTGCCACAGTGGATGATTACCCCCTATATTCGAGCAGGTGAGTTGATTCAGGTGCTCACTCACTATCAACAACAAACCATTCCGCTCTATGCTGTTTACAAACAGAGCCACACTCAGCCTTTCAGGGTAAGCGCTTTTATCGATTTTATTGCCAACGCTTTAAGTGAACCCACAAATCAAGTTGGGTTGTAAAAATATATTGAACACCGTATTATTGGGTTTTGTACATAGGAGGACAGCAATGTTCGTGATTACCCAGTTCTTCAAGCGAAGAGCTATCCGCCAATACATAAAGACGCTCAGCCCAATGCTGCTTAAATTCTATGGCCCAAGAGAAACCTATACCGAAGGCCAAATTGCTGCCGTATTGAAAGGGTCTGGTCTTAGCCATCGTTATCAGCAATATGCCCATGCACTCTTTGGTGTTCAATACCCTGCAAAACACCATGAGCTAGCCAATAACTTGTTTGAGGGCAGTACCTTTAACGCCCTTCATGTCATCGCGATAGCCCAACCTTCGGGTTGGAAAGGTGGCACCAACACCGATACCCTTTCCAACCACTATGGACAAAGCAGCCGGTACTAGTTGATCAATAAGGCGATCTCAAGCCTGTCCTTATTTTGATATTTTTAGTCTTTATGTTTGTAATCGACATCCCCTTCCTTCTCTACAATGGCTCCCGACATCAACAACAACCAACAGGAGCCTTTGTATGTCCTCCCAATCAAAACTTTCACGTCAGTGTATCAGCCTGCTTATTGAGGAAGATCACCCAGCCTACCAGTGGGCCAAAAAGCAATCTGATTCGGTAAATGCGTTTGGCCATATTGGCACCCATATCGACTGTTATACCAAAGTACCAGCCAATAACCACTACACCACTGATACCGTGTTGCTTGACTGCACAAAAGAGATGCCTTGCCTAAAAGACATCGAGCCACTAGACATGACAGGCAAGTCTTTAGTGCTGTTTACCGGAAACCTTGCGGACAACAGTTACGGAACTCCGGAGTACGGCAAAGCAGATACCTCGCTTTGTAGCGAGGTACTTGATGCCATATTGGCCAAGCAACCCGCTTTCATTGTTATTGATAGCTACGGTATTGGCGCCCACGGTGAAGAGCACATCAACTTTGACAAACGCTGTGAAGAAAATAACTGCTTCGTTATTGAAAATGTCGTATTAAGCAGCGAAATGGCAGATAACCTAATAGAACTAGACATTACATTCGACGCAAACAGTGCTTCAACAGGCAAGCGCTGTGAAGTCACCGCAACTCTCAAGTCAGTCGGTCAATAATATGGGACGAACAATTACTCAATCAACGACCCCCTTTAAGCTTGTCGGTATGGAATGGCTCAATGCCCATACAATGAGCCTAAGGCTGCAACCCGAGTTGCCTTATTCCTACCGAGCGGGGCAGTACCTGACCTTACCCCTGCCCGGTAGCCAAAAGAGCATGCCTTTTTCTATCGCAAGTAAACCGACATTGGTAGAGGGTCAAAAAGGAAATGATAACGCGGCTATCGAGATACAAATTGGCGGAGTTTTGCCAAACTCTGACTTGGCGTTAGATATTGCGCAATTTCGGTCGCATTGGCTTCACCAACAATCATTGTTTCTGGGCCCTGCGGCAGGAGACGCTTACTTTCGAGAAACAAATAACCCAATAACTGTCATCGCAGGTGGTTCAGGCTTTAGCTATGCCAAAAGCGTGGTATTAGAGGCGCTGTCACAGCCAGATACATCAAGTATCACCTTGTACTGGGGAGCCAAAAGCCTTGGCGACTTGTATGAGCATGAGGCAATGATGGCGTTAAGCAAACAACACCCGCAGTTTGAGTATGTACCGGTTGTTGAATCGCTCTCTAGCAAGAGCAAAGCGAAAGCGGGCGATGCTACCAAGCTGCATCAAGGCAAGCTACTTGATATCTTTTTTGCCAACACCTCGTTGAAGGAAGAACAAGATATTTACCTCTGTGGCCGCTACCAAATGGTTCAAACGGCTTACCGGAAAATATGGGCGTCCAACCCTGAGTTAGCTAATCGTGTTTATTCCGACGCACTGCCGCCACAAAGTGTACGAGAGATAACTCACGCATAAGCACACTGGGGGCGCAGTCATTTTTTAACCACATCCAGTAGCCAAATAGAGGCAAGGCGTTACCTTGCTTCTATTTTTTACTCTCTCCTTCCATCGTTAGTCCTCTTCAGCGCCTTTCTTATTCATAATCTATTCTTTTGCATCACCAACCACCTCCAACACCTTGAGTTTAAATCTTCGCGCCCAAAGCAGATCTGTGAGGCTAAGACGATAATCTTAGGAAACGGGATACAATTACCCACTATAGGGAAGATACCAGTATGGAATTCGATGAAGATGTATCCATCAAAACAAAGCATACAAAGGAACAGCCATGCATCACCCTAAAATTACCTTCATCGGGGCCGGTTCTACCATTTTCGTCAAAAACATCCTTGGCGACGTCTTCCATAAACCAGCCTTCAAAGGGGCTGAAGTCGCCCTAATGGATATCGACCCAATCCGCCTTGAAGAGTCACAAATTGTCGTCAGCAAACTGATGGAATCTGCAGGTGCGACCGGTGACATTCACTGCTACACAGACCAGAAAGAAGCGTTGAAAGGTGCTGATTTTGTTGTGGTTGCTTTCCAGATTGGTGGTTACGAGCCTTGCACCGTCATTGACTTTGAAGTGTGTAAAAAACATGGCCTAGAGCAGACTATCGCCGATACCTTGGGCCCTGGCGGTATCATGCGTTCACTACGCACCATTCCTCACCTGTGGCAGATCTGTGAAGACATGACTGACGTCTGCCCAGAAGCGACAATGCTGAACTACGTCAACCCAATGGCGATGAACACATGGGCGATGTATGAGAAATACCCGCACATCAAACAAGTTGGCCTTTGCCACTCAGTACAAGGTACCGCGGAAGAATTAGCCCGTGACTTGGAGATTGATTACAGCGACCTGCGTTATACGTGTGCCGGTATCAACCACATGGCTTACTACCTGACACTGGAGAAGAAAACCGAAAGCGGAGAGTACGTCAGCATCTACCCAGATCTGCTTAAAGCTTACGAAATGGGACAAGCGCCTAAGCCAAATATTCACGGCAACCCTCGCTGTGAAAACATTGTCCGCTATGAGATGTTCAAAAAACTGGGTTACTTTGTCACAGAGTCTTCCGAGCATTTTGCGGAGTACACGCCTTACTTCATCAAGCCTAACCGCCCTGACTTGATTGAACGTTACAAGGTGCCATTGGATGAGTATCCGAAACGTTGTGTAGAGCAAATCGCCAACTGGAAAAAAGATCTCGAAGAGTTCAAGCAAGCCGAGCGTATCGAGCAGAAAGAGTCACACGAATACGCCAGTACCATCATGAATGCCATCTGGACCAATACCCCAAGCGTGATTTACGGCAACGTGAAGAATGAAGGACTTATCGAGAACCTACCACAGGGTTGCTGTGTCGAAGTGGCTTGTTTGGTTGATGCCAACGGTATCCAGCCAACGGCTGCCGGTAAACTGCCAAGTCACCTTGCGGCCTTAATGCAGACCAACATCAATGTTCAAACATTGCTAACCGAAGCGATCCTGACCGAAAACCGTGAGCGTATTTACCACGCCGCTATGCTAGACCCTCACACTGCAACAGTGCTTGGTATCGAGGAAATCTACGCCTTGGTTGATGAGTTGATTGAAGCGCAGCAAGACTGGTTGCCTGAGTGGATTTAATCCTACTCTCTGTCACTAACTCTTAGCCACCAACACCGAAAATAATAACACCATCACGACCAAGGTCCCGGTATATCACTGAACCAAGGCGTGATGGTGGTAAACAAGAAGCAAATATTCTCCAAGTACTTAAAAATACTTGGGTTTAACTCTACGTGAAACAACAATAATTACCTTTCCTAAAAAAGCAGTAATACCAAAATTTCTGTAGATTGGTATAAAACAAGGAAAAGGAAAAAGGAGCTTTTATGAGCGTCTCAATGAACACCAAGTTAAGCTACGGCTTTGGTGCGTTCGGCAAGGACTTTGCCATCACCATCGTTTATATGTACCTGATGTTTTACTACACCGATGTCGCCGGCATTTCTGCGGGTATTGTCGGTACAATTTTCCTTGTGGCTCGTATCTGGGATGCGGTAAATGACCCGATTATGGGTTGGCTTGTCAATAACACCCGAAGCCGTTGGGGCAAGTTCAAACCTTGGATTTTAATCGGTACCATCGCCAACTCTGTTGTGCTGTATATGCTTTTCAATGCCCACTACTTTGAAGGCCCATGGCTTATTGCCTACGCGGCAGTCACTTACATTTTATGGGGCATGACTTACACCTTAATGGATATTCCATTCTGGTCATTGGTACCGACCCTGACACTCGACAAACGCGAGCGCGAAGAGTTAGTTCCCTACCCACGATTCTTTGCCAGCCTTGCGTGGATTGTTACCGCAGCCATTGCGATGCCGTTCATCAACTACGTCGGGGGCGACGACAAAGGCTATGGTTTCCAAGTCTTTACAATACTCCTCATTGCTTGCTTTGCCGTCTCAACCTACATCACTTTACGCAATGTCAAAGAGCGCTACTCAACCGCTTCTCTTGAAGGCAGCCCGGTACAAGAAAAAATATCGCTAAAAGAAATGGTTGGCCTCATCCACAAAAACAGCCAGCTCAGCAGCGTGCTGTGTATGGCACTGGCGTACAACCTAGCAACCAATATCATTACAGCCTTTGCGGTCTACTACTTCACCTATGTGGTCGGTAATGAAGCACTGTTCCCGTACTATATGGCCTATGCCGGTATCGCTAACCTGATCACCTTGGTGCTATTCCCGAAACTGGCCGGCATTTTCTCCCGTCGAGTACTTTGGGCTGGCGCATCAGGCTTCCCTATCCTTGGCAGCCTGGTACTGATTTACGTTGGTATGTATGACCCTCAGAGCATCATCCTGATTTCTACCGCCGGTATCTTGCTACAAATCGGTACTGCACTGTTCTGGGTGCTCAATGTCATCATGGTGGCTGACACCGTGGACTACGGTGAATACAAACTGGGCGTGCGCTGTGAAAGTATCGCCTACTCAGTACAGACTCTAGTGGTTAAAGCCGGTTCAGCTTTTGCAGCCTTCTTCATCGGTATTGCCCTAACAGTCGTCGATTATGTGCCTAACGTCGAGCAAAGCGCCGATACTGTCTTTGGTATGCAATGCATCATGATTGGTTTACCGAGCATCTTCTTTGCCATTGCTCTGTACATTTACTTCCGTTACTACAAACTCAACGGTACGCTGCTTAATGACGTTCAGCACAAGCTGATGCAGAAATACGGCGATGAAGAGCCAGAAGCAGGCGATTCGCCACTAACTCCAGAGCCACAACTGGCACAAGAAAGTCGCTAGAATCAAGACTTGTACTTAGCATAAACAAAAAGCCCGCTCAATTGAGCGGGCTTTTTAGTATAAGGCATGATTTAAGCAAACTACCCAGTGACGTTTTCGATAAACGTCGCCAGCTCATTAACTGCTTGTTGGTTGGTCGATTGCACGGTTACTTGTGTCCCCTGAACAAGAGCCAAAGTCTGTAACTTGAATAAGTTTTTGGCCGTAGCTGTTTTGCCATTTGAAACAAGTTCAATGTCTTCAGCATACTTTTTGGCCGCTTTCACGAACTGGGCGGCAGGTCGGGTATGAAGACCACTCTCCGCAGAAATCAGGGCATTTTTCTTAAACATATAGCACTCTCCTTAGATATCTATCTGTTTTTGTACCGATAATTTCTAACTAATTCTGGGATATGAGGCCAAGATAAAAACAAAAAAGCCATGACATTCCCTAAAGTGGGATCCAGTCATGGCTCTTTATGCAGAATTAAAAGCGTTATTTAACGATTAAGAATGCGTACTCGGAAAGAACGACCTTTCATCTTACCGTTTTCCAGCTTCTTCAGTGCTACGCGGGCTACGTCGCTTTTCACAGCAACATAGGCAACCATATCGAAAACATTGATCTTACCAACCTGGTCACCACGGATACCGTTATCGCCGGTTAGCGCACCAAGGATGTCACCTGGGCGAACTTTCTGCTTTTTACCACCAAGAATTTGCAACGTCGTCATCGCTGGGCGGTAAGTCGGTTGATCGAGCAACGACTCTGAAGGCAGTGCCTCACCAACGATGTCTCTTTCCAAGTAGTCTTCTAGCAGAGCCACTTTGTAGTGCTCTTTATCACTGATGAAAGAACAAGCAACACCCTTGCTACCCGCACGGCCGGTACGGCCAATACGGTGAACATGGACTTCGGTATCACGGGCAAGGTGATAGTTAATCACACAATCCAACGCTTCGATATCCAAACCACGTGCAGCAACATCCGTCGCTACCAGTACAGAGGTACTCTTGTTAGCAAAGCGCACCAAGGTTTGGTCACGCTCACGCTGCTCCAAATCACCGTGCAGCGCCATCGAACTAAAGCCGTAATACTCCAGCTCATCAGACACTTCTTGTGCTTCACGCTTGGTATTACAGAATACAACGCTCGATTCTGGCTTGTGCAGAGACAACAGCAGGCGAAGCGCCGTCAGACGTTCTTCGTTCGAGTCAACATGGTAGAAGTGCTGATCGATGGTGTTTTCATCATGGGTAGATTCTACCTTCACCATCACAGGCTTATGCATGATTTCACGAGCGATAGATTCAATCTGCTTCGGGTACGTTGCACTGAATAGCAAGGTTTGGCGATCAGCCGGAGCAGCATCAACAACCGCATCCAAGGCATCTTGGAAGCCCATTTCTAACATGCGATCGGCTTCATCAAGTACCAACAGGTTCAGATCGTCAAGAGATAGGAAACCTTTACGCAGGTGCTCTTCCACACGGCCCGGAGTACCAACAATAATGTGAGCACCGTGCTCAAGCGAACCGATTTGTGGACCAAACGGCATACCACCACACAAGGTCAGTACCTTAATGTTGTGGATAGAGCGCGCCAGTTTACGGATCTCTTTCGCTACCTGATCGGCCAGTTCACGCGTTGGACACAATACCAATGACTGGATACGGAAGCGCTTAACATTAAGGTGGTCAAGCAAACCCAGACCAAAAGCGGCCGTTTTACCCGAACCTGTTTTACCCTGAGCAATTACATCCTTGCCCGCCAAGATATGTGGCAGACTTTGGCTCTGGATAGGCGTCATTGATTCATAGCCCATCGTTTCTAGGTTAGAGACCAGCTCAGGTTTTAGATTCAAAGTTGAAAACGCGTTTTTGCTCACGGGTAATATCCTGTCATCGCCTGTACGTTGAAAGACTATTTCACAGGCTTAAAAAACACTGACAACACCAGTAAGACATTCATCTACCCCACCCTGTTGTCGCAAGGGATGCGACACTATCAGTCTTGCGGAAAAAAAGATAGAGTTCAGCGGTTAAACTCGTCTCTTTTTCGCCAATCGCACACCATCACGGATATTCAAACCCAGCAATGTTGCATTTATCGCACCGGCGATTAATTCAAGCCCCTGCAACCGCCAGAACCACGTATCAAACTGGCCTGCTGCTGACCATTGCGCCAGCACTACCGCAGCAGGTAACAAGATGAACAATCCGTTTGCAGCAGCAAACTTCATCCTCAGCTGCTTGGTTGCCAGTACCCCTTTCGCCTTCCCCGGGTACAGTTTTGCGGCCGAGATCCCTATTGCCATCATTGCAGGAATAAGTAACCCCACACCATAGAGGATGAACTGTTTCACCACCGCGATTTGGACACTGTCGCCAAGCAAATCAACGAGCACACTGCTGGTAAAAAATGTCGCAATCAGCAGGAAAGCCAAAGTACCAGCAAGGCAGTGGATCCATGCCAGTATGTGTTTTTTTGCATGTTTCATATTTTGCGTTGGGGTATTCATCATGGCTTCCAGGGCAATAAAGTAAGGTGTGAATATACACTACACAACAATAGTTGCATTCACAACCATTGCAGGCGCAACCATCAGGCAACGAATTCACCTTTAACGGCCACAAGGTAACGCCATTAGCCACAAACGAGGTTCCCAGCCGAAGCACTATGATAGGCTTTCTTCAATGGCTATTCTTATTATGCTTTCATTCGCCAATCTATATATAAAACAAAAACCATTCCCTAAACAAATAAATAAACTTCATGTGTTACTGTCTGGTATTTTAACAAATATCGAACTCTTACCTTGAAAATTTCACAATTATTTGAGTCAAATCGCGTCGAAATCTTTAAATGTAGTGAGTATAAAAACAGTGAGTTTTAATCTTGTTAAAATACATTTTTCGATCATTTTTTCGCAGTAATTATGGACAATAATTTTGAAATAATGATCATTCAAAACAGCTTTGGTCTCCTTGTTTATCATAAACAAAGCGGCGTATGATTTATTGAAAAGGAGCAATATCATATAAAAACCATGTAAAGAGGCCAAATTATGAACCAAGAATTTAATGCCAATGAAATCTTCATTATGGCAGAACAAATAGAAATTGAAGCTTATAAATTTTATGTAAAAGCTGCTGCAGAAACACCGAATGAAGAAGATAAAACTTTTTTTAAAAAAATGGCTAGCTTTGAAATTGAACATCAAAACCTTTTTTCTGAAATGCGTGAGAAACTTTCTGATAAAGAAAGGACCGAGCTTACTTTCGATCCAAATAATGAAGCTGAAGACTATTGCCGATCGTTCGCCAGAATGCAAAACATCGTCAAAAAAAATGTTGATTTAACAGATATGAAAGAAATTCTTCTCAATGCCATTATGATTGAGAAAGACAGCATTGTTTTTTACTCAGGAATTAAAAAGTTCGTGTCTGAAGCATTCGGTAAAAACCGCATTGATGAGCTAATCCACGAAGAGCTACGCCACATTGACATCCTCACCAAGCAATATGACGCCATCGCTGCCAATGCATAATACTCGGTGAGCTGGGGCATTGACGAAAAGCAGTGGTTGCAATTACAACCATTGCTTTCGCTATAGTTATTGGATATATCAACCCAATACCGATGCTCTCTATAACACCCTGTATTCCCAACTCAACTCAGCACCAGACCTTGCAATCATGATAGATACAGAGCAATGCGTTTCAAACGTCATCTCGATGGCTTTTTCTATCGCTTTATCCGTTAAATCACTGCCCGACATTTCAAATTCAAAGTGCAGTTTAGTAAAAACTTTAGGTGGTGTCGGCGCTTGCTCAGCACTAACAACAACACGACAGCTATCAAGCGGCTGACGCTGTTTAGCCATAATGCTGGTTACATCAATTGAAGCACAGCTTGCCGCTGCACTTAGCATCAGCTCCATCGGGGTTTGTGCACTGTCAGTTCCACCAAATTGTTCTGGGGCATCAGTAATTACCGCGTGACCTTGCTCTACCGTACTGACAAAGCATTTTCTGTGAACCCAGCGAGTTTCAATCTTCATTTCAATATTTCCCTATCGAATTAACAATGATATAAATAAATTAAATTTTTTCTTACAAATATCAATTATGACTAATTAATTCAACACTCTATATCAAAGGAAGATTATGATCACAGAAGGATTTGATTTTATTGCCGTGATGTTCGGCTTATGCGGTTTACTCGTCTGGCTAGAACAGCGATACCCCAGCCAGTTATTCAAATGGTTCCCCAGTATTGTACTGGTGATGTTTGGCTCAATGGCCCTCTACACCTTCGGCATGTGGGAGATGACCCCCGAGGTAAAATCTGCTCGTGCCACCGTACGAGACAATGCGATCCCCGCCATGTTATTTCTCATGTCACTCAGCTTTAACCTCAGCGTAATTCGTAAACTGGGTGCCCGGTTAATTATTCTTTTCCTCGCCTCCACAGCCACCATCATGGCCGGCTTTATTATTGTCCATAGCATAATGGGAGGCTTCCTGAGTGATGAAACCCCGCTAACATTCGGTGTGATGTCAGCAGGATGGACCGGCGGTACCCAAAACTTCGTTGCCGTAAAAGAAGCACTGTCTGTCACAGATGCAGCCATGGCCTATACCCTATTGATGGGAGCACTGTGTTATACCGTCTGGCTGATCATGATTGTGGCATTAAAGCCCATGAAGGAGCGCTTCAACGGCGTACTAAAAGCGAATGACAACGGCTTGGATGAAATCCTGTCAAAACTAGGCTCGCTTGAAAAGAAGGAAAAACCTGATCTACAGGCAATTCTCCTGATGCTGGGAATAGCATTGGTGATCTCATCAATCAGCCGCCACCTCGGCCAAGCCATTGCCTCTATGGGCCTTTTGAACCCAATGATATGGGCAATTATCATCTCCTCGCTGTTAGGGATCCTCGCTGCCCCCACAGCGCTAGGTAAAATGGCCGGGGCCAATGAAGTCTCCGGTGTGATGCTGTATGTAGTCGTGGCACTGATTGGGGCTGAAGTGAACCTGAGTGCGATTAGCCAAGCTCCGATGTACATCATGTCCGGCTTCATGATCCTCGCCATTCACGGCATCCTCATGCTCATTATCGGCCGAATGATGAAGATGAACTTACACCTGATAGGGTTGGCCTCTATTGCCAACATCGGTAGTGCGCCATCAGCCGCCGTCGTTGCTGCCGCTTATGACAAAAATCTGGTCCCCGTGGCCGTTATCATGGCGCTGATCGGTTCAATGCTAGGTTCATTTGTTGGCTTAACAGTGAGTGAAGTGATTGTGTTGATGCACTGATCGGAGAAGGTCAGTCAAAACCTTTGACGATAACAGATTAAACATAGTTTATCTCGAAGAGGAAATGACTGAAATAACAGCCCAATGGAGCGCTTATCTTGAAGCTTGAAAGAGAATGGATACCCGCCCATGGTTGTCGAAATTTTGCAGAGACTTGGAAGAGTATCATTATCAATGATGTTGCTCTTCCATTATTTATAATGATAGTAATCCGCTTTTACTATCTTTCCGTATTTGTGATGTTACACATCATAATATTTGAAATCCCGCCACATTATTTCATCAGTAAGTAAAATTCTAAAGGTGTGCAAAGGATCCATTAATCAAGATATTTGCGACTATTCATGATAAGGGATTCAAATGAAGCAAATTAAACCTCTTGCACTATTGTTACTCTTGCCCATCAGTGCTGCACAAGGAGCTCTGTATCTGACTGAATACGACGATAGTTACACCCTAGATAATGGATTAATTCAGCTAACTCTTTCTAAGGATGGTGATGCTGTTTCTCTATATAAAGATGGTGTAAATATGGTTGACAACCTATCGGGTGTCAGTACAGACCCTAATAAGCATCGTAGCTTTTATCTTGATTACCACACGGGTATCTCCGGGGGGGCTACCAATTTCTATCCATCGTCTGTCAATATACTACGTAACGATAATAAACAAATCCACATTCAGTTTATAGGAAGCAGCGACGATCATATTTTACTTGAATACCACTACATAATGAAACCCGATGTAAGTGGAATATACAGTTATGTTGTCGCAGATAATGTAAAGGATGAAACAACTCAAATTGCCGAGCTTCGAACAGTATATAGATTCGATTCAGAGCTAATGCCTCACTTGCACAACGGAAGAATATTAGCAACACCTCCAAGTTATGCCACGCTTGAAGCAAGTACGAAAATTCAGGATGAAACATGGCTACTCGATAATGGAGAGATCTATAGCAAATACGATTTAGCAGATTATCAGCGAGAAACGAATATCTGGGGTGTGCTTGGTAGTGGATTTGGTGCTTGGGTTATTTCAGCAGGAACGGACTACTTTTCTGGCGGTGCGCTCAACCAGGAATTGTTAGTGCATCAAGATGGCATAGCGTTGAACTATTTAACAGGTGCCCATCTTGGATCTCCAGACATGTTTGCTCCAGCAGACTGGCACAAAGTTTATGGCCCTTGGCTACTATATATTAATCATCACGAAAACGACTCTACACTCATTGATGACGCTAGATTGCAAGCAGAGAAAGAGATTAAGCAGTGGCCATATAAATGGGTGACTGATGAACGTTACCCAATAAAACGTGGCCAATTAAAAGGTCAGGTGAGTAGTGACGCACCATTGATGATTAATCTAGCAAATGATGCAGAGTCCAGCTTTGATCGACAGACCTTGGGCTATTACTATAGCGCCCGCACAGACGCTAAAGGACATTATGATATAGATAACATTATCCCTGGACAGTATGAACTAACAGCATACGCATTAACTGGTTCAGAACCCGGGGTGCTTTATAGCCACCCCGTTACTATTGGTCACAATACAACTAAACTTTCGTTTGAAATACCTAGAAATGAACTAGAAACTATATGGAATATCGGTCAAGCAAACCGACGGGGGGATGAGTTTTATTTAGCTAACAAACCGAGAAATTACATTTGGCATACTGAGAGTCCGGCAGACTTAACTTATATTATTGGGCAAAGTCAACCAGATAAAGATTGGTACTTTGTCCAAAGCACTCCTGGCACTTGGCGTGTTGAGTTTACACTGTCAAAAGTAACAGACTCGCTACTTAACGTTGCTATTGCTGCTGCGAGTAATTTTGGAATGGGAGCTGACAGTACGAAGCCTGAACTGGCAATTCGCGTTAATGGCTCTTTGCTGACGGTTCTCAATTATGAGAATGATAAAGCCGTTTATCGTAGTGCAATGCAAAGTGGGCGTTACCATAATGAGAAACTAGATATTCCAGCACATATGCTTATAGATGGTGAAAATAATATTGAATTAGAAGTTTTGGGGGGCGCCTTTATTTACGACACGATTAACCTACAACAATAGCCCTTTTAGCCATGAACTAGCCGCTGACAGGCTGTTCATGGCTTTAAATCTTCATACTAAACTCTATGATTTAGATTCAATAAGTAGATATTGAACCTTCCGTATTTCGAAAATTCCGATTACATAGCATAAAATAGAAAGAGAGAAAATCGGCAGGCTCAGGTGATCGGGAGAACTACCTCGCCCTTTTTTCCATATGAGATTCACAACGGCTAGCTAATACTGGTGCCGGCTCAATGGACTCTGTGTTCATCATACTGGCGATACGCTGAACCGAGGAAAGCAATTGAGCCTGCTCCCATGCATCTAAACTATTGTATTTATGTATAAAGCTATCATGTAAAGGTAAGGGTACTGAATCTAACAGCTTCATTCCTTTATCCGTTAGAACGGCGTGTGCTTTTCGTTTATCCTCTGTACTTCTGATCCGAGCAACAAGTCCATTTCGTTCCAATCGGTCTAAAATAATCGTCACGGTAGCAGGACTAACATTAGTATAAATTGACAGTTGCTTTAGTGTGACTTTTCCAAGATCGCGAATAGCTCGCATAAGGTTCTGTTGTGGCTCAGTTAAGCCTATTTTTTTATGATTCTTTTTAGAATTAAAATCGATAACTTTGATAATCTGTCTTAATGAGATCAATACGTCTTCATGCGTATACAAAACAACTCCTTTGCTAATCTATTTATTCTATTTTTATAAGTAAAATGTAGGAAAGTAATTTAAATCGAAGGAGGAGACAATAAACCGCCCTCAATTGAAGACGGTTTTTAATCATATGAGCAATATATACCAATTAATTACAATGCTGCTTTTCTCGCTTCATCGAGCCAAGAGTCAAACAGATCTTGATGGGCTACAATCCAGCCGTTAGCATGAGACTGAATATCCGCCGAGCTATTTTTACCTTGACTCATCATCATATTTTGGGCACTAATGTCATTAATATTAATATTCATCACTTCAAATAACTTCGCAGCCGCTGGGTTGTTTTCAGCAAACTCTTTATTAGCAACAATTCTCATTACATTCATTTCAAAGCCATAGTTTTTACCGTTAGCCAGTGTAGTATCGAAATGACTACGCTCACCCGGTAAAGCAGAAAACGGAACTTCTAGCCATACCACATCTTTACCTGGAACGAGTACGCCACTGACCCAGTGCGGTGTCCACGCATAATAAAGAATAGATTCACCTTTTCTATAGCGTGAAATAGTGTCTGCAATGATAGCAGCATAATTACCTTGATCGTGCCCCACAGTATCGCGAAGTTTATACGCGTCAAGCTGCGTTTCGATCACACCTTCACAGCCCCAGCCAGGATTACAACCTGCCAGGTTAGCTTTACCATCACTGTTTGCATCAAACAACTTAGCAAGTTTAGGATCTTTTAACTGCCCAATATTAGTAATACCATATTGGTCCGCCGTTTTTTTATCGATTAAATATCCTTGGGCGGCCCCTTCAACATATACCCCTTCACGGTAGAATTTGTCATCGCCTCCAGACATTGTGTATTTATCTGCGTGCAGCGGAAACCAAGCTGAAGCGTAAAACGTCGCATCACCATTCGCCATGGAAGTGTAAGCCAAGTTGATATCGATCTCTTTAATTGGCTGTACATCATAACCTAACTCTTCTAGGGCGCGGCTGACAATCAGAGTCTGAAACGTCTCTTCTGCAATCGTCGACTGAACAGGTGCCACAGGTACACCTTTACCCGGTAACTCCGCAGCCAATAGCTGGCCTGAATATACTGCTGTCGCTAAAATGCTGGCAGTGAAAAGTTTCTTCCATGAATTATGCATTACTTATTCTCTTAACTTTAATGTTTGATAGATTGGTATTATGTTTTGGTTTTAATAGCAGTGAGATAGGCCCAGTCTGGTACCAGCGTAGTTTTGTGTTGCTTGTATTCTCACCTAATACTTGAGTAATCCTATCCAGTAGAATAGCAAGCAACACAATTCCCAGGCCACCGACAGCCGCCAGCCCCATATCTAAGCGTCCAATACCACGAAGCACCATTTGACCCAAGCCACCAACTGCAATCATTGACGCTATGACTACCATTGATAGTGAAAGCATCAAGGTTTGGTTTACACCGGCCATAATAGTTGGCAATGCTAGCGGTAGTTGAATGCGATAGAGCATTTGTTTCTTACTGGCCCCAAAGGAGTGACCTGCTTCAATTAACTCCTCCGAAACTTGCTGAATACCTAAAATGGTCAATCGGATTACCGGAGGCAAAGCAAAAATAATGGTTACTACAATGCCAGGTACGTTACCGATACCAAATAGCATGACAATCGGCACTAAATATACAAATGCAGGGGTGGTTTGCATCGCGTCAAGTACAGGACGTATAAACTTTGATGCAGTATGGCTTCTTGCCAACCAAATACCTGTTGGTAATCCAATTAATAAGCAAAAGAAGACAGAGGTTAATACCAGAGACAGCGTCGTCATTGCCTCTGACCAAGCGCCGATCAAGCCTATGAATACCAATGATAGCAATGTAGAGATTCCAAGCTTAAAATTGGTGAGCTGCCATGTTATTAAAAATAGAGCTAACAACATTAACGGCGCAGGCGGGGAGACCAATGCAGTTTCAAATGAGACAAGAATAAAATCAATAGGGGTACGAATAGCCTGGAACACTGGTCGTCCATGATCAACTAACCAATAAATGCCAGATTCAACCCAGCTATCAAGAGGAATTACAGCCTCTTGGAATGGGTTTAAGATATCAAATTGTTGTGGCTCTACAACACCCGAGCTCAACCAATCATTACTTGCTGAGAAGTCATTATCTTGTGACCAGGGATCACTTTGCGGTGAAGCTGTTTGTGACCAAGGGTCATTGCCGTTTTGCGCTGAAGACATCAGACTAATCCTTATCCAAGGTTTGTAAAAGGCGTGACTTAGTCACTACACCAAAGTAAGTACCCTGATCGTCCACAACGGGAACAGCGTAAGGTACTCCTGCAACCTGCCCCAGAATATCTTTGATAGGCTGATCCGGTTTTAGTGTGATCTCATCTTTTATTTGTGCGCTGGCCAAAGTGCGATTTTCTTTATGGGCAAGCCGGAGAGACTCTAAAGAAACAATGCCAGAGTAACGAGACGATTTATCGATAACAATGCCGTAATCACGGTCATGATCCATGAGGCTCTGCATTGCAGACCCCGGCCCATCATGTTCCGACTTTTTAAATACAGCAGCGTATTTTTTGCGAGCAATATCTTTGGTACTTAGTACACTAGAGACATTCACTCCACGGAAAAAAGCTTCGACATAATCATTTACAGGGTTATGAAGAATATCGTCTGGCGTACCGACCTGTACGACATCACCATTTTGCATGATAGCTATGCGATCACCTATTCTCATCGCTTCATCCAAGTCATGTGAAATAAATACAATGGTACGCTTGTCGTCGTTCTGTAGGCGAATAAGCTCGTCTTGCATTTCAGTTCGAATAAGCGGGTCTAGAGCTGAAAAGGCTTCATCCATCAGCAAAATATCGGGATCACAAGCCAGTGCTCTTGCTAAGCCTACACGCTGCTTCATCCCTCCAGAAAGCTCATCCGGATAGGACTCTGCATTCGCATTAAGCCCAACTCGTTCTAAAGCAGCTAATGCACTGACATTGCGGTCGTGTAAATTTACACCAGCCAACTCTAATCCAAATGCCGCATTTTCCAGCACCGTCATGTGAGGCATCAGTGCAAAATTCTGAAAAACCATTGATATATTGTTGCGGCGAACCTCTCGAAGTTCATCTTCAGAGATATGAGCTATGTCTTTCCCCTTGAAATACACATCACCCTTCGTTGGTTCAATCAGTCTATTAAGCAGTCGGACTAAAGTGGACTTCCCAGAGCCGGAAAGCCCCATGATAACGAATATTTCGCCTTCATTAATCGAGAGTGAAACATCATTGACACCTACCGTTAACCCGGTTTGTTCGAATATACAGCTCTTATCGATACCATTATCGATTAATGGGAATGCTCGCTCAGGTTCATCCCCAAATACTTTGTACAGTCCCTTAACTTCTAGAATGGGATCCATTATTTGTTGCCCTTCTTGTCCTTCAACGGAAAACGCTTCGCACTCTAAACAAATAACAGGCCAATCTCAAGAGGACTGATGATGTAAAGACGCAGTAACAGGCCTGTGGACAGATAAAACACCGTCATACCCTCATCAGAAAAACCACTCATAAACACATGATTTAACAGCAAGTAAGCATCATTACGCTAACAAGCAATATAGACACATGAAAAAATGTATAATTATTTTATGATTTAAGTGTAAATCTGACTTACTGAATGAGAGTTCGAAACGGTGTCCAACACCCGGACAAATAGTTAGACCACAAATAATTACAGTTCAATACTCTTCAGATTATGCCCGATAAGCACATATGTGCATTTACTTTGTATTGCCTCGCGAGTTACAAGGAGGTAATACATTGCTCCGTATAGATATAGTGCAAGCAAAAAATAACGTAGAAATGGGCGCCCTGATGGGTTCCCACAAAAGAAGAGTTTACTTGGGTATCGCGAAGAGGTGATATCACAGTATAGACTTTACTTGGGCTGGTTATATTCGTACAAAAACAATTACCAACATCGGTGCTATTTAAATAGAAACGCTCTACTTAGTAGTTAATCGCGGCCTTACACAACAGAGCACTAATTTGTGACAACCACCACCAAACGTTCTCTAAGTCGCATTAAGACTAAGGCTTTGTTCTTCTTCCTGCCATCATCCCCAGCCATTTGAAGCAGGATCACCTATTCGGAAATTACTTTATTCGCAGTGAGAATAATGCGATCAAGGCCCACTACCTGAGTGCAAAAGACATCCTCTAGAATGATATATTCACGCCAAGCCAACCAACGCTGAATAAGAGGCGGTTAACAGCCTCCCACATATTTTAAAAAAGGTTTCTAACGTGAAAAAGAGTGTAATTGCAAAGTCTATCCTGGGTGCGCTCCTGATTGGTACCACCGCTCATGCAGTGGCATCTGATATACCGGCAAATGAGCAAAACCGCCCAATCGACCTGGTGATCAACCTTGGCCTACAAGTTAATTATGAATCTTGTACCCCCCGTCAGTTAATGGAATATCGTGTTGACCGTGTTTACGAGGTTGCGCAATCTCTACCTAACCCAGTTTTTATGGCTACGGGTAAAGGTAATCCAACATCGGTTCAGACTTGTGTCGAGCAAGGCGGACTAACAGAAGCCGCCGCCATTCAGCAAATATTGATGGAGAAATACGACGTTCCTGAAGATCAAATCATCTTAGAAGAGAACTCGACTACCACCTACCAGAACGCCGAGGAAGCCATCAAAATCGTTGATGCCATGCGCGAAGATGGCGTGCGAATCCGCTCGATGCACCTCGTTTCAAGCCACTACCACATATACCGCGGCAACATTGACGGTAGTGACGGTTCGGCAATCCGTGACTTTAACACCTTCTTTGGTGATGACACCTTTGACCATGACAACAGCTACACCTCAAGCGCTTTCTCACCTGACGAAATGTGGGGCGACTCGTTCCGAGCAGCCGAATGGACTCCAGCCAACAGTCAAGTATATCTAGCTGACGTAAATGGCAGTGGCACGACTGATATTGTCGCCTTCAAAGGCAGCGAAGTATATGTCGCTGAGTCGAAGAACAAGCGCTTCGGTAAGAAAACAGTGTGGGCTTCTAACTTCTTGCCAAAACATGCGCAAGGCTGGGACAATGAAATGACTCGCTTGGTTGGCGACGTTGACGGCAACGGTATGGCCGACCTGATCGCCGTAACTACAGATGGCGTGTATGTCTCCAAGTCTAACGGCAAGTATTTCGAAGAAATGCAGCTTTGGGGCGAAGACTTCTCAACCGATAACGATTGGAACGCCTCCATCCATAATTTTGTCGCTGTTGATCTCAACAACAACGGTCTAACGGACCTCGCTGCATTCGGTGATGACGGGCTATACGTTGCCTTTTCTGACGGCGAAGAGTTCGCGCCAATCGTTAAGGTCAGTGATAACTTTGGTCTGGATTCCATTATCGAAGATGACGACTCTGGCCGCATTTTCCGCAACGAATTAAACTTAACTAACCGCCTTCTCGCTGACGTTAACGGCAATGGGCGACCAGATGTGGTTGTCTATGGCCGAAGCGGTATTTACGCCGCTCTACAGCAAGAAGATGGCACATTCGCCCCTCAAGTAAGTTGGCTTGATAACGACCACGGTGAGGGTGACGTACTTGATTTCCTCGGTTGGCAGAATGACCGCCACCTTAAGATGGCTGTCGATATGACTGGTAACGGACGCGCCGACCTTGCGAACATTGGCAACCGTGACCTTCTGGTTGCACACTCTAATGGTGAGCGATTCGAGTTCTTGGGTGGTGTAACAGCTGTCTATACGCTTACTGGTCGTATCCAAGAGATTGCCGAGCAGTGGAACAACTTCGGCTATGAAGCAGGCTGGTCAAGTAATACTCACTACCGCCTACTTGGCGACATCACTGGCAATGGTCTTCCTGATCTCGTCGGCTTCAACGATGAAGGTATTGTCGTCAGCCGTAACGAAAACCCTTAAATCCAACCCTAAATACCATTAAAAAGCGCCCATCAGGGCGCTTTTTGTCAGAACTCTAGCACTTGTATACCCAGTAGCGAATTAACTTACTCCGCTTTCGGCGTCAGCATCCCTTCGGTAATGATAAAGTCGATGATTGTCTCTAGCCCTTGGGCCTCTTTTAGGTTGGTAAAGACATAAGGGCGATTAGGACGCATCCGTTTGGTGTCTTGCTCCATCACCTCAAGTGATGCGCCGACATAAGGTGCAAGGTCAATCTTGTTAATGACCAATAGATCTGAGCGGGTAATACCAGGCCCTCCTTTGCGGGGGATCTTTTCACCCTCGGCGACATCAATCACATAGATGGTGAGATCCGCAAGCTCAGGGCTAAAGGTAGCACTGAGGTTATCGCCACCGCTTTCGACAAACACCACATCAAGGTTACGGTGTAGCTTGGCTAGCTCTTCTACCGCTGCCAGATTCATAGAGGCATCTTCACGAATTGCAGTATGGGGGCACCCACCGGTTTCAACCCCGATAATCCGGTCTGGCTCAAGAGCCTCAGCCCTGGTCAAGATCTTGGCATCTTCCTGGGTATAGATATCATTGGTTACGACAGCGATATTCAATTTATCGCGTATCGCTTTACACAACACCTCAAGTAATGCGGTTTTCCCTGATCCTACCGGGCCACCAATCCCAACGCGAAGTGGCTGCTTATATGTTTCCATAACAATCCTTATTACTTTAACTCTTTAAGCTCTGCGGCTTATGAACGGAACAAACGGGTATATTGTGTTTCGTGCAGGCTACTGGCTAACGACACAACAGGTGTGAAACTGCCAATCATGACCTCATCGAGCTGCGTCGAGATTGAAACCATCTCGGGAAACATTTCGGTCAATTCCATCAAGGCACGCTGACCATCTGTCTGTCCCAGCGGTACCAGCTTCACTCCCGCCATCACTAAATTTTCTGCCCAGCTCCAGAGATACCCCTGTTTCATGGCTTCGGGGCTGATCCCCCACAGATAGCCGGCGACACAGAGTCCCACCAACTGGTTGGGATCCGCGTTGCTACCGAGGTACTCATCCACTGGAACGTCCAACTGCTTCAGCAACACATTCAGCGCTTTTCCCCGCTGGACTTCCTCGGCCCGCAACTCCTTGGTTTCACGGCTTGAACACAGCAGGTTACTTAATGCCTCGATGCTTTGGCGATCCCGTGTTTCAATTGCTTGGTAAAACCGATCGATGAGAGGAAGCTCAAGTGTGGCTACGCTATAACGCAGTATGTTCTCAAGCCATAGAACCATAGCCGCCCTATCTTTCACCCATCCAGCCTCAACGGCCCATTCCAGTCCTTGCGAATAGGTAAACCCACCAATTGGCAGTGAGGGGCTAATTAGCTGAAACAAACGGTAAGTGGCAATGGAGCTATCACCTCGTTCGACTTTCTGTATCTTCAGCTCCTCTGCCGCCATATCAAGCCACCAGCAAATAAACGAGGCTGGCAGAAGCAACCCCAGCAGATACCCAACGGCTTGAAGCAAATGCGGCTAATCGGTGTCCCAGCAGCATCAATCCAGACGCCGATATTGCCATCGCAACCGCAAACATCGATACATTTCCAGACGCCTCGACCCCGTGGGCATAGCCATGACAAAAGATAAGGGCTACACAGAGCGCTACCGCCATTCGGGTGACATTTTTGCTGGCAGTAAATACCTGCCAAAGTGCAGCACTAACAACCAGTAACGATGCTGCAATCGCGCCCTCAATACCGCTTATCGCACCCAAATTTAGCCCTGCCATCATTCCGGTCACCATAGCAACTAGCGCTGCAGCCAATAAGCCCAACCGTGTTGCCGTTTGCTTGGCGGCAAAGAAAGTAAGGGCGCCAAAAGCAAGTAACATAATGAGGTGGTCAACGCCGGTAATCGGGTGCACAAGCCCGCTAAAAAATGAGGAATGGTCATGCCCGGGGTGTGCCTGTACCGAAACCGAAAATGTAAGGCTAAGCAGTGCCAGCGATGAGATAATACGGGATGTCTTCATTGTCATATCCTTTTGCTAAAAACGTTAAATCTCTTTTAGTGGTGATGATGCCCACCTGAACGGCCACCATAAGCACCGCCTTCCGGTTCAATAGGAGCCTTTTCAACGGTGACCTGAGCACCCAGCCCTACGACCATTTCATCCAGAACATGGTCATGTTGATACCGCACCCAGCCAGCTTCAACCTGAAGCGGTACATGACGGTTACCCAAGTGATAGGCCACACGCATCAGTAAATGGCGATCGTTGCAATAAACGGTCGACACCTGCTCGGTGGCAGCTTTGATCTCCACCACCACCTCACCACAGCGGCTCTTCAACTGTTCGCCGCCGCGAAGTATGTGGCCCCTAGGCAGAAACAGGCCCGCATCGCGGCCATCATCCAATACCACCTTCAACCGACTCTTGATCCGGCTATCAATTGGTAGACTCAAATACGCATCGGGCTGCGATGTTGCCTCTGCACTCACTTCAACCAACTCAATCATTCACAATTCCCTTGTTTTTTTAAAAAGCTTTTATTTGAACCGCGTTAAAACAAAAAGTAGCGCTGAGCCATCGGAAGTACCTCCGCAGGTTCACACACTAAAAGCTCGCCATCGGCACGCACCTGATAGGTTTGGGAGTCCACTTCAATGCGGGGCTGCCAATCATTAAGCTTCATATCTGACTTGCTAATCGTCCGGCAGTTTTTGGCGATGCCAATCTGGCTGCCAAGCTGAAGTTGCTCGGCCACGCCAGCTTCACCTGCAGCCGACGAGAGAAACAACATGGATGTATTCATCGCCGCTTTACCATAACTGCCAAACATCGCACGATAATGGACTGGCTGCGGGGTAGGAATAGACGCATTCGGATCGCCCATAGGGGCCATCGCTATCATGCCGCCTTTGACCACAACGCTAGGTTTTACCCCAAAGAAGGCCGGCTTCCATAACACCAAATCGGCCAACTTACCCACTTCAATAGAGCCAACTTCATGCGCCATACCATGGGTGATTGCGGGGTTAATGGTGTACTTGGCGACATAGCGCTTGAGGCGGAAGTTATCACTGTAGCTGGAATCTTGCGCCAAGCTACCACGCTGAACCTTCATTTTATGGGCCGTCTGCCACGTGCGGGTGATCACCTCACCCACCCGCCCCATTGCCTGAGAGTCCGAAGCAATCATCGAAAACGCCCCCAGATCGTGCAGGATATCCTCTGCGGCTATGGTTTCCCTCCGGATCCGGGATTCAGCAAAAGCAACATCTTCCGCTATGGCCGGAGACAAGTGATGGCACACCATCAACATATCCAGATGCTCATCCACGGTGTTAACCGTATAAGGGCGAGTAGGGTTGGTCGATGACGGCAAGACATTCGATTCGCCAGCCGCACGGATAATGTCTGGCGCATGCCCACCGCCAGCGCCTTCGGTGTGATAGGTATGGATCACCCGATCCCCAATCGCCGCCAAGGTCGACTCAACAAAACCGGACTCATTAAGGGTGTCAGTATGAATCGCGACCTGAACATCCATCTCATCAGCAACCGACAAGCAAGTATCGATCGACGCCGGTGTCGTACCCCAATCTTCATGGAGCTTTAGTCCTACCGCCCCAGCGGCTACTTGCTCGCGCAACGCTTCTGGTTGGCTGGCATTGCCTTTACCCAGCAAGCCGAAGTTCATAGGAAAACCATCGAGCGCTTGTAGCATTTGCGCCATATTCCAAGGCCCTGGCGTACAGGTGGTCGCATTGGTCCCCGTTGCAGGGCCCGTACCACCACCAATCATAGTAGTCACCCCAGATGCCAGTGCTTCTTCAATCTGCTGCGGACAAATAAAGTGAATATGGGAATCGATACCACCCGCGGTCAGGATCGCACCTTCACCCGCCAAGACTTCGGTGCCAGGGCCAATGATGATATCGACACCCGGTTGGATATCGGGGTTCCCGGCTTTTCCGATGCCACTAATCCGCCCATTTTTCACCGCCACATCCGCCTTAACGATGCCCCAGTAATCAAGCACAATGGCATTGGTGATCACCAAATCAGGCGTTTCGGCACTGGGACGCTGGCTCTGGCCCATGCCATCGCGGATCACCTTACCGCCGCCAAATTTCACTTCATCTCCATAGACTGTGAAATCTTTTTCAACCTCCAGCCACAACTCGGTATCGGCAAGACGCACACGATCACCCACAGTTGGGCCAAACATTTCGGCATAAGCCTGTCGTGAAATGTTTGCCATGACTATTCCTTGTTTATGTATTAGAGAAGGCGATGAACGCGCTAGATCTTGCCCATCACTTTGCCTTGGAATCCGTAAACTTCCCGTTTACCGGAGAAATCAACCAACTCGACAGTCCGGGACTGACCCGGCTCGAAACGGGTTGCTGTCCCTGCCGGTATGTTGAGTCGAAAGCCCTTGCAAGCCTGTCGATCAAAATTGAGGGCATCGTTGACTTCGAAGAAGTGATAGTGCGAGCCAATCTGAATCGGCCTATCACCTAAGTTTTCAACTACAACGGTAAGGGTTGCCCTGCCAACATTTAATTCGATCTCCCCACTTGCGGTCTCAATTTGACCGGGGACAAAAGCGGAGGTGTTAAACGCACTACTCCCTGCCATTTTTTCTCCTTATTTATCTGCGTTTACCTGCGCAAACCAGAAATGCTAAACAATCGGCTCGTGCACAGTCACCAATTTGGTGCCATCTGGAAATGTGGCTTCTACCTGAACATCCGGGATCATTGCCGCAACCCCTTCCATCACATCAGTGACGGAGAGCAGTGTCCGACCATAGTCCATTAGCTCAGCGACACTTTTTCCTTCTCTTGCACCTTCTAGAATGGCACTGCTGATAAAGGCAATTGACTCGGGGTAGTTGAGCTTGATCCCCCTCTCCTTGCGTTGCTGGGCTAACATCCCGGCACAAAAAATCAGCAACTTATCCTTCTCTCTTGGTGTCAACTCCATGTCACTCTCCCGTTATTGCAAAATAACTAAGTGGCCCAAATACGTGGGGGATGAGGAACAACACCTGTCGCCTGACTGCGAGCCTGCTGCCATATCTGGGTAAAGCAATGCAGAATGTCTTCACTCCAATGCCCCAGCGCCCTGACAACAATGAGACCCTCGACCTGCGTTGCTGCCACTATTAGCTTTTTGCTACCTGATCCACTCTGTATATCCATTTCGCTCTGTATAGTTATTTCTCTTTGAATATCTAGTAGCAAGGCCTGTACCAACTGATAGAAATCTTGCCCCATTTCGGAGATGTAGAGGGTCCCCATCATGGGGAATCCCTGCATACCTATATTAATCAGCACCTTATCACCACCAGACATGTGCAAACCTTCAGTCAGCACTCGACGACCATCGATATAAACCTCTGTTTTTCCAATCAATTTACCGCTATCAAAGCACTCTTTTAGTGCAGGGCGGCCAAAACAGTGCAGCTCCCAGCCCACAAATTGTGCGCCTTTCTCGAGGCGGATAACGGTATTGAGCTGAGCGTGGGCCTCAGGGAAAAAGATATTCTCCTGTGGCAGCCATTCCAGCCGACCTCCCGCCGCGACTGACAACTGCTGGAGCTGCTTAGCAAAACGATTTTCAGAGCGATAAAACTTTGTTGCCCCCGGGGTCGTCACCAACACCTTGGCACCCGCGCCGACATCGACGCTAATATCGAGCGTATCGCCACCCGCCACGCCACCAGGAGGGTGAAGCAGGTAGCTGTGGCAAACCTCCCCCTCGGGGTAGAGCGCTTGTTGCACTGTTAGCGGGCCTTTTTGCTCCCGGTACTTCAGTACGGTTTTATCGCCTCTGTCACGGTAGGATAAGCTCAACTCAGCCAGCCACCCATGGTGGGTGTGCTGGTCTATTTGACTTGCGGTCGGGTTGGTCACACCAAGTGAAACATAATCCGTCATACAGTGAGGTACTCCTTGACCAAGGCATCATCAAGCTCTGCCATCTCTCCACTTGCAACATGGCGTCCTCTGTCGAGAATGCAGAATTGATCGCCTACCCGGCGGGCAAAAGGCAATTTCTGCTCAACCAGCAACACGGTAAGGCCCATTTTTTCGTTGAGCATCCTGATGATATCGCCAATTTCTTGCACGATATTGGGTTGGATTCCTTCTGTCGGTTCGTCCAAAATCAACAGCTTTGGATTAACCACCAACGCCCGGCCTATCGCCAACTGCTGTTGCTGGCCACCGGACAAGTCACCGCCACGGCGATGAAGCATTTCCTTGAGAACTGGAAACAAATCGAAAATAAAATCAGGCACCTTGCGATCGCCCCGGGCACGAATAGGCAAACCAATTTCCAAATTCTCCTGTACCGTCAGCATCGGAAAAATCTGCCGACCTTGCGGTACATACCCTATCCCCCACCGTGGCCGTGATTCTGCTGATTCCGCAATGATTGAACGCCCATTAAACGTAATATCACCACTTTTGGGGCCTACCAGACCCATAATGCACTGCAACAGCGTGGTTTTACCCACGCCATTACGCCCCATCAGCACGGTGCATTTACCTTCGGGGATCTGCATATCCAAATCCCACAATGTATGGCTTTCACCGTAGTATTGATTGAGTGACTTGATCTCTAACATGCTATTCTCCCAGGTAAACCCGCTTCACTTCAGGGTGGTTTTGTACTTGATCCATGGTGCCTTCTGCCAACACATGGCCTTGATGGAGAACCGTCACGTCACTGGCAATCGAGCGAACAAAATCCATATCATGCTCGACGACAACCACGGAATGCTTACCTGCCAACGAATTCAACAATTCCGACGTTTTATCCATCTCTTGGTGGGTCATCCCCGCTACCGGTTCATCCACCAGCAGCAACTTTGGGTTCTGCATCAACAGCATGCCAATTTCCAGCCATTGCTTTTGGCCATGGGACAAGTTGCCTGCCAATAACGCAGCGTTATCCACCAGGTTGATTAATGCCAAAACAGACTCGAGCTTGTCCTTCTGCTCAGCAGTCAGCTTGGCCCTGAACGTCGCCCACACGGTGCGGACACCCGACATCGCCAATTCCAGATTCTGCCAAACCGTCAGGCATTCAATCACTGTCGGCTTTTGGAACTTCCTACCGACACCAGCATTGGCTATCTGCGATTCATTCATTGTTAACAAGTTTATGTTCGACCCAAGCCAGACCTGACCTGAGTCCGGCTTGGTCTTACCGGTAATGATGTCCATCATGGTGGTTTTTCCGGCGCCATTTGGCCCGATAATGCAGCGCAGTTCGCCCTCACGGATATACAGATTGAGATCGTTGATGGCTTTAAACCCGTCAAAACTCTTATTGACGCCCTCGACATAAAGCAGGATGTTATGCCTGGTATCGATCAAAGGGTGCTCATCGGGAACAAGAAATGAAAATGTCTCTTCCCGTTTGGTCATCTCCTGAGCAAATGTGCCTAACTTCTTTGCTGTCTCCAATACTGTCATGACACCACCTCACTAGCGCCGCACTCTTGTTGGGGCTTCCTCTGGCTAACACGCGCCGCAATGTCTGATACAAACCCGATAACCCCTTTCGGGAAATACATGGTGGAAAGCACAAATAAGCCCCCCAGAGCAAACAGCCATACTTCGGGGAATTCGACCGTAAACCAGCTTTTGGCATAGTTAATGATTAAGGCCCCGATAATGGCACCGAAAAGCGTCGCCCGGCCGCCAAGCGCGACCCATACCACCACTTCGATAGAATTGAGCGGAGCAAACTCCCCCGGATTGATAATGCCAACTTGCGGTACGTACAACGCACCGGCAATCCCAGCAATGACGGCCGACAGCACAAAGATCCACAGCTTGATGCCATCAACGTCATACCCCATGAAACGTGTCCGCGATTCGGTATCACGGATAGCCAAGGCTGCACGCCCCAACCGGCTACTGACAATGGTTCGGCACACCACGTAGCTCACGATCAGCGCCAGTCCTGTACACACAAACAGCGCAACCTTGGTCGTATCCTGCTGCAAGCTATAACCAAGAATGTCCTTGAAATCGGTTAAGCCGTTATTTCCACCAAATCCCATTTCATTTCGGAAGAACGCCAGTAGCAGGGCATAGGTCAGAGCCTGAGTCATAATCGACAGGTATACCCCTGAAACCCGCGAACGAAAGGCCAAATAGCCAAAGACATAGGCGAGGATACCAGGCACTAACACCACCATCAGGCAGGCAAGCCAAAACTGATCAAACCCTTGCCAAAACCATGGCAACTCCTGCCAATTCAAAAACACCATGAAGTCGGGCAACACGGGATTACCGTACACACCCCGGTCGCCAATCTGGCGCATCAGGTACATCCCCATGGCGTAACCACCTAGAGCAAAAAACGCCCCATGCCCCAAACTCAGGATCCCGAGGTAGCCCCATACCAAATCGACCGCGAGTGCGAGCATGGCATAGCTGAGGTATTTCCCCATCAGAGAAATCGTGAAGGTTTCAATATGTAGCGGATGACCGACCGGCAATAACAGATTTGCCATCGGGACCAAAATGACGGCAGAGATCAGCAATGCGAGGACGATCTTGCCGCCCCGATCTTGTCCCAAGGCCGAAAGAATAATTGATTTAGACTGCATCAAGCGCTCCTTAGCTTTCAGCCGCGCGGCCACGTTGTGGGAATAACCCACGAGGACGTTTCTGGATAAACAGGATGATAAAGACCAGCATTAAGATCTTCGCCAGTACCGCACCCGCCCAAGGTTCCAGTAACTTGTTGAACAACCCAAGTCCTAAACCAGCAACCAAGGTGCCCCACAGGTTTCCGACCCCACCAAACACCACCACCATAAATGAATCGATGATGTACGCTTGGCCCATATTTGGCCCAACATTCGTCAGCTGTGACAACGCAACACCTGCAACACCCGCCACACCGGAACCCAATCCGAACGTTAAGGCATCGACACGCTCGGAGCGGATCCCCATTGCCCTTGCCATTGCCCTATTCTGAGAAACAGCCCGCACCTGCAGACCCAAAGGCGTCCGCTTCAAGATCATTACCATCGAAATGAACACCAACGCACAGAACAAGATGATGTATAACCGGTTGTATGTCAGTGACAGCATTGGGTTGAACTCCCAAGCTCCCGCCATCCAATCGGGCGTACTGACTGAGCGGTTAAGTGGAGAGAAGATAGATCGTACCGCTTGCTGGAGGATCAAACTGATCCCGAACGTCGCCAATAACGTTTCAAGAGGTCGGCCATAGAGATGCCTTATCACACTGCGTTCAATCACAATCCCCACCAACCCGGAAATGATGAATGCCATTGGAATAGACAGCAGCAATGCAACACCGACGTGTTGCGGGAAGAGCTGCTGCATCACATAGGTGGTGTATGCGCCAATCATAATTAGCTCACCATGAGCCATATTAATGACCCCCATCACCCCGAAGGTAATCGCCAAACCTATTCCGGCAAGTACCAGTACCGACCCGAGGCTGAGACCGAAAAAGACCGTCTCAACACCGGAATAAAACTGCTGACTCTGGTGATATTTAGCCAAGCCTTTGTCGACAGCCGCCGAAAGCTCGGGATCCAGTGATTGTGGATGCAATTTATTGAGGGTTTGCAGCACAATTGCTTGCTTGAATTCTGACAAGCTGTCTACCGCTGCAGTCCGTGCTTGGGTTGATGCGCTGTTATCTAACGCCATACTGACCGACAGCGCTAATCGCAGCCTCTCCTGCACCTTGGTATCCGGTTCAACCTTCAACTGCGCGCCGATTCTTTCGATGATCTCCTCACCGGTTTGGCCAAGTAGCCCATCAACTGCCTGTAAACGGATTGCCGGATCCGGTGAGTTCAGTCCCAGCGAGGCCAGCTGGATCCGGATAAGGCTGCGCAACTTATTATTGACCCGCACTTTGGCAAAGTCCCGCGAACGCGAAACAACCAATTGCTTCGACTCCCAAATACTCTCAGCCTGCTTACCGTTTCTACCGGCAATAATATAGAGCTGCTGGAAGTCTTCACTCTTCTTGTTCTTGTAATAAAACAGGTTGCCTTCCAACCATGCCCGAAGAATAGGCTTGGCCGTTTCGGCAGGCTGGTTATCAACTAGCCACTCAATGGCGACTTCCTTATCTTTGTTATTTTTCCCAATCAATACCTGATCAAATTCATCCTTCGAACTGACCGAAGCAAACGCCATGGGGGTACACAACAAGAGAACAATGAGCGCTTTAACGAACTTCATTAAAGATGTCATTTCTTGTGTCCTTACTGACAATTAACCACTTCAAATGTGGGTAAATCCCACCGAAAATAGCGCTTCAGCCGTAACCTGAAGCGCCATCAATAAAAGGCAAAACGCCCTAAAACAGTGCGTTAATTAGCACCGGAACACTTCTTAGTTTCTGTATTGAAGGCTCCGCAAGAGAAAGGCTTTGACCAACTTGAATACAGCTTTGAAGACTCAGGCAGATACTTTGACCACGCATCTCCCGCCACCAGCCCAGTGGTTTCCCATACCACATCAAACTGGCCATCATCTTGGATTTCACCAATCAACACCGGCTTGGTGATGTGGTGGTTTGGCAGCATGGTAGAGTAGCCACCGGAGAGGTTCGGTACTGCAATCCCAATAAGGGCATCTTGTACCGCTTCGGAATCGGTGGTACCGGCATTATTCACCGCCTGAACCCACATGTTAAAACCGATATAATGGGCTTCCATCGGATCGTTAGTCACACGCTTGTCACTTTTAATAAACGACTGCCAGCCATCAATGAACTCTTCATTCTGATCGGTATCGACACTCATGAAATAGTTCCATGCCGCAAGGTGACCAACAAGCGGTGAGGTATCCATGCCAGAGAGTTCTTCTTCACCCACCGAGAACGCGACAACAGGGATATCTTCAGAGGAGACACCTTGGGCGCCGAGCTCTTTATAAAAGGGAACGTTCGCGTCACCGTTAATGGTCGAGACCACCGCGGTTTTCTTGCCGGCAGAACCAAATTTCTTGATATCAGACACAATCGACTGCCAATCAGAGTGGCCAAACGGCGTGTAGCTGATCATGATGTCTTCATCGGCGACACCTTGGGCTTTCAAGTAAGACTCGAGGATCTTGTTGGTGGTACGAGGGTACACATAATCGGTTCCCGCCAATACCCAGCGTTCAACCTCCAGCTCATCCATCAGGTATTCAACCGCAGGGATGGCCTGTTGGTTCGGCGCGGCACCGGTATAGAAGACGTTTTTCGATGACTCTTCACCTTCGTACTGCACCGGATAGAACAAAATACTATTGAGCTCTTCAAATACTGGCAGCATGGATTTTCGGGAAACCGACGTCCAACCACCAAATACCACATCCACTTTTTCTTTTTCGATTAGTTCACGGGCTTTTTCAGCAAACAGCGGCCAGTTAGAGGCCGGGTCGACAACAACGGCTTCCAGCTTCTTACCTAGTAAGCCTCCCTTTTTGTTCTGCTCATCAACCAGCATCAATACTGTATCTTTCAGTGTGGTTTCACTGATCGCCATAGTGCCTGACAGTGAGTGGAGAACCCCTACTTTGATCGTCTCTTCGGCCGATGCAACAGCAGAAATTAACGATAAACTCAGGCCAAGCGTGGCTAGATTCAGTTTGGACTTCGTGGTCATATTTAACATCTCCGTTTGTTTTGATTCATCTATACCCAATCAAAATCAATGCCAGAAAAGGCAACTAGAACAAACACACGTTAAGAGCATGATTTATAAACACTAAAAGAAGATGGAAAATAATAAAAATTAAAAACGGCATAATACCCTGAGCACATATTGGTGCAGGAAAACACCGTATGCCCCAAAACAGTGACGAGCTATTTAAGTTTGAGTTAAAGCGGGGCAAAAAAGAGAAATAAGTGGTCTTTTCGAGGCATTTAAATACAAAGTACCGCCCCACAACCAAAAGCCCCTAACTTGTTGGTGGATTAAGACTTAACAGGCTATTTAATTTCGGTAAACAAAAAGCCCCAATCGCTTTGTCACTGATAAGACAGTCGCGACTAGGGCTTGTACTGTAAAAAACCGTGTAACAGCTGGCTTAATATTAGGGCGTATTAACCGAAATCGCCGGAGATATAACGGCGGGTACGATCTTCTTTTGGCGCCTTGAAAATTTGGTCTGTCTTACCGAACTCCATCAGCTCACCTAAGTACATGAAACCGGTATAGTCGGAGATACGCATCGCCTGCTGCATGTTGTGGGTAACAATCACAATCGTGTACTTCTCGCGAAGTTCGGTAATAAGCTCTTCAATCGCTGCAGTCGCAATCGGATCCAGTGCCGAAGTTGGCTCATCCATCAAAATCACTTCTGGTTGCAACGCGATAGTACGAGCAATACACAAACGTTGTTGCTGACCGCCTGACAAACCGCTGGCATCAGCGTGCATCTTGTCTTTTACCTCTTCCCACAAGTGCGCACGACGCAATGCCTTCTCGATCCGGGTATCCATTTCCTCTTTACTCAGCCCGCCTTTCATCTTTAGGCCGAACTTCAAGTTGTCATAAATGGACATTGGAAATGGGGTCGGCTTTTGGAAAACCATGCCGACTTTGGAACGCAACTCATTGTGATCCACACTACCTAGGATATCTTCACCATCTAGCAAGATCTCGCCTTCCGCGCGCTGTAAACCGTAAAGATCATAAATACGGTTCATGGTACGCAGAAGGGTTGATTTACCGCACCCCGACGGGCCGATCAGTGCGGTAACCCGATTTTTGAAAATCGGCAGGTTAACGTTTTTAAGGGCCGCCTCATTTGTGGCGCTATAAAAGAAGCTAAGATCACGCACATCCATTCGGTGTCCCAGCGCTACATCCGCACTGGCAACCTTGTAATCTACAGGTGCTGTCATGGTGTTAATCGCTGTTGCTGTCATGATTTTCTCGCTTTAATCAATTTTGGTAATGCGGTCGCGGTAATGTTGACCAGTAAAATGAAACCGGTGATGAGCAAGGCGCCAGCCCATGCTAGATCCTGCCATGAGGCAAAAGGGCTCATCGCATACTGATAAATGGTGACAGGTAGGTTCGCCATTGGCTTGCCAAGATCTGTCGTCATGAAATTACTGTTCAGGGCAGTAAACAACAGCGGGGCTGTTTCACCTGAGATACGGGCAACCGACAATAGGATTGCAGTCACAATACCCGGCCCCGCAGCACGGTAACCCAACTGGGTGATCACACGCCACTTCGGCACACCCAAGCCGCTACCCGCTTCTATGAGTGTTGGCGGAACCAGACGTAGCATTTCTTCGGTTGAAGAGACAATCACAGGCAATGCCAAAATCGCCAAGGCAATAGCCCCCGCCCAGCCAGAATACGATCCCATTGGAACCACTAGCAGGCCATAGACAAACAAACCGACAAGGATAGATGGGGCACTCACCAGCATACCATTTAAGAATCGCAGGGTTTCAGCCAGCTTATTGCCCGGCTCTGCTTCTGACAGCCAGGTGCCTGCCAGCACGCCCAATGGTGCTGCAATCAAAATACCCAGAGAGGTCAATACCAAGCTACCGTAAATGGCGTTTTTCAGGCCACCTTGGCTACCCGGCCCCGGCGTCAATTCGGTAAATACCGCCAAGTTCATACCTGAAATGCCTTTTGACACCAAGGTGTACAAAATACTGGCCAGAACAACGATCCCCAGCATGGAAGAGGCAATACAGAATAGCTTAAACAATAGGTTTTTTAGCTTTCTCATTTCGACGCCCTCATTAGGTAACGTGCAGCTCCCATGACCACCAGCGTAATGGCGAACAACACCAACCCCAGACCAATCAAGGATGAAATATGCATCGGGTTAGTGGCCTCGTTGAACTGCTGGGCAATAGTCGATGAAATCGAACTTGCTGGCATGAACAAAGACGTTTCGATTCGGTTGGCACCACCGATAACAAAGGCAACGGCCATGGTTTCACCCAGTGCACGGCCCAAGCCGAGAATACCGGCACTCACCACGGCACTTTTAATTTTTGGCAGTAGGACACGGGTGATAACCTCATACGGGGTGGCACCTACGCCATAAGCCGCTTCACGCAGTACATTCGGGATTGACTGCAGTGCATCACGCGTCAGTGCGGTCACAATCGGTAAGATCATAAACGACAGGATAATACCGGCAGTAAGCAAGCCGATACCTATCGGCGGCCCATCAAACCACGGTCCAATCAGCGGCAAACCAACGAGGTACATGGCAGCCCACATCTGGAAACCTTCAGAGAACCACGGTGCAAAAACAAATAAGCCCCACATACCGTAAATAATGCTCGGTACCGCAGCCAGCAGCTCGATAGCCTTACTGACGGGTATTGCAATCCAGCGTGGTGCGAGCTCAGCGAGGAAAATGGCTGTACCAATAGCAACAGGAATAGCGATAACAACGGCAATAAGTGATGTGACCAAGGTGCCGTAAACCGCGGAGGCGGCCCCAAACTCACTGTTTACCGGATCCCAAACATTGCGAAAAACAAAGCCCGGTCCAAATTCAGAAAACGCCTTCCAGCCACCGTCAATCAAGGAAAGAACGATACCTACCAAGGTGAAAAATATAATTGCCGCACTGAACAGGCTTATTCGACTGAAGAGTGAATCTCCATCCAGTTTTGGCTTCGCGATAGTCATTAACATAATAAATACAGCCGCTGCCCACCGAAATGGACAGCGAAAAAATAAGTGGAAGACAATTATTTGATGAAAGATGCGCCGTTAGACGTAAAGCCTTGCGACCATGCACTGTTTACCATTTCCACGACAGACTCAGGCATTGGGATGTAATCCAACCCCTCTGCCATTTCGCCACCGTTTTCGTAACTCCACTGGAAGAAATCAACAATAGCCTGTGCTTTTTCAGCATCGACCTGATCTTTGTGCATCAGGATGAACGTTGCTGCCGTCATCGGCCAAGATTCAGCCCCGGGCTGGTTGTTCAGAAGCAGACGGAAACCAGGCGCGTTTGCCCAGTCAGCGTTAGCGGCTGCAGCTTGGAATGTATCCATGGTTGGCAGGAGGAATTTACCATCAGCGCTTGCCATCTGGGTGTAAGCCATATTGTTCTGCTTAGCAAATGCGTACTCAACATAGCCAATTGCACCACGGGTACGACCAACGAAATTGGCAACACCTGCATTACCATTACCACCGATCGTCGTTGCTTCACGCGGCCAAGTGATATCAGAGTTTGCGCCGATTTTCTCTGCCCATTCTTTACTTACTAGAGACAAGTAATCCGTAAAGTTGAACGTGGTACCAGAGCCGTCAGAGCGGTGAACAACATAAATTGCTTGGCTTGGCAGGTCGATACCGTCATTCAAGTCAGCAATGCGCTCATCATTCCACTGCTTAATCTTACCCATGTAGATATCAGCCAGTACTTCACCAGTAAGCTTAAACTCACCCGCGTCAACACCCGGTACGTTGATAACAGGCACAATTGCGCCCATTACCATAGGAAACTGAAGCATTGCTTCATCATTCAGCTGATCAATTGTCAAAGGCGCATCCGTTGCACCGAAGTCGACGGTTTTAGCCGTGATCTGACGGATACCACCACCTGAACCGATCGCTTGATAGTTAATCTGCACGCCGGTTTCAGCACTGTATTCCTCAGCCCATTTTGCGTAGATGGGGTGTGGGAATGTTGCACCTGCACCATTGATAGTCGTATTTGCAGCAGCACCAAATGACGCAGCCACCAGTGCAGAAGAAACCACAGCGGTTTTGATTAGTTTCACAATCTTATCTCCGATTATATTGTGAGGTTACGAATGAGTTAGCTCGTTCATTCACAAGTTTTGTTTGCAACATCTTTTTAAGAAATTGGCTTTATAAAAACTAAGGTGTTCATTCAAAGTCCTACTGGCACAACTTTTTAAGGATTATGGTCATCAAACTTGTGGGGTGGAGATTAGATTTTTAATATTTCATTTTTATTACTTTTACTTTTATCAAGCCAAAAACAAAAAAGAATTATCATTGCCAGAATATTCTGTGAAGAAAAATTCACAGCTTTCTTTGTAACCCACATTTTTGTAACTGGGTATACCATCTGATAGGTACATCATTGATTGAAATCCTCATCTCGCTTAAGATTAACGAATGGAGAATTTATCTGTATTTATCATCTACCTCATATATGGCTTGGCTTTCTTTGCCATCGGATTTTCAATAACATTCAGAAACTTAAAGTTCAGCCGTCTACAGATAGCGACGGCCCTCCCTACCTTAGCCGTGTTTGGTTTCATCCATGGCTTGCACGAATGGTCCGAGCTTTACCTCATACTCCACGAAAAAACGCTGAGTAAAGTCATTCCAATAGAAATATTTAAAGTTACCAAGCTTTGGGTATCCTTCCTTGCTTTAGGTGCTTTTGCTTGGAAAATGTTAGAGGTTGTTCAATGGAAACATAGGCAATATGTAAAAAGTATCATTGTTGGTACTATTTTTATATATTCTCTATTTTTAATTAACAACTATTACTCTCTACCCAGCAATGATTTCCTATTTAATAGTGCCAACCAAATAAGATGGATATTTGGATTTGGTGCCAGTTTACTGTCTGGCTATTGTTTATTTATTTATGGTCAACAACTTAATAATAATCAGCCTGATTCTGGGATATGGTTTCAACGCACTGGTTTTTCCGTCGTCGCTTATGGTATAGCAGCTGGCTTGTTATTAACATCTTATGGAATTTGGGTCCCTGTTGTACGCACATTGTGTGCGGTTGCTATCTCTATTACCCTCTGGCGAGCATTAATGGTGTTCGATTTAGAGCGCCTCCGCCAAATTAAAGCCACACTGCAACAATCGCTACAACATGATAAATTCAAAGAGTTGGGCGAACTCACCTCAGCCATTGCCCATGAGATAAAGACCCCACTCAGCAGCGCCATTGTCAGTTGCGATCTTCTAGAGCGGCAGCTTCCCAGTGATAATGACAATGCTCACCGCCAACTTAACCGGATCCGAAACGGGATGGAAAAAGCCGCCAATATCAGCCACGAAGTACTCAATTATGCCCATCAGCGTACCCCTAACTACACGAACATCGACCTTGCAGAACTGGTCAAAGACACATTGGATATGATGTCGCACCGACTGGCTCACTTTTCAATAACAATGAGTGTGCCCGAAAAACTTAGCCTTGAGGGCGACCATACCCAAGTCCAAGAGCTGTTTATCAATTTGTTAAACAACGCCATCGATGCCTGTGGCGTTAAGGGGGCTATTACCATCAGTGCCAACCCGATGGGCGAGCATATCTTGATTCGGGTAACAGATAATGGCCCAGGGATGAGCGACGATATCCTAGCGGCGGCAACAAAACCGTTTTATACCACCAAACCGGCCGGGAAAGGCACCGGTTTGGGGCTTTCAATTTGCAAACAGATCACCAGCCAGCACCAAGGTCAATTATCATTTAAAAATACCGATAATGGCTTGTGTGTTGAAATAGAACTACCTAAGGAGCAATTTTGAACTTATCCCTGCTACTGGCCGAAGATGACAATGATTTGCGTGAAGTGTTAGTAGAGGCATTAACTCTCGAAGGTTTTGATGTCAGCGCCTGCGAAAGTGCAGAGCGTGCATTAGAACTTGCCAGCGAACATCAATTCGATTTAGCCTTATTTGATGTGGTAATGAGCGGTTTAACCGGTATCGAAGCCATGACGACTATTCGCCGCCAGCAACCGCATATCGGCATCATCATCACCACCGCATTCGCCACGATCGATGTGGCGGTGGATGCGATGAAAAAAGGCGCCGATGAGTTTTTGACCAAGCCATTCAACCTTGCCGCTTTATCGGTGACCCTCAAACGAGTCCATGCCCAACGCTCGCCAAAATCGCCTATCGAAGAGCGCACCAATGATCAGGTATTCTCAGCCTTAGCTAATCCTATTCGCCGTGCGGTCATGCAACAACTTAGCCTGCACCAACAATTGAAGTTTATGGATCTGTGCCGCTTGGTCGGTATTGAAGATCATACCAAGTTCAATTTCCACCTACGCCATTTGGTGAACAGCGGGTTGGTAAAAAAGAGCGACGGGCGCGTTTATGCCCTGACGGCAAAAGGTCGAGAAGTACATGGCAGTATGTTGAAATAATCTATTGATGACACTAGGGCGTGTTGACCTTGCGACCAAAGAAAGGCGCTTAAAAATAGCGCCTGATTCAATTTAACGCAAAAGAACCGGAGCCAAAACCTCTTTATTTATCCTATCTCTGACTATTCCAACCATTTCAAACACCATTCAATTACTTTCAAAACATTTTTTTCCCTATTCTGTCCTCGCTGATTAGCACGGTATTAACCGATTAATCAGGATGTTAATGGACAACAAAACCTGACGATGGATTGTATTTCTATATACAAAATAGGTTTTAATAATGAAAAAATTAGTTTTAGCCGCAGTTGTTTCTTCTCTTTTCTCTGCCACTGTAATGGCTGATACCCAATACAACATTCAGCACGGCAATGATGACGAGAGCAAATTCTCTGTCTACCATGACATTGGCTTAGGTTTCAGTGGCGGTATCGAATTCGTGACCGAGAATAACCTAAAGCGCCATAAAGAAACCAACATGCGAATCGACTACAACTTTGATGTCACTGATGCTTGGTATATCCAGCCACAATTTGAACTGACGGTTCCTTCTGGTTCTCGAAGCCGATCAGATGGCCAATTCACTATTGATGGCGACAAGGTAAATGCTAGCCAGCGAATCAGCAACACCGCAAAATTTGGCCTAAAAACGGGCTACCAGTTCGATAATGGCTTGTATACTGCCGCTCGATACCGCTACGAGATGGCCGAGCGCAAACTTAACTTAAACGGTACAGATGGCGACGGAAACAAACGTAAAGCAGGTATCAAAGAGTCAAACAACATCCACCGTATGGACCTAACTCTGGGCTATGTGGTTGCTGACACCATGGATCTGTCCGCCAACTATATCTATAAACGTGGCGACTCTAAATTCGATGCTCATGGAGTCAGTGATAAGAAAACTGAGCATGCGAAACTGGAAGGTAATCAAAGTGAAGTTGAACTTAAAGCGAAGTTCATCGGCTTTGATAGCATCCACCCATACGCCATGTACACCTACAAAGGCGATGCCGAAATCAAAGGCTTGGGCAAGAAATCAGTGGATAACGTATTCTCTGTGGGCGTAAGCTTTAACTTTTAAACCGCCACTCCTAGCCTCTTATATAAACAAATAGGCAGCCATTGGCTGCCTATTTCATTGTTCTACAATGGCTAATGAGTAATCACGCTTCTTTGTACTCAGCCCACTCCCGCCATTCGGGGATATCTCTGGGATCGCCATAAGCACGGACGAAACGGGGAAATGACTGAGGCACAGCAATGCCATAGCGGTCTTTGAAAACCGAGTTGAGCTTCCAATGAGTCGAGTAGCCCTCTTCCATCAAATCAAACGCCTTGTTGGCTTTTTTCCAAAACTTCGGGTTGGCTTGGCCTTTCATACTCATCCAAGGATAAGACACTTTAGCCTCCTGGTGGCCATACACTTCATTGCCTAGCATATGTAATAGCTTTGACAGCGTATCCGCACCAAAGTCCTTGAGGGATAATCCCTTAATCGCCTCAATATCATCACCAACCTTATTAGCTACACGGTTGATAAGAAAGTCCAAGTCCATCTGCAAACACATATCGTAGCTAATTTCATCAATTCGCGCCAAAATCGCATCACGAAATTTTTCTTTGGATAATTGTTTGTTACGCAAGGCACGGCGGTAGGCAATTGCATTGCTATTCTTCTCAATCATATGTCGTTGCAGTTCAGGATATGCATCTAGCGCACTCAGGTTGGTAGACAATATGGCCAGCAGCTTATTTTGCTCAACCATAAGTTGCCCAAGTTGCTGTTTTGCTTTTTCATCCATCTTCCCGCCTCTCGCTTTTCAAACCCACACAACGTATTTTGCGGTAGAGTATCTTTTCTTAAGGTTTGATGTCAAACCTTTTGCAATTATTTCGACATCCATTAGTCATGGAGTGAAATCTTAAATAAGAATTGTTATACCACTAGCAAATTAAGGGAGTGCCCACTAGTTTTTCTCGTTGGTGCAGATTAAAATCCATACAGCCAGTAAGGAATAGAATTCTCTGAGGTATAAAGTCAAAAAAAACAGACACACCTCAAGATATGCCCAAGCAGCTTGAAACCACTTGGGTGAGCTCAACAAAGTTAGTTATTTCTATTATTAGCAGCTTTACCAAGGGCGCAGAAGCAATGAATACATATGATTCAATTTATGGTGTTCTCAAAGTGAAGGGAGCACAATGGAAAAACGATGCAGCGGGTTCAATCTCGAACGATGTGGAAAGGCTCATCCTCGATCTTGAACCCTACGTGACTGACAGCAAAAGCGCTTCGCACATGAGCTTTTTGCTGAAGGATTTATTAGAAGTGCTATCGATTGATTTTAAATGCCAAGAGGATCAAAAATCAGCCTCTTTGTTGCTAATAGAAGAGATCATGCATGCATCTCTTATGGAAGAGACTCCCGAGCCAAGTTACTGCCACTGATGCAACAACTTGATATCGACTGTGCCAAATTGCCCCTAACAAAAGGCACAGTCGACAACTTTCCGCAAGCCCCTACAAACAGTCAGCACTGGCAAACAAAATGATGGCTAGCAATAACAAAGTCTTCTTTTAAATAGAATTTATGCGCGCCATAGCGGTGTACACCGGAATCAAGATGGATCTGCTCTATCTGGTTGATGTGGGCGTAGTCTTTAAACCACTCAATCAAATACTTACCGGCTCCGGTTGAACGCTGAGATTCGTCGGTCACTAAGTCATCAATATACAGGTAACTCCCCCAGCCCAGTTTATGGCCTGTCACAAATCCAGCAACACACAAAATAGCCTCCCCGTCACAAACATAAACGAGTTGGTAACCGGATTTACGCTGCTGGTTCATCAACTCAACCAGTTTCTCCAGCGTGTATTTTGGCCGAAGTTGCTGCATAATCTGCGCAAGTTCACCGATGTCTTCATTCGTTGTTGCAAGAATGACTTCCATGCTTCCCCACCTCAATTCTACTAAAGGTAAAAACTGGGGCCTATAGTACCCACCGATTATGACAACATACCGACATAACGAGGATGGGCGTTAATTTTTGAGTAAAAAGCTGATTATTCGGTGATTTTACGGCTGGCTAGCTGTTTTCATCAGTGACTGAATATTCGCTTCTACTTCTGAGGAAATCTCTTCCAACCACTGATAACGCTTGGTATACAAACGTCGCTTGGTTTTCTTGAGATCTGATGGATCTTTGCGGGGTGGCTGCAATGGTAACTGATAAAAGTATGCATCCTCTTTTGTCGCTCCATACTCTTGCCATAAGTCGTCGTAGTCAAAGGTTACCGCTTTTCGCTTCGAGCCAAGATAGCGCAGTGCCTGATACACATGACCTTTGTTCGAGACACCACGTACTTCTTCCATGCCTAGCGTACCCGCGACAATCAACACCAACTCAGCCATCAACGCTTTGGTACGCAAACCGTGCAGCGAACGCGTCAGAGTTTTGATGACTTGGTTGCGATCTTCAATGTCTTCCCTAGGCCCCTGCAGAGCACCAATATACAGCGTCTTTCTCTCACCTGTTGCAATGTGGCAAGTGAGCGAATAGATATTTCGGTTGTTTTCGTCAACCAAGTACAGGCCGAGTGATCCTTCCCGACTCATCCCTTGGCAGAGTTGTACCTTGTAGGCAACATCTTGGTTATCGGTAAATTCCAAGATAGTAACGCCATTTAGTGACAGAACAGATTGCGTGTGTGTGCCAAACGTGTTTTTGATAAAAAGATAATGCTCACGCAGTCGTGCAATTTTCTCCTTGCGTGACCAGTTCACACAAAGATAGGGCTTAAGAGGCTTCTCGAATATTTTAGGATTCATCTGTAGAACAGGCTTCAGCTCAGGATGGGCAAAGACTTCCGACATCGCCTTTACAGCATCAGCATTCACAACCCCCCAAAGGCAAAAGCGTGCATTTTTCTTTATCTTTCTGAACCCTTTGCTATTGGGGTACACCGTATTGGCTAATTGGGGAAGTCGACGAAAGTAATCGAATTGATTGGTAGAGGAACGCACAGAGAACCACACTGATAGACGAATGAAAAATTCTAAACAGCGTACAATTACATCTGTGAAATATCTGTCGAAATGCACACATACAATGTATGAAATTGTATGCCCAGACCATATAGCATACCAGGGAAAGGGCCGCCAGAGCAATCAACCTACTCAGTCTGGGCGATATAAACCTTACGCTGTTACTGCGTTTTCCCAGTCAGTTAACAATTTCATGATCTGCCTTGAATCTTCCGGTCTTGCTGCAGGTCGGTTCAACTCTGCATCACGGCTTTCCAATGCACTTAATACCGCCCTAACCTGATACAAGAAGCCATCACCATCAGCGGTCACTTCAACCACTTCAGGCTGTTGCTCGTATTGGGTGATGATAAGTTTGTTTTGCGTGTCGGGTAGCCAAGGATTGGTCATTACCTGCAAGCTGCCGGTAGATCCCAACACAGTAAACTCCGCATGCAGGCCATAATCTTCGGCGGTATGAAGTTGTGCCATCACGCCATTGGCAAACCGGAAGTTAGCTTGAGTCTCACAGATATTACCGTCATGGCCTCGACGCCCCATTGCAGAAAGGGTGTAACTTTCAGCACACTCCTTGCTGCTGCACTGTTGCATAATAAGGTGCAGCAAAGACACAGGATAGCACCCGAGATTGTATAATGCCCCTTTGCTGTCGGGGTTCACAAACTGAGAGATTGCTGCAGTATATTGCCCTTGGAGCGATCGCAACTCACCAATTTTACCCGCCTTGATCACATCGAGTATCTTGGCTGTAAACGGGTGGTTCAGATACATTAGCCCTTCGGCAAAAAAGACCCCATGCTGGTCAACCGCTGCTAGCGCCGCCTCGGTTTTTTCCATATCTACCGACAGAGATTTCTCGCACAGTATTGCCTTGCCTGCTTGCGCAGCTTTGATCACGTACTCATGATGAAGATGGTTAGGCAATGCGATATAGATAATATCGACTTTGGGATCGGCAATCAGCGCATCATAGCTATCATATTGCATTGGAATATCATACTGGGCTGCCAACGCCTCACGAGGCTCCGGGCTGCGCCCTGCTACCGCATAAATGCAACTTTGACCTTCTTGGCGAATGGCTTCAGCCATCACACCTGAGATAAAGCTGGTCCCTAGGATGCCCCACTGCTTTACTTCATTCTTTGCCTGGCTCATTGGTTTGCTCCCATTTCCATCAAGTGGGTTTCAAATGCTTGCTCTAACTGGGTATAGCCTAAAGCAATAAAATCTTGGGTATGCTTTGCATTAAAGTGTGCGTCAAAGGCCGCCTGATCATCATACCGCTCCCAGAAGATGAACCTTCGTAGATCGCTATTATCTTGCATGGCTACTGCCATAGAGCAGCCTTGTTCACTGTTCATTCCTTGGCAAAACTGCGCTACTGCCGCTTTTGCCTCATCCAGTGAAACCTCATCCCTTACACGGAGTTCAGCCGTGATAAATAGCCCTTGCTCAAACATCTTATTCACTCGTAACAACACAATATATTGCCAATTTAATTGACATCTATAGATTGATAAATAACGATCCATTCCGCTATTTATCAACTTATAGTTTGTAATATGGATAAACTGAAAAGCATGCAGGTGTTTGTCGATGTCGTAGAGCGAGGAAGCTTGGCGAAAGCGGCGGCTCACTTCAACGTCACATCAACCATGGTAGGCAAACACATCAAAGCGTTAGAGCAAGGTCTAGGTACTCGACTTCTCAACCGCACCACCCGCCGGCAATCACTCACTGAAGCAGGCGAGATCTATTTTCGCGAATGCCAACGGATCCTTGATGACATCAAGGAAGCCGAGGAGAACCTGCAAACTCTAATCAACACGCCGATGGGAACGATCAGGGTCAATGCCCCAGTCACCTATGGCAATAACGTTGTGGCTCCGCTTGTTGCTCAGTTTCTCCAGCAGCATCCTCATATCAACGTAGAGCTTATTCTCGATAACAACCGTATCGACCCTCTCCACGACCATTTTGATTTGGTTTTTCGTATTGGTGAGTTGGAAGATTCCAGCCTTATCGCCAGGCATGTCGGCAATTACCAACTGCTGTTTTGTGCCTCACCGTTTTACTTTGAGCGCTTCGGCACTCCCCGACATATCAAGGAACTAAGCAACCATCATTGCTTAGGGTTTGACTACGGAGATATTCAGCCTCAGCATCGTGAGCAAGAGTCGCACTATTTCAGCCGTCAGCAATCAAGGCTAAGCAGCAACAGCGGTGATGTCCTCAAAACCGCAGCCCTCCACCATGCAGGGATTATTTTGCAACCGGCCTTATTGCTAGAAAACGAGATTGAACAAGGTTCACTCCAAGAATGTCTTGCGGAATACCGCCCAGAATCAAAACCTATCCACCTGCTGTATAAAGGAAAATCACAGCCATTGAAAGTCAGGACTTTCATTGACTTCTTTTTCGGACAACATACCCTAAAGTGATGACATACAGTGATCCTTTTAACGCCTTGATAAATCAACTCACTCCAATCATTTACTAATTGTCATTTTTTTGACACCCATCAAGCAAAACCAATGCTCATGGAGTATAAATGAACAAAGGTGCATATTAACTATATGAAAAAAAGGTGGTATTCAATGGTTAAGGCCGTATCGACAGTTATTTGCACAGGAATGGTACTCCTCATTCTCATCGTGAAAATTGATGAGTCGTTTTTCTATTCCAAAGCTGAATTTGCAATCGAGTACTTGATCTTACTTTCCATCGTTTCCATCTCGGTGTGTGCTTATCCTGTTTTCAAAAAAGAAAAAAAAGCACTTGTCGGAATGATGTTTATCGGTATAGAAAATATCTATCACATGATCGAGCAAATTACCCCATTGGAAAAAGCAATCGATTCGCTTCCTTCTCCTATAGCTCTCTTTCTTGATGATGGATGTATTCTGATTGGTATTGGCTTCCTAGCCCTCGCCATAAAACACATCATCGCCAAATACGAGTGTAATCAGAGTATTGATGAACTGACGGGCGTTTTTAATAGAAAAGCGCTGGGGAGTATCCCTCTCAAGCAATTTGATTTGATCTTTTTTGATCTTGATAAGTTTAAACTGCTCAATGATAAATACGGCCATAAATTTGGTGATAGTGTGCTTAAACTGTTTAGCCAAGGGCTCAAGCAATACACCCAACCAAACGAAATGATCATTCGTTTCGGTGGTGATGAGTTCATCGCAATCCTCCAGCCCCACCGGGCCAATTCTTTTCTGTCTGATATCGAAGCAGCTTTTGCTGCCTTAAAGATTTCATACAGTTATGGAATCACGCCCAATAGTGACCGCCGTAATTTACGTGATGCTATCAACAGCGCTGACAAAGCGCTTTATCGAATGAAGCACCTTAAACACCAACCGACCCATTCACACATTTTGAAATAGCAAGACAGAGTCACGGTGCTGATAATTAACACAATGCTGATTTCATATTTAACTGCCAAACTTTCAACAATCCGTCAAAAAAATATCAGTACGCTAGTATAGCTTTACTGCTCTTCAAATAAATAAAAAAAATTAATTACTATTTCAAAACGACTTTGGCTTAACCTCACAAAACTCATCACAAATATAAATCAAATGTGATTAATATGCCCGAGCTTATATACAGCCTGTATTTGTTTGCTACCATTCATAGAGCTAATTCAAACACAAAAAACAGGAGATGTAATAAAAGGAATTATTAGAAACCATAGACTTACTCAGTAGTATTAATTTAAATCAAACAAACCCAATAATCAGTCAATTAACTTTGGAGTAAACTCGATGTTTTTCAAAAACCTCTGTTTTTTGAAAAAGGCTATCGTAGTAGTACTCTTTCAAATTATTGCATTTAATGCATACGCTGTTGATTTGATAGATAATGGTAGCGTTCAAAAAGCCATTAATTACACCTATTTTCCATATACTGTCGAAGTTACTGTATTAAAAAATAACACCCCGACAGAAACTTTTGAATGCCAAGTTTCAAAGCGCAGCCACAATCGCAGAGCACAATGGCCTTACCGCATTGGCCAATGTGTCAATAATGCTAGTAATGAAGTGCTTGTAGGTCAATTGCAAGAAGATGGCTCCATACTACCGATAAAATCAAAAACTGAGAATAATCTGTGGGCAGCTTCCGCAGATTACAGCCTCAGCTTTGAGCGTATTGACATTCCGCAGCCACTCGACTTTCATAATGCTTCACGCTTGCTGGAGCGCGGCACGTTTGGCCCAACACAAACCGATATCAGTGCTGCCATTGGCTTAACAGCCGAACAATGGGTTGAGGCACAAATTGCTATTGCCCCCTCTTATCATTTAGATGAGTACCTTCGGATCCAGTCGATCAGGGCAGATCTCAATGGTAGCAGCCAAGAGCACAGAAACTACCGCAGCAATGCTTGGTGGGGCATCGCGCTCAATAGTGACGATCAATTACGCCAACGCGTTGCTTTCGCACTGAGCCAAATGGTCGTGGTATCGCAAAACGATGCAGGACTATCCGGTGATGACAGGGCGAAAGGGTTGGCGATCTATTACGATATATTAGTCCAGCACGCCTTTGGCAATTACAAGGATTTGATCCGCGATGTAACCTACTCCCCAGCCATGGGCCGTTTTTTGACCATGGCCGGAAACCTGCCGCCTGATCCAGAAAACAACCAATACCCCGACGAAAACTATGCCCGTGAATTACTGCAATTATTCTCATTGGGTGAGTGGAAAGTGAATTACAAAGGAGCGATTAGAAAAGACCAAGAAACCAGCCAGCCAATCCCTGCCTATACAGAAGAAGATGTTCAGGAGCTAGCGAGATTGTTCACCGGTTGGGATGAAGACAATGGTTTACTCAGTCCGATGGTCGTCACTACAAGTAATCATGATACCAATCCAAAGCGTATTCTTGGCCGCAACTTTCCAGGTAACGAAACCGCCGAGGAAGAGTTAGAAAGACTGCTTGATATCCTCGTGGCTAAACGCGAAACCGCCGTTTTTGTCAGTACCCACCTGATAAAACAACTCGTCACCTCGAACCCTGACAAACATTATGTTGAGCGTGTTGCCCGTACTTTCAACAACACCCAAGGCGACCTTGCCGCTGTGATCACCGCAATATTGACCGACCCCCAGCCGTACGAGTCAAACCCAATAACCGTGTCAAAGGCGCGAGAGCCAATTGTCACCATGACGGCCCTTTACCGGGCATTCAACAGCCAAATGGGTGACAATTACCCACACCACCGTGATACAACCCTTGGCTATGGCTACGATGCACAATACTCACCGGAAGGCCACCGCTTCTCGCAGGGGGCATTAGCCGCACCATCAGTCTTTAACTTCTTCCCAGCCACTTATACTCCTAGTGGCCCGCTGGAGGATAACGGCTTGATTGGCCCTGAGTTTGCGCTTTACACCTCAGCAGAAATACCCAACATGTCTAACCTCATTTTCCGCAAACTAAAAGACGATAATACGCTAACCGGCGACGTCGCAGGGTTAGCCGACAACCGATTGATCCTCGATTACTCCGCCTTTACCGGGCTTTGGACAACGGATGACAAAGATAACTTCCTCGACCTGCTGGCAAACACCCTGTTTGATGGTTCGCTCAGTCCACAACTTGAACTGCGATTAAGCGATGTCTATGACGCTATGCCGAAGACCAACCATGACAACATGTACAAAGTGTTCTGGATGGCTGCCATGTCACCCGAATTCCAGATTCAGGAGTAATGATGATGAAATTATCGCGACGTCGATTTTTACAACACAGCGCCCTGATGACAGGCGCAACGGCACTTCCAATGGCCTTCTCGGTTTCAAACAAAGCCTATGCCGCTGAAGATTACAAAGCGTTAGTGTGCGTCTTCCTAAGGGGAGGCAATGACTCGTTCAATATGGTCATGGCCGGCGATGACGACTTATACAGCAAATATGCAGCACGCCGACCAAATATTGCTATCGATAAAGCCAGTCTGCTTATGACGGGGAAATCCGATGATAACGGTGTCCCCATCGGCCTGCACCCCAATATGCCGGGGATCCAGTCATTGTTTCAAGATGGTTTAGCCGCAGGGCTCATTAACATTGGCACCCTTGTCGGCCCTGCCGGCTCAGGAGCCCCTTACCCTACCGGCTTGTTCAATCATTCTAAACAACAATATGCCTGGGAGAGTACTTGGCACTCCAGTGCTTATGCCTCGTATGGTTGGGGGGGCTTGTTGATGGATCTTCTCGCCCAGGGTGGCGCGATTCCTGAACTGGTATCACTGGGGGGCAATAGCTGGTTAAGCGGTATGAATGTCAGCGACCTGCGTACCAATACCCAAGGCTCTGTCGCAGCGGTTAATGCTTTTAGCGCCTCGGGGACACTGGAGAGCGAATATAACGAGATGGTTGATGAGGTCTATCTCTCACCATTCCACCAACAGTACCTGAAGCAGCACGGGGACTTTTTGGCTCCTTATAACAACTTCCGCTCATTGATTGATTCCACCGAACTTGATCCGGCCATTAGCCGAAACAGCTCGCTTGGCGCACAGCTATCAGCAGTTAAACGGATCATTGATGCCTCTGTGGCTTCAGGCAGTGTCGGGCGGCAGGTCTTTATCGTCAACCAGGGGGGCTATGACACCCACAAGAACCAGGTTCCGCGCCACCAGTCGCTGTATAGCCAACTCGATACCGCTTTAACTGAGTTCACGCTGGCACTGGGGTCACTGCAACCCAATGTCACTAGCTTTACCATGTCGGACTTTGGTCGCACCATGCACAACAATGCCAACGATGGCACCGATCACGGTTGGGGCAGTAACCAGCTAGTTATTGGTGGGGGCGTATTGGGAGATTGCTACGGTGCCTACCCGGACTTTAGTGTCGGCAGTACAGATGACAATGGTAAAGGAAGGCTGATACCCACTCTTGCCCACGAGCAAATGGCGGCAACCCTCGCCAATTGGTTTGGGGTCAGTGATACAGGGGTTCAAACCGTTTTCCCTACCACATCCACTAACTTCGGTCTCGGCAATATGAACTTGGGCTTTATGGTCTAGATCGCAAACCTAGAACCAACAAACTAGTACCAATAAAAAAAGCCACGTTGCATTAAAGACGCATCGTGGCTTTTTCACTAATACCTCAGAGTGTCGGTAACTACTCTTTAACTGGTTCAGCTGCTGAAGAGGTTGCTGATTCGGTAATTCGTGTTGATACTGGTAATGCAGCATTTCTCTGGTAGACAGCACTAGCAATCAGCACGGTTAACGGTACTGTCATAATCAAGCCAATGCTTCCCGCCAACCCGTGGATCATGGCCAGCGACAGTGCTGGAATGTTCATAAACTGCATCAACGGCATCTGGAACCCCCATACCATCATTATCGTGGTAAGTGCGCTACCCGCAAACGCCAATACCAGCGTATTGGTCATGGTACCGAGAATATCTCGGCCGATACGGATCGTCGCCCACAGACGGTCTTTTTCCGATTGCTCCGGCGATATCTCACGAAGTTCATGGTATGACGACGCCATCGAGATCGCCACATCCATTACCGCACCAAGCGCCGAGATCATGATTGCGACAAACAATAGCCAGCGTACCTGCACCTGAGCCTCACCACCGAGATAGAGGATATCTTCCCCTTTCTCAAGATATAGGCCATTAAGCTGCGCCATTTCACCAAAAAACTGCGCCATCAGGCCAGCCATGACGACCCCGGCCAATGTCCCCAGCATAGAAACCAGCGACTTCTTATTCCAACCCGCCACTAGCAGGAAGTTGACCACAATCTTCACCGCCATCAGGCCAATAGTCACGAGGATCGGGTTCCAACCGGCAAACAGGGCTGGAACCAGTACGCCAATTAGCAGCGCACCAGTGAAATACAAAGAAATCACCGAATTCACCCCCTGCAAACCAGCAAAGAGTACCGTCAGCAACACGATGATCCCAACCATCCAGTACACCGCCGAGGAGCGGTCATGGTTATAAGGCCAATAAATAGTTCGGCCGCCTTGCTCTCGGATCAGCAAAATGAAATTATCACCTGCGGTAACATACACATTATGCAATCGGCTCAGTTGGTTCTCGACTTCGACTTGCTTGCCTATGTCATCCCCTTCACGTAATTCTACCAATAAGCGTTGACGTCCTGTCTTAACTGAAGGCACTAAAGGATCTGACTGAGTACTCTCAGCTAAAACGTCGATCACATTCGCACGGACAAACTCCTGGTTGCTGTACGCTTTCGGCCGAAATGATTCACTCACCGATGGTGAATACCACAATATGGCCGTCGATATAAGAAAGACCACAAAAGGAAATAATAATCGTTTTAACATTTCATTTTCCAAAACAAGAAGGCGCCGAAGCGCCTTCTTTATTTTATTTAAATAATCTCAATTACAGCTGGTTACCGTAAGTACAGCCTTCATATGGGTTGCTTGCATTCAGATTTTCAAACCAAGTGTCATCATTTTCAGCGTTAACCGACACATTGATAGCATCACGCGCACCAGGACCAGAGCGCATCACACAGATTTCTTTCTTCTGTAGACGCTTCCATAGGGCTTCGCCTTCAGCACCATCTTCACGCGCTAGCAAGATTGCACCTTTGTCTTGCTGGGCAATGTTACCATTGGCATCTGAAGGACGGCCATACTGCTCAATATACCAGTTAGAAGTCTCGAAGTTGTCGCGATCCAGACGCGTGTTATCAGCAACATATTCCGTCAGCATGTCGCGAATAGCATAAACCTGTTCAGCCGAAGATTCCCAAATAACACTCTCGTCAGAAACCCAACCTTTTTCCTTCATTGGAGAACCGAAACGGTAGTCGTTGATTGCAAGAACATAGTTTGCCTTCGGATCCAGATCTGCACCACGAATCTTGATATTCTTGATACGCTCACCAACTACTTCTGCTAGGTCAACAACATACTCAATTTCGCCACTGAAGATATCATAGTTAAATGAAGCAACATCTTCGTTAAACGATACAGTGATATCACCATCTTGGTACTGGTTGAAGTAGCTATATGACCACTCCATGTACTCTTTCAAATGTTCACCCGTTATGTTTACCGCAACCAACTGGTTATCGTACATGTACAGGTTTGCACTGTCTTTCTTGCGGTATGTTTCACCATCAAACAGGTTTGAACCATCAGAGAACAAAGCTGCTGCTGAAACGTCAACAGTGATCCTATTACCTTCAGAGTCTGAGCCTTTGTCTTCGACATTAATGATCTGAATTTGGTTGATAAGCTCAGTAAGAGGCATATCAGCCACTTTAGCACTATGGATAGTCGAGTACAGACGTAAACCTTCGCTGTTCAGCACCTGGCCTTCAAATACAGCTTCGTCAGCGTAGCCCTGTTTCTCTTCATTTGCATTCGGTGTATTGGTGAAATTACCGACGATCTCACCGATGATTTCGTTGGCGTCCGCTACAGACTCATTATGGATATGCTGCATTTCATTCTGAAGTGCGGCATCTTCTTCAACATCAGCAACCGTGCGGTTAGATAGCGTGGTATCGTAGATCTTCCAGTTACCATCTTGGTCTTTGAACAGATCAATTTCAGCTTTGGCTAGTGCCCAACCCCAGTTACCCGGCTCGATAACTTTCACTTTCGAGTCACGGTTACGCGAGTTGTAAACACCCGATTTAGCCTTGTCTTCTACTTGGTTGGCTTTATCACCTGAAACCGTGATGTCGTCCATACCATTTTCAAATGGCGCACCCAAGTCGATTTGCTCGATGAAACGAGCATGTTCGTGACCCATGAAGATCACATCGAACTTATCTGCCATCTTAGAAGCGATTTCGTTTACGCCACGTGCATGTGATTCGCTACGACCATGGTGAAGCGCACCGATAACAACATCTGGTTGGTACTGTGCAATCACTTGGTCAACTGTGTTTTCCAGTGATTCAAACTCTTCTTTGAAATCCAGGTTACGGAAGTTCTCTGGGTTTGATGCGTTCCAGATTTTCACATAAGAAGGCGTCAAACCAATAACAGCGACTTTGGCACCGTTGTAATCAAAGATCTGGTAGCCGCGAAGGAAAGGCACTTCTTGACCATTGGTTTTACAGTCAGCAGAGTTCTTATCCCAAATGATGTTGGCAGAGATCACCGAACCATTGAAACCTTCAAGGCTGCGCTCAAGGAAGGCACGCTCAAAATCAAACTCGTGGTTACCCGGCACCCATACGTCGTAATCCATGAAGTTCATGGTCTCAACCACAGGGTGAACGGGTAGGTCGTTGAATAGCTCTGCTGAGTTACCCTGTACCGTATCACCTAGGTCAATCATCAAGAAGTTATCGTTATTAGCGCGCTCTTCATTCAGCAACGTAGCAATCTTGGTAAAGCCCGCATTCACATCGACATCATCCAATGCGTAGTCGTATGCAAAAATACGGCCGTGCATATCACCCGTAGCGCCAATTGTGATGGTTTGGAAGTTAAGGTTTTCGTTGTCACCTTTAACAATTACTGGCTGGGTTGGCTCATAGGTTTTACATTCAGCGATTGAAGGACGCGATGGCTGTGTCTTATCATCACTGCTACTGCTATTACACCCTGCTAGGGCGGTAACAATCGCTGCACTCAGCGCTGCTACTTTAATTGTACTCTTAGTCATAATTAGGCAATCAATAAAATAATAAAAATAAAAAATGGAAACGCGAGCAAATATACGCCCCAAAAATAGAATAAAAACTCGAAAACCACTAAGACTGTTTCTGAATGTAAATTCAGTAACTTTGATAAATGAGTCGTTAATTGTAAACCTTTGCATGCTGCATGAACGTTAACCGTCAACAATCACACAACACAAACACGGTTACTAAACGAGCAAGCAAACGTTTGCTAAGCGTGATACTGATCTCAAAATACTTAGATACGTAAAATAGTCACAACCTAAAAATAGTGATGAATGTCACACAATATAAGCACGATTCAGTCTGAAGGCCTCAGAATAAGTTAGATAATTGGGTACTTACAAAATGAAACTCCTCGCTCCATTCTTGACCACCAAGAGCAATTAACCACCGTTATTGCGGCTTTTACAAGAGTATAGAAAACAATAAGCTCCTCACTTGTAATACCGTGTAAGCAAATGAATTAATAACAGCACCTCTTTACACTCGTTTCAAAGTGCATGTTTATAGCAACAACAATACATCGTCCACAGGATAAACATCATGTCGTTAGAATTGGGAACGCAGTAATAAGAAGGGAAAACAATACAAAGAAAAATAAAACGACGAGCACAAAAAAAACGGCAGATATAAATATCTGCCGTGTTCAACTATCTAAGATATAAAGCTAATATTTCACTTTATATGGCAAAGGTATTAGATACCCAGAGCCTGACCACCACCGATCTGAAGAGTTTCAGCTGTGATGAATGACGCATCTTTACTTACTAGGAAAGAAATAGCAGAAGCCACTTCTTCTGGCTGGCCTAGGCGGCCAAGCATGATGCTGTTAGCCCAAGAAGCAAATACTTCAGGCTTAGTTTCTTTGATTTGCGCGTGGAACGGCGTGTCGATAGTACCAGGAGATACCGCGTTAACACGGATGTTTGCTGGTGCTAGTTCTTTTGCAAGAGCACGAGTTAGCGTGTGAACTGCAGCTTTAGATGTACCGTAGATACCTGCACCTGGGCCACCTGCGTTCCAAGCAGCGTTAGATGTGAAGTTGATGATTGACGCGTTGTCAGACTTCTTCAGGAACGGGATTGCCGCACGAGAAACAAAGAATGCGCTGTCTAGGTTAAGTGCCATCACCTTACGGAAGAAGTCAGTTTCCATGCCTTCGATTGGGCTACGGCCGCCTAGGCCACCAGCATTATTTACTACAACATCGATCTTACCGTATTTTTCACCGATAGCATTGATGTTTTCAGTTACAGCATTCTCATCAGTAACGTCAAAGCCACGGTATTCCGCTTCGATGCCTTCACCGGTTAGCTCAGCAACACAGCTTGCACCCTTGGTGTCTTCGATACCGTTCAGGATCACAGTGTAACCATCTTGACCAAGACGCTTAGCAACTTGGAAACCGATACCGCCTGTAGCACCAGAGATAAAAGCAACTTTATTAGACATATCAATGTTCTCTTTGAGTTAGTTAATGGCTATGCCGAAGCTCTGAGGAAAAGTACGCTTCGACATTTAGCAATCAATAATATTGTATTACAATAACACTTTTAATATGAAATTCAAGCCATGAGAAGGGATCAACATTGATCTTCGTCTTGTTTCGGTACAAAAAAAGCCTTGGTGCGCTCACCAAGGCTTTGTGCAATCATCGTTTGTTATTTATTTACCCGGTCTTTTAGGCAGTTCATCGCGTGTAAGATAGCCATCATTATTCGTGTCTAGACGGTCAAAATCACGCTTTAAAGGTCCACGTGCTTCATCACGGGAAAGTTTACCGTCGTTGTTTATATCCATTTGAGTAAATGGATCGTGGCCTTGGCGATCACCCTCATTACTGCGCTTTGTTTTACCCATTTCTTGTTGACTACCAGGCTTATGTGCATCCATTGACGTATCAGAGCTATCAAGCGTGTATTGTTTGGTTGCGCGCTCTGTTGACTCTGGCTGCACTTCAAATACTGTATTGCTGTCAGTGACACATCGAACGCTATTACTATAGCGAATAGCATCGCCTTGCGGCCCGTGCCCTTCAGGGTAATCAACCCCCTTGTAAACTTTCGGATCACTGCGCTGAGCACCTGCACCATGCACATCAATCCATTCACCATTCATATAACCCAGTGAACGCCCGAAAGCCATATAGGCAGCATGCTCCCCATTTTTTAGGTTAAGGTGAGTCGTGCTACTCCAATAGTTTGGATAGTCCTGCTTGCCGCCCTCATTAACAAATGGCGTCACCTCGAACAAACTGTCAACAGCAGCACTGTTACTGGTATCAGGTGACTTGCTGTAATCAACAATCGACTGTAGCTCTTTGATATTTGGCAACCTCCAATCGCTGTTACCCGCTAGTTCAAGGTTTTCACAGTACTCAAGTGCAGTTGGCCAATCCATACCAGAACCGCTGTCAGCCTGCTGCCAAGTCAGTCCTGTAGCTTTATCTATCACCGTCCCATTGTTGTTATCTGAAAAATCATTAATGCCATAATCGGTGTTACCGCGAACAACCATGACATAGAAGGTTTTCTCCCCACCATGTGGAGACTCCATACCATAGCCTTTTATACGACCATCGATGAAATTCACCCCAAATACGGTCTCATCTTCATTCATCGTAGTTGACACATATTTAGTGCTACTCACATATTGGGAATCAATTAATCGCTCGCCAGCGCTTAGATCGCCAGACTCGAAACCGAAGTACTCGTGATCAATGAATGGACGGATAGAGTAAGTACCAGCACCATTTAAACCGCTGGGATCCTCACCATCGAACATCATCAATGAATACAGCTCTTTGATGGTTGGCACACGCCAATCACTGTGGCCTGCCAATTCCAAGTTTGAGGCATAGGCGAGGGCTTCATCATAAGTCATCTTATCTGCTGCGGTTATTTTTCCATCGCCGTTGGTATCCGTGGTTTGCGCCCACATAAGGCCGGTATTGTTATCTGTTACTGTACCGTCATTATTACGGGTATAACTTGGAGCGTTGCCCTGGTACTGGGCATCCTGACCGAATCCAGTTTTTCCTTCTTCGGTAGGGCATTCATCTAATACACTCTGTGCATCGGTACAAAATGACTGGTTGGTATCGACAATACTGTAGCTGTATTGCGGGGACTGGCTAGTCGCTGCGACTGTAGAGAAAGCAGTCATTCCAGTGATTGCAATGGCAGCAGTTAATTTCGAAATGCGGAAAAAAGCGTTTTTAAACTCAGTCTTATTCATGGTTACCCCAATCAAGCTTTAATGTGTTGATGGGGTAACTATGCGCTGTAATTGTGTGCGAAATATGGAGCAATCTAGGAGATTGCATCAATTTCAAACCGGTAACCGACCCCGTAGACCGACTTGATCCAGTCGCTCTCGCTGTCTATCGCTAAGATCTTCTTACGTAAGTTTTTGATATGGCTGTCAATCGTACGATCCGTCACCACCCGGTCATCATCATAAATCTTATCCATCAATTGATTGCGGCTGAACACTTGGCCGGTATGCTGGAAGAAAAACGCCAATAAGTGAAATTCTGCGGGAGTAAGACTTAGTGCTTTGTCATGTACCCAAGCTTTCATTTGGGCTTCATCAATTTTCAGTACGGATACCGATGTGAGTGACTGTGTTGGCTGAACTCTTCGTAATACATTCTTTACCCTCACCACCAGCTCTCTGGGGCTGTAAGGCTTGCACACATAGTCATCCGCGCCCAGTTCTAGCCCTAACAAACGGTCTATTTCATCAACTTTGGCCGTCGCCATAATGACAGGCACTTCACTGAAGGTACGCAATTCACGGTAGATATCCAAACCATCGCGATTGGGTAACATTAAATCCAAGATCACCAGCTCAGGGGTATGCTGTTTAATCCAGTCAATCACTCGGCCGCCGTCTTCAATGATATGACTCTCGTAGCCACTGTGGGACAGGTACTCCCCCAGTACGTTGGCTAATGCCGCTTCATCTTCAACAATCAAAATCACTATGCGAACTCCTCTACCTTCATCCTTGCCTCGGAAAGGTCACGACCATCTTAACCCCGCCCCGCTCTGAGTGGGCTGCATATATCTGCCCATGATGAGCATCAATAATACTTTTGCAAATCGCCAGCCCTAATCCAGATCCACCATGCTCCCGGCTACGGGATTGATCCACCCGATATAGCCGTTCAAACAGCCTAGGGAGCGCTTCATCCGTTACCCCGGGAGCACTATCTTCAATAACGAGTGCTACTTCATGCTCAAGCAACTCCAGAGATACACAAATATTGCCACCGGCATCGGTATAGCGGTAACTGTTCTCCAGTAGGTTAGTGACAACCTGCTCTATTTTTTCTCGCTCTCCCTCTATCATCATAGGCTTAGATGCCACTTTGGGTTGGTGCAGAACAATCTGTTTTTCTTTTAGCCTTGCTTCAAAACGCGCCAAGCAAGGGATTAGCAACTCACTGAGCTCGAGGGGCTCTGGAACGATAGCGCTACTGCCCGCCATATCAACCAATGAAAGCACACGCAACTCTTCCACTAACTTAGTCAGATTGAGAACCTGATGGTGTAAAGATTCGATATAACGAGGTTCAGGCTTGCGAATACCGTCAATCAACGCCTCCAGTTCACTCCTTAGCACAGCCAAAGGGGTACGCAGCTCATGGGAGATATCCGATAGCCATTGCTCCCGCATCTGCTCTTGTTGCTTGAGGTTGGCGACAAGGTGATTGAAAGCATGGATCACATCGGTGACCTCATCATTGCCCCGAAAATGGATGTAATGATCCAGATCCCCCTGTTGGACTGATTCCGCTCCCCGATGCAGAGCCTTGAGTGGTTTTAGTAGATACCCCACTAATCCACTGGCAAAAGCTAAACTAACAACCAATGTCGCCAGCGAAATAAAAATAATATTGCGGGTTTGCGAACGTAAAAAACTTTCAGCCAGTGCATTCGACAGAGATAGGCTTTGGATCACCGTTATCCAGCCGACCTTCTCCCCCTTGTAGATCACCGCCACTTTCTCTACCCGAAAGTCATTGGGCAGCAAGCGTAAGTTTTCAGGCGCTCCCAATAAAGGTTCATTGGTAAGTGAAACAAGATTAACTCGCATCCCCAAGGGGATAAACACAGACGAAGGCTTATCCAACGGCAGAGCAGGTTTAGCGCTATCAGCCACTTGATTTGGGTCTGTATGCCCTCTACCTCTCGGGGGAGGAATTTCCCCCAGCTGTTGTAGCATAGAAGCAAAAATATGGGGCGACTCAACCAACCGTGTCCAACCGTACTGTTCTGAATAATAAACAGAAAGTTTTTCGGCTAAGAGCTCAACTTTCAGGAGCTCTTCTTGGTTAATAAACCGCTGAAAACCATCTTTGAAGCTTGAGTTAATCAACAACCCCATGCCAATGGCCACTAATACACTGCTGAAAAATAAACATATAAAGAGTTTTCGAAACAAAGAAATCCGCATTGGCAAATCCAAGTTAAAGCCACTTAATAAGCCTACAGGATAAAATGGGAGAAAATATGGAGAGGGGCTAAAGAACACATGAATTAAAACAAAAAAGGCGCCGAAGCGCCTTTTACTATGTTTATCCAGCTAGTCGATTACTTAGGCTGGTTACTATACGCACAGCCTTCGTAAAGTGCTTCCTGAGTCGCGTCTGAAGAATAGTTCGGGTTTGCGAACCATGTACCTTCATCAGCTAGGTTTACAGATACATTGATAGAGTCACGCGCTGATGGGCCTGAGCGCATCACACAGATTTCCATATTCTGTAGTTTGTTCCATAACTCGGCACCCTCACCTTCACGCAGCGACAGGATGTCACCTTTATCCGCAACCTCACCTGCAGCATTTGCTGGACCGTATTGCTTGATGTACCAGTTCACATTCTCAAACTTGCTGCGATCCAGCACACCTTCGTTCTCGACGTATTCGGTGATCATGTCACGAACGGCATAAACTGGCTCATTCGAAGAATCCCAAATTACCTGCTCGCTGGTGATCCACTCTTGGCCAAGCAAGGTGCCTAGGCGGTAATCATTAATAGCGAGTACATAATCAGCTTCTGGGTTGAATTCACCGCCACGGATCTCACCAATATCAATTCGCTCACCCACCGCATTGCTCAAATCAACAGTGTATTGGATAGAACCGTCGAAGATATCGTAGTTATAAGCAGGGATCGCAGGGTCAAAAGACACCGTAATGTCATTTTCTTGGTAAGTGTTGAAGTAACCGTAAGACCACTCCATGTATTCTTTCAGCTGCTCACCTTTAATGCTGACAGCAACCAGTTGGTTGTCGTACATGTATAGGTTGGCACTGTCTTTCTTACGGTATTCCTGACCGTCGAACAGGTTCGAACCGTCCGAGAACAGCGCTGCGGCAGAGACATCAACTTTGATGCTGTTGCCTTCGACGTCAGAGCCTTTCTGCTCAATGTTCATGATTTGGATCTGGTTGATCAAATCTGTGATAGGCATATCTGACAATTTGCCAGTATGGATTGAACTATACAGGCGTAGGCCTTCGCTGTTCAGCACTTGTTCTTCAAGTACCGCTTCGTCTGCAAAACCACCTTTAGAGTTGGTGAAGTTACCTTTCACCTTACCAATCATAATATTGGCATCTTCAACAGAAGCATCATGAATGTTCTGCATCTGCTCCTGAAGACTCTTGTCTTCTGCGACCTCTTCAACCTTACGGTTGGATAGCGTGGTATCAACAATCTGCCACTTACCTTGCTGATCTTTCTCTAGCTCGATCTCTGCTTTAGCCAGTGCCCAGCCCCAGTTACCCGGTTCAATGATCTTCACTTTTTCATGGCGGTTTTCAGCGTTGTACACGCCCGACTTGGCCTTATCTTCCTGCTCGCTGTTACCATCGACAGAGATCTCTGGCATTTCAGCAGTAATATCTGCACCTTTTTCAACTTGCTCGATGAATCGAGCATGTTCGTGTCCCATGAAAATCACATCGAACTTATCGGCTAGCTCAGAAGCAATTTCATGCACACCACGACCATGCTCTTTGCGGCCATGGTGCAAGGCACCAATCACCACATCAGGTTGGTATTGGTCAATAACAGCGTTAACTGTGTCCGTCACCGCTTCCAGTTCATCTTTGAAGTCGAGGTTACGGAAGTTCTCTGGGTTAGAGGCGTTCCATACTTTGACATAAGAAGGTGTTAGACCAACAACAGCCACTTTGGCGCCGTTGTAATCGAAAATTTGATAGCCGCGTAGGAATGGGACTTCTTCTTCGTTGGCTTTACAGTCAACCGAGTTCTTGTCCCAAATGACATTGGAAGAAATCACAGAGCCGTTGAAATTCTCAAGGCTACGCTCTAGGAAAGCACGCTCGAAATCAAACTCGTGGTTCCCCGGTACCCACAGGTCATAATTAAGAATGTTCATGGTTTCAACCACAGGGTGAACTGGGTCATTGTTGAACAGCTCAGCCGAGTTACCCTGAACCGTATCACCCAAGTCGATCAGCAAGAAGTTATCATTGCTTGCACGCTCATCTCGCAGCAGGGTCGCAATTTTCGAAAAGCCTGCATTCCTGTCCACACCATCTAACGCGTAGTCATAGGCAAAAATACGGCCATGCATATCACCCGTCGCTCCGATGGTGATCGTCTGGCTTTTTAATTCATTATTTTCGCCTTTTACGATCACCGAAGGAGTCGGTTCAAAGGTTTTACACTCAGCGATGGTAATCGATGCTGAGTCACTCGCATAGCTTCCAGCCGAAGCCAATAGGATAGCGGCACTCAGTGTCGCAAGCTTAAAGGTTTTATTTTTCATCTCAAAGAGCCTAAAGTATTGGAATAAACCTAGGCAATATAAGGGGAAAAAATAGAATAAATACGTAAAAACCACTCAATCTGTTGCGAAATGTAAATTCAGTAAGTTGGATAAATGCGCGGTTAAATGTAAACCGTTTCATGCTGCACACTCGTTAAAAAACAACAATTGAACAACGGGCAATTAGTAAATATATACTTTGTCCTTATTTTGATGTTTTTTGTATTTATGTTGCTAATGGTTGCACCACTCTCCTCCCTATAATGTCCCCACGTTAAGACATCGGAGACGCCAAAATGAAAACAAAACCTTCTTTATCACTAATGGTTATCATGCTGATGTTTCCCCAAATAGTGGAAACCATTTACAGCCCGGCTTTAGGCTCTATTGCCCAAGCATTTTCGGTCAGCTATGCACAAGCCGCCCAAACCCTATCAATCTACTTCTCTGCGTTTGCAATTGGTGTGGTGGTTTGGGGAGTCATGGCAGATAAAATCGGCAGAAGACCAACCATGTTATTGGGACTGTTGACCTACGGTTTAGCGACTTTATTGGCAATACAAACTGATAATTTTTCTGTCATCATGCTGGCCCGTGCATTAAGTGCGTTTGGTATCGCTGTCGGTTCAGTGGTTACCCAGACCATGCTAAGAGACAGCTACAACGGCGAAGAGCTGGGAAAAGTGTTTAGCATCATGGGGATGGGGATTTCGATTAGTCCTGTACTCGGCATGTTACTCGGCGGGCAACTATCGCAATCCGGCGGTTACCGCGCGGTATTTATGGCATTGACCGTAATGGCCGTCCTGTTGTTTGTGTACAACTTGGCCAAGTTACCTGAAACCCAACACAGCAAGCAACCATTGCAACTGAAGGCCCTGGCTGTTCGCATGTTTAAGGATGTGCAAATTTGGCAATCAGCGTTACTCGTAGCGTTATTCAATATTGCTTTGTTTGCCTATTACCAACTTGGAGCCTTTACCTTTGAACAGCTTGGTTATAATGCCCAACAATTTGGCTACAGCGGCATTGTATTAGGGCTTGGCACTCTGATGGGAAGCTTTTTGAACAAGCACCTCATTACACGAAAGTGGCAGCAAAAAACACTATTGTGGCTATCTGCAACACTGCTGTTAGTAGGCGGTATCGTCGTCACACTAATGCTCGATAGCATTTGGTTTGTTATGCCAATGGTGCTGGTGGTGATGGCCTTCGGCATTGCTATCCCCAATGTATTGAGCGCTGCGCTAGTGGATTACAAGCAACAGGCAGGAAGTGCGGGCGCCGTGTTCGGATTGATGTATTACCTGATGATAGGTAGCGGACTCGGTCTGGCCGGTATGGCGCAAAACCTAGGAATAGTACTCACCGCTTGCGGTCTCGCTTCTGTACTCATTTTGCTCATTCGCAAAAATGCCTAAGTCTATTTTTTCACCTAGTAATAAGGCCCTCTTCAGTAGCTGAAGAGGGCTCTTTGACTAAACGGTTTCTTTGCAAATCGCCATCATTTGTCTTCGATAAGCCGGCGCAGTATGGCCTGTCCAGTTTTTGAAGGCTCGGTTGAAGTTACTGAGATCATCGTACCCCACCCGCCAGGCGACCTCTTGGGTACTGACTCCTTCTTGACCAAGGAGCTTTATTGCGTGATCTCGCCTAGCGTTGTCTCGTAATTCTCTGAAGGTTAGATCTTTGAGGCTTAGGTTGCGCTGCAGGGTTCTGGGCGTCATACCCAGAAGTTGTGAAAACCACTTGATATTGAACCAAGGTAACAGTGCATAGGTATCGACGAGTTTGCACACCGAATAGTGCCAATTGGCATCGATAGCTTGCTCGGGAATGGGGGTGAAGTCTTCGGGGAGCGGAACAGTAAAACCACCAAACGCTTGGCTAAACTCAATCTGCGTCTTAGTAAAAGACGATGGAAGTTTGTCTGCATTGGTATTAGCCGATACTAACCTAGCTTGCCCAGGCTGCCAGAAACCTTCGATAAACCGACGACAATAGTTAATCATCGCTAACGTTCTAAACCACTCTGCCTGTTCAAATCCCGGGGTCGATTCGCGATAGGCACTGCGATGACACAGCCACCATTGGCCATCAATCACCTCTGTCCAGATAATCACGTGATTGCTGAGCTTGGGCAGTTCAGAAACTAGCAGTTGGATCCCCTCTGAAAAGCTATGGCATTGCTGCACCTTGCTATCCAACTCAGGTGAAAGCTGCTTGACGGTAACAAATCGGCCAATTTCGATCCCGACTAAATAGCCATATCGTCTTTCCAAGCCAAACAAAAAAAGCATGATGTCTTTAGTCGGCAACCAATGCTGCTTGTCCATCATTTCAACCGGTAAACCACACTCGTCGGCGACCACCTTCCAATCAAAGCCTTTTTTTTCACAGTATTCGATGAATGGCCAGATATTCATGGTGGAAGTCAGAAGGATATCTGTAGTCGTGGAAGTTGATTTCATATCGGTTTGCCGGGGAATAAGGGCCAATTGAGCCATCATATGAAATTTCAGTGTACTGCATAGCGATAAGATTGTTTCAACTTGTGATCCTATTTATGTTGGCAAAAACCTAAAAAAAATCCCCAACCGATCACTCTGTTGGGGATTTAATTTATCAGTATCGAAGGTACTTAAATCGCACTTTCGATCTTATGGCCTTTCGGCAGTTGGTGGGCGATACCCTTGTGGCAATCAATACAGGTATTGCCGTCTTCAATGGCCCGGCTATGAATACCGGCAGCGACCGACTTCTGGGTGCTGAAATCCATATACTCAAAGTTATGGCAGTTACGACACTCCTGCGAATCATTGGCTTTCATGCGATCCCATTCACGGGAGGCCATTTCAAACCGGTGATCCTCGAACTTCTGCGGCGTATCAACAATGCCTAGTGCTTTGGCATATAGCTCTTTCGAGGCTTGGATCTTACGCACCATTTTCGGTGCCCATTCTTTCGGTACATGACAATCTGGACAGGTCGCCCTGACACCACTGCTGTTGTTGTAATGAACCGTACCAACGTATTCTTGGTAGACGTTATTCTCCATTTCATGACAACTGATACAGAAGCTTTCCTGATTGCTGTACTCCATGGCGGTGTTAAAGCCCCCCCAGAGGATCACACCCGCGACAACACCCACGGTCAGGAGTGTGCCAATCGCAAAATGGCTGGGCTTTCTGAACCACTGCCAAAAACGCCGGATAATACCAGGTCGTTGACTCTCCATAGCCCCTCCTATTGGCCGAATTTACCAGCCGGTTTAAAAGTGTTCTCCACCAATGGAGCTGCATCGGCCTGCGATACATGGCACTGCAAACAGAAGTAACGGCGTGGTGCAACGTCACTCAAGATCTTGTTGTTGCTATCCATGTAGTGAGTTGGGCTAACCCTAGGGGCCCCCGTCCTTCGGTACTTATCGACATCATGACACTGTAAACAACCATTGTTGCTCGGGTTGATCTGCACCATATCCGTTGAGTGCGGGATCAAAGGGGGTTGATGAACATACTCCAATGCCAGTTTATCTTGCATTTTGGGCACCGGCTTGATTGGCGCAACGGTATTGGTATCCGCTATATCCTGCGCGCCACGCAGCGAGGTAACTTCTGCAAATGCGGCAAGGCTCACTACAGCCGCCAGCAGCGCAGACACAACATACTTACCCTTCATCTTTATTGGCTCCAATTCTTATTTTAAATTCCAACACTTCCTCGGAACAGACATCAATACAGCGTCCACAACTGATGCAATCTTGGCTCATCACCTTACGATCCCCACCTTTCAGTGGTTGTCTCAGCACTTCGGGTTCTGGGCACACGTTGTAGCAGTCCATGCATTTATTGCAGGCTTCCCGGTTGGTGGCGGTGATCCGCACTAAGCTCTTGCGGCCGATAACCCCGTATGTCGCGCCAAGCGGACATAAATGACCACACCAGCCATGCTCGACCAACACAAGATCGAGCAAGAACACCAGCAGGATAAGTACCCAGCCTGCGCCCATACCGAACACCAAACCACGGTGCAGCGCTGCAACAGGATCGATCCAGCTCCACAGCACCGTGCCGGAGACCGCACTGCCAAGCAGCAGTACGGGCAACAACCAGTAACGCAAGCTTGAAGGCCAACGATAACTGAGCTTGATACCCAGCTTACGGCGCAGCCATGCAGCTAAGTCTGTCACCATGTTCAATGGACACACCCAAGCACAAAACACCCGTGGCGCCAGCAAGGCATAAAACCCCACCACAATGGCACCACCGAGCAAGGCAGCCAGTTCAGGCCAGTGACCTGCTGCAATGGTCTGCAACAAGATCAACGGGTCAGTCAGTGGAACGGTATCGAACAGCGTGCTCGCTGACAGGTTGCCCCGCAGCACACCCAGTGTCGGGCCGATCATAAACAAGGCAATGATCAGCAACTGACAGCTGCGGCGCAGCAGCAAGAAGCGGTGGGCTTTCCACCAGCCCAGCGAGACGGTAGCCGCCTTACCGGCATCTTTAGCCAAATGCTTAGCCATTACTGACCTCCTCCACTGTTACCCGGCTTATGAGCAGGTAAAGTCAGATCCTCAGGGATCAGGCTTTCCCCTTTCTTGGCCTTCTCTTCCCAGCCAATCCGGTAATGATGACCCAGTTCCCCTTTTGCCAGTGCCGTTGGTACAACCTTGATAGCCGCTTCTTCCAGTACGCAAGCTTGCTCGCATTTACCGCAACCGGTACAGACATCGGAATGCACGGTCGGGATAAACTTGGCATGGTAGCCAGTACGTTGGTTGCGGATCGGCTCAAGGGTGATGGCTTCATCAATCAGCGGGCAAACCCGGTGGCAAACATCACACCGTAAACCCAGCCAGTTGAGGCAGGTTTCATGGTCAATCAATACCGCTGTCCCCATTCGGGAATCATCAATATCGGTCAGGCCATGATCCAGCGCGCCACTCGGGCAGGCTTCCACACAGGGAATGTCTTCACACATCTCACACGGTATCGTTCGGGCGGTAAAATACGGCGTACCCGATGCCACTGGCGACAGTAAACCTGCCAGTTTCAAAGTGTCATAAGGGCATGCTTGAACGCACAAGCCACAACGCAAACAAGCCTGTAAAAACTCTGGCTCAGGCAATGCGCCGGGCGGCCTAATCGGCACCCCGCTGCTGTCAGCCTTGCTTTGTTTGCTTTGTAGTCCGAGTACGGTCGCAGCCGCTCCTACACCCACCGCCGTTCGCGCGGCATCCCGAAGGAAACGGCGACGGCTTTCCGATGATTTGAGAGGTGAACGCTTCATTAGTCTGTTTCCAATCGTTAGGCTTTAACCACCTTCACCGCACATTTCTTGAAGTCCGTTTCTTTCGAAATTGGGTCGGTCGCATCAAGCGTGAGTTTGTTGGTCAGCTGCCCGGCATCAAAGAAAGGCATATATACCAAGCCTTGTGGTACCCGGTTACGCCCACGGGTTTCTACATGAGTCAGCACTTCGCCACGGCGCGAGACAATTTTCACTGCATCGCCACGGCGTAGTCCGCGCTCTTTGGCATCCAGAGGGTGCATATACAACACCGCATCAGGGAAAGAGCGATATAACTCAGGTACCCTGCGGGTCATCGAACCGGTATGCCAATGCTCCAATACCCGTCCAGTCGACAGCCATAGGTCGTAATCTTTGTCTGGTGATTCAGCTGCAGGTTCGTAAGGCAGGGCAAAAATGACCGCTTTCTTATCCGGCTTACCGTAGAACGAGTACTCTTCACCTTCTTTCACATACGGATCGTAGCCTTCGGAGTAACGCCAAACGGTTTCCTTGCCATCAACCACAGGCCAACGCAAGCCGCGGGATTGGTGATACATATCAAACGGTGCCAAGTCATGGGCATGGCCGCGGCCAAAGTAGGCGTATTCTTCAAACAAACCTTTTTGAACGTAGAAACCAAAATCGCGAGACTCATCATTCAATTGATCAGCGGCGATTTCATCGATCTTGAACTTATCGACCTTGCCGTTTTTGAACAGCACCTCGAATAAGGTTTTACCTTTGAGCTCTGGTTTCTTAGCGATCAACTCCTGCGGCCACACTTCCTCGACCTTGAAGCGCTTAGCAAATTCCATCAGCTGCCACAAATCAGATTTAGCTTCGCCCGGGGGAGAGATCTGCTGATGCCAGAACTGGGTACGGCGTTCGGCATTACCATAAGCCCCTTCTTTTTCCACCCACATCGCCGTTGGCAAAATCAAATCCGATGCCATTGCGGTTACTGTTGGGTAAGGGTCAGAAGTCACAATGAAGTTGGCCGGATCGCGATAGCCAGGCAAACGCTCTTCATTGATATTCGGGCCAGCCTGCATGTTGTTGTTACACATCACCCAATAGGCATTGAGCTTGCGATCTTTGAGCATCCGGTCTTGCAAAATAGCGTGGTAACCCGGTTTCGGCGGAATCGTGCCTTCAGGTATATCCCAATGGGTTTCACACATTTCGCGGTGTTTAGGATTCATCACCACCATATCGGCAGGCAGACGGTGGGCAAAGGTCCCGACTTCACGGGCAGTACCACAAGCAGAAGGCTGACCAGTCAGCGAGAATGGTCCGCAGCCCGGCTTGGAGATCTTACCGGTCAATAAATGGATGTTATAAATCAGGTTATTGGCCCACACACCACGGGTATGTTGGTTGAAACCCATGGTCCAGTAAGACACCACTTTGGTTTCAGGATTAGCATACATCTCAGCCAATTCATTAAGCTGATCTACCGGTACACCTGTCAGCTCAGAGGTATATTCGGCGGTATAGGTTGAGACAAACTTGGCGTAATCTTCAAAGCTCATCGGCGTTGAATCGCCGCTGCCCGGGTTTTTGGCCGCTTTCTCCAATGGGTGGGTAGGTCGCAAACCATAACCGATATCCGTCACACCCTTGCGGATATTAACGTGCTTATCCATGAAGTCCTGATTCACTTTGTCGTTCGCAATAATGTAATGGGCAACAAAGTTAAGGATGGCCAAGTCAGTCTGTGGCTTGAAGATGATTGGATTATCCGCCAGCTCATAGCTACGGTGGGTAAAGGTCGACAATACGGCCACTTTCACCTTGTCGGAAGACAAGCGGCGATCGGTCAGGCGGGTCCATAGGATCGGGTGCATCTCAGCCATGTTAGATCCCCAAAGCACGAAGGCATCGGCATGTTCAAGATCGTCATAGCTACCCATAGGTTCATCCATACCGAAAGTACGGGCAAAACCGACGACCGCAGAGGCCATACAGTGACGGGCATTGGGGTCAATATTGTTGGATCGGAAACCGGCCTTGTACAATTTGGCTGCTGCATAGCCTTCCCAGACTGTCCACTGACCAGATCCAAACATACCAACGGATGATGGGCCTTTTTCTTTCAGGGCCTGCTTGAACTTGTCCGCCATTACATCAAAGGCTTCATCCCAACTGACTGGGGTAAATTCACCTTCTTTGTGGTACTTACCGTCTCGCTTGCGCAATAACGGTTGAGTCAGGCGATCTTCTCCATACATGATCTTAGGCAAAAAATAGCCTTTGATACAGTTGAGGCCCTTGTTTACCGGCGCATCAGGATCACCCTGCGACGCCACCACTCGACCATTTTTGGTACCCACCAGCACACTACAGCCGGTACCACAGAAACGGCATGGGGCTTTATCCCACTTCACTTCCTGATCGTCGCCTGCAGCATTGGCCACCGACACAGGAATGGTTAATCCTGCTGCACTGGCTGCGGCTATCGCTGCATTGGCCTTTAAGAAACTACGTCTAGTAACTGTCATGTTACGCTTCCTTTAGCTCAGATTGTTCTTCCATTTGGTGGTAAACCAGCGTGGTATCGATCACCCCGGGCAATTGCTTGATCAAATCAAAGTGACCAACAATGTCGTTCTGCTGTTCGCCCTCAAGCACGACAACCAATTTTCCTGATTCACCAAAAATCGGCACTTCAGCCCCCGGTAGGCTTTCTATGGTTTCTTTTATTGATTCAAGCTGCTCAGCCACAACGTAAACAATCAAACTGCAGACATGGAAATCATTCACAACAAAGCCCCCCTTCAAGGCACACCACCGAACCCTTCCTAAAAAAGTAAAAGTGTGCTTTAGCATCGAGCCAGCACATACACTTACTTTTTCAGTGGTTATTGATTAATTTATGCCTAATCTGGACAGTTTGGATACCCATAAAGGGGTATAGGTGACATTGCTTGTTTTAGATCAATAAAGCAGCAATACCGAGCTCACATTAATGTAAATCAGGAAGTTACCCGCCTCAGGTATGAAGCGGTGAAAGGAATATTGAATGTTCTTTCTAAAGGTTATGGGTTAAAGGCTCATAGCCGCAAAAAATTTACCGCACCACCGTACTGCACCACTTGGCAAGATATGCCGCCAGTGTTACCGCATCGTTCTCAACGGGCATGGCATGCCCCATTGGGCTGAAAAACACCGGTTCAACCCCATAAAATTCCGCTGTAGATTCAACTTGTGAAACAGGAACCAACATATCTTCTTTTGCGCCAACCACCGCGACGGGGATATCCTGCAGGAAATTATCTCCAACAGGATGCGGCTCTAGAAATAGCCGAATATCTTCAGCCTTCAACTCAGAGAGTAGCGTATCCAATTGTTGCTGACTGGGCTTGCTGGCAAACAATGCATCGATGATAGCGTACCGATAATACGGATTGAGCAACGCCATATTCGGCATCGCCATCACCTGCCCGAGAACCATAGATAACACAGGATTATTAAACCACATGGCTTGGTTAAGTTGGCCGAAACCCTGAGGGGGCACCGATGCCATCAAAGCCATTCCGGCCAATTTAGCCCCCAAGGCCTCACGCTGGCAGACATGCTGGGCAATCAAGCCACCGAGAGAATACCCAACAACAACCGCGGGCTTTTTCTCTTGTTGGTAAACAAACTCAATAAACGCAGCAACATCTTCTATATGATCATCAAATGGCCGTGATGATAGCTTTGCTGTATTTTCCCCATGGCCGCGAAGCGTCAGAGAGTATGAAGAAAAACCACAAGTAGAAAAATAAGGCATGAGCTGATGAGTAAATAGCCGTCCACAGCTTAGAATGCCGTGGATAAATATCACAGGGGGGAGATCCGACTCTTGCTGACTATTTAAATAATAGTATTCAAACTCTCTTTCTGAATATCTCATCGACTGACTTTGCATTAAATCTCTCCACCTGATGATTTAATCATTGTAAAGTGGCAATAAAATAATTTGTTGGACTAAAGTAACAAAAAACATAAATATAAAATCAAAAAAACAAACGAAAGCATTTATTAGTCTCTCAATGTGCTATTAAAAACCATAAAACAATACCTATAACACACTGAAAAAATTGACTTAATAACACTTCCTTACAGCTATCCATATTTTAATAATAAAACTGTTTTATTTCTGTCATGTGGAATATTTATTCTCTGCCACCAACAATAATAAACCCCTTATTCAGAGGATAAAATGACAATTAAACGCACAGCAGTGGCATTATTCACTATGCTTGCTTTGGCAGGTTGTAACTCAGATTCGAGCAATGATGATGGAAAAACACTTCCGGTAGAGGGGCTAAAAGTCGCCTTCATGCCCGATATCCATTTCCATGATGTCTATGGTGATTTCCAAGATGGCTCCTTTGATGGCCTATACAACTCGGAAACCGGCCAAGGCGCAACCATTCGCACCATGAAGTCGCAATTGACGTCTACCCGCCTGTTCAACGAAAACTATTATGCCATGATAGCTGCGCTTGATGATGTCGTTGCACGCGGCATCAAATATGTTGCCCTTCCCGGCGACTTTAGTGACGATGGCCAACCAGTGCATATGCGTGGATTGGTAAAAATCTTTGACCAGTACCGCGAAATGCACGGTTTAGAATTCTTCGCCGCCCCGGGTAACCATGATCCTGTCCGTCCTTTTGCTAGGCCAAACGGCAAAGGGGATTACCTTGGTCACGACGGTAAACAACAGCGCATCTACAGCAAAGGGGCTAACGAATGTGTTGGTTACGAAGGTGACTGGACCATTATCAACGCGGGACATGAACTACCAACCATCTGTACCGAAGAGGTCAAAGAGTGGGGTTACAAGGAAATCATGGGGATCCTCAGCCACCACGGCTTTGATCCACAGCCGCATTACCAGTATTTCGAAACGCCTTATAGCTCAGATGAAGCGCGTGAAAATTACTCCTTCGATGTGGCATTGAAAGAAGCCAACTATGCCAACCGTATGTACGAGATCTGTCATGAAGGTACAGGCGGAGCATACAAAGAAGACGACTTTACCTCTTGCTCTATGGTACCTGACAGCACGTATTTGGTAGAGCCGGTCGAAGGCTTATGGCTAATGGCTATCGACGCCAATGTCTATCAGCCCAAAGCAAATACGACAGGTGGCACTGATAACCCAAATGATTACGAAGGTTCCAGTAACGCCGGTTATAACATGATGCTAACCCATAAAGAGCACGTCATCGAATGGATCAGCGACACAGTAAAAGCCGCGAAAGAGCAGAACAAAGTCCTGCTATCATTCAGCCACTTCCCGATGACTGACTTCTACAACGGCGCATCGGAAGAAATCGAAGATATCTTCGGTGAAGGCAACTTCCAGCTTAAACGCGTACCGGAAGACGACACCAGTAAAGCACTGGCACAAACTGGATTGAGCATCCATGTTGGTGGCCACATGCACTTCAACGACACGGGATTGAAGCAATACAACATCGACGGTGAGACCTATACCCTGTTCAACATCCAAGCGCCATCACTAGCAGGTTACATTCCTGCCTATAAGGTATTGGAGATCAAGCCTAACAGCCAAGTAGAAGTCGAAACCGTGGTGATTGAAGACGTCCCGCGCTTCAACGAACTGTTTGAGCATTATGCCGAAGAACATGATCATTTGGTTGAGTCAGATGCGAGTGAAATTTGGAACCGCGACATCCTAGATGCTGAGAATTACTATGATTTCACGGATTGGCATATCAAAGAGTTGACCCGCTTGCGCTTCCTGCCAAACGAGTGGCCAGAAGATATCAAAAACATGCTGTTTAACATGGATGGCAAACAAATGCTGATCATGTCCCAGCTAGAAACGGATATCACTGTTTGCCAGCTCAAGACCGCCCTTGGTCTTCCCTGTCAAGGTGCAAAAAACCAAGATGATTTGAATGATTTCATTCAAGACTGGAGCCGAGCAAAAGTGAAAGCGACAGAACTTGCCAATCAGCATGGTATGGCGTTGATTGACTTTGCTGAGTGGAATGGTGAAAAGTTAGCTGTCGATTTCTATCGCCTGCGTAACGCCGATGAACTGGCTTTCCGAGATATTGAGCCATCGCGCCTTCCGCAATACAAGCTATTAAGCGAAGAGCTCTACGAGATGGACACCGCCGTAAACTTTGATAACGCGAATAACGACGATACCCCAGTAGGCCAAGTCTTCAAAGTCCGCTTCGGTACCCTGTTCTACATCCTTGACCGTTTTGCGACCGGTGAAGCCAGTGACAACTTCCTGATCGACGTTGAACACGGCACCTTGACCGACCTCAAAACTGCCGTCGACCGCGAGAGCTTGCAATAAGTTTCTCGATATTTCGAAAGTAACATCGAGCCAAAGGGCAGGTTTTCCTGCCCTTTTTGTATTTCTGATGGAATATCAATCTATCTAGTTTGTGGCAAACAGACAAATCGAGTCTACTGGTTTTGCAACTTACTTTTTGATGAGCGATTGGCCCAGTTGATTAAGTTGAATGGTTCCTCCAATACCTTCGCCACCGGTTGCATGCCAAAAGTTTTGGGATTCAATTTCACCACTGTTGTAAGTCTTATGCTGGCCATCAGTGCGGGTAAAGTTAACAATATTAGAACTCAAATCAGCATCTAGGCTGGGTGTAAGCTGTTCTCGGGGTGAAAGCACAACAACCAAGCCCCGGAAGTCTTTTTGCGACTGTGTATAGTCAGGAGTGCGGGGAACAAAACTCTCGTCTCTACGCCACTGTTCCCAAATAGCTAGGCTGTCTGCATCCCAGATCCCGGCATGTTCACCCAATGGGTCACTGATATAGCCCGCTAGATACTTTTCAATCGCATTCATTTTGCTACCGGCTCCAGCCAAAATGCCATCAACGCCCCATTCCCAATGTGAAGTTGGAGGCGGAACAATAAAGTTTCCATACTGGTGGAACATCTCATGCATCGTGGCATCAAGGTGCATTGCTTTCATCACCTTGTTGTCATCATTCAGCGATGCATACAATACAGCAACCCCTTTCAATCTGCCTTCGGAACCAAAAGAGTGTGTATTATCAAAAACTGAACGCTTACCTAAGCCATTAACATGGTTACTGACAGATAAATATTGACCATAAGGCATACCTTCAGGTAAATCACTTCTATCGAGATAGACCCAAATAAAATCAAAGTCATCTTCAAACTGGCTGTATATTTTATTTGTCATTTCCGTGACGTTTTGATTTCCATCGTCGCTAAATAGATCGACGCTAGACCAAGAATTAAATTCTTCTTGGGAAACCTGATAAAGCGCGTAATTGTCATCTTGGCTGATGACCAATTCATCCTTGTGCTCAGGGGCTAATACTTGAATATAGATAAGGTGTCCTTGACTCCATTGTCCTTCACTATTTCTGACCTGCAAACTAATGACATAGGGAGAGCCGGGATCAGTGTGCATGACCGTTTCAGAAACCTTAGGAGCCGTAAAAGGCTGTTGAGGCCGTGTATTATCCTGCATGGTAAATATGCCTTCACCATTTGGTAAAGTTTGTGGCGTTAAGTCCCACCAGAAAAAATTATCTATTTCCTTACCATTTACATCATAGGAGTGGGCCTTAGCATCTAATACAAACTTCTCTCCTGATTTTACCGTAATAACCTCTCCATGAGGGTAAGAATCAATGGCTGCTCCGCCTACGGATGCCTTCACCGGATTAATAGGTGCTCCAATAACTACCCGACTAAATACCATCAAAAGGGTAAATAGCATGATAAACACCGGTGATATCGATAGTGTCCAGTTCCTTCTCATTATATGTTCTCCTAAAATAAAACCATCACCTGAAGACAAAGCAAATTCTGACTTCCATTTGATTTAATACTTGGAAACACATGAAAACAACTTGAAATAATTAATATTTTATCTTCCTGAACAAAGGTAACACTTTTTTAACATCGAAATTGCTCACCTCAATATATAACGGCCAACCATAAACACAATCTATTTAAATGCCATGTAGCTACCAAATTGAATTATGTTAGCCATCTAAAATTCGAGCCATCAAATTAATCAGCCAGCCCTGTTAATATTGGCATATGCTTTATTTAATAGATTGAATCACGATAAAGGGGTGGCTGATGAGCCACGAGGAGAATCACCGCTCGCACCGTGTTGGCTGGCTGCGTGCAGCGGTATTAGGTGCTAACGATGGCATCGTATCAACCGCCAGCCTGATCATTGGGGTAGCTGCTGCGAATGCAACCCAACATAGCGTCCTACTGGCCGGGATTGCTGGATTAGTTGCCGGTGCTATGTCAATGGCTGCCGGCGAATATGTATCGGTAAGCTCACAACTTGATACCGAAAAAGCTGACTTGGCTATTGAAAAACGTTCGCTAGAAGAAGATTACGAATTTGAGATAGATGAACTGGCACAAATTTACCAACACCGCGGGCTAGATCCTATATTGGCTCGGCAAGTAGCTGAAAAGCTTATGGAACATGATGCTCTCGGAGCCCATGCCCGGGATGAGATCGGACTGTCAGACAGTCAAGGGGCTAATCCAATACAGGCCGCAATGTTTTCTGCAGTAACCTTTACAATAGGAGCCTCTCTTCCTTTGGTGGTCGCATGGATTGCTCCGTTATCTCAGCTCATCCACTTGGTTGGCGGTTTCTCTCTATTATTTCTGGCTTCTCTCGGTGCAATTGCTGCCCGAGCTGGCGGAGCTTCAATGTCTATAGGCGCAATACGCGTCACATTCTGGGGGACTTTAGCCATGGCTCTGACAGCGTTGGTTGGTCAAGTCTTCGGGGTCGTTGCTTGATATTTGCAAAGCCTCAAATTTGCGAGTAATGAACAAAAAACAGCTGCAAATCTACCGTCATTTCACTCAAACTGCTTTGCTTCCCACACCGCTAGCACGACTAATCGCTTTTGGGCACATTCACTGCCAGTGTTAAATTTTCAACAGTGAGAGCTCATTGTTACTATGGCTAATCCGCACTTTCTGGCGCTGCTTCTGATTTGGCTTTTTATAACAACAAAACCCATCGTTGCTACGGCTTCTAATACTGACTCGAATTCATTAACCGTGACCACCTGGAACTTCAACTGGCTATCAGACGATAGACCCAAGGGAAAGCACTCAAACATCCCAATAAGAGCATCCAGCGACTATCTTGCATTGGCTAACATCATTAGTGGCATCTCACCTGACGTTCTCGCTTTTCAGGAAGTCGCCAATCCTCAGTCGATAGCAAAGCTTATCTCGCTTGAACAATACCAGCTTGAGTTTTCAAGTAGGAAAGCTAAAAGCAATCGCGAAATTTGGCCGCAGTTTGTCGGTTTTGCAATTCGAGAAGGACTAAATTACCAGCGCCACCCCGATCTCCATCAGCTGGACATTTGGGATAACCAGTATCTACGCTATGGCGTCGATATTTCGTTATACCAAGACGGTAAACCCGCGCTCAGGCTATTAGCCGTGCATCTTAAAAGCGGTTGTTACAGTAATCGTCATCGCAATAAGCACTGCACTACCCTGCGCAAGCAAATCGATGTATTAGCAAAGTGGGTGTCACAGCGCCAAGCCGAGCAACAGCCTTATATTATTTTGGGGGATTTTAATCGCCGATTGGCACAGAAAGGAGATAAATATTGGCAGGAGTTAACGTCTGAAGTGTTACCCGTTCCGGTTTTGATCACAGAAGGGCTAAAGAGCCAGTGCCGGTCACAAGCCTATAACAAGCGCAAACAACAATGGGAGGTAAGGCAATATCCCGAATTTATCGATCACTTCATTCTTGATGGCCGAATACAAGAAAAGGATACCCAAGTATCCTTTTATGAACATCTCTACTCAGACCAACAGCTTAAACAGATCCAACTCAGTGACCACTGCCCGCTATCTATCTCACTGCAGCTCTAAGGCTGGCCATCGACGGTTTTAACCCCTTCTGGGATCTGATACCAGTCTTGTTTTTCACTAACCCAAATATGTACAGTCGGCTGGTACAAGATGGAGGCTGAGTCCTGATGTGACTTGAGTTTCAGTTTGATCTTCTCTGGCACATTCGGATCGTAATGGTAAACACGATTTCCGCAGTCTGGGCAGAATTTAGCAGCACTGACACCACCACTGTCAGTGGGTCGAGACCACTCTTTCATCTCACCCTTAAACTCGATGGATGATGCCGCAACAATCGCTGTCACACTGAACGGAGCTGTCGCTAGGGTCTGGCATGCTTGACAATGGCAGGCGGCGACCATTAATGGCGCTTCTTTGAGGGTATAGCTCACTTGACCACATTGGCATTGGCCGGTAATGGGATAGGCTTGTTGAGTCATTTTGCTTCCTTTCTGCTTTAATTCTCTGTCTATCATGACGTTATAACCCAACAACCGCAAGATACGCAGTTTCTCTTGCCCTTCAACTCAGGCTTTCTGGCTTTTAAAACCCCGTGCCAAGCGTTGATATACCCAATGCAAAAATATAGAAGTCACTGACATTTTGGGAGTATCAAAATAAATAATTAAATGGGAGTTCTAACTAACAGACTTAATTATTATTGAATATGGCGTTAATTAATATTGACCAACATCCGTACCAACCCAAATAATTTTGTGATCTACCTCTCAGAATCTTCTTGCCAACAACAGAGATAATTCACGCCAGAAAATAAATAACGAAGAATCATAAAAGAAGTGGATATATGAAATATAAAAGCTTGTTACTACCATTGTCATTTGCTATTTCCGCAACAGCATTAGCCGGGGGACATCGCGAGCCTTACCAAGCGCAGTCAGAGTTAATCAATAAAAGTTTCTCTGAGCAACAAGCCCCTGAGATACGTATTGCGACTTTTAATATGGCTGCAGCCCGAGTTTCATCATTAACCGAGATAGCAAAAGCGATTAAAGCCCTTGACGCCGATATTATAGCTGTTCAAGAGGTTGATGTATTAACGGCTCGAAGTGGAAACGTCAATCAACCAAAGAAGCTAGCAGAACTGACTGGGTTGAATATAGAGTTTGGCAGAGCCATTGACTTTGATGGTGGGCAATATGGTCTAGCCATCGCTTCTAAATACCCTTTTCTCAACACTGAAATTATTGAGCTTCCTTCAGGTAATAGAGAGCAGCGAATAGCATTTGAAGCAAATATTGATGTTCCAGGTTTTGAGGCTCCTATTACAGTTTATAATACTCATCTTGATACTAAAGAAGATCCGTCCATGCGAGTGGATCAAGTTCGTTCACTGAATGATACAGCAATCGATACTCGTGGTATTAAAATTTTGATGGGTGACATGAACGATGTACCACAGTCCATCACCTATCAAGAGTTGTCACGTTACTGGAATAACCTTGAAGACGGAAGTGTAGATTTTCGTAGTTGGCCTGCAAGTAATCCTGAAATCCAAGTGGATTATGTCATGACAGGTAAAGCTCAAAAGTGGAAAATTAAAGAGGTTGCCGTACCACAGAACAATACTAAGTATGCTGACTTTAATTGGCCTGCCGTTACAGATCACTTACCAATAATTGTCGAAATGAAAATGATTGAACAGTAGTTGTATCCTTCGCCCTACAAACCAATTTAATAAATAAAAAAACGTATTGTAAAAAGTAAAACCGAATAGGTGGAGAGTCAACATGAAGATTTTAGCGATACCCGGGAAAATGCCAGCGACTCAATCATGGCTAGAAGATATTATCGATGAAACACCTTGGAAAAATGAAGACGTTGATATTCATCGTTATAATGCATGGGATAACAAGAGTGAATTCAGCATACAAGAAGAAGTCGAATGCCTCCCTTCAGGACATTATGATGTAGTCATTACGAAATCCATAGGAACACTGATCACTTTAAAAGCGTTGCAAAAGATCAGCTGGGATCGATTAGTTTTTATCGGTATTGCTTGGAGTTTGTATTCAAACAAAGAGAAGGAATTGTTGCCGACTTTAAATAACCAAGGCTTACCTGTTTTGATTATCCAAGAAGAGCAAGATCCTTTTGGATCATATAAAGAAATCAACCATGTACTTCTAGGCATGGAGCATATCACATGTGTTGAAGTCGCTGGTGAACATCATCAATATCCAGACACCGATCAAGTCGGTGGAATAATCACCGAGTGGTTAAGTCAATAATACTCCTCTATTAAAAATAGAATAACTAAATTATCAATTTTTGATAATGGCGTGTCATTACTATAAAAATGACACGCTTTTTTACATTCAAAATATATAAAAAGGACGGGCCGCAAAGCCCGCCAAATGACAAGGATAGGAATAATATAAGTAGAACAATTTCTTGCGCTACGAATATAATACTCAATAATAATTTAGATAAAACAATTAAAAATGAAAAGTAGTATTGCAAATTAGAGTGTATTATTTATTACACTTCCTTGAATATATAGGCTTAACCTTCCCTATTTGATAAGCCAAACAGGAAATATTATTCCGAACTATAATGGCTGTTTTATTAAAGATGATATAGGAAGAAACGGGCAGAATTAGTGTTCCACCCGTCAGTGCATTACGGCTTTTTATTTCGCAAGGTAAGCTTCAAGCTCTTCACTACCACCAATGTGGTTACCACCGATAAATACCTGCGGCACTGTGCTGCGACCAGAGATAGCACGTAGACTAACAGTTGTCGCATCTTTGCCTAATACGACCTCTTCATACTGTAGACCTTCATCGAGAAGTTGTTGCTTCGCTTTAGCACAGAATGGACAACCCGGTTTAGTAAACACAGTGATTGATTCTTGTAGCTTATGCTGCGGAGCAATGTACGCCAACATAGTATCGGCATCAGAAACGTTGAACGGGTCACCCGGCTCGTCGTTTTCAATAAACATCTTCACTACGACGCCATCTTTGACCAACATGCTGTAACGCCATGAACGATCACCGAAGCCTAGCTCTTTTTTCGCGACAAGCATGCCCATACCTTTAGAAAACTCACCATTACCGTCAGGGATAAAAGTGATATTTTCAGCTTCTTGATCTGCTTTCCACGCGTTCATAACAAAGGTGTCATTCACTGAGACACAAAGAATATCGTCAACACCGTGCTCAGTGAAAACTGACGCAAGTTCATTGTACCGAGGAAGGTGCGAACTTGAACAAGTCGGTGTAAACGCACCAGGCAATGAAAAAACGATAACGGTTTTATTGGCGAATAATTCTTCTGTAGTGATGTCTATCCACTGATCACCCTGACGGGTATGGAAAGTTACCTGTGGTACTGCTTGACCTTCTTTAGACTCGAACATAATCCATTCCTTAAATTTTAATCAGAATATATTACAACTGAAACTAAATATTATGTTCCCTGTTGATGAGACCAGTATGCTCTTTTACCAACTTAGGTCAAGCTGATTAAATCTAACGACGTAAATGTAGCTACCCTACCTATGTTAACTCCGACAACTCTTTTGAGAGGCTTTCTAATTTTCTCTTTTCTTTATGTATTTTCTCTTGATACTTTTTAATCTTGCTTTGATTTCCAGATTGTTCCGCTTCATTTAGGTCAGACCGATACTCAGAAAGATTCTGTTCACTTTCTTCAATTTTTTCAACGAGCTTCCTTTTTATTCCCTCATCACTACAGTTTGACTTCGCAGCTTTTAGGGCTTTTTTCAGCCCATCAATCTTATATTGATTATTTGATTCTTTTGCTTTTTCGATTTTATACTCCAACTCACAAAACGTTCTCTCACAGCCTGTCAATCCCGCGCAATTAAGGGATGCAATACTATTAAATGAAATAGTGAATAAAAATAGCATCGCAGATTTCGCATATATATTCATCGGTCACCTTTTATAGATATGATATTAACGTTAAAACGCTTAGGTATATCATGTTGATTACACAACATACGCATGCCTGTAAAGCATCTCTTTTCATTTATCAGCTCAGTATCTAAATAAACCATCACTCTTACTTCGGACAATGCCCTTATTCGACGAACCGAAACGATAAGACTAATACCACAACATGCATGGCCGCTAGAGGTGGGCGGATTGAAGGGAATTTGCCAAAATCACTAGGCTAGCGTGGTTTACGGCTAGACTTAAGACAAGCAAATAACAACAAGTGTGGAGAAGCGTGATGAGCTATGAGCATATATTAGTCGCTGTTGATTTATCTCAATCCAGCCAGATAGTGATTGATAAAGCAGTCTCATTAGCTAAAGGGACTAATTGCAAACTATCCTTCGTAAATGTCGGCGTTAATAGGGTTGTTTTGGAACAAAAAGAAAAACTCACACTAGAGAAAGAGTTACAGGCTCTAGCAGAAAAGTGCAGCCACCCAGTAACAGACACCTTCGTTGTGGTTGGCGATCTCCATATCAAACTCTCTGGGATCGTGAAAGAAATGGATATCGACCTCGTGGTTTGCGGCCATCATCATAAATTCTTCAGCCGTCTCTTCTCATCTGTTCCCAAGCTGGCCAATGCCGTTGAAGCCGACTTATTGGTGGTTTATCTCAAACAGTGATGGCCGTGGTTGCACAAATTGTAATCGTCCAGCTAAAAGGTTTTTTTAGCTGGACTGTCGGCGTTATCTCTTCTGACACGTACCATCCAGTGGAAAAACAAAAAATTCGCTTACTTTATGACAGAAGGTGTAGCCGAATTAATGCAGAAAAAATTTTTTTGTCATTTTGACACAAACACCAATCGCATTTACTTGTCACCGCACCTCCAACCTTGTTGTAACATACCACCAAATATCTTTACAATGCGCTTCAAAGCGATATTGTCACTATTCAGGCTATAACTATAAGAAATATATAACATTCCTTATATAACTTACATAATATAGGACTAAAATAGATAACTCTTTATATTGTTGTTTTGTATTGTAAACTGAATTTAATGTGATAATATCATATTCAATATTATCTTTATTTAACATAAAAGCTCATAAAATAATTTAGAGTTTAATAAAACATGTAAAACTTATTTTTTGAATTTACTTGTTGTCATGCCTATCTAAATAACCTATCAATATATGCAGAGCTTGTTTACCTTCAGATATGAAGTGTTTTCAGAACAATCAATTAATTCAGTCGATTGGATTCCACTCATTATATATTTTAAAATATGATGAGTATTAAACTTCATATCAGAAGGTCGACACCCTTAGTAAAATGGAATATAAGCATTTAAGGATAAAAAGTTTTATTTAATATATTGGGTAATAAGATGGATCCTGTAATCAAGAATAAATACACTCTAGAAAGTACTGTTACTACACTGCTATCACCTATTGCTTCCTCTTTAGTTAATAATTTTAGTCCAAAATCATTTGGTAAACTATTTAAAGCATTAGCAAAATTTTCTGATGCCGAAAACAAGCCAATGTTACTAGATGCTGCGGAAATGTGTTCAAACCAAGACCCCCAAGTTATTGGCTGGCTCCGTGCATTAAAAAAACTATCACCTACGTGTCAAAAGAAATTGATTCAAAACTTAATCATTAATCATGCCGTTATTGGTGGTAAGCAGCGTGAATCAAACAAAGAGAAGTACGGTACTAATATTCCATGGTTAGTTCTGCTTTCACCAACCTATCAGTGTAACCTAGAGTGTATTGGTTGTTACTCAATGCTGTATGGCCATAAGTATCACATCACTAGAGATGAGATGTTCAACATACTGACTCAATTCTATAACTTAGGCGTGAGATTCTTCACCTTTACGGGTGGTGAACCTTTTGTAACCCCGTATATTTTCGAAATCTTTGAAGAGTTTAACGATTGTTACTTCATGATCTACACCAATGGCACTCTACTGAAAGAGAAAAAGGTTCAGCGATTAGCAGAACTTGGCAATGTTGCAATTACAATCTCTATCGAAGGTGGTGAGGAATATACTGACTGGCGTCGTGGTAAAGGTGTGTTCCAGAAAACTTGTGAAACACGTGCACTATTAAAAAAATACGGTGTATTGACTGGTGCTTCAGTGATGGCAACTCGTGATAACCACTCCGAAATCATGGGTAATGAATTCTGGGACTTTTTGGTTGGTCAAAACGTAGAATACGTTTGGACATTTCAGTATATGCCAACTGGCGCTGACGCCAATATTGAGCTAGTGCCTACAGCGGAGCAACGCTATGAACGCTTCCACAAACTCGAAGCAATGCGAACAGACGGTAAGTTTGCTTTCTTAGCTGACTTCTGGAATCACGGCTTCTTGGTGAACGGTTGTATGTCTGGTGGTTCAAATTACATGCACATCAACGCGAAAGGTGGTGCTGAACCATGTGTATTCCAACCATACGCCGCTGATAACGTCCGTGATAAACCTATTCTTGAAATCCTTCGCTCTAAGTTCTTCGAAGGCTATAAGAAAGACATTCCGTTCAACGATAACTTAATGCAACCATGCCCAATTATCGATAATCCTCAAGAGTTTCGCTCTCACATTCAGAATGTAGGCGCCGAACCTCAATACGAAGGTGCAGACGGCTACTTGAAATTTGCTGATGAGCTGGACCAAATTGCCAAGGAATGGGAAAAATATGCAATCAAGATTTGGAAAAACGAAGGCTACGGCGATCAGTATAAGGCAGAACATGGCTGTTACACCGTAGAAGGTCGTGGTTGCGGTCATCACAAATAATTAGTGATTTCTAATTAATATAGACTTCAATGCTAAATCAGATAATAGTAATACCGAGTACTTTAAAGTACTCGGTTTTTTACTTTGATAAGAGCATTTTCAGTGTAAAACATTATTGCTTATCAATATGACAAAGTGTCATTTTTGACTTAGCTAATTGTTTCCATCACGCAGTAAGGGCACACTGTGGATATTCTCTCTCACCTTCACCCCCACCGCTCTCATTGTATTTACCAAAACAAAAAAGCCCCAGTACTATATTAATACTGGGGCAAAAGGTTCGAATAAACACTCAACAACAACACTTAGAGCATTAAGCTATTGGCCAATGCTCTAAGTAGATATGGTTTGCCTGCCAATCAACTTTATCTGGATTGTCAGCAAGCAGCATTTTGGCAACGGTGAAAGAAAACTCAAAGCTTACGCCGAGTCCTCTTCCGGTAATGAACTGATCAGATACCACCACCTTGCGCTCCACATACTCACCATCAGCAAACTTCTCAGCCAATTTGTCGCCAGTGGTATAACAGCGGCCTTCTAGCAAACCATGCGCGGCAAGTACTTTCGCACCCGATGAACACAATGCACAGATAAATTTTCCACCAGCAATGTGTTGTTTTAGAAACTCAATCACCATTGGGTTCTGAGTAAGGTTATCAGTACCTTGCGGGCCACCCGGCATCATGACAGCGTCATAGCGCTTATCGAAGCAGTTATTTAGCGTATCATCTGCCTGAATACGTGTTTCAAAGTAGGTCTTTAATGCCGTTGTTTCCATACACGAAAGTACATCAACCTTAATATCAAGACGCCGCATGATATCAATAAAGACCACCGCTTCACCTTCTTCAAAACCATCGGCCAATAACACCGCAACATGCTTCTCTGTCATCACTTCACACTCATCATATAATCTTGGTTGAACGAACCAAGCCACACCAACCCATTGTTAGGGGGAACTGAGCAGGCGTAGCCTAATAGGGTGCAGAGGGCGCAACCTATCAGTGGTTACATACAACGTTATAACTTGCCAGCACTGCCACAAACGGTAATTTTTTCCATCACCACTTTTTTCATCGCTTCTTTACCAGGCACAATATAGTGACGAGGATCGTTAGCATTCGGGTTGTCGATAAAGTACTGCTTAACAGCATCAGAGAAAGCAATTTTCAGCTCTGTAGCCACATTTACTTTGGTAATACCCAATTCAATACAGCGACGCACATCTGCATCTGGCACTCCTGATGCGCCATGTAATACCAGTGGCACATCGACTTTACTGCGGATCATACCGAGGCGATCGAAATCAAGACGAGGCTCTTCTTTGTACATACCGTGCGCAGTACCAATAGCAATAGCCAGAGAATCAATACCAGTACGGTTAACAAACTCAACAGCGGCATCTGGGTCGGTATACATCGCATCTTTTTCATCAACAATCAGATCATCTTCTTGACCACCCAAGCGACCCAATTCCGCTTCAACCGAACAATCCCAACGATGACAAAAAGAAACAACCTTCTTCACCAAATCGATGTTTTCTTCAAAGTTAAAGTGAGAGCCATCGATCATTGCTGACTTGATCCCTGTTTCCACTTTCTTCTGGATATCAGAAAAAGATTCATGATGATCGAGGTGTAACGAAATCGGTGTTTTGTATCGCTTGGCAGCTTCTTGACAAATGCCAACCAAGTAATCAGTACCAGCATAGGAATACGTGCCAGGTGTACCTGCAAGAATAACCGGAGAAGCCATTTCAGCCGCAGTTTCAAGTACGACTTGAACGGTTTCCAAGTTATGAATATTAAAAGCAGGAACGGCATAACCGCCTAACTGCGCCTTGTGTAACATTTCGCGAGAAGAAACCAGAAACATATAAAACCTCAAAACCTTCGTTAGCTTTCGGTTTAACTATATTCGAAAACAAAAGCAAAAGAAAAGATCTAGATCACATAAACACTTTCAAATCGAAAGATTATGAAATCAAAAGAAATGGTACATTTTCGATGTGTAACACGTAATTCCTTTTCTTAATAGGTTATTCTTTGGCCTTTCGGCTCTTCCTACTAAGATCTCTAGCGCTTTATGCCAAATATTTTGTTTTTCCAACCGCCGCGATAACGGGGTTTGCTCTTGGGTATAATCAGAATGGAAAACAACGACAACCTCTTTCGTTTTGAAAGTACCTAAAATACTGGCATCAATCGCAGGAATAGAAAAAGAATAATCGTCCTTTTCCACCTCAAATGGCTGGCACTCAGCTTCCCATAAACCAATACGTTCACCGCAAAATAGCGCAATATTCAACGCTCTTAACGACCAAAAGCTACTGGCTGGCCCGCTGTAGTTATCAATAAGACGAGGATCTTCGGCAAATACACCTTGGGTAGGCGCACCGTTTTTCAATGCCCCATGCGAAATGAAATAACGAAGACTGCTTTGCAGTGCATGTTTTGCTTCACCGAGTGTCAGCAGTGAAGGGTATGCTTCATTTACCCCGATACCCAAATCTACTGCAGCTAATTGTGGTACCGATGCCGCCAAGCGGTAGCACGCACTGCGACCAAATAAAGGCAGTCCCTGAGGAGTAAAGAAGTAACGATAACCATGAATGAATTCAGATAAGCTCTGGCGAATGAAATGAGGATCGAACTCAGGATCAATTTTCTCGATCCAATACAAGGAATAGAAAAAACCCCACGCGTTGTAATAGTCATAATTGCCTTTCGCCCCGTCGCGAAACCAACCATCCCCGACATAAAACTCTTTTATCCGCGCATAACGGTGCTGTTCTACAGTATCTTCCCCCGTTAAAGCCTTCACCACGAGTTGCACCGTTAGCGGGAACAGGTGCCAGTTATTATCGACAGTCTGGCAGTGATTTACTTGCTTGAACCAAGTGATCACCTGTTGTTGCTGCGCGACTGAAAACCTCTGCCAGACCCAATCGCGGCTTAGCCATAATGCCAAAGCCAGGTCCGCGCTTTCACAGATTCGTTGATCATAGTCGTGTAACCCCCCCCAATACCCACGATGAGAAGGGTCAGTTCCAGCAACAAAAGCCTTAGCTAAAATATCAGCAATATCAACACACTGACCATTTAACCCTGTTAGTTCTGATTTACCTTTCTGCTGATATAACCAAGCAGCCAGTGTCGGCAAAACACGGCTGCACCCTTCCATCGCATCGGTTCTGGCGCTTTGCTGGCTAGGACGACCTGGATAATAAGCGTGGGTATAATCCCATACCGCATAGTGCTCAAATGCCTCAGCCACATATTTAACCAACCAATCACATTGCTGACGTATTGCGTATTCGGGATTGGAAAATACTTCTTTAATGCGTGCATCATGCTGTTTATAAGCAGGCTTTTTATAACGTTGACGGATCAGGTTTTCTTTGCACAATTTAAGATACATCGCTGCATCTGGGTGTTCATAAGGAATTTTAGGACGCGGCTTAGCGCTGATGGTCTTTTGCATAGGGTTTGGCTCAATAAGAAGCAAAAAGGCCTCCGAAGAGGCCTAGATAAGGTTATTTAGCAGACTCTGTAATGATCTCGTAGCGATCCTGTCCCCATGCGATAGGAGCAGGTTTGTCTTTAACCCAGTTATAGAAAGCCGTTCTTAGCTCCTTCACTTTTTCTGGGTATTTGTCAGCTAGGTTATTCGATTCTGCAGGGTCTTTTGCATAGTTATAAAGCTCGAATTCTGCATTGCCATCATCGTAATAATGCAGCGACCAGTTTTGATCTTTAATTGCCCATTCGCCTTTAGAGTGACGCTCAATATACGGGCTAGGAATGAACTCCTCTTCCTCGAAAGAGATCCACTTCCAGTAATGATTCCAGAAATCAGCACTTTCTGGTGAATAATGCAGTGCACGAGGACCTGCCCAATATAGATACTTATGCGGCTCCTGCTCTTCACCCATAAACAGCGGCATAATATTCTGGCCATTGACTTTCATTTCAGCTGGAATTTCAATGCGAGCAGCTTCTAATGCCGTCGGCAGAATATCCATCGCGGAAATCATAGTGTCATTCACTTGCCCTTCAGGAAGCTTGCCCTTCCAATGGGCAATAAACGGTACGTGTACACCACCACGATATCGTGTTCCCTTAAACGCACGATCCATACCATTCATCGGCATAGGCGACTCAAATACCGCCCCGTTATCCGACAGGAAGAAAATAAGGGTGTTTTCATACTCCCCTATCTCTTTCAGCTTATCGACAATCTTACCAATACCTTCGTCCGACGCGTTCACATGAGCGTAGTACTTATCGACTTCAACATTACCTGTATTAAAGCGATCCATGTATTTAGCTGGTGCAGGTTCCTCTAGAGGAATGTGCGGCACACTATAGGCAAGGTTAACGAAGAATGGCTTATCTTCTTTATTTGCCTGCTCGATAAACGTCACGGTTTCATCAGTAAGATTATGAGTGATATACCCTGGGGCTGGTACATTTTCGCCATTGCGGAATATAGCCGGGGAGTCATATAAGGCGACACCAGAAGCGTAGTAGCTGTAGGAATAATCAAAACCACGCTCTTCCGCACCATACCCTTCGTTGGCGAATGGGATTTCATTCTCATGGTAATCGCGAGTGCGTACATCTTCCGGGACTGACTTTTTAGTCACTGGCGCGTTGTGCCACTTACCGATATTGGCCGTGGCATAGCCATTTTCGGTAAACAGCTCCGGCAGCAATTTTATATCTTGCGGGATACCCAGTTTCGCATCATCGTTACTGTATGTGCCAAAACTATGTGGATTACGGCCTGTCATCATTCCTGCCCGAGAAGGACCACACACTGGTGTAGCCACATAGGCGTTGGTCATTCTCACGCCTTCGTTTGCCAGCTCGGTAATATTAGGCATTGAACGCTTGGCTGCATCATACAGCTTGTCAAAGTCACCATCATAGCGAGCAGGTACAGGCCGCTTTATCAACTCAGCCTTATCAATACTTTCCATTGCAAAATCAAGCTGCGCAGTGCCGAGATCATCCATCACAATCAATAAGACATTTGGCTGCTCTACTTTCTCTGCTGCAACAGACACAACTGGTGCTGTAGCACAAGCTGCAGCAACAAAGCCTGCTAGTACCGTCTTCTTCGATGAGGACAGTTTCATTATGAACTCCTTTATTCGTAGGGTCAGTTAGCCGTCATTCTGGCTAAAATTGGCATGACATTAGCGGCATTGCCGCCTCGTTGGATTTCTTGGGCCATCAAGTGCATTGCTGGCGCTGTATGGCTAAAAATTCGTTGGTAAGAAGTGCACAGGTAGTTGTGCTTCTGGCGCTCCCCTTCTACCGCTTGAATGCGGTGTTTCGGGCACCCTCCAAAGCAAAGAGCTTGGAAATCGCACTGTTTGCATTGCTGGGTAAGCTTTGAGGATTTGGCACTGCCAAAACGGCGCTGCTGTTTATTAGTTGCTAAGGTGGCGATATTGGTTTGACTGATGTTGCCTAGTTTATTGGCGGGATAAACATAATGGTCGCAAGAATAGAGATCGCCATTTGATTCAATCACCATTGCCTGACCACATTCACGCGACTGCACACACACCGATGCCGGGTACCCCATCCACGTTGCCAAAACGCTGTCGAACATACGGACGAATACTTGGCCAACATCTTCTTTAATCCACTCATCAAACACATCCGTCATAAACTGCCCATAGCCATGGGAAGGTACGGAAAAAGGCGCAAGTTTATTTTCGCTACCCCCTACTTGGCAGTAGTGACCTTTATTGATGGTTTGGCATTCAGGCTGTAGTTCTACAATCGGGATAAACTGCAAGTGCTGCGAACCAAGCGCTTTTAAAGCCTGATAAGTTTCTCGGCCTTTGTTCCAGTTCTGATCATTAATCACGGTTAAGGTATTAAACTCCACCCCGTGCTCTTTCAATAATTCAATGGCTCGCTTAACACGCTCGAATGTAGGGCGGCCATTTACCGAGATCCGATATTTATCATGTACCTCAGCAATACCATCGATCGATACCCCGATTAAAAACTGATGTTCAGCAAAGAACTGTGCCCATTGCTTGTTTATGGCCACCGCATTGGTCTGGAAGCTATTGGTGATGTTTTTGCCATCTGCATATTGCTGCTGGTATTTCACCGCTTGCTTATAGAAATCGATTCCAGCAAGGGTCGGCTCTCCGCCTTGCCATGCAAAATCAACATCATTGCTGTCTTGCGAACTGATATAGTCGCGAATATAGCGCTTGAGCATGCCATCGGTCATATAGTCGGACTTGGCCTCTGAAACCGCAGGCAAAGACTCTTCTTTTTCAAGGTAGAAACAATAGTCACACTTCAAATTGCAGTGAAAACTGGTTGGCTTCGCCATCATATGAAAGCGGGCTTTGTTTGCTTGGCTCATTTTCTACCTTTCCACTTCGAAGAACTGTGAAAGATGATACGAAAGCAAACGAAGAAAATAAGTGACAATAATCACATCAAAGCAAAATCAAAAGTAAACGTAAGGTGGTTCGAGTGATTAATTTGAAGAAAAGCAAAAGTGAAAGCAAAATTGAAAAACAAGTGAAAGATTAAACATAACTAATGGTTAATCAATAAGGTGAAAAGGACATAGCAATGAACGTCACTACAATGTCTGAAATAGTCCGAAAGGCGTGTAATGCCTTGTCACAAGCTTATAAAATCTCGCTGAACCTTCAAGTAGCTTGGGTATAACAGCCCCTCTGATTCCAGAGAGGCTGTTAGGATTTTCATAAGAAAGTTAAATGTACTGCAAGCAGCTATTTCACCGTAAACTGGTAGCTCATACCTTTAAGATCAGACACATCAACCACCAACTCTTTGGCTGATTGTTGCTGGACACGTCCCTGCGGGTCAGAAATCAGTTTCACCTTTTTATCTAACTTAAAACGCACCGATGTTTGAGTTTGCACTGGATCAGTCACCGCGATTTGTTGTTTACCACCTTTATCCTTTTGGATCATGATCGCCATTGGGCTATATGTGGTTAACGACTTATTGATCTTCACCTTTTGATCAGTCCAAACGTTAGCAGCAAGTAACTTTAGTGACTTATCAAAAATTGCATGTGCTTGGTCATCATTACGCAAAATATCGAGTTTCGGATTGCGAGTGAATCGCTTAACGGCTTTACTGTCAGCATTAGGCAGCAAAGCATATGCATAACTATTTAGCCCAGTATCATGCTTTTGTTCTGCTGTAATGAACGTGGCTTCGACTTCGCCCTCACGAGTACCGATTTCAGACCAATTACCAATACGCTGCTCACGCTTTAACTCAATATCCGTTGGTGCTAAGAAAACATAACTTACATCGCTATTATTCAGCGCCGAGTTTCGGACACTTACGCTAGATACGTCTTCTACGGTACCCTGACTATTATCCCAGCTTTTTCCATTAACATAGATGCTCGTTTGCCCTTCACCAGCAACCTTGCGATTCGCCACAACCGTTGCTAATTCTGCGCCTATGCTCGATTGAATATCGGAACCCAGCATCACAACTTCGTTATCTAACATGAACCACGACTTCTTCGCAGTCAGTGTTTCATCCCAGTTATAGAAATCCATACCTGCGATACCGAAATCGCCCAACTTCAGGGTAGCAACCCAATCCATCTCAGATTTTCGGCCCCCTCTGATATCATTTCGCTGACCTTCGCATTCCTGCATTAGCTGATTATCGACAGTCGTTCCTTCCAGCTTATAACTGTCTATTGCAGGCCAAAAATCAGTATAGTGATCGAGTTGACCGTTATAGAGATAAGACATGCCGTCACCGGTATACCAACCTTTACGGTTTTCTTCATTCATGCATTCAAAGTTTCCTAAACGGCTTGAATGCATTGCAACGCTAAATAGCCAGCCATCTCGGCGGTGTATCGCTCGATCCATGGTCGGATAGCTGTAATGCCCGACTAACTCACCTCGCTCAGGAATGGTTTCGTCATTCACTAATACCACCGACTTCTGGTAGTTCACTACATTGCTGGTAGATGAAAAGAAATCTTGGAAGGTATCTTCATTAATCAATGTCTTAAGCATTGATTCGAGGCGAGATTGGTCTTCTGGTGTCGCACCATCGATATAATGTAATATCGAGCGCATTACTTGGTGTCCCACATCATGGCCTTGCTCTTTAGGTCTGGAAATAGCACGGCCATTTACAAACTCAAGCATTGTCCCTTTATAAAGGAATGGTTCAAAGCTCTTGTAAATAATCGGGTAAATTTCTTGTAGAGTAGGATCGGTTGCTTCCCAAGGAGACCCTGCAACGAGGTTAATCTGTAGCCCTAGCCCATTGAGGAGGACATTGCCGTACGTACCGTTGTAAGCAATATCGTAATGTTGAACAAATGAGCCATCTTGATAGAAGCCATCACTGGTGGTGACATACTCAAGTACCGGTGGTAATGCGGCAATGGATTCCTCTATTTCTACAGCGTTATTACCAAGTATCCCACGAAGCAAAACAACCTGCGTATTATCGGTTCTATTACCGCCAGTTGATTCTCTATAGTTTGGGTTACTCGACCACGCGGCACCAGGGCCCGCGCCCAAATGTGTTGCCTCTGGCGTAAAGTACTCTGTCGCTGCTAGATGGTTAGATACCAGAGGTTGTGGCACATCGTCATAAATCAAACTGAGAATATTGTGAACATCACGCGGTGTACCCAGTTCCCAATTCCACCAATTCCCCCACTCCTTCGCCCCTACCTTGTAATAATGTGTATTTAGGAAGTCCATCCCATCAATAATTGCCGCTAGCAGTTCTGGGTTATTTTGATATTGCCCATCTCTTAAGCGATAAGCTTTGGCCATGGTAAATATTCGCTGGTAAGAAGCCCGAATGTTTTGCCCTAAAACGGCCCGCCCCTCTTCAGTATCTTCATTTAGCCAAAGATCGTCCCATAAACTGTGGCGATCACCCTCAGTATTCATTGATAGCCATTGCTTCTCGGCATTGTTGTTAGTGCTAACAACCATGCTTTTCAGTCTATCGTCAAAAGGGATCTCGGGATCACCAAGGTAATTTTCGGCCCAACGCACTCTTAATTGATGAAATTCCTGCTGATCTACACTACGTAATTCTGTCTTGATTAGGTTGTTTGGCTCTATAGGTGTTATCGCCCAAGATGAAAATGAGACTGTCGCTAAGGCTGCCGATATGGAAAAAATTAGGGGGAGCTTTTTCATTGTTACCTCCGTCATTGCACAATAATCAGGCATTAACGTTAGCAAAAGAATACAAATGAAAAACAATGAAGATCACAATGCAATAAAATGAAAGAAAACAAAGCCATTTTCCGCCAAGAATATCACCAACGAAAGAAAAAAAGACATCAATATGAAAGTGAGTTAATAAAAAGCCCCCTGCAAGGAGGGGGCTAATTATTCAAACATCACAAGATAAACTGTCTTCAGTCTAAGTGATAATTACTTATCGAAATGAAGTACGGTACGAATACTTTCACCTTTGTGCATCAGGTCAAATGCTTCATTAACGTCTTCAAGTGCCATTGTGTGGGTAATGAAGTCGTCTAGCTTAAACTCACCTTGCATGTAACGTTCTACGTACTCTGGTAGTTCAGAACGACCTTTAACACCACCGAATGCAGAACCGCGCCATACACGGCCAGTCACTAGCTGGAATGGACGGGTAGAGATCTCTTGGCCAGCACCGGCAACGCCGATCACCACAGACTCACCCCAACCTTTGTGGCAGCACTCAAGCGCTGAACGCATAACGTGTACATTGCCGATACATTCGAACGAGTAGTCAACACCGCCGTCAGTCATCTCAACGATCACATCTTGAATTGGCTTATCGAAATCTTTCGGGTTCACACAATCTGTCGCGCCCAGTTTACGAGCGAGCTCGAACTTGCTCTCGTTGATGTCGATAGCAATAATGCGTGACGCTTTAGCCATCTGTGCGCCGATTATGGCAGACAAACCAATACCACCAAGACCGAAGACAGCAACAGTATCACCTTCTTCTACTTTGGCTGTATTCATCACAGCGCCCATACCTGTTGTTACACCACAACCTAATAGGCATACCTCTTCAAGTGGTGCATCTGGGTTTACTTTCGCCAATGAGATTTCTGGTAATACCGTATACTCTGAGAACGTCGATGTCCCCATGTAGTGGAAAATTGGCTCACCATTAATAGAGAAACGGGTTGTGCCGTCTGGCATCAAGCCTTTACCTTGCGTTTCGCGAATTTTCTGACACAGGTTGGTTTTGCCCGACTTACAGAACTTACACTCACCACACTCTGGAGTGTAAAGAGGGATAACGTGGTCGCCAACCTGCACGCTCGTTACACCTTCGCCGATAGACTCAACGATACCGCCACCTTCGTGACCCAAGATACATGGGAAGATCCCTTCAGGATCGTCACCTGATAGAGTAAATGCGTCTGTGTGACAAACACCGGTTGCAATCATGCGGATGCGGACTTCGCCTTTTTGCGGTGGCATTACATCCACTTCTTCCATTGATAGTTTTTGGCCTGGACCCCAAGCAACAGCAGCACGAGATTTAATTGTCTGAGCAGTCATTCTTTTATCCTTTCATCAAAATCAAATTCTGTGGAAACGAACTGTTCCGTTTCGATGGAGGCCATTATATTGATCGATGAAAAAATGATAATCCGCTAAAATTACAAAAAACTATTACACAACAGTAATAATCATGATTTTCATGGCGACTTCATTACAAATAGGCAGCAATATAATTCGCCACAGCTTCATCAGCGCAGCTGCCTATCACTTCATGGCGATGCAAACATTGTTTTAGCCGATCCTGTGCCGTTCCCATAATCAACCCCTTGCCAGCATACTCCAGCATCTCTTTATCATTCATGGCATCACCAAATGCGAGGGTATACTCCCTTTCCACCCCAAGATGAGCTGCAACAACTTCCAATGCACTGCCTTTGGTTGCTTTCAGTGCCGTCACTTCTAAACAGTATGGGCTGGAGAACATCACATTTGCTCGCCCCGATAGCATGACAGAAAGCAGTTGTTCATACTGAACCAGATACTGATGGTCGTGATGACTCATCGATAGCTTGGCAATGTTTTCAGACGGCATATTTGATTGATGGAGCAAGGAATAACCAAATCCACTTATGCAGTGATATTTTTCAATATCGTCGTTTCTTTTACTTGATAGCCAACCGTCATCACTAAACAGGTGAATATTGAGTTCCTCATCATGCCCAATTCTTGCCAATACTTGTTCAATAACATCACTTTGAACATCATGCCCTAATACAAGCTTGCCATCAGTGTCATGCACCCGAGCACCATTGGCACTAATGATATAAGCTGGAAGCCCTAGATTTTCACGAATGCCGAACACATCTAAGTGATGTCGTCCAGATGCAAAAACAAAGTGGTAGCCTTTCGCAACCCACTGTTCAAGAATACTTTTGGTATATTGACCAATAACATGGTCGGGCGTAAGTAATGTTCCGTCTAAATCTGATACGACTAATTTATACATCACACTCTCCTTATGATAAAAAAATACCCAGCAAGGCTGGGTATTGTCATGATCGGTTCTTCAGCTCTATAGCCTTAGTTTAGTCAGCTAGTTCGGCAATTTCTGTGGCCGCCAATAGAAACGCGCCCGCACCATAATCGATATTGTGCTCAAACTTCACATCTCTTGGATTAAATGCAGGAAGTTGAACCCAGCCAATCATACCGTTGTCATGAATACTGCCCTGTAGGGCTTGCCATGCTTTTTCTACGACTGGTAGATAAGTTTCACGATCAAGATGACCGGTATTGATACCCCATGCCAAGCCATAACAGAACAGTGATGTCGCACTGCTTTCCGGGGCTGGGAAGTTTTCCGGGTCGAGCAAGCTGGTACGCCAGAAGCCATCAGCCTGCTGGTACTTGATCACTTCTACAGCCAAGTTGTTGAACAACTCAAGGTATGGCTGCTGCTGGTCAAAACCTTCCGGAAAGCGTGCCATCAATCGTGGTATAGCCGCCAGCATCCAGCCTATTCCGCGTGACCAAAACACCTTCTCACCATTGGCTTCGCGAAACTCTGACCCACCGTCACCGAACTCATCACGATACTTCTGGCCTACCTCTGTAGGCATGTAACGGTAGTCGCGGTAAAACAACTTTGTGTCAGGATCGTAAAGATGGTCAATCGAGTCCCAAAATGCCGTATGCATGTAATCGACATACTTTCGCTCACCAGTCACTTTCGACAATGCCGCAAAAGCAGGCGGTGCCATGAACAATGAGTCCACCCACCACCAGTCTCGATGGCCCGGTTTCGGCTCATCAAGCATAATGTCGAATGCCATAATGGTTGGTTCCAGCGCTTCAGGGATGTTTATTTCCGGGTAAACATCCAGATAGGCTTGGGCACACACATGGTCATCAGCAAAACGAGGAAATGCTCCTGTTCTAAAGCCAGTATGTAGGGTGTAATTCATTACCCCATCTAGATACTCTTTGTCCTCTGTTGCTTTCCATGCAGCAGCAACGCAAGACCAGAATACCCCGCGCTCCCAGTCGGTATCTTTAATAAAGCGAGTCTTGCCACTGCGACGCACCACACTGCGAGTTTGGTTTTCCGCCTGATAGCGATAAACACGTTTCATCGTATCAAGGATGTGTTGCTTGGTTCCAAATGTCATCATAGCCCCTTAGCGTGCCAACCAACCGCCATCGACAGCAATAGTGTATCCATTTACGTAGTCACTCGCAGAAGACGCGAGGAATACAGCAGGGCCCTCCAGATCGGAAGGTAATCCCCAGCGATTAGCAGGAATACGCTCAAGAATTGCAGCATTACGCGCTTCATCAGCACGCAGAGCCTCGGTGTTATCCGTTGCCATATAACCTGGGGCAATCGCGTTCACATTGATGTTATGCTCAGCCAACTCAGTCGCCAATGCTCGTGTTAAGCCCATAACCGCAGATTTACTTGCCGTATAAGAAGGAACACGTATACCACCTTGGAAAGACAACATTGAGGCAATATTTATAATTTTACCGCCATTACCTTGTTTAACAAATTGCTTAGCTACAGCCTGAGATAAAAAGAATAATGTTTTCTGGTTAATATTAATGACATCATCCCAATTTTCTTTCGAAAACTCTAAAACATCTTCACGGCGAATAATACCTGCGTTATTTACAAGAATATCAACCTGCCCCATCACTTCAGCTGCTTCAGCAACCAGTACTTCAAGGTTGTCTTGCTCCATTAAGTTCGCAGTAATGTAATGAAATTTACGGCCAAGTGCTTCAATTTGCTTTTGAGTGTCAGTAGCCTCAACATGGCCAATACCAACTATATCTGCACCCGCTTTTGCCAAACCTAAAGCCATACCTTGCCCAAGGCCAGTATTACAACCGGTAACAATGGCAACTTTATTGGTTAAATCAAATTTAGTCATTTTAATTCCTGATAATCATTCGCGACGATACGGCAGGCTCATAAAAATAGAGCCTATAATATTTGCCGTATCATTAATTAATAAGAGGTGTGGTTATTTCAGATCACTCATAGCGATGTGGTCCATATCGTGGAAGGTTTGGTTCTCCCCCACCATGCTCCAAATAAAGGTATACGCCGCAGTGCCTACACCAGAGTGGATCGACCAACTCGGACTGATCACTGCTTGTTCATTGCGCATGACGATATGGCGAGTTTCTTGCGGTTCACCCATGTAATGAAAAACAATGTTGTCATCTTTCATATTGAAATACAGATACACTTCCATCCGACGTTCGTGGGTATGGCACGGCATAGTGTTCCACAGACTGCCCGGAGCCAGTTCCGTCAGTCCCATCGACAGTTGGCACGTCGGCAATACTGATGGGTGAAGGTATTTATTGATGGTGCGAACATTACAGTTTTCCTGGTTACCAAGCGTTTCTGGCGAGGCATCTTCGCGGGTGATTTTGCGCGTCGGATAAGTCATATGAGCAGGTGCACTATTGACATAAAAGCGTGCCGGCTTCTGTTCAGACACGCTGGTAAACAGCACTTCTTTCGACCCCTTCCCCACATAGATAGCTTCACGGTGGCCGATTTCAAATGTTTCACCGTCAACGGTTACAAGACCAGGCTCACCGATATTGATAGCGCCCAGCTCACGGCGTTCAAGAAAGAAATCCACACCTAGCTCTTTGCCACCTTCCAGCGTCAGCGCTTCGGTTGTCGGCACTGCACCACCAACAATAATGCGATCAATATGGCTGTAGGTTAGGTTTATCTGCCCTTGCTCGAACATACCTTCGATCAGGAACTGCTCCCTTAATCCTTCAGTATCTAGCTGTTTTGCATGATCGCTATGAATCGGTTGACGAATATCCATTATAAAACCTCTTAAAATTCTTTGTTCTGCGTTAAAGGCGGTATACCCACTCGCCTTTAATTAATGTTCCTTGAACCTCTAGTGCGGTATTCATGATGGTTAAGCTCGCGTCCATCCCTTCACAAATACTGCCAAGGCGGTCTTCGATACCAAGGTATTTAGCCGGTACCGACGAAGCCATCTGTACTGCTTCCCAAGCCGGTACTTTGGTATCGAATACCATGTTGCGAATCGCCTGATCCAAGCTACATGTACTACCCGCGAGTGAACCACAAGGGCTTCTTGCTTCACCATTGGTCACCGTAATTGTCTGTGCACCCAGCTGGTAGTCACCATCCGCAAGACCACCAGCCCGCATGCAGTCAGTAATAAGGGCAATACCTTGATAACCTTTCATACGGTAAGCCAACTGCATCATCACCGGATTAACATGGACACCGTCTGCTATGAGTTCGGCCAACATGTCGTGGTATAGCACCGCACCGCAGCACCCCGGCTCTCGATGATGTAAACCACGCATGCCGTTAAACAGATGTACGCCACAATCAGCACCACGCCGATGAGCTTCCGTTACTTGGTCAAATGTGGCATCGGTATGAGCAACTGATGTCTTGATATTTTGTTCGTTTAACCAGCTTATCGCTTCCATTGCCCCTTCTGCTTCTGGCGCAACTGCGGCACGTAGCAATGAAGCACCACCCGCTTCATGCAACTGGCGAAGCTCATCGAGTGTTGGCGCTTTTAGGTAAGCTGGCGGGTGTGAACCTCTGTGAGGCTCCGTGAAGTATGGGCCTTCAAGAAAGCTACCCAGTAGCTCGGCACAGTACCCTTGTGGACGCCCGGTAAAAGACCGAATTTGCTTAAGAGCAAGTAAAATGTCATCCCAAGGGGCTGTTACGGTTGTTCCAACCCAGCCAACAACACCCGTTTGCGGTAATGCTTCACTAATGGCCAGCAACGCTTCATCTGTTGCATCCATGACATCAAAACCCTGCCGCCCATGAATATGGATATCAATAAACCCCGGCATTAGCGATTGGCCCGTTAGCCGAATAACATCGCAATCTGTTGGTACTGAAGCTGTGATGGCTTCAATTTTTCCGTCAGCCACAACCACAACGGTGTCAGTTTTGATCCCTTCAGGTGTAAATATCTGATCAGCAAGCAAGGCATAGCGCATAATTACAATCCGTCTTCACATTCTAGTTCTGGCGCTGGTGCCATCACGGCTTCTAGCTCTTTGCGCATGTCCTGCATGCAGGAACCGCCAATTTCAAGTAGCGTTTCAACTAATTCTTTTATCTCTGCGCCATCACGTTCAAATGCAGCATTGGCGATCATCGGTAAATTAACACCGGCGATTAGCTCAACATTATCCGTATCCATCATAATTGCGAGTGCGCGGTTACAAGGTGAACCACCAGGAATGTCAGTTAGGAACAGCACACCTTCTCCACCATCAACACGCTTCGCAGCCTGGCGGAGTTCAACTTCTAGCTCGCCTGTCGACATTGATTCAACAAAATCAATAAATTCAAGTTGCTCTTGCTCACCGGCAATCGCTTTTACTGCTGATCCCATACCTGAAGCGAAGTTGATGTGACCTGAAACTACAATACCAATCATTTGAAAATCCTTACTAAAGGGGGCAGCTCGTGCCCCCTTTTATTACTTATGTATTTGATTGTTTGAACGTGTTTATTACAGAATGCCTAAGGCGTGTCCGACAACACCACCGGCCAAAGTTGCGAAGATCAACACCGGAGGTTTCGCCCAGAAGCCAGTCCCCTTCACCATCTTGAACATAAAGAACACTAAACACAGTGGTAATAGGTTGGGCATAATCTTGTCGAACAGCGCCTCTTGCAGTTCGACCGTTTTACCCCCAAGTTCAACGGATGCCGTGGTTTGCACCCGTATGAAGGTGGCCGAGAGCGCCCCGATAACAAAGATACCCATGATATTCGCTGCTTTGGCCAAGCGCTCAGTTGCATCACTGAGGTTTACCATTGCAGCAGTACCCGCTTTGTAACCCATAAACATCAGAGCAAAGTAAACAAAGAAGTGAACAACTTGGTATAAAGCAAAGAACACAAACGGACCAGCAATAGAGCCTTCAATCGCAATCGATGCACCCAACGCTAAGGTTAGCGGCATCAATGTCATGTGGTCGATAGCATCACCGATACCACCTGTTGGCCCCATACCTGCAACTTTCATTACGTTCACAGTTGAAGGTTTTTCTTTGTTTTCTTCCATTGCGATGGCAGTACCTAGCAAGAAAGTAAACAGCTTTGGACTCGCATTAAAGAACTGTAGATGGTTCTTCAACGACTTCGCATAGTCACGTTTATTGTTACCGTGGATCTTCTTCAACGCCGGAATAATAGAGTAAGCAAAACCACCCGCCTGCATACGTTCGAAGTTAAAGTTACCTTCCATGAACAGGCCACGGATAGAACAGATCCAAAGATCTTTTTTACTTATAACCTGACGTACTTCGGTATCTTCATAGGCATCAATACCATCAACCAGATTTTCATGCTTATCAGTGTTTTTATCGGCTAGCTTGCCTGCTGTGATATCAGATGCCATCTTCGAATTCCTCTACTTGGTTATTGCTGTTTCCATTGCCATTGTTACCGCTGAAGAAGTAGTACAGTGCTGCAGCTGATGCGCCAAGCACCGCGACTGCCATGACTGGTAGATGTAAGTAGGTTGTCATTACGAAACCAATAAAGAACACACCTGCCACTTCTTTTGACCACATGATCTTAAGAAGCATTGCAAAACCAATCGCCGGTACCATACGAGCACCAATACCTAGGCCTTCTAACAATATTGTTGGGGCATTCTCATCAATCCAAGTTGCAGCATGCTCACCGAAGTAAACGGTAACGAAAGCAACCACTGAGTAAAGAAGTGCACGAAGTGAAATAGTGGTTATCAGTAGCCGGTCGATACCATCTGAATCGCCCCGCTCGGCAAAACGGTCTGCCTTGCCCATGGTGAATGATGTTACGGCAAAGAAACCAATAACTAGCATTTGCATAAGCACGGCAATTGGCATACCCACACCCATTGCAACTTCTGCTGACTGACCCGTCATTACCGCAAAGGCGACGGCAGCAATCGTACCAAGTGTTACATCAGGTGGCTGAGCACCAGCGTTAGGCACGAGACCTAACCATGCTAGTTCAAGTGTTGCACCAGCAATCAGACCAATTTGCATGTCGCCCATGATCAGGCCCACAACAGGACCGGTGATCAATGGACGGTGGATGTTCAACGCGACATCGTATTTATCGATACCACAGAAGAACGCCCATACTGCGACCAGCGTAGCTTCAAAAAACATGATTTATTCCTTGTGTAAATCTCTGTTTATAGGGGATCAGGGTTTAAAATTAAGCAGACTCTTTCGCCAGTTCTAAAACATCAACCGGCGTTTGGTCTGGAGTGTTCTGAATCGTGCATGTCACACCTCGCGCAACCATTACTTCAAATGCTTGGATGTCTTTTTCATCAACCGACACTGTTTTCGCAATTTGCTTTTTGCCTTCATGGAAATGCATATTGCCAACATTACAGTGAGTAATTGGCACACCGCCTTCGACCAAGCGAGCAACATCTGTTGGGTTGTTACACAGAACGAAGATACTTTGCTTTGGTGAAGCCTTATGGATCACGTCGATAGTCTTCTGGATAGAGAAGAAGCGAACGGCATATTCACCACCAGCAGACGCTTTCATACCTGCTTGCATAAATGCCGCATTGGGCCCATCAGCTGCATCGTCATTAGCAACTAGAATAAGGTTTGCTTCTGTATGTTTTCCCCACGTAATACGGATTTGACCGTGAAGTAAACGCTCATCGATACGGGTCCAGACAATGTTGGGTGCAGTCATAATTTTCTTCCTTTATTTCTTATTATTTAAAGAGTCATGTAAATAGTGGATAGTTACCCCTTGCACGACACGGTTTACTTCTCCCGTCGGACATGGGTTGTCAGGTGTATTGCCCAGTGCTAATGCACGGTGGAATGAATAAATTTGAGCAAAAAGAATATATGGAAATAACAATTCTGCGTCAGTAGCCGTGTCCATCATCGGTACATAGCAGTAGTTACCCTCTGTAACGCGTTTATCAAGTTGTGCCGTTATTGCGATTACCTGTCCGGCAATATTGTCACGGCGCAGCTCTGCGAGTAGGTCAAGGTCATATTTACGGGTATGGGGATCATTTGAGATGAAAACCACAATCATTGTTTTAGAGTCAACGATTGATTTAGGCCCATGGCGGAAACCAAGTGGCGAATCAAATGCTGCAACAACCTTCCCAGCGGTAAGCTCAAGTAACTTCAAAGCTGATTCCTGTGCAAGCCCTTGTAAACCGCCGCTACCAAGGTAAATTACGCGCTCAATATCATAAGCTGCAATATCACTTATTTTTGCATTAAATTCCTTGATCAACTCCTCAGAACACTGACTGAATGTTTCAATTGCTTTCGTGTAATCGTTCTTAGCATCAAGAATCGAAAGCGCAGATAGCATCATTGAAGAAAAGCTGGATGTCATCGCAAATGACTGATCATTTGTTTCTTTTGGCATTAATACAGACAATGACTTGGCATCATTCTGACTGTTTTTATACAGCTGGCCTTCGGCATTGCAGGTCAGCACTAAATGGTAACAATTTGTTAGGAGTTGATTACCTAACTCAACCGCTGCCACACTTTCAGGACTGTTGCCCGAGCGTGCGAAAGACACCAGCAATGTTGGTATATCTTCAGCAAAGTACTGGGCTGGATTCGACACAATATCTGTCGTTGCAATCGCTTCCACTCGGCGCTCAAGCTTTTCTGATAACAGGGGCGCTAAAGCGCGACCAGCAAATGCTGAAGTACCGGCTCCTGTCATAATGATCCGTAACTCTGGCTGCGAACACACGTCAGCCATGAATTCACGAATAGTTACAGAACACTCCTTCAGTATTGCATCAGTTTTGCGCCAGCAGCTTGGTTGCTGTTCAATTTCTTTGGCTGTCCAGAAGCCTTTTAGGCGTTCTAGCTCTTGCTCTGAGTAGCCCAGATAATGGTTCATATTTTTCCTCTTAACCTTTATTTATTTTGCAAGCCTTCGCGTAACTGCGAAGCACCTGACGAATCTTGTCTAACACGAGAGCCTTCGGCGCTGACTCAATACTGCCCTCACGCACAGCATGAAACTGTTCAGGCAAATACTGACTGAGTAGCGGAAGTGGCATACCCGAGCGAGAAAGGTTGCCGAAGAGTTTTTCTTGGGCTTGATGAATTTGCTGATCTGGCCAGTAGTAACGAATGCGGTCGCTGAAACTGTAGCAACGGGCAAAGCGCTGTTGAGATTCATCCCCCTGGTAATATTTGTTCCAATATTCAGGAGCTTCACACATTTGCTGCTCAATCATTTCGCGCAAGTTTGAGCAATGTGCTTTGGCAGTAATCTGCTCTTCAATATCACAGAGGTTGAAAAGGGCTTCACGCATTGCAAACGTTAGCGCAGGGCCAACTTTCAATATGGCAAAGTGATCTTGTACCAGCGCGTGGTAGGCTTTATCCGTTTGATAATCTGTCGAGTGTGCTTCAAAGATAAGATGTTGGTAATCATCTACAACACGGCTAAGGGCTTGCGCTTTTTCCGGTCGGTAATCAATCACACCGGTATGGTCAAACTCAACACCAGGCTGAACAACTAACCCTATAACACGCTCCCAGCAGCCGATGACGCCAGCAGCATCGAACGCTGCGTGATGACAATCAATTGTTTTGCGCGCCGCTTCTGGCAAGGTCACTTCAAGCTCATTAAGCTCTTCTGCTGCACCACCAGGTACAGGCACCTCGGTACCAATAACGTAAGTGATATCGCTATAGCCAAATGTTTCTACGGCTGTTTGTTCAGCTATAACGGCAAGTCGGGCGGCACGTTCTGCAACGACTTCATCGGTAAGCGGTACCGGTTCGCCTTTGCAAGACATACTGCAATCAAGGTGAATTTTCTTAAACCCTGCAGCAATATATGCAGCAATTAAGTCATCTGCCTTTGCCATTGCCTCTTCAGCAGACAGATCTTGCCAGCGGTTTGGGCCAAGGTGATCACCACCTAAAATAAGTTTTTCAGTTGGAAATTTAAGGCTCTCGGCCTTATTAAGAACGAAGTTACGGAAATCAACAGGTGTCATACCTGTGTAACCGCCAAATTGATCGACCTGATTGGAGGTAGCTTCGATTAATAATAAAGAATCGTCGTTCAACGCTTGAATAATGGCAGCTTCAATCACCAGAGGGTGCGCCGAACAAACAGAGTAAATACCAATTTGTTCGCCCGCTTTATGGCGTTGAACGAGATTAAGAAGGGTGTTCATGTACTAACTCCACAATCAACATCTGACATGTCACTATGGAGTTAGTCGTTAATATTCTTTCTCGACAATAATAACTTCAACTTTCATTTCTCGAAGACCTTGTAAATAGTCTTCAGGAAGATCAGAGTCCGTTACTAGGATATCGATATTTCCAAACTCACGAATCATATGGCAGCTACGTTTACCAAACTTACTTGAATCCGCAACTGCTATCACTTGTTCAGAAATTTCACACATTAAGCGGTTTAAACTGGCTTCCTGCTCGTTATGTGTGGTGATACCTGCTCGCAAATCAAAACCATCTACGCCAAGAAAAACCTTATCAAAACGGTAATTCTTCAAGCTACTCTCGGCTTGCGAGCCTGAGAAAGATAGTGCGTTCTTACGAAGCACACCACCAGACATCAATACCTCTATACCAGGTGCCGATGCCAACTCCATTGCAACATCCAGACCATTGGTCATTACCACTACATCCTCCAGCGCTTTAAGGCTGGATGCGATTTCTCGCGTAGTAGTACCCGAATCTAGAATAACGGTGTCACCACTTTTAATTAGCTTTGCAGCTGCCTGACCGATTAAAGATTTACTGCCAGCATTCTGGCGACGTTTCTCTTGAACCGTTAGCTCTGCAATTACCCCTGTATTTGGAATAGCTGCGCCATGCGAACGAACAACATAGCCATTTTTTTCCAAAAAACTCAGGTCGCTACGAATAGTGACACTTGAGACATCAAACTGTTCAGCAAGGTCTTCGACACGGGCTTTACCTTCTCGGTTAACCACGTTTACGATTTCCATTCGCCTTTCGACAGCACTTTTCACTTTACTTGTCCCCTTACGAAACCAGCAAAATCTCTTTCGCTTGATTTCGAATACAGCTTACACTTAAAAACGAAAGCAACAATACGGAAGTTTAAAACTTTTGATCTCTTTCACAATCTTTCGTCTGGTTGCGTTTTTCTTGCGTAATCTTACGCATTGAGTTCTATCATAACCTTCGAAAGGGTGAAAGCCAAACCAAAAACCACCATACCCCAGTACTAATCACCTTTCTGTCTTCTTTTAAGCCTGAATTTTCTTTCGAAGCGATCATTTTTTATTTTCGATTTTCTTTTTGTGATCAATTACACAGCCAGCAAGCTTTCGATCACTTACGATCCGCAACGATTCGCAACCACATAACAAAGCAACAAAAGAAGACGAATGACAAATATAACTAAATGATAGATGCGACTTTCATTTAGATTGCACGGAATATCGAAAGCTCAGGAGTTTTATATGTCCATAACACGACGTAATTTGCTGAAAGGGATGGCAGCCACCAGTGCTGTTGCCGCTACTGCGGCAACCACCGGATGTAGCTCAATTCCATCTTCTTCGGCTGTAACCGAGCCTACAGCTCAACCGAAAAAACAGCCCAACCTATTAATCATATTTCCTGATGAAATGCGTACCCAGTCTTTAGGTTTTATGGGGCAGGACCGGTCCGATACACCAAACATTAACCGGTTCGCTAAACAAGGTGTGTTCCTACGCCAAGCGGTATCAAACTTTCCGTTATGTACTCCGTTTCGCGGCATGCTCATGACAGGGCAATACCCTTACCGCAATGGTATTCAGGGCAACAGCCATACTGCGATGCCCGGTAATTTCGGAGGCAAAGATTTTGGCATCGAGCTGAAAAAGAGCACCGTGACATGGTCTGATATCCTAAAACGCAACGGCTATAGCATGGGCTATATCGGTAAATGGCACCTTGATACCCCAGAGGCGCCCTTCGTTCCTAGTTATAACAACCCGATGGAAGGTCGCTACTGGAATGATTGGACGGCACCGGATCGCCGTCATGGGTTTGATTTCTGGTATGCCTATGGCACCTATGACCTGCACATGAAGCCTATCTATTGGACCAACGATACACCGCGGGATACACCGCTTGTTATCGACCAATGGAGTCCAGAGCACGAAGCTGATATAGCCATAAAGTACCTACGCAATGAAGGAGGCAATTACCGAGACAGTGATAAACCATTCACACTTGTTGTCTCAATGAACCCTCCACACTCGCCTTACGATCAAGTACCGCAAAAGTACCTAGACCGGTATAAAGACGAAACATCTGAGAGCCTTAATACACGCCCGAACGTAGATTGGGACAAAGAGTACCTAGACGGTTATGGCCCGAAGTACTTCAAAGAATATATGGCCATGATTAACGGCGTGGACGAACAGTTTGGCCGAATTATCGATGAGCTCGAACGCCTCAAACTAGAAGAAGATACCTTGGTGGTCTTTTTCTCGGATCACGGCTGCTGCATGGGTTCAAATGGCAACCCAACCAAGAATGTTCACTATGAAGAATCAATGCGCATTCCAATGATCTTCCGCTGGCCAGGCACCTTATCACCAAATACTGATGATTTACTGTTCTCTGCACCGGATATCTACCCAACTATTTTCGGTTTAATGGGGATATCAGATCAAATTCCTGACACAGTCGAAGGCTTCAATTATGCCAATACCATTTCCGGTATCGAAGGCGATGAAAAGCCGACCTCGCAAATCTACACCTTTATGCCTTACGGCGGCCAGTCGTACGGACGTCGCGGTGTCCGTACTGATCGCTACACCCTGATGATTGACAGAAAAATCGGTAAACCGCTCACTTTCGTCCTCCATGACAACATCAGCGATCCATACCAAATGGAAAACATCGCCGAGCAACACGAAACCCTAATTCAAAAATTAGTCGAGGAAGAGCTCCTTCCATGGCTTGAACATACTGGCGATCCATGGCGACCAACAGAAGTGCCAGCCAGTAGCGCCAATGCTTACACCTAATTATTTACACAATCCTATATAGAGTTAGAAAGGTAATTATGAAAACAACAATCAAATTCGTAGCAGCTTCGATACTTCTCGCAACAGCATCGCACGCGGTAGCAAACGACTATAAAACAACAATTGAATACCGTCACCAATACTTAGATGAATCAAAAAGACATGGCGACCGCTTCAAGGCATTTATAGATACCGGAAATAATATTGGTTTTGAGCTAGACGCACGATACGGCAACGAAGATGGTGCGTTTGATTCAATGACACTGAGTGGTTCTGAGTTTTCTGCCTTTTATTACGACAAACTTAACGACAATACGGTTTACTTACTCGGCTCATCACTTGATTTCACATCAGCAGGTATTGTTTACGTCCCCTATGCTCGTTTGAATTACGCCTTTGACAATGGAATCCGTCTTCAAGGTCGATATAAGTGGAAGCTATGGGATTACGCACAAACAGGTGTTAACGGCGAAAGCTATCATTCAAAAATCCAACAATTTGATACTTGGCTCGGTTATAACACCGGTAACTGGGACTTCCAGTACGAGTTCAATATTTGGCGCGAAATGGAGAGTAACGGTCAGAACCTATTTGACGATAGCAAAACAGACTACCTCCATAACTTCCGTTTACTTTACATATACAAGGCTGCAAATGGCGATATCTGGCGTCCATTCGTTGAACTCGGTAACGTGAAAGTGAACAGTATTAGTGACGAACGCCAAAACCGCTACCGTGTCGGTATCAAGTACACTTGGTAATCACCACTTAACTCCGCAGTATCATCCCCTAGCCATTAGCCTGTAGGATGATTTGCTAAATCAAAGCCCAGCATTTTCAGAATACTCTGGCTGGGCTTTATTGATAATGAGGAACGACTTCAGAACTTAAGGCAGACAAAATGATCAATATGCTTATGTGACAAGTGTTCCTTATCCAAAACCATTCCCCCACTTACAAAAAGCGCAGTTTTCCTTTAAATTATCAAGAAGGTCCAGTGTCATTTTTGACTTGGCTAATTGTTTTCCATCACGCTGTAAGGACACACTGTGGATATTCTCTCTCACCTTCATTCCCACCGTTCTATTCGTCAATATACCGATCAGCCGGTAAGTGACGATGTACTTAACGAGATCCTACAAGCAGGGATCAGGGCGTCATCTTCCGGCAACATGCAAGCTTATTCCATTATCGTGACCAAGGGCAAAGCCCGCCGGGAAGCTCTTTACGAGCCTCATATGAAACAAAATATGGTGGTTGATGCACCTGTGCTTGTGACTTTCTGTGCCGATTTCAGACGGATGAAAAAGTGGCTGGCACTCAACGATGCCAACCAGAACTTCGATAATTTCGCGAGTTTCATGATCGCTGCAATTGATGCCACCCTGGTCTCGCAGAATGTGGCGATCGCAGCCGAAGCCAAGGGGGTGGGGCTTTGCTATATGGGCTCAACGCTGGCTAACTGCGACCAAATCGGTGAGATTTTAGAACTGCCACCGGGTGTCGTTCCTGTGGTGGGTTATTCTCTGGGGTATGCGGCAGAAGAGCCAGAGGTAAGAGATCGCTTACCCCTTGAAGGATTGGTTCATAACGAAACCTACCATGACCATAGCGATGAAGAAATTCAGGCTATCTACCACCAGCGAGAAACCGATGGCTGGAACCGTTACATGTCCTATCCAGAGTTGAAAGCAAGGATTGAGCAGTCGGACGTGAAAAACCTCGCGCAAATCTACACCAGCTTGAAATATACCCGAGAATCACATGTTGGCTATTCAGAAACCGTACTTCACTACCTTGAGCAACAGGGCTTTATGAATCACTCAAAATAATATTTAGTATTGATTTAAGAAAGGCAGAAAAAAGACGATTGTTATTACTATAACAATCGTCTTTTAAAATACTTCCGAAGATCCTAGAAGTGGAAAACTAGCTGAGCAGACGCACCGTAGTTATCCTCGTTACCGTAAATGGCTGCAATATCTAACCCGAACTTGCCAAATGGCTTCAAGCCAATACCAGCAGTAAACAGGTCATCGGCATAGTCTGTCATGCTATGGATGTAGCCCAAACGCAGCTGGGCCAAACGCCATGCATCCGCTTCAAGACCGATACGGGCAAACTGGGTTTCGTAAGCTTGCTCTTTAAATGGTTTATTGCTGTTCAAATCCACATCGGCGGCTACGGTAAAACGTGGGTGGTTATAGGCAATCGCTGCAGTATATTGCGCACCTACTTCATAAGTCACCTGACTGCCAAAGCTTTCATTGGATTTGAGTGATTGAGAAAAGACATTTTGCGCAGATAGACCTAGCATCACATTTCGGCTCAACGCATAGGCCGCCCCAATGTCAGCATTGAACGCCGATTTATCGACATAATCGGAGCTGACATGAATATCGTCATCATCAAAGGTGTCGATACCCTGCTTGTAGTTAAACGCCATTAACTGCTGGAACTTCGGTGAAATACCCAAACTTAAGTCGCGATCTAAAAAGATAAACTCTTTACCAAAAGTAAAGCCAATATCGACTGTACCGCCAGCAAGGGCTTGACCGGTCGAATTGACAACTTCTTTGTTGGCAACATCATCCTCGTCAATATCGGTAAGCACCAAAGCCGTTACATTACTCGCAATAAAGAAGTTTGTACTGACCACGCGATTAGGAATCGCGATAACCATACCGACATTCGCATCACCGTCGATACGACCGTCATCCAAATCTTTCAGCGCTGCGGTCCATTGCTCCTGCAAGACAGGATTATTTGGATCCGCCTTGAGCTGGTCATTGAGATCCTGGAAGTCATCCACGCGATCATGCAAATTGTCATCATCATATACCCGCGCTCCGATAACCGGTAAGATCATGCCAAAGCGATCATGGCTTTTATTCTGGGTTGCCAGTGCCGGATTATGAAAGCTGGACGTCAGATAATCAGCGGAAGCAACACCCACACCACCCATACCAACACTGCGAGTGTCAGATAGTGTCGTCGCGGCCGCTGACAACGACAGGCAAGCTATAGCAATCCCTGCCGCCGCTTTTCTCAATGTCACCATGCTAGTCCCTAATCTTTTATTCTTCTTCATTTGAATATTGTGCAATTAAAACATGTTAAAGCGGGTCTGGGCTAGTCACATTTTTGTTTCAAGTTGATAAAGGGTGATGAGGGTAACAGATCAATAAAAGCTGAGCCAAATACTCAGCTTTTATACCCAAGCTACTTCAAGATGCAGGTTCAGAGAGAATTTATAAGCTTGTAGACAAGGCATTGTTTTGAAGACCTAGTGGCTCTAAATCAAAAAACAATAACGCAGTATAGAAGCTTATAAAACTCGCCCTTCGGGAGGGGGTCATCCCACCCACTCCTTTATACTGACGGGGTAACCCTTTAAGCTAATGAATTGCTTATCCCTTAACAGCCCCTGCAGTTAAGCCTGATACTATTTTCCGCTGGAATAACAACACCAATAAGATCAGCGGCACAGTCACAATGACCGAGGCAGCCATTATCGCACCAAATGGCAATTCATGACGGCTTGCCCCTGAAATCATCGCGATTGCGACAGGCACCGTTCTCATTTCATCACTTAATATGAATGTCAGAGCAAAAAGAAATTCATTCCAAGCCGCAATAAAAGCCAGTAGTCCAGTACTGACCATTGCCGGTCCCATGATGGGCAGGAAAATATGCGTAACCATCCTCCACGTCGAACACCCGTCCATACGTGCAGCATCTTCCAACTCGATAGGGATCTCTTTCATAAAGGTGGTCAGCACCCACACCGTAAACGGTAAGGTAAAGATCATGTATGACAGTATCAATGCCCACAGGTTATTGTACAAACCCAGCTGTTTAATTATCCCAAACAAGCCCGAAAGGACAACGACTTGGGGAAACATCGATACACTTAGCACCGACATAAGCACCGCCGTACGGCCTTTGAAGGACACTCTTCCCAAGGCATATGCCGCCGTAACGGATAAGAACAATGACAAAATGACCACAGATATAGCGACAAAGACTGAATTGATTATGTTCTGAATAAAAGCACCATCATTCAATACACTCAAATAATTCGACCAATCAATCTCGGGCAAAAACGCTACCTCAAACAAGCCTGAGCCGGTTTTGAAAGAGGAGACGACAGACCAATAGAAAGGGAACAAGGTATAAACAGCGACGACAAATACCAGGGCGTAAAATGAAATATTCATCCATCGCCTTTGCGTTGAAATTTTCATTTACTCACTCCTTGAGGTCCGAGTTTTTGATAAATACAGGTATACAACAGTGACAAGAGCCACAATAAAGAACAGTAAGGTCGAGGCTGCAGAGCCATAACCCATGTCCTGAAAGTCGACTAACTGCTTACGTGCATATACCGACATGGTCATGGTCGACTCGCTACTGGATGTCAGGACATACGCTAAATCGAACATTCTCAATGCATCAAGCAGTCGGAATACAACCGCCACGAGGATCGCAGGTTTCAATAATGGCAGGGTAATATAAACAAAACGGTGCCAAGCAGAGACATTGTCGACCTTTGCCGCTTCATATACTTCTTTCGGTAATAATTGGAGGCCAGCAAGGATCAACAATGTCATGAAGGGTGTTGTCTTCCAGACATCGACAAAAATGATCGCACTCATGGACCAGTTGGGATCGGCTGTCCATGCAATCTTCTCACTGATCACTCCCAAAGACAGGAGTATATGGTTAACAACCCCGAATTGATCATGGAACATCCACTCCCACATTCTGGCTGATACGATTGTCGGTATGGCCCAAGGAACAAGAACAACCGCTCTCATCAACCCTCGGGTAGGCATATTCGCATTTAATATCAATGCAATGCCTAATCCCAAAACGGTTTCGAGGCTGACCGAAACAAAAGCAAAATACAGGGTATTTGATACTGACTTCCACCAGCTTGGGTCGGTAACTAGGTAATAATAGTTTTCGAGCCCAATGAATTGCGCTGATTCCGGTGATGTTAACGACGCATCAGTCAAAGAGAAATAAAAGGTACGGAGCAATGGCCACAAAGCCACTCCACCGAGTACCAATAGCATTGGCAGTAAAAATAGCCATGCCTCTCTTTGCCTGACTACCGCAAGTAAAGGTTTTTTCTTATTCCTGTCTTCTAGGGAAACAGGTTCAAGCGATTGGTGCACCGTTGCCATAACTTCCCCCTATTAAGATGCGATAGCGATTGGGTGTTCAGGTGTATAAACTAAATTAATGCCATCTTTACCGAAGAAGTGCGCTTTATCTTTGTCTACGGTTAGCCACACCTTATCGCCAGCAGCCAGCTGCAACTGCCCATCTTTCACAACATTAATCTTGTCTCCATTGTCCAAACTGCAATAAACGCAGGTTTCCGTTCCCAGAACTTCCACTAGATTAACCGTGACTTCCATGGCACCTGAAACAGGTTCGGTTGCTAAATGAATATCTTTGGGCCTAATACCCAGCGTGGCGACTTGGTTGATATACGGCACCGCAGCATCTGTTATTGTGTCGCCATCGAGATTATGGAAGCCATTACTGTCCATTGAACCGGATATAAAGTTCATCTTTGGCGAGCCAATAAATCCGGCAACGAATAAGTTATATGGCTGGTTAAATAGCTCTAGCGGCGTACCAAATTGCTCAACATTACCGCCATTTAACACCACAATCCGGTCGGCCAGCGTCATCGCTTCAACTTGATCGTGGGTTACATAGATCATCGTCGAGTTCAGTTTTTTGTGCAGCGCTGAAATTTCAACTCGCATATCAACACGGAGCTCTGCATCAAGGTTACTCAGCGGTTCATCAAACAGGAAAATCTTGGGTTCGCGGACAATCGCCCGGCCAATTGCGACCCTTTGACGTTGCCCACCGGATAGCTGACTGGGTTTGCGATCGAGTAAATGGTCAAGCTGTAAAATCCGCGACGTGTTCTCAACTTGTAAATCAATTTGCCGCTTCGGCATACCCGCTGTTTTTAGGGCAAAAGCCATATTGTCACGCACCGTCATATGCGGATACAAAGCATATGACTGGAAGACCATCGCAAGCCCACGTTTGCCTGGCGGGACGTCATTAACCAGATATCCATCTATATACATTTCACCACTTGTTTGCGGTTCAAGCCCAGCAATTAGACGCAATAGCGTTGATTTCCCGCACCCCGAAGGACCAACAAAGACAACAAACTCGCCTTGCTCTATTTTAAGGTTTATATCTTTTAAGATTTCATTATTTCCGAAGCTCTTCGCCACATTTTCAAGCGTCAAAATGTTCATAGTTGCTTTCCCTAACGATTCGTTTCCTGAGGCGACAATGCAGCACCGATCATGCCTGCGGTATTGCCGAAGTGAGCTAATTTAATGGGAATACTCTTGCAGTCTTCAGCCCAAATTCTCTCTCTTATCGCTTTGATTGTTAGCTCTTGATAAATTCCGCCCGCAACACCTAGCCCACCACCAATAACAATGGCATCAGGGTCGAGCATATTAACGATTTGGGCAATGAGTCCACCCAAAGTCTGAGAGGCTTCTTCTATATGTGCTCTTTCTGGCCCTTCCGTCATTTGCGCAGCCTTGAGCAATGCCGGCGTGCCTCCTCGATAAGCTTTCCCCTTTGCCAACTGCCAACCACTTGCCAAACCACTTCCCGAAACCTGCTCTTCCGCCACAAAAGTTGAAAGCTCGCCGCAATGATGGCATAACCCACTTAGCGGACTACTGGCAAAATGAATCGCGTATCCGTTAGCCCCACGCCATGGCTTACCATCAATAAACAGGCTGAAGCTTAATCCAGTGCCCAACGAAACATAAACAAAACTGTGAAACCGCTTACCGGCCCCTAATTTGGCTTCAGCTAGACCAGCAACCCTGACATCGCTATCAAAGAGAACATGAGGCACAGGAAAGTCATCTTGCCGTAAATGTGTTAAATCGAAATTCCAATCACTGACTATTTCACCCTGGTTATTAACCAACTCAGGAAAAGCGAGCCCGCAACACTCAACGAGAAAGCCAGCCTCCATAGCGGCATTGAGTTGGCCTTGAACCAACAATTTCAAATCATGAATAATTTCTTCAGCGGGACGATGCCTATTTGTGGGTATTACTTCAGAAGTATGTAATTGGCCATTATTTAAATTGACCAAACCTGCGGCTATTTTTGTACCGCCAATATCGACACCAATTCCATATTTGGCTTCTTCCATGCAAAACTCCCATTATTCCTAGAATTCTGCCTTCCAACTCGCTCTATTTATTACTTTAAAATAGACACTGAAATATCACATTGATGAGTTAGCAAGGCAGAATATGCAGAGTAATAAATGACTACCTGCTGCCCAGTTCCATCTTCAGGGCAAACTCGAGATTATTGCGGGCATATGTTTGCGCCAAACCTTCACGGTCAGGGTAAATATCTTGCTCTATCACCGCATACCCATTAAAGCCTGTCATATTGATTGCATCTCTAACCGCTTTGAAATCAACGTCCCCCACACCCAGTGGGACCATTACCCCCATTTCAAAAGCATCGTTATCTGATAACTTTTCTCGCTTCACTTTATCAAGCACAGTACGGCTCATGTCTTTCAAATGGTAATAGTTTATTCGACTGCCATACTCTTTGATAAAGTCCTCAGGAATACCACCAGTATATAAATGATGCCCCGTATCAAAACATAAATTCACATACTCATCTGGCGTGTCATTCAAAAGCCTAATAATTTGATGTTCATTTTCTATGCACGTTGAAACATGGGGGTGAAAAGCATAGTCCAGCCCATATTCCTGCTTCACAATTTTTGCCGTTTCCTTAATAACGCCGACAACATGCTGCCATTGCTTCAAATTCAAATTTCTATCCATGGGGTGGGAATAAAGTTCATCGCCATCCATAAAGACAAAATACTCAGCACCCAATTCAACCAATAGCGGGCACACTTTATCTAAGTCTTCTCTGATCCGCGTTAAGGCATCAGGGACAATTAAGTCCGACATGTGGGCAGTACTGCATACCGACATATCACGGGAGAAAAGCTCATCTTTCAGTTTTTCGATATCAGCCGGTAAATACCCGTATGGACCAAGTTCAATAACCGAGTGACCCACTTCTTTTGCTTCATCGAGGAACTTGCTCCAGCTCGGCTGCTCCTTGTCATCGGGATACCACACCCCCCATGAACAGGGGCAGGTTGCTAACTTTATGTCATTATTCATCATCTTCGACTCCTAACGTTTTAGCAATACAGCACACAGCTTCCTGAGCTAGCTGAATATCCTTAAGTGAATCCCTGAGGCTGGTTTTGAATCCCCCACCCTGGGTAATGACAGAGTGGAAATGCAACAGCTCATTAGTGAACTGATCACGATAGAAAGGTCCGCTGACCGTATTGTGGTTGTTCCCACCCAGCGAAGATTGATATTCGTAGGTGGTCGGTAAATTCCGAATATACGGCGTTGTATAATTCACTCTGAACATTTCAGCATCAGAGGTTACTTCAATCGACGCATCAACCCTGGCAAGGTTATCTATGAGGATTTCGTAACTGGCAAAAAACTGACCGTAATCCAGCGTCAGTACGATATTTTCACCCGTAGGGTTACAGAACGCGCTCACCACCCTCTTCGGCTCACCAATCAACATTCTTAAGGCTGACAAGTTATGGATCGCTGCGCCCGTCAATACACGATAAGCCTTCCATAACAAGTCGGAATGGGCTTTTTTACCTAATATATGCTGCCGCTGTGCTGTTTCAATTTCAGCCAATGCCGATATTTTAAGCTTGTCATGATCATCCGGCACGATGGTTGGACTAACTTGAGGGATATAATAATCCCCCTCTCGTTGGAGATCCCTAACGCGCACGCTTTTTATATCACCGAAAGTTTCCAATTGTTGTTCGGCTTGTAGGAACGCCTCTGAATAAGCCCGCATATAAGCAACACAGATTTTGACACCTTTTTCATCAGCAAGATTGGCTAACTCTTCGATATGCTCAACCTGAAGACAAGAGGGCTTCTCTAGCAAAATATGTTTGTTATTTTCAATCGCCAGCTTTGCATGGTAATAATGCAAAGGGTCAGGTGACATAATGATCACGGCATCGACGTTTTCGTCTTTAATGACGTCTTCAGGCTCTGCATATGCTTTATTTATCTGATATTGCTGGCACAAACTATTAACTAGCGTCGGACTAATATCTTGGCCTGCAACAACGTTAAAGTGCTCACTGTAGCGAAACAATGTTGGTAGATGTAGGGTTTGAGCTGCCTCTCCCATACCGACCAAACCAACATTCAATACTTCACTCGCCATAAATCCTCTCAATCATGCGTTAGGTGAAAATCAAAATAAGTAGTTAATCCAAAGTGACATCTTCAGGTATTGCGTCGTCGACGACATGAACCATCGCATTCTTGCATTCATGGATAATGGTCGAGGGCCAACTTTCGTCATAACAATCCGATTGATATATCTTTCTTACGGCATTCTTCTTATGCTCGCCATCAATCAGCAGTCCCGCTTCTTTCGATAGAGCAGCAATAGAGGCAGGGCCAATCGTTAACCCGTACTCAGGTACCTCTGCTAATGATTTGAAATCTGGGAATGTACCTAGATTATCCGTTCTAGTTGTATCCGCTAATTTCGTCACCCTCGTGACATCACTGATCGATGTTCCCGGTGGATTGAAAGCAACATGTCCATCAGAGCCACCCGTCGCGAGAATAAAGTAATCAATCCCCCCCGCCTCCCTGATCTTGTCATCGTATTCCTGAGGGGCTGCTAGATTAGGAAACCATACATTCTCACTCGGAATTTGATGCCGACTTTCCAGTGAGCGATTGAGTCGCTGCCGAATATCAACTTCAGCAAACCGTCTACAACTGTAATGAGCCGCTGCGTCTGCTTGCTTTAAGCCCTGAGGAGTATTGAGCACATAATCATCCATCATGATAATGACAAGGTGGCTGAGATCTTGATTGCCTTCTCCCGCAAGCTCAGACATCGCCTGATAAACGGCCATCGGCGAACGCCCGCCGGGGCACCCGAGTAAATATGACTGATTGTTTTGCCGCGCTTGTTTTATTCCAGTTAGAATATAGTTTGCTAATGCGCGCCCTTGCTCACTGCTATTGGCGTAACGTGCAAATGTTGTCGATTTCATGTTTTTATCCAAATGGGTATTAGTCAATGGCACAGCAGCACTGTGCCTACAAATCATTACCAGCGTGCTCTGCGTTTAATTCGTTCAAGCTCTCGCTCTAGCTTTGACAAAGCATCTTGAGGTGCCGCATTACCAGCAAGTGCCGAATGGATATCTGACCAAACGGTATAACTGACCCGGCTATATTGATCGCCCGCTACCTGGGATGGTCTTGCAACAACATTCGCAAAGGCTTCTTCTGCGTCGGAGAGGAATGGGTTGGCCGCGATGATCTCTTCATCTTTATATAACGCGCGCAATGTTGGGCTGTAACCGCCTTCTATTGCCCGCCGTTTTTGCTCTTCTGGACCAGTAAGGTATTGCACGAGATCGACGGCAGCTTCAGTGTTGGATGAATATTTGGACACACCTAATAGCGCAGTACCATAGCATCCGGCATTTCTTCCATCCGGCGTCGCTTTAGGCAGCGATACAACTCCTACTTTGTCTTTAATTACGCTGCCATCTGAATTGGCTAAATTCCACGCGTAAGACCAGTTTCGCATAAAGAGTGCATTACCATTTTGGAAAACACCCCGAGATGATTCTTCATCGTAATTCAATACGCCTGGAGGGCTGATATTGTTTACCCAATTAGACGCAACTTTTAATACCTCGACATTTTCAGGGCTGTTAACCGTTATTTCTCCCTTATCATTAACGATTGAACCTTTACGTGTACTGCCAAACCACTCAGCAACATTGCAAGTCAGCCCTTCATAAGGCCTTCCCTGCCAAACATAGCCCCAGAAGTCGTCATTACCTTGCTTACGCTCAGCAGCCTGAATCAACTCCGCTGATTTCGTCAGTTCGATATAGGTCGTAGGGACACCTTGCTCATATTTTTCGAGAAGGTCCTTGCGGTAGAACAGTAACCCCGTATCCATATACCAAGGCAATGACAGCACCTTGCCATTGACTGTCGTGCCATCAACAGCCGCTTTGAAGTGCTGATCCAAGATATCTTGGCTGACATATTCCTTCATATCGACCAGGTGATCTTTCAGCGCTCCAGGCCAAATGGTATCGAGTATAAGTACGTCGACATCGGTTGACTTGGAAGCAAGTAGCTGTTGATACAGCGGTAACACATCATCCCAACCCGCAGGTAACGTAACGACATTGACCGTGTTTCCGGTTTTTTCTGCCCAGTTCGAGGTTCCCTCACGGCATAATTGCAGCTCTACCCCAGAAGAGCTGCAAAAGACAGTAACTTCCGCGGCCATACTGACAGCAGGCAAGGTACCCAAAATAATGCTTGTTGCTAAGCCCATACTACGTAACGGTGTTGGCATGATGTTATCCTTTCCTTGATTAAATCAATTAAAATGATTTAATCAGACACACCTCGATATTGGCTAGTTTTTAATCTGCATTATGTGACATAAGCATCAATAGCCACCCGACCACCTCCAAATAAGCATCATCGATCACACTTCCATTTCGCTTTGTATCACAGAGTCTTATAAAAATTTGATCTATATTGAAGTGATACTCGCTTGATTAATCAATTGTTTGGATTTAATGTATTGTCATGCCGGGCAACTTCATTATCTAAGCAACAGAGAGTATCTATTCATGAGAGGAACAAACCACGAGGATACTCGTAGATTTAACCTTGCGGCTGTTTTTGAAACCGTGCGGAAGTCGGGTTCAATAAGCCGGGTAGAAATTGCTCATCGAACAGGGCTAAGAAACCAAACAATTACCAACATTACCCGAGAACTTCTCGAGTGTGGTTTACTCACTGAAGCTGGAAAAATCAAAGGTAAAAGAGGTCAACCCCAAACCATTTTGGAAGTTAATAGCCACAATGCCTGCTCAATAGGGATCCAAATTGATAAAGGAATAATGACGGCCCGACTCGTCGATATCGGGCTCAATACCTTAGCCAGCCATCGTTCTGAAATGATGAGCTTAGAGCCAACCTATATCGTCAATGAGCTAGCAAAAGTCATTAACCTTCTATCTTCACGCATCTCTGAACAACAGACTTTCTGGGGAACCGGCATTGCTGTAGCGACCTTGCTCAACAATGAGGCTCCAGAGGACTTGTTATCACCCGGTTGGGGAATTTGGAAAGACTTCAATCTCATCTCCGAATTGGGCCAGCAGGTAAACACGCCCATTTACCTAGAAAACGATGCAACCTCTGCAGCCATAGGTAGCCGCTTTTCAGGTCAGGGAAAAATGCTAAATAATTTTGCCTACCTCTACATAGGCAATGGCATTGGCGCTGGCTTGATTGTTAATGGACAACCCTACAAAGGGGCTTGGAATAATGCCGGAGAGATCGGTCGTATCCAATGGCCGAATAACGGTAAAGTAGAGCATCTAGAGAAGTTGCTATCACTATCAGGGTTAAGCCGCGCGCTGGAATGCCCTGAATCTGAATTGTTAATGACAGATTTCATCGAAGAGCAAATTGCCTTATCCAGCAGCCAGTTTACCAATTGGCTCGACGAAGCAGCCTCAAGGTTGAAGTTTGTCGTCAACATATTGGAAAACCTACTTGAACCAGAAAGCATCATCATTGGCAGTACGCTTCCCAATGCACTATTGCACAAGTTGTTAGAGCATACAGAGCCTTTATCAACATCCATCTGTGCGTTAACGAATCGAGAATCCCCTCGGGTCATGATCGCACCTCAGTCTAACCACATTATTGCCACTGGCGCAGCGGCTATTCCAATGTATGCAACCTGTAATCCTAAGCTGATTAATCTTTTCAATGGCTCCCACTCAACACCGCCGGTGCTTGTTTGACGAGTCAGGGTGCCGGAGCTAACTCTGGCACCACAAATCTCACCGGATAAATTTCAACCACACCGATGTTGAAATATTAGCCAGCAGTTAAGGTAAAAGTACCGTTTCCTGTCATGCCTGATTTAAGCCACCTAAAGTGCCTGTGCTTAAACAAATCAAAAAATACCACCGGACATCCGATTAATTCCAAAAAGCCTCCCAGATTGCTATTTTTAGCCCTTATTTTCGCCATTTTTACACACTGAAAAAAGTTGTTTTTCATCCTCGATTTTTCTGGATTTATAGCGGTTTTTGCAGGTAACCTGCTTCCATAAAGACAACAAATACTGGCGACTCCCAATGAAAGACCAAACCTATATCGACCACGATTTTTCAGAGCAAGACTTTGAATATACCAAGTTCGAAAACTGTACCTTCATCCGCTGTAACTTTAGCAGGGCCAATTTAAACGAGGCTGAATTCATCAATTGCCAGTTCATCGAGCGTGGCGATATCGAAGGTTGCCGGTTTGAATATACCAAACTCAAAGAAGCAAGATTCAAAGACTGCAACCTCAGTATGGCGAACTTCCGTGGAGCACAATGTTTCGGCATTGAACTGCGTGCCTGTAATTTGAAAGGGGCAAATTTCTCCCTTGCCAGCTTTGCCAACTACCTGACTCAAAATAACTACTTTTGCTCAGCCTATATTTCGGCTAGCAACCTGGCTTACGCCAACCTGGAAAACCAAAAATTAGAGCAATGTGAGTTGTTTGAAAACCGCTGGACCGGAGCCAACTTACTGGGGGCTTCACTCAAAGGCTCAGATCTCAGCCGAGGGGAGTTCTCGCCAGAGACCTGGGGACAATTTGATGTTGAGGAGTGCAACCTCTGCCATGTCGACCTAACCGGGCTTGACCCAAGAAGGGTAAATCTCAAAGGGGTTTTGATTTGTGACTGGCAACAAGAGCAGTTGCTCGAGCCTTTAGGCTTGATTGTGACGGCGGGTTAGCCAGTGGGCCTCCCTCTGGAGGCCTGATTAAATAACAATTGCTACCGCAAAACTGATAAACAGTACCCCTGCCACTTTTTCAAAGGGCTGCATTATCTTATCTAAATATGGCGTTACCGAGGGTACAGATAAAACCAAAGTAACCAGAGAGAACCAGCATAAGCAAATCAAAGTAATGATCACACCATAGCCCAACTGAACTATGGCCTCAGTGTCAGGTGATACTATCTGGCTAAAGACGCTCAGAAAAAATAACGTTGCCTTAGGGTTCAACACGTTATTGATAAATCCTTGGCGCCAGTAGTGATCCGATCTCACTGGAGAGACTATTTCATCCACCGACTTTTTGCGGCTCCTTAATGCATTAATTCCAAGGTATAAAAGATAACCTGCACCAGCATATTTCATCATGCCCATCACCCACGAAGAGTGGGCTGAAGCCAAATTGACAATAACAATCGAGTAAGCAATATGAACCCAAATTGCCGTAGAGACTCCAAAGGCGGTTTTCATCCCAGCCTGCCTTGAACCCACCAGAGTATTGCGAACCACAATCAAAAAGTCGGGCCCAGGGGTAATAACAGTCACTAATGTAATTGCGACCAAGCTATATAATTCAACCAAATTAAGCCTCCTGCCTAGCGTAAGAATGAAGTCACAGTCAAAACTCTGAGACTAATCATTCATTATTTTTGGGTATTGTTTCACGCTATCGCAGCAAAAATATTGCCATTTCCCCTTTGCTTTCCTATAGATCAGAAATATTATTTCCATTATGGGTAAGAATGTGAAAAATTCCTCCACACCACTCTCTAGAACTGATATTGAGATTCTCAACACCTTACAATCAGATTGCCGTATTACCGTTAGCGAATTATCTGAAAAAGTAAACCTGAGCGAAACGCCATGCTGGCGAAGATGGAAAAAGCTGGAAAAAGAAGGTTACATCTCAGGATATGGCGCCCTCTTAAACAAGAAAGCTTTCGATCTTTCCGTTATTGGCTTCAGCCAAATCCAACTAGAAAGCCACCACCTTGAAGACACCGAACAATTCGAAAAGGAAATAGAGCAACTAGATTGGGTATTAATGTGTTTTTGCATCGCCGGCGAATCTGATTATGTCGTGCAGGTTATTGCTCGTGATCTTGAGCAATACTATAAGAGAGTTTCAATGCTCAGATGCATCCCACATGTAACATCCATAAATTCGAGTATTGCGATTAAAGAGATCAAAAACACCCACAAGCTGCCAATAGAAACGGTTTAAGCTCATTTAAAGCACAATAAACAGCGGTCTGAGGCCATGCGTTTTACGAAAAACTGAGATTTTTTTGTTAGCCATATGGATTTGAAATTATCGCTTTGAAAGGCCGGACTATTAGGCTAAAGCTGCTATCCTTTTAGGTGCAATTAGCCCGAGGGCCCCATTTTCAGGTTGGTTTAGGAGGTCGTATGTTAGGAGAAAATCACTCTCTGCTTCATGAATTTCCACAGTACAAAGACAAAATCACCGCTTTATCCGCAAACAATGAGACATTTGCTCAAGACGCCAAACAATACAATCAGTTAGATAAAGAAATCCGTGTGCTTGAACTCAACGGCTCACCGATTGACGATGATGCAATGCTTCAACTCAAGCACCAAAGAGCAGAGTTGAAAGACTCGCTTCACCACCGCTTACTTAACGGTAGTTGACTCTCTATATCCTTTTTTAGGCCACCACTTGGTGGCCTCTGACAGCTAATTTAAATCTCTATGAGACTAAGTCCGATCCATACCTCATAATCCGTCTCATAAATGCATATTTCTGTTACCAAACATGAACCACACAGGCAATAGAAAACCAACCGATATACACTAAAGCCAATCACCACATCTTTTCTGTGTGTTTAAGGAGGCCTTATGAAACTCAATCGACTGTTGGTTACCATTGCTCCTGAGCAACCTCTCAACGATTCCTTTCACCAGGCATTTGGGTTTGCTAATCAATGCGCTGCGCAAGTCACCCTGTTAACCGTTATTGAAGAATTATGCGAGTTAAAGGAGGTCGCTAAGCACTCCAATACGGCAGTCAACATCATTGAAGAAGCTGAAAAGTACTACCATCGGCAGCTCAACCACTATGTTGAAGTTTTAAATGCTGAATACCCCAATATTTCTTTCAATACGCTTGTCCGGGTCGGTATCCCACATCTCGAAATCGTTAAAGAAGCCAAGGCTTCACAAGCGAGTATGGTGATAATTGACTCAACAAGAGATGACAAGAAATCGGCCTGCCAACGTGGTCGCAACACCTTAAACATCATCCGTAAATCTGAAGTACCGATTTGGTCGATCAGTTCTTACTCCAAGCCAATCGAGCAAGTGGTTGCTGCCATCGACCTCAGTAATATTGAATACCAAGGCTTTAATTCTAAACTGGTTGCGCTTGCACTGGAGTATTGTGAAATCACAGGGGCAGATCTAACGCTATGCCATGCATGGCGGCTTGATTCCGAAGGCTACCTGAGAAAATGGAGTGGCTACGAAGATGATGATATCGAGCAATTATCACAGAAGATGAGAGACGAACGCATCGAGCGCTTGAAATCTCTGCTAGAGCCGCACCAAAGCAGCACGGTTAATACCAAAATTGAGATTGTCGAAGGGGAGGCTAGAGAAGTCCTCCCACTGTACGCGTCAGCAAAAGGGGTTGATGTGGTGATATTGGGATCACTTTCCCGAACCGGTATCGCAGGCTTCCTGATGGGCAACACTGCAGAGTCGATGATCAACCAACTTAGCTGCTCTGTCTTGACGCTCAAGCCTGACTCCTTTGAGTCACCAGTGTAATATTGATAGAACGCTTCAACAAATAACAAAAAGCCAGTACCGGACGGTACTGGCTTTTCAGTATGAAAGGAGCGTCAGCGCTAGATTAGCGCATGATCATCTGTTCACGGCCTGGGCCAACAGAAACCATTTTTACTGGTACGCCCATTAGCTCTTCGATGCGCAGAACATAATTTTGTGCCGCTACTGGCAACTCTTCAAACTGACGACAACCGGTGATGTCTTCGCTCCAACCTTCCATTTGCTCATAGACAGGCGCTAGAGAAGCGGTTTGCGGCCAGATTGGATTTTCGCTGTGGTCACCATCGTAAGCGACACAAATTTTCAGATCGCTAAGGCCACTTAGGCAGTCCACTTTAGTCAACGCGATCTCAGTCGCTGCTTGTAGCTCTACACCATTCTTGGTCGCAACGGCATCAAAGTAACCCATATCACGTGGACGGCCCGTTGTTGCACCAAACTCACCCGCGGCTTCACGGAAAGCATCTTGCTCTTCCATCGCAGTGATCAAGGTCCCTGTACCGACTGATGAACTGAATGCTTTAGCGACGGCAATCACGCGCTCAGGGCGAAGGGCTGGCAAACCACTACCAATACCCGCGTACATAGACACTACATTGGATGATGTTGTCCATGGGTACTCACCGTAGGTTAAATCACGGCCGGCACCAAGCTGCGCTTCAAACAGCAAGTTCTGATCGTCAGCCTGAAGCGCTTTAAGCGGCAAGGTTACGTTGCAGATAGCATCACGCCATGGCGCAGAAACGTCCAACAACCATTCAGTCATCTCTTGTGCAGTCTGGCTAAACTCAAAACTCGGGTATAGGGCTTTAAGTTGTGGCAATTTCCAGTCCATCCAGAACTGAATACGTTCGCACAGTACTTCAGGCTGCTTCAGCCAACCGACCAGAATACCTTTCTTCATTACGCGGTCGCCGTAAGCAGGTGCTATGCCCTGACGGGTTGAACCGTAGGCTGCATCACCCAAGCGCACTTCTTCTAGCGTATCTTCAAGTGCGTGGAGTGGAAGACACAAGGTAGCTCGGTCAGAGATACACAGGTTAACGTTAACCCCTGCAGCTGCAACTTCTGCCAACTCGGTAGTAAGAGGCTCAGGGCTGATAACCATACCAGGGCCTAGCACCGCAAGACAGTCAGGGTTAAATACGCCGCTTGGCAGCTGGTGCAGTTTGAATGTTCCCAGATCATTGACCACAGTGTGGCCAGCATTATTACCACCTTGGAAACGAATACTTGCAGAGGCTTGTTCAGCAAGGAAATCGACGATTCGGCCCTTACCTTCATCACCCCAGTTAGCACCAACAACAACGATAGACGACATAATTAACTCTCCCAAACAAAGATGCGATTATGCTAAGCCGCACCAGCCAATAAGAAAAATTAATAATCGTTATAACACTGATAAGGATCTCATATGGGATTTTGCGACAAAGCGCGTAGAATAAACACATTCAGCGTTAGCGGTTCAAAGAGCGAGTCTTCATGTTAGATCTCAATTGGCTTAATACCTTTGTTACTTTGTCTCGGTTAGAGCATTTTGGTAAAACGGCATCAGAGCTCCATATGACCCAACCCAATGTCAGCTTACATATCAAGCAGCTGGAACAGACCACGAGAGTAAAGCTAGTCGAGCGAAACCCCTTCCGCCTGACCCAAGCCGGTGAGCGCCTATTGCAAAGTGCCCAGTCGACACTGCAAGAGCTGCAAGTATGTCAATCAGATCTCAATGCAATCAATGATTTGTCACAGGGTACACTGTCGATTGCCGCCAGCGATATTATCTCTCGCCTACTACTGATCAAACCTTTCCAGTCATTCAAACATGAATTTCCGGGAATCGATCTTTCGCTGTTCAATACCACCTCGACCCAAGCTGCAGAGCTGGTCAAAAGTGCCAAGGCGGATTTAGGCTTCGTCATCGCCCAGAAGGAAAGCCAACCTTTACACTTTACCGAACTGCGCCAAATTCACTGGTGCGCATTGGGAAATGGCCTGAGCGATTGGCAACAACAGTCACGGGATGGAAATATCACGACATCGGGAGAAGAGCCAACGCTGATCTTACTGGGTCACGATACCCGCACCCGGGATCTGATTGATCTGGCCTTGCCTAGTCTCCATTTACCTAAATACCGGGTGATGGAAGTCGGCAGCGTCGATGCCCAAATTGACTGGGCCGAAGCAGGGTTTGGCATTGCCATCGTGCCCGCGTTTTCACTCCATCCAAAGCTCAATCTGAAAAGTACTATCACCCCGCTCCCTGATTTCCCAACCACCAGCTTGGGCTATATTGTGCGCCAGAACCAAGTGCTATCACGGGCAATCAAACAGCTGTTGCAATGGGTGAGTGAAGAAATCGCCAATTCACCCCACGGTAATCCCGCCAACTAGCCTCCTATCCTCGAAAGCCGAGATAGTGCAATGGTATTTAAAGATCAGGGAGTGATTCATAAAGAAATGTGAATACACTATTAATGGCTTGTCTAAGGCCCACAGGTGGTGTTATTAACAGCTATCTAAAAACCTCTGAACACAACCGACATAGGGGCAACAATATGAAATACACTGTATATTTATCGGGTGAAATACATACCGACTGGCGAGAGAAAATTATCGCCGGAGCCCAAGCTGAAAACCTCCCTGTGGCATTTACCTCCGCCGTAACAGATCACGATGCGAGTGACGCCGCTGGCGATGTCCTAGGCAAAGAAACAGACAACTTTTGGCGCGATCACAAGTCCTCTAAAGTCAATGCGATACGAACAAAGCTGATGATTGAGCAATGCGATATTGCTGTCATTCGATTTGGTGACAAATATAAGCAATGGAACGCGGCTTTTGATGCCGGTTACTGCGCCGCGCTAGGTAAGTCTTATATCACCTTACATAGCGAGGAAATTATCCACCCATTAAAAGAAGTCGATGCGGCTGCAATGGCTTGGGCTAAAACGCCAGAGCAAGTCGTCGAGATCCTCACCTATGTAATCAGCACCAAATAACCCTACCCAAATAGCCCTGTAATAGGCATACCGGTAAATATGAGTGTTATTGGTTTCTAAATGCAGCACTGAGACCAATAGCGCCCAAGTTTGCATTCCACATATCAAACTCAGCCGCAACACCTCACACAACTTTTTCACTCAATTATTACTGCTGGGTAAAAGTAATTTGATACTCCAGCGTATTATCATCATATAGAAAACAATCCATAATCTCTTCTATCGAAACAAAGCAATTTTCGCTGCGTATAAATTTCAAAAGGTAGAAGATGAACCGTTTTATTTTAGCGACAGTGCTTCTCGCATTTTCAACAGTAACCCTTGCCGACTTGAATAGCACTCGAAGTGAATTTGGCTCTTGGGTCGTGACCTCCGAACAATCAAGCAATGCCGTAAACTCATTGCCGCATGGTCGCAAACCAACATTCGATAATACTGAAGAGGCCAGCAGCGTGAAGCAATTGACTGTCCCACAAACACTTAAAGACGTCCGTAAACGACAGAGTAATATCTATTTAGCTTCTTATGAGATTTAAAGCACATTTTTAGCTTACGGATACTGCCCTGCAGTTTGATTTATCCCCTCTATACTTTAGCAATATATTTCCCCCATACCTTCAGAGGAAAGACCATGACCGATAAATTTATCAAATCAAAAGCCGCTGTTGCTTGGGCAGCCGGTCAGCCACTCTCAATGGAAGAAGTTGATGTCATGCTTCCACGTGCCGGTGAGGTGCTGGTGCGTATCATCGCAACAGGCGTATGCCACACTGATGCCTTTACCCTCTCAGGCGATGATCCAGAGGGGATCTTCCCAGCCATTCTCGGTCATGAAGGCGGTGGTATTGTAGAAATGGTGGGTGAAGGTGTAACCAGTGTCGAAGTTGGCGATCATGTCATTCCTCTCTATACCCCCGAATGTGGAGAATGTAAATTCTGCCTATCGGGCAAAACCAACCTGTGCCAAAAAATCCGTGAAACACAAGGTAAAGGTTTGATGCCCGACGGGACAACCCGCTTTTATAAAGATGGTAAGCCCATCTATCACTACATGGGCTGCTCAACTTTTTCCGAATACACCGTATTGCCTGAAATTTCACTGGCTAAAGTGAATAAGGAAGCCCCTCTAGAAGAGGTCTGCCTACTCGGGTGCGGGATCACTACCGGTATGGGAGCGGTGTTAAATACCGCCAAAGTTCAACCCGGTGATACCGTCGCTGTGTTTGGCCTTGGGGGGATCGGCCTCTCTGCCATCATCGGAGCCAAGATGGCTGGTGCCAGCCGCATCATTGGCGTTGATTTCAATGAGAGTAAATATGAGTTGGCCACCAAGCTTGGTGCCACCGACTGTATTAACCCGCAGAAGTACGACAAACCCATTCAAGATGTCATCGTAGATCTAACCGATGGTGGGGTTGATTATTCCTTCGAGTGCATCGGTAATGTCAACGTCATGCGTTCGGCCCTTGAGTGCTGCCATAAAGGCTGGGGCGAATCGGTCATTATTGGGGTTGCTGGTGCCGGCCAAGAAATATCTACCCGTCCATTCCAATTGGTCACAGGTCGAGTATGGCGCGGTTCGGCTTTCGGTGGGGTAAAAGGCCGCTCCGAGTTACCCGAAATTGTCGAACGCTATATGGCTGGAGAGTTTGCCTTGGACGACTTCATTACTCATACCATGGGGCTTGAAGATGTGAACCATGCCTTTGATCTCATGCATGAAGGTAAGAGTATCCGCAGTGTTATCCACTACAACAAGTCATAAAGGCAGAACCCGAAGACAATGACGATTGGTGGTTTATTTCAGAATGTCGTTTCTTTATGGGCAGTGATCGACCCTATTGGGTCGATTCCTGTTTTTATTGCCGCAACCGCAGGGATGAGTGCGGCGCTAAAACGTAAAGTAGCGAAACGTGCCGTACTCATGGCATTTGCGGTCCTGCTTAGCTTTATGATTGGAGGACAGCTCCTTCTAGAAGCGCTTGATATTTCTCTTGAAGCGTTTCAGATAGCTGGCGGGCTTGTATTACTTCTCTTCGCATTATCGTTGATTTTTGCAGATAGCAGTAAACCCGAAAAAGAAAAGGAACTGTGTGATGGCAAAGAGCATGCGCTCGATATTTCCATTTTTCCGTTAGCCGTCCCATCCGTAGCAGGGCCAGGAGCCATGACCGGCGTGGTATTAGCGACGGACAAATATCGTTACTCGCTGCATGACCAATTTACAACGTTTGTAGCATTAGTACTGGTGCTTTCTTGTACCTATCTATTTTTCTTATTGGCCAACAAAATCCAACAAGTCATAGGAACCAGTGGGGCAAGTATTGTCAGCCGGGTGATGGGGTTGATCCTCGCCTCTATTGCGGTCCAGACAATCCTCAATGGGCTTCTGGCCTTCTTACAAATGGCTTAACCTAAGTAAGGCACAATGTAAAAATAAAAGCCCTGCTGAAAACAGCAGGGCTTTTTATAGTTCGGACTGACGCCAAATTCAACGCATACAAAAAAGCCCTCGTCTTTCGTCGGGGACGCCTAGTTAAGGGCTTCAATGTAGTGGCGGTACGGCGGGGACGCCTAGTTCGGGCTGGCGCACCACCGGGGGCGCGTCCGTCCGGGACTCATTCGGCCGAAGGACGAACGCCTAAACTCAACACATACAAAAAAGCCCCAGCATTTCTGCTGAGGCTTCGTTGTGTTGGCGGAGCGGACAGGAGTCAACGCGCACGGCCAGTGCCGCGACCAAGAGGCCGAAGGACTCTCGTCACGGGAATTAATATACAAAAAAGCCCTCGTCTTTCGACAAGGGCTTCAATGTAGTGGCGGAGCGGCGGGGACGCCTAGTTCGGGCTTGCGTCCAAGCGGGACTAATCAGTCCGCAGGACTGACGCCGAATTCAACACACACAAAAAAGCCCCAGCATTTCTGCTGAGGCTTCGTTGTGTTGGCGGAGCGGACGGGACTCGAACCCGCGACCCCCGGCGTGACAGGCCGGTATTCTAACCAACTGAACTACCGCTCCAATTCTGTATGAAATCCGGTATTAAACCCAATTTCTAGAATGTGGTGGAGACGCTCTGGGTATGGAGGATTTGAACCCTGCTTACCCAGAAGGTCAAATAACCAGTATTACTACTGACTATTGAAATGTGGCGGAGAGATAGGGATTTGAACCCTAGATACGCTACAAACGTATGCCGGTTTTCAAGACCGGTGCTTTCAACCACTCAGCCATCTCTCCTTTGTGCGGCGTATATTAATTCGCTTGAGATCAGTTGTAAACCCCCAAACCACCCAACCGGTCACTTATCCAACACCCTGTATTAAATAACCACTTATCGTTCACTGTTATGGTTAGTACAGCTGCCGTGATCTTGACCATCTAACGGCTAAGATCTATATCACAACTGGTAACGATAGATACAAATGTCCAGTCAATGCAGCCTTTATCCAATACATTCTCTAGCTGGCCAACTTCATAATTACAATCAACAAACAGCATACTGTCGTACGAATAAGCTCAAGCAGATATTGTGAACAAATAAAATATCAACCTAATAACATACGATCTTAATGATAATTTTGCGATTAATTGGTACCAAGATAACAGTTAGCAGAACAACATATCGCTAGTAGCACAATAATTCATAATAATGTGCCTGTTGCAACTTCAGTCATAACCTGCAGCGCTTATATCAGCCACACTATTATTACTCGCCCTCAGGGTTACGCTGAGGCCACCGACATAACAGATTAAGTGACATGAAGAAAACCTTCTCTGACCTACTTGATTGTGCCATCTCTGACAATACATCTTTTCAGCATATTTGGTTTGCGGGTGATTCCGTCACCCCACCGGAAGCCAGTTACCAAGTTAACTTCCCCCGCCTTGAATTGGTTTTCAAAGGCAAATACCAAAACCACTTTGAAAGCCACCAGCAGCAAATTGACGATGTCTCTTTGCGGGTTGGTGACGCACTGTTTATTCCCGCCAACGCCTGGAATAAACCCAATTGGGATCATGAGTGTTCGGTACTAAGTCTACTTTTTGGCAAGAGTCAGCTAGGACTAAGCTTGGTCAGTAAGCATGATAATGAAGACGGCTTTTATGATGTAGTGAAGTACAGCGTCCCGCAGCGAACCGGCCATGCTATTGATCATATATTGACTGCACTTTCGGCCCTCGCGCATGAACAAAAGAAACAACCTGCCGATAAATATTTATTACTTGCACTGCTAAGCTACTGCAAAGACATGGTTGATAAGCCAACTGAAGATACGAATAGCCGAAGAGAAGATCTCTTCAAGGGCATTTGTATTTATGTACAAGAGAATTTTCACCGCAACATAAACCGAAATACCGTCGCTGCACGTTTCAATATTTCGCCTAATCACTTGTCACGGCTATTCCGGCAGGAGGGCCATATGCGTTTTGCGGATTACATTGCATGGGTCAGGTTGGAACGCGCAAAGTTCATGCTCAAACGCTACAATTTCCGACTAGAAGAAGTCGCTACGCGTTGCGGCTACCTCGACTCGAATTACTTTTGCCGCGTTTTCAAACGCAAAACAGGTAAAACCCCGACGGAATACCGCAGCTACTAGCTTACCCGGTACCTAAAAGACGGCCTATTCATTCATGAAAGGCTGCTCTGTCACAACCCAGTTTTGGATAGAATCCCGGTAGTCAGAAACGTAGCGAAAGTAGATATGATCTATTGCCATTAGAATGGGCATTTGACCAGAAATCATTCCTGTCGATTCTTCACCATTCAGCGACGCTGTCAATATCGATGCATCCGCGAGCGGCAACAGCTTTGACTTCTCATTAGCAGTCACACAGAGCACTTTGATCCCTCGCGCTTTCATCTCTTGTGAATAGCGGATCATCCGATCATTTTGCCCTTTGAGCGTCAGCAGGATCACCAAAGCGCCAGGAGTGAGGATCGAGCTCACCATTTGCATCGAGTCGCTATCTTGCACCACTTCAACAAATTTACCTAAGCGGGTAAAACGAAACTTTAAGTCCGCGCCCGCGAGTGCACTGTACCCAGAGCCAAACACATGGATCACATCATGGTCATGAATTGCCTTACTAAACTGGGCAACCTGCTCTGCATTCAGGCGTTTATCAAACGCTTTTAACACATCGACATAATCATGATGCAAGCTGCTCGGCTCAACATGCTGTGGCTGCTCCTGCTCAAGCTGCTGTTGGTAGAGAAACAAAAATTCCTTGAAGTTATTCAGACCGACTTTTTTACAAAACCGCGTAATCGACGCTGTTGAGACCCCAATCTCTTCTGCCAACTCTTCGATGTTTTTCACCGGCTTACGAGCTAAAAAATAGTCGGCAATTTTATTGTCAGTACTGGTGAATTTAATTCGGGCATACTCAAAAAGCAGTTGGAAATCTTTGTTCATCTTCTCTTCCATGCAATACAGCTTTGATGGTTCAACAAAGCACTACCAGCAATTTATAACGAAAAGAATTTCATAACAACAGCACCAAACACATGTTATTGCAAAATAAGTGAAAAGATTTACAGGCGGGGTGGGAAGCACATTAGTTGGACAGAAAATGTGCTTCCCGGGGGATTCTGTTCAGCCTCAAAGCCAAACGGTGAGGTGATGATTAGAAGTAGTATTCAACCCCTAGTCGTGCTTCGGTGATATCAGACTCATCAATTTCCATCGCCTTCAAACGAAGGTAAATTAACGCGTTGTTATCAATGAAGTAGATCGTCTGGCCGGAAATAACATTGTCCGCAGTACCATCCACTTTCTTGCTATCAATTTCCAAATCGCTGTTAGCGGCATAGCCTATCTTAAACTGCCAGTAACCTACGTTGTACAAAGCCCCGACTGAATAGGATGTCTGATCTTGTTTGCCGCCTATCAAGTTTTCTATCGTTCCTGATCCCGCGCCAGCGTTATCATAGTTTGAGTATTCAGCCGACATCACTTTGTAGGCACCAAAAAGGCCAATACCGTTATCAAAGTTCAGCTCAAAACCTGTCAAGTAGGTCATATAATCCGAAGTAGCAGACAGTGTCGAGTCACTGCCCGTATCTTCAATCTCAACCACCCGGCCCGTGCCATATTCATACCCAGCATGCAGCAGAAGTGGACCGGTAAGATAGTGGGCTGCCGCGCCATAAAAATTGCTGTCTGAATCTTCTGGGTTATTGCCTCGGCCCGCAGCCAAGGTCATGGTAAATCCAGACCAGTTCGGGCTGTCCCAGCTGATCTGATCCGATTGGCGGCTATAGTTAGCCCCACCATCAATATCCGATCCCCAGTCAAACACATTTCCGAGCCCGGGGTTAGAGTAAGGCCAGTCAATAATACGGTAGAGCGGAGTATCAAACCGGCCGAATTTGATCAGTCCCCAGCTATCATCTTGAAAACCACCGTACGTATCACGCAAACCTAGCTGACCATCCCCTTCGTTGTCACTCCAACCAACGTTATTCCCTTCGATTTGCCAAACTAACGTTGGGGCACGCGCCATATCTTTCGTACCACGAAAGCCAATACGCGATTCATTTTCAATGCGGTTCACCGTATCTTTACCGTCTTCGACAAAACTATAAGCTGAAATAGCCACCTGGCCATATAGCTCAATAGCAGCATTTTCATCATTTGCATATGTTGAAAAAGAAGCCATAACCGCTATTGCAGAAATGGCAATATGCTGTTTACTAAACATGTTCATTCCTTTATTTTGTTTTTCGTTAAATAGAAATCAAATACAATTCATGCCTGTTGTAGTCATTGTTTATCGGCATTTAATCGCTAAATACTAAATATCGAACTATACATAGCGGCCAATCGATACCTAGTATGAGCTTTTATTCCATTTGGATATTTTTTCAGGAGAAATATACAAATTTAGAATCATTCTTAATACATGACATTCCTATCAAATACAGCACAAATGAACAGCCAATTTAAAAACATGATCTAATCCATACTTTTAGGAATTATAATTAAGTGGATATACAGGAAGGTAATGATAAGGGTAATTCACAAAAATATAGTTATGCTACATATGTCTAGTATTTAATATATATATCCTCTCCCCAGTCTTTTTCATGATAAATATAATGATAGCTATATTTACTCAAAATCATGTCAGGAGTTCATGGTGTCAACATTATTACTCGACGGTGAATGGCAACTCTCATCACCACAGCACCCTCATATCAATATCGCCTGTGCATTGCCGGGGGATATACATTCAGCACTGATCACGGCACAGCAACTTCCTCCTCCCTACCTTGGTTGCAATGAAAATGACGTGCAATGGGTAGGAGAGAGTGACTGGGTACTTCGCCGCACGCTTTACCTTGATAGCTCAACGTTAGACGCTCAGGCTGTCGACCTCTGTTTAGAGTTTGTCGATACCATGGCAGACATATCCATCAATGATCACCCCGTCCTGCAATGCAGCAATATGTTCCGCCGCTATCGAGTGGACGTTTTGCCGTATCTTGTTGACGGTGAAAACCATATCGAAATCAAGTTAAACCGTAATGATTTAGAAGCCAGCAAGCGCGCTGAGAAACTGCCCTTCCCGGTACCATGGGCGGTTGGTAACAACAAAGTTCCGCATATGAATACCCTGCGCAAAACCCAGTGCCACGCTGGGTGGGATTGGGGGATCTGCCTATTAGCGAGTGGCATCTACAAATCGATTATTTTGCTACCGGTCCATCAAACCCGCTTAATCCAGGTACGCACCAACCAACACTGGCACCAGGATGGCAGCTGTGACCTCAACATTTCGGTTGATTACGATATAACGTCGTTGTCGGATAAGCCGCAGCAGCTCGTTATCAACTTCGATCAGCAAGAGCACCTGATTCAACTGCCAGCCGATATATTGGGTCCACAGCAGGCTTGTTATACGATCACCCTTACTAAGCCGCAGCGTTGGTGGCCGGCGGGCTACGGCGAGCAAACGCTATACCCGCTCAGGGTTCAGCTCAACAACCATGCCATCAGCAAAAGAATCGGGTTGCGAGAACTCGAACTTGATACAACGAAAGACAGCATAGGCAGTGCCATGACCTTCAAGGTCAACGGTAAAGCCATCATGGCAAAAGGGGCGAACTGGATCCCGCTGGATGCTTTGCCCTCAGCCCAGACCCCACAGCGTTACCGGCAGCTACTGGAAGATGCAACGGCGGCGAATATGAACATGATCCGTGTATGGGGCGGCGGCATGTACGAGCACGATATCTTTTATGATCTGTGCGACGAATTGGGCCTGCTGGTTTGGCAAGATCTGATGTTCGCCTGTGCCCTTTACCCGTCAACCCCTGAGTTTTTAAATGATGTCGAGGCCGAGGTACGCGATCAGGTACACCGTCTTGCCGACCACCCATCACTCGCCTTATGGTGCGGCGACAATGAAGTTATCGGGGCTATTGGCTGGTATCCCGAGTCGAAAGCCAACCGTGAGAAATATGTCGTCAACTACGACCGCTTAAACCGGGTTCTGGCCAATGTGGTCACTGCCGAAGATCCAACGCGACGCTTCTGGGCAAGCTCCCCGTGTAACGGCGAACTCGACTTTGGTGATGCTTGGCACGACGACAATTGCGGCGACATGCATTTTTGGGATGTTTGGCACTCGGGCAAGTCTTTCGATGCCTACCACAGCGTAAAACCACGATTCTGCTCGGAGTTTGGCTTCCAGTCCTGGCCATCATTACCCACTGTCAAAACCTACGCCGACGAAAGTGACTGGAATGTGACTTCCCCCACTTTCGAGCAGCATCAGAAGAATGGCCGCGGTAACAGTATTATTACTGAGATGTTCACCCGCTACTTCCGCTTCCCGAACAGTTTTGACAACATGCTCTACCTTAGCCAAGTCCAACAGGCACTGGCCATTAAAACAGCCAGTGAATATTGGCGAGCCCACAAGGCACATTGCCGCGGCATCCTGTACTGGCAGCTTAATGACTGCTGGCCGGTAAGTTCATGGTCAAGCATTGAATACACGGGCCGCTGGAAGCAACTTCACTACCACGCTAAGCGCTTCTTTGCCCCACAGCTCGCCACCTTTATCAAAGACGCTGATGATCTAGGACTTCATCTGGTCAATGACCAGCATCACAGCTGTACGTTAGAAGGACATGTTCGCCAGATACAATGGAATGGTGAGGTATTAGCCCAGTGGCCTATCAGCACAACGCTTGAAGCAGATGAAGCGAGCTGCGTCTGGCAATATCCAAGCAGTAAAACAAATGCGGCTGAAGAAAAACCACTTGAAAGTAAAGATTCGTTCTTCCATGTACAGCTACACTGCGGTGATACCCTTGTCGAAAATAGCTATTACCCAGCCTTGTTTAAGCATGCCAACCTCCAGCCAACGGCTGTCAGGTGGCAGGTAAAAACGGATAGCAAGGGGATTTACGTCGAGCTAGACAGCCACACCCCCGCTTTATTTGTTCACCTCGAATTCGATGGCCCAGGCCGCTTTGGTGATTCCAGCTTTACTTTGCTCCCTTCAGCGATTACCGGCGCCCCTAAACAAGTTCGTTACCAAGGTACCGTGTCCGCTTATGAGCTAGCAGAAAAGCTACGCATATATCATTTACGCAATACTTATTAAATTTTACCCTGACCTTTGCTAATAAAAACCCCAGCTTAATAGCTGGGGTTTTTTATTACCTTTCTCTAGATTTTATTCATACACAATGACTTCATATAAAATTTAAAAATAGCGCACTGATAAAGGTGAAACAATAATAAACACAAGAACTCAACATTCAATTTCTGAACTGAATTCGTCATCACAAAAAAATATGGGTTGAGCGGTGTAAAACAAAAAAGCCGGCATTGAATGCCGGCAAAAGGTGGTTAACAACGTGAAACTCTATTTATGTGCAGATAGTATCCAAACCATTTTTACTTATAACGAATAATGAAGCTCCGTATTTGTTTAGGCTTAAATTCGCCGAGCTCAACCATACCGTTAATTTCACATTCAATGGATATTTCTCTTTCCATCAAATCAACTTCAACGACATTCGAGAACGCGATGGGTAACGTAAGCATGCCTGATGCCTTAATACACTCAGAGCTTGGATTATAAAGCCTTACCAACACACCGGTATTGTCTTCTGACGGTTTAATCGCACTACACACCAAACTATCGGAATGCAAATCAATACCTTGTTGATAGTCAGCGACCGTATTATCCAGCGGGTGCATCACAAAGTATTTAAGGGTGTTAGTGAACTGGTTAAGGGACTGATTCTGATACACCAAAGGCTCAACAGCATAGTGTTGCCAAGCCTGTTGGAGCCCAGCGGGCTCAAAGTACGGTTCAACCAGCATCGCACACTCAACCTTCAGCCTCCCTTGTAACTGACTATCGGGTGTTGGGATATATTTGAATTGCTGCCCAGAGGCAATTCCCGGGCGGCGTTGTAAGTCAGGCTTCCCTAGCCAGCCCACCGAACGGAACATGGTTAATGCCAGTTGGTTGTCCGCCCGAACCTCATACTCCTTCACCCCTTTCGCCATCAGTGTCATGCTGGTTGTTGCATCATGCAAGTTCGCGTAATGAAGCATCGGATAAATCGGGCTCGGCTCTTCCTTCCAGCCAGCTTGGCGCCAATCACCAAGGTGCTTGTGCTGATTGACGCGCTCGACAATACCAAACGGGGTATCTGCCCACGATGTCTGAGTCTCAAATGGCGTTGTCACTACCAGTTGCAAACGGTGATCTTCAACTTGATTATCAAACTCTGCATCAATCACAATTGGCGAACGATTAAACCCTGGCGAACCGCCATCAGTCGCCGTGTCCAACTGCAATGCGATACGGTAGCCCAATTGCCCTGAGCACTTTTTGTTCACACGTTCTGCCAAGTTTTTCGGCAAGTGCCATATCCCTTCAACCACAAGGGACTGACCACATTGCCCCTTGTTAACGGTAAAGGTCGCTTCCTGCCAATCCAGTGTTACCAGCCAATCCTGCTCGGGTGGAGAGTAATCATAGGTATCACCATCATCCCCCATATCCAACAGCGATAGGCAGTTGTTCCACCATTGCTGCTGTTGCTTATCAAACAAATGGAACTGGCCTTGCCTGTATTCAAGCCGATAGTGCTCATTCTCTATGTGCGCTTCAGATACACCGGTATGACTAATTAGACGGGTTTGAGTATTGAGTGACGAAGACTGTTCAGTTTCGACAACTTGTACACTCGCAAAGCCAGAAGCAGGTAAAAGATAGGCAAACGCGATTTCAGTCTGGTAGTAATACTGGCTGGGATCATTTACCTTGCTGTCGCGCTGGATCGAGCCGCGGTAAGCATGCTCGGTATTGAGCACATCATATGCGATGACATTTCCCTGGAGATCACACAGGGTAAAGTGTGGCTTCACGGTCGATACCGTCGTTTTGATCAACGACTCACGCGCGTACGGCAAGGTATTGAACAGGGTTAAACGCCCATCGATACCTCCCTGCTCAGCGGTAGGTTGTGACTCCGCCAGTTTTCGTACCAAGTAATCCACCGCCGAGCCTGACATCTGATCCGCCTGCTCATAGCGGGCCAAGATGATTTTGTTGGTTTTATCAGTATTACACCCACCCGCACTGTCGTGGGCATGGTTGCGCAAAATGGTTTTCCATATATTGGCCACCATTGCCGGTTTCGCCTCGATGCCCCATGACTGGGCCATAACCATTAATGGCTCCAGTTGATAGCACAGGCGGCGTTCAACCCGGTCATTGAGGTATTTATGATCATAACGTGACGAATAGATAGAACGGTGGATCTTCGAGACTTGGCCATCAATGAACTCACCGCTAAGCGTCGGCAGAGACAATTTCTCATCAGCTATGGCCTTAAACAAGCGGTCGTAACTACTCTCGACCAAGGTATAGTCAGCACAGTTTTGGTTATTCACCGCTAACCGCGCTTTGATATTCCGGTCGACATAGCGCTGATCCCCCCCGAGCGGAATCGCAATATGGTGTCCTAGGACACCGTCCTCCGCTTGATGGCAAAGAGGGGTTGGATCATCGTTATCGATTAGATATGAGCCAACGAAATAACCGTTCTTGATGTTGTACCCAAGAACTTCGCTACCGTCTTCAGATTGCCAGTTGAACTCGCGACTGGTGCATATATCGGTCGATAGCCCACGCCAAAACACCGTTTTGTCGATCCCAACCCCCTGATAGATTTTGGGCATATCAATACTCTGCCCAAACGCATCAGGTACATAACCAATGTTCATCACCGAGCCGAACTGCTCGCCAAGACGGATCCCCGTCATTAAATTTCGAACGATGGATTCGCCTGAAATAATCAACTGATCGGTCTGGGTATACCAAGGGCCAATGAGCAGTTTTCCCTGCTGAACCAAGCGTGTTAAGCGCACTTTCTGCTCAGGGCACTGCTCAAGGTAGTCCTCGATAATACTGAGCTGGCCATCAAGCAGGTAAGTGTCATTTTCTCCAGACTCCAGCCCCGACATCACTTCTTCCATATGGTAAACCAGTTGGATCAGTGACTCATGTGTCGAAAAATACCACTCGAAATCCCAATGCGTATGTGGGATCACATGAAATGTTTTTTGCATTTTTACTTCTCTCTTCATGCGCTATCAAGCAATCGCAGTGGCAATCGCCTCTTCGACCTCAAGGCTGTCAGCCTGACTTAACGTATCGCGGAATGGCTGATGCATCATCTTGCGTGATAACTTCGTCAGCATATGGACACTCTCTTCATTACCACTGGCAGGAATACTCAGTGCCACTGCGGTTTTAACCGGTTGTTCATCCATGGTTTCCCATTCAATGGGATGGCTGAAGCGAACGACGAAAAGTCCAGCATGGGTTGCCGCGGTATTCTTACAATGCGGTATCGCGATTCCCCCGGTGAACCCAGTACTTGATGACTGTTCGCGGGCATTCAGACCAGATTCATAGGCTTTAGCATCCGAAACGTATCCCAGTGCCATTGCTTGCTTGGCGATAAATGCAAACGCCTGCTCTTTGGTGGTTGATTCACTATCAAACAGGACATGCTGAGGGTGAAAAACAGGTTTTGTTTCTGCGCTAGCTAAGCGGTTAGCCGCTTGAGTGGTTAGGCTGTCAGCCGATACGGGTTGCGTATCTGGTTTTGAGGCTGGGGAAGGGGTTTCAACACCTATCGGTTTGCGCCACAGGCCAATGATCAGAGCGGTCAGAGTGATACCCGCAAATGTACAGAGGATCCAAGTAACAAACGGGATTGGCTGTTCAATATAGCCAACAAAGGTACCTAACGGCGAGCCAATTCCCCCGTAGAATTTAACATCGAAGAATCCGACTAAGCCACCCGCCAAGGCAGAGCCTGCAACACTGGCGGTGATCATCTGGACAGGGTGCGCTGCGGCAAACGGAATGGCCCCTTCAGTGACCCCGACAATCCCCATACCAAAGGCTGAGTTAGCCGCTATTTTTTCCGTCGGGCTAAACTTGTTCTTAAATAACTGGGAAGCGACGAAGATCCCCAATGGCGCGACCGAAATCGCCGCTTGCGCAGCCGTACCCGGTACAAAGTTTGCCCCTTCAATGCCGTATTTAGCCACGGTATCGGTAAACACCGCCGTACCAAAAATCAACGCGGTTTTATTGACCGGGCCACCAAAGTCAAAGCCTATCATTGCACCGATAATGGCACCGATAATAAAGGTCGAGGCCGAATAATTGGTGGTTAACCATGTCAGCCAATCGTACATCGCGCCCATGCCAGAGGCGATCGGGCCACCAATCATGTACTTAACTACAATTGTGATAAAGAATGTGGCAATCAGCGGCAAGATCATGATCGGCACCAATGGCTGAAGCAGCTTAGGCCAGCGGATCATTTTCAAGTAACGCACGAAGTAACCAACGATGAATGCCACAAGGATGGCCGAAAGGAAACCACCACCTGTTTCTGTCCCCAGGAAACCGGCATCATTGGCGATATAAGCGCCGATCATCGCCGGGGCAATCGCAGGGCGAGAAGCAATGGAGTTAGCAACAAACCCAGCAAAGAGCGGGATCATCAGGGTAAAGCCAACCTTACCCACCAAGAACAGGTGGTACATCAAGTCACCCAACGGATCTGACTGATCAAATCCCCAAGCGACCATACGGCCAAGATCATCTTTTTGGAAAGCAAAAATATTGGCAATTGCCAATAATAGACCCGCGGAGATAACCATAGGTACCATGTACGATATCCCGCTCATGATATGCTGGATAAAACCATTTTCATTGGTTTTACCCAAGGTTATGTTACCGACTTCAGTCCCTTTGGCACCGAAAACTACCGCTTCCTTTAACGCGACATCCACCAAGGCTTTAGCATCTTTAATCGCCACCTTCGGACGGGTTTTGTAAATCCGCTTGCCGGCAAAGCGGGCAAGTTCAATCTCGATGTCTGAAGCAATAATAACCACATCCGCTGCGGCAATATCTTGCTCAGATAATATATTCTCAGCGCCAATCGAGCCCTGTGTTTCGACTTTCACCTTAAGACCATGTTCTTGCTCTAAGGCTTCAAGCGCTCTTGCTGCCATATAGGTATGTGCAATACCTGCAGCACAAGCAGTAATTGCAACTATGGTGTGACTCATTAAGTGGCACTCCTGTCAATTTTTAGTCCGTCCAACTGCTGCCTATTGTGTTAATTTTTTCAGATTACTTTTGAGATCAACCACACAAAACAACAAAAACTGAAAATATTTTCACTAAAATTAGAGCTGTTAGACAGATAGCCAGTAGGTAAACAGGTAGTTTATTAATAAGGCGGTGCACTCAGAGCCAGAAAAATAACGTCGCTAGGTTTAGTGACTGATGAAAATATTTTCACTCGCTCCCGGTAGCACTTTCATTTCCCATCACAGCAGAACCGAATAGCGGATAAGTCTCATGAGCCAGGCAGAACAGCACCCTGATAGTAAAGACCCAATCATTCATCAGCTCACCAAGTTGGTCGATAACACCTTGGCTATCAGGAAAGTCTATGTGGCCGCGGAAAACCTTTCAGCCCCAGCGCTTGCTTGGCAAATAGATATTCCACGCATCGATATTGTACTTTCAGGCACTATTGTGACCCACTACTCCGTTGACAGCAGCCACCATATACAACAAAACCTTGAAGCTGGCGATGTGGTGTACTTTCCCGCAAAAGCCTGGAGCCAGCCCATGTGGCAGGAGGAGGTCACCATCCTCAGCCTGATGATCAGCCCGCATAAAGTGGGGTTCAGCCTGCAGAAATGGAATGGCGAGGGCTTTACAGAGGTAGCCAAACGCCCAACGATCCGGCATCAGTTAAAAATCGGTAACGGCTTGCTGCAAGCCCTTGAAGAGTTGGGATATGACAGTGCCGATCACCACACAATCAGCTTGGTCATTCGCTCTCTCCTTAGCCATATCATGGTAATGAGCAAGGTGCCTGATAGCCTGCCATCAAGGCAAGAAGAGCTGTTTCAGAAAATTACCGGTTATATCGACCAACATTTTGACCAGCAGTTGAATCGCGAGATGATTGCCGAGCAGTTCTACATTTCCGTCAATTACCTTTCCCATATCTTCCAGCAACAGGGTAAAACCAGCTTCAAGGACTACCTTTGCCACCGCCGGCTCGACAAGGCCCAAACACTGCTTGCCAAGGACCAATGCCGGATAAAGCAGGTATCTGAGCAATGCGGCTTTACCGACAGCAACTATTTTTGCCGCCTGTTCAAGCAAAAGCTGGGCATGACTCCTTCACAGTTTCGAGCTGGGTTAGCAACAGGCTCAGCCTAAGCTGAGCCTGTCTTATCCACTGATAATATTAACGATTTAGTTAAACGGTCCTTCAGCTGTCCAAGACGGCGGGAAGGCGTCAGGGGTCGAAGCCCAACTATAATTGGGTTCATTGCCCATCTCGAATACCAATTCACCCCCTTGGGTAATTTCGCCATGGCTGATCCATGAACGATCCAAACTGCTGCCGTTTAGCGTGGCGGATTGAATGTAGATATTCTGATCCGATACCTGCTCGGCTTTCACCGTAAAGGTCTTTCCGTTAGGTAAATTAAGTGACACTTCTGGGAAAAGCGGGCTACCTATCACATAACGCTGATCGGCAGGGTTGACTGGGTAGAACCCCATTGCGGTAAACACATACCAGCTCGACATCTGCCCGTAATCATCATTACCGCAGATCCCTTCTGGCTTATCGGTGTAGCACACATCCACCACTTCCTTGAGCCACTTTTGGGTTTTCCAAGGCTGGCCCACATAGTTGAACAGGTATGGTGCATGATGATCAGGTTCATTACCTTGCACATATTGCCCCACCATCCCCGTGCTGAAGATCGGCAGCTCCTGCTCTGGGTCGGGTGTTGTCTCAAACAGGTCATCCAATCGCTGGATAAAGGCTTCTTGGCCCATCTGGTCGACAAGTCCTGCAATATCATGCTGAACATGCCAGAAATACTGCCAGGCATTACTCTCTGCAAAACCGGCTTCATAACGCTCAGGATCAAAATCAGAAATGAAGTCGCCGTTCTCCAACCTCGGGACAAACCAATCACGGCTGGTATCGTACTGGTTCTTCCAGTTTTTAGCCTGCCTGATAAAGTGCTGGAAATCTGATTCTTTGCCCAGTGACTGCGCCATTTGCGCGATAGCCCAGTCATCATAAGAATATTCCAGCGCGCGTGACGCCGCCCAGCCATCACCGCCTTCTTCTTCGCTATATGGCACGTAGCCCTTTTCACGATAGGCAACGATTTCAGAGCGATCTGATGCGGCGGATGCCTTCATAGCTTCCAGCGCCAGCTTAGGATCAAAGCCTTCGATCCCTTTTAGCCATGCATCGGCAATCACAGGCACAGCATGGTAGCCCAGCATCATGTTGGTCTCGTTGCCTTTCATTGACCACACCGGTAACAAACCGGTTTCCTCATAGTGAGCCAGCATGGAATTGACCATATCACTTACCCTGTCAGGCTCAACCAACGTCTGGAATGGGTGGGTTGCTCGGTAGGTATCCCACAGAGAAAAGGTATCGTAGCGATCAAAACCATAAGCACGCTGGATTTGGTGATCGGCACCTTTGTAGCGCCCGTCAACATCGGAGTGCAGCGTTGGGCCAAGGTAAGAGTGGTATATCGCGGTGTAGAAGATCCGCTTTTTGGTTTCATCATCACCGTTGACCTCGATCTTTTCCAGTTCACGCTGCCATGAATCACGTGCGGCTTGGCGGGTGCCATCAAAATCCCAGTCTTTAAGCTCTGCATCGAGGTTTTTATATGCCCCGGCAACATCCACCGAGGACAGGGCCACTTTCACCAATACTTCCGTTTCGTCGGCGCTGGTATCAAAGCTGAAGTATCCCCGGGTTTTGGTGCTTTGTACTTCGTTCCCACCAACAACCAGGCCTGTTTCATCATCTTTAAGCTCAAAGCCGATCATGGGTTTCGAGAATTTAATCACGAAGTGCTCGCGCTGATCGGCCGCCCACCCTGTCGAATAGCGATAGCCTTCGAGCGTTGTCTCATCAACCACCTTGATCACGGTATCTGTCGGTGAGTCCCAATTCAGGGCATACCCCAAGTTCACGACAACCTTGGAGTCAGCATCTTTAGGAAAGGTATAGCGATGAAAGCCAACCCGGTTGGTGGTCGTCAGTTCGGCTTCAATCCCATAATCATCCAGCATCACTTTATAGAAACCGGCCTCTGCCGTTTCGTTATCATGGCTAAAGTGCGATGCTTCACTGCTGCCCCGCATTTCATCCGAGCGGCTGTTAAATGGCATCAACAAAATATCGTTGAGATCGCCCGCCCCCGTACCGGACAACTGGGTATGACTAAAGCCCACCAGCCGATCATCATGATAATGGTAGCCGCTAATGTAGTCCCAACCACCGGTCCCATTATTCGGGCTAAGCTGCACCATGCCGTGTGGTACTGTCGCACCGGGATAGGTATTGGCCAAGCCACCGGTGCCTATCATGGGATCAACATACTTCACCAAGTCAGCTTTCGGGAGTTCTTTTCCATCATCAGTATTGTTATCTGAGTTGCACCCCACCAAGCCAATTGAAACCCCAATCGCCAAGGCAAGTAATGAGCGTTTAAACATATATCCTCCAATCAATTAATATCATTAAAATTGCATACCGTGAGTATTGGCTCATGCGTCCGGCTTCTGGTTGGTCATGACGAAGTGCAGCTCGCCACCGGCGTATATTTCGTTGTGGTTAAAGGTGTTGTTGCTATCGAGTTTCTTGCCGTTGATGGTGACCGACTCAACGTAGATATTGTCGGGGCTGTTATTCTCAGCGGTAATCGTAAACAGGCCACCGTCAACAGCCACTGTCATTTCATCGAATAACGGACGGCCGATGGTATAGACCGGTTCGGCAGGGGAGACTTGATAGAAGCCCATCGCGCTCATGATGTACCACGCCGACATCTGGCCGACATCTTCGTTGCCTATCAGGCCTTCAGGGGTGGGTAGGTAGAAGGTATCCATCACCTCATCGATATATTCCTGTACCTTCCATGGCTCTGAGGTGTAGTTATAGAGGTAAATCACATGGTGATCGGGTTCATTGCCATGGACATACTGGCCGATATAACCGGTCATATCTCCCTGGCTGGTGTCGGCATCTGAATCGGCATTGAACAATGCATTGAGGTTAGCCAGGAAAGCCTGCTCTCCGCCCATGACCTCTTTCAACCCATCAATGTCATGCGGAGCAAACCAGGTCCACTGCCATGTGTTACCTTCGGTAAAGTCCTGCCCACGGTGTTCGGCTTTGTATGGCCAGAAATAATCCAGCGGCGCACCTTCACAGTCATCGCCTTCGCATGACGACATATTGTTAACCCAAGAACCATCGAGGTTCTTCGGTCGCATAAACCCTGTTGCGCCATATTGGCCATATTCACTCGGGTTATAATCGAAGTAGTTCTTGTAGGCTTTGGCACGGTCGAGGTAGCGGGTTTCTTGCTGCTTGTCCCCCGCAAGGCGGGCGATTTGAGCAATACACCAGTCGTAATAGGCGTTCTCAAGCCCGTAAGACACCGACTCAGTCACTATGGTGTCGTAGATATCAGATGGGTTGTTTTTGATATCGGCTGGCACATAGCCAAGCTCTTCCTGATATTCACCATGGCGGGTCATGACAATCCAGCGTTTATCCCCGTTCCATGCATCCTGATACGGGATCCAGTCACCCGTTATACTCATATCGAAGTTAGCACTGACTTCAGCCGCAGCCATTGCCAGCTCATAATCTTGCTGAGTAAAGGCTTCTGGGTATTTCACCATGGTATCGGCAATCACCGAAACCGCTGGGTAGCCGACCATCTCACCGGTATAGTCAGAATGCAGCTCCCACTTCGGCAATACCCCGCCGGTTTTGAATTTATTCAGCAGATCGTGAACATACTCGACGGAACGCTCTTTATCGATAATGGTTTTAAGCGGATGGGCCGCCCGGAATGTATCCCACATCGAATAGACTGAATAGTTGGTGAAGCCTGCTTCGGCCTGGTAAGCTTTTCCATCCATGCCACGGTATTGACCGTCGCTATCCTGATACACGAAGGGAGCAAAGTAGGTATGGTACAGCGCAGTGTAGAAAATGGTTTTCTCCGCTTCTGTCCCGCCTTTCAACTGGAATTTTTCCAGCACCTCATGCCAAGCGACCGCCGCTTTATCTCGCACCTCATCAAATTCGAAGCCGGTAGTCTCCGCTGCAATGTTGGCTTTGGCGCTATCCATACTCAGGGGTGAAATCGCTATCTTCACCTGAAGCACGTCACTACCCTGACCAAAATTAAGGTGGGTGATCACATCACGGCTACCGGTAATTTCTGTCGCTTCGGTCTGTACTCCTTCGTTCAGCACCAGATATGACTCGAAAGGCTCCGAGAATTCTGCATAGAAATACACCGTCTGATACTGTGCCCACTCGTTACTTACCCGCATACCTGCAATCGCATTGTCACCGACAATTTTGAAGCTGATTTCGCGGCTATGGTTACCCCACTCCCCTAGCAGTTCATGGCCTAAATCAACCTTGACCTTGCGATCTTTATCGGAGGGAAATTGATAGCGGTGGAAAGCCACCCGCTTGGTTGCGGTGAGTTCGGTTTGAATGTGGTTTTCGATCAAATCGGCCGAGTAATACCCCGGCGTCGATACTTCGGTGGCTTTATCGATAGTCGCTACCCCGGCGTTAAATCCGGTATACGGCATGAAGGCGAAATCATTCAGATCCCCTTTCCCCGCCCCTGAAATATGGGTGGTACTAAAGCCAGAGATCCTATTGTTGGAGTAGTGATAATCCGTTGGCGTATTGTCGTCTTTGGCACCATCAGGGCTTGGCTGGATCATGCCTTCCGGTACGACAGCCCCGGGGATCACATTCCCCAACCCATCAGTACCAATAAACGGGTCAACATATTGCAGTAAAGTCAGTGAGTCATCAGGCTGTGTTTTACTGTCACTGCTGCTGGAATTACATCCCACCAGCCCAAGCGATAGAATAATAGCAGTCGCAATCAGCGTACGTTGAAACATGTTACCTCCATGAACATTTTCTTCAGATACAGCGATCCCTTACCGCTAAATCGAAACACCGAGATCTGGCAATACCTGAAGTTATAATTTGTTGGCAACCCGCTAAGCCGCGAAGTTGCAAGGATGTGGAAGTAGGCAAGAGAGCACTCCCTTGCCTGTTTGCTGTAGTGTAAATCGTCTGTGGTTTAGTTAACGGGTTTCTGGTCGGTCATGACGAAACGCAGCTCACCACCAGGATAGATTTCGCTGTGAGCGAAAGTATTGTACTTATCCAGCGGCTTACCGTTAATGGTTACCTCTTGCACGTAAAGGTTATCTGGGCCGTTATTTTCGGTTATCACTTTGAAGTCACCTTCTGGCAGATGCACCGTTACTTCATCAAAAACAGGGCGGCCAATGGTGTAGGTAGGATCCCCTGGGGTGATTTGATAGAAGCCCATTGTGCTCATGATGTACCAAGCCGACATCTGACCCACATCTTCATTACCAATCAAGCCGTCAGGGCCATTGTGGTAAAAGTCTTTGTATACCTGATCCAAATATTCCTGCGCTTTCCAAGGCTGATTGGTGCGGTTGTACAAATAAATGACATGGTGAGAGGGTTCATTGCCATGGACATACTGGCCAATGTAGCCCGTCATATCTTGCAAGTCGCCTTCATTCGGCTCGGCGTTAAACAGCTCGTCTAGTTTCTTATTCAAGCCATCAGTACCGCCCATGAGTTCAGTGAGGCGATCTAAATCCTGCATCAATGTCCATTGCCACTGCCAAGCGTTACCTTCCGTAAACCAGTAGTGGTCAACTTTATAAGGGTCAAACTCTGCCAGCTTGGTGCCGGTATCGTCCACCGGGACAAAGAACTTCTCGACCGGATCCCAATGGTTTTGCGACCATGTACTGCGATCCATATACTTGTCGTAGTTCTGGGTATCACCTGCAGCCTTCGCTATCTGGGCTATGGTCCAGTCATAGTAAGACATCTCAAGTGCATAGGAGACCGAGTTCCAGTTTGGCACATGGATAAACTGGTACTTCTCGTAGTAGCTGTACTGACCAGGCATCACCGAAGCCAAAATTTCATCGGGAATTTGCGGGAAGTCTTCCGGATGATATGTCGAGCTTTCCGTTGAGGCTAATAACGCATCATTTGGATCAACGTCCATCCCTTTGACGATGGCATCGGCAATAATAGCGGTCGCGGGGTAACCAATCATGGTGCCAGTATAGCTTGAATGGGCTTCCCATTTAGGCAGGATCCCGGCGTTCTTCTGCTTGCGGATCAAATCATTAGCAAAATCTTCGGCACGCTGTGGATAGATAATAGTTTGCAGCGGGTGTACAGCCCGGAAGGTATCCCACATCGAGTAGATTGAGTAGTTGGTCAGGCCATCTTCTTCGCGGATATAACCCAGTAAATCTCGGTATCGGCCATCAACATCTTCAAACACGATAGGCGCGATTTGGCTATGGTAGAATCCGGTATAGAAGTTGGTTTTCTCAACCTCGCTGCCGCCTTTTAGCCCAATAACAGAAAGCTCTTTCGCCCAGGCATATTCAGCCTCTTCTTTGACCTTGGCAAAATCGAAATCGGGGACTTCCTCTTCCAAGTTCAACTCAGCGCCTTTCCAGTCAACCGGAGAAATGCCCACTCTCACTTCAATCGGCTCATTACTTTCTGACCCAAAATCAAGGTAAGCCGCAATTTCAGTATCCGTGCGGACCGCACCATGCGGTAACGAGCGCTCGGCACCGTCTTGGTTTAGCATAACGGCATTGGCAATCGGCGCCGAGAATTTCGCATAAAAGAAGATATTGTGATCTTTTACCCATGAGCCACTGACACGACGGCCGCGGATAGTGTAATCATCGACCACTTCAATTTTATTTAAGACACTTTCACCGCCATTCGCTTGAAGCGTATGGCCAATGTCTAATTTAATTTTTCGATCACTGCCTTTCGGGAAAGTATATTTATGGTAGCCCACCCGGGTTGAAGCGGTTAATTCAGCCTGAATATTCGACTCATTTAACGTCACTTTATAATAACCGGCAGAGGCGGCTTCAGAGTCTTTATCGAAGGTGTTTTCTTCGGCATTATTCTCATCGGTGTATGGCAATATTAGAATATCGCCCAAGTCCGTCACACCGGTTCCACTTAGGTGGGTATGGCTAAAGCCATAGACCGGAATATCCTTATCAATGATCTCGCCCTTTTCATAATCACTGGCATCATGATAACCACTAGCAGAGTGCCAGCCATCCAGCGTGGTATCTGGGCTTAACTGCACCATACCTTGAGGCACCGTCGCCCCCGGAAAAGTATGACCAGAGCCCGCGGTACCGATAAATGGGTCAACGTAATTCAGTATCTCCATATCAACGACAATCTCATTATCTTTGTCGTCGGTACTATTACCACTATCAGAGTTACACCCGCTCAAACCTAGCGCTAAAGCAATTGCCAATGGTATATATTTCTTTTGGAACATAATGCCACCTTATTCAGTCAAACTCATTGTTCGCTCAAACAATAAATCAGCCTGTTATAGTTTTAAGTTTTATATAAATTCGATATTGGATTATCTGGCATTTATTATTAATTAACGGCTATTGGTGAGATATAGGATAAATTACGCATTAACTATAAATTTGTAACCATCCCAAAAGGCTGTGAGTAATCTCTCATTGCTTTATCCCCAAGTCACTTCAAAGTGCTTAGTTCAACGAGAACGACTGGGGATAGATAGACGCCCGACAAGTATCTGATGTATCGAGCGTATAATTAGAGCGTGTTTACATTTCTGACGGCTTTTGAGCCGATTCACGTTTAATCAGCAGTGGATGAAAAAATCGAGACAGTGGACTTTCTGTACCTTCAAGTGACAGCCTAGCAGCATTCATTGCCATACTTTCAATTGGACTCCGAATCGTTGTTAATTTGGGGCTGAAATAACATGTAGGGAGAACATCATCGAATCCAACAATTGAGAGACGCTCAGGTATCGCGACGCCATGCTCTTGGAACAGTTGCATTGCAGCGGCAGCATAGAAATCGTTAAAAGCTACCAATGCCGTAACAGGTAAACCTTTATTCAACAAATTTGAGGCCGCCTGCTCTCCACCCGGCTCACCAAACGGCGCTTCTTCAATCCAATCAGGATTAAACTCAATACCTGCTTCAGCCAATGCACGGCAGTAGCCATCTAGGCGAGAAAACTTGTCATCGACTTCCATTTCACACGATAAGTAGGCTATTCGCCGGTGGCCTAACTCAATGAGATGACGTGTCGCTAAGTATGTACCTTCGCTGTTATCGAGCCAGACACATTGCTGCTCAACTGCCGGTACATGACGGTTAACAATGATCAGACCGGGGATCTGCTTCGCATAGTGTACCAACATGTCATCACTCATCACCTTACTGTGTATGACGATGTTGCGGCATCCCTTGTTCAACATGAACTGGATAGCATCACCCTCACAATCCGCATCGTATTCACCACTGGCCACAATTAACTTACGTCCGTGCTGGCGTGCGACTTTTTCCACTCCTTGGGTCAATAAACCATAAAAAGGTGAGTTGAAGCGGCTGACAATCAAACCAATGGTGTCATCACCCTGATTGATGTTCAGGCGTCGGTTTCCTTTCACTTTGTAACCAAGCTCTTTCATTACCGTTTCAACTTTAGCAACGGTGTCCGGAAGAACACTGCCCGATTGATTGATAACGCGTGAAACGGTAGCAGTCGATACACCTGCAGCTTTAGCAACATCATTAATTGTCGGCATTTGTGGGTGAACTCTCAATTTTTTACCATGTAAATTACATTGAATTTTATTCTTTTACATTGGTGAATTCCATCACGGATCTTAAGGTTTTGTCGCATTATCCTCAATTTGTGACCTGAGATAGGTTTGTAATTTGAAATATATCTGTTTCCCTACATTAATTCGGATGTAAATTACATGAATAATAAAATAAAATCGACACCTTCTACTGGGCTAGCCTTGCTGCCAATGATTGCGATGGTCTGCTTCCTCGTATTCGGTTATGGCGTTTATGGCCTACCGATTGAAAGCTTATTGCTTTCATCTGCGGTTGTCGCAGCAACCGTTGCTTGGAAAATGGGCTACTCATGGGATGATATCCAAAATGCCATTATCGAGCGTCTGGCAAAAACCTTACCTGCCGTATTCATCATGGTCTTGGTGGGTGGTTTAATAGGTAGCTGGATGGTCGGCGGTACCATACCGATGTTGGTCTATTACGGCCTAAAAATCATCAGTCCTGAATATCTGATCCTCACCGCTTTCCTTGTTACCTGCATCGTTTCACTGTGTACCGGTACATCTTGGGGTTCTGCGGGTACTGTGGGTGTTGCCCTGATGGGTGTTGCATCGGGGATGGACGCCAACCTAGCCGCAGTGGCTGGTGCCGTCGTATCTGGTGCCTATTTTGGTGATAAGATTTCACCGCTATCTGATACTACTAACTTTGCTCCTGTCGTTGCTGGAACCGATTTATACTCCCACATCCAACACATGCTATGGACAACTATTCCAGCGTTCCTACTCTCTGCAGCTGTATTCTTTTTCGCTGGAAGCAGTGATGTCTCTGCTGACACCCCGGCAAAAGTGGTTGCCATTCTCGCCAATATTGAAGAGCTGTTTTCTTTAAATATCTTACTGCTACTACCACCAGCGCTGATCTTATGGGGGGCTATCCGTAAGCTACCAACAATTCCTCTAATGCTCGCAGCTATTGCTATCGCAGTCATCAATGCCGTTATTTTCCAAGGCTTTAGTTTGGTAACAGCGCTCACTTCAATGCTAAGTGGTTTTAATGCCAGCATGTTTGCCGACGCTGGATTAGCGGATATTACAGTTATTGATGATGTGCTCACCTTAGTTAACCGTGGTGGGATGACATCGATGATGGGTGTCGTACTACTTGTGTTCTGTGCCTTCTCATTTGCCGGGACCCTATCGCTAACAGGCGGGCTAAACGTCTTGGTCAACACCCTATCAAAAGGGATAAAAGGCACAGCAAGCCTAATCGGCGCAACCATCGTTACCACCATTACCGTTGTTTGTACCACTTCTGACGGCAAATTAGCCCTGCTGATTCCTTCGGAGCTATTCCGCGATACATACAAGAAGATGCAACTTGATGCGAAGAACCTGTCTCGCACCATCGAAGATGCCGGTACTGTCATCGAACCACTTGTTCCGTGGACAAATGCTGGTGTGTTTATGGCTGCCACGTTAGGCGTCTCTACGCTGGATTACCTACCTTGGGCAATTCAGAACTACTCTGCAATTTTCTTTGCCATGATCTGGGGTGTAACCGGCATCGGGATTGCTAAAGCCGTAAAGGAAGTGCGTCAAGGCGAGACAGCAACGGCGTAAGAACAACACTCACGAAGATAAACAAATAACAACTGGAAGCCTTGTAATGATTGAGGCTTCCCGCTTTACATGAGGATAATATGGCGCACGAACTTGATACCGTTATTAACCGCTATGGTACGGACTGCTTGAAATGGGACTACATGGAGAAGTGGCTAGGCGTGCCTGAAGGAGAAGCGCTACCGAGTTGGGTCTCTGATTGGGATTTCAAAGCACCAGACTTTATTACCAAACCCATGCAGGAGCGGCTGGAGCATGGTGTATTTGGCTACTCAGAACGCGGAGATGAATACTTCAACTCCGTCATTGACTGGTGGGCAGAGCGCCACCAAGTAACATTGAAAAAAGAGTGGTTTCACACCACGCCCGGCAGCATGCCGGCAATTGCAATGCTTGTAGAGCGCTGGAGTAACCCTGGCGATAAAATCTTACTGCTAAGCCCTGTTTACCACGCATTTTATCGCACCATCGAACATACCGGCCGTACAGTCGCAGAGTCACCACTAATCAATGACAGCGGCTACTATACGATTGATTTTGATGATCTAGAAGCGCAGCTGAAAAGCGGTGTAAAAATCATGATGTTCTGTAACCCACATAATCCAGGAGGCCGAGTCTGGACAGAACAAGAAGTCACCCGCGTATGCCAATTATGCCACCAATACGGCGTCTATTTGATTTCAGATGAGATATGGGCAGACGTCGTCTTTAGCGGTAATGCATTTTACAGCTGCTTACGCGTTAACCCTGAGTATTTTGACAAGTTAGCGGTATGTATTGCTGGCACTAAATCGTTTGGCCTACCGTCCATGCGCCTAACCAACACCATGATCCCTAACGAAAAAGAATCAGAGGCACTGAAATCCAAGCTATTGGCTTATGGTATCGATGTTTACAGTGCGTTTAGCATTATTGCTAACCAAGCAGCCTATCGTCATGGTAAAGAATGGCTCGATAACACCATCCAATATCTCGAAGCAAACAACCAGTTATTGAATTCGTTTGTTACCAACGAGCTACACCAAGTGACTTACCGGGTACAAGAGTCAACGTATCTGGCATGGCTAGATTGCCGAGAGATGGCAATTCCTGATGAAGAATTAGAAAAGCAGCTTCACAATGCCGGCGTTATCCCAACCATGGGCTACAGCTTTGGCCCGCAAGGGCAAGGCTTCATTCGCCTCAACCTTGGCTGCCCAATGTCTACTCTTGAAGAGAAAATCAACCGCTTACGTACTGTGTTGAAATAATCACCATCAAACTTTAGGTAGAGTATTATGCGATTTGGTTTAGATATTGGCGGCACCAAGATTGAGCTACGTGCCTACAACGAAAACAGCCAGGAGTTATTAAAGCAGCGGGTTGCAACGCCTAAGAACTACGCTGAATTTTTAGACGCTGTCACGACACTAATAAAAACCAACGAGGCTAAGCTAACAACACGAGCAAGCATTGGTATCGGATTACCTGGAGCGATTTGCCCAAAAACAGGATTGATCAAAAATGCCAATTGTACTTTTTTGAATGGGGTGGATCTTAAAGGAGACTTAGAACACCTCCTTGAAAGAGACATCTTCATTGCCAACGACGCCAATTGTTTCGCCTTATCTGAAGCGATCGATGGTGCAGCGGCAGGAAAAAAAGTGGTCTTTGGCGTAATTCTCGGTACGGGTTGTGGTGGTGGGTTGGTCATAAACCAGCAAGTGATTGTGGGGGCCAATGCCATCTGCGGGGAGTGGGGACATAATGTGTTACCTGATTATCATCCAGACAAAGATGGCATTGGACAGCCTTGTTACTGCGGCCGTACCAATTGTATTGAGCGCTATATTTCCGGTACTGGTTTTGAAATGCAGTACCTTCAGCGCTTTGGTGAAGCCAAATCAGCACCCGATATTGTTACTTCGCTAGAAAGTGGCGACCAAAAAGCCCGCCTAGCCTATTACCAGCTGGTAGACCAAGTGGCGAGAAGCTTTGCGTCTATTATTAATATCCTTGACCCGGATGCCATTGTTATTGGAGGCGGAATGTCAAACATAGCCACTTTGTATGACGATGTAGCCAAACAGATGAAGCAGTATGTTTTCAGCCCAGATAGTGAAACGGCATTGTTACCAGCTAAATACGGCGATAGTAGCGGTGTACGTGGGGCAGCTTGGTTACCGCTAAGCCAAGCATAATTAAAAAGGCCCTCTTCAATAAGAGGGCCTTCCTATTTTTTACAAGCACGTATAGCCAGAGACATACACTTAATTTGACGGCTTTTTATCGGTCATCACAAAGCGCAGCTCGCCGCCAGCGACAATATCACTGTGATTAAACACCCACCCTTCGGCCAAGGCATTGCCGTTAATGGTCACACTCTGTACGTACTTATTGGCGGGACTATTATTCTCGGCCACCACGGTGAACGTTCCGTTGGGTAGATTGACCTCGACCTTGTCAAACAATGGACGGCCAATCGTGTATTCAGGGATCCCTGGTGTCACCTGATAGAAGCCCATCGCACTCAGTACATACCATGCCGACATTTGACCAACGTCTTCATTGCCAATGAGGCCGTCTGGGGTTGGCTTGTAGAACTCTCGCATCACCCTATCTAAGTACTCTTGGGTTTGCCACGGCTCATCGGTACGGTTCCACAGATAGACAATATGGTGTGACGGCTCATTGCCATGCAAGTACTGTCCGATAAACCCTGTCATGTCCGGTAGATCTTCACCACTGGTTGATTCATCGGCTTTAAACAGGGCATCTAAATCACGTTTGAAGCCATCCTTACCGCCTAATAATTCTTCTAGCTTATTGAAGTCATGGAATGTTTGCCATTTCCACTGCCAAGCATTGCCTTCGGTAAAGGCAAACTCATCAACGTGGTAGGGGTCAAACTCCTCTTCCCCTTCCGGCAAGTTAAATGAACCATCAGAGTTAAGGGCGCGGAAGAAGCGAGTCTCAGCGTCCCAATATTTCAAGTAATGCTCAGAACGATCAAGATACGTCTGCTGGGTGGCACTGTCACCGGCCAAGCGCGCAATCTCTGATACCGCCCAATCATAATAGGAATATTCGATACCGTATGAAGCTGAGTTCCAGTAGCCATACGGGACAAAGCCATTTTCGATATTGGCCTTCATCTGCAAGTCCTGCACATAGGCCAATGTATTCTGATCCCAGTCGGGAAAACGAGATAAGTCGTATGTCGTGGTTTCCTTCACTGCGTGCAGGGCATCGTTGATGTCGATATCAAAGCCTTTTGTCAGCGCATCGGCAATGATTGAGACCGATGGATAACCAATCATGGTGCCAGTGTAATGACCATGCAGCTCCCACTTAGGTAGCAAACCGCCATCTTTCTGCTTACGGATCAAGTCGTTGACGTACTGCTCAGCTTTATCGGGATGAATGATGGTTTGTAACGGATGGAATGCTCGGAACGTGTCCCACATAGAATAAACGGTATAGTTAGGCGTATCGTCGGCCTGTTTGATGGTTTTAGCCGAATCCATAGCGCGATATTGACCGTCAACGTCTTGGAAGATCATCGGGGCAATTTGAGTGTGATACATCGCGGTATAAAAGTTGGTTTTTTCGGTTTCCGTTCCCCCTGACACCTCAACCGTATTCAGCTCATCCGCCCACGCTTTTTCAGCCGCTGCATGTACCTCATCAAATCCCCAATTTGGCACTTCAGATTCAAGGTTAAGCTTCGCACCGTCCATGCTCGTTGGTGAAATCGCCAATTTGATTTCTAACGGCTTATTGCTAGGTTCGAATTCGAAATATGACACGACTTCTTCGGCTTCGATATTGACGCTGTTCTGCACATCGTCAAACTCACTCCCATCAGCAACGACTTTATTAGAAATAATAGGCGATGAGAATTTCGCATAGAAATACACACTTTGATTCTTCGACCAAGAATCACTCTTACGATGACCTCTTACCGTGTAGGCATCAATAATTTCAAACTCATTCAATAACGACTTATTGCCCCAGCTTTTATTCAAAGTATGCGCTAAGTCCAATTTTATAAACGGTGTTTCACCATATTTAAATTTATATTTATGGTAGCCAACACGGGGGGAAACAGTCAGTTCAGCCTCGATAGCATCACGATTTAACGTGACAGAGTAATAGCCCGGCTTCGCCGTTTCATTGCTTTTATCAAAGGTGTTGTAACGGCTATTTTCATCATTGGTATAGGGCAAGATAAGAATATCACCAAGATCCGTGATTCCAGTTCCACTTAAATGAGTATGGCTAAAACCATAAACAGGAATATCTTCTACCGTACCATCATCAAAATAACCCGCCGCCGATCCCCAGCCTTCCATTGTTGTATCTGGACTCAACTGCACCATACCTGATGGAAAAGCTGCCCCGGGAAAAGTGTGCCCATCAGGCCCGGTGCCAACAAAAGGATTAACGTAATCTAACACTTTGTAATTATCTGGGCGCTCATCAACTTTACTGTTGTTGTCACCATCAGAGTTACACCCGGTTAAACCGATAACACTGGCAACTGACAGTGCCAAGAGTGCTCGTGTAAACATAGAAACTCCTAATAGATTAGATGCCCAACATTATCTAAGTTAATAAACTTGCGTTGGGCTTGAATTATCATTAGAAATTCTATCGACGGCTCATTTTTAACTTAATACGATTTTTAATTCATTTACTGGACTTTGTTACCTTAAGTACACAATTGTGTTGGTGATCTCAATTCGTAGTAATCTTTACCATTCATCATGCATTGGAATAAAAATCACATCATCAGCCATTAGGCACAAATATCCTATAAAGGGCACAAATGTCCACTATTAACGTTTTCTATAGCCCTGATAATAAGCATTGCAATAATTTACTCAACACAACGTATTAATAGACATGAGTAAACAACTCTACATTTTCTTTTTGCATCACTTTCTTTTTAAATCACTATATTTTCATATCAAGAGGTCTGTTATGTTTAATAAGCACATACTGGCAATAGCTCTTTCAGCAGCACTGGCATCACTAGCAGGTTGTAATTCTGATAGCAGTCAATCCGATGATGGCAGCAAAACACAACCCGTCAATGTCCTAGAGTATGTTGACCCATTTATTGGCACCGGGTTTAATGGCCATACTTTCCCTGGTGCCGTTGTGCCCGAAGGGTTTGTCCAACTAAGCCCCGATACCCATCTAACAGGCTGGCACTCGTCCAGCGGTTACCATTACGATGACACCACGCTCTATGGTTTTAGCCACACCCACTTAAGCGGGACTGGCATCGGTGATCTCGGTGATATACTGTTTATGCCTTACAGTCAGGATGATCAGCACCAAAAGTCTGCATTTCAAAAGTCGAACGAGCAAGCAACAGCAGGTTACTACCAAGTGACACTCGATAACTCAGGCATTGAAGCAGAGCTCACCGCAACTCCACGGGTTGGTCTCCACCGTTATCACTACCCTTCCGATCAACCACAAAAACTGAAAATCGATCTTGGTCATACCTTAAACGAAGACTGGGGCGGCGTTAGCCTAGAAAATGAAATCACTTTCATTGATGACAAGACAGTCATTGGTAAAAGGATCAGCGGCGGGTGGGCGGCCGATCAGCATGTGTATTTTGTAGCGACCTTCTCTTCCCCGATCAAGCAGTACCAGATCACCGATGAAGGCCAAGATGTAGGCGGCAATACCGCCAACGGGAAAAACGTGGTGGCTTTCATCGAGTTCGAGCCATCTGAGCAACCGCTAGAAATAAAAGTTGCGCTTTCCCCGGTCAGCACAGCCGGCGCTGAAGCCAACCTAGCTACCGAAGCGGGTGACTTGAGTTTTGACCTTGCCCACCAACAAGCAGAGCAACGCTGGCAAGAAAGCCTAGATCCGTTCCACATTCAAGGTGGCAGTGAAGATCAAAAAACCATCTTCTATACCGCCCTCTACCACACAAAACTCGCACCAATGATCCACCAAGATGTCGATGGTCAGTATCGGGGGATGGACAAAGCCACTTATACCAACCCTGAAGGGCAAACCAATTATACGGTGTATTCCATGTGGGATACCTTCCGCGCATTGCATCCCTTGAAAACCATTACCGAACCCAACCGCGCTGTAGAGTACGCACTCAACCTCATTGAAAAGCAAAAAGAAGGCGGCCTGCTGCCGAAATGGGAATTACACAGTAACTACACGGGTACCATGGTCGGTTATCCCGCTGTAGCCATTATTGCTGATGCGATGATCAAATACCCCGACGCCTTCACTCAACAACAAAAACTGGAAGCACTCGAAGCTGGTATTGCCAGCTCTACCTGGCACCCGGAAGATTTCCAGCACTGGGATCAAGACTTGCTCAATAAAGTCATGACGCCGCATATTAAGTACATTGAAGAAATAGGCTATGCGCCTGCGGATGAAACCAAGGAATCGGTCTCTTACGGTTTGGAAAATGCCTACTACGACTGGTGTATCGCCCAAATTGCCAAACTCGCGGGTAGCGATCCTGCCTACAACATGTACATGGAGCGGGCGAAAGGCTATCAGCGCTATTTCGATTTCAACCCAGCGGAGTATACCGAGCATAGCGCTACAGGCTTCATGCGCCCTGTGATGTTGGATGGCAGTTGGCGAACGCCTTATGACCCTTACAATGCCGAGCATGAAACCGGTGACTACACCGAAGGTAATGGCTGGCAATGGACCTGGTTCGCCCCGCATGACATCAATGGGTTGAAATCGGTAATGGGTGGAGAAACAGCCTTTAGAGAAAACCTCGATGCCTTATTCAATGCCGAGGAGCAAGAAGGCACCAGCGATATGACAGGGCTGATCGGCCAATATGTGCATGGTAACGAGCCGGACCAGCATGTGCCCTATTTATATAACTACACCACGACACCTTGGAAAACCCAAGAATATGTCGATCAAATACTTGAGGAATTCTACCTTGCAACCCCAGAAGGGATTGTTGGTAACGAAGATGTAGGCGCAATGTCGGCATGGTATGTCATGAGTGCATTAGGCTTTTATCAGGTCACGCCAGGCAGCACAACCTATACCATAGGCCGCCCGTTATTTGATGAGGCGACAATCCCCGTTGCAGGCGGTGAGTTCACCGTTACTGCACAGAACAATGGTCCCGGCAATCTCTATATTGACTCTGTCACCATTAACGGCAAAGCACTGACGAAAGATTTATTCTTCGATCACAGTGAATTCAAGCCCGGCGGCAACCTGCACTTTGTCATGACCTCAACACCACCACAGCCGTAAGTGTAGCGACATCGCTTATCTCCATGAACGCGCGTCTCAGCCGTCTGCTGCGGCGTGCTCTCATGCCCTTCACCGTTTTTACGGAAACCTTTATGTTCTCATCTTTCTAAGGAAGGAACCCATGTTCAGACAACCTGCATCACCGACCATTAACGTTATGAAAACCGCATTAATCGCCGCCACATTAGGCATCGCCGGCCTGGGGCTAACCGCTTGCAACAGCAGCAGTGATAGTACTGACTCTAAAATCACCACAAATACCGAACTGATCGGCCATTTTTTTGGTATTTTCGACGACAACTGGGACAAACGACTGCGAGAAGAAACTCCTTTTGATTTGATGGACTTCGTCTATATCGCTTTCGCCCATCCCTATGATAAAGATGGTGATGGTATTTATGAACTCGGGTATGAAAACGCCCACCAAGAAGCCCCGTATACTGATCAAGAGCGCATCGATCAGATTGTTACCCTGGCACGTGCTAAAAACCCTGATATCAAGCTTCTGATCTCCGAAGGCTGGAGCATGCAAGACTACTGGAAAAGTGCTCAAGACCCAGACGTCTTTGCCGAAAGCGTTATTACAATGATCCGCGCCCATCAGCTCGACGGCTTTGATATGGATTACGAAATCGGTACCGACCCAATAAACCTAAGCCAGTTTACCGATTTGGTTTTGGCCTTGAGAAAACGCATCGATCTCGCCAGCATAGAAGATGGCCGTGGTAATAACCCCTACCTGCTTACCATCACCCCGGACCATACTTCTCTCGATGTTTGGGATGGAGAGTTGGTTAACCAGCACTTCGACTATGTTAATTTGCAAACCTACTGGGGCAACCGCTTCGACTTCATTGATCAATTTGAGGAAACTGGCGTTGAGGTATCGAAAATGCTGATCGGCCTAGCCAGCGAAAGCTATGACCGCCCAGCAGACGCACCTGCAGCCTTTGTGGACATTGCCAAGCAACGCGGTGCACGGGGCATTTTTGCTTGGCGACTGGATACCGACAGCTTGGATCAACAAGGCACACCGCACTACTCCATCGCAAAAGAAATGTGGCAATTAATGGGCCGCGACAATACCCAATAGCCCGATAATTTCCATACTCGCTTACCAAGTATGTGCCAGATAGTAGCTTGCCGTCATGTGCTATCTGGCCTTTCAAAGTGCATCTTCTCTGCTACGAGCGATCCTAGTCGCGTTCGCTAGTACTGCCGAGATAATTTCCATTATTAGGCCAGCATTCAAACATTCAAACATTCAAACATTCAAACATTCAAACCTAATCATTGAAATGAAATTAAGATCTCGCTGTTATTTCGTTTTTAATCGCCGTACTCCTTTCTTCCGAAATATGAGACAAAGATAGACCTAAATGGAGTGTTAAAATATTTTTTGATAAAAGTAATTGGTTATTACTCTTCAAGACGATTTTGTATATTGCAAAAACAAGCCGATAACAAATCGCAAACTAAAAAGTATTATGTTTATTAAAACCAATGCACCATCTTTTATAAAATGTACACTATACAATCAAGGTGTGCATTATTTTGCACCTCCCGAAAGCACTAGTAATAATTAGGTGTCTATTTATTTATACAGAACAAACATCCCGATTATTTAATTTCATTTTAAAATATACACTTAGCACACCATTGTGTATCGCAAAGCACAAAAATGCATACACAGTAAAACAGCAATAAGTTTCACATCAATAAGTGAGACAAAGATCACTGTATATATTGAGGAAGCCGTGCATCATTGTGATATTGATTCCAAAAAAACACGAGATGACAATCAGGATGTCAAAAGAAGTTTGCGACTGCCAACTAATAAAATGTCCCAAGTGCGGGCAGATTGATTGCTTTTTAATTGATTCAGAAACAAACACCCTCATTTGTGTTTGTGGATATAGAACACCTCTACGTAAGTGCATCTGCAATAAAGAATAGCATAAGGAACACCATGAATTACTTTACTTGCCCGTCGTGCAACAGGCTTGTTCATTTTCACCGAATACACAGAAGTAGATTAGAGCGACTGCTCAAAAACAAATATGCAAAATATCAGTGTAGTAACTGCTCTTCCATTATTCTTTCACATACATCTATGACGGAAGTGCAATTGATAAAAAGTGGTGAAAAAGAACCGGAGGTATAAGGTTAAGCAGTATGAAAGGCTCTAATGGCATCGATATCAAGCTAAAACAGCAATATTACGTTGAACATTTAATTAATCTTCATTGGCGATATTTTAATGCAATCTCCGATGATGACATCGCGGAGTTAACCTATCTTGAAGAGATCATAACTAAAACGAAAAATAATTTAGTTAATTTATCGGAATAGCTTTTGGTGGCAGAAATAAGCGGTCTGCCACCAGCAAGCATTCTCAAATTACAGCCCAAACCTCAAATTACAGCCCAGACCTCAGATTACAGCCCAAACCGCCACACAGGCCTCAATCCCCAAAGCAGCCAGAACACCACTGACGGCATAAATTTTTTCTTTCGCCATAAGAACTGTGCTTGGTGTTTAAGAAAGGCAGCTTTTAAGAAGGCATCGGCCAGCTGCTGAGACTCATGGGCATTCACCTTTCGAAGCTCATCGAGCTCACTTCCCGCCAAGAGTTCTCGCTTCTTCCCTTCTTCAAGCCATTGTCGAACAATATACTCAGCCCTTTCCATGAGTTCTGCTTGCGGTACGACACCTTGAACCAACCCGATAACCAGTGCTTGCTGAGCATCAGGTTTCCATCCTTCAGCGCCAAGCATGCGCTGCGCACTTTCTTTCCCAATCAAGCGAGGCAAATGTACACTGGAACATCCTTCCGGAGTGACCCCCAAGGCTGCAAACGGCGTTGAGAATGTCGCATTATCGGCCGCAACGATACCATCCGCCAATGTGGCAGATGTCACACTGGCACCAATCGCAGGACCATTCACCGCAATCAGCAGTGGCTTGTTGCAACCCAGGAAGAGCTCAAACAGCGCTTGGTTATTTTCGGCAATTAACTCACGCAATTTACGTGGCGCCATGACCTTCAAAGTACCACTTAGGTTCACCCCGGCAGAATAATAGTTTCCTGCTCCGGTAAGAATGACAGCTTTGACGCCATCTTCATTGTTTGCCTTGTCAAAAACCTCTTTAAGAGCATTCATCATCACCATGGTCCAGCCATTAAGTTTCTCTGGACGGTTCATGGTAATGGTCAAAACGCCCTGCTCCCGCCGGGTCAATAGTTGGCCAGCAGACACCGGTGTTAAGTTCATGTCGTTCACAATTACGCCTCCCTTCAGTGACATTCATTTTAGTTATATGCCTAAGTAAAATGAATAAATTGCTATTCCAGTCAACCTTTCTCTGTAACTCTCTACAACGACAGCTACCGATATTTAACCTAGATCTAATCCCCACTCAAAACCGGTCAAAAAACCAGCAACTGCGGTATCGATCACGCTATTACAAGGCTTCACCCGCTAGGGTATAGATAAAAGTTAGAACAAAGAAACTAAGAATCGTCACTGCCTACAATTGGCTTGATTTTAGGTGTTGTAAGCCTTGATTAAGCCTAAATTGAAAAGTTTGCTGGCACCACCGTCTTGCCAAGTTCGGCAAAAATTGACTTAGTGCAGCTAGCTTTGCAATTTAGTATTGCGGAGTTAGGCAGATGGAAAAACTTAAACTAGCAAAGGAATTATTTACCAGACCATTAACCCTAGAAGAGCTACATAAACTTGATCAGCTGGAGCGACAAGCCAAAGGAAAGGAGAAACTCTATATCGCCTCCTTGTGGGATGCTGCCTATGCGCTCGTAGAACCGGCGGTACTTCACCAAGCCCGTGAAGCTGGGCTGCTATAGCCATTCTTAAAAAGCAGTGATAAGGGGAAGAGTGTTTAATCTTCCCCCTATAACTCTCCCTTTTCAAGCACAGTCAAAACCTGCTGGTAATACTCCTCGGTCCAGATTTATCGAGAGCACCACCAGGCTATTGCGTTTTTCCGGCAGCACCAAATACAAAAATCACCACATACCCTAACGCAGGTACAAAGAACGATTGAACCAAGCCGATACTGTCAGCCAATAGCGCTTGGGCCAGTGGAATCAAGGCGCCTCCCACACCGCACATAATCAGAATGGCTGAAGCCCTGCCGGCCAAATCACCCAAATTTTTCACGGCTGTCGCAAAAATAACGGGGTACATAATTGAATTACACAGGCCAACCAACGTCAGGCTCCAAGCACCAACCCAGCCTGGATATAACACCGCAACCAATACCAACAAAATCGAAAGCGTCGCATTCACAACCAGTACTTTTCTCGCATCGACTTTCTTGAAGGCATAACTACCAAACAATCGACCGAGTAATGCTCCTCCCCAGTACAGTGACACAAAGACCCCAGCCTGGGTGGACGGTAATGACATTACCTCGCCACCGGTCAAATAGCTGATTAAAAAAGTACCGACGGCAACTTCTACCCCGACATAGCAAAATATAGTGAGCGCACCATAGAGAAAAACACGGTGCTTGAACAAATCTTGCCAGCGGCTATGTGCTAAAGCACTCTTCCCGTTCAATGGTTGAGGTAAGAATTTGAATAACTTGGCCAGTATCACGGCTACGCCCCCCATCAATAGGTAAGGAAGCTGAACAGAGGCAACCGCATCATCGCTACCTTGAGCCAAAGCAGCCATGAAGACGCCCATTCCAATGGCCGATGCTAATGTCGTCCCTACCGAGTTAATCGAAGAGCAGAAAGTCAGCCTTGATGCTGCCGTTTCCGCAGAACCCAGTGAAACAGCAAAAGGGTTTGCGGCAACTTGCAATGCTGCAATACCTAGGGCCAGTACAAAAATAGCCAACAAAAACAGTGGGTATGACAACAAAGAGGATGCTGGAACAAAAAGGAAGCATCCTAGGGTTAATAACCCCAAGCTCAGCTGTATAACGGGGACATAGCCTGTTTTTCCCATTAAGAATGCGGTAGGCAGACAAACTAAGAATGGCGCAATATAGAAAGCCAACTGTATATACATTGATTCAACGTAATTGAGTTCAAAGGCTTCCCTTAGAAAAGGCACCAGCATGCTATTGAGTGATGTCAACAATCCCCAGAGGAAGAACACCAAACTTAACAATGTAATTGGCAATATGCCCTGGCGCGGTAATTTAGTGGTTAGTTCCATGATATACGGTCAAAATAAAGAGGAAAAACTATCGAGCAAGAGGCAGCCACGCTGCGCCACGAACGCCGCTACTATCGCCAAAACGAGCTGGTAAGATTTTAGTACGGCACGTATTGCCCATGACATATTGGGGAAGGCTTTTTGGAATATCGTCGAATAAGCTGGAGACATTAGAAAGGCCACCACCAATAACGATCACATCAGGATCCACCATATTGATGATCGTGGCGAAACTACGGGCGATTTGATCCACTAATTGATAGTAAGCCAACCGGCAACTCATCTCTCCTGCCTGCATACCCGCAATAATATCAGCCGCCGGCAGCGCCTCACCAAAGCGTTGTAGATATTGCATCTCTAGCCCAGTCCCCGAGATATAACGTTCGATACAGTTTCGTTTACCGCAATAGCACTGCTGCTCTTGCCCATCGGCAGCCAGACTATAACTCGGTAAAGGGTTATGCCCCCACTCACCAGCCATACCATTCGGCCCGACTAAGACCTGTTTATTCACCACCAAGCCACCGCCGCAACCTGTCCCTAAGATCACACCGAATACAACACGTGCCTCGCAGCCAATACCATCATAGGCTTCGGAAAGCGCAAAACAATTTGCATCATTGGAAATATACACCTCTCGCTCTAATTTGACTTGCAAGTCATTGCGGAGATCCTGCCCATTAACAAAAGTGCAGTTGGCATTTTTAACAAGGCCTGTATCGCAACAGATTGTCCCCGGGATACCGATTCCTACACTGCCTTTGCTATTTAATTGCTCTTCAGCTCTATAGACTAAATCACAAACGGCGACAACGAACTCTCGGTAATTATCTGGTGTTTTGATTCTTTGATTATAAATATTTTCACCTTCATCGTTGAAGGCCACAATTTCAATCTTTGTTCCACCAATATCCAAGCCAAACCTAATCATGGTTAATGCCTATTAATTATCTTAATGAGATTAAAAAGGGCAGGTAATCCTGCCCTGAATGTTTTACTTCGAAGCTTCTAGCAAACTATTATTGACTTTCTTTCTTGCAGCCTTATTGCCCCAGGTATATTCGTATTCCCAGCCAGTCAGCATTTCAACAACCTGCTTAGCTTCCGCTGGTACATCTTCCTTCGAGCCGCCGTCTTTCAGACGATTCACTTCAGCAACCAAAACTGCATGGTTCTCCTTGTTCAGCTTGAATCGAATGGCCCCGTATAGTGCGAGCAAAGCCAAAACGGTCGGTGCTAATAGGAATAACCAGTAGATACCATTGATTGTATCCAGTGTTTGTACTTCGACCCCCGATTCGAAGCCAAGGAATTGCAAACCGATACTCGCAATCAACATGGCTGTTGCTTGACAAATCTTACGACCAAGGGTCATCACACCCGAAAAGATACCAGCTCGACGTTTACCTGATAGGACTTCGTCCACATCTGGAATAGAGTTGAACACCACCCAAGGGATAAGGTAAATACCACCACGGGCCAGACCCATAATCACAGCACCGCCCAGCACCAGCAACGCCATGTCTCCACCTAAACCAGGTAGAAGGCCAAAGTATGCGAGGCTAGTCAGCATAAAGACAATGGCAACCTTGAAGGCATTTGAGTTGCCAGCTTTAAGTGCAACCCAAGTAAACAAAGTGACACCGACAAACTGCATGGCAGTCATAACACTCAGTGCGGTACCGCCCTGGGTTGGCGTAATACCAATGACCATGGTCATGTAGTGCATGAACAGCGAGCCGAAAATATCTAGCGCAACCGAACCGCCGATGTACATCATTAAGTGGAAACGGAAGGCTTTCAGCTGGAAAGTTGTCGCCATTTCTTTATAGAGGTGGATCAGCGTATCTTTGAAGCCGCCAACATCTTCTTTAGGCGGTAGCAAAGCCGGATCGCATTCCCATGTATAGCGGTAAATAAAGACCCACGGTAAAGTGAAGACTACCGCAAATAGTGCGCCGATATACATAAAGGCTTCGGCCTGATCGGTAACCCTAGCCATGATGAGCCCAGGAATGAACGTGACAAGGAAAGCCGTGATCTGGCCAAACGTCATTCGACAGCTACTCATCTTAGTACGAGTTTGATAATCATCTGTCATTTCATTTGGCAGCGTACTATACGGTGTCATCACTATGGTGTTCATTGTGTTGAATAGTAAATACGTCGCTAAGTAATAGCCAAAGCCAAAGCCTGAAATGAACATTAACCCGAATACGAGAAGGAAGGGTGCACCGAATAGAATAAATACACGGCGACGTCCAAAACGTGTTCTTATATTATCCGTAATATAAGCAACGATCGGGTCAGTAAAACCGTCCCATACTTTTGCGATTGCAAATATTAAACCGGCTTCAATTGGTGAAAGACCCGCAACCTGTGTATAGAAGTAAAGCATCCACAGGCCAATAATGGTCCCTGCACCACTACCGAATATATCACCGGATCCCCATGCTATTATATTTTTCCATCCGACCTGTCTTTTTTGTGTCGTCATCACGCTGCCTTTTTAATTTATAAGTTTATTACGTTGTTGTAGGGCGAGTAGTTATTAATTAATTCCACTCTCCTTGAATTAACTCTGTAATACACATCATGGCCAAGGCTTGCCCATAGGGAACCGGAGTATTGGGAATATCAAAGTAATACTGAATATCATGCCCCATTGCCGTGCCATCCGATGCTTCTAACAAAATTCCTTTACTATCAATTCTCGCAATCACTGCATCTAATGCAGCCAGTCCTGACTGAGTAACCCGCTGTTCCTCTTTTTCCTCAATCAGCCCTGCCCGGCACCCTCGCAGCATGCCATAGGCAAAGCCCGCAACAGCGGATGACTCTTGTGGGGAACTATCATCATCCAGTACGGTGTGCCACATACCGTTATTGCTTTGATAGTCAACCAAGGTATCTACTTGCCGCCTGAACAGTGACACTAGGTGCTGCTTAACCGCTGGATTTAGCTGTTCGCCAACCAAAGCAAAAAGCTCTGGGATCGCCACGGTTATCCACGCATTGCCCCGCGCCCAAAAAACTTCGGCAAAGTTATGGCTGCCTTCCGCTGTCCAACCGTGGAACCACAACCCTGATTTCTTATCGGCCAAGTATTGGCTATGGGTTAAAAACTGAAGCTCCGCTTCATGAATTAGCTCTGGTCGATTTAATAACCTACCAGCCTGAGCAAGGAATAAACCGGTCATAAACAAGGTATCATCCCACAGCTGCCCTTCGTTCAGCCTCTCTTTAACTACATGTTGAAACCCACCGTCATAAACACGTGGTAAGGAGTGAATTAAATAATCCGCCCAGTCATTAATTAATGGATACCAATCCTGTCGTTCGCTCTTTTCTGCTAATAAAGCAAGCGTGATCATGGGTGCAGTAGTATTAATTTGCGCTTCAGGCAAGTCTTTTTTAATTTGTGACTCAAACCAACTTTCCAATGCACGAAGTAGATTTTTGTTATTTGTATACTCTGCATATTGGTATAAGCCATATATACCAACGCCTATTTCCCACTCCCATTCTTCAAATTCAATTTTTATTTCACTATCTGAACATGGATTAAAATTACCAATGCCCTTTAATCCACAAAGACCAGAACTTAACTGCTTAAGAAGTTCAACATGGTTGTTATTCATTTTACTACTACCATTATTTTACAATTGGGTTTACATCGGCGTCTTCTGGGAATAACCAAGGCTGTTCATCGATATAACATTCACCAGACCAAGAAAGCGTGAATGTCTGTTCGGCTGGTCCTGTGACCATTGCCGTTAAGTCACTGTTATCCCCGCTAAGTACGATATGTTTTTGCTTCCACTGTTCGATAATTGACGCAAAATCTCCCGTCAGGGTACCAACCGATACAAACCAAGCAGTTTTAGTCCCGTAGCAACGTACTTCCCTTCCCCGGGTAATACCGGTTTCGACCCGTTCAATTGGGCTTGATGCGCCAATCACGGCATAGGCTTGCCCCGAGCGGACAAAGCACCAGTGCGAATCAATCAAAACTTCATCAAGACTTTCTGCTGGCAAATACAGGTGGGTATAGCCCAAGCGTGGGGCGTCCCCCAAGTCATACACCATCATGGCACTCTGCTGGTGCTGCATAACCCTTGGCAAAATACCGTTCCCCGCCCAGTATGACGGTCGGCCATCACCACCGGGGACATCCTCGCCCGGATGGTTAATCCACAATCGCGCTTTCGGGTTATAGGCAAATTGCACATCCACTACATGCTGCTGATGTCCCGGCAACCCGGTATGGTGGTCGACAACACTGGATAACGTCACGCCCTGCTGTTTCCACGCCATCACTTTACCGCAGCGATCCATCCCTTGTGTGTAGTAGGCCTCTACTGTCTCACGGCCCGACAATGTCGCGACTTCATGGGTCAACGCCGATGGTTGGTATTGGCTGAGGCAAAACATCGGGAGTGATGCACACATACGGGTGTGCCAGCCCTGCCCCCACGCAACGTGACCAAACCCTGCCAACTCGGTCATCTCATTGGCCATCAGCTCTTTTTCGTAAACCCTGCCCATTGTGCCGCCAGCGACGCCTTCCTGATAATGAAGCGCTCCCATTAGCATCAGCCGATCAATCACAGTTTTCGCTTTCTCACGAATAGACGGACACTCAGCCAATTCATAAAGTGCGAACAATCCGATGTAGTCAATTGGGTAGTAGCAAGACGAATTCCATTCCGTTAAACCATGCTCAAGAATATGGTCGAACCAACAGTGCAAGCGCTCAGTGGCAATTGTCTGTTGCTGCTCACCGGTGCGGCCAGAGCAAAGAAATTGCTCTCGAGGGAAAAACTGCCCTGCCAGTAATTGCGACACATGGAAGCAAAGGACATGGTTTTCACTCCAGAACCACATCGAGTCGTTGCCTGGCTCATCTAGCCAATAACGATAACCCAAGATAGAGGATCGGGTTCGCTCCCACAGTTTATCCGGCAACTGGGTATAGCGATGTTTATGCCAAGCCCAAAGTACAGATACCATCCAAAAATCAGAACAGTCTTCGCGGACACTTATCTTTTGCAGCGTACGATTCAAAATCGAAGCCGCTTTGTCTGGGTGTTGGTTTAACGCAAGCAGTGCCAACAGCTTACCGCTAATATCCATACCTTCATTTGCGGTGTAGTCGAGCGCATCCATTTTACGCTTAGAGAGTGAGATGCTAGATGGTGCTTTCTCACCCGGCATGATGTTAATGCCGAAGTGACGTGTAATTTCAATACCTTGCCAACAGAATGTCAGAGCAACCGAATAATGTGCCGGCTTCAATGAGGTCGGTAAGTCGACACTGAAATGTGCATCCCCTTCGCTGATCGCCTGAGATGACACAGACTCATGGGTTTCTTCCTCGTTCGACATCCCACTGACTACGCCAGATACCTCGAACAAGCCTTGCAGCTGGCTCGCGCTATCAAAGCACAGTTTGTGATCGGCCACATTCATCTCAAATACCAGCTGCGAGACGAATGACTCTAGCGTTGCTAGGTTTTCGCTATCGATATTGGCAAGACTTGCATCGACAGTACGCTGATCCAACGAGGTAAGCTCGAATAAAAACTGGGTATCGCGCTCATAGAGCTCTTCGGCATGGACTACGACTACGTTTGACCCCGAGCTCAATGGCAAAGCCACTTCCGTTTCTTGCTCGGTATTTCTTTGAAAGGGAGTAAAGGTGCAGACCAATTCGCTATTCACCCAAATTCGGACCCCGCCACAGGTTGCTAGTCGGAAGCGATACTCTCCAGATTCTGCCACCGATAAAGTGGTTTCGGCCCAGCGCTGCTCATGAGTGGGAATATGGATAAAACCGGAGAAATCGACCTTGTGGCTGCCATTAGCAAAATATACCTGTTCAACCGGCGCCTTCTCATCCAGTCTCACGGTTCGGTTAGCCATCGATTGCCAAAACACTTTGCGACAAGGTAAATCGCCAACATCAACAAAGCCGTTCTTGAACTTATATTGCACACGGTCAACCATGGTTTCATGCTCTTCAAACTGACCGAAGCGGCGTTGTATTGGCTGTGAAACCAAAAATCGAGTCAAGGTATCACCTTGATTTATCTTCCAGCTAGCGTTCTGCATCGTTACAACTCAATTTCAAAATGTTGTTTCATTTTACAACCACAGAGCATGAGTGCAATATTTGCATTCGTTGCATAGTGTGATTTCGAGATTACCGTCTCACCCACTCAATTAGGCACCGCAACAACAGTGATAAAGGTCACATAAGGACACCGTATTTAGTGTCAAAAGCATGGCCCACATCATAAAACCGCCCCACAGAATGCAAATTTTGCACAAGGGTGGGCAATCAATGCAAAAAGTGGTGAGGACATGGTAAACTGCCAAAAACGGCATCAGATAATGAGAATAAATTCAGCGTGACTTTAAAAGATATTGCACAGCAGGCAGGTGTCTCTGTCAGCACGGTTTCACGAGTGCTGAACGGGACGGCCACCATTAGCCAACCAGTTAAAGCTCAGATAATGGATATCGCACAAGCAACGGGATATCTGGATAAAGTAAGAAAAAACAAAACGGTTGAAGCCCCTTCCCTCGCTGGCAAAAAGCTACTATTGGTCACCCCCCGCGATGCGGTGCTGAATCGCAGCGGGAACATGATTTCCTACGCCCTGGTAGAATCAATCAAGAAAGCGTGCAATGAGCAGAATATTACGCTCACTTCGTTCCTGACCGAAGCAAATCGCCTATCCGTGCAAAAGTTACATCAACTTCTCGACAAGCAGCTATACGACGGTATCGTTGTGGTCTGGGCTGATCAATCTGAATTACTCACGGTCATCAGTGATCATCATATCCCCACAGTGTTGATCAATGGGGAGGACAGAACTATGAATGTTGATTCTGTCGGGGTCAGTAACCGCTATGGTGCAATGGCCGCAGTCAATCATTTATTAGACAAAGGCCACCAAGACATCGGCTTACTCAGCTATTCTGGTCGCCAGACGATTTACCTCCGTGAAAATGGCTACCGCGATAGCTTGTACAACGCCAATAAGCCAATCAACCCTGATTACCGTATTACTGCAGATGATTTTAGCGATGATGCCGCTGAAGCTGCAGTCGAGGCATGGCTCTCCAACTTTGACTCCCTGCCGATAAGCGCACTATTTTGCGTCACCGATGGCCTCGCCCTCGGCGCCATGTTGGCATTGCAGAAACACGGTTATAGTATCCCCGAGGATATTTCCATCGTGGGTATGGATGGCATTCTTCCGCTTGATCTGATCGAGCCCCAATTGACCACGATGAAACTGCCTTTCGAGTCACTTCCAGCCGAAGCCCTACGCATACTGGAGAGGCAAATATGCTTTGGTGAGAAAAGGGACTACCACACCCACCTCGAGCTTAGCTGTAAGCTGATTGAGCGAGAGAGTGTGAAGGAATTCGAAAGGTAGCATGCGACAGATGTAAAAAAGCCAGCAATTAAGCTGGCTTCTTTGAATTTGACGGAGTGCTAAAGGTATGGAGGATTTGTTTCAAAACCCATTTCACTTAGCTCAACGCATACGAAAAAGGCCTTGTCTTTCGACAAGGCCTTAGAATTTGGCGGAGAGATAGGGATTTGAACCCTAGATACGCTACAAACGTATGCCGGTTTTCAAGACCGGTGCTTTCAACCACTCAGCCATCTCTCCTTTGTGCGGCGTATAATATAGAGGTTTACTAAAGCTGTAAACCCCATAAAAACCGTATGGTTATCATTTCAACAAAACGCAGCGAACCAGGTTGTTTTGCACTCTCAATCTAACTCGGTATCCTTCTTAATGCTTTCAAGTCGAGTCCGCTTAGGGTAGTCATAATAGAACATGGTCCCCTGCTCTTCGGCAATAGCCTGCCAACAGTCGACCTCAAAGCCGAACACCACCACACCGCAGGTGGGTATATTGTCTCCTTTGAAACCGAACATCTGTGCCAGTACGGTAATCGCAGGGTTATGGCCCACCAGCATCAACCGGTCAACCACATCGCTGGTATCGCGAATAATATCCATGAGTTCAAACGCCGATTCGGTATAAATCGTCGAATTCGACTCAAGCTTAGGCGTACAGGTAAGGTTTTCAGCAAACAGGTAGGCGGTTTGTGCTGCACGCAGCGCCGAGCTGGTGACAATTAGCTGTGGTCCTTGTTGCCAGCCATTCAAGCGGTGGACCATCTTCGGAATATTTTTCAAACCTCGGTTATTAAGAGGCCGTTCGTGATCATCTAGTGATGGCTCGTCCCATCGAGATTTCGCATGACGGACTAAAAACAATAATTTCATTGCTCTCCCCTTATCAGAACAGGCTGATTCCCTAGCCACTCCAGCTCGAAACCCGCCAAACTCATACATCACGCATCTAGCTACATCCTAAATGCTTGCTATTAGTATATGAAATCCAACAAAGAAGGCTGTTTCGATTACAAAAAAGGGTTGCCATTATGGCAACCCTGCAAAGTCATCACGCGATTCAATACACCGCTACATGGCAGACTTGACCGCTCGAGCTAAACGATCAGCGGCTTGTTTGGGATCAGCCGTTTTGGCATTGAAAAAGTTGCTGACCACATCAAAAATAGCGGCTTGGACGTAACTGGTTGTCGCCAACCCTTGAGAGACACTCGGCACCAAGCCACCGGATTGACTGCTATGCTTGAACGCCACCAGTGAATCTTTGGCACACAGATCAAACTCAGCCAAGTCCATGTCCATCCTAACCGGAATTGAACCTTTGCTGAGGTTGAAGGAAGACTGGAATTCCTTATCAAGTATTGCTCTGGCCAAGTCCTTCTGGGCTTGGCTGTTGGCTTCATCGGTTAGCTTGAAGAAGGCGAAGCTATCAATATTGTAAGTAAACAGTCCCTCCGTTCCCGGTGCAGCCACACACAAGTAATCTTGCCCCGGCACTTTACCGTCCGCTTCGAATTCGCCCTTGGCCCAGTCCCCCATGATTTGCATGGCGGCTTCACCGCTGCTTACCATGGCTGTCGCCGTACTCCAATCTCGGCCCCGGTAATTGGTACCGACATAATTACGTATACGGCGGAACTGGGTAAAGACATCAACCATTTTATCACCCCCAAGCACCGACATATCCAGCTCGACAAACGCTCGCTGATAATCAGCAGGGCCCAATACCGCCAAAGCCACCGCTTCGAATAATGTCACGTTTTGCCAAGTCTGGCCGCCATGGGCCAATGGGACATACCCAGCCTGTTTGAGTTTCTCGGCAGCAACAAAGAAATCATCAAGCGACTTAGGAACATCAATCCCGACTTTGGCAAACACCTTAGGGTTAGCCCATAGCCAATTAACCCGGTGGATATTGACCGGCACAGCCACATAATCACCGTCATACATCATGATTTGACGGGCGACAGGCGGCAGGATCTTCGACCAATGATCCGTTGCGGCGACATCATTCAGATCAGTAAGGAAGCCCAATCTACCCCACTCTTGAATATCATGGCCTTTGATCTGCGCTGCCGAAGGCGGGTTGCCCGATACCGCGCGAGTTTTCAGCACTGTCATCGCGCTCTCGCCTCCCCCACCCGCAATGGCAAAATCTTTCCATTGATTGCCTTGGGCTTGAATTTTTTCTTTCAGCAAAGAGACGGATCGGGCTTCACCACCCGATGTCCACCAGTGCAAGACCTCTACTTCTCCCGCAGAAGCGGCGCTACTGCTAAGCATCAACAAAGCCGATATCAAGGTATGTTTCATGTTCATTGCTTAATCTTCTTTCAACAAGCGGGGAATATAGACTTTCACTTCCAGGCCGCCATCTACCGCATTATGAATAGCCATATCACCACCATGGGCGTGAATGATATTACGGGCTATCCCTAACCCCAAGCCGTGGCCTTCCTCATCTTTTGCGACACGAACATAAGGTTCGAATACCGTTTCAAGTGACTCATTGGGAATACCAGGGCCTTTGTCTTTAATAATCAGGATCAGCGAATCTTTTTCGTCGACGATGATCAATTTCACCTCATCGCCATATTTCACCCCGTTATCAATCAAGTTGCTGAAGCAGCGCTTAAGAGCAAGAGGCTTACCCATGAGCGGCGCAATTTTCATTTGCGGGATCACCACCTTGATGTGTTGGTGGTTATGGCGCTCAGCAATACTGTTGAGCAGCTCCCTCAGATCCACCTGAGTCAGGTTTTCATGCAAGTCGGTATCTTTCACCGTTTGCAGCGCACCTTTGACCATCATCTCCAACTCATCGAGATCACGATTGAATTTTTCCACCTTAGTATCATCGTCAATCAGCTCAGCACGCAGCCTCAAGCGGGTGATCGGCGTTTTTAAGTCATGTGATATAGACGAAAACAGGTGCTCACGATCATCAATGTAACGCTGTACCCGCGACTGCATCCGATTAAATGCCCGTGTCGCCGTCACCAGTTCTGTCGCCCCTTCTTCGGTTAACGGCGGCTGATAAATATCGAAGCTCATGGCATTCGCTGCATTCGCAAGCCGCTTCAGCGGCTTGGTCTGGCGTCTGATCATCAAGAAAGTGAACACCAACAGCAACGCAGTCATGAACACCATAAACACCAATTGCTGGCCAGTAATGATTTCATCTTCCAAGGTCACGTAAGGGGCCGGCAATAGGGCGGCGATATACAACCATTCATTTTCAGCCAACTCTAACTGCACCACCAAAATCGGCGGATTAAAGGGTTCAAGACTAAGGGTATAGTGCGCCCATGAGCGTGGAAGATCGCTGAGCAAAATATCATTTTTCAGGACGTGCAAGGTTTCAGGACGGGAAAATTCCACCCGGATCACATCAAGGAGAGGAAGCTTCTCACTGAGCACTTCCTCGAAAGCTCCGACGGCCGTCTTCTTCATCAAAGATTCAGGGATAGGATCAATCAAGATCTCTTCTTGGTTGAAGGAAACAAAGAATCGAGTTCCCCCCATATTACGCAGCTGATCCAACACAATATGGCGGTATTCCAAAGGCAAGGATTGGAAAAAGGTCACGGTCGACGCAAACATGTTGGCCATACTGGCCGAGGCCGACTCCAAACCTGCCAAATCACGCTGCTTCGATTGCCCATACCAAATACTGGTCGCAATAACCTGGGCCAGAAAGACCGCCAGCAGGGTGAACCAGAGTGTGCGGGCCAACAGGGACTTTGGCCACCACTTTCGAATATTCATAGATAAAACCACCAGCTGTTCGAGGCTGTTTATTCCTCGTAGGTAACCTCGGCATTGAATGAGTAGCCGTTGCCACGGATTGTCTTGATCAATCGCTGCTGGGTACCCTTATCCCCCAAACGCTGGCGCAAACGGCTCAGCTGAACATCGATGCTGCGGGCCGACGGCGTCGCTTCGCGACCACGGGTTGCAAAAGATATTGTATCGCGATCCAACACTTCATTAGGACGCGTCAAAAACAACATCAACAACGCGAAATCACTGCCGCTGAGCTCGTAGTCTTTCTCTTTGTCCAAATCATAGAGACGCTGGGCTGCGGTATCCAGACGCCAGTTGGCAAACCGAATAGCCTTGGGAACCGATGGCATCTGTTGCGCTTCGGTCGGCTTTACACGACGCAATAACGCTTTGATACGCGCCATCAACTGACGCGGGCTGAACGGTTTGGCGATATAGTCATCCGCCCCCAGCTCTAACCCAATGATTTGATCCATCTCGTCAGAAACAGCGGTCAGCATGATAATAGGCACATCCGAGGTTTTACGGATATATTGGCACAGGGTAAAACCATCATCACCCGGCATCATCACATCCAGCAAGATCAAATCAGGGGTTCCCATTGCCAGGCGCCGTTTCATTTCCTCCCCTTCAGCAGCAGTGATTACAGTGAACCCCGCCTTGGTAAGGTACTCATCCAGCAATTCACGAATTTCCTGGTCATCATCAACAACAAGAACCTTCTTGCTTGTGTTCATTACATCTTCCTTCTGCCCAGCGCCATACCAAAAGGCAATATACCAACGCCAAATCATGCCAGTGCGCTAACATAGCAAACTGAATCAAAAAAGGCGCGTACCGCGCCTTATTATCATGATCTGAATAGATAAAAATGACAAATGTAGCAAACGTTTGCCACTAGTGATTACACGGTGGATCTTATGCAACACCCATCTTGATCTTGTACTTCGACACCGCTTGCTCAAAAAACTCTCGTTCGTCGTCATCAGCAATATTGCCAGCGACTTCGGCAAACACCTCATAGCCTTTCTTGCCATTCTTTACCTGCCAAACGGAGTAGGAGGCCTGCTTATCCAGTTCCACCCGATTTTTTTCTGCTTCTGAAAGCAAGGTTAAATTATGCATGCTCTACATCCTATTCCGATCAATCCGGTGGCGATTTTATCCCAATCCCCCTTTATTCCCAAGGTACTCTTAAGGTATTAGCAACGAAAAAGCCCGCAACGTCCCCATGATAACAAGGGGAAAGTTACGGGCTCAGTAAACCGGTGGAGTCAGGGATTCAAGGTTCAGGTTTCAAGGTTCAGGACTCAGAATCCAAGCAACCACTTAAAGGTGATAAAGAAACCAGCAACCACGGCCATTGTCAGCGCTACACTAGCCACAGGGCTAAGTGTGGCTGCGCACGGGTTACTAATAGCATCAGCCAAGCTTGGCTCTTCAAAATCGGCCTTCTTCTGGGATTGGATTAGCTCATTGACATAGTGCTCGATGGTATCAATCGATTCTTCTACCGAGTCAATAACCTGGGCACCCAGCCAGCGCTCTTGGTTTATCAATTGCTGAGATTCAACATGGCGTACCCCGGTAAACCGTCCTGTACGGCGATCTACGACCGATACGGCCATATAACCCTGATCTTCGCTCCATACCCAACATGGCAAGTAGTTGCCTTCAATATTGACTTGGCTCGGGAATGGGAAACGTACGTTGCTAACCATATCGACCAGTTTCTCTTTCACATCACACAAGCCATGGATCTGCTGAAGACAAGTTTCTAGCCAATATGGGAAATTATTGCGGAAAGCACTCTGGCGAAGCGGAGCAAGACGGGCTGCCCCCCTGACGACAAACTCGGTAATATGCTGGCTAACATCACTTTGATTCGGCCAGCACAGCTGCGCTGATGAGATGGGTAAGGTCAGGCGTTGACAAACAGTGCCTTTAGGAGAAACCAGTTTCAGTGCTTGTTGGCTTTTTTCCATCGAAGGAAGATATTCGATATGCCAAGGTTTAGCGACTTTCCGCATAATGGCCCGGTATACCTGCTCAACTGTGGATTGGTAATGCTCATAGTTGCTCATCGGGCACCTCCGGGGTGTTTTCTGGACTGACCTCATAGTACAAAAAAACGGCTTTCATTATGGTGATCAGAATCTTGTTTTGAATAAGAGGTGAAATGCATGGTGATGCGGTAAGATCGAACAGTATTTGATACTTATTGATTTATTAATTATGCCAACACTGCATTTTCAAAAAATACCCGCCGAGATCGCGCCAATGGCATTGTTACTTGAGGCTGATCCCAGTGAAAACCAAATACGTAAGTACCTCTGTAATGCGGATATTTATACGGTTGTATCAGAGGGAGAAACCGTCGGAGTCTGTGTCCTACAGCCGCATTCAGCAATAACCCTTGAGTTGATGAACATCGCGGTTCGCCCTGGCTCTCAAGGAAAGGGGATAGGCCGACAGCTGCTACAATTTGTGATTGCACAATCGCGGCAGAAAAAAGCCCAAGAACTGCTTCTGGGAACAGGGACATTTGGCTACCAGCTGGCTTTTTATCAGCGAGAGGGATTCAGGGTGGTCAGCATAGACAAGGACTTCTTCCTAAACCATTACGAGGAGCCGGTGATGGAAAACGGCATCCAGCATAAAGACATGCTGAGGCTAAAACTTGTGCTTTAGTGTGATTGTCTTGTACTTTAGTGAGATTGCAGGGGGGAGCCCGCACTGCCAAGCCAGTGCGGAAAACTGACTCTGTTAAAGTCCAGCACTGACACCGAACAGGATTGAGTTATTGGTTACATCCCCCATATCGCGATATTCATAATTCAATGAAAGGTCGATAAACGGCAACATGGTAAAAACAACGCCTGCCCCACCTGCAAATCCCCAACCGTCTTCACTTTGTCTGGGCTGGCCAGATTGATCGACATCATAATCGTAGTAATTGGTCCCGAGTTTTCCGTACACACTGCCGATCACCAAGGGTAAGTCCGCCCTTAACGTTAACGGGAATGACGTATAGTCAATTTCATTTTTTGCCACCTGGTTCGGTGCATCTATATCAGCACTTCCTTGCACCACACCGGCATTAACACTAAAAATATCATTGATGTGGTAGGCACCATTAATGCCATACTCAACACCGGTATCGTCATTGCCCTGATACTCAACGCGAGCGCCCCCCACCGCCGCTCCGACCGAAATACCCAGCAGATCTGCTGAAGCAGGCGTTGCGCAGAGTAATAACGTCGCCACTAACCCTAGTCTTTTCATGTTTCCTATCCTTCGAAAATAATCTAACCGCATCCTTATTATGCGTAGTGCGTATCACAGCAAAATACCAATTCCATTGTTGTTTTCCGTGCAGCGGCTCAACTCTGCCTATACTCATGAAACGGGTTTTCAATTCGCCATGTCGTCTGGAGGGGAGCCTTGATCATGCGATATCTCTGTGCCTTGCTTTTCCTCGCCCTGAGTGGCTGTGACAGTACAGACGATACACCGGATGCCGATACTATCTATATCAACGGCACCATCCTTACCCTGTCAGCCCATACCGAGAAAGTCACTGCGATTGCATTTAAAAACGGTAGAGTACAGGCCATAGGTACCCGCATCGGAGTCATGCGCCACCAAGGCGATATCACACAAATCATCGACTTGGATGGCAACACCATGATCCCTGGTTTTTTTGCCGGCAACAGTGAGTTTTCCAAACACCTTGAACAAACAGCCGATGTTGAACAAGCCCAACGCTCGTTCGCCAGCCAAGGGATCACAACGCTAGTCGATATCGGTATCAACCGCACAGAGCTCGAGACCTTGCTTCAACATGCTAACGCTAACGAACTGCGATTAGATATCATCGCAATTCCCAATATCAGTGAGATAGAAACCTTAGTCGATGATGATCAATTCACCTTTGGCCAGTACACCAACAGGTTAAAAGTGGTAGGGTTCTCGCTGGCCCTTGACGGCAGTGCCTCAGACTACACAGCCTGGATGGCTTACCCCTACCAAGAAAGCCCGGCCTTACCTGCAGCAGGTTGGCGTAGCGAATCTCTACTGCCATTCAGCACCTTTTACAGCCTATTCCAATTGGTTGTCGAAAATGAGCTCCAAATCTTTATCCATGCCATGGGCGATGCCGCTATCGATGCCATTATCCAAGCCGGCTATGACCTAAAACTCAATGCCGGACAAGATCAGCGCCATGTCGTTGTAATGTCGCGTTTTATGCGCAATAACCAATTACAGCAGTATGCCAAACTGGGAATAATCGGCTGCTTTGACACCAGCAATATCTATCAACAAGGAGAAGACGATGTCGAAAAGCTCGGCCTCAGCCGTGCTAATGGTCAGAGCCCGATAAAGCAAGCATTAGAGGGTAGTCTGCCAGCCAGCAACATCTGTTTCCCTGGTCCAATGGCTGCTAATACCATTTTGGCATTGTGGTCTGCGGTTAATAGGGTAACTAAAGAGGAAGACATCATGGGCAGTGGGTTACGCCTAACCCCCCAGCAAGCCCTACAAACGATGAGCACCCATGCCGCCTTCCAATTTTTTGAAGATGATAATAAAGGTGAACTGGTACCGGGAAAGCAGGCTGATGCCGTGATCCTCTCTGCGAACCCGATGGCGATTGCACCAAGTCTTATCAAAGACATCGAAATTATCGAAACCATCAAACAAGGGAAGACTATCTATCGCCGCCCCACTCTTCCCGGCAATGACGATTCTCAGTAAAAATAACTGGCGAGACGAGATGGCATTTGGTTTTTTAGATAGGTGTATTTTTTCCATATTGGTTTTCAACACCAATGAAATCCATTACAACATCACATTTTTACTCATATTGTTTCATTGCGTTTCATTAATCCCCCTCTATCGACAATAAACACAATAAAAATTTAATTTTCATAAACTTAAACCAAAAACAAAAATCCATTTACGGGGTATTGCTTGCCTTTTACGCAAACGATACCCCTCACCTTTTCAACAGAATTGGTAATCAACATGCTATTTTTGATTAATAACTCAATAAAGTGTGATCAGGATCGCGAGATTCAATGACACCCTTGCTTACACTTTATCCATCAAAACGACAACGCAAACTAAGGCGCCTTTAGAGCAGCCAACGACGTCGAATTACACAATGAATATGAGGGTAAACACATGAATGAGATTCTGCTTGCGATATTTGCAGGATTAATTGTTGGTCTATTTTTCTCGGCCATAAAACTTCCACTGCCAGCGCCACCGGTGCTACCTGGCATTATGGGAATCGTCGGTGTTTACCTTGGCGGCGTTGCCTACCAAAGCATCGTTGAACGTTTTTTCTCTTAAACGCACATTTTTAAAAACGATACAGCGACAACATAACGTACAAACAACATACCTGGAGTGAATTATGGCTACCCCACATATCAATGCTGAACTTGGTGATTTTGCAGAAACAGTCCTGATGCCAGGCGATCCACTGCGTGCGAAATTCATTGCAGAGAATTACCTAGAAGACGTTCAACTTGTTTGTGACGTTCGTAACATGTTCGGTTACACCGGTACATTCAAAGGCCAGCGTGTTTCTGTAATGGGCCACGGTATGGGTATCCCATCATGCTCAATCTACGTACACGAGCTAATCAAAGAGTTCGGCGTTAAGAACATCATCCGCGTAGGCAGCTGTGGTGCAGTACACGACGACGTTAAACTGATGGATGTCATCATTGGTATGGGTGCGTCGACGGATTCTAAAGTTAACCGTATTCGCTTCAACGACCACGACTTTGCCGCTATCGCTGACTTCGGCCTGCTAGAGACCGCTGTAAACGAAGCCCGCGCTCAAAATGTACCGGTACGTGTTGGTAATGTTTTCTCTGCTGACCTGTTCTACAGCCCAGAAGCCGATCTGTTCGACAAAATGGAAAAACTAGGCATGCTAGGCGTTGATATGGAAGCAGCAGGTATCTACGGTGTTGCCGCTGAGTTGGGCGCGAAAGCACTGACTATCCTAACAGTTTCTGACCACATCAAGCGTGGTGAAAAACTAAGCTCTGAAGATCGCCAGAAATCCTTTGCACAGATGATGAACGTTGCTCTGGAAACGGCCATCAAGCTATAACGAACCTACCTGTGGCCGATGTAACCCCGATTCATCGGCCACACCTTAACGTGCGAACTTATACCAATACCATTTGTTCAGATGGTATCGGTATGACAGATAACGAGAATTATTAGTTTCTACAGCATTGCTTTGGCTGGATATCAAGCAGCTCAAAATTTTGTAAAATGTGGCGTCTTACACAATTTGAATGGCACTCGCGATGGAATGCCGGCGAAGATTTCAAGACAAAGCCCGTTGTAGTGACTAATGGTACAGAGCAGGGGATACCTGCTCTGTACCACCCCCCTTATGGGATCTCCCCTGCCAACGAATACACATAACGCGCTTGTTGCTTAAGCCCATGGATAAGGTTAGGCTGCCATGATGAATACACGCCGCATCGACAACCACGCTTCGTTACTTCCCCAAGCCTGTAACGGTCACCAACTCAATCATTGTAAAACCGTCAGCTGCAGCCATTTTGGTTCAACCGACCCTGAACATTACGTCCTTCAGCGTAACAATCCGAACAAGCCAATGTTGGTTTGCAAAGAGTGCGGGGCATTTCCTCCGATAATCAATAACCATGACGTAGTAGAAGAAGCCTTGCGCCTCAAGCAGCAGCAAAGCAGCGGTATGCCGGCTTGTAGTAACCCCGAGTGCGAAAACCTTGGACTACCGGTACTGACCCACCGCCACCTCTACCATGCTTTTGGTTTCAGTGGTGATCGCCAGCGCTACCGCTGCAAATGCTGCCAAGCGACCTTTGTTGACCGCTGGTCGGGTTTTAACGGCAAAAACCTTATTCAGCAAAAATTGCTCGCTATGCTGTTTACTGGCTATCCGGTCCGGGATATCTGCCGACGCCTGAACATGAACCCCAAATCGTTCTACGATCAGCTATCGCATATTGCCAGTCGCTGTCGCCGCCAGCTCGCCATGTTTGATGCCCGCTTGGTAAAACATGTACCACAGTTAGCATTAGCCTCGGATGTCAGTGAACTGCAGCCCAATAGCGGGAACGGTGTTCTCTGGGTAGCCAGCAGCGAAGCCGAGTCCGGCTACGTCTTGGCGCAAGATATCAACTACCAACCCGATGAACACGAAGAGTGTAGCGAATGGCATGACCCGTACACCGACGGTGCACGTTTTATGGCCGCCCCACCCGTACAACTGGTTGAAGCCCCAAGCGCAATGCCGCAGGGATTACTTGCCCATATCGACGCGGTCTACCGACAAATCATGGCACGGCCAAATTTCGAAGACCCGCTGTCGAGTAAGCCTCGTTTGAACTACCCGTCCAAAGGCTGCTTGATCCGACCGCAATACACGGCGTATGCCCACTATATGCACCTGCAACAAATGCTCATTCAGAATGAAGAGCTTGCCATTTATATGCCGCAAGAAACCTTGCTCCGCTCAGCCTGTGTCTCTATTTTTTGCGATCGCATCAAGGACAAAACCATCCATCCGATTTATGTCGAGACCGATCCCGAATGGCAACATGGCCAGCAGGCAGGACGGATTGATATTGTACTGATGGGATGGTGGCGTGACCGCTGGGCTTTCACCCGTCAAAACGAAATCAGCAAAGGGATCTGCCATTTAGGCGGCGAAAAGGATAACGAAGGGAAATGGCTGGAGGTTGCCACCCACAGGGCTATTACGCGATACCAACAGCGCTTCCAAGATCAATTTGCCCAATTCATCAATGAACCACGGCGTAAACTGCGACCGGGCGGCCTGTTACCTTTGCTCGATATCTATCGCGCATGGCACAACTTATGTCACCAAGATAAAGAGGGCATCACCCCGGCCCAGCGAATGGGACTGGTTGCGACGCCGTTGACCCTCGAGCAACTTCTTAGCTGATTTCTCACTGCTTAACGGCAGATTCACACCAACAAGCCAAATAATGATGGGGAGATCCAATTTCTCCCCATCTCTTCACTATTGCAGTTGATCATTTCATGGAAGATATATCACACTCTTAACAAAGCGCTCAGTAGGATAAGTAGGCCTATCGAGCCACCAGCTGTAACTGAATGGATTTTCACGGATGATACCCAATAGAATTAAGCCGATTTTACTCGGAAGTATGCTGTTTATCGGCATAGTACCTGCCTTTATCTATAACTGGCTAAGCAGCGATAAACTGACAACGGTAGCAACCGAGCAAATCGCCAAGGGGTTGAGCAGCCGTACCGAATTGGCTGCGCACAACCTTGATGATATCCTCGCCCAGCGCTTGTTGAGCATCCGCAAGCTCGCCAGCTCGCCTGTTTTCGAGCTACCGATACTGGAGCATAAAGAAAGCCACTCCCCAGAGCAGCGAACCTTTATCAGCAACTACCTCAAGGAGTTGTCTGACGTCGATCCTAGCTTCAATCAAATTGACCTAATCGAAGCACGCCAGCAAACATTAACGACTGTCGCCAGCTCTGCTGATACGTTGCCGACGGGCATTGAAGCGACTCTGGAACAAGCAGGGCTGGAAGGTATCACCCAGCAGCTTGCTGAACTCAGCAGCGGTAAGGCCAAGCTTCTCATTTCGCCACCACAATACCAAAACGATATCGCCTACCTCTATATCATCAGTACGGTAACCCATCAGCATCATGCCGATGATACGCACGAAATCTATCTGGTTATCCGCTACCAGCTCGATGAGCTCAACGCACAGCTGACATTCCTTGGCGAGCGTATCAGCAACAGCGACTACATCATGCTGATCAACCACAACGCTGAGATCATACTTTCAGGCCGCCACCAAGGCATAAGGCTAACGATATTTGACGACTTCCAGGCCTATATCCGCCAACAATTACAACTTTCCCAGCAAAGCGGACAAGCTGACAGTCAAAGCCCGGGGGACCTGCACAGCTTTAACAACCGCCAGGGACAAGCGATGGTCACGACCCTTGCCCCACTTAATGTCCACCTGGCGGGTCAAGGTGACTGGTACCTCGCTTCAATCACCCCCGAGCACACGGTAACAGCCACCATCGACTACCTTCAGCAGTATTTCTTACTGGTGCTGCTGCTTACCGCAGGTATCGTCATCGTACTGTCTTTGATGCTGACCAAGCACATCACCGTGCCTATCGCGGCCCTGACCCGGTTTGCCGCCCAGTTCAAACTTGGTAATTACTCACGGAGCAATACATTCAAAGGCCCCCATGAATTCAAAGTTCTCCACGATGCATTGAATCAAGGCGCTGACAAAATCGCCAGCGATACCCAGCGCCTGAATCAGGCCCTGAACAAGGCTGAGTCAGCAGACCGGGCAAAATCCGCTTTCCTTGCCAACCTATCGCATGAAATCCGCACCCCGATGAACGGGATGCTTGGCCTATCACAGCTGCTACTCAAGACTGACCTCAACAAGGAGCAAGAGCAGCATATGCGCACCCTGCTCGAGTCAGGTAAGCACATGATGGCTCTACTTAATGATATTTTGGATTTCTCCAAGATTGAGCAGGGACAACTGAAGCTCGACCCCACCCACTTTTGCTTTACCGATTTGGTTGGAGCTATCGAAAGTACCTACTATTCTCTGGCGAAGGAAAAAGGCATCGAATTTGATATCCAATGCAATTTTGACCGCCGCCAGTGGTTTTATGCTGATAAGGCACGGATCCGGCAGATTTTATTTAACCTCATCAGTAATGCCATTAAATTCACCGAAAAAGGCAAGATATCGGTATCGTTGTCACTCACCACGGGTGAATCAAGTGGCGATCAATACCTCCACATGGATATTACCGATACCGGCATTGGCATTCCTGCTGAGCGCATCGACCTAATATTCGACCCTTTTGCCCAAGCAGAAGCATCAACTAGCCGCCGCTTTGGCGGTACAGGGCTGGGGTTGAGTATCGTCAAGCAGCTGGCACAACTAATGCGTGGGCAAATTTCCGTTTCCAGCGAGCAGGGATCCGGCTCTACGTTCCATGTCTCTGTCATATTGCAACCGGGCCAATATACTACCGAAGAAAGCAATGACATTGCCTTTGACAGCCAAGCATTCGCTGGTCTCAAAGTTCTGATTGTCGAGGATAACCACCTCAATGTACTGATCATTGAAAGTTTTCTTAAGCAAAGGGGCTTTATTCCGTCCATCGCCGAAAATGGTGCCGAAGCATTGAAAATACTGGAAACCCAAGCCTTCGACCTGATATTGATGGATAACCATATGCCAGTGATGGATGGTATCGAAGCGACCCAGCGGATCCGCAAGCTTCCTCCTCCAGCATGCGAAATACCGATATTTGCCTGTACTGCCGATGTCTTTGCCGAAACCCAGCGCAATATGCTCAAGGCCGGGGTGGAATGCATGATCACCAAACCACTGGATGAACGTAAACTGGTTGATGCCCTGCAACGCTTCAAACACAAAATCACCCGGATGGCATCACTCCATAACCAATACGCAGCGCCTGCAGAGACTGACGATGATGTAGAAACCCTGTCAGTGGATAACGAATTAACGGCACTCACAGACTCCACCCAATCCGGTGCTAATTTAGATCCTGCAGATTTCCGCTATATCGAACTCACTCCATTATTGGACATGATGGATAATGACAGTGCCATGGCGGCCCAATTCCTACAGATGTTTGCAGCCGAGCATGGTAATGACATCGAACGGTTAGAAAGCGCTATTGAGCAACAGGATTTTGAACAAGCCATTTTGGTCAGCCACTCACTCAAAGGGGTTGCAGGTAGCATCAGTGCCACCCAGGTGCAGCACAGTGCCATGCTCGTTGAAAAGCAGCTGAAACAAAACCAATGGCCAAGCCAACAAGACCTATCGTCACTGCGCCTAGCCTTGAGCGCCGCCATCGACGAGATACATCAGCAGCTCGGTGATGTTGAAGATCTCGGGGAGTCTCTCTTTTAATCCGTGTTTAGCGCATCAGTCCCAAACGTAGCGTTTCGCCCCTCTTCTCTTTCGGCCCACTATATGGGTACAGAAAGAGAGGAGGGCTTACCTCTCGTCCTCATTTAACATGTAGCCGTCCACTATTTTATAAATTCATCCGCTACACTTAAACCGGAGCATTAAATCAAGGATTGCATGGCGTATGCTAAAAAGACTGACTGTATTCCCCCTGTTATTCCTTACGTCTTGGTCTGCGCTTGCCGAGCAGCAATTCGCTTACCCTCAGGCTACCATCGAATGGCAAGGTGTCGATAATTACCGGGATATCAAAACGGTCGCCCAAAGCCAATTACGCTATGAAAAGCATGTACTCAAGGCCCTATCGGATGTATTTGCCAAAACCGCTGAGCAAAATCTCACCCACGGGCAAATGCTCAAGGTAACAGTCACTGATCTCGATTTGGCGGGAGAGGTTCGTTACCGGCCACAGCTTGCCCGTGATATGCGTGTACTCACCGACACGACGCCCCCACGTATCACTTTTAGCTACCAGGTGATTCAAGGTGATAACGTTCTAAAGCAAGGGAACGAAAAAATCAGCAACCTTGGCTATCTCAGCAGCGTGATAGGCCCGTCTCGGGACCGCCCTTTTGCCTATGAAAAACAGCTCATTACAAACTGGGGAAAAAAAACACTCTAGGTTTATATCCTATTCCCCCATCTTCGGTGCCATTTCAACCTGTGAAATACTTGCCGCGTAAAAATCGCTGCGAAGAAGAGAGCCAAACTTTCGACAATTTAATGTCTCACGCCATTCCATATGATCAACCAATGGATCATATGCTCAAAACTATGATTCCTGCTCATTTACGATTTTTGGCCAAAACAAGTTACACATGCGCTCTTCACAGCCTTACATTCGTGAAAAATGAGATCAAATCAGGGTTTGAGAAGATTTCCGATTGACAAAATATGTCAAAACGCTAATTATCGAATCATCAATTGTTCTTAAGCGATCCATCTGCTCACCAACTTTGTTTTTGGTCTGATAAGGAAAGGTTAAGAAGACGTAATTATGACTTTACTAGCCGGAATTTTAGCTAGCATTGAAACAAAGCCCAACGAGGATAAGGTCGATATTTATGAGCACTAAACTGGAACAACTGCGCGCGCTAACTACTGTTGTTGCTGATACTGGCGATATTGAAGCTATCAGTAAGTACAAGCCTGAAGATGCGACCACTAACCCATCTCTGATCCTTAAAGCGGCTCAAATTGCCGAATACGCTCCTCTTATCGAACAATCTATTGCTTACGCAAAAGCACAGAGTGACAACAAAGAACAACAAATCCAAGACACCTGTGACATGCTGGCTGTAAGCATTGGTAAAGAGATCCTGAACGTGGTTCCTGGCCGTATCTCTACCGAAGTTGATGCCCGTCTTTCTTACGACACTGAAGGCAGCATTAGCAAGGCGCGTCAGCTGATCAAAATGTACAACGATGCAGGTATTTCAAATGACCGTATCCTGATCAAACTGGCTTCTACATGGGAAGGTATCCGTGCTGCGGAAGTACTGGAAAAAGAAGGTATCAACTGTAACCTGACCCTGCTGTTCTCATTTGCTCAGGCGCGTGCTTGTGCCGAAGCCGGTGTTTACCTGATTTCTCCATTTGTTGGCCGCATTATGGACTGGTACAAAGCCAAAGAAGGCCGCGATTTTGAAGCTCAAGAAGATCCAGGTGTTATTTCTGTATCTAGCATCTACAACTACTACAAAGAGCACGGTTACAAGACTGTCGTTATGGGCGCAAGCTTCCGTAACATTGGCGAGATCCTAGAACTTGCTGGTTGTGACCGTCTGACTATCGCACCTCAACTTCTCGCTGAACTAGAAGCAGCAGAAGGTGAGGTTGTAGAGAAGCTAATCGACTCTAACGGCACTAAAGAGCGTCCTGCAGCAATGACTCACGCTGAGTTCCTATGGGATCACAACCAAGATCCAATGGCTGTTGAGAAACTCGCAGAAGGTATCCGTAACTTCGCTGTCGATCAGGGCAAACTTGAAACCATGATTGCAGAGCGTCTATAACCCTGCAGATATAATTTTAGAAAGCGGCCAATTGCCGCTTTCTTCCTTTTTCGATTAAGACAAATTCATAGTGGATACAAATATGGAACGTAAAGTGTTGGCAAATGCAATCCGTGCCTTGAGCATGGACGGTGTACAGCAGGCAAACTCTGGTCACCCAGGTGCACCTATGGGTATGGCTGATATTGCCGAAGTATTGTGGCGTGGCCACATGAACCACAACCCACAGAACCCTGAGTGGGCTGACCGCGACCGCTTTGTGCTGTCTAACGGCCACGGTTCAATGCTGATCTACTCACTGCTTCACCTGACAGGTTACGAGCTATCAATTGACGATCTGAAAAACTTCCGTCAACTTCACTCTAAAACTCCAGGCCACCCAGAGTATGGTTATGCGCCGGGTATCGAAACAACAACCGGTCCACTAGGCCAAGGCATCACCAATGCTGTGGGTATGGCAATGGCAGAGAAAGCCATGGCTGCACAGTTCAACCGTGACGGCCACGACATCGTAGACCACTACACCTATGCCTTCATGGGCGACGGTTGTCTGATGGAAGGTATCTCTCACGAAGCGTGCTCTCTTGCTGGTACCCTAGGTCTGGGCAAGCTGATCGCATTCTGGGATGACAACGGCATCTCTATCGATGGTCACGTTGAAGGTTGGTTCTCAGATGACACGCCTAAGCGTTTCGAAGCATACGGCTGGCATGTGATCCCAGCAGTTGACGGTCATGATGCTGACGCTATCAATGCTGCTATCGAAGCAGCAAAAGCGGACCCTCGTCCAACTCTTATTTGTACTAAGACCATCATTGGTTTTGGTTCACCTAACAAGTCTGGCTCTCACGATTGTCACGGTGCACCACTGGGCCACGACGAAATCGCAGCAGCACGTGAATTCCTAGGCTGGAGCCACGGTCCATTCGAAATCCCTGCAGATGTTGCTGCTGAGTGGGATGCAAAAGAAGCGGGCGCAGCAAAAGAAGCCGCTTGGAACGAAAAACTTGCCGCTTATGAAGCTGCTCACCCAGAGCTAGCCGCTGAGTTCAAGCGTCGCGTGAATGGCGATCTACCTGCACAGTGGGAAGAGAAAGCCAACGCTATCATCGCTGATCTGCAAGCTAACCCAGCCAACATCGCATCACGTAAAGCGTCTCAAAACGCGCTTGAAGCATTCGGCCAGATGCTACCTGAGTTCATGGGCGGCTCTGCTGACCTTGCGCCTTCTAACCTAACAATATGGTCTGGTTCTAAGTCGCTAGAAGCGAACGACTTCTCGGGCAACTACATCCACTACGGTGTACGTGAATTCGGTATGACCGCGATCATGAACGGTATCGCGCTACACGGTGGTTTCGTACCATACGGTGCGACCTTCCTGATGTTCATGGAATACGCGCGTAACGCTATGCGTATGGCAGCTCTGATGAAAATTCAGAACATCCAAGTGTACACTCACGACTCAATTGGTCTGGGTGAAGATGGTCCGACTCACCAACCGGTTGAGCAAATTGCGTCACTTCGCCTGACACCAAATATGAGCACATGGCGTCCATGTGACCAAGTTGAATCAGCAGTGGCTTGGAAGCTGGCTATCGAGCGTAAAGACGGCCCAACAGCGCTGATCTTCTCGCGCCAGAACCTTGCCCAGCAGCCACGTTCTGAAGCACAGGTTGCTGACATCGCGAAGGGTGGTTACATCCTGAAAGATTGTGAAGGCAAGCCAGAACTAATCCTTATCGCAACCGGTTCTGAAGTAGAGCTAGCGGTAGAAGCAGCTGCACAGCTGACTGCAGAAGGTAAGAAAGTACGTGTGGTATCTATGCCATCGACTGACGCATTCGACAAGCAAGACGCAGCCTACCGTGAAGCGGTTCTGCCATCAGACGTGACTGCACGTATTGCTATCGAAGCGGGTATTGCTGACTTCTGGTACAAGTACGTTGGTTTCGACGGCCGTATTATCGGTATGACAAGCTTCGGTGAATCTGCACCAGCAGGCGAGCTATTCAAGATGTTTGGCTTCACGACTGAGAACGTCATTGAGACTGCAAAAGAATTGCTGAACTAATTAGCTGTTAGCTGTTAGCTGTTAGCTGTTAAAGAATAAAAGGCGCTAAGTTAATGACTTAGCGCCTTTTTTATTACCCGAGTGTTTCGTCAACCACAACCTGACAAACATGCTTTGAATGATAGTCGAGAGGGTTCCACTCTCCATCCTTGAGAACGATGTTAGTCACACCGAGTTTCTTTAAATCATCTATCGAGTAAAACCAGCCTGATTGCTCCCCTTGCTGGCAGCGGTAACCTTCTTCTTGACCAAGCGTAGGTAATCTCGGATTAACGCCAATGGCTTGGTAGAATGCGGTTTCTTCAGCTTGAGCTTGCTGCAGATATTGGGCAATAGCCTCTTTAAACTTAGGATCTACCTCTGGGTCTTGAGCCTGGTGCGCACCACCATGCCAGCCAATCATCGCCTGCTCCCCGACATACTTGAAACGGCCAGCGGGGAAAAGGTAGTTGGCACATGACGAAAAACAGAATTCATTGACAACCACATCAACCTTATTGTCATGGATCCAGCGAGCTAGTCTCATCGCTTGGCGAATATCTCCTCCAGGGCTATTAAGGTCAATGGTTGAAATCTGACGGTCCTTGACGAGGCTCAGCGCCAGCTCAATCGATTCTTTCTCCGTTGGAGCATGAAAAATTAGTTTGTTATCAATAATTTCAATTTTTGACTCCGAATCATCGCCTGCGGCATAAGCGGCCGTGCTCGCTAAAACAACAGAGGCACAAAAAGCCAACATTTCTCTTTTCATATACTTTAACGCCTCTAGGCTTGATTTTAGATTTACCGAGTGAATATAAAATCCGCAAATCCTACCGAAATATTCGCTCCAAGCAAAGTACAGTCAGACCAATCGCCCATGCTGAATTAAGGACATTTCAATACAAAGCCCATGATGGAAAACGGGTGACAGGCAGGGACTTTCTAACATTTTGATATTGCTCAGCACAGAACACTTACAGTACAATAGACTGTAAAAAATGACATACAACTTCGTACAAACACCTTTAGTTGTTTAAAGTTCGACGCAGGAATCCATTGATGGCAAAAGTAACCCCAGAAGTAGCATTGAAAACCCGTCAGAGAATTTTGGAGGCGGCCATACAATGCCTGCTAGACCCGCAGGTCGGATACGACAAGATGACCTATACCCGCTTACAGAGCATGACGGGCATTTCACGTGGTGGCATTCTGAACCATTTCAGCAAGAAAGAGCATTTTCTCTCGGCACTGGACGGTAAGGTGTTCAATACGGTGCTGGATGAGTTGAACTTGTCGAGTAGAGAAGCATTCATTACTTCATTTGAAACCGCAATGACCCGCCCCACATTCAACGCTGTTATACAGCTGCTGCTCAACAATGCCTCGCACCATATCGCTATAGAGCAAGCCAAACAGGCATGGCGGGAGCTAGAGGATCTCATAGAAGAGAAGCTAGGTACCGAAGCAAAAGAAAACGATCTCCCCCGCCTGCTCGGCCGCAGTTTCTTTATGCTGACAACAAGCCAAGCAGCCTAATATTTCGGAGTTAATATAATCAAGCCCGCCATTATTGGCAGGGCTAGTGGAAAAGTTAAGCCTATTTAAATTTACCCAAGCATCTTGAAGTCGCTTGGGTATATCAGTACTTAAATTTTGCCCATGACCGATTTAAGTTCTTCAATAAGCTCAATGTTCGTTAGCTCGCCTTTATCAACATCAAAGTTGTCATAGAAGCTCGGTACCGATAATGACCCTTTTACTTCAGCATCAAAATACGGTGCTGACTCCAGCGCCGCAGACAAAACCGATGCTGCACCACCCGGTCCAGGAGATGTAGCCAGCATAACAACGGGCTTACCTTGATATACTTTCATATTGATACGTGATGCCCAGTCAAATACGTTTTTATAGGCTGCAGTATATGAACCGTTATATTCAGCAAATGAAATCACCACAGCATCAGCGTCACCAATCTTGCTATAAAAACGCTTCGCATGCTCATGTATTCCACACGACTTTTCTCTTTGCTCACTGTAAACAGGCATATCAAAGTCATTTAAATCAATAACTTCAACTGTCGCATCTGATGCTAGCCCCGCGGCATAAGTGGCTAATTGTTTATTAATTGACGTGATACTGTTTGTTGCACCGATGGCCAATACCTTCATTTACTTCCCCTTAACTTTCAATATATCCAAAATAAAATATTGTTGTTTGCGATTGACTATGGGATGGATGATAAGACCTCAAGTTAAGTTGAGGTAAAGCTTTTTTTATGCCTAAATAAGAATGATTAAGAAGTATCAAAAGGTGGATTTACACGATGAGTATGACCGTTGGGCAAGTAGCAGAACGCTCAGGCGTTAAGGTTTCGACCCTGCATTTCTATGAAGAAAAAGGCTTGATTGTGAGTTCAAGGGATCAGGCCAACCGCAGGCGATACGATCGGCAAATCTTACGCCGGATCGCGGTGATCAAAGCGGCCCAAAATATAGGGCTCTCGCTGCAAGAGATATCAGAGGCATTGTCGGACCTGCCCAAACACAGGGCACCGAAGCAAGAAGAGTGGGAAAAGCTGGCTACCGATTGGAATAAGAAGCTAGAAGAAAGGATACAGGCGCTGAAGAGTCTGCAATCGAAACTAGGTAGTTGCATCAACTGCGGCTGCTTGTCTCTGGGCACTTGCGAACTGTACAACCCTGAAGACTCCAAAGGGATCTACGAGCCAGGGGCAAGGCTGGTGACTAGCGACGGTGATTTGCCACAAACTTAAATGCGATATGCAGAAGTCGCTATTACCACCCTCCCGCCTTCAAAGTTATCCCTTGCGGCTTCTGCAAATTCTCTTCAATAGTTTTTCTCTATCACTGCCTCATTTCTCAAATAGGTTCTACCTATCGAATCAATTGGAACGTCCAATTTCACTATTTTTCGGTGTCAATGCATTATAGCTCCATCGACGCGGGACAGCGTCAAACACGAAAATGAGAAAGAGAGTTAAAGCATGATCAACACAGAAATCAAACCATTCCAGGCGACAGCATTCAAAAACGGCGAGTTCGTAGAAATCACAGAACAAGACGTTAAAGGTAAGTGGGCAGTATTCTTCTTCTACCCAGCAGATTTCACTTTTGTATGTCCAACAGAACTTGTTGACCTTCAAGAGAAGTACGCAGAGCTTCAGTCTCGTGGCGTAGAAGTTTACTCAGTATCAACTGACACGCACTTCTCTCACAAAGCGTGGCACGACACTTCAGACAAAATCGGTACTATCGAGTACTTCATGGTAGGTGACCAGACTGGCACTATCACAAACAACTTCAACGTGATGCGTGAAGGTCAAGGTCTTGCAGACCGCGCTACTTTCCTAATCGACCCAGAAGGCGTTATCCAAGCAATGGAAATCACTGCTGAAGGCATCGGCCGTGACGCTGAAGACCTACTACGCAAGGTTAAAGCAGCACAATACGTAGCAGCTAACCCAGGTGAAGTTTGCCCAGCAAAATGGAAAGAAGGCGAAGAGACTCTAGCTCCATCTCTAGACCTAGTTGGTAAGATTTAAAAAAGAATCAGCTGAATAGCGGACACTGTTCAGTTTGACAGGCACGCTTTGGCCTACCTCCTAAAGGGCTAGGGCGTGCCGCCCCCAAAATAGACTATCCACCCAAGTTACTTGGGTATACACCCACAAAATGTTTGCCGACTTGCGCCCCCTTTTTATATTCCTTTAAAGCAAGAAGGTATTGGTCAATACCAAGAAACAGAATTTAAGAATAGGCACGATTATGTTAGATCAAGCAATGAAGCAGCAGCTTAAAGCATACCTTGAAAACCTAAAAACAGATGTACAGCTAGTACTTAGCCTTGATGACAGCGAAACCGCAAATAAACTTCAAGCATTAGCAGATGATATCGCATCTCTAACAGACAAAATTGAAGTAACCCGTGATGACAGTGCAAGTGCGCGTCAGCCTATCATGCAGGTTGTGAACAAAGAAAAAGGTACAGCAATTGGCTTTGCTGGCCTACCTATGGGACATGAATTTACTTCTCTAGTACTAGCACTGCTTCATAGCGGTGGTCATCCAATTAAACTTGAAGCGGAAACCATCGAGCAAATCAAAGCGCTTAGTCAGCCGCTAAACGTTGAAATCTTTATTTCACTATCTTGCCAGAACTGCCCAGAGGTCGTTCAAGCATTCAACATGATGTCTGCCATCAATCCGCTAATTAAAACAACCATGATTGACGGCGCAGCATTCCAAGACGAAGTAAAGTCTCGCGACATCATGGCGGTACCAAGCGTATTTATTAACGGTGAACTATTTGGCCAAGGCCGTATGTCACTGGCTGAAATCCTGAACAAAGTCGATTCAGGTGCAGCAGAGAAGAAAGCAGCAAGTCTTAGCAAGCAAGAACCCTTTGATGTTCTCGTTGTTGGTGGTGGCCCAGCAGGTTCTTCAGCGGCAATCTACGCAGCGCGTAAAGGCATTCGCACCGGTGTCGTGGCTGAGCGTTTTGGTGGTCAAGTTATGGATACTATGGCTATCGAAAACTTTATTTCGGTGAAAGCGACAACAGGCCCTAAGCTAGTCGCAAGCCTAGAAGAGCATGTGAAAGAATACGGCGTTGAAGTAATGACTGAGCAGCGCGCAGCGAACATCATTGACGCAGAAGAAACAGCCGATGGTTACATTCATGTCGAATTAGAAAGCGGTGCAGTTTTGAAAGCGCGCACTGTTATCACCAGCACAGGTGCACGCTGGCGCGAGATGAATGTTCCTGGTGAGCAAGAATACCGTAACAAAGGCGTCGCTTACTGCCCACACTGTGACGGCCCGTTGTTCAAGGGTAAGAAGACAGCTGTGATTGGTGGTGGTAACTCCGGTATTGAGGCCGCTATCGACCTAGCAGGTATCGTTGAGCATGTAACGGTTCTTGAATTCGCTGATACGCTACGAGCAGACCAAGTTCTGATTGATAAAGCGAACGCAACACCGAACATCGAAATCATCAAGATGGCACAAACAACGCAAGTTCTGGGTGATGGTAACCGAGTAACCGGCCTTGAGTACAAAGACCGTAACACCGATGAGCTGAAGCAAATCGAGCTTGCAGGTATTTTCGTTCAAATCGGTCTGATGCCAAACAGCGAATGGTTGAAAGGCACGAAAGTAGAGCTATCACCGCGTGGTGAAATCGAGATTAACGCACACGGCGCAACATCTATGAAGGGTGTGTTTGCAGCGGGTGACGTAACAACAGTGCCATACAAACAAATCATTATCGCGATGGGTGAAGGAGCCAAAGCAAGCTTAGGTGCTTTCGATTTCTTAATCCGTAACCCTGCACCAACTAAGGTTGCCGAGACAGCATAAGGAATTATATCCAGCCTTAAGATTGTCGTTCTTTTGTCGGAATTACGACGCCACTTCTGAGAAATCAGAAGTGGCTTTTTTCGTTTTATCTTTATACCAAAACTAAAACAACCACATAAAATCAATATGATAGGTTGTTTTTTATATTCCACACATACAAAAAAGCCCTCGTCTTTCGTCGGGACGCCTAGTTAAGGACTTCGTTGTAATGGCGGAGGGCTGGGTGTCGTACACGTCGGGCAGGCCTCCCTGCGGGACTCATCAGTTCGGAGAACTGACGCCCATATCAAACGCATACAAAAAAGCCCCGTCATTTCTGACGAGGCTTCGTTGTAGTGGCGGAACGGCTGGGGTCGCACTCGACCGGGACTCATCAGTCCGTAGGACTGACGCCAAATTCAACACATACAAAAAAGGCCCAGTCTTTCGACTGAGCCTTCAGTGTAGTGGCGGAGCGGCCGGGCTGGCGCTCCAGCGGGACTCATCAGTTCGGAGAACTGACGCCCATATCAAACGCATACAAAAAAGCCCCGTCATTTCTGACGAGGCTTCGTTGTAGTGGCGGAGCGGACGGGACTCGAACCCGCGACCCCCGGCGTGACAGGCCGGTATTCTAACCAACTGAACTACCGCTCCAATTCTTTGCCAAGCTCGGTAACTAACCCAACTTGTAGAATGTGGTGGAGACGCTCTGGGTATGGAGGATTTGAACCCTGCTTACCCAGAAGGTCAAATAACCAGTATTACTACTGACTATTGAAATGTGGCGGAGAGATAGGGATTTGAACCCTAGATACGCTACAAACGTATGCCGGTTTTCAAGACCGGTGCTTTCAACCACTCAGCCATCTCTCCGTAAGTGCGGTGTATATTAGTCGCTACGATTGGCCTTGTAAACCCCTAAAACATTCAACTGCTTAGATAACCACCAAACACGTAAAATCTTAATAAAAAACCAGCGGTTCAACTTAAAAAACCTTTTTATCACTCGTTTTCCTTTCACCGTAGAGTGTCTCCCTGCTGGATTTTTCCTCAACAACTGGACTTTTAATACCTCAGCACCTTTATCTACAAGCGAATTGGTGATCCCGCTCACTCAAGGGCTGAGAGCTAAATCACATCTCATTTCGGAGGATACAAAAGTCCAGCTAATGGCCTATTTATCCAATAGTTTAGTGTTGTTGCCCGCCCCATAATTACAGCCATCCAGACAGCATTCTGTCTCTGAACATAGCTCAACCCTATTGCGTTGGCCGTCGAGCCAACTAAAAAAATAAACCATAAAAACATGGAGTAATTCGAAATGAAAAGCCAACTGTCAGTGTTAAAAAGACACTTGTTGACGGGTACCAGTCACATGCTCCCCTTCGTCGTCGCGGGCGGGGTATTACTTGCACTGTCTGTCATGCTGGGTGGTAAAGGTGCAGTACCGGAAGGCGTATTCCTAGAAGGACTTTGGGACATGGGTATCGCAGGTTTCACCCTGTTCGTCCCTGTGCTTGGCGGCTATATCGCCTACTCAATTGCTGACCGACCTGCACTTGCTCCGGGTATGATTGGGGCCTACCTTGCCAATCAGGTACAGGCTGGTTTCCTTGGCGCCATCATAGTGGGCTTTATTGCGGGCTATGTTGTCCTGCAGCTAAAACGTATTCCGCTATCAAACAAGCTAAAAGCCATTTCGACTTACTTTATCCTGCCTATCGGCGGCACCTTTATTGTCTCTGGCCTGGTGATCTGGGTGATCGGTACACCAATTGCGATGGCAATGGAAAGCATGAACCTGTGGCTACAGGGTATGGCAGGCGCTTCTAAAGCCTTCTTGGGCATAGTACTGGGCGGCATGACAGCCTTTGACATGGGTGGCCCAATCAACAAAGTCGCTACCTTGTTCGCGCAAACCCAAGTGGGTACTCAGCCATGGCTAATGGGCGGCGTCGGTATCGCTATCTGTGTTCCACCGCTTGGCATGTTCCTGGCAACTCTACTTTCGCCAAAACGCTACACCGATGAAGAACGAGAAGCAGGCAAGGCTGCCGGCATTATGGGTTGTATTGGTATCACCGAAGGTGCCATTCCGTTCGCTGCCGCTGACCCAATGCGTGTCCTACCTTCTATCGTCGTCGGCGGTATGGTTGGTAACGTGGTTGGCTTTATGTTCAACGTCCTTAACCATGCACCGTGGGGTGGCCTGATTGTGCTTCCAGTGGTTGACGGGCGACTGTTCTACATCGTCGGTATCGCAGCCGGTGCCCTAACCACCGCCCTAATGGTCAACGCATTGAAAAAACCTATTGAACAACGTCAAGACGCCAAAGAAGAAGAAAAGGCTGAAGACACCCTTGAATTAGAATTCGACTAAACCATATTTTCGGGAGAAACATTATGAAACTACTCGGCGTAACCTCTTGCCCATCAGGCGTTGCCCATACCTACATGGCAGCAGAAGCTCTGGAAACAGCCGCGAAAGCCAAGGGCTGGGAAGTCAAAATTGAAACGCAGGGCTCAATCGGTATTGAAAACGAAATCCTATTATCTGAAGTCGAAGATGCTGACATCGTCATCCTGACCAAAGATATCGCGATCAAAAACGAAGAGCGTTTCAAAGGCAAAAAAACAGTCCGTATCGGTGTGGCTGATGCAGTGAAAAAAGCACCTCAAATCATGGATAAGATCGAAGCACACCTTGCTTCGGCATAATCCATCATCGCTCTGCCTTGGCTTTAAACAGCCAAGGCATTTTCTTTTTTAATATGCAAAATGATACTTATCCGACAGTTTACAGAATATCATTTCGGAGAAGCCGATAATTGGATGGTATTATATAAACGGTTAGACTTCAGCATGTTACACGCGCTCACGGCTAACTGTCCCTTTTGATGATTTTACGCCTCAGGCGAGTGATTTGGTAGACGTAGTGACATGAAGCAAACCTTCTCTGATCTTCTCGACAATGTGATCTCCGACAGCAGCGCTTTTAAGACCATCTGGTTCGCTGGTGATGACACCCCACCGCCAGAGGCCAGTTACCAAGTCAACTTTCCTCGCCTCGAGCTCGTTTTTAACGGGCAGTACGAAAACTTGCTCGAAAGCCCGCAGCATCAGATTGAAAATATCCTGCTCGGTCCCGGTGATGCCCTATTTATTCCGGCCAATGCCTGGAACAAACCGAACTGGGACAAAGAATGCTCGGTGTTGAGTTTGCTTTTCGGCAAAAGCCAGTTGGGATTTAGCCTTGTCAGCAAACATGAGAATGAAGAAGGCTTTTACGATGTGGTCAAATATAGCGTTCCGCAGCGCACAGGCCGCGCAATCGATCATATCCTGACAGCACTCTCAACCCTTGCTTATGAGAAACAAAAACAACCTGCCGACAAGTTCTTATTGCTCGCACTGCTGAGTTACTGCAAAGACATGCTGGCCCAGCCAACAGAAGACACTAGCCGCCGAGGTGAAGACATGTTCAAGGGAATTTGTATCTACGTGCAGGAGAACTTCCACCGTAACATCAACCGCAATACGGTCGCGGCCCGGTTCAATATCTCACCGAACCACCTTTCACGGCTATTTCGTCAAGAAGGTCATATGCGCTTTGCCGACTATATCTCTTGGGTAAGGCTAGAGCGTGCCAAGTTCATGCTCAAACGCTACAACTTCCGCCTAGAAGAAGTTGCCCAGCGTTGCGGGTATCATGATCCCAATTACTTCTGCCGGGTGTTCAAACGCAAAACAGGCAAAACCCCAACCGAATACCGTTGCCGTTGAAGTAACGTTGTGATGATTATGTAACCTTATTCCGTCAATAACTGACGCGAGTCAGCATTAGCTAACCGGTGCTGTTTCAATAAAACAATGTCATACCGGCTAGCTACATAAATGAATGTGTATCAAACAGGCACGGCAGTGTAGTGCACTGAAGGTGCAACAATACGATCTTGAGCAGCAACAACTTGTAATTCATATTGGCCAAGTTCTTTGGTTACTCTCATCACTTCATCAACTGCCGCCGTAACATGCTCTAACGATTCTTTATAGCTTTTGCCTTGCTGCAGGTTTACTAACATCAGGCCACTCGTTAAGTCTCCGACACCAATAGGCGGTCGGTCAAACTGATGCAATGGTCTCGCGGTGTGCCAAGCTTCATCTGCCGTCACTAAGAGCGTCTCATAAGATGAGTTATCTTTACTTGCCCGATCGAGGTGTTTTACCAGGATCATTTTAGGCCCCATTTGTAATGCTAACCTAGCAGCACTCAATGCCTCATCGAAGTTATTGATCTCACGCCCCGTTAATTTTTCGAGCTCATAGAGGTTTGGGGCGATCATATCAGCGGCAGGGATGGCATTTGCACATAGAAACTCAGCAACGCCTTTTGCAAGAACGCATCCTTTATCAGGACTGCCCATAACAGGATCACAAAAATAAATAGCGTTTGGGTTTTTCGCTTTGATCTTATCAACTATATCGAGAATCTTTTCTCCTTGCTCAGCAGAACCGATATAGCCAGATAAAATCGCATTGCACTTATCTAATTGTTCTATATCTGATATCCCTTGACAGATATCAGTTATCATACTTGGACTGAAGACTTCTCCTTTCCACTTTCCATATTGAGTATGATTTGAAAACTGAACTGTATTTAATGGCCATACATCAGCCCCCATTCTTCTCATTGGGAATACAGCTGCGCTATTACCAGCATGCCCAAAAACAACAGGAGATTGAATAGATATAATTTTAATCATTTTTTCCTCACTAAAGGGGACAAGCCCCTTTATATGGCAAATGTATAGGCTACTTCCAAATTACTAAGCTGTAATTCTTTTTCCCTCGACGAATAAGGCTATAACGTTCAAATAACTTATCCTCGGCTGAAAAAGCAAACTGTGGGTTATCCTTTTTCCGACCATTCACAGAAACAGAGTTCGACTCAATCAAGGTTCTAGCCTGACTACGGGAGGAAGCGAGTTCACTCTCAACCAACACTTGTTGCAAGTCATACCCTTCCTCTGCCGTTGCTGTAGGCATACCATCATATGCAAGTTGAGCAAAGTCATCTTCGGTTAACAACTCAACGTCACCATCAAACAAGCAACGGGTAATACGCTGCGCTGCCTCTAACTGATCTTTACCATGAACTAATGCGGTTGCATGATCAGCCAATATACGCTGAGCTTTAGGCGCTGACAGGCTATTACGATCAACCTCTTCGATTTGTTGAATATCAGATTCAGTCAGGAAGGTAAAAAAACGCAAGAAATGATAAACATCTGCATCAGCTGTATTTAACCAAAATTGATAAAACTTAAATGGGCTCGTTTTATTGGGATCTAACCAAACAGCCCCACCTTCCGTCTTACCAAATTTGGTTCCATCTGATTTAGTAATTAGCGGCACAGTCATACCAAAAACTTGTTTCTGGTTCATTCGCCGTGTCAAATCAATACCAGCCGTGATATTACCCCACTGATCAGAGCCACCAATTTGCAGCTCCATTCCATATACTTGATTTAATCTAGCAAAATCATACGACTGGAGAAGGCTATAAGAGAACTCGGTAAACGAAATGCCTACCTCATCCCGGTTTATACGTTGCTTGACCGATTCCTTGTTAATCATTGCATTAACAGAAAAATGCTTACCAATATCACGCAAAAACGTCAGTACATCCATACTTCCAAACCAATCATAATTGTTGACCATTCGTGCAGGATTTACTTCGTCATCAAAATCAAGGAATGGTGAAACTTGTTGCTTAATTTTATTCACCCATCCATTTACGGTTTCTGTCGTATTAAGTTGTCGTTCCGTCGCTTTAAAACTAGGGTCACCAATCATACCTGTCGCTCCACCGACAAGTGCTACCGGTTTATGCCCAGCCTGTTGGAATCGTTTTAGACATAAAAGAGGAACCAAGTGCCCAAGGTGAAGGCTATCTGCTGTAGGATCAAAACCACAGTACAAAGTTATAGGCCCTTTATTTAAACGCTCAACTAAAGCTGCTTCGTCTGTGATTTGCGCGATCAAACCACGCTTTTTCAAATCTTGAATTAAATTTAAATTATCCATGAAATCTCCAAATGTAAATTAATTTTAATTAAAACACTGGTAAAGCATTATTTAATGTCAATATTTGACTTGCGATAACTTCAACCCCAACACAAGCGACTAAAAACAAAGCAAGTTTGTTAGTAATCACATTATATTGTCTCTGGTAATTTGAGCCCCTAATTTTATTAAGTGCGATTACAGGGAACAGTACAGCCAGGATAGTGAGGAATATTGCAGCCGCTCCAAGAGCCTTAACAAAGCCATCAGGGTATATAATTGTGAAAACCAAAGGTGGTAAATAAGTTATCAATGCTGTCGTAAACCGTCCCTTTTGACTATTGCCTGTTTTAAAAGTACTTGCAACAGAGTCAAATAACCCTAGTGATACGCATAAATACGAGGTAAACATAGCAATAGATGAAAATGCACTGATTAAATAAACAATATAATCGTTATGAATAAATGCTCTCATCTCTTCTAGCATCACGCCAACACTTGAACCATGAGAGGAAATATACTCAAAGCTATGAGATCCAAATCGAGGTAGGGAACCTAAAGTACTGAACTCCCAAATAATATAAACAACAAGCGGGATTAATCCTCCTGCAATGAATATATTTCTTAGTGTAGTGGGGTTATCCTTACCAATATATTTAACCATACTAGGGATACTGCCATGAAAACCAAAAGCAGTAATGAAGACAGGAATAGCAGCAAAACTATAAAGAGCAGAGTCACTCTGATTGACGATAAAATCAGCGTTAATATAAGGATTTATCGTGCAAACAAGCAGTATAAATAGAATGATATTTGATGAAAAGAGCACTCTATTGACAACATCAACAGCTTTAGTGCTTATGAAAACTATTGTACCGATTATAGTAGTGAAAGCGAAAGCAACAACCTTATTAGAGATTGTAATGTTGAGATAGTTTTCGATGTTAGCCTGATATATAGATGAGCCACCAGATATATAGGCACAGGAAAGTGAATACAGAAGTAGAAGTAGACTTACATTAATAATCCACTTCCCATACTTTCCAAAAAGATTTTCAGCAATCGCTTCAAGGCCTGTACCTTCTGGATAGTTTAAGCATACTTCAAGCAGCATTAACCCAGAGTATGTCATACAGAGCCAAACCGCACTTAGAAAAAGGATAGAGAACTTAACGCCCATACCCGCAGATATTAGTGGTAAAGCAAGCATACCAGCACCAAGCATGGTACCTGATATTAATAAAGTTGCACCAATAGCTTTCAAATTCATTGTAATGTCTCTTAACCATCAATAACAAATAGTCGATATTTAATTTTCATCATGATCAGAATAAAGCTGCCAGTAAACTGGCAGCTTTCCTTACTTATTATGCAGCGCTAATAACATTTGACATTTTGTTTTCTTCATCAACAATTTCAGTCAAAATATCGGTGAAAACTTCCTGTAGATTATTCCAGTAATTATTAAATCGAATTTCATCTCTTAGGAAGTGGGTCATAACAGCAGAACGAAGGATGTAGACAGAGCCTTCTGCTTGCCATTCTTGCTCACTGAAACCTCGGGTTTGAGCGTAAGTACTTGGGATCTGACCATATTCTTCAACCGACAATGATGTTGAAGAGGTCAAGAAATCTTTCGTATAGGTTCTTCCTGACGCGTAAGAACATAGCTCGTAGATACGTTGGTTCAGGCGGTTATGGTCAGCCAAACTATCATTACCAATTTCCTTAAAGGTAAAGTTAACCATATGGAAGTCTGGGTGCATCAATGGACGCACCTCGAAACGACGCCCCTGAACGACCAGTGGCTCTGCCGTTGCCAGTTTATTAGCAAACCAATCCGCAGTGACAATACCACGGCCGATCACATGACCGTAGCCGCTGATGTTTAGAGGAACTAGGCGATGAGCAGCCCATACCGCAGCAGCCGTTGCCCCAGCCTTAGAGCCTTCCATTATCGAAGAGCCCAACACAACGTTTTGCTCTTCACTACTTTCGTCATCACTTTCTTCAAATACATATGCAGCATGATAAGAAATCAAATCCACAATACGCTTATCTTTCATCGCTACAGCACCTGCAGCATACTGAATATAACCAACTTTATGTGGGTCAACGGTTATTGAATCAGCTTCAGCCATCGCTTCAAATGCATCATAAACATCGCGTTTAGGCCAAGTCACGCCTTCAGGAATAATGTTTTCTTCACGGTAGCGTGCAACAAGAGCGTCATAATCCATGAAGTTATTTTCTTCATCGAGGAACATTGCTCGCACATAGCCGCCATATGCCGCATCGATATGCACATAGAATGACGCCCCGTACTTCTCTTCACACTCTTTGCGCAGTTTCATGACTTCATGTACTGCATCAATAGAGCCCTCTTCTGTCGTACCAACAACGGACACCATACCTAGAATCGGCGTTCCTTCCTCCATAAGCTTGAAGGTGATTTCACGCATTTTCTCAACATCAGTACGGTAGTTAGCATCGACATCAAGCGGGATTATATGCTCTTGGCCAATACCTAGAACGTCCATCGCTTTCATCCATGAGTAGTGCTTTGAGCGTGGAACCAGGAACTTACCTAGCGTACCGGGTTTAACCCCTACCCCTCGTGCAGATAGGGCACGAACTTCTTCAAAAATACCGCGTTTTTTGAGTTCATCGGTTAAATCAAGCACCTTGGTCGTATTCATATTCAGTAGCTGATGCTCTGTCATCCCTGCGACTAGATCTTTCGCCCCTTCATGTTGGGCAATGGCAAGAGGCATTGTTTTAACATTACGAGCAACCCAAACACCTTCATAGTTAGCAACAGTGCCACCTGAAGTAATGTGGCCCCAGGCCTTGTTTACGTCATAACCAAACATCTGGCAAAGATCTTGGCCCGCCTCAATTTCTAGTTCAGTCGTTACCGGTGAAGCTTCATGTGCACAGTTGTTTGGGTTGTACATCATGGTCATGACATAGGCTAGGTTTGAGACCATTAATGTATCGGCATTCATATGGCCTAGGTATCTAGGGGAGAACCAAGGCACTGATTTGGTTTTCAATCGAGCTGATAGGCTGTTCAGAATTCCTTCCGTACGATATAGCGTGTCGCGAAAGTCAGGCTGATGCTGGGCAACAGGAGATACAAGTGGCGCGTCTTCTGGGTGGAAGTCTGACCGCCAATGCATGTGCTCATCAATCGCGTAAGCCATCATTTCTTTAAAGAAAACTTGGTTTTCTGATTTAGGGCCTAGGAATAAGGCATCAACATTCATTTTATCACTCATAATAAAACCTTTACTTACTAATTTATGAATTCATATAAACTGGAATTTTCATCCAATTATTTAATTAATGGGTATTTTGCATCGCCAGTTTTTGTTTCGCGTTTGAAGATTTCTTACCCCATGCATAAACAAGCAGTGGAATAATCGCCATAACAACTAAACCGATGAATTGGAAATTAAAATATTCCGAAGCCGTTCCTGCATATGTAGACGGTGGTAGGAAACCGTAATATCCAGCAAGTAAACAAGTCGCAATACCTAGGCCAGAACAAACCCACATACCTAGTTTGCCACCAGGAACCTTGAAACTACGAAGAACATCAGGACGCTTGTAGCGAAGGTAAATAGCAGCCGCGAACATCAATAGATAAGCAACGATGTAAACTAATGACGTTAGACCCAGTAGCATGAAATAGAAATCATCTACATTAGGCATCACCGTAATTAATATACCCACAATAGAAATCAGAATAGCCTGGAGGTACACAAGACGAACAGGTACACCCTCTTTATTGGTTTTCTGCAGAATTTTAGGCAGTGCACCCGCATTCGCTGTTGCCTGGATACCACGAACCGGACCAAGAACCCAAGAATTCACCTGCCCTGCAAGGCCGATAGCCATGCAAACAGCCATTACAGGCGTTAACCAACCTAGGCCCCACATGTCAAAATATGTTTGGAATGCTTGGATAAGACCAGCCGTCATTGAGATATGCTCTGCTGGAATACCAATGAAAATAGCAAAAGAACCAATAACAGAAACTAAGAAAACAAATAACGCGACTAAGAATACGGCAATAGGGTAATTACGTTCTGCATTTTTGACAGAGGAAACATTTGATGCGGAAACTTCCATCCCCATAACAACAAAAACAAAGCCAATAAATAACGCCCAGTTACCATTATCTGAGAAGTTAGGAATTAAATTCGCCGAAGTTAATGATAGATCCGTTACAATAGGATTGCCTGTAACCAAATAACCAATCGCACATGCAACCAATACAAAAAACGGTAAGAATACACCTAAAATAACACAGAGCGTTGAAACCCACCCTAGTGTTTTAACACCTCGCATGTTTACAAAGGTACACCCCCAATAAATAATTAATATAACGGCGAGTATATACATCTTATTTTCTGCAAGCGCTGGGTCTATCGCATAGGCAAAGATTGCACCAATAATCATTAGGATCGATGTCATCCCAAATACCATTTGAATCCATTGCATCCAAACGGCAACAAAGCCCATTCGCTCACCAAAGGCCTCACGAACCCAAATAAATATCCCACCATCTTCTGGCCATGCTGTAGCTAATTCAGCTGACACTAAAGCCGTTGGAATCATGAAACAGATGGCTGCAGCTAATGTGAAGAAGATTGTCATCATACCGGGCTGAGCTGTCATGGGCAGTGTTCGAACACTCATGACAACAGCTGCGGTTATCATGACAAAGCTAAAAACACCAATTTTGGCAGGTGCAGATTTGTTGCTTGTCATAGTAGACCTCAAAATCGATCAATTTAAATACCTGAGATGAAAATCGATTTTTTAACACCTCAATCTCAAAAATCGATTTTATCGTATAGATCGATTTGGATTTTTGCAAACTATAAAAAATCGATTTTGTAGATCAAAAACGATAATTTTGTTTTCAAGGCAAAATGACGCTACCCCGAGAAAAGACAGGTAAGATCATAAATTAATGATTTTCATATGAAATATAGCGAGTAAGAATGGGTGGAACACCAGAGAGGAAGCGACATTGAGCTGAGAGACGAAAAAACAAACTACCATCGAAAGATGATTTGTGGTCAATTCTTCTTAGTGACTAATGAGTTCTGACTTGAAAATGACTGGCCAGAAGGCCACAGAATCCCCCCACCAATGCAAGAAACAACGAAAATGCAGGTGATAAAATATACAGGGCCACATAGTGAGACGGTGAAAGGCTCATTATATTAATTGCATAGGAAATATAGGCCGAAGAAATAACGAGGACCAGCCAAGCGAAGGCCAATATCCAAGCCGAGAATGTGGATATCCGTGTTAGCGACTTTGCATTCTCATGCTCATACATATTGATAATATACTCTATAGTAAGCAATGGAGTGAATAACCAAACAATCAAACCTATACCGACCACAACCGAATATTGAGCCCAATCAAACAGGAGCACACTTGTTATAAGGGCTAAGCTTAGAATCACTTTTCGCATCATCTTAATCCATTGCTTTCATGAATAAATACACTTACGAGTACTTAATCGCTATGTGAATTAAGATAATACATTGATGTAGTTGTTTTTTTCTTATATACAGATCATAAAATTATACATTCATGATATGTTAAACTATGAGTTAGGTTGACCGTCATTCAAGCTAATCTACCATTGCTTGGGTCAGATTAATTCAGGTAAGAAGTGATTAAATTATCACCGTCACCACACAAGTGGTAGCAAGAAAGAGAACGAAAATGGCCGAGCCAAAAAATAATAAGTTTGCAACGTTGAGCGACAAGGTAATGCACCAGATCCGCCATGATATTTTATCGGGTGAACTTGAAGCTGGACAAAAGCTTGTATTAAGCGAACTGAAGGGCAAGTACCAGGTTGGAGGCTCACCTCTACGCGAGGCCATGGTTCAGCTTAGTTGGCAAAAGTATGTTGTAATGAAACCTCAAAAAGGCTTTTGGGTTGCTGATGTTTCCTTGGATGAGTTGCGTGAAATCTTAAAAGTACGCCAAGCCATTAGTAATATGGCTTTGAAAAATGCAATTGAAAATGGCAACGAGGAATGGGAACTTACCATCCTAACCGCATACCACAAGTTGAGTCGTATTGATCTTGATGATCCCGATTTTGACTTAGACGACTGGGAAGTTCGCCACAAACAATTTCATTTGTCACTCGTTGCCAGCCAAGGCTCATCATTTGTCAGTGACTTACTTGAATATGTATATGATCAACAAGAACGTTACCGTCATTTCTTTTTAAATCATGAATTTGCTCCAGAAAAGCAATACCATGATAACGGTGAGCATGAAGCTATCATGAAAGCCGTCTTAGCCCGTGATAGTGAGCTTGCTTGCAAATTAGTTAATCAGCACACTGAGCGCCTCTATAAGATTATTGAAACTCTGCTAGAAAAAGAGTAACTACTTCAATTCTTATGTTACTGAATCTATACGTAGGTTCAGTAACAACGAACTCCAAAAATATCCAAGCTAACGTCATTATGCTAACTGCGCTTTCTATCAAAAACTATCGCTCAATCCTTGATCTCAAGGTGCCATTGGGACCGCTTAATGTCATTACTGGTGAGAATGGTACAGGGAAATCCAACCTCTACAAAGCATTACGCTTACTGGCCGAAACAGCCCAAGGTGGTGTAGTCCCTGCGATAGCCAAAGAAGGTGGGTTAGAATCAACATTCTGGGCGGGACCTGAAACGCTCTCGCGCGCAATGAGGCAAGGTGATCAGGCTGTCGAATATAGCGTCAGGCAAAAGACCAAGCGGATGAAACTGGGATTTTCAACCGAACAGTTCAGTTATGCCATTTCGCTTGGCCTGCCGATCCCTTCTGCTATAACGATGTTCGGCCAAGATCCTGAAATTAAGCGCGAATGCATCTGGAACGGGTCGGTTTACCGTCCCGCCAGCAGCCTCATCGATCGGAATGGCGCAATGATTAAGGCTCGTGATGGCCGGCAATGGCAAGTCATTTCGCAGCACATTGCCAGCTACCATAGTCTATTTGATCAAATGGCTGATCCCATTGCGACACCAGAGGCATTCCAGCTTCGCGAAACCATTCGCGGCTGGCGCTTCTATGATCACTTCCGGACTGACCGCGATGCCCCAGCCCGCCAAGCACAACTGGCGACTCGCACACCGGTTCTTCATCACGACGGTCGAGATTTGGCTGCAGCCCTGCAAACCATTATCGAAATCGGTGACAAAGACACGCTGTTCAAGGCCGTCGACTACGCCTTTCCCGGTGCGTCAATCCGTATTATCCACCATACCGATAGCCGTTTTTCACTCGAGTTCTCCCAGCCAGGGTTACTGCGACCGCTTACCGGCGCCGAGCTTTCTGACGGCACATTGCGATTTCTGCTCTGGGTCGCCGCCTTGCTGACCCCACGCCCACCAAGCTTGATGGTGCTCAATGAGCCGGAAACAAGCTTACACCCAGACTTGCTACCCGCATTGGCAAAGCTGATCCTGCATGCGACTAAACATAGCCAGCTATGGGTGGTTTCCCACTCCCCACGTTTGATTGCTGCGCTTGAACAGCATCCCGAATGCAACTCAATAAAACTAGAAAAAGAGCTAGGCCAAACCGTCGTCCCAGGACAAGACATCCTGAGCAAACCATCATGGCATTGGCCTGATGAATGATTACAGCATTCAGCAATATATGGCCAACCAAGAAAGTCTCGAGCACATGCCTTAAAAATGCTAATTAAGTAGCAAAATGAATACTCCACGCTGAGCTGAATGCCTGAAACCACCGCTCTCAGCCCTGTAAATATCGCCTACTCAGCAACTAACGCCTCGTAAAATGGGACGATTATCACGCTTGGATACGGGCGCTACAAAAGTCCAGTAAAGGGTTGTTTTCTCTTCTACCGCCATCTCCCGCCTCTCTTTATAGTGATCACATAGGATTTCAAACGATTGGAGATAAATGATGAGAGTGGTCGCTATCACTGCTTGCCCAACAGGGATTGCCCATACCTATATGGCCGCCGACAAATTGATTGATACCGCCAAGAAGCTCGGCATTACCATCAAGGTCGAAACGCAAGGCGCAATGGGGATCGAAAACCGCCTCAGCGAGCAAGATATAAAATCTGCCGATGTGGTGGTGCTCGCCGCCGATATCAACATCGAGCATAGCGATCGCTTCAAGAACCAACGTTGCCTCGAAGTCACTATCCAAGATGCCCTTCAGCGTCCTCGCCGGGTCTTCTCTCAATGTCAGCAGCTGTTAGCGCATTAATTACAAGGCAGTAGTATCCATGAAACACCAATTTGCTTTCCGTTGTGAATTACCCAATGGTATTCATGCCCGTCCGGCCACTCATCTGGAAAAGATCTGCGGTCAATTTAGCTGTACCATCACGCTGGTTAACCAGCGCAACAATAACCAGGGCGATGCCAAAAGTGTTCTGTCGCTGGTAGGCACTGATACCCTATTAGACGATGCTTGTACCCTGATCTTTGATGGTAAAGACAGTGAACAGGCCTGCCGTGCCCTTGAGGACTTTATTACCACTGAATTTAGCCATTGCGATGAAGCGCTAACTCCTGTGGCAAGTATTGATACATTCCCCTTACCCCAGTCACTGATGCGCCATCAACCGACATTGCTATACGGAACTCGTCTCGCTACCGGCCTTGGCCACGGTAAGTTAATCGTGTTTAGCCATACCAACCTTAACCAGTTTGCGACGGACATTCGCGAGCAAGAGGCCGAACGATTCCAGGTCGCCCACCAGCAGGTTGCCGACCAACTATCCGCCATGGCAGCCACTGCGAGCCACCACGAGAAAGACATTATCACGGCGCATCTGGCAATAGTGAACGACAGCAGCTTCATCGATAGCATCACGAACTTGCTCGGTACCCACTCCACCGCCAACGCTATTTTGGCCACTGTCGATAAACTCAGTACTCAGCTACAACAATCTGCTAGTGCTTATTTGCGTGAGCGGGTACTGGATATCAAAGATGTCGCAACCCAGCTGCTGATGAGCGCTTACCCAGAAGTTCAATGTCAGCGAGAATGTAAACTGACAGAGCCAACTATCGTACTGGCGAGTGATCTGACACCGAGCCAATTCATCGGTTTGGATAAAACCCACCTGCAGGGTCTGGTGCTAACACATGCCGGCAGTACATCGCACACCGTCATCTTGGCGCGGGCCTTTGGCATTCCAACACTGTCAGGCATTGAGGCCAGCCAGTGCAGTTCGGCACTCAATACCCAGGCTTATATCGATGGCCATCTCGGTGTCCTTGCCACAGAATGCAGCGAACCTGTCCAGCGCTACTTCCAACGCGCCCTGACTTTGCGTCAACAAGAACAACAGCAGCAAGCGGTTTTTGCCCACCAGCCCGCAGTCACAGCCGATGGCCACCGAGTGGAAATTGCCGCCAACATTGCCTGCTCAATAGAAGCACCAGCGGCATTTGCCAATGGCGCAGAAGGCATAGGCCTATTCAGAACCGAAATGCTGTTCATGGACCGCCATAGCGCGCCAGATGAAGACGAGCAATTTAACCACTATCGCGAAGCGCTCGAAGCTGCCGAGGGTAAGCCAGTGATCATCCGCACCATGGATATCGGTGGTGACAAACCCATTGATTACCTCAAGCTACCTGAAGAAGCTAACCCGTTCCTCGGTTACCGCGCCGTGCGTATCTATCCGCAATTCGAGCAACTGTTCCGCAGCCAGCTGCGTGCGATCCTACGTGCTTCGGTATACGGCAGCACCAAAATCATGATCCCGATGATCCAAAGCATTGAGGAGATCCGCTGGGTTAAGCAGCAGCTTGCTGCAGTCAAAGCCGAGCTCGATAGCAGTAACATTGCCTACTCCGAGCAGCTGCAACTGGGGATCATGGTGGAAATCCCAGCGGTGGCCTTTATCATCGACCAGTTCTGTCAGGAGGTGGATTTCTTCAGCATCGGCTCCAATGACATGACCCAGTACCTGCTGGCCGTCGACAGGGACAACGCACAGGTATCGCACCTCTACAACAGCCTTGCGCCTGCATTTCTTCGCATGCTCAAGCAAGTCGTGAGTACCGCGCATGAGCACGGCCGCTGGGTCGGTTTATGTGGTGAGCTCGGCGCAGATACTCAAGTACTGTCTTTGCTCGTTGGTGCCGGCCTTGATGAAATCAGTATGAGCTCCCCCAAAATCACGGCAACGAAAGCAGCATTGAATCACTTAACATTTGAGCACTGCCAGCAACTGTTCGAACAAGCGTGCCAATGCCCGACCATCGACGATGTCACAGCCCTGCTGGACAAAGCCTCTAGCCAAGAAACAGACAAGCCCCTACTGGGCATCGACTGTGTGTTTAAACACGCTGATTTTGCCAGCAAAGAAGAAGCCATTCAGGCACTGGTCGGCAACCTACACCTCCAAGGACGTACAGATAGTGTCTATGCACTGGAAGACGATATTTGGGCTCGCGAAGCGGTATTCTCAACCGGGCTCGGGCACGGATTTGCCATCCCGCACACTAAGTCAGAAAACATCCGCCATTCGAGCATCAGTATTGCCCAGCTGAAAACGCCTATTGATTGGCAGTCTGACTCGGGTGATGTGGACTTCATCATCATGCTGACACTCAATAAAGAGCAAGGTGATCAGCATATGCGGATCTTCTCAGGCCTTGCCCGTAAACTGATCCACCAAGATTTCAGAGACAGACTTAAAAGCTGTGCCAATGAAGCAGCGATGATCCAGCTTCTTGAGCAAGAGCTCGCTCTTTAACTCGTCCCTGAACTTGGCTCTCCCTAATAACAAGCACTAGACCCAAGCTTCCCCCCTGACTTATTCGGACAGTCAGGGGGGCTTTTTTGTTAACAATAGCCCCTACAAACTACAGGGATAAATCATTGGTAAATTTACATTATTTACAATTTAGGAAAATTATATTCCAATAAACGATATATAAAGTGATAAGTATTATCATTAGCATGACGATTCATATTTCTAACACATAATAATCGTCAATGAATAAGTCATCCTTTTTGAGAACCTTGCTCACGTCTTCCATCGTCCTTTCTTCTGCATGCGTTTCTTCCGCCTCGTTCGCCGATACCTTTCCAGTCACCGTCACGGATGTAGCAGGCCGAACCATTACCATCGAGCAACAACCTCAGCATGTTGCGCTATCGACTGGCCGCGTCTTCCCGCTATTGGAAATCATCTACCAGCAAGAGGCTGTAGACCATCTGGTTGCTTGGCGTGATGACATGCGCTTATCCGCACCGAGCATGTACGCCAGCTACATCAAGGATTACCCGGAACTGGCCGACGTGCTGAAAATAGGTAAAATTAAGTCCGGTGAATTTGATGCCGAACGTTTTATCAATATGGAAAACAAGCCAGACGTGTTCGTGGTCGATATCTCCAATATTGCCCTAGCACGAGAGAAAGGATTGCTCGAAAAACTCGACACAGCGGGTATCAAGGTCATTGCCATTGATTTTCGCGAAGATCCAATCAAAAACACCGTCCAATCTGTCACCAGCTTAGCCAAAGCACTAGGCCGTGAAGCTCAAGGTGAAGCATTTGCCGACTATTACCAGCAACACGTTACAGCGCTAGCGCAAGCAGTTGAAAAGCTACCGGAAAGCGAAGCCAACAAAAAAGTGTTTATCGAACGCGCTGCCGGCTATGACGGTTCATGCTGCCAGACATTTGCCACCGGTAACATGGGCGCCTACGTGCCGTTCCTGAAAGCCACCAATATCGCTGACAAGCCATTGAAAGGGGCCATAACCGGTAAGATGTCACCGGAGAGCGTCATCGCCGCACGGCCTGATGTCTATATTATGCAAACCACTGGCTGGATTGATAAACAAGGCAACCCAACTGCAGGGATCCCGCTTGGCTACGCGACGGCCCCTAACGCCTCTATCAACGACGCCGCCATCGCTAAAGCAACCCAGTCACTGATGGATCGCACTTGGCTGAAAGCGGTCAACGGTTACCAGAGCAAGGATGTGTATTCCATCTACATGCCATTCTACAACTCACCCTATAACTTGGTCGCAATGGAATACTTCGCCAAGTGGATCCATCCTGAACAGTTTGCCGACCTCGATCCGGAAAAAACCTTCGAAGAAATGAACCAGCGCTTTGCCAACCGCCAAGCCAGCGGCGTCTTTGGCCAAAACAACTTCGACGCGATGGCTCAGGAAGCACCCAAGAAGATGACCGAGAGAGTGGCTCAGTGAGTGATCTAGCCCTATCCCCCACTCCAGTGATGGAACAAACTGGCGGCCCGATTGAGGCTGCCTTGCAGCAGCACCGGGCTCGCAATCGAAAAAAGAAGCTCGCACTGGCCTTTTTCTTTGTATTGAGTTTGGCATGTGTCGTTGCTGATATTCTGATTGGTTCGCAAGGCTTGACCTTGGCGCAGGTACTGGGTGGGATCTTCCACCCCGCATCCAGTGATATTGCCAGCCGGGTAATTATCTGGGACATCCGGATGCCGATGTCACTGATGGCCCCGCTTGTTGGCGGTGCGCTGGCACTGTCAGGCGCGCAGATGCAAACAACCCTGAATAACCCACTGGCCGACCCATACACTTTCGGTGTCTCAGCGGCCGCAGGGTTTGGGGCTTCGCTGGTGATCACCAATATCATCGCGATCCCGTTTATCCCGGTGGAATATCAGGTTGCCGTGATGGCCTTTGTGATGTGCCTGCTCACCACCTTCATGATTGCCGGAGTATCGTCGGTAAAACGGATCTCTATCGAAGGTGTGATGCTATTTGGTGTTGCCATCATGTTTGCCTACGACAGCATGCTGACCATGATGCAGTACATTGCCACCGAGACCCAACTGCAAACCTTGGTCTTTTGGCAAATGGGCTCGCTCGACCGCGGTAGCTGGGAAAAAATCGCGATTTTAGCCATCATATTACCCGTAGTGCTGGGCATCATGATGAAAGATGCGTGGCAGCTATCCTCACTCAAGATTGGCCAAGAGCGCGCTGAATCAATGGGGATCAATGTAAGCCGGCTGCGGATCAAAACCTTGCTGCTAGTCTCCCTGATCACTTCCCTTTCAGTCTCGTTTGTCGGTGCTGTGGGCTTTGTCGGGTTAGTTGCGCCACATATTGCCCGGATGGTACTGGGCGAAGATCAACGCTTCTTCTTACCGGCCTCATTCTTACTGGGTTCGGTACTGCTCGGCCTTGCCTCTATAGCCAGCAAGACCATCATGCCAGGGATTATCCTGCCACTAACCGTAGTGATGTCTATGGTCGGTATCCCATTCTTTCTTTTCTTGATCATCAAAAAAGGCGGTAGGTTCTGATGGCATTGAAAATCAAAAACCTGTCTGTCTCATACGGTTCGCATAAGGTACTGGATGACTTGACGTTCCCGGCGATTCATCCGGGAGAAATGGTGTCTCTGATCGGTAAGAACGGTGCCGGAAAATCCACCGTTCTCAAACAGATGACCAAGCTCATCAAACGGGAGCCCGACCTGTTTTCTTGGCAGGGTACCCCCCTAGCCTTGGATGATATTGGTTACCTACCACAGGATCACCGGATCAATGCCTGTATTACCGTGGTCGAGTTACTGATCACAACCATGCATGTCGGTGTCAGCTCGCTGTTTACCCGAACGAACAGTGCCGAACAGGCACTGGCTTTGCTCGATAGTATTGGCATTTTGCACCTAGCCAACAAAGTGTGTACCGAGCTGTCCGGCGGTGAAAGCCAAATGGTTGGTCTGGCACAAGCCGTGATCAATACACCCAAGGTTCTTATACTCGATGAACCTACCGCGGCTTTGGATATGAACAACCAGCTCAAGCTACTGGAATATGTGAAAGGTTATACCCGCCAGCATGCCGCTTGCGTGCTCATGGTGGTGCACGATCTAAATTTGGCGATCCAGTACTCCGATAAAGTGGCCGCGCTGCATCAGGGCAAGCTGTTTACCTATGGCGATCCACAGCACATCATCGACCAGCAATTGATCCACGATGTGTTTGATGTCAACTCAGCGATTATCCAACTCAATGAGACGCCGGTCGTTGTTGTACAGCCCTAGCCTTCAATAACCATCCCCCGGTTAATGGCACTGCCGTTTGCGCGGTATCTAAACCGGGGGTTTTTACTCATCACTTGTTGGCTTATCGAGAACTGGCATCAATGAAATGTTGAGGTTATTCATTGAGACTCAATTAGCAATTCCCTCAGAGCGTAAATTGTTTCAATACACCAATCTCGAAGAGATACCCAGTGAGATTTCGTCCTATTAAGAACTATTCTCTTCATCATGATTTCGTGGCTATCCGCCGTTTTGTCAGCAAGCCATTCAGTATTGGTTTGCTGAATCTGCACAAGATTCGCCTCTACTTTATCTTTAAGATTCTCTAAAGACTGAATGACATGAGGTAGATCATCAGGTTGAGCAGCCAAAATCTTAGCTGAGATTTCATCGCGGTATGGATGTAAAGTAGTTTGATCACTTTGTAGCCAGTTACAGAGCTCCTCTAGGCCTTTAGCCGTGATCTTATAGACTTTTCTATCCGGCTTCCTATATCGAAAGTGGATGGTATAGCTTACGGCATCACGAGCTTCGAGTTTTATTAACTCTCTGTAAACTTGTTGGTGTCCAGCAACCCAATATACTCCCCGCGTCTGAACAAAGTGTTTAGTGATATCGTATCCGGTCAATTCCTGATTTTTCAACTGCGTCAATATTATATGAGGTAATGTCATGACCTAACCTCTCAATTCCTTCAGATATACTTTACTTACTCGTTGATTTTTTTAGTTCACTGAGTTTACCAAGGCTTCCCGTATCATCGAGTTTGTCAATGTATAAAACACCATTTAGATGATCGGTTTCATGTTGAATGATCTGTGCCTTATAGCCTTCTTCAACGCTCTCGACTTTGGTGCCATCAAGCGTGAAATAGCTAAAATGTATTTTTTTATATCTAGGCACCTTTCTGCTGTAAAAGTGAGGGACTGAAAAGCACCCTTCTGGCATCATGGCTATTTCATCACTAGCAGGTTCATAGGAGGCGTTGACAGCCACTTCCCATTCATCAGGAAAAATCACAGCCCCATCTTTCCTTTCAGGAACCCGGTAAACAAATACCGATTTACCTATACCAATTTGTGGTGCTGCGAGGCCGACAGCATTCTTCCCAGAATTCGCTGACTCAATTAGTTTATTAGCAATCAACCTGGCTTCGTTGCTAACAGGGTCAACATGTTCTGCATTTTTTCTAAGGGCATCACCGACAAAAACATTATTCTTGATAGAAAATCCTACTTCTTTATCTTCGCTTAAAGCACAGCCGATTAGTAATCCTGAAAATAAAACTATAAGGATAGATAATAACTTAAGATTCATTTATACGCACTCCCAATGGATACCTTCCCTCTATTGCATATCGCCATGTACTAGTGAATGTATTTTCTTTTATAATCAGAACACTTAAACAAGAACAGAGTGATAGGAATATAAGCAAATAAAAGTATAGCCAGTATAATATTTTCAGTTTCTAAAAAATAAATAGCAGCAAGGAAAAATGAAAATATAAAAGATAATACAAATAGATTATAAGCTAATTTATACTTACCTGAACAAACAGCAAACAAACGAATCATAACATTCCTCTATAATGACAACATAGTCTTTTGCCTAATCATGACAAAACCAAAGAAATTTAAAAGATAATTTCAATTAATTAAAGTTAATTTTTAAGAACTCAATATTTTAATCATCATAGGTATCCATTTAATCATCAGAAATTTTACGTAATGTAAATAACACTTCCCGCTATACAACCTTTATACAAAGCATTGCTTATACCAGAAGCTTCAAAGAAGAGACCTTCATCATTAACATCTTCAAAAAGCAATAAACTATTCGTATTACTACATATTGGTATAACTTGGGTTATGAGTATTTCAGTTAAACGCAAATCAAATTTGAATTTAACCACCGATATGTCAAATTTATTCATTACATCTAGTTGATGGAACGATGTAAAGTCGAAGCACATAACCCCTAGCTTAATAGGACATGATGTAGGATAGTAAAAATCATATGAGTAGATTAGGTTTACATTCTTTGAAAGATCATTATCATGAAAAATAAAAACAAGGCTAGAACCTTTACTTTTCAGAACGTTGTTAAGCACATGTACAAAAATCAACACTCTAGGCTCTTGTATATAATCGAATTCAAACGTTACATAAAAACTAATTTCAGAAAAACATTTTTTATCAATATTTGATTCAACAAAATACGTCAATCGATCAAGCATATATATTGCTTTATTCAATTTTGTTTCATGATCAAACACATTGGGCATTACCGTTGAATCATTAATTGTCTTCAGGCAGACTTCATATCCAGAAATCTTACGTGAGCCATTTATAATCGGCTCAAGAGCTACTATATATTTAGAGTACATATTAATGTCTAACATATCTTCCCCTCAACTCTTAACATCCAGCTGTCATTTACTTAGAGTGTGCCATGCTAAAGAAGTAAGTTAAGTTAAAATCACTAATTAGTCATTAATAGTCATTAATAGTCATTAACAAACCATAAAAAACATACATTAAATAAACTATGATATAGTTTTGGAAACTTAAAATTAAAGTGTTGTTATAAAAGGTAGTAATTAAATTACGGAAGATTAATCACTACCCTTATCAAACATCTCATTCAATCATAAGCATTACAAACTATCACTTATGTTTAAAAAATCATAAACGCTATTGGGTTAGCTGCCCACTGTACCTAATTTTAGATTTTCTTACTAATTTATTATCAATAATCAGCGTAGGGATTGCCGCCTCTAATAAATAGGAATCATCAACAGGAGATATCTTTAACGTCTTTACTGTAAAACGTGAAGATATACTTTTATTACTACGACTTGAAGCTATAGAAAATGTTATATAGTTTGAAAAAAACTTGAGATAATAGCCGTTATAATCAATGTACATCAATCTATCATCATCCTTTGTAATACTGTAACTTCCCATAAATTCACCTCTGATAAATTTAAAGCTAAACTCTTCAGTTAATGATTTATCTCTGCTTAGGTTCTGTTTAATGTTATGTTTAAATATGTAACTGGAGTTATCAAAAAGTGTACTTAATATTCCAAACATAACAAATGATATTAGTGACAATAAGACGCCGCTATAGACAAGCTTTAAATTATGTAATAAATGCATATGGTCTGAGCTCTAAAAACTATATATTAAAAAAGAAAAATGCGAAGATAATAGAGGAAATCACCCATGACATGGAAACAATAAGATAATCGCTATTAATATTTAGCCCGTTTAGCTTAAAATTAATGTAACTCAAGTGAGCTTGATCGTCATTAATTAAATCTTCAACTAATTCAGTTGAGCAAGCTTGTTTCTCATTATCTACCTCTTGATTTTGATTAACTTGTTCCTCTTTATCTGCCTCTTGGCTTTGGTTAAATAGCGGCACAACTTCCAGCTTCTCATCATCTGTTAAGTTGATTTGATACCCACACCGCGGCACAGTAAGAATGGCATCCTTCAAACCAACACTTGTGAGCCTTTCTCTTATTTTGTTAATAGCTACACTTAATGATGTATTCGTAACAACCCGACCACCCCAGCAGTTATCGAGCAGGTAGCGCCTGGAAACAGGCTTGCCACCGGCCATGACTAGTTCTTTTATGATAGAAACTTCTGAGGTTGAAAAAACAGCCTCATTACCACTCCTGCTATTTGTTATAGATCTCCTTTCTTCAATTAAATACACCTCATCATTTAAAAATAGTCTTTTACCTGAAGAATCATTTAAATCACACATCACACGTAGCGCCTTTGAATATATAAACTACTAAATAATTAATTGCTATTTTTATGATTATTAATAAAGCGCCTAGCCTAAACACATTCGAATGTACATCAAAAGATACAGTGCCGGAAGGATATCTTTCCAAGATATTAATTAATTAATATTAATTAATATTAACCGAGCAAACATTCAGCAACTCGCCCCAAGAAGCAGCAATTTGAATAAAGAAACAACTAAAAATCAACACCTTAACCACAACTAAACATTAATGGCATCAATGTTAATTAGTGGGCGATTAATGTCATTTAACTGTTCTGCATTCCTCTCAGCGATTATATTAGGCAGTACATAAGCCATGTAACAAAGTTGAAATATATTGTCAGGTAAGCACATGAACAAGTTTGCTATCAATGCATTAAATACTGTACTGCACGTTGACTATAACTTTACTACTCATGAGTTAAACCTTATCGAATATGATGGTTTCCTATACTGGTCTGGGACTATTGGCAGCCAATTTAAAACACGATGTACCTTTTTGAGCATTAAAGAGAAACACTTGTATTTATTTTTAAATGACCTTAAATACAAACTAAAGGAAAATAAGCTTGATAAACACCTCGATAAAATGACATCAGAACAGATTAAATACCAAAGCGGAAAGGCAATAGTATATTAATTATGGCTTTGCCTAATAACCTCTAACTTCATGTTAATTTTTAAATACATACTATTATAAAAAATCCTCCTAAGCGTTAACTTAGAAGGAATCGAGTTATTCACTTATAGCATAACGAATCAGAATGAAAATCTAACACCAAACTGGTAATAAAGCTCATCAAAATCTAGACTCTGATTAACCTTTGAGTTATCAAAAAAAGTCTTTACTAGATCCATCGATTGGTATCCAATATTGGCCTCAATGCTAACTCCATCATAAACTTCAAAGGCTGAGTCAAGTCGATAATCTACAATGACTTCATCATAGTTCATCACACGTACAGCCGGTCCGATTGTTAGTTTATCTAACACACCCCACTTCACTCCTAACTCAGCAGCAAGAGCACTATTATTAGTCGTTATACCCAAATTAGTCGAACCTAATTCACCAAAAGCACCATCAGGTATAATATCGTCTGTCAAATCATACGTTAAGCGATAATCTACGCCGCCAAGCATCGCATAGATTGAAAGTTCAGGATAGATATTGTAGTAATAACCAAGACCAATCATTGACTCTGATAAGTCAAAGCTATTTTTAGATACCATTTCATGTCTTATCTCAGCAAAAAAGTTATCATAAAAATTCCACGACCCGCCTAAATAATACCCAGAGAAAGAATCTTCTGGTAAAAAGTTATCATTATTACTGACCGATGAATATTGAAAACCTCCTGAAATATAATCATATCCATCCCCTGCAAGAACGTTACCTGATACTGCCGTTACGAAAATATAAGGTAAAATAAGCTTTAATTTTTCCATCATTCTTTTTCCTTTTTAAATAATAAAATAATCTACTTTCAATAAGTCACTTCATATCTATATATCTATATATCTATATATCTATGAAAATAGAGAATCCAATATGACCCTTATAACAAGGATTAATCAAGTAAACTCAAATTAAAAAGAATCATTATTCACCCAGTACGAATTAATCCCATGTAAAAAACTCAAGCACCCGACATATTAAAATTAACAATCAGATACAACTAATCAAGTGGCCAAGTAAACGGTTAATATAAATTAATTAATATTTTTAATCTCACTTTAACTACCTTTATTCCAAACCCGACAAATATAATGGTCATGTCCATTTACACAGCGACATTTTTTTGTATCTTCTAAAAAGGTTAAGAATAAGTATGTTCAACAATAAAAATAGTAAAAGCACACATAGCCCAAAAGCAGGAATCGCTACTTCACTAATTTTAGCTGCATTGGTTACCAGCGGAACAGCAATTGCCGCCGAGGGTGATAAAGTAAATAAAGTCATCAATTTGTCAGCAACAATCCCTTCCGCTACATTTAGCGTCAACCCTGTATTTGGAACATGGCCTAGCGAGGTCGAGCTGCAATATGATGAAGCTACAAAGAAATTCGTCCCATATATTATACGTCTAGAAGCGAAGAGTTCGGTTGGCGTTTCTGCACAGCTAGTACAAGCAGCCCAACTGAGTAAAAGTGGCACCGATATACCGTTGACAGTCAAGCTGAACAGCACGTCACTAAGTAATGCACTACAAGGCGTCATTGCAAACACCACAGAAGGTACACCTCAGTCACATTTTCTCGACCTATCAATAGCACAGACATCAGCGGCAACTGAATACGATGTTGCCGGTTTATACTCTGGCGTTGTTAATGTGGTTTTTGAAGATAATTTCTAATTTTCATATAGCTTTCATTATTTATGATATGGAGTGCAAAAGCACTCTATATCTTATGAACTGGATAAACCATGATTTACCAAATCTACGTCTCTCGACTATTAATACTATTTATTGTTTTTTTTAGCGTATCGGCCCCAGCAAGTGTAATGCAAGTAACGGTAGCGAACAAAGTAACGACACTAGATTCAAATAGCAAAGATTCGTCATCGCTCATTCAGGTATCCAATCCCGATAAGGAGAATCCAAGGTTCGTAAAGGTTGGCGTTTATTATATTTCCCCTGAAACTATAGGGACTGGAAACGAAAAGCTTATAGAGATAACGGGAACATTAAAGAAAGACGACCTAATTGTCCTTCCAGATAAAATCGCCATTCCTCCTGGTGGTCGGACAAACGTAAGAGCAATTTATACCGGTAAGGCGATTAATAGCGATAGGAATTATAAAATCCGATTTTACCCAGTAACAGAAATCGAATATTCCGGGGTTGAAAAAAACGATGAAAAAAAGGCTTCAGTGTTTTTTTCTATATCTTCAACCACGTTTGCCACGGTGGTCAAATCGAACCCAACTTACCACGTTAACATCAATGGGAGCAAGATAGCCAATAACGGTGACAGTATAACCCTACTGCAAAACTGCAAAATCTGCAGAGGTAATGATTGCAAGGTATTTACGGAATTTCGTTTACCACCTAAGCGCCAGCTTGATTTTAGTTCATTGATCAACGGGGAAAGCAAATTATCATGGCAATGTGATTTAGTCGAACCAAGTGTTGGTAAGCGAGTAGTCACTAGTCAGTAAGCTAATAAAGCCTATGACACAAATAATAAGAAAAGTAGTAATTGCCTGGGCGATACTGCATGGCTTTCAGGCTACTGCAGCACTGACTGAGACTGCAACCCAGCCGAATAGCTTTAGTTTTGTCACTCCAGCCGGTTTTGAAGACTTGCTTGGCCATGAAACGACACTGACCGAACTGATGTACTTAAATAAAACAATTGACGAGGGAGAAGTTGTTTTATCTGGGTATGGTACAAAGCTATACCGCTCTTCCGAACTGGAACTAGAGCTAAACAAGACATACCTGTGCGCATCAAGCGAACTTATCAACGATATCATTGATAACAAAGAACTCTGCGAGACAATGAGTTTCACGCTCCATGAAAAGTACGAAGACAAGGTACTGCTGGTATACCTGCAACCGGACGATAGATCTGTCCCGGCATTGAACCAGCATTTCGGTATTGAAGCCGATAACGGCACGGCCACGCAGGAACAGGAGCACATCGGCCGCAGTACGGTGGACACGGTGAGCGGAAGCATACGATACAACGCCAACTTCACAGAAGGTGACAATTCCAACGGCTCCTTGTCACTGTTCGGGCAAGTTTCTTATGCTGAATACCTCATTGAAGCCGAACCGATCTTCGACCGTTACAACGGAGACAATTCGCTCAACGTTGGTAAGTTACTGGGCTCAAGAACCTATGCCGGTATAAAACATGAGCTCGGATTCAAGTCCTCTGGTCAGAACGACCTGTATAACTCGAGCATCGGGGTCATCCCAAGCCGCAACATGGTAGGCGGCTGGTACTCGTCAACCAGCGAAACATTCAGGAACAAACAACAAGGCACGGGATCACCCCTACAAGTGTTCATGCCGTTTAGCGGCATGATCGAGGTATACCGCAGCAACCGCCTGCTCTACGTCACACGCGCAGAGGCCGGGATGGCACAAATCCCGGTCTCTGATTTTCCAATCGGCGTCTATGACGTGTCAATTGTACGCCGGTCCCTCAGTGGCGAGGAACTAGAGGCCATTACAGATACGGTCAGCAACTCGCTAACCGACAATGGTTTTACACTAGCACTGGGGATGATGGACTCGAAACACCATCAACTTGATGTACTCGATGGAGAATACGATGATCTGACAGCAGGTTTTGCCTACCAGTCCAAAGTCAATGACTTCACTACCGGTTCGTTCTCGATACTGAACATAGGTACAACCCAATATTTCCAGTCAACGATCAATTACCAGCCAGCTTTTCCTCTGGGTGTCGAACTATCAACCGAACTCGATATCCAGTCAAAAGACTGGGGGATAAACTTACAGGCAAACTACACCGGTACACTGCTGGACAAGATGGTAAACAGCAACTTCAGCTACCGCTTCAGCGATCTGCTCGGCACCGAGAGCCATTCGTATTTCTTGAACGTATCTCTGATGCCGAACTACCGCTATTCCAAGCTGTTCATGCTCAGTGCACATACGTCAAAGGTGAGTTCGCCGCAATACAGTAGTGACTACAGCGAGTTGAATATCGAGAACCAGAATGCCGTCAACTTTTTCGGTGTGCCTGCCAACTTGAGTACCTCACTGGGGACCTCATCGACAGATGACCTGCTAGCCACGCTGTCAATCAATTTTACCCTCGGTGCCCGACGGGACTACTCACTGAGCACCAACTTCACCTATACCGGACAGCGCGAGTCTTCCTATGGCGAAGTCATCATGTCAAGGCAGCTGCCGGAGGAAAGCAAGCTGAGCCAGTTGACCTTCTCTGCCGGAGGGGGCGAGGAGTTCGCACGGCTCGGCGCCGATGCTGATTTCAGGTTCGACAGTGCCAATGCCTATCTGGGCGGCTTTGTGTACCGGGATTCCCAGCATGGAAACTACAACAGCAATCAATATGGAAGGGTCAGTGGCAACATGTACTTTTCGGGAAATCACTATGCCTTCGACAGGAATATGGCCAGCTCCGGGGTTATCGTCAATATGGACACCCAGCCAGGAAGCAATATCGAGGTGCGCGCGGATGTCAGCGGGGGGAACTCCGTCAAACTCAGGGACAGCAACACTTTGGTGACCGTACCCAGTTTCACAGAAAGCAGTATGTACATCAATTCATCGAATGCCGTCATCGATGACTATAGTCACGAATTCGTACTTTACAAAGGCAACTTTGCATTTCTTTCCATCGACCCGAGGCAGACGTTTGAAGCCGCTGGTTACATCGACTTCAGTGACTTAGGCAGCGACAGCATCACACTGAAGAACCACGAGTCCAAGGTCACCGTCAGCAACCACGAGTCTACCGTCGATGTACTCGGTACCGTCAATGAGGAATATTTCCAGTTGACGGTATCACGCCAGTACCCGGTGATCGAGCTACTCGACGGCCAGGGCCGCGCAATCTGTACCGTCAACCTCGACGACAGCCTGATGTCCAGCAACAGCCAGGATTTCGTGTATTTGGGAAAAGTGGGGTGCCACAATGGGTAAAGCAAAAATGAATGCAATGATCCGAATTTTAGCCACCGCATGCTACCTAGCAACGTGGTCTGGGCTGGTACAGGGTGCTCAATACACTATACCTGTTGGCCTGCTCTACTACACCCCAGGAGCGACAAGCAACTATGTCTTTCCAAGGTCGGGAACAATAGCAGCCAATTGCGCAGAAAACTTTCCCTATAGCAAGGCATATAAAGTATCCGGTGTACACCCTGGCTCCAAGGCTCGCATGTTCGTATGGGAGATTGGACAGCCTGCGATTGTGACGCTGTATGAAAGAGAAGGAAAGGGCACGGCCCAGTTAAAAGTAACCCCGCTAGGAGCTAGAAGAAAGACTAACGGCTCGTCGTATGGCGGTGGCAGTATTACAGGCGATTACTGCGCATACAACAACAGCGGTTGGACAGGATACGGAGAAAAAAGCATCACCAGCGATAGTCCATTGAGACTGAAATTGTATGCCGGAGAAAAATCAACACTCTGGTACACATTAGCGTTTGAGCTGCTTGATCCTAACGCAGTCGTACCTGGGATTTATTCAGCGCGTGGCGGTTACCAGTTCAAAAGCAATGAACTTGAAATGACTGTAAACAACATGACCCCTGACTTAATGACCTCCCCCTACATTCCCAACCTGAGCTTGGTTGTCGGCCACGTGTTCAAGATTGATATGCCCTATACCTCGGTATCACTAATGCCATCTTATCAAGATGACAACATATTCACCGGAAAAGTCCGCTTCCGAGCACAGAGCAACGAACGCTATAGCATCACCATGACATGTAGCAGTCCGAGCTCTGCGACCTCTGGTGGAGACTGCAACTTCGCCAGCACCCAGATGGAACTGGCAACTCAGGCACGGTTTCCCGAGCAAGGAAGGACTTTTGACCTGCGACATAATATCCCTACCTATATAGATGGTGCAGATTTTACCGGCAGCTATTATGAATACCCAGGGTATATTGACTTCACTTTAACGGGAATAAGGCAACACGGTGAAATGGGCAAGACCTATTTTGATACTATCAACCTCACCTTCGAGGCCGATTTCTAAGGCTCCCCCACAGCAAAGAAAAAAGATCCCCCTGACTTACCCATAGGTTCATAGCGCGACGAGAATGGCTGCTGATTGCAAGAGTAGCAATGGAAGCAGTGTTCTCTAGCGCTTTTTGATAGAGGACCAACCTTCACAGCGGCATAAAACAGCTCACAAAAAAACAACAAAAAAACAGCATTTCATGGTAATTGAATAATTTAACCTCATAATAAGAGGAGATTTTTCGTTCAATCCGCTGACACCTAACAAAAGGTAGCAACTATGACGTGGCAAGTATCCGAACTGATCCCACTCCTGAGTGAACACGACGGCTGGGCTGTTGATCAGAATGACCAGACATTGGTTATACGCAATGAAGACAATATCGAAGCCTTTCTAGCCGTATCTGGTGAACAGATTCTGGTTGAAGTCCTATTGTTCCCTGCAGACCAAGTAACAGACATCGCCTCACTCAACAACGATATCTTACGTACCCATAAGATGTTCCCGCTATCGACTATCGGTATCAATGAAATTGGCGGCAACGACTACTACGTGGCGTTTGGCTCACTGTCATCCCAATCCAAGGCGGAAAGCATTGTAATTGAAGTCGCTACCCTGTTCCGCAATGTAGAAGCGTTTATCGAACTGTACCAAGACCACCTCAAGGAGGTTGCGTAATGAGTGTCTGGAAAAAACTGTTTACCGCGATTAAAGGCGGTGTAAACGAAACAGCTGAAGCTGCTGCTGATAGCCAAGCCCTGCGCATCCTTGATCAAGAGATTCGTGAAGCTAAACAAGAACTCCGACGCTCGGATGAAGCCTTAGTTAATATCGTCGCCAAGCGTAAAATGTCCCAACAGAAAGTGGATGGATTCGAGCAAGGCATCGGAGAATATGAAGGCCATGCCCGTGGCGCGATGGAAAAAGGCCAGCAAGATCTCGCGCTTGAATGCGCACAAAAAGTCGCGGAACTTCGCAATGAACAACAAGCCGAACAAACCTACCTTGACCAGTTTGTTGCTTCAGAGCAGAAGATGCGTACCAACATCAGCCAAGCCAAAGACAAACTACGCCAACTGGAACAGCAAGTGGATGTGGTAAAGGCTAACGAAGCGGTACAAAAGGCCCAATCGGCGGTATCGGCCACCAATGTCGGTGCCAATGCCAAAATGCATACCGCGGTTGAATCCCTTGAGCGAATCAAACAACGCCAAGCCGAAAAGTCAGCCCAACTGGAAGCCGCCGCTGAAATGGCCGATGAACAGTCAGGCAGCAGCCTGGACAAAAAACTGGCCGAAGCCGGGATCACTCCAGGAAAACAATCCTCAGCTGAAGATGAACTTAAGCGTATTTTGGGCCAGTAGTTGCCGTTTGATAGGGAGGTAATATGTCATTATGGCTCTTATTCCGCCGCTGGGCGGCTCAGAACTTCCATGCGCTAAGTGGCAGAAACCTCCTTCTAATGGTTATCGGCTATACCGCTATCAGCTATGTCCTACTGGCTGCTGTAGGTGAATCAGCCTTAATACAAAGTCCAACTGACTTCCTGTACTACTTGGTGGTCAGTGCTTCTACCGTTGGCTATGGCGACATGTCGCCAACCACAGTGGCAGGAAAATGGGTCATCATGCTATTTGTGATCCCCGGTGGACTGGGGTTATTTGCTATTGCGGTAGGCCGAGTGGCGAGCGTCTTTATTGATTACTGGAAACAGGGGCTGTTAGGCCGGAGGAAAGTATCGGTGGAAAACCACATTCTCGTGCTGGGGTGGAACGAGCAGCGTACCCTGCATCTGATCAAAATGCTGCAACATGAAGAAAAAGGCCACCGCGCAATTGTCCTGTGTGTCCGCCCTGAGATTGAAAATCCACTGCCTGGGGAAATAGAGTTTGTCCGTGCCCCAAGCTTCACCGATAGCCAAGCAATGGCAAAAGCCGGCGTCGACACCGCCAGCTGTATTGTGATTGATAACAGCGAAGATGACGTCACCTTATCTGCCGCCCTGTTCTGTTCCAATCAAAATCCGAATGCCCATATCTTGGCTTACTTCAATGACGAGTCACTAAGTGGTTTGCTCAAGCATCATTGCCCCAATGTCGAGTGCATTCCCTCGGTTGCGGTCGAAATGTTGGCAAAAGCTGCCATCGATCCAGGCTCGAGTGAATTGCATCACGAATTGCTGAGCACCCACAAGGGGATGACCCAGTATGCCGTGCAATACCCTGCAACGGCAGAACCAAACACCATTGCCCCGCTATTCAACGGCTTCAAACAGCAGCATGAGGCTATTCTTATTGCCATCGACACAGGCAAAGGGGTCGAACTCAATCCGCCACTGGATCGTGAAGTCCCTCCCGGTGCCAAACTGTTTTATATTGCTGACGAGCGCGTTGAGAAAATCCATTGGTCTCAGTGCACCTGATAACACCTAGCGCCACCTAACAGCATCTAAATACACGGGAGTATTTATGTTCGATTGGTTCAAGAAGAAACAACCACAAGCCACGCCCCCGAGCAGTCCTGAATGCCTTGGATTAAGGCTTGGCGGTGCCTTTGAACTTGATGATCTAAAACTGAGATTGATTGAGCCGGATCTGATTATCGAGGGAGCATCCCGTACCCAGCTGATCAAGGCGGTCGGTGAAGTCCAGCTCGATGAGCAAACCCGGCTACTACGCTTCTACACCGATGACGATGGGTTTATCCAGATTTTGACCCACGGTCCCTCCGAAGCCGATATCAGCGAGGTCAAACTCTATTACTTTTACGAGTCGCGTCCCATTGATACCCAGAGCCAGTGGCAGCACTTACTGGACAATGAGATCGTCAAGCCCAGCTGGGAGCTTGAAGGCTTTCAATTTACTAAAGTGTGGGACAACACCCGCCCCGTCGCCATGACAGAAAAAACCTGGTTAGAGAATGGTACCGTCACGGAAACAGACCAGTTTGTAATGATCTATGAGCGCGACACAGGCAATGGACAATTTGAGTTTCTGCTCGTTGCTGGCGAAGAGAAGATCTACCGTAATCAAGCAGAGCGTTGCCTCGCCATTAGCACAGGTTTTGATTTAACTCCGACCGACTTCAAGCTAATAGGCTAACATTCAATTGTTTAGATAAAGAATAGGATTAACATGGAAGTACTCACCAACTCACTCGCCGGCCTCGGCGCATTCTTGCTTTATTTTTCGCTGTCATTGGCCTTCCTGATGCTGTTCAAGTTCGTCTACGTCCGCTTTACGCCGCATGATGAGTGGAAACTGGTCAAAGAGGAGCAAAATATTGCGGCAGCCATTGGGCTATCAGGCTCCATCATCGGCTACTGCTTGGCTATTGCTGGTGCCGCTACTAACTCAGTTAACCTCATCGATTTTGCTATTTGGGGCGTGGTAGCCTTATTTGCCCAGCTAATCGCCTTTGCTATTTTGCGCTTTGGCTTCATGCCAAAAATTGTCGAGCGTATCGAAGCCGGAGAAGTTCCCGCGGGTATCGTCATGGCTGCAACATCCGTGTCAGTAGGCCTGCTCAACGCCGCCTGTATGACCTACTAAGGGGGATGCCATGAAACGCAGTAAACACGTCGTGCTCGCCAGTATGAAGAAAAACTGGCGTCCGGTGTCAATAGCCTCCATGTCGACCCCTGTGACCGCAGTTTTGGCCACCGCCGTACTCTCAGGTTGTAGCGACAACGCAGATGATGCCGTCATCTATCAATCGCTGAATGATTGTGTTGATGACAACCCCAACTACACCGAGGAATGCCAAGCCGCTTATCAGTTCGCGATACAGGAAGCTTCCCGTACAGCCCCCAAATACAACTCCCGCTACGATTGCGAAGCGGAGTTTGGTAGCAATGCCTGTATGCAGCCACAAGGCAACAATTGGTTCATGCCAGCCATGGCCGGTTTCATGTTTGCCAGAATGATGGACAGTAACCGTGGCTATTACTCACAGCCGATGTTCCGTTCTTATTATCCGGGCAGTATTTTTTATGACCGCTGGACCACAGCCGACGGCAACGACTACGGCCGCAGCAGCTACAAGAAAACCAAAGTGCGGGTCAGCAAAGATCACATGAAACCCAAGCCAACAGTCAGCCGCACCATATCACGTGGCGGGTTTGGTTCTACGGTATCGGCTAAGTCCGGCTGGAGCAGCAGTCGCTCCTCTAGCGGCAGTAAAGGCTGGGGAGGCTAAGCCCCAATTTGTTCTTTCATTACAACCTGCACATCCTTGTTGCAGGTTTTTTTTGCCTTCAGAAAAGTAACGCGATGCCGTTTACTGCGATGACTCATCGCCATCCGAAGAGTGTTCGCTTCCTTGTTGTTCACTGTCCTGTTGCTCAGTCACTTGATCAATGATGGCTTGTAATTGCCCTTCAACCGTATTCGGGAAGAAAGGATCATGATAAATCGGGTTATTCAAGAATGTTTCATCTGTCAGCGCTTCCAAGAAAGACACCAGTGCCTCTTTTTCTTCCTGACTCAAGTTCATCCTTATTGGACGGCCCCCGACTTGCCCATTGCTTGTTAAGTCAGAGCTTAAGATACGATGGCGCTGTATACCACTGTTGTAGAACTCAACCACATCCATCAGGGTTTCAAAGCGGCCGTCATGCATATACGGCGCACCAACGCCAATATTACGCAATGACGGTGACTTGAAGAAACCGTTTCCCGCGCCTTGATCGCTGCCGTTATCCCCATCCAAGCCATTCACATGGGCTTGATCCATCGAGTGAGCACTGGTTTGGTGGCAAGCAATACAACCCAACGAATCCCGTTCAGAGCCGGGGAAGCCAGAGAAGAGCCTTAACCCTAGCATTTCCTGTTCACTGAAGACCGCTGCAAAGTCTGGCTCATCCCACTCGCCAGCCACGAAGGCCTGATCATATTTGGACTCATAAGAAATCATGGTCCGAATAAACTGGGCTAACGCTCTTGAAATCCGCTCGCTGGTTATTGCCTCATCACCAAAGGCGGCAGTGAATAGATCAGCATAAAAGCTGGTTTCGGCCATTTTCACTTCAAGGTCAAATAGGTTCATTCCCATTTCGACTGAGTCCTGAATTGGCATTAACACTTGGTCTTCCAGCGTGTCTGCGCGTTCATCCCAGAAGAACTTCCCATTACGATAATATGCTGCGTTGCTCAAGCTCATAGAATGGCGGCCCGTTTTACCGCCATCAAAGCCATCACTGAACGTTTTCGGATCAGTAAAGCCATGCTCCTGAATATGGCAAGATGCACAAGCAACGGTGTTATTCGCCGACAGGCGTACATCGTAAAATATCACCCGCCCTAAATTCGCACCGGCATTGGTTACCTTATTGCCAAACGGGGTATTGTCTTGCGAATCAACATTGCCGAACGGCGAAGTAATTCGCGTGTAGTACTTCGGCTGCGCCTTTAAATAACCTTCATAGTCATGGCTTGCCGACAAGTCAGGCAACGGCAAACCATCAATATCCAGTTTCGCCTCGGGAGGTGGAGGCGGCGGCTCGCTACCTTGGCCATCATCCCCACTGGATGGCGGTGTTACTGGTGGTTCAGCCTCAGATTGATCATCAACAGGGGCGTCTTCCGAAGGTGGTGTGTCTGCAGGGTTTTGGACAATTTCAGTCTCATCGGCCCCAACCGAACTCACTCCTAGCGAGCCTGAGTCATCAGAATCTTCACGACATGCCGTGACCGTCGCAATCAATGCAACAGCCAATAAATAACGGGAGGTATTCATACAACACTCCAACCTAGCCAAATTAATTTTATTTTTATGGGCAGTCTGATTGTTATTTTTACTGCCTGTTGTTTGTTGAAATGGAATTCCCCATTCACAACACTTAATGAAAGCTTATTAGGCGAAAATGTTCTTGTTTCTGACTCGTGAGAAAAGCGTGTAATGGCAGTAAGTTAGAGACAAACTTAAGATAAACATTCGCCACAAATATGTTCAAAGCAGGCAAATAAATGCAACCAAAAAAAGGTTATATATACAAAAAAATCAATTTAAGAAAGATCTGCACAGAGAAGTAGGCAGGTAAAATTATGATCCCTCCAGGCTGGGATTAGCCAAACATCTTTAGACGCCCCTCAGCATTAAATCAAGCAAGCAGAAAGTTACATTACATCTTTTGAATCCAGATCTTTTTTTGCATCATAAATTATTCAACCCGACTTATGCATGCATTACCTTACACTTATAACAACAAAACAATACAACCGGACGAATCCAATAACAATCAAAGGAATGAACATGAAACAAATACCACTGACCCTCCTCTCTGCCGCCATACTCATGGGAACAGCCACTGTTTCCGTCTCCGCGCAAGCCAATGAAATGGTCGCGCAATCCGGCAATGTCGTCGTCGGATACTGGCATAACTGGTGTGACGGCGCAGGCTACCGCGGCGGGCTCGCCCCCTGTGTTGAGTTGACGGAAGTACACCCTGACTACAACGTGGTCAATGTGTCTTTCATGAAAGTGTATGATCTTAATGCGGGCCGCATCCCAACCTTCGAACTAGACCCTGCGATTGGCCTCACTGAGTCGGCTTTTATTGATCAAATCAACACCCTGAATAGCCAAGGCCGAAGTGTTTTATTAGCGCTGGGCGGTGCCGATGCGCACGTTGAGCTCAAAGCTGGCGATGAGCAAGCCTTTGCCGACGAAGTGATCCGCCTGACCGACAAGTTTGGTTTCGACGGGCTGGATATCGACCTTGAGCAGAATGCTATCATCGCCGCTGATAACCAAACCGTCATACCCGCAGCCCTTCGCATCGTAAAAGATCATTACCGCGCCCAAGGTAAGAACTTCATGATCACTATGGCGCCGGAGTTCCCGTACCTCACCACCGCCAATGGTAAATATCTACCTTATCTCCAGGGCTTAGAAGGTGACTATGACTTCATCAACCCGCAGTTCTATAACCAAGGTGGGGATGGTGTTTATGTGGAGGGAAGTATTGGTTGGCTTTCACAAAATGATGCAAGAAAAGAAGAGTTCATCTATTACATCTCCGACTCACTGATTAACGGTACCCGGGGTTATACCACGATCACCAATGACAAATTGGTCTTCGGTATCCCGGCCAACATCGATGGGGCCAACAACGGCTTTGTCGACGATCCCAATGCTCTGTATGCCGCTTTCGATCGCCTGAAGGCCCAAGGCCAACCAATGCGCGGTGTTATGACGTGGTCAGTCAACTGGGACATGGGCACAAACAGTGCCGGGCAAGCCTACAATGAAAAGTTCATCAAAGATTACGGCAGCTACATCCATAACCAGCAACCACCAGAGCCAGATAAGTCGCCTGTATTTTCTGGTATCACCGATACCCAAGTAGTTCGGGGGGCATCGTTTGATCCAATGGCTGGTGTCACTGCCGTTGATTTCAATGGCAACAATATTTCAGCCAGTATTCAATTCACTGGCAGTGTCGATACCAATATCGTTGGTGATTACTCCCTAACTTACAGTGTCAGCGATAATGCCGGTAATAGTGCCAACCAGCCAAGGAAAGTGACCGTTTACGATCTGGTACCGATATTCGAAGGCGTCAATGATGTTCGCATCGCTTTGAATACAAGTTTTGACCCGATGGCCGGTGTCACTGTCACCCACCCTGTTGATGGCGATATTACGGCGCAAACCACGGTCTCCGGTAGCGTTGATACCAGCCAAGTCGGGACATACAGCCTGACGTACACTGCTACCTACGGCAATAACGATACCCACAGTGCCCAGCGCAGCGTGGAAGTCTATGACGACAGCCAGCCCATTTGCCCCAATGCCTGGGATGGTGCAGCCACCTATGTTACCAATGATGAGGTGACGCATAACGGCAAGCTATGGCGTGCCAAGTGGTGGACGAAAGGAGAAGAACCCGGCACTACCGGCCAATGGGGTGTTTGGGAAGAAAAAGGGGCTGCATCTTGCCAGTAATCACGACTAACTGAGTAAGCTAAATACAACCGAATAGTGCCAGTGGGGCTCCCCTGCTGGCACAATATGGTAAGTCGATAGTATTCAATCAATGTATGCTTCGCGCTCATTTTCAACAAGCATTAGAGCGCTTCGTGATTATTCAATACACTTCTACTTCAGCAATCGCAGGGTTAATTTTGTTTGCCAGTCTGAATACTGAACAACAAGAGCCCAACGCTATTTCAACCCACACGCTTTGCTATGATGTCGGATTCCAGACACCCGATGAACTCAATGACACCTATGACGGCGGGTTTGATGCGATATCCCAAGAACTCGCTCAACGGCAGCTCAGCCACAACGAGTTAATAAAGTGCACCAAGGTGACTCATAGCGCCTTGCTCGATAGGCAAGATTTGCGGGAAGAGCGCGAGGTATAAGCCTTGTGTTCTCCCCTCATATTTAATCATTTCCCCCCCACACAATGCCCCCCAATAAGTTGTATAGCCCCGTGTAGACAACCCCCGTATTCTTTGAAATTAGCAACCGTTAAATAACAACAACTTAAACGCATTCATCGTGATCCACTTCATAAAACAAAATCAGTTGTATAGACAACTATACATTCAAAGTTGTTTAATAACCTAACTCTTAGAAAAGAGCATCATTATTACAACAACGGTAGAAGGAACATCTCATGAAACAGCTTGGAGCCAAGCTTCAAGATCTCGGGAAAGCACTGATGATGCCGATCTCTGTGATCGCCGCCGCCGGTATCTTCCTGGGACTCGCTGCAGCAATGCAGAACCCTGCCATCATGGGCCAGAGCTTTGTCCAGATGGAAGCCCTACAACTCTTCATTGGCTTTATCCGTAAAGTCGCAGGTTCACTGTTTGCCAACCTGCCTCTGTTTTTTGCGGTCGCCGCAGCCATAGGCCTGGCCAAGGAAGAAAAACCGACAGCGGCATTTGCGGCCGTCATTGGTTTTATCGCCATGCACGTGGGGGTCAACTACAGCTTGCTGGCTCAAGGGATAACGCCAGCAACCACCTCGGTGGAATACCTTGTCTCGCAAGGTATGAACCAAACAGAAGCCATGATGTATTCGGCAGAATTTGGCAACACGCTGGGAATTTTTTCCTATCACATGAGTGTACTTGGTGGTGTTATTGCGGGCCTGATGACTGTTGCCCTTCACAACCGCTACTACACCATCGTACTGCCGACTGCGATTAACTTCTTCGGTGGTCGCCGTTTCGTCCCTATCATTACCGTAATTGTGTTGCCGCTAGTCGGTGTCGGCCTCTCATTAATCTGGCCAACCATCGGCGCAGCCATTGTCAAAGTTGGCGAGTTTATCGGTCACTCTGGTGGTTTCGGTACTTTCCTTTATGCCTTTGCTGAACGACTACTCATCCCGACCGGTTTGCACCACATTCTGAATGAAACCGTTCGCTTTACGCCAATTGGCGGGATCACCACCGTTGACGGCGAAAGCATTGTCGGCGCTTTGACCATCTTCAACACCGCGCTGGCAAACCCCGGAGTAATTGCCGATGAAGTCGTACGCGAAGCAACCCGCTTTCTAGCCCAAGGTAAGATCCCTGTAATGATGTTCGGTCTACCGGGCGCTGCACTCGCCATGTATCACTGCGCCAAGCCCGAGCATAAGAACCGTGTAAAGGCGCTGGTTATCGCCGGTGCACTGGCCTCTTTCACAACAGGTATCACCGAGCCATTAGAGTTCAGCTTTATCTTCGTATCGCCCATTCTATTTATCTTCCATGCCGTAATGACTGGCCTTTCTTTCGCGATGGCGCAAATGTTTGGTGTGATGATCGGTAACGTGCAGGGTGGTGTGATTGACCTATTGGTCTTCGGTATTCTAGGTGGTAGCCAAACCGCTTGGTGGTACACCGTCATCATCGGCGCAGCCTACTTCCCGCTTTACTACTTCGCTTTCCGCTTCGTGATCACCCGTATGAATGTGAAAACACCGGGTCGCGAAGACGAACCACAAAACGATGCAACCGCAACCATGCCCGCGTCAGAGAAAACAGCAAAAATCATCGAAGGCCTTGGCGGCAGCAGCAACATCCAAATTGTGGACTGCTGCTTCACCCGCCTTCGCGTCAAGGTGGCTGATATGAATGCCATCCACAAAGACGCACTGCTTGCGTCCGGTGCCAGTGGCATCAAGCAAGCCAGCGATGTCGATATCCAGGTTATTTACGGCCCGCAGGTCGAAAAAATAGCCAACGACGTTAAGCGTGCCCTTACCGCTTAATCCAAACAACGAATTTAAGATTACTGAGTAAAAGAGACACATTATGACTAAAGCATTTAATATCGTACTGGTTGGTGGTGGTTCTACATGGACACCAGGTCTACTAAAAGCACTGTGCAAACGTAAATCGAGCTTCCCACTAAAACGCCTAGTGATGTTTGATGTAAACGCCCAACGCCAAGAAGTGATTGGTGAATACGCTAAGCTATTGTTCCAAGAAGAATACCCTGAGCTTGAATTTGAATACACCACCGACAAAGACGTCGCCTACAAAGACATGGATTTCGTACTGTGCCAAATGCGTACCGGTGGCTACGAAATGCGCGAGAAAGACGAGAAAATCCCACTTTCACTGGGTGCCATTGGTCAGGAAACCTGTGGGCCAGGCGGGTTCGCTTACGGCATGCGCTCTATCGGTGACATGGTCGAGATGGTGCAAGATGTCCGTGAGCGGGCTCCACAAGCATGGATTTTGAACTACACCAATCCGGCAGCCATCGTGGCGGATGCATTAAAAAAACGCTTCCCTCATGATGACAAAATCCTGAACATCTGTGATCAGCCAGTGAACCTTCTACGCTCATACGGCCGCCTGCTAGATGTAAACCCAGATGATTTCGATCCGGTTTACTTTGGCCTAAACCACTTCGGTTGGTTTACTCACCTGTATAACCAAGAAGGCGAAGATCTAGCACCGAAACTAAAAGCCTTCATCTCTGAGAACGGCTTCAAGCCAGTCGATGCCGAACAGCGCGATCAATCATGGCTGGATACCTACTCAGCGGTTGCAGATATGCTGCGTGATTTCCCAGATTATTTGCCAAATACCTACCTGCAGTACTACCTGTACCCAGAATACAAATTATCAAAGCTAGATGCTGAATATACCCGTGCCAACGAAGTTATGAATGGCCGCGAGAAACGTGTCTTCGATGAGTGTCGTGAAGCCGTGCAGGCAGGAACCACTCAAAATGCAACCGTCGTTCACAACGATGCGCACGGTGACATGATTGTTGAAGTTGCTGAGTCTATCGCTTTCAACCAACGCCGTAAGTTCGTTGTTATCTTAGAAAACAATGGTCTGGTAGCAAACCTTGATAACGATGTCATGGTAGAAGTAACCGCAGAACTGGGGATCAACGGTCCTCGCCCCTACGGAGTGGGCAAAATCCCAACCTTCTACAAAGGGATGATAGAGCAACAGTTTGCTTATGAGCGTCTAACAGTTGAAGCATGGTTTGAAGGCTCTTACACCAAAGCACTGCAAGCACTGACCCTAAACCGCACGATTGTTGATGCCAAGAAAGCCCGCAAGATACTGGATGCACTCATTGAAGCTAACAAAGATTACTGGCCAGAATTGAAATAATCCCCCAGTCATGAAGTGATAGCGTCATTAAGCTCTGGTATTGCCAGAGCTTTTCTTTTTGAAATAGATGCTAGCGATCAGCCTCAAGGGTAAAGGTATAGTGCTCTTGGTTGTAATAGATATCCGAGACTTCAAACGGCGTTTTATCCTCAAAAAAAGCGACCGAACGGGCAAACAACACTGGCTCGTCACGCCGTAACCCCAGCAACTCACGGACATCTTGTACCGGTAGCTCTGCTCGGATTTCCTTCTTACTGCCGCCAACCGCAAACCCCCGCTCGGCCAAGTAACCATATTTGGACTTATTGAGATCAGCTTCCGTCAAATCAGAGAAAGGCTCTACCAGCATATAGGTCCGCTCAAATACAAACGGGGTATTGCCAACCAAGCGAAGACGTTTCATATACCAGATATCATCCCCCGGATTCAGCCCCAAAATCTCGGCGATCTCAGACTCTACCGCTTGTTTTGATAGATGCAGCAGCTGGTTGGTAATTGGGCTGTTAAGATAACCCGCCACTTCACTTGATGTCAGGTGCTTATCTAGCGGCAAAGCAATTTTAAGTTGTTTTTCATGTTCGCACACAAAGGTGCCCTTGCCACGTATACGCTCGACCACCCCCTGTCTGACAAGGTAGTCGACGGCTTTACGAGCTGTCATACGTGACACCCCGAATTGCTCACACATACTGGGTTCTGACGGGATTGACTCACCCGGCTTGAGAATACCTTTATCAATCTGCTCAGTGAGGATTTGTTCGATTTGCAGATAAATCGGCACCGACGAGTGCTTATCAATCATGACTCTCTCCTTCAAACGATACTCAATCTTACCCCGACATAGTTGTATAGACAACACTGGTCATCCAATGCCTTTCCTCAAAAAGGAATTTTCATCGAATATTCACCGCCTCCGCTAGGCTAAAGATATGGCTGAAGAAGTGGCAATTCTTGCGTCTTGGCTAAGTCACTGATTCTATTTATCAGCTCATCAATAATAGTTAACCTGATCACTTTTTAAACCACTTGGTATTGTTTTGGTATTACTTTAGTAATAGATTTGGTCTCACCCTACTACTAAAGGAAAAAAGAGATGACAAAAACAAATACAAAACTGTCATTCATGATGTTCATTGAATGGTTCATCTGGGGGGCGTGGTTCGTCCCGTTATGGCAGTTTCTCAACACCAATGGATTTACCCCAACCGAGATCGCTTGGTCTTACGCTTGTACCGCGATAGCTGCGATCATCTCACCAATCTTGGTTGGCTCTATCACCGACCGGTTCTTCCCTGCACAAAAAGTTTTGTCCGTCATGTTGTTAGCAGGGGCCGGGTTAATGTATTTGGCCGCGCAGCAAACCACGTTTGCCGGTTTCTTCCCGCTGCTACTGCTGTACTCATTGACCTACATGCCAACTATCGCCCTCACCAACAGTATCGCATTCTCGAATGTTGATGATGTTGAGCGCGACTTCCCGCGTATCCGCGTACTGGGGACGATTGGCTGGATCGCCTCTGGTATTGTTTGTGGCTTCCTACCAGGTTGGTTGGGCTACGGTGATATATCTGCGACCAACATCCCGCTACTGGTAACAGCTGCAAGCTCATTACTTCTAGGTGTCTTTGCCCTGTCGCTACCTAACACGCCACCGAAAAGTACCGGCAAGCTCAGTCTGAAAGTGATGCTTGGTTTGGATGCGCTCGTGCTGCTACGTGATAAAAACTTCCTGGCTTTCTTTATCTGTTCATTCATGTTCAGCATGCCACTAGCGTTCTATTACATCTTTGCCAATGGCTACCTAACTGAAGTCGGTATGAGCAATGCAACTGGCTGGATGACCCTCGGCCAGTTCTCTGAAATCTTCTTCATGCTGGCACTACCGTTCTTTACCAAACGCTTTGGTATTAAAAAGGTATTGTTACTTGGTCTCTTTACGGCCGCAATCCGCTACGGCTTCTTCGTCTATGGCAGCGCCGAGCAGTGGTACCTGTACTCACTACTCTTCGCCGGGATCTTGTTACACGGCGTGAGTTACGACTTCTACTTCGTTACCGCCTATATCTACGTAGACAAGAAAGCACCAAAACACATGCGTACCGCTGCACAGGGCCTCATCACCCTATGCTGTCAGGGCTTGGGTAGCTTACTGGGTTACCGCATTGGTGGCGTAATGATGGAGAAGATGTTCGCCTATCCCGAACCGGTAAACGGCCTGACATTTAACTGGTCTGGAATGTGGGGCTTTGGCGCCATCATGATTGCCGTCATCCTGATCGCCTTCATGTTCTTCTTCCGCGAATCTGACGGTGAAATTAAAGAAATCACCATAAACGATGAAAACACGGCCGACAGCAAACCGGCCAACGCTTAACTTTTCTTTTCGCCCGCCATGCTTGCGGCGGGCGTGACTCAATATTTTAATAAGGTGTAGTCTAATGAATAACAATATTGAAAATCGCATTCTTGGAGCGTTTTACGGTCAGGCTCTTGGCGATGCAATGGGGATGCCTTCTGAACTTTGGCCACGCAGTCGAGTAAAAGCCCATTTCGGCTGGATTGACCGCTTTCTTCCGGGCCCTGCAGAAAACAACGCCGCCTGCTATTTCGATGCCTGCCACTTTACCGATGACACCTCAATGGCACTGGCGCTTGCCGATGCCCTGTTAGAGTGTGATGGCGACATTAACCCAGATATTATTGCCCGCAATGTCATGACCTGGGCCGAAGGGTTCGATGCCTTCAATAAAAATGTGTTTGGGCCATCATCAAAAGCCGCGATGACAGCTATCAAGGCCGGAACGCCAATCAGCGAATTGGAAAACAACGGTGTCACCAACGGCGCTGCTATGCGTGTGTCACCACTCGGCTGCCTACTACCAACCCACAACTTAGATAACTTTATTGATCAAGTCTGGCTCGCTTCAAGCCCGACCCACAAATCAGACGTCGCCATAGCCGGTGCAACGGCTATCGCATGGGCTGTATCCAAAGCGATTGATGGTGACAGCTGGGCAACCATCAGCGATCAACTACCTGCTATCGCCAAGGCAGCCCAAGATAAAAATACCACCACCTTCAGCGCTTCAATGGGCGCGCGGATTGAGCTGGCGCTATCCATCGCCCGTGGCAGCCTAGGTGTAGAAAGCGCAATGCAGCAGATTTATGATTTAGTCGGTGCCGGTACCAGCACCATCGAGTCAGTTCCTGCAGCGATTGCTATGGTAGAGATAGCCGGTACCGATCCGAACCGCTGCGCGATTTTGTGTGCCAACCTCGGTGGCGATACCGATACCATTGGTGCCATGGCCACCGCAATTTGTGGCGCACTTTCAGGTATCGATGGGATTGACCCAGAGTTGAAGCGCCAGCTAGATGAAGCCAACCAACTAGACTTCACCCGCTACAGCACAGCCTTTACCGCAATGCGGATGAACAAGGAGCGAACCTATGCCGCATAACGCCCTGACCACCCTGCTGCCTAGCCTGCACAACCAGCGTCAGCTCTGCCTGATCGGCGCTGCGGTGATCGATATCGTCACCGAAGCGGCGGCCTTACCAGTACGTGGCGGCGACTTGGAAGTGACGGAAAAAGGCCTACATATTGGCGGCTGCGCCCTTAACATCGCGATAGCGCTAAAACGGTTGGAGATAGATTCACTCAATGCCCTACCAATAGGCCAAGGTAACTGGGCAAGCCTGATCAGCCGCAGCCTTGAGCAGAACGGCATTACCAGCGTGATCCAGACCGATAGCGGTGACAATGGCTGGTGCATGGCATTGGTCGAGCCGGACGGTGAACGCACTTTTATTTCTGTAAGCGGGGTAGAGAACCATTGGGATGAGGACGTTCTAAGCGGACTGCCACTCGCTGATGACGCCTTGATTTATTTATCGGGCTATCAGTTAGCTTCCCCAAGCGGAGAGCAGTTAGTCAGTTGGCTGGAGTCACTGCCTGCTACGGTTGATACCTTTGTCGACTTCGGCCCGCGGATCGCCGATGTTCCAGCAGATATTTTCCAACGCCTATTGGCATTAAAACCCATCGTATCGCTCAATCGGCAAGAAGCTGAAGTGTTAGGTATGGGCTGTGCAGATACCTTCACCCAGCAGTGGTACCACCAATACCAATGCCCGCTAATTTTACGTATCGATAGCGACGGTGCCCTTTTCGCCGATGCCAACCAAACAGGCAATGTCTCACCATTCCCGGCAACCGTTGTCGACACTATCGGGGCTGGGGATTCACACGCCGGCGGAGTGCTTGCCGGGCTGGCTTCTGGCTGGGAGCTTCCGGATGCTGTCCTGCTGGGCAACGCGGTAGCATCTTACGTCGTCAGCCACCGTGGGGGTGACTGCGCGCCGGATCGCCAAGCACTGACAGACTACCTATCTCGTTACTAAGCCTTTACACCCTCCGCCACCAGCCAAAAGGGGCCTTGTGCACTTTTGGCTGGATACGCCTTCACGTCAACCGGCCCTGATAAAAACGAAAACACGCCCATGAACAACACAAAAGCAACCCGAGTGCTTGCAGCTTGCTGCGGCATCAACTTATGTATCGGTATCCTCTATGCATGGAGCGTGTTCAAAAACGCCTTCATTGTTGAGCTCGGCTGGAGCAATACCCAAGCTTCGCTACCCTATACGGTCTCAATTGGGGTGTTAGCACTGGCAGTATTGGCGGCCGGCATTATCCAAGACAAAATCGGCCCTCGCAAAGTCCTCATTACAGGCACATGTTTAGCAGGTTTTGGCCTGTTACTTTCAGGGCTACACCTCTCACCTACCATGCTTACCCTAACCTTCGGCTTACTGACAGGCTGCGGGATCGGCTTTGGCTATGCCTGCCTCAACCCGGTCGCGATGAAGTGGTTCCACCCGTCCCGCAAAGGCTGGGTCAACGGGCTGATCGCCACCGCATTCGGCATTGCTTCGGTTTACTTAGCGCCTCTGGTCAGTTTCCTGATTGCACAATATGGGATCAGTACCAGCTTTTACTTGCTTGGCTGCACCTTACTGTTAGTCGCCCTGCCTTTGGCCTGTACCATCGATAACCCGCCGTTAAGTTATTGTCCACCAGCACCGAATTTGAACAGTACGCCTGATTCAAACAACCAGAAAGCTGACGCATCTAGCAGCATCGTACCCAGTAGCAACACAGCAGCCAACAGCAGCACCGCACCTAGTAGCAACAGCGCTTTACATCAGGATACCCCGTGGCGAGCCATGCTCCGCCAACCACGTTTCTACATGCTGTGGGTGATGTACGCTTTCTCATCAACTGCCGGGCTGATGGTGATTGCCAATATCACCTCTATTGCTGCTATTCAGGCTGATATCTATGACGCCGCTTATTTGGTTGTCGCACTCGCCCTGTTCAATTCAGGGGGGCGGCTTGCCACTGGCTTGCTGTCTGATCGTATCGGTGCACTACCTACCCTAACGCTGGCCTTTGTGTTGCAGGGACTCAATATGCTGCTGTTTAGCTATTACCATACCGGGTTGCTGATGATTGTCGGGGCCGCATTGGCAGGGGTGGGCTACGGAGCGTTACTGGCAGTCTTCCCTTCACTGATGGCCCAATTCTACGGGCTGAAATATTATGGCACCAACTACGGTATCCTCTATACCGCTTGGGGCATGGGCGGGTTTATTGGTCCCATGCTCGCCGCCTTGGTTGTCGATACCACCGGCAGCTACCAAATAGCCTATCAGGTCTGTGCAGTATTGATGGCTGTCACAGTTGGCCTAGCATTATGGCTACAACCTAGCGGCTTGGGTATAATCAAACCAGTACTCAAGGCAAAGCATGAATAAATGAATAATTACAATAGCTTGATCAGTCTCATTAAAGAGCGTATCGAACAAAAGGACAAGTCACCGCTTTACGTGAAAGTCGCCGAAACTGTTAAACAGGCTATCCAACAGAAGCTGTTGGTGGGTGGTGACTACCTGCCAACAGAGCGGGAACTGGGCGAGCTGTTGGGCATTTCACGCATCACAGTGAGAAAAGCACTCGATGTGCTGGATAAAGAAAATGTCATTGTCCGCTCCCGCGGCTCGGGCACCATGATCAGCGATACACTGGAGTACTCGCTCAAAGAGCCTAAGGGTTTTTCCCAGCAGGTAGTACTGAAAGGTAAACGGCCTGATACGTTATGGATCAAAAAAGAAGTCGTTCCCTGCAACGGGGATGTCGCGAAGCAGCTGAGCCTGGCAGAGGGTGAAGATGTCTTCCTACTCAAACGGATCCGATATATCGATGACAAACCGGTATCTGTCGAAGAATCTTATGTCCCTGTAGGGCTGATCTCTGATGCCGATGATATCCAACTTTCGCTATACGACTACTTCCGCAGCCAGAATATCACCCTTACCGGTACCAAAAGCTGGGTCAGTGCCCTGCTACCGACCGATGAGTTCCTCAGTCACCTTAGTCTCGATGAAGCCGTCCCCGTATTGCTGATAAAACAAATCGCACATGATGCCAAAGGCAAAGTCATTGAATACAGCGTCAACCACTGCCGAGGCGACATGTACGTTTTTGTCGCGGAAGACTAGACCTCCTTAGCGTGAGAGCCTAAGCGAAAACAACACACAAGAGGCCATTTCGGCCTCTTGTTGCATTCTCCAAAGAATTCTCCTTATAACATCACCTTACCTCCATAACCGTTGGCCCTGCCTTGCCAGTCGGATTATATTTCCAAAAAAATCGAAATATTTAATTGACACCAAACTGCTTCAGGCCTATATTTCGACACATATCGAAATATACTACCAAATGAGGCAGTAACCATGAGTCCTGAATTCGTAACAATGTTCAAAGAAGCCGCAGGTATGTTCCTATTCCTTGCCGCAGAACTAACGGTGCTATTTTTAGTTATTAGCTACCTAGTGGGTGTGTTGCAGGAGTTCCTGACCCCCGAGAAAATCCAGTCAATCTTGAGCTCACGCAATGGCAAGGGCTATGTTATTGCGGCTTTGCTTGGCTCCATCACGCCATTTTGTTCGTGCTCGACCATTCCTTTCCTGAAAGGCCTGCTTCGTGCCCGTGCAGGTTTCGGTCCGATGATGGTGTTCCTGTTTGCCAGCCCACTGCTTAACCCAGTGATCATCGGCTTGTTTGTGGTGACCTTCGGGATCCAAGTCGCGGTGTTCTATTTCGCTGTGGCTCTGGCTGTATCAGTCATTGCAGGTTACGTATTGGAAAAACTAGGCTTCGAGCGCTATGTCCGCGAAGAGGCTTACCAAATGGCTGATGCAGGTTCAAGCTGTAGCAGCAGCTGTAGTGATACAGCACCAAAGGCTAAGCCAGCGTCATCTTGTGGTACCCAAGCAGCTCCAGCAACATCATGCTGCACAGCAACGCCTGAACCGGCACCAGCTGCCAGCTCATGCTGTGGAACGAAAGAAGTGAATGTTGAAGTCAATGGCTGCGGTGAAGCGGTAATGACAGTGAAAGAAGAAAGCCGTTGGGTACGTATCTGGCACTCAACTTGGAAAGACTTTAAGCAAGTACTTCCTTACTTGATGCTGGGTATCCTAATTGGTTCTTTCATCTACGGCTTTATTCCGACTGACTTAATTGCCAAGTATGCGGGTGAAGGTATGTGGTATGCGATCCCTGTTGCTGCTGTGATTGGTATCCCACTCTACATTCGTGCAGAAGCGGTGATCCCACTAAGTGCCGCGCTAGTTAAAAAAGGCATGGCGATGGGCTCGGTAATGGCATTGATCATCGGTAGTGCGGGTGCAAGTTTGACTGAAGTTATCTTGCTGAAATCTATCTTCAAGAACCAGATGATTGCCGCCTTCCTCGCAGTGATCCTAGGTATGGCGATTGGCGCAGGTTACATGTACACCTACCTGTTTGGCTAAGCCATAACCATTCACCCTACCAAACCGGTCTCAAAAGAGGCCGGCTTTTTTACTTTTATCCTGAAAACCTTTTATATGTCGCCAATGGAAATACCTGTTGTCAAAATGGCAACTCGTTAGCTAGCCGGATCACCTCTACACTTCTCGCGACACAACAAAGAGGTATTTATGATCCGGTTTCTTCTGTGCAGTTTTGCACTTGTTCTGCTCTATCCGACAGCCATTGACTTGTATCTGGTTGGTTTGCCACAAATCGCCCAAGACTTAGGCGCGACAGAGCCACAGCTCCATATCGCTTTTTCAATTTATCTCGCAGGCATGGCAACCACCATGCTATTCGCAGGTAAGCTGTCTGATTCTATCGGTCGTAAACCTGTCGCCATTACAGGCGCAATTATCTTTATCTTTGCTTCCCTACTTGGCGGTCAAGCAGAAAGCAGCACCACATTCTTGATTGCCCGCTTTGCCCAAGGGATCGGCGCTGGCTCATGCTATGTGGTCGCTTTTGCCATCTTGCGTGATACGCTGGATGATCAACGCAGGGCCAAAGTCCTTTCAATGCTCAACGGCATCACCTGCATCGTTCCTGTCATTGCCCCAGTGATTGGCCACCTGATCATGCTCAAATTCCCTTGGCCAAGTTTATTTAGCACCATGGCGGGCATGGGGGTACTGGTCTGTATCTTGTCGACATTTGTCCTCAAAGAAAGCAATGCAAACCGCCGTAGCCAAAAAAGTGCAGCGGCTACGGATTCACAACACTCCAATAGCACCGCACTTGATTCTACCGAGACTTTCCTTGAGCGCTTTTTCATCAGCCGTGTTGTCATCACCTCTCTCGGTGTCACAACTATCCTAACTTACGTGAATGTCTCACCGATGCTAGTAATGGAAGTGATGGGGTTTGACCGAGGCGGTTACTCGACCACCATGGCTTTAACCGCACTGGTCAGTATGATTGCTTCATTCTCAGCCCCTTTCCTACTAGGTGTATTCAAGCAGCGTAGCTTGATGCTGTTCTCACAAGGACTTTTTGCCACAGCGGCAATCGTTCTGATGGCGTCGGGTCTGGATATAGTGGATCAGATGGCAAACCTGATTGGCTTTGGCCTCATCTGCGCCGGTTTCTCCATCGGCTTCGGTGTCACCATGAGCCAGGCACTGAGTCCGTTCTCACTGCGGGCAGGCATGGCTAGCTCAATCCTCGGCATTGCCCAAGTATGTAGCTCGGCCTTTTATATCTGGTTAATGGGTTTGCTGGGGGTCTCGGCACTCAATATGCTGATAATCATCCTGGCTTTGGGTGGTGTAATTTCAGCGGCTCTAATATTATGGGTAGCAATGCCTACGATGCCAACTGCTTGTATAACCAATGAAGAAATCACTAGCACGCCTTGATCTCAACTTGCTCTTCACCCTGCAACTATTGCTGCAGGAGCAGAGTGTAACCAAGGCGGCCAAGAAGCTGAATGTGACCCCGCCGACGGTAAGCAAATCCCTCAATAAACTGAGGGAGTGGTTTGATGATCCCCTGTTTGTCAAAACACCTCAGGGATTAAAGCCCACACCGTTGGCGCTCAGCATGGCCCATGATCTCTCCGACTGGCTGCAAATTGGTAGCCAGCTGTTAGCCAAGCGCGGGGATGAAACACCCAAAGGGGTGCACTTCAACCTCACCATGGAATCGCCGCTGCTGCTGATCATGTTCAACGAACTCTCACAGCAAATCTACCAGCGTTATCCTGATGCAAAAGTGAAGGTGAGCAACTGGGACTACGACTCCGTGGAGTCGATTACCCGCGGCGAGTCAGACATTGGTTTTACCGGTAGAGAAAGCCATCCCCGCTCCAAAGAGTCCTTGGATTTACTCCCCTATTTCATCGACTATGAAGTGCTTTTTACTGACTTGCCGCAGATCTACCTGCGTAAAGATCATCCGGCACTGCAAGAAGAATGGAACATGGAAGCCTTCCTCAAATACCCACACATCAATATCGTGTGGGAGAAAAGTGAAAGCTGGGCGTTGGATGAAGTGCTGGCCGAGCAAGGACTCACTCGCCATGTCGCCCTGACCATGGCCAGTTTTGAGCAGTCCCTATTCATGGCTGCCCAGCCGGGTCACCAGATGATCACCACAGCCCCCCAGTACTGCCAACACTATTGCCAGCAGATGCACCCCGACTTAGTTGCCCTGCCTATTCCGCTTGAGAGGCAACAACTAGACAGCTTGCTGATCCCTTTCACCATGATCTGGCATAAGCGCAACAGCCAAAACCCTAAAATCGCATGGCTAAAAGAGACGATTAAAGCGCTGTATAGCAATCAAAAAACATAGAGAGACTTGAAGCGACTGATAGTTTGTTGACACTATCAACAAACAACGATAGCGTGAATAAATATTCAAGCATAAGGAAATGCCCAGTGTCTGAGCCAACGACCGCTATCAGCAACATCCGTAGTGAGCTACGCTACCTCATCAGGGAGTTGGGGCTGCTCGATAAAAACTGCCTGAACTCCAACCTATCATTGTCGCAAGCCCACATCCTGACCTACGTGCATCGTAACGGTAGCACCTCTTTTCATGAGTTAGCGACCCAGCTCAATGTGCAAAAAGCGTCCCTAAGCCGGACATTGACGACATTAATCGATAAAGAATATCTCTCCGTTCAGCTTGATCCTGCTGACAGGCGCCAGAAAATCTATCAGCTATTACCTGATGGAGAAGCCGCGCTGCAGCATGCCAACCATTCGGCCGATACCGCTTTCTCAGCTTTCCTTGATGGGCTTGCTGATGATCAGCTCGATAACATAGAAAGTGGCCTACGAACGCTTCGATTAAACGCGTTCAAGAGCAACTTCGAACCCAATAGCTTCCGAGTGCAGATTGAAAGGTTAAACCCCAATTACCAGCACGAAGTCGATACCCTGATCAAGCATGTCTTTAATGGTGAGCAAGGCATTCCAGAAGAACTTATCCCTCTTGATCCTGACCAGCCTTTTGTATGGTGGGTCGCCCGCTGCGGCGAATATGTGATTGGCGCCGTCGCCTGCTGGGAGATTGAAGGAGAATGGCTCTGGGGCCGCTATTTTGTTGATGCCAACTTCCGCGGTTATGGCATTGGCAAAAAGCTGGCTCTAGAGTCACTGAGCGATATCTTTGCCAATATCGCAGACTACATTGTCAGCGATGCCAGAGATACCACTGTCGCGATACTTAATCAGTTCGGGGCTGAAGTAACAGGCGAACCGATAGATTTTTATGGCTCGCCGGTGACGCCGATGCGCTTGGATAAACAGAGGTTTACAGCCACTAACTGCGAGTAAACTAACCGCGCCGAACAGACAACATATAGGGCAATACCCCCATCGCTTTGCCCTATGTGTAAACCGTTATTTCTAAACACTTAGCCCATGCTAGCTATCACCAATCAAGGAGAGTCAAACATCTATTGACCCGTCTACAGGTATAGGCTTTACCCTTCGCCTCTTGTAAAACAACAGGGGTTATTTCCTATGCCTACCTTCTCGCAACACCTAGCCATTCCGCAATCAATACAAGCTACGTTCGCGGCATTGCCCTCAACAGTCAAAGGGGTTTCGTTGGCGCTGGTGTCGACAGCACTATTTACCCTAGTCGGCGTCTTGGTCAGGGTACTGAGTGACGATATTGGCATCTTCCAAATTTTGTTTTTTAGGCAAGCGGTGTTTGTCACTTTTCTGCTCCCCGCTATCGTCAAAAACATTGACTTGTTACTCAAGCCCAAACACCTAAAACTGCATACTTTCCGTATCTTGGGTGCCTTCACCGCCCTCTACCTCGGCTTTGTCACTATCAGTAACATTCCGCTGGCTGATGCCACTGCATTAGGGTTTACCCAGGTACTGTTTGTGGCTGCGGTCTCCTACCTGTTCCTCGCGGAAGCTGTTAGCGCTTCTCGCCTGTTTACCATTATTACGGGCTTTATCGGCGTGATGATGGTGGTACAGCCGAGCTTCGAGCAAGCCTCGCTGACTTATACATTACTTGGCCTACTGGCTGCCTTTGGTGCTGCGGTGGCGGTTATCTGTGTCCGCAAAGTTGCTCAGGTTGAATCTAAAATCACCTTGCTGGCCTACCAAGCTATCTTTGTTGGCCTAATGGCGCTAGTCCCCAGCCTGCTAAACTGGACGTGGCCGAGCGGCGAGCAGTTGCTTCTACTGGTGTGCGTCGGCGTTATTTCCTCCATTGCCCAGTGGATTGGGATAACGGCATACAAACACGGCGAAGCTAACGTGATCGCCAATGTTGAATACGTTAAAATTATTTACTCTATGGCTATTGGCTACTGGCTGTTTGCCGAAACGCCAAATGGGCTGGCCGTTGCTGGCGCGCTCATTATTATTTTGAGTGCTATTTTGCCCATGCTGTATCAACGAAAACCAAAGGCGAAACAGGGGTAATGACAATGCTAACCGTGACGCAACTGGCCAAGGCCTGCAATATTTCTCGTACCACCGTGCTTTACTATGAACGGGTCGGCTTACTAAAACCCGCCAACCGCTCGGAGAACGGATACCGCTGGTACGGTGAGAAAGAAGTGGCGCGCCTGAAAAGCATTTTGTCTTACCGCTCGTTCGGCCTGCCGGTTCAAGAGATTGGGCCGATGCTTGAGCGCAAGCAGTCAGTCAAGCAAGAGCAGACATTGCGCAATCAATTCAATGCGCTAGAGCAAGAAATCCAGACCCTACGCCAGCAGCAAAAAGCTATCTTGATGCTACTGGAGGAGCCTGAGTTGCTAGAACAGAACCAACTCACCAAAGCGCGTTGGGTCGAGATCATGCGCGGAGCAGGGTTCAATGAAGAAGACATGAGCAACTGGCACAAGCAGTTTGAAAAAATGGAGCCCGATGCCCATCAGGAATTTCTGGAGTCGCTCAATATAGATGCCGAAGAGATAGCCAGCATCCACCAAAATTCAGTTTAAAATCAATAGCAAAGAAACTATATGCCATGACAAAATATGAGGCCATTACCGAATAGGCGTTTTACTAACGGCTGATCAACTCCAGCTCGATTGCATCGATATAAGTGATTAACAGATGCCGCAAAGCGCTAGATTTGAACTTGTCATTGATTTCTTGAGTATTGATCGCAAGCACCATGTCAGAGAGGTTGGTCAGCTCAGAAAGTTGTGAAGTAATAGCCGCTGCGCGGCAGCCAATTTGCTTCGCTTTTGCAGTCACCTCAATTAATAGCTCTGGTTGCTGGCTAATATCGAGAGATATCACGAGATCATTTGGCCTGAAGTTTCTACTATACGCCTGCATAAGTTCTGTTGAATCAGCGGTCAGGACAACATTTCCAAGTTGCGTCAGTCTAAGTTTGGCATCCTCAGCACAATGTCGTGAAATAGAATCTGAGCCAAAAATATAAATGGTTTCAGCCTCTTCTATAAAGTTGCTGAATATAGTGATATGGCTTCCAGACAGAGTCGTAACGTTATTAAGCAAAATAGTGCTTAGCGACTCGTAAATCAAATTATACCCATTCGTTGCAAGCCTTTGATCAACAACGGGCATCTCTACTGAACTAAAGGACTGTGCTAAGTGAAATTTCAACTCACGAATATTCTCCAACCCTAGCACTTTAGCAAACCGACTCACTGAAGCCGTACTTACACCTATCATTTTTGCCAACTTACTAATACTCGAAATAGCAACCAGCCGAGGGTTTTCGGATATAAATTGGGCAATCCTCAGCTCTACATCACTGAAATTATCGTGATTTTTGAATATTTGTGATACGACATCGACCTTATTTTCCATGCTATATACTGCTCGCTTAACTTGCCAAATTTCTTTTTTACAAAATCTATGTAAATTATTTTCACACGTCAATTAATTTCGAACCGTGAAATTAATTAACCTACTGTTTTCATGCGGTAAATAAAAATTTCGCCCATTTATAGGTGAGTAAACACTTGGTTTTTATAAGAAGATTAAGCCTTGATAGCTGTGACCACTGTAATAATTACAGAAATATGGGGTTTAAAATAATTTCCATGAAAATTATTATCATCACCGGAAAACAAATATAACCAAGTAAATAAAAGCATATATAAATAAATATTTCATGGAGTAACACAATGAAAAAAATCCTATTGATGTGTACCGCAGGTATGTCAACAAGCATGATGGTTCAAAAAATGCAAGAAAGTGCCACCGAGCAGAATTTAGAGGTGGAAATTGAAGCTTATGGTTCTGAGCGTTTTAATGATCTTGTTCCTGAGTACGATATTGTCCTGCTTGGACCTCAATTAAAATATATGCATAACGAGTTTAAATCTCGGGCAGAACCCTATGGCAAAATCGTCGAAGTAATAAATCCAATGGATTATGCGGTAATGAATGGCCAAAAAGTATTATCACATGCATTAGAGTTAATTGGTTAAGGATAACTACATGGAAAAGGTTATGCATTGGATTGAACGCTATGCTATGCCTGTTGCAGGTAAAGTAAGTCAATCCAGATATTTAAACGCAATGAAAGATGGCTTTGCATACGCCATTCCTTTTTTGCTGACAGGCTCATTTGTATTATTGCTGTTGAACTTGCCATTAACAGATCCAAGTAACTTCCTCTATATGGAGTGGTATACCAACTGGGTTGGTGAAGCCCGGGATAAATACATGCAACCCTTCTATGTCAGTATGGGGATCATGACACTATTTATCGCCTTCGGGATCGGCAGTAGCCTATCGGCAAGTTATGGCCTCCATAATATAACCGGTGGCTTTCTTGCTATGTTCGCGTTCTTATTGGTTGCCGCACCGGTAGAACAAGGAGCGATGTCGGTAAGCTACCTAGATGCTAAGGGCATTTTCACCGCTATCCTCACCGCAATTATCTCTGTTCACGTGCTTAGAATTTGTGTTCAGAGAGGCATCACGATTAAGTTGCCGCCATCGGTACCACCCGCGATTGCTAAGTCCTTTGAGCTGATTATCCCTGTTGCCATAGTGATTGTGCTGCTGCACCCAATCAACCTGGTGATCGATGCTGCTACAGATGGTGCCGTAACATTGTTGCCAGAACTCATCATCACCGTACTTCAACCATTAGTTGTCGTGTCGGATTCACTACCAGCATTGTTGATGGCAGTATTCTTCGTCCAAGTATTATGGGTTGCCGGGATCAATGGTGGCACGATTGTTCTGAGCGTTCTGACCCCTTTCTTGTTTGCTAACTTGCAAGTTAACCAAGATGCAATCGTTGCTGGTGAAGAGGCATCACGGATCTTCGTTGCTGGCTTCTGGGATTACTTTATCTTCATTGGTGGTGCTGGTTGTACATTCTCGCTGGCCTGTGTAATGGCCTTTTGGTCCAAGAATGCCCACCTCCGTACTATCGGCCGATTGAGTATCGTACCGGGTATGTTCAATATCAATGAGCCACTTATCTTCGGTACCCCGATGGTAATGAACCCAGTGTTATTCATACCGTTCATCTTTATTCCAATGATTAATGCCACCATCGCCTGGTTTGCGACAACAAGCGGCTTAGTCGGCAATGTAGTCACACTACTACCATGGACAACACCTGCACCACTCGGGGCATTCTTGGCAACGAACTTGGGTACCACGGCATTACTGTTAAGTATCACGCTAATCATTACATCGGTACTGATGTACCTACCATTTGTTCGTATGTACGAAAAAACACTTGAAGAGCAAGCGGCATAAAAGGAAATATCGATGAAAACTAAACGTATTGGTATTTCGGTATACCCCCAGCATAGTGATCTGGATGAAATAAAGGCGTATATCGAAAAAGCGAGCAGCTATGGCTACAGCCGTCTATTTACCTGCCTGTTGTGTGCCGATGGGGATAAAGAAGCTGTCTTTGGTAAATTCAAAGCTGTTGTAAAACATGCTGTTGACCACGGAATGATAGTCGTTGCCGATGTTGATCCCCGCGTATTTCGTGAGCTCAACCTGAACCACGATAATCTTTCGTTCTTCCAGGAAATGGGGTTGACCGGGATCCGGTTAGATGAAGGCTTTACCGGCTTCGAAGAAGCAATGATGACGTTTAACCAGCAAGAGTTGCTGATCGAAATTAATATCAGCCCTGAACAGCGTTATCTCGAAAATATTCTTAGCTATCAGCCCAACCGCGATAAGCTAATCGGCTGCCATAACTTCTACCCTAAGAAATACTCAGGACTGGGATGGGACTACTTTATGGAACGTTCTGAGAGCTTCCGTAAGGAAGGAATACGGGTCGCCGCCTTTGTTAATGCACCTAGTGCTGAACTTGGCCCATGGCCAGTATCAGAAGGGCTATGCACAATAGAAGCGCACCGGGACCTTTCTATTACCACCCAGGCTAAGGAATTGTTCAATTCGGGAGTTGTTGACGATGTACTAATCGCTAACGCATTTGCTTCAGATGAAGAGCTAGCAGCCCTAGCGAGTGTTAATCGCGCTATCTTAGACTTAGATGTAGAGTTATATGAAGAGATCACCGACGTTGAGCGTGCCATTGTATTAAACCAAATACATTGGGTTCGTGGTGATATCAACGAGCTGACAATACGCTCTAGCCATACGCGTAATCTCTATAAAGGGAAAAGTATCAAGCCAAAAAATACTACACCGTTGATCAAGCGCGGTGATGTCATTGTCGAAAATGACGCCTACAACAAGTATACCGGCGAGCTACATGTCGCATTGCAGGATTTTGAAAATACTGGGTGCTCTAATGTCGTAGGCCACATTAGCAGCGAGAATATCCGCTTTCTTGACCAGTTAAAGCCTTGGCAAAAATTCAACCTAACAACGACAAGTTGAGATCTATTGTGAATAAAGATGATTACGAACTGACGGTAATGAATTTAATTACCAATGCAGGCCAGGCAAAAAGTGAAGCGATGGCTGCAATTCAATATGCCAAAACAAACGATTTCACAGCTTGTGATGTAGCCTTGGAAGAGTGCAGTAAATACCTAAAAATGGCCCACGATGTACAAACATCCTTGATCGGCCTTGATGAGGGTGAAGGTAAAGTTCCCGTCACTTTGGTGATGGTCCATGCACAAGATCATTTGATGAATGCCGTGTTGATGAAAGATTTGGCAAAAGAGTTTGTCGACCTCTATAGGAGAGTGCAATGAGCATTATTCGCTATGGTGTTGAAGGCGGTACAGGAACCGGCGGACAGCACCTGCCATTTGCCCGCGCGACTCAAGCTGGGGGCTTCCTATATGTATCGGGCCAAACGCCAATGATCGATGGTGAGGTTGTTGAAGGCGGAATTGTTGAGCAATCACGCCTTGCGATTCAAAACTGCATCAATATTATGGAAGAAGCGAATTACTCGCTAGAGGATGTCGTACACGTTAAAGTCGTATTAACAGACTCTCGCTACTTCCAATCTTTTAATAAGGTGTTCAAAGAGTTTTTTGGTGATAACCCACCGGCTCGAATTTGTATGGTCTGTGATTTAGTTGTTGATGTAAAAGTTGAAGTTGATGTTACCTGCTTTAGACAAGATCGCGTATAAACTATATTAATGAAAACTAAATAAGCACAAACGCCATACTTTTAGAGTTATTTAATTGTGCTAACAGTGGGTGGGTTCAGTAATGATACTCACCCACTACCCGATGTTTATCAACTCAATCTAGGCTATCAATTTCAAGTATGTCTGCTATCAAGGTTAAACACATCATAGAAAACACGTTAGCCATCGTTAATGACGTCGAGGCCGAGCTTTACCAAAAAGCTCGACACTCGTCCAAACTGGGCGAGATTGCCGATTTTAAGCAATGGCTTAAATTCAGGCATAAGCAGGGGGCATTTCAATACGCATGCACTATCGATGGTAATTACAATGCTCGCCAGTTGTGTATTGAGGTATTCGACCATATTGGTTTCTCCCCCGAGACAATCGCTGAATGTTGCCTAGAAATGAACAGCTTGATTGGCAATGACGGTTACTTCGCAATTCGGTTTAACCCCGACGATGCCACCGAATACGGGCCCGATGATTATTTCGAAGATCAAGACGGCTTCGTCGATATCAATAAAGACAAAGACGGTGAACTTATCGTCCCGTATCAAAAAGTGCTCCTTTCCGTATGGCGGGAATACCATGCCCATGTAAGTATCGAATATCACGTATTTTTCCATGCACTAAGACAGTATTTAAAAGAACAGAACTGTGATGGAGCCGTACAGGCAATATCTCAAAAATTTGGCCTAACCGATGAAAGCGACGCCTATTGTGATCAGTTGACCATCATCCCTAGTTTTCTCGCCGAGTTGACCACTGAGTTACTGTTGGCTCGACTTGATAGTTGGCGCAGCATTTCAATCCGGGCTGCAGCGCTTTCCGACTCAATAAACAGCCGATTTTATTAGATTGTTACCACGTAAAAATACTTTACACATCCCCACTTAGCATAGGACCATTAAGATGCTAACCTAATGCCGATTTGTGGTATTACCAGTGGGTTATTTGAAATTTAAATGAAAAAAATATTATTGGCAGGCTTAGTTAGCCTGGTGTTAGTCGGTTGTGCAGCACCAAGCGAAGAGCTTCTTCCTCAAGCCAACCAAGTCCGCGTGTTAACCACCAACTTACTCAACCTAGAAAAATGCAGCTGGGTGGGAGAAGTCACCGGTAATGAAGGCCACTGGTATTCTTATTTGTTTTACAGCAATGACCTGCTTATCCAAGGTGCGGTCAATGAGCTGAAAAACAACGCCTACCAGATGGGTGCCGATACCGTGGTGATCATGTCACCGCATAACTTTACCACCTCGGTCTCCTTGCTCGGCACCGCTTACGACTGCCGATAAAGACATCCAGAGATTTATCACCGACTAGTTCGACAACTGCCAAAAGACAATGCCTCCTTCACCGAGCTTCTGGCAGGTAATGTGAAGAATAGGCTCCATTGCAAACTTTGCAGCGGAGCCACCTTTTGCCAAAGTATGCGACAGAACCCTATTTTGTCTTCCTATACCAATAAGAATCCATTCTAGGTATCTGCTTACCATCTAAAGTAGGGATCACTCCAGCCCAAAGCTGCTGCAACTCTGGGACATAGCTTGCTATTGAGTGACCGCCTCCCCGGTTTTCAAATGCTAAGACCATAGGCCTTGGCCCTGCTGCCGTACCTGATTCAGCCGTGACCGCTTCAGAGCAGTAAAGCCCATTTTCAAAATAGCCATCAGTAAGGCTGTATTTGGCTTTAAGTATCACGCAGTTCTCACCGCAGCTAAGACCTGTATTTTCAATAGTCATATCAAAACTGTGACTACCGTCAGGAGCCTGCCACTGCCCTTCTAGATCTGCGCAGTAAGTCGGTCCTTCCATTGCAAAAGCATTTACTGAAGCAAAAAGTGCAAACGCTATAAAACCACAAGAAGACTTCATTATTATATCCCTTTGTTTGAGAGAGTATTGCCTGAGGAGTCAAACACCCAACATTCAGTAGCATCAATTTAGTAACCTATCCAAATCACCGATATTCGGCAAAGATGGCTTTGGTTTCGGATTTGTCCTATCTGCAGCCAAGGCCTTACTGCTTCCCATGACGGCAATAACACTCAAAATTACTTTTGCCTGCTGACTTATCATCTACTCATCCTTTTCATTAATAAAATAGGCGTTAATTAACCTCGAAGCCTCACCTCAGAATAAAATATCTTACTGTGTTCTGCCTTGACTTTGGCTCATTAATTCCTGGCGTCTGGGTGAATATTGCAGTACCAGAATCATCCGTAACACACTTGAATAATATGGTGTGCGTTGGCTTTTTTAAAGGTAATCCTTCATGACCAGTAAAAAGTCCAACACCATTAACATCATCTAAAACACTATAAGAATATTCACCTTTATAGTCTGGTTGGTTTTTATTTAAAAGTTTTGCTGTATATTTATCTTTAGCATATAGCACTCGATAAACATCACCAGCATTTGGATTGACACTGCTATAAGTCGGGTCTGTCGATGATATAATAGTTAAGTTTTCTAAGGTTGATGGGACTTTACAATTTGCATACACAAGATTTGCCGATACAAGCAACGTAAAAAGTAAAGATATTCTTAACATTAGTTAATCCTTTAAATAATATTTCTTTGAAGGGTATATTTCAGACCTAGGCTAATCTGGCCATTTTAAATCCATAAGTAATAATTATCTGAGCAAATATACATACATGTATATATCTTGGCATAAAAATACCACCGAGACATTTACCAAATATAAGATAATATCGACACATATCAAGTGAATACTGAATTCTTTATTTAAATTAAGGAATAAAATCTAAATTTATCATTTCATTAATATTAATTATGGCTCCTTAACTAAGTTCGCAACAGAGCCTTCGCCGGATTCTAACAGCCAAGCATTATCAATACTTTTCAAATGGAGGCCGATAAAGACAACATAAAAAAAAGAGCCTGCAAATGCAGGCTCTTTTTTTATCCATTGAGGGAAATGATCACATCGTAGGTAATTGGCTCAAGAACGACTGGAAGCCTTCACCTCTCACATGGCCCAGCACCTTTCGCATATCCGCAATTAAGCTGTCATCAGACCAATCGACCCGAATATCAATCGGTGCTTGGCACATGCTCTCAACACGAAGCGAAGCAGAGTACGTTCCCCGCTTATCACCCCCACTTGCCAATGCGGCTTCCAGTGCAGTGATCAACACCTCGGGTAATGACTGCTCATAGTCTTGGTAATAGCTTGGTACTGCATTGTGCTGCAACACCTGATCAGGGTTGGTACATACCGCATGAATAAAGCTTTCTGAAAAACCATGCAGTACGCTCTCGCTTTCCAACATATTGCCAGCGACCGCAATATGCGGAAACGTAACTGAACCAATAACCGGAATATTCTCGTCGCCGTGAATAAATGCGGCAGAGCCATGGCGGTCCATCACCATACACTGGCGCTGATCATATCCGGCATCTTCACTTTTAAGCCGCTCGATAACCTCTTCGCTATCATTGCCTTCAGCCAAAAGCTGTTTCGCTTTATCTGCATACCATGGGTTAGTAAACAACCCTTGGGTGGCACATGCTCCTAACCCACGCCAGCTGTGGTTAACATAACCGCCGACAGACACACCGCCAGTTGCCGTTATAGAGGCAGAGGTTCCTGTCTTGGGGTTAAAGTGAATAAGTGAAATCGTCATAGATTCTCAGTCTGTAAAACCCATTAATAACCGACTAGTTGGCCGATGAAGAGTGCAACCCAACATAGTGCGTAAACCAGCACCATGAATGGCAAAATCGCCTTCAGCCATTGCTCATAAGACACACGGCCTAGAGCCAGCATCGCAAGCGTACCGCCTGACGTTGGAACAATAAGGTTTGTCAGGCCATCACCGACTTGGAACGCCGTGATCATCAGCTGGCGGCTCATGCCCACCAAATCAGCCACGGGTACGAGGATCGGCATGGTCACCATCGCCTGGCCTGAACCAGATGGAACAAACAGGTTAATAACGCCCTGAACCACACTGGCAACAATGGCCGAAACAGCAATCGGCATATCTTGAATCAACGAGCTTAGTGCATTAACAATAGTGTCGATGATCTGAGCTTGGTCCAAAATCACCTGAATAGAGGCAGCGACACCGATAACCAGCGCACCCGCCGTCACCCCTGAAGCGCCTTCCATCATCTGCTTCACGATACCGTTAGCACCTAGCCCGTTAACCATACCAATTGCTATCGCCATCAGTAGGAATAGACCAGCAATTTCATTGATATACCAACCGTTCGCAAACACACCGTATAGCATGATGCCAAGGCCTGCCAAGAAAACACCAAGGGTGGCTTTGTCTTTACCGCCAAGCTGATATTCAGAAAGATCTTTCGTTAGCCCTTCAGTCCCCTCAGGCTCTTTAAAGTCCATTTTGGTCACTTTGGCGCAAATGAAATAAGCCAGCAGGGCAAGCGATGTAACGACCATCAAGGTACGTAGCCATGCACCGGAGAACGTTGGCAGCTCTGCAATCCCCTGTGCAACACCGACGGTGTAAGGGTTGATTGGTGACAGGGCAAAACCAATGCCGATCCCACCGACAGCCATTACCGTTCCGACAAGGGATGAGTAACCCACCGCCGCTGAAATCAATACAGCTACCGGCACTAAGGCAATATTGTTTTCAAAACCGACTGCGACACCGAAGAAACCATAAATAAAGGTACCTACCGTGATGATAACATTGCGATTTTTGACACCGACTTTATTTACTGCCACACCGATGGCATTTTCAAGTGCACCGGTTTTTTGCAGAATGTGGAACAAGCCACCAGCAATAAAGACGATAAACAGGTAGGGCGCAGCACTGATCAAGCCTTTGGGAATAGAAACAAAAATATCGAAAAAGTGGACCGCTGGCGTATCAGTTAAATAAGTAAAAGACTCGGGTATTACTGTCGTGCGACCATTGGCCACCACGCGCTCAAATTCACCCGCAGGCACTACGAATGTCAGCACATAAGTCGCGACCAGTATCATAAAAATAAGCACCATAGGATCTGGCATATTCTTATACCAAGGCCGCTTCCCCTCTGAAGCCATCTTCTCTGTCATATCCATATTTTTTCTCCGTCGTACCTGATATTTAAAACCTGTAACCGTTCCTAGCTACAGCGGCTATCGCCTTTGAGCAATAGACAAAATTGCTGAAGCACATCCAATGCTGATAACAAATCAGCTTGAGTGATGGCCTCATCCGGATGATGGCTCACACCATTCTTACAGCGCATAAACAGCATGGCAATATCGGTGAGGTGTGTTACTGCCAGTCCGTCATGCCCCGCCCCACTAAATAGGTGCATTGGCTCGATGCCCGCCAACGAGGTTGCATTCGACAGCATCGATGACAAACCCTCAGAACAAATCACGGCCGCCTGTTCGTAAATCAGTTTATGCTCATAGCCAAGATCATAGTCAGCCATGATCTGCCCAATTTGCTCGAGCAACTTTTCACGGGCTTCAAGCCGTGAAGTGTCATTAGGAGAGCGCAGCTCGATAGTAATGTTCGTTTGCTGCGGGATCACATTGACCCCGTTCGGGAAGTTTTCAATTTTTCCAACCACGCCCACTAGGTCATCCTGCCCTTTGCAGAGCTGATCGAAGTAATGAATAACCTGTGCCGCACCAACCAAGGCATCTTGGCGCATGTTCATCGGCACGGTACCGGCATGACCCGCCTTGCCTCTAATCGACAAGGTATGGCGCTCAATACCCGTGATGGCGCTGACAATACCGACAGGTAATCCCGCTTGTTCAAGCTGTGGGCCTTGTTCGATATGCAGTTCGACGAACCCCAGCACCTCATCAGATTGGTAGGCATCGTTTTCAATGAGTTCAGGCTGGCAGCCAAATTGCGCCAATGCCTCACGCATAGTGATGCCTTGTGCATCAGCCGCATCCAGCATGGCAGGCTCGAATGTGCCGGAAATCGCTTTTGACCCCAGTAAGGTAGACTGGAACCGCGTGCCTTCTTCGTCACTGAAAGCAATGACATCGATGTGGTAGGGAAAAGTAATCTTGTTCTGGTTGAAATAATGAACCAGTGCAAGAGGAGCAATCACACCAAGGATCCCGTCATATTTTCCGCCATTGGGAACCGTGTCTTGGTGCGATCCGAAGATCAGCGTCTGGGCATTTGGCTCCTTGCTTGGGTAACGCCCAATCAAGTTTGCCGCATTATCCATTCTTACTTGCATGCCGGCAGCCAGCATCCATTGGCGTAATTTGTCATTCGCTTGGCCATGCTCTTTCGAAGCACATAACCGCGTCACCCCATCTGTATCTGGGTGGGATGTTTGCGAACAACGTGCTATTTCCTCCAGCCATTCCCACGTCAGGCTGGCAGACTCCTTTAGTCCCGTCATATCTAAATCGTTCTATTTTTGCTCATAGCTGGACGTAATTTATCATGATAAATATCAAAATAAAGCTATTTATCATGATAAATAGGAATTATGAGACACAGGTGTTAACCTTCAAACCTGACTTTCTTACCTCCCAATTGACGAGAAAAGAAGGTGACAAGTCGCGCAATATTGGTAAGAATCAGCCGCTAACAGCAAGTAAATAAAGCATTAATAGCACTTCGAGGTAATCGTGACAGGCAGCGCAAAAGGCAGACGAACGCAACAACTTGCTGAGTCAATCAAGACATGGATTGTCGAAGAAAATTTGAAGCCCGGAGATCGGCTTCCCAACGAACAGCAAGTCATGGAGCTATTTGATGCGTCGAAAAGTACCGTGCGTGAGAGTATGCGGATTTTGGACGCTCAAGGGATTTTAGCGACCAAAACAGGCCCCAAAGGCGGCGCTTTTGTCGCTGAAATGGGCGAAAGCAAGGCGCAGTCTCTGCTAAGCAATTACCTTTTCTTTAAAGATGTTTCTATTTCCGATCTGTATCAGATCCGTCAATCGCTCGAACCAGATGTCGCCGCCTCATTAGCAGGAAAACTATCAGAAGATCAGCTACATCGTCTTGAAATACAAATCGAAAAATACTGCACACCGCCCGCTGATATCTATCAGGAGCAAGAGCACCATGTCGCCTCGATTGAGTTTCACAGTCTGCTTGCCAGTTATTCGAGCAATGAACTATTAAAGTTCATTGTCCGCTTTACGGCGCAAATGCTCACAGAGCTCACCATCTATAAAAAACTGTATGAACCCGAAAACCACCAGCTGTGGTTAACCGGGGTACAGAGCCAGAAACAGCTGGTTGAAGCTCTGCGAAGTGGAAATGCCGAGCAAGCCAAACAGGTTATGTCCCAGCATATGCAAACCGCCCACCAGCTGATGAAAATGCAGGAAGTGGAAGTGGCCAATCAGTTTTTGCAGGAATAATTAGGCTGCTAGCTTCTCGATCAAAAAGTCGATTAACACCCTTACCCGCTTAGCCTTTTGTGTATTTTGGTAAAAAGCAAAAAAGCACCTTTCGAGGTGCTTTTTAATTAACGCATTAAAATAAGATAGTTTATAAACCAAAGTATAAAAGCAGTAATAGCTAGCACTGGAAACACATAGCCCAGCTCAAGATTAAGTAACTTTTTCATCATCCAGATATCATAGCATAACTTGCTCTGCCGCAGACCAGAGCAGCCTCAGCGCCAAAAAGGTCAGCATTATACGCAGAGCAATTTGAAACTTTTCATTGGATACCCGCTCAAGCAGCGCCTGACCTGCCATCGTGCCGAAAAAGCCGGTGAGGATCATCAGCACAATCAGGCCCAGCCAGTCGGCAAAAGCAAAACCCAGCCCGCCGAACACAACCGCCTTAATCAAATGCTGTGCCGACATCAAGGCCGACATGGTGCCGACGAGTTTTTGTTTATCCGAAATAATATGCCGCATAGAGGCAATGACAAATGGGCCTGTGGCCCCGACAAACATAGTTAAAAATGACGTCAGAGCACCCAGCACTGTCAGGCTTTTCTTGCCTTTCAGGGCCGCAGTAATAGGCACCCAGCAACTAAGGAGAATAAAGCCACCCAATATAAACTGCAGATAAGCCGGCTCTAGCGAAACCGCGATATTACCGCCAATCAAAGCCCCGATGACCGTACCGACAACAAACCACATCACCAAGTGCTTATCGACAAACCTTCGCATCAACAGTAATCGCCCACCATTACTGCCAAGTTGCACCACGGCATGAACCGGAATAATGGCTGCTGCAGGCATAAAGCTCGCCATCACTGCGATTAACAGCGCGCCCCCACCCGCTCCCATCAATGCCGTGACCGCCGACGTCACAAAGCTCAGAGAGATCAAGATGGCAAATTGTATGTCTGTCAGTACTGCGGGTTTAAGCCACTCGAAAATCTGCTCCATCAGCCAGCCACTATTCCTTTGATTTGATGGCTTATTTTAAGGCTTTGCTTAAAAAACATTAAACAGAGTGATCACAGACTTCCAACAATCCGTCATAAAGATGAAGTAAACATAAACCGCCAAGCAATACCCAAAAAAACCAAGACGTCCCCAAGAATCCCCAAAAAAATAGGCTTCAATCATGTTTTGCGCGCGATAAATGTAACTTTTTGCACTAAATGCGCATTTTTACCCACGCATATCTCAACGTGGCTGTAAGTTATGCTCACAAATCATGCACTGAGAGATCAATCACAGAAGGTATACTGGTATAACAGGATACTTGCTCCACCAGAAAAATAAGGAACAAGTACCCAAAATGAACTTCTCAGGCCTATATGCAGCAACCCTAACACCTTTCAATGCTGACGAATCTATCAATAATCAAGATTTGCTATCACTGATCCAATTCAACTGTAAAAGCGGTTTAGACGGACTATACGTTGGCGGATCGACTGCTGAGGCATTTTTATGCTCCACCGAAGAGCGTATCGCAACCCTCGCATTGACGGCAGAAGCCGCAGGTGCAGCCGAAACCGCAGAAAAGAAAGTCAAACTGATCGCGCATGTTGGTGATATCTCAACTCAAAAGAGTGAAACCATTGCCCGAGCAGCAGGTGCAATGCCTTACGATGCGATTTCTGCAGTAACGCCTTTCTACTACCCTGTTGCGTTCAATGAACTCAAAAAACACTACACCGACATCATCCAAGCGGCAGGCAAGCCAATGGTGGTGTACAACTTCCCAGCTTTTGCGGGCATGAACTTGTCTGGTGAGCAAATCAGCGAGCTACTGAACATTGAAGGTGTTGTCGCGCTGAAGCAAACGTCGGCCAACCTGTACCAGATGGAGCAAGTAACCCGGGCAAACCCTGATAAAACGGTATTTAACGGCTTCGATGAAATTTTGGCTTCGGGCCTTATCGCAGGCGCTCAAGGTGGGATCGGCTCAACCTATAATATCCAGGCTGAGCGTATCATCGCGATTCAAAATGCCATTACTAACAATGACGCCGCCAAAGCAACAGAACTGCAGCGCGAAGCCAATATCGTTATTGATACATTAGTTGGCGCAGGCGTGATCCCAGGGCTGAAATACGTACTAATGCGCAAAGGCATCATTGCCAATGAATACTGCCGCCGCCCACTCAACGTCGTGACTGATGAAAACAAAGCCAAGCTAGACCAGCTGATTGAGGCCGGACTATGCTAATTGGCCTAGATATTGGTGGTACAAAGATCGAGGGCGTCAGCCTCGATCCTACCAGCTATGAACTGCTGGAAAAGATCCGAACACCAACACCTAAGCAAGGTTACAGCGCTTTTCTCGATGCCGTGATCACGACGATTGAAAAATTGAGTGAAACGCAAGCCCCTAGCTCAATCGGTATCGGTTGCTGCGGCTCGCTACACAAGACTACAGGCCTGATGCAGGGATCAAACATCCTTTATCTTAATGAGCAGGATTTCATTGGTGATCTACGCCGCCACTTCGATCTTCCGATTGAAATTGGCAATGATGCCGACTGCCTTGCGATCTCCGAATTCAAAACGGGTGCCGCTAAAGAGGCTGAGAACTCCTGTATTGCCGTCATTATCGGCACCGGCTGTGGCTCGGGTGTTATCGTGAACGGCAACATCGTCAATGGCCGCAATAACCTTGGTGGTGAAATTGGCCACAACCCGCTACCGGGCTTCAATGCCGAGCAAGATGGCGAAAGCACCGAGTGCTACTGCGGCTCAACCAACTGTATTGAATCGTTCTGCTCCGGTACCGGCTTTGAGCGTACTTATGCCCTCAAACACCCGTCCCTATCAGCCAAGGCCATTTTCGAACGGGCTAAGCAAGGTGACCAAGCCGCTCAAGCTCATATCGAGTTATATGCAGATCAACTTGCACGCGCGCTGGGCAGTATCGTCAATGTTATCGACCCTGAAGTTATTGTGCTGGGTGGCGGCATGTCTAACCAAGACAGCATCTACCCGCTGGTTCAGCAAAAGCTTAGCGCCAATACCTTCAGCAAATCAGTATCAACGCCAGTGGTTAAAGCCGTTCACGGTGACTCCAGCGGAGTGCGAGGCGCCGCCTTCCTACCGTTACTGAAAGGAGCCCTGTAATGGCTAAGATTGTAAATGTACGCCCGGTACTGCTGAGCGCACCCTACGGTTTCGACGGTTGTGCAGAAAATGCCCTTCACCTTCCGCACGGGCTGCGCAACTGCTCGATGGTCGAAATCACACTTGATAACGGTGTAAAAGGACTCGGTGAAGGATACCTCGGCGTATTCGCCCCGCATGTATTTACCAGCATCGTTGATTTGATTGCTAATGCCATCACAGGCGATGACATTGGCAACGGTATTACCAAGACAATCGCTAAAGCACAAAACGTAACGGCCTATTGGTCACTGCAAGGAGCCGCTCAACATGCGATCTCTGCGGTTGAAATCGCACTGGTTGATGCCCTTGCTAGAAGCCGAGAAATCCCGGCGGTTGAATTGTTCGGTGGCAAAAAAGTGGATTCCATCGCCATGTATGGCTCTGGTGGCGACTCACTGACACCGGAGGCAATGGCGACAGAGCTGAGCCAGCTCGCCAAGCGCGGTATCAAAACCATCAAGATCCGCGCCCGTCATAACCAAGTGGATAAGACCGTCTGGACCATCAATGCCGCCAAGCAACATGGTATCGGTGTCGCGGTCGATATGACCCAAAACCTGGCCGTCGAAGGACAAACTGCCGAGCAGGTACTGGCTTTCTGCACCGAGGTTAAAGCCAAAACCGGTGAGTCATTGGTGTTTGTCGAAGAGTGCCTTGGGTTAGATAAACTGGAGCAACTCCCGACATTAGCCATTAACAACAACCTTACTGTCGCCGGCGGGGAAATTGTCACCACCAAAGAAGAGCTGTTTGAGCGACTCAACAAAGGCTACTACAACGTTATCCAGCCAGATGCATCGGTACTTGGCGGGATCAGCGAAACCATTGCCGTCTGCCAAGCGGCGCAGAAAACGGGCGTAAATCCGGTCGTGCATTCATGGGGTGGACCCATTGCGATGATGGCCAACTACGTCGCGGCATTCGCAACCGGCTGCAATTTGATTGAATACCCAATGCCACACTTTGCCCTGCGCCATGCCATGTGCGACTTGGAAGGACGGATCAAAGACGGGCACTTTCACCTCGGCGACGACATCGGTTTAGGCGTTACCTTAACGCCGGAAATTGAACAGGCGTTCCCACTCTCAGAGCAAGCGGTTTACCACTGTTTTCCTCTCGAAGAGGGACTCAAACAACTAGAGCTAAGCCATCAGAACTGGCAGTTGCCACAAACAATAAATCGCTAATAACTAACTAATAAATAAAACAAACCGCCCAGTATCGGGCAATAAATTTCATTACATAATCTTGATAACGACGATGAACATATACATTCACCCAGTACTCAACACCGACGAGGCCAACTACCTCCGTCAACAGTTGCCCGATCACCTGAACTGCATCTTCAACGATGGTTCGAACGATTTTGCCAAGGCCAAGCAGGCTGAGATTGCTATCGGTAACTTTAATACTGACTGGATCGGCGATATGGCGCAGCTTCATACCCTATTGCTAGATTCGGTCGGCATCGACAACTTTAACGGTTACCAATGGCCAGCCGATCGCGACATCACAGTCTGTAACCTCGCGGGATTTTTCTCGGGGCCTGTGGCTGAAGAGATCCTTGCTGGGATATTGGCGAGCTACCGCCAGCTTCCTGCGCTTAACAAAGCCAAGGAAAGCAAGCTGTGGGCCAAAGACGATATCCGCTTTACCAAGCGTTTAGTTTCCGAAGCCCGCGTATTGATGCTCGGCTACGGCAGCATCGGGCAACAAGCCGCCCAGTTGCTGTCAGCCTTCGGCGCTACCGTCACCACCTTTGATAACGCAGACATGGAGCAACAAGGCAAGCAAGGGCTCATCACGGCAGCGAGCCAGTGTGACATCTTGATTTCGACCATTCCGGCTACCACCGACACTGAAAACCTCATTGATGCCGATGTTTTCAATGCCCTGCCTAACGATGCGTTGTTTGCCAATGTCGGTCGCGGCCAAGTAGTCAACGAAGAGGACTTGCTGCACAAAGCCCAGCAGCACCCAGCCTTCACGGCGTGGCTTGATGTCACCAAACAAGAGCCGCTCCCAGCGTCTTCCTCGCTTTGGGAGGCCGATAATATTTACCTGACCCAGCATACCGGAGGTGGCTCGGCGACTGAAAACCTCAAGAAAATTGATGTTTACATTAGCCAGATCCATCGGTTGTTAGCACAACAACCACTGCACAACACAGTGAACTTCTAAACCCTACACAACGATAAAAATACGACTCTGAAGATAAGGACATAATAATGAAAAAGCTATTCACCCTAAGCATGATCGCCTCTACCCTATTCGCGGCACAAGCCTCTGCATCATTGCAACTAAAGGTGGGTTTCAATGAGGCTTACAACAGCCCTATCTACCACGGAATGGTGAAAACAGCCGAAGAGCTAAAAAACATTTCTGGTGGTGAAATGACCCTTCGCCTTTACGAAGGTGGCCAGCTGGGTAATGTTCATGAAATGCTTGAGCAGGTGTCATTGGGTGAGCTGGATATGTCTATGCAGGTATTCGGTGGCTATGCCCAGTACCTACCACGCTTGGGCGCACTCGAAACCCCTTACCTAGTCCGCGATTACGCACACCTGAACGCCATCTTCGATAGCAGCTGGGGCATGGATGCACGTAACGAGCTTGAAACCGTTTTCAACCTAAAGCCAATCGATAGCTGGTTCTTTGGTGTTCGCCAAACGTCCTCGAATAAGCCAATCAACAGCATGCAAGATATGCGCGGGATGAAACTGCGTACCCCGAATGCCAAAGCACTGATCAACTACGCGAAGGGTGTGGGCGCTATCCCATCACCAATCGCCTATGCCGAGGTTTACCTTGCCCTACAGACCAATGCAGTAGATGGACAGGAAAACCCAATCTCTTCTATCGAAGCGATGAAGTTCTACGAGGTACAACCTTACCTCGCGATGACCAACCACGTTGTTCAGGATCAGGCGATTTCTATCTCGGCAGAGCGCTGGTCTAGCCTAAGCAAGCAAGAGCAAGAATGGTTGATGGCCGCACTTAAAGCCGGCGGCGAAGAAGCCGAGAAGCGTATCATTGAAAACACCGAAGCTGATTTGGTCACGTTCAAAGAAGCCGGTGTCACCGTTACCCACCCAGACCTGGGTGACTTCCGTACCGCAATGAAGCCTTACTACGCAGAGCTGGATAAAGAGTTCGGCGAAGGCTTCACCCAAACACTGATGACAATCAAATAACACCAATAACAGTGGCAAGGGCTCAGCCTTTGCCACTCAATACGGTAACGGAACATGAAAAAGTTTATCCAAAAGATGGAGCTGTGTGAGAAGTACCTGTCAGTGGCCTTGTTCATTGCCATGCTACTTGTCCTTACGGTTCAAATCGTCAGCCGCTACTTCTTCTCATTTGCCATCCCATGGACAGAAGAGCTTTCCCGCTGGCTATATATCTACATTGTCTTTATCGGTGCCAGCGAAGCGGTGTCACGCCGTGACCATATCGCCATTGATATCGTGCCTAACCGACTAGGCCCTAAAACAAACTACCTGCTTGATATCGTCATCCACCTTGTGTTTGCCGCAACGGCAGCCGTCATCGTCTACCGCGGCTACCTGTTTGGCCTGCGTATGGACCGATTAGGCTCCATCACCATGGATGTCCAAATGTCATGGCTGTACATGGCCGTCCCAATCGGCTTTACCCTCGTTGGTATTAAGTCACTGCTAAATGTATGTACATCGAGCGCAGCACTATTCGGTCTGATGACCGAGAAAAAGCAGCTCCCACCTCTGATGAAAGTTACGGATAAATAGGTCAGGTTATGTTTGGAATTTTTGCTAGCTGGGGCACACTGCTTGCCGTTGGTATGCCCGTTGCGTTCACCCTGTATGTCGTCTCGATTGGCTACCTGCTACTCAACACCGGTATCGCCCTGTCACCACAAAAGATCATCTCGGGACTTAACTCCTTCCCGCTGCTGGCCGTGCCTTTCTTCATTTTCAGCGGACTTTTGATGAACTCTGCCGGTATCACCGACAAGATGTTCCATTTTGCCCGTAACCTCACCGGCCACTTCACCGGCTCGCTCGGCCATGTGAACATTCTTGCCAGCTTGCTGTTTTCCGGTATGTCGGGCTCTGCCCATGCCGATGCCGGCGGCCTTGGCCAGCTTGAAATCAAAGCGATGCGCGATGAGGGCTATGATGATGGCTTCTCTGGTGCGATCACCGCAGCATCAAGTGTTATCGGCCCGCTAATGCCGCCAAGTATCCCTATGGTGATCTACGGCGTGATGTCTGGCGCATCGGTCGGCGCACTGTTCCTGGCCGGCGTCGTCCCTGCCCTACTATGTAGTGTCGCGCTGATGGTGATGGTGTACGTCATTGCCAAGAAGAAGAACTACAGCGTTTACCCACGCGCTTCAATGCGTGAGATCTGCTCGTCATTCAAAGATGCCTCACTGGCGCTACTGACGCCGGTCATCATTATCGGCGGGATCTTCTCAGGTATCGTGACACCGACAGAAGCCGCCGTCGTGGCGTCTCTGTACGCCATGTTCCTTGGTTTCTTCGTCTACAAAAAACTGACGGTGAAAAAGCTGATTGAGCTTATCCACGAAACCGTCAACACCTCTGCGGTTATCGGCTTCTTGATTGGTGGGGTGAGCCTGTTCGGTTTCCTTATTATCAAAGAAGATATCCCGATGAAAGCCGCTGAACTGTTCTTGCAGGTCACCGACTCGCCTATCGTCTTCTTGCTGATGGTGTCGGTCATGCTGTTCATCCTTGGCGCATTCATTGAAACCCTGGCACTGCTACTGATCCTTATCCCTATCCTGCTACCGATTACGGTTCAGCTAGGTATTGATCCCGTGCACTTCGGGGTGGTCGTGGTGCTTAACATGATGCTTGGCATCCTAACGCCACCGATGGGGGTCTCGCTCTTCGTGGTGTCCAAGGTCGGTAATATTCCGTATGAAACACTGGCAAGGTCAGTCATCGTATTCCTTATCCCGCTGATTGCGGTACTGCTGGCCATTATCTTCTTCCCACAACTGGTGCTATTCCTACCGCAGATGCTGCTCTAGGCCACTAACATACAACTCAGGATGGCAGCAGCAATGCTGCCATATTCAAAATGATCATCACAACAACCCACGCTCACCACATTGCGCCCCAGTCTCCGCGCTTGGCACAAATCATCGAACAGGTCATGGCAGATAACCCTGCCGACTTACCAACCGGCATCACCCATATCGACAGTGACAAGCTGTTTGTTAATCGCATTTCAGCCCACACAAAAAGCTATACCGATAGCTTGTCCGAAGTGCACCACGAATATATCGATGTGCATGTGGTACTCAGCGGCAGCGAAGGCTACGCTGCACCGTTGGTACCCACCACAGCTGATAGCTTAGCCGCTTACGACGCCGAAAATGATGCCGCCCTGTGCCAGCACATCGCCGATGAGCAACACTTTATCCTAGAGCCTAACCAGTGTGCCGTGTTCTTCCCTGGCGAATGGCACCGGCCTTTGCTGGATCACTCAGGCACAGATGCACAAACGCAGCAAGTTGAAAAAATCGTTATCAAGATTAAGGCAGACAGTTTATGAAAATAGCAGGAAACTGGGCGACACTGCTGTTGCCTCTGAACGATGAAGCGATCAACAACGAAGCCATCGACTTTGACCGCCTTGCTGCCCAGATTGACTATTACATCGAGGCTAGGGTTGACGGTATTTATTCCAACGGTACCGCAGGGGAGTTCTACACCCAGTCGGAACAAGAGTTCGAGCAAATAAGCCAGTTACTGGCAGAGAAGTGCCATCAGGCCGGTATGCCGTTTCAGATTGGTGCATCCCATTGCCACCCCAATGATGCGGTTGCCAGAGCGCAGTTTGCAGCCAGCCTAAAGCCCACAGCCATTCAGGTGATCCTGCCCAACTGGTTTCCTTGCAACACCGAAACATCGCTGACATTCTTAAAGAAAGTTGAATCAGTCTGTAACGGTGTGCCCCTGATCCTGTACAATCCCCCCCACGCCAAGGTCAGTCTTTCTGCACAGCAGCTCAAGACCTTGTTTGACAAGGTGGAAACGCTCGTTGGCTTCAAGCTACCAAGAATAACCGAAGAGATTGCCGCGACAGAATTGGCACAGGAAGCATCCATTTTCGTTGCAGGACATTTTCTTGCAACTGATGCGTATAAAGGTGCTTTGGGGGCCTATTCTAATGTTTGCTGCCTAGGCCCTAAAGCCACGCAGGCCTGGACCCAAGATTGCCTTGCCTTGGCCCCAGAAGCACTCGAGGTTGAGGGCCGGATACAGCAATTTATGCGTGATGAGATTGCGCCACTGATTGAGGTCGAGGGATACTGCAATGCAGCCGCAGACAAGTTCATGGCGTCGCTGGGAGAATGGAGCGGTATCAGCGCGGAAATGCGCTTCCCTTTCAAGGGGATCCCGGCACAATACCGAGCAAGAGTTCAAGCAGCTCAGAGAGAGCTAATTCCTGATTTTACTAAGTAATTTTTGCATTATACTATGAGCGATATAGCGCCCATAGGGAAAAGGAAAGGTTATGTCGATTCCTAATACCTCAGTATTAAAACCACTTAAAAAGGTCAAGCTGTCAGACTTTGTCACGGAAGAGATAGAGCGCCTGATCTTGGATAACACGTTCAAAGAAGGCGATGCCCTTCCCTCTGAGCGTGAGTTAATGGCCGCATTCAACGTCGGCCGCCCGTCGGTGCGTGAAGCATTGCAAAATCTTGCCCAGCGCGGCTTGGTTGAAATCAAAAGCGGCGAGAAAACGCGGGTGACCAAGCCTTGCGCCAAGACCATCTTGAGCGGGCTGTCGGGCATTGCTATCGGCCTGCTGGCGCAAGACAAAGAGAAGATGCAGTTCGAACACCTCAGACAGCTGTTCGAAATCGCCATTATCCGCGAAGCCGCCAAAGTACGTACCGAAGAAGACGTCGAGAAACTCTCCGTCGCGCTAGAGAACAACTTGGCGCAGGTCGAGAACTACGACCGCTTCATTGAAACGGATATCGCCTTCCACCTGACCATTATCGATATCCTCAACAACCCAATGTTGGCATCGATCTATGAGTCGCTGATCCAATGGCTGATCCGCTCGCGCAACCCAGACACTTTTGCCGAGTTGCACCAGATCAGCTGCGAGCATCATGTCCGCATTTTCGAAGCAATCAAAGCCGGCGATCCTGACCGCGCCGAAGACGAAATGCGCCATCACCTTGATAACGTGATGAACAACAGTTAACGTCAATCTGGTAGAACAGTTGATAATAAAAATGCCGACGTTAGTCGGCATTTTTGTATCTGTTATCTACAATTTCATAGCCAATATCTACAAAAAAGCCTCTACCACACTTCCCTGTTTTTTGACCTAAATCGCCTTCTTGATAAGTAACTAATTTTCAAGGCGATAATGTATAGTTTTGCCTTCATTGATATGCAAAAATATGAGCATTAATGTGTTATGTGGCTGAGTGGGTAGAAATAGTGAGCTTAGTTAGTCGTTTAACATAACAACTATAATTTCTACCGGATAGCAGTGGATATGCGAAACAAGATCGCAAAATAATATGTTAGGTTTATTCGTTAGTCCTCATTGGAATTAAGTAATTGTAGAGGTTAAGTAGTGGAAATAGAACATATTGGTATTCAGCGTAAAAGACTAGAAAAACACTATCAATTTGCATTGAACGATAAAGATGAAGTTAGTTTCTTAGATCTAGCCCATGTACTTAGGGTGTGGGTAGACATGAAAAAAGATGTCGATTTTCATGCAAACAAGAAAGCGTTGAGCTTTAAGTTTAAAAACTACAAAACGACCAAAAAAGTCAAGAATGTATTAAAAGGTAGTAAATATACTTTCTTACCGTTAGCAAGCGGGGTAGATAGCCCTGATGTTCAAGTTAAAGCAGTACAAATCATAGATCGAGCTTTGACGGCGGATGAAGTGAAAGCATTATTTGAAGCAGGTCCTCCGATCGCTCATTCTACAAAGTTAACATTTAGTGAATGGCTAGCTTCTGGAGTATATGAGGTTCCCGCAAATTCTTCAGACCATCAAACGATTAGAATTTCACGTGAAATGTTGATAAAGCGTGTTGCGAATATGCTAGGTGCTAGTCACCCAGCAGGGACTGAAGTCTCTGATGATATTGAAAATAAATTTGACTCATATGTCTTAGAACTACATAACCTTCAAGTTTCAAATGGCTACCCCGCCACCTATTATCAACTTTTAGAAATAGCCAAGGATATTTTGGATGAGACAATTGGCCTAGTCGATTAAAAACTAGCAAAAACATCAAGGTGACGCGTTACACTCGGCGGTTTTGGTATGGAGTCCGGTGCGCTTGGAGAGTTTATTGTAGCGCACCTTATGTTCGGCGCTATGCCGTTTTGGCTCAAGCGTATATGAAATTAAATTTTAAGTAAGAGAGGTATCAATATGATTATTGGAAATAAGTTGCACTTGGAGTTTGAATTTAAAGTTGCAGATGAAGAACGAGAAGAAATCCTAGAAAATGTTGTTAAAGATCTCATCGAAGTAAATGTTGGCTCATTTAATGAGCGAATGGCGCGAGTAAGTACTCAATATGATATGCGTGCGGAAGTTTTAACTGATACGTTCGAAGTTAAGGAAGTTGCAATTAACTTTGATAATGATGTTGGTGTTGCAAGTGTCGAATATGATTGGGATGCTTATTACGGCTGTAAAGATATGTGCGGTGGAGATCGTATAGAGGATGATTGGTCGTTTGAAATACGCAATAACACTATTGTATTTGATTTGAATTTGCCTGAAGACAACCGATTTGATGAGATTTAATTTTAATCATTATCAGTATTGATTAAACCGGCATAACAAAGGCATCAAGGTGACTTGTTACATTCGGCAGTTTTTGTATGGAGTTTTTGGTTAGTCGTGATCACCTTATGCCCGGCGTTATATGCCTATTGGGGAGCTATGGATAAAGTAACTAAAAACACACCTAAGAAGCAGCATTACGTCCCTCAGTTTCTATTAAGAAATTTTTCTATTGAAGGAAAAGAACAACTTTTTACATATGATAAACAAAGAGAAATTTGTTTTTCTGCATCAATCAGAGATAGTGCAAGTGAAAATGGGTTTTATAACATTACGCGCTCAGGTGATAAGCTAACTTTTGAGCATAAGCTATCGAAACTTGAAACAATTTCCAGTGATGTAATTACGAAAATATGTGATCAAGAAACGGTAGAGTTCCTAACAGATGACGAGCATCAAATACTATGTATCTTTGCGGCTAGCTTACTAATACGAGTAAAAAGACAGCGCGAATTTGTGTCACAGTTAAATTCAACTATAGTCGATTTTGTTAGAAGGTTCGGTTTTGAACCAAACGAAATAGAAAACTTTGATGAATTAAATTGTGAACAGCTTGATGCCCAGCATGTAGGTTTTTTAAGTACCGAAATTTTGAATATAGCAAACAAATTTGGAGACAAAGCGGTAGGTTTACTTAAGGCTCCAGATAATCATTCTTTTATCATCGCTGATAATCCAGTAGTTATGTTTTGTCACAAACCTAATAGATTTATGTCGAAAGGTGTTTCGGTACTGGGTGTAGAGATATATCTCCCTATTTCTAAACAGCTTTGCTTGTCCTTTTTATGTATGGATTTTTATCACGAACTTGTTGAGAAGCTAGAGTTTATCGACGCTAATCAAAATAATTTTCCAGAGTTAAAGGAGATAAATGTTAATTATGCTACTAAGTTGGTTAGCTCAATTCAAAGTGGTAAAGCAGAAGTAATTGATGATTCCAGTCTGAATTTTATAAATTCAATTCAGATTGTAGACTCATTTGCGTATATTTATAGTGACAATAATAACTTTGACCAAGTTAAACAAATAATTAATAAAAATCCGTCAATTAAGTCGGGAAATGTCGTGAAAATTGGCATTTAACAAGGCAATCAAGGCGATGCGTTACACTCGGCGGCTTTGGTATAGAGTCCATTACGTTTGGTGAGTTTATCGTGGCGCATTTTATGTTAAGCATTATAAATCCAAGCAAACGATTAGGTTCTGCATGAGTGTTGTTACAGTGTAGCGGTTTTGATTTGATGCCCCGTCTAGTAATACGGGGTGAAAGTCTATAGCGAGTGACATGCTCAATATGACCGTTTAACTTGCTCTTTGGAAGTGCTTCTAAGGTCTTTATGTTAGTTCTACGGTCAGGTCACTATCGGTAATGCATTGCTTTATCCCATGAGTATTCAATCAGATGATTATCCATTTTTCTTGTCCGGTATGCGATCAAATCGATTACTAAAGATCTGGTTCTTTGGTTGATTTAATCAATAGTGAAGGGCTTGCCACGCGATGTACTAATTTATGATATCTATGATGCTGGAGCGGTACTCATAGCTTATTACTTTATCAATACTCTAGTCATTTGCTTCGATCCGAGTCGATTGATAAAGTAAGCCAAAAGCATACAACGCATATCACGGGATGTATATCAATGCACGATGAATTTTTATCCAATTATCAATACCGAGATTACACAGTAGACGCCGTTATGGATGAAACGCTCCGTAATATTGATTCAAGAGAAAACTGGATCTACATAGGAGTCGACACTGAGAAAAGGGGCAGAGCGAAAATTGGTATGACTACCAATGGTCTTGAAACACGAGGTCGTTGTGCCTCGAACCCAGATTATCTCATCTGCTATGCTTTTAAACTAAAGGCAAATGTTAAGAAAGAGAAAGTCAAAGAGATTGAAGGTTACATTAAATCTAATGTTGAAAATCGTGGGTTTAAAGCTATAAAACATCGTAGTACTAATAACAAATCAGAATGGTTTTTTATATCACCACAAGAATTAAGAGAAATAATCAGGCAAATCCTAATAGATATTTTCATGTTCGATGTTGACGGTCACTATGACTTTGACAGAGAAGAATATATCTTGAATATATTCGAAAATCGAACTGGTGAACCTTTATCATGCGTAGATTACACACCAAAATTCCATAAGTAACTGTATTGAAACATAAAATTTACCATGCCGTGTAATTTATTAGATTACTTTCCTCAGCAGTTTAATATCTTTTGTTTAGGAATTCGTAACAAAGGTTTGTCCAAGAGTAAGTTTTGTACGATATAGCCCTCTTTAATCTAGAGGGCCATTGATTCACTTTACTAACCTTGCAACTTTAATAATTGTACTGATTGCTTTTCTATCGGGTTCTGCTCCTATCTCAATCAATGCGTTTCCTGTAATGATCCTAGTTGGTGTCAGTGACCAATCGTTCGGTGTCAGTAATAGACCTTTTTGAATTCTCCATCCTCGCCATTCTTCACTCAGTGGATCCAAATCAAGGCCACAATACATACGCATTAATCTTCGACACTCTGGCGGTATCGGTTTTCCTTCATCCCACCGCGTGACTGTCCTCACACTTTTAAAACATAATTCTGCTGTCTGTTCGATGCTCAATCCGCATTTAAAAAATCGAAAAATGTAGTTTTCACTTAGTTCATGATGTTTAGGCATTGAACGCTTTCCCTGTAAAGAAAACATACTAAACCATTGATTTATCATTAAATTTGCTTTTGAACATAACACAGCATAATGTGCTCCTTGAAATAGGAGTGGCTACTGGAGTGTTACTCGTATGGCGACTGAAGAAAATATGGATTTTTCATGGATAGCTAGTGTGTTAGAGCAACTTAATGCCCTGCATGAGAAGGCACCTCTTGTCGTTAATACATGTATATTGATGATATGTGCAACACCGCTAGTTGCTGTTTCAGCATTACCATTAACAGCTTTAAGAAAAAGTCAAAATTCAGAAATTATTGCAGCTTACAATACATCATTAAGGAAAAATCAAGAGAGGAATCAAGATGTTTAATCAACTGTTTCCAATGATTATTGTTTTTGGTGGTTCTTGTGCATATTTGCTTCTTTGGAATGAATCACTTAAGAGAAGAAAACTATTACAGATAGAAGTTCTAAATATTTTAAATGATGATTCATACTCTCAATTATTAAAAAGAAAAGTCACACGAAGATTTTTAAATTCCGGAAAGCATTTTTATATTACCCAACTTTTATATCATACTTTTATTGGATACCTGAAAGTTAAGATATTCGGCTCAAATAAAAAAAGAAAGAGTATACCTCAACTGAATGAGACTGAGAATAAGATTGATTCAGATATATTTGCTAAGTGTACGATTGTAAATTTAATCTTATCTCCAGTACAGGTGGTTTTAGCAATGTTAATTGCTTTTACTCTTATGCAATTACACAAACTTTGTGGAAGAAAGGTAGACGAAGGCAAGTACTCTATCTTTACAGCAATCAAAAATCAGATTGATTCTCACATTTAGTTTAAGTACCCCGTATAGTAATGCGGGGTGAAAGTTTATAGCGTCTGACAAATCTAATTTAACCGTAGAACTTGCTCTTTGGAGGTGCTTCTAAAGTCTTCAAGTTAGTTCTATGGTCATTAGTATCGCCACGTCCTCACAACAATTCATGGCAGTTATGACTCAAGTTTTAACTCAACAATGCCCCATTATTCGTGTTAGAGAAAAAGATCATTCATGTCATGTGTGTGCGATTTTACTTGCGGAAACTCACCCGAAGAACATGCGTTATTCGTACCTAGTCAAACAAATGATATCTAAAGCTAGCGTTAGTAATTGTTACGCATATATGCAATAGATGGAAAATGATCACATGCCTAGACACAGTAATGGGTTAGTATCATATAATTCGTGAAAGAACCGCATATATGGCGTGAATCACGTGCAAATTTATACTAGGAGCGATGATGAAGCTATATCACTTTATGCTAAAGCAGTATGCGATTGAAAACCTCCAAAAGTCTCGGCTGAAAATAGCCACATTGAACTGCATGAATGATCCGTATGAGTTTTATCTTAGTCTTGATGGAGCGACCGAAGAGCGTAAAAAGCAAATAAAGAACCATTTTGATAATGTGATGGGTTTTCTTTGTTTTACCAAAAAGCTGGGTGACCCACTACAGTGGGCTCATTATGCTGGTAACCACAGTGGTATTTGCTTTGAGTTCAATATTCCATCAAGTTACCTCAACAAAATTAAGTATATGAAGTCACCTCGTCACATATCTGCGTGCAGCCCTCGCTGGGAGGATGAGTTGATAGAAGCAACCAAAAGTAAGTTCAAGGGGTGGCGATATGAAAGGGAATACCGTTTAGCTATCAATCTAAAAGAAGAAGGTGTCGTGAAGGAGGACAAATTATTCTTTATGCCATTCACTAAAGGTGTCTTAGTCCCTACTAAAGCCTATCTTGGTATGAGATGTGAACTAACCTCGGAAGAAGAAAAGGTGTTCGTAGACAATGGAATTGATGTAATAAAAATGACTCAACACGCAAAGACGTATTCCATTATTCCTGAGTTAAGTTAAGTGTGACGATGCCCTCTACAACCTAGAGGGCTTTTAATTTACTTAACTAACCTAGCGACTCTGACAATTGTACTAATTACTTTTCTATCAGATTCTGCTCCTATCTCTATCAAGGCATTGCCTGTGATGATCCTACTTGGGGTTAGCGACCATTGATTAGGTGTCATCAATAATCCTTTTTGTATTCTCCAGCCTCTCCACTCGTCGCTCAGTGGGTCAAGCTCAAGGCCACAATACAAGCGCATTAATCTTCGACACTCTGGCGGTATCGGTTTTCCCTCATCCCACCGCGTGACTGTCCTCACACTTTTAAAACATAATTCTGCTGTCTGTTCGATGCTTAATCCGCATTTAAAAAATCGAAAAATGTAGTTTTCACTTAGTTCATGATGTTGGCCGGATACTCGAAACCTCTAAATCAAAAATTTGACGGCTATTCCACCCTATCGCTTGATTACTGCCATTTCCGGGACGTGCCCTCCCCAACCTTCTGATAAAAATTGACCAATCGTTAGGAATTTTGACTTCAAACCCAGATTTGTTTTATTCAAATTGTTTCACTTCACACTTTGATATCATCTAAATGGTCATATAACCCTTAATCTTTCTGTGGTTATACTTTAAAATTGACTTTTAAAACAACTGCTTAATAAGCACTGAGGGAAAGCTGATGTCTCCACATCGGCTTTTCCAATGCATTGCATTACAGCTTTCGATTTAACCGAAGATAGTCTCATCAGTACTATTTTGGGCAAGCGTTTCGAATATTGAAACGCCATAATCGCTAGGTGATATGCCTAGCATAATCATTGCGAAGCAAATAATAAGGAGACTGAGAGATGATAGCCATCGCAAGAGATCTCAGTAGCAAAAGCAAAACGGAAAAAATCATGTATTACCTCGGCCTGCCTTTGGCCATGGTGGTACTTATGTTGTTCTATTCAATACCAACACCTGATGGGATCACTTTTGAAGGCAAGATGTCTCTTGGGATATTCTTTTTTGCTTTGATCCTATGGATCAGTGAATCCCTACCGAATTACGCATCATCAATGCTCGCCATTGCATTATTATCTGTATTAGGCGGTTGGGCCGAAAAGGATGCGCTTGGTACGCTGGGCTACGGTGTTATTTGGCTGATGGTTTCAGCGTTTATCATTACCTCCGGTATGGAAAAAAGTGGATTAGCCAAGCGTATTGCATTAGCTATCATTACCCGTTTCGGTAAAACTTGGCAGTCAATTCTGATGTCGTTAATGGCCGCGAACTTTACCATCGCCTTTATCATTCCCTCGACGACTGCTCGAGCAGCCATGCTATTACCAATCGTGTTGTTGATTGCCAAAGCGTATAACGTTGAGAAGGGAAATAAGAATCTAGGCAAATTGCTAGCTATTCAAGGTTTGCAAGCCAACAACATCTCTACCAGTGCGATTGTCACCGCAACAGCACCACAAATTTTAGCGATTGGCTTACTCAAAGAATTTACGGGATCTGAAGTCTCTTGGGGGGAATGGTTTATTGCGTCTGCGCCAATTGCAATACTAACCTTGATTGCTTCCTTCTTCATTGGTTTGGTGTTATTTAGACCCAAAACGGATGCTAAAGCGGGTGGTGATGAAATTAATCAAATTAAAAAACAATATAATGATCTCGGTAAAGTAACGTTAGATGAGAAAAAAGCTGCGGGTATTTTCTTATTAACCATTACTTTGTGGGCGACAGATAAGTGGCATCTGGACATTTTTGGTTTCCAATTTAGCTTAGTGATGGTCGCAATTATTGCAGCTTCGATGTTCTTTATGCCTTACATTGGGATCCTGACCTGGAAAGAAGCCAAAATTCCATGGAACCTGATGATATTTGCTGCCGGTGCCTACGCTTGCGGGGTATCACTGAGTGAAACTGGTGTCGCAACTTGGGCATTGAGTGGGTTGTTCTCGAGCCTTGGTGTACAGCACATGAGCTTCACCATGCTCTATGGAGTGGTGATTGCAATATCCAGCTTTAGTCACTTTGTGTTTACCAGTAAAACGGTACGTACCATCATTCTTATCCCGACTCTGATTGGTTTGGCTGAAACGGCGGGTGTATCACCTCTGATGCTTGCTCTTCCTGCTGCCTTTACCATTGCCGATACCATTACTCTGCCACCGCACAGCAAAGCGAACTTGGTCTACTACAGTACGGGTTACTTCTCAGTAAATAACCAATTGCTCTATGGCATTCTGACCCTGATGGCGAAATGGTGCATCTTGTTTGGCGCGTCATTTACATGGTTTGCATATCTTGGCATTACCGCTTAATTGGGAGGGAAAAAGTATGAAAAAGGCAATGAAATATCTATCAACAGGCTCTCTCATTCTGGCGGCTGTGAGTATTCAAGCTAGTGAGCTAGGTGAAATCCATAATTACAGTGAAATCATTCAGCCTGTGGAGCAAGACGGAAGAATTAGTATTACGGTCTCAGGTGTGACTAATGAGCAAGGTCTCCTTTATTTACCAAGCTACCAAGACAGCTCTGTAAGTGAATATTCATCATTGAGCGGAAAGTTAGAGCAAGGGCCAGAAGTGACGAGTATTCATGGTCGAGAGGTATTGGCTTATCAGTTTTCTGAACCGAATAGTGAGGTCACGTTGCAGCAAACATTATTTGTTGAAGATGTGTATAAAACGAAGAAGGCCAAAATCAAATACAGCCAGCCTGGCGGTGTAAAAAGGATCTCTTATGAGTTCATTAACACTTCTCCGGTGACGATTACGAAGTATTCAGGTCAGCTTAGTGTGCCGGAGAAAACTGAGCTGTATGGTGTGGTTGCTCCTGAGTGGTCGAAAAAGAAAAAAACCTTTGAAATTAAACGAGATGGCGATTGGAAAGTCGTAGAAGTAAAGCGTAAAAATGTGTCCCCTGGTGATGACGTTATATATAAGATCCGTACCTATTCACCGTCTCCAATGATTAAGTGGACATTGTGGTCTTTAGTGGTATTTCTATCAGGAGCACTACTTTGGAAACGCCGTGATGTTCTAATGAATTTAGACGCAAAACCTGCAACAGAAAAAGCCACTGCGAACTAAGGAGTAATGATGAAAAAACAAGCGTTGCTACTTATCGCTGATGGTATGGGGGATTTACCGAATCCACAACTCGATGGAAAAACACCATTAGAGTACGCCCATACTCCGAATATGGCCTATTTAGCGTCTCAAGGGCTGTTTGGTAATGTTCATCCAGTCCAAGCTGGGGTTCCTGTAGGAACAGATGTCGGGCATTTAGCCATTTTTGGTTATGACCCATATGAAGTCTATACTGGCCGAGGTCCTATTGAAGCTTACGGTGCCGGCATTGACATGCAGCCGGGAGATATCGCGTTTCGTGGTAATTTCGCCACCGTCGATGATGAGTTTATCGTATTGGATCGCCGAGCTGAACGAATTAATGTTGGGACAGATGAGCTTGCAGAAGCGGTCGATGGAATAAGACTTTCCAATGGCACTCTCGTGATTGCAAGGGCGCTCAGCGCGCACCGAGTGGCTGTGGTGTTACGTGGTGACGGTTTATCTGAAAAGATCACCACGTCTGATCCTGGTACGGCGAAAGAGGGCTGCAAAGTTGTTTATTCAACACCATTGGATGATTCATTTGATGCGAAAATGACCGCGCAGTTAATTAATGAATTGAGCGAAAAATTTTATACAGTTTTAAACTTGCATCCTATTAACCATGCCCGGAGAAAAAATAAACAAGCACCAGCAAATATGATTTTGTTACGGGGGGTAGGTAAAGAGATCCAAGCCCCTAAAGTAACGGATAAATACGATATTACCGGAGCTTGTATCGCTGGAGACCGAACGGTTCTCGGTATTGCAAGAATGTCAGGTTTGGATACGTTTCACCAGCCAAGCTTTACTGCAGGTTTTGATACGGATTTTTTGGGTAAGGCCAAAATGGCCGTTGAAAAACTAAATCAAGGATACGATTGGGTGGTCTTACATGTGAAATCCCCTGATCTTGCTGGTCATGATAATTTACCACATATAAAAGTTGAAATGGCTGAAAAGTTTGATCATATGATTGGCTTTATTCTGGAACATATTAATCTCGATAATTATTACATTGGCTATACCAGTGATCATTCAACGCCATGTATTCGTCGCGACCATTCCGGTGACCCCGTCCCTACTTTTTTTGCTGGTACGGATGTACGTAAAATGGAATTGCATGGCTTTGGTGAAAAATACCTTAACCATGGCTCGCTGAATAATTTGACAGGACGGGAGTTCTTTTTCACTCAAATGGATTATCTTGGTGTCATACCCAAATTAGGTGCCTAGGCCAAGATATAGCGATACAACTAATGGAAAACACAGAGCTTGAATAAAGAGTGATTGTATTTCCTTTAAAGGCAGTGACAAATTAATGTTGCTGCCTTTTTCTGGGTTCAGGAGTTAAGAATGAAAATTGAAAATCTAGAAGCATTTGTCACCATTGCAAAATTAAGAAGTTTTACTCAAGCTGCAGATGCCTGCTTTTGTACCCAAGCGACCATGTCTCAACGCTTAAAAAATTTGGAAAATCACTTTAAGACTCAATTGTTCGATAGAGTAGGACGTAACATCGAACTAACGGAAGCAGGAAGAAGAGTTTTACCTTATTGTAAATCGGCTCTTGCGGCGATCCATCAATCAAAAATTGAGCTGGAGGCCATCAATGGCCTTTCTACGGGTAGCTTATTACTTTGCAGCTCGAATACTCCTGGCATCTACCTTTTGCCGCAAGTATTAGCGGATTTTCATCTTCAATATCCAGGGGTGTTGATTGAATCTAGAATTAAATATGCGAAGGATGTACTGCAAGAGATCTCTTTTGAAGGTGAGGCGGAACTGGGGTTGGTCTCTCAACCGAATGTCGTTGATGATAAAAAGTTATGTTTTGAACCGATTTTGAAAGATCAACTAACAGTAATTGTATCGCCAAACCACAGTGGTATCGCAAAGTGGAAAGATAAGGGTAAAATCAGTCTGAAAGATTTGCAAAAAAACAACTTGTTGGTATCCAATAGCAAGAGTTCGATATTGCAAAATTTAGAACGCGCGAGTGATGCAAAAATTGACTTCAATACCACTATCGTTTTGGGGAGTATGGAAGCGGTAAAAAGATCCGTAGTGTTAAATGCGGGCATCGCGATTGTGTCTGACTTTCTTGTTGAAGAAGAAGTTGCTGATGGCAAGCTAGTCTCTTTCGATATATCCGGTGTCGAGATGCAACGAAAAATCATGTTGGTATATCGTAAAAATTGCAGTTTATCTCCCGCTGCAAAAGCATTTATTGAAACCTTAAAAGCCGACTTTTCTGATAAATATCCCAATTTATATGTCCCTAGTTTTTAGTACGCACTGATCTTATGTAAGTGATATTTGAACAACATGGTGGTTCGCAATAATTCGATTTGCAATATAACTTTTGGCCCGAACCCACCAAATCCAAATAAACAATCTAATAAACTCTTGTCCAAAAGTAAGCTATGCTCGTTGAAGCCCTCTTTAGTTCAGAGGGCTATTTATCAACTATCGAACCAGTCTTGCCACTTTAACAATTGTGCTCAGTGTTCTTCGATCCCGATCTGCTTCAATTTCAATCAAAGCGTTACCTGTAATCATCCTTGTCGGCGTTAATGACCATTGATTAGGTGTCATCAATAACCCTTTTTGCAATCTCCAGCCTCTCCATTCATCGCTTAATGAGTCAAGCTCAAGGTCACAATACATCTTCATCAATCTTTGACACTCTGGCGGTATTGGTTTTCCATCTTCATTGCTACATTTAATGTGCTGTGTACTGAAAATAGGAAAGCTTGAATGAAGACCCTTCTATCTACCAGCCTGCTTTTTCTGTGTTTGTCCCCATTTACTTTTGCCACAGATCAGCCCCAAAACGCTATCACGATAGTTCAGAATGCTAAAAAAGAATGCGCTCGTTTTGAGGATGGCGAATTCCACGCAACTGAACAGGCTATTTCATTACATGACTTTACCGGTGATGGCCAACCAGAAGAAATCGTGGACGCGTCACAGTTCTCCTGCTCTACGTCGGCTTCCATGTGGGGTGGTTCTGGTGGCACATTCTTATGGGTCGTTGTGGATGGTAAGCCCTATGAATTTCTTGCCAATAAATGGAAAACGATAGATTTTGACGGGCAGTCAGTTCTCTTACTTGCCGTGCATTCTTCTGAATGCAGCGATACCGTTGGCCCCTGTTATCGGGCGCTAGTTTGGAGCGATGGTTTCAGGACGACACGCTGAGTTAGTGGGTTTGCAGTACGGGCATCAATCACGGATTACTGATAAATAACAAGCTATTATGTGTTTTTATCAGCATCTGAATACAAGGAAAGGGTTTTGGGTTCCTCAAGCTCAGCGCCAAACACACTGGTGAAGTGACGGAGTGCTAAAACTGGCCAAGGAACTGACACTCGTAATTAACTTCATGTTAGCTTTCGCCATGCTGATGTATTACGGCCTGCGCTGGATAAGCTGGCTAGAAGGCCACAGCTCCTCACTATGAGGGGCTTTTTACTACCAAACTCAAAGAACAATAAGATGCTAAAAACTAAACACGCAAAACTGAAAGAAACCATCAATTCATCAACTCGCAAGAGTCTATACAACGACTTCTCTGAAGAGTGCAACGCAGCAAGGTTAGACGCAGCCAATGCCGTCAAGGCCATGCAAGAAGCTCAGACAAACGAAGAGCGCACACTAGCGCAGCGCCACCTGTTTGGTTCTGTCGGTGACAATGTCGCGATCCAAACAGGCTTCCGTTGTGAGTATGGCTTCAACATTTCCATTGGTGACAACACATTCATCAATTGGGACTGCATTGCACTAGACTGCGATGAAATCATTATTGGCGCTAACGTCTTGTTTGGTCCTCGCGTTGGTTTGTACACCGCTAACCATGCAATTGACGCTAAGGAACGTGCGTTTGGTGGTTGCTACTCAGATAAGATTGTCATTGGGGAGAATGTTTGGATTGGTGGTGATGTAACGGTTATTGGTGGTGTAACTATTGGTGATCGAGCCATCATTGCAGCAGGGGCTGTCGTTACCAAAGACGTTCCGGCCAATACCATTGTTGGTGGGAACCCTGCCAAAGTCCTGCGCCATATCACCGATGAAGACAAGACTGGTTACACTGCCGAGAAGGCCAAACTGGTCAGCTGGGACTAGCACTCGAAATACTAGGTAATCATACCAACCCCACCCAAGCCCCTCAATTGGGGCTTTTTCTACCTTAATCGCGCCTATTCCTTCCCAAGTTAGTCAATATACCAACTCTTGCTCAATGCGACTTAACCTCAGCACTCATTGTTCGCTGCACAAGTTACGAAAAATACGAGAAAGACAAACCTGCAAAAGGTCGAACATAGTCACTGCGTTTACATTCGGAAACACTTTGTTAATTTGCCCAAAACTACAGCTACTCAGCTGATTTTTTTGGTTTTTTAAAAATAAAGGGGGAGATAACCCCTCAAATGTGGTTTGAGTGACAATATTTAACCCCACTAATATTCACAGCGTCAAGCCGGCGACGGTGCAATCCGCCGCCTATAACGCCCCAAGGGGCATTACTATGCAACTATACGAGTTCCACATGAAAAAGACATTTATCGCTTCTGCCGTTCTGGCCATTTTCGTTTCTGCTGGCGCAACTGCTGGCATCATCGAGAAAGACACTGGCGGGTCTGTATCAGGCACAATCAACCAAACCACAGGCTCATACTCTGACTTCTCAAGCGGTGCCGGTGTGCAGTACGCATTCTAATTTTATGTGAACTTGACGCAAAAAGACCAAAGGCACCACTCAGGTGCCTTTTTTAAGGAGATCTATGTTCCTTTCATTGAAAGCCAAATTATTAATAGTCCTACTGCTTTGCTTTAGCCTAGCCCTTGTAATCCTCTCATTCTTTTTTGCCGGGGGTGGTTAATGCTGGAGCTGTTATTAACTCAATTCGTACTCCTATGGGCTGTTATCGACCCAATTGGTACTGTCCCTGTCTTCTTATCCCGCACTTCATATCTCAACAAGAAGCAAAAGCGCATCGTGGCCCTAGAGGCTGTAGCCATATCAGCGATGATTCTCAGCTTCTTCTTATTCGCAGGTGGCGCACTACTTAAAGCAATGCAGATACCCCTACCAGCTTTTCAGGCTGCAGGCGGTCTAGTTCTTCTTATCTTTGCCCTATCCATGATCTTCGGTGAGTCGAAGCCAGAGAAAGAAGAAAAGCTATGCGAAGAGGATAAGAAGCGCATTTGTAGAACTCAGCTGTCAGAGCTGGCCGTGTACCCACTCGCTGTACCGTCAATTGCGAGTCCGGGCGCAATGATGGCAGTCGTTTTATTGACTGACCAAGTGGCCATGACGGGGAAGCTAATCACAGCAGGGCTTATGTTCCTCGTTCTGGCTTGCGCCTTTGTCCTTATGTTGGCGGCCAACGTGATTGACCGATTCATTGGCAAAGTCGGCGCGGCAATCATCAGCAGAGTTATGGGTTTAATCCTTGCGAGTGTGGCCACGGCCAACTTGCTTGAAGGAATGATCAAGTTTGTTCACTTGAGGGTCGCATGAAGAATGGATATTTAGCGGTTCTAGTTATTGCTTGGGCAATTATGTTTTTTGGTTTAGCGAGATACATGGCTACTTACGCAGCTTAGTGGAGATAAAATTATGAATATGACAGAGAAAGAAAAGATGCTATCAGGTTTACCTTACAATGCGTGGGACGACGCGCTAGAGCAAGAACGTATCTACTGCCGATACATTCTAAGAGAGTTGAACTTTAGCATTCCAGAAACACCAGAATGGCGCACCTCAATCTCAAAACTAATGGGGTATGAGAGTAATGCACACCTAGAGCCACCATTCCGTTGTGATTACGGCTACAACATCAAGGTTGGTAAGAACTTCTACACCAACTTTAACTGTGTGTTCTTAGATGTGGCGCCGATTACGATTGGTGATGATGTATTGCTTGGCCCTAATGTTCAGCTATATACAGTTAATCACCCGATTGAAGCTGAGGGTCGTATTGATGGTGGCGTTGAGTTCGGCAAGCCAATCAAGATCGGCAACCGTGTTTGGATTGGTGGCGGATCCATTATCCTGCCGGGTGTAACTATTGGCGATAATACTGTTATTGGTAGCGGCTCCGTAGTTACGAAGGACATTCCCGCCAACGTTGTCGCGGTCGGTAACCCGTGCAAAGTGATTAAGCAGATAAATAACCAGTAAAGAGAAGGGCGTATTTCGCGCCCTCTTTTATTACTTTCTTCCATAGAAGATCAGATTTGTTCTAACAGCGCCCCAAATTACAGCTCTAGCCTCGCTGACTGCCTATCAGCAAGAAAAGACAATCAGTGTGCCGTTCAGCTTGAGGTGAGAGCGTAGGTTGAATTATTTCTAAAATAAAAGTCATAGTGTGTTAGGTAATTAAAGTGGTTAAGCCACCTATAAGTTAAACAAAATATTCTTGCCCGTACTCTTTTACCCACTCAAGAACCTGATTAACTTCAGGTATCTTATCTACACCGTGCATAAAGAAAGCGTTGTAGTGAACAATTGCGCCGGTTTCTGCTTGGCTAACAATAAGTTCAGTAAGCTCACCGGCTTCTACATGCGGCCTCGCTAGCAACTCAGGTATTGCAGCCCAGCCTCGATTCTTTGTCATTTCAATCACAGCGGAATAACTAGGTGCTAGCCTTACATCAATGGAAACATTAGACAGCATAATGCCTGCTTTGTAATGATGTTCAGTAACGTACTGACGCTCTAGTCGTAGCGAAGTGGTTGTTAATCCTTGCCTCTTGGCAAGTAGCGACGATGGGCGACAATAGGCTTTCATTAGCACTCCGCCTAAATGGGAGAAATCTACTAGCTCTTGGCCTTCAATCTTCCCACGCCCCGGCATTAGCGCAATGTGGACCTTGTCTTCTGCCATTTCTTTGATTGCTTTTTCTCGCGTTCTTGATATCCAGTGAACTCGAAGCTCTGGAAACTGCGCTGACACTTTTTTCTCTACAAACTGAGCCATATGCTCAGGAACACCTGAATCTTGAGCAACAACTATGTCGGTCAGGCTTTCAACTTTTGCAGACTCAGCGACAGAATAAAATTCAAGGCTTTGGCGGAATAGGATGGTGGCACGAAGGTAAAGACGCTCCCCAGCGGTTGTTGGGATGGCCTTGCGGCCCTGAATTGTAAACAGCTTAACGTCTAACTTATCCTCTAAGTTTGTAACGAGCTCACGGATTGTTGTTCTGTCTTTTGAGAGCTCTCGCGCGGCTGCACTATAACTGCCTTGCTCATACACGGAGCAATATGCTTTTAATTGATCGAATGTAAACATGTTCAAGCCTAGAAAAAGGGGCTAATGTCCCCACTTATACATCATTTCCTTGCTTGTGGCCGCATGAAATCCTTTGTTATTTGGTTTCTGGCTCGACGCATGTCATCTCGCTAAGACTTTGGCTGCCTTATTTCATTAAGGTAACGCTTTTAACATACTCTGCGCCAAGGTCCGTTAAGACTCTTCGTGTACTGCCAGCCACTATAAGCATCATTAGTTGGAGTCAGATCAGAGCTATTTGATTACAACTAAATAGATAAAGCTCTTATCGCTTCACTGACAGACAAAAACTGCATTTTTATCAGGCAGGTTTCTGCTTTTGCAAACTCGTGGGCCTGAATGAGTTCGGTAACCTGTGATACAGAGAACGGGTTACCGCAAGGCTCGTAGGAAAAAACGCCCGCTTGAGCCTCTCGCACCTTGTAAGCTTGCCCTTGGCTATCTATCAGGCAGTCATCATCACTCCAGATGAGTGACTCGAACTCAGCCATTAAGCTCGCTTCTGAGGCTAGATAAATCAGCTCGTCGTCACCATCAAGTTTGAATATACAAGGCCATTGGATCATTGGTTTTCTCTTTAATGCTTATGTGGCTGCGTGCCACACCATTATTCTGAGGTATTTGGTTATGCTTTGGTTGCCGAGAACTTGATTGCCGAGAACAGGGCGACACAGCCGATCACTTGCACCTTTACATTCGAAAAGTGCTTATTCAGAGCCTCTTCCAAGGCACCAAGTTCGTCGTTTTCATTACAGAAAATGCCTTTCTTGTTGTAGAACGCCATCAGTTTTTGGGCGAAGACATTTTGCGTCGTCCCTTTCCCCAAAATCGTACTGCCATACACCACGCCTCCGGTATTCATCACCTCTCTAATGTGCGAGAAAACGATGCTTTTTTCAGACATGCTTCCCGGCAGGCAGTGCAGTAGGTAGTTAATGCTTACCGAATCAAACGTCTCACAACCCAGTCCAAACGGCTCGAGCACATTGCGGCAGTAAACCTCCGGTTTTAATTGCTCGATGGCTTTAGCCGTTGACTCCAAGCTGTTTTCATTCAGGTCAACCAAAGCGATTCTTTGGCCCCCGGCAGGCAAGTTTTGCTTCAGGTAATATCCAGTCCCTACCCCGACATCAAGATGATTAGCAGTAACTAGATCTGCAAACTGCTGGCTAATTAGACGTGTCGGGCATTTCCATAGATAGTGATTGGAAAAACCTAAAACCCATAGGTCATAAATTGAGAGAACTTTCTTTGAGTAGACAGCTTGGCCTGCGACAACATCTTTATTCATCTATCTATCAATACTTTAAATCAAACGTATATGAAAAATATAGCAAACTGCTGTCACAGCAAAACATACCAGTTGAGCATTAAATAAAAAATGTAGCAACATTCCCCCTCTATCCCCTCTCGTTTTGCTAGGTTATGATTTTCCTTTTGAAAGGGACATTTCATGAAGCACTTACTCTTGGTGGTTTTCGCGCTGTTTCTATACCTCGGCTTGTATTGGCCTGATATTGATACGCAGCTAATGTCCCTGCTCCATCACCGCTCTATCCTCACCCACAGCGTGCTGCTGCCGTTGCTCGTACTGGCAATGCTGCGCTCAAACTATGCCAAGCCCATTGCTGCTGGGCTGTGTGCGGGGATCAGTATTCACTTAGCCGCTAATGTTATTTCACCCATGGGGAGTTATTCGCAGGTAACTCTTCCGGCACCGCTGAGTTCATCGATTGGGGCAACAGAGTCATTACTATGGCTAGGTTTGAATGCGGTTGCGGGATACTTTCTGGCACTGAGGTTACTCAAGGCGCACAGCAAAACCATCCCCTTTATCTACCTGCTGGCCGCAGCTGGGTATGGGTTATATATCAAGGATGATGTGCGGCCATGGCTGGCATGCTTCGCTATTTTCCTTATCCCTTTTATATTCGATAAGGCCAAGAGCAAACTTAAGCGAGCATCATGATGACACCATGACTTTGATACCAAATACGGTAAACAACCCACCTGTAATGTAATCCATCACACCTGAAATGCGGGCATAGACGCTTTTTGCTGATTGATGTGAGAATGCTGTCGCGAGGAATAAGTGCCAACACAGGGTAATCGACGACATGGTTAGCATGATGGCAACTATCATTGAATTAGTAATGGCTCCTTGTAGAGTGTCTGGCATAGACACGCTAAATAAACTGACCACGAAGAAGCCGGTTTTCGGGTTGAGGATGCTGGTAATAAAGGCTGAAATGAAAACTTTTTTGTTCGATGGCGATAGGATGTGTTGGCCTTGTGGTAACTCACCTAACTTTTTTGTTTTGCGAGTTTGGTAAATCTGGCGCAGCCCCAAATACAATAAGTAGCTACCACCGACAACTTTCATCACGCTAAACAATTGAGGAAAAGTCGTCAGTAAGATGACTAAACCAGAGCCGCCCAAAAGAGCCCATAGCAATATTGCCGTACTGACCCCAAAGGCAGAAAACATTGCGAGCTTACGGTCATATTGCAGTGCGGTATTTATGGTTAACAGTACGTTGGCCCCCGGTGTCGCCACAGCGAGTATCCAAATCAACGCCACATGTACAAGAACCAATAAAACGTCCATTACCAACCATCCCTATTCAATAAGCCCTTAGCTAAATACCCTGTCAGTATCCATGGCAAAGCCGATATACCCAAGTCATTTCAATAGACAGGAGTCACTTGGATATAATTACAAGGCATTGATCTAATAAGCAATAGCTAGATCAAAACTGCTCACGACTTTCGCCAATTTGCCATCCTCGTTTATCGGCATGTAAGAATTTACTCCGCCTTTGTGGCGTGGTCAAACCGCTGTCTTGTGACTAAGCCCCATTTGCCGTCAAGGTACTTATCTTCAACAAAGTTGCCCGAGGTATAGTCGTTAACGACATCCCGCCAAAACTTAACCGCATGGTCAGCACCTGCAACTTGCTTGATCTCCCAAGAGCCCTCAAGCAGCTCAAAAAGATTGGAGATAAAGCGCTTACCCACTTTATTTTTTCGAAAATAGGGGACGACGTAAAAATCGCAAATTTCATATTCCTTTGACGACTTTTCCTCTATTGCAGTAAGGGCTGCTGGAACACCATCAAGATACAGGAGGTAGCCGCTAACACTTCCACCAATCTTCGGATAGATCTCAAACACCCCATTTTCATCAGGTTTATCGTCGATAATTTTTGAAAACTCTGCTGCGTAGCCTTGGTATAGATTGGCGTATACATGTTCATTGCTACTATCGACTTTCACTATATTCATCAGCAACTCTTTATCGTTGATACTTCAGATTTAAGGCTAGTATGCACCATCCTTTTCTTGTTTCAATGAGATTTACGATCAAGAGGTTATAGAACGAATTTATAAATAAACTCGCCCGCACTACCTCAAAGCAAGGTAATGCGGGCGAGTAAAGCGTGGTACTTTATTTACAGCTTACTACTGTGTGATAAACAGCTCGCCATTTAAGTATTTGGCCGCCATTCGCATATAAGCAGGGGCTTTGGTTTCACCATAACCCGAGTGATAAGGGCTGGTTGATACCACAATAGCGGCAAAGTCACGCTCAGGATCCATGTATATCATCTGGTTCATGTTACCGCTTTTGGCAATTGCCCCATCATCGTAGATAAAGTCAAACTGGTACCCGTTGCCTTGTGCTTTATCCTGGAATGAAGAAACCGATGACGCTTCTTTGGCTGTACCTACATAGCGCTTTGGATCGGCTTCGGCACGGATCATATCAATTAGCTCTGGCGTCACCACTTGCTCGGCGGCCACTGCCTTCCAGCTTGGGGTAAATAGCGTAGCGAATCGCACCATGTCTTCCGGTGTGGTTTGCAACAGGCCAAGTGCAAGGGCATGGCCGTTAGGCGCTAGGCCAAAGACCGCCGGCTCCCTTGCGTACATTTTCGACCACACTTTTTCCTCGAAGATCTTGGCCCATGTTTTACCTTCTACGTTCTCAATGATCTGGGTAAGGATACTGGTGTTAATTGACGCGTAGCGGAATACATCGCCCTGCTTTTCTCCTTCCAGCTTTTGCTGATCAGCGGCTACATCCGTTAGCCAGTCTTCATACTCGCCAGTCGATGCCCTTGGTGAACCAGTAATAGCGGCAAAGTAACGCACAACAGGAGAGTCTGGATTCAGAATTGACTGAAGGGTTTCTTCATTATCCAGCCCCGTTGTCATATTGAGCACACTTTCGACAGTAATATCATCCCAAGCACTGCCTTTGAGCTCTGGAATATAATCAGGCACAACTTTGCTGATATCGACCTTACCTTCCTGTACCAGTTTGGCCATCACCAAGCCAACCGTAGTTTTCGCTGAAGAGTACCAAATGTGACGGTCATTTTTGTTCATGCCCGGGTAGGCCTCGTAGACGACCTCACCTTTATGGACCATGATCATCGCTTGGGTACGGAACATCGGGTTTTCCATGTACTCATCTAGCGAGAGCATGCCTTGCCCGGTTTCCACTTTCAGATCGCCAATACGATTGTTTATGCTACGAACCAGTGGCTTGTAGTTCTCGTTCGGACGCGAAAGGGCCGAATGCAACACTTCGGTCATATGGCCGTTGTAGTAAACCGCGTGGTCGCCTCCCATCTGCAAGTGGAAGTTGTTGAAGGCTTGCTGAGCTTCGGTAGCAAACTGCGAACTAAATGGCTGCTTGGCACGCTTAACATCAAAAGTGACATCAGCACCAGGTACTTTAAGCGCTTGTTTCATCGCCTCTGGCATCGTGTCTGAGGTAGCCGCAGTGGCATTCATTGATGTGGCTAGCGCCAGAATTAACGCAACGTTTTTCAATTTCATAGTAAGTTGCTCCGTATTACTGATTTAAACAATGATCACTTGAACTCGTAGCGATAGTTCAAGTTAATGCGTTGATCTGAGCCGTACAGCGAGCTATCGACCGCTATACCGACTACATTGACTGATTGGTTTTCGGTTAGTTGGTGGCTGATACCTGCACCGCCCCAATAAGACGAGTAATTGTTCTGGCCTTGGGTGGTGCCCACAACTGCGATGCCAGTCCAATCCTCATTGATAGGCTTAATGGCAAACATACCGAGGTAACCCGCATGGCTGCGTATGGTCTCTTTCACGCCTTCTTCCATGGTTTCACCGTCGTTGTAGCTGTAGCCGAAGGTGACAAATGGCATCCATCCCCATGGTTGGGTTTCTAGCGGCAAGTAAGTCCCTACGCTGTAAGAGGTATTAATGTTGCCATCGCCATAGTCCGATTTACGGACATCCACATTGAGGATGCCGATATCAAATAACCATGAACCGCCTACACTCCATTCATCGCCGTCATCAGTGATCGACACATTGAGCATTCGGGATTCATCAAGTCCTAGCGAGCCGCTAAAACGGATCCCGCTGTTTGTCCACCCAGCCCCGGCTCTCGTGATGATCTTGGTCGGATCTTCCGCGTTCTTCTCTTCGGTCGTGTTCACATCGGCGTACACAGGGGCAGTAGCTGCAATAGTGACTGCAGCTAGCAATATTTTTTTCATTCAAGGTTCCAGAGGTAAAAAAACACCTATATCCAAACACTCACATCCAATAGCCCATACCAAACTGCTCGTGACCAAAGGCAATAACCGAGACAGAAATAAATAAGGCCAAAAAAAGGCCACCCCGGAGGGCAGCAAAGATGGTCACAACATGGAGCTCTTACAGGCTCTGAACAAATAGGCATTTGAATTTATGCGGAGATAGTACCCCTAGCCCACGCCATCAAATAGGTCATTTCGCGACATAACATCCGCTGAAAGTGATAAGGGCATCTGTCGTCAATTGACCTATTTAACGGCCACGAAAAGTGGTCATCTTAAATTTCGATATTGCAGAAGATCACCAAGGATGTTGAACGTGAATTTAAACCGTGAGTTGGAACAGGACCTAGCATCGTATGTTACCCCGGTGTACACCATTGACTGTGCTTTGGGCTCTAACCCCTTTGGCGCGCCTGAGATCTCTCCAGATCAAATGCTGGAGATCCTCGATGAAATCAATGAGTACTACAGCTTCAGCAACCTCGCGCAGTTAAGTCATTTAGTCAGCCGATATCTCGGGGTCAGCGGTGATGATCTTACTTTCACCACAGGTTCACTCGGTGGGCTGGAGCTAATCTTCAACAAGCTCATCGACCAAACGCAGCGGACAATGATTGGTATCGGTCCGCAGTTTGTTGAAGGTGTCTCAGAATTCCTGCTAGTTGGCGGTAAATACCAAGCACTCAATATGTTTGAGTTCAATTGCGATAATGATTTGTTTGGTGCATTGGAAGATAAGATCCTGCGCGAGAAACCAACCTTGGTGTATATCGATAACCCAAACAACCCTACAGGCCGGATTTACGACAAGCAGCACTTGCTGTCCTTATGCCATGTGTGTGAAGAAGCCGGTAGCTTACTGATCATCGACGAGGCTTACGGCGAGTTCTTGACTGATGAGCAATCCATGGTGAAGGCGTGCCAGCAATACAGCCACCTGATGGTACTAAGGACGTTTTCCAAAGGGCTGGGGTTGGCAGCGCTGCGCCTTGGCTATATTGTCTCCTCCCCTGCACTTACCCCCTATTTACAGTCAGCTGTCACCGTGTTCACGCCCTCCTTACCCGCACTAAAAATTGCCTGTCACATTTTACCCAAAGCGAAAAAGTTTGTTGCCAGCAACCAAGCCAAAGCCATCAAGTTCAAGCGCGCGGTTATGGATGTCCTCCATACCCACAGCTTCAACATTGTGCCGACATCAGAGCAAACACCGATTCTGTTGGTTCACCGGCAAGGCGTTAACATGGCCGACATGTTAAGACAGCTCGGCATACTGACGTGCTCAGGCCAGCATTTCCAAATCACTAACCCAACCATGGATGAGGAATATGCACGGCTGCGAATTGTGGGTAATGAGAGGGATCTGCATCAGCTATCATTGAGGCTCAAAAACTGCATGCAAGCACATAGCGACATGCGCTAAGATGCGCCGAAAAAGCAAAATGAGAAAGTAAAATGCGCTTTAACGTTCGACAAGCTACCGTTAGCGATGCCGAAGGCATTGCCAATGTCCTCAACCCTATTGTGGAGGAGGGGCTATACACCGTATTGGACACCACCTTCACCGTTGAAGAGGAAGAAGGCTTCATCCGCAATTTCCCTGAAAGGGGGATCCTAACGGTGGCTCAGCATGATAAAAGTGCCAAGGTTGCCGGTTTTCAGGCTGTTGAGCCTTTTGCTGATTACACCCGAGTGTTCGACCATGTCGGCATTATCGGTACATTTGTCGATGGCAGTTTCCGCCGCCAAGGCGTTGCCAAGCGTCTGTTTGAAGGGACATTTGAAATCGCGAAAGCAAAAGGCTACGAGAAGCTATTTGCCTACGTGCGTAGCGATAATGAAAGGGCGCTTGCCACCTACTTAAACCAAGGCTTCGAAGTGATTGGCACAGCGAAAAAGCATGCCAAGGTTCGCGGCGAGTATGTTGATGAAATTCTGATCGAGAAGTTCCTGTAACTCCCTTGTGGGGACATGTCGACGATAAAAATGCCGACAACCCGTCGGCATTTTTATTATGTTTCCTTTATTTCAGCAAGATACATTTGTTAATACCAACTTCGGCCACAAAGTCTTCATCATGACTGACCAAAAGGAACGCCCCCTTATAGGCTTTCAGCGCCATCGCGAGTAAGTGTTTTGAGTCGATATCCAAATGATTGTCTGGCTCATCAAGTAATAGCAAAGGCAAATGCGGCCTATGGCTAACCAACAACATGGATAGTTTCATTTTCTCGCCTCCACTGAGATAGGCGACTTTGCGATAGACCGAGTCCCGACGAAAACCAATGCCTGCCAGCAAGATACGCGCATCACTTTCAGTCATCCCCCTGCAGTGCTTCATCAAGCTATCCAGCATTGAGTCGTCTAAATCCAATAAGCCAAAGTGCTGATCCAGATAAACGGTCTCTACCTGCGTTTTAATCACCCCACTATAGCTGGAATGTGCGCCATGACTTGCTTTGATATGACCCGCTTTTTCATGACCTGATTTTTCATGAATAGCCTTCAACAGTGTCGATTTGCCACAGCCATTGCCCCCCTGTACATAACAGCGCTCTGTCTGGGCCAAGCTAAAAGAAATAAGCGTTTTGCTTCCAAACTCTAACTGGCAGTCTTCAACGCTCAGTAAAGTGTTTTTCTTGGCTTGCGTTGATTGCTGCAGGTACATTGCCTGCGGTTTCAACACTTCTTGCTGTTGTGTCAGGGTATTGAGCTTGGCTTGGTTGCGCTCCATCAGGTTCTGCTGGTTAGTGACTGCCGCCGAACGGCTTCGTCCTGCTTTATCTTTCATTGCATCGAGCAAAATCTTTGGTTGGCTACCTGATCTCCTCAGTCGGTTACCTTGCGATTCCCGCTGTTGAGCTTTTTCCTTGTTGGCCTGTGCCTGACGCTCAAGCCTCTTTTGTTCAGATTTAAGCCCAGAGATTTGCTTATCAAGTGCTTCGGACTGGGTTGTAGACTGCTCATGAAAGGCATCATAATCGCCTTTGAAAAAACGTAATCCCAAACTGGTGAGCTGATAGATCCCCTCAACATGACGCAACAGGGCTCTATCGTGGCTGATCAGCAGTACCTGACCTTCAAATTGTTTCATCTTTTCTATAAGCCAATGCCGCCCCTCTCGATCCAAATGGTTAGATGGCTCATCAAGCAGCAATATGTCTGCGTCGGACTCAAACAACTGATGAAGCTGTAGCAATGCCATCTGGCCGCCACTCAGGGTGTGACAATACGCGTCAAGATCAGGGGAAATCCTAAGGGTAGCTAAGAGCTGCTTAGTACGGCTTTCTACGTCCCAGTCTTCTCCAATCACCTCGAAATGCTTGGGATCACAGCTACCCAACTCTATGGCTTTTAGTGCCAATATTTTTTCGCTGACACCTAAATATTGCGCGATGCTCAACGCAGTCCCCAGCAACTCAGAAGGCAGCTGAGAGTAATAGGCAACCTTCCCCTGACGGGTAACATGTCCTCGTGTCGGAGCCAATTTTCCTAGCAATAGCGAAAAGAATACCGACTTTCCGACTCCGTTACGTCCAACTAGCCCGGTGAGGCGGTGATTGAGGCTGAAGTTAATATCTTCAAATAGCCATTCACCCGTATCGAGCTGGAATGACAGTTGTTGTGTAAGTAAAACAGGTGTAAATGATACAGGCATAAAAATACCTCCCTTTACGTCAATCAGTAAAAGGGGCATAGCCGTTACTTAGAAACGATCAAAATAGAATGCAACAGCAATAAGCTGAACGGTAATAATCGTTTTATTTTCTGCAAGATAGCAATGACGAAGCAACGCCCACTAACCCCAAGTGTCCCAATAATTTTGTCTAAATTGGAAAGTCGGGATGTTAGTACTTCATTATGGCGTTGAACTCTTTAGATATGATGGATAGATGATACTGGTTAAAGAAAGTACAAGTCAAGGCTCTCCAAAACCACACTTTTCTACTATTAACCGGATATGATATTTAACACAATATCGTCATGAAGCTTGCTGACTTAATGATATATTGGCTATCTAAATCTGGTCTATTGCAGGATAGAGACGTTGCCATCATCATTCTTCAACTCAAAACCCTATAAATTCGGACTCACACTCTCTGGTGGTGGTGCGAAATGCATGGCGCAAATCGGTATGCTGAAGCACCTCGACGAGCAAGGCGTAAAGCCGGATGTGATTTCAGGTGCTAGCGGTGGTGCGCTGGTCGGTGCGCTTTACGCTGCTGGGCATTCACCAGATAAAGTCTTCACGTTTTTTATTGAAAGTCAGATGTTTAAAGCCAGCAACTTCTCTTTCAACAAGCTGGGGTTGATCAATGCCGAAAAGCTGAACCGTCATTTCCACGGTTGGATCAAGCGGGATAATTTCGATACCCTCGACATTCCGCTTTATATAGCGGCAACCGATCTCAATACTGCGCAACAGGTTGTGTTCAAGGAAGGGGAACTCATTCAACCGCTGCTGGCCTCTGCCGCTTATCCGGGCATGTTCACTCCGGTAAAAATCGGCGACAAGCTGTTTGCTGACGGTGGTATCACCAATAACTACCCCACCGATCTCATCCACGACCTGTGTCGCTCCCATCTCGGCATGTATTTAAGCCCTTTGGAGCATAAAGATAATCACGAGTTCTCCGATGCTTTTGATGTTCTTGACCGGGTATTTGAGATCTACAGCTCGGCGCACCTGCTAAAGAGTATCAAGCTACCCGATATCAGCCTCTCGCCAGAAGGGATTGATAAATGGGGTGCCTTCAACGTCAGTAATGAGAGCCTGAAAGCGCTTTATGAGTTAGGTTATGAAACCACACAAGAGTACTTCTCGGGCGAAGGCGCTGAATGGCTGGAAGAGCTGAAGAAGTCGTTAGCCAAAAAGTCTTTCTTAGATGGTCTGACAGGGTAGAGCACATTCAGAAACTCGGCATCCAAAAACAACAAAGGGCCAGATGTCATCATCTGGCCCTTTCTTTTATTCGTAAACAGCAAACAAAAACTAACTAGATAACCTGCTCACACGCTGCAGCAACCCAGTCAGGGGAGCCTTGTTACTCACCACCAGCAGCTATTATCATCGGGCAAATACTCAGTAAATTTCACCCATCTCGTTACTAAATTACAGGTGATAATTTCTTCGCTGAACCTTAGGTAAACGACATATGAAAGCCGTTGAAAGCGTCTAAAATCCGCAGAAAACCAAACCGATCTAACTCAAACTTTTAACCTGCGCAATTAGCAAAACAAGACATTAATCACATTGAGCGAAATAAATTAAATTCCCAGCAATTTGATCAACGTCTAATTTCACCTATTGATTTGTAACTCAGATAAAAAATGAAAATTAATTTCCTTGTCAATTTGAGATCAGACAAATAAAAGCCCTATTGACACCAAAATTAATTAGATCTGAGTCACAAAAATCGGCCATTTGCTTCTTTAATCCGCTTGTATTGATAATAACCCCAACAACGAAAAACAGGGTTAAAGACATGCTATACGATTTAATTGATCACGAATTAGTGGATGTCATCAATGACGGAACATACCAATGGCAAGAAGCTGTAAGGAAAACAACTGACTACCTTGAGCAACGCGGCTACGTATCAAATCAGTATGCCGATGCCATTATCCAATCGACAAAAGAAAATGGTCCTTACTACGTTTTATGCCCAGGCCTAGCAATGCCTCATGCCCGACCTGAAACAGGGGTATTGAAAACAGGCCTTGGTATTCATGTTTTCCCGTCCCCTGTTGATTTTGGCTCTGACCTCGGTCCTGCCAATGTCCTTATTACTTTAGCAGCAAAAGACTCTGATACCCACATTGAAGTGATTCAAGCCTTGAGCGAGATGTTTGTGGATGAAGAGAACATTGAAAAACTAGCCCAAGCTTCTTCCAAAGAACAAGTGCTGGACATAATAAAAGCGTACTAAGAAGGAACATAACGTGAAAGCAAACATGCGAGCTAATGTGCAAGCCTTTGGGGGTCATTTGACCGCCATGGTATTGCCGAACATCGGGGCCTTTATTGCCTGGGGCTTTATTACCGCACTCTTTATCCCGACAGGTTGGATGCCAAACGAAGCCTTTGGTGAACTTGTTGGCCCAATGATCACCTACTTGCTTCCCCTACTGATTGGTTACACCGGTGGTCAAATTATCGGTGACAAGCGCGGTGCCGTAGCCGGTGCTATCGGTACCATGGGTGTCATCGTTGGTGCGGATATCCCAATGTTTGTCGGTGCGATGATCATGGGTCCACTGAGTGCGTGGGTAGTGGTACAAATGGATAAGCGTATCCAGCACCGCATTCCTTCTGGCTTCGAGATGGTGGTAAACAACTTCTCGCTAGGTATTGTCGGCATGATCCTGTGCTTGTTCGCCTACGAAATTGTTGGTCCTGCAGTCACAGCCGCTAACCTTTTTGTTAAATCAGGCATCGAAGCGCTAGTTGCAACCGGCTTCCTACCGCTACTGGCAATTATCAACGAACCTGCCAAGGTACTGTTCCTGAACAACGCTATCGACCAAGGGATTTACTACCCACTGGGTCTACAGGCAGCAGCAGAAACCGGCAAATCTATTTTCTTCATGGTGGCATCTAACCCAGGTCCAGGTCTCGGTATGTTGCTGGCTTACGCGAAATTCGGCCAAGGCCTAAGTAAGCGCTCAGCACCAAGTGCCATCATCATCCACTTCTTCGGCGGTATTCACGAGCTTTACTTCCCATACGTGCTGATGAAGCCAATCATGATTGTGGCAATGATTGCCGGTGCTGCAACTGGTATCGCAACATTCAACCTACTAGATGCAGGTCTGGTTGCGGGTCCTAGCCCAGGCTCTATCTTCTCTTACTTGGCACTAACACCAAAAGGCAGCTTCATCGCAACTATTGCCGGTGTGGTATCAGCAACAGTCGTATCCTTCCTAGTCGCCAGTGCGATTCTGAAGATGAGCAAGTCAGAAGACAAAGAGAAAGAGTTCGAACAGTCTGTCACTGACATGAAAGACATGAAATCAGAAGGTGCGCTGAAACCAGCAACAACAGCTGAAGCAGGTACTACCGCAGAAACAAAAGCTATCCAATTCGTCGCCTTCGCATGTGATGCGGGAATGGGCTCCAGTGCGATGGGTGCCTCAACCTTCAAGCGCAAATTAACCAAAGCAGGGATTGATATTGAAGTGAAGAACTTTGCTATCGAGAAAGTCCCAAGTGACGCCGACATCGTGGTAACCCACGAAAGTCTGGAAAGCCGAGCGGTTAACGCAACAGGACTTCCGGTCATCACTATCAAAAACTTCCTGAACGACCCTGCTCTTGATGAGCTGATGGTAACTATCGAACAACAAGCTTAACAATTGCATTATAGGGCGGCCCGCCGCCCTACTTTGGAGAGAAATCATGGTACAAACAACGGCAGCGGTTATCTGTGGCGAAAAAGATGTTCAACTAAGAACGTTCGAACTGCCAACCATTTCACCAGACGAGCTACTGGTAAAGAACATCTCAAACAGTATTTGTCTATCGACTTACAAAGCGGCTCTACTAGGTACTAAGCACAAACGTGTACCAGAAAATATCGCTGAAGTACCAGTAATGACAGGCCACGAATACGCAGGCATCATTGTTGAAGTAGGCGAAAACCTGAAAGACAAGTTCACTGCCGGTGATTCTTTTGTTCTGCAGCCTGCGATGGGCCTACCATCAGGCTACTCTGCCGGTTACAGCTACGAGACCTTCGGCGGTAACGCCACCTACTCTATCATTCCGAAAATCGCTATCGACCTAGGCTGTGTACTGCCATACAAAGGTGAATACTTTGCTGATGCTTCACTGGCTGAGCCGATGTCTTGCATCATCGGTGCTTACCACGCCAGCTACCACACCACGCCGTATGTTTACGAACACGAGATGGGTATCAAAGAAGGCGGTTCATTGGCTCTACTAGCCTGTGCAGGCCCGATGGGTATCGGTGCCATTGATTACGCAATTAATGGTCCGGTTAAACCAAGAATCATTGTGGTGACCGACATTGACCAAGCCCGCCTTGATCGCGCTGAAAGCCTGATCCCAGTGAGCACTGCGCAAGAACAAGGCATCGCGCTACACTATGTGAATACCGCGAAAGTGGACGCTCCGGTTGAGTATCTGAAATCGCTCAACGAAGGCCAGGGCTACGATGATGTGATGGTATACGCCGCCGTTTCACAAGTACTGGAACAAGCCGATGAGCTTCTAGGCAACGATGGCTGCCTGAACTTCTTTGCCGGCCCGACTGACAAGAAATTCAAAGTCCCGTTCAACTTCTACAACGTGCACTACGAAGCAACCCATATTGTGGGTACCTCGGGCGGCTCAACAGGCGATATGATCGAATCACTCGACTTATCTTCTGATCACCTTATCAACCCATCATATATGATCACCCATGTTGGTGGCCTGCAAGCGGCACCGCATACGATTTTGAACCAGCTGGAGATCCCTGGCGGCAAAAAGCTTATTTACCCGCATATTGATCTTCCGCTGACTGCTATTGATGACTTTATGTCACTTGCTGATCAAAACCCGTTCTTCGCCGAGTTGGACGCTATTCTAAAAGCCAACAACTATGTGTGGAACGAACACGCAGAAAAAGCGTTACTAGAGTTTTATGACGTGAGCTTAGCGGTTTAGTTACAACGAATTTGTGTGGTAGCCTTTGCGCTGCCACATAATGAAGAGGTCACAAACGTTGTCACGTGAATATGAATTACTGAAGAAACTGGAAGAGTGCGATAACGCCACTTCGTTTCTTCAGGTTTCGAACAAAATAATAAACCTCAAGTTAAAAGCATTACTCCCTAAAGTCTTCGTTCAGGACGAGTTAGTGATGGAGTATGCTGTGGAGCCATTACTACGGGAAGACGGCCCGTTAGTAACCACTGATGTCGTCTCTAAACTAATGTTCGCTATGGGTAAAATCTCGTTGGAAACCTATGCCGATATTGGTTTGTACAACCAAACCTTAGAGTATGCCGCGTCTGCTTCAGACAGAATTTCTTTCGGTGATGATGTCGTTTACGACTTCATAAAAAGCCAATCGGTGATCTCGACACAGCAAGACGGCTTTTATCTTGAGTCCATAAACAAATTAAAGTTTTCTTCTTTCGAAGCGTTTTCACAGATGAGATATGAATCTCTGATCAAAACAGTGCTTAACCTTTCATGTGAGCTGTTAATTGAAAATATCGAAAGAGAGATAAAACAGTGAGGCCTCACAATGAAAGTAAATTTAAACATCAGTGGATTTGATACCGAAGCCGTATTTCCCGATAAAGATATCGGCACCATCCACCAGCCACTGGTTGAAAAATTCACCCGCCTTTATAAAGAAACACAACAACGTATAGTTATTTTTCTCAGTGCACCTCCTGGAAGTGGAAAATCAACACTTGCCGCCTTTTGGGAACATTTATCAGAACAAGATGAACACCTAGAACCCTTGCAAGTATTGCCTTTTGATGGCTTTCATTACCCCAATGAAATTCTCGACAACAACAGTATTGAACGAAATGGAGAACGTGTTTCCCTACGCAGTATTAAAGGCTCATACGAAACCTTCAATTTGACCGAGCTTATCGACAAGCTAAAACAGCTCAAAATCAACGACCCCAAGTGGCCTTACTACGACAGGAACCTGCATGATCCGGTTGATGATGCCATTGACGTTAAACGCAATATTGTTGTGGTAGAAGGTAACTGGCTGCTACTCGATGAGCCTGTTTGGCAAGGACTACATAAACTCGCTGACTTCTCCGTTTTCCTCGACACCGAAGCGGAGTTCCTGCAAGAGCGCTTGGTCAACAGGAAGATCCGCGGCGGCAGTTCGCCAGAAGACGCCTTGGCGTTTTACCACCAATCAGATGCGGTCAATGTCGAGAAAGTGCTCAACCATTCCATCAAGGCTGATTTGAATTTGTTTATGAACCGCGACGGTTCATTTGAAATCCAATAAGCAGTCCACCTCTGAAGGACCCGAACTAGGAGATCACTATGGATATCGTGATAGATAGCCACACCCATACCATTGCCAGTGGACATGCTTACAGCACCATTATTGAAAATGCCCAGGCCGCGAAAAATAAAAAACTGAAGTTGCTTTGCACCACCGACCATGCTCCGGAAATGCCGGGAGCCCCTCATTATTGGCATTTCAATAACCAGCGGATCCTACCCCGCTTCTTGCATGATGTCGGGATCTTGCGGGGGGTCGAAGCCAATACTCTCAATGTGAAGGGTGAAATCGACCTGCCGCCTTCGACTGACCAGCACCTTGATTGGGTTATCGCCAGTTTCCATGAGCCCGTGTTCAAACCGGCGACAGAAGCCGAGCATACAGCCGCTCTGGTCAATGTCATCAAAAGTGGCCGAGTCGATGTCCTAGGGCACTTGGGCAACCCCAATTACCCGTTTGATATCGAGCAGGTGTTAAGTTGTGCCAAGGAGCATAACGTGGCAGTTGAGGTCAACAACACGTCACTCACGGGTAAAAGCCGTAAAGGCAGCGACGTTCGTTGCAGCAATATTGTCGAGATCGGCAAAGAGATCGGCGTGTATTTCACGACTGGATCCGATGCCCACTTCAGCGAAGAAATTGCCCGGTTAGATCTCGCCATCGCCTTGCTGGAAAAACACGGTGTTAATGAAGAACAGATCCTGACCACATCGACTAGCCGCTTCCTCGATTTCCTACTGCTTCGCGGCAAACCAGAAATCACAGAATTCACCGCTTTGTACTGATCAAGCTTAAAACGATGTAATCACCAATTACCACTAAAAATGCCGACATCACGTCGGCATTTTCTTTGAAATTACAAAGCTAGGTTAGTATTCGCCTACTAACATGGAAGGCTCCAACGTTAAATACAGGTATCAACTGTTGGGCCTATTACCTAATCGCCAATATCCACAAGGTGCTTTAACCGGCTATACGCCGAAAGTGGAATCGCCTGCTCGATAAATCGTCATCTTAGAGTCGCCTCTTTGTCACAATGCGTTGACATTATTAACCCCGTATTCATAACGCACATAGCCCAGTGACTCCATCTTGTCTGGGTATAAGATCTACTTATCGTTCTTTTTGTTCAAGCCCGTGGCAGCTCCCTGCTGCGGGCTTTTTTTCATCATCAACAACCAATTCTAAACGCTCTGTAGCAATCCCTTCTCTTTTTTGGCATTCTGTAATGCTGCGCTCATTTTACCGCAGTGGCTGCCGCAGCAGTTTCAACAAATTAAATAGGTAAAATATGAAGTTTCCACAATCACTTCCAAGCACTCATCAGCAGCTTTTAGAAAAGATCATTTCTGTATTTTCTCAGGATCCACGTATTCTTGGCATTGGTGCCAGCGGCTCATTTGCCTCTGATTCCATGGATAAATACAGCGATCTCGATTTAGTTATCGCGGTCGAGCCAACTCAATTCGACATCATAATGAAAGAGCGATTCGAGATTATCGACCGTGTTGATGGCAAACTCGCCGCCTTTACCGGTGAGCACGTCGGTGAACCTCGTCTAGTTATCGCGCTATTCGAGCCAAATACTGTGCATGTGGACTTCAAGTTTGTTGCCCTGCCGGATGCTGCCACCCGTGTTGATGAGACGAAAGTGGTGTGGGAACGGGAAAGTTACCTATCGGATGTTTACCAACACTCCCAGCATCATTTCCCGCAACCAGACCCGCAATGGATTGAGGACCGTTTCTGGATTTGGACCCACTACGCGGCAACCAAAATTGCCCGTGGCGAATACTTTGAAACCTTGGAGTTTATTTCCTTTATCCGCCAGACGGTGCTGTCACCATTGGCCCTTAAACAAGGCGGTTTCACGCCATTCGGTGTGCGTAAGGTAGAAAAGTACCTACCGGAATTTTCCCAGCAGCTAGAAGAAACCATCGCAAAGCCTGAACCGGCCTCTTTGACCAAAGCGGTGAAGAAGTGTGTCGCGCTTTACCTTGAGCTACGCGAGAAAGAAACGGTAAACACCAATGCCGAGGCCCAAGCGGTTGCTATGGCGTATCTGAGCAAAGAGTGTGGCGAGTAAAAGCTTCTAGTTAATCCAATCATAAAAATAGAGCCTCAGGCGAGGCTCTATTTTGTATCTTTGCACATCAAACTTACCGCCAGCGTCTGGGCCAGATAGACCGAGCAACTGAGTGAGCGGAATCCCAAGTTGTCGCCCTCCTCCACCTCAAAGCAGACCTCCATCTTGTTGCCCTGCTCCATCATCTGATTATCGGTGATCGCGATAATAGGAACGTCCTTCTGATGCGCGAGTTCAATAACCTCGGTGGTTTCTGCCGCATAAGGGCTGAAGGTAAAGGTGACCAACACGTCTTTGTCGCTCATTAATCGGGTCAATGGCGATAACATGCCACCGTTATCATCAATCAGCACGACGTCATTGTTGGATTTCATCAGGGCATACCAGAGATAAAATGCCACTGGGTAGGCCCGCCGCATACCTTGGATATATATCGTTTCGGCTCTTTCGAGCAAAGCCACAGCCCGGTCTAACTTTTGCGGCGACACGGTTATTTGTAGCTGCTCCATTGCCTCAATATTTGCCGCACCAAAATCATGAAAAATGGCCGCCGCTGACTCAGGGCCAAACTCTGATTCATTTCTGGCTTTGCGTACCCGCTCTTTGTAATCACGTGGGCGGTTAAAGTAATGATGACGAAAGACAGCCTGCATTGAACTAAACCCTGAGTACCCCATCGCGCTGGAGAAGCGGCTAAGGGTGGACAAGGGCACATTGGCTTGCTCAGCGATAGTAACCATAGTTTCAACTGCCACCAGCATAGGTTGCGCCATGGCGAAATCGGCAACCTGCTGCAAACGCGGGCTCAAGCCATCATATTGCCTGACAATTTGATCTTTCAACGTGTCCAAATCCGTGGGTAATAGTTCGGCTACTTCCATATATTGATATTCTCCTGCGCTGAAAAAAATGCCCTGCGATTAACAGGGCCAAATTAATTACGACAGTTTTTACGACAACAGTTTGAAATTACGAATCGCTTCGTCTTTTACAGCAGGCATTGCCTTCTTCATAAAATAAATACGGTCAAACTTCTCAGGCTCTTCATTCATGAAATCACGAAGGCCATGACCCAGCGCTTGGCGCAGGCAGGTGCCGATGTTGAATTTCGATACGCGGGTACGCTTGAGTACTTCCATATCTTCGTTACGGATACCGCTCGTGCCGTGGATAACCAGCGGGACATCAACCATGCTGGCGATCTTATCCAAGCGGCCAAAATCGATGGTGCAGGTCGGCTCAGTCAAACGGTGTACGTTACCCACCGAGACAGCAACACAGTCGGCACCACTTTCTTTGGCAAAACGGGCGGCTTCTTCTGCTTCGGTATAGATAGACTTGATGTGATCTCGGCCCTCATCGTAAGGCACCGAGCCAATCTCGCCTTCAACCGATGCGCCCATTGCATGGGCGACTTCTGCCACGGCGCGAGTACGGGCAATGTTTTCTTCCAGTGATAGCTGCGAGCCATCGAACATCACCGAGCTAAAACCCGCTTTCAGTGCGCGGTAAACGATCTCTTCCTCATAAGTATGATCTAGGTGCAAACACACAGGCACTAAGCTATTTTTTGCCAATGTCAGGAACATCGCGGCTGCCGTTTCAACCCCGTAGAAATCAGCGACATCTTTGTTACAAGCGAGGATCACCGGCTTGTTCACTTCTTCTGCCGCTTCGACGACAGCACGGGCATCTTCGTAACCGAACACGTTAAAGCAAGGGACGGCATAGTCGGAGGCTGCAGCCTCAGGCAAAAGATCTTTTAGATTAGCGAGCATATTAGTAAGCCTCCGTGTTATTTGAACTTGGCGATCATGTCCTTGATGCCAGGGATCGTCTCTACTTGGTATTCATGGTGTGGGTCAAAGTGCTGGATAAGCGACTTCTCGGTTTTGCCGACAATGATGGTGAAGTAATACATCTCATAGCCTGGCGCTGCCACGCTTGGGTGGTAGCCTTTATCGATGGCAATCACTGAACCGGTACGAACATGGTAAACCGGACCGAAATCATCTTCGTGCTCATACAGGAACTGGGCACCGAAGCCGAAATCAGGGTTGAAGCGGAACTGGTAGACTTCTTCGTACAGGGTCTCTTTGCTGCCATCAGGCTTAACACGGTCTTCATCATGCTTGTGAGGAGGGAAACCAGACCAGCCACCCGCACCCACGGTAAACAGCTCGCTTACCAATAGGCGACCGCGCTTATCAGCATTGGATTGACCCAATACATGCTTGATCTTACGGTGAGTTTTGGTGTCATCAGAACCGTATTGCACGATATCGACTTGATCTTGGCGGCTGCAGAAGGGTTCTAGTGATTCTTCGAACTTACCACCGGCAATCATCACGTCAGCAGCATCGCTCACGCACTCAATCTCTGCACTCCAGCCTAGCGGAACGTACACAGATTCAGGGTTACCTTCCCACACCGACTTACGCTGGCCGATGTTGTCGAAGACTTCTGTTCTCTCGCCATTGGTTACCTTGATTGAACAAGTACCGCCAGCCAGTACGATAACTGACTCATAGCCTTCCACGACGTGCTGGTGCTGCTCGCCTTGTAAAAGATGAACTTGGTTGAAATAACACAATGGTGTGACTTCATCGTTCACATCAACAATTGGCTGGTTTTTATTATCAAAAGGCGGGATATGCTTACCCATGGTTCTCTCTCCTCACTGCCTGATCAACCTTGCCCATTGATCAGTACAGCCTTGTAATTATGTTGTTTTAATTTTTAGGGGAATAAAAAAGCCGGGTCTCGATGGTGTGTACCGATGGAAGACTGAAAATCCAGTGGTACTGACCCGGCTGACCAAAATACGCTTTCACTTGACGCTAATTGCGACAATTAAAGGCCTTGTTCTCTGGTCTCAATAAAATCGAATAGCTGCTCTTTGGTTGGCATCGCTTCGGTACAGCTATTACCACTGACATTAATCGCCGCAGCCGCTGATCCATGCTTAACGCCATCTTCCAGCTCGCCACCATTGACCAGCGTCCAAATCAGGCCGCCTGCAAATGAGTCACCAGAGCCAAATGGCTTCTGTACGTCAACGCGGAAGATGCCCTGCTGGAACTTGTGGCCGTCGCGGCAGTAGACTTTAGAGCCGAACTCACCGGCCTTGATCACCACCACCTGAGTATTGGCACGCAGGAAACGCTCTGCGGTAGCATCGTCATCCTTGTTGCCCGGGGCCAGTACCGTCTCCATCATGTCGAACTCTTCGCGGTTGCCGATCACGATGTCAGAGAGACCTGCTGCGATGCCGTAGTAGATAGAAGCATCGACATCGGTACGCCATGAATATGGACGGTAGTCGACATCAAGCACAACCAGCGTGTTGCTGCGACGGGCGTGTTCCATCGCGATAAGCGTGGCTTCACGGCTCGGGCTTTCAGACAGTGCCGTACCGGTTACCACCAACACTTTCGAGCTGGCGATGTACTCTGGGTCGACTTGTTCTGGTTTGATAGTCAGGTCAGACGCTTTGTTACGGTAAATCAGTACCGTACAGTCGCTTGGCTTCATCTCGGTAAAGGCAACGGAAGTGCGCGAGCCCGAGTTGTCTGTCATCATGCCATCAAGGTTGATACCTTGGCCTGACATGTACTGCTTCACGTAGCCGCCGAAAGCATCATCAGCGACGCAACCAATAAACCCGACCTTGCCGCCAAGTTTGCTCACCGCCACTGCGATGTTGGCCGCCGAGCCTCCGACGAATTTGTTGAAGCCTGAAATATCTGCCATGTCCGTGTTTGATTCACGGGCGTAAAGATCTACGCCCGCACGTCCCAACACTATGGCATCCAGCTTGCGGTCTTGCTGAAGTGCAATCTTTGTCATGGTCCGTTCCTATTACTCGTAATCAACCCAAGCTGCGTTTTGGTCTGCTGACTCAACGCACTTCTCACACAGGCGTACGCCTTCGATACCGGCATCAATACCCGGGAACCAGATATCAGCGAGTGCTGCCTGATCGTCACGGTCTGCCGCGTCGAACGCCAAAGCAAAACGGTGGTATAGATTTGCCCAAGACTCGAAGTAACCTTCTGCGTGGCCACCGCCAACACGGTTTGATGCAACACCCGGCGCATCTTGGTGCAGATAGCCCATGCCACGCTCTAGCACGCGTGATGGCTCACCCTGTACCTCAAAGCGAAGCTGGTTTGGTTGCTCATCCCACCACTCAATAGAGGCTTTAGAGCCGACGATGCGGATCTTCTGCTGGTGCATAGAGCCTGAGTTCACCGCTGATGCCCAAAGGGTGCCGACTGCGCCGCCCTTGAATTCCATCATTACGTGGGCATTATCTTCTAGCGGCGTACGGGACTTGATGAAGCTCTGGCGCATACAAGATAAGCGGTCCACTTCAAGGCCTGTCATCACTTCACATAGGTAGAAAGCGTGAGTACCGATATCACCCAGTACATATGTTGGACCAGACACTTCTGGGCTCACACGCCACTTCAGGCCTGGATCGTTCAGTTCGTACTCTTCGTTGTGGAAGCCGTGGGCGAACTGCATGTTGATAACACGAATTTCACCTAGGTCGCCGCGCTGAACCATTTCACGGGCCTGCTGAACCATTGGGAAACCGCTGTAACCGTACATTACGCCGATAACACGGTTATGTTTCGCCGCGATTTCTTTCAGCTCTTCTGCTTCTTCAGTGGTAAAGGTAATAGGCTTTTCACATACCACGTGAAGGTTGGCTTCTAGCGCCGCTTTGCAAATGGCATAGTGCGTGGAGTTCGGTGTCGCGATCGATACCGCTTGGATACCGTCTTCACGCTGCGCTTCTTGCTCGAACATCTCTTGGTAGTTGGCGTAGCAACGGTCGCCTTCTAGGCCTAGGTTTTCACCGAAATCGCGGCAACGCGCTGGATCTAGGTCGAATGCACCGGCAACCAACTTGAACAGACCATCACGCTGTGCGGCATTGCGGTGTGAGTAACCGATTTGGCTACCACGGCCACCGCCTACCATTGCCCAGCGGATTGGTTGGTCAAAATGACGCTCTTCATTAAACATGGTTCACTCCTTGGCAGGCATCACGACTTCTTCAAGCGATATGAAACAAGACTTCCGTGATACCTGCGGGTAATTTATTGGAAATATGAAAAATTAAATGTTCGGAATTCGTTATCGGCCAGACTCTAAGACCTTAGACACCAAGGCCTTAGACGCCTCGTCTCTGGGTAGCTCGGCCTTCTTCCCAATCCGCGACTTTCTTCGCCGTTTCTTCGTTGCGAGTCACTTCTGGTAAACCTACTTCCCACCAGCAGTCACACTTGGACCATGCCGCAGGAGATACAGGGTCGATATCCACCACAATCACATAAGTGCGGTCCGCTTCTTTCGCGCGGGCAAAGGCAGCATCAAACTCGTCAACAGACGTCAGTTTCTCGGAAATTGCACCTTGTGCTTCAGCGTGCTTGGCAAAATCGACACGGGCCAGTTCGCCATCTGGGCGGCGGCAGTCTTCAAGTAGGTTATTGAATGACTCGTTACCGGTGTTGTTCTGTAGTTTGTTGATAACCGCGAACCCGCCGTTATCACACACCACCACAATCATCTTGTGGCCAGTCAGTACTGATGAGTAGATGTCTGAGTTCTGGATAAGGTATGAGCCGTCACCAACCAGTACCACGACATCGTTGTCTGGGTTGGCAACTTTTGCGCCCCAGCCACCGGCAATTTCATAGCCCATGCATGAGTAGCCAAAATCGATATCGAACTTGCCGATCTGGTAGTTTTGCCAGTTCATAGAAAGCTCAGCCGGTAGACCACCCGCTGCTGTCAGTACGGTGTCGCCTTTTTCCATTGACTTGTTTAGCTTGCCGATCACTTCCGCGTAAGAAGACATGCCAGGTAGAAGATCACCCTCTTGTGGGTGGGTACGGCGGTGAACCAGAGCTTTCCACTCATCGGCTTCTGCTTTGGCTTTTGCCGACCACTCATCACCTGAACGCCAATCGCCAAGTAGCGTAGATAGCTTGGTCATCGATGTTTTGGCATCACCCAATACTGGGTAAGACATGTGCTTGATGGCATCGAATTTCGCGACATTGATGCTAATCAACTTCATTTCAGGATTCTTAAATACCGTCCAGGAGCCAGTAGTGAAGTCCTGCAGGCGGGTACCGATAGCGAGTACTACATCCGCTTCGTTAGCCATGTGATTGGCAGAATCTGAACCGGTTACACCGATTGGGCCTGCGTTCAGTGGATTGTCTTGGAGCATGGTGGCGCGACCGGCAATGGTCTCGACCACTGGGATGTTGTGCTTGCCAGCAAAGTCCGCCAGCTCGTCAGTGGCTAGCGAGTAGTGAACGCCACCGCCTGAGATAATCAGCGGCTTCTTCGCTTGCAGTAGAATTTCTTTTGCCTCTTCCAGCACGATCATTTCAGGCTCTGGGCGGCGGATACGGTGCACTTTCTCAGCAAAGAACACTTCAGGGAAGTCGTAAGCAACACCTTGGATATCTTGCGGCAAACCTAAGAATACCGGCCCACAGGTTGCTGGGTCTAGCATGGTATCTAGTGCTTGCGGCAATGTGTGCATTAGCTGGGATGGCGACAGCACGCGGTCCCAGTAGCGTGTTAGTGGCTTGAATGCATCGTTAGAGGTAACAGACGGATCTTCAAAGTTCTCCGGCTGTTGTAAAACTGGGTCTGGTAGACGGCTAACATAAGCATCACCAGCAATAAGTAGCAGAGGCAGACGGTTAGTATGTGCGATACCGGCAGCAGTAACCATGTTAGTTGCACCCGGACCAATTGAGCTGGTTGCAATACCAATACGGCGACGCTGATTCGCCTTGGCGTATGCAATGGCTGCTGTCGCCATCGACTGTTCATTCTGACCGCGCCAGGTTGGGATTTTATCTTCGATATTCTTTAGCTGCTGGCCAAAACACGTCACATTACCGTGACCAAAAATCGCAAAGGCCGTACCGAAAAGTTGTTCTTTCTTTCCATCAATTTCAATCATTTGTGCTGCAAGGTATTTAGCAAGCGCTTCAGCAACAGTCAGGCGTACAGTATTCATTGTCTTCCTCGATATTCAGTACCCGATGGGGTATCCCTACCCCAGCCCCACCTCCCAATTGGTGCAGCCGGGGATACTTTAGGGGGCTAATACCCCCAGGGGTTCTTTATTACAGGCCGTACTTGTTCGCGTAGCCATTGATGTTTTCAAAGGCAGTTTTAGCGAAAGTCAGTGGGTGCGCTTTTGCAGGATCCTGCTCGGCTTCAACCAGTAGCCAGCCTTTGTAGTCACGCTCTTTCAGTGCAGCGAATACGTCGTCATAATCAACGTCGCCAGTACCAGGAACGGTAAATACACCATCAAGAACTGCGTTAAGGAATGATTTGTCTGCATCGCGAGCGGCCTTCATTACGTCTAGGCGTAGGTCTTTAAAGTGCATGTGACCGATACGGTGGCCCCAGCGCTTGATCATGGTGACAGGGTTACCGCCGCCGTATGTGATGTGGCCTGTGTCCAGCGTTAGGTGAACTGCGTCGCCAGTGAGCTCCATCATTAGGTTGATGTCGTCTTCTGTTTCACAGATAGTGCCCACGTGGTGGTGGAAAGACAGCTTGATGTCATGCTCGTTGAGTAGGTACTCAGAAACAGTCGTTAGCTTCTCACAGTAAGCTTTCCACTCATCCATAGTCAGGATGACGCGCTGAGATAAAGGAGTGTTGATGTCGCCATGAACCGTGTTGCTCACCTCACCAAATACCATCGCCTTACAACCTGCCGCTTTCAGCAGTTTGATGTGCTCCTGCATAGCAGCAATTTCTTCGTCCGCGGTTAGCGTCATCAGGTTGCCGCTGTACCAGCCAGAAGCGAGAACCAGGCCGTGCTTTTCTAGAAGAGGGATAAGTACTTCTGGCTCACGTGGGTATTTAGTCCCTAGTTCAGTACCGGTAAAGCCCGCTTCTGCCATCTCACTCAAACATGTTTCCAATGGGATCTCACCACCCAATTCTGGCATATCATCGTTAGTCCAAGTCAGTGGGCTGATTCCGTATTGCACATTGCTCATGTTTGTTCTCCAACAATAACTTAAATAAAAAATTTAACGTGATGAGGTGATTTGCTTATTCTCTGGATTATGCTTTTTTGACACCCAAGTAAAGAACTTCGCTCTGTTCACCGTTCGCTTAACTTGGAAATCACTATAACCAAAAAAAACAAAATGAAAAATATTTTTCGATCATTGAAAAGCATTTCATTTTTTCGAAAAAAATAGAAACAACCCAGCAATCACGCGGGCTACGGCGATTTCTTGAGCAAGATCACAAACCAATAAATACAAATAAAAACAAATACTTACCCTAAAAATTAATTTTGAAAAATATTTTTCTTAATTTGATCGAGATATCATTTACGAATAAAAAGCCACTTTGGGTATAGCCGAGAGCAAATGATGCCCATATGATAAAACCATCACCTTATGAAAAAATATTTTCAAAGCAATATATAACTACTACAGATAAACGGGTGAAATAAAACAGCCGATACTCATACCCTACAGTGATTAGCGTATCGGACCGCTACCCAGCTCATGCTTATTCGATGGTTGAGTGAGAGAAGGGGAATATATCAAGGAGCAACACATGTCACCCACAACCGCGGCCGAGGCCCGAAAACATAATTTTGCTTACATTATTCGAATTTGTTGTATCGCAGCCCTAGGGGGAATTTTATTAGGTTATGATACCGCTGTTATTTCTGGCGCTATTGGTCCTATCAGAGAGCACTTCGGGTTAACCTCTGCACAAACTGGCTGGGCCGTATCAAGTGTTGTTCTAGGTAGTATTATCGGTGCCGTCAGTGCTGGCTGGTCCGCCCTCAAATATGGCCGTCGTAAAACCCTCTTCATTGCAGCCATCCTCTTCATGATTTCCGCCATCGGCTCTGCGCTGGCGACTACCTTTACTTTCTATGTCATGCTTCGCATCGTTGGTGGTATAGCCGTTGGCTTAGCCTGTGTGGTTTCACCTATGTACATGTCTGAAGTGGCGCCGAAAGACTTCCGAGGCCGTGCCGTCAGTATGTTCCAGCAATCTGCTGTTATTGGTCAGACAGGGGTGTTCTACGTTAACTACCTGATTGCCAAAGGCATGAGTGAAGCGTGGTTGGTTGATATGGGCTGGCGCTGGATGCTGGGCTCAGAAGTGCTTCCAGCCGCACTGTTTGCGGGTCTGTTGTTCCTTATCCCTGAGTCACCACGCTGGTTGGTACTGAAAGGAAAAGTCGATGAGGCTAAAGACACCCTATCGCGAATTTCCAATCCTAAGCATGCTGACCAGTTGATCGGTGAGATCCAAGCCTCATTGGCAGATTCAAACGCACCGGGCAAGAAGCAAGTCAGCCTGCGTTCACCGCTTCTGTTTGCTATCTTGGTGATCGGTACCTTCGTTGCTGCCGCCCAGCAGCTAACGGGTATCAACGTGATTATGTACTACACGCCGGAAATCCTAAGACCAATTACCGGTAGTACTGAAAACGCCCTGTTCCAGACCACCTTCGTCGGTGTTGTCTTCATCCTAGGTAACGCACTAGGTATGTACCTCATCGATAAAGTCGGTCGTTTGCCGCTGATGAAATACGGTACCTTCGGCTGTGCGGTAGGTATGACGGTAGTCGGTTATGTGCTTTACACCGGCACTGAAGGCTACGCGGCATTGTTCGCACTGTGTCTGTACGTTGTTTCCTACGCGACCTCGTGGGGTTGTGCATGCTGGACCATGATTTCTGAAATCTTCCCGAACAGCATCCGCTCCCGTGCAATGTCTATCGCGGTAGGTGCACAGTGGTTCACCGGTTTCATCGTCACCCAGTCGTTCCCGATGCTGAATGACAATGCCTTCCTGCGAGAACATTTCAACGGTGCATTCAGCTTCTGGTTGTTCGCTATCCTGTCACTGATTTGTATGTTTGTTGTGGTCAAGTTCGTTCCAGAAACCAAAGGTGTCAGTCTGGAGAAAATGGAAGAAGTGATGGCCAAGAAACTTGGCAAGAAAGTTCCTGCTCCTGCAGCTACTGAAGCACAAGCAAACGCATAATCCATTTGCTCCACCAAATTCCAACTGCTCCACATTTGGACCAACCAACAGGCTTACCTCGGTAAGCCTGTTTTTTTATGTCTGCACTAGCTTTGCAGCATCAACTGAATATCTGGGACTTTGTTCAGGCACGCCTTCACCAACTCCGATAACTGGGGGGCCATCCCCTGACGCTTGTAATACATATACAAGGGTAATACCAAATTCACTTCATCAATCGGAACACAGACACAGTTATCCTGGGCAATGAATTTAATACACTTCGGCGCAATGGATATACCCAAACCAGAGGACACAGAGGTCACCAAGTGGCGCATATTATCTGGGTGGCAGGTAATGTTGGGCGAAAAGCCATTTTCCTGACAAAGCAGCTGGATATGTTCGTACATTTCGGTCCACTCGTGGGGCCGGAACAGAATAAACCGCTCATTGCGCAGTTCACTCAACGACAGCGCTTTACGATCTGCCAGCGGGTGGGTCAAGGGCAAAATAGCCATTAGCCTGTCTGAATAGATCTTCTCGACCATAAACTGATTACCGTCCAATTTCGGCTGCCGGCGGGAAAAGGCGATATCAATCTTGTTCTCGGTTAACGCTTGGTATTGCTCATCTGCGGCCATTTCATAAAGGCTGGTCTGGGTGTTGGGATTCAACGCCGTAAACCGGCTTAACAAGGTCGGTAAGAAGAACGAACACGCCGTTGCCAGATAACCGATATTGATCTGGCACTCCCCTTGCTCGGTGGTTTGCCCCACCAGCGATTTCACCCGTTTATCGTTGGCAATAATATTCAGCGCTTCTGGCAATAGTACTTCCCCTGCCTGCGTCAGCTCAACCTGGTGAGTTGTACGTTGGAACAGCTTTACACCCAGTTCGTTCTCCAGCTCTGACACATGGCGAGAGACTGTTGGCTGCACCGTATGCAGCTCCCTCGCAGCGGCTGAAAAGTTCTTTAATTTCGCTACGGTGATGAAAGTTCTGAGTGTTTTTATATCCATCCAACTACCATTCGTTATTTGTATTATTGTTATACATTAATATCATTTCCACCGATTGATAAGGATCTCTATAGTGAAACGTGTATCAGGTCTCATGCTTTTTCTCGCATGGCTACTTGCACTAAAACAACGAAAGGGACGAGACATCTCAACATTGTCTTATAACACCTCTGCCCTATCACAATAGGAACCTACCAATATGGATATCGATATTCTTGTCGTACTCGTGTACTTCATCTTTCTAATGAGCCTCGGCTGGGTGTTCCGCTCAGCAGCAGCCAATACCAGTGAATACTTCCGGGGAGGCGGCCGCATGCTATGGTGGATGGTTGGCTCCAGTGCTTTTATGATGGCACTGAGCGCCATGACCTTTACCGGCCTGATGGGAAAAGCGCTAACCAGCGGCATGTCAGTGGGTGTAGTATTTATTGCCAACGCCCTCGGCTACTTCTGTAACTACCTCTTCTTTGCCGCTAAAGCGCGCCAAATGCGTGTGATCAGCCCACTTCAGGGCGTAAGGTTACGCTTGGGAAAAGTGAACGAACAGGTCTTCACTTGGGCCAACGTACCACTCAGTGTGCTTCAGGCCGCAATCTGGCTAAACGGTTTGGCGGTGTTTACCAGTGCCGTTGTCGGGGTACCCCTTGAGCAAACCATCATCGGTGCCGGTCTGGTTGTACTGTTCATGTCGTTGGTCGGGGGAAGTTGGGCGGTTATCGCATCGGACTTCATGCAGATGATCATCATCACCGTGATGACGTTCGTCGCAGCCATGGTGGCGATTTGGAAATCGGGTGGTGTCGGTAACTTGATGGAAGTTGGCCTGCCTACCCAGCAGCTTATCGGTGATGGCTACAGCTACACCCACCTGTTCGTTGGCTGGTTTATCTGTATCTTCATCAAGCAGTTCTTCAGCACCAACAACATGGTCGACTCTTACCGCTTTATTGCCTCGAAAGATACCAAGAACGCCCGTAAAGCCGCTCTTCTAGCTTGTTCACTAATGATCCTTGGTCCAATGATCTGGTTCCTACCTGCATGGTTTGTCGCGGGTAACTATCCAGATGTAGCTACTTGGGGCTTGGAAGGGCTCGGCGACAAGGTGGCCGATGCGACCTACTACATCTTTGTTAGCCGCGAAATGCCTGTCGGTATGGTTGGCTTGATGCTGGCAGCCATGTTTGCAGCCACCATGTCTTCAATGGACTCAGCGCTGAACCGCAACGCCGGTATCATTCTGAAAAGTGTCTATGAACCATACTTCTGTAAAGATTTCTCTGAAAAACACCTGATGCTTGCCAGTAAGATCCTGACTGCAGTATTCGGTGTGGTGATCATCATTACGGGCCTGTTCCTGACCTCACTGAAAGAGTTCGGCCTGTTTGACCTGATGATGCTGGTCGGTACCTTGGTTGGCTTCCCGGTTCTTATTCCTTCCATCATGTGTTTCTTCATCCGCAAAACGCCTGACTGGGCTGGCTGGGGCACAATCCTTGTCGGTATGGGTGTATCTGCCATCATAGCCTTCGGTATCACACCGCAAACCATTGAAGCCTTGCTGGGCCTAGATGCGCCAATCAGCGCCCGTGAGTTCGCTGAAATGAAGTCAGTCACCTTGGGGGTTATCGGCCACATGTCGATTACGTTGCCGTTCTTTGTCCTATCTCGCTTCTTCTACAAAGAACCATCACCTGAGCGTGCTGCTGAAATCAACAAGTTCTTCAACAACGTCGATACCGAAGTGGTGGTTGAAGACACCGAAGCTAGCATCGTAATGGATAACAAACAGCACGATATGCTAGGCAAGATGCTGCTGACTGCATCACTATTCTTGGCCGCATTGGCCCTTGTGCCAAACCCATTGTGGGGCCGTGCACTGTTTATTGTGGTTGCATCAATTGTCGGCTTTATCGGCTTCTTGCTCCTGCGCTCTAAGCGCAAGTTGAATGAAGCCGTTGATGCCAAGCTGGTAACGAACTAAGCATCTTTAAATATTATTTTGAACGACTTGAGGTAGGAGCACCTTGCTCCTATCTCTTTTGGGAGACAAACATGTCAGTACAAAAACGATTCGGTGGCGAGCTGAGCGAAGAAGAATTCAAAAAATTCACGCTCTATACCACCCAAAGCGGTAATTTCGAGGATGATAACACCCGTGCCCAAATCCTCGGATTCCAAAACGAAGGAGTACGTATTGCTCCAGGAGCCATTGTTCGTATTGGCGACAACCAACCCGCTAAAAACGCTTATGTCGGCCTTTACTGCTATATCAACGGCGATGTAACCATCGGTGAGAATGTGTTGATTGGTCCACATGTATCGATTGTGGCTTCAAACCACCTTTTCGATCCAGCCACAGGCCACTTCAGCGGCCGTACCAGCCTCGAAAACGGTAAAGTCACTATCGAAGATGGCGCCTGGCTGACATCCGGTGTGGTCGTTACCCCCGGTGTAACGATTGGAAAAGCAGCGTTAGTGTGTGCCAATGCCGTGGTGACCCGCAATGTTGCTCCGCATGCCATTGTGGCAGGCTCCCCCGCCAAACAGATCGGGGAAATCAATCCGCAAAGCGGCGAATACGCCTGGTATAACAAGGAGGTGTAATATGCTGTCTCTACGCCGAACCCATGACTTTCAAAAGTTCGTCACCCCTGAACAAAACAAGCCCGCACAGGTCAACCCGCCGAGCTTCAACTGGCCGCAGTCAGACTATCACGATGTATATAACATCGAGCTGGAACATGTTGAAAAGCAACTTCAATGGCGTTGGGAAAACGTCAGTTCTCCTTTCAGGCTTCCGTTCATGCTTTCTTCAGGCCAATATCGCTGGCGAGTACAGGATACCCTGAACAACACATCACAGTGGATGACGTTTGCGATTGATGGCCAAACAGAGAAATACTTGCCACCCAGTGCCAAGGAGCTGTTTGAACAGTGCGCCGAACATGATCAGTTCTTGATGTATTTTGGCCATGATATTACTGAGGTTCGCGATGCATCAGCGCAATTTTACGAGACACTAAAAAACACAGCGACACTGGTCGATATCGATGCCATCGCTTACCCAACCCATTATCGCCGCGGCCAAGAAGAAGGCAAGCGCACCGCTATTACCAATGTGCGCAACTGGATTGATCGCGACTTGATGGCGCTGACCCTGCTCTACAAAATCTGGGGCGAGGAGGAAAACGGGGAGCAAGCCGTACAACTTATGTTGCGATTAGCTGAATGGAGCCCTGAAGGCCCAGCTTCGCTACTGCGCCCGTGCACTTGGGGCGACGAAGTTGGCCTGTCTCTGGCTCGGAACCTCTACCTTGCCTACCATTGGTTATCGCCGCTACTGACCGATAGTGAAAGAGAGTTCGTCAGACCAATGCTAGTACGCATTGCCTACCAGATGGAACAGCGTTTGGAGCAAGATAAATTCAAGCAGTTCCCCGGGCATTCCCATACTTCTCGCCTGCCCGCTTATTTGGGTGTGGCTGCTTTGGTGTTGCACAAGGAGTATGACGAACTGGTGTGCGAGCGCTGGCTCAACTACGCCTTGATGATCTATCAAAGTGTGTTGCCGTTTTACGGTGGTGAAGATGGCAGCTGGGCTGAAGGGCCTTTCTATTCATCGTCTTATAGCAAGTGGCATCACCCCTTCTTCCTGTCGGTCGAGCGGATCAGCGGATTCTCTTTCTATGAGCATCCGTTCTATAAAAATTACTGCCAATTTGCGATGGACTTTGTCGCTCCCGAGCAAGAGATTCACCCGTTTGGTGACGGCTTCTGGTGCAGACGCGATGGAAAAGAGTGGCCGGGCTTTTTTGCCCAGAACCCGCTGCGGATTTACGCCGAGCGTTTCGGTAACGAACAAGCCCGCAAAGCCTGCCAGCAACTGGAAGCGAAGATTGACGTGTTCCACCTGCATTTGCTTGATATCGTCCCGACAGTTAAGCAGTTAGCCTTTGCAAAGAGTGATGCCACTCCTGCGAGTAAAGCTGAGGAGCAGGCAAGTAGCCAAAGTGAACCGGTTTATAGCCAATACTATCCCTTTGCTGGACTCGGCAAAGCACAAACCGAAGGGTTAGCGCTTTACTACCGGGCGAGCCAATTTGGTAACAGCTCACACCGTCATGCCGATCAAGGTAATATCGCCTTGTTTGATGAGGGCGAAAGCATCCTCACCCCGAGCGGCAGTTACGGCTACCGGTTTGGCAGCGGTCATCACAACCAATGGACCCGCACCACCCAAGCCCATAACTTACCGCTATTCGTCGACAAAGAAACGGTCAGCCATGAGATCGGAGGAAAAGGCCAAATCCTTGATGACGAATCAGCGACCGCCAAGGTACTACGGCAAGAGCAGGGTACCGATTGGTCACTGGTTCAGCTCGAACTTGACCATGCCTATGAAGATACCAACCGCTTTACCCGTACTCTGGTAATGCTGGCTGGCAGAGGGGTATTGATTTGCGATCAGATCTCGCTGCACAAACCGCAGGCGATACAATGGCGACTACACTCGCCTCGTAACGCGGTTGTGGAAGGCAGCAAGGTTAACCTCTCAGGGCAAGGTAAGAACTACCAAGTAGGCTTACCAAGCCATGGCCATATCAAGCCGACGCTGTCGCATGGCTACGACGAAGACAAGTCACATGATGAGCCTGTGCTCTCGGATGCCAGTGAGCACATGTATCACCTTGAGTGGCCACTGCCTGAGCAAAAAGACCACTTGGTGATTTCATGCTGTGAGAAACAGCCGATCGCCTATCAGCTCGGTGCAGATCAGAAGCTAACCATTTTTTCTGATCAGGAAAATATCGTGCTTAATCTTAACAATGACCACATTGAAATCCGGCAGGCCGAGGATAAATTGGCTGTAGGCTGAGCTTTCAATTGTCACTAAACAACCCCCACCGGATGTGCATCAGGTGGGGGTTCATTTTTCCTGACAAACATTCAATCTAACTATATTTAAGCTCTAAGTTAGTCTGAATTCGGTCAAGCTCATCACCATTTAATAAATACATTTTGTTATAAATAAAATAGGAAACAAGACACAGCAATGCCGGTGCAAGATATATAACCTGTAACCCTGCCGTTGTTGCTTCTGTTTGCATTTGATTGGGTACATACCCGATAAGAGTTAGTGAAATACCGACAAGAAATCCCGTCAAAGCACCAGAACATTTACTCACCAGCGTATTCACCGAATACAATACACTTTCAGAACGAACATTATGTTTATCGTCACCATAGTCTACAGTATCAGCAACCATCACTAACACAATCAGCCAATATAAGGCAGAAGATAACCCGTTAAATATACCTGCCAAGCCGACCAACACGGTTGAGGTAGGTGCGAAATTAGCCGTTATATATAATGTTACTGCCGCCATTAACGGCATAAGCAGTGAGCAATTAAATAGGCGTTTACGACCGAACCGGTTAACTAATGGCTTGAATACAATCAGCGAGGCGACACCAAATATTCCTCCCCACAGCATGGAGATAGAGAATAACTTTGCATCACCCAGTACATACTGGAAGAAGTAAAGATTCAGGCCATTCATTAAATTAACAGCCACATTATAAAATAGCGCCATAACAATCAAGGCGAGAAACTGATCGTTTTTGAATATCGCAGTACGGGCACTTTTTAAATCAAACTTGCTTGCCGCCTCCGGATCTTCTTCGAAGTTCTGTTTGGTCCAGACACAGGTGATCACGGCACTGACAATCGCCAATATTGCAGCAATAACGCCAAACAACATATAACCTTGTCCCTGATCGCCATTGCCTAGGTAGTTGACGGCATACACACCAGCACCACCAGCCAAATAGCTCGCACCGGTGGCAAATAATCGAGGGTAAGGCATCAGCCCCTCTCGCTCTGACTTATCTAACGTGATAGTGGGTACTAACGACCAAAAGGGTGCATCTAACATTGTGTAGGTCATGCCCCACGCAATATAGGTAACGGCTATAAAGACTAACTGCGTCGTACCTTCGAGCATGTGGGCCGAAAACAAAGCGATGATACACACGGCATTCAAGATGTTACCGATCAAGATCCATGGCTTGTATCGCCCCCATCGCGTTTTGGTTTTGGCAACAATATATCCCATCATAGGATCATTGACGGTATCCCATACACGAGCAATCAAAAACACGGTGCCGATAAAGGCTGCTGAAACACCTACGACATCGGTATAGTAAAAGAACAGAAAGACATTAATAACATTTAACCCGAAGTCTTTACCAAAACCGCCCAGACCAAAACTTATCTTTGTACTTAAATCTACTTTATTACTTATAGCATTAATCATAGCGTTACCTATTATTGTTGGATACTAGATGGTGCTGCTGTTAAATGGTGCTGTTGTTAAGTGGAGCTGTTATTAAATGTTCACTTTTTCAATTTTCAAATAACCGGATTTTGGAATGGGTATTTCCTTAATCCCATTCAATTCCATATTTTGAATGTCACTCACTTTTTGGCCAAGGCAGTCAAATACAGATATATTTGCCATAACAGTTTCTACTGATTTAATACAGACAGAATCTGCCATTGCACCATTGACCACGGTGATCATCTCTTCTTGGCCGGTAAAGACGTCACATATCATCGCAGCATGGAATGTGATCACTTTCTTTTTATTCAGCTGTGATTCGATAATGGGGTAGTGCATCTCTGGATAGCACGATTTCAACTTTCCATGTAACAAGACCGGCTTATGTTCATTCCAGAATGACAGCCAATGCCTGCACATCTGCAAATGTTCATCCGGTAGGGTGATCAAGTTGGGGGATATTTGAGGAACAGAAAATAAAGTATTAATAAACTGCAAACTGGCGCTTTCGGCAGTATCAGTCTCTGACCATATAAACATGTCGGAATGAATGGCGGTATTGCCAGAGAATAGCCTTAAATCCATGATCCCCACTCGGTTGGTTATCGAGTCATGAGGGCAGTCGTGGACACGGAAAATATTGCCGTATTTACGGATCATCGAGCCTATATAGCGCTGGCGGAATTCAATCAAGATGTCCGGTTTAATCGCCAGCAGCGATTCTCGGACCGCCATCATCAATCGGTCTACCGCCTCAGGCAAGGATTCCGTATCACGCTCCGCGTCAGGCACTAACGCTTTCCCTGTCGCCAAGCTCATATCGAACTCATCAATAAAGTCCAGTTTCAGCCCATCAAGGTGATATTCCCGAACAAGGCGGGTATACGTCCCGACAAGAAAGTCACGTACCTTCGGATAGCGAGGGTCAAGTGTGCCGGTTTGATTCTGCTCGCTGTAAAACAACAGGCTAGACTCAAACTCCTGCCAAACTCGGCATCCACGGCCAACAAAAGGAACACTCAGCCAAAGCAGGTATTTCATCCCCATGGCTTGAACCCGTTCTACATGGGCTGCCATGTCTGGGAATCGGTTGGCAGAGACTTCCCAATCGCCACAAAACTTATAACCACGGTTGCTGTCGTCGGTTTGCCAGCCATCATCAAGAATGATGGTTTTACATCCCATCTCGGCAGCAACCCGACACTGTTGCTCAATGTCGTCTTGCGACAAGTGCTGATGAAAGGCATACCAAGTCGAATACACCGGCTCCAATGCCGAGGCTGGCACCGGCATTTGGCTGTTGCCTATTAACTCTTCATGCCAACGGCTGATGCCGGAGAGAGCTTGGTGGTAATTCACCGCTGCCATATCAAGGCGCAACGTCGCGTGATACTCCGCCATCGGCTCTGTCGGCGTCGAGAACAGGTGCATGATGATCTTGGCGGCTTTATCTTCCTCGTATGCACCGGCATGGACACGGACAATGTTCTTCATATCCGAGAAGGCAAAGGCGACTTTATTTTTCCCCTCAAGGTTGTAGAAACAGCCAACGGGTGAAACATGGCTGATATGGCTGGAAAAATGGGGCCATATCTCTGGGATCCCCTTGTTGCGAATCGACTTGGGGTGGCCATGCAGGCAAGGCGTCCACAATGAATGCATGTCGTTCAAGTCGCAGGCCACATCCAGCTTGCACTCAGGAAAAACTCTTGGTGATTCGGCTTTAAGCGAGATATCGATAAAAATGACATCCCCTTCAATTCTGGAACTCAGGCCATAACGCAGTGAATCAGAGGGATCCCCGACTTCTAGGCAAACATTGAACTTACCGACTGATAGCAATTTTTTCATAATCGACCCATCTTGGAATTGTCTTCTTGAACTCAAGAACAGCTGTTCGTTGGTCAAAATAGTAGCACTAACAGCTGTTCGTAATTTGTGACAGGTATAATAATTTTGAATTTTATTGCGTAGCGTGATTCGGTATTATGGGTAAACGGGTTTCTAATTCACTGAAGTTACGATGAAAAATCAGAGAGCGATAAATAGCTCACAAATTGCAAAACTGGCAGGTGTGTCTCGAAGTACCGTATCCAAGGTGATCAACAACTACCCTGATATTCCTGAGGACACAAAAAAGAAAGTGTTGGCCGTCATCGAAGCGCATGATTACAAGCCAAACAAGTTTGCATCAGTGCTGAAAGGGATACCGCAGAAGGTGGTCGCTCTGTATATCCACGCAACAAAGAATGACATGGAAGCAGGTCACCTCGACAACCTCGATTCATCGTACGTGATGGGGATCATCTCCCACTTCATCTTTGCAGCCAAACGGCACGATCATTCCCTGATGGTCGAGTTGATCCATGAAAACGAAGATCAAGCGGAGATCGCCCGTCAGATCAAAGACAATTTCGACTCCAAAGCAATTTGTGCCGCCGTCTTTCTTGGTTTAACCGACAACTGTCGCTTTATCGATGCGTTGGTTGATGCCGGCTATAACATCGCCGCTATCGACAGGAAAGTGTCGACCTCCGAGTCAGCTTTTAATGTCACTACCGATGATGAAGAAAGTGCTTACTTGTCTACCCAGCACCTTATTACCAATGGCTACCATGATATCGCTTTGCTCGGCGGAGACCCTGCAAAGCAATCGGCAAGAAGTCGTGAAAACGGATACCTGCGAGCAATAGAAGAGAGTTCTCTCACCGCTAATATCATTGACTGTGGTTATTCTGAGAGCCTGGGGGCGAAGGCCGCTGACACCATACTGTCCCAGAAAGCGCACATCGATGCTGTGCTTTGTGCTTCTGATATTATTGCCTATGGCCTGATCAACCGCCTACGTGAAAAAGACGAAAGCTACCTGATGTCGATTGGCATCGTTGGCTTTGACAACATTGCATTTAATGCATACCAGAGACCGAGCCTGACTTCTGTTGCGGTTGACTATAAAGCGATGGCAGAGACTACTATCAATGCCCTGCTTAAGGATGACCAAGAACCTGAATATGTCATTCCGACCAAGCTGTTCACCCGAGATTCCAGCCAGCCTAAATCAGCCAAGCGGTCGTGATAATGACCAAAGGCTTATTCCTGCTCTCTCTGCTTCTAATATCAGGCTGCGAAATGAGAAATCAATTCGAATTAGAAGCCGAGGCCGATCCACTAAAGTTGATTGCCATCACCCATTACGGCACCACACCAACCAATGGACAGGGCGAAACAGGCTTTCGAGTTTATCTGCGCAATAGCTCGCCGCGTGAAATCCAGACTATTGCCTTTTATGTGCAAGCCTATGGAAAAAATGGTCATCCTATCGGAAAGAATAAAGCCAACAGCTTGAAACTATTACGTTTCAACCAACGGCTTAAGTCAGGTGCTGGCGCTCATCCTATGTGGGCAAGCGCATGGACACAAAACGACTGGAACCAAGACCCATCGAGCTCGTCAACCATTGCCTGTGCCATGATAGATTCAGCGGAAATCGCCTACACCGACGGCACCATGGCGATTGTTACCAAGCAGGCTATGGATAGCATGACTTACAACCCCAAGTGCCTGAGCCTTGATGGCGTACAGTTCGAGTTCGGACGCCAATGAGTTAGCCAGCACTGGCTTAGCAACCAGCCGATACCTGATATCTGACACCTGTTCAGTTTTGTGAAACAGGCACGACCCACACCAAGCAAACGATTGCCAATTGGAATAATGATTCCTACAATGCATCCGCCTTTGTTCAAGATGCGATAAACAACAATGAAAACCACCGTTTCCCTACTGACTGCGGCGCTATTGCTTGCAGGTTGTTCGACCTTCACCCAAACGCACATCCAACCGAACTACAACGCCAGCCTGATCATCACCAATGGTCAAGTGCTGACAATCAACGATCAAAAAGACGTGATTGATAATGGGGTGATTGTCATCGAAAACGACACCATCATCGCTGTTGGTGACGAAAGCTTACTAAATCGATACCAAGCCCCTGAGGTCATTGACGCCGAAAATGGCATTGTCATGCCGGGGATGATCAACACCCATAACCACCTGCCGATGATTGCCTTTCGTGGGTTGGGCGAAGAAGGGATCGAAAACCGCCTGTTTGCCTACTTCTTCCCACTGGAAAAAGAGAAGCTCAGCCGTGACTTGATCTACCAAGCAACGAAACTTGGCGCGGTCGACCTAGCCCAGAGCGGCGTGACCACCTATGCCGATATGTATTATCACGTTGATGATATGGCCCGTGCGACCAAGGAAGTGGGTCTTCGTGCGGTACTGGGTGAAACCGTGATCAAGTTCCCGGTGGTAGATGCGCCCGAGCCTTACGGCGGTATTGACTATGCCATGCAGTTTATCGAAGAGTACCAAAACGATCCGCTGATCACCCCGGCCTTCGCACCGCACGCTGTATATACGGTTTCTAAAGAGAAGCTGCAAGAAATCAACCGCCTGTCTGCCAAGCTTGATGCGCCGGTCTTAATCCACGTTGCCGAGTTCGGCAATGAAGCCGAACGTATCGAGGGCAATGACCAGCAGCTTAGTCCTGTAGCATGGCTAAAAGAGATCGGTGTGCTTGATAACCGCATGGTGCTAGCCCACGGTATTCATCTTGATCAAAACGACATTGCGCTTATCAAAGAAGCTGATGCCAGCGTTGCCCACAACCCGATGGCCAATGCCAAAGGCGCAACCGGTATTGCCCCTGCATGGGAGATGTACCGCCAAGGCCTACGCTTGGGGTTAGGCACTGACGGGCCAATGAGCTCAAACCAAGTCGATTTGTGGCGATCCCTGAGCTATACCGCCAACATGCAACGCCTCAAGCACAATGACCGTACCATTATGATCCCAGAGCAAGTCATCGAGTTGGCCACAATTGGTGGGGCAAGGGCACTGCATATGGAAGATAAAATCGGCTCGCTGGAAGTCGGCAAAAAAGCCGATATCATCATTGTCGAAACCCAATCGCCGAACATGATGCCGAACTACAACCCATACGCGACCTTGGTGTACCAAGCCAATCCGGGCAATGTCAGCACCACTATCGTCAATGGCGACATCGTGATGGCAGATCGGGAAATCCAAAATATCGATATGGATGAGATGCAACAGGCAGTCCGCACCATCGAAGAAGACATTGCCGAGTTCGCCAAAGAGCTATCCAAAAAAGCCATTAAGTCAAAAAGCTTGATGCAGTGACTTTTGTCTACAAATTAAAAGCATACGTATATTTACGAGCTTGATTAAAGGGCTTAGCAGAAACTGCTATCTTGCTAAGCTTTTTTTGAACGCTTGAAGGAAAATCGTGATAAGTAGTACCGGCACATATCCATTACCTTAAACGCGATCCACACATACACGCCAGCCAGTAATATTTGTACCACCCGTTTCAATAGGCTGATACCCACATCACTGTCTTCGTAATACATTGCTCCGCCAATAAGCACTAGGAACCCATTGAGACCGGATGACCAAAACAAAGACGTTTTGGTCATTCTAAAAATTTTCCCTCCCCAGAACAAAACAAAGCACATGGCAAAAAGGCCCAAAAAAACGGGATGCGGAAACATCACGATAAGTTCATAGAAAATCACCGAGCCGATACCAGCAAAAAACATATTGGCCAACACACCAGCCCGGCCTTCACGGTATGCACCAACACTACTCAGCTCCATTGCAAAAAAGGCTGCAAAAATAGGTATCAGTAAGTCAGTGATACTAAAGGTGATGACAAAAGCCACCAGCGGCATCATGGTGACAGCCATGGTTAGCGCAACTGCTGTGATGTCACCCTGTGGACCGTGATGATGACCGAGGCTATTATCCAAACCTCCTTGGTATTTCGGCGGCAAAAACCAAAAAGATAATTTGGAAAGACACATAGCAACCAAGAAGTTAACCCATAAGCCATTGGCACTCTTCCAAGCTGTGATTGGGTCTATCGTCACCACGACCGGAATCGCCGTTAGGCTGATCACCCCGGCGGCAATGGCAAGGATATGTACCCCACTTTCCAGCGCCCAGCGGTAGAACCAGAACAGCGCCAAGCAGACATAAACAAGAAACACCAGTGGGTATGGGGATAGAAATAAAAAGATAAAACTCTGGCTAAATAACAGCAGGGTTACCCACAACTGGGTGTTCAAGATCTGCTTGAACGTTTGTGCTTTTGAGTCCTGTAACAAGATCACTGTCATCAACGGGCAGATATAGCCGAACTTCCAATGTATAAGCTGGGAAAGCAGAAGTGCTGCCGTCGCGCCAACAGCAAGGCGCTTGGCTCTGCGTGGCCAATGTTCCGTGGAGGGAGCTATACCAGCCATGCTCTGCCACCAGTCATGCTCTGCTACCAATCATAAATAACCTATCATGTAAGATCTGTATCAATAAGCGAAAGACAGTATGCTCATTAGGCGTAGCCATAGATGTGCCAGAGAGTTCAAAATCACGCTATCACTGGTATAGACGACCACATCGGCTTGACCATTGTGACGCAGGTTAACCATCTCATCCTCTGGCAATTGGTAATCTTTTAGCGAGATAATAACTGAGAACAACTGGGGGCTTCGCAGCCAACCTGTAGACTTTGGAGCAGCACTGAGCGAGCCTTGGGCGTAGGGCTTTCCGGTCGATACAGCCACAGCCGTGCTTTTTACCTTCCCTTTGAAAACTCTGCCAGGAAACGCATCGAGTGAAATTTCAACCGGATTACCCACTCGTATATTGCCCAGATTGTTTTCTGACATATACGCCTCTATCCATAGATCCGTGGTAGAAATAAAGCTCATAATGGGCTGGCCCGCAGTCACATAGTTGCCACGCTCTAGCTTAATCGAACCAATATAACCGTCAGAAGCGGAACGTAATTCGGTCCGGGATAAATCAAGTAAAGCTTGTTCGAGACGCGTTTCCGCAAGACGCAGTTTGGGGTTATTCTGGCCTTTGTCACCCAGCTCCTGCCGCGCTCTTTCAAGTTGGGATTCCGCTGCTTTGACTTGTGAACGGAGCGCTTTCACTCTCGCTCTTGCCGAATCCCCTTCCGCTTTGGGGTATATCCCTTTTTTCTCCAATGCATAGACACGAGCCGCTTGGGTTATTGCTTCATCCAGCATGGTTTGAGCCTCGCTCACCTTGGCTGCAGCCTCGGCAACCACTGCGGTATCTGAACCAATCTTTTGACCGGCAATAGCAAGCTGCGCCTTGGCCTCTTCAACCGCATAGACAAAGCGGCGTTGCTCAATCTTAAAGAACATATCACCGGCTTTTACCGCTTGGTTCTTTTTCACATACACCGTATCAATATAGCCCGACACATCAGGGACAACGGGGACTTCATAAGCTTGAATACGGGCGTTGGTGGTATAGGGGGTAAAGCGATCAGAGATTAGGTAATAGACCATGAAAAACAGGGTCAGCGATACCACAATCAATGTGGCCTTATGGCCATGCTTGGGAGCCTCATGCTCGTCATTGTTATGGCTATCTTTTGTTGGTTCTGATTCCGCTTCTGCGCTTTCATTCTCTTGCATCGCGATCACTCAGCTACGAATATAGTGAACCGTCAACTTCCCTCGCTATCGGGGCCATCTCAGTAAACGACGGTTACGGTGGAATAAAAAAGTGGGCACTTTCCTGTATAGCTATTTTAGTTGAGGTGTCCGGCAAATTAGTTTCTCAGCAATAGGACATTGCATACGTCCAGCAAGCTAAAATGATTGATAGTCCATCGCCCCTACTGACAATCGGTGGTTAGGTATGTACTACAACCTTGCTGTCCTTGCGATATTCGCCTTCCTTTTTAGTGCTGTAGCTGGACGCATTGAAAGGAGTGTTATTTCCGGCCCTATGATTTTTATCGGCTTTGGCCTCATCAGCGGACCGATGATGCTGGGCGTTTTAAATATTGAAGTCGACGCCGTCCAACTTCGAATCGTGGCAGATTTAGCACTGGCCCTAGTCTTATTTATCGATGCTGCCAATGCTGATTTATCCCTGTTGCGTAAGTTTTCCCACATTCCCGGCCGTATGCTGATTATTGGTTTGCCTTTAACTATTGCCCTTGGGGTAGTGGTCGGCTGGCTCTTCTTCCCTCAGATCCCCTTTTTCGAACTTTGCATTTTATCGACCATGCTGGCAGCAACCGATGCGGCTCTGGGCAAAGGCGTGGTCAGCAACAAGGCTGTTCCTGCCCGCCTCCGGGAAGGGCTCAATGCGGAAAGTGGCCTCAACGATGGGCTATGTGTTCCTGTGCTTTTCTTATTCATCGCCTTGGCAGTAAATAGCCAAACCGAAGGCACAGTTCTGGCGCTAACGTTATTTATCAAAGAGATTGGCATCGGAGCTCTAGTCGGCTTGGTCTTAACAGGGATCGGGGCTGGCGTGGTGCAATATTGCTACTTCAAGGGATGGTTCACCAGTATATGGTTGCAAATTCCTGTCATCGCCTTGGCGTTGAGTTGCTTTGCCGTCGCGCAAACTTTGCATGGCAGTGGATACATTGCGGCGTTCGTTGGTGGGCTGTTATTTGGCAAGCTTGCAAAAAAAGACACCCACGAATTGGTGCTTGCCAGTGAAGGCTTCGCCGAGTTAATTGTCATGATAACTTGGGTCATCTTTGGTGCAGCGGTTGTCGGGCAGGTCTGGCTTGGCATATCACTCAACGTACTAGTCTATTCACTGTTAAGCCTAACGGTAATTCGCATTATCCCTATTGTTATATCTCTGCACGGTACTGATGAGTGCTGGGAGCATAAGCTCTTTTTAGGCTGGTTTGGCCCAAGAGGGCTCGCCAGTATCGTCTTCTTACTTATAGCCATCAGCAACCCACTGCAAAGCGAATCAATCTTAATCGACGTTGTGGTCTGTACTGTCACCCTGTGTGTGATCACCCATGGGATCAGCGCCAATCTCTGGGCTAGTCGATTAGCGCGGCGGTCTCATGGCAACAACAAGGGCAACAGTACATAGCCATCAAAGGGGAAGGGAGGCTTTTGTTTTTTATTGCTCCTCAAACACTTCCTTGGCGGTGTTCATACCGTTGATTGCAGCAGGGAATCCAGCATACACCGACATCTGCAAGATTATTTCGGTGATCTCTTTTTGCGTGCAGCCAATATTGAGTGCGCCTTTGATGTGTCCTTTGAGCTGAGGCTGACAGTTGCCCATTGCGGTTAACGCGGCGATTGTAGCTAGCTCACGGGTTTTGAAGTCCAATCCGTCTCGTTGTAGTACATCGCCAAACGGGTATTCGATGGTGTATCTGGCGAGATCCGGGCAAACGTCACTGAAGTGTTCTGTCATTGCTTCTACAGCAGTTGGATCAAGCTCATTCAGTTTGTCCACACCGCTTAAATATCGGTTATTCATATTCTTTACTTCGCACTAATGTTTATATTTTAATCAAATAAATCAATAAAATAGACAAGCTTACATTAGCCACACTACCAACTCAATTTTGCAGCTAAGGATGTAACAGGTGAAAGCAAGGACAAACGCGGAACAAGGGAGAGACAAGAGAAACAAGAGAGGCAATAAAAAGCCCCGGCTCACCAAACAGTAAGCCGGGGCCTTTGCATGGGTAGCTTTTAATTAACCAAATAGCATGATGTAAAGGGTATAGAGGCTCATCCCTGCCATCATCACGGTGATAAGCCACCCAAATACGGATAACCACACTGGGTGTTTGTAGTCTTCACCGACAATGGATGCCTTGCGCGCAGCAAGTAACATAATGCCGAGAGTCACCGGCAAGATGAAGCCATTGAGTGCACCTGCAACAATCAACAACGTGACAGGCCGGCCGATAAAGCAGAAGATCAAGCTAGAGGTGAGAATAAAACCGATGATAAAGGCCCGGGAGTTACGCTCAATAAAGGGGTGAAGCGTTTTCAAGAACGAAACAGACGTATATGCCGCTCCAATCACCGACGTAATCGCCGCCGTCCACAGTACCAAGCCAAATAGTTTGTAGCCGATATTACCAGCGGCATGCTGGAACATCGAAGCCGGTGGGTTTTCAGGGTCTAGAACAACACCGGTGCTGATCACACCCAGCGCGGCCAAGAACAAAATCACTCGTACCAGCGATGCCAAGCTAATGGCAGAAATTGAGCCTCGGTTTACCTGCGGTAAGGCTTCTTTACCGGTGACACCAGCATCAATCAGGCGGTGCGCGCCGGCAAAAGTAATGTAGCCACCCACCGTACCCCCAACCAAGGTGATAATTGCCAACACGTTGAGCTTTTCAGGCCAGACTGAGCGATACAGCGCTTCACCCACTGGTGGCGAGGTTGAAAACAGCACATAGAGCGTCATCGCGATCAATGACCCACCCATCACAATGGTAAAGCGATCCATCACTTTACCTGCATCTTTGAGCAAGAAGATGGTTATTGCAATCACCGCACTGATCGCGGCCCCTACAACAGGAGTTATGCCCGGGAACAGCACATTCATTCCCATACCGGCACCACCAAGGTTACCGATATTAAACGCCAACCCGCCCAGTGCAACCGCTCCGGCAATAGCGATCCCCAAGCCCGGTAGCAAATCATTGGCAATATCTTGTGCGCGTTTTTTCGAGACAACAATCACCCGCCATATATTTAGCTGGGCACCGATATCAAGAATGATCGAAACCAAAATCACGAACGCAAAGCTTGCCCCAAGGGTCTGGGTAAAAACGGTCGTTTGAGTGAGAAAGCCCGGACCGACCGCTGATGTTGCCATCAGGAAAGCGGCCCCCATTATCAATGACCAGTTAAAGCGCCCTTGTGCTGGCTGCTGCGGGATCGCCCCACTTGCCGGTTGTTGAATCACTTTTTCTGCTGCCATGTGTTACTCCTGTAATTGTTCATTGCAGCGACATCCTAATGCTGCATTTGGTACTAATTATTCTGCGCTGGCTAGTGCCGGTGCCCGTCGCTTTCCCACATATCCTTGGAAGAACTCTTGCTCGATCATCCGCTCGGCCTCTGCCTGATAGAGATCTTTTTCCACGAACCGAATTTCAGCACCCGGTAGGCACTGCGCCAATTGGCTCACCCCCTTCGCCGTCACGCAGCCAATTTTTGGGTAGCCACCAATCGTCTGCCTATCCTTTAGCAAAACAATCGGCTGACCATCAGCAGGGATCTGAATTGCGCCAAGGGCAATGCCTTCCGATACCAACTTGTCACGCTGGCATTCAATCGCCTCTCCCGATAAACGGCAGCCCATCCGATCCATCTGCGGTGTCAGGGTATAGGTAGAATTAAAAAATCGCTCACGCTGCTGGGGAGAGAAATCCTCATACTGATAGCCGAGGATCACCTCAAGGGTTAATGTCTGGCTATGGCTTGGAATAAACTGGTGCGGAACCCGCTTGGTGAGCATGGGCTTACTGACTGAGTAACGCAGTAAGTCCTTAGCCTTGAGTTTTTCACCACAGCCTTGCATGCCGCCTAGCTCATCCCGGATAACTGTCGCGCAACTATCTAGCGGCTTCGGCACCTTGAACCCGTCCTTCACCGCTAAATAAGTCCGCATCCCCGCCCTAGCTCCCCTCAGTGCCAGCCTATCGCCTTGCTTGACTGTATATGACTGCCAAGGAACAATCGGCTGACCATTTAGCGTTGCCGCCATATCGGCACCGGTAATAGCGATGGTTGTTGCGGCGTAAAATTCGCCGCTAAATTGCCCCATCGTCACTTCGATTTGCGCAGCATTGCGATCGTTATCCAATAGACGGTTAGCCCAAAGGAAAGCATGTTCATCCATCGGTCCACCCGTGCTGACCCCAATAGACTGATAGCCAAAGCGACCAAGGTCTTGCAGCAAACTCAACGGGCCAGGGGTTAAAATTCGAAGTGTCATGCCACCTTCCTTACCTGTGCGATTTCCTCAGGCAGTAGGGCACCGCCCATATCAAGGAATGTCGCCTTATCAACCGGGATGAAAGAGACCTGTGCGCCCATCTCAAATACCGTGAGGTTTTCTCGCTCAAAATCGATCAGGTTAACCGGGGTACGGCCAATCACCTGCCAGCCACCCGGAGACTGTTTTGGATAGATAGCGGTTTGGCGGTCAGCTAACGCCAGACTGCCGGTAGGCACTTTCAACCTTGGTGTTTGCTTGCGTGGGATTTCAATCCGCTGATCGGTATTGCCCAAATAGGCAAATCCCGGCGCAAAACCGATGGCATACACACGGTAGGTCGTCGAGGCATGGATTTGGATCACCTCTTCGAATGTCAGTCCGGTATGCGCGCAAATCTCTTCAGCGTCCAGCGCCACCTCTGGGCCATAGTAAACCGGTAACTCAATGGTCTTCACCTGACTGCTCGACGCTGCATGGTTGCACTGTGCCAGCACCCATTGCAGCCGCTGGCTAAACTCACGCAGCCCAATTGCAACGAGATCAAAGCTAATCAAAATAGAGGTGTAGGAAGGGACAATATCAACCACATATCTCCCTAGGTGAGTCTGGATCACAGGTAATGCCGCTGCTATCTGCTCTGCTGTCGCAGGGCTAACCGCGTCTGAAAAATACACCATGACCGTGTTTTCGTTGACTGGGGACATCCTCATAGGCCATTCAACCTCGCATGCAACAACTGTGCGGTAGGCTGTGATAATGGTCCATCGCCATGAATACACAGGGTATCGGCATGGATTTCCACGGTCTTACCTGACAAGGTGGTCACCGCTTTATCTTCGATAAGCTGCAAGGCCTGCTGTTCAATTTTTTCCAGCGAGCTATGACTAGAGCCAGCGACCGTGCGAGGTGTTAAGCGCCCATCATCGCCATAAGCCCGATCAACAAAGGCTTCGAACCACAGCTTAATGCCATACGTCGCAGCGAGATCTTGATAACGGGCATGATCCGGTACAGCCATCACAACCAGAGGCAACTCGGGATTATATTGCTTCATCCCAGACAGTAACGCCTGAAAAACCTCATCGTTTTTCATCATGGCGTTATAGAGTGCGCCATGGGGCTTCACATACTCCAGCGCTGTCGATTCACTCTGGCAGATCGCCTGCAGTGCACCAAGCTGGTAGATGAAGAAGGCAATCAGCTCATCTTGACTCATTGCCATATGCCTGCGACCAAAGCCTTGTAAATCAGGATAACCGGGGTGCGCCCCAACCATGACCCCATGTTGCTTGGCCAGCTGAACAGTCTGCTTCATCACTACCGGGTCAGAGGCATGCATACCGCAAGCGATATTGGCCATATCCAGATAAGGCATCACCTGCTCATCGCTGCCTAGCTGCCATAAGCCAAAGCTCTCGCCCATATCACAGTTAATTTTCATTGTTATCTCCTTGTCTGGCTTCTTGCCTAGCTCCTTATGTGGCCTAAAGGAAGGCGAACTCGTCATTGAGCCTGTCGGTGATCAACATCTTGCCCGGCGCATGGGTGATACAAAACGGCGGCTTACTGTTACGCATGACATTCTGGGGAGTGACACCGCATGCCCAAAATACCGGGACTTCCTGCGGTTTGATTTCTACGGCATCGCCATAATTGGGGGCATTGATATCAGCGATGCCAATGGCGGCAGGATCACCGAAATGAACCGGGGCACCATGGGCTTTAGGGAAGCGAGTCGTCACTTGAATAGCCCGAATCGCATCGGCTGGCGTGAATGGGCGCATCGATACCACCATGTTGCCTTGAAAACGCCCTGCTGGCTGGCAGGCGATGCTCGTGTCGTACATCGAAACATTGCACTGTTGGTCGATATTGCGCACCCGCAAACCGGTTTGCAGCATGGCCTCTTCAAACGAGAATGAGCATCCCAAAACAAACGTCACCAAGTCATCACGCCAATGCTGAGATAGATCAGCCGCGGCTTGTTCAAACTGACCATCGTAAAACACATGGTATTCAGGCACATCGCTGCTGATATCAATATCTAAACCGATCGCCGCAAGGTGCTTCTCACCCGGCTCGGTCATACCGATCAACGGGCAAGCCACAGGGTTGCGCTGGCAAAACAGCAAGAAATCATTGGCCCATTCGGCGGGCAGGATCACGAGATTGGCTTGCAGGTACCCCTTGGCAAAACCACTTGTCGAGCCGGTGTACGCATTTTCACGAATACGCTGGCGCAACGCAGGAAGAGGGAGTTGTGATACTGACTCTGGCATGTGACCGCTCCTTGGTAATTAAATTGTTAACACCAAGTAAAGATACGGCTTATTTAGATAATGTCTATTCGTGATTTTTTGGGTATATTGATAAAAAATATTTATGTCGACATAAAAGATTGGCTGTAAATACCTTAATGGAATGAAGGGAGTGACCTGATGCTGAACCTAAAACAGCTGGAAACCTTTGTGTGGATCGCCAACCTCGGAAGCTTTCGCCTCGCAGCCGAACACCTGTGCACCACCCAGCCAGCCATCTCCACCCGGATCAGTAATCTCGAACATAGCCTGAACACGACACTGTTTAACCGTGACAAGGGGGCAGTCACACTTACAGCCAAAGGACGGGAGTTACTCCCCTTCGCCGAAAATATCCTCAACAGTACCGCCCAGCTTTGCTATAAAGCCGATGCTGCCAGTGCGCTATCAGGATTATTGCGGATCGGCGTCTCTGAAACCGTTGTTCACACTTGGTTACCTCAGTTTCTCGCTTCTATTAACGAAAAATACCCAGATGTCGAAGTCGAGCTGATCGTTGATGCAACGGTCAACCTAAGCAAAGAGCTGCTCGCGCATAATATTGATATCGCCATCCTGCTAGGCCCTATATCTGAGCCTGCAGTCATCAACCATGTCATTTGTGAATATCCCCTTTACTGGGTCGCCAGCCCAGACCTTGAATTGAGTGCTACCAGCTCAACCCAAGCCTTTACGCGTTGGCCAATCATTACCTACGCCCGTAACACCGTGCCTTACCACGAAATAAACCGCCACTTTACCGGGCAGAAAATCCATCCGGTCCAGTACTACTCAGTCAGTGCCCTCTCAGCCAGCGTGAAACTGGTAGAAAGCGGCGTCGGGGTTGCGACCTTGCCCAAGGAGGTCATAAAAGAGCAGCTCGAAGACGGACGCCTGACAATTATCGATTCAGAGTGGACTCCCAATCCCCTCACCTTTACCGTTTCGTATATCACGACCCCGGATAGTTTATTGATAGAAGAGGCGGTGAAGTTGGCGTTCGAGATGGTGGCCAAGCTTGGGCAATGAAATAGCTCTCTGGTGAGGCCATCGAACCATTGACTAGCAGTAGATTGATTTCATCACCCTGCCACTAGTCAACACAAAACGCTTCTAGGAGACAGATATCGCTATTAACATTAGTGTAAAATATCGTGATCTGTGAGCAAGGGCGAATCATTGATGACAGATCAATCAAAAATGATGTTCCCGCCCCATCAGCCGTGGTACTGATAAGTCATGTTTTGAAGTTATTTAGACTTATGAGCCTGAAGGGAGAAACGTATGGGATTTGTTATTTTTTCACTCGCAACTCTGATCTCTGGAGCCGCTTGCTTCATCCACTACAACTTCGGCAACGAGAGCTGATCTCGTTCGCACCTGATTAATCTCTGATGGACGGGATCCATCAGCCCAACGAATACAAAAAGCCCCAGCAATGACATTGCTGGGGCTTTCCACTCAGAGCCTATTCGCTCAATCTACTTCACTAAACCAACATACTCGCCAATAGGAAACCAAACGGTACCGCAGCAACAATGCCTAGCATGCCCGGAAGGAAGAACGGGTGGTTAACGATGTAACAGCCGTTCCAGCGGCGGCTCAGGAATGAACCGGTATCATCGGTGGCAATAGCAAATGCCGTTGTCGGGTAGATGTTCGTCATGTACAGCGCACTCACGGCCACAAAGCTCGCCAGAATCGTTGCAGGATCCACATTCAAAGCAGCCGCAATCGGAATAAGCAGTGCACTGGTTGCCCCTTGGCTGAACAGCAGTGCCGATGTCCCGAAGAATACGACCGCTAACAACGCTGGGTACTGCTCCAGTACACCACCAGCCACCGCTTCAATGGATGGGATATGCACCCCGATAATCGTCGCGCTGAGCCATACAATACCCAAGATAACCACCAAGCTTTCGGCACCATCGGCAAAAATAGGGGCTTTCTTAATAGAAGTCAGTGGCACCTTGCAAACCATGGCGGTAACGAAGCTGACCAGCAGCATCACGATAACGATGATATCGCGCGAGCCCAGATCATGGCCTAGCATTGGCTTGAATAGCAGCAAAGCGACAATGAAGACAACACCAGCGAGGAACAACCATACCGAGCGCTTCGCCTCTTCTGATGGCGCCTGATGCTTCTGCTGTTCAGGGGTAAAGTTCACCAGCCCTTTTTCTACACGCTCTTGGAAAATAGGATCGTCTTTGAGCTCGCAACCTTGTCGGCTGGCAATAAAGGATGCCACGATAACCCCAAACAACGCCGCCGGCATAATCACACTCAACGCCGTACCGAAGCTAACACCCATTTGTTCAACGACGACGTACATTGCCGCGGTTGCCGCCGAGATAGGCGAAGCGGTGATGGCGATTTGTGATGCGACCACCGCCGAACTCAATGGCTGGCTTGGGCGCACTCCATTTTCCTTGGCAACTTGCTGGATTACGTTAAGCACCGACATGGCGGTATAACCTGTCCCTGCCAAGGTTGTCAGAACGAATGTCGTGGCTGGTGCCAAAATATTGATATGACGAGGGTGGTTACGCAGCATACGTTCGGCCACATTGACCATGTAGCTCATCCCACCCGCCTGCTGCATCACAGACAACGCCAGGATCACCGACATAATAATCAAGATCACTGACACCGGGATATCCCCCGGCGGCAAGCCTAGGACAAAGACTGCAATCGCCATCCCCAAGCCACCAGCCAAACCGACCCCGATCCCGCCCAGGCGGGCGGCAAGAATAATTGCACCTAATAGTAAACACGCATGGATAATAATCATTGGATACCTCCGCTCCCGTTATATTTTCAGGAGTTCATTCATGTCGGCACTGCTGGCCGTTTCAAATTGAGCCAGTAACGCTAACCACTGACGGCATTTCCCCTCGCCGACTTTAGCCGCTACACAGGCCGTGAATTTCTTCTCAATGTCTTGGGTTGAAAGGGGCTTTTCCGGATTGCCTTTGGCAAGGTCATTAGCAATCGAGAGGGTTTCGCCAGAGGTCAGGGTTACCCAGATTTTGACAGGTGCTGTACCAATAAAGCCGAGCTTTTCCAGCTCCGGATCAACCCGCATCTGGATCCTTGCCATCAGGGCCTGAATCCGTTCATCCTGCACTTTGGCATCATCAAACTCTGCCCCCCCTACCCCGCCGTAAATCAAACGGGCGGCTAAGGCATACTGCATCGAGAATTTTGCTTCTATGGCATTTTGCGGGTTAGGACAAACCAACTCCCTCGGCCCCAACAAGCTGGCACCCACCTGGATAAACTCAATGTCGTCCGGCGCCAACAGACGCTCTTGCAACAATTCATCCCAACAATCGATAGCTGGATGACTGCCACTGCAGCAAGGGTATTGTTTGAACACCAAGCCGTTTTCCAGCAGGTCCCAATACTTACCCAGCGTGATCTTGGCTTGAGAGAAATCAGTGCGCAGTGCAAAGCACTGACCGAAACCGTCGGCAGCCTCGATAACGTTTGGCTGCCCGGTAATGCCAATTTGAGCCAGCTCAGCGGCATTAACACCATTGAACGCAGCTAAACCAGCATGCATGGCTTTGGTTTGGCTGCCGAAGTTACCCCGCACGCCAGATGCCGACGAGGCCGCAATGGCCAAGGCATGGGTTAGCGTTTCTTCATCAAGCTCCATCAGCAAGCCCGCCGCTACTGCGGCACCGAATACGCCAATCGTCGGCGTGGTATGCCAGCCCTGCTGAGACAATGCCGGCATCAGCCAACGGGCGATCTGGTGCTGGGCTTCAACGCCTGCGATATAGGCCTGTAAAATTGCGTCACCGCCTAACTGGCGCTCCTGAGCCAGTGCAAATGCAGCCGGTGCAACCGTCACAGTCGGGTGACCAATCGTCGCCCAGCTGACATCATCAAAGTCCAAGGCATGGGAGGCAGCCCCGTTGGCATAACTGGCATAGGCCGCATTGGCTGTTTGGGTTGTCCCCAAAATACTGCAAGGGCCTGCCGGTACTCTGGATGCCGCTAAAGTCTGGATGTTCTTGGCAACCGGCATCTCGCTGCCGGCAATGGTTACCGCGACATAATCGGTCAGTGCGGTGCGTGCCACCTCAACCACCGGCTGGGGTATATCCTGCCATTTGAGGTTGATGCACCAACGTGCGATTTGAGCCAATAGAGGTGTGCTCATCATGCCATTTCCTTTGCGCTATCTGTCGAGGTAGTGGCTGTTGAAACAGCGGCCTCATCAGCTTTCACTTCTGACTGGTAACGCTTCACAGCTGCCGCACTGGCTTTTGGATCCGTCATCACCATCGGGTCCAGCAGGTAATCCGCTTGCTCTGGCGTAAGCAACTGTTCATCCAATACCACGTCACGAACAGTGCGGTTTTCTTCAAATGCCCTTACCGCAACTTTGCTACCCACTTTGTAACCGAATAGGGTGGCAATCACAGTCGCCAGTGCCGTACTTTTCTCAGCATATTCACGGCAAACCGCTTCATTCGGTAGCAAGTCTTTCAGGCATTTTTCGACAAACAGCGGGATCGCATTGGTCAACAAGGTGCAAGACTCAAACAGGGATTTGATGATCACCGGCTCCCACACATTGAGATCAAGCTCGCCACCCTCTACCGCCATAGTGATAGCGACATCATTACCAATCACCTGATAAGCGATCTGGTTGATCAACTCAGGCATAACCGGATTGATTTTGCCCGGCATAATGCTTGAACCCGGCTGTACAGCAGGAATAAACAATTCATTGAAACCAGCACGAGGGCCACTGCCTTGGATACGGAAATCTGTCGCCATCTTGGACAAAAATGCAGCCAACTTCTTCAATTGAGCAGCAACTTCGAGGTAAGTATCACCATTTTGCAAACCGTCGAAGAAGTTCTCCTCGGCAACAAAAGGCTCATTGGAAATAGCTTGAAGCTCTACATACACCTGCTCGAGGTAGCCTTCGTGGGTTGATAGGCCAGTTCCGACGGCAGTCGCACCCAGCGGTAAATCCAATGTTTGCTGATTGGCAGTGATCAATGCTTGGCGTAGACGGCGAACTTGGTGAAGATAACCGCTGAACTGCTGACCCAGGGTAATTGGCACCGCATCCTGCAAACAAGTTCGTGCCAACTTCACGACATGATCAAATGCCTGCGTTTTCTGTTCCAGCATGGCCTCAAGTGCCGCGACTTCGGCAATAAGTGCATGCAGGTTCAACCGACAAGTCATCTTCATTGCCGCAGGGATCACGTCGTTGGTTGACTGTCCCATGTTGACATGGGTGTTAGGGTGAACCACCTCATAGCCTTTGTGTCCCGTTAGGATTTCGTTGGCACGATTGGCAATCACCTCATTGGCATTCATGTTGGTCGATGTACCGCCACCACCTTGAAACACATCGATTGGGAACTGGTCATCGAAGCGCTGATCCATGACTTCTTGAGCTGCTTGAACAATGGCATCGGCAACCGTTTTATCCAAGGCACCAATGTGACAGTTTGCTTTCGCGGCCGCTTGCTTAATGGCAGCCACCGACCAAATATAATGAGGGACTTGTGCCGCTGTACGACCGGAAACCGCAAAGTTCTCAACCGCTCTTTGGGTTTGGATGCCGTAGTAAGCCTCATCCGGCAACATCATTTCCCCTAATACATCAACTTCTTTTCTCATTGCTCAATTCCACTGATTTGTTTAATTGAGGCAATTGTATTTCAGATAAAGTAAGGAAAATTTGAAGTGGATCGGTACTTGATGAGCAGTGGAGAATATAATGAACACTATTAGCTCAACTTATAGTGCCGGTATGTTATGGATAATATTGCTTTTGATCTCCGCCAGTTACGCACTTTCATTTCTGTGGTCGAATCGGGCTCATTCAGCCAAGCTGCCAAACAGCTCAACCAGACCCAATCAGCCGTTTCCCAATTGATCCAAAGCCTTGAACTGGCGCTGGACAGCAAACTGCTCGACCGCAGCAAGCGCCCTATCCAGCTGACGATATCTGGCCGAGAGCTCTATGAGCAAGGTAGCAAGCTGCTGATCGAATCGCGAAAACTGCAAGACTGGATGCATTCGATAGAAAAAGGGAAATTACCACGGTTACGGCTAGGTATGGTGGACTCTGTCACCCAATTGGCCGGCATCGAGATCCTCAAGTACTTGCAACCCAAGGTCGCCCATGTCCACCAGGTTACTGGCACCGCGCCTGAGTTGCTTGCCTCCCTACAAGCAGGCAAGAGCGATATCATCATCACAATGTCGAACCAGGACGTACCGCAGAGTTTGGCAATGATGCCTTTGCTAAACGAGCAATATGTCATCGTCACTCCTAAAGACTGGAAGCAACGCGATATCAAAGCACTAGCCAACAACCAACCCTATGTCGGCTATGAAAACTGGACGCCGACCGGAACCCAAACCAATAACTGGCTGAAATGGCGAAATATCAATGTCAGCAGCCAGTACTCACTGGATCGAGCTGACAATGTGCTGGGCATGGTCGCCGAAGGACTGGGCTGGTCGCTGACAACCCCCACTTTCCTCGCTCGCCAGATTAACTTACTGGATCACGTCGATTGCCACCCTCTTCCGCAGCCGAGCATGACCCGACAGCTGGTGGTGATCTCACGTAAGGGAGAATCAGATACCCTACTTCAGCAATTTGTTGCTGATGTACGCGATATAATCCTCAATCAGAAAGTCTTTGAGGTACAACGCAGGTGGGAATGGATGTCGGTGGGGCTTGAGCAAACATCGACTAACTGATGCGGATTGAGAAACCCGTCAAACTTTTCGACAAAAGGTATGCCATAAGATCTTAGTTCTCAGTGCTTTATTTTGATATTGATGAGCAATGGTAGGAGTATCATGTGCAATTAGTATATATGAAGCATTGGAGTATCCAAAATGGCAACCAAAATCAGGACATTATTCTGCAATCAAACACGCAAATCCCGCCTTGCATTAACCGCAGCCACATTACTCGCAACAACGTCACTATCGCTAAATGCCGCCCCTTCCGGCAAGGACATGTCAATTTGGTTTGATGTCGGTGGCCCTGTTGGTGGCCCATACGCAACAGTCGTGCAAAATGGCGCGGTTCAGGCTGCAGATGATCTCGGCGTCGACTTGCGGGTTGTCTATTCTGACTGGCAGCCACAGAAAATGGTCGAGAACTTCAAGCAAGCTCTGGCAGCAAAACCGACTGGGATTGTTGTAATGGGACACCCCGGCGACAGCGCCTACCAACCATTAATCGACGAAGCCTATGACAAGGGCATTAAGGTTACCGCTGTCGATACCGCTCTACCGGAAACCATGGCTGGTAAACAAGCTGATGGATTTGGCTATGTCGGCGTCAGCAATGCAGAGCGCGGCGTACAGCTTGCCAATCAGGCGCTGCGCGAAGGGCATTTCAAAGCAGGAGACCGTGCCATGGTGTGGGGGATCAAAGATATCGCCGAGCGCAGCGACTCCACCCGAGGTCTGATCTCCACCCTTGAACAAGCAGGACTGAATGTTGACTTCATCCAAATTTCCCCTGAAGTCGACAAGGATCCTTCACTCGGCACCAGCGTACTGTCTGCCTACCTAGCCCGAACCCCTGATGTGAAATTAATCATGGTCGATCATGCTGCAGTTACATCTCAGATGGGCAACTATTTACGTAACGCTGGTGTGCGACCTCACGAATTGTTCGTGGCAGGCTTTAGCCTCTCTCCTGCTACCGCCGATGGAATCAAAACAGGTTATGTTCAGCTTGTAGCCGACAGCCAGCCTTATCTGATGGGCTACTTATCTGTTGTACAGGTGGTGCTGAGCAAGCGGTATGGTTTTTCCGGCCTTGATATCAATACCGGCGCGGGTTTCGTCAATGCCTCGAATATCGACTTCATTGCACCTCTTGCGGCCAAAGGCATTCGTTAATGGCTGACAATGTGCTTGAAATTACGGGGCTGAACAAGTGGTTCGGCCCCGTCCACGCGTTAAAACACATTCATTTTTCACTGAGGCGTGGCGAAGTCTGTGCCCTGCTTGGCGACAATGGCGCCGGAAAATCCACCCTGATCAAATTGATCAGCGGTGCCGAGACCATTGAGCAGGGAGCCTTACAACAAGGTAATTTGCAACAAGGGCAAATGAAAGTCAGTGGCCAACCCGTTGATTTGAAAAGCTACAACGTAAAGATCGCACGCCAGCTAGGCATTGAGACTGTCTATCAATCCGGTTCGCTGGGTGAGCAGCAAAGTGTTTGGCGTAACTTGTTCCTAGGACGCCACCGTCGTAACAAATTCGGTTTTATCGACCAACAAGAAGAGCGCCGACAAGCTTCAGCACTGCTACGTAAACTCGATTTCAGGGGCGTCGGCGCCAACATCGATGCACCGGTTAACCTACTTTCCGGCGGTGAACGACAAGGTTTAGCGATAGGCCGGGCCATGCTCTTTGATGCCAGTGTAGTGATCTTGGATGAACCAACCACAGCGCTTTCTGTTGGTGAAGTCGACAAGGTGCTGTGTTTTATCGAAGCATTGCGTGAGCAAGGCAGGGCCTGCCTGTTAATCACTCATAACATGAATGACGCCTTCCGGGTCGCTGATAGATTTGTGGTAATGGACAGAGGCCAAATCGTGGCCGAATACCATAAGGCCGACATGACGCAGGAAGCGTTGCACCGGGCAATGCTTGATGCGATTGGGAGGGGCGCATGATGATGACTTTTCTTTCCCGCCACCGTATCCCAGCGCTGACGGCATTGATACTGGTTTCCCTGTGGTCAATCTTTGCCTACCTCAGTCCGCAGACCTTCTTTAACCTGCGTATTTATACCTCTTTCATGTCTACGATCCCGTTCACGGCCATGCTGGCGTTTGCCCTGACGTTGCTGATCATTGCCCGTGAAATTGATATGAGCTTCCCATCGGTTGTCGCCCTCGGCGGTTTCGTCTTTGCCGCCCTGTTCAAGGCAACACAATCACCGGTTATTGCCTTGGCCGGAGCATTGGTTGCGGGGACGGTGTGTGGCGTACTCAATGGCTGCCTCGTCGTGGTGTTCCGTATTCCCTCAATCATCGCCACCATCGGCACCCAGTTCTTCCTCGGCGGCCTGACAACCGTTCTTGCCGACGGTATCGCAATGAGTATTCCCGAGATCCGCCAAACCCAGCTACATAGCCTGCTTGTTGGGCGTATCGCCGAGGTTATCCCGGCACAGGTCCTATGGGCTGGTGCTTTGCTGCTGTTGCTATGGTTGCTGCTGGCTTGGCATGTATTTGGCGACAACGTCAATTTTATCGGCGATAACCCAAAAGCCGCGAAAATGATGGGCGTGCCCGTTGAACGCACCCGCATGCTGCTTTTCATGCAGATGGGCGCTATATCAGCCTTAGTCGGGGTATTTGTCAGCCTGGAAATGAGCAGTTGGTGGCCGAATCAGGGACAAGGCTACATGCTGCTGGTTTTTGCCTCGGTATTTATCGGCGGGACTTCGGTGTTAGGCGGACGCGGCACTCTGATAGGAACGCTATTTGGCGCCTGCATCATTGGTATTCTCGAAGCCGGCATAATCAGCGCCGGTTTGGCCGGATTTTGGACCCGCCTGATCTACGGCGTGATCATCCTCCTTTCTCTGGTGGTACACAGCATTCTACTCAAGCAGTACTCAGGAACGTGGCGCAGGCTACTTTCCAGACCCTAACGGCGCATTTTCGTCCTGTGTATTGCTGGTTTTCAGTAAATGATTTTCAAAGAAAAGGATTCGATATGGCACAAATAACAATTATTGGCGCAGGCAGCATCATGTTTACCCGCCAGATTTGCTCCGCATTGCTGTCCTACCCATCACTGGCAGGTTCAACCCTGGTGCTGATGGATATCCAGCCCGAAGTACTCTCGCGAAGCGGCGAGGTGGTAGCAAAAATGATCGAACAGGCCAACGTGCCGGTGACGGTCAAGATGTCCACCAACCAGAAAGAGGCCTTGCAAGGCGCGGACTTTGTCATCAACGCCATTCAAGTTGGCGGCTTGGAGCCTTGGCGTCTGGACATGAATATTCCCGCAAAGTATGGCGTTATCCAAGAAGTTGGCGACACGATGGGACCCGGTGGAATATTCCGTGCGCTGCGCCATATTCCACCGATGCTGGCGATTTTACGCGATATGGAAGAGAGCTGCCCCGATGCAATCTTTATTAACTATGCCAACCCACTGGCACCACTTACCTGGGCAGCCAAAGACTTCAGCCCGATCCGCTCTGTTGGCCTGTGTTACGGCGTACGCTACACCGCAGCACAGTTGGCTGGCTATCTCAGGCAGGGCCCATGGGTCGATCACCCTTCTACCCCTGAGCGCTGGCAACGGCTGATGTACCACGAAGTCCCCGAGCATATCGATTACGAGTTTGCTGGGATAAACCACATGACCTGGATAACCAAAATGCAGGCAGAGGGTAAGGATCTATTGGCAAACCTTGCTGATATAGCCAATGATCCGAAAGTCTACCAGGCTGACGGTGTACGTTGCGAAATGCTGAAGTTCTTCGGCTATTGGTGTACCGAAAACCACTGGCATTGCAGTGATTACGTACCCTATTTCAGGAAAAATGAAGAGATGATCAACCACTTCCTTCCTGAGCGCTGGAACCTGTTGGCACTGGAAGAACAGGTTCATGCCGCAGGCAAAGCCGAAATCGATGCCCAGCTAGCAGGCAAGGCTAAATTTGTTATCGCACCTAATATGCTCAATGCGCCCAAACTTATCAACGCAATGATCAGCGGTGAACGTACTCGCATTAACGGTAATGTCGCCAACCACCAGCCTGATGGCCTGCTCATCGATAACCTGCCACAAAACTGTGTTGTCGAAGTGCCTATCTGGGTCGATAAAAAAGGCCTGCAGCCTCAACACATGGATCGCCTGCCGACCCAATGCGCCAGCTTGATCAAGACCAATACCGCAGTCCAGGAGTTGATTGTCGAAGCCGCGCTAAGCCATAACCTCGAGGCAGCCCGCTATGCACTAGCACTGGATCCTGTTACCGCCTCTATCTGTACCCTGTCGCAGATCGATGAGATGTTTAATGAAATGGTTGAGGCCCAACAAGCTTGGTTAAAGGGATTCAAGCATTAAACACAGCAGAAATAACAATCGGTATCGCAAATAAAAAAATCCCTACCAGAGCACTGGTAGGGATTTTTCATTCTAAGCAAGTACGCATTCTGTCTTAAAATGCATTATCAAGAATGTAGTGGAACGTTCTTACTTGTTCGCTTCCTTAATTAAGCGATCACGCTCTGCCTTGCTACGGTATGTGAGCTCGTGGAAAACAAATGTTTGTTGATCACGGGTCCATCCTTGTCCAGATTGGGTATCATACTTGTGTGGCAACTCAACACCAGCTGGCGCGTAAGCGTCAATGCCAAATGCTTTTGCCGTGGTCAGTGTGCGTAGGCTATGTTCACGGAATGCAACAACCACTGTTTTGCCAAGATCACCGCCCGCCATTTGAACGGCAGTATCAGCAACACCGATTGAGCTTAGGTAAGTAAGCGTTCCATCGGCTGCAATGACTGGGTTAATAGAGAACAGCTTATCCGCTGGGATACGGTCACCAATAGACTGTGCAATTTCCCACTGAGCATAAACAGGCTTGCCCGTCGCTTTGTACACTTCAACGACAGTGTCAGCCAGTTGCTCGTTCATTGGACCAGGAACTTGGTTGCCATTTTCCATTAGGCGGTTGCCAAAAGCAAAAGCCATAATACTATCTGCTTCAGATAACTCTAACGGCTCCCCTTCCCAAGTAAGCAGGTTTTCCATGATGAACTCAGCAGTGTAGTCGGCAACAGCCTTGTCCTTTAGCTGCGTTTCCAATTTTGCTGAAATTGCAGACTCAAGTTCTGCGTCGGTCAATGCGAATGCTGGACCAGCAATAAGAGAAGCAGCAAGGATTGCTAAAGATAGTTTTTTCATTTTAATCTCTTTATTAATGAATTCGGATACTGGTTTTTACTAACGCATCAGCACATTGCGCGTGAACTGTCGTTTTAGCATTGCGCTATATTCAGAGTTAAACGGTTCAGTCGCACGGTCACGCATTTCTTGCGGTAACAATGATTGCGAAGAATCCGCATCCGGGTGTTGCGGTGCCGAACCAAACTCTGCATTCAGCGCCGTTTGTACTTCCGGTGAAGTCAGCCAGTTAATGAACACCAAAGCCGCCGCTTTGTTCTGGCTGTTCTTAGCAACAGTGACGAAGTTACCGCCACCAGACATACCAAACTCTGGGATGTAGAACTTGATACGGTCAGTGATCGCACCACGTTTCTGCAAACCGGCAAGATGATCTTCCCATGCCGGTGCCATGATAATTTCACCGTCATTAATACGGGTCAGACTATCTGCATTGGACGCAGTGATAAGGATATCTTCCTTGTTCGACTGGTACCAATCCCATGTTTTGGACCATGACTTCACTACCTGCGGATCCGGCTTCTCGGTCATTTCAAAGTTACCATTTACATGGCGAATCGTTGATTCAATGAAACGCAGACCAGCACCACCACCATTTGGATCATTCACCCCAAAGTTTTGCGGGTTGTCTTGAATGTAGCTTTCCACTTCACTGAAGGTTTGTGGAAGATCTGCCTCATCAATGCGGCCCGAGTCATAAGCGATACCGGTCTGGTTGCCCCAGAACGTCACACCATAACCTTGACTATTTACACCTTCAGCATTGGTTTGCAGCTTATCGAAGCTTGGCAATTTCTCTAGCTTCAGCAACGTATTATCAATATTGAACGTTTTAAGAGCGGTTGGCCCAAGTGCCACAACATCCATTGAGCCTTTGTCGCGACGGCTTTCAGCCTGCAGCTTATTACGGTTACCATCGTGCGTCCCTTCAGGAATACGCACTTTAATGCCCGTATCTTCCTCAAAGGATTGCACAAACTGTCGCCATGATGGTTGCAAATACCAGACAGAGAAAGTGATAGAACCTTCTTCTTTTGCCTGGGCTTCAATTTCCTCCCAGCTCATCTGGTTTACGTCGTAGGCCATTGCTGAGAATGAAGTAGCGGCAAACAGCACTGATAACAATGTTCTCTTCATAATATCCTCTGGATTAAGCTTTACCCGTAGATTGCGACAGGTAGTTTCCTTTCAATAATCGTTCAATTAAAAGCATAAGTAATACATTTGGGATCACCAGAATCAGGGATACCACGGCGGCATCTGGACGGATAAAGGAATAACCCAAAAACGAATACAAGATAGTTGGAACCGTAATAAAGTCTGGTGCACCCAGTACGAAAGCCATGTTGAACTCTTCAATACTGATCACCAGGCAGAAAATGGTCGAGGCCAGCAGACTCGGTTTAAGCATAGGCAAGAATGCATGCTTGAAGGTACCGATCTTGCCCGTCCCCATATCAGCACATGCATCAATCAAATCTTGCGGGATAGCCTTGAACCCTGCCGACAAAATGCGGATAGCGTAAGGCAGAGCCAGTACCGTGTGGGCAATGACGATATTGATATACGGATCGGTCAAACCCAGCTCCAACAGCATCGCACTGAAGAAGACCGCCAGAATCATCGACGGCATCACCATCGGGAGCAATGACACCATTTCGGCAATTTTCTTGCCCTTGAATTCCATTCGACCAAAAGCATAGGCGGTCGGCATCGCTAATGTAATTGTCAGCAAAGCCACAGCAGGCGCAACGGTATAACTGTTTCGCAGAGCTTCAGGCAGTGAAGTGTTGTTCCACACTTCCGCCCAGCGGCCAAATGACAGTACCTGAGGGAAGATATCCGGGTAGCTCCATGGGTGTGCCGGATCCACCAGCGACCACAGGATAGCCATTGCAAACGGAATACCCAACCAAACGATATTCACCAGTACAAAGAAACCGATTGAAATCGCCATCACCAACTGAGTATTCGACAGTTGTCTTAAACGGTTCATTTGCTTGCCTCCGAATGGATAACCGGTTTCTTACGCGTTGCGAAAGGTTGTGTGAGAAGAGTCAGTACCACCGCAGAGATACCCGCCAGAATCATGATAACCATGGCGATCACCGCTGAATTTTCCCATTCGTAGTATTGAGTCGCGGTAATATTCATTAGCATCGCTAACGAATAACTGCTGCGTGATCCGGCAACGGCGGCAAACGAGAAATCACCTAGCGCACCAATGAACACCAAAATAGAAGCCGCTTGCAGGGCTGGAATAGTTAGCGGGAAAATCACACTTTTAAAACGTGACCAACGCGTCGCGCCCAAATCGAGTGCGGCATCCAGCAAGTCGGTACGGATACTGGCTATCGCACCGGTGATGAGGATCAGCGCGAATGGCAAGTTCTTCCAAATCTGCAGCACCACAATGCTCCAGCCGAAATCATCGTTCGCCAAACGCATTGGCTTATCAATCACACCAAGCGTCAATAGCAATTCATTGAAAATGCCGTGGTAGGCAATCACGTTCATCAACAAGAATGCGGCAACCAGCCCCGGTACGAACATCGGCGCTCGCAATACACCAATAATGGCAGGTTTACCCGGCACATCATTCTGTAGCCACAAGGCAATCGGGTAGGCCAGCGTGACTGCCCCTAACGTACCCAAGATGGAGGTACGCAAGGAATAGCTCACCGAACGCCACAAAATCGGGTCATTGAGCATTGTCACCCAGTACTCAATGGTCGGATTAGATTCTCCCATCATGCTGAACATGCCAAAGCTCTGTGCCACCACCACATAGAGGGCACTTCCCATCAGCAAGGTAATGGTGCCGACCCCGGGGATCAGCAGCAAGTAGGGTTTGAGATTCATGCACCCACCTCTTCGAGGAAGCGGATACAATGGGCTGGAATTTTCACATGGAGGACATCACCGCTGCGGGCAGTCACACGGCCACTGAGCTGCAAGCGTACTTTCTGATCTTGCATTGCCCCTACCCAACCGAAGACATCCAAGTTGTTACCTTGGAATGCCGTTGAGTCAACCGTTACTGCAAAGCTGTTTGCCTCGCCTTCTTTACACAGTACGGCATCTTCAGGGCGCCAGCAGATATACACTTGCTGATCACGTGGAGTCGTTTCTGATTGAACATCCAATTCGCCCATGTTGCAGCTAATAGTGTAGCTTTCAGGCACTTCCGTTTCTTCGACAAAAGCGGTGTGAATGTTGGCTGCACCAATGAAATCAGCCACAAAGCGGCTGTTTGGACGATAATAGATATCTTCCGGCGTGCCAATTTGTTCAATTTGACCATGGTTGAGCACCACAATGCGATCGCTCATTGCAAGCGCTTCAGCTTGATCATGGGTAACATAGATCGAAGTGAGGTTATGTTTGCGCTGGAGCTCTTTGATCTCAAAACGCACCCCTTCGCGCATTTTGGCATCAAGGTTAGACAAGGGCTCATCGAACAAGATGATATCAGGGCGGGTGACCATGGCACGGGCCAAAGCGACTCGCTGCTGCTGACCGCCGGATAGCTGCCCAGGAAGCTTATCCTTGTGGTCCATCAGCCCAACTTGTTCCAGAATATCTGCCAGCCTCTGGTGCTGCTCGCGTTTGTCGATTTTTTGTTGCACCAAACCGAAACAGATGTTGTGTGAGACACTCAGGTGTGGGAACAGAGCATAGGATTGGAAACACATCGCGGTTTCACGTTTTTCGGGCGGTACTTTCGTAACCACTTTATCATTGATCAGAATGTCGCCATTCGTCGGGGTTTGGAAACCGCCAATCATTTTTAATAAGGTTGTCTTCCCGCAGCCACTTGGGCCTAGCAAAGTAACAAACTCGCCTTTTTTTACTTCGAATGAGATGTCTTTCGACGCGAAGAAGTCACCATAGTTTTTTGTGATAGAACGTAACTCTAAGATGCTCATATTAACCTTTATTAAAAAGTTTAACTTTTCCATTAGACTATTTTTAGTTTATTTCAAAATTATTTCCAAGCGATAGAATTTGCCTAAAAATCACACTTAGATCACTATAAAACAATCAAGCATCTGATTTTAAATACATTTTTATTTTTGATTTTTTGCGATAGCCATCACATTGACAAGGCTGTGAGGAAGAGAGTAATCTTTATTAAACTTTTTTGGATAGTTTAATTGAGTGTAATGGCTTTCAACTTTCATACAGCCCATCAGGGTAAAGTACTGATCAACCCGCATCGTGGTGACTGCTTGGCTTGCCCGGAAAATACCATGCCTGCCTTTCAGAGCGCGATAAACAAAGGTACTAGCTGTATAGAGATAGACATCGCGATGACCAGTGACGATAAACTGGTGGTGATCCATGATCCCAGTGTCGATCGCACATCGAATGGTTCTGGTCATGTCGAGCAAATGACCCTTGCCGAACTGCAACAGCTTGATTTCGGCGAGTGGTTTGATAATGCCTATAAAGGCACAAGTATCAGCACCTTTGAAGAGGTACTAAGCTGGGCCATTACCCACAACGTCGGCTTAGTCGTAGAGGCAAAGCAGCGCCGTCGCCATGAGCAATTTGCCAAAGTACTCGCCGAGCTACTGTATCAATATCCGCAAGGGCTTAGCCAAATCGTGTTGCTAGGCTTTGACCACAGTTTAGTAAACCGTGCCAAGGATCTGGTTCCTGACTTGAGAATTCAAGTTGTTACCCTTGCCCAATATGCCGATCAGATCGGTGCAGTCTTAGCTTCGAATGCCGACAGTGTCTGTGTGGAGTATCCCTACACCACCAAAGCGATCCTGCAATGCTATAAAGATGCAGGGCTATCGACGCGTCTCTACTTACCTAATAAAGACAAAAATTTAGATACCACCCAATGGTTTAATCAGTATTATGGCTACGATGTTCACAGTGAAATCATCGACTGGATACAAAGTGGCCTCATCGACATGTTGAGCCACGATGATATTGCCATGTTGAAACGTCTGGTAAATGAAGCTGGTTTAGAAGCCATTTAAGGAAATACATAGGTATGTTGCACCCAATCAAACCCGTTCAACTTGAACTTACCCCAGGACAGAAGAAGCTACTGGCCACTTGCCGCCAGCAGGGCTCTGTGTCCAGGGCGAAAATCGTCGAGCTGACGGGACTGCGCAGCGGCAGTGTAACCAGTATTTCCAAAGAACTATTGGCAATGAACATGATCAAAGAAGGCGCCAGGGTGCGTATTGGTCGTGGTCAGCCAATCATTCCGCTGGAACTAAACCCGTATGCGGCCTTCTCGTTTGGCATTGCTTTTCATATCCAGCGTATCGATATTGGCCTCGCCAATTTCTGTGGCGAGTTGGTCGATATGATCAGCCTTCAATACCAAGAGGACTCACCGATTGACGAGGTCTTGGGCAATATCCAAACCGAGATCCGCAATCTGGTCGATAAGCACAAGCTCCAACATGCTCGTATTCTCGGGCTTGGGGTGTCGATGCCGGGTCCAGCTAAAGGGGATCGTAAGTGTGTGCACACTATCGATGCACTCGCCCACTGGCGTAACGAACCGCTTGCTGATCAGTTCGGTAAATACTTCGACTGGCCGGTTTGGATCGACAATGACTGTAACGCAGCTGTTGTCGGTGAGTACTATTCCGGCCGCTGGCCAGAAGTAAAGAATATGGTGCTACTGGAGCTCGGTCACGGTGTCGGTGGTGGCGCTATCGTTAACGGTAAGCTGTACCGCGGAAGCCGCCAAAATGCGGGGGAAATCGGTACCTACTTCAGTGTGATCGGTGAAGAAAAAAAGCCAACCATTCGTGGCCTGCTCAAACAGCTTAACGATGCCGGTTACCCGATCCAAGATCCAAACGATATCCCTGATTGCTCCAACCCGGTCGTAAAAGCTTGGGTTGCACATGCGGCACTCCAGCTAAAACCCTTAATCATGCTGACCGTTGGTTGGCTCGATCCTGATTGTGTGGTTATTGCCGGCGAGTGTCCTGCCCACTTGAGCCAACTGTTAATCGATGAGATGGACTTGGAAACCCAGTGGGCCACTTTTGAGCGAGATTACCCAATAGCCCGTTTATCCCCAACTAAGGTTGGGACGTCGCTGAATACCTATGGGGCCTGTATGTACCCGGTATTCCGCACGCTAGGAATATAAATAACGTCACTGGAACATCAAACTATGAAATACGCACCGAGCGTGGGAGTTAAATTCCACGAGGATGGCTCTGTCCGTCATTTTCCAGGCAATACCTTTATTTGCCATGTTAACCCAACGCTGGATCTCATTGGCGAATTAACTTGGGCACAAGAGCAACTCAAAGCCATGAAGTGCGGTTATAAGTTCGCCTATCTCCCTATTTCATCCATGCACATGACCATTTTCGAAGGTGTTTGCGATCAGGTACGATTAACTGAAAAATGGACCTCGAAGCTTCCGCTTGAAGCACCTATTGAGCAAACCACCGATTTCTTTGCCAGCGCTATTGATAGCCTCGGTACCCATGCCGGCTTCGAAATGGTTTTCGATTATGTCTACAACTGTCCGGTTGGCGGCTCGGCAGTACGTATCAAGCCAGCAAATACCGCAACGGCAGACGCTCTTGCAAACTGCCGTAACCAGTTACGCGAAGCGACTGGCATTGATATGCCGGACTTCGATAGCTACCACTTCCATATTACCCTGAGCTACCGGGTGATCGAACTGGAAGAGCATGAGAAAGAAGAACTGAAAGCAACAACAGATGCCATTGCCGAGCGTCTTTCAACCACCTTCGGCCTGCTTAAGCATGGGCCGGTTGAATTCTGTACCTTTGAGAACATGTTCAAGTTCAACCCACTGAAGACGCTGTCGTAAGCAGCTCTTTATTCAATAAAAAAACGGCAGGTTTCACGTATACCGAAACCTGCCGTTACTATTTTTACTCTTCAACCATCCTGCTAGATATGTTTCCTACACTAGCTTTTTTGCAAGATAAACACCTGGTAACCAAACTGCTCGAAGCCCTGGTGATAGATATCCAATTCTGTTTGGATATCCTTTATCGCCTGTGACTCAGCCATGGTCTCTTTCAGCTCATTTACCCGCTGTTGGAGTGGCAAAAAATACCCCTGCCACGCTTCATCGCTCAGGGTAAAATGCTTAAGCACTTCATAACCAGCAGCCTGCGCCTGTTTGATTCGCTCATCGACTGTGGTCATGTCCGGGTATTCCTTGCTCCAGAACGCCTGCCTTTCCGCGCTTGGAGTCTCGCGATGCCAGACCAAATCACTCAGTACCAGCACGCCATCGTCTTTCAATAACCGCCGCCACTGTTTAAGGGCAGCGTTGACCCCCATGATATAAGCGCAGCCTTCAGCCCAAACTACATCGAAACTCGCATCACCGAATGGCAGATCGGTCATGCTGGCACACTGGGTAATGATCTTGTCTGCGACACCAACCTCAGTTGCCCGCTCTTGCAACCTGCTTAGTGCGGTTTCATGATTATCGATCGCGGTGATCTCAGCCGCTGACTGACGGGCCAGCACGGTGGTTGCTATGCCCTGACCGCATCCGATCTCCAATAGTTTCTGAGGCGCCGATGGTAGCAAGTTGAACGCCTTAATCGTATCCGATTCTGCGCCTGGCCCCCAGCGATCCAGACTTTCAAAAATAGTGTTGAAGTCCGCCATATATTGTTCGTGTGTATTCATATCTTTAGATAACCACTTCAGTCTCAGGGCCTGCTTCTCATCAAAGCCCTGCTTCATTAACCAATCCAAATGTGCATCAGGGGCCGTCTGCTCCAACGACTGATGCCATGCAGTCATATCCGACTCGCCCAGCATCGCAGCCAGCAGATCCCGGGATTGCTGCTTTTGGGCAATTTCTTCCTCTAGCTGACGCATGCGGCTGAGCAGCAATTGACGATCGACCTTGGCCTCAAGGCACGCCTGACATTCCTTGAGGGTCAGCCCGCCGGCCTGCAACTGCTGCAATAAACGCAGGCGCTGTAGGTCCCGCTCGCTATAACTGCGGTAACCGTTGTCGAGCCGCTTTCCGGCTATCAAGCCCAGCTTCTCGTAATACAGTAAGGTCGAGCGCGATAGCCCCACTTGCTCTGCTAATTCTGAAATCCGATACATGGCCAAGCCCTATGCAGTGAAGTCGTTACTTTAAACTATGAAGCTATAGACAGGTCAATAACACTTATACAGAAAACCTCTGCATAGCGCCACCAGGCAACAGTAACTGATTTATCCAATATTATTGCATCATAAGAATGGCGCACACTCGAAACAGTTAGGAAGGAGACTAACTCTATATTAGCTGTGAAACATGCTCATTTCGGCATAAAACAACCTGAAAATAGACGTTATTACATTAGCTCTAAAATAATGGCACCTATTAATCCCCAACCTACTAATGCAAAGAAGGTAACAGGCTAATATAGGTGCCTAGGATTATTAAATATTTCCCAACCAATATGGGCTAGTTTAAAAAACAAAGCTATGAGAAATTTATCTAGCCATCTAGAACCATACTTCCCCTTGAATTCCGAATCTTACTTCTCCGTTTGATCCTGTATACAGTGATTCATCCTTACGGTTATTTGCAGCATCATTCCATCCGAATGCAGAAACAAAGGTTCTTATCTGCGGACGAGCATCATAGTCAAAGGCATCTAGTGTAAACGTAGGCGCAACAGTCAGCTTATATTCCAGGGCATTTCTATCAAGATCTTTCGAATCTTTATCTTTCGAGTAATGATCGTAAGTAATACCTGTTTCAATTTGAATGGAGAAATTTTGGTTTACTTTATAGATAGGTCTGACAACAGCAGATAACGTTGTTTTATCATCATCGCTGTTATCCCGCACATCATGCTGTACATAGAACGCAGGAAGAATTGACCATGAACTTAATTCCATTCCACCTTGAGTAAGGAATCTCACCGAGTAATCACTGTCGGTATTATCCATATTAGTTTGAATTAAGCCAAGACCAGCCCCGGCCCCTAAACCATAGCCGGTTTGAAGCGTGTATGACGAAACACCTTCACCCAGGCCATAAAAATCAGACGCCTTATATACACCATTGAGCTGTATACCCGATGACGGCAGTGAATCACCATTGTCGTGCTTTAGCTTATCATTCCCTTTTGCATACATGGCCAATGCTTCAATCTTCCATTGATCAAAGGAATAACCAACATAGAGGTTTTGAATATTACCACGTCCATCGGTGATATTGGCTTCATCAGCATTGAATTGATCATTATCACGCACAAGGTAAGCAAGCTCTAATCCATGGGCAAACGCATTTTTTACACCACCACCCGAGCCGGAGTAATCAATATAAAAGAAATCCGTAATACCAACATCACTTCTGTTGAAATAACGTTTACCTCCCCAGAACACCATATCGCCATACTCTGGTAGACCACCTAATTCAACATATAGCTGTTGAACACCATAGTCTTTACCCGATGTTCCAGTAGAATTATAATTAACATTATCCCAGTTAGCCATCATAAAATTAACTTCAGCCCAGGCACCTGAATTATGACTCATACGATCATAAAAATTTATTTCCCAATAATTATCTGGTTCATTACCCAATCGACCAAGCTGATTTTTAGCTATACTTTCTGTCGCTGTATATCCCTTATTATTAATATTTGAACCCGCTCTAATATAACCAAAGAAACCTAAATCATGCTTCATATCTGTCACTGAAAAAGGCTGATTTTCTAAGGTATATATATCTCTTTCATCATCTCCATGTTTTTCTCCATTAGAATGTTCAGCAAAAGCAGGCACAGAAAAACAAGCTACTAGCATGGCAAGGTATTTTATTTTCATGATATTCTCGCATTGGAATAGGCCTTGCACCGTTAGTGCAAGGCAATGTTATTTACTTTTATAGGTGATGTTTATTTCTTATAGTTTCACACAGTGACGTTTGCCGGTATATTCAAATACGGCATCAGGAACTCGGACAAGATCCATCCCACCGTCAGGTGAATTGGACAGATAAACCTTACAGGTCCTTGATTCTAGCTGTCCTTTAAATGATCCGATAATATCACTCACCGTCAATTCACCGTTTTTATCATCCCAAGAGAATACTATCTCTGTATATTCCTTATCCTCGTATTGGTAACCATCACCCGAATCTTCATAAAGCGTAAATGTTGCGTTATCTCCGGTATAAATGCGCAACTCTAGATCATCAAGCGGCTTTTCATCGTGATATTGTACATAAGGGCCGAATGGAATAATGCTTCCCGCTTTGACAAACAGCGGCAAATGTTCGATTGGACAGTCTTCAATAATGGTTTGCGAGCCAGTATAGAACTCGCCTGTCCAGAAGTTCCACCAGCCTTGAGATTCTGGTAAGTAGACTTCACGTTTAGGTTCCGCGAGCACTTCACCAAAAGCAACGCCCTTCGGTGGCCGTGTATACAGTGACATCTTTGACGGACCAGAAGTATGTAAGAACTCTAGTACAACACGCTTGCTGATACTGGCCGTAAAATCGAGCTTGCAGATCCGCTCGTATTCCGCTCCTTCTTCCCATGAGTCAATGATGATTTCACCATCAACATACAGGCGAGTGCCATTAGTGCATCGAACACAGATCTCGTATTCGCCATCTTGATCTACCATCAAATCAGTCGTCCAACGGATCGTGTAGTCAACGTTGCGAACACCTTCAGGGGCAGCACCACTCCAGTTATAGTCAACTTGGGTATGCACTTGTGAATTCTTCAACGTTTCAAAGTTAGTGCCGTCAAAAAACTCAACCAGTAAACCAGGTTGGCCATCCGGTGTGGTCATTTGCTTGGTTTCGACTGGCATCCAATCACAAACAGGTTGGTGGGTTACCGGTTTTGTCATCGGTGCAACAAGCAATGATTGACCAAACATAAACTGATCAGATATATCATGAGCAGTTGTATCGTTACGGAAATCGAACGGCAGCGCACGCATCATTGTCGAGCCATTATTGGTCACATTCCATGCTTCAGAATAGATATACGGCAATAAGCGATAGCGTAAGTTCAGATACTGTTCAATCGTATCATAAGCCCAGTCCCCCGGCTCACCAAACTGCCACACTTCACGAGGCGTGCCTGTTCCGTGAGAGCGGAAAATTGGACAGAATGCGCCATATTGGAACCAACGTACGTAAAGTTCACGGTATGCATTATCTTTGCAGCCATCAGGAAAATTAGCCCCAAAGCCACTGGTGAAAAATCCCCCAATATCAGTAGCCCAATATGGTAAACCTGAAGCACAATAATTCAAGCCAGCCGGGATCTGTTCACGCAGCACTTGCCATGAAGACGATATATCCCCAGACCATGCCGCACCGCCATAATGCTGCTGACCTGCATAACTTGAGCGCGACAAAATAAAGACGCGCTTATCGTTACGCTCTTTCCGCAAGCGTTCATACAAACCTTTCACATGAACCAGCGAATACGCATTGGCAACTTCGCGCCATGGGCCTGCAGCGGTATCTTTTTGCAAATATGCCGCTTCCAAGCTCTCTTCTTCCGTCCAAATAGAAGAGATCAGCTCAGGCTCGGTGCCATCGGTCCACATATAGAACGCACCTTGGTCAACCAAACCTGCTTTAAGGTGCTTCCAGTAAATATCTTGAGCTTCCTGGCTAAACGGGTCGTAGAATCGACCGTTGGACCAGTGCGGGCAATCAAACAGATGACCGTGATCATCAAGCTCATCCGAAAGCGGGCAGTTATCACCAATTACAGGCCAGATCGAGAACATCAGATTGATGTTCTGTTTGTTTTCCATATCGGTGATCATACCCGCTAAGTCAGGGAAAACCGCTTCATCAACCAGCATACTAGACCACGGGTTTTCTCCCCAATATTTCCAATCCTGAACAAGATTATCGATCGGCAATTTACGTGCTCTGAACTCACTGGCTACTGCTTCTACTTCGTTACGGTCACAATATCTTTCTTTTGACTGCCAATAACCGTATGCCGAACGGGCAAATAACGGAGCATCGCCAGTCAAAAGGCGATAACTATGAATAATCTGATCCCACTCAGGACCATAGATCACATAATAACTGCTCCCTTGGCCACCATCGGCGGAAAATGAGATGCGCTCTTGCTCACTTTCGAAATACGTAACCGAGGAACTATCCCACAAGATCCCCCACCCATCGGCTGACATGATGAAAGGAACAGAAATTCGCTTATTACTCTGACACATTCGTACTTTCTGATTACGCCAGTTGTAAACACCTTCCGGGTGTTGTCCCAAACCTAACAAAGGTGATGTATCAGCAGAAACAAAAACCTGGCTCACGATCGAACGAGCTTGCTCTGTAATTTCACTTAAGAAGGGGGTTTGGCCGTCTACAGAAAATGTTAGTTGGTTGTTGTCCTGCTGAACGGTAATACGCCGTTCTTCACTTTCGTAAGTATTTAGCTCTTTAACGAACAGGCTTTCAGTAGGCACTCCACGACTAACATGAATGATATTAGGTGCAATGTATCTATAAGTTGGTGTCATCGATATAGACATACAAATATCTCTTAAATTGTATAATTTATGATTGTGCTAGAGTTGGCTCTAATACTTCTTCGTTAGCAGTATTGTTGTTATTTTGCTTCTGATTTAGTTCAGATTTAATCTGCTCGACATAGGTTTTATCAAGCTTGTAGAATTTCATGACAAATGCCATTAATAGATGAATTAGGGCTGGAACAATCGCCAGCACAATCATCACGCCCATCAAGGCTTGTTCAGTCTGACTTTCGCCCCCCGACACATAACCGAATGCACTCAATAGCCAGGCTGCACCCGCACCACCTATCGCCATCCCCATTTTAATACCAAACAGATTACCGGAAGACGTCATGCCCGGCAGACGCTTGCCCGTTTTCCACTCGCCGTAATCAACAACATCTGCCAACATCGTCCACAAGACCGGGTTAGACATCTGAGCAATGAAGGCACGGAATACAACAAAGATAACAACAATGGTAATCCATGATGGATCGATGAAGAAAATAGCCAGGCAAGATACAGCCTGAAGAAACTGAAAACCAATATAGAGCTTCACTTTACAAAAACGATCGCCAAGCGGCTTAGCCATCATACTCCCCAACATCTCAGCGAAAATTGGCAGAGTCAGTAGTAGAGGCACTAGGTCAGGACGTTCCATGATGTGAATTGCATAAAAAATAAAGACGGAACCACGAGCAACATTGGAGACGAGGAAAAGGAAGTTAATAGAACCGATAATTCGCCATTGATCGTTTTTTAGTAGTGCAATAAGCCCTTCTTTGAAAGGCATTTTTTCTTCTTTTATTATTACCCGTTCTTTCGTCGTCTTAAAACAGATATAGAACATAATAACAGCGATAACAGCCAGAACAGTCATGCCTAACTGAAACCCTCGAGCTTCATCATCCGCTCCCAGCCAGTTAACCATAGGTACAAGCATGGTGGATACCATTAATGCACCAACACTACACATCACAAATCGAATCGATTGAATGGAAAGCTGTTCGTTTTGATCACTAGTAATTGCAGTTCCTAATGCACAATAGGGAATATTAATTGCCGTATAAACGATCATTAGTAACGCATAAGTAATCCCCGCATACATGATGGTTGTAAATTCACTCGCGTTGGTAGGAACCGAAAATGCTAATACAATCATAATGCCGTAGGGAATAGCCATACGGACCAACCAAGGTCGATAGTGTCCATGTTTATTCACCGTTCGATCACATATATATCCCATTAATGGATCAGTAACGGCATCAACAATACGAACGACTAGAAACATCGTACCAATTGCAGCCATACTGATCCCAACAACATCACTGTAGTAGTAGGTAAGGAATGAGAAAACGGTTGATAAAACAATAAGGTTGGCACCATCTCCAAGCCCAAACCCTATTTTTTCTTTCAAACTTATTTTATTTAAGGACATATAATTTCCTATGATGTTAAAACTCTTGTAGGGGGAGTTGTATTCTTACGCTACTCATTTTTCAGTATGAATTTATTATTTTCAATTATCATATCACGTTACAGCCTTATGATTTTTTTATAATGTTACCTGTGATTACAGTGGAATAAACAGCCCAGCCAGAGCTATATAAACTTATGTTTTATAAGAAAAAACAAAACCACGAGCAATTATTTACACCACTAAAATTGAGATATAGCGCACAATAACAAAATCCATGAAATTGAGAGTTAAATTTCATAATTGCCAATCTTGTTAAAAAGTAAAAATATAGAAATTAAAGAGTCCACTACTATTATTTGGAATTATGGCGATGACAGAATTTTTTAAAAATGTGAGCAAAGTTCAATTTGAAGGAACTACAAGTAACAACCCTCTAGCATTTCGTCATTACGATCCAGAACGGGTTATTCTTGGCAAAACAATGAAAGAGCACTTACGTTTTGCCGCCTGCTATTGGCACAACTTCCGCTGGCCGGGTTCTGACGTATTCGGTGAAGGTACCTTCGAGCACGTCTGGCTAACTGCTGGCGACGAAATGGAAATGGCAAAAGTAAAAGCAGACGCAGCCTTTGAGTTCTTTAGCAAGCTAAACGTACCTTACTACTGCTTTCATGACACAGACGTCGCTCCTGAAGGTCGCAACCTGAAAGAGTACGTTAATAACTTTGCACAAATGATTGATATTCTTGAGCGTAAACAAGATGAAACAGGACTTAAGCTACTATGGGGTACGGCAAACGCATTCTCAAATGCCCGTTACATGAATGGTGCGGCGACCAACCCTAATCCAGAAGTCTTTGCCTATGCGGCAACACAGATCTTCAATGCTATGAATGCAACTCAGCGCCTTGGTGGCGAAAACTATGTCCTATGGGGTGGCCGTGAAGGCTACGAAACACTGCTCAATACTGACCTACGCCAAGAGCGCGACCAACTAGGCCGCCTAATGCAAATGGTAGTTGAGCACAAACATAAGATTGGCTTCAAAGGTGCTATCTTGATTGAACCGAAGCCACAAGAGCCTACTAAACACCAGTACGATTATGATACTGCAACGGTATATGGCTTCTTGAAACAATTTGGTTTGGAAAATGACATCAAAGTAAATATCGAAGCAAACCACGCAACGCTTGCCGGCCACAGTTTCCATCACGAAGTAGCAACAGCAACATCACTTGGCCTATTCGGTTCAATTGATGCCAACCGTGGTGATGCTCAGTTGGGCTGGGATACTGATCAGTTTCCTAACAGCGTTGAAGAAAACTGCTTGGTTATGTATGAAATCCTGAAAGCCGGTGGCTTCACCACCGGTGGTTTCAACTTCGATGCCCGTGTTCGTCGACCGTCGGTTGACCTAGAAGACCTATTTCACGGTCATATCGGGGGAATGGATGTGATGGCTCTATCACTCGAGCGTGCGGCAGCAATGATTGAAAATGATGTGTTGGGTCAGCATGTTTCGAAACGTTACGCGGGCTGGAACAGTGAGCTTGGCAAGAACATTATCAATGGCGACTTATCTCTGGCATCACTTGCGGATCACGCCTTAACGAACGATATTCAGCCTAAACCCGTATCCGGCACACAAGAAAGGTTGGAAAATATTGTGACAGGGTTTCTGTATAAGTGATCTCAACTGACTCATACACCTGACACCTAGCCTGAAAATCAAGCGACAGCCTACCAAGTTAACCTAGGTGACTGTCGCTATCTAACAATATGATTGTAAGTTTCCATATTGCTGCCTACCATGAACTGAAGGCAGGCTACCATTATGGTTTTGCTAAGGCATCAAAAAAGCTTATAAATCAAAGCACTAAAGCCCAGCACTTTGCATATTTTAAAGAGGCAAATTGGCATGTAGCGCCGTTGACAATAGTTCTTCTCTTTACATTGAAATAGGCAAACAGTGCATTGTTGACTAGCATACTGAAATACGCTGTATAAAATACAAAAACGCCATCATTGAATTCTGATGGCGTTTTTCATTCTGGTTAAAATAAATCTTTCAGCTTCTGATACAGAGCTTGGTATTTTTCTCGCTTAACGTTATATCTCTCGTGTTTTTCAGGATCCGGTTGATGTACCTGAACTAAATCAGGCACAGGACAGACCTCTGATAGTGTCGCCTGCTCAACCACACCAAGATGAGCAAGACGGGCCGCCCCTAAAGCCGGACCTACATCACCACCGGCCCTGTAGGTCAACGCTTTACCAAAAATATCGGCAAGTATCTGACGCCAGTAAGCACTCCGCGCACCGCCACCAATCAGCGATATTTCATCTGGAACAGTCTTCGTTGCATGCAAAGCATCTAAACCGTCAGCAAAAGCAAAACCCACACCTTCAAGAACGGCTTTACCCAGATCGGCACGCGTTGTGGTGTGTGTCATACCAAAGAATACGCCTTTTGCTGCAGGATCATTATGCGGCGTACGTTCACCCGATAAGTAGGGTAGGAAAATAATATCAGAAGCTTCAGAGGAGTCAGTAATCACTTCTTCAAGCAACGCCGGTACGTTTTCCGCTCCGGTTAATTCAGCGACCCAAGAGAGGCAGGACGCAGCGCTAAGGATCACCGACATGGAGTGCCAGGTCCCCGGCAGAGCATGACAAAAACTGTGTAAAGCAGATTCTGGATTCGCTAAAAAGCCGTCACTTACGGCAAAATACACACCGGATGTTCCAAGTGATAACATTGCCTGACCCGGTTGGGTGATACCAACGCCAATCGCACCTGCAGCATTATCCCCCGCACCTGCTACAACAGGTACACAAGGCAATCCCCATTCACGGGCAAGAGGTTTAGAAAGCGTTCCTGTTACATCACTGCCTTCGAACAACTCCGGCATCTGCTGACGAGTAAGCCCTGTTGCCGCCAGTAGCTCATCACTCCAATCTCGTCTGCCGACATCCAGCCACATAGTACCAGCAGAATCTGACACGTCAGATGCATAGTCCCCGGTTAAACGAAAACGCAAGTAGTCCTTAGGTAATAACACTTTAGAGATTTTAGCAAAACACTCTGGTTCATGTTTTTGTAGCCATCTCAGCTTGGGGGCGGTAAATCCCGGCATCATAATATTGCCGGTGATATGACGACTTTCAGGCACCATACATTCTAACTCTGCACATTCAGCAACACTACGACCATCATTCCAGAGGATAGCAGGACGAAGCACTTCTCCATGACTATCAACCAATGTGGCTCCGTGCATCTGCCCCGACAAACCAATAGCACGCACATTTGATAAGTCCACTTTTTCCCGCAAGGATGAAATCGCTTCACTGGTTGCGCACCACCAGTCTTCAGGGCTTTGCTCCGACCACATAGGAGTAGGGCGTGAGACGGTTAAAGCCACCGTCTCGGCACCGATGATATGCCCACCCTCATCCAACAAAACAACTTTGACACCCGATGTACCCAAATCGATACCGATAAACATCATGTATTCCTCAAAAACCACATTTCACTCGATGTCTTCCATGCTCGCGGACTTCTGCGATTAGAACAATTATGTTTTTTGTTACCGGATTTCTCTGATTTCACGACTGAGGTACCTGTCACAAAGTGACTCAATTTCGACTGCTAGTATCCGGTTTAAGTTTTTTTATTAGAACCCAGACTCCATGAATAAACGCTTCCGTATTACACTGCTTTTTAACGCCAACAAAGTCTACGATCGTCAAATCATTGAAGGTATCGGTGAATACCTTCAGGCCACGCAATGTGACTGGGATATTTTTCTGGAAGAGGACTTCCTCACCCGTCTCGATGATATTAAGGGCTGGGCGGGTGATGGGATCATCGCTGATTTTGATAACCCGGAAATTCAAAGCGTCTTATCCGAATTCAAGATTCCCACGATTGGTGTCGGTGGTTCCTACCAAAGTAGCGAAGATTATCCAAACGTTCCGTATGTAGCCACAGATAATCACAGTTTAGTGAAAATGGCATTTCACCACCTGCGTGATAAAGGACTTGAAAACTTTGCCTTCTATGGGCTACCTAATACCCCGTCAAAGCGCTGGGCTCATGAACGAGAAAAAGCCTTTAACCAGATAGTAAAAGACGAAGGCTATGACGGAGCTGTTTATCGTGGCAATGAAACAACACCACAGACATGGCAATACGATATGAACCGTCTTGCAGACTGGCTCCAGCGCTTGCCGACACCAACCGGAATTATCGCCGTCACCGATTCACGAGCTCGCCATTTACTTCAGGTATGTGACCACCTCAACCTGATGGTGCCCGATAAAATAGCAGTGATAGGCATTGATAATGAGGAACTAGCCCGCTACCTAACCCGTGTTTCACTTAGCTCTGTAGGGCAAGGGTGCAAATCGATGGGCTATCGTGCAGCCAAACTGCTTCATAATTTATTGACCGCCCCTCAATTCACGAACAGCAATAAGCAACCTAGAATCATTATCCCGCCAACACAAATTTATGAACGTCAAAGCACTGATTTTCAGGCATTAAAAGATCCATATGTCATTCAAGCTATGCACTATATTCGCCATAACGCCTGTAAAGGCATTAAAGTCGACCAAGTATTGAGTTTTGTTGGCATTTCTCGCTCAAACCTTGAATCTAGGTTTAAAGATGAGCGAGGGCACTCGATCCATCAGGAAATCCACAATGCCAAATTACATAGGTCTTGCCACCTGCTAGGGTCTACAGAATTACAGATTAACGAAATAGCCTCACTGTGTGGCTACCCATCATTACAATACATGTACACAGTATTTAAAAAGAACCTTAATCTAACACCAAAAGAGTTTCGCATCGCGAAGCAGCAAAGTAGAGCGCGATAGCCCCACTTGCTCTGCTAATTTTGAAATCCGATACGTGGTGAAGCCCTATGCAATGAAGTCGATTTCTGTCTTTGAAGAAAAAGATAAAAAAGGCCTGCGCGAAGGCAGGCCAAGCTTTGCTAACAAGTAGCTAGGTAGTCATAAATTACTTAACTCAAAGAGTTAATTATTATTTTTCGATAATGCTAATAAACATCTACAGTTTGTCGGTAAAGGTACGGGTGATCACATCCTGCTGCTGCTCTTTGGTCAGTGAGTTGAAGCGAACCGCATAACCCGATACCCGGATGGTTAGCTGCGGGTATTTCTCAGGATGCTCGACCGCGTCTAGCAACATGTCACGGTTCATCACGTTAACGTTCAGGTGCTGGCCACCTTCAACGCTAACCCCTTTCTCTGCGGCTTCGTGATGGAAATAGCCGTCCATCAGCGCAGCCAGATTTTGCTTCTGGGTATCGCTATCTTTACCTAGCGCATTTGGCACAATCGAGAAAGTATACGAGATCCCGTCTTTGGCAAAGGCAAATGGCAGCTTCGAGACCGATGTTAGCGAAGCGACCGCCCCTTTTTGATCCCGGCCATGCATTGGGTTCGCACCCGGGCCAAACGGCATACCGGCACGGCGGCCATCTGGGGTGTTACCGGTTTTCTTACCGTACACCACATTAGATGTGATGGTCAGGATAGACTGGGTTGGCGTCGCTTCACGGTACATACTCATCTTCTGGATTTTCTTCATGAAACGCTCAACCAGATCACAGGCTATATCATCGACTCGGGCATCGTTGTTACCAAACTTCGGATACTCGCCTTCAATGTCAAAATCGATCGCCAAGCCGTCTTCATCCCGGATTGGTTTCACCTTGGCAAACTTAATCGCCGCCAGTGAGTCGGCAACCACCGACAAGCCAGCAATACCACACGCCATTGTACGTTTAACATCTCGGTCCATCAGTGCCATCAACGACGCTTCATAGCTGTAGCGGTCATGCGAGTAATGGATGATATTCAGTGCAGTCACATATTGGGTTGCCAGCCAGTCGAGCATGGCATCAAAACGTGGCATCAAGGCATCGAAATCCAAGGTTTCATCAGCAATCGGCGACTGCTTCGGACCCACCTGAGCTTTTGATTTCTCATCAACACCGCCATTGATGGTGTACAACAGCGCTTTGGCCAAATTTGCTCGGGCGCCGAAGAACTGCATGTCTTTACCGACGATCTGCGGACTTACACAACAGGCGATGGCATAGTCATCGTTATTAAAATCAGGACGCATCAAGTCATCATTTTCATACTGCAGCGATGAGGTATCGATAGACACTTTAGCCGCGTACTTCTTGAATGCTTCAGGCAATTGCTCTGACCACAGCACCGTCATATTCGGCTCTGGTGCCGGCCCCATGTTGTATAGCGTATGCAGGTAGCGGAAAGTGGTTTTGCTGACCAATGTACGACCGTCAACACCCATTCCCGCCATGGCTTCAGTGGCCCAGATAGGGTCGCCAGAGAACAGTGAGTCGTAATCTGGGGTACGCAGGAAACGAACCATACGCAACTTCATAATGAAATGGTCGACCAGTTCTTGGGCTTGTGATTCAGTGATCACCCCGTTGGCCATGTCTCTCTCGATATAAACATCAAGGAAAGTAGAAGTACGGCCCAGCGACATCGCAGCACCGTTTTGCGATTTCACTGCGGCTAAGTAACCGAAGTAAGTGTACTGGATCGCTTCTTGTGCTGATGTGGCTGGCGTCGACATATCAATGCCGTATTTTAGCCCCATGATGCGGATATCTTCCAACGCCTGAATTTGATCAGCCAGCTCTTCACGCAGGCGAAGGGTCTTTTCGAGGTCTTGGCCTTGTTCCAAAAAGGCTTGGGTTGATTTAAGTTGCGCTTGCTTGTCAGCTTTTAGGAAATCAATGCCATAAAGGGCAATGCGGCGGTAGTCACCAATGATACGGCCGCGGCCATAGGCATCAGGAAGACCCGTAATGATACCGGATTTACGGCAGGCCAAGATGTCTTTGGTATAGAGGTCAAAACACGCTTTGTTGTGCGTTTTGCGGTATTCAGTGAAGGTTTTTTCCACCGCAGGGTCAAGCTGGCGGCCATAGACCTCACAGGAGATTTTGACCATGCGGATACCGCCGTTGGCAATAATGGCACGCTTAAGCGGCTTGTCGGTTTGTAAACCTACAATCGTTTCCTGATTTTTAATGATATAACCAGCGTCGTGGGAAATGATCGTTGATGGTAGGTCGGTATCAAAGTCAATCGGCGCATGGGTACGACTCTCTTCTTTGATCCCCTCTAGGACGGTATTCCAAAGCGCAGTGGTCGATTCTGTGGCATCGGCAAGAAATGACTCATCACCTTCATATGGCGTATAGTTGGTTTGGATGAAATCACGGGTGTTGACCTCGGTTTGCCAATCGCCAGCGGTAAAACCTTTCCATGCTTGAAGCATTTCAGTTGTTGGAATAGTCATAGTTAATACCTACCAATAATAATGTTCTGTAAGACTTTAATTGTTTAAAATCTGAAATAGAGACAAAGCAAAAGTTAGAAAGCTTTTGATGAATAAAGATCTGAACAAATACCTACATCAGGTATTATTAAGACGCTATTTATCAAATAACTTCACATACCATAAGATTCGGTTTATTCACTTCATCTTGATGATTGAATGGTAGGACAAATCGCAATATGACAAAAATGAATGCTTTTCATTTTTCACATGCACAAAACGCATAGATATATTTAAAACTAAATTAAATGAATACTTTCAATCAATTAAACCATTCCAGTTAAAGACTAACAAACTGCATTACACCCTGTTATTTTCTTAATTCCGCTTTAAACCCCACAAATGGCGACGGTAATATACAAAAAAGCCCTTAACAAACTTTAAAATGATGCGTTTGCTAAGGGCTTTTCAAACTAACCGTTTTTTCACATTATACCGTTCAACTAATAACCAAAGCCAAACCCATCAGATGAGCTCTCGCGCTCCATCTCTATCACAAAAGCATCATGGCCATAGTTATATTGCTGCCTGAATTCGCCACCATCAGGCATACCATCGCAAATACCGAAATAGTTTTGCCCTGATTTGCCCAACGCCCATGCCTTATCAATATCACAGAATTCGGCTCGGCCAATTTCATAACCTGTACTGTATTTTTGTTGTGCCGCCAATAGATCCCCATCGACCAACGAGGACAAATCCCTGACCCGGTGTCCTTTAAGTGCATCCTGCTCACCTAGCGATTGCCAGTCATTGGCTGCGACATAGCTGTCTACATAATTGGTACTGCACGCACTCAATGCCAGCACCATTGAAGCGCCCAATAAGGCACGCATCCGTTTTTTATTATTCATTGTCGTTCCCAAAAAAATACCCAAAATCAGCAATGGCTAATTATGGCACAGAGGGATTGCGGTTTGGCGATGAAAATGGTGGTTTAGCAGCGGCGAAGGTGAAATGCTGCTGGATAACACCAGCAGCAAAAGAAGGCAGGTTTTAAGCCAAAATAAATAGTGGCGCGATCATCGACAATGAAATTGCTGCAGAGAAGATAATCGCAAAAGTCATTTTAGAGCTCATTGTTCGTAACGTCCTTATGATGCGGGTGGTGTTCGCACCCAAAACAAAACTTTCAAATACATGTTATATCAACACGAAACACAAAGATACATTCCAAATGACACTTATTGTGACTTTTGTCAGAGCCCTACCCTTGCTCAGGTAACAGCACCAGTTTTCCGACAAACTTTTTGGCTAAGAAGTCCTCTTGAGCTTGATGGATTTGCGCCAGCGGATAAGTATTGGACACAACCGGTTTGATCTCACCGGTTTCGATATAGCGGACCAGATTTTCAAACACGTGGCGCGGTTGGTAGGTACAACCAAAGAAGCTGAGATCTTTAAGGTACAAGGTACGCACATCCAACTCAGTCAATGGGCCACCAATCGCACCGGCTACGGCGTACCGACCACCACGGCGTAATACTTCAAGCAACTCCGGCCATTGTTTTCCAGCCACCAAATCAATCACCACATCGACTGCCATCGTACCAAGTGATTCGATCAAGCTATCGCCCCGAGAAATCGTTCTATTAGCCCCAATTTCAAGCACTTGCTGATGCTTATCAGCACCACATACCGCAATAACGCCAGCACCACGGCGTTTGGCAAGCTGCACAGCAGCTGCCCCGACACCACCAGAAGCGCCAGTCACCAATACCACATCGCCAGCTTTGATATTCGCCCTATCAACCATATTCTCGGCGGTTGAAAAAGCACACGGAAACGAAGCCAGTTCAACATCGGTCATCGTGCTATTAATGGTAAACGCCTCACCAGCTCGTGTTTTGGTGTATTGGGCAAAGCCACCATCGTATTCAGAGCCAATAGTAATGCAGTGATATGGCTCATCACTGTGTGGATGCTGCTGCATGGCGCGTACCATCACTCTTTCACCAATACGAGACGGGTCAACCTGTGTGCCTACCGCCACAATATGGCCTGCGACATCAGCGCCTTGGATACGCGGAAAGGTTAGCGGGCTCCCTGACCAACTGGCGTCTTCGCCATTGATGCTGCCAAAACCCTCCGCGCCGCCAGCATTGGTATCTGCAGTCACTTGCTTGGAGTACCAACCGATGCGGGTATTAATATCGGTGTTATTCACCGCACATGCCCCCACCTTGATCAGTACCTCGTGCTCTGCCAACTCCGGTAGCGGCAAGTTGTTACGGAGTTCCAGTTTATCCAAGCCACCATGTCCGGTTAGTACAACGCCAGTCATCGTATTTGGCAATGAAGTTGCCATCACAATCTCTCCCACATCATTCAGAATACCTTCGCTTTGGTGACACAATATCGATCAACGTAAATTTAGCCAAACGAATAAATCTGACATGTAAATTTAGACATTCTAAATCTATAATGTATTTCAAGATCTCCGCCAACGATGGTATTGCCCACCTTGAAATGGCTATGAAGAGCAAGATATGGAAACACTTCTAGATTTAGACTTATTAAAAACATTCGTGGCTGTCGCAGAGACGGGGGAAATCAAACTTGCTGCCAAGAAGGTCTACCGCTCGAGCGGTGCCGTCAGTATGCAAATGAAGCGCCTGCAGGAATTGGCGGGATGTGAACTCTTGGTTCGCACCCACCGAGGCGTTGCGCTTACCGATGCCGGTAAGGTGCTGCTCAGTCGCAGCCAGCAAATGCTAGCCCTGAACAACAGCACCCTCGCTGCGCTGAGCGAAAAAGACATTTCAGGCCAGCTGACCTTCGGTATCCCCACCGACTATGCCGCCGATTTTACCCGCTATTTCATGCCGTTATTACAGGCAAAAATGCCAAATTTGGCGGCTAAAATCGTCTGTGATCGAAGCCGCCATCTTAGAAAGAAGCGCCAAGCCGGTACGGTTGATATCGCCATTGTCTCTGGCGAGCCCGGCATCAAAGATGGTATGCCTTTGTGGAACGAATCGATCAATTGGGTAAAGTCCCCCACATTGGCCCTTTACCCCGGCCAAGCTGTGCCTATCGCCCTATTTGACGGCGACTGCTTGATCCGTGACTTGGCACTAGCCACGCTTGAAAATGCCGATATCCGCTATGACATCGTCTTCACCAGCCCAGTGCTCGATAATATTGCCGAAGCGGTATACAACGGCCTTGCTGTGTCATTGTTGCCAGAATCACTATCCAAAAGCGGCCAAATTCAGCCATTTTTACCTTCGGAGCTGCACCACGATATCTTTACGCTTAACGAACGGCTGAACTTAAATTTGATCTATGCTCAAGGACAGCATGAGCACACAATTGAAATCGTATCAGCCTGCTTTATCCAAGCGCACCAGCAGTTACAGGCAAAATCCCCTAACCCCTAGCTCAAGGCGTTTCCCTAACACAAAAATTGGCCTTAACATAACGTATTGATACCCCATTAAACGGACCCCAGAATGAAAATTGATTTAACCAAAATGGTGACAGAAAGCCGCAACAGCGCCAGTGCCGAGATTGATACCCTCTCCACCATTGAGATGCTTAAAGTCATCAACCAAGAAGATCAGAAAGTCGCCCTTGCCGTCGAAGCGGTACTGCCTGATATTGCCCACGCTGTCGATGCCATTGCCGATGCCTTCCTGCAAGGTGGTAGATTGATCTACAGCGGTGCCGGTACTTCTGGTCGCTTGGGCATTCTGGATGCCAGTGAATGCCCGCCGACCTTTGGCAGCAAGCCAGAGCAAGTGGTTGGGCTTATCGCGGGTGGCCACCAAGCTATTCTCAAGGCGGTCGAAAACGCCGAAGATAACCGTGAAATGGGGGCTGGCGACCTACAAGGGTTAAACTTCAGCAGCAAAGACGTGTTAGTTGGCATAGCTGCCAGCGGTCGGACCCCCTACGTACTGGGGGCGATGGAGTATGCCAAGAGCGTTGGCGCAACTGTTGCCTGTATCAGCTGCAACCCACAAAGCCCGATGAGCCAGGCTGCCGATATTGCCATCACACCGGTTGTTGGCCCGGAAATCGTCACTGGATCATCACGCCTAAAAGCCGGCACCGCGCAGAAGCTGATCCTCAACATGCTCACCACCGGTGCTATGATCAAAACTGGTAAGGTGTATGGCAATTTAATGGTGGATGTCGAAGCGACTAACGCCAAGTTGGTCGAACGCCAGAAAAACATCGTCATGGCAGCGACAGACTGTAGCCGCGAGCAGGCCGTTGAAGCACTCGACGTCTGTGACGGCCACTGCAAGACAGCGATTGTGATGTTATTGGCTGGCGTACATGCCAAAGAAGCCGCGTCACTACTGAAAGAAAACCAAGGCTTTACCCGCAAAGCGATCAGTAACGGCAGCTGCGATAAATAAGTTTGGTGTAAAGCTCAGCTGAGGCAGAAATAAAAATGCCCAGCCGAGGCTGAGCGAAATTTGCGAGTGTCCAAATCAAGACACAATTAGCGAGTCAAATTCTAGCAAGTAGATACAGGTAAACATTGTATCTGCATCCATCATAGCCACAGCTTCCTTAACCAAAACTGGCACGACTACATTAATATTAGTTCATCTCTCACATTTGAGACTGGTCGGATGTTACCCCCACAATAACCTATTCAACTTCCCCATGGCTGATTGTTCCGCCCTATAAAAAACATATAGATACAATCAACCATCTGCTTCTGACAACAATGTATGGCTTTGTACCAAATCATTGAGCTCATTCTGTCCCATAGATAGAATCCCTCCCCACACAATAAAACAGCGTATTTTATGAAGCACCTGATCCCAGCTCTTTTTCTACTTTGCCCACTCAGCAGCTATGCGGCTAGCCAAACCATCACCCATGAGGTAGGGGTACGTTTCGGTGGAGGCGCGATGACTAACAACGACTACAGTGACAACGATGCCGGTTTTACCTTCGAGCTTGGCTATAACTATCACTTCAATCCGTACTTCTCGCTCGACACCGGATACTTTGCCAATAGTGGTGGACTAAGCTACCTGGGATCGTTTGGCCTGACCAAATCCGTTTCCAGCTATAGCGGAGGATTGCTGGGACTAAAAGCCGAATACCCGCTGACACGCTTTACCAATGTCTATGCACGCGGAGGTATCAACTATGCTGCCGTCGATATCGATTCCCGGATAAGTAAAAACAATTGGCATACCCGCACCGAACGTGGATTTTCACCTTATGTCGCCCTTGGCACTGAGCTCGCCCTTGGCCAGCACTTCGGTATCAGTGTTGAGTATCAACGTATCGAACTGCCACACAGCTTTAGTAGCAACCACTACTTGGTAGGGGTAAATTTCAAGTTTTAACAACGATATATCGCTTGCAGTTAAGACTTCACCCTATAGTTCATTCGAATTTTTTGAACGAAAAGCTCAACATAGCCTGATGTTGTTCTTGAGCGATGCTGCCTATTCTGTACCCAACAAAACAGGACAGTTATCCGACACCAAGATTTACCGACAGATTCGAGGACAGCATCATGAACACATTGCTCAACAAAACACTTTCGTCGCCAGCCAGTTTCGCCCCTCTTGCTCTGCGTGTACCAGCAGGGATCATTTTCATGGCACACGGTGCGCAAAAGCTTTTCGGCTGGTTTGGCGGCTACGGGCTAGAAGGTACGGGCAAATGGATGGCATCCATCGGTTTAGAACCCGGCTTTCTGATGGCACTGATGGCCGGTAGTGCGGAGTTCTTTGGTGGCTTGTTTATCCTGCTCGGACTTCTTACCCGCCCTACTGCTTTTGTTCTTGCTATAACCATGCTGGTTGCCATCGTCACCGTGCATTTAGACAAAGGGTTATTCATGTCAAATGGCGGTTATGAATTTGGCTTAGCGCTATTGGCTATTTCGGTATCACTACTGATTTCAGGCGCTGGTCACTTCAGCGCTGATGCCATGCTGCTGAAAAAATCGAATCCACGTTACAAAACCGGACCTGCCCGCCAAGGTATTTAATATCGTAATCGCTGTCAGCGAGCCTGAGAAACCAGATCCGCTAAGGGAACTGTAATGACGGCGATAATCGCGGGAACAGAAAGCGTGGTGCAATCATGATGGATCTGTGAAGGGTTAAGGATAGATACACACAGCTTACCCTTATTGGCGACAATAATGGCAGTCGTTTGATTTAGTCTTGATTCTTTTTCATCCTGTTTTTGGCTAAATGCATATGGTAAAACACAAGGGCTATACCAAGGGGAATAGCCCTGTAATTCTGTATTGTGTATATCACTGCTATAGGGCTCGGCATAAAAAACGATGAACTGCTCATAGTCCACGTCGACTTTAACCGTATACGCTGCCTGATCGTTGGGATTGCTTTCATTACCAAAGGACTTGCTGGAGGTATATTTCAAAGCCTGGCTATGAAGCAGCTCGTCATTTAGTTGATCAAGTGTTTTACTCCATGCGTAAGTTCCATCACTCTTGTCATAGCGAATAACAGCCTTGTCAATATCACACCGCTCTCTACTGACTGATCCAACGGGTAAGTTATATAACTTATCACCATAGTCCGAAGCAAAACTGTTATATTGAGAGGGATTGTAGTAAAGCTCACTGTCATAATTTGCCATCGCATCAAATACACTCCAAAGCTGATATGAGTCATGACCTAACGTCATAATCCCTTGAGATATTTTAACTTTGTTCGGGCTTATTGATATTATGTCAGACAGTTGGCTATGCCAGTACTCCAACCCTATTCTCTGAAAATCGTTTTCTTTTATACCCGCTCTAGCTGATGCGGAGCTAGGTAGCCACAGAGCCAATATAAAAATAACCAGCTTTGCTTTATCCATAGTTAGGCACCTTTTCAGAAGTAATTCATACAATTTTTCACTTCATATCGATATTCTAAAAAATAAAAAGGCTTCACAAAAGAAGCCTTTAATCATTCAGACATTATGGTGCACATCTATCCTACGAAAAAATAGCTGACATAGGAGATTGCAGAACACCCAGAACCTGAGGGTTACCCAAAGCAATCTTTGTGGTAATGGTGAAATTACCTTGATCGTTGAATTTCACCTCGGTAGTCGTGCCCCCCTTTCCTGACACACTGAAGAATGGCCAGATTCCCGCTTTCGCCGCCGCTTCAATTTCTGTGCGCTCAGAGGTGTCATAACTTGCATTGGAAGTCATGGTAATCGTTACACCGTCTGCCACAATGAGCGAAGAGGTAAGCCGCTGGAGGAAGCCCTCAGGACCAAAAGCTTTATCCCACGTGGTCGAACTTTGGTTATTCCAAACCGTATTATCTTTGGTGGTATAGGCCTTTGCTAGTGCAGCACTTTCATACCATGCTTTGAACTCTGCCAGTATTGGATCGTTCGGGTCATTAACGGCCAATGGCCCGGCTGTAAATGTCGTCACCTTTTGGAAATTGGCATCGATCTTTACACCGGCAGAAGTGGTTTTGGTGGTAAGCTTGTCATACTTACCACCACCACCAAATGAAAAGATATCAAAAAATACGGAGGTATTGCCACCCGCCCAAGTATGCTTAACATCGCTGCTCGTGGTTTGGGAATCAAGTGTAAAACTCTTCTGTGCCCCCCCAGCTAAAGCCGACTTTAATTGATCAGCCGTTTTATTCCAGGCATATTTTCCACCAGCTGATGCAAATTTATTAACAGCAATATTGATCGGGTTAATGTATGTATTTGTCAATCCAGTTACACAACCAGCTTTCCCCGGAGCATTTCTCATCGCCCATGAATTGAACAGATCTGAGACACCTTGAGCTGTCCACTCTTTGGGGTCATTGTTCTCAAAATAAGCACTCCACTTCCCATAATAATCTCCCATGCAATTCTGGAAGCTTGAATTAGATGCAGGAACCAGCGCCTCGAGGATCAAGTTATAAGCTGATGAAAAATTATTTGACTGGTTTGGGTTATAATAGTTGTTAACTGATTTTGGCGGTACGGCATTAAATACATTCCACATATCTTGGGATGTACTCATTAATGAATTAGGGCCTTGATATAGCTGGAATTGATTTGGGTCTAACCCTAAACCTGTCACCATGGCGTTATACCACTGTGCGGTTAGGGTATCCATTGCGGAGTTGACAGATGAACTTACACTTTTATCTAACGTCTCTGTTTCCTGTGACATAATATATCCCTCGTAAAAAGTGTCATGATATCAAGTTAAAACTCAAGCAATTTATAATTTTTAAACGACTTAATTAACAATTTAAATCACCTTTAACGAACACGTAAGTAATGCTATTTAACTGATAGAAAGCATATTACCTATGTATATTGAGTTACATAAGCTTATTTTCTATCATGCAACTTACTATGAGAAATATAACAAAAGAAAAAATATTATCTATTACACTCTATTACACTCTATTACAAGATATACAGTAATGATTTTACGGGATATTTATATCTTTCCTTATAAAGGCTGGCCTAAATCGCCCAGCCCTCCACGATTTAGGTCCATCCGTCAAAGCAAGCTCTAGACATGACCCGTTTCTTTCAAGTGCTTCAAAAGATCAGCCACTTGCCGTAATCCCTCCTCCGTACGGCATAAGTAAGCAGGGCTCACCAAACCAAGGGCGATATTTTCCGTCTGTAGCCAATCATCGGCTTTTTCCCGGTCACCAAAATACGCCAACGCATCATCGTAGAGCGCTTCGGGGATCTGTTGTTTATCCATTCACCTTCTCCTTGCCGGTACTACTTATCCTCTCAATATTAACCTAGCCTGATTTCATAACAGCGACAGTTAGCGATATCACAATTGACCGACAAAAGTGAAAACCATACTCTATACCCACTTTGCTTGGGTATAGATCCCAGTCATCCCATTAAGATAAAAAACAAAAACAACAAGCCCAACCTTTAGCTGGCTGCTTGCGTTTGCAACAAGGAAACCTGCATGAGCAACACCGTTGATTTAAGCCTGCTCATTGAGCGTATCTCTGCCGCAGATACCGACGAACAGCGTCAAATTTTCAATGAACCCGAGATCCAACAACTCGAAGCGGGTGCCCTCGCCACCTTGTTCGAAGCCCTGCCGCTCGATGAGCGTATGGAGCTGTGGCGTCAGCTTCCGCTCAACGATCACGTCGATGTCCTTACTGCGATGCGCGGCGATACCCGAGAGTGGGTAATCCAGTCATTGAGTGACGCCGAATTGGATTTGGTCCTCGGTAAACTCGATAACCTGTCATTGATTGAATGGGCCGACTCGCTGCCCGAAGACATCATTGAACGGGCAATTGAAAAGCTCAGCAAAGAAGACATCGAGCTGTTTGATCGCGCCAACCAATACGATGACGATCAGATAGGCCGTTATGCCAATCCCAAGGTGCTTTCACTGCCACAGGGGATCTCGGCAAAGCGTGCCAAGGTGCTGCTGGAGCGCTATGGCTACCAATACCCCGCGTCGATTTATGTAGTCACCCGCGATACCAAGTTTGTCGGTACCGTCAATTACCAACAGTTGGTAGAGGCCGAGCCACTAACCAAGCTGAGCAGTCTGGCCGATACCGATACGCTGGTCTTGGAAGATGATGCTTCGCTCACCGAAGCCGTTGAGGCCATGGAGCATAGCCAGCAGTTCCGCCTGCCAATTGTTGACGAGAACTTCGCACTCATCGGCGAGATTGATACCCACTTAGCCTTGGAATTGATGCGGGAGAACTACGAAAGTACCTTGATGGCCAATGCCGGTATGAGTGAAGAGGATGACTTGTTCGCCCCTATCACCAAAAGTGCCAAAAAGCGCGCGGTCTGGCTAGGCATCAACCTTATCACCGCTGTACTGGCTTCAATGACTATTAGTCTATTCGAAGATGTGATTGCCCAGGTCGTTGCCCTTGCGATTCTGATGCCGATTGTCGCCTCGATGGGGGGAATTGCAGGCAGCCAGACCCTCACCCTGATGATCCGGGGTATGGCGTTGAATCAGGTCACCGCGGGTAACCGCCGCTCACTGCTCCGCAATGAGCTGGGGATAGGTTTTCTCAACGGCGTACTATGGGCAGTATTAATCGGCCTCATGGCAGGCTTGTGGTTCCAATCACCGATTATTGGCGTCATCATTTCGGTCGGTATTGTGGTCAATATCATTACTGCCGCCCTGTTCGGAGTGCTGATCCCGGTGGTGCTCGACAAACTCAAACTCGACCCGGCACTGGCAGGTTCGGTGATCCTCACCACGGTGACCGATGTGGTCGGTTTCTTTGCCTTCCTCGGAACGGCTAAGCTGTTACTTATTTAAGACGCTTCTGTACACCGAGTACCTCAACGACCTCAACTCTGAGGTACTCGGTTAGACTGAATTATTCACGTTTGCCTTACCCCTGACTCTCCATATTACTGCTAGTATCTTCATCAACAATGGCACGTATCGCCACCAGTAATGGATGCTGATCGGTATATTTCTTGCCGTAGTGAAGGTTAAACGCGTAATCAAAATCATCAGGGTTCAAGCCTTGATTATGCTGGATCAGGGTTTCCAGTTTATCCAACCCCTTGGCAACTTTGGCCTCCGGCGTCTGGGCCTGCTCATACTCATCCCATAGCGTCAGGATATGTTGCTGCATCGAATCGCTAAGCGGAGCAATCAAGGTCTGCAAGTCCAAACGCTCCTGATGGGATTTATCAATATTCGGATCTTGGTCAACAGCCGCAATATCGCCAGAAATAGCTTCACCCAAATCATGGATCACGCACATCTGCATCAGCTTAGCATGGTCAATTTCAGGCATGGCCTGCTCGAACAACATAGCCATTAAACATAGCCGCCACGTATGCTCTGCGGTGCTTTCTTTTCGGCCTTGGGTGGTATGGGCACTCCTCAGTGTGTCCTTCAATTGTTCGGCCTGGCGCAGGAAGTCCAAAATACCGTTTATCTCTTCAAGCTGCATAATATCCCCATGACTACATTTCTATCTACTGTATTCACCTAGCAATCAAACAATTAGAACTCCACACCCAAATGAGATCAAGGTGCTTGGTATATAGCTAAGCAAAAAAAATCCGAGTGTACTTCTACACTCGGATACATTACCTAGCCAATGATTGTTATTCTTGAAAAGGTTACTTGATGCTACTAAGCGCCGATGCGTAGAAGTCACGCGCCCGTGCCCACACACCGTTTGGATCATCACCATTGCAAAGCGTCAGCAAATGCGGCAAAAGCTGCCCAGCGAAATCTTCGCTGCTTTCTTTCGGTAGTACGGTCGGCAGATGGTCAACCGCCTGGACATACACACCGCCGACATCCGACTCAATGATCGGCTTAGACAGTTTTGTGCTCTGGTTATAGATACGAATTGGGTTATCCGGGTTGTTCGGATCGCAGCTGACATCACTGATCATGCTTAGGCGTGGATTCTCACCTAGGCTTTCCTTTGTAATGAAAGGAGGCGTACCTTCAGCCAAGTAGGCACAGTTAACCAAGATATCGTAATCATTGATGGCAGTGAATGGACCACCCGCTTTAGTTTCCTCGATATCCCAGCCGTCAGCATCGATATCCAACTCAGCAAATAAATCCAATGCGCCACGACCACAACGACCAAACTGACCAATAACCAACACCTTCGGCTTTTCGGACAAGGTCGCAACCTGCTCACCCAATACTGCTAGGTAATGATCGCGATCCGGGTAGCTGCTCACCGCACCGAACACATCTTTACACTGTAAATGATGGATATAACCCGATAAACCAATCGCCGCACCGACATAACCCGCCCAGTATCCGAAGGCACAAACACGCTTGCCCAGTTCATCTTGCAGGAACTCCAAGTCAAGGATCTGGCCGCCGCCAGCATTGTAACGCGACAGGATCTGTACCGCTTCATCCTGCCCCTTGAAGGCATGGGCAAAATAAATGTGCTGATGCTTGAGTGGAAAATCGGCTTCGGCCAATTCTTTCAAGCCAAGGATATAGGCGTGTTCCGGTGCTTCGGTCCAACTATGCCCGTCAGCCAGTTCACAACCGACATCCACATAAGCTTGGTCGGGAAAAATACGTGTGCTGCTACGCTCCACAATTACTTGTGCGCCAGCATCAATCAGTGATTTGGCCCCTGTTGGTGTCAGTGCCGTTCTGTGTTCACCAACTTTTACTTCATCTCTTAGCCAAAATAGTGTGTTCATCATCAATCCTTTATAAACAGACGCTTTCTAAGCAATCGCTTCTTAAGCGGTAATAGGGCTTACTGAAGCCTGACGGCGCACCATCAAAACAATCAAAGCAATTTGCAGTAATGCCGCCAACAAAATGGTATACGGGCTACGGGTGATCTCGGCGACCATAAAACCAATACTGGCAGTCACACCAGTCAAAATGGCATACGGGAACTGGGTACGGACATGGGATACATGATCACACCCGGTAGACATCGAACTTAAAATCGTTGTATCTGAAATCGGTGAAGAATGATCCCCCAGCATGCCGCCACTCAAAGCTGCGCCAATACAAATCAGCGGGTCAGCCCCCAGAGCGCTGGCAACCGGTACAGCAATGGGGATCAAGATAGCAAAGGTGCCCCACGACGATCCCGTCGCCACCGAGATAAAACTGCCGATAATAAAAATCATTGCTGGCAGCAAGAATACCGGCAGACGGTCATTCATTACCTGGCTGATATAATCCCCAGTCCCCAGAGACTTACAGATATCACCCAAGGTCCATGCCAGTAGCAAGATAATCAAAATTAGCATGATCCGCTGCATTCCCGACACAAAAGTGTTGAAGGCTGTCGAAGCGGTCATAGTTTTGGTATAGGCGTAGTAGGCAATCGCTGTTACCGAGGCAATCAGATAGCTGGTTCCCAATGATGTGCGGATCACAGGTCCATTGATTGTGCCGTGCAGGTGGTAATTGTAGGTAAACAAGGCAATCAGCGAGCCAAACAGCACAGCCAGTGGTAGGACTATCAGTGAAATACGACCAGATTTAACCGGCTGCTCTTGGCCTGACGATGGCACACTCACCTCCGTCTGCTGGCGGGCTTGTTGCTCTGCTTCAGCCATCGGGCCCCAATCTTTTTTCAACATCGCATAAACAGGGACACTGAAAAGCGCCAGCAATGCATAGAGCTGATAGGGGATCACCTGCAAGAACGTCGTGAAACCATCGACTTGCTGGCCCATATTATCGAAAGCGTTTTCAATCAACCCTTGCGAATAGACCCCCCAGCTGATGATAGGGATCAGCACACAAACCGGTGACGAGGTCGAGTCGATAATGAACGCCAGTTTTTCTTTGCTCAATTTGAGCTTCTGATAGATTGGCGAGAACATCGGGCCAAGGATAAGCGAATTGCCCGAGTCGGTGAAAAAGATCCCAATCCCGGTCGCCCATGTCGCCAACTGGGCTTTGATCGGGGATGACACATAACGGGTGGCCATGGTCGAGAACGCTGCCATACCACCACTTTGCTCGACCAGATAGATAAAGCCTGAAATGATGGTAATAACAATAATGATCTGGGCGTTGCTACCTGAGGCGAGCTGGGTAAACGGCCCATCAGACAGGAACATCAGCGCAGTATCAACGGGATGGCCCTTAGTTAAAATCAGCATACCGCTGATCACTGCCACTCCCAGCGCCAAAACAACATGCCGAGTGGTAAAGGCGAGTATCAATGCCAGCACCGCGGGTACGATGGACAACAATCCGTAATCAGCCATTCGTAGACTTCTCCTGAAAAAACAACATCAAGGTACTTTTATACCCAGTGAATTTAGTATCGAGGAGGGGTGTATAGAAACACGGGCAGACAAAGGCTGTACGAAATCGGTAGGTGAACTTACCTGTTCGATGACAAAAATTGCTGTAGCTCCCCACCCAAACAAGGTCTGGATGACAGTGCTGTTCCTATTAAGAACAACCCCAGCAGCACGGCTGACAACCGATACTACTTCGGCATTGGCTCCTTTCATTTAGCTTCTCTGGCTGTCGGCCTTCACTAAACTACTGTTAGGCAATGCGCCTCTACTAACTAGCGAGACTGAATAACTTCTCGCGCTACAATGAATAAAACACAATTTTCGCCAAACCAAACAGAATTGACCACAAACCGTGAGCAAGATCACACAAACAATTCTTTAAAACATTAATTTAACATCACTAAACACTATAAAAGCACACCATTGAAGGTTAAATCACCATAACGATCGACTTCCGGCCGCTCTGATAGTTTGATATGAATACATACCGAGAACCATGACATGGCTGTTAAGATTAGTTTGAACAAATAAGCAGCTAGAGATGTTATCGCAATAGTTTTGGTTGCATATTTACGCAACTAAAGGAAAACAGGGAATAGGTAAAGAAAAGGAGAAGGAGAAGGAGAAATGCGGATCAGATATGACAGATATAAAAAATGCCGGCCTAAGCCAGCATTTTATCACAAAGTAAGTTTCGACTTACAGAGCTACAACGTTTGCAGCTTGTGGGCCTTTTTGACCTTGTTCTACGTCAAAAGAAACCTTTTGACCTTCAGCAAGAGTCTTGAAGCCTTCAGAAGCGATAGCGCGGAAGTGTACGAATACATCAGCACCGCCGTTTTCTTGAGTGATGAAACCGAAACCTTTCTCTTCGTTGAACCACTTAACGATACCAGTTGACTTAGACATAGACTGCCCCTTATAAATTCATTAATAAACTAATCGCATTATGCGATATGATAGGTTAGTGAATTATTTAATGTTACGTTCAATCTAAGGGAAACAGTGAGATACAGTACGATAACGTAAAAGTAGCTAAAGGTTTAACTTGTACTTGATGTTGCATTGAATAACTCTTTGTTCTAAAGAACGAGACGAATATTAACAGCTGAGCGCTTTATGTACAGCATTATTTTTAAAAAAATCAAAAAAAAATCAAAATCAGTAAGATCTCCGCTCATAAACCCAGTGTAAACCCGCCATAACCACTGAGATCCCCCTATATAAAGTAGCCAAGCAACATAAATTTACTCGGCTATCCGTATGCAACGACAGAAAAGAGGAACCTAAAACGAGAAAAAGAAGCCCGCAATCGTCGCACTCATAAGGTTTGACATGGTGGCGGCAAAAATCGCCGACATACATAGCGTCGAAATTTCATGACGACGCTTAGGTGCCATCGTACCTAATCCCCCCAGCAGCATTGCCGCGGCGGCAAAGTTCGCAAAGCCACACAATGCAAACGTGATTATGGCGGTACTACGAGTCGATAGCTCAGTCACTGCTAGGTACTCAGTGAAATTCACATAAGCGACAAACTCATTAAGCACCAACTTCTGGCCTATAAACGATGCCGATACCATTGCCTCGTCAAATGGGATACCAATAATCACCGCGACCGGATAGAACAAATAGCCAAGCAAGTACTCCAGCGACAATTCAGGCAAGCCGATATAGCTACCCACACCGCCAAGCATGCCGTTGACCAAGGCAATCAAGCCAATAAACGCAAGTAGCATAGCACCGACATTCAATGCCAGCATGAGTCCGCTGGATGCCCCTGCAGCGGCAGCATCAATGACATTGGCCGGTTTTTCTATTGATACATCTTCTTCAACCGTTTCACTACTTCGCTCCTCGGTTTCTGGCACCAATATTTTGGCGAACAACAAACCACCCGGCGCCGCCATGAATGACGCAGCAATCAGGTATTGCATATCAACCCCCATTGCCGCGAAGCCACCTAATACCGTGCCAGCAATCGAGGCTAAACCACCACACATCACTGCGAACAGTTCAGAACGGCTCAGGCGATTAATATAGGGGGCAATGACCAACGGCGCTTCGGTTTGGCCAACAAAAATATTGGCCGTCGCAGACATCGATTCATTTTTACTGGTACCCAGCAGCTTTTGTAGTGCGCCACCTAGGATCCGAATAAATAGCTGCATGATACCGAGGTAATACAGCACCGAGACCAATGCTGAGAAAAACACGATGACCGGTAGTACCCGAATGGCAAATATAAAGCCGCCCCCACCAAAGAGCTCAAACATCTTGTCACTAACCAGCCCACCAAACAGGAATTCAATCCCCGCGTGGGAAAAGCCCAATACCGAACTCACCCCGCTCGATACCACTTCAAGCAAGTCTTTACCGATAGGGATAAACAAGACAAAGGCACCAATGATGAACTGGATGGCAAAGGCCCCCAGCACCGTTCGTTTATTGATGGCTTGGCGATTTTTAGAAAAAATAACTGCGATAGCAAGCAATGCTACCATTCCCATTAAGCTAGTCAGAGCGTCCATGTTTGGCGGCCTTATATAGGGTGGATAGGTGTACAACCTACCTACTCGACATATACAAATACCCCGGACACAATAAGCCCGGGGCGGTTAGAAATTAGTGGTTAATCCAGTGCTTTACGGCGAGTTCGGCAACTTGCATTTCGATATCGAAAGGAACCGGCTGAGGGATGTTTTGCAGCGAATTCCGATTGAGGGCGATGCGTTCCAAGCTCAGCGATTGCAGCGCCAAGCCGAGATCCATAATCTCGATGGGGTTACCGTCACCGGCGGATAAATTGACAAGGTTGGCATCTGACAGCACGAACAACTGTTTGTTCTCAAGCTGGTACGCCGTGACATGAGGACGGATCTTATCTTGGCTTTGACTGATGGCGGCCAACTCAGGAAGATTGATTTCACGCTGGAAATGACCCGCATTAGCAATGATGGTGTTATCACGCATCACTTCAAAGTGCTCTTTGCGCAGTACATTATCACGACCAGTGATCGTCACCACCATATCGGCATCAGGCAATGCATCTTCCAGTTTGGCGGTATAAAACCCTTCCATGTGCGCTTCAAGCAGTGTTAGCGGATTCGATTCAACAACAGTGACATGGGCACCCATACCGCGTAAGCGCTGGGCAGTGCCCGAGCCACAGTAACCATAACCAATCACCACCACTTTCTTGCCGTGCAGCATCACATTGGTGGCACGCATAATGCCATCAACAACTGATGAGCCAACACCAAAGCGGTTCTCGATAATACGCTTGGCTTGGGTATCATTGATGATCAGGGTACTGAACTTATCGGCATGGAAATCTTCACGCAGACGGTTCGCCCCGGTCGTCGTTTCTTCCGTTGCGCCAAGCAGTGAGGATTGAAAATGAGAAAACTCAGACTCAGTGAAAATCAACTCATGCAAATCTGCTCCGTTGTCAGCAATAATATCGGGCTGATGCGATAGCACCTTGCGGCAGTAGTTGATGTGATCATCAAAACTTTCATCACGACGGGAATACACGCTCACCCCGTAGTCTTCAACAAGGGCTGCTGCGGTTTCATCTTGGGTTGAACCTGGAGAGCCGGTGATCACCACTTTCGCACCGCCTTTGGTCAATGCTTCCAGCCATACACCTGTTTTCGCTTCGACGTGCAAGCAAATACCAATCGTCAATCCGGCAAATGGCTTTTCTTGCTCGAAACGCTCGATAATACTGCGCATGATCGGCATGTGGTTTCGTGCCCAGTCAACACGGCGTCGACCAAGCGACGCAAGAGAAAGATCGGCAACGTCGTGTTCAGGGTAGGTATTTTGTTCCATAGGAGCCTCTGTTGTGAGAACGTTTTGTGACCCACAAATCTTCCCTGAAATGTCATATAAACTTAATCAACTTATCAAGAACTGATAGTTTCCCCTGGGTGCAAAATAATGTGATATTTCACATAACTGTCATCAAAACACTGAAAAAACTCCTGCCTAAGCAACTTATTCGTTATACAGAAACTATAAGTTTCCGTAATGGAAACATTAACGAAACAGCGATCACCAAAAAGCAAACGTTTCCCTTTTAAACTACACAGTAAGGAATTAACGGGTGAAAACCATGAACCTGAATTTATTGGCCACCTTCTATACCGTGGTCATGAACAACTCGTTTTCTGTCGCTGCCGACAAGCTTTGCTTATCAAAATCAGTTATCAGCAAGCACGTTAAGCAGCTTGAGCAAGAATTACGTTGCTCGTTGATCCAACGCACCACCCGGCAGATCAACCTAACGGAGGAAGGGCAATTTCTCTATGAACGCTGTGCGGAGATCTTCGACAGCGTGGATAAATGCTACGACTTCATCGACGAGCGAAAAGACATTGTCAGGGGCAAGCTGAGGGTAAAAATGCCAGCAGTATTGGAGTTCGATGACTTTATCACCGACACCTTTGCCCAATTACTATCAACCTATCCTGAGCTCGAACTCGATATTATTTTCGACAACCAGATAGGCGATCTGATCCATGAGCAGGTTGATCTGGTACTAAAGATTGGCGCACTGGAAGACAGCTCGTATAAATGCAAAAAAATCAAAAAGATCGGGACATATGTTGTCGCGTCGCCGGAGTATCTTGACGCTCATGGCATCCCAGAAAAGCCATCAGATTTAATCGGCCACAAATGCATGAACTACACCCACTGCCTTACCAAAGATAAGTGGATGTTCATCGACGGTGGCAAAGAAATGAAAATCGAAATATCGCCATTCCTGCAACTTGAGAGTGAATCACTCCTTACCCGCTATGCGCTAAAAGGAATGGGGATCACGACCACATTAGATTTTATTACTGAATCATATATTCAGTCGGGCGAGCTGGTCAGCTTGCTGAATGATTTTACTTGGCAAACCGAACTGTATGCCGTGTATCCCAACAATGCCGTCATACCACTGAAAACCCGAAAGCTCATCGATTTACTCGCAAGCACATAATAGGCCTAAGAATGAAAACAGCGTTCATCTCAGCACTTACATTGGGGCTGGCTATCAGCCCATTCGCCAACAGCGAAGAGGTAAAACTCCGATTTATCGGCACCTCAGATCTCCATTCCTATATCAGCCAGTTTGACTATTACAATAACCAAGCCAGTCAAAAGTACGGACTAGTCGGACTGGTCGCCGAGATTGAACACTACCGCAGCGAAGTAAAGAACAGCTTCCTTGCCGATACCGGCGATCTGCTTGTCGGCAACCCACTCGGGGATTACCTAGCCCGAGTAAGCCCTGAGTCCTACGCCCGCCAATCACCGATCATCTGTGCGATGAATGCACTTGAGTTTGATGTGGCCGTACCCGGAAACCATGATTTCGACTACGGCTTAGACTACCTCCAACTGAGTTACAGTAGTGGCAACTTCCCGTACTTTGCCTCCAATGTATATCGCGAAGATGGCAAAGAGCCCTACTTTGAACCGTACCTCATCGTTCCGCGAGAGGTGGTCTCCGAGCAAGGTACCAAACACACTCTCAATATCGGCTATATCGGCCTTGTGCCACCACAAACTATGCAGCTCAACCGGCAACATCTAGAAGGGAAAATTGCCATTGCCGATCAATTGGCTGATGCGAAAAAGTGGGCTGACGAGGCGAAAAACGCCGGGGCCGATATCGTTGTCGCCCTTGCCCACTCAGGCCTTAACGATGACGACTACACCGACGGTATGGAAGATGTCGTCTGGCACCTAGCTGGCGTTGAGAACGTCGATGCAATCCTGTTCGGTCACTCGCACAACACCTACCCTAACGAGCGCTACGCCAACCTAAAAGGGGTGGATATAGAGCGCGGTCTTATCCAAGGCAAACCGGCGGCACAGCCGGGTAAATGGGGCGACCATATCGGCGTTGTCGATGTGACACTGACGCAACAGAACGGCCAATGGCAGTTGAATAACGGTAGCGCCTTTGTTGTTTCAGCCAACGAAATAGAAGAAACTGCCGAGCAGAAAGCCCCGCTCGAAGCCTGCATCAACAAACAACACAATGAAGTGATCGAAGCGTTTGGTAAAACGGTCGGGCAGGTCAGCCTAGACTTAAGCAATGACTTCAACCTGCTCGGTAACGATACCGTCTACCAAGTCGTTAGCGAGTCACAAAAGCACTACCTTGCCCCTTACCTCAAGCCAACGGACAAGGTACTTTCGGCCACTGCACCGGCTATCCACCGTAACGATCCGGCTTATTTCCTCGATATCGAAAAAGGTGACATCAACAAACGTGATATTGCTTCCCTAGTGTACTCGTCAACCCTTGCTGCACTTGAGGTAACCGGTGCGGAAATCAAAGAGTGGCTGGAGATGTCAGCGGCAATGTACGCGGAACCAACAGATGAAAGCCGTGAGATAGTAAAGCCCGATTCACTCACCTTCCTGTACTACACCATTGATGGCATTGATTACAATATCAACCTTACCAAGCCATCAACCTACAATCAGTTCGGCAACCAAATTGCGGATGGTAGCGGGCGAATTGAAAATATCACCTACCAAGGTAAGCCGGTAAAAGCCGATGACACCTTCGTTATCATTGCCAGCAGCTACGCACCGTTCTTTGCTAGGGAAATGAAGCGAGGCCGCGAGTTTATCGATATCGACTCACCGAACAGCCGTGACGTACTGCAAGCCTACTTTGCCCAGCCAAAGCAGGACATTACTGTTCGCGATAACTGGCACCTAATAGGCAAGGAAGGCAAGACCTATACCTTCGAGGCCAAAAACAACCCGCAAAAGCTAGCGAGCTTTGCCGATAATTCGGCACTGAAGATCAAACTGAGTGAAAGTAAGGAACAATCAAACACCTATAAGGTTTCCTTCTAAGCAACAACCACCAAGCGGCCTGAGAATGACTCAGGTCGCTCTATCTCTCGGCACAGCCATCCCCTGAGAAACACATTTAGAAACACTTCCCCAAGGCATTTTTCAGCGTCTATTCAAGCTTCGAGGCTATGATGATCGCGAATTATCCACAAGAAAAGTAATGCTATGAGTGTGTTCGACCTAATCGCTGAAAACCAAATTCAAGACTACAACCGCCGCAAGGCCAATGGCGAGGTTCAGGAATCTCGTGCTATCAAGCCCGAAGAGAGAACCAGTTTTGAATCGCACCTGTTTAAGTCGATCATTGGCTGCTACGAGAAAGCGGCTGAAAAGCCGGCGGATGAGCGTCAGTCGTTAGAAGAGCGCGCTGAGAATCTGCGAATGCAATTGCTGATCGGGCTAGAGCAAAAAGGAATGCGTATTACCGCTCAATCAATGTCGAAAGAACTTATGCTCAAGCGCCAAGCGATTTTGGGTGGCGAATAAGTTTGTTTATTCCTGTCTAAACATGTCCCTTTGTAACCACAGGTTACACCTTATGAACTACCGCTAAGACATTGGTCTCAAATATAAAAAACTTCATTGCAACGTCATAAAATCAAGTAATAAATCTGATGCATATCAAGTTTTGCAACGCCTATTTCTGGTTAATTTATAGCCAAGCAGAGCGGTCAGGAGGACGATGTTATGAGAGTACCTATTCGATGCCCAGAGTGTGATTGCACCTCTGGATTAAACCGGGTAAGACGTAAGTGGCACGAAAAATCACTGGCAACAACCGGACAGGAAAAGCTGCAATGCCCAGCTTGCCTATCATTCTTTATGCGGGGGCTAGGCCAACAATCGCTTCTCTATGTCGGCACTCATGATGCCGTGAAGAAAAAACAGCCGGAATTTGAGCTTTAACCTCTCCATTCACATTTAAACAGGCTCAATCAACACAGAAGCGCCAGACAAGTTTGGCGCTTTTTTCATATATCACAGACTTCGCCAATTACGCTTTAGCATCGATTTCGTGCTGCAGCTTCTCAAGTTCATCCAATATCTTCAGAAACTTTTCACCAAACGGCGTGACATGGTACTCGACGCGCAGTGGCAGTTCGTTGAATACCACTTTGTCCAAGATGCCAAATTCGACATTTTTCTTCAGGCATTCATTAAGCACCTTGGTTGATAGCCCTTCGACGGCCCGAACCATTTCACCCGGCCGGTTGATGCCACTGGCGAGCAAGTGGTACACCGTCAGTGACCACTTGCACCCGTAAATAGTCTCCACCATACGTGCAGATCGTTCAGGGGCTGATTTTCGCGAAAAAAAGTTTTCCTGTGTTTTCATAAAGATGTACCAAAAAGTACCTACCCCACCGATTTGTACTGACTATTCAGCAGGTTAGTTGTGAACCTAAGATTAGCTTATCGCACTTAGGCAGGAGAAAACAAATGACCTTCATCCAATCAGGCAAAGCACTCATTATCGGTGGTACCAGCGGCATGGGACTGGCAACGGCCAAGCAACTCAGCAGCCAAAATATTGAAGTGGTTATCGTCGGCAATAACCCCAACAAACTCGACCAAGCCATCAATGCGATCAAGGCTAGCGGTGGCAAGGCCAGCGGCATCCAAGCCAACCTCTATGAAGCCCAAGATGTCGACAGGCTAATCAACGCCATCACCAAAGATGACAGCGCTATCCACTATCTGGTTAATGCGGCGGGTTACTTTAATCCCAAAGCATTCATTGACCATTCCATGGCCGATTATGATACTTATATGGAGCTCAACCGCGCAACATTCAGGCTCAGCCAGGCCGTTGCGCAGAATATGATCAAACACGGTGGTGGCAGCATCGTAAACATCGGTTCAATGTGGGCAAAACAGGCAATCAAAGCAACACCCTCATCGGCGTATTCGATGGCAAAAGCCGGACTTCATGCACTTACCCAGCATATGGCGATGGAGCTCGCCGAGCACAATATTCGAGTAAATGCAGTATCACCAGCAGTGGTGAAAACACCGATTTACGGCGCTTTTATCGAGCCAGAACAAATCGACGAGGCGCTTGAGGGATTCAATGACTTCCACCCTATCGGCCGGATCGGCACACCGACTGATATCGCCAACAGCATTTGTTTCTTGTTGTCCGATGAAGCCAACTGGGTTACCGGCGCAATCTGGGATATCGATGGCGGTGTGATGGCCGGGCGAAACTAAATATAAACACATCCGATTTACGACGATTAAAAACACACCCAACACCGGGAGGGCGGCACAAATGCTCAATATGGATTTTCAACAACGCTTGGTGATAGACACCGAGAAGATGGAATGGCTACCTAGCCCTGCTCTCGGGGTGTGGCGCAAACCGCTTGAACGGCAAGACAAAGAATCGGGCCATACCACCAGTGTCGTCCGCTATGCAGAAGGCTCGTCGTTTGCCCCCCATCCTCACCCGATGGGTGAGGAAATTTTTGTCCTCGATGGTATTTTCTCTGATGAAACGGGTGATTTCGGGCCGGGAACCTATATCCGGAATCCACCGGGCAGCCAGCATGCGCCGTTCAGTAAACAAGGTTGTACTATCTTCGTCAAACTCAATCAGTTTATGCCACAGGATAGCCAACAGCTTCGCATCGATACCAACCAGACGCCCTGGCAAGCGGGTATCGGTGGCCTGCAGGTCATGCCGCTGCACGAGTTCGGCCACCAGCACACCGCCTTGGTAAAATGGCCCGAAGGCGAGCGATTCCAACCCCACCGCCATTGGGGAGGGGAAGAAATACTGGTGCTCTCAGGTACGTTTCAGGATGAATTTGGCCACTACCCAACAGGCACTTGGCTGCGTAGCCCACACCTAAGCGAGCACTTCCCTTTTGTTGAGCAAGAGACCGTAATCTTGGTAAAAACGGGGCATTTGCCGCAACCATAAAGTGACAGCATGGGCAGTTCACCCACCACGCCACCCAGAAACAGGCCACCAAACACAAGGTGGCCTAAACCATTATTGGGTAACGGATAACGAGTAATAATCCACGCCCTGCTCGGAATAACCATAAGCAAAGCCCAGCTTTTCTAGCACTTTCACTGATCCTGCATTGTCAGGCTCTACTCCGGCAATAAACTTCGCGGCATGATCTTGCGCACTCAAATAAGCCACCAGCCCCTGCATGGCTTCAGTTGCCAGCCCTTTGCCCCACTGATCTTCTGCCAGCACATAACCCAAGCGGTAACAGTTTTCAGGCTCAGGGAAAACAAACAGATAACCCGCAGCCTGCTGCTGATGGGTGAGCCTCAATACGGCGCCTGTCTGCGCCATGCTTTCCAGCCAGCGATCCACATCCTCAGCGGTTCTCAGGCTCTGGCAAGAGGGCGGCAGGTATCGGCTTACAGTAGCGGTGAACATGGTGATGATTTCGTCTTGGATCCCCGCCATATTGGGAGCAAGGGTTACCGCTTCCAGCCGGCTGGTTGAGAAGGACATCTCTATCTTCATAACTTTTCCTTTCTTTTTACCCTAATGGCTTCAAGGTGCTTGGGTATAGGCCATCTTAATCAAAATTGTTACTCATGAAGATAAATATTTTTCCATTTTCATCCCTGAGCTGACTCGCTATGTTCACACATATTTTTCACCTCACCCCTTATTTTCAACCCAACATATATGCTTAGAGGCAGTTGCCTCGAACATGAAGGAGAACCTCATGGACGTGCTTATTTTGGCCGGCCTTATTCTGCTCAATGGTGTCTTTGCCATGTCAGAAATCGCCCTGGTCACTGCACGGAAAAGTCGCCTGCAAAAACTGGCAGGCAATGGTGACAAAGGCGCTGTCAGTGCCATCAAACTCGGCGAGGAACCAACTCGCTTTCTGTCTACCGTACAGATTGGTATTACCGCCATCGGTATCCTCAATGGTATTTTCGGTGAAGCCGCCCTCGCAGGCCCGCTAGCAGAATATCTACAGCAATTTGGCCTCACTGCCAAAACCAGTTCAGTCGCCGCTACCGCCATCGTTGTTGTCGGTATCACTTACCTGTCTATTGTGATTGGTGAACTGGTTCCGAAACGCATTGCCCAGTTCAACCCAGAAAGCATTGCCCGCCTGATGGCCCGCCCACTGACCGTGTTGGCTAGCCTGTCGCGGCCGTTTGTTTTTTTGTTGACGGCCTCGACCGAATTTACTTTAAAGCTACTCGGAAAGCACAGCCAAGATAGCCAAGCCGATGCCCTTACCGAAGAAGATATCAAAGCGGTACTGGCAGAAGGCTCCCAGAGCGGGGTCATTGAAAAGCAAGAACATGCCATGGTCAGAAATGTCTTTCATTTTGATGATCGTAAGGTCACCTCGCTGATGACACCACGCAGTGAAATCATTGCATTGGATCTCGACAAACCCAGCGACAGCAACCTTAACTATCTGATTGCCTCAAGCCATCAGCATTTTCCGGTGATCCAAGGCAGCATGGATAATACCAAAGGCGTGATTACCACTAAGCAGTTACTGCAATATCACATCGCCCAGCCACGCGGCCCGATAGAGCATTACCTACTGCCTGCGGTGTTTATCCAGGAAAACTGGACTGGAAACCAATTGCTAGAGCATTTCCGCCATTCGGGTGATGTTATGGTGTTTGTTGTCGATGAATACGGGGATGTTCAAGGCATCGTCACGCCCAAAGATATTTTGGAAGCCTTGGCCGGAGAGTTCAAAACCCGCGCCCCAGAAGATATCTGGTCGGTAGAAAATGACGACGGCAGCTGGTCGATGGACGGGCTGATCCCCATCTTGGTATTGAAGGATTTACTCGAGATCGATGCCTTACCCGACGAAATACTGCACGGCTACCACACCTTAAACGGGATGCTGATGTGGAGCCTGAGCAGACTCCCTGCTATCGGGGACATCATTGAGTTGGAAGGGTGGCATTTTGAAGTTACCCAAGTCAACGGCAACCGGGCAGATAAGATCACTGTCACCCGTAAAGAGCCCATCACTAACGAGGCGGATGATGATCCAGCCAGAGAGGAGCTCACTGCCGAAGACGAAACAAAAAAAGAGGCTTAACAAGCAACATTTTTACACAGCCTTGTCGTTACCGGTGAAATTCGCAGTTATATTCCGCTGCCCTGCCACACTGGCAGGGCCAACAACAGGTGGGCGCAATGCCCACCACCGTAATTGGCTTAACAGCAACGCTGTTATTTCTGAAGATAATAGATGAAAACACATATCATGATGTTGGCACTGAGCCTTGGCTTGCTGGGTGCCTCAACGGTTACCCAAGCTGATGACAAAATCACGCTGGGCAGAACTATCTTGCTAGGAAAAAGTGACCACGGCGCGCAGATCCCCTTACTGGTATGCCGCCGGGTTGATGCCATAAAAGTAAAAGCAGAGCGCGATATGCGCTTGGAGCGGGTGGTCGTTACCTTCAATAATGACGATACCAAGACCATCCATTTCCACCGCAAACTGGATAAGCATGACCAAACGGACTGGCGCAAGTTTGCCTATACCCGCTGTGTGAAGAGCCTAGAGGTATTTGGCAAGGCCAAAGACTCCTCAGCAGGCGTCAAGGTATACGGTCGACAATAAGATTCTTCTCTTTCATCCGCACATACAACAAGGGCAGTAGATGGTTTTTAGGCGGTATTCCATTGGCTACTGCCCTTGTTGTTTTCAATCACACGCTCCACACGATCGCGGTTATTCAGTGTGATAGGCCAATTGAGGCATGTCAGAAGTTGCCTGCCACTGCTCACTGTTTTGCCACCAATAAGCCGTTTGGTATGGCTGTGACATATCCAAGCTTTGGCCAATCAGCGGCGTCACCAGTTCCACCCCGTAGGTTTGCGCCTCGGCAATCAAATCGTTGACCGGCTCATCCCATTTGTGCAGAAACAACTCGAACGTTGACCAATGAACGGGAAACAGCTTATCACCACCGACATCCAAGTGCGCCTGCATGGTATGGGCGGCCTGCATATGGCCCCAGCCTTCTACCGGATAACCTTTGCCGTCTTTGACATTGGCTGCAACTTCGATAAAGGTCATATCAAATGGGCCTAGCCGCTCACCAATTTGCTTGAAATGTTCGCCATAGGCCGAATCACCACTGAAAAACACACTGCCCGCCTCAGCTTGGATAGCCCACGATGACCAAAGGGTACGGTTGCTATCGAACAGGCCGCGGCCTGAATTATGGTTGGCCGGTGCCGAGGTAATGCGAACCGTGCCGATGGCGACACTTTCCCACCAGTCGAACTCCTCGATATTGCCCGGCTTCACCCCCCACTTTTCAAGATGGCGCCCTACGCCTAGCGGGACAAAGAACCTCACGTTTTTATCAGCATAGAAACGGGCGGTTTGCTCTTCCAAATGATCGTAATGGTCGTGAGAGATTAAAATCACATCCGGCTGAGGCAAATCTTCGCGGCTGACCGGTGCATCGACATTACGGGAAAACATTCTGGAAAAGGCTGACGGTGAAGCGTAATCAAAGACCGGGTCAACTAGCATACGGACACCATCGGCTTCCAAAAACAGTGATGAATGCCCCAGCCAAGTGACTCGCAATGTGTCGCTCGGGGTTTCCAGCAATGGGGTATCTACCGCCTGGAACTGAAGTCGTTGCTGGGGCTTATATTGATCGCGCTGGGTGAAGAACTTCCACATGACCGACAGCATGCCTTCTTCTGACTCGACACTTGGCATATGACTGATGGCTTTACCATCTTTGAATTGAGGCGAGCTGGCAATACGTGCTTCCCGGATCTCCTGGCTACGCACATAACTGCCGTCTGTATTTGCACTTCCACTGCTGTATGCCACTAAGCCAAGGGCACCCATTACGGCAACCAAAGATGCTTTCAGTGTAGTTTTCATTTGTTGCTAGCCTCAAAAGTAAACGATGGTGTATACTTTTCATCATAGCTATTAAAGTTAAAAAGTAAACACACCCGTTTACCTTTTAATTCTACATCATCACGCATTTGGGTAATTTTTATGGGTAAAGTCGCTGAAATAAAACAGGAAAATATTGTCTGTGCCGCGCTGGAAATTTTTTCAGAAAAAGGGCTAGATCAGGCAAGTATGGAAGCGATTTCGAAAAAAGCCGAAGTCTCCAAGCGGACGCTTTACAAGTATTACCCGACCAAAGAAAGCTTGTTCGAGGTGATTGTTGAGCGGCTAGTGTCAAACGTTAAGGTGATCAGCTCAATTTCATTTACCCCAGAACAGAGCATCGAAGACCAGCTCACCCATATTGCTCAGAAAGAGGTCGCGTTACTCTGCAGCCCATGCTTCATGGCGGTTGCACGCGTGGTAATGAGCGAATGTATCCGCTCCAAAGAACTGGCCGCCTTGATGGTAGAAAAATTCCAGCCTCTCGATGGCTGCCATGGTCTCAGCCAGTGGATCCACGACGGTATTGCAGCAGGCCAACTGAATGTCGCCCATCCAGAGGTTGCCTCCGAGCAGTTTATTGCCAGCCTGAAAGCCACCATCTTCTGGCCCCAGATCATGGCCCATATGCCGGCTCCAGACGCCAACGTGCAGCAAGCCGCCATCGAATCGGCGGTCAAAATGTTTGTTGCCGCTTATGAAGTTCAGCCTGGTTAAGCCCATTAGCCTTTAAGTTCCCAGTTAAAATTCTAACGAGCTTCTACACTTGTTGTGAAACCCACAGCAAGGAGTTTGCCATGTCCCGAGTTTTTGCTTGCCTGTTTGCCCTGCTAGTCATCGGGGGAGTCAACGCTGATGTAAAGATATCTGGCGACGGTTTTGAGCTCAGCAAAGACTGCCTGAAGCTCGAATCTGATAATGTCAAAATCACCTCAGAAGAGTGTGAGCAATGGAAAAAAAATCAAGAAAACCGTAGTGTTCACGGTGACGACAACCCGGGCAAAGGCAATAAAAAAGATAAGAAACCCAAAAAGGAAACCTATTAAGTCTGAACCTTCCTTTGGGCGGAAACAGATTTCCGCCCGACAGAGCACTAGAACATAGCAGGCTTTAAATCACCCGTTAGGCTGACTGACGGATCATCAACTCAGTACCAAGCTCAATTTTACGCTCGGTCTCCTGCTCTTCAATCAAACTAACCAGCATGGTTGCAGCCTGCGAGCCTAATTGGAATATTGGCGTATCAACGGTTGTCAGCCCGACTGGCAACATGTCGCTGTTGGGGATGTTATCAAATCCGGCAACAGCGACATCTTTAGGGATCGACAGCCCTTTTTCCAACAATGCTTTCATTGCGCCAATGGCCATCAAATCTGACGCTGCGAACATGGCATCAAAGCTAATCTCTTCCATCTCAGACACAATACGGTAGGCATCCTCCTGGTAGTAATCTGCCTTGTAGGCCCAGCTTTCATCAAACTCGATACCATTGTCAATCAGGGCTTGCCGGTAGCCATCGAAGCGATCCCGAGCCGCTTTGATGACATCCAATTTACCAAGGAACATGATTTTTCGGTAACCGCTATCAATCAAGTATTGGGTCATGCGGTAGGCGGATTGATAGTGCTCCACCAGCACCGCATTGACGACTTCGTCATGCAAATCGCGGGCAATCGAAACAATAGGCACACGATGTTCAAACAGTGACAGAAATTGCTCATCAGGCATTCGAGTACCCCAGATCAATAGCCCATCATACAAATTGGAGTTGAGTTCTCCTTGGATAAACAGCAATTCATTATCAGCCTTGGCCATGCGCAAAGTCAGCTCGTAACCATGCTGATTCAGTGCAGAGCCGATACCATTCACCAACTTATAGATATACGGGTTGGTGAGGTACTCATAGTCCGGACCAGAAATCACCAGGCAAATATGTTTGGTCGACTTGCTGGCAAGCATTTTTGCCGCGCGGTTCGGCACATAATTCAGCGATTTCGCCGCTTCCATCACCTTGGCTTTGGTCGCTTCACTCACCCGGTTTTTATTATTAAGCACATACGACACAGTTACTGCCGAAACACCTGCCACTTTAGCAATATCTTTTAATGTCGCTGCCATTTACTACTCCACTACCGCGATCTAAACCTCTCAGCATAGACCTCAGCTTTCTCGCTCAAAAATACTTGCTTAACGATGCCCTGCGTACCATTCAGCGCATGAACATCACGGCTGCTGGTATTATACCGAAACATGAGCCAGCGCACAGAGCGCCACTTGGCAACTTTAACAAGATCACATTTTCACACGGAAAACGTTTTCACTTAAGACCGAGCTGCTTACTATCATTCCAAACTTGCTTAAACGCTTAAGCAAGCAAAAAAGCGATTCAATAAAGTGAGAGTAACAGGTATGAATAACCCTTTTGAAAGCCGCCAATATGACATTGTAATTGTCGGTGGCGGGATCTCTGGCGTCTGTGCAGCACTAGCAGCAGCACGCCATGGAGCGAAAGTCGCGCTGATCCAAAACCGTTCGGTATTGGGGGGCAATGCCAGCTCTGAGGTGCGAATGCACATCTGCGGTGCTGACTATCACGCCAGCAAACAAAATGCCCGCGAAACGGGGATCGTCGAAGAGATCTTGCTTGATAACCGCTTGATCAATCCACAACACTCTTTCTCTGTGCTCGATACCGTATTGTGGGAAAAAGTCACATTCCAAAACAATTTGGATCTGTTCCTCAATACCCATATGACAGACGTTCAAATGGAAGGCGATCGCATCGTATCGCTAAAAGCTGAACAAACCACCACAGAACGCCGCTTTGAGTTTTTCGCCAATAACTTTGTCGATACCTCAGGCGATGCCGTACTTTCCCTACGCGCGGGTGCTGATATCCGAACCGGCCGAGAGGCCCGCCATGAATACGATGAAGAGCTTGCACCGGAACACGCTGACAATGTAATGATGGGCAACACCCTAATGTTCGAATCTAAAGACATGGGGTATCCGGTGCCGTTCAAAAAACCTCGCTGGGCCAACACCTACACCGAGGACGATCTGAACGATCGCAGCCACAGAGATATCACCGCCGGCTACTGGTGGATCGAACTAGGCGGTACTGATCTCAACACGACACGAGACGGTGAAGTGATCCGCGACGAACTGCTCAAGGCCGTTTACGGTATTTGGGATCACATCAAGAACGGCGGTGATCATGGTGCCGACAACTATGTGTTGGATTGGGTCGGCATGCTGCCGGGCAAGCGTGATAGCCGCCGGGTACTGGGCGACTATGTATTAAATGCCAACGACCTGTTCGGCGCCCGAGTATTTGAAGACACCGTCGCCTACGGCGGTTGGCCGATGGATATGCACGTTAAAGATGGCCTGAAGAGCAAGGAGTCACCCACCAAGTGGATCGAGACTAACAACATGTACGCGATCCCTTACCGCAGCCTGTATTCACGCAACATCAGCAACCTGTTTGTCGGTGGTCGTAACATCAGTGCCTCACACATGGCGTTCGGCTCGACCCGGGTAATGGCAACCTGCGGCGTGATTGGCCAAGCCATCGGTACCGCTGCAGCATTGACGGTTGAAAAGTCCCTCTCCCCAAGAGAGGTCAGTGAGCACATAAGAGAACTTCAATACCGTTTGCTCAAAGATGACTGCTACCTGTTCGGTATTCAAGACACCGATCCAAACAACGTTGCCCTACAAGCAAAAGTAACCGCATCTTCCGAGCAAACTGGCTTTGAAGCGAGCAAGGTCATCAATGGCTTCCAGCGTAATATCGGTGATCAGACCAACCTGTGGGTTTCCCAGCCACTGGCTGAAAACGGCGCAACACTGAAACTAGATTTCGGCCGTACCATCAGTACCTCGGAAATGATCCTCAACTTCGACTCCAACCTGTCGAACGAAATCATGATCACTATCTCCAAGCCAAACAAAGCTGCCCAACGAGAAGGCTTCCCGCTAGAGATCGTCAAAGATTACCGCATTGATTACCTCCTGGGCGGCCAAGTCGTCCACCAGCACTCTGTTACCGATAACCACTTGCGCCACAACAAGATCGCCCTCGAGAAACCGGTTAGCTGTGATGCAATCCAGATCACAGTGACAGCAACCCATGGCGATCCTTGTGCCCGGATCTTCGAAGTTAAAGTATTCTAATAACGATATAGGAATGAAACGATGAACATCTTAGACGTAATAGTCCTCATAGCCTTCCTGGCCGGTATGGTCGGGATTGGCTACTGGTCTTCCAAGCGAATGACCAACAGTGCCGAAATGTTCTCTGCCGGCGGGAAATCCCCATGGTGGATGTCAGGCATTTCAGCGTATATGACCATGTTCTCTGCCGGTACCTTCGTGGTATGGGGTGGTGTGGCCTACCGCCTTGGTGTCGTAGCCATTACCGTGTGTATGAGCATGGGTGTGGCAGCCCTTATTGCAGGGTATTTCTTTGCCGGTAAATGGAAAGAGTCCGGTGCGACATCAGCAGCGGAGTTTGTCGGTCAGAAATACGGCCAAGGGGTACTGCAAATGTATACCTGGCTGGGAATCGTCACCCGTATTATCGGTGTCTCGGTTGCCCTGTACTCCGTAGCCGTGATTGTCAGCTCATTAATCCCGCTTTCACCTGACAGTATTTTTGCTGATGACAATGGTTTCTTCAGTGTCAATTGGTTGATCATCATCGTCGGTACGGTGATTATCCTTTACACCTTCCTTGGCGGTCTATGGGCGGTATTGTTGACGGACTTCACCCAGTTTGTGGTACTGATGCTGTCGGTCTGCTTGATACTGCCGATGATTTATAGCTTGGGTGGCGGCAGCGAAAACATCATCGCCAACCTGCCAGAAGGGCACCTGTCGTTCTTCAACAGCAGCTATACCCAGATCTTCATCTTCGGTTGGATTTTGGTGCATGTATTCAAAGTGGGCGGTGAATGGGCCTTCGTCCAACGCCACCTGTGTGTCGAGTCACCGAAAGATGCCCGCAAGGCCGCTTACCTGTTCGGCGCACTGTACATCATCACACCGGTGCTCTGGATGCTACCGCCTATCATCTACAGCACTATCAATCCGGATGCCAACCCAGAGCAGGCCTATATATTATCAGCACAAGCTGTACTGCCTGTGGGCATGCTTGGCCTAGTGGTGTCATCGATGTTAGCCGCGACGGCGAGTATGGCTTCATCTGAGCTCAACGTATTCTCCGGCGCCCTCACCACCGAGTTCTACGGCAAACGCATCAACCCGCAAGCCAATGATGAACAGATGATGAAAGTCGGCCGCCTAGTGACCATCATGCTGGGTCTGTTGGTGATCGGCATCAGTATCTCCATCCCCTACTTGGGCGGTGCCGAAAAGCTGATTGTCAGCATTACCAGCCTGTTCGTCGGCCCGATGGTGATGCCAACCCTGTGGGCGCTGTTTGTCAGTAAAGTCACCAAACTTCATGCCTACCTTACTGTGGTTGTCACGGCTAGCGCAGGCTTCCTGCTTCAGTTTGTACTGTCAAAAGTTGATTGGGTGGCAGCTAACATGGGCGTGATGAACCAAGCGGTTGGCCTACTGGTGCCGGTGGCGATGCTGCTGATTGCGGATAACATAATGAAAAAGAAGCAACTGACTGTCGCCTCTACCGCTAACTAATTAAAACAATAATTCTGTACAACACTTAACGATAAGCCGCCCTGCCGGGTGGCTTATTTTTACCAAAGACATAATGTAAAACACTTCGATATCATAGCGTTATCGGTCAACAATACCTAATCAACGTCATAAGCAATGTACATTTTTCAATATAGAGAAGAAGTAAAAATGTCCTGCAAAATAACCACATAGAAATAAATCTTAAAATATACCTTTACAAAGATCAGTAATCAGGTATTATCCATCTCGCTCTGTTGTTCAGGGTTATTAGTGAAACATAAAGTAAAAGTTAAACCTCAGAATTTCTCCATTATTGTTGTTATCCTCAGATTTTCCCTTAGCTTCATCGTCGCATTCAATAATTCAAGCTTTCAGCGCATCGCAATTTCGCGATATAAATTATATTTTTAAATAAGGGACACATCATGTCTAATAAAACAACTGGTCTAGTAAAGTGGTTTAACGAAGAGAAAGGTTTTGGTTTCATTACTCAAGACAACGGCGGTGCTGACGTATTCGTTCACTTCCGTGCTATCGCATCAGAAGGTTTCAAAACTCTTGCTGAAGGCCAAAAAGTATCTTTCGAAGTAGAGCAAGGCCAAAAAGGCCCTCAAGCTGCAAACGTAGTAGCTCTATAATTTGATAAGTTGGCGTAAATAGTCTGTTACTATTTACGCCAGCCTTAATATCTAGATCACATCATACTGTATAAAAATTATAAGCCTTTCAATAATCTACATATTGTAGATATCGCTATGCCTCTTAGTTTCTCAGTTTTATTCCTACCAAGCATTAAACACTAAAAGCACAAAAGTACCTTAATGGTCCAGCTTCGTCTGTTTTTTGATAATTATATAAAGGTAAATATGTCTCGTTCAATAGGTCGTAAACGATTTTGGTTTCAACAACAAAACCAGAAAAACTCATTACAAAAAAGTGGTAAATAAATGACAGTAAACTTTAATATTTTAAAAGGTAATATTTCATGGACTGCACTAATCCATCAATTAAATAGTAATTTATTATTAAATCATGTTTTATTAAAAGGAAATGTGGATAATCACAATATTCAATTTTCCTACTGTGAAGAAACATGTGAAGGTAAAATCACTAATAGCAAAAATGAAATTGTTGGCAATTTCGTTGTTTCCGCATAGCCCTTTCACAAAGCTAAACAACAACGAATCGCTTAAGTTAAGGTTATTTTCCCTTACAATACAATATCGCAGCTTTAGTCAATTATATAATACACACAATACAATAATAAAAGACTCAAAAAGCTCAGGCCCTGCCATACTGCATCTGATCGCCCCCAAGCCAACCAGCGATCAGGGTTAAGTCTGTTACACCACTATCTTCTGCCATAACTGTCGCTGCCACCAAGCATGCGTAGTCATCCAAACTCGGTTTTACCGCGTAGGTATGAAAAAAGGAAATAGTATAGTGTCGCAAATCAAATACGAATATAAGCGTTTACCCTTTCTAAAGTGCACTGAGCACTTGATGCCCATGGGCAAAGGAAATATCAGAGGTACGGGATACAGCTTCACACATACGGTCTCTGACGGCTTGCAATCTGGTGGGTTGTGGCTAGTAATGCAAGGTGATTCAGGCCAGACGGCAAACAATACCGGCGACATCATCATGTTCGCTGCAATTAGAGACGTCGATTGGCTTAGCGAGACTCAAATCAAACTGAAGCTGGCTATTGAACACTGGGGAAGAATCACTTCACCAGAAACTAAACACCACAAACTAGAAGGACAGCTATATCCTCTATGGCAAGATAGTCCTCTTCCCGTGGATGACCTTCTAGCAGTTCGCCTCATTGAATGTACCCGCCAGTTTCATATTAATGAACATCAACATCCGGGTGTGCATCATCAGCTCAACACCAATTGGGTGTGCTGGCGCTGGCTAGAAATCCTTCCTATTCCTTTGAATAAAAAACAGCGGCTGCTTAAATTTCCAGATGCCCAACTGTGTATTAAATACCTGAAAAAAATCCTTCGCCAAAGTGATCGCCTCAACTAATTATGCCGTTTATTACAAACGGACATATGCTTGCAGATAGGATTATGATGAGAATACATGCAGTAATGCAATCCAGAGTCAGCAAGGGCACTATGGCAAACGATGAAGCGCCAGCCATTAATGTGGCACAGCTACTAAGCAACATAGCCAATACCCGCTGTCGTCGAAGTTACGAACAACTCTTCACCTCCGTCGCACCCAAATTGCTTAATTTTTCCCGCAAGCAATTACGCGACGAGTCAATGGCAATGGAAATTGTTCAAGAAACAATGCTTAAAGTATGGCTCAAAGCCCATCTCTACGATGAAAGCAAAGGTGCGGCTTTGACATGGATTTACTCCGTTGCAAGGAACGTAAAATTCGATTTGCTGCGTAAGTCCAAACACCAGCAAGATTGGGTGCAAGGTGACGACCTCTGGCCAATTCTGCACGAAGAGCGAGATGATGATAAGTTGCCTGCAGAGTTTCATGCCATTGTCAGTGGTGAGCTTGAAAAGCTTATTACCTCTCTTCCTCCCGCTCAAGCTGAAGTCGTGAAGATGGTCTGTATGCAAGGCGCATCTCACCAAGATGTTGCTGATGCTCTCGATGTACCACTCGGCACTGTGAAAAGTCGGTTACGTCTTGCCCTGCAAAAAATGAAGGAGCCCCTTGATGGCTAACATCCGCTTTCACCCCAACCATGACCTCCTCAGTCGCTACGCCTGCGGTGAACTAGAATCATCATCCAGTATCGTGCTAAGTGCTCATCTAGAATTTTGTCCCCACTGCCGACAAAAAATGGCATCGATTGAAACTGAGCAAGCCTCTCAGCTAGAGAAAAGCATACCCGCAGAACTCTCTCCGTCAATGAATGCCATGATGATGGATATCATGAACCATCAACCTACTGATCTACCTGTTGTGGATGACATTATTGACAACCAGTTATCTCTGGAAGGCAAAGCCTACCCTCTTCCATCAGCCTTACAGAGGCACAACGATAAGATTGGTCCTTGGTCGCGACTTCCGGGCAATATCAAACGAGCTCAAATTGAAGTCAGTGGTGACAGCAAGATGAATTTCATTTATATGGATTCAGACAGCTCACTGCCAGAGCATACCCATCAAGGACAAGAAATCACCCTGGTACTTGCCGGAGAGTTTTACGATGAAAACGGGACCTACCGACCGGGTGATTTCATTGTACAAACGGAAGAACACAAACATATTCCCCGAACCCGGCAAGGACAGGATTGTTTGTGCCTGACCTTATTAAGTGCACCACTGCATTTCACTTCAGGCCTGGCAACGCTGCTCAACCCATTTAGCCAACTATTCTTCAGGCGCTAAATCGAAGTACAGCAGACAAAATAAAAAACCCCGTTGTGCGCAACACACAACGGGGTTTGTCTTTTGCTCTACAGCAATCTATCTAGTTAAGATTTTGCTGGCTGCTTAACGTTGTAGAACAAGGCAAACAACACCGGTACCACAATCAGGGTCAGGACAGTAGCAAAACCAAGACCAGCCATGATGGTGATCGCCAACGAGTTGAAGAAGGCGTCGAATACCAGTGGGATCATACCCAAGATGGTGGTCAATGCAGCCATGCTCACCGGACGTACACGGCTGATGGCACTATCAACAATCGCATCATATGGCACCTTGCCTGATTCCAGTTCGATATTGATTTGATCCAGCAATACGATACCGTTTTTCAAAATCATCCCGCTCAAGCTCAGCAAACCAAGCAACGCCGTAAAACTAAACGGAATGTTGGTTACCAATAAGCCAAAGGCAACACCGATGATCGACAGCGGAACCGTTGCCCAGATCACCAATGGCTTCTTCACCGAATTGAACAGGAAGATGGTGATCACGAACATAAATAGGTAACCCATCGGCATTGAGGCCATCATGGATTCCTGCGCATCTTTCGATGATTCATATTCGCCCCCCCACTCAATGCTGTAGCCAACCGGCAGCGGCAATGCTTCCACCTGCGGGCGAATACGGTTAAACAGGGTTGCTGCCGTTTCATCGCCCAATACATCATGATCAGCCAGAACGGTCAGGGTACGCTTGCGGTCACGGCGCTGAATTAGAGGCTCGGACCAACTGAGATCAACCCCGTCAACCACCTGCTCGATAGGGACATAGGCCTGCTGTACCGGACTCCACAACTGCAGGTTCTGCAAGGTATCGTAATCGACTCGCTCAGATTCTGGCAGACGAGTAATGATCGGCAGCATATGGGTGCCGTCTCGCAGCAACCCTATGGTGTTACCGCCATAAGCCATCTGTAGAGTATTGGACAAGTCTTCCTTGGAAATCCCCAAGCGACGAGCTTTGGTTTCATTGAACTGCGGTACCAACTCCTTGGTACGCTCACGCCAGTCATGACGGACATTGCGCGCACCAGAGTCTTGCAACAGCACATCCTCGACCTGCAGGGCAATATCACGCAGGGTTTGCGGGTCTGGACCAATGATCCGTGCTTCGATTTTTGATGCTGGCGATGGGCCAAATTCCATCAGCTTGAACTGGAATGTCGGCTGGTCAAACTCGGTTGATAAGCCGGCATCGAGCTTGTGCAGCAAATCAAACATATTGTCGCGACTGGTGGTACGCACCTGCAACTGGGCATACGACTCGTAGCTTTTCTCCGGCTGATAGGTCAGCATGAATCGCTGCATACCCTGACCAACAGACGTCGTCACAAACGCCACATTCTCTTGACTGCGAACATACTGCTCGACCTTTTCGGTCTGCGCCATGGTCTCACGGATATCGGTCCCTTCCGGCATCCACATATCGACATAGAACATCGGCGTATTCGATGGCGGGAAGAATGACTGCTTCACCTGACCAAATGCGATCACAGCCGTTACCAGCAGGGCAACCATGCTTGCCATAGTTAACCAACGGAATCGTAGGGCAAACTTCAACAGGGCAGCGAAGACGGTAAACAGCACACCTTTATACGGGTCTTCATCGTCCTGCTGGTTGTTGCCTTCATCTTTGAGCAACAGATCCGACAAAAATGGCGTTAGCGTCAGCGCAGTGACCCAGCTCAGGAACAAGGAGTAACACAATACCCAGAACAGGGAGCCCATAAACTCACCGGTCGCATCCGAAGACAAACCGATCGGTGCAAAGGCCGTAATAGCAATCACCGTGGCACCCAACAGCGGCCATTGGGTCTGCTTGGCAATATCGACCGCTGCCTGAACCTTGGTTCGGCCTTTCTTCAAACCAACCAAGATCCCTTCAACCACGACTATCGCATTGTCCACCAACATACCCAACGCAATGATCAGGGCGCCAAGGGAAATTCGGTGCAACTCAACATCATTGAGTTTCATCATGATAAAGGTGCCGAACACGGTCAATAGCAGTACCAAACCGATAATGACACCACTGCGCAGCCCCATGGCGAATAGCAGCACCACGATAACAATCGCCACCGCCTGACCCAAGCTGACCACAAAGTCCTGTACCGACTTATCGACTTCCTGCGCTTGGTTGTAGAAGTAATTCAGTTCGACGCCTGCTGGCTTGATGTTTTCCAGCTCCGCCAAACGCGCATCAAGCTGTTTGCCGACTTCGACAACGTTAACCCCTGACGCAAAGGAAAGACCAAGATTGATAGCCTGCTGACCATTATAGGTCACGATGTTACCCGGTTTTTCCTGCACCCCACGGGAGATGGTTGCCACGTCTTTCAAGCGGATCAGATTGCCGGTATCACGGCCGTGGATAACCAGGTTTTCCAGCGACTCAACACTGTTCATCTCACCGTTCGGGCGGATGATCAGGTTCTGGCCATTAATCATCAGCTCGCCGGATGCGGTTACGCTGTTCTGCTGGTTAAGCAAGCCAACCACCGTATTCATGTCCAGGTTCAGCGCTGCCATGCGCTCGACTGAAATTTCGACAAAAATTTGCTCTTGCTGATCACCGGTCAGGCTCACCTTGCCAACACCGTCAACCAATTCCAACTCGCGGGTCAGGTAATCGGCATACTGCTTGAGTTCAACATAGGAGTACCCTTCACCGGTCAGCATGATCATCACACCATATACGTCACCGAAGTCGTCGATAATTTGCAGTGAGTTCACACCCGATGGTAAGGTCGGACGCAAATCATTAACCTTGCGACGCATTTCATCCCAGATTTGTGGCAACTCATCCGGGCCGTAAATCATCTCCATACTCACCATAATCTGGGTCATCCCGGCCGAAGAGGTCGAGGTGACTTTATCAATATATGGCAACTGGCGAACTGCCTTCTCCAGCGGATAGGTGAGCTCTTCTTCAACCTCAGTCGTGGTGGCCCCCGGGTAGGTGGCAATAATCATGGCATCCTTGATCGTGAACGCCGGATCTTCCAATCGTCCCAAATCCAAAAATGAGGTCACGCCCCCCACGGCTAGAATAATGATGAACAGCCAGCTAATGACTTTATTTTTTATTGAATACTCAGCAATATTCACTGTATTGCTCCCATGGTGGCTACTGCCATAGTCAATCCCCAATCTTCTTCACCAAGCTCGATAGATGTTGTTACAACGGGCTTGGCCTGAATTGATAACTCTAAAAACTGCATGCCTTCTTCAATCAACTTCCCAGCCATCAGTTGGCCCAGCTCGGTAAAGAAAGCCAGGCCAGCTAGCGTGATCACACACCAAACTACCCAGCGGATGAGGGGCTGGCGAACGGTAGGCATGCTCAATTTCACTGGGCTTGCGCCTCTGTGGTTGGTTTTACTAACAAGGTCACGTCCATCCCGTCGCGCAATTTACGCAAGCTCGATGTCACCAAGCGATCTCCCTCGCTGATACCGCTACTCACGCTGGCACCGTGATTGTTGAGCTGACCAATTCCCACTTCCATCTTGTGTACCTGGTTGTCCTCAACCTTCCAGACAAAGAACTGGCCCTCTTCGCGCCCTGCTTCAATCGCAGTCATAGGAAGCTGGTAGCCTTGCTGGGTACTCAGTCCAGCCTCTGCCATATCGACACGTAGTGACACACTGGTACCCGGCAAAATAGCAGGCTCTCGCTGCGCCATTTCAAACCACATGCGGTAAGTCTGACTTTGCGGCTCCAGTTCACTGGTGTGCTCAAGATAGTTCACCGGATAGGTTTGCGACTCAGTCCCAAAGCGCGCCATCGGCTGATAACTGCGGTTAGTCTGCAGCGGGTTAAGCATCGCCAATACGTTATCGGATACGGCAATATTGATATAAAGCAGATCGTCCTGGTACAGGCTGACCACAGCTTCGCCCGGAGAGACTGCCTCATAAGATTCTTTCGGCACATCCGCCACCACGCCATTGAACGGCGCGACTAAACGGGTGTAACCCAAACGACGCTCAGCCGAGTTAAAGTTCACTTTTGCCAACTTATGATTCGCCGATAGCTCATCAAGCTCAGCTTTGGAAATCATTTTCCGTTCGAACAGCTCCCGGCCACGCTGCAACTGTTTGGTCGCGAGTTGAAATTGCACCTGCGCATCATTGCGCTGCTGTTCAAACTTGTCGGCATCCAACTGAGCCAGTAACTGGCCTTTCTTGACCTGCTGACCAGACTTAACCAAAACGCGCTGTAGCTCACCCTCGACACGAAACGCCAATGGGGTGTTTTCAGCCGCTTCAACTTGTCCCTTGAAAGTACGGAACTGGCTGGTAATTGGCTGTTCAACCAGCAGGGATGAAACGGAAAGGGAAGCCGTTTCTTGTTGCTGTGGCGGTTCTTGGCAACCGGCCAACACCAGCATCGAAAGTGCGGCTAATGACATTTTATTCAACATGTTAGATACCACCCTCACGTTCCCAAGAGCGCACTTGCTGGCCCGGTAACAAATCTTTCGCCCCGGCGATCACCACCATGGCGCCCGGCGTCAATCCAGACGTCACCTCACCCTTATCGTTCAGTACCACTTCTAAGGCATCGACGACGCCGGTTGCAGGATCAAACTGCCACAGTGTGCCTTGGCCATTTTGCTTCTCAACCCAAGCACCTTCTGGCAGGCGCAATGCGGTTGCCAGCTCTGGCTTAGCAAAATGCACTTGGCCCACCATGCCTGATAACAGGTTCATGGCTTCAGGGCGGGAAAGGGTCACTTTTGCGGTATAGCTGTTGGTGTCAGCATCCGGTTTGGTCGAGAGTTCTTTAAACTGGGCTTTGATCTGCTGGGCTGGGTGGTTATCCATTTCAACCCACACCGCTGTGCTACGGATAGACGACAGGCTCGACTGTTTCACAAACGGCACCGGCAAGCTGAAACTGACATCCATTTCATCCACATTCTGGATATTCATCACCGGCTGGTTAGCACCAACGAACTGATTCTGATTAACAAATTTCAGTGAGACGACACCGTTGAAAGGGGCCTTTATAAAAGTATGCTCAACATCTGTCTTGGCTTGCTCAAGGTTGGCAGCCGCGGCTTTGTAAGCGGTCTCGCGCTGATCAAACTGATCAGTACTGATCAGCTTCTTGCCATACAACTGCTTGGCGCGCTGAAACTGACTCTGTGCCAATTCAAACTCTGCCATCTTGGCATCAAAGGCCAAACGGTAGTCCTGATCATCAAGTACTGCCAGTACCTGACCACGTTCAACACGCTGGCCAACCCTTACGGATAGCTTTTCGATTTCTCCTGGTACCTGGAAAGAAAGCTGGGCGCGCTGCGTCGCTTCCAATTTTCCGGGGAAGGCATTGCTTGCCTGATTAGCTGGAACAGGAACTTCCAGCAATTTCACAGGCTTAACGACTTCTTTAGTTATTTCCGAGTTGGCTTGGTTACATCCGGCGAGGATGCTTCCCAGCAACACCAAGGTTGCCACCCTGACAAATGGGGTGAACGTAATCGACGTTCCTTTCACGGGCGATTCTCTCTGAGATTTATATTACACACCCGTGCAGTATATGTTGATCTTGCCGTAGATCAAGTATATTTTACAGGTGGACAATAAATGAATATTGTGAACACACAGATGACGTCTCCGCGTTTTTTTGGTAAAAATGGCATGGGCTATGAAACTGATATAATGATGACCGAGAGAAAACAGGGCCGCCGCAGCGCACAGGCCGCCGAAGAAACCAAGCTGCTAATCATCAAGACCGCCGCAGAAATGTTCTGCGAATTAGGCTATGAAAGGGTATCGCTGAGGAATATCAGCGAGCGCGCGGGTGTGTCGCACAGTTTGATCCGCCACCATTTCGGCAGCAAGGAAAAGATCTGGCACAGTATCAGTGACAACCTACAAGTTTACTTTCTGAGCTACATGTACAAGCTGCTGGAGGAAATTCCTTCTGAGCTGCCGAGTAATGTGATCCTCTATCGCTTTATTACCATGTTGCTCGCTCAGCAACTCGCTCATCCTCAGCCAGTACAACTGATTGCTGATGGCGTTAGGCAGGGTGATGTGCTGATGGACTATTTCTTCGATAGCAACGGCGATCTTGAAAATTTCGTTAATAAACTGGTTGATAACTGCAACCGGGACTTCCCAACCACACCAATCAAGGTATGGGAGATGAAGTGGCAGATGATGATGTTTGCCCATGGTGCCGCCAGCATGAAGCCCTTTATTTTGGAGACGTGGGAAGGAGCCAGTGAAGAGCAATGTTTACTGAACCATTGGGAGCTGTTTAACCAAACCATGGCAACCCAATTCAATATCCCTTCCGAGCAAATGCTGCACCCAGAACAACTTTCGGACATCCTTATCGAGCTCCCTTGCGAATGGGGTTGTGGTAAAGAGTCAAAAGACTAAACAAAAAAAGGCCAATGCCTACAACAGGCATTGACCTTTCTTTTTATCGATTCCAGCCCATTGGGGTGGTAGCGATAGCCTGATAGTTATTACAAGGCTTGTTTGAACAAAGCCGTTACTTCATCAGGGGTCGGTTTTCGTGGGTTGCCTCCCACACATGGATCGAGCATCGCCTTATCAATCCAAGAACCAATGTCTTTCTCTGTAATGCCCAATTGGGACAACCCCCTCGGGATGCCCACAAGCTCAGATAATTGACGAATTCTCGCAATAGCATGATTTGCTGCATCAATGTCATTAACCATACTCGTATCGGCCCCCATCGCCTCAGCGATTGCTCTAAAGCGCTCGGGGTTTGTTTGAGCATTGAATTCACACACTATCGGCAGCAATATCGCATTACATACACCATGAGGTAGGTTATGGGATGCCCCCGGCTGGTGTGCCATGGCGTGAACGAGCCCCAGTCCGGCACTGTTGAACGACATACCCGCCAAGAACTGCGCACAGGCCAGCTTGTCCCGGGCCTCAATGTTTCCACCGTCCTCAACCGCGACCGGCAGCCACTGCGCAATCAGCCTGATGGACTCCAGCGCGGTAGGCTCGGTGAGCGAATGCGCCCCGGGGGTCACATAGGATTCGATTGCATGCGTTAGCGCATCCATTCCAGTCGCAGCGGTAATACCTGCAGGTAACCCAACCATGAGAGCAGGATCGTTCACCGCGACATCGGGGATCTGCTTGGCATCGATGATCACCATCTTCACCTGGTTTTCCTCGTCGGTGATCACCGAATTCGACGTCATCTCTGCCGCCGTGCCCGCCGTGGTATTGATTGCCACGAAGAAGTCGCCGGCATTGGTGACCTTGCCAACACCGTTGTAGTCGCAAATATCGCCGTCATTAGACGCCATAATACGAATCGCTTTGGCGCAATCAACCGGGCTTCCGCCGCCAACGGCAATAAAGCAATCACATTTATTATTGAGGTACTCGCGATAGCCCTTACGGACTATTTCCGCCGTTGGATTTGGAGTTACTTGATCAAAAATATGGTATTCAATACCTTTCTTACTCAACGCAGAAAATAATAAATCCAAGATACCAAGTTCTAGCAGATTGTTATCTGTCACGACTAACGCTTTATTTATCGCCTGCTGGTTAAGCACTTCGATAGAATCAGCAACGGCGCCTTCGCCCATCAAGCTGAGCTTGGGCATATTGAGTGCAAATGCCATGATGTCTATTTCCTTATAATTGAAAGCCCGCGCCTTCACGGCGCAGGCCGAGTCCTTTACTTCTCTACGCGCAGACCGTACGACTGGAATTTGCCCAAAACTACGTCCATCTCGCCATCGTCAAGCACAGGGACGTCGTTGGTAATAGACAAGGTCTTGAGGAAGAGATCCGCCAGCACTTCGACTTCATGGGCTAGCCACAGCGCCTTGTCCAGGTTCGCCTCTGCCGCAATCAATCCGTGGTGTTGCAGCAAGATGGCCTTGCTTTGCCTCATGCCCTGCTCGACGTACTCGGCCAACTTTTGGCTGCCGAACGTCGCATAGGGAACGCACGGGATCTGGTTCGAGCCCGACGCTGCGACCATATAGTGAATGGCCGGGATTGGCTTGTTCAGGATAGACACGGCAGCGCAGTTGATGGCATGGTTGTGCACTACCGCGTTAGCATCATCGCGAACTTGGTAGCAGGTGAGGTGGAACAGCCACTCCGATGACGGCAACTTGCCTTCTTCAAAGGTGCCGTCATTACTGACATAAACAATATGCTCAGGAGTCAGCTTTTCGTATGGGATACCAGTTGGCGTAATCAACATTCCGTTATCGAAACGAACACTAACATTGCCTGCTGTTCCCTGGTTAAGACCAAGCCTTGTCATTTCCAGGCAGGTATCGATGATTTGTTGTGAAATTTCATTGCGAGTCATAATGTGTTCCTTAGCAGGTCGTAACGCCTTTCTTCAAGATAATATTGCCGTATTTGGCTGTTTCGCCGGTGAGTACCACGGCATAGCAAGATTTAACGCGTTCATAAAAAGCAAAGCGCTCGATACGCTCAATTTGAGGGCGAGCCGCAATAGCACGGTCAATCGCGGAGCAGTATTTCTCTTCAACCTTAGGGTCGAGTTGATCACCGCTCACGGCTGACATCATGATCAGCGGCTTTTCCACGTATTGGTCCAGTTCAAACAGGGCGAGCGCTCCCTCAAGCAGGGTATCGACCGCCACCCCGTCGGCGCGGATGACGTTGTTGCTGAATGTATGGGCGGGGAAATGCGCATCAGCAAGCAAAATTTCGTCGCCGTGCCCCATCTCGCACAGCGTCGCCAGCAATTGCGGTGATAGCGACGAGTGAATTCCTTTAAGCATGTTGGCCTTCCTCTGTTGGTTGCGACGGCAGCACGGTCTTGAAGCTGGGCTTCATTGCCTGCTGCGCTGCATATGGACTATCAAACTCGCCGACACCAGCGAATGCGTACATAGCAGCGCCAATAACAGTCGATTCCGGCTGCTCGACCACTTGAATCGGTCGGCCCAGGACATCAGCGCGGATCTGGTTCCATAATCGGTTGCGCGCCCCACCGCCGACCACCATCAGGTTATCTTGCTTGAGCTGACAGCTACCGGTCAGCCTCTCGACACTCTGGCGCAATTGCTCGGCCAAGCCTTCCAACGCTGCACGGTAAATCTCACCACGGGTAGTGTTGATTGATAGCCCCGTCAGCTCGCCGCCGCCCTGCCCCGACTCGTCAACAGCAAAGCTCGGCTTGAAGCGAACGCCATTACAGCCAGATGGTACCTCTGCGGCCTCCGAGATCATTAATTCGTACTTCGCGCTGCCATCCTCGACATCAGAATAAAATCGCGTTGCAACCCACTCCAAGACCGCACTTGATAACCATTGAATCGCTGGGTTACACAATCCGGCTTTTGAATCGAGCTCTACCGTGAGACCCTCCGCCCGGACTTGGGCATTCAAGCTCGGCTGCTGTGATCGGGCCATGAGGATTTCCCAGGTACCGGAGCTGAGGAACGCCTGGTTTTCCTGCGCCCCCGAACCATACAGCGCAAATTGAGTATCATGACCGGTAGATACAATTGGCACACCTTCCGGCAGACCGGTTTCGCTGGCGGCTTCTTGCTGGACGTGCCCTATCACCTCACCGGCATTTACAGTGGGTGCAAAATGATCGGTTGTCAGCTCGAGATATTCGAGTGCGCGTTGATTCCAGCTACCATCTGACAGATTGGTCAACATAGAAGTGCCAGCCATGGTCCTGTCAGTGCTAGCAACCCCGCTAAGCTGGCTCGTGATCATCGAAGAAATGAAAACGAACTTATCCATCTGCTGGTGAATCTCCGGCTGGTTGTCCTTCAGCCACTTGAGCTTGTACAAGGTATTGAAGCTATAGTCGCCAATGCCGTTTTCCCGGTAAAGCAACTCTCGGTCGAACTCCTCTTCGACCTGCTTCATCACGGCTGTCGTACGCGGGCACTTCCAAGAAATAATGGGATAAATCTGATTTCCTTGAGCATCAAACGGCGCGCCATCAACGCCGAATGTCGTCACCGATACTGCGCTAATTTCACGCTCAGCGACTTTACTCATCACTTCACGACAACATACACTCAGCTTTTGCCAGATTTGTTCAAAGTCCCAGACATGAAAGTCCGCACGCTCCAGGCCAGATACTGTCTCATTACGCAAATAATGTGACGCGACAATTCCGCCTTGTTTATCGATAGCAATAGCGCGTAAGTTAGTCGCGCCGCAATCCAAAATAATCACTAAAGACATGAATATTCCTTACATTATGGGCGCCTGTTCCCAGGCCCCATATCACGATGAACAATACAAAAATGCGAGTAACTATTTGTATAGCGGACCAAAGTTAGCGCACGCACGATAATCTTGACCTTCCACATCCTGACCGAATGCAGACCAAGTATGAGGACGGAATACATCTTTATCTTCGACGTTATGCATGCATACAGGGATACGCAACATTGAAGCGAGAGTGATTAGATCCGCGCCGATATGGCCGTGAGAAATCACACAATGGTTTGCGCCCCAGTTCGCCATCACAGAATACACATCCTTAAAAGCGCCTTTGCCCGTTAGCTTTGGAACGAACCAAGTCGTTGGCCATGTTGGGTTAGTACGATCATTTAGGGTGTCATGTACTTCATCTGGCAGGTCAATAGAGAAGCCTTCCGCAATTTGAAGGACGGGACCAACCCCCTTAATCAAGTTGATACGGTGCATTGTGAACGGCATTGCGCCATGAGTAAGGAAGTTCGATGAAAAACCACCACCACGGAAATATTCAATGATTGCTGGTGGCCACTTGGTCGCATCAAGACAGTTTTGGGCATCTTGTGGTGTCATTTCCCAATGTGGTTTAATGACCGGCTTACCTTCAGCATCCCGCGCTTCACCACATCCATCTAACGCAGCAGAACCAGAATTCACAAGATGAATAAAGCCAGACTCCGGCCTGAAGCCGCTGACGCGCTCAACGGAGTCCTGCGACCAATAGGTCCGGACATCACAGAACACTTGCGCTTCACCACTCAACATCTTGCCAAATAGCATGTTGATGCCATTCAAACTGTCGTTCTCGGTCGCGATAACCATTGGCTCACGAATGCCATTCCAATCGAACGACGAGTTTAGTATTGCTTCGCTAAAGTCCCCATTAGGGAGGTGGTCGGTCCAATGACGCTGCCCCTGGAATCCCCCAGCAATCGCATTGTGACCCATAGATTCTTCGCCAAATCCAAGTGCCTTAAGCTTAGGGTTTCCTTGCATCAGATCGCGCATGATCATCGTCATCTTCACGACTGTCGCCCAATCTTCCTGTTTACGCTCTACAGAAAGTGGTTCGCCGTTATAATCCTTGCCTTCTTCGCAGTTCTCTCTCGTCCACGACATGGCAATTTCAAACTCTTCCTTGTCGTAAATTTCACGGTCAAGGCGGCGTTTAATTTCCGTCATATCAACATATTCGTTACGCATACCCAGGTACTCTTGGAAGAACGATGGGTCAATAACAGAACCAGCGATCCCCATAGAGACAGAGCCCATAGATAAATAAGACTTACCACGCATTGACGCTACAGTAAGGCCAGCACGGCAGAAGCGAATGATTTTTGCCTGTACATCGCTTGGAATGTTCTTGTCATCAGCATCTTGTACTTCTTCGCCGTAAATTGAGAAAGCAGGAAGGCCTAGCTGGGAATGGCCAGCCATGGCTGCTGCTAGGTACACAGCCCCTGGGCGCTCTGTGCCATTGAAACCCCAAATAGCCTTTGGCATATGCGGATCCATATCAATGGTCTCAGTGCCATAGCACCAGCAAGGAGTCACGGTAATTGTGAGACCAACATTTTCTCGTTTAAACTTCTCACCACATGCTGCCGCTTCTGCAACTCCGCCGATCGTTGTATCAGCAATTACGCACTCTACTGCTTCGCCGCTAGAGTGACGAACGTTCTCGGCAATAAACGCAGCAAGGTTCTTGGCCATGCTCATCGTTTGATCTTCTAGCGATTCACGAACGCCCATTTGACGACCGTCGATGGTAGGACGAATACCAATTTTAACTAAGTTGTTCATAATATATGCTCTTGAAAAGTGGTTAATATGCGTTAGTTAGCTTTGTAGCCTTTAAGACCGAAATAAGTGAGGTAAATAAAGCCAATAAGAGGAATTACGAAGGCAGCTTGGATGCCCATTGAATCTGAAATCTGTCCCATGATTGCGGTTAATACTGCGCCGCCAAGAATAGCCATAATTAAGCAGCTTCCGCCAAACTTGGAGTCACCACCGAGGCCGTGAAGAGAAAGGCCGAAGATAGTTGGAAACATGAGTGACATGCACGCTGAGATACCCACTAGAGCATAAGCCCCAGCAAGGCCACCAATAGACATGACAACACCCACTAACAAAGTGGCAACAACAGCAAGAATGGCCAGTAGGCGCTCAGGGGCGACGTACTTCATCAAGCCCACGCAGATAAATCTGAAGGCACTAAAGGTAACAATTGAAACAAGCAGATAGGTAGAAGCCTCAGCCTCAGATCCACCGACTTGAGTCATTACGTAACGGATAGTCCAAGACCAACAGCCAATCTGAGCACCAACGTAAAAGAATTGGCCGATAACGCCTCGTACAAAGTGCTTCTTCTGCAATAAGCGACCAAACGTAGCACGTAAAGATTGGTCTTCGTCGCTAGATACAACGGCATCTTTAGCCACCGGCATCTTAGTAAATGCAATCGCCAGCCAAAGGACAAGAATAACAGCAGCAACGCCCAAATATGGGGTCATGACGGCGTCTAGTTCGGCAGATTGAATCACTGCCAGATCTTGGCCGCTCATTGCTGCACGTTCGACTTCTGTCGCTGGGTTAAGCTGGGATAAAATATAGAACTTACCGATTAACACGCCTGTAATTGAACCAACAGGGTTAAAGGCTTGCGCGATATTTAGTCGCCGCGTTGCTGTCGCCTGTGGCCCCATCGCAATAATGTATGGGTTCGCACTTGTTTCAAGAATGGACAGGCCGCCCGCGAGAACAAACAGTGCCATAAGAAACGGCATATATGCCATCGCTTGCGCAGCAGGGTAGAAGAGTAGAGCACCTGTCGCAAATAACCCTAGTCCTAACAACACACCCGCTTTATAGCTGAAACGCTGAATAAAAAGCGCCGCCGGTAATGCAAGTACAAAATAAGCTCCGTAAAATGCAGTTTGGACTAAACCAGACTGCATATCCGTCAACGTAAATACTTTCCTAAACTGTGCGATTAGTACATCGGTCATATTATTCGCTAACCCCCAGAGAGCAAAACAACTAGTGAGCAAAATAAAGGGGATTAAAATCGCTTTCGGTATTATTTCCGATTTTTGTTCCGAAACCTCTCCTGATGGAACGTTAATAATATCCGTCATCTTATTTTCCTTTTTATGTAGGGTGTCCTACCCGAAATTTATTAGGAGCATTGGGTAGAGTTTATTTTTCACGTCAATTATTTATTATCAATAAGTTGTTACTGTTTTCTATTTCACGTTTCTTATCACTGCCCAATATGACATCCGTAACGACTATATCGACTTCGACAGCATCACATATTTTCAACAAACTTCTTTTGTGTAATTTTGATTTGTCAGCGATTAATATAACCTGTTCAGAAATATCTATAAGTTTTCTTTTTATTTCGTAGTTATATTCATTGGAATCCCATACACCATGAGTAAAGTCAAAACCAACACATGAAATAAGGCATAGGTCTAACGAGATACCATCAAGCATATTCTTGGCTAGTACCCCATAGAAAGCTTCATACTTCTCAGAATAATTCCCGCCTAAGCCAATAATATTTACCTTATCCTTTCCTTTTAAAGCATTAATCACATTGAGAGAGTTTGTAACCACTGTGCATGAGATGTTAGGCATCGACTGAGCAAAGTGCCAGCAAGAAGAACTTGCGTCCAAACCAATAACGGCACCTTCAAATAGCTGTGGAATAATTTTATCAACAAGGTTTTGTTTTACTTCTACATTGCTCTTTACCCGGTTATTAAATGAGGTGCCTACATCATTATTTTTTTTACTTACAGCTCCCCCATGAACTCTGACCAAATAACCTATTGCATCCAAATGCTTCAAATCACGTCTAATTGTTTCAACGGAAACATTTAGTTCACTTGATAATTCGGCTACGGAGGCACGACCCGAGTCATTAATATAATCGATAATTCTATTTGTTCTTACGTTCATACCGCCTCCGTTGTTTTGATAAAGTTAATAATATGGAGGCTAAAAAAATGTGATTTACTTCAAATTCAAATTAAAACGGAATCATTTCCGTGATAAACCTCATACTATCAAAGGATGAAATGGTCAAAATCGGGCAACCTTACAATATTAAAATGCCCGATTTATGGGATAACGGGCAAAAACGGGCAAAAACGGGCAAATCAGTCTGATCCACTGATAAATTAAACTATTTAAGAAATCCAAAATGACAATAATATTGGCTAGCCACCTATTGATGAAGAACAAACAAAAAAAGGCCAATGCCTACAACAGGCATTGACCTTCTCTTTGTATTTGTAAGCAGCTTTTTTTTGACTTAAAACCTGCTTACTTAGACTGTTACCACCACAGGCAATGCTGTTTCAGCTAGCTCTTTTTCAGTATCAGCTTGTGAAGCCGGCTCTGCCTGTTCAAGCCATGTCATCAGTAATTTGTAACCCAGTCCAAGAACCACCGCACCAACGAACAAGCCAATAATACCTGACATCATCATGCCACCCAGCGCACCTAGCAAAATGACCAGCATTGGAATATCAACACCACGTCCCATTAACATTGGCTTCAGTACGGCATCACTAGCGCTCACCAGAATACCCCACACCATGAAGAGCACAGCCACTGTTGTTGTCTCGACGGCAAACAAGTAAGCCATCACCGGACCCAGCACCAAAATCGGTGGCAACTGGATAATCGCCAAAATCAATACTGCTAACATCCATAGTCCGGTAGCCGGAACACCTGCAATGCCCATGCCCAATCCAGCCAAAACCGCCTGAATAACCGCAACACCAATCACACCTTGAACAACACTACGAACGGTCGCAATAGACAGGCCAACATATTCTTCACCCTTATCACCCAGCAGTCGACCAGCCACTTTATTCGCCATAACTTTACAGCGGCCAGAGTTGCTCATTACAACACCAGAAATAAGAATAGAGATAATGAACTGGACCACACTGCCGCCCAAGCTGCCAATAGCAGATAAGCCACTAGAAACAAACGCTTTCACCTGAGGTGCATAAGTTTCCAACGCTCCTTCCAAATTGGTTGCGGATAAGCTCCAAGCCTTATGCAGCGGTTCACCGACTACCGGTATTTCAGCCACCGACGCCTCTGGGTGCGGAATAACCAAGGTGCCTGCCGAGACCGACGTTGCGACGTCTTGGGTCGTGCTTACCACAGCTCCGGAAAACCAAACGGTTGGCACAAGCAGTGCGGCTAGCGCTACCAAGGTTACCAGCATGCTCCCCTTGCCTTGGGAAAGTGAGAACCGACGTTGCAACCCCTTCACCAGAGGCATCAGGGCAATCGCGATAATAGCCCCCCAAACGATGGGTAACAAAAATGGCTGTAAGACCTGATAGCAAAAATAAACAACCAACAGCAAGAGCATGGCTTTGATAAATGTATCCATCGAGCTTTTGCCCGGGAGTGTTACTAAGAATTGTTGAGCATTCACAATCAACCTCACAAATGGCTTTCTAATGACTGGAGGGCCCTCGCCCTGACTTGGTCAAATAATAACCACTCGCTTGTGAAGAGACTTACCATTTTACGACAGTGAGCATTATTTCGCTCCTTACGGCCATTGTTCATTAATTCGTCAATTAGATTTTTTACTCTAATCAAAGGGCATACAATTCCTCTTGCATTCCTTCGGGATGTTAGTACCCATTACGTGAAATTAGCGTCCGCCATTGGTACAAAGGTCTCTTACCCTCCAACCATCACTAACCAACGACTTGAAGAGACCTTTTTTTCACTTAAACCTCTTGCCTCTTGCGTAAATAACTTTAACCATTTCAACAACTAAAAATCAAAAAACCGTCCAACGCCTAATTCAACTGAATAAAATCCGTAACTAACGTCACGATTTCATTCCAAACCATGATCTTGTGTCCAAACACAGCATTTTTTCACTTCACAGCGTTTGTTACGAATATTCATCCTTCCGCTCATCCATGCAGTGAGTTTGCAGGACACACAGAACAAAGCCTTTGCGAGCAGAATAATTCACCACCGCTTAATCACCCCTTCACCGTATGCAATAAACGCATAAAAAAGCAGACCTTTCTGCTGTGATCACCCTCGCAACACCGTCATTGGCAAAACCCTTACCCTCATAGCATCCCAAGGGATAACAACAAGATACGATCAGACACCATAAGGTATTACAATGAAAACCAACAAACGATACCCTCTTCGCCCTATTGCCCTTGCTATCATCACCATGACTGCATTGGCAGGGTGTAATGATGAAACCACTTACATTGAACAGCCAAAGCAAAGCCAAGATCCAGCAAGACAAATGCGAACCGTTTTTGCCGACTACCAAGGTGCTATCAGTACACTCGACAGTACCGAATTTGGTCAGATCACCGACCAAATGGCCAGTTCGCGCCAATCGGTAGACCGAATGTACTTGGACAAGCTGGAAAATATCGACCGCAGCGCTTTGTCTGATGAAGACAAGATTTACTTCGACACCTTCCAATTTGACCGCAATATTGCTATCCGAGGGGCCTCACTGCCCAACCCACGCTTCGGTAACTTCGATATTCCGATCACCCACTTCTACAATTACATCGACTGGAATGCGACGACAGCGGGTGCTAAACAAGACACCTCTGATGACTACCAGAAGCATATTCAGGTGATCCGTGAATTTACCGCCTGGACCAATAACCTGCACTCACAATACGCCATGGGGATTGTCGACAAGGCTCGCCTCCCTAAAGTTCTTACCAACCGCTTGATTGAAAGTACTGAAAAAGCCCTCGCTATCGACGCTGATCCCTATGGTTTACTGCGACTTGGTTTAAAAGACATCAAGCAGCACAGCGATCAAGATGACAGCAGCTTTATCACCGAATATGAAAAGGCTGTAGATGATGCTGCCAACGCGGTCAGCAGCTTAGTCGACTTCCTAAAAATCGATTATATCGATGGCGCTAGAGGAGCAGGCTCAGAAGATGACACCAATATCGGCTGGGGTGATTTACCCAACGGCCAGGCTTGGTACCAATGGCAGCTAGATCGCAACAGTACCACCGGCAAACCGGCTATGGAACTCAGCCAACTCGGGGAAGATCTGGTGGCCGACGCCAAAGCCGAAATGGTTCGTGTTGCTGAGCTTGTTATCAGCAAACGTGGAGCAACTGTCAATGCAGAATGGCGTAATGCCGACGGTAACATCATCGATAGAACCTTTGTGTTGGCCGATGACAACGGCAACATCAACCTCAACGAGTTCTTCGATTACCTCAACACAGAGCAGTTCTTCTTTGGCCGTGATGGCGAGAATGTCTCAGGAACCGAGTTCGCAGAACTTTGTAAAGCCGCCTCATCGCAAAGCGCCTGTGAGGCAGCCCTTGTTGACTACAACACGTTTAAAACCGACGCCAACGATGTCGTTGCCAAGTACTTCAAGCCAATCAAAACCGATTACACCATCGTACCTATCCCAGCGAATCGTGAACTATATGACGGGGTCGGCTCATATGGTGGGAATGAGTTCAACCTCAACACCAACCCAGACTACAGCCTGCAAAAATGGAATGTCTCGACCTTATTGCTGCACGAAGCGGCACCGGGGCACCACTTCCAAAATGCCTATTCCATCGAATACCCACCAGCCGACAAACCTGACTATATCCAAAAAGTTTGGTACACCGCTTATGCCGAAGGCTGGGCACTCTACACCGAATGGTTGGGTCTAGAAATGGGTATTTATGGTGAGCTCAACAACGACGGCAAACCGACATTTGTTAACGCCACCGGGATGTGCAAAGCCGATCTGGACTACACCACCTTCCAAGGCGGCATCTATACCGATGCTGAAGAGTGTAATGCCCTGCAGTATTTCGGCAGCCTGAACGAAGCCCAGCTACGAAACATGCGCTTAGCCGTTGATACCGGAATCCACGCCAAAGGGTGGAGCATCAAAGAGGCCCAAGACTACATGGACGCAAACTCCGCTTTGGGTGATGGCGATATCGAATCAGAGAGCTACCGCTACGCCGCTTATGTCGGACAAGCCGTCTCTTACAAATCAGGCTACTTGGTGATTAAAGAGATGCTGGAGAAAGCGCAAGGTGAATTGGGTGGGCAATTTGAGTGGGCAGCGTTCCATGATCAGCTGCTGAAGTATGGCGATCAACCAATGGAAGTGGTCGAAACCAGCATTGAAAACTGGATCAAAACTCAACAATAAGGAAAAGCATGTTGTTGCCTGTCCGCTTGCGGGCGGGCAGCAAAGAAATAGAATGAAAGAGGGAGGAAAAAAATGGGTAAGCACCAAGTTAAAGCAATAGGTTGGCTGGCCAAATGGCTACTCAAGGAACGGTGAACAATAACTATTTACCAGTAACTTACCCGAACGATTATTTGTAGTGATGTTAAACCTTACAGGTACGAAGCATGCAACCTGAATTTAACGGGGGCTACTATACCCCGCCAGACACACAAAAATGTGACATATATCAATCTAGCTCGCGTAAATCGTAGGCAGGGATAAGAGTGTGTAACAAGATGATAATAGCGGTAAATAAATACCATAAAGCATCAGTTTGTTTATATTTTAGCTCATCCGTTTCATAATTTGCCCGCTTACCACGCCGATGGTGCCCTAACTCTAAAATTTCATCCCTTATCTCTCTTCTTCGTTTCACTCCATGTCATACTGGCCCAAATCCTCATCGAATCGTTCAGGAAAATACATGTTAAGGATCAACAGCAAAGAACGCCCTCACTGGCGAGAGTTAGCCAAAGAGTACGGATTCGGCTTCCACACCATGTACGGCGATCCCTACTGGGACGAAACGGCCTATTACCAATTCACTCTAGAGCAAATAGAGCGCGATCTGGAAGATCCGACTGAGGAAATCCACCAGATGTGCCTGGAGATCGTCGATCAAGTTGTCACTGACGAATACTGGTTGCGACGGTTCCAAATACCAGAAACGATGTGGCAACCGATCCTTGACTCATGGCGCAGCCGAGAACCATCGCTCTATTCCCGGCTCGATTTTGCCTACGACGGCACTGGTTTTGCGAAACTGTATGAAAACAATGCCGATACCCCGACCTCACTGTATGAAACCGGATTTTGGCAGTGGTTATGGCTGGAGGATATGGTCAACAGCGGAGCAATTCGCCGCGATGCCGACCAGTTCAACCTGCTGCAAGAGCTGCTGATAGAGCGTTTCCAGACCCTATCACGCCAGCAACCGGGGCAAACCCTGCACTTTTCCTGTTGCAAAGATACGGTCGAAGACAGGGGCACGGTACAATACATGGAGGACTGCGCCAAAGAAGCAGGGCTATCCACCTCCTTTGTGTTTGTCGAAGATATCGGGCTCAACGGCAAGAAAGAATTTACAGACATGGCCGACAAGCCTATCCGCTGGATGTTCAAGCTCTACCCATGGGAATTCATGCTAAGGGAAGAGTATGCTCAATACCTGCCATCCAACCCGATCAACTGGCTGGAGCCGATGTGGAAATCCGTATTGAGTAATAAGGCTTTGCTGCCGATGCTGTGGCAAAAATTCAAAGGACACCCAAACCTGCTTCCGGCTTACTTTGCCGATGATCCCGGCCTTGGTGAACTCAAGGATTACGTGATTAAACCCATCTTCGCTCGAGAAGGTGCCAACATTACCATCGTCGAAAACGGCAAGCAGACCCTACGGGTCGATGGCCCGTATGGTGACGAAGGGGTGATCTACCAGGCCTACCACCCACTGCCGAAATTCAACGACGCCTACACCCTGATCGGAAGCTGGCTGGTTGACGATAAGGCCGGGGGGATATCAATCCGAGAAGATAGCTCAAGGGTGACCCAAGATATGTCGCGGTATCTGCCGCATATTATTTTGTAGGCTCGAGCATTACCAACATAAAAAATAGCCAAGGTAGATGACGTCCTTGGCTATGACAGTAACGGCAAGCTAATGGTGAACTAGCATCCTGTTGCCGATGTTGTATCACATTCTAAGAACAGGCGTTGTTTGTAAACCCTGAGGTTATCTATCACGACGCGTTCTTCCCCGACATTTTTGCTTCTCTGCCTTACCTTCAATACGATATTGAACTGTTCGTCCCCAGGACGCTTGCGCATCACAAAGGCAATCTCATTCTTAGAGTTGCTTTCAACGGTGGCAGCATATGGCCTTGTCGACTTCTTACTTTCCGAGGTTTTAGGTAGAACATCGACATCAATATCAAACTCGGTAGCAGGATCGTTTCCGAGGTCATCCTTACTGCGGAGCGTATTTTCCAACACATCAAACTTGAAGATATATCGGGTACCATCTGGATCTGCACTGATATCAATATTGCTTCCAGTTTCAACAGTCTGCCAAGACGTTGTCCCATTGAGCACGAACTCCAGCGCATGATTGGTATATATACGGCCCTCTTCATCTTCAGCATCCATGGCAATCACACTCGCCTTGTTGGTATTTATACCACCAGCCCAAATACCGTCACTGCTACTCTCGAAGTCACCATTATCCAACTCAGCCAAGGTGCCAACCAGCTGCAACGACGTGTTGTCAAACATAAAGGACTCAACCACTTCCGAATGACCACTGACCACATATTCAATATGCAGGTACGCCGCCCCTTCCGGCTTGTAGGAATACACGGCAACCAGTTGTCCAGCCTCCCCGGTGCCGATTGAATCACTGACAGTGACCTCACCCAGCGGAGCATTACGATCACCCTCTGCAGACCAGTATGTGCGGATAAAGGCTGTTGCCTCAGTTACTTTGATTGGCTTGATAAAGGCCGAAACCTTGTACTGGCTATTTTCAAGCGACACAGGTTGCAAAACCGCCTGGGTCAGCACAGATTCCCCCGTTGATGAGGTACGGATCCTGACACCCTGCCCTGAAGCGCCTTTCACCGTTCTTGTCTTACCATCACCAAAGTACTGCCAACCTGCGACTTCATTTTCAAAATCAGGATTGGTGAACCTTGGCGCTTTGAAGTCACCGTATTTATCCTGCTCCTTGGCGCTGACAACATCATCCAATTCAATCCAATCGCCCTGTGGATCTTCAATTTTAAAAGTAGCGAAATGCTGCCTTCCAGGAACAGTAAACGGCGAGCGCTGGAAGCCAAAGGATTGCTCTGAGTTATCATCCCTGACCCCGATCACATGACGTGGCGTTAAGGCCGAGAACAACACAACTTGATTGCCATCGTCATCACCGGACAACTCGTGATGGGCTCTGAAAAAGGTATTACGTAACTTATCGGCCGTACCCGGACGAATAGTTTCAGCCAATCCAACCGCCCCAAACCAGAAATCAGCAATACCGATGGATGGCATCTCGTAATCAGGCTTAACCATAGACCAACGCGTTAGCATCTTGAGCGAGCTCTCGGGGTCAGAGCTATTTAACATGTCTTGGCGTAATCCATCGCGGTAGGCAAAGTAACCACCGACCATGGCTCCCAGCTTACCGTGCTGACCAAAGCCCAATACAGCTGGGAAGTGGATGATATCTCCAGGGTGATCCGATGGCCCATCGTTCCAGTAATTTCCATTTTTGTTTTCTCGATCAAATGGATTATTACCTGCAGAGAATGCAGCGAAATACGGTGAGCCAAGATCATCGGTTACTGCCTGTGTAAGCGCGTAATAGTTGTTATTCTGCTCTTTCCAGCCAGCGTCATCGGCATGGTGCTTCAAGACTAGCGTCCCACCCATTACCACAAAGGCGGCATGGGATGGCTTGATCACGGGCTCTCCTTCGAGCCAATGGTCATAACTGAAGTTATCCCGCTCATAGACATACTGACCATAGTTGTAGCTGGCCATAGGATCTTGAGCCGCACCCAAATCACCGTATATCCAGCTTTCGTTTGCCATACCGTTGGCATTCCTTACTGGACCGAAGTCATCGACTTCCCATGTCACACCCTGGCGGGCACGAATGGTATCCGCAGAACGAACAAAAATTTGTTCTAGGTACTTTTTCGCTTCCGCTATTTTCTTGCTTTCAGGATAGAGCTCGGCAGCTTTAATCACCGCAGGAAGAAATTTCATACTGGTATAAACCTGCGGCTGTGGACCCGGACTTTGATCTTTGGCAAAAGGCGTACCATCACTGTTGTAGTTCCGGACAAAATGACCATCGACCGTTTTTATGCCACCCGTACCATCCGGTATCAGTCCTGCATGTCGCTCAATCAATAATTCCAATAGAGGCTGAATTTGCTGATCAGCCAGCGACTCATCAACCACACCTTCCGATGACAACATATTGGCTTCATTGGCGGCCATCAGTAAGTAAATGGCCCAGCCTACGGTATCGGCAATCGGTGTCTCGTTGGCAGCCAAGCCCGCCCGCTGCAATTTCCGGTGTAAGAAACCTTCAGGAGAAAGCGTTGTGCTGTTGGTACCATCAATCTCACTGCCGTTATAAGCAGTCAAACTCTTTATCGCCGCGACATATTGGGCCAGCTCATCACGAAGCCACTGCTGATAGGTCAACCGATAAACATCACCGCTATCGGTCAGGGTGTAGGCATTACCGTATTGGGCATCAGCATCACCTCCGGAATACAATAACTTGCCATCCGGAGTAGTGGTCAGATCCACCAGCTTGCCATCATAAGACCACAGTTCAGTAGCAGCATTGGTTAAGTCCCCACCTTGTTCGACAAGGCCCTTTGGAACAAAGAAAACCTGTGAGCTTTGCTGTGTATCTTTCGTGATATAAAGGCCTGCCAGTGCTTTACGGCCAAACACTCGGCTATAACCAATTCTTGACAGGTTTCTCCGGTTATACACTTTTGTCAGTTGTTCCCCATCAGCAGGTAGTTTAAAGACCCCATTCTGGGTCAATACATATAAGTTACCGCCGACCATATCCAAGGCAATATCTTTAACGGGGCTGGGTGTGGCTATAAGGCCGATCTCCGGTTCAGTCCCGCCGTTATATACCGTATTTCGGCTAGCTTCATAACGATATACTCCCTGATCACTGCCGACATAAAGCTTGGATTTGAAATATGCCATACCAAAGTGGTGTCGTGTATTACTTGGATCAGAGCGCAATTTCACCCGATCAAACACTGACAAAACGCCAGTATTGGTATTGAAGGCCAAAATCGCATCTTCTTCACTGCCCTGGCTACACAGAGCCATATACAAAAAGCGGCCTGAAGGGGTAAATGTCATTCCACACAATTGCCCAGCAGATGAAAGACCTGCCAGCTCAATGTCACTGGCCGTGACTGTATGAAGAAGGTTGGACGATATGTCTCGGATCTCTATGGTTGACGAGCCACTGTCAGCAGCGGCATAGTAGCCAGCCACTTTAGCCGCCGCGACCATATCCGTCTGGCCCAAATTTGAAAACCAGGCTTCAGAAATGAGCTCCTCTGTCGAAATGGATTCCACGCTTAATTTGGCCTGCGGCTTTGGTGAGCCTATTTGTTCACTATTTATAAGACTGTTGCTAATCGATTCATCCTGACACCCAGTAAGAACAGCAAGCATGACGAAATGGCTTAGCAGCTTCATTCTTTTTTTTATGTTCATACATCCTCTACATAATAAAAATGCCATCATTAATAAAATGATGATTAAATTAATTGGATTTATTTCATGTATGGCAAACACCAGAACATACATCTGGTGTTTGCCTATTTGGCATTAATAGAGTTGCTGTTATTCAGGGCAAGCGTCTGGGTTATTATAAATACTAGGATCAGGCGCTTTTACCCCCCAGGTTGGAACTGGGTTTTTACACTGAAAATCAGCCAATGCATTTTTCAACTCTTGTAGTTTTTCAGGGTTAGTATCCGATACATCATAAAATGCTTTTTGCGTTTTTCCGTCGCTATCAATATATTCATCAAACTCGGCAAAATTCACCGCTGAATCAGACTCGCAAGCCTCTTCACCACAATCTCTCAGTCGGAATAACTGAAACTGCTTCTTTCTGGTTTTCAGCAACTTGAATTCACCATCAAAAACAGCAGCCTTGTTCACACGGTCCCAGAATAAATAGCGCTCTTCGAGTTTGGCTGACTGGTTTGTAAGCCGAGGAAGTAAATTAACACCATGAAGGTCATACGCTTCTTTATCGCTAGTATCAACCCCAGCCGCATTCAGAATGGTCGGCAAGATATCAATTGTCATTACCGGTTCGTCAACAACTTGTGAAGCTATTTTTCCCGGCCAAGAGATAGCAAATGGAACACGGGTTCCCCCCTCATAGAGCTCACCTTTATGACCGGAAAGCGGCTTATTCGACGAGAAGTTACTCTTAGGCTTACCTCCATTATCTGACACAAAAACGATAATGGTATTTTCTAAAATGCCTTTTCTTTTTAACTTCTTGTAAATTTTAGCGACGCTATTATCTAGGCTTTTGGCCATTGCGAGGGCAGTTTTACGGCTTGCTTTCTCTTCCTCGGTTACATATTCAGAGCCTACAAAGTTAATTTCAGCCTCATCAACATTGGTCGCTTTCAGCGGTGTATGAACAGCATTAAATGAAAGGTAGAGTAAAAATGGTTGCTGTTCATTAGCTTGAGTGCTAATAAAATCTACTGCTTTTTCACCGAACTTATCAGTTAAATAAACATTTTCAAAATCCGGCTCAATTTGTAGACCGGCGACAGTTTCTAGCGCAGCATAATATTGAGCCCTATAAGCTTCTGGATCGTAGCCACTATCCAGCTCAGCTTTATGTTTATCAAATGCCGTAATTAACTGTTTTTCAGTTCTCTCTTTATCACAAACACTTGGGTCATCTGCATTGGGCGCTTCACAGGCCAGATTTTCAAGTAACTGAAAATGCTTCGAGACTAATATCTCGGCAGCTGCCCTTTCTTCGTCTGATGGCGCTTGATGACTTTCATCAAACGTTTGCCACATTGTAGAGTGTGGGGTGGTAAAGGTATTGAACTGGTTTTTATCCCCGATTTCATAAGCCACTGCACCATTGTTGAAGCCGAAGAAGTAATCAAAACCCCGGTTGTGAGGCCAGAACTTCCAATCCTCGCCATCATGATCTTTACCGATAAAGGCAGTGGTATAACCGGCATTTTGGAAATAATCCCCGAGAGTCGGTATATCCGTTGGTATACCCGGCTCTACGCCCTCGTCATGATCAGTGGGCTCGTTATCATCGGCATCATCCGGTGCAGGGTTGCTGTAAAATCCAAAGCTTTGCTGGTAGCGACCTGTCAGCATTCCCGCACGGGATGGACCGCATACAGGGGCCGTCACGTAACCGTGGTTAAAAACAGCGCCATTACTTGCAATTTTGGTAATGAATTTGGTCGTCTGGTTACTGATGGTATCCTCGCTGTTCCACTCCCCCTGGTAAAATCCGGCATCGGCGTGTCCCAAATCATCAGCAACGATTATAACCACATTGGGCTGAGCTTTAACGTCATAAGCTGCAGAGCCTGCGTTACTGGCGATAGCTGGATGCCAAACGCCCAAAGCGGGTATCAACGAAGACGCAAGCAAGCACTTCTTGAAACTGGGTATTGTCATGTTTCCCTCATTATTGTTGTGTCGTTCTTCCCAACCCTGATCACTTGCTCAAAAAGCAAAGCCTAGGGCAAAATAAAAACGTTTCTGTATTTACTTTTCGATTAGTCAATAAGACTAACGCGCACAACAATTATTCAATATGACAATCTTTCATCCAAGATAAATACTTAATTATACTAAATTAAAGCAAAAAACTGCGAGTACCATCCCAAAAACACAGCATGAGTATACGTAGCATGAATTTTACAAAACCGGCTATTCTAATAGAGAGAACAATGATGTTTTTTGGTTAATGTCGCAAAATCAAGTAGAAACGTTTTTATATGTTGGTGGTGTGATATTGGTTCAACGTAATTGAATACAACGAAAGCTATCTAGTTTATAGAGACAGAATGAAAATTTATTCGCCGAATGTACGAGCAATGAAGGTATGCGCAGAAAGCAGATGCTGGAAGATCAGGCCTATTTTGCCCTCCTGAAAAATATAACGGGAAAACAAGGACTCGTATCACAACTAAATCATCGTGCCCCCATCAGGGAGCTATACTAAAGATCCAACATCTTGAAAACCTTTGCATTACTTTGTTACATATTCAGTGTGGCGACAGCATCGATGAGTATAACAAGGGGCCAAGGACAAGATTCAATCGGCAGCGGCTCCCCTTATGGATGATAATTACAAGCAATTTTCAGCATTAATTGTACTCTCTTTAACAAGCGTTGCTGGTAACGCCCAAGCCGGAAACGAAGAGCGCTATACCGATTACGGCCCGTTAAAAACCTATGCCCAATCCCCCTTGCAATCTAATGCATTAACACCGCTGGTGAGAACCGGTTTCAGTCATGCGCCGGATACCGTCGAACTTTACGCTACCGGAACCATTGCCAGTGTCTGGGCCCACACCGATGATTACAATGCTGATTATTATCAGAATGCCCTTTCGATCGGTGGCTTTTGGCAACTACATAATAAATGGGCATTGGAGCTCGATTACACTTGGCGCTTTGCCGCCAACAACCGTCTTGATACCTTGACCGAAGCTTTCCATGATACGTTCGGTATCGGGTTAAATGGCCGGGATGAAGTAGAAAAACACTCCTTCGATATATCGGTGCCGCAATACGGCGTCGAAATCCATGACTTTGAAGGCGAAACCATTAGCAATGCTTTCTCTCTCTATACCCATTACCAACTGCTGGAAAACCAACATCACGGCTTATCCATTGGCGGCTCACTATATTTCAACTATGTTGGCAGCGGACCTTTCAAGACCAGTAACTTCGAACAAGCACTGCAGCTCAATTACAGCTATCGAACCGGCAAGCACAGTGTTTATACCTTACTGGGTGTTTCCTACCGTCATAACGACGAGGTGCTGGCCCAAATCAAGTACAACAAATTCGCCTTTGCCACCGGCGTCAGCTACCAATACCAAATCAGTCCCAAGCATCGCTTTCTTACCGAAGTACATGTTTACGAAGGCGCCAGTGATGCCACATCAGATTTGAGTGAGCCCTCTACCGAATTTCTGCTGGGCTACCGTTACCACACCAAAAGCGGTGCGATTGAGCTTTCGATGATCGAGAATGTCTTCAATATGGATAACAGCACCGACATCGCCTTTACCGTCGGTTACCGCCACCGGATGTAACCCTAAAACAATTTACATTGTAAATTTTTTCGGCAACCCGCCAGTTTATTGCTCTGTTAGCATTAAGAAACAAAAAATAAAAAACACTGTATTGAAGATGGATGACTTTCGACCTACCATAGCGGCCATATTTCTTTGGCCAGCGAACTCAGTCCTGTGAAAAAACTCGCCCTACTTACCTGCACCGCTTTACTCTCCGCCTGTTCATACAATGCTGCGCCAGTTGTTGGCTACCACGATAGAACCCAGCTGGAATACGAACAAGACTTGGCAGAGTGCCGTCAAAAAACCCAAGAAGTGGACAGAAGCGAGGCAGTACGCACCAGCGCCACCAACATGGCGTTAATTGGTACTGCTGCAGGTGCAGTTGGTGGGTTACTGGCCGATGATGTCGGCATGGGCGAGAGCATGGTATGGGGACTGGCGCTGGGGGCTGGCACCGGTGCCGCTGTTGGTTCGGTCAAAGCCTCGCAAACACAAGCTTTAGTATTACGTCGTTGTATGGAGCTCAAGGGCTATGAAATCCTCGATGCCGAAGTGGACGACCTTGCCAGTGTCGAACTTGCAGCCGACACAGAAGCAAACAACGAGCAACAGCCCGTCACCAACTAAAACACCGCGTGTTTGCACATCCAAATTCGATTGAACACAAGGATAGGTTCCCTTGCACCCCACTAACGCGACTCTGTGTTAATGGGGTGTTTTTTCATTCGAAGCTCAAACTGTTCAACCAAAAAATCCACCAGCACCCGCAGCCGCTTGGGCATCAATTTGCGCTGTGGATAGACCAAGCTAAGCGGCACCAGTGGCATCTCCCACTCCGGTAGTAGCTGGATCAGCTCACCCGATGCGAAGTGTTCCCGGCAAATGAACTCGGGCAAGACCGCGATCCCCAGACCATCAAGGCATGCCGACAGCGATGCCGTAATAGTATTAACCCTCAGCCGATAAGGCAGATCAATGCTCACCGCCCCACCCTCGTGCATAAGGTGCCAATTGGGGATTTTAACCGCCTTGTTATGGACTTTTATTTGGTGGTGCGGCGCTTTGAGGTCCGTCGGGCTTTCAATCATGCCATATTGCTCAAGGTACTCAGGACTGGCAGCCAGTACCCGGCGCGACTCGGTCAGCTTTCTCGACACTAAACTCGAATCATCCAACTCCCCAACTTGGGCGTAGAGATCGATCCCCTCGCCGATAATATCGACCTCGCGGTTGGTCATTTCGACATGGAGGGAAACATGCGGGTATTGCTTTAGAAAGGTATTAAGGAAGCCGCCCAACACTTGATGACCCAACTCTACCGGCATCACCACATACAGTCGGCCCCGGATTAAATCCTGATTGGCGCTGACTTCCAGCTCTGCCTGACCCATGATCTCCAGCATCTGGACACAGGACTGATAAAACGCTTCACCTTCTGGGGTCAGAATCAAACTGCGGGTTGAACGCGTGATCAAACGCACGCCAAGGTGCTCCTCCAGCTCTGCCACTTTTCGGCTAACGGTCGACTTGGTCATATCCAAGACATCAGCCGCCTGCGTAAAACTACCACAATCAACAACTTGTGAAAAAATCGCTACCGAATTCAAGTCCATCACAGTCTAGCCTTCTGCCCATTAGTAAGATTTGTGCAACAGTGTTTCCCTTTTTTCCTATCTTATCAACCAATCGATATCATTTACAATTTGACACACTTTTTCAGAGCCAATTCTTATAAGCCCAAGCCATTGCCGCTGAGATCTGCAGCTTGATATCACTTGGGTATAACAACGAGGGTAAAATGACCGATCAACGCCAAGCTCCCACAGCAGATGCGCCAAGCCATTCACCAGCAGCGCCAAACACGCTTCCCAAGCGTAATAAGAAAAAAGCGCCATTGATCGCTACCTTGATCATGCTTTCGCTAGGTGCGCTAGGTGGTGGCTACTGGTTTGGCTATGGCCAATATTTCGAATCGACAGATAATGCCTATCTGCAGGGTGATATCACCAACATCAGCCCCAAAGTCGGCGGCTATATTACCGACTCTTTTGTCTCCGATAACCAGCAAGTAAAAGCCGGTGATCTACTGGCAAAAATCGACGACCGCGACTTCGAGGCAGCATTGGATCAGGCTGAAGCTAACCTCGCTGTCAGCCAAGCGGCGATTGATAACCTTCATGCCCAAGAACAGTTACAGCAAACCCAGATCCGCCAAGCCAAAAGCCAAATTGCTTCTGCGAAAGCCGAGTTCGATCGCGCCAAGCAGCAAGTTGCACGCACCCGCAGCTTACTCAAGCGCAATTACTCATCACAAGATGAATTAGACAGCATGACCTCGCACCAGAAGGTGACCGCCGCGCAGCTCGAAGAAGCCAATGCCAGCTACCAAGGCGCAAAAGATCAACTCGTGGTGATTGCCAGTCAGGTCAAACAAGCCGAAGCCGCGGTAACCGAAGCACAAGCACAACTTGAACAGGCCGAACTCAACCTTGCCTACACCAACATCTATGCCCCAGTCGATGGCATTGTGGGCAAACGCAGCCTTCGGGTTGGCCTCTATGTCCAGCCGGGTATGCCACTGATGAGCTTGGTACCCACCACCAATGTGTGGATCGAAGCCAACTTCAAAGAGACCCAACTAGGAGGGATCCATCAGGGCCAAAGCGTCACGGTAGAGTTGGACGCCTTCCCCGACCAACCTCTGCAAGGGGTCGTCGATAGTTTCTCGCCAGCAACCGGCGCGAAATTTGCGCTATTACCACCAGAGAATGCAACCGGTAACTTCACCAAGATTGTCCAGCGGGTACCAGTAAAAATTACTATTCCAGACCCACAAAGCCTGAAAGGCAGGTTGATCCCTGGCTTGTCTGTCGTGGCCACTGTCGATACACGAGGCTAAGCCATGGGTGCCGAGATCACAACAAGCCAACAGCCACAGGCTGTTGAAAGCGAGGCGCTCCATGTTCCCCGCCGCCACTGGATCGCCCTATTCGGTGGCTTGATTGGGGCCTTTATGGCGATTTTGGATATCCAAATCACCAACTCCTCGCTCAAAGATATTCAAGGGGCGCTGTCTGCCACACTGGATGAAAGCTCGTGGATTTCCACCTCCTACCTGGTGGCGGAAATGATCGCGATCCCGCTTAGTGGCTGGCTGTCAAAAGCGTTGGGGAAACGTCGTTATCTCACATGGACGACAGTGATTTTCACCCTGTCGTCCTTCCTGTGTTCGTTGTCGTGGAACATGAGCTCAATGATCGTCTTTCGCGCCATGCAGGGGTTCAGCGGCGGAGCCTTGATCCCACTGGCGTTCTCGCTGGTGATACAGCTACTGCCAATCCAGAAGCGTGCGGTGGGGATGGCATTGTTTGGCGTAACGGCGACCTTCGCCCCTTCCATCGGGCCGACATTCGGGGGCTGGCTAACCGAGAACCTGTCATGGCATTACATTTTCTATATCAACATCCCACCGGCAATCTTGGTGATATCCATGATCCGCTACGGGCTGGATGATGAACCGCTCAATCTCGGCTCCTTGCTCAAAGCCGACTGGTTCGGGATCGTCACTATGGCCCTCGGGCTAGGTTGTTTGGAAGTGGTATTGGAAGAAGGCAACCGTGAAGAATGGTTCAGCTCGCGCTTTATTGTCACTCTCGCGATCATCTCCGCCGTCAGCTTGGTGTACTTTGTCATCAACGAGCTGCAACACAAAAAGCCGCTGGTAAACCTGCGATTACTGCGTGAAAAGCAGTTTGCAATGTCGTGTCTGGCGTATTTGATCCTCGGGATGGCGCTGCTCGGTTCAATTTATGTGCTGCCGCTGTACTTAACCCAAATCCAGCGCTACAACGCGATGGAAATCGGTGAGGTATTGATGTGGATGGGCTTCCCGCAATTGCTGCTATTTCCCATCGTGCCCAAGCTGGTCCAGTTCATCAAACCGAAATATCTGGTGACATTTGGCTTTGTCATGTTTGGCCTGAGCTGCTACGTCAACACCCATATGACGGTCGATTTCGGCGGCCAGCAGCTGATCCTCTCCATGGTACTGCGTGCCATTGGTAGCCCATTTATCATGGTGCCCTTGTCATTGGTGGCGATGAAGCATATCAGCAAAGCCGACACACCGGATGCATCGACATTAACCAACGTGATGCGTAACCTCGGTGGGGCATTCAGTATCGCGATTATCGCCACTCTGCTAGATAACAAAACCCGGGAGCACCTCGGGCATATCAAGGAGTCATTGCCGAGTGTCAGCACCAACGGCTGGCAACAGTTGCTGCAGCAAAGTGATTTCTTTATCAAGGCAGGTAGCGATGCAGGCACCGCGATGCAACAGGCCCAAGCAACACTGCTGTCGACCATGCAGCGAGATGCGGCGATTATGGCTTACAACGATGTGTTCCTGATGATGACCGCCTTCCTGGCGTTCGCCGCCGTGCTGATCATGTGTATGGATGATTAAGAAGAACCCCAGCTTTGCAAGCGATCGGATGGTCAGGCAACCTATCGGGAATGATTTCAAAACCTACCCGCCATGGACGGCGGGTTGGAGTTACATGGATGTACTCGCACGTTTTTGAAATTATTTCCGGTTGGTTGGCAAAACAGCAGGTGGACTAACAGTTTTACGCCTATCTACGTCAGCAGCTGCTCACCCAACTTATCCACCACCTCAAGTATGTGCAGCTGGCTCTCCCGGCTGTACAACGAAATCCCATCAATCTGCTCTTCCAGGTTAACATTGAGATGGCTAATTTGGCTCAAGGTCGAGCCGCGCAGGCTTACCGAGAACACCTTCATGCCTTTGCGCTTGGCATTGTGGGCCATGTCCACCACCGCGTTGGTTTCACCCGATTTGCTGATCAGTACCAAGATACCCGCGTTAGCCATGGTGAGCTGGTGAATATCGGTGATCACCAAGTGGGGAATATTGGCCAGCGACAAAAAACGGGACAGGTAATTCACGCTAACTATCGACGCACCGCGGGAGTAAAGGTATACCACATTGGTCGCTTTCAGCCCTGAGGCCAGCTTGGCAATCACAGCCTGATCCACCCCCTCTTCTTCTGATGACGAACGCTGGCGGGCTAAGTCTGAGGCAAGCTTATAGCGTAACTCGGTATAACTGGCATACCCCATTTTCTTGCACACCCGGTTGACCGATGTCGTTGTCGTCAGCGCCTTGGCCGCGATCTCCTTGGCTGAGATCTCGCCCAATTGCTTGGCGTGACTAATAATAAACTCATAGATGATGCGTTCGGTTCCACGAAAGGTATTCATTGTCATTATTGTCGTCACGTCATTGGATGGACGTATTTAAGCGCGAACAGCGGATGAAAATCCGTGAGTAAGCTCTCAAAAGTATCGTCATACGCACCTTGTACCAAGAAACCATAACGCTTGCCGATCGCCGCTTTTTATACTGTCCTCAGTTTAGAACAATGGATATGAAACCATGGCGAAGAGAAAACTGGTCGCAGTAACGGCTTGCCCTACAGGTATCGCCCACACCTTTATGGCGGCAAAGAAAATTCAGAGCTGGGCTGAAAAGCAAGGCTATGAGGTCAAGGTCGAAACACAAGGCAGTGACGGGGTCAAAAACAAACTGACCGCACAGGACATTGCCAGTGCCGATGCCGTTGTATTGGCCGTTGACGTGCCCATCATGGACATGGACCGATTTGACAATGCCAACCCGTTGCAGGTACGCACCCAAGAGCTGATCAAACACGTGGATGTGCTGCTACCAGAAGCCATGAAACGCGAAAAAGACAAATCCACTTCAGGGGCTGTACTGCCGGTTCAGGAAAAACGCTCGGCTTACCAAGTTTTTATCGGCCATATCATGACCGGTATCAGTTACATGCTGCCGGTTGTCGTGCTCGGCGGCCTATTAATGGCCGTTGCCAAGATCACCGGTGAGTTTGTTGATATTTCCGGCACCCCAATCGAAACCCTAGACCGCCTCGGTTTCATGACCATCAAGTTCATGTACCCGATCTTCGCTGCCTACCTTGCCTACTCGATTGCCGGTAAGCCCGCCCTTGTCCCGGCCTTTATCGGTGGGGTAATGAGCGATGAAGTCTACAAACGCTTCTTCGGTATCGAACACTGGGCCCCTTCAGGCTTTTTCGGCGCCATCGCCATCGGTTTCCTGATTGGTTATCTGGTTCGCTACCTCAATGACACCATCAAGGTAAAAACCGAACTCACCACCCTGAAGACCATGTTGCTGGTCCCGTTGCTCAGCGGTGTCGTCATGGTGCTAACCATGGAGTATGCGATCAACCCATTCTTCGGTGCCGTCAACATGGCAATGGTCAAACTATTCACCGAAGCCGGTGATGCAGGCCGCGGTATTTACTCGATGGTGATTGCCGCCGGTACCGCATTTGACCTTGGTGGCCCAATCAACAAAGCAGCAGGCTCGGTAGCCCTTGGCCTTAACGGCATGGGAGAGAACTTCGACTTGGTTGCCCGCGAGCTCGGTATCGTCATTCCGCCTATCGGGGTGGGTATCGCCGCCCTGCTGGACGGCAAGTTCCGCCCTCGCGTCTTTAGCCGCGAAGAACAGACCGTTGGTAAAACATCCTTGATGCTGGGCCTGATCGGGATCTCCGAAGGTGCTATCCCGTTCATTCTGAAAAACCCGAAAATGATCCCGGTTATGATCCTCGGTTCAATCATCGGTACCCAACTTGCCGTCGTCCTCAATGTTTGGCAAAGCCTCCCTTTGCCAGCGGTATGGGGCTGGTTCCTGTCCTCTGATCCGGTGAGCTACACCCTCTCGGTCATTGTCGGCTCCAGCTTTATTGCCATCGCCCTGCTGCTGTGTACCAAGCCACAGCCCAAAGGCAGCCATTAAGCCGCCATTTCAAAGCGGCCTTAAATAAAGCAACCAAGCATAAAGATATTTGCAACCTACACGCTATAGGGGCAGCAAGCGCTGCCCCAGCAACACCGAATTAATACGATAGAAGAGAAGTCAGCATGGCCAAAGTACATGTCATCCCCCACACCCACTGGGACCGTGAGTGGTACTTCACCCAACAAGACAGCGATGTCCTCGCGACCTACAATTTCACCAAGGTAATTGAGACGCTGGAAAACCAATCAAGCTACAGCTGCTATCACCTTGATGGGCAATCAGCCATTGTTGAAGACTACCTTAAAGTCATGCCGCATATGCGCGAGCGCATGGCGAAACTGGTTAGCGACAAACGACTATTCATCGGCCCTTGGTACACCCAAACCGATACTTTCAATGTCGCAGGTGAATCCATCATCCGCAACCTGAAATACGGCATGCATGTCGCCGAACAACTTGGCCACAGCATGCACGTTGGCTACCTACCGGACACCTTCGGCCACAATGCCCAGATGCCAACCCTGTTCAAAGGGTGTGGAATCGACAACATCATCTTCTGGCGCGGTATCGACTACGACCAGCAAGTCGAACGATCGAACTTCTTCTGGCAGTCGACGGGGGGCGATAGCATCATTGCTTACAACCTAGTCCACGGCTACGGCGCCGCGAAAAATATCGTGGCCGAACCAGCCCATCTCGATAACAAAATCTTCCCGATGGTCGAGAAAATCAAAGCCCTTGCGGGCCTTGATGAAGTGCTGATCCCTTCTGGTGGCGATCAGGTCAATATCGACCCTAACTTGCCGGCGACCCTGGCCAAAGCCACCGAACGGAACGGTGCGGGTGACACCTATGTTATTTCGTCAATGGAAGACTACGTCGACTACCTTCGCCAAGACAGCCACGATTTTGACACCTACAAGGGTGAGTTCAAGATCCCGCGCTATACCCGTATCCACAAAACCATCGGCTCGGTACGCTACGATATCAAGAAACTCAACTTCGACATCGAGCAGTTCCTGCTGAAAAAACTTGAGCCGATCACAGCAATTGCCAAAGCACACGGTATTACCGTTCATACCGAGCTGCTTGATATCGCCTGGAAAAAAATCATCGAATGCCATGCCCACGACAGTATGGGCGGCTGTAACAGCGATGCCACCAATGCCGATATCATGCACCGCCTCAAGCAAGCGGAGGAGATCTGCCACGGCCTGTATAACCTGATCGTCAAAGATATCGCCAGCCAAGTATGCAGTGAAGGCGAGATTATGGTGTTCAACAACCGCATCAAGCCGTATTCCGGTATCACCGATATCGTGGTATTCAGCACCTTTGCCGATATTGCACTGGCGCACAACGGCCAACTGGTTACTGCTGAGCTGATCAAGCGTGATACCCTCGACGGCGGCAAGGTTATCGAAGTAACCAAAGACGGCGAGAAAGAAGTACCGGTCCCTCCCTATTACCGCTTCGAACTCAAAGCCAAACTCAACGAGATCCCCGCCCTTGGCTACCTGACACTTCAGGTGACCGAAGCTGGGTCGATGGGCAAGGCCCACTCCGACACCTCGCTCCAGATTGAAAATGACCGCCTTGTTCTGTCTTTGCAAAATGGTGAACTGGTACTGACCGACAAACAAAACGGCCGTCGCATCAGTAACTTGATCCAGTTTGAGAACCAAGCCGATGACGGCGATTCTTATGATTTCTCACCGCTGGAAGGCGATACACCACTCTACTCCCAGCCGCTGTCACTGCTTGGTAGCCAGCGCGGTGAGCTAATACAGCAAATGACCCTGCAAAGCCGGATTTTGGTACCGCAAGATTTGGAAGACCGCCGCCTGGGCGATGCCAACAGCGAAATCGTATTTAAGCTGACGTTCACCCTGCATCACGGCGAACGTAACTTGCAGGTCGATATCGACACAGTCAACCACGTCAAAGACCACCGGGTTCGCGTCCTGATCAACAGCGATATCAACGCCGATTGCTCAGTCAGTACCCTGCCGTTTGCTACCATTGAGCGCCCTATCTCTCCCGTCCTGTTCGACAGTGAAGAAAACTGGCGCAAACACTTCCGCGAGTGCCCGGTAGATATTGAAACCACCGAGGGCGTTGTCGCCATCGGTAATACCTCTAGCGCCGAGCAAGACAGCAAAGCACTGATTATCAACTGCCGTGGGATCAAGGAATACCAAATCCTCAAAGCTGCTCACAACAACCAATACGACCAAATCGCGTTGACCCTGTTTAAGGCGGTTGGTTTTCTTGGCAAGGACGATCTGGTATGGCGTCCGGGACGGGCGTCGGGGATCAACAACACGGTGGTTCATACCCCAGATGCCCAGTTGCAGCAATCCATGCGCTTTAGCTTTGCAATCGCCATAACAGAGAATGCATCGCATCAGGTTATCCGCGAGCTGGAAACGGCATACCTCAGCCAACCGTTCAGCTACCAGCGCCAACGCCTCAACAGCTTTGAAAACCGGCTGGAACGCTTCCAAGTCCGCTTCGAAGAAAAGCCAATGGCCAAACAGTTCAGTCTGTTCGCTATCAAAGAAACGCTGGAATTATCGAGCGTGTCGCACTCTTTCTACGACGCCAATGCCATCGTGCTGCGCCTGTTCAACCCAACCGAGCAAGCCATTGAGTTAGATATGAACCAATTCAACGGCTTTGCCAATGTGTCCATCGTCAACTACCGCGAGCAGGAGCTTGCCGATGCCAAGCCTGTGGTTGTGCCGAACAATACTATCGACCTGCGGTTGAGCTGTACTGCCACTGCACCGTTTGATAAGGAAAGTTGCTAATGTTTACCCAAGCGATTACCCAAAAAGTGGCCGAAATTTACGGCCAACAGCAAGCGCCACAGATCACCTCTGAGATCCTTGCGCTTATCGACAAATGGCAGGGTAAAGCCCCTGCTTACCCGGCATGGGTTGACCAGACCACCAGCTACCTGATCACCTACGGTGACAGCATCAGCGAAAACGGCAAGCCAACACTAGCCACCATGAAAGCTTTCGCCGATAAGTACCTGAAAGGGGCGGTCAGCAACATTCATATTTTGCCGATGTTCCCCTATACCTCGGACGATGGCTTCAGTGTGGTCGATTACCGCAAGGTCGATCCTAATTTAGGTGACTGGAATGAACTCAATGCCCTGACAGAGCATTTCAACCTAATGTATGACTGTGTGATCAACCATATCTCCAAGAGCAGCGACTGGTTCCAGGGATATCTGGCCGGCGACGAACGCTACCAAAACTACTTCGTCGAATCAGACCCAAGCCTGGACTACAGCAGTGTCACCCGTCCGCGTGCTTTGCCTCTGCTCACGCCATTTACCAAAGCCAACGGTGAAACCGCCCACGTCTGGACCACTTTCTCGGACGACCAGATCGATATTAACTTTGCCAATCCGCAAATCTTGCTAGAAAGCATCGATATCCTGCTGATGTATGCCGCTAACGGAGGCCGCTCTATCCGCCTCGATGCTATCGGCTTTATCTGGAAAGTATTGGGAACCAGTTGTATCCACTTGCCGCAGGCCCATGACATCATCAAGCTGTGGCGCTTGGTACTGGATATCGCTGCCAGCGGCACCTTGCTGATCACCGAAACCAATGTGCCCCACCCGGAAAACGTCGCGTATTTCGGTGACGGCGATGAAGCCCATATGGTCTACCAGTTCCCGTTACCGCCACTCACCCTGTACGCTTTCCTCTCGGAAGACAGCACAGTATTGACCCAGTGGGCAGAGGGGCTGACCCGCGAGGCCATGGACAACCTCAGCGCCGGCCGCCAGACCACTTATTTCAATTTCCTTGCCAGCCATGACGGCATTGGGGTACGCCCGACCGAAGGGATCCTAGAAGATGCCAATCGCCAATTCATGTGCAGTGAAGTGGAACGTAAAGGCGGACGCGTCAGCTATAAGGACAATGGGGACGGTACCCAATCGCCGTATGAGCTCAATATCAACTATCTCAGCGCGATCACCGAGCCCGACGACGACAACAGCACCAAGGCGCGAAAATTCCTCGCCGCTCAGTCACTGCTACTGTCGTTTATCGGCGTGCCGGCCATCTACTACCACAGCTTCCTCGGTAGCGAAAATGACATCGCGGGAATGGACGATTCTGGCATCAACCGCCGCATCAACCGGGAGAAGTTCAACCTGGATGAACTGGAAAACGCGCTAAGTACACAAGGCTCATTGCGCCAGCAAGTTTACAGTAACATGCTCAAACTGCTGAACCTGCGCCAGCAACACAACGCATTTTCTCCGCAATCAGGACAAACGGTACTGAAACTTGGCAAGGGAATATTCGGGCTGATCCGCGGCGAAGGGGAAAATCGCATAACCTATATTCTCAATCTGACCAGCCAGCCACAGCCAGTGAGCTTGCCACAGGGCGGTATGGATTTGATCAGCGAGCAATCGTTCGAACCACAATTTACCCTAGCGCCATATCAATTTACCTGGTTAGTACCCGTTCAAAATCAGCAGCATGAACAATAAGGAGTAAGACCATGAAACTTGCCCAACTAACGTCACATAACCTGATCATGCTCGATGCAGTGTTCGATGACCGTATTACCGCTATCGAAACCCTGACGGATAAAATCGATCAGGCCGGTAAACTGACTGACCGCCAGATGTTCCTTGATGCCGTGCTCAAACGGGAAGAAGAAGGCCCAACTGCCCTGGGTGAATATTTGGCGGTACCACACGGCAAATCCGAAGCGGTTATCGAGCCAGTGTTTGCCTGTGCTTTTGTCAAAGGTGAAATGCCATGGCAAGGCATTGATGGTGACGAACCGGTCAACATGATATTCCTGTTGGCGATCCCGCCGGCCGAGGCTGGATCGACCCATATGGAAGTGCTGACTACCCTCACCTCATCACTGGTTGATGACGATTTCAGGGAGCAGCTCTTGGCCGCACGCAGCGAGTCGGAGGTGATGACCCTACTAGGAAATGAAGAGGGTGGCGCTGACGAAGATAACACTGGAGGGAATGAGCAGGCTTCAACCACAAGCCAGGAAGCAGAACCTATTGCTGCCGCCGCGATGCAAGAGCCGCCACAGGAAGAGCCGCACAACAGTAAAGCCTACCCGCTAGTGCTGTTGGTTGGCTGCGCCATCGTGTTCCTGCTGTTCGCGATGATGTAAGCTCCCCTCGTAATCAAGCATCCCCATTAAACAGGCTCTCTACAGAGCCTGTTTTATTTCATATACAAGACCGCCCTAGCCTATTGCCGCTTTTCCTATCGCCCTATAAGCTTTACGGATAAACCGTGAAAAGGATTAACACCATGGAAACGCTCACCATCGCCCAGCTTGGCAACCCTGTCTTGCGCGAACATGCCTTGCCACTTTCGGCAGCCCAATACCAAGAGTTCGCTCCTTTTTTCAATGAATTGCAGCAAAAGATGCTTGAGCATAATGGTGTCGGAATCGCTGCGCCGCAGGTCAGTGAGTCTATCCGCGCGTTCATCGTTGCGTCTCGCCCCAATCCACGCTATCCCGACGCGCCGATGATGAAGCCGACCTTGATGCTCAATCCGGAGATCACCTGGGCCAGCGATAGCATGGAGAAAGATTGGGAAGGTTGTTTGAGTATTCCGGGGATCCGTGCCTTGGTTAACCGCCACTCCCATATCGAAGTACGCTACGACACGTTGGAAGGCAAGGAAGTCAAAACCCAACTGGAAGGCTTTATTGCCCGGATTTTCCAGCATGAGTTGGATCATCTTAATGGCTTGGTTTTTCTCGATAGAGCCGAGAAGGCGGATTACTTCACCGAAGCCGAGTACCTAAAACGCATTAGCTAAGACTAAGTATTTTCAAGCTTCCACCTTTATCAAAAACAAAAGCCGGGTAGCTCAACACAGAGCTACCCGGGTCATTGGATTTATTGATATACCTTCTAGCTTAATGCGTTAAAAACTCCCAAATGCATCTCTCGCTCTGTCCTCTAGACCACCAAACGGTCCTGAAGAACTGCCATCATCGCCATGATCCAACCGGCTTTCGTTGATGATGTGCAAGCGGTAGCGGCCCGGAGCCTGTACTGAGCTTTCATCACTGAATGTTTTCAGGTACGACACAACAGCGGCTTCTTCAGTTGGTGTCAACCCAAGGTTCCCAACACCAAACCCTGCAAAGTTATCCGCAATTTCAGGCGCCGGCCAACAGTTATTAGCAATTGCATCGTCCACCTCGGTGATATGCGGTGCACATTGCGCTTTTGCGGTTGCCGTATTATAGAAGTGAACCAGTTGCTCTAAACTCTTGAAGTAGCCATTATGGGTATAGGCTTTGACAAAACCAGCATGTGGACGCTTGTCGACATTGCGCAATGTTGGCACCTTGTGCTCACCGCGATGGCCTGGGTTACTGGTAATTGCTTCTAAGCCAATATCCGGCGACGGATCACCAGGAATATTATGGTTTCTCGGCACACCAATATTGAAGTATTGATCATTGGTGTATCGCTCTGTCTTACCTTCCCCGAGATTCGTATTATCACTTCGGTGACAGAAGAAGCAGCGAGCCCCACCAAATCCTCCCGGGCGATCAACGCCAGGCCCAGCTAAGCCATAGAATAGATCATGCCCATGGTTTTCCTGAGCGGTGAAATCATCCAACGGGAATTGGCCGTTTGCGTCATTTTTCAATGCATTGTCACGTTTGGAATCAAAGCTGTTATTTTCCTTGGACATCTGCCACGCTGAAAGTGCAATCGCAAAACGAGCGAACGTTTTATCTATCTGCCTCTTACCACACTTAATCTCCGTACCCCAAGCATACTGGTATAGTTGCCCCCCCCATATGGTATCGTCCCGCACTTGCTTACAGGCATCCTGCTTGGTTGCCAACGCTTGCTCTACCGGGTTAATAAACGGACTAGCATGTGCCTGATCAGAAAGCGGCCCTAGATATTTGCGGTACATCCCCTCGTATTCACTGTCAACACCGGCAAAGGGATCAATATTATGGAACGTTTCAATCAAGTCACCTTCCGCCCGGCCATTCCAGAATGCACCACCACAGGGAGCAGGGCCACCAAACGCCGGACAATTAGGGTCAAAGTTAATCAACCCTTCAACCTCAAATTGCTCATTCAAAAATTGCGCATACTGGTTCGTCGGCGGTTTTAAATTACCGACACTGACATTATCTGAACCGATCACAGCAACATGCGTATCATTGGTGACTGAATCACCATTGGTTCCTCCCGTCGTACCCGTATGACACGTTGAACAAGACATGTTTCGATTTAGAGAAATATCCTCAAAGAAAAGTCGTTTACCCAACTCTTCCAAATAGGTTAAATCATCTGCATGTACATTACTCGAAAAGATACTGGCACTCATGATGCCTAAAAGGATCGGGATAGATATTTTATCTGCTCCCTTATTATTTTTTATTAACCTAGCCGTGTTAATACTCATCAATAAGCTCCAACTACTTATATTTTTATAATTAAAGCGACTGACTTATTTTAATAAAGTCAGTTTTAATTAGATTTAAAATGAAAAGCTTAATCCTAGATATCAATAAGATTCGAAATCTCCTTCACAAAAATATTTTCTTCACCCACAAAAAGTGTAAGTAATTTTTTGCTAGAAACATTTCTCAACAACAATAAAAAACAATAAAAACAGTTACTGATATAAACCACAACCAAGATATGTCTCATATTCTCACGGGACAATTATGAATTATTAGAATTGATTAATTATGTGCTTTGGCATACCTCTGTGTATGAGAAATATAACTATCATCACTTAACAGTTAATATATAACTATTAAAACCGCAACGAGAATAATTACCATCATAGATCTTGGTATGGCTACAATCTAATATGAATGCCTATACTCATAGTAACGCTAGCTGTGGAAGAGCTATAAAGAACAAAGGGAGAAATAACCATGCAATACCATATCCATACCTTTAGGAATGCACTTGTCACCATCATAGAAACCCAGTCTTACCGCTATTGCGATCTCCCTCGCTGGCAAGAGCTCAATGCTTTCCCGTATGGCTCCTGTGATTTGGCCAACAACATGCTGGCGATGTATTTAAGGGAGCAGGGCTATCATCCGAAAGTGATATGGTGCCGAAATAACCTAGCTGACTACCCGGATATTCTCTGTCATGTTTGGCTCGAAGTGGACGATAAGTTTGTTGATATTACAATCAACCAGTTCCCCCGCCTTATTCGCGAGCGAGTCCATATCGTGAATAAATACGACATTGGTATCTTGAATGAAATTTATTTCAATTGTCGCAATATTGGCCAATTTGAGGAAAGGGAAGTCGATTTACGTAACCATGCCGGATGTGGCGACGCTATATATCAGGCAGTATCAACACTCGCCCGAGAACTGTCATTCATTCACAGAAGAAATGCATAGCACTTCATTTATCACACAAATATGGAAGCGAGACATCACTTTGTGATCTCATGCACATAAGGATATGAATAATTATTGCCAGATCACAATTTTCATACTAGCAATGCAATATATTGCTGCCCACCTTGTGATGTATATAAAACATAAATAATGAAAAAGAATCTAATTGCGATTGCCCTTAGTGGCCTATTAAGCCTTTCCTCGACGTCTATTCTGGCCGCTGATACCGCCCCACAGCAGAGTATCCAAGCCAATGCTGAATACAGCCAATTTATCACCAAGCGTCAGGTCGTCGATCAACTGCTTGCTGATGCCGTTACTGCATTTAAATCTCCGGCCCGCATTTCCCATGCTGGATTTACCGCAAAAATGCCAAGTAATATGGAAATTGTCACCAACCGTTTACTTGAAGCATACCAGCTAGAACCTTACCGTACCGACTTGTTGATCTCCGCAGCGAATGCCCAGATCTACAACAAAAATGCCGACCGAGCGATTGAGCTATTTGAACAGGTCTTGTCGGTTGCTCCACAAGATGTCGATGCCCATGCCTACCTTGCGGTTTGGCAGCAATTCAAAGGCAACAGCCAAGCATCACTTGAGCATATGAACGCCCTGAAAGAGCTCAATGCCGGACGTGCCAACGATATCCAGCGAATTTTTGACACCGTAAACCGCATCGTCGCAACCCCGCTCAAAGAGAAGCAAGATAAAACGTACCAGGGCAACACGGCAATCATCACGCTGGGTTATGCCCTGAACCCTGACGGCAGCATGCACGATATCTTGGTCCACCGCCTTGAAATGACGTTGGCAATGGCCAAGGCACAGCCGACTGCAATGATCGTCTTAACCGGTGGCGTACCACGCAACCACAAGACCGAAGGCAAATTAATGGCCGATTGGTTAGTTGAGAAAGGCATTGCCCGCGATCGCATTATCGAAGACAACTATGCCCGCAGCACCGTCGAAAATGCACTGTACAGCAGCTATGCCCTGGCCCGTCATGATATCGACCATGCAACGATCATCAGCTCAGCGAGCCACGTCCGTCGCGGCCAGTCACTGTTCGAGATTGCGACATGGCAGACTGGGCCAAAAGATATCACCTTCGATACTGTTTCAGCGGCCGATAAGCCATTGGAAGAGCTAAAAGTACCTTCTGAAGGTGAACTACTTGGCATCTACCGTGACGCACTACGCACTTACGGTATGTGGAGCTACCGCTCTTACCCACTAGAGCAACGTTAATTCATCGCTTGTTTAGCGCACAAAGAACAAAGGCAGCCAACAGGCTGCCTTTTTGATCCGCATTGAACATCTTGCCGGTGTTACCAAGACTTCTTCAATACACCATCAATGCTCAGCCTCCCCGGCCCAACGACAAGGAGTGCACCAAACCCTCCAGCAATCGCGACGTTTTTCATTAAATGTATTGTCTGGCCGCTGTCTGCAAGATCAAAATGAAACACCAATGCAGATACCACAGAGAAACCTGCAATCACGAGCGAAAGCGAGCGGGTAAAACAACCAAACAAAATCGCTAGCCCGCCACCGAGCTCTAACAAAATCACCAAAGGCAACATACCTCCCGGTACACCCATCGCTTCCATATAGGCTTGCGTCCCGGAAAATCCTTCGATTTTCCCCCAGCCCGCTTTAATGAATATCAACGCGAGCATGGTCCGGGACACTAACAATACATACGGGGAAATCCGATCCAACATACTACTTCCTTACCAACAAAGTGAATTTCTGGGCAAGGTTAATCCCTTCAAAACTAAGATCATATCGCAAGAATCAGGACAACTTGTTCAGGAATTCAGGCGAAACCTTTCCATACAATTTAGCCCTATAAATGCATTGAAAAGTAAACTGGTTGAATTAAGGTGATGGCGACTGTGGACGTGGTGAATACAATTGAACAAGCTCAAACAAACCCTATCGCTAGATACTTTACAAATCCTTGATGTCATAGCCAGAGAAGGCAGTTTTGCAGCAGCCTCTCACCACCTGAATCGCTCGACATCAGCATTGAGTTACCAGATCCAAAAGCTGGAAGATGAATTGGACGTGCTTATTCTAGACCGATCTGGCCATCGAGCATCATTTACTCAAGCAGGTAAACTACTGGTTGATCAGGGGCGTTTGCTGCTAAGCGCATCCGATACACTGTGCAGGCAAGTTCACGAATTATCCCAAGGTTGGGAGAGTGAGTTAAATATCAGCTACGACGGCATTATCGGCTCAGATCTTTTCCTGCCATTGATGACTAATTTTGCCAAGCTAAGCCACACTAAACTCATTTTTAAAGAAGAGATCCTAAGCGGTGGGTGGGAAGCGCTCAGTGCAGGACGAACCGATATTTTGGTGTCATCTCGTCCCAACGCATTGCCCAATGAAATCAATACCGCCTTCTTGGGTAAAATGGAGATGATTTGGGTCGCCTCGCCCCATAGCCCAATCGTTAAAGAACCCGAGCCGCTGCAAGAAAGCGTCAGGCAACATTACCGGATCATCGCCGTTTCAGATTCTGCGCATACCAGCCCTAAATTAACGAAAAATATTCTTACCGATCAGCCGATTTACACGGTAAGCACCATGGGCGACAAGATAAAAGCAATCAAAGCAGGCATTGGGATTGGTACGGTACCTCGACCATTAGTTCAACAAGCGCTAACACAAAACACCCTACTGGAACTTGGTATCGCCCGGGAAGTGGATATTGTTGTGGCTTGGCACCGGGCTGAAATGGGTAAAGCCAAGACATGGTGTCTTAAGCATATCCAACACCTTTGGCAGCATTAGCATCCTGCGCCCTTGTCTAGGGAGCAGGATTACATTCATTAAACGTTACTTATCACTGTGTACAAATACATGCTTGGAAACTTCTGTCCCTGAAGGAGTGACGGCAGTCAAGCGCAGCGAACGTGATCGGTTAGTACGATTAAAAACAAAGGCACGCCCATCTTCTCCCGTCACCACAGTGGCAACCTGCGAGCGATTGCTCGTCACTTCAGCTCCAGCAACAGGCACGCCATCCTGCATAACTTTAACCCAAGTACCATGGTTCGATGGCGTTGCTGTCATTTTCAGTGCCGCGTTGGCGTTAAATGCTGCGGACATTATCAGCAAAGCCGTCGTTAGTTTCACTTTCATTTCTATTCCCCTATAACGTTAAGTTGTGTTCTTCTATGGGGGAAATATAAGGTCATCGGCGATTCGATCATACCGAGTAAATCAGAACAACTTATTCAATAACTTAATGAAACTAAATACGGAAAGTACAATTCACTGTCACCGGCCACCAAAACACCATGACACCATGACACCATGACACCATCGAGGCCTGTCCATCGACATTACGGAAGCATGATCAAGAGACGGTATCCAGAGCTAAACACATTACTTCGCCATCTGCTGCAAGGCTTGCATATAAAACGCCAATGGCCCAGCCATCATATCCACTGTTAATTCATCGCCCGACTGACACCCCATCGCTAAGGCATAGCCATGCAGATAATCAGCCAACATTGAAAGGGCATTGTTGCGAAGCGCTTCGCTCAGCGATAACTCAGCGGTAGCCAAATCAAAACGCTCGGTAAATACCGCAGCCGGGCCATGTGATGTCATACCGAGCAAGGTTTCCAGCAATCCCGGATATTGTGCCAGCAGGTTGAGGTAACTCTCGCACAGCTTTTCCAGTTCTTGCTGCCAAGCCCCTGTTGGCTCGGGGTGATAAATCTTTTCAACCAGCGAGACCGTGACCGCCTCCAGCAATGCCTGCTTGTTGGCGAAATAGTAATAAATCGCCATCGGATCCACTTCAAGGCTGGCGGCAAGCTTGCGGATGCTAGGGATCTTGCCGTCGTTTGCCATCAACGTGTTAGCACGTTCTATGATTCGCTCTTTGCTCAACGTGGTCGCTGATGTTGACGGCCTTCCCCGTTTTTTTCCCTTGACAGTCATTCTCAGATCTCTTTAAACTTCACATTATTCTACAATGTAGAATATTATAACTGAAACCGTTCCGGCCTTCCAAGCCAAATACACCAGCAACGTCGTATTAGGAGATCACCATGGCAAATATCGTCTACATTGCAACCAGCCTCGACGGCTACATTGCCGATAAGAACGGCGGCCTGGATTGGCTGCACAGTATCCCCAACCCAGAAGGTAGTGATTTTGGTTTCTATGGCTTCATGGAGCGGGTGGATGCCTTGGTGATGGGGCGAAATACCTTTGAGACCGTATGTGGCTTTGACTGTGAGTGGCCTTACAGCAAACCGGTTTTTGTGATCAGCAATAGCCTTAAAGCGATCCCTGAAGGCTTTCAGGACAAAGCATTTTTGGTCAGAGGGGAGCTGAAAAACATCATTGCTGAATTAAACGGCAAAGGCTTCAAGGAGCTGTATATCGATGGCGGGATAACAGTACAAAACTTCTTGGCCGAGGATCTCATCGACGAGATGATCATCACGACCATCCCTGTCGTACTGGGCGGAGGCAGCCCGCTATTTGGTGATTTACCTTCCCCGCTGCAGTTTGAGCTGACGAGCAGCGAAGTACTGATCAATGCCATAGTGAAAAACCACTACCTACGCCAACGGTGATGGTAATGATAGAGGCGGCTTTTCCATAACGCTAAACAGGGCGAAGTCATTCGGCTCGCCCACTTCCCTCCCAATACGCCAGCTCACTGCCAGCTGCAGCATTAAATACAAAAATAATCACGCAGCCCCTCTCACCCAACACAAAAATCAAAGACTTACCAATACTTGATGGGGTTACACCATCATAACTGACATTACATATGGGTGACGGTCAGTAATATCACACTCAGAACATGAGCAACTACCAAAGCTGTTCAACGAATCAGTACCCACAGAGTGAAAATAAAGGTGATCCCTATGAAAAAACGCCTACTGACCAGCCTAATGACAGCCAGCCTGATTGCTGGGCTCGGCCCAGTCCATGCAGCCGTAATGGAAGGATTTCCTGCCTCAGGTAAAACCCAAGTCACCGCCAGTAACTGGACGCAACCAACATTCAACCAATGGGCATTTCGCAATGTGGGTATCCACCCATCGGTTATGGTGCCACGCGATGGTGAAACAATATCTATCCCTTACAAAATGAATGACTCTCTGGAGCAAGCGACGTTTGAATACCAAGGGGAGAAATACACCTTGCTGGATGCACTCGTCGCCGATAATACCGACGGGTATTTGGTGATCAAAGACGGCCAAATTGTTTACGAGCGTTATTTCGGGGACTTCGGCCCTCGTGATCATCACCTATGGGCATCCAGTACAAAATCTTTGATTGGAATGGCCGCGGGGATCTTGGCCGAACAAGGCAAGCTCGATACTGAGAAGAAAGTAACTGCTTACATCCCCGAATTGAAAGGCAGCGCCTTTGCCGAGCGTACGGTACGAGATGTACTCAATATGATCACCGCGCTGGATTACAGCGAAGATTACGTCAACATGGAGCCCGGCGCGACCAGCACCGAATATTTCCGCCGTCTGGGTTTTATCCCCGCTTATGATCTCATGGCCCTCAATCCGGCCAAGGACGATACCCCGAGAGGGATCCAAGGCTTCTTGCCGAATATCCAGCAAAATGCGGACTTATCGCCACGCCATAAATTCGAATACCATTCGCCCAATGTCGATGTCATCGGCTGGATCATCGAACGTCAAAGTGGCCAACCGCTGCAAGCATTCGTGGCAGATAACATCTGGGGCAAGCTAGGTACCGAGCACGATGCCTTCTTCATCACCGATATTGCCTACACGCCGGTGGCGACAGGTGGCTTCAATACCACGCTGCGTGACTTTGCCCGTTTCGGCCTTGCCATGGCCAACAACGGCCAATACAACGGCGAGCAGCTATTCCCCGAGAAGTGGGTCAAAGAGACCTTTACCCTCAGCGAGACAGAGCGTCAGCATGTCAGCAACAGCCAGTACAAAGATACCGAACACGTCACTTATGACGATAAGCTAACTGGCTACAAGAACTTCTGGTGGATCCATGACGAGGAGAAAGGCATTGCCACGGCTCGCGGGGTGTTCGGCCAAACCTTGTACGTCAACCAGGACAAGAACGTGGTGATCGCAACGTTCTCCAGTGCACCGAGTGCCTCCAATGCGGCGAGGGACGCCTACAAGTTAAAACTGGATATCACCCATCAGCTAGCCGAACAGCTCTAGCCACCCATACATTCTGCTTTCATTTTACCGCCGGCCAAGCTCCGACCGTGGCCGGCGGCCTTTTCATTGCCATATAGACCGTAAAGCACTATCTAACTCCCACTCTCTCACCTGCATTCTTGCAAAAAATCGCTTCTAGAATTAGTTTCAATACTTGGCATCGCCGTTGGATCCCCTATGTTTACCCTCGAACAAATCTCTGCGTTTATCGCTGTTTACCAGCAAGGTTCGTACAGCGCTGCCGCCCGGGTGCTGGAAAAAGACCGCACCACCGTCAGGGAGCATGTCATAAGCCTCGAAGATAACTTGGGACTGCCGCTTTTTACCATTGTGGGACGCAGTGCAAGACCCACAGACTTAGCCCACCGCCTGTACCCGAGAGCAGAGATCCTCGCCCGCCAAGCCCAGGAGTTTACTCTGACGGCGCTTTCCGCCTTTGATCATGCCCTGACAACGCTCAACATCTACCACGACGTGCTGTTACCAGCGAGTATGGTGATCCAAATAGAGCAACAAGCCGCCGAGTATTTTCCCCAGCTCCAGCTCAATTGGCTCCACCGCAACCGCGATGAAACACTCAATGATCTGGTCTCGGGAGATGCCCACCTGGCCATCATGCCCAACCGCGGCAAGATTCTCCCTGAAAAGCAAATCGGATACCGTAGTCTAGGCATGCTGCCGCTTTCCATTTATGCGAGCAAAAACCACCCACTGGCAACGCAGCCTGAAGTCACAATCAGAGATCTCCAGCTCAACAAGCAATATATCAGCGAGAACCACTTGCGGGCAGGTATAGACATGATGAAGATCTCGCCTCACCAGCACATCATCAGCAATAATGATGTGTTGATTGCGCTACTGAAACATCAGGGATGGGCGGTATTGTCACGGATCTTTGCCGAAGAATATGTCGAAAGCGGCGATTTGATCGAACTAACACTGACCGATGTCGTCAATGCCCACCGCCATGGCCTTACCCTTTATTACCCCACCCAGCTAGAAAGTGATCCAACAATAAGCCAGTTCATTGACTGGTTCACCGACTATGCCAAGCAGTATATGAATTAATCGCCGACTTCCGCAGAGTTTCACTATTCAGCCTCGGTAAATCCCGATATTATCTATGGATAAAACCCAAAGGTAATACAATATGACCAATATGAATTTTGAACAGGCAGCCACCGAACTGCTAAACCGCCGTGTCGCTGGCACCAAAGCCGCTCGTCTTGCTGAGCAGCAGCGACCGACCAATGTGGATGATGCCCTGCAGATCCAGTCCTCAATGATTGACCAACACAGCGACAAGGTTGGCGGTTGGAAGTGCTTACTACCACTCTCAGACGACAAGTTTGTTGTGGCGCCGATTTTTGCCGATACCATTCAGAAAGGTAATCACTGTGAGCTATTTGCTGATAACAACGCTGTACGTATCGAACCGGAAATTGCCTTTATCCTGAATTCGGATCTGCCAGCGAATCCTGAAGGTTACAGCGAAGCACAAATCAACGAAGCCATTGGTCCATGCCACATGGCACTGGAGTTGATGCAGGCTCGCTTCGCCGATGACAGCGGAGCGGAATTCTTTGAAAAACTGGCGGATTGCCTGGTCAATCAAGGGATGTTCATTGGCTCGGAAATTGAGCGTGAGAAAGCATTTTCTGCGGCTAACATCGACATCACTGTCACACAAGGTGAGCAAGTACAAACTTTCGCTGGCGTACACCCTAACTCACTGCCTCAAAATCCTGTGTACTGGCTAATCAACACCATGACCCGCCGCGGCATGCACTTCTCTGCGGGCGAAGCGATTATTACCGGTTCGTACTGCGGTATCGTCGAGGTGGAATTCGAGAAGCCGACCACCATCAGCTATGACGGCATTGGTGAATACCAAGTAACCTTCATTGAGAAAAAATAATGGCTTAGGTAAGCCATTTTATCCGCATACTATCCAGCAGGGGGCCTGTCTCCTGCTGAAATCAATTTCCCAGCCGTTCACTCATTCCCCCCCTTAATCCAGCGTTCAAGATAAGCACTGCTGTAATCTGGTGAAGCGATACAATCCGCTAAAGCAGGATCCGGCACCAATGGGCCTATCTGGGTTCTATAAGGTACGAAGCCCGCCCAAACCGGTATATCAAGATCGGCTTCATCGTCATTGACTTCACCATTGCTGATTTTGACCGATGCTTCGGTCAAAGGGATCCGCAGCACCATGGTAGCCGCTAGCTCTTTGTCACTACTCAAGCGCACCTCTTGCGTTCTGCCCGGCGCAATCTGCTCGATGAAGTGATTCAGAAGAGAGTCCTTTTCTTGCCTACCCTCAACCCGTTCGAATGCACCAAATACCACCGCAGAGCGGTAGTGCGCACTGTGATGAAATGCCGACCGCGCCAATACCCAGCCATCGAACAAGGTGAAGGTCAAACACGTCTGGCTACCTTGCTTTAAGTTACGCATCAAGCGGCTGTTGTTGGCGCCATGGATATAAATGTAATCATCAACCCGCCATGCCAGCATCGGGATCACTATCGGACCGCTTTCTTCTACAATCGCGATATGTGCAACCAAGCTTTCATCGATGATCTGATAGAGCTTTGATTGATCAAATACCGCCTTCTTAGCGCTCTTCTTAATGTTTGTTCTCTTGGTGTTTGAAAGCATAATTCACCTCTTTGTCATAATCCTTTAATTGGCAATATAGAGCCAAACTGGTAACATCTTTAGTGCCAGTTTTGACAAAATAGTAGATCCAGTTATGCCATTACCCGACACTCCATTAATCGATATTGGCGATTTGACGCTAAGCACCGGCAAGGGTGCCAAGCAAGAGAAGTTATTTCACGCCGTCCGGGGGAAAGTCGTTTCAGGTCTTTGGCCCAAAGGAGGGAAACTGCCTTCAACCCGTGAACTTGCCAAGGCGCTATCTTTAAGCAGAAACACCATCATCGGCGCATATGAACACCTTTTAGCCGAAGGCTATATCGAAAGCAGGCAAGGCTCTGGGTATTTTGTGTCTGTCGAATTACCAGAACACTATCTCTTAGCAAATAAAAGCACGAAGGACTCGGCAACGCCATTGCCTATGGCAGCAGGCGATATCAATCGCCCCTTTGCACCGGGGATCCCGGATTTGGCGAAATTTCCTTACACCAAATGGCAAAAACTACTGCAACGGCATGCCTCCCGCCCATCTCTGCTCGGTAACCAGTCGATTCAAGGCAGTGAAGCACTACGCTCAGCACTCTCCAACTACCTTGCCACCAGCCGCTCGGTTCTGTGCAATCCAGGCAGGATCATCATTACCGCAGGCGCCCAGCAAGCCCTATCCATTGCCTTAATGGCGACGATGAAGAAACAAGATACGGTCTTGATGGAGCATCCCGGCTATATCCAAGCCCGAAAGATCATCTCACTGATGGGCTATGGCCACCAAGCTGTTGAAGTAAAAGAACACTCCGGACTCGATATACAGCAGGTTGTGGCTAGCGATGCCAAAGCCCTGTATGTCACACCGAGCAACCAATACCCGATGGGGACAACACTCAATACAGAAGATCGGCTTCAGCTCATCGATTGGGCAGTAAAAGGCAAACGTTGGATCATCGAGGACGATTACGATAGCGAATTCCAGTTTGCCCACCGGCCTTATACCAGCATGCAAGGTTTGGCAGGACAAATGGGCTGGGATAATCACGTTATTTACGTCGGCTCGTTTAGCAAAGTCATGTTTAACGGCTTGAGGCTGGGCTATTTAGTGGTTCCCGAATCCTTAGTACCCACCTGTTTGATGATCAAAGATGCGGTAACCGGTGACTCACCAACTCATACCCAAGCCGCATTAGCCGATTTCATTTCCGAGGGGGATTTACTTCGCCATATCCGCAAAATGCGCCGCTTGTACAAAGCCAAGCACCAGATGGTTTGCGAGTCGGTTGAGCAGCACTTTAACGGAGATATTGAAGTGATCAGCCAAGCTGCAGGGCTCCATGTCACGTTGAAATGGCACACCGGCATCGATGAAAATACATGGGTAGCGCGAGCAAACGACGCCGGCATCACTATCCGCGCACTAAATTATTATGAGCAAGCTAAGTCTGGCCAAAGAGGTTGGCATAGCGTTGTACTGGGCTTTGGCAATATTGCATTGGATGAGATTAATACCAAGATAAAATTACTCTCCCGGATGTTCTATCAATAAAGTGACAGGCCTTGGCCGTCGCCGCTGATGTTAAAATAGACAAAGACAAAAAAGCGGGAGCCAGGCTCCCGCATATTCACTTATTTCATAACTTGCCGAGGGGGTAAGTATTAACTTACCTGCAGCTCAGCAGCTTCAGACTTTACCAAACGGTACTTCTTCAACGAGATAGTGATTAGGCAAGTAACGATTGCACCAACCAGCATACACATCACGGCGATCACTGGCTTGTTCATTGCACCAAGCAAGGCAACAATCGGGCCTCCGTGGGCAACAGTGTTGGTAATACCGAACAAGAAAGCCATCACACACGCCACCATACTGCCGATAACGTTAGCTGGGATCACCGTCAGCGGATCACGCACTGCAAATGGGATAGCGCCTTCACCGATACCGACAAAGCCCATTGCCCCAGCCGCTTTACCGGCTTCGATTTCAGTCGGATCAAATAGCCCCATCTTGCGGCCAATCACTGTCGACATCCACATCGCCAGCGGCGGTACCGGGAATGCACAGGCCAAGGCGCCCATAAATTGGGTCTGGCCGCTGGCAATCATGCCAACGCCGAACAGGAAGGCCACTTTGTTAACCGGACCGCCCATATCAAAGCCAGACATCGCACCGAGGATCATACCCAAAATAATGATGTTACCGCCGCTCATGTTCACCAGCATGGCGTTCATCGAGTCAATCATGCCTGCTACCGGCGCACCGATAAGCGTAATGAAAATAACCGCAATGAAGAAGGTGCCAGACAATGGCGCGATAATAATGGGTACCAGAGGCTGCATGACTTTCGGGTAGTTGATGCTCGTCACCCAGCGGATAAAGTAGCCCACCAGCAAGCCGGCAATGATCGCGCCGATAAATCCAGTACCGACTTCCGAACCATAGAACGAGCCGTTGTTGGCAATCCAGCCACCGATAAGCCCCGGGGCCAATGCCGGACGGTCGCCTACTGCGTAAGCAATGTAACCGGCCAAAATCGGGATCATCAAGGTAAACGCCACCACGCCGACATCCAGTACCGGCTGCCAGAAACTGCCCTCAGGGATCTGCATCCCTTGCTCGGTTGGCACGCCGCCAATAGCCAGCGCCAACGCAATCAACAAACCACCGGTTACCACAAACGGGATCATGTACGACACACCGTTCATCAAATAGGTGTACAGTGCCGACGTCGCCTTGGTTTTCTGGGCTGGCTCACCAGTTTCAACGCTACCCTGAGCTTGGTAAGCCGGCGCCTGAAGCGCATTTTCAATCAATTGTTTGCCGCGTTTGATCGGCTCTTTTACGCCGGTTTTAACCAATTTCTTGCCGGCAAAACGGTTCATGTCGACCTGCTTGTCACAGGCAACGATGATGGCATCGGCACGGGCAATTTCCTCCGCGCTCGGGCTGTTCTTGATGCCTATAGAACCATTGGTTTCTACCTTGATCTCATAACCCAGCTCTGCCGCCGCTTTTTCCAAGGACTCGGCTGCTAGGTAGGTGTGCGCCACTCCGGCCGGGCACCCGGTTACACCAATCACAAACCCCTTAGGTCCATTCTTTGCCACCAGCTCAGGCTCGACCGGTTTTTTTTCTTCGAGCAACAATGCCAGCGCTTCTGCTGGTGTGTTCGCCGCAAGCAGAGCATCAACAAAGCCATCTTCAATTAACTTGCTTGATAGCTCAGCCAATACCTCGATATGGTGATCGGCGCCACCGTCAGGGGAGGCAATCATGAAAAACAGCTTTGACGGCAAGCCATCTTCCGAGCCGTAATCTATTCCCTGTTGGCAAATACCAATGACTACCGCAGGCTCAACCACGGCTTTACTCTTGGCATGGGGGATCGCAATGCCATCTTCAAAGCCCGTACTGCCTTGGTCTTCACGGGCCTGCAAGTCCGCAACAAATTGGGCTTTGTCATTAATTTTTCCCTCGCGCAACAAGAGCTCGGAAAGGGTATCAAACACGTCGTTTTTGGTGGTGACCTTCAAATCAAGGCACATCAAATTTTCATTTATAAGAGATGTGATCATGGCAAACTCTCTTTTTGTTGTAATGAGCGGCTTTGCCAGCAAAGCCGCTTAGCTGTAGGAACAGGTAGGTTCAGGTTTAGTTGCGTACGTAAGCCTTGATGGTGGCAATTTCCTGGCCTTCGCTTTCGCCATAAGGACGGATGACATACTCATCCACCGAGGCTGGGATAACGAACGTTTCTGCGTAATGCACCACGTACGGTGCAAAGGCCCCCGTCGGGCTCTCAACAATGGCCTCGCGCCCTTCAATAAGGTTCAGCACATTCACGTTACCGCCGGTCTTATGCGTCACCGCATGGGTAAACCAATGACGGCGGGTCTCGATAAACTCACGCTCATGCAATCCGGTACGCTCCTCACGCCAGCCGTCACCCTCGGCAATGAAATCGACGCGGTTAACCAAATTCTCCTCGGTCCAATCGGTATCGCGATCCCACTGAATCACTTCTTTACCGTGATCTAAGTGAACCGGGCGCGGTTGACCATCCATTCCCAAGCGATCCCAATCCCACAACTTAAAAGTAAAGATATAAGGTGTAGCGCTAATTTCCAGTACCATAGCATTCGTCCCCGAGCAGTGAATTGTGCCTGCTGGGATCAGAAAGTGATCATGCTTTTTGGCAGGGAATTTATTAATAAACCGATCATCATCAAACGATTTCTCACCGCGTTGCGCAGCCTGTAGGTCGGCCATCATGACATCTGGGTCTACGCCATTTTTCACCCCGAGATAGACCGTGGCATCATCACCCGCATCGAGCATGTAGTAGCTCTCGTCCTGGGTATAATGCATGCCAAATTCCTGCTGGATGTACTCGGTCAGCGGGTGAACCTGCAAGCTGAGGTTTTGCCCCTGCATGGTGTCAAGGAAGTCAAAGCGGATTGGGAATTCGGCACCAAAGCGGGCATGCACTTCTTCGCCCAGTAGCGCGCGAGGCTGGAGCATAACCAAATCCTGCGAGGGAATTTCGATTCTAACGCCATCGACCATCAGGTATAGGCTGTTCTCTTCAGGTACACAGTCAAAACACCACGCGTAGTTCGGCTTGTCCGGGTCGAGATCGCAGACCTCCTTCATCCACTGGCCACCCCAAACACCTGGGTCAAAAAACGGCACTAAACGGAAAGGCTGGCTTGCCGCCTGCTCAAGGCCAGCGCGGAATGCATCCCCGCTGATTAATTTAGGGGTACCGGCAACATTGGTATCAAGCAAGAAATCAGTACGCTTGAGCAACGGGGTTTTATAGCGATCGAATACCCGCCATTCAATGAAGAAAGCACGCTTATAACGGCGCAGGACGTCTTCGTCGGTATTATCCACGCCCCAGTTACCCACCTCACCACGGCGATAGCGCTGTTGAATTTCCCAGCGAGCCAAATCCGCATAGACATGGACATCGCCATCGTGGATCAAGGATGCCCCCGGCCCATAGACCACCACCAGCTTCGACTGGCTTTCATCCACATTGCGCTTCAAGGCAGACAGTTGCTCGTCATCGAAAAACTCGACCAGCTTATGCGGTGCAATCACACCAAATACCCGGTCATCAGTCACATGCCGCTCGATCATGGCGAAGATCTTCTGTTCCGGATATTTCGCCTGCTCTGAGCACTGCAGCAGTGCCTGAGGGAAAGCCGCAATCAAGGCCTGCTCCAAATCCTTCAGATCCACACCCGGGTAGCAGTCAACGACCAGTACGGTTTTATCTTTACCCAAAGCATGGATTTTGCTGTCGACGGCATCGAATAGGTTATCCCAGCCCTGCCAGCTCTGGCCGGCAAATCCCGTCACATCAACATGGGGAAATTTGTCGTAGTTAGCTTTTTGGTTATTCAAATAGCTCATGATTGCACCTCATCATTTCGTTGAGGTGAAGATATATCGATTAACCACCAACCATCAATTTGGTTAATATGTTTAACCACTCAGTTATAGTTTAAACGATTAACCTTGATAAATTGGCGTGATAGCAATCACAAAAATCCGGCTTTTTAACCATTATTATCAGATTAAACGATTAACCAGAGTTTGAACGAGTCATGGCTACTATTGTCGATGTTGCCAAGCACTGCGGGGTATCAACCGCCACCGTGTCTATGGTATTGAGAGATAAAGGCAGAATTTCAGACAGGACCCGCCAGCGGGTACTCCAAGCCGTTGATGAGCTAGGCTACGTCTATAACCAAACCGCGGCCAATTTACGAAACCAACACAGTAACCAAATCGGCCTGCTGCTCAATGATATTACCAACCCGTTTTACAGCGAAATGACCGCTGGGCTGAGCCAAGAAATGGAAGATAACGATCTGATGCTATTCTTGGCCAACAGCGAAGATGCCGTCGAGAGACAGAAAAAGTTTATCGAATCCTTGCTGAGCCAAAAAGCAGGGGGACTTGTTCTCTGCCCAGCCAAAGGGACGGATCAACAATTTCTGGCGACCCTTAAGCGGCGTCAATTACCGGTGATCTTGGCGGTGAGGGATATTGAAGGAACGGACTACGACTATGTTGGTACCGATAACTTTTATGGTGGCCAATTAGTTACCCAGCACTTGCTGGATTTAGGTCATCGCCATATCGCCTTTATCGGCGGTGAAAAAATCTCGAAAAACCGCGCCAGCCGGATGGGCGGTTACATGAGTAAATTGATCGAGTACAACATCTCACCTCAGCTAGGCTGGATGGCGACCTGCCCTGCGACCCGTAACGGCGGCGCCGCCGCGATGGAAACCCTACTAAAACACCATCCAGAAGTCACTGCAGTTGTGTGTTACCAAGATATTGTTGCCTTCGGGGCGATCCGCACCTTGCGCCAGCACCAACTCGAGCCGGGCAAGGATATTGCCATAACCGGTTTTGATGATGTCCCAGAAGCCGCCGACACGTATCCGGCCCTAACAACGATTTCAGTCTCGGCAAGAGAAATAGGCCGCCGCGCTGGCGAAGCCCTGCTCGACCGTATCCGCGGCAATACCGAGCCCCAAAAGCGGATCATTATTCCGCCCAAGCTGGTGATCCGCCAATCCTGCGGCACGACGGATATTGATAGCGCAAATCGCTGACAAAGACAATTTCACGGAACAATGATCAAGGAAAGATCCTTTATTGGCCTTGATCATTGTTCCACTATTTTGCTTGCCAGCACCATTGAGCAGGCTGGTAAACTGGGTGATCAATTAAACCAATAATCAGTTAATTCAAACTCAATAGGCCAGTAGCTATTGCTACTGGCCTCATTTTGGGTCTTAACTCTTACTCCACAGCAGAGCGCTATGGCAATTCCATCAACTACTGAACTTGTACCAACTTTTTTCCCCGTTTAATGGCTTCCATTAACTCTGTGCGCGCCTCTTCTTCGCTTATATCGGCTTCGCGCAGCTCAAGCTCCATCAGCAAAAATGAGGTTTTATTGTTTTTATTATCCTGAACACCTTTTTCAACAACTTCGAGGTTGGTATAGACACGATCTAATACACATGCGCCTATCGCAGCAGTACCTTCCGGTAGCGCTTGGCTAGAAACAAGCTTTGCCGCCGCAGCTGTCCCTTCAGGGATTTCAACTTCTTGCGGGTTGAAGCCCTTTTTCCATGCATTGATTTGTTTCAAGGCCGCTGGGTGCGAGGCTATCGTAATGATGCCGGTATCATTCGCGATATCTTGCTGATTCATCAATACACACATTTCGATAGGGGTCGTTATAAACGCCTTTGCTTCGACTAATCGATATTGCTGAAATGCCTCAACAGATGCCTGAACTAAACGGCCATCAATCGTGCTATTTTCGACCGCACTAAACGCAAGTGCACCACTGTCTACCGCTTGCTTAAATGTATTGGCTGGCGTGCCTGCAAATACAACCTCTGCCGTTAAATCCGGCTGCTTTTCAAAAAGCTTAACGATTGCAGCATCGTTGAAACTCCCTTTCGATGCTTGAGCAAAGATTTGCTCACTGGCGATTGTCGTATTTGAAACGAAAAGCGTGGCAGCCGTTATAGCCATACCCAAAGATCTGAACATCCGTAATTCCTTTACAGTTTGTTAATAGTTGACCTTTTAGTATGACAATTTCTTTCTCTTATTTTTATTAACCCTATCACTAATTACGGTCTGAGCAGTGGGTATTGGCATGAAGACTAGAACTAAAGGTGCAGGTATGCGCCTTCGGTAACATAGCGGACGTTGCCCTGGCTGCACGGTGGTTTAGCACACCAAAAATCCTATTGAAATTAGCTTCCCCCTTCTCTGTTTCCAACCAAAATCACATCCAGCTACCCAAGGCAGCAATCAGCAATTTTGCAGCAGCTTTTAACTAGTTTATTCCTTTGCAGCCGCCAATATATTGAGTAATCAGAATATATCTGCCGGCGATATATCGAGCTCTTCCACATTAAATTTAGGGGAATGAAAATGCTTACGGGTTACTGGTCCGTTGATGCCTTTATCATTGCAATAGTGGCGCTTTGCACCATTGTCGCGATGATCTTTGGTTACCTCGAGTGGACAGGAGGAGGCAACTTAACCTCGCCTAACCGCAAGCATGGCCCCAAGGAGTGAATATGAATACTAAGACGTTAGGTTATAGCACCATGATCGTCTCCGCGACGCTGATGGGCTTTGTCGGCTTATTTGCCCGCAATATCAATACCTCCGGAGACGTTATCGCTTTTACCCGGATGACGGTCGGCGCTATCTGTATTTTGGCTGTCCTGCTATACCAGCGGAAGATCCCCCAGCTATCATCAACCAAGCTGACCCCGAGTGTCATTGCCAGCGGGGCATGCCTTGGGCTATGTCTGGCAGCCTACGTGTCAGCGACGCAATATACCACCTTGGCCAATGCGGTGTTCCTGATCTACTCCGGCCCGGTATTCTCTACTATCCTCGCAGCCATCTTTCTCAAAGAGCGGATCTCTCGGCTAACAGCCATGCTGCTTACTGCTGTGTTCATCGGTTGCCTATTTGTCATTGGCATTATCAGTTATGACAGCCAGTCCGGCTTGGTGATCACCTTGTCCTTTTCTCGTGAGACTTTTGTCGGCGACATGCTAGGGCTTGCCTCTGGCGTTGGCTATGGCCTATACCTGTTTCTCAGCCGTTATCGCGCAGATGTGGGCTCAGATGTCCGCTCGTTCTTCAACTTCTTGTTTGGTGCCGTTGCTATCGGGATCTACTTCCTGATAAGCCCCCCATCGCTGGCTGCAATGGACGCCTCCTCTTGGGTCTGGCTCATTGCAATGGGCTTCTTTATCGGCTTTGGTGCCCTGTCCCTGCTGACTATTGCCGCCAAACACCTCAAAGCAGCTGAGCTGGCATGTGTCTCCTATTTAGAAACTGTGGTCGGTGCCGGGATTGGGATCCTATTGTTCAGTGAATCTCTCACCTTACTGCAAGCCATCGGTGGGCTCCTGGTCATTGGCGGGGGAATGGGGGAAGTGGTTATTGGTATGCGGAAAAAACACCAGCAGCCTAAACATGCCCAACTTGAACACTAGGAGTCGGACATGAACGCCTGGCTAAATTGGAGCCTTTTGCTTATCACCGTCATTGTGATGGCCGGGCTCGCCCTCTACAGCGATAAAATAGTCCGCAAAGCTAACGGTGAAGGCGGTTTCTTACTGGCCGCTAACACCCTGGGTCCTTTTGTAGGAGCTGCGACGATCGTCGCTACCGGCTTTTCTGGCTGGGGATTTATGGGATCACCAGGGGTGGCTTACAAATACGGTGCCATCGAGTTATTGGGCAATTTTTTCTTCGCTCCAGCAATGGTCTTTGCAGTGTTGTTCTGTGCCCGCTTCCTTCATCAGCGGGCCAGTAAAATCGGCAGCCTGACCATTCCTGAGTACATCGCCAGAAGCCACGACGGACCAGAGCCGATCAAGCGGATAACTCAAGCGGTCACTGCCATTATAACCATGGGGCTATTGCTGGTATTCCTTGTGGGACAGATTAAAGCGCTGGGGCTTCTCGCGGGGCAATGGCTAGGAATTGATGTCACCACAGCCTCGCTGCTAATGGTAGCAATTATTATCCTCTACACCTCGATTGGTGGACTGGCAGCCGTCGCATTTACCGACTGTTTTATGGTTATAGGTATGTGCGTGTCAGCCCTTATCATTGTGGTCACGATCTTTGCTGACTTATCCCCCAGCCAGTTGATAGATGGGCTCAATAACATCGATCCTGATTTGCTGGCTCCGCGGGATTCGGGCCCCTATGGCGCATCGGTTTGGCATGTCTTTTTAGTCTTGCCTTACGCTTTCATCTACAGTGCAACACTCCCCTATATGTCGGTTCGGTTTATGGCTCTGGCCAAAACCACCAAGCTCCACCATGTCGCCGCCTACATGACTCCGATCGCATGCTTGCTCAGCCTTGTCCCCCTTGCTGGGTTGTATGTCAGGATCAAGGTGCCTCATTTAGCTACCCCTGATGAGGCAATGCCGACATTCCTGATGCTGTTCTTATCACCCACAGTATCGGCCATCGTCACCTTGTTTATCCTGTTTGCAATGAAGTCCACCGCGAACTCAGTCCTGCACGCGATTGCCAGCTCAGTTTCCCATGACCTGCGGCAAGCCATCTGGCCTAACTGCAACCTTAATCACCGCCAACTGCTTACGCTTAACCGATTGGCCGTTATCCTATTAGGCTCGGCCGGTTTCCTATTGATGATCATTGCGCCACCTTTTATGTTGTCGATGCTCGCAATTCTTGGCTCTGGCACTCTGATGGCTGCATTGGTTGCGCCAACCCTCTTCGCTCAAGTTATCAAAACGAATATTTATGCCGCGCTCACCTCTATACTGATGGGTTTTAGCTCTGGGTGTCTCCTATTCTGGCAATTCAACTTGGGGTGGGTAGAGGCTCCCCTTTATGCCTCAGTACTTGCCTGCGGTAGTTACTGGTTTGTATCCCTCGTTTCTCAGCGCCATCGCCAAACTCAATATCTCCGGTTTAGGTAGGCATACTGAATGGGAAGACGCATAATTGCGCTTTCCCTTTTCCTTTTCCTCAGCTGGCATTGCCATAAAACTGTTTGGTAACTTGCCCGGCAATAGAACGCGAAGTATCAATCCCTTCTCTCATATCAATATGCTTGGCCCGGTATTCCCGTGGGGTTACCTTTAGCAAGCCTTTAAACTTGGCATTAAAATTCGATAACGATGAAAACCCCACTTCGGTACCTATATGGGCAATACTCCAATCTGTCGTCACCAGATACCGAGCAGCCTGTCTCACTCGTTGCTCTATTAAATATTGCCGAAAAGTAATTCCCATATTAGCGTGGAAGAAGCGGGAAAATGTACTGTCAGCCATATGGAGCTGGTCGGCAACCTTGGCAACAGATATTGATTCCCCAAGATGTTGGTCAATATATTTTAGGGCTGTGTGAACTCTATCCTCTGCCCGTTTAGAATTGGATATTTCGACGCAGTTATTAATTAAACAACACAGGGGTTTCTTCACCGATAAATGATTCAATAAACCCAGTAAGTTTAATACCTGAATAAAATCGAATGTATTGACCATCGGTTCAATATATTGCTGGATCGCATCCCCTTGGGGATCATCAAACAGCAGTCCACTTCGAGAGTCATCAAGCATCTGTTTAATCGCTTGAAACTGGATACTATCAACAAAGGTCTGCCCCAGAGCATTTAGCCTAAAATGCAATACATCACAATCAGCCTTTCTCTGTCCCCCAGATGAAAACAAAGATAGACGAAACGGGTTGAACGGTGCCAACAATACCAGTTGGCCGACTTTCAGCCGGTACTGGGTCGATGCAAGGTGCAGGGTACACCCAGCCGTTCGTGGCGCAACAAGAATATAATCAGCTCCAAAGATCATGTGTTTGGTTTCACTGACTTTCTGTAAATCAAACATAAGGAACTTCGGAGTATTGGCGATAACCCTCTGACACATAGACTTCACCTCCCAAGACAGTAGTCGTTATCTTTACCATTGTTTAAATAGATCTCCAAAGCTAGCTTACCAAAGCGTGATATACGCCTAGCCAATGACAAATTTATAGATAATCACACATAACCATAAATAAAAATCAGATTTCAATCCTAAAAGAATGGATATTAACGGATAATTATTCCATTACCGTGAAATATTTTTCAATGCTGTTTGGGGTAAATTAAACCAGCAGAAAAACATTAGTTTTCGGCACTATTTGGCTATTACAAAATCGCCATTCTCGCAAAATAAGACTCATTGAACAGCAATAGTTTGCTATTCAACCCAACAGTATTAATTCGTTTATTTTGTGGAGTGTTTGTCATGAGTGTTTCAAACGATCTATACCCAAATGCATCTCTACCCCTTGATAGAAAGGAATCTGGCGTACCCTATACCCGAGAAGGTCTACATGTAGAATCCTATAATGATTTTGACCCACTCCGCCATGTCATCGTCGGTATTGCCGATAACCAACATATTCCAGAAGCCTGCCCAGCCAGCAATGAAAAAATCCCTGCCGATTCTCCAATGAGAGGCAGCAAGGCTGGCCGTCGAACTCAGGAAAGCATAGAACGCGCCAACGAATGCCTAAATGGTTTTGCCAAAACATTGGAAGATCGCGGGATCATTGTTGACCGCCCGGGAGCTGTGGATTGGCACCAGCGAATTACAACCCCTGACTTTAGTATCAGTTCCGGTTTCGGCTGTATGCCACCGCGCGACTGCTTACTGACCATGGGTAAAAGTATATTGATGGCACCAATGAGTTTCAGAAGCCGCTACTTCGAATACTTAGCCTATGTAGATTTACTGCGTGAATACTTTGAATCAGATCCAAACTGCTTGATTGAGCAGGCACCGCGCCCACGCCTGGCCGATGAAAGCTTCCGTATGGACTACGTCGCCGCTTACGAGTACTTATCTGATGAAGAGACCATGGCGCGCTCCCTGCGCAAAGAATACAGTACAAAAGAAACCGATATTTTATTCGATGCCGCGGATGTGATGCGTTTAGGCAAAGATATCTTTGTCCAGCACGGCCTGACAACCAACTTGGCCGGGGTCCGTTGGCTAAAACGTAAATATGAGCCACAAGGGTATCGTATTCACACCCTGAGCTTCGAGGATAACCACCCTATCCATATTGATGCGACGTTCTGCCCACTGCGCCCGGGATTGATGCTACTGAACCCACACCGTCCACTGTTCAAAGGCCAGCGAGATATCTTCGAGAAGAACGGCTGGGAAATTGTTGAAGCGGTTTCACCTGCTTGGGATAACCCACCACCACTGTGTTACTCAAGTACCTGGCTATCAATGAATACGTTGATCCTTGACCATAAAACCGTATGTGTCGAAGCCTCTGAGCACCCACAAATGGAACAGTTCGATAAGCTAGGCTTCGAGGTCATCCCTGTCGACCTACGCGATGCTTACGCCTTTGGTGGCGGCCTGCACTGCGCAACCGCCGATGTATGGCGTGAAGGCACCTGCGAAGACTACTTCGGCAACCAATTCTTCGGCGCCCATAGTGTCGAGTTCTGGGAATACTAACAGGTACCAGTAAGCCCTAAAAAAGCCTGACGGTGATACCGTCAGGCTTTTCTTTGTTTAAAGCTAACCCATCCCATCAATGCAAGAAGGTACTGCCTTCGCTGGCACTGGTGGCGGTCAGATCACCGGCCGGGTTGATCAGGTGCGGTAGGATTTTCGGCAGGTTCAATTCAATGTCTTGGTCTTCAACAGGGTTAATGTTGATATGGTACCAACCCAACAAACCCAGTACGGCATAGCCAATCGCATCATCACTGTCGCGATGCTCAATGATGATTTGCAAGAAGCGCAAAATCGTCTTGTCTTTGGTTTTAGCCTGCTCGAAGGTTTCGTTAAAAATGGCTACTGACTCTTCAATCAGCCCTGCAAATTCAGTTTCGATTGCGACTTTGAAGGAGCCGCCATCAACAGAAATTTTCATATTAATATCACCAGATTAAGTCTTGTCGTGATTCCTGCCGTGATAGTAGCGGAAAGGCGGGAAATTGTCGTAGTAGACACATCAAATTCCGCATTAATTCGCACTTTTATTGATGTATTCGATGTAGAACAAAACCCCTTCTACAATCAAGCGTAACTCAACTGTCTTCCATCTGCCGTGCCAGTTGTCGCGATACATGCTCGGGGCTCTGGGTGTGGCGGGCCAGCAAGCGGTACATCACCGGGATCACAATCAAGGTAAACAAGGTGGCGACCGTGATGCCGCACAATACAACTATGCCAATGACAACACGGTTTTCAGCCCCCGCCCCCGTAGCCAGAATCAATGGAATCGTGCCGGCGATGGTGGTAATAGCTGTCATCAAGATAGGGCGCAAACGCTCGGAGGCAGCTTCAAGCAGGGCCTCATCAAATGCCATCCCCTGATCGCGCAATTGATTGGCAAACTCGACAATCAAAATACCGTTCTTGGCCGACAAACCAATGAGCATGATAAGGCCAATCTGCGAGTAGATATTGAGTGTCTGGTCGGTGAAATACAGCCCGAGCAAGGCCCCGAGCGTGGCCAGCGGCACAGTAAGCATAATAACCAAAGGGTGGATATAGCTTTCAAATTGCGCAGCAAGTACCAGAAACACCACCACCAGTGCCAAGGCAAAAATAAACACAATCGACGTGCTGGAATCTTGATAGTCTTTCGACGCGCCTTTGTAGTTGACCACTGCATCGGCAGGCAACAGCTCATCAACCAGGCCATTGAGGTAACCCAAGGCTTCACCCAAAGTATAGCCATCAGCCAAATTAGCCTCGAGGGTGATCGCCCTAACCCGGTTATAGCGGTTGAGCTGCGGCGCGCCGGCGTATTCATCGACACGGATCAGGCTCGATAACGGAACCAACGCCTCTGCCTGCTCAGCCCTAACATACAAGTTTGCCAAATCGGCAGCGGTATTTTGCCGCTCACGCTGACCTTCGATGACCACATCGTATTCTTCACCACGCCACGTGTAAGTCGTTACCTGGCGGGATCCGAGCATGGACTCAAGGGTCTGGCCAATCGTTTTTAACGACACACCGAGATCGCCAGCCCGATCGCGATCTATCACGATCCGAAGCTGAGGCTTGGTTTCCTTGTAGTCGTGATCCAGCCCGACAATACTGGCATTGCTGGCTGCCGCTTCAAGTATGGTATCCCGCCACTGAGCCAGCTCTTCATAACTGCCGCCCCCCAACACAAACTGCACCGGCTTGCCGACCCCACGGCCGAACGGCTGCCGCATAACCGGAAAAGCAGTGATCCCCGCGAGATCACCCAGCCGCCTGTGAATATCACCAATAATCGCTCCTGCCGGGCGGCGCTTAGCCCAATCTTCCAGTACTACGATGGCAAAGCCATTGGAGAAGTCAGCAACTCTTCCCCATCCTCGCGGTGCACGGATCAGCAAGCGTTTGATCTCGCCCGCTTCCACCAATGGCATCAGGCGATGCTCGACCTCGTTCATATAAGGCTGGATAAAATCAAAGCTTGCCCCCTGCGGGCCATTGATGATGATAAACATCGCGCCCCTGTCCTCTCGCGGGGCAAACTCAGAGGGAAGGCGCTGCTGCAGCCAGCCACAGGCAACCAGCACCAGTACCAAGGCCACAATCACCCGGCGCGGGCGCTCTATTGCATGGGCCAACATGCCCTTGTAACTCGACGTAAGTGCAGCCATGGCACGACTACTGAGCCTGACCAAGCCGCTTTCCTTGTCGATCGGTTGCATCAGTTTCGAAGCCATCATCGGGCTCAACGTCAATGCCACCAAGGATGACAGCATCACTGCGGCACTGATGGCAATGGAGAACTCACGGAATAATTTGCCCAGATCCCCTTCGAGAAAGCCAATCGGCAGGAAGACAGCCACCAGCACTACTGTCGTGGCAATAATGGCAAAACTGACCTGCTTGGCGCCGAGAAACGCCGCTTTAAGCGGTGGCTCACCGCTACTGATACGGCGGTGGATATTCTCCAGCATCACAATCGCATCATCGACCACAATACCGATCGCCAAAATCAATGCCAGCAAGGTCAACAGATTAAGGGTAAAACCCAAGGCATAGAGCACCGTAAAGGCGCCAATCAGCGAGACCGGTAAAGTCAAGGCGGGGATCAGCATGGCACGGACACTACCAAGGAAAAGATATATCACTGCCACCACCAGCCCGAGGGCGATCAACAGGGTTTTGTAGACCTCGTCTATCGAGGCTTGGATGAACACCGAGGAATCATAGGAGCGCTTGATTTCCATTCCCGGAGGCAAGGTGGGATTAAGCTGATCCACCAAGTCATTGGCCGCCTTGGCCACATCCAAAGTGTTGGCCTTTGACTGGCGAGTGATCCCTATTCCAATCATATCCTGGGTATTACCCCGGAAGGTGATCCGGTCTTCTTCGGCGGCCAGCTCCACCTTGGCCACATCGCCAAGCCTGATCAAATAACCATCATCACCGCTCCCGACGACCAAGCGGACAAAATCTTCCGGGGATACAAAGCTGCGCTGAGTACGTACTGTAAACTGGCGGCTCTGCGATTCCACCGAGCCTGCAGGCAATTCGATATTGTCATCCCGCAGGGCATCTTCGATATCAGTGACGGTCAAGCCCCTCGCCGCTAACTTCTGGCGGTCGATCCAGATCCTCAAAGCATAAGATTTGCCTCCGCCAAGACGGATCCCCGCCACCCCATCGAGCACCGAGAAGCGATCAACCAGATAACGGCGGGCATAGTCGGTCAGCGCCAGCGTATCCATTCGGTCCGAGACCAAGTTGAGCCACATGATCACTTCCGAGCCAGCGGCCGCCTTCTGTACTTCAGGCGGGTCAGATTCATCGGGTAAGTTGTTGAGAATACCGGCAATGCGGTCACGGACATCATTGGCCGCGGCATCGATATCACGGCCAATGGAAAACTCCAAGGTCACGCTGGAACGACCATCCCGGCTCCTCGAGCTAATCGAGCGGATCCCTTCAAGGCCTGCGATCCTATCTTCAACCAACTGGGTGATCCGCGTTTCGACGATGGCGGCCGACGCCCCCCGGTAGCTGGTGGATATGGTCACTACCGGCGGGTCAATGTCGGGATATTCCCGCAGCGGCAGCCGTTCGAACGCCACCAAGCCAAACACCACGAGCAGAAGGCTGATCACCGATCCAAGAACCGGACGGGTGACAGAGATATCCGACAACCACATCAGCCAACCTCCCTAAAGGTAAAGCGTTCCTGTTCGCGGATCTCCACTTTTTGCCCCGGCCTCACCCGCTGGATCCCCCGGGTGATCACCCGTTCACCTTCCTCGATACCTACCAGCACTTCTGCCTCACCCCGGCGACGGAAGCCCAGCTCTACCTCGCGCTGCTCGACAATGCCCTCCTCCCCAACCACAAACAAAAAGTGTTGCTGCTGACGGGACACCAAGGCTTCTTCCGGCACCACCAACCCCTGATGTTCACCAACAATCAAGGAGAGAGTCATCAACATACCGGGCCGCAACCGTAAGTCACGGTTGGCGATATCGGCCCGTACCACCATTGCACGGGTCTGGGGATTGATCCGGCTATCGATACTGGCAACTTGACCACGGAATATTTCATCAGGGTATGCGGCGGCACTTGCCTCGATCACCGCGCCTTGGGCTACCAAACCGAGAAAGGCCTCGGGAATAGAGAAATCGAGTTTTACCGTGGCAATATCATCAAGGGTGGTGATCACCGCTCCCGGCGTCAGCAGTGCACCGGGACTGATCTGGCGAAATCCCAACACACCGGAAAATGGTGCATGAATATACCTTGCAGCCAATTCGGCCTCAATCTGGGCCAACACCGCCTTGGCCACTTCGATATCAGTATAGATAGCATCCAGCTCAGAACGTGCAATGGTATTGCGTTTGACCAGCCCTTCAATACGCTTGTATTCGCGACGTTGCTCTTTGAGATTGGCCTTGGCAGCCCGTACCTTTGCTTGCTGCTCGTCGGCATGCAAAGTCACCAGCAACTGGCCGGCTGAAATAAATTGGCCATCTTCAAACAGGACCCGTTCGACTTTTTCAGTTACTTTGGCGGTAAGCACTACCGATTCACGTGACTTTACGGTGCCCAGCGCTTCCACTTCACGCCGGACCACTTTTTTCTGCACCTCGGCCACCACTACCGTTGGGGTGGGCATTGAGCGCCCAGCAGACACGCCAGCAGACAGGTATTCCTTGTAGGCAATACCTGCCACCAGCAAAGCGAGGATCAACAAACTGAACAGAGTCCCTTTCAATCGCACACAGTATCCTTCTGAAGGGAATGGAAAAATAACAGCAGATATAGTCAGTATAGGAAGGGAGACGCGGGGGGGCGGTGAAATTGACCATTAAGTCTGGTCTATGTCACCGCTCAAAGGAATAAGTCAGAAAAGGAAGCCTATCGCGGGTGATCAATACGATTAATCGAGTCCCAAGTAGGCAAGCAATGCGCGAAGCTCTGCGACTGTTTTAATTTTAAATTTACTCACAGGCGCATAGGCAAGCTCGGAAATTTTCTGCAAATTACTGTTTCGGCCGTAACGCTCTGCTGACGGTGACGTCGCCGGATAGTCAACCTTGCCCAGAGCCAACAAGGGCCCTTCAACTTCAGCAGTCAGGAGCCATAAGTTAGCCGTCTTGGTTTTCTCAACGACAAACACGCCGCTGGCTACGGGGCCCATGCTATCACCCGGCTTAAAACCAAGTGGCTTAAGGTACTTGGTCTCGCGATAGGCAGCGTGTGCCACCAAGCCTTGGGCAAGCAAAATATCAACAACCTCAGCGGAACTGATCTTGTCGCTCCCCGCCCTTTGCTGCCATGCCTCGCCCATCTCAATCTTTTTCAAATGGGCCTTCTTCCGTTGAAGCTGATCCGGGCTCTCCCTGGCATCCGTCTCACTGACCGTTTTGAAGTAACGCCGGCCCGACAACCAAGCCAACAATGCTTCATGACGCCCGCCGTCAGCTGGGGTTTCATGGTACAGCCGCCAAAACTCTTTGATACCCATCAAACGGGTCGGCTGCGTCATATCCTTGGCTGCCAAGCGGTTAATATCTTCTTCACTCAACGGATAGTCGATATAATCGGCATCGTACAACGCCACATAGCTGAGGAAATTCGCCGTCAACGCTGCAAAATACTGCAGCACTTCATAATGCTCCTCCTCGAGTAACCCACGATCACCGCCCAATCGCTCGCACCAGTCATCCATCACGGCAAGCGTCGATTGCAGCAAATTCAACCACGCGATCGGTGATAGAGCCCCTTGCCAGTCAACTAAGTCATCAACCTGCAACGTTCCCCTCTCGCAACGCTCAAGCAGTGATATCAGTGGCGCCTTGCTCACATCCGTTATCACGCCGGGGTACACTTGCTCCAGACATTGCTGAAGCACTTCCAGTCGATCTTCAAAACCCATAAATCTCGCGAAACCCCAAAATAAAACCAAATAATTAATTTTCGGCAAAACTTGACCTACCACCAAGAATGCCTTAGCTTATAACCGAAATCAACAAATATACCGCTTTATTTCCAGTTTCGGCAAAAAACAGAACGAGATCATACCATGCCATCTTTTGACACTTACCAGCACCTCATTACAGAATTAGACTTCTCACAAGCATCTTGCTGCCAGTCGCGCCAGCTGCTGATAGGTGAGAGTGGGACACTCAGCGCCTATTACGCCCCGTTTGATTATATTAATCGCGACGCCAAAGTGGTGATATGCGGTATTACGCCAGGCATGCAGCAAGCACAAATTGCCCTCAACGAAGCCCAGCAAGCGATGGCAAGCGGTGCCGATAGCCGCACCGTCCTACGACAAGCCAAAGAGACAGCCAGCTTTGCCGGTGCCATGCGTAAGAACCTAGTCAGGATGCTCGATACCATCGGTTTCCACCATTACCTCAAAGCAGAAAGCTGTACGGTACTGTTCAACGAACTCAAAGCACAGGTTCACTACACCTCGGCCTTGCGTTACCCGGTATTCAAAGACGGCAAGAACTACAGCGGCTCCCCTTCGATGGTCAGCAACCCTTTCCTGCGAAATATGCTTGATACCACCTTGACCGAAGAATGCTTGGCTCTTGAGCAAAATACCATTTTTGTCCCGCTAGGGGGAAAAGTCGAAGAGGCGCTACGTTACCTAGCCAGCAAAGAAGTGATCCGCGAAGAACAAATTCTGGCCGGTTTACCCCACCCATCAGGAGCCAATGCAGAGCGCATCGCCTACTTCTGCGGCGACAAACCTCGCGAAACACTCTCCAACAAGACCAACCCAGACGAACTCGATACACGTAAGGCACGGCTAATACAGTGGGCAAAAGCTCTCTAAGCACTTCAAGATAATAATTGGAGAGAGGAAGGAAGCCATATTACAGGCAAAAAAAAGCGAGCCGGTCGATGGCTCGCAAAATAACTCATATATTGCATTTCGAGAGGGTGACTAGGTCAACCCAGTATCCTTACCAGTGAAAACCTAACTCATCGAAAGGGACAAAGGTTATATCCGTTTTTTATTTTGCCTCAGCACAAAGCCCTGTTGTCAGGAAAATGTCAGAAATAACAAAGCAATGTCTTCCTCTGAGGTCACGGTTCCAATTTTCATGAAACGGCTCAATAGCGACTCGGAAATACAGGGAGCAACCTCAGCCCAGAACAACCTAGGTTTATACCTCGTTAGTCAAACGTGGTGCCCAACGATAGGTAGAAAGAATTCTGTCCCCCTTCAGCCATACCGTAGGCTAGGTATACCGGCCCTACGGGGGTATCCAGCCCCAAGAACACACTGCCTGCCGTCAAGCTAGAGTCAAAATCAATATCCGATTGATCATCCCATACCCCGCCCTGCTCCAGCGAGCCACCGACATACACCGGAATCGACACGGCACCGAAATTGTTATCCAGCAGTCGGTAGCTATACACTAACGCACCAAACAACTTGTAGCGGCCATTGAGCTCGTAACGGTGGTAACCCGACAGGTTGAACAACCCGCCAAGATCCTGAACATAAACCGGTAATAGGTCATCGCCGTCATAGCCGCCCGCCTGCAATGTCGTGACCAAGCTATGCCGGTCATAGCTAAACGGTTTGAGTAATTTCACTTGCGCGTACACACTGTCACTCGATACCGTATCTTCATCGTTGAGCGAGCTACGACTCGAACCCAGCCCAATTTCGCTGTGGAGCATAAAGCCTTCACGTGGGAAGAACAGGCTGTCCAGATCATCATAGACAAAAGACACATAGGGCCCGTGGACCGAATAGTCCTGTTTGTTAGTGATATTGATTTCGCTGACCTCGCCGACACCACCGCGGTAACCAATCGCCAGCGAGCTCCATGGTTGCAGGTTCCACCCCAGCTCGGCATAACCATTGTAAACACTGTACTCGGTTTCGACCGAAGTGCCCGGCTCACGGCCAATCATATCCGATTGCTCCTCGGACAAAATAAACTCACGGACTTCGCGGTTCCAGTTGATCCCGAATGAGGTATAGCTGTTTTTTTGATAATCGAGCGGAAAATAGAAACTGGTATCAATTTTCTTCCAGCTCCCCAGTAACCACTCAAACTGCCATTCCCCGCCCTTATCCGTCAGATTGGTGTAAATATACTGGGTACCGAAAGCAAAATCCGAGCGGTTGGCAAAATCATCCTCGAAAGCAAACTTCAAGTTGAGGTATCCCGGCCCCCAGGACTTCTCACGGACATCCATCACCAACGTACTTGCATCGTCCTGCTGCTCGATGTGATAGGTGACACGCTCGAAGATATCTTGCCGGTTAAGCCTTTTTACCGCTTCGTCCATCTCTTCGTTGGTGATCACCCGGCCAGCCTTGAGATCCATCACTTCAAGCAATGCCAAATCAGAGCGCTGGGTATGATTATTCACCTCGATCCGGTCAATATAGTAAGCCGGACTGGCCAGCACCTGAGAACGACGGTCGAGTTTTTCACGCACGTAGGCCTCGTAGTTTTGCTCTGACAGCTGATAGCGCTTGAGCTGCGGCAATGCATCCAGCGCCACCTTGCGGCCGGCGACATAGGCCTGATCCATTTTACCGAAATCCGGTGCCAGCATAAAAGAGACATCCGGTTGGAGGTAGACATCCCCCTCGCCCATCAATGCCATTTGCTGATCGGAACTGGTATTGGTCATGAAAGTGGTGAGCTGGCCGATAATGTTAAATGCACTGTTGAGCTGCTCTTCTGCGAACAACGCATCGCGTAAATCAACAGCGATGATCACGTCGGCGCCCAACGCCTGTGCGGCATCGACAGGCATATTGTTGACGATCCCGCCATCCACCAAGATTTGGTTGTCTATTCGCACTGGTTGAAGGGCACCCGGCACCGTCATCGACGCCTGCATTGCTGTCGCCAGGTGCCCACTTTCAAGTACCACAGGCTGGACATGGACAATGTCCGTCGCCACAGCACGATAAGGGATCGCCAAATCGTCAAAACTGTCGAGCGCGGGGAGGTTATCAGTCAGGCGGCCAAGCAAAATGGCCATACCCTGCCCTTGGAAGGCGCCGGGCTTGGATTGGTAATTTCCTTGGAGATCAATACCGAGATCGGTATAGATTTGATAGTTGTCATTTTGCTGTTTGCGGCGTAATTCCAAATCATTGCGGCCAACCCGATCGTTATAACCACTCTGCCAATCAGCAACCATGGTTTTTTGCTGCACCTCGTGGGCAGACAGGCCCATGGCATACATGCCCCCCACATAGGCACCCATGCTGGTGCCGGTGATCACATCAACCGGGATCCGGTTCTCTTCCAGTACCGACAGCACGCCAATATGGGCAGCCCCTTTCGCACCACCGCCACTCAGTACCACACCTATCTGTGGCCGAGACTCAGCTGCTACAACGTTGAAGGTTCCCGAGACAACCCCGGCGACAGCGAGCAACATCCCGCCCAGCCTACGCCGATAAATTTTCCGCCACTCCATGACACATCCTATAACTTGGATTAATTGCAATACCAAACTCACCAATATTCCTTTTAAACTCGCCCTTCGGGAGCCCCTCTGCCGCTTGATATCTACCCCAAACTGCTTTGATGTAGAGCGACTATATCTTCATCAATTTGGGTTGAACTCAAACGGCAGAGATGACTCTGATATGATCAGAATATTGGTGAGTTTGGTATAATATACCCAAGTTAGCTGAACAGCAGGCATAAAAAAATCCAGTCAGTGAGTCACTGACCGGATTTTTTTATTATTCATGGCGAGCACTTAGCTACCGCTGGCAATATCGCTCAGCGCATGCATCACCTGCTCGTTGACGTGCCCTTCATAAACCAACTTACAGACTTTGCGTCTTACTGCCAGGCCTGAAATAAGCCGTTCAATCGACAGATGGCCTTCGTCGTGCTGGCCGTTGTATAGCTCAATGGTTTTGCTCAAGGTTTCGTAAGGAACGACGTCACCACCAACCCGAAGCCAATCGAGCTTCTCCAGCAAGCTGTGGCACTCTTCACTGATAGAGGCAACAGAATGCCCACTCATCGCCGATAACGCCGTTATACTGCGCTGTAGAGCTTCTGAGGAAGTATACTTGGACAAGGTAATGGTCAATTCATCCGCATTGATCTCAACCAAATGCTTGCGAAGCTTCACGCGGCGACCCAAACGTCCCTTCGGACGACCTTCCTTGCGCTGGATAGGTTCAAATTCACCGTCGATGATCTCGGAAAGCTGATCAAGCTCCCGCTTAGGCAAAATTTCATTTCGCAGCGGGTTCGGCATCGTCGGTGCCATGGTACGTTTGCCTTCGTTGGTCGTTTTAGCCCGAGAGAAACGGATCACTTCATCGACATCACAACGGATATCGATCTGGTAATCGCTGTAACGCTTGCCTTCCTCGTGCGGTGTGATCGTCAAGTGATAACCCCACAAGTTAACCGCAAAGACCTGATCCGTGATCTTATCTTCCGCCAGCTTGCTCAGCTCGCGGATCAGATCGGTAGAAAAACGGCGCCATTCAATATTGCGGGCCAGCTTCTGGTTCAACTCACTGAGCATCATCGAGTCAGTGTAGCGACGTGACATCCGGCTCCGGAAGAACGAATACAGCTGGAACACCAAGGTATGCTGGCGCAAGATCTCTGGCGGGAACAGGAAGAAATAATCCCGGGTCAGTAGCTCATCGAAGAAAGATGGTTCCCACACCAAGATATACAAATTCGGCTTGATCCTGATCTCACCGTCATCGCCTTCCGTCGGTGCTTCTTCGGATGCTGTGATGGTTCGGGCCAGGAAACGGAAACGGTCACTCTTGAATCCTTCCGGCATATTTTCACTCATCCAGCGGCCTGTCAGTTCATGCAGCTGGAAGTCAGTAAATTCAATGCGATCAATACTTTCACGAATAGAGTCACGAGCGGGTCCACTGTCTTTCTTGCCCCTCAGTGCAAGAATATCCGTGATATATACCGGGGTTTTGTTACCCATACTGCGTGATTGAATTTCATAATCGGCAATGTGGTGATCGTGGTACTGCACCGTCAGGGTGAACAAGGCAAACAAGGTCATCAGATCATCGACGGTCATGATCGACTTCGATGATCGTGTTTCGATGATTGCCTTGGTGCCACTGATCGCCACCATCGATTTCTGATAACTCTTCTTGGTGCGAGGCGGAGCCAGTGCCTGATCGATGATCCCCGCCCAGCTGGTGGGAGAGATCACAATCTGATCAGCTTCATCCGGCATGCTTGGCGGTGTACCCAAACCGTGTTCACTGAGCAACTGGCGGTTCACATGATTTTGCGCCAAGGCCTTTGAACGTTTTTGTTTTTCTTTGGCTTTGGACTGCTCTGAATTCAAGCTTCCGGTACCAAGCTGTGAGATCAGCATGGCCGGGTTAATGAAATGATGCAACATGGTTTTACCCGCAAGCCCTTCTTCAAACCTCACTGGCTGCTGTTTGAACAAACCGATATTAACCGCCGCTCTTAAACGCTGCTGGATTGCCGCCCGTGTTAAGTGGCCTTCCGTTGCTTCAACCAACTCAGTGGTCGATACCATACCATCATGGGTGGATAAGCCTCGTAGCGAAATCAAGTTGAGTAACTCGATAATGCTCTTGGTGACACCTTTGAAGTGTTGGTACTGTGGAAGCCAGTCGATCAGATTTGCCGGGATCGAGAAAAGATGCCCGTCTTTGTGGGATCGTGGAGCGAGGATCAATATCTTCTCAGGATTGTTATTGTTTGATGAAAGCGCGGAATTCATTTGTCATTAGCCGTAGATGCATCATTTTTCCGTGAAAGATTAATAGAAATATAACAAGAAAGAAAGATCTTTTATTGGCTTTTTTTAAACTGATCTTTTTGTTTATTTTGATCTTATTGATTATATGATCTTATGATCTGGCCGTTTAAAAACTCGTAAGCTACTGAAACTAAAGATTATAAAAAACAGCCCGATCGAAAGCATGATCAGGAGGTCTCTGGAAAAATGATCAACGTTTAATTGAAACGATGATCATCAAGAGGCTGGAAATATGATCATCATCAATCTGCAAACATGATCATCGAGTGTAAGAAAGCATGATCATGGCACACCCACAGGTTATCCACAGGCACAATTGAACATCTGGCCTAAAATGGGCTATTTAGATGTATCCGTGAAACTCAGTCCTTTCATTTTGGCCCTTTTAGCACCGGAAAGATGATCATGTTGGTGTCATTCAACGTTATTTTTACGGTTCTTTGCCAACATACACACTTCGATGATGTTAAATTGAACAAAGTTGATTTGACACTCGCCGTATTCTACCAGTGATTTATCATGTGTCCGTGCCGGATGTATGATCAAGCCTGAGCCTGTGTATTTCAATTTTAGCCTCAAGCAGCAATTTACAGCCTTTTAAGGGGCTTGATAGCCTCTTTTGTTATTAGCTAATCCCTTATCAAACCTACACTCCCCGTAATTTCCCCACTTTTTTACATGCTTTCGGGATATTCGATTCTACGATCGATTTACACCGTCTATCACTTGATCATTTTTCCGATCAAGGCTGTGCCTTGTTGCAGCTTTGCTGAGGCGGATTCTTACCTTGATCATGCTTCGTGATCTTGCTTGAGAGACAGGAACGATGATCAAGCTTATGTGCATTCGAATCAGGTTAGATCAAGCGGGACCGCTAATTTCATCCTGATCGTCGAGAGCGTGCTTTGGCTGTATTTGGTTGATCATAATGAAATTGAGCGATTTCATCATCATTTTTGCCAATTTCCATAGCTGGCTATTCTGAGTCGCAAATTGGTATGAAATTTAGTCAAAGTGACAGTGTCCGTAAACTAGCCAAAAAAAGGCACGCTTCCGGAAATATGGGCCATAAATTGGATTTACATTGTAAAATAGTGACGCTGTAACACTTTTAATCTTTAACTCTTTCCAAGTTAATCACTCTCTTTTCAAATCAGAATTCAAGAAAAATACGTCGGTTTTTTGCTCCATATATCGCTTTATGCTGAGATAAATATCACATGTCGTTGTTCAGCTTTTTATTGTTTTGGTGTTTTTTTGTTGTACAATAAAGCAAAATGTTTCAAGGTGAATAAAGACAATGAACAGGGAACAAACCATAGACAACTTGCTCAATATCGCCGAGCAGACGAAGCAGGTCCAAGCGGACCGAATTGAGATTGTATTGGAGGAACGTCGGGAAGAAGCGTTCCCTCCAATGTCGAAAGCATTGATGGAGAGTCGCTCGGGCCTTACCCGCCGCAAACTGGATGATGCTATTTCACGCATGGAAGCGAATGGCCACCAATTTACCAAAAATAACGCCAATCATTATTCTATTAGTTTGGAAGAGGCCCATCAGTTGATGGATGCGACAAAAAAGCCAGCCTTTTACGAGCGTGAAGGTGCCGGTCGCAAGCCGTGGATTGTCAATGTCCAGAACCAGAAAGGTGGCACCGGCAAGTCGATGACAGCTGTTCACCTAGCAGCATGTCTAGCGCTGGATCTGGACAAGCGCTACCGGATTTGCCTGATTGACCTTGATCCGCAGGGCTCGTTGCGCTTGTTCCTTAACCCACAGATCAGTGTCGGTGATCAGGAAACCATTTATTCAGCGGTTGATGTGATGCTGGAAAATGTGCCTGAAGGTCAGGAAATCGACAAGGAGTTCGTGATGGGGAATGTGGTAATGCCAACCCAATACCCGAACTTGAAAACCATTGCCGCTTTTCCTGAAGATGCCATGTTCAATGCCGATGCATGGCAGGATCTGGCAGAAAATCAGGACTTGAATATTGTTCGCCTGCTTAAGGAAAAGGTTATCGACCCTATTGCTGATGAGTTTGACATCATCATGATCGATACGGGCCCGCACATTGATCCGCTGGTGTGGAATGCCATGTATGCCTCCAACGCCCTGATCATTCCTTGTGCGGCAAAGCGTCTCGACTGGGCTTCCACCGTTAACTTTTTCCAGCATTTGCCTACAGTTTATGAAATGTTCCCTGAAGATTGGCACGGCTTGGAGTTTATCCGCCTAATGCCGACCATGTTCGAGGATGACAACAAGAAGCAGGTTTCGGTGCTGACTGAAATGAATTACCTGCTTCGTGAGCAAGTCATGATGGCGACGGTACCGCGAAGCCGTGCCTTTGAGACTTGTGCCGATACCTATAGCACTGTGTTCGACCTAACGGCAGCCGAATTTGAAGGGGGCAAAAAGACCCTTTCTACAGCGCAAGATGCGATCCAACGTGTTGGCCTAGAGTTAGAGCGTGTGATGCACTCTCACTGGGCTAACCTGAACCGGGAGTAATTAGTGGATGGCGATTAAAACCAAAGATCTTAATGCGCGCTTGTTCGGTAAAGCCGACAAACGACGCGCAACAACGCCAACAGAAGCCCAAACAGCGGCACGTGACAAAGCATCAGTTATTGAACTGGCCGTAGCTGGCGAGGAAACCGTTGCGTTTGAGTTGATCAAAATCCAAGCCAACCAGGTTGCTGAGAAAACGCGTGTATTTGCTGAAAATGCCCGTGAACAAGCTTTCCTTAACGAGCATGCGCTGGCTGATATCCTAAACACGCTTAAAGAGCGTGGCCAGCAATATCCAGCGGTGGGTCGCTGGTTGGAAGATGGCCGGATTGAGGTGCTTGATGGTAGCCGCCGTCGCATGTCATGTATATTGGCTGAAAAAGATTTCCTTATCTATGTGGGTAAGGGAATTAACGGCGAGCATGCCAAATTCCTTTCTGATGTTGCCAATGCACATAAACCGCTGTCATTGTTTGAGCGTGGTAAGGAAATGCAGGCGCTGCTTGAAACCGGTAAAGTGGCAGATCAGAAAGAGCTCGCCAGATATTGCCAATGTAGCGAAGCCTTGGTCAGTGGTGCATTGAAGGCGGCATCATTGCCAATGGAGTTGTTGATGGCATATCCGAGTGTCGGTGAACTTGGCCGACCGACGATTGTGAAGCTGCATCGCCTTTTCTTCGGCCTCAATAACGACCAACAGCAGAGCTTTGTTTCCGAAATTTCTACCGGTGACGAAGCGATGTGGAAGTCTATTGATGCTTCAGGTATCACTCGGATTACTCGTGAAGTGACCAGTAAACTTGAGCAGATTGGTGAGACACTGCAGCCAAAAGTCGAGATCGAGAAGCCTAAACCACAAGATTTGGTTAAGGGTAAGATCAGCTATTTGCGCGATGGTGACAAGCTTCAGCTTAAGCTGAAAAAGTTGACCGAGCGTCAAGCCGATGAAATCCTCACGTATCTGGCCGATTATTTGAAGTAGAATACTCTGCTCACTATCTATATGAAAACCACGCTATCTAGCGTGGTTTTTTTTCGCACCGGTTACGGCATATTGGTATTATCGGGTTGTTGTTTGTTATTGAGTCATAGCATGTCCCAACTTTCTGAATTCTGCCGTTCACTCTCTTCGATTGCGGCTAAGCGTAATATCCGGTACCTCGTTGTTGCCAAGGGGGGTAAAGACTGGGCTGCGCAAGTTATAGATGCGTTTGCACCTCTTTATCCGAACCCGCTTTTTTGCGGTGAACCGCTCAGTGCCGGTATGGATGCCATTCCTTTCAAAAAAGCCAAACTATGGTTAGGCAGAGAATGTCAGATGCTGACTTTCAACGGGCACAATGGCCTAGATGCTCAAGCCCTTGGTGCTTTATCTGGCACTGTTGTTGGTGGTGGGATCTTACTGTTATTGCTGCCACCGGAGTGGTTCGCGAATAGTGATTCGAACTTTAATAATCGCTTTAGCCAATTATTGCAGCATCCCGAGGTCGTGGTGCTGGAACCGAACTCGTCTTTGCCAGCACTGCCAACTCCTGACTTGGGTGAAGTGGATAGCGTTGTCGCAACAGAAGCTGGTTTACCTTTTGGTACTTTGACTGCTTGCCAAGCTAGTGCCGTTGAAGCTATCCGTCGGGTTGTGACTGGTCACCGTAAACGCCCTTTAGTTTTAACTGCTGATCGTGGTAGAGGTAAGTCGGCATCATTGGGACTTGCTGCAGCCAGTTTGCTGACAGAGCGCAATATTAAGATTGTTGTAACGGCCCCGTCTTTTGCTGCCTGCCAAACGGTATTTCGTCACGCTGCTGACCAGTTCGGGGTGTCGTATTCCAACCAAAAGTTCCTTGAGCTTGGCAAAGGCTCGCTTACATTTATCGCCCCGGATGTGTTGCTGTCAGAAATGCCATCGGCAGATCTCGTGATGGTTGACGAAGCCGCGGCTATTCCGGCTCCTGTTCTTCACACACTACTCAGTCGTTTTGGTCGCTTGGTATTTTCCAGCACCGTACATGGTTACGAGGGAACCGGGCGTGGTTTTGCCGTTAAGTTTCGGCAACAGTTGGATAAGGTAATGCCACAGTGGCGTGCGTTTGAGATGACGCAACCGATCCGCTGGGCGGATAATGACCCGTTGGAAAAATGGATCTTCAATGCTTTATTGTTAGATGCTGAGACAGCCTCATCAGGACTCAATCCCAATACGGCACAGTTCGAGTGTCTTGATAAAGGCCAGTTGTTGGGTTCGCACAATCTTCTCTCTTCATTGTTTGGTTTATTGATCAATGCTCACTATCAAACGTCACCTGCCGATCTGGTGAACTTACTCGATGATGACAGCTTACATATTTGGGTATGCCGAAATGGTGACAATGTGTTGGCTTGCTGTTTGATTGTCGATGAAGGTGGTTTCTCTCCAGAGCTTGCCGCGCAAATCCAACGAGGTCAGAGAAGGCCTCGGGGCCATCTACTTGCCCAATCTGTCGCGGCTCATCTTGGTATTTCTGAAGCTGCAGAACAACGTTCAGGCCGTATATTGAGAATAGCGGTACATCCCGAGTTTCAGCAGCGAGGAATTGGTCAGCAATTATTGTCTTCGGTTCGGCTTTGGTCTCAACAGCGTTACGATTTTCTTGGTACCAGCTTTGGCTATGTAACCGAGCTGCTGCATTTTTGGCAGCGTGCAGGATACCAGCCTATTCGCTTGGGTTTACAAAAAGATGCCTCGAGTGGTTATCCGTCCTTGCTTTGCGTACAACCGATCAGTGAGCTGAGTCAGCAGTGGTTTGCTAAAGCGAGGATATTATTTGCGATAGGGTTGACCACCAATGCCTGTGAAGCTTTTCGTGAAATGGCAACGGAAGAGTTTCTGCCGCTGTTGGTTGAGTCATTATCGCTTCAAGTGATGCCTGCTCCCCTTCCGAGTGAGTGGGTCGAACACCAGCTTTCAATATACAGCCAGGGCGGGTTGGGATACGAATTAGTGTTGCCTGCACTGCAGCAATATCTGTATCACCGCTTGACTCATGTCGGACCGTCTGCCGAGCAAGCTACATTGCTTCTGGCAGTGGCAAAAGTCATTCAACGCAAAACTTGGCAAGACATTGTCCAACAATTCCAGCTGACAGGACGTAAACAAGCTGAGCAGGTTTTACGTGATTTTGTCTGCGCCGATCTTAAAAAGAATTCTATAGCAAGGAGTGAGTAATGAAATTTGTTGTCGACACCCATAGCCATACAGTTTCTAGTGGTCATGCGTATAGCACCGTTTTAGAGAATGCAGCGGCGGCCGCAGAGAAAGGGCTGCAATTATTGTGTGTCACTGATCACGCCTCCTCAATGCCGGGCGCGCCGCATTTTTGGCATTTTGCCAATCAGAAAATCTTGCCTCGTTTTCTTCACGGGGTCGGTATCTTACGCGGTGTTGAAGCTAACATTATGAATGCTGCTGGTGAGATTGATATCTCTGCCAAGGTGGAAGGTCATTTGGACTGGATTCTTGCTAGCTTTCACGAGCCAGTGTTTGCCCCTTCTACGTCGGAAGTACATACGCAAGTTTTGCTTAATGTTATTCATTCTGGCCGGGTCGATGCGTTGGGTCATTTAGGCAACCCGAATTTTGATTTCGATTTTGAACGTGTTCTGGCGGCAGCGGCGGAGGCCAATGTACTGGTTGAGATAAATAACTCTTCATTGTCAGGGTCTCGAATCGGTAGTCAGCCAAGATGTGAACGTATTGCCGAAATTGGTAAAGAGGTGGGTGTGACGTTCACAACGGGGTCTGATGCGCACTTTGCTTATGACGTTGGAAAGTTTGACTCGGCTCTGGCGTTGTTTGAGAAAGTTAAAGTTGATGAATCGTCAGTGGTAACAACCAGCGCCTCTCGGTTTACCGATTTTCTTGAATCTCGGGGCCATGCGCCGATTGCTGAATTTCAGTCGTTACGCTAAATCAATTTACAGTGTAAATTTCAGCGCATGCTGTTCATAAAGACTTGCTAAAAAAAAGGTGGCGTATGCCACCTTTTTTATTGTCGAAATTTACACTGTAAATTGAACAAGAGAAAGCCTTGTGTTTTAGATTTGTATTCTTTTGCCTCGTTGACTACGTTTAAAGAATCCCGCTAATTTTTTGGCTCCGGTTTTGTGCCGCAATACAGCCGAAATACTTCTATGGTGGGAGGCAAAATATAATAATAAGGAGTCAGCATGAGTTTGATAAAAGATGTTCCTCCAGCGCTAAAAGAGATGACTCATTCCTCTGTTTACCAAGATTCTGAAATTGAAAAGTGCTACTCCGTTGGACGTGGCGGTATCGCTGGTCGTTTGTTCGGTCACCTTCTTAGCAGTGGTGAAACCATCGATAGTCAGGATTATGGGGTAAAGGTGACGGTAAACAGAATTGCCCGCCACCGGATCTACTTCGAATCATCGACGCCCTTACCGCTGACTGCCTGCTACCAACTCTATCTCCAACCGGTAGGTATGTTAGAGGGTTACCTGCGCAAAGATAAAATATCGGTGAATAAAAAGCACCCCGATAATGGAAGTTATATGTTTATTACGGATCAATGGCTGACCTCTCAACAGTTAAGCGCCATAGCACTGGTCTGACCTTAGCTCCTATTTCTTGCTAAAATTTATATGCAATCTATTGTTTATTGTAGGTTAATTGATATATTTCACATAAATTTGTGACTGAACAAATACTAGGTAACTGATTTGTTACTGTAATATTGAGGAGCACCATTACTTTATTGTTCGCCAATAGCAGAGAAAAGGAGTTGATATGGCAGATCTTTTTCTGCGTATCGCTGATGATGGACAATCAGTGTTATTTGCGGCAACCGCAGACCTGCAAGAGGCCCCAACGCGTGAGTTGTTGATCGAACAACTTGATAGCATTGGGGCTGAAAATTTCTACCTATTTGAAAAAGCGATAGATTCAGCACTTGCTGTTACCAGCCGGGACGATGATCTCGGCCCAGGAACCGACTATGCAGAGCCCATTGTGATCGCTGAGCGGCGTGATGCTAGCTTGGTGGTTAAGGCTGATTCTGATTTTATGCGCGCCGCGATTACCATTACGGCACCTTATGGTGGCAAACATGCTACTGGACCCGATATTTTAGAAGCGCTCAAGCAAAATCGAATTATCAAAGGGATCCGTAAAACTCAACTTCATCAACTTCTTCACCAAGCACAGAATCTTCGTCCCGGTGAAAAGCTTACCTTGCCCGTGGCCTTTGGCCGATTGCCTGAAAATGGTGTTAATGTTCGTTTCGAATCACTTGTAGATGACGCCAGCCAACGTATTTTAAAACCTCAGGCAACCGATGACGGTAAGGTTGATATGCGTGATTTGGGTGAACTAATCACGGTTAAAGCCGGTCAGGGGTTGATGCGGCGTATCCCTGCGACGGAAGGTGTCGCGGGTTATACGGTCGAGGGGAAGTCTTTACCCGCAAAACCGGGTAAGGATAGTGAGCTCCAGCCAGGCGACGGGACCATAATCAGCGAGCAAGACCCGAACATGTTACTGGCTGAGAAATCTGGGATCCCTGTCGCCAAACCCCGTGGTATGCAGGTTGATGAGGCATTGACCCTCAAAGGGGTTAATGTCGCAACCGGACACATTAACTTTGACGGCAGTATCCTTATAACCGGTGATGTCACGCCTGGGATGAAGGTGACTGCCACGGGGAATATTACTGTCGCTGGTTTTGTTGAGTTAGCTGAACTGAAAGCCGGCGGTGATATTTCAATTATTAAGGGAATCATTGGCCGTAAGCTAGAGGGAAACAAGCTTGGTTGCTGTATCGAAGCCAAAGGCAGTGTAACGAGTAAGTTTGCCCAGTTTGCTGATATTACCTGCGGTCAGAATGCGATGTTTACCCTGCATGTTCTTCACAGCGTCATTCATGCTGAAGGCGAAGTTGTCGTGATGGATCAGTTTAAGCGGCAAGGGAGCTTAAGCGGTGGGGTGACTGAGGCGGGTTATAGTATCCGTGCGGTTAACCTTGGTGCGCTTTCTGGTGTCCCAACGGTGGTAACCGCATTCACCAAATTTGGATACCTGTTACAGCAACTGCAAGAAAAACATCATGACTATCAGCTTGAACTGCAAAACGTCGATAAAATTAAGCAGGCGCAGCTCAAGCTGTTGAAACTGCCTGAGCACAAGCGCCCTGTCGAATTAAGTGAACGCATTCAATATGCCGCTGAACAACATAAGTCACAGATTGGTTTGCTTCAAGCTGACTATCAACAGTTACGTGACGAATATGATGAGCTACGTTCTCGGGTGATGATCACTGCGGTTAATCGCCTCTATGCGGGGGTGCAGAGCCGTTTGGAAAAAGAAAAATTGCTCATTACGCAAGACCACGGTCCTTCCAAACTTCATCTCTTTGACCACGTATTTCAGTGCTCGCCACTCTAATCGGGTTATTCCAATTTACAGTGTAAATTAGATTTACACTGTAAATTAAAAATCACTCATCAGTTTTTTAATGTGGATGCGGTTGTCTGGTTGAGCGCTTCTCTTTTACTTTCTGCTCGGTTAAGAAACCTTGGAAGCCACTGACAAATAATTCGGACAGCCTCTCAAGCTGTGTTTCTGTTTCTACGCGGGTCGCTATAGTCATGATATTAAGGCTGTGGGCCGTTCTACAGACTGATGATAGTAGTTGTTTCTTAAATTCATCGTTGAGTTGATGGGTATACGAAAAATCAACTTTAGCGTAGTCAGGGCGGAATTCTTCGAGGTAGGTCAGCGATTTGAAATAGCGGCCATAGCCGTCTACGCCATAACGGAATTTGTAAAAACGAATGGCTGAGCACAACAAGCTACAAGCATCAGGGGTTCGAATGAAGCATGCTTCTGGAATTTCGAAATGTAAGCGCTGCGATAGATGCTGGTTACGTGACAGGAGTTGATCAAGCCAGCGGTTGAAGGCTGGATCCGTGATACTGTTCGTGGTGAGGTTGATGGCAAAAGGCCCTCGCGCTTGATCACCATTCAATATATTCACATGGTGGGCAATAACGTGTTTGTCAAGCAACACCCCCGCACCGACATCTTCTATCGCACCAAGAAACTGGTTGGCATTGTAGCGTGACTGTTCGGCTTTGAGCGACGAGAACACCTCGAAATGAAAGGACTGTTGATGTTCATTGACAACGGGCTGGTACTGATAGCTCATCGCGTCGTTGTCGATGGCGTCGAGCAATAACGCTTTCCACTGCTGCTTACCAAAACTCGGCACTTGGTGCTGGTTATCTGCTAGTTGGATAGGTTCGGCCGGGTTGCGTGTGGCTTGGGCCAGTATATTATCTAGTTGCCCCAGGATGTGGCTAGCACTACTGGCATGTTCAATCATCAGCAGACCAAGAAATACGCTGTCAGTGCTTTCGCCACGGTACGCCTTTTCTTGTTGTCGATGCACCTCAATCATTGCTTCGGCAACTTGCATCATTTTTTGTGTGGCAATATTAGGCAGCAGAACGGCGAACTCATCATATGATAATCGAGCCAAGTAAACCTGCGCATGGATGATATTGGCATTTAATTCATCGGCCAGTTTGCGGGTGAAGGTATCCCCTTCTTCGAAATTGTATTGCTGGTACACCTCATCAAGCAAGGTCGATTTAAGCAAAATCAGGCCGCCTTGTTGTGGGTTGTCGAGCCAGGCATTGAGTTGGTTAATGAAATAATGGCGATTACCTAAGCCCGAAACATTGTCCTGATACGCTTGTGCTTTCAGTTTACTGGCTTCATTTGCTTGTTGTTGAAAAATGTCATCAAGCTGTTTTTTAAAATGGCCGAACATTTTCACCCAGGCCCTTGCCTCAATGCTGTTTAATGAGGTGGGTGGAAGAGTGAGCGTGTTATGGCCAATAGCCGAAGATTGCAGAGCGAGTTGGGTCAACGGCTGGAGTTTTCGCTTTAGCAGTACAAAAAGAAGCAATAATGCGAGCAGGTAGATTCCGGCGCCAATTGTTAACCCGGGTAAAAAATTTTGCCAAAAAGCCACTGTCATTGTGCCGGCAGGTATATCAGCCGTAAAGCGTATCGCAAGATCACTATTACCGAACAAGGTACGCTGCAACGAGAGAGCCGGCCAAAAAATATTGGTTGGTGGAGTTGCTTGTATTGGTTGGCTTAAAGATGCAGATGAATACTGTTGGTTAGATGCCAATACATGCACGTGTGTTTCCACCCGTGGGGAGATTTGGCCGAGTTGCTCCAGCAACATAGGGTAGTTCACTTGGGCGGGGTTATCTTGTCTATCCAATAATCCCAAGCGCTGTTCAAAATAGGATGTGCTTGAGTGCAGTTGTTGCTGAGCGTGCTCGATGAGAGTTCCGCGTATACTCAGGGAATGTAAAACGACAAAGCACAATAACAGGGCGGTGAAAGTACTCGCAATCCAAGTAAAAGTGTAGCGAAATAAGTTCATAGTGTATCTCAGCAAGCTTGAAGAGAAAATGGTTGATGGGAAGCGTTCAGGCGACTGAGGTTGTCAATTCTAGCGCTCTGATTAAGGTATCAAAATTTCTAGCTCGCTAGATGGGAAGGGCTGATTAACATCTTGTTTTATGGAGATAGTTCGAAAAAAAGTGTAAACCAGCCATGGTTTTCATTTGGCTTTGCTTTATGGTTCCGGCCGTGGTTCGGCTAGGCTTTAAACTCCTTCTTATCAATGTGATACTTTCTCAATTTGTCATATAAGGTCTTTCGCGCAAGGCCCAGTTCCAGTTGCACTTCCTTTAGCCTGCCCTGATGGCGATTGAGCGCGTCGTGAAGCACCTTACATTCAAAATCGGCCACTCTTATAGCCAGTGTTGCTGCCTGTGCCTGTTCACTGCCTTGTTGAGTGTGGTTGCCGATAGCTTTGGATCCCATCAGTGCATAGCGTTCGGCAAATTGCCGCAGTTCTCGTACATTTCCCGGCCAATCTTGTTCAGCCAGCCACCGCTCCAGTCGCGTATCGATGTGCGGCGGTTCAATGCCAAAACGGCTGCAGTCCGTACGAAGAAAGTTATGGAATAAGAGTGCAATATCGTCACGTCGTTTATGAAGAGGTGGCAGATCTAATGCGATGAAACCCAGCTTGAAATAAAGAGTATGCAGTAGGCCGGTTTGGCTTTGTTGATGGTGGTCGGTATCGGCACTGACAATGACCCGAGCAGCCTCATTCCCTTTACATAGCGTTTCAATGAAACCTTCCAACGCAGATTGAATTTGCGGAGGTGTATGGTTGATGTGTTTGAGATAAAGGGTGGCAAAGAGCGGTGACGTTTGATCCTCTGAAACACATAGCTGCTCTGTATGACTTGCGATAAGGTCACCCAGCTGCGCCTCAGCGCCGGGTGCGCTGCAATCAATGGTGACAAATGGTTGTTGTGGTTGTAAACCATGGTCATGGACAAAGCGGGCAACCAAGGCTTTGCCGCAGCCACCGGGACCGTGGATAAATAGCGGCGTATGAGTTTTTGACTGGTGGGACAAGATCCTTCTCAGTTGCCTGATGGCCGGATCGTTGCCCAGAATTCGTGGTCCAGGCCCACTTTGCACCTCAAGTTCACGGCGCAGTTCCTTGTTTTCCAGTACCAGTTCACGTTTCTCGGCAGCCCGTTTGACGACATCAAGTAGGTGTTCAGTCGAAAAAGGTTTTTCCAGAAAGTCATAAGCGCCGAGCCGCATGGCTTCAACAGCCATGGAAATATCCCCATGGCCGGTGAGCATGATAATGGAAAGCTCTGGATCTAAGGCTAAAGCCTGTTTGAGAAAGGTGAGCCCATCCATACCGGGCATATTGATATCGGAAATAATGACCCCTTGGAACTGGTTAGTCAGCTGATCCAGAGCGGGTTTGGCGCTGGCGAAGAGCGTGACATCGTAATCCTCCAATTCGAGCGTTTGGCCAAGGGCATTGCGGAGGGACTTTTCGTCATCGATAAATATAACTGGGGTATTCATGGCGTGCTCTCGCTCTCTAAGGGTAAACAGAGGGTAAACTCAGCGCCTCCGCCTGGGTGGTCACTGACACTGAGTGTGCCGTGGTATGCATCGATGATGCGTTTCGATATTGTCATTCCAAGCCCTAAACCGTCTTCCTTGGTGGTGTAAAATGGCGAGAAAACCTGCTCTTTTTGCTCTTGGCTTAACCCAGGACCGTTGTCCCATACCCGGCATTCAGCTTGGCCTGAATGGATTGTTAGCGTAATGCCAACCTGAGGTTCCGGCTGATCTTTGAGTGCCTGAAGGCTATTTTGCAACAGGTTCACCAACACCTGTTCAAATTGCACAGCATCGATATTGATGATCACATTGTCTGGAAAGTCCTCTAACCGAAGTATGACCCCTTGCTTTATCAGCGCGTTGCGCATTAACGACAAAGAAGAGCGGATAGAATTTCCGGCATTGGTTCGAGGTGAGGCTTGCTGTAAATTTCCCTTGCGGGCAAAAACTTTGAACCGGGCAATGATGTCAGCGATCAGCTCGTTGAGCTGGATAATTTCATCAATATTGCCCCTGACCATATCGTAACGCTGTTTTTCTAATAGTTTCCGGCAGTTTTCGGCATAGGTCCGAATCGCGGCAAGTGGTTGGTTGATTTCATGATTGATACTGGCAGATAGTTCGCCCAGCATTGCGAGCTTGGCAGCTTGCAACAGCTCATCCTGGGTTTGTTTCAATTCCGCTTGGCTATGCTCATATTGGCTCAGGGTGATTTTTAGCTGCTGGTTGGTTTCTTGTAACCGCCGGGTACGTTGGTTTACCCGCTTTTCCAACCGACTGTTGAGATTGGCCAAGTCGATTCTGGCCCGGTAGGTTTGCCACCAAGAATGGATTGCGATACATAGCAAGGTATAGATCAAGATAAACAACAGCAGCACCTGCCCCATATATTCGAATGCTTTTGTTTGCGGTGTAAAGCCGAAGATGTACCAACCCGCTTTATCCATATCATGCTGCGCAGTGATATAGGAATGTGAAGTCGCAGCGTTTGAACGGTGCAAAGGAATGACGGGCTGTTGGCTTAATGAGGCAAGGTTCTCTGTTTGGGTAAGCGGGGCGATATCAGCATGACCATATTGCCGCGATTGCTTGATCTTCTGTTTCGTGACTTCACTCAGTGGCGTTAGCGAATGATAAAGCCACTGGGGTTCTGAACTATAAAAAATGATCCCTAGGCGATCTGTTATCGCATATTCAATGTCGTCGTACTTCCAAATGTCGGCGAGCAATGAAAGATCCACCTTGATAGTGAGTACGCCAACAGGCCGTTGGTTTACCGTGACTGGCGCTGAAAAATAATACCCCCGTTTGTCCGACCGTGCTCCCAACGCAAAGTACTGGCCATTCTGACCCTTAACAGCCTGTTGGAAATAGGGACGGTAACTGAAGTTTTGTCCTACAAATGAGTCGGGTTGTTGCCAATTGCTGGAAGCGAGCGTTGTGCCATGCATATCAATGAGGTACAAGGTGTCTGCACCTAAGGTTTGGCTCCATTGTGCAAGAAGTTTGCTTACGGCTTGGTATTGATCGCCTACAGTTGCAACCGGTTTACGGTTGGGGTGGAGGGGAGGGAGCAACCGCGGATCACTGGCAAGGACTTCGGGTAGTTGGCTGTAACGTTCGAGTTGGGTGTCTATTTTGGTGCCAAGCTGGGTGACGTCCATAACGAGCTTTTCGCTGAGGTGGCGTTGGATTTGTGACAAAGTGATCCAACTGATGAGCATCGCACCCACGCAGCCTATTAGTAGGGCAATGCAGAAGAATTTTTTTTTACTCGACATAGGAAGGCCTTTTTCTGCCAATGTAGCAAATTCATTCGTTCGAAACGTCGAGCTTGGTTGCATAGTATTGAGCTCACTTTGTCTGTTGGCCATTTTACTTGTGTTTCAACCAGACAAAGCGCACAATTTCAGCGTTGTAAGAAACATCCAGAGAATGAGCGGAGATAACAATGGAATTGTCTGATATTCGTCGCGACTATACGCAGGGTGGTTTGCGCCGTCATGATTTGCCGGAGCAGCCGGAACAACTTTTCAATACCTGGCTTGAGCAGGCGATAGAAGCAAAGCTGACTGATCCCACTGCGATGACGGTGGCCACTGTTGATGAACACGGGCAGCCTTATCAGCGTATTGTGTTATTGAAGCATTTTGATAAAGATGGGTTTGTCTTTTATACCAATTTAGGTAGCCGCAAGGCGTTGCACTTGGCTGACAACAGCAAAATAAGCCTGCATTTTCCATGGCACCCCCTTGAGCGGCAGGTTCACATTACCGGATGTGCGGAAAAATTGTCCAAGATGGAAGTGCTGAGGTATTTTTCGTCACGACCAAAAGAAAGTCAGATTGCTGCCTGGGCGAGCAAGCAAAGCGAGCGGATTTCTGCCAGGCAGGCGTTGGAAAGTAAATTTTTCGAATTGAAAGACAAATTTGCCAAAGGCGAAGTGCCTGTACCGACGTTTTGGGGCGGTTACCGAGTAAAAGTCAATTCGGTCGAATTTTGGCAGGGCGGCGCTAACCGTTTGCATGACCGTTTTTTGTATACCCGAGCGAAAGATGGATCCCAGCCATGGGATATTGAACGTCTGGCGCCATGAGCATACCAATCGGCATAAAAAAAGAGCAGCGAATAGCTGCTCTTTTTTTATGCCGCCAACTGCTGTTGGCTAGTGACGATACTCACTCCTTCAGGGTGGCGTACTTTGAGGGCTTTTTCGGCACTGGTGATGGATTCGATTTCACTCACCGCTTGGATTTGGTATTTGCAAGGGATGTTGAAATGCGGATGGACAACGTAGGTGATCGTAAATTGCTTCATAGTATTTCCAGCATATCGTTGGCACTTAGGCCGGTAAATTTAATAACTGGGCGAATTATAGGTAATCAGCCCAGTACAAAAATTGATCTGGAAACAGACTTTGGATTGCAAAAAGGCAAACTAAGTCTGCGTCTTTTGCGGTTACAAATTTGGCCAGATTATTCTTTCAAAATCACCGATAGCTGGCGTTTTAGCATACTCTCTGGGATCTGCGATCCAAAGCCGAGATCGAGCGCTATGTCGATCAGTTCGTTCTTCGAGCGGGCATTGAACTTTTCCCGTAGCCGAATGACATAATTCTCCACGGTTTTAACCGAGACACCGAGCACCTTAGCCATGTACTGCGGCTTTTTGCCATACAGCAACAGAAAGAGGACTTCGGCTTCGCGGGTGTTAAGGTTTATGGCGTTGTGGTTGAGGTCAAGATTGAAGGAGGCTTGTTCTTTCGGATCGAGGCCGGCAGCCCGGCAAATCCAGTGGCCAACTTCGAGTACTGCCGTATCCTTGAGTTCGACACCTGAAAAAATGGTTCCGACGATGTCGTTCTCTTCATTTTTCCAAGGCGTTTTAGTGAATAAGTGTGCACGCCAACTGCCATCGGAATAGGGGTGGATATCCAGTACCCGCATTCTTTTTCCTGATGTCACCACAAGATTATCTTGCTCCCGGAATGCTTCTGCACATTCAACTGTCGGGCTTGGCATGTCGAAATCGGTACGGCCGATACAATCTAAATGGTGATCAACACCAATTATGTTTCCGTACTCGGAATTAGCATAAACGAAGACTGAATCCTTATCTTTACATCCCCAACACCCTGGGAGCTGATTAAATATATGTAGTAAAGAGGGGTCGACTTTATTTTTCACTACGTGTGCCTGAGTTAATAGAATAGAGCAGTTGCAACTGTGAAGTTTAATTGAATGGCCAGAGGTTACAATATCTGAATGACGGGTTTTTGGACACATTTGTAAAAAAGGATAAAAAAAAGCCGACCTAATAGGTCGGCAAAGACAAGAGTTTGACTCCGAAGAGCACAATCCTGTACGACGTGTAGAAGAGGTATCCAATCAGATTCATATTCTTTGGTATGAGGGTGTATACCAAAGTAAACCCGCTTGGCATGTATCCAAAGCTGGATACTGTAGGCAGAAAGCGGTAAAAACCGTCTCCCTGTCGACGGAAAGCACTATAGCAATAGTACGATAAGCAAGTAAGGGGGGAAATCACCTATTGACAGTGATATGGAAATGTGATTCCGCGTTTTTGAGGTGCGCTATAAAACATTGGGCATAAAAATGCTTATTTGGAAAAATGCACCAATTTTGTCGTCAGCAAATCGCGATGACGGGTATAGAAACGAGAGCTTATTCAATTACTTTGCATATGTTTGTACATGTCTTGAATCATTTTTTCGGCAACAAATGAGCAATGGTTTGTCCAGATAACTGGTCTGTCTAGATATGCATGCACCTGCACGCGCTTGGTTTTATTTTCAAAGAAAACAATGTGGAATGGAATTATATTTATCTGGCCAAACATACAGTTATCGAATAGAGCTATTCGATTTAAAAAAAAACGGCTAATTTTGCAAGGTAATTAGCCGTTTGTCGCATCGTAATACCCTCTTAACTCTTGAGGATAAATAATGCTTGTGATGTTGCTTTGCTTAATTGACTAAATTAAACGTCCTTAGCAAAGTGATCCCCAAGCTACTAGTGAATATGGAACCGAGTGTCGTCACAGCAATAATGTTGGCTGCCAGGTAGGCATTGCCTCCCATATTTCTTGCCATCACATAGCTTGCAGCCGCTGTCGGTGCTGCACTCATCAAGAATATCAGCCCAAGTTCCAACTCTCTAAAGCCGAGTCCAATACCTGCTAGGGTAATGAGCAGTGGGGCAACCACGAGTTTGCCCATGCTGGCATACTGGGTATTGGTTGGCTCTTGCCGCAACTGGTTGAAATTCAGGCTTGCACCGGTACAGAGTAGTGCCAACGGCAGTGTCATATCGGCAAAGTAACCGCCGGATTTTGTGATTAACTCTGGTAGCGGAATTGCAAGAAGGGAAAATGGCAGTGCGCAGAGTATGCTGATGATCAATGGGTTTTTGATAATGGATCGGAGCAGGAAGCCTGCATTGAGGCTTGGCAAGTTTGGATTTGAGCGCGATAAGGTGATGACGGCAAGGATGTTATATACCACCGTGATGACGGCAACATACAACGAGCCAAGAGCAAGGCCTGTATCGCCGAAGGCATTGCTGGCATAGGCAAGGCCGATGATACCGGTATTGGCACGAAAAGCCCCCTGGATCACCACGCCACGATCTTGTTTCTGTTTGATGGCGCGTTTTGCCAACAGCTCGAACAGTAGATAAGTGAGAATATTTGCTACCAGTGCAAACAATAATAAGTCAGGGTTCCCGATTTCGGAGATGTTGGAACGGGAAACACTCAAAAACAACATGGCGGGTAGGGTTAAGTTGAAAACCAGTTTGGAGCCAGTTTCTATGAATGCTTCCGTCAGCATGCCAATGCGTTTGAGGTAGATCCCCAATCCCAGCATGAGAAAGATGGGGCCAGTGATGGAAAATGAATAATGTAGTTGTGCAAGCAGCTCTGTCATGATCGCCTATCCCTATTAAGAGTGCTATTTGTAACACAATTAGTCTCGAGATAGGAAAGATGATCAAGGATCATTACTTCGATCTATTTCTTGTTATCAGTAGAGGTTGCAACCTACTGAAAGTAGACGGAACGATGATCAAGAGGTGTGTTATAACGGCCAATGTCGTTCCGATTGGAACGATGATCAAGTGAGATCGCGATCATGGCCTTTTACCCCAGAACGATGATCAAGTGAATCCCCGTTACTGACTGTTCAAAGTGCCGGCAGCTAGTTAGGGCAGCTTGGCCTATGACGCCGATTTTAAGTTAAGCGGCTGAAAAACAATCATTTTAGATAGAAGGGGATGAATTGGTGCTCTGGACGTTGTTAGATAATAAAATTGATAGCTGGTTTTTAAATCAACAAAATAGCATCAGAATGACACCGGCCGTAAAATCTCCCCACTTGATCATGGTTCCGTGATAACTCCAGGGGTTTCAGGTGAGCGATCATGATTGTAGGGTCGGTGTGGGGTGGGTATAGCTATTGGGGGAATTATGGTATTATCGGCCTACGAATCACCGCTATATTCTTCGGTTATTTAGCATGAAAGAAAAGCTAAACACGCCAATGTTCAAACATTCTGAAATCGTCAAGTTACCAGAGCAGATGGATCACCATAACCATGGTTACAACCAGGTGGTGATTGGTCTATCGGGGCAAACGGAATTTGATATCGAAGGGGCGGGCAATCTGGTATGCCCCGGTCAGGGGTGTTTGGTAACAGCAGACTCAGAGCATGCCTTTTCCGGCATAGGCAATAATGAAATTTTGGTATTGAATGTCGCTGCTGAGCAATTTCAGGCTTCTTATAGTCAAGACCATATTGCCCAGCTGTTTGAGAACTCAGGTTATTTCCATCTTGATCGCCAAGCACAGAACCTCATTCAGGCGCTGACAGCAGAGATGGCTGCCCACCCCGATGATCTGCTGCTCAGCAGAGCGTGTACCGATACCTTGATGTGTGTGTTGCATCGCCATTTCAAGCCGCTGAAATTTGATCGTCAGACTTATCGGTTGAACATGGATGTGATCGATCAGTATATCCTTCAGCACCTGACCAGAAAAATCTCCGTTTCCCAGCTGGCTGGCTTGGTCTTTTTAGGTGAAAGCCAATTTCATCACCTGTTCAAAGAGCAGACAGGGGCCACTCCTCACCAGTATGTCTTGAAAAAGCGCCTAGAGCTGGCGAGGGATCTGATTGAAGAGTCCCAGCTAAGTGTTGCTCAAGTGGCCCAGAGTACAGGGTTTGCCAGCCAGAGCAGTTTTACCCAAGCCTTTACCCGCCTGTATGGCAAGCCGCCGGCGCGCTATCGCCGCGACAATCCTGCAAATTAACTGATCAACACCTTTCACTCCTCGTCTTGACTGGCTGCCTATTATGCCGATAGGTAGCTTCTTGCGTCCCTTGTTGCCGATCTTACTTGATCATTGTTCCGCACTTTCTTGATCATCCCTCAATGGTTGCATATTTTTTCAGCAGTAATTGGCTGCTGGTTACGAAAAAATGCACGTCTTTTAAAGAATCTCTGTCAATTTTTGTTAAAAGCCGGACTTTTACTAAAAAGTATCGGAGAATATAGCAAGACTATCGGAGTGGTGGAAAATAAAATCCCCTCAATGGTAACACTGATGTAACATTTTTCTTGGGTAGGGGCAGTCAGTAACTGAAAATGCTGTTTACCTGATCCGGTACACTATTGAGGGAATCACTATGTTCAATGCGGCAGAAGTACTTCAGCCTGGTTTTATTGAGCGTCCGCTGGATGAGCTCTGGTCTAAGATTTCGCCACTGTACAGCGTGGATGAATCACAATGGCTGGCGCAGTTGATGCCATTGGCTGAGCCAACAGCGCAAGAACGGCAGTTTACATCTGATCAAGCCACCAGCCTGATCGAGCGGGTTCGAGCTGATCAGAACGCGATCCAGATGATTGATGCCCTGCTGCTTGAATACAGCTTGGACACCAAAGAAGGGATTTTGCTGATGTGTCTGGCTGAAGCGTTGATGCGTATCCCTGATGCCGCAACGGCCGATGCCCTGATCCGTGACAAACTTAGCGTGGCAGACTGGAAGTCGCACCTGAAAAGCTCTGATTCGTTATTTGTTAATGCTTCGACTTGGGGACTGATGCTGACCGGTAAGGTGGTTAGCCTGGATGCCAAAGAAGACGGTGCCCCAAGCCATGTTATCAACCGCCTTGTTAACAAGATGTCTGAGCCGGTGATCCGCCAAGCCATGAATCAGGCGATGAAGATCATGGGTCACCAGTTTGTCCTTGGCCGCACTATTGCCGAAGCGATGAAAAATGGCAAAAGTAAACGTGACCAAGGCTTTACCTATTCCTTCGATATGCTGGGCGAGGCAGCACTGACTGCCCAAGACGCTCAGAAATATTTCAAAGATTACGTAATGGCTGTTGAGGCGGTAGGCCGTGACAGCTATGCCAGCGAAAGTAGCAGCAATACCCGCTCGCCAGACCCAACGGTTTCCATCAAGCTTTCAGCCTTGCATCCACGCTATGACGTGGCTAACGAAGCCCGCGTGCTGGATGAAATGTATGAGTCGGTGCTGTCGTTACTCAAGCGTGCCCGCGAACTCAATGTCGGTATTACCATTGATGCCGAAGAAGCTGATCGCCTTGAGCTGTCACTGAAGCTATTCGAAAAGCTCTACCGCTCTGATGAAGTGAAAGGATGGGGACGCTTTGGGTTGGTCATACAGGCTTACTCGAAACGCGCCTTGCCAGTGTTGGCGTGGTTGGCGGCATTGGCCAAAGAGCAGGGCGATGTTATCCCTATGCGCTTGGTAAAAGGGGCGTATTGGGACAGTGAACTGAAACTATCCCAGCAAAGTGGCTTTAGTGCTTACCCAGTATTTACCCGTAAGGAAGCCACCGATGCATCTTATCTGGCCTGTGCCCGCTTCTTGTTGGCCTCCCATCTTAACGGACTGATTTATCCTCAGTTTGCCAGCCACAATGCTCACACGGTGTCGGCAGTGATGGCGATGGCTCAATCGCATCGCAACTTCGAATTCCAGCGTCTGCATGGTATGGGGGATGCGCTCTACAACCATGTGATGGAGATGCACCAGACCAACGTCAGGATCTATGCGCCGGTTGGTAGCCATAAAGATCTACTGCCGTATTTGGTTCGCCGCCTATTGGAAAACGGGGCTAACAGCTCGTTCGTTCACCGTTTGGTTGATGCGAACTGCCCGGTAGAAAGCCTGATCCAGCATCCGGTTGATACCTTGAAATCACGTCCTACTCTGCACAACAGCCTGATCCCGTTACCACCGCAGATTTTCGGTGACGAGCGTAAGAACTCTGCTGGGATCAACATTGAGATTGCCTCGCAGTGGCAGCCATTTAACGAATCTGTTCAGGCGTTTGCCCATCATCAATGGCAGGCCGGTCCGATTATCAATGGGGTTGCAGTGACGGATAGCGACAGCACGCTGGCCGTGACCGCGCCTTATGATCGCCGCGAGAGTGTGGGAACAGTGGCCTTTGCTAATCAAGAACAGGTTAAACAAGCGATTGCTATCGCTGCAGATACTTTCCCGCAATGGTCGTCCCGTCCTGCTTCCGAGCGTGCAGAGTGCTTGCTGCGTCTGGCCGATTTGCTGGAAGCGCATACCGGTGAACTGGTTGCGTTGTGCCACCGTGAAGCGGGTAAAACCATTCAGGACGGCATTGATGAAATTCGCGAGGCGGTGGACTTCTGTCGTTTCTATGCCAATCAAGCATCGCAAGAATTTGCCCAGCCCAAACCGGTAATGGGTTTTGACGGTACAACCCGTCAGCTTAGCTACCAGGGACGCGGCGTCTTCGCTTGTATCAGCCCGTGGAACTTCCCGCTGGCGATTTTCCTGGGTCAGGTGTCTGCGGCGCTGGCGGCGGGTAATACCGTGGTTGCCAAACCGGCAGAGCAAACTTCGCTGATTGCTTTCAGGGCGATTGAGCTGATGCTTGAAGCGGGTGTGCCTGCAGGCGCGATTCAGTTGTTGCCGGGCACCGGCGCCGAGGTAGGTGCCCCGTTGACTGGTGATAGCCGCATTGCCGGAGTGGCGTTTACCGGTTCGACCGAAACGGCCCAGCGCATCAACCGTAGCCTGGCTGCCCGAGATTGCGAGCCGGTCCCGTTTATTGCCGAGACCGGTGGCCAGAATGCCATGATTGTCGACAGTACGGCCCTACCTGAGCAGGTGGCACGTGACGTCGTCCGTTCGGCCTTTGCGTCGGCCGGACAGCGTTGTTCGGCGCTGCGTGTCTTGTTTATCCAGCAAGATATTGCCGACAGGGTGATTGGCCTGATCAAAGGGGCAATGGCCGAGCTATCGGTAGGACGCCCTGAGCTGCACAGCACAGACGTTGGCCCGGTGATTGATGCCACGGCCCGCGACAAGCTGTTAACCCATATCCAGTCGCTGAAAAACCAAGCCAAGTTAGTGGCACAGGCTACGGTTCCAGCGACTTGCCAGTACGGTGATTTCGTTGCTCCGTCGGCGTTTGAAATACCTTCTATTGATATTCTGGAAAATGAAAACTTCGGCCCGATCCTGCATATCGTCCGCTTCAAAGCCAGCGAGCTTGATCTGGTGATCGACCAAATCAATCACACCGGTTTTGGCCTGACCATGGGTGTACATAGCCGCAACGAGCGTACTTATAGCCATATTGAGCGCCGCGCCCGTGTCGGTAACTGCTACATCAACCGTGACCAGGTGGGTGCGGTGGTTGGCGTTCAGCCATTCGGTGGACAGGGACTGTCGGGGACAGGCCCGAAAGCGGGTGGTCCACACTACCTGTACCGCTTTACCCAAGATTGTGTTGAAGCCTAATGGCCGTCGAGAAATTTAAGGAGTGATCATGACTATTCAAACATTGGTAAATACAAGCTCGGCGGCATGGGAAGGCTGGAACAATCTGGGCTATGAAGCGCGAATCCGTATTCTACGTCACTGGACCGATCAACTGGCCACCGAATGCCGTGCCATGGTGGAGTTTCAATGTCGTCATGCCGAAGAACATGTGGCACCGACCTTGTTGATGCCGGGGCCTACCGGTGAAACCAACGAGCTTTACTGTGCCGGACGTGGCAGCTTTATTATTACCGCTGACAGTGACACACCGCTGGTGGCACTGGTAGGCCAGTTGTCTGCTGCATTAGTGACGGGCAATACCGTTTATGTCTGTCTGCCTGCAGATTACCCGGTGAAAGCAACAGACTTGGTCGCACAGCTAGAACAAAGCGGCTGTGCTGGCGGTGTGATCACCGCTATCGATAACGATCAGCTTGCTGACTTGGTCAGCCATCCTTCTGTGGCTGGCGTGGCCTATGCCGGCAAGCTGTCAACTACCCAGGCGCTTTCGCGCCAACTTGCTGCCCGAGACGGCTTGCTCGCTCAGCTTATCAGTGAAACTGATACCGAGCAGCTGCCGGTGATCGGTAGCCCAACATACTCACTGCGTTTCGTGACCGAGAGGACACGGACCATCAACATTACAGCCGTTGGTGGTAATGCCACCTTGCTCGAGTTGGGGAGTGGTGAGGAACACTAACTTCGGGTTGTGCCGTCATAGGCAGGAATACTAGCTTGCAACCTGCCGGCGGCTGACAAGCAACCCATCGCTGATTGTCAGCGTTATAACCAAAATGCCCCTGCAATGAACAGGGGCTTTAAGTGAGGGAACTCAAACAATGATAGAGAATAGCTTTGCTATTACAGCAACGTTCGTCGCCTACCTGATCGGTATGCTGGCCATTGGCTACATCGCCTATAAGCGTACGTCTAATTCAGCCGATTATTTCCTGGGTGGACGCACATTGGGACCGTGGCCAGCTGCACTTTCTGCCGGGGCATCGGATATGAGTGGGTGGCTGCTGCTGGGTTTGCCTGGTTACGCTTATGCGGCAGGTATCGAGTCACTGTGGCTGGCCGGCGGCTTGTTGCTAGGGACATGGCTCAACTGGTTGATCTGTGCCAAGCGTCTGCGTACCTACAGTATTACGACCGATAATGCGTTGACCATCCCGGAATTTCTGGCGCGTCGTTTTAACGATAATTCCAAGCTGCTCCAAACTATTTCAGCATTCTTTATCTTGCTGTTTTTCCTTTTCTATACCAGCTCGGGTTTGGTTGCCGGTGGTAAGTTGTTCGAGACAGTCTTCGGTCTTGATTACACTATCGCGGTCGTTGTCGGTACGGTGTGCGTGGTGTCATACACCTTGTTTGGTGGCTTCCTTGCGGTCTCTTGGACCGACTTGGTACAGGGCTTGTTGATGTCGGCGGCTCTGCTGATTGTACCGATTGCGACGATGAGCGGTAGCCCGGGCGATCTGGCCATGGCGCTGGAAGCGAAGAATCCAGAGTTGATGACCTTGTTCAACGATGTGAAAGGCCAGCCGTTGTCGGCCATTGCTATTATTTCACTGGCTGCTTGGGGCTTGGGCTATTTTGGTCAGCCGCATATTTTGGCGCGATTCAAGGCAACCCGTAGCAATGCTGATATCACAACTGCTCGACGCATTGCGGTCGGTTGGACTGCTCTGTCGATGGCCGGTGCCGTGTTGGTTGGTCTGGTGGGTATCCTGTTTGTTGATAACCAGCTAGCCGGTAACTTGGATGACGGTGAGCGTATTTTCATGTTGCTGGTGAATTCTATGTTCCACCCTGTGATTGCCGGTATTTTGCTAGCGGCTATTCTGGCGGCAATCATGAGTACGGCTGATTCCCAGTTGCTGGTGTCCTCTTCGGCATTGGCAGAAGATTTCTACAAGCAGGTATTCCGCCCTCAAGCGACATCGGAAGAGATTGTTACCGTTGGTCGTGTCGCGGTTATCGTCCTATCCATTATCGCCCTGATGCTAGCGATGAACCCTGATAGCACAGTACTTGGCCTAGTGTCATACGCATGGGCGGGCTTTGGTGCGGCATTCGGTCCGGCATTGCTGCTGAGCTTGTTCTGGAAAGAGATGAACCGCAATGGCGCGCTGGCCGGTATTATTATCGGTGCACTGACCGTGGTTATTTGGAAACAGCTGACTGGCGGTATATTTGATCTTTACGAAATTGTCCCAGGCTTTATCTTTGCCACTATCACAATTGTTGTGGTGAGCAAGATGACTGGTGGCGCGTCGAAAGAAGTGGAAGCACAGTTCGACACTTACCAGAAAAATTTGGTTGAGTTTAAGTAATAGATTTGCTGTAAACCATCATTAGACTAAGCGGCTTCTTTTTTGAGAAGCCGCTTTTTTTTGTGTTTGTGGTCGCGCCAAGTGACTTGATGTCACGGGGGAGCAAACCGAGTTCATCTGTTTGGTAAATGCCTTTTGGCAATGGATTTACAGGGGAAATGCAAGGGCGGAATATACCTCATAGGCAATGTGATGCTTATTCCGCATTTTCGTTTTTGACGAGATTAACACGTTCTATTTCATCGCTTATCCCTCACAATTTATGAGCTTATTAGTGCTACGGCTACCTTTGCTGCTCAAGGTTGAGGTACGGAATTCCCGTAAGGTAGCTAAGCGTATATGGAAGGGATGATCTTATGAAAAAACAACAGACTAAAGCAGTGTTAATCACCAGCATCAGTAGTGCCCTCATCGGCGCGGTGAGTACGGCAGCCTATGCCGAGCCTTATGATATGTTGCTCAGTGAAGTCTTGGCTGACGAGCAAGCGATTATCGCAGAGCAGCCCGAAGGGCTGGCATTAGTGATGGAGTCAATTCGGACGCTGGACAATGAGAAAGTCGAGGCTATCACCGTTGGTAACCCGAATAATCCAGAGAACGTTAAACGGGTAGAATCACTGGTGAGTGAGGATGATTGGAATTTCTTGTTTGTTGAGCGCCATGACCAATATACCTATTTAAACTTCCTCAAGGGTATCGGTAAGTTCCCGGCGTTTTGTGGTAACTATGATGATGGCAGGGATGCTGAAGCCATTTGCCGTAAGTCACTTGCCACGATGTTTGCCCACTTTACCCAAGAAACGGGCGGACATAACGCATATAGCGAATATCCTGAGTGGCGTCAGGGTCTGTACTATCTGCGTGAGGTAGGCTGGAGCGAAGGGACTTCTGGCGGCTATGGTATTTGTGATCCTAACCTGTGGCAGGGTGAGGCTTATCCGTGCGGCCAGTTTGAAGATGGCTCCTACAAGAGTTACTTCGGCCGCGGTGCCAAGCAGCTCAGTTACAACTATAACTATGGCCCTTTTTCCCATGCCATTTATGGCAATGTTGAAAAGCTGCTCAACGAACCGGAATTGGTCGCCGATACATGGCTAAATCTGGCCAGTGCCGTGTTCTTTTATTTGTATCCGCAACCCCCTAAGCCCAGTATGCTGCATGTGCTTGACGGAACTTGGCAACCCAATCAAGTCGACTTGAATGCCGGCCTTGTTCCCGGGTTTGGTGTGACCACGATGATCATCAACGGTGGCGTGGAATGCGGCGGTTCAAGCGAGCATATCCAGTCGCAGAACCGTATTGATTACTACCGTGAATTTGCAAACTACCTCGATGTACCTGTCCCTGAAGACGAAGTGCTAGGTTGTGCCAACATGCAGGCCTTCGATGGTGGTGGTGCGGGCTCACTGAACGTGCATTGGGAAGAAGACTGGGGCTGGACGCCTGATACGCCTTCGGGCCAAACCTACAAGTGTCAGCTGGTGGCCTATCAAGGGCCATATTCTGCCTTTGTCGAAGGTGACTATCGCAACTGTGTCGAAGATAAGTTTGATGTCAATATCATCAATGACATCGAAGGGGTTCCGCCGACAGCTGATGCTGGTGGCGATATCACTTTGTATTCAGATAATACCCTGGTAACGCTTGACGGTAGTGGCTCTAATGATCCTTACGGTGACATCGTCAGTTATCAGTGGCAGCAGGACTTGGGCAATACTCTTGAAATCATCAATGCTGATAAGGCGAAAGCGTCGGTAGTTGTCCCGAAGGTGGACACTGAAACGTTATATAGTTTTCAGCTAACCGTGGTTGATGATGATGGTGAAACAGCCTCTGATACTATGACGATCACAGCGAAAGTCGTTCCAGATAATTTCCCACCAACGGTAGCGCTAACCGGACCTCAATCAGTAAAAGCCACTGAAACCGTCACAATGACGGCGACCGTCGAGGATCCTGACGATACCGAATTCAGCTTCAACTGGCGTGCCTCTAACGGCATCTTGCTTGATGTGGCTGAAAGCAATCTGTCTGCCAGCTTTATCGCGCCAGCCGTTGAAAGTGAAACGGCAGTCACCGTGTGGCTTGATGTGACGGACAGTGCCAATGACCCAGTGACCGCTTCGCATAATGTCATTGTTAAACCAGCATCGACTGGCGAGTACCCAGCTTGGGTGCTGGGCGAACAATATGTTGAAGGGGATCGTGTCACTAATTTGGGCGAAAACTATGAGTGTAAAGAGTTCCCATATAGCGCTTGGTGCGGGGTTGCTGAAGCCTATAAACCAGGTGAAGGGGCTGCATGGAAGGATGCTTGGATCAAGCTATAGCATAAGTCGCTAACTACCAGTCATAAAACGGCATTTGCATCGCACATGCCGTTTTTATTGCTACAAAGCAAAGTTTTGCTGGTGGTTTTGTCTGAATTTTGAGCAATCAAACAAATCGGATCAGAATATGTTTGAGTATGTCTATTCGGTTTAACGTTATGATTTTAAAGGATGTAAATAGACCCTGTGATGTAACTTAAGCAAAAAAACGCCCACTCGCGTACTAGTTTACTATTACATTGTTGCAGTGGTTCTGATAGTTTGTGCTGGCAAACACGCATTATTGTCCAAACTATCACTAGAAGTACCTGTTATATGAAGCTGAAAATTTCCTCTGTCGTCATCTCCACCCTTTTACTTGCTGGTCAGGCATCGGCATTTACCCTTTATGAAGATGAGCAAACCAAGTTTGATATCGGTGGTGTCTTTGTTCTTGATGCCTTCCAGCCTGTATTCGGTGAAGATGACATCTTCTCAGCCAGCCGCAGTATTTTGAACATGGGCGTTGAGCGTCAAATCCAGCCAGGTTTGACCATGGACGCTAAATTCGAATGGGATCAGTTCCTCAATAGCCCAACTTCTGGCCGTAATAATTTCCGTAACCGTCTTGGTTATGTGTCGATTAACAGTGATGAACTGGGTAACCTGCGTTTCGGTAAGCAGTGGTCGGCATACCACGATGTTGCCCGCTACATGGACAACCTGATCATTATCGATCCGGATGCAACACCGATTTACTCTGAAGGTACCGACGGCGGCTTCGCGGCAACGGGCCGTGGTGACAACCTGGTGGCTTACCGCTACAGCGACAACGGCGTGAACGTGTCGGCGCACTACGGCTTTACCAGCGACGGTGAGACAAGCGAGGTTAAGCGTGACTACAACTATGCGCTATCGACCAGCTACGACTTTGACTATGGCTTGAGCCTGGGTGTGGCTTACCTTGAGAACAAGGTAGAAGTTTCAACTGCGACTGATGTAAACGGTTTGGAAGACGGCGACAAGCAAACGGCACTGACTGTAGGTGGTCAGTATGTCGCTGGTGGCTTGAAGGTTGCTGCGGTTTACACCAAGGGTGAAAACATCCATAAAGCCGGCCTACAAGGCGGTCCTCGCACAGAGTGGGCTGATGCCGACGCAGTTGATGTGTACGCGCATTACGCACTTGAATCAGGCTTCCGTCCATATGCTTACGCTTCTCACGTCGATTTCGACGGTGAAAATGGTGTAGATGGTGACCGCCAAGTGTACGCAGTGGGCTTGTCCTACGCCTTCACTCCAGGTGCAACCTTGTCATTAGAAGTTAAGCGCAACGAGCTTAACGAGTTCAGTGGTGAACCTAGCCGTACTGACAACGGTGGTGGCTTCAACTTCGCTTGGGGATTCTAATTCCCGCAGTAGTTAAACGTGACGTTGAATGAGTGAAAGGCTGGCATTGTTGCCAGCCTTTTTTGTAAGGCGTCATTATAACAAGTCATTGATTGACCGAACGCAATCAACTTGTTAGGTAGGTTGTGATTAGATACTTCGAAATATTGGAGAGCATTACATGGCATTATCAGATAGAGAAAAAAGCCTGATCACAGGTATGTTGTATAACCCTGGTGCTGATGGGCTGCCGGAAGATCGCCAGCGGGCCCGTAGCCTGTGCCGCAAGATCAGTCACTGTGATGATAGCAAAGAGCGCAATGTACTTATCCAGCAACTGTTTGCTAAGTCAGATGATTCCACGGCGTTAAACGGCAATTTCATGTGCGACTACGGCTATAACATCGAAGTCGGCAAAAGTTTCTACATGAATGCCAACGGGGTGATCCTCGATTGCGGTAAAGTGATCATCGGCGATGAAGTGATGATTGGCCCCAATGTCACCCTATGTACGGCAGGGCATCCGATTGATGCGGCTACCCGTTATACCTATGAAGAGTTTGCCAAGCCTATTCACATTGGCAACCAGGTGTGGATTGGCGCCAATGTGCTGGTTTTGCCGGGTATTACTATTGGTGATGGTGCGGTGGTTGGCGGCGGCAGTGTGGTGACCAAGGATGTACCGGCCCACTGTGTTGTGGTGGGCAACCCGGCCAGAGTTGTCAAAGAAAATATCAATGACTAGAGCGTATTGATATAAGAAAGAAACGGCCGAGCTGTGAACACTCGGCCAAGGCGTTTATTCACATGGCGGCGCTAAATGGATCATCGCCAGGCCACCGAGTGAGGTTTCACGGTACTTCTTGTTCATGTCCTTACCCGTCTGGTACATGGTGTCAATCACTTTATCAAGAGATATCAATGATTTACTGTTGCGCTTTAGCGCCATGCGCGAGGCATTGATCGCTTTCATCGCGCCCATTGCATTACGTTCGATACATGGGATCTGAACCAAACCACCAATCGGATCACAGGTCATGCCCAGCGAGTGCTCCATGGCAATTTCTGCCGCCATACAGATCTGTTCATTGCTGCCGCCGCGGATAGCCGTTAATCCTGCCGCCGCCATCGAAGACGACACGCCAATCTCGCCCTGACAGCCAACTTCTGCACCTGAAATCGAGGCATTCATCTTGTACAGCATGCCAATGGCAGCCGATACTGCGAGGAAATCCTTGATTTGTTTTTCGTCCAGCTCACAAATGAACTTGTTGTAGTACATCAGTACCGCTGGGATCACCCCTGCCGCCCCATTGGTTGGCGAGGTCACCACTTGTCCGCCCGCCGCATTTTCCTCGCTGACGGCAAAAGCAAAGACGTTCACCCAGTCCAGCACTACCATAGGATCATTTTCGATCTCTTTGTTGCCTTCGAGTTTCTTCAACAGGGCTGGGGCGCGGCGAATCACATGCAGGCCTCCTTCCAGTATTCCTTCGGTTTCAAAACCTCGGGCCATACAGCTCGACATGACCTGCCAGATTTGGCTCGCTTTGGCATCCAGCTCTGCTTGGCTGCGGAAGGCCAGTTCATTGCGCAGGAACATCGCACCAATACTGATCCCCTCGCGCTCGGTAGTTTTCAGGATATCTTCTGCAGAGTTAAACTCGAAGGGCACCTTAACGTTGCTGCTGGCTTTGCCTTTTTGTAGCTCGTCGGCAGTCGCAATAAAGCCGCCGCCGATAGAATAGTAGGTTTCAATAAACAGCTGTTTACCGGCGTGGTCGAAGGCACTGATGGTCATGCCATTTTCGTGCAAGGGCAGGTTGTCGTTGTGGAACAGCATGTCGGTATCAATATTAAAGCCGATGTTTTTTTTGCCTGCCAGCAGAATGGTTTTGTTGGCAATCCCTTCTGCCATCGCCTTGTTGGCCGCTTGGATATCAATCGCATCAGGCTTGTTGTTCATTAAGCCCAAGATAGATGCACGGTCTGTGTGGTGTCCTTTACCGGTTAAAGACAGTGAACCATACAGGTCCACTTGTACGCGTGCTATATCGTCTAGCATGGCATCCACTTTGTGGCAAAAATCAAAACCGGCGATCATTGGCCCGTTGGTGTGGGAGCTCGATGGGCCGACGCCCACCTTGTAGATATCAAATATAGATAGCATAGTACTTCCTTAAAATTCACTTCTGCCGTTAGGCTTGGCAAAAGAAACATGCCCGCACAAAAAATCAGCTAATACTCAAAGCATATACCAACTACTGAGATATCAAATCTGCGTGAGATCCAGCGGGGGTCTCTCACACTTTTTGGGTGGAACAATGGGGTGTTAGTGATCGAGAAATAAGTAGTTTTGCCAGCTCTTCATCCGGATCAGGACCTTACGCATTACCGAGACATGCTCGAAGCTGTCTGAGTAAACGGCAATTTCGACATTGGCCCCCTGAGGCAGTTGGTATTCGCTCAGATCATCAGTGATTTTCAGTTTTACCAGCGGACGGCCTTGGCGCAACAGCAAGTCGCTACCGTAGAGCACGCCAGCGGCTTGGATTTGGCTTTCGCCGATAGCGGGAAGCACCTCGACCACTTCACCCTGAAATGTCTTGCCGGGTAGGGCGCGGAAGATAAAGTCTGCCTTGAATCCGGGGCGTAATCTGAGCAGCGAATTTTGCCTGAAGGCGCCGATAAAGAACTGTTCTTCCTGGTGGATAAAAGTCATTACAGGCTTTAATGGCAAGGGAACAGCCATCATACCGGGGCGCAATGTCACTTGGGTCACATAGCCATTGGTCGGGGCGTGCACCACGGTTTCCTCGAGGTTGAACTGGGCCTGGATCAGCTGGGCTCGTACTTTAGCGATCGCCGTGTTTTCCCCCATGATTTGTGACTCGTAGGCCAGTTTGGCGCGTTGCTCTTCCGCCCGTGCGGCTGAGAGTGAAGCCTCGGCACTGCGGTAGAATTGGCGGCGGTTGTCTACTTCCGACTGAGTAAACGCACCACGCTTAAACCCTTTTTCATAGCGCTGGAATTGAGTAAAGGTCCGATCTCGTTCGGCAACTGCCCGCTCGGTACTGGCTTTGGCAGCGTGGTAAGACGCTTCTAATCCCATAACATTTTGCTTCGCTTCGGCAAGGGCGGCCAACTGTAATTGGACCTCAGCCTCGTACGGGGTGGGATCAATACGGAAAAGAATATCGCCTTTGTTTACCGGGGTGTTGGCCTCTACGGGGACGTCGACCACTTTACCCCTCACACCAGGAACGATCGGCGTGGTGACATAGAATTGCCCGCCCATGTTGCTGTGCGGATGGTTGTAGTTCATCAGCAGTATCAAGGTACCAATCAGAATAATACCCCCGAGGACTGCTGTAGGCACTGTCCACTTGTTGAGTGGAATATTGAATATTTTAAATACCGCAATACATAGCGCGGCGTAGGTCAGAATGAGTAATAGATCCATTAGTGCTCACCTCCCTGCTTGCCCTCTGCCGAGTTATTGTTATTGGACTGCTTGACCTGCATCACTTCCAACTCGGCGACTTTACCGGTTAGGTGTTCGACCTGCTCTGACAGTTTCAGCATTTCATGGTGTAGCTCGTTCTGCTCGTTTTGGATTTTGGTAAACCCCCAGCCGCGATCTTCACGCCATAATGTTGCCCAGATCCAAAGGAACGGCCAAAGCGCATGCAGGGTAAATAGGCTGACCCAGCCTGCATAATGAATAGCGTCTTGGTGTGGGTGGTTGCGCTTTTTGGAGATTTCGTAAGGGATATCGTGAATGGCGATGATCCCGTAGAACAGGAAAATCGCGACAAAGCACAATACACCTAAGGCAAAATAGTCGAGAAACATCCTTGCTCCTTGTCCTTACTAGGCAATGATTCTGTGGGGGCTACCAAGACCAGTAACCACTAACAAATTTAGCATTGATTTACTTTTATGCTTGTTTTTGTTGGCTTTATTTCAAATTCAAACAAGATGAATAGACAGGATTTGTCATATACTGATGGGGAATTTCCCCTCCAGTTTTTGGCCTGTTGGTCGATATAAGTAGTCAACGAGAAAAAGGCCGCTGCTTTTGGGAAAGAGGGGGCGGTCTCACCGAATACGATAGAGATTCGGTATTATAGAAATAAATACTAAGTGTAGAGTGGATATGCCTTATCTAATGGTTGTGACAGGCCTTTCAGCGGGCCTACTGGCGTGGATCCTGTACCGTGTTTTTGTCTCCCGGGGCAAACAGCAACAGTCTTTGGTTGAAAAGCGGCAGAAAGAAGCGCGATACCAGCAAGTGTTGGAAAAAGCCAAAATTGCCGAGCGCGAAGAAAAGATCTTCAAGGCGCAGACCGGCCATGTATCGAGCCAGTTATCCTTAGCCAAGGAATATGAACTCACCAATGTCCGGGAAGCCATTAACTGGTATGACAAAGCGGCCAAACTCGACAATATCATTGCCCAGAATGCGCTGGCGCGCTTGTGCCGGGCCGATATTGACGATCCTGAAGGTGAAGCCAAGTCACAATACTGGGAACAGGTGGTTAAAGCTAAGCGTGGCGAAGCGAAAGAGTTGTTTGAACTCGGTCTGCTATTGATCCGCGGTCAGGGAACTGACATCGATGTCGAAAGGGGTTTGGAAATAGTACTGGAGGCGGCAGATAAAGAGCTGATAGCCGCGATGCTGTTTCTCGGCGATTGGTACCTGTCTGAATTTGCCCAGCCACATCAGCCGCTGGAGGCGTTTTTGTGGCGTTTCCGAGCAGCTAAACGAGGTGATATCAATGGCTTTATGAAAACCGCTTTTTGTTATCAGGCGGGAATTGGCGTGAGCAAGGACAGTCACCGAGCGATGTACTGGCTGGAGCGGGCGGCAGAAAGAGGTGACGGTGAGGCTCAGCTGCTGGTGGCCAAGATGCATAACCGCACCAATATGACTGATGCCATTATTGCCTATATTTGGTATTCCTTGGCTTATGTGAATGGTTACAAGCAGGCCAAGGAAGCACGAGATGAAGTTGTTCAGCTTCTTGATATCGATACCATTCTAGGGGTGCAGAATGTGGCAAACAAAGTCTACAAGATGCTTAAGCAAGATGAGGATTTAGCCCCTCATTCGGTGATGCATCTGCTCGATAAGCTCTATGGCCGGAAGGGCTACCGGCCAACAGAAGAGAACCTCGAAACCTTGGCGCTGGGCGATTTGGCCAGTGAAATGTCGACACTGCAAACGGTTGGAAAGGATGGTATTGGCGATGCGCTTGAACCGGACGTCCTTGCCGCGGATGACGTACAGGCGACTAATGATTCGCAACCTGGCATAGCGGAGCCGGTGAACTTGGGGAACCCTGATAGCCAAGCGTCGTCAATGTCGGGCTACCAGCAGCAACAACCGTGGCAGACATCATGGGATAGCCTTCTTGCTGGAAGTGAAACGCATCAAGATAAGTCCTAACGAACGAATACGGATTGAAAGGCCCTGTTAAGTGGTATCACTGCAGGGCCTTTTCTCGTTATTGGGCACGGATATAGTCAAGCAGCTGCGGCATTTCGGTAAGAGTGATCACCCTTGGGTCAGTGATTTCCGGCGCATGAGGTGCGGCGTAATGGAACGTCGGGATCCCGGCGTTGAGCCCAGCCTGCACGCCGCGCGCGGTGTCATCGACAAATACACAGTCTTGCAGCCGGTAGCCCATATTCATGGCGGCAAAATGCAGCAAATCCGGATCCGGTTTCCAGCTGCTGGCTTCAAAGCCGCTGAAGAGCTTGCCGTCAAAGTAGTGCAGCATGTTGGTCAGGCCAAGGGTATGTTCCATTTTATGGACGGGGCCGTTGGAGGCGATGCACATATCGATGCCCAGCTGGGTGAGCTCTTCGAGCAAATTGGGTACACCTGCGATAGGCGTCAGGTTCTCGTTGAATAGCTTACGGCACTCTTCCCGGTACATTGGTTCCAGGGTATCGATAGATGCCGTTACCCCTGTGCGCCGCCGTGTTTCGGCGAGAATATCGACAATCTTGCCACCTTGGAAATGCTCTATACACTCATCAAGGCTCAAATGCCCGCCGAGCCGGGAAAAGATGTTCACTAATGCTTGGTTACACAGCCGTTCGCTGTCTACCAAGGTGCCGTCGCAATCGAAGATAACGCAGCGGGTGTGGTAGGGCTGAACCTTATTCATATTCTCATCCTGTATATCTCGCTGTATTGATTGTTAATCCAGCCCAGAGCATTCGACAATACAGAGATTGGTATTTTGCTAGCTGTATCGCCAACTGGTTATAAAATGATAAGAATAATTTGATTTAGCACGCATTGAATGCCGCTGAGCTTGGTCCTACTGATGTTGCGCGATAAAGGCATCAAGGATGGCGACTCCCGAGCCGGCCTCCTTTTGTTCAGCATGTAAAAATGCCCAGATCGCATCTTCATGCTCGGCGACCAGTAGGTACAAGTCACGGTACTCGGTGGCGTCAGCAGCTTGCTGGCGGTAGCGCAGGGCATAGGGTTCAACCCACTCCGCTAGGGTGTCGACTAACGTTTCCCAGTCAAGCGCCAGCCACTGTTCGGCATCACGCAATCCTTTGACTTCCATCTCGGCAACATGATTAGGACAGGTGAGGCCGATAGCCTTTAATCCTGTCTTTAGCTTGGCTGCAGTGATTTGTTCGACCTTTATTAGACGTTGCCATTTATGGATGTGGTTATCGTCACTATACTTGTTGGCAAAAGCAGTAAAAAAGGCAATGCCGTAAAGTTCACCGAGGTAGGCGGAATAAAGCGGGTCTGTTTGCATGGGCGGGGGCCTGTGTTGATAGTCTTGGTTGATAGCGCCTGGTGAGGCAGTGGTGGCAATTATAAGGGGAGGCTATGACTTCATCCATATTTCCTTCATGGCTTGGCGGCTATGAAGTTAGGGAACATGTAAAGAACCCAAACATTATCGTCGGGGAGCATACGTATTATTCCGGCTATTACCATGACAAACATTTCGAGGATCATTGTGTACGGTATTTGCTGGGCGATCACTCGAGCCGGGCGGTATGGGAATCCGGGATCTTTGGTGAGGTCGACCAGCTTATCATCGGCAAGTACTGCTCGATAGCATCCGGTGCGACCTTTATGCTGGCTGGAAATCAGGGCCATCGGCATGATTGGATTTCATCGTTTCCTTTCGATGTCGGTAAGTTCGGCGACAAGGTTAAATCGGGCTTCGAACGCGCCGGCGATACGCTGATTGGCAACGATGTTTGGATTGGCAGTGAGTGTGTCATTATGCCCGGGGTGACGATAGGTGACGGGGCGGTGATCGGTGCACGGGCTGTCGTTACTAAAGACGTCGCGCCGTATGCGGTTATAGTGGGTAATCCCGGCCAGGAGATCAAAAAGCGGTTTAGCGATCCGCATGTCGCTATGTTGCTTGAAATGAAATGGTGGGACTGGCCGGTGAAACGTCTGCAGGAGAACATGGACGTGATGTGCAGCAACGATATCGAGGCCTTGTTCGAGCGTTACCGACGCTTTGACTTGTAGCGCCTTCCATATACAGACTGGCAGATAAACAAATCACAAGGCCGCCCTTCTTTGGAGCGGCTTTGTTGTTTCTACAATTTGATTTGTGACGGACTGGTCCCTGTCCAGCGTTTGAAGGCACGGGAAAAGGTACTGAGATCGGAAAAGCCCAACTGGTAGGAAATTTCAGTCATGCTGATATCCGGGTCATGCAGCAAGTGCATGGCTTTTTCGAGTTTGTATTTATCAATTAAGCCTCGGTAATTGATATCGGCTTCCCTTAGGCGCCGGTTGAGTGTGCGTACACTCAAATTGAGCTGGCTGGCTAGCTTCTCGCCCGACATGTCTGCCAAGTTCGGCGTCTCGTCAAATACCTTGTAAGACTGTATTACGATGTTGCTGGAAGCAAGGGTCGCGGCTTCTTTTCTCAACAGCTTTTGATTGAGGTTATTGATTTCCGGATTGGAATCGCGCAGAGGTGAAAACAGGTACTTACGCGATACGGCAATTTTGGTGATTGGCGCATTGAAATGGATTTGGCAATTCAGTGTTTTGCTGATCGCCAGTTGGGCACTGTCCGGGATTTCTTCCCGAGCAAGATAGATATCAAACTCAATATCCGGCTCGGTGGTGGTTTTGAGAATGATCCGCACCAGGGTTGCTATGATCAGGATCAGCCCGACATGGGTGATCACCGCCTGCTGGTTGTAGGGCTCGCTGTCAATGAGCCAAAACTCCCCGTCACCCTTGGCGGTTTCCTTGAAGATGATCCGAATTGGTGTACCGAAGAACATGCCGTATTCAGCACAGGTTTTCATCAAGGTAAATAAGTTCGGTGAGGTCCACAGTACCAGAGATAGAGCACCAAAGCTCAGTGCGTGTAGGTTTTTGGCCGCCTTGGCCGGTAGCAGGATATCGCCACTCGCTTCGACGAGGCGGTGCAGAATTTTACGCAACTGGCGAACATCTGGCTGCTGCTTGGCCAATTGTTGTGGCTCCATGCCAATTATTTGGTTCGTGTCGAGTTGATATTCATCAGCAACCTGGAAGATCAAGTCATACCAACTTCGGTGTACAGCGTAAGAGGATTCTTCGACATGCGATTTTTTCATGAGGCACATTCTTATCGTGGCCTGCTTATTCTTTCCTGCGATGCAAAGACGATAGGGTCAAATGGATACGGGAAAATAAGTAGGCAGAAATAGTGGATGCATTTATCCGAATTTGTTAATTCTTGCCATCATATTTCTTTTACTTGATGAACTCAATATACCCTTACTTTAAATAAGGGCAAAAAATGCAAAAAGGATAACCTAGAAAACAAACATACAGACAGTTAATAAATAAGTCATTAATGGTGATTTATTTTATGAATGGTTAGAAATGCAGTGAAAAAAAGGACCACTTGCTGAATGAAAGCTTAATAGTTCGGTGTGTTGAGTTTTATCTGCTTGTTATCAATGGTTTTTATTGTTTTTTGTGAAGGCGAGCATGCTTTTGCTTACTGGCTAAATGAGAAAAGAAGTTGTCCACTTTTGCAAAGTTATCACGTCGCTTAAATTCTATAGTTTGCTTGTCCGGCCAATAAGGCCAATTCCAATAACCTGTATATATTATATATAGAGACAGAGGGCGATATGACTGCTAAAAGTGAAACCTCTGCTGTTGCGGATATGAATTTGGCTAAAATGCCAAATTGGTATGAGCAATATAAAGCAAAGAAAACTTCTCTACCTCAGCTATTAATGAGTGTTGAATCTAATGACCGAATTTGGATCTCAGCGGCACTAAGCCAGCCAATTCCATTTATTATGGGACTCGAGCAGTTTAGCCATCACCTGCACAATGTCACCTTGTTCGGTGGCTTCCTGATGAACCCGAAATATAAAATCTGGAACCCAGAATACCGTGGCCGTGTTAATTACCACTCAATGTTTCTCGGTCCGTTTGAGAAAAGTTTGGGTAAAGACGCAAACCTCTCTTTGACGTCGGTACACCTCTCTAATGAAGAAAGCATCCTCAATGAATTCTGTCCGAATAAGATGGTTATTGAGGTCAGTGAACCAGATGAAAACGGTTATTTTTCGTTGGGTCCATGTGGTGGTCTAGGTAATAAAGAAGCGTTGAAGCATGTCTCACAGGTGAATGTGATCGTTAACAAGCTTCAGCCTTCGGTTGGCGGGAAAACGAACCGTCTACACATTAGCGAGATTGATCAACTGGTTGAGTTTACCCACCCCATTCCTGCCTTCGAGCCGAGCGAGCCGGGTGAGATTGAAAAGCAAATCGCCGCCAATGTACTGCCGCTAGTCGAAGATGGCTCGACCCTGCAGATCGGCGTGGGCAATATTTCAAACGCCTTGGGCTATGGCTTGGTTGAAAAGAAGAACCTCGGCATTCATACCGAAATGCTGACTGACTCGATGGTGCATTTAGCCAAACAAGATGTGATCAACGGCGTCGCTAAAGCCTATAAACCGAACAAGATTGTGTGTTCTTTCGCGATGGGCTCTCAGAAATTGTTGGACTTCTGCGACAACAACCCTGATATCGAAATCGATAGCCTTGGGGTGGTGAACAACCCGTACGAAGTGGCAAAGAACAACCAGTTTATGTCTATCAACTCTTGTCTGATGGTGGATTTGAAAGGGCAGGTGGCATCTGAAGGTGTGGGTCACCGCCAGATCTCAGGAACCGGTGGTCAGGTTGATTTTGTGCGTGCTGTCAATATGCGTGCAGATGCCACATCGGTCATCGCGCTGGCATCGACATACGAAGGCCCTGAAGGTATTGAGTCAACGATTCGCTTAGTGCTGCCTGAGGGTACGCCTATCACGACGCTACGCAGTGATGTGCAATACATCGCAACAGAGTTTGGCTTGGCCAACCTGCGTAACCAGAGCTTTGAAGAGCGTGCCCGTCGCCTGATTGCGATTGCTCATCCTGATTTCCAAGACCAATTGCTGGCAGAAGCCAAGCAAGCTGGCCTGATTCGCTAAGTGGAGGAACTGATGTTTAGCGGAAAGTATTTTCAATTAAATTCCCGAAATCAATTTGCAGAGTTGGTCTTCGATTCGCAAGTTGACAACGTTAACACCCTGTCGCAGGCCACACTGAAAGAACTTGAGCAAATCGTTGCCATTCTTACCGCCAGTACAGTGAAAGGCTTGATTATCCGTTCGGGCAAAAAGCTATTCAGCGCCGGTGCTGATGTGACTGAGTTTCGTGCGATGTTTGCCGAAGGCGGCGAAGTGGTCGCTAGCTACCTCGAATGGGTACACAGTGTATATAACAGCCTAGAAGATCTTGATATGCCAAAAGTGGCCGTGATGAACGGTACTGCTGCTGGTGGCGGTGTCGAGCTTTCATTGCTTGCCGAATACCGCCTGGGCCTGACTGACGCGAAAATCAGCTTGCCGGAAGTAAAGCTTGGCATCATGCCGGGTTGGGGCGGAATGACCCGCCTGCCACGTGTGATTGGCGTGGATACATCGCTACAATGGCTGACAACAGGGAAAAACTTCAGGGCCGACAAAGCGCTTGAAGCGGGTTTCCTCGACGGTGTGATTGACCCTGAAGCGGTTGATCCTATCGAGAAAGCAGAAGCCCTGCTGGCGACATGCCTTGAAGGTGACTTGGATTGGCAAGCTCGCCGCAAAGAAAAAACGGGTGCGCTGAAGCTGAGTATGTATGAGCTGGGTATGTCTATCAACGTTGCCCGTGGCATGGTGGCAAAAGTGGCGGGTAAGCACTACCCGGCACCGAAAATCATGCTCGATACCATTGAAAAAGCGGCTCAAGACCGTCGTGACATAGCATTGGCTGTTGAGCGCAAGGGGATCATCCGCTGTGTAGAAACCGGTGTGGCTGATGCCTTGGTAAACGTCTTCCTCAGCGATATGGCGGTGAAGTCCAAAGCGAAATCCCTGACAGAAAAAAGCGCTGACACCCAGGAAGTGGGCGTGATTGGTGCCGGTATCATGGGCGGTGGTATTGCCTATGTTTCTGCTCAGAAAGGCATGGATGTCGTGATGAAAGACATCAACAAAGCCGGTCTGGATCTAGGCTTGAGCGAGGCAAACAAATTGTTGGCCAAGCAAGTTGCCCGCAAACGTATTGAACCGTTGGAAATGGGTGATGTGCTGAATCGAATCACACCGACCCTGCTTGACGAGAGTTTGAAAAACAACGATTTGGTTATCGAAGCCGTTGTCGAAAACCCGAAAGTTAAAGCGATGGTATTGCCTCAAATCGAGAAGGCAGCACCAGACGCGGTAATTGCGTCTAATACGTCAAGCTTGGAAATTACCGGTCTTGCAAACTCAGTGGCAAAACCAGAGAACTTCTGTGGTATTCACTTCTTCAATCCGGTACATCGAATGCCGCTCGTCGAAGTTATCCGGGGTGAAAAGACCAGTGACGAGACCATTGCCAAAGCGGTTAAGTACTGCCTCCAGCTAGGCAAAGCGCCGATTGTGGTCAACGATTGTGCCGGCTTCTACGTTAACCGCGTACTGACCCCCTATATGTTTGGCTTCAACAAGTTGCTGCTTGATGGTGGCGATATTAATGTTGTTGATAAGGTCATGACCAAAGAGTTCGGTTGGCCGATGGGTCCAGCGCTGCTGCATGATGTCGTCGGCATGGACACCGCAGCACACGTAATGGAAGTGATGAGCAATGCCTTCGATCACATGCCTCGCTCTGAAGTGACAGTGGTTGAAGCATTCTATAATGCCGGCATGCTTGGCCAGAAATCAGGCTCGGGCTTCTACGCATACGAACCAGACCGAAAGGGCCGCCCTAAGCAAAGTGAGTGTGAGCAGTCACTGACTATGCTGCAGGAGCTGTGTGGTGATAGCAAAGCGTTCAGCAGTGAAGAAATTATTTACCGCTGTATGCTGCCGATGATGTTCGAAGCGATTCGCTGTCTTGATGAAGGCATTATTGCCAGCCCGCAAGAAGGTGACTTGGCAATGATTTACGGTACAGGCTTCCCGCCATTCCGTGGTGGTTTGTTCTACCACATGGATAAACTAGGGTTGGCCAACCTATTGGCCATTGCTGAACAGTATGTTGATATCGCTCCGATTTATCAGATCCCTGAAGGGTTGGTACGTCGTGCTAAAGCTAACGAGACTTTTTACGGTTAATTGGGGGAAATGATGAAAGAAGTCGTAATTGTAGATGCTATTCGTACCCCGATGGGTCGTTCGAAAAATGGTGTCTTCCGCCATACACGTGCTGATGACCTATCGGCACACTTGATGAAATCAATACTGGCGCGTAACCCAGCCGTTCGCTCTGAATTGGTAGAAGATGTTATTTGGGGTTGTGTTCAGCAAACTGAGGAGCAGGGTGTAAACATTGCTCGTAACTCTGCATTACTTGCTGGCCTATCGGTAGATATGCCGGGTACAACCATTAACCGCCTATGTGGATCATCGATGGATGCACTGCATGTTGCCTCCCGTGCTATTAAGGCCGATGATGGTGATATCTTCCTTGTTGGTGGTGTTGAGCACATGGGTCACGTGCCAATGACCAAAGGCATCAACCTGAATCCTGCTTTGTCAAAAACAACAGCACAGGCTTCAGCGATGATGGGCCTAACGGCAGAAGCGCTGGGTAAAATGAAAGGGGTGACTCGCGAAGAGCAGGATGAACTCGGTGCACGTTCACATCGTCTTGCCCACGAGGCAACACTTGAAGGGCGTTTCGATAACGAAATTATCCCAACTATGGGCCACGATGCCGACGGTATGCCGGTATTGGTGAAGTATGATGAAGTGATTCGTCCGGAAACTACACCAGAGAGCCTGTCAAAGCTGAAGCCCGTCTTTGATCCGAAAAGCGGTACGGTAACAGCGGGTACGTCATCTGCGCTGTCTGACGGTGCTTCTTGTCTGCTGGTGATGAGCCGCGAAAAAGCAGAAGAGCTGGGCTTAAAGCCACGCGCACGTGTACTTTCAATGGCCACTGCCGGCGTTCCAGCTGCGATTATGGGTTACGGCCCGGTTCCAGCTTCTCGTAAAGCACTGGAAAAAGCCAACCTGACGACGAAAGATATCGACTTTGCCGAAGTGAATGAAGCTTTTGCAGCACAGGCAATTCCATGTCTACGTGACCTGGGTTTGTGGGAAGATCGCGACAGTAAGGTGAACTTGCATGGTGGGGCAATTTCATTGGGTCATCCGCTAGGTTGTTCTGGCGCACGTATTGTTGGTTCGCTGATCAATGTCATGGAGCAGCGTGGTGGCCGGTACGGTCTGGCAACCATGTGTATTGGTATGGGCCAGGGTATCGCGACGGTTATTGAAAAGTTGTAATTACTTTCAATAAATAAAAAACATATCGTAAATATAAAGGCTCTGTGAAAAACAGAGCCTTTTTTATTTTAGTGGATTTCATGTTAAGAATGAAAACATATAAATAGTAGTGGTTTAATTTTGCTTGATTTGACAATCGCTTGGCATTTGTTGCCATTCTTATAGAGTGTGATTTATCAGTTATATTTACTCAAGATGAACAAGTATTATGTACCCATCAAGTAAATTAGATACTTATCTAAATTCTTATTGTCTATATGTTTAATATGGCGTCGAATTAAATTTAATGTATTTTTAATGAAGGTCTATCGTGAATAACTTTAATAAAAAAATCATTGTGGGATTAATACTCTCTCTTCCTCTTTGTGCCAATGCAGATGATACAAAACAACCTGATCCCGCGGATGTTACGAAAGTGCGTACTGCCGTTACCTTAGCGGTGAATGACGACACCAGTGGTAAATTCAGTGTTGACCTTTCTGGTAAGTACAATGCTAAATATTCTTATATGGTTAAAGGCGAAGCGGGTTGGAATGACGACCAAGAGTATTCTGATGCGCGATTTCAATTTTATAATGTCGCCAACACAGGCTTTGCCGCTGTGCCGAAAACGGCTATTTCATATGACTACTTTCGTATGGCCGAAGACTCAGACGAGTTAGACGTACAGATGCACGCACTGGGCTCTATCTCAATGGTACCGATCAGCAAAGAGTGGCGAATCAATTTGTTCCCACAGCTCACTTACTTACAGTCAACGTTTGACACTAAGTTTCCTGGTGCAGAGCAAAGCCGAAAGGCCGATGGTGTAATGGCTGTTGCTTATATGTCAAAACATGTTGGAACGGATGGTTCTTACTTTATGCTCTACCCTGAGTATTTCAAAGTTTCTGGCGACGGCGTTGAATATGAACAGAAAAACATTAATCTGGCTTGGGGCTCACCGATTACCAATAATAAAAAATGGTGGTACATTATTGAGTACATGCATAAAGAGAACGACACCAGTTTTGATGGTGTCGGCCCAGGTGTTGTTAAAGACGATATTGTTAACTTTAAGATCCGTCGTTTCTTCTTCTAATAAATCACTGGCATTTATATTACCGCGTTAATTTAATAGTAATATAAATATTTCGCTAGATATAAAGCCAGTCTATGAGACTGGCTTGTTTATTTATGTAAGGGTAGATCATGAAAGAAAAAGGTGAATGCAATAACAAAGATGAAAACCCAATGCCTAGACGAAAGTTTATCAAGTCGCTGGGGCTATTAGGGGTCGCTTGTACCAGTTTAAGTTATGTCCCAGAAGCATCTGCAGAAGAACCCGAAAAGACTACAAGTAAAGCGGCCGATAATGATTTTAATGGCTACTTCCCTTGGGTCGGGCCATAACTGACGCATCAAAACAATTTTATACAAGGTAGGTAGATATGAGCCAGAGTGACCCAAATACTCATGGTTGGATGCAAGGTTTTCCACCACCAAGCGATAAGGTAATACAGTTTGAAGACGGCTCATTTTATAAGTGGCCGCAATTGAGATGGACATTTTCTAATATTCAGCAGCTAGTGCCGACGAAGACCGTGTGGCGGGGGCTTTTGGCTGCCTCGGATATGCCTGTTGAGGCTCACCCTATAGAGCAGCTGGAAATTACCGCAGACAGCGGAGAGAAGCTATCTTGGCAGCAGGCGCTAGAGCGAACCATGACTGACGGCCTTGCTGTCATGCACAAAGGAAAGCTAGTGCATGAGAGCTATTATGGGGCTTGCAAGCCTCACAGCCAGCATACAGTCATGTCATGCGGTAAGTCTTTTGCTGGCATTCTGGCAGAGATATTGATTGCCCGCGGTGATCTGGATGAGACGGCCTTAATGTCCCAGTATGTGCCTGAGCTGAAGAATACCGCTTGGGGAGATGCGACCCTACGGCAAACACTGGATATGTTGATTGGCATGAAATACGAGGAAGACTACTTAGATAAAGACTCTGATGTCTGGCGCTATATCCGCGCGGCAGGGATGATCCCGGTTTCTCCCGATGACAACGGCCCGAAATCGCTGACGGAATATTTGGTTACTGTGGGCAAAGAAGGGCGCCATGGTGACGTTTTCGCCTACCGGGAGCCAAATATCAATGCGATAACCTGGCTTTTACAGCGGGTGACCAATACGGATATCGCCGAGCTGTTTTCAACCTTGGTGTGGCAGCATATCGGAGCCGAGCAGGATGCGTATTATATGCTCGACAGAACCGGGTTCTGTACTACGCCTAACTGTACCCTAAGAGATTTTGTTCGATTAGGTGAATTTGTTCGTACTGGCGGAAACAATCAGCAGATAAGACCTGACTATATTCACCGTTTAGCAAAAGGCGGTGATCGTCAGGCTTTCGCTAAAGCCGGTCTGAAAGCGATGAAAGGGTGGTCCTATAACGGGCTGTGGTGGATCCGTCATACGACATCCGGCAACCAGGTTATTGCTCGTGGTGCGCATGGCCAGTTCTTGTATATTGATCCTGCCAAAGAACTGGTTATTGCCAAGTTTGGCTCGACCAAGTTGTCGCCAAGCTATTTGGAAGATCACATCAATATCCCGCTTTTTGATGCCATTACCGATCATGTAATGAAAGTATCTTAGGCTAATCTGACTGTCGAAAAACCACTCACACTTCCATCTGGCCTGTTTGCTTTTTTGACGAGAATAAGACAATGAAAAACATAATGAAACTGTCCAAGATAGCTTTGGTAACCGCGCTTTTTTCCCAGTATAGTTATGCTATGGAGCCACGAGAAGATTTTACGGTATACGTTACGATGCCAGACGGGGTGAAGATTGCCGCCGATGTGCACCTACCTGAGCGTGATTCTTTGGAAACAAAAATCCCGACTCTCATCAACCAAACCCGCTACTGGCGATCCAAACGTCTTCCCCTGGTGGACAGCCCTGATGTGAACAACCCTGAGCACTGGAAAGATGCTCCGCTTCTTACCGATTTCGAAGAGCAGTTTATCGATAATGGCTATGCTGTGGTCAAGGTTGATGTTCGCGGCACAGGGGCTTCTACGGGCAAGCATGAAATTGAATATGCGCCGCAGGAAGGTTTTGACGGGGCGAAAGTACTGGACTGGATCATTGCCCAAGGCTGGTCGAATGGCAATGTAGGTGCATACGGGATTTCTTACAAGGCGGCAACCAGCGAGATGCTGTCTATGGTGGGTCACCCTGCATTGAAAGCTGCGGCACCTTGGGGGGCCGGTTACCTTGATCACTATCGTTACTATGTGCGCCCGTATGGTGTAGCGGCGCAAATTGGCTCTGATAGTTGGGGTAAGCGTGTCGCTAACCTCGATAGCAACAACCACAAGGTGTTGCAAGCATCCGTTAGGCCTGTTGAGTCCGACGTGGACGGCAGCACCTTGGAACAGGCGGTTGCTGAACATAGTGACAACCCAGACGTTGGCCGCTCGGTATCAAATGCACTCTTTGTCGATGATGAAATGGCCAACGGCTACAGCTTTGCTGATCTGAATACGATTAAGTTCCAGAAAGAGATTGAAAAAGCCGGTGTACCACTATTTAAGATGACAGGCTGGTTGGATGCTATCACCAGTGATGCCAGCTTGGCGCAGTTCAATACCTTTGATCAATCACAGACTCTGTACATCATGCCGGTAAACCATGGTGGCCGATTCCAGGCCGACCCTTTTACCATGACCGATGATAAATCACCGTCTTCGCCTTCGGCACTGGATCAATGGGCCAAAGCGACTGAGTTCTTTGACTACTACCTGAAAGAAGAGCAAAACGGTGTCGATAAGTGGGCGCCAATTACCTATTGGAACTTTGGTGAAGGTAAGTTCCGCACCACAGAACAATGGCCGCCAGCCGGTGTTGAAAACCAGACGTTTTATATGCATGCCAATAAGATGCTGAGCCAGGACAAGCCGTCAGAGAAAGGCAAGCAGTTGGATTATAAAGTCGATTTTGATACAACGACGGGTTATCACAGCCGCTGGATGACCCAGTTCGGAGGCTTCCCCATCCTTGGTTTGCATGACCGCAGTGAAATGGATAGCCGCATGCTGACTTTCACTTCGCAGCCAATGGAGAAAGACACGCAGATCACCGGGCAGGTTTCGGTATCACTGGAACTGTCGTCGACCACTGAAGACGGCCTTGTGATTGCTTATCTTGAGAGTGTTGCGCCTGATGGGACAAGTCGCTACGTTACGGAAGGTGGTCTGCAAATTTCAAAACGCAAACTTGCCGCTAATCCGTATGGTCACAACGACGCACCTCATCCATCATTTGTTCGCGCCGATGAACGTTTTGTCCAGCCAGGGGAAGAGTTCAAACTGGAATTCACGCTTGGCCAAACTTCAGTATTGGTGAAGAAAGGTGACAAATTGCGGGTCGCATTTGCAGGTGCCGACAAAGATAACTTTGTCCGTACGCCAGCCAAGGACACACCGACCTATACCTTTAAACTGGGTAAGGTGCACTCCTCGTCCATTACATTGCCCATTCAAGGGTGATGGGACCGAGAGCGAATCCGTGAATAAACTGATGGCCTTCTTATGAAGGCCGTGTTTTTAATGCTTAATTTTAATGATGGGGCTTTTTTGGTTGCGATACTGGCAAGGTGACATGCCCGTCCAGCGGAGAAAAGCCCGGTTAAACGCCGAAGTGCTGCGGTAGCCCTGCGAATGGGCAATTTGCTTGATGGGGTGCTGGGTTTTCTCGACGCTCAGCATGGCGCGTTGCCTACGGACTTGATCTTTGAGTTCGCTGAAGCGGTAGCCATGGCTATCGAGGTTGCGTTGCAATGTTCTTGCGCTGATATTGAGTTTGTCGGATAGCTGTTCCATGGTCGGCAGTGCATTGTCAGGATATTGGTGTAACTCATTAACCAACTGTAAAGTAATATCTTTCTGGCTCAGCTCGGCCATTTCTTCATTGAGTAACTTCACAAAGCTTTGGTGCATGGATTCATCGGATAGCCCCATATTGCGCTCAAGAGTATCGGCCTGAAAAACCAAGGCATTTTTTCCTGCGCTGTAGCTAATCGGTATCCCGCTGAGATGCGGCAGGCTGGCGGCAGAGGCCTTGGCGGAAAGACAGATTTCACGCGGAAGGACAGCCTGATCTTTCAAGGCAAATTCGCCATCGCTTGCCCAGCGGATCACCCCGAAAGCGCAGCGAAGAATGAGCATGTACAGCAGATCCATACAGCTTTCCTGATCATCCGAAGCAACGATATCCAAGTGGAGGATCACCTCATTGTTTGACGTGTTTTCTCGCCGGAAGTGAAAGCAGGTTGCCAGCACGGCCTGGTAACGGGTCAGTATATCTAGCGAGGCTGAAAAATTAGGTGCACTGGCCACAGCAAGCATCAAAGAGCGGAATGCCTTGATGGGGTTATACAGTGGCAAATTCAAAATCAGGTTATCGTCTCGGCATGAATCATTGATAGCGTTAAGTAGCTGGTTGTAGTGATGAATATTAACCAAAGTAAAGTTACCGGGCTTGCCCAAATCGATATCTGCAGACAGGCAAAAGCCCTCCCAATCCATTTGGTGGGCTTCGCAATAGCGTCTAAGCATATGTAGCCAATGGGTATTGATTAACGCTTGTTGAATCATGCTTTTCGTTATAAGTATTTAATTTGTTGAAACATTTTACGTGCTTCACCCATCAGATTACGTGATGGGACTCATACTTATCATGAGTTGGCGAAAAGTGAGAATAGGTTGTCTGAAAATGGCAATTAACCTCTTTTATTGTAGGGGAATGGCTCTGCGCCATTACTATTTTCGAAATCCTTAAGAGCACAAAATCATGAAACCCTACACATTAATTGCAACGGCAATCCTGCTTGCATTGCCTGTTTCAGCTCCTTACGCACAAGATGATGATACCAGTGTAAAAACCGCAATGGCAGAATCGCCATCTGCATTGATCAACGCCGTGGTTAAGCCGGCTTTTCTGCCGCCAGACAGCTACAACGAAGTGATGGAAACCAGCCTAGCCCCGTTTGTTTACGATGCGCATCTGCCACAGATCAAACAGGTTTTGGATGAAAAGACCGATCCGCGCAACCTGATTGACGCCGACGAAATCCAAGGCTACTCAAAAGTCCTTCAATCTATTGCCGAGCAGTCGAAAGCCGACGGTGAAATCCTATGGGGCCGTATCCAGGGAACCAAATACGAACGTCAGGCTCTGCGCTGGATCGAATCCCAGCTAACAGGCATGAGCGATCAGCTGGAAGTGCATTATGACCCGTTTGAAAGCCAGTTCCCGCAGTGGCGTCCTACGGTGAATGAGCTGACGATAACCGCAGGCCCAGGCCTTGAAGATGGCGACAGCTGGGAAGTGCCAGATGCGATCACTGCGTTCTTGTCGGGCATGACACCGGCAGAAGGGATCAGTGCTGACATGATCTATGTGGGTCAGGGTACGGCCTCTGAACTTCAGGGTCGTGACCTCACCGGCAAAGTGGTATTGCTTCGCGGCTCGACTTACCCGAGTGCACTGATGAACTCATCGCGTGTTGCATTCTCGCGTCTGGCATCGGGTGATTTTGGTATGCCAGCAGGGGTGATCGTATGGTGGGATACCCCGGGTGTTAAGCAGGTTGCAGGTCGGGTAGGCGCGCCGGGCGGAGGTGATGCTATCGGTAAGGCAATGCCATGGATTTCAATCAGCAATGACAATGGTATGTACCTGCGTAAAATGCTGGATCGTGCAACGGCGGAAAACCCCGTAAAAGCCAACATGAAAGTGCGGGGGGTTATCGAGTCGGGCAAAGACCGCATGTCGGGTAACGTGTGGGCAAAACTACCGGGTAAATCTGGTAAGTACATCATCTTGCCAACGCATGTAGACGGTTATTTCTACGGTATCCACGACAATGGTGCATCAGTGGCGATGAATATGGCACTGGCAAACTACTACGCCAACAAGCCAAAAGAAGAGCGTGAGCACGGCATCATTTTCATGTTCCAGGGTGACCACGAAGTACCCGGTGTGGGTGGTACGGTTCCATTCGTCCGTGACAACAAAGAGTTCCTGGAAGAAAACCTGTTGATGGTGATCCGTCCGGAGCACCTAGGTTTGAACGCCTTCATGGATGAGCGCCCACTGTTCACCCAGTCGAACGTGACGTATCCGTTAATGCTGAACATCAGTAACCGTAGCCCGCTGCTGCTAGATATCTTCAAAGACGCAATCGCGAACTACTCAATCCCAACCGGTGCAATGGTATTGCCACAGCCATCTGCGGATGAAATGGGCTTCTACCCGCCATACAACAAGCTAGACGGCCGTCAGCCGATCTATGCCGGTTGGATCCAGACCGGGACTTTCTACCACTCGACAGCAGATATCGACCTGCAAGCGGTTAACTTCGATGCGATGGAACGTATCGGCCGTGCCCATGCCTATATCATCGATGAGCTGGGCGATTACAACCTAGATGATCTGCACAAGTCGTCTCAGCCGTTGGATGAAAATGCCAACTTTTACGGCAGTGACTTTATGAAGATGACATTGGGTAACTGGTAATAACCTCAATAATTTATTGCCATGATAACAATGTCTGTTGAACTATTCTGACTCAAGCCCACCGGTTAATAGCTGGTGGGCAAACTTATTTATGCCCCAAAGCGAATTTCGATACTTACCCCCTCCCTGTATAATAGGATTAAATTCTATGAACTACCTTGCAGTTTAAAAGGAGAGATCATGTCAGGTTGCTGTTCCACATCATGCCAAGAAACATTTATTCCGAGAAAGCATATCTGTCCCGTTAATGGAAAAGCGTATAGTCAAGTCTCTAAGACAACTATAAAGCACCATATTAAAGCACCATGGGAGTGGGTTGCGAAGGAACAGGGCTACTACTTCTGTTCTGATCCTGACTGTGATGTTGTGTATTTTGGTCAAGATAACTCAGTGATCAACACATCTGAAGTACGCACAAAAGTAGGGGTTAAAGACCAATCGGCTAGTGCTTTAATTTGCTATTGCTATGGCATTACTAAAAATGAGGCTGAAAATAACCCTCTTGCCCAAAAATTTGTGGTAGAGGAAACAAAACAGAAAAATTGTGCGTGTACCACCAAGAACCCAGCAGGTAGATGCTGTCTGGCAAGTTTTCCCAAAAAATAACGCTTACAGTACCACCGATACTGGAAACTAAATTAAGTGGCTGTCCGCTTCCATACCTGAGTTAATTCGTTAACTGCTAATTCAGCAAAATCACTGACTTAGAGTAAAGGCTCATTCATACCCTGTTCACGGAGATATGCCATATTTGGGCTAATGTGGGTTGAGGAAGTTACCCCATATTACTTTAGGTTCAGTTTCAGGTTGGTCTATATCGATATTTTATTACCCATTCCCTCCATTCTTTTCGTTTACTTATCCGACTATATCATCATTGATGAATAAAACTCAGTCCCGCAGTGCTGTTTTTAATTACCATTGTTAATGTAAGCTATTAAAAATAAAGAAATAAATCTTTGGCTATTAGACTCAGCTACTGGATAGCGTCAATTATGGATTTGTAGCTAAATAGTGCTTATCAATGCCACGTTGATAAAAATTAAACCCAGCTAACGAAAAATAGATGGTAGAACCGGATTTATATGACTGAGTTCAAAACGTATGTAAGTATACGTTTTAAACAATTTTGAGTTTGAGATTATGTCTGTACTTCAAGAAGAGGGCAGGACAATGATCTTAACAACTAAAGAAAAAATAGGATTTTCTCTTGGTGATATGGCTGTCAACATCGTCATAATTGCCATGCAATTAATAATTGCTTACTTTTATACAGATATATTTGGCCTCAAACCAGAGCACATGGGGCTGCTGTTTTTGATTGTTCGCTTTATCGACGCTTTTACTGATCCTGTGATGGGGATGATCACAGATAAAGTTCGTTCTAAACATGGCCACTACCGACCTTTCTTACTGTGGCTTGCAGTACCTTTCGGTATCGCAGTTTATCTAACCTTCATGACGCCAGACTTTAGCTATCAAGGCAAAGTGATCTGGGCGTACTGTACTTATATCTTCATTACCTTAATGTTCACAGCCGTGACAATACCGTATGTGTCCTTGATTGGTGTGATTACTGATAATCCAGAAGAGCGCTTAAAAGCGAATGGTTACCGATTTGTGTTAGTGAAAGTTGCTGCTTTCTTAGTGACTGTAGCGGTGCCGCTTATGGCAGAAAGCATAGGTGGAGGTGACCTTGCGTTAGGTTATCAGCGTGCGATGGGTATCATGGCGGTACTAGGGACTATCTCTCTATTGGTATGTTTCTCTACAACAAAAGAAAGAATAAAGCCTGAGGTATCAAATGAACCAATTAAGACCCAATTCAAATATCTAGTGAAAAACGACCAGTGGGTTTTGCTGTGTCTCGCACTGAACTTCATTATGGTTGGCACGGTGATCCGTGGCTCAGTTACTCCTTATTACGCTAAATACTTCCTAGATGGTGGTGATTCGCTGATCTCTCCAATACTAACGACAGGTGTTGTTGCGTCTTTATTGGCAATGATTGCTACTACATGGGCTGTTAAGTTTGTATGCAAAATCAAACTTATCGTATGGAGTCAGATCGCAACGGCTGTATTAGCTGTATTGATGTACTTCTTTGTTGATGGAAGCTCTCTACCTCTCGCTTTCGCCTTCATCTTCTGTTTGTGGTTCTGTGCTGATATGTACCTGCCTATATTCTGGGCATCTATTGCAGAAGCTGTGGATTATGGTGAAGTTAAAACAGGTAAGCGTGTTTCAGGCCTTTCGTTCGGCGGTATCTGCTTCTTCCAGAAATTTGGGATGGGTATTGCAGGTTGGATTTTAGGGATGTTACTAGCCTACTTTGGCTACCAAGCCGATGTTGTCCAAACAGCGAAATCACTATTGGGTATTAATCTGATGGTAACCCTTATCCCTGGTGCAATTTGCTTGGTTGTCGCGTTCATCATGTCGAAGTACATCATTACTAATGATTACTACAACTCTATTGCTAAGAAAATAAAACGAGTTGAAGTGAATAGTGAAGACGAAGCTGGTAAGAGACAAACAGAGCTTGCTTAGGAGGTTACGATGACACATTGGGTGATGGGAGATCTCTCGCTTGATGTTTATGCAGGAGAGAGTACCGAGCAGCGAGTCATTGGAGGTACGGGAGCCAATATTGCTTCGATGATTAGCCGCTTAGGCGGTGATGTTGGACTTATTGCGACTGTTGGACAAGATAACGAAGGTGAGTTTTTAATTCAGGTACTTAGCCATTTAGGAGTAAGAGGGGAGTTTGTTGCTGCGAAGAAGAGTGGTGCTACTTCAGTCGTAAAGGTGACAGTGGACAGCTTTGGAGAACGTACATTTGAGTTAGTTACTTCTAAGTCCCAACAGAGTTTCGTCTCTAGTGATGATCTTCCGTCATTCAAAAAGGGTGACCATTTAGTGATATCTGGTGTGTGTCTTATTGCTAAAGAAGAGCGTTCAGTTGTTCATCAAGCTATTGAGCAAGTCAATAAGCTAAGTGGTTTGACATTTTATGATGCCAATATCCGTGAAGAACAGTGGGAATCAGATCGCAACGAAATTATTAAGAGCAATCTTGATGTTATCGATAAGGTAACCGTGGTCAAACTCTCTGATGAAGAGCTGCTGTTCCTAACCGGTGCAAGTGACTACAACCAAGCAATAAAGCAAGCACACCTTTGGGATTGTCAGTGTGTGGTAATTACTAAGGGCTCACAAGGGTGCGACTTTTTACAGGACGGAGAGTTAATTTCAACGCATGGAGTGGAAGCCCGAGTGGTAGATACAACCGGTGCCGGTGATGCATTTAGCGGAACATTGAGTTATCTCATGACGGCTAATCACGGTGAGGTCTCTATAGGTGAGATGCAACGCTGTTTACAGGTTGCTAACTATGTTGGTGCTACTGTCGTCGCTGGAAAAGGGGCGATTGAACCCCAGCCGACAATAGAGCAAATACAAAAAAATTTCAGTCATAGGTGAGTTACAAGATTATGCATAATAAAATTTTAGGGTGTATCGTAGGTGCAGCAACGGGCGACGCCATGGGTGCTGCAACAGAAGTTAGATCTATTAAACAAATCCATGAATACTTTGGTGGTGATGTAAAAGACTTTTATGCGCCACCTCAAGATACTTATGGTCGCTGTAACTCGGCGGGAATGTGTACTGATGACTTCATTCAGGCGAAGTACATCATGGATGAACTAATTGCCAATAAAGGCCAATTCAGTGATGAAGTGATGAAAAAGGCCTTCAGACGTTGGTTAGATTACCCGTTTTATCCAAATTTCACTGGGCCTTCTACTCGAGCGGCGATGAAAAAGATTTTCTCAGATACTCGAGCTTCGCTGCAAGAGAGTGTCAGCTCTTCTAATGAAACGGTCGAAATCATTAATAATGGTAACTTTGGTGCGACCAACGGTGCTTCGATGAAGATATGGCCGGCTGCTTTAATGAGCTTAAACAATAGATCCAAGCTGATCAAAAATACCTATGAGATCACTAAGTTTACGCATAATAACGTGCTCTCGGTATCTGGTGCTAGCGCAGTAGCCGGTGCTGTATTGACAAGTTTTGATACTAACGAGTTAACGGATGTGTTTGAAGCAGCGCTTCGATATGCTCATGACGGGTACAAGCTTGCACAGCAGCAAGGGGCAATTGAACTAGCCGGCCCCAGTGTCATCAAGCGTATGGAGCTGGCTATTCGAATCGGTGAGCAGTTTGAACGTTGGGAAGATGCAGTTGTTGAGATTGCCGATGTCATTGGTTGTGGCATTCATATTAGTGAGGCTGTTCCTGCTGTTTTTGGCATCTTGGCCTGTTGTGGTAATAATCCAAACGAATCGATCTATGCCGGGGTTAATGCTGGTGATGACACGGATACCATTGCGACGATGGTAGGTGCAATTGTTGGAACGCTTCACGGAGCGGATGCATTAGAAAGCCGCTTCATTACAACTATCGATGATGTGAACCAATATGACCTCAAGCAGTATGCTGAACAAGTAGAGAAAACCTTTGTTTAGCCTGTGATTTACAACATGGACAGCAAGAGTAGCCATTGACACAATGGTTACTCTTGGAGGGACTATGATTGATAAAGATTCGTATAAGCCGGCTTATGCCCAAGCCGTAGATATCCTTACTAACCGTATTATTGATGGCACTTACCCTATCGGATCTCCACTACCGTCACAAAAGTACCTCTGTCAAGAATTCAATATAAGCGACATCGTGATCAGGAAAGCTTGGCAAGTTCTGCTTCAGAAAGGCATTATCAGCTCGCAAAGAGGCGTTGGGACTCGTGTCATTAAAGCGCCTGAAAAGATCCCCGTCGTTCATGACTTAAAGCAAGGTATGACATTATCCTATGATACCAAGCGAGAATTTAAGACCCGTATATTGAAGCATGAGATGATAGATGGAGCCTTACACGTTTTACGTTACCGATATTTAGGCTCAAAAGTGATTGCGACAGAAAAAAACATTATCTATGTAAACCGAGTTCCCGGATTTAACATTGAGCGTTTTCTTGACCAGGGTTCGCTATACAAAGAGATAAGTCAACATTGTCATTTAGCCTACGACACAATTCGTGAGTCGATTGATGCGGTATTGCCTGATCGTCAGACTGCGGACTTACTTTCGATCAATAAGTTTGAACCGATTCTCAATGTTTGCCGAGTGATGGAAAAGCGAGGGGTTGTTATAGAAGATACCGAGTACTTTATCCTATCTAAATATTACGGCGAGATAGTGATTAGTTGTTAATATACATGAACAAATTTAACCTCGCATAAGCTATTTACTGAAGATCATGTCACATCTCATTACTTTCAGAATGCGGTGTTCAAGTTTCAGTTCAGCTATGATCGAACTGAACCTAGTAGCGCCTTTGCACCCTCTAGCATGAAGCTGTTTTATGTAGCATGTTCACGAACGATAAAGAATTTGACCGTTGTCAAACTGGTAACTAATGATGAAGAAAAGTCTCTACTTGCAATATTTCCCAGATTTGAAAAAGTAGTTATTGATTAGGGCAAGTGTAGTGGTCAAGACAGTTTGGCCACTCAGATATGATTAGACCGCCTAGATGCAATACTAGGAGTAATCCGAACATTCTGAACTTCCTATGGTGCGTAACTCACAATTGTCCAAAAGCTTGTTAGTGGTTAAATTCAATACAGAGCTGTAAGCCAAAAAAGCCGCCTCGTAAGGCGGCTTGGTATGTTGTTGTGTTTGTTTTTTTATTTTTGACCCGCTTTATTTCTAAACCTGCCCACTTATAGGCTGCGGCCGATCTCGTAGCCGTCCCAGATGGCGGCCATGATAGTGCGGGCCTGCTGGCTGTCACCGATGTTGAAGACATCTTGTGCATCGATTTCAGTGGCGATTTTGTCGAACAGGCTGCTGTCAGCTTGGTAACCCATTGCCAAGATTACGTGGTCGGCATCGATACCAGACACATCTTGCCCTACGCGCACTTCAACGCCGTAGTCTGTAACTTCGTTGAGGAAGCTACCGGTGCGGACATCGACTTTCTCTTTTACCAATAGCTCTTTGAGCATCTGGTAGTTGGCAAAACACGTGCCGTGTGGGCCGCCGATAATGTCATCAGCCGCTTCAATAAGGGTAACGCTTTTCCCTTGCTGGGCCAGCCAAAGCGCAGTTTCTGCACCGACGAGGCCTGCACCGATCACGGTGACGCGTTGGCCGGTGATTTTAGCCGGATCCATCAAGATGTCTTCTGCGAAAACCACATGCTCTTTATCTGCGCCCTTCAGCCAGCCTGGCACCGTTGGTCTAGAGCCGGTAGCAAAAATAACACTGTCAGGCGACTCGGCATGGATGGTATTGAGATCGGCGGCGGAGTTCATGCGAACTTCGACCCCTTTGCGTTCTAGTTCGCCTTCGAACCAGTCGATCAGCAGGGCATCATCGTGCTTGAAGGGGGCTTGGCTGCCGGGGATCACGTTACCACCTAGTGCATCATTTTTCTCGTACAGTACCACTTCGTGGCCGCGGTCTGCGGCAATACGTGCTGCTTCCATACCGCCGACACCGCCGCCGATAACCACGACTTTTTTCTGCTTGTACGCTGGCTGAAGCGCATATTCTGCTTCGCGGCCACAGGTAGGGTTAACGGCACAGGAAATGTTACCCACTTCAGCCATACGGCCCAGGCAGCCAAGGTGGCATGACAGGCATGGACGGACCTCTTTAAAGCGACCGCGGCGGATTTTGTTGACCACTTCAGGGTCCGCCAACAGTGGACGGCCCATGGAGATCCCATCGGCGATCCCTTCGGTCACGGCATGGGAGGCCAAGTCTGGATTTTCCATTCGGCCAGCCATAAGAACCGGAATATCAACAACTTCTGATACTGCCTGACAGTATGGTTTGTACATACCAGGCTCAAAGTAATTAGGCGGATGGTTCCAGTACCATGCATCGTAGGTGCCGGCATCGACATTCAGGGCATCGTAACCCGCTTCCTGCAGGTATTTTGCAGCTTTAAGGCCTTCTTCCATATCACGGCCAACCTCTTTCGCTTGCTCGCCCGGCAAGATACCCTGGCCGAAACCTTTCATGTTCCCTTTTACCGAGTAGCGTAATGATACTGGGAAGTCTTTACCGCAGACAGCCTTGATCCCCTGAACTATCTCTACCGCAAAGCGGTAGCGGTTTTCAAAACTGCCACCGTATTGGTCGGTGCGCTTGTTGAAAAACGCCATGGTGAACTGATCAAGCAGGTAACCTTCATGCACCGCATGGATTTCAACACCATCATAGCCAGCTTTCTGGGCGATAACGGCGGATTCAATGAACTTGCCGATGAAGTATTTAACTTGCTCGGTCGAAAGCTCGTGGTGGGTAAGAGAAGGATCAAAACGGTTTGGTGTTTCGGATGGGGCTATACCTTTATCCGCCGGGGTGAAGCCCGGTACTACTGACCGTCCCCAACCCGCTGTCAGTTGTGCAAAAATCTTGGTGCCGTAGGCGTGGACGCGTTCGGTCATCTCTTTGGCTGAACGGATATAGGCTGTAGGATGATGGCTTGGGCAGGGTAGCGATGGCATCGGAAACGGCTCCAGTTCGTTCTCGACCATCTGGACACCGGTAATGATCAGGCCGACCCCACCCCGCGCACGGGCAAGGTAGTATTCGATACCACGCTGGTTGTATGCGCCGTCGGCATCGACGCAGCCCAGGGTGCCCATCGGGGCCATTGAATATCTGTTTTTCAGTGTCAGTGAGCCAATTCTCATCGGCTCGAATAACACTTTATGTGCTTGGTTTAGCATTGTTCACTCCAGTCTTTTTTGGCGCTAGATAACTAGCAGCACTATCTGAAAGCGATTAAAGCAATTTGTATAACGCCTGACTTGGCCGATTCGGACAAATTCATTACATTTACTGCCATTCGGCGGTATTTTGAGAAAGATCATATTTGTCTTTTTATTGAACAGAATCAAAATTCACATTTTAGTTATGTCATGAAGGGATGGTTAATGGGTTTTTGAAATGGTTTAATATTGAGGAAATAAAACGTGAGCTTCATCAAGTTTATTTTTATTGGCCAGTTTTGTCATTATTTTGGCTTGCTGAGCAAAATATAAAGTAATGATTTTGGTAAATTTAGCTCAACGGACAAGTGAGGCGAGCAGGTTGAGCACTGTTTAAATACTTTTCTGAGTTAAATTAGTCATTATTTTTCTTTATTCACCTTTCAAGCTATATCCTTAGCTAATGTATGTCACCTAATACCTACATTTTTGGCCCTTAGAGGGCCACTTTTTTATGGGTATATAGCGGAGATAGAATTCGTTCTCTTCCACTATTTGTATATGTTAGATTACATCCCCCATTCTATTTAGTATAGCTATTCAGTGTTGTCACAATATCTGCCGTTATCGATAGTTGCTCTTTGGTGATACCTAATCCTAAGAAATGCTGGAAAAGCGCCGCTTCTGTTTCTTCGACGACCTTTATCCCCATCGCTGTTGCGGTAAGAGTTCTTTTGCGTTCGTCAATTTGTGATTTAACGATAAAGCCCTGTTCTTCAAGTTTTTTTGTGAGCTGGTAGGTACGCTGGTTCGAGTAGCCGGTACTCTTGGCAATGTGATACTGTGTACAGCCCGGGTAATCATGAATGCAATTCAACACAATATAGGAACCAAAGTTGATGTAATGTTTACGGAGGTGCTTATCTGTTACACCTCGGCAATATTCATAAAGAAAGTGAAGTTCTTTTAAATGGTTTTTTTTACTTAATACGTCATGTGTCATTATTTTGATTCCGTTCACACTATTTATAATTTAAAAAGATGAAAAACTAATGTCCATGCGGATGGTGGGGGATAATAAAAAAACTTCATTATTGTTACTGTGATGAAGCGTTGATAGTTTGAAATGGTTTCCAAAAACATTAACAATAGGTTCAATAACAATGAAACTTAAACTGACTCATGTTGCTATCACTTTAGCTCTTTCATACACATCAGTAATCTGCCAAGCGTCAAATACAGTGCCACAACCTGGCGACGTATTTTCTTATAAAGATATTTCACCGGAAATTTATGTTGAAAGTGATGAAAATAAAGCCCAAGACCCAGCCAATGAACTTTTAGAGCAAATGCGCGAGCGCCGCAAGATTGATACTGCGAACCCTGATGCCCCTCAGGCGTTTAGCGGCACTGACGTTATCCAGCCTGAATTCAATTCTTCGCAATCACCTTGGCAAAACTTCCGTGATGTGTTCAACGCCGACTGGCGGGCAATGTCATCAGCTTCTCCAGAAGCGGTTGCTGACCTGGGCAAGACGGTCAAGGTGAAAACCGTGATGGATCACCCTGACTTCAAGATCATCGAAATGGCGATTGGCCCGGGCGGTACCTTGCCACGCTTTGCCGATACAGCCCCTGGTAGCTTCCATATTCTGGAAGGTGCCGCGAAAATTTCAGTCGATGACCGCACGGTTGAAGCGTATACCGGTACATCGGTGAAGCTGGAATCGTTGTCTCAGCGCCGTATTGAAGTAACGTCAGATACCCCATTGAAGGTGCTTTGGTTCCGCTGGGCACCGAATGGCCAGCAAGAATACTTAAGTTACGGTTATTACCTGACAGGCTGTAACTTCCATGCTCAGCCTATTGAAGCTGTCATGCCTGCGAATTTCGAGCAGTGGGATGAAACGGTTCGCGAGCGTTTTGAAGAGCTTAAGCATAAAGCGATCAATGAGCCTGAGAAAGGCAGTGTTTATGCTAAGCAGCTGCATGAGCTGATCCACCAGCAGGAAGAGCATCAAACAGCGATGTCTCGTTACCCGCAAACACCGATGTTCTCCAATGAGAAAGACGTGAAGTGGCTAGACTTCACCAATATGGGTTCAAGCGGCTTCTTCTGGGCGAAAGATGCCTCTAAAGGCGGCGCTGTCCTTGAAGCTTGGAACCAGATTGCCCGTATGAAAGGGGTATTCCAGGCTAAGGTGCCGAATGAGCAGTATGATTTCAACATTTCATACCTATCAACTGGGCCGACAGGGAAATATGTCACTCATTCTCATGCGACCCCTGAGTTCTACTATATTTTGGGCGGTAAAACCGAGTGGCTAGTGAACGGCACCGCGTATGAGGCCGTGCCGGGTAATGTTTACTTCCACAGCCCATACTGGGATCACGAAATGCGTGGTTTGAAAGAGGGATCGCCTCAGGTTGCTATTACGGGTAGCTGGGCACCATTCGGTGACCGTTCGGTGTTCGAGCAGCCAATGCTATTTACCGAAACCCTGCACAAACAGCCAAAGGCAGCATTCTTGGCTGAAGACTTTAATTTCCATAACTTCAAGATCAAGCAAGGCTTGAAGTTTAAGTCACTGTAGGCGTGTGGTTGATGTAATTATTTGCTCGAAAATGTACGTCTAGGCCAGTGTGCTACAGTGTCACGTGCCTAAATATTAACCGGTCAGCTCTGCTGGCCGTTTTTTTGTATTGCCGGGCGAATAACAGTGGCCAGCAGCCGGATCATAGGAAGTGTGTTGGGCTGTAGCCGGTCCAACTTTTGAATGCCCGGGAAAAGCTACTGAGATCGGCAAACCCGAGTCGGAAGGCAATATCGGTCAGATTGATATTGGGCTGGCTTAGCAGCAGCAGGGCTTTTTCCTGCTTATACTGCTCCAACACCTGCCGGTAGCTTGTCCCCAGAGCCGCGAGGCGGCGGTTGAGTGTGCGGACACTTACCAGCATTGTTGCTGCTATTTTTTCTCGCGAGATGATTTTCAGGTTGGGCTCGGTATCTAGCAGTTTGTAGATCAGCAGAATGATGTCGTGTTGCTCAAGCTTGCTGACAGCCTGACGCAGCGGGGGAACGGCAACAGAATAGATATCGGGATCCCTACCTTTCAGTTTTATTGCCTCAACATCGTTGGGAAAACTGATTGTGATAATTGGCGAGCCTGTTTCGATTTTGCACCGCATCATTTTCTCGAATTGCTGCTGTTGCTGGGGGCTGAATGGCCACCGGCCGATTTTCAATACCAGGTTGTCTATGCCGCCGGATGCTTGCTGGATCATCTCGATTAAAGTGGCGATATACATCATAAAGCCAAGATCAGACACCTTTGACTTGTCGTTGTAAGGATCATGGTTGATCACCCATACCTCGCTGTTCCCTTGCGGCGTTATATGGCGCTTTAGTCGGATGGGGGAGCCAATCAAGATGCAGTATTGGCAGGCGTCCTGAATAAAGGTGTTGAGATTGTTGGCTGTCCACAAAGCCAGCGAAAAGCAACTGAAGGTCAGCGGTGAGACATGCTTGGCGGCAAAAGCGGGTAAAAGTGGTTCCTCGCTGTCTTGGCATAGCTGGTTGAATTTGGCACTGAACGCACGTAGATCGGCTGGGTGTACGTGAATGCGCTCACCCAATTCATTTTCCGGAAAGTAATCCCCCGGCTTGAGGCCAAATTGAATAGCGGTTTGCTGTAGCATGGCGAGCCAGCCTTTGTGTATCGACATCGACGCGCAGGGGATTTGAGGCATGATGATTAGGTTGACTGTGTGATGTAATGAATATCATATTGATTTCATAGGTGAATGCATCGACCGGATGAAGGAAATGTGACCGGGTTTTAAACTGTTTCGTCGCAGTTAAGCTGCTATTCAGTCAGGAAGAATGCCTCAGCTGATGCCAGCTATGCTGCAATGCCAGTTCCAGCGGGGTATGCTTGAGCACGGGTTGTTGCCAGTGCGAAGGACGCACGGGTAATCTCCCACCTTGCTGCCACAGAGAGCGCATGTTGATAAAACTGCGGAACAGCGGCGAGAACAATGAAATCGCTTCTAGCAAGGTCCAATGTAGCGGAGTGACCGTCACCGGCTTTCCGGTACTGAGCGCCAGGCCACGGGCAATATCTTTGATACTGGCTTGATGGCCAGGGTAGTAATCGATAGCCAGAGGACGGGCGAATGTGGGCTCCGTAGTGATTTGCTGGGCAATGTTCTCTGCCAAATCTGGGAGATATGTCCAGTAGTGGTTTACCCCATAGGCACTGGGCGACTGCAGAATGAGCTTATGATTTGTTTCTTTGACCAACATCCCGAGGTAGCTCTGATCGAGGGAAAAGTTCAGGTTATGCCCGTAGCATAGAACCTTGATGTTGGCACCTGCGGACGCGGCCTTCTCTAGCTGGGTGCGTATTTTCTTTGGTAAGGCATAATCAACCGGTTTCTTTTTTTGCCAGAAAATAAGGCTGTCTAGCCAAGGCTGGCGGGTATCATACACATTGGTGGTGATAACCAAGTTGCTCTGACACCGGATCACCCGCTTCAATATCTCATCGAGAGAAAAAATCACCCGCCTGTCCAAAATAGGATCAGGCAGGTGCAGGAAAACCGTGTCGGTATCAGCCACCAGGTCATCGAGCAAATCACCATCTTGCTTGGTGATTTCGGCCAGTGTCAGGTTGGCTGACAGTGAGAAAGGTTGGCTGGGATCAGCAATCGTCGCAGTGACCTGCCAATGATACTGGGTAAGCGATTGACAAAGCAGTGCACCCATTTCATGTTCAGCTCCTAACACTAAGGCTCTTTTCATGTTTTACTCCAACCGTGCGATTTATTTCAAAATCATATCTCCTAGTTAAAAGCTTTTTCTCGTTATAGTGAATACACAAAAACACATAGTGGGTATTTGAGAATGCATAACATGGCAATGGAAAGCAGTCGTACTTGCTGGGATGATAAAAAAAGCTGCCTGGTAGGAGAGGCAGCCTGGCAATAACAACGCTCAAATTGCTATTGGTTTATGTTGAGAGGGGTTATATGTTAGATCGAACGGCCCACTTCATAGCCGTCCCAAATCGCCGCCATGATGGTACGCGCTTCTTGGCTATCACCGATATTGAAGATATCGTCAACATCGAGCTGGTGGGATAATTCGTCAAACAAGCTGTGCTCTGTGTTGTAACCCATCGCAAGTATAACGTGATCAGCGTGAATTTCAGTGACGGCGGTTTCGTTATCTGCCGGGCAAACTTCAATACCGGTTTCAGTGATAGATCTTAAGAATGTTGATGTTCTTACTTCTATATTCTCTTTTACCAATAACTCTTTAAGCATTTGGTAGTTAGCAAAGCACGTACCGTGTGGGCCACCGATTAGGTCGTCGGTACCTTCAACCAACATGGCTTTCTTCCCTTTCTGTGCCAACCACAACGCCGTTTCTGAGCCCACTAAGCCACCGCCGATAACCACAACACTGTCGCCTGTGATTTGCTCTGGGTTCATCAGTACATCTTCTGCCACAGCAACGTGCGATTTATCTTGCCCTGCTAACCAAGGGAGCTTGGTTGGACGAGAGCCTGTTGCAAAAATCACACTGTCTGGTTTTTCAGCTTCAATAGTGTCTTTTGTTGCTGCGGTGTTCATACGGATATCAATGTTCTTACGATCCATTTCACCTTCAAACCAGGTGATAAGCTGCTTATCGTCATGTTTAAAGGGAGCCTGTGAACCAGGAATAACATTACCGCCTAGCTTGTCCGATTTTTCGAACAGAACAACATCATGCCCGCGTTCAGCTGCTATTCGTGCTGCTTCCATTCCCCCGACACCACCACCAATAACCACCACTTTCTTGGTTTTGTATGCGGCGGTGAGCTTATATTCTTCTTCACGGCCACAACTCGGGTTGACGGTACATGATAAGTTGCCAACTTCAGCCATTCGACCAAGGCAGCCAAGGTGGCAAGACAAGCATGGACGTACTTCATTGAAGCGGCCGCGGCGGATTTTGTTCACAACGTCTGGATCCGCTAACAGCGGGCGGCCCATTGAAATCCCGTCGGCAATGCCGTTGTTGACTGCGTGGCTTGCTAGCTCAGGATCTTCCATCCGGCCTGCCATGAGTACCGGAATGTCGACCACTTCAGAGACTGCCTGACAATATGGCTGGTACATACCTGGCTGGAAGTAGTTTGGCGGGTGGTTCCAGTACCACGAATCATACGTACCGGCATCGACATTCAGTGCATCAAAGCCGGCATCTTGCAGGTACTTGGCGGCTTTGAGCCCTTCTTCCATATCACGACCCGCTTCATCCGCTTGTTCGTCCGGCAAGATCCCTTGGCCAAAGCCTTTCATATTGCTTTTCACTGAATAGCGCAGTGATACTGGGAAGTCCGCCCCACACATCGCTTTGATCCCCTGTACAATTTCGACAGCGAAACGATAGCGGTTCTCGAAGCTGCCACCGTACTGGTCGGTACGCTGGTTGAAGAAGCTCATAGTGAACTGATCGAGTAGGTACCCTTCATGCACGGCGTGGATCTCAACCCCGTCGTATCCAGCCTTCTTCGCGATAACCGCGGATTCGATAAACTTGCCAATGAAGTACTTTACTTCGTCGGTTGTAAGTTCGCGGTGAGTTAGGGAGGGGTCAAAACGGTTTACTGCCTCGGACGGGGCAATGAGCTTGTCTTCAGGGGAAAAGCCGGGAATACAGGAGCGTCCCCATCCAGCTGTCAGCTGGGCAAATATCTTGGTGCCATAGGCATGGACGCGCTCGGTGAGCTCTTTGGCACTGCGCAGGTAGGCGGTTGGATGATGGGTTGGGCAGGGTAAGGAAGGCATCGGAAATTGCTCGAGTTCATTCTCGACCATTTGCACACCTGTGATGATTAATCCGACTCCGCCTTTGGCTCGGGCAACATAGTATTCGACGCCGCGTTGATTATATGCGCCATCATTATCGACACAGCCCAAGGTCCCCATCGGGGCCATTGAATAACGGTTTTTGAGTGTTAACGAGCCAATCTTCATTGGCTCAAAAAGCACTCTATGTGATTCTTTCATCATAGCTTTGCGCTCCAGTATTTTTATAGCAGCAAATAAATTTAGCCGCATTAACTGGCAACAATTAAACCAAAATTGAGCGTTTAAATTTGGCATATCAGGCCAAAAAGATAGCTTTTAAAGCCATCCATATTCCTTTTGATTTTGATCATGTAACGGGACGAATTTGTGCCTACATGGTGAAAGTTAAAGCATGCACCTAAGCGTGGGTGACATTATCTGAGAGTGGAATGAGACGGGCTACTTCCCGTCCAGCGCTTAAAGGCGCGAGAGAAAGTACTTAAGTCGGAAAAACCTAACTGGAAAGCTATTTCGGTCATGTTTATATTGGGCTGGTTGAGTAGTTGAAGGGCCTTTTCAAGTTTATATTTTTCAACCACGCCGCGGTAACTGGTGCCGACTTCCGCCAACCGGCGGTTGAGGGTCCGAATGCTGATCAGCATTTTGGCAGCAATCGTGTGGCCTGAGATGTCCGTTAACGATGCCATTGAATCCAGTGCCTTATAGACCTGTAAAACAATATCATTGTTTTCAATTTCGGTGGCGTGCTGTCTTAATAGCCGCTGTGTTGCCGGATAGATTTCGGGATCGCTCGTCGCTAACGGCGTAAAAAGATGTTGGCGCCGGATACAGATTTTTCTAATTGGCGAGCCTACCGAGATGTTACATTGCATTTTTTTCTCGAACTCAGCTTTAAGCGGCTCAGCATAGGGCCACTTCATTAGCTTTACTTGAATATCATGCAGACTCAGCTCTGTGGTTTGGTGGATGATTTGCAATACCGTTGAAATGTATAAAGTGACGCCGGCGTAAGTGACATGCGACTCTTTGTTGAGGGGCTCATGGTTTATCAGCCACAGCTCTGCATCGCCTTGGGGCGTTTCATGAAAGCGCAACCGGATCGGAGAGCCGATTGCGACACTGTATTTGCAGGCATCTTTGAGTAACCGCATTAGATTGGGGGCGGTCCATAATGTTAGAGAAAAGCAGCCAAAAGTTAGTGGGTTGACTTGTTCAGAGGCTTGAGCCGGATACAGAGGATCACCACTGTCTTGGGTCATTTGATACAGTATCGCCCTCACATCACGTACATCAAGCTGCGTGCCTGAGTCATCAAGTTGGCTGATATAGCGTTCAGTATTCAGCGAATAGCGCTTAGCTGTCTGCTTGATTAGTTTAACCCAGCCTTTATGGATAGACATTGAGGTGACGGGAAGTAAGTGGCTATTACTCATCAATTGTTGTCCTCTAAGAGCGTTGACAGCTATATCCCCAAGCTGCTTCAGGAGGCGGCTTAGTGAAAATCGCCAAGGTGACTTGAAGTGACTGGGGCATATACTATCTTGGTTATTTCATCGCTTTATATCTGTTCGAAGATTTTGTGATCATAGTGACAGTTTGGCCTTATGCGCCACCCCAGCAACGGTTATGTTGACTCTTTTATTCTGAGAGTGACGCTTTCCAACTGCTGTTAGATGAAAAAACACAGCCGCATAAACTGTGACTGTGTGTATTGGGTGCTGGGAGGACTTCAGGTGACGATTATTTGCCGGAGGCGATCACCTGTTGGGTAATATCACCGGCGAGGTTGGCCCCATCCATCTTAAACTGGATGTCTTTACCTGACGCTAAGATATCGTAGAAATTAAATTTTACGTTAGTCCAAGTATCACCCCATAGGTATTCCCATACCGCTTCGCCAGTATTGAGATTTTGTGTTAAAGACCATTCCGTTGCATACCCAGCCATCACACCATTCACCTCACGGTTGGCCGCATCATGAGGGATACGGAATGCCGTTGTCGCCAACTTCATCATGCCATTAATCGATGAGCTAGGTTGATCGAGCTGCTCACTAAAATAGGAGGCGTGCAGGAAACGGTCCCGAGGATTGGTGTTACCAGTAGAGCCTAAGTCAGCTTCACTCCACGTTTTGGTGATTTTCCCTGATGCGCTGTCCCACGCATCAAGATGGCTCTGTTGGCTCGGTTGGTTTGTCATCACCATGGCATCATCCCCACGGTAGATGGAAACACCATCACTGTCGTGTTCGATAACAACCCGGTCTCCGGTTTTATCGGTTAGTGCCCAGTGGAACGTTGGCGCATTGGGAATGCTTGGGTGGGAGGCGAGCTCAGTTTTAATGTCTTTGATGTTTTGTACTACGTCTTCAACGCTGGCGAAGTTGGCAATGAGGTATTCGCCGAGGGCAAGCTGAGAAATGGTATCGGTACCTGTATCCGTCATGCTCATTGGCGCATAATACATGGTATTGACCTGTAGTCCCTCACTATTCACGCCATCATGGACAAGGCCACCGTATGACAGAACGGCCAAAATATCGTACTTGGTTTGGTATGTGGTGCCATGACCTGCTACGCCATGCGTTAATCGTTCACTGCCGGCTTTAATGGTGCCGAGTATTGGTGAGGTAGACTCAACCCAGTCATTGGTACGAGTTGTTAATGTGCCAAAGTCGGTATTCCATGCAATCGATGTACATGCCTGAGAGGCAGTAGTTAATGAAGCCGCGGCAATTGCGGTTGCAATAATTAGTTTTTTCATGGTCATTGAATTCCAAATTTATTAATTAAAATAAACAATTAGCTTAAATATGTTTTTATTCATCTTTCGATTGATTTCCCCTAATAGTAGCGAGCTGAAAAAGAAAATAGTTGATGAAGATCGACAATTCCCTGTGCTGACCTGAGCTATCAAACCTTTGGCCTAAAAAGGCAAGTTGGTGGCTGTTCTTATTTCCTTTTATGGCTGTTTTTACTGACATATATGGCATAAGTGGAATAATTGTGAGCTGTGTCATACCTAGAGTGTTTGACTTGATAGGTAATGCTTTTGACCTGAAATGCAAAACGCGCGTTGCGTTGTTGGCATATATTGATGGCACAGAAAGGGAGCAACTTCTGAAACCTACATTCTCAACTTATTTTTTCCTGAATATATAAAAGGATATTTATGTAAAAAAAGGAAAGCGGAAATAAGTTGCTATCTATTCAGAGAGGTCATTATGGCACTTTGGCAACAGAGCTACGAAAGTAAACAAATTTCTTTGGCTGACTCAACAAAATTAATTAAATCAGAAGATAAAGTTTGGGCTGGTGGTTTATTAGGTACACCGGTTCTATTTTTACTTGAATTAGAAAAACGTGCCGAAGAAGTTAATAATTGTGAGCTCTATACTGGCCTAATTACTCATCCTTACGGCTTTTTAAAGCCTGAGTTTCGGCGTAGCTTTAAGCACATGAGCCTGTTCATGGGACCGCTAGAGCGCAAACTGCAAAAGACAGGTAACGTTGAAACGATCAATTTCCACTTCTCCCACTTCCCACAATTATTTAGCCGCATTAGGCCAAATGTAGTGGCAATCGAAATGACACCGCCTAATGAGGATGGCTTCATGAGTATGGGGGCTTGCGGTGGCGTGGGTAACATGGAAGCGATGAAATATGCTGATACGATTATTGCGGTGATCAACAAAGAGCAGCCTTTCATTGCCGGTGATGACAACTTAGTTCATGTTGATGAGGTTACCCATATTACTGAAGGCCATCACCCTATTGCGGGGCCGAAGGGAGGGGAACCCTCTGATCTAGAAAAAACAATCGCTTCCCATGTTGTGCCTTATGTGAAAGACGGTATGACGATCCAAATCGGTATCGGCACTATTTCAAATGCGATGGGCATGGCGCTGAAAGGCCATAAAGGCCTTGGTATCCATACCGAAATGTTTACCGAATCCATGATGGAGCTGTGTAAGGCGGGCGCGGTAAGCGGTGGCAACAAAAACTATAAGCCAAATAAAATTGTCACAGCGTTTACTGCTGGCTCACAAGATCTCATTGATTATGTTCACAACAACCCTGAAATTGAAATGGGCAATGTATCAACGGTCGTGAACCCGTATGAAATTGCCAAAAACGACAATTTCGTATCACTAAATACCTGCATCATGGCTGATCTAACGGGCCAAGTCGCCTCTGAAGGGGTAGGCTTTAACCAGATCTCTGGCTCTGGCGGTCAAGTCGATTTTATTCGCGGCGCACAAATGTCGAAAGGCGGTATCAGCATTCTTTGCTTGGCGTCGACGCATAAAGGTAAAGACGGCCTTGAGTCGACAATTCGTACCGCACTGCCGGCGGGTACCCCTGTAACCACACCCCGCAATGATGTTCAGATCATCGCAACCGAATATGGCAGTGCTGATCTTCGTGGCCTGTCTGTCCCGCAGCGTGTTGAAGCGTTGATCAATATTGCTCATCCAGACTTCCGTAATGCATTACGCGATGAAGCGACTACTGCTGGCCTTTGCAAGTAATCTGACCGATATAACGAGGATAATTTTATGTACCAAGGACAAAGCTTCCAGGTTGTTGCACGTGGTCAGTTTGCTGAGCTGATTTTTGATGACCAATATGATGCCGTTAATACACTTCGTAAATCGGCAGTGGAAGACCTGCAAGCAGCAATAGCAGTAATAGATCAATCGGACGTGAAAGGTTTGATCATTCGCTCCGGTAAAGGCCTATTCAGTGCTGGCGCGGATGTTAAAGCCTTCCGAGAAATATTCGCGGGTGGTGACGCTGCTATCAATGAGTACCTTGAATGGGTACATGCGGTTTACAACAGCCTTGAAGATCTCGCCATGCCAAAAGTCGCGATCATCAATGGCGTTGCCGCCGGAGGTGGCGCTGAACTGTCGATGCTGGCTGAATACCGTTTGGCAACAGCGGATGCAAAAATCAGTTTACCTGAGGTGAAACTCGGCATCATGCCAGGCTGGGGCGGGGTGACACGTTTACCGCGCATCCTAGGCGTGGATACGGCTTTGCAATGGCTAACAACCGGTAAAAACTTCCGTGCAGATAAAGCATTGGAGCACCGCTTTGTTGACGGTGTCATCGATGCGAAAGTAGATCCAATCGCAGAAGCAGAAGCGGTACTCACCGCTTGTATCGACGGTGACTTTGATTGGGTTGCGCGCCAGACAGAGAAAAAAACGGCCCTTAGACTAAGCCAGTATGAACTTAGCATGTCTATCAATGTTGCACGCGGCATGGTCGCCAAAGTGGCGGGTAAGCATTACCCGGCACCAAGCATCATACTTAACGCTATTGAGAAGGCCGCTTATTGTGCACGTGAAGAAGCACTAAGCTTTGAGCGTGCTGGGATCGCAAAATGTGCTGAAAGCGGTGTGGCGGACGCACTTGTTTCTGTTTTCCTTAGCGACATGGCGGTTAAGGCCAAAACCAAGAAGCTAGCCAAAGGCGCAGAAGAAACGAAAGAGTTAGGCGTTATTGGCGCTGGCATCATGGGTGGTGGTATCGCTTATGTGACGGCTGATAAAGGCATGGATGTTGTCATGAAAGACATCAACAAAGCCGGTATCAATCTCGGCCTTTCTGAAGCCAATAAGCTGCTCGCTAAGCAAGTGGCTAAAGGCCGTAAAACGCCACTTGCCATGGGGGAGACATTAAACCGTATCCAGCCGACGCTACATAACAATGCGCTTGAAGGCTGTGATCTGATTGTTGAAGCGGTTGTTGAAAACCCAATGATCAAAGAAAAGGTGCTTGCTGAACTAGAAACGGCTGCGCCAAATGCTGTGATTGCATCCAATACATCAACCTTGATGATAAGCGGGCTGGCTCAGGCAATGAGTAAGCCAGAAAATTTCTGTGGTATTCATTTCTTCAATCCGGTGCCAAACATGCCCCTTGTTGAAGTGATCCGGGGCGAAAAAACCAGTGATGAAACGATCACTAAAGCCGTGAAGTACGTCGCCCAACTGGGTAAAACACCGATTGTTGTTAACGACTGTGCGGGCTTCCTTGTCAACCGCTGCCTAACGCCTTACTTCCTAGCATTCAACAAGCTCATTGTGGATGGTGGTGACATCGCCACGATTGATAAAGTGATGAGCAAAGGTTTTGGTTGGCCGATGGGACCAGCACATCTTCTTGATGTTATCGGTTTAGATACGGCGGCTCACTGTATTGATGTGATGGATGATGCCTTCCCGGGTCGTATGTCTAAGCCTGAAATGAATGTTATCCAAACATTTGTAGATAATCAGCTGTTAGGGCAGAAAAACGCGCACGGTTTCTATGCGCACACGCCTGATCGCCGTGGCCGGATCAAGCCTTCTGCCTCTGAAGAGTCGACAGCGCTCGTTGAATCACTGCGTGCTGGGCAAGCAGAGTTTGATGCTGAAACAATTACGTTGCGCATGATGCTGCCGATGATGTTCGAAGCGATCCGTTGCCTGGATGAAGGCATTATTGCGTCACCGGAAGAAGCGGATATTGCCATGATTTACGGCACAGGCTTCCCTCCTTTCCGTGGCGGTTTGTTCTACTACATGGATCAGATGGGCTTAGAGAGGCTCGTTGGCGCCGCTGAGAAATTCAGTCACCTTGGCGAGCTGTATCACGCGCCGAAAGGGCTTGTAGAACGTGCTAACAACAACCAGAAATTTTACGCTTAATCCGGGGATATGATGATGAAAAATGTAGTAATTGTTGATGCGATTCGTACCCCGATGGGACGTTCTAAAAATGGTGTATTCCGTCATACTCGTGCAGATGATCTCTCTGCAAACCTCATGAAAGCGATGTTTGAGCGTCAGCCGAATGTTGACCCTAAACTTGTTGATGATGTTATTTGGGGCTGTGTGCAGCAAACAGAAGAGCAGGGTGTAAACCTCGCACGTAATGCCGCCCTTCTGGCTGGCCTACCTGTTGAAGTACCAGCAACGACGGTTAACCGTTTATGCGGTTCGTCAATGGACGCGCTTCACATGGCTGCCCGTGCGATTAAAGCAGACGATGCTGACATTATTCTGGTGGGGGGTGTTGAGCACATGGGGCACGTTCCTATGACAAAAGGGCTGAACTTTAACCCTGCGCTGGATAAGCAAATGGCGCAAGCATCTGCTGCTATGGGGATCACTGCTGAAGGTCTTGCTAAGATCCATAAGATCTCTCGCGAAGAACAAGACACACTCGGGGCCCGCTCTCACCGGCTTGCACATCAGGCGACAGTCGAAGGCCGTTTCAGTAATGAAATCGTACCTACCATGGGCCATGACGCTTCGGGCCGGCCTGTACTGGTAAAAACGGACGAAGTTATTCGTCCGGAAACCACGGTTGAATCGCTAGGCAACCTACGGCCAGTATTCGATCCGGTGAACGGTACGGTCACTGCTGGGACCTCCTCGGCTCTCTCTGACGGTGCATCTTGCTTGCTGGTTATGAGTGAAGAAAAAGCCAGGCAGCTGGGGGTGACACCGCGTGCGCGTATTATTGCTGCAGCAACAGCTGGCGTACCTTCAGCCATTATGGGAGTGGGTCCCATTCCAGCGAGCCAAAAGGCCCTGAAGAAAGCAAATTTGAGCATCAATGATATTGATTTTGCTGAAGTGAATGAAGCATTCGCAGCGCAAGCCATTCCATGCCTGCGTGAGCTAGGCCTATGGGAGGATCGTGAGGAGAAAGTAAACCTACATGGTGGTGCGATTTCTCTTGGTCACCCGCTAGGCTGCTCTGGGGCACGTATTGTTGGCTCTTTGCTCAATATTATGGAGCAGCGTCATGGTCGTTTCGGCTTAGCGACCATGTGTATTGGTATGGGGCAGGGAATTGCTACCATCATTGAGAGGGTAGAAGCCTAAAAAAAGAAGTTAATATAATAAGAAATAACTTTCGTTGATACCGACCTTGGGGCTCTATGAGCCCCTTTTTTATTTTCATTATAGTTGTTTGGCTTATATTTACTGGCCTAGAGCTTTTTGTTACTTTACTGTGTGATATTTTAATGACTGATATGTCGGTATATATCCAAGTTACTTCAAGGTGTAGGATTTAATTGTAAAAAAGAGCTTGTCGAAGCTCTTTTTATATATGTTGTTCTGTTTTTTCTACCAGTTATATTGGATGCCTACTGATATTGCTGTATCTTGAGATGGGCTAATATCATGGCCAAAGTAGTCATATTGGTTATAAGACGTGTGTTCAAACCGGCCATTTAGCCACCATTTATTACTTTCTCCGAGAGGCGCTGCTAATCTAAATTGCCACTTCATGTATTTTACCTCAGTATCATGGTCACCATATCCGGCAAAATACTCAGGCATCAAGGTGAAGTAACTACCATTACCTGACAGCTCACGCCTTAAGACGGGTAGGAAAAAGAAACCATCAAAATGACTAGCCCCTAAGCCGTGCAGGCCATCCTTACCCATGTCACCATTGAATACATAGTTAAGCTGTGGCATGAACGTCCACTTATCCCATGTGTAGTTAGCGATTACACCCAGTGAATCAAAACTATAGCCGAACTTTCCTGTCGGGGTATAGGTTAGGTTACGGTCTATGCCGTAGTAGTTCCAGCCCATACTAAAGGGGGCATTGAGACGCCACTGTTGGCTAATCATCCCCCTTACCTGTAAGAGATCACTGCCATAGGGGGACTTATCACTGCCATTGCTGGTTTCATTTAACTTACCGAAAATAGCTTCTATGAAACCAAAGTAGACGCTATTGCCAAGCCGTCCTAGCGTATAAGTATCAAGCATTATATTTTGGCTTGATACTTTGTGTTGGCTGTCAATATTCGACGATGTTGCTGAAGTTGATTGGGTGTATATGGCTGTGTGAGTATTATAACTTTGCCAGTATGGCTGTTGGTTTACTTCTTCTGCATTTAATTGGGTATGAAAGCTCGCTAATATTGCAAGATAGCTAATATGCACTGTCTTTCTTAATTTCATGTTTAACCTATTAATTGGTTTTACGGTTCACAATGGATTTAATATTTTCTGATATGTATATTAATTAATTGAGGGAGAGGGTTCCGTGATGCCTTACCGCCTATCGCTTGATGACTCAAAGTGCAAAACGATTGACCTGAAATGTCACCGTTTTTGTTTTTGTTATTTTGTGAAATTAAAGATAATTTAAGTTTAATCACAAGGGTATTGAATTAAATGAAAGGTTATTTTTATAATTTTTTTTGATGTACTTTTTAATGCGTTATTTTTCACATTATACCCAATGTGGGGGCAAGCTAATGGGCTAACAGCCCTATCGGCTAATTGTTAAGTTATGGTGAGGGGGTTGCTTTGCATCAACGTTTTTCTCCAACCTTGCGATTCATCTCAAAATCATACTCCATAGCGAAGCACTTTTTGGCGGTATAGTGAATAGATAAAAACACATAGTGGGTATTTGAGAATGCATAACATGGAATGGGACAGCATTCGTATTTTTCTTGCCGTTGCCGAAGAAGGGAGTATGTCTGCGGCTGGCCAGAAGTTGGGAATGTCACAGCCGACAATCAGTCGGCATATTTCAGCCCTTGAAGAGAAGGTGGGATTCAACCTGTTTGATCGCTCGACGCAGGGTTTGGGGCTGACTTTGGTCGGTAATGAGCTATTAAGTGCCGCAAAAGAAACGGCCAGGGGAGTGGATGGGTTTATCACGAAAGCGTCTGCCCACAGTAGTAAGCATGTGGGTCATGTGCGGTTGGCTGCCAGTGATACGATATCCTTCTACTTCATGCCAGCGCTGCTCAATGAATTTCAACGCCAGTTTCCCGATATCGAAATTGAAATACTGGTGGCTAACAAAGAGGTTAACCTCAACAAGCGCGAAGCCGATCTTCTGATCTCAAAATCTAAGCCGGAGCAATCTGATTTGGTGGTGAGTCTACTGCATAGTGAGGAGATAGGTTTTTACGCCCACCGGGATTATCTGAAGCAGTTCGGGAAACCGAGTACGGTGCGCGAAATGTATACCAGTAATCATCAGATCATTGGCTACGATCAGCAGAGGGTCTATATAGAGACGGCCAGTCAGTTTGGCAACCCGCTCAACAAGTCGCATTTCAACTTTCGTACCGACAGCTTCAAGATGCAACTGGAGCTGGCAAGGGCAAAGGCTGGGATTGCGGTTGTTTTCCACGCCATTGCCGAGCGCTATCCTGAGCTAGAACCGATCACGGTGCCTGAAATTGAACTGCCCGATGCCCAGTGGTGGCTGGTTTGTCATCATGATGTTCATATCAATCCTAGGATCCGCCATCTGATGTCTTTTATCAGTGAATGGTTCCGCTCCCCACATGATAAAATTCGTTTAATCAGTTAGTTACGCGATATTTTATGCCCTTCGACATGTGGCGAACACTTTTTTGCTTCGCCCATGTGCTTTTTTTGCCCTTTCTGACGTTTCTTTTTTCTATTATTTGTTTAAACGCATAAACATTTCTTAGTGTTTTTTTGTTGATGCTGGTTACAAAATAGACGCGCGAAAACGTTTTCGTTGCTTTAAACTTGATCTGAACCAGCGAATTTTCAATTTTTTTCAAAATTGTCGAAACAAAAGTTGAGTTATTCAAAAAAAATTGAATAATGTAATCAAAAGCTATAAATTAGAAGAAAATGCTGCTCCACACTTTTTCTTCTAGATAGGTCAACAGACCGGATAGACGTGTAACGGAACATATTGTTCTAGAGCCCAATTTAATCTGATGAGATAACCCATGAGCAACTCTCTAGTACTTGTAATCAACTCTGGCAGTTCTTCACTTAAGTTTGCCCTTATCGACACTGTAAGTGGCGAAGCGACCCTGAGCGGTCTTGGCGAATGTTTCGGCATGCCTGAAGCCGTAGTGAGCTGGAAAATCGATGGTGAGAAGCACGAGCACGCACTTGATGCTGAAGGTAACCACCACCAGCAGGCCGTTGATCGCATCGTTGCCCTGCTTGAAGAGCTAGGCATGAAGCAAGATATCGTTGCAATCGGTCACCGTGTTGTTCACGGCGGTGAGAAATTCACTAAGACGGTTAAGATTGACGAGTCAGTACTGGAAGAGATCGACAAGCTGAGCGATCTTGCACCTCTTCACAACCCTGCTCACGTTATCGGTATGCGTGCAGCGATGGCGGCGTTCCCAAGCCTGTCTCAGTACGCCGTATTCGATACCGCGTTCCACCAGACCATGCCAGCGAAGGCATACACTGGTGCTATCTCTCAGAAACTGTACACAGACTACGGCATCCGCCGTTACGGTTTCCACGGTACAAGCCACTACTACGTTAGCCGTGAAGCTGCGAAGGTTGTCAACAAGCCGGTTGAAGAGAGCAACTTCATCTCTGTTCACCTAGGTAACGGTGCATCTGTATGTGCAGTTAAGAACGGCAAGAGTGTTGACACCAGCATGGGCTTCACACCGCTAGCTGGTCTAATGATGGGTACACGCTGTGGTGACCTTGACCCAAGCATCATTGAGTTCCTGCTGAAGAAAGGTTGGTCTCAGCAAGAAGTATTCGACGAGCTGAACAAGAAGTCGGGTCTACTAGGTGTATCTGGCCTGACTAGCGACTGTCGCGGCATCATCGAAGCGATGGAAAACGGCCACGAAGGTGCAACACTGGCCTTTGAACTATTCTGCTACCGTGTTGCTAAGTACATCGGTTCTTACATGGTTGCGCTAGACGAGCTAGACGCTATCATCTTCACTGCAGGTATTGGTGAGAACTCTCAGCCAATCCGTAGCAAGATCCTAGAGAACCTGAAGATCTTCGGCTACCGCGAAGACGAAGAAGGTAATGCCGCAGCGCGCTTTGGTAACGCTGGTATCATCACCAAGCCAAACACGCCAGTGGCTATGGTTATCCCGACTAACGAAGAGTGGGTAATCGCGAAAGAATCAATGGAACTGCTTCACGCTTAATTGATTCTAACCTTACGGGGTTAACGCAGATTTAGAAACGGCCCAGGGTTATTACCGCTCTGGGCCGTTTTTTATTGGCTTCCTTTTACCAGAGATCCCACTAGGCTTACTGTACCGGGCTATGATGCTCGAGCTATTGTGTTCGAGCTCAGTTATTCGAACTGTAGTGTTCGAACTGTGGTGCCCTGCTCACGAGTAAAACTGTTGCCGGGCTGCTGATATTTTGGCTTCAAAAGCGGCTAGTAATTGGTGGTTAATTTCCCGTGTCAGGGGATCCATATTTTTATCTAAAGGGATGATGACCTGGAGGTGATAATCCATCGGAATATCGATGGGCCTGGCTACCGTACCCACCGGGATTTCCATGGCGGAAATGCAGTTTATGACGGCTAACCCTTTGCCGCTGGCCACTAGCCGGCTAGCCATATCACTCAATGAGACGGACCAAATCTTATGGGGAGTGATCTGGGCATTTTTGAAGGTATCAAATAAAGAAGTGCGGATTTGATCGTTGGGCTCGCCGCTGATCAGGGTCTCACCTTCGAAATCGGCCACTTGGATACAGTTTTTTTGGGCGAGAGGGTGCGCTTGGGGAAGCAGGCAGATATTGGGAACAGTATAGAAAAAACTCTGATACCGTGGATCTTCGGTCAGATCAGTTGTAATTGCAAAATCAAATCGTTGCGCGGCCATGTCAGCAATAATCTGGTTTGAACGGTAGGAATATAGACCGATATCCAAACCGGGAAATTGGGAATCAATCGCGATGGTAAGCTCTGGCAGCAAGTTTACCGCAAAGGCGGGCATGCTCACGATGTTAAGTTGCCCGACAGCCTGTTTTTTTAGCCGGTCGGCAAAATCCTTCAAGTGGGTTAAACCGGTATATACCTTTTCAACTTCATCGTAAAACAGCTTTCCCTTCCGTGTCGGGATCAGGCGGTTGTTTACCCTGTCGAATAAGGTGAAGCCCAGCCTTTGCTCTAACTGCTTGGTTAAACGGCTAATCGCGGGTTGGGTGATCAGCATTTTCTCGGCAGCTTCAGTTGCACTGCTCGTGCGCATTATCCACAAAAACGCTTCTATCTGGCTGTCGGTAAATCCTCGCGATGCCATAATATTTCCTTATACCTTAATAGTCTTAAGTCATTAGATACCTGCTTTCCACTCAGTATACAGTAACTAAATTGGTATGGGCCGGGCGTGTGCCTAATCCAGTTGATTACATTTTGTTATGGCTATTGAGATAAGCAGGAGAGAAATATGATCGAAGCGCTTCAAATGAACAATGAAGTGTTCACCGCATGGCGGCGTGATATTCATCGCCATCCTGAATTAGGGTTTGAGGAATCCCGTACCGCGAATTTGGTTGCAGAAAAGCTAAAGGCATGGGGCTTTGATGAAGTACACACTGGGATCGCTAAAACAGGGGTTGTCGGTGTGCTGAGAGGTAGCCAGCTTTCGAGTCGGACTATTGGCTTGCGCGCAGATATGGATGCGCTGCAGATGGATGAAGCCAACCACTTTGCCCATGCATCTTGTCATCAAGGGAAAATGCATGGTTGCGGCCATGACGGGCATACTGCGATTTTATTAGCGACAGCGTGGTACATGGCACAGTGCCGTGATTTTAGCGGTACGGTATATTTTATTTTCCAACCGGCGGAGGAAGGCCTAGGCGGTGCAAAAGTCATGATCGATGAGGGACTATTTGAGCGCTTCCCGTGTGACAGGGTGTATGGATTGCACAATATGCCGGGGATCCCTCAGGGCGAGATCTGGTTGAGGGAAGGCCCATTACTGGCGAGCTCAGATCGCTTCATCATTGAAATTACAGGCAGAGGAGGGCATGCCGCCTTACCGCACAAGGCCATTGATCCGACTATTGTGCTAAGCAATATCATCATGAGCGCCCAAACTATCGTTAGCCGTAACACATCTCCTTTGGAGTCTGCGGTGATCTCTTTTACTGATGTCCATGCTGGTTCCGGTACCCATAATGTTATTCCGGATCAGGCTTTTCTTAAAGGCTGCCTGCGGGCGTTTGATGAGCAAATACGGCAAGAATGCGTCCAACGGTTAAGACTGTTGGTCGAGCAGATTGCTGCGTCTTACGGTGCGACGGCACAGCTTGTTGTTAAACCTGGTAGCTATCCTGCAACGGTGAACGACAAAGATGCGGTGGCACTTGTTACCACTGTTGCCAAGTCGGTCGTCGGTGAAGGAAAGGTCAATCCACAATGCTTACCGCTATCAGGCAGTGAGGACTTCTCCTTTATGCTCCAGCAAGTCCCTGGGTGTTATGTGCTGGTAGGGAACGGCAGTGAAGGACATGAGGGCGGTATTTGCGTGCATAACCCCAGCTACGATTTTAATGACGACATTATTCCGGTTGGGGCATCATTTTTTGTTGGTGTGATCCGCGAAGAATTACCCATGTAATCATGTGTTGATGGAGAAAATCATGGAAGAGACAAAGCTCCAGTCCAATCACTTCTTTGCAGGATTGATGGATACCATTGAAAAAGCGGCAAACCGGTTACCACACCCATTTGTGATGTTCTTTTTTCTGTATATCGCTACCATTGGCCTGTCAGCCATATTCAGTTTTACATCAACCCCAGTTATTCACCCTTCAACCCAGCAGGAAGTAGCTGTACGCTCCATTCTGACTTGGGAAGGGCTGAACTACTTAGTCACCCATACCGTGTCTAATTTCACGAGCTTCAGACCGTTGGGGCTGGTGATTGTCTTGATGTTGTCACTCGGGCTGATCCAGCAAACCGGGCTAGCTGAAGCGGCTATCAAGCGTATGCTAGCCGGTGTTTCTGCGAAATGGATGACGCCAGCTGTGGTTGTCACATCGATTACTGGGAACTTAGTCTCAGATGCTGCTGTTTTTCTGATCCCCCCATTGGCTGCGATGATGTTTAAAACTGTCGGCCGTAATCCATTGGTTGGTATTATCGTTTCTTTTGTTTCGGTATTTGCGGGGTTTTCAGCTAATTTCTTTATTGCTGGAACAGATTTGCTGATGTCAGGGATTTCGACAGAGGTTGTGCAATCTATCCGTCCTGGCTATGAAGTCAGTGTGTTAGCTAATTGGTTCTTTATGTGCATATCGGTGCCATTTATCACACTGATTATTACCACTATCACTCATAGGTATATCGAACCAGCGTTACAGCGATACGGGCAAGTTGAGCAAGAGCCTGAAAATACGAGGGAACCTGTTAATTTGGAGCTGACTCAGGCCGAGCGCCGTGCTTTAAGAATGACAGGCATGGTTGCCCTGTGCTTCATTATGGTTATTGCCTTACTCGTCTTGCCGGAATCATCAGGGTTGCGAAACGAGTCAGGGGGCTTGCTGCCATCCCCGTTTATGAAGGGGTTAATCCCTATTATCATGCTGTTTTTTACTGTATGTGGTATTACCTACGGGGTGTCTCAGGGCTCTATTAAGCAAGGCTCTGATATTCCATTGTTAATGGGAGCGGCGATTCGGGACATGAGCGGTTTTATCGTGATTGTCTTTATGGTTGCACAATTTATTGCGGTGTTTAATTGGTCAAACTTGGCGATCGTCGGTGCAGTGAATGGGGCCCAGTGGTTAATGGCGATTGAAATGCCTGACGTATTGGCGTTGTTATGCTTCATTTTATTTGCTGCAGTGATTAATTTGTTTATTTACAGCGGCTCAGCCCAGTGGGCTTTGATGGCTCCGGTGTTTTTGCCGATGCTTATGTTAATGGGGTTAGAGCCAGAGGCGATCCAGGCTGCTTACCGGATTGCAGACTCATCAACCAATGTAATATCCCCGATAAACCCTTATCTACCGTTGATTTTGGCTTTTATTCAGACTTATAGTCCGAAATTTTCCATCGGGAACCTGTTGGCGACGGCCCTACCGTATTCATTAGCGATACTCTCGGGGTGGGTAATATTGTTTTTTGTTTGGTATGCCCTCGGGTTACCGTTCGGGATATATTAAGTCATGTTTATTTTTCCCGCTCAAAATGGTGAGCGGGATTTTTCCAGTGGAAGCTTGAGATATTAAATGTTCGCCCCACCAACCTAGATCGTTACAGGTGAAGATAGCCGACGCTTTTTTAGGATTGACGCCCTGACATGGTCGTAGATGAAGTTGAATACGAAGGCATAAATGGTAATAAATACGGTCACGCCAACATCCATGAGCAGCGCTTGGTAAAGGCTTACTCCCAGAATGATGGCCATGACAGGGATGGTCAGCGTGAGCAGGCCAAGCTCAAATAGGATCACGTGGAAAACGCGCATCGCGATAGTGCGCTTGGTTTTATCTCCCGGGACATACTTGTCAAAAACCCAGTTGAAGACAAAATTCCAAGCCATGGCGATGGTCGCAATGATTATCATGGTTCCTGATAATGCCCCAACTTCATGCTCGGTAAAGGCTACCAACAACACAACGGATAGTGATACCGCCAATACCTCGAACAATACGGCGTGGAATATTCGCTCAATAGCACCCATTAAAATATCCCCTCTAATACGATGAGTGAAAAAAGAGCGGGCATTTTGGCAGTTTGAAACCTAACAGCAAGATAGCGCTTATCACATTTCGTGATGGTATTTAGAGGCTGGAGTAACGGCAAGAGAGGTGCGGGAAATGACAATGTGTTGGCCTGATGTGCTTAGAGGATGGGAAAGTAATGTCGATTCTCTTAAGTTAGTGCCCTTTATCGATAAGATGAGTTCCCGAGTAATAGGATTGGGGGGACTTTACAGGTCTTCATACCATATATGTGACTATTTTTTTGTTGATTACGCCAGTATCCACCGTGAAATTTAAATTACTTGTATGTTTTTATTTTTCTTTTTGACGATTTTTAAAGAAAATTTTAGATTTTTATTATTGAATTTAAAAATGGCCCTAGTAGGGCGTATTTGATATTGGAAATTTATAGATAGATATAAACTCCTGAATATTCCAATTATGTTTAGTCGTTAATGGATAAATCGTGTTTTATATTTGATTGTTGGATTTAAATTTATTAGTGAATGTTCATACCAGAGCCTATGTAATAGGCTATCTTATTAAATATTATTGTCATTTCTCGTCAAGATCTAAGAGAGACTATTATGAAAGTGATATTGTGTACATTGCTAGGTAGTATGCTGATTGGTTGTACCGCTTTTTCCGAACAAGCACGGTACACTCAAAAGAATGATTGGCATGACGTTGGGGTAGCTGATGGGAAGAGTGGTCATTATCAACGTTCAGAAATAGAGCTGAATGAACTAAATGACGTAAATGCAATGGCTTATGAGCAATATAGAAAAGGCTATGGTGTGGGTATTGATAAATTTTGTCAGCCAGAAAAAACCTATGAGCAAGGAATGCGAGGTATTAGTTACAAGGGGCAATGTATTAGTACTTCACAAGAAGATACCGCCATCGAAAAGTGGCAGGAAGGTTATGAGTCATATTTGATAGAAATTACGGCTGTATACATTGATGAATACTCGGACTTCTTTTAATCAGCAATCAAAGCTAGCCATTACCTGATTAGGCAGGTATCACTATAACATGATCCTGCCACCTGATTAATTTTATATGTCGCTGTTATATCATACCAATGTTTATTTTTTATCATTTTGCATTTGATATTCGTGCCTGTCAGTATGTTTGTTACTGTTAATACTCCAGTAATATCAATTCAACTCCGTGTTCAGGTACAGAGCTTTTCACTAATAGCTCTTCTGCTTCGTGATGGAAAGATTGCGTAGAACGCTTGGGATAGGCTGTGCGCTTTAGATCGTCTATATCTTCTTCAGACAATGGAGACGGAGCGCCCATCTTAAGCCAGTTATCATACGCAGAGCCATGTTCGCGGTTGAGTATATAACGGGTCAGCCGGTAATTGCCGGGAGGCAGATCGAGGACAAAATCAAACGATTTGTCAGGCGCAGGATTGAAGGCCGCGTAGGGATCTGACATCTCGATGGCTGAGGTATCCCCGTTGGCATACAATTCGTCAAAATGGATATAGTTAACCACCAGGATCTGAATACCATAGGCGGAACGGGTAACAATGTAGTCCTTGCCTCGTACCAGCAGGTCGGGGCCGAGGCGGTTGAGCATCGTTAGGGCATGGAAGTTGGGCTTTTTAATTCCCTCACGTGTCATCATGCCAAAACCGCCGTGAAACGTGGAGGCCGACGGCCCGCGCTCCTCAAACAGATCGCTGAAGGTCCAGATCCCCAGTGAGCTGACTTTGTCATACAGGTTGATGATATTGTAGGCAACAAAGCTACCCAGGTAAGCGGTATCTAATACTTTGTTGCCCCAACAGGCACTTAGGTTCCACTCGGTAATGTGCAGCTCGTCAGTCTTTAGTTGTTGTTGGTATGGTTGGCTACTGCCCAGTAACTCCAAGCTACCGTCAGGACCCAGTGTCTTGCGGCTGACCTTATTGGAATCCATCAGGTTATCAATGTGGCCATAGCGCTCTGGGTAAATGTGATAGGAGAAAAAGTCGGGTTGCAGCTGATGTTGTTGACAGAAGCTAACAAAGTTACCTAGCCAGTCGGACTTGTCAAAGGCCATGTGGCTGACAGAAGGGCCACCAAGTTTGAGCAACGGCGAAACGGCTCTCACTGTATGATAGGTCGCCAGATAGAGTTGATGAAAGTCTGCCTCGTTGCCAGCCCAGAATACGCCTTCCAGATCAGGTTCGTTCCACACTTCGAAATACCACATCTGTACCTGCTCAATGCCGTAACGGCTGATGAGGTGATGGAAAAACTCAGCGACTAAATCGGTCCAGTCCTCCATGTGCACCGGAGGAGATATATTACCGCGCCAATGGGCGACGGTTTGCTCGCGGCTGGCAAACATATCTGGCATATAGCCTAGGCAGAAAAAGGGCTTGAGCTGAATAGACAGCAGGAAGTCAATGAGGTTATCGACGTTGCTCCAGTCGTAGATCCCTTTGGCGGCGACAATATTCATTTGCTCGGCAAAAATCCCCTGAAAGCGGATGAACTCGAAACTCAGGATGTTCTGCATTTCTGTCAACTGGGCGCGGTGCTGCGCCTTTAGTCCCTCGTAGGAGCAACCAAATGTCGTGAGTTTGCGCCAAGTCGGGGTAACACTAGCTATGACTTGCTCGGTGTTAATTGATATTGGACTTGAAGTCGGGAGCGGTGCCGCGACTATGCTGGTTTCACTAGTAGGCGCCTTCATGAATTCAAACAATGATTTATAGATATCACGTTCACGGACTGACAGATAATTGCTGCCACCGTTAGGATGGTTTGAGGGAGCTGATAACTGTCTTCTGAGTTCGATGGGGGTCTGGTTATATTTCTGTTTGAACTTTTTGTAGAACAATTTGGGGTCATTGAAACCGCATGAAAAGGCAATGTCGGCAATTTTGTCGTCACTGCTAATTATCTGCTTTGCGGCTTGATAAATACGGTAATCGAAGAGGTATTCCTGAAATGAAATGCCCATTTGCTCCTTAAAGAAGCGGGATAGGTGGTGCATGGTGACGCATTCTCGATCGGCCAGCTCCTGCAGCTGAACTTTGCTCGCAAAGTGAAGGCCAATATAATCGACGATACGTGTAAGCCGTTCTAATTCGCGTTCATGAAGCCGATGGCGGTTGTCTTCTATGACTTCGTGACGATAGGTGGACAGAAGCGTGGTGATGAGGGCCAGTAGCTCCTGCTCGATAGTAAACTTGAACCACTTGTGCTTTTTGGTAAAGGTCCAAACGATACGGGCAAGATGGCTTCTTAGCGGGTTGAAATAGGTTTGTTCGTTTTCGCCGTATTGAGCCGAATTACAGTAGAAGATGATGTTATTCAACTCTGGGTAGCAATTACTGAGTAAATCAGGAGAAAATTGGATCGCCAGCAGGATATTGTCTTCGTCGGTGGCCTTGATGCTGTGCAGTTCATTGTGATTGATTAGCAAGACATCATCTTGGACGAGTTTAAAGACCTGGTTATTACGACGGATCTCAATACTGCCTTTCAATACCATCATTAACTCAATTTCACGGTGCCAATGTGCTGTGACCTCCATGACAGAATGAACATAGATTTTGGCCTTCAGTCCTTCATCAAGACGAACGAGCTCATGACGGTATTGCATAATCACTCCTGGAGCAGTACGAAACATCAAACTTCTACTATACGCAGAATTGACGTAGCGTGGATTGTGGAAACTCACATGGCGATTAAAATTCTGATATCTCGCCTCGTGATTACGAGGCGAGGTACACACCCTCGGGACAAATTTATCCGTTCGCCATTGCTTTTGGTTAATAGGACTAGCTAGGATGCTGAGCGAAGAAGCTGAAGTTCCTGTTGCATCTGTTCGCTGATGCGCTTGTTGATGGGGTAAAGGATCAGTACCAGAGCATTGGTTAAAAACCCCAGGGCGGGCAGCAGGCTCATCATGATCAGAATACCATGCAGTGTTTCGGCAGATTGGACGGCTCCGGCCTGATAGCCATAGCGGGTGAGAATCACACCGGTGATCACACCGCTGATCCCCATGCCGAATTTATGCGAGAAGGTGACAGAGCTTGTTGTCAGGCCTATGACCCTTTTTCCTTGCTTCCACTCACAGTAGTCAGCAGCATCAGCCACCATTGACCACATGATCGGCACACTCACGCCCTGGGCAATCATCACCAGAAAGAACAGGCCGCAGATCATTGCGATATTGGAAGTATCCAGCCAGTAGAAGTTGATGATCAGCAGAGAGGCCAGTAGTTGAGCACAGATCATCACTCTTTTTTTGCACTGGGATTTTGAGAGTACTGCAGTGACTACGACGCCAAGCAACATGCCAATATTGCCGGATACAAAGAAGGCTGTTGCCATGTCAGTCTGGCCGACGTTATAGCGGAAGTAATACATACCGATGGCAAACGGCATCATGGTAAAGCTGAAACACAGCACGCCGACAATAAGCAGCACCCACCATGCCCGGTTTTGACTGACCACTTTTAGATCTTGTTTTATCGATGATTGGTGGTCGACGGATTGCACTCGCTCGTTGGTTGCACGGAAGGTGATGAAGAAAAAGAGTACCGCCAGAGCGGCAAAAAAGGCAATGGTTAACTGAAAGCCTTGTTGCTCGTTATCGCCCCCTAGCAGGCGTACTAAAGGCAGTGTGCTGCCTGATACCAATAGCATGGCAAAGAAGCCACAAAACATTCGAAAGCTAGCCAGCTGAGTTCTGGCTTTGCTGTCTGAGCTCATCATTACTGGTAGGGCCGAATAGGGAATATTGACAACGGTATAGCAGACCATCAGTAGGATATAGGTAATATAGGCATAGATCAGTTTGCCGGAATCAGATAGGTCAGGGGTGGTAAAGGTAAGCACTGCAAGAATGCCAAGCGGTACCGCCCCAAACAGCAGGTAAGGGCGAAATTTACCCCAGCGACTGGCAGTTCGGTCGGCAATTGCTCCCATCAGGGGATCGCTGACCGCATCAATCATTCGAGCGACAAAGAATACACTGCCAACCGCAGCGGCTGATAGACCAAATATATCGGTATAGAAGTACATCAAGAAGGTAGTCACAGTGGCAAAGATCAGTGTACTCCCCAGATCGCCAACGCCATATCCTAGCTTTTCTCTTAATTTAAGTGATTCCATTATTCGTTACCTGTGTAGGGTTTGAATTCATTGTCTTGAAAGTGGCAAAGAACAACTAGCGAGCATTTTGATGTAGATGTTGGGGGATCTTTGTGCTGAGAGATAAACTGTGAATTGCATCATAGTCACACCGTGGCGGCAGGCAAGGACAGTGTAGTTAGGTAACATACTAAAATAAAAGATGATTAGTTGTTTAGGAAGTGTTTGCTGTAGATAACCGCTTAGATCACATTTCTTCTTTGACCACAAACTCCCCCTATAACTTTAGCTAAACCTCTACGAAGTTTGCGATGGCCAAACAGCCTAGACTGATTCTCAACTTATCCACCACAAGCAATCTGGTGGTTATTCAAGTATTGAGAAGAAAGAGAGGTAACAATGATAGATTTAACGGCAAAGCCTTTTTATTTAGACCATGCCGATATTGTCTGGGTGGAAGAAACTCTCAATGCAATGACGTTAAAAGAGAAAGTGGGTCACTTGTTTTGTCCGATCGGGTTAAGTGCCGAGCAGGCTGATTTACAGGCGTTATTGGACGAGTTTAAACCGGCAGGGATCATGTTTCGCCCGGGTGACGCTGAAGAAGTTCAGCAGGTCCATCAGTACCTGCAGCAAAATAGTAAGGTACCGATGCTGATCGCTGCCAACCTAGAAAGCGGCGGCAATGGCGCGGTGGCTGAGGGAACTGAGTTTGGCTCGCAAATGCAGGTAGGTGCAACAGCGGATCCGGAAATGGCTGCAAAACTGGGTGCTGTCGTTGCGGATGAAGGTCGTGCGGTAGGCTGTAACTGGGCTTTTGCGCCGGTTATCGACCTTGATTACAACGTCCATAATCCGATTACCAATACCCGTACTTACGGTAGTGATCCTGAGTTGGTTGGGGCAATGGGCAAGGCCTATGTCGAAGCCGTTCAGGCAAGAGGCATGGCGACATCAATCAAACATTTCCCGGGTGATGGTGTTGATTATCGTGACCAACATCTGGTGCTTTCTGTCAATACGATGAAGCCGCAGCAGTGGGATGAAACATTCGGTCAGGTTTATCAGCAATCGATTGATGCCGGTGCGCTGACCGTCATGGCGGGGCACATTGCGCTGCCGGAGTACTCCAAGGTACTAAACCCAGAACTGAGCGATCAGGACATTATGCCAGCGTCACTGGCTCCTGAGCTGCTTAATGATCTGCTTCGGGGAAAACTCAACTTCAACGGTATGATTGTCAGTGATGCGACGTCGATGGTGGGTTTTACCGTCATGATGAAACGTGAACAGGCGGTCCCATTAACGATTGCTGCGGGTTGTGATCTGTTTTTGTTCAACAAAGATCTAAAAGAAGACTTCGGTTACATGCTAAAGGGGATTGAAACGGGTCTGCTCAGTATGACGCGTGTCGATGAAGCCATCATCCGTACGCTTGCGACAAAAGCGGCATTGGGTCTGCATAAACGTGATCTGGCGGCTGAGCTGGATCTGTCGCTGATCGGTTGTGACGCGCACAAACAGATGGCGATTGAATGTGCGGACAAAGCGGTGACTCTGGTTAAAAACAATCAGGATATTCTACCGTTATCATTTGAGCTGCATCGCCGAATACTTTTGATTGGCTTGGGCGATGAAGCCGATATGTTTGGCCATCAGACGGGCACTGTTGAAAAGGTCCAAAACCAGCTTGAGGCTGAAGGGTTCAAGGTTACCTTATACGATACTTCGCAATTTACGATGCGAGATATGATGCAGCCTGTCGAAGAGTTCATCGCTGATTACGACGTGGTTGTCTACGCCGCCCAGTTCAAGACGGCGAGTAACAAAACTACTTTGCGGATCAACTGGGCTCGTCCGATGGGGATTGATGCCCCGTGGTTCAGTCAAGAAATTCCAACTGTATTTATTTCGTTTGGTAATCCATACCATTTGATGGATGTCCCTCGCGTGCCGACATACATCAATGCCTATACCGCGAACGATATCACTATTCAAGCGGTCGTGAATAAGCTTCTGGGGCGCTCGGAGTTTAAGGGTCATAGCCCTGTCGATGCTTTCGTTGGTCAGTGGGATACCCGTCTTTAAATTTAACGGGGTTAATGAACAGTATTAGCGGTGAAAGCGTATGACAGAGACAATTAAAGGTGTGATCTTCGACCTCGATGGTGTATTGGTTGATACTGCCTGCTTGCATTATGAAGCATGGAGAAAAATCGCCAATAAACTCAATATTCCGTTTAGTGAGAAAGATAATGAAAAACTAAAAGGAGTGAGCAGAAAAGATTCCTTGGATATTATATTGGATAATAGTAACGAGATTTTTAGTGAAACTGAAAAGCACCAGTTACTATTGGATAAAAATAATGACTATTTGAAATTAGTTAATCAGCTGAATGAAAATGACGTACTGGATGGTGTTGTAAAATTAATTGAGGAGCTGAAATGTAAAGAAATAATGATTGCTCTTGGATCAGCGAGTAAAAATGCCCGTCTGATATTAGAACTCACAGGCTTATATCATCACTTTGATTATATCGTAGATGGAAATATGGTTGTCAAAACTAAGCCTGCACCGGATGTCTTTTTGACCGGCGCTGAATTGCTTGGCCTGTTACCATCAGAATGCTTGGTCTTTGAAGATGCTCAAGCTGGTGTCCAGGCTGCCTTGAATGCTGGTATGGCGGTTGTTGGTGTCGGCGAGCATGCTTCATTGCACCAGGCAACAGTGGTAGTTCCTGACCTGATAGGATTTAAGATCGAAGATTATATAAAGTAAGTAATATCAAATAAAAAATAACCAGCCAGAATAGAAAGATATAAATCTGGCGTGTAGATGACCTCACAGAAATAGCGGATAGAAAATTATTTAACCTGAGTTTAGGTGTGTATGTAACTCTATTGTTATGGCTGTGGATATATTTTCTAAGGAATGAAAATGAATCTTACCTCTACCTTTAAATGTGTCAGGTTAGCTTGCCTGATAGGTTTAGTGATATCTCCAATTGCCGAGGCAGATGGATTGTTTGAAAATAACGAACTTTCATTATCGACTCGAAATATTGCGATGTATCTTGATGAAGATACATCGAACAGTGAAAGCCAATTTGCTTGGGCTCAGGGTGTTGCGATTGATTATAAATCGGGGTATTTGGCTGATATTATTGGTTTTGATGCAACTTATTCAAGTGCAATTAAGTTGGGCGCTAACGATAATTTTCAGGGCCGTGATTTATTACGTGATAATAATGGTAAAGCAGAAGGCTTTAATAAAGTCAGTCAGATTTATGCGAAGATCAAATTGGGTGACGATGAGTTATACGCAAATGCTTATGGTGGCTGGAAGGAGTTGTACAAGACCGGTTCTTTGACTGTTTCGCATGGCCGTGCTGTTGTTGCCTCTTACCAGGGGATAAGTGGTGAAGTTGGTTATAACGGCTTGCGTTTGCGTGGTGTCTATACTGACCGTTTCTCTGACCGTGACTCACCTGAGAAAAAGCGTTTTAAAACACTTACCGGCAAAAAAATCGACAATATTATTACCGGTGATATCAGTTACAGCTGGGGTGAAAAGAACGTTGTAAATCTGTTCAGTGGCGAAAGTAAAGATTACCTACGACGAAGCGGCCTTGAGTTTAAATGGCTGACTCCCGTTTCTGACACCTCGAAAATAGGGCTGAGTGGCTATTTCTATCAAAACGACGGTTTGGATAACTGGGAAGGAATGGCGTTTGACGATAAGGCCAACCATTACAACCTGAACCTGGATTACATGGTCGGTTCATGGGCCCTGACAGGCAGTTATGCCTATACCGAAGCCGAGCTTGATAATGGCCTGGGTATGTTCTTCTGGGATATGGGTAAAAATACAGACGGTAACTTCAACAGTAAAGCTGATGGAACCGGTACTGACTTTAACAAAGACGGCGAGACAATGATTGCCTTCCAGGCCATGTATAACATGGCGAATGCAGGCGTACCTGGTTTGATGCTTGGTGCTCGTGCGACTTACGGTTTTGGTATGAAATATCAGGGCGCAGATATTGATGAAGCGGAATTAAACCTTCTGATGATGTATCAGTTTCAGGACAAAGCGCTTAAGGGCCTCAGCATGATGGCCGGTGTTGGACCGGGATATTCCTACGTTGCGGATGGCGCCAGGAACCCTATTGTTGAAAACGGTGACTGGGAAAAACGTTCTATTCTCGGTGGCGTGTTCGTAATTGATTATAAATTTGATTTGCTTTAAGCCTCTTGACGTAAGGATATGAAGATGAAAACCACATTGAAAACGGTTGCTGCATTGGTTTCCGGTGCACTGTTAACTCTACCAACACTGGCTCAGGCGAAAGCGACTAACGCTGAAGAGAAACTGCGTATTTTGGTTGTTAGCGATGACGGTTGTCGTAGTGAGGGCTCTCAGGAGTTGTTTAAAGTCTTGACCAAGCAGGGCTATGACGTTTGGCTGTCAGGCCCTGATAATAATCAAAGTGGCAAGGGGACTGCAATTACCTTCAAGCCGGGCAAAGAGCTAAAGTACGAAAAAATCGGAGATAAGGCCTACTGTTTTTCCGGAACTCCGGTAGATTCAGTGCTATTTGGTCTTACCGGGCTGATGGCAGAGCAAAAACCGGATCTGGTGATTTCAGGTGTTAATGATGGACCAAATGTCGGGGTCAACCAATTTAACTCCGGTACTGTTTCGGCTGCCGCCCGTGCTGTACGCCACGGTGTGCCAGCCATCGCAGTCAGCATGGGGCTTCGGATTGAAGAAATAAAAACAGGCTTTCCTAGTTCAATAGAATATATTCCGGCCGGGGTGGAACATACACTGGCAGTAGTCAACAAACTTAACAGTAACAAAAAAGCCGGCCAGCCTTTGTTACCAAGTGGTACAGGACTGAGTATTAATTATCCGCCGTATCCAGAAAGTGAAATTAAAGGTATTAGATATATCGAGAATGAAATCCTGACCGATTACAATTATACCTTCAAGCTGGTAGATGATGAGACCACGGTGCAAGAGCTTAACTTAAAACCTTTCCTTGCAGCCAGCGATCCGGCAGTCATCACCGATACCACGGAGCTAATGCGCAAATACATCACCTATACCGTGTTTAATGCGCATTGGAATGAACCGGAAGCGGTGGAATTGTACCAAGATTTATTAAATTAAACTGACAGAGAAAGCCCATCATACATTTAGTGATGGGCTTTTTTTAAGATTGAGGCAAATTACTCCCTCTTTTTCTCTTTCTACATATTACGATTTACACTGTGAATTGGTTGGTTGTTGCCAATTCTTTGAACCATGTCGAGTGGCGTTTCGGAATGCGGTTGCCGGTTTCTAGATCCAAGCGGTAGAAGCCATATCGGCGCTTGAAGGAGTTAAGCCACGACCAGTTGTCGATGAAGGTCCACTGGTGGATACCGAAACAATTTGCGCCGTTTTCCATGGCGCGGTGCAGCTGGATGAAGTGCTCTTTCATCAGCTCGGTCCGGAAGCTGTCATCAATCATCCCGTCTTCTTGGACTGGGCCTTCTGATTCCAAGTCCATCGCAATACCGATCTCGGCCAGATACCATTTGATGTTGCCGTAGTTGTCCTGGATGTTCTTGGCGATATCGTAGATAGCGGTTGGTAGAATTTCATTGTTGTCACGGAACGGGTTGAAGCGGCCTTGTGGGTTGATGTAATTCTCGAAGTATTTCTCCGGGGTGAAATAGTCCAGCGTGTACTCGGCTTCACGGGCTTTGACGCGGCGTGGCACGTAATAGTTCACGCCAAGGAAGTCGACTTCGGCGGCTTTGATTTCATCGACCTCGGTTGTGCTGTATTGCGGCATGATGTCGTTGTCACGCAGGATCTGGCACAGCTCTTGTGGAATGGTATTTTTCACCATCGGATCGAGGAAGCTGCGGTTAAACAGCAGATCGGCATACCAGGCAGCTTCTTGGTCGGCGTCGCTGTCATTGCGGGTGTAAGAGGGGGTTAGCTTCAATACCACCCCGATCTCACCGTCCAGTTTCATTTCATGGTAAGCCAGCACCGCTTTGGCATGGGCTACCATGATGTTGAAAGCGACTTGAACCGCTAATTTTCCGTCTTTCTTGCATGGGTAGTGGAAGTCATACAAGTAACCGCCTTCCACCGGTACGATTGGCTCGTTGAAGGTGATCCAGTGTTTGACCTTGTGGCCGAAGTGCTTGAATGCGGTGCGGGCAAATTTCGCGAACAGCTCGATGACGTGCTTGGACTCAAACCCGCCGTATTGGTCCTGCAGCTCGGCAGGCATGTCGAAATGGTAAAGGTTGATCATCGGCGTGATGCCGTTGGCGATCATCTCGTCGATATAGGCATGATAGAAAGCCACAGCATCCGGGCAGGCTTCACCGGTTTCGAAGTCTTTGATCAGGCGCGACCACTGGATCGAGGTACGGAACGAGTTCATGCCGACTTTTTTCATCAGAGCGACGTCTTCTTGGTAGCGTTCGTAGGTTTGGCAAACAGTCGCAGGGCCGATTTCCCTGAAGAAACGCTCAGGGTTATTCTGGTGCCAGGTATCCCAGATTGAGGGGTGTGCTTTATTTGTGGTGCCTTCTGTTTGAATACCGGATGCGGCTGCACCCCAAAGGAAACCTTCTGGGAAAGTGTAAGTTGTCATAGTTGCCTCAGTCTTTGTTCGCTCAGCTCTTGAACGATAGGTGTTATCGGAAAATGTTTTTGTTCGGTATGGGTTTGTCGTTAAGGATCAGGCTTGCCGTTGCAAATAATGGAACAGGGCACCGATGAGATTGGCATCATTGCCAGCCTGACACGTCGCGAGCTTGGGTTTGATACTGGCAATCGGTATCGCCTGCATGAGTTCATCAAGATGGCGGTTTAGGTGAGCGAGCAGATCCGCTCTTTCGCTGACCGCACCACCGAGGATGATGGTTTCAGGATCAATGCAGTACTGGATATTGAACAAGCCTGTTGCCAGGGTGCGGAACCATTGTTCGACTACGGCCTTAAGACGAACATCGCCATTGTCAGCGGCATCAAACACCATCTTGCCGTTCAGGCTCTCTACCTTCACGTCGATTTTTTCTGCAGCTATTTCAACCAAGGCACGGGTCGAGGCCATGTCACTAAAGGTGATTGGTCGGCCGTTTTTCTCCCCGGTGATCATGTAGCCGAATTCGCCACCGAAGAGCTGGTGGCCGTGCTGGATTTGACGGCCCTTGACGATAGCCCCGCCGATCCCGCTGCCAATCACCATTAGGCAGCAGTCTGTAATGTGCTGGGCAGAGCCTTGCCACAATTCGGCAAGGGCGGCACAGCAGGCATCGTTTTCTAGCTCTGCCGGCAGTTGGTAGCGTTCGAAAATGATGGATTTGAAGTTGGGGCCGTGGATGTAAGGCAGGGCACTGGCACCATGAATGACACCGCTGTCGCAGTCCACTGCGCCACAGGCGCTGATCGCAATGCCTTGTAGGGTATATTTATGACTAAGGGTGAAAACCACTTTGTCCAACGCCAGCCAGAAGTCATCGAGAGATGCTTTTGGGCTGGCGAACTTGCCTTTGTGGAGCAAGGTGGCATTGCTATCCATAACGGCATATTTGACAGCGCTGCCGCCGATATCCAGTACAAGAAAGTGTTGGGTTGTCATTGTGTCCTGCCTGTTTGTTGTTCTGGTGGGGAATCTACTGCCATAAACTGAGAAAATACAGAGCAGGACGGAAACCGGTTTCCATAAAATGAGAGTGGTCACAGAATACGGGCAGAGTATCGTTGATTCTGTGATTTTGATCGAAACAAAAAAACCGCCTAGATCAGGCGGCTTTGAGGGGCATGCAGTTTCGCGCTGGCACAGGACTTATTTCTGGCACACAGGACTTATCGCTGACGCAGGGCTTCTTGTTCGATCAGTTGTTTTTCATGGACCTTGAAGAATGGGCGGTAAATCATCCATGAGTTGAATATCGCAAACAAGCACATGAACATGTTTTTCCAGCTGCCGTTGGCAGCCCATGCAGCGCCCAGCGGGGCTGGCATTGACCAGGGAAGCAGCGCGACCATCCTGTCGAGAATCCCCATGTCGGTGAGGTACCAAGCAATACAGGCATTGACCAGCGGCACACCGACAAAGGGGATCAAGAACAGGGGATTCATGATGATCGGGAAGCCGAACAAAATCGGTTCGTTGATATTGAACAGCGATGGGATGAGGCCTACTTTACCTACCGATTTCAGCTGTTTAGATTGACTTCGTATTGCCATGAAAATGAGTGGTAGGGTCGAGCCGATCCCGCCAATCAATAGGTAGTAATCCCAGAAGCCTTGCATGTAGATATGCGGAAGTTGCTCGGCACCGCTGGCCAGGGCCTGCTGGTTCTCAACCAAGTAAGTCATCCAGAACGGGTTCATGATACCGGTGATGATTAGCGCACCGTGAATACCGATAAACCACAGTAAGTGGCAGATAACCAGCGAGATAAGTACCGCAGTCAGGGTATCTGATGCGACGATCAATGGCTGGAAGGCGGCAGCAATCAGTTCAGGCAAAATCAGCCCGGTGTGAATCTGTAAGTAGGCGTTGATAATGCTGATGGAGATCAGGATGAACATTAGCGGCACAATCAGCCGGAAACCATTGCGGGTCATGAGCGGCACTTCATCGGGCAGATTGATGTACCAGCCTTTTTTGTAAAAGAAACGAATAACCTCAATTGAGTAAGTGCTTGATATCAAAGCAGTGAAGATCCCCATCCCCCCAAGATAGACATTGGGCATGGTGTTACCGCTAAAACCAATAAACAGCAGGAAAGCCAGGCAGCCGGTGAGGCCGGATAATCGTTCTGGGAGCTGGTATTGCTTCGCCAGACTGGCGCTGGAGCCGAAGGCAACAATCAGTGCAATCAAGCCGATAGTCAGCTCGAATGTTGGGGCAAGTAGGGGCCTTAGGGTGAGGTATAACTGCCCGATTGTGCTGGTGTAGTCGATGGCAAATGGCGGAAAAATAAAGGGTACCAATAAGCTACCGACGATCACAAACGGCATGGCCAATGAAAATCCATCTCTCAAGGCGGTGACGTGATTACTGCGTGTCAGCCAGTTTGCCAGTGGCGAAATACGCTGTTCGATGACACTCGCCGCGACATTCATTACTTGAATGTTCATAGGTTTTGCTAATCCTTTGGAAACAGTTTCCGGTCTCAATATTGAACGGATCACATTTTGCCAGAACATTCTGCGTTTTCTGGTGATCGTACTCACAAATAGTAATGGTTCACTTGGAAACCGGTTTCCAATGTTTTCCTTTGGTCGTATATTTCAGGTCGAAATCATTCGATATAGGACTTAAAAAATGAAAAAAATCATGTTGTGTTGCTCAGCAGGTATGTCGACTAGCTTGTTAGTGAAAAAAATGGTCGCCGAAGCAGATAAACGTGGCTTGGAAGCCGAAATAAAAGCCTATGGCGCTGCGGAGTTTGACCAGCAAGTGGGCAATTATGAAGTGGTTCTGCTGGGGCCGCAGGTGAAGTACATGCAGCCGGATTTGCAAAAGAAAGCGGACGCCCATGGCATCAAAGTTGAGCCAATCAATATGATGGATTACGGCATGCAGAAAGGTGACAAGGTGTTGGATTTTGCCCTGTCGCTCATTGACGGTTAATCACTGATTATAACTATAAAGGAATCGTTATGAGTGCCCTATACGACAAGTTGATCGGAGTGATTGAGCAAAAAATCACCCCAATGGCCGGCGCCATCGGCCAGCAAAAATACGTTACGTCTATCCGTGATGGCTTTATCGCTGCTCTACCTTTCATGATTGTTGGTTCATTCATGTTGGTGTTTATATTCCCTCCGTTCTCACAAGAGACAACCTGGGGCTTTGCCCGTGCATGGCTGGATTTCTCTGAGCGGCATTTTGAAACCTTGATGCTGCCGTTTAATTTCAGTATGGGGATAATGACCTTGTTTATCTCGGTCGGGGTTGCAGCCAGTCTGGCGCGGCACCATGATCTTGACCCTCTTACGACGGGCATGTTGTCGTTCATGGCGTTCATGTTGGTGGCAGCACCGCTTGAAAATGGCATGATTTCAACCGCTTATTTCTCGGGGCAGGGTATTTTCACTGCGTTGATTGTGGCGATTTATGCCACTGAAGTGTATGCCTTCCTGAAACGCAATAACATCACTATCCGCCTCCCCCCTCAAGTCCCGACTGGTGTTGCCCGATCGTTTGAAATCCTTATTCCAGTGTTGGTGCTGATTTTGACCCTGCACCCACTGAACCTGTTTATTGAGTCACAAACCGGCATGATCATCCCTCAGGCGATCATGGCATTGGTTGAACCTTTGGTCGCTGCATCTGACACGTTACCGGCACTGCTGCTATCTGTCCTTGTGTGTCAGATCTTATGGTTTGCCGGTATTCACGGTGCGCTTATTGTGACCGGTATCATGAACCCGTTCTGGATGGCGAATCTATCGGTTAACCAAGCAGCGATGGCGGCGGGTGAGGCTATTCCTCACATTTACGTTCAGGGCTTCTGGGATCACTACCTACTTATCGGTGGTGTAGGCTCGACGCTACCTTTGGCCTTCCTGCTATTGCGCAGTAAAGCTATCCACCTTCGCACTATCGGTAAAATGGGTGTGGTGCCTGGTATGTTCAATATCAACGAACCAATCTTGTTCGGTGCGCCAATCATTATGAACCCATTGTTCTTCCTGCCATTTATTTTGGTCCCTATGGTTAACGCAACGCTGGCCTATATTGCCCTAGACCTTAATTTGGTTGCCCGCGTGGTATCACTAACGCCATGGACAACGCCGGGCCCTATCGGTGCGTCATGGGCGGCGAACTGGTCATTCAGCCCAGTCATCTTGTGCCTGCTTTGTATGGCATCTGCTGTCTTGATGTATATGCCATTTCTTAAGGCCTACGAGAAACAACTGCTTGAGCAGGAAGCGGCGAATAACGCTGGCGAAGAAGCCCCTCAGGGCGAGCCTGCGACAGCGTAATTTCACGTCAGCCAAGCGAATACCGACGTTAATCAAACAATTGTTACTGCCAGTAAAACCGAGCCCTGCGACTTAGTCGCAGGGCCGCATCAAAGCGGAGAGTTAAGATGGATTTAGAAGAACAGGTAATGGGCATCATCATCAATGCCGGTCAGTCACGCAGCCTTAGCTATGAAGCGCTACGCCATGCCAAGCAGGGTAACTTTGCTGAGGCTGAAGGCCTGATGAAAGAAGCCCAGGAGTTTGCTAACCAAGCCCACTTGGTACAAACCCAGCTGATTGAAGCTGATGAGGGTGAAGGAAAAACCAAGATGACACTGATTATGGTGCATGCCCAAGACCACCTGATGACCTCGATGCTTGCCAAAGAGTTGGTCGCAGAGCTCATCGAACTGCACCGTAAGGTTCAGTGAGTAAAGTGCAACATTTAAGTATAGAGAGGGACAATGAGCCCTCTCATACAATTGCTTTTCACCATCAATAACCTTTTATCATTGCTGAGCTTTTTTGTTCTCTCCTAAGTGAATGAGATGTCTGAACAATGCTGAAGCAAACATATTAAAAACGTAGAGGGGTAGGGCAGATGTTGCAGTTGGGACTGGATATCGGTGGGACAAAAATCGAAGGCTTGGTGCTGGATGCGAACGGTGATGTGGTGTTTCGTAAGCGCATTCCGACCATCAAAAACAGCTATCAGGCCTTCATGGAAAATCTACTGTCGTTCATTGCCGATATTCAACGAACCGTTGGTAAGCCATTATCGATTGGTATTGGATTACCGGGGGCAATTGATCCTGTGACGGATATGATCAAGAACTGCAACTGCCTAGTATTGAATGGTCATGACCTGTGGTCGGATTTAATCCAGGCACTTGAGCAGGACGTTTATATTGCTAATGATGCCGACTGTTTCGCTTTGTCCGAAGCGGTAGATGGTGCGGGCGCGAATGGCAACACGGTATTCGGCATTATCGTTGGCACTGGTTGTGGCGGTGGTATGGTCGTTAATCGTCAGCTACTGATGGGGCCAAATGCCATTGCGGGTGAGTGGGGGCATAACATGCTACCCGGTTATGACATCCGAATAGATGGCACTAGCCAGCCCTGCTACTGCGGTAAAGATAACTGTATCGAGCGTTTTATTTCAGGGACCGGGTTTACCGAACGCTTCAATCAGCGTCTTGGTTGCGAAATGACGGCACAGGAAATCATTGCGGCGGCAGAACTTGGGGACGAAGAAGCCAAGGGCTATTATTCCCACTTTATAGATGCCTTTGGCCGCAGTTTGGCCTCGGTGATCAATGTGGTTGATCCCCATGTCATTGTGTTGGGGGGCGGCCTGTCTAATGCCGAGGCGATTTACCGGGATTTGCCACAAGCGGTAGAAAAGTATGTGTTTTCGAAGCAGTGCAATACCCAGATCGTGAAAGCCAAATTTGGTGACAGCAGTGGTGTGCGCGGGGCAGCATGGCTACCGTCGATGCATGCTGAGGCCGCCTGAAAGGTGCTTGGCTATTCGGTGGCGGATTATTAGGCGCCTAGTTATTTGAAGCCTCGCTCCTTGTTGGGGTTGATTTGGAAACCAGCGGAAACTGCCCGAAATAAAAGAGAATTTTTGGCGTAGCTGAGTGTATGTCGTAGGGGCTATGGTATGATAGTTATGTGCTGCTTCTTTAAAGGCTAACGGTTCGTAAGATGCAGTAGGGAATTTTGGGTAACAACGATGTAGTACGGATAATGGCAACCATCACTGATGTTTCAAAGCTAGCTAATGTGTCTAAAGCCACGGTCTCCCGTGTGCTGAGTGGCACGCGTGGGGTAAAGGAAGAGAGCCGATTGGCGGTGCTTAAAGCCGTCGGTGAGTTGAACTACCGGCCTAACGTTGCGGCGCAGAACCTGGCGAAGCAAGCCTCGCACTATATCGGTGTCGTGTTGCCATCTGCAGAGGCAACTAACGTCGTGAACTACCTACCGCTGTTATCCAAAGGTTTAAAGTCCCTCAATAAATTCATGCTGCTGCACTACGCCAGCGATGCAGAAGATCAGCGCCGGGTCGTCGATGAACTGCAAGATCAGTGTGAAGCGATCATCGTGATGGGCGCACCACCGGCGGGTCCGCAGCCTGCCAATGTGGTACATTTCGATAATGTTTGTATCGAAGGCAGTATTGTCAGTGGCTATAACTATGCCTTTGCCACCGAGAGTGCTTGTCGTTACGTGCTTGGTAAAGGCCACCGCCAAATTGCCTTGCTCGTTGATGATGCCAAGGAGGCTGCTAGCCAGCAGATGCTAGAAGGCTACCGCAGTGCCCTGCAAAACCTTTCTATTCCCTTCAACCGCCAGCTGGTGGTGGAAGCCAAAAATGATGTCGAGCAAGGTCTGCTGGCATTGATCAATAGCTTTACCAAGTATACGGCGTTGGTGGTGAAACGAGATAGCCATGCAGCCCAAGCGATGCGCCTGATGCGCGAATTCAATATCGCGGTACCGCAGGAAGTGTCGATCATTAGCTTGGAAGACTCGCCATTGGCAAGTTTGCTGTACCCACCTCTGACTTGTATCAGCTACCCAACTGAATCTTTGATTGATGATTGCCTCAAGCGGGTACAGAGCATTATCGAAGGAAAGCCTCTACCTATTGAGCCATCCCCGACCGTTGCAGGCCGGTTGGTCGCCCGTTCATCGGTAACGACACTCGCGTAATTCCGATACTACCAGTCTTTGCTGTGATCCGTGACGTAGAGCTACGCACGGCATGGACTTGCATTTCCGAAATAAGCTTAATTGTATTATTATATTCCCTATAGCTTGCTTATGTTCGGATTGACTCCGTACGATCTTTTCTCCCAACCGGATATTGCCCATGTCTCACACCTTGCTGCCGAACATAATTGAGTTTCTGACCCATGTCGATCCATTCGACAAGCTGCCTCAGGGCTGCCTCGAAAAAATTGCGGGTTGCATTAAAATCAACTACCTAGGGCAAGGGGAGCGCATCGCTTTCTCTACCGAACAGGAAGAGTGCTACCTCTATATTATTCGCTCCGGTGCGATGGAGCAGCGCAAATCTGATGGCGTGTTGCGGGCGAAGTTGGGAGAACAAGATATCTTTGGTTTCAGCTTTCTGCAGACGGAAGGGGACAGCAGTAAAGCTGAGATGGCCTATACGGCAACAGCTATGGAGAATTCTCTGCTCTATTTGATCCCCCATGGCAAGCTCAAGCATATTTTGCGCTCTTATCCGGAGTACGCCCAGCATTTTGCTGCCCAAGCGCAGGTTCGCATTCAATCAGCCTTGAGTGTGGTGTGGTCGGATGATGAAAAGGGCTTGTTCTTCAAAACGGTGGCAGAAGTGGCCAATGAAAGGGTGACCGTGGTACCGGCAACGTTGTCGATTCAGCAGACGGCTTACAAGATGACGGTAGAGACCCCGTCGCCACTGGCTGTCGTAAAAGACGGTAATAAGATTGCCGGCGTAATGACCGACCGTGATTTGGCCAAGCGGGTACTGGCAAAATGCGTGAACCCTGATCTGCCGATCAGTGAGGTGATGACACCGAACCCACTTACAGTTGCACCGGATGACTTGGTCATGAAAGCGGCCTCCTTGATGATGCAGCATAATGTCCGCAGCTTGCCCGTTGTCAAAGATGGGCAAGTGGTTGGGGTCTTGTCGACGACACATCTGGTGCAAAAACACCGGGTACAGGCGATCTTTCTAATTGAGAAAATCAACTATACCGATTCGCTGGAAGGCTTGGTTGAATTGGCACCCGAGCGGCAGGCGATTTTTGAAGCTTTGATTGAGGGTAATGTTGGCTCGGAGATCATCGGTCAGGTGATGGCGATGATTATGGATACGTTCAATCGCCGCATTTTGCAACTGGTGGAGGCCAAGATGGGGCCGCCACCGTGTGAATATGCCTGGGTAGTTGCGGGCTCTCATGCCCGCAACGAGGTCCATGCCCTGTCCGATCAGGACAATGCGATTATCTTGTCTGATGACGTGACTGACGACCAGCGGATGTACTTCAAGTTACTGGCGATGGATGTCTGCAAGTGGATGGATGCCTGCGGTTATAGTTTGTGTAGCGGTAACTACATGGCATCGGTTCAGAAGTGGTGCCAGCCTTTGTCTGTGTGGAAGACATACTACTCGAAGTGGGCGGAAAATCCGGAGTATGAACGTCTGCTCAACATCACGGTCTTCTTGGAAGTCAGGGCTATCCATGGTCAAGCTGAGTTCTCGGAAGAGCTGCAAGCGCACCTGATGAGTCTGCTGGGCGAGAACAGTAGTTTTTTGAGTATTTTGGCCAAGGATACCGTTGCTACCCACCCACCGCTCGGGATCTTTAATAAGTTCGTGTTGGAGAAAAATGGCGATCAGAGCCATACCCTCAATATCAAGAAATATGCTCTGAACCTAATCGTCGATTTGGCACGGATCTATAGTTTGTCGGTCGGTTGTACCCTGACCGGTACCGAGGAGCGCTTCCAGTATGCTTTTGATCACGGTAGCCTGAGTGAAGAAAGCCTCAAGGATATTATTGGTGCCTACCGTTTCATTACCCGGGTACGCTATAGCCATCAGCTTCAGGCTCTCAAGAAAGGTGAAGTGCCGGATAATCACATTTCACCAGATATGTTCGGCAGCTTTGAGCGTAAGCACCTTAAAGATGCATTCCGGATCATTGCTGAACATCAGGATGCAGTGAAGCTGCGCTTCGGCCAAGCCTAAGGACAGTTGGGAAAAATAGAATAATGAAACGCATGCTGTCGTATTTTAAACCACTGAACCGTTTAGCCAGAGCCAAGGCAAAATGGCGAGATGCTCATTCTTCTCATCCTTCGTTAGAGCGGCTTGCCCTGCTGCACAGCACTGAACTGCCTGCACCGGATGCCTCGTTGTTTGAGCTTGATATTCTGTGCCTCGACTTTGAAACGACAGGGCTGAACCCCGACACCGATCAGATCTTGAGCATTGGTTATGTCGAGCTGCAAAAGGGGATGCTTAACCTGAGCAGCTGTGAAGAAACCTATATCAAAGACAGCAGCGGTATCAATGCCCAATCGGCGATCATCAATCAAATTACCCCTGAAATGCTGACTTCCGGTCAAGCGTTGGATGAGGCGATAGCAGCCTTGTTTGCCAAGATGTCAGGCAAGATTGTGCTAGTCCATGGGCTAACGGTTGAAAAGTCTTTCCTCGAGCACTACATGCAAAACCGCTTCGGGATCACTATGCCGCCACTGCTATGGATTGATACTTTGTTAATTGAAAAAATGCTGGTGACCAATCGTCATATGCGAGAAGAGGGTGATTACCGGCTGTCTTCTATCCGCCAGCGCTATGGCCTGCCGGAGTACCCTAGCCATGGTGCCTTGATTGATGCGGTAGCCACCGGTGAGTTGTTGTTGGCGCTGATGACCAAGTGTTTTGGACAGGCTTCACCAAGGCTGGAAGAGGTGTATGACATGCACCACTATGAATTGACGGTAAGTAAATAAATATTTTGGCAGGGGCCATTCGTGGCCCTTGTGACATTTAAGCGCTATAGATGCTGTAAGCAATAATCAGGATGAGCAGACATAACACACCTATTACTGCCTTGGTGCGTCGTGTAAAAAAGCGAGTTTTGGTAGTCAGTAGGTAATAGGCAGAGACAATAATCAAGAACGTCGTCATGGAGGTTCCTCCATTCACTACCTTTCAATATAGGCTGTTTCCCTGCGCTCTTCAGAAAGTGAGATTCTGACTTATAGTTAAGATGTGATCCGCAGAGTGAGAACAACTGATGGCATGTCAGATAAGGGGGAGCATCGGGTTAAGAGTGCAGACACTTGTGATGGCTGGTGCTTTGCTGGCGCTTGCTGGTTGTCAAAGCAGTATGTTTACCCGCAGTTATGCCGAGCCGCCTATCAACCGTCAATATATGGAGCTTTACCGCACCTCGGAGATGATGAACAGGCCACCGCCCCAGATATATCACTATCCCCGCCCGCCTGTTAGCTAAAGCTGAATATGATTTAGTTGGTGTATCAGATTACCTGCCTTTTTCTGGATAAAAAAAGCCCCAGCACATGGCTGGGGCAAAAGGATCCGTTAATGTCGTAACTTTGGTTACAAATTCAAAAAATCAAAAATAATCGACTAAGATCAGAAAATTCATCGGGGGTAAAACAATTACTGCACTTTGGCTACAGCATCTTTCACGAGCAGGCCAAGCTCATCCCACTGCTTGTTGTCAATGAGGTTGCCTGGAACCATCCACGTACCACCACAAGCCAGTACAGAAGGTACGGCTAGGTAGTCGTCGATATTGTTTAGGCTAACACCGCCTGTTGGCATGAATTTAACTGGGTATACTGCAGTCAGTGCTTTAAGCATTGAAACACCGCCAGAAGGTTCAGCAGGGAAGAACTTAAGGGTACGTAGACCCATTTCCATTGCTTGTTCTACTAGGCTTGGGTTGTTAACTCCAGGAACAATAGCAACGCCTTTTTCCTGACAGTATTTAACCGTTGTTGGGTTGAAGCCAGGGCTTACGATGAAGTCAACACCCGCATCGATAGCTTCGTCAACTTGCTCTTTAGTCAGAACCGTACCTGCGCCGATTAGCATTTCTGGAAATTCTTTACGCATGTTGCGGATAGCCTGAACCGCGGCTTCTGTGCGGAAAGTAATTTCAGCACAAGGCATACCGTTATCTACCAGGGCTTTGCCTAGAGGAATCGCGTCTTCAGCGTTTTTGATCGCAATGACAGGGATGACTTTCAGTGCCGCTAGTTTGTCGTTTAGGTTGCTCATAATTCTTTTTCTCACTCAGTGTGTTAAATCGTTGGCATCGCGTCGGCAGGGATCACTGCACCGCGGTATTGAATAACCGTTGAGGCAATCTGGTGGCCTGCATGGGCCGCTTGGGTTGCTGAACCGCCGGTGAAACGCTTGGCTAGGTAGCCACCGCTGAATGAGTCACCTGCCGCTGTGGTGTCGACAACCTTGTCGGCAACGAGTGCAGGTACGAATACATTTTGTTCTGCGGTGACAACAAGGCAGGCATCTTTACCGCGCTTGATAGCGATTTCGGTAACGCCGGCACCTTGAGTACGTTCGATGCACTCTTCTAGCGTCTCATCGCCGAACAGTAGCTGGTCGTCTTCGAAAGTTAGCAGTGCTATGTCGGTTAGGGATAGCATGCGAAGGTAGGCATCCTGTGCTTCTTTTACACAAGCCCAAAGCTTTGGACGGTAGTTGTTGTCGAACAACACCTTGCCACCTTTGCCTTTGAAATCTTCCAAGAAAGTAAATAGCTGTTCGCGGCTTGCTGCCGTCAGGATAGCTAGGCTGATACCACTGAGGTAAATCGCGTCAAAAGCCATCAGGTTGTTCAGCAGTTCGGTGCTTTGCTGCTGCTCAAGCAAGTATTTTGCTGCCGCATCGTTACGCCAGTAGTGGAAGCTTCGCTCGCCAGTGCTGTCGGTTTCGATGTAGTAAAGACCAGGCAGTTTTCCTTCTAGGCGTAGCACCAAATCAGTATTGATCCCTTCCTTGTTCCAAGCTGCCAACATTTCATCACTGAAGCTGTCGTTACCTAGGGCAGTTACGTAGGTGGTGTTGATGTCCTTGTCCTGGGTCAGACGAGACAGGTATACCGCAGTGTTTAGGGTATCGCCACCAAAGTTACGGGTTAGTTGGTCATTGGCTTGCTGCAGTTCAATCATGCACTCGCCAAGAATGGCAATGTTCATTGTAGCCATACATACTCCGGAAAAAGGGATGTGAAGGGCGTATTGGGCAGCCCTTCACATCAAGGTAATTACTGCAAAAAGTCCTGACGAACAGGTGAGAACATGTCTAGAAGGATGCTGCCTTCTTCCAGTGCGACTGCACCGTGAACCGCGAGTTTCGCAGCGATGTACGCGTCGCCTTTTTTCAGTACGCGTTTCTCACCGTCAACTTCTGCTTCGAAGCTACCTTCAACCACATAGCCAATCTGGTCATGGATATCGTGAGCGTGAGGGTGGCCGATAGCACCTTTTGCGAACTCTAGGTGTACTGCCATTAGATCTTCAGTGTGGCCAACGATTTTACGCTTGATGCCATCGCCTAGGTCTTCCCATTCGTTGTTGTTGATCTCGAAAAACATTGTGTGATTCTCCCGAAAAATAATGTATTAAAATATGACAATTTAAAATAGGGCACAAAGGCTCAGCCTTTGCTGTTGTTATTGGTTAAGCCGCACTCGTCTCGGCTGCGGCGTCAGGCTTTTTTCGAGAAGCACTCACCAGCAGGATACCGACCGTTAGTACGATAGAGCCACACAAAATAAACAGTCCACGGCCTGATGGGTCATTTGGAATCAGGGCCATTGCCAGAATACCAAAGCCAGCAACACTGATTAGGTTACCCAGCATTGAACGCTGCGCAGTATCTAGTGATTGCTGCTCGTCACCACCAGAAACAAGTGGGGTATTCCAGTTTTCAAATAGTTTCTCGACTTCTTTCTCACGCTCAACGGTTAGACCCTTGTAGAAGAATTTGCTCATGATGAACCAACCACCGGTGAACACAACGTGTGCTGCTAGGCTTAGGCCAACCACTAGGTCACTCCACTCACGGCCCGTTAGCGGTTGTTCTAGACCGAATAGGCTTTCGACGTGGTGTGCTTTCAGTGCAATACCGAAGATGAAAGAAACAACACCACCAACGATTAGCGTCGACCAACCCGCCCAGTCAGGGGTCTTGCGAATCCACATACCCAGCAGGACAGGGATAAGCATTGGGAAGCCAATTAGCGCACCAATGTTCAGTACAATGTCGAACAGGCTCAGGTGGCGTAGCGAGTTAATGAACAAACCAATCGCAATGATGATGAAGCCCATCATAATGGTTGTCAGCTTACTAACGATGATTAGTTCTTTCTGGTTTGCATGCGGTCGGAAGATTGGTTGGTAGAAGTTACAAACAAAAATACCCGCGTTACGGTTCAGGCCTGAATCCATTGAAGACATGGTTGCAGCGAACATGGCAGACATGAGTAGACCAACCATACCTGCAGGCATTACATTCTGTACAAAAGCAAGGTAAGCGGCATCACCGGCTTTGTCACCCATTGATGCGTACTGTGCTGCAAAGTCAGGCATGAATGCACTTACGTACCATGGTGGAAGGAACCAGATAATTGGGCCTACAACCATCAGGATACAAGCAAGACCGGCCGCCTTACGCGCATTTTCACTGTCTTTCGCTGCAAGGTAGCGGTAAGCATTGATGCCGTTGTTCATCACACCGAACTGCTTAACAAAGATGAATACTACCCAAAGGATAAAGATACTGATGTAGTTTAGGTTGTTACCAATCAGGAAGTTACCCTGGAAGTTGTCAACAATGTTACCAATACCACCACCGTGGAAGTACGCTGCAATCGCACAGGTGATTGTTACCGCCATGATCACCAGCATCTGCATGAAGTCAGAGGCGATAACCGCCCAAGAGCCACCTGTTACCGCCATCGCCATCAGGACGATACCCGTGAAGACAATGGTTGCTTCCATTGGGATATTGAATACAGCGGCAACGAATATTGCCAGGCCGTTTAACCAAACACCTGCTGAAATCAGGCTGTCAGGCATGCTCCCCCAAGTGAAGAATTGCTCTGTGGTTTTACCAAAACGCATACGGATGGCATCAATCGCTGTCACCACGCGTAGCTGACGGAATTTTGGTGCGAAATACAGATAGTTGAGGAAATAACCGAAAGCATTTGCTAAGAACAAAATAACTACGGCGAATCCATCTGTAAATGCTTTCCCTGCTGCACCAGTGAACGTCCATGCTGAAAATTGAGTCATGAAGGCGGTAGCACCTACCATCCACCATAACATCTTGCCTCCCCCCCTGAAGTAATCACTGGTAGAGGTGGTGAATTTTCTAAACATCCACCCAATAGCAATGAGAAATAGGAAATAGGCCAGAACTACGAAAGTATCAATGGTCATCTTTTTCAGCCTTAAGTTTATCGAATTGGCGCTAGTGTAATAACTGAAAAGTTATATTGTAATACAAGTTGGTTATTTTCGTGACCGTCATCATATTTATTTTTACGTGCCTCATTGTTTAGAACCCTTGTGGAAATATTAAATTTAAATAAAAACAATCACTTAGTTGTTGCTATCGACACGGGTCAACAAGGCGGTTGAAATGTGACTGCTGTCGTGTTTTTTCAAAATGGTAGTGAAACAAAAACTCAATTGTATTATTTTATGTGTGTTGAAGAGGTGCGGTATACGCTCTTACCTAGAGGTCAATATGAACACAACAACACTGCCAGTGTTATTCACTCGTGATGAAGTTGCTGATTTGCATAAAGAAATCGGCAGTTCATCGTTAATGGGCAAAACGATTGCCAAGCTGCAGGCTGAGCTTGAGCAATATATGGCGTTGCCCATGGATGTGCCTGGGCAAAGTGAAGCCGGTGGTTATGAACATAATAAGCATAGGCAAAACTACCAATACATTAATCTCGCGGGCCGTTTGTTCCTGATCACTAAAGATGAGCGCTATGCAGAGTATGCGGGGCAATTGTTAACCCAATATGCTGACAAATACTTACAGCTCGATTTCCATATTCAACGCAACACTAATCCTCCTGGTCGCCTGTTTCACCAAATGCTCAATGAGCACATGTGGCTTATGTATGCAAGTTTAGGCTATTCATGTATCAGTGCTTGGCTTTCTGACTCGCAGCGTGGGCACATTGTTGAGAATTTGTTCAAGCCGATGCTGCACGTTGCCACTGAGACGTATGACTTTGATTTTGACCGCATTCATAACCATGGCATTTGGGCTGTTGCCGCCGCGGGGATCTGCGGGCTTGCCATCGGCGAGCGAAAATATCTTGAGATGGCTGTGCATGGGTTAGAAGGTGACGGCAAGACCGGTGGCTTCCTGGCTCAACTTTCGGGTCTATTTTCGCCATCGGGCTACTATATTGAAGGGCCGTATTATCACCGCTTTGCCATTCGTCCACTGGCGGTTTTTGCTGAGGTACTGCACCGCCATATGCCTGAGTTGGATATCTACAACTACAAAGGGCAAGTGATCAAACAGACGACGCAAGCGTTGCTGGCGACCGCTTACCCGAACGGCTTATTCCCCGCATTGAATGATGCATCCAAATCCATGGGCATTACCGATATGGGCGTTGTGGTTGCGGTGAGCATGGTCTTCAAGCGTTACGGCTTTGATCAGAACCTGCTTGGCATGGCTAAAATCCAAGAACAGGTTTGGATGCATCCATGTGGTCAGGCGTTATCTGAAGCATGTGATGCTGAAGCCAATATTGCCCCGCCTTTCTGGCCAAGCGTAGAGTTGAACGAAGGCCCTGACGGAACATGTGGTGCGCAAGGCTTCCTTCGTATGCAGGGCAATGACCAAGACATTTGTCAGCTTTCGATGAATTATGGCCAGCACGGTATGGGGCATGGCCATTTTGATAGTTTGGGTATTGCGTTTTATAGCCGTGGCCAAGAAGTTCTGCGCGAATACGGTTTTGCCCGTTGGGTGAATATCGAGCCGAAGTTTGGTGGCCGTTACCTCGATGAGAACAAGAGTTACGCCCGCCAGACGATTAACCATAATGGCGTGACGGTGGATGAAGGCTGTCAGAACCAATTTGATATTGAACGTGCTGATTGCGTTCACGGTAAACCGCATTTCTTCATGGGCGAAGGGACTGAGCTCCAGGCGATGAGTGCCTTTGCTGATGAGCATTACCCTGAGGTGGGGATGCAGCGCACTGTAATGCTGCTGAAATCGGATCAGCTGGAAAGCCCATTGTTGATTGATCTGTACCGCCTGACCAGCGACAAACCGCACCAGTACGACTATGCACACCAGTATCAAGGCCAGATCATCCGTACTGACTTTGAATACAAGACCAATGCCGAGTTACATCCGTTGGGTGATGATTATGGGTACCAGCACCTGTGGAACCTTGCCCGTGGCGAAGCGGGTGACAGTGCCTTGGTCAGTTGGTTGCAGGGCAACAGTTACTACACCTGGCTTGGCACCAGCTCAAGCACTGACAATGAGGTGATTTTTACCCAGACCGGGGCCAATGACCCGCAGTTTAACCTGCGCCACGAAACCAGTTTTATTATGCGAACCACGGGCAAAGATTTGCTGTTCGCCTCTGCATTGGAGACCCATGGTTACTTCAATGAAGCGATAGAAGCCTCGGTAGATGCCCGTGGCGCACTAAACAAGATTGACGTTCTGGCTCACAACGAGACAGGCTCGGTGGTTGCGATTGAAGGGGAAGGTATCCGCTTCACCGTCATGGTGAGCAACCAGCCGAATGTGACCGACACGACCGAACATCGAATTATCATTAATGACAAGACTTATAGCTGGAAAGGATTCCTTGCTGTTGAGCAGGAGACGAAATAATGACGTATCAACCACTACTGATGAGCTTCGACGAAGCCGCTATCCTTCGTGAAGATCTGGGTAAAGATACCCTGATGGGCAATGCACTGGCCCGTGACATTGCAAAACTGGAAGACTACATCGCAACGGTTGGTGTTGAAGTACCTGGCCACGGCGAGGGAGGGGGTTATGAGCATAACCGCCATAAGCAAAACTACATCCATATGGACATTGCTGGCCGTTTGTACTTGATCACCGAGAACGAAGCGTACCGCGATTACATCCGCAACCTGCTGGTAGCGTATGCAGACGTTTACCCTAAGCTGGAGCTGAACGTCAGCCTCGACAGTAACCACCCTGGCCGTATCTTCCACCAGACACTGAACGAGAACATGTGGATGCTGTATGCGTCTTGTGCGTACAGCTGCATCCACCACACGCTGTCTGACGACGAGCGTCGCCTGATCGAAAACGATCTGTTCCAGATCATGGCTGATATGTTTGTTGATACTTACGCCCACGACTTCGACATCATCCATAACCACGGCCTTTGGGCGGTTGCCGGCGTGGGTATCTGTGGTTATGCCATCCAGAACCAAGACATCGTTGATAAGGCGCTTTACGGCCTGAAAGGCGATAGCGTAAGCGGTGGTTTCCTGGCTCAGCTTTCCCAGCTGTTCTCGCCAGACGGCTACTACATGGAAGGCCCTTATTACCACCGCTTCTCATTGCGTCCAATTCAACTGTTTGCTGAAGCGATTGAGCGTCGTCAGCCAGAAGTGGGTATTTTCGCTCACAAAGACGGTGTAATTAAAACGACCAGCTATGCAGTAATGTCAACGGCCTTCCCTGACGGCACGCTACCAGCTTTGAACGACTCGTCTAAGACCATCGACATCAATGACGAAGGTGTTCTGATCACGACAAGTGCTTGTTTCGGTCGTTACGAAGAAGACGCCAACCTATTGGCCATGGCTGCTCACCAGAAAGATGTGTGGGTACATATCTCTGGTAAGAAACTGTCTGACGCGGTCGCGAAAGAAGAAAATATCCCTGCATTTAACTGGGGTAGCCTGTTTGTCACTGATGGCCCTAAAGGCGACAAGGGTGGCCTGACTATCATGCGTCACCGTGACAGCAAAGACCAAGACACCATGGCGTTGCTATGGTTCGGTCAGCACGGCTCTGATCACCAGTATCACTCGGCGCTGGATCACGGCCACTATGATGGCTTGCACCTCAGTATATTCAATAAAGGTCACGAAACCCTGCATGACTACGGTTTCGGTCGCTGGGTAAATGTTGAGCCTAAATTCGGTGGCCGCTACATTCCAGAGAACAAGAGCTACTGTAAGCAAACTATCGCCCACAACACCGTTGTTGTTGATCGCAAGACCCAGAACGAATTCAACACGGCAATGGCTGAATCGCGTAACGGTGAACTGCACTTCTTCAAGACTGACAATGAAGACTTCCAAGGCATGAGCGGCATCGTACGCGAATACTACGCTGGTGTTGATATGCAGCGTAGCGTATTGCTGGCAAAAGTGGATGGTATCGAGAACCCATTGGTTATCGATCTATACCGTCTGATCTCTGAAGACGAGCACGAGTATGACTTCCCTGTACACCACACAGGTCAGATCATCCGTACCGACTTCGACTACCAGGCAAATGCTAGCTTGAAGCCAATGGGTGAAAGCGATGGTTACCAGCATATCTGGCAAGTTGCTCAAGGCGAAGTATCAGGTAGTACGCTAGTTAGCTGGTTGCATGACAACAGCTACTACAGTTTAGTGAGCTCGGCGGGTGATAAGGGTGAAGTGATCTTCGGCCGCCTTGGTGCGAATGATCCTGATTTCAACCTACGCTCTGAGCCAATGTTCGTATTGCGCCAGAAAGCGAAATCTCACCTTTTCGTCAACGTGCTGGAAACGCACGGTTACTTCAACGAAGCGGTAGAAGCATCGGTTGATGCCCGCGGTAAGGTAGCCCGTGTTGAAGTGGTGGGTATGGATGATGTGGCTTCTGTTGTTCGCCTGCACCTTGTTGAGGGTCAGGTGCTGACGTATGCCGTATCAAACCAAACTGGCGGCCGACAAGATGGCAAGCATGAAGTGAGCTTTGCCGGTGAGACCTTCAGTTGGGAAGGCTCATACGCACAACTATAACAAATATTAAATCAGCAGATAAAAGCCCTGATACCGTGATGTATCAGGGCTCTCTTTTATGAATGCTTATGTGGAATAGATGGGCGGGTTACAAATAGGAACTGGATCACATTGTGGCGATGATACTCCTGATTTTAGCATATCAGTACTCTTGTGGTATTGTATTACAAGCTGGCCGGTTTTATAATAAGTCCATCAATCGAGATAGCCGTTCCTCAAGTGGCTACCCTGAGACTGACTTATTATAACAATCTACTTCCTAACTTAAGCTTTGCCTTGTTAAATAGCGCTCTAGGATGGAGCGCTTTTTTTTACCTGTTTTTTGTTCAACACTCACTTGCAATTGATAATCAATTGCATTTAATATTCTAAGCAAATGGGATTTTGTGGGTGTGTATTGTGAATCTTGAACAGTGCTGGGTACGTTATTTGAAAGCGGAAGAGTTGATGGCGCAGGGGCACTGGCCCGAAGCCCATCGGCTATATGACGATGTATTGAATTATTTGCCAGGCCATATTCATGTTGCACTTGAGCATGAAGGCACCAAACCCTGCCAGTTCGCCTGCCTGCTTGGCGGATTGCGTGATGCGTGTATTGCTTATTCCGAGATCCTCAATAAGCTCGGCTCGCATCAGGAGGCATTTCATATCCTCAATCAAACCTATGCCCTACTACAATTCCTGCAGTTAGAAAATCATGGCTTGATTGACTGCGTGAGACGCATACTCAGCGCGCAGGTTGAGGAGTTATATTCACACATGGCGGCGTTTTGCAGTGCGCAGCGTAATGCACAGTGGATGCTGGAATTTAGCCATGTTACTCACGCCCACCAAAAGTTCTCGCACCTTCACACTCTGGGCGGAACACAGCCGGGTGGTTCACTACTCTATAATTAATTTAAAACCGCAAGGATTTGTGATGACCGTTAACGCCATCTTTCGGTAAGAAACAAGTGAAAAATAAAGTACTCGAGTTGCTAGATTTGGTTCAAGTTGCATAGCAAAGGGGATGAATCTATACAAAAAAGAGCGCCGTGAAAGGCGCTCTTTCGTTTGCTAGGTTAACAGTTAGCTAGCAGCTAGCGCCGCTTGCTGCTTTTTTACTTTGTTAAAACGCATCTTCTTAAGGGCAATGGCGACAGCTGCAGTAGTGACAGCACCAATAGCCATTGCGAGAAGGGCCAGAACCGGTTTGTTGAAGGCACCCAGCAGGACAACAATCGGTCCACCGTGAGCGACGCTGCTGGTTAGGCCAAAGCTAAAGCCGAGGATACAAGCTACCGCCGAACCAATCATATTGGCAGGGATCACGGCAAACGGGTCGCGGGCTGCAAACGGGATGGCACCCTCGGAGATACCGACCAGACCCATCGCGGTAGCGGCTTTGGCGTTTTCGACTTCTTCACCTTCGAACAGCTTCATGCGGCTGCCGACGAAGGCGGCCAGTGCCATGCCCAGTGGTGCAACAGGAATGGCGGCAGCTTGTGCTCCCATGAACTGGGTTTGGCCTTCGGCAATCAGTCCAACACTGAATAGGAAGGCGACCTTGCCGAATGGCCCACCCATATCAAACCCCTGCATCAAACCAATCACAAGGCCAATCAGGATGATGTTACCGGTAGACAGGTTGGCAAGTACGGTGTTCATGGTTTCCATAATGCCAGCAATAGGCGCACCGATAATGAAGATAAATACCGCGGCGATAAACAGCGAGCCGGTGATCGGAGCGATCATGATAGGCACGAGCGGCTGGATCATCTTGTTGTAGTTAAAGCTGACAATCCATTTAACGAAGTAACCCACCAACAGACCTGCGATGATGGCACCGATAAAGCCGGTTCCTGCATCGGCATCGTAAAAAGAGCCGTTATTGGCAATCCAGCCTCCGATCATGCCCGGAGCAAGCCCCGGTCTGTCAGCAATAGCATAGGCAATATAACCGGCAAGAATAGGGATCATCAGGGTAAAGCCAACGACACCGACATCGAGAATTTTGTTCCACAAACTGCCATCAGGGATGACGAGGCCGCCTGGGGTTGCTTCACCGCCAAACGCCAGTGAAATCGCAATCAAAATACCGCCGACGACGACGAATGGGATCATGTGAGACACACCATTCATCAAGTATTTGTAGAGATCTCGGCCTGATCCACCCGGGCCTGCAGCCGCGGTGGTGCCCTGGCTTGCTTTATCATCTCCAGCAAATGGCGGTGCGACTAAAGCTTGCTCGATAAGCGTTTCAGCATTCTTGATGGCTTTTTTTACGCCGGTAACAACGACTTTCTTGCCGGCAAAGCGGTTCATGTCAACCTGCTTGTCACAGGCCACCACAATAGCGTCGGCGCGGGCAATCTCTTCGGCGGTTGGTGCGTTTTTCACCCCGACAGAGCCATTGGTTTCCACTTTATAGTCGAAGCCCATCTCCCTGGCTGCAGTTTCAATGGCCTCGGCAGCAAGATAAGTGTGAGCCACCCCCACCGGACAGCCCGTAACACCAATGATAAAGCCTTTGGACGGGACCTGCCTGCCAGTAGGTTCAGCGACTTGTGCTGTTTCATCAGTAGTGAACAGAGCCAGTGCTTCTTCACTTGACGTTGCATTTTGCAGATCTTCGAGGAAAGAAGGTTCGATAATTTTCGATGATAGGCTAGCCAGTACCTCGACGTGGAAGTCGCTGGCTTTTTCCGGTGAAGCGATCATGAAGAAGACTTTCGATGGCTCACCATCCTCAGCACCGTAATCGATACCGGTTTTGCTTACCCCGACCGCAATAGCAGGGGATATCACGGCACTGCTTTTGGCATGAGGGAGGGCGACACCATCTTCGAAACCGGTGTTGCCGGTTTCTTCACGCTCCCATAGGCCTTTAACAAAGGTTTCTTTATTAGATACTTTGCCTGCGTTGACCAGCACGTCAGCAAGCTCGTTGAATACCGCTTCTTTGTCAGTGGCAGCTAAATCAAGCTTGATCAGCTGCGCATTCAGGATCTCTTTCATCATAGTGCAGATCTCTTTTTAAAGTAGGGGGTAAGATTTATGTATTTACAAATTAAGATTCATCTTAGTGATACTCTTACCGGTTAAAATTGATAGAGATCAAATTTATCGAATGGCTGCCCGCCTGTTTCAGTAAATGTGACTTGAGTAACGGATGTGACATGACAAAGGTCACAGTTGATTGCTGGTATATTTGTCATGTCAAATCCGGATTAAATCGATATTGCGTAAGGGAGCGTTTGTTTTCCTCGCCATTGGCTAATTAATAATGTGTTGGAGCTCAATGGCAAAACATCGTGCACATGGTGGAAAGGAGAGCTTTCTATAGCCTCTATGGGTTGCAGTTCTCCAGCAATGTAAACGGGAGGTTTGGCGCCGATAGCATGTTTGACTAGCCCCTGTTCATCGATGGCGAGAACGAACCCGCTGTTGTCTCGCCGGTTGGCATAGTTTTCCAGATCAATGTCGCTGACTACAGGGCCGGACCAGCATACTCCACAGTATAGTAATGATTCATGGATCACTGCTCGGCATGGGTATACGCCCGGCAGGTGGATGGATTTGACAAACTCGCCGGCGAGGGTGAAAAACTTAAAGCAGGATTGCTTTCTGGATGAAATAACCAGTAGCGGATCGCCCCCATTGACAGTCGGCCTGTGATCTATTGCGATGCCATGGGGGTTGATAAGCGAGTGGTCGGTTGGTACACCTTCGGTGCCGCCGAAGGAAAATTTGTAGCTGCCATCAGAGGCGAAACAATGAATGAAGCTGGCACCATAACCGTCGGCAATATAGATATCGCCATTGGGAGCCACGCACGTTTCGGTCGGATTGTAAGTTAACCCATCGTGATAGATCCCCAGCTCAAACGGGTTGGAAAACTGACGAACGACCCTGCCATCAAGGGTTGTTTGCACCACTTCGCCTAACCCTTTACTGACAATCCCGTCTATCTCCAACACACCCGTTTGAGTGATCAGCAAGTATTCACACCCGTCTACTTCATACAGGGTCAGGCCATGGCAACCATCATAGCCTAGTGTCCAGCTTTCAAGGAAAACCCCTGAATCGGAAAAGATGAGGATGTTGTTGTCCGGGTGATCGACCGATAGAAATATTCTGCCATCTTGGCTTCTCGCCAGCTCGTGGCAGTTTTCGATCTTGATGTGTTTGGGGACCTGTGTCCATTGCTGGTTGAGCCGAAAAGGGGTGTTAATGTGATGGCTTGGTGAAGTTTGAGGCATGGTAACAAACGTCCTGTTGTTTAAGTTGTTGTATTTATTTGGATAAATTCTGTTTATCTGCGCTGGTTTCGAATGGTGCGATGTTTATTAACAAAATTAGCGCTTGCACAACATATCAAATGCCGATAATTTGTAAATACAAAAATAAAGTCCTGTCTTCTATGCCTATAAGGAAGTAATGCCATGGCCCTGCTAACGCCGACAAAGCAAACCGTTCATCCTGAAGTGTCCTCACTGCAACAGCAATATCAAAAAGATGGATTTATATTGCACAAGCAACCTTTGCTTGATCCTCAGCAATTCGCTGAATTGCAGCAGATTTTTGAATCCTTGCTGTCGTCAAAAGGTGATATGCGTGCTGACGAATTGAACCGTCCACATTACGCGGATCCTCGGCTATTCAAGTTTTTGACGGCCAAACCTGTGCTGGATCTCGTTGAGTCATTGATTGGCCCAAACATCGGATTGTGGAGTAGCCATTTTATTTGCAAGGAGGCCTTTACCGGCCGCATTACCCCGTGGCATGAAGATTCTAAATACTGGGAAGGGCGGATTGACCGTATGGATAAGCTGGCGACTATCTGGCTGGCGATCGATCCTTCGAGCAAGGAAAATGGGTGTATGAGGGTGATCCCGGGAACCCATGTCCTGGAGGATAAGTTCGAATATGTTGATGTTGATAAGGCAACCCATACCTTCTCGACAGAGCTGCACCACCGTTATTTTGATGAACAGGAGGCTGTGTATTTCGAGCTGAATCCGAATGAGTGTTCTATCCATGATGGCCGTATTTTCCATGGCGCACTCGCCAATGCCAGCCCGCTACGGCGTTGTGGCTACACCATGCGTTATGTATCACTCGATTGTAAAGTGAATGATTCACACCCGGATAATGAGACCCACCGCCTTTACCACGTTAGGGGTGAGAATGTTGCCAACAATAAAGTCTGCCAACTACCTGATTTCTAGTTGTATGTTGTTCTATAAGGTATAAAGGAGAGGCGTCGGTTTACTGGGTAAACCGACGTTTTTTTTCAGCGGATGGATACAGTTGTGAGCTCGTTGGATACCAGGGTTTCTACCGTGTATTGCGCCAGTACAGAGTGAAGCAGGTAGACATGGTGGTGGATAGAAAGGCTGATATGACCAGGCTCCGCCCTAAGTAAAAAAGCTTCTTTTTCGTTGAGTGACTTACCCGAAATAGTTTTGGCATCATGGCTGATATTATGTCCTGCACTGTGCTCGACAAAATGCAGTACCGATTGTTCGCAGTGGGCTTCTGTGAAAGTCGGGAATAGGGCGACGGGCATCCAGGTTTCTTCAAGGATTGATGGCTCGTTGTTGATAATGCGCATTCGCTTGAAATGGTATAGCGGGGCACCTTCCTTAAGGCGAAATTTCTGTGCCAACAGCTCACTGGCTTTCGTCTGGCCGAACTCTAAGACGATGTTCTTTAGATCTGTGTCTTTGTTGATCCGCTCAGAAATACTGGTCAGGTTATTGTCCTGATAAAACTCAGGTGGGTTGACGAAAATGCCCGAACCCTGTCGAGAGTGCACAAACGACTCTTGTTTTAGTTTTTCAATCGCCTTGCGCAACGTGGGTCTGCTGACACCGAATTGGCTAGAAAGCGCATGCTCACCGTCCAGCTGGGACCATGCCGGGTAGTTCCCCTGAACGATGTCTGCCTTGATGGCTTGGTAAACTTCAATGTACTTCATCTATGAGCGACTTCTTTTTGAGTAGTGCCTTTTTACCTACATAACCGAAACCTGTTAACACATATTCGGAGGGCTTGGCGTAATAAGCGGATAACTATTACTCAAATATTACCAGAAAAGCCCCTCTAACCACATAGATGTGGTCAATATTTCTTGCGGCATGATCAAGATCATCCTTTTGATTGGGGGTGCTGTATTTGTATTTACATATTTTAAATGTGGGTTTATGGTTGAGCAATACAGCCAAGAGGAACCCTACCATGTCATCCAAAATCGAAAACAACCCAAGCCAAGTTGATGTCAACAAGAAGATCCCTTGTGAAAAGCCAGTATTGACCCAACTGGAAATTATGGAAGCCTATACTCAGGCACATCAGAACGAACAGGATATTTATAAGCGTGAGGTAGATTGTTTATCTGAGTTATATCCCGTTTTGTTCAGACAAATTGGCTCTGAAGATTGTGTTGTTGGGCGTATTGATGCACTGCCTATTGGCTTTGGTAGCGTGACGTCGGTAGGTGGGGTGGGGCACTACTGCAATTTTGACAAGCTTGAGGCGCTGAAGAGCGAGTTACCGCCATCGGCACATCGCCGTGTTGATGACCTGCTCGATTATTGGCGCCAGTATGATACCCGTTCTATCTATTATCGCCAGACCTTGACTGATACCACGTTAGGTCAGTTTGTTGACGTGAATTACCCTGCTATTGCGACAGCCCGCCTCAGCGGCATGTATCTTGACTACAACAAGCTGGTGGATTTGGGGATCAACGGCATGCGTGCCTTGGTGGGTGACAAGCTGGAATCAGCCAGCCAACAGGGTGACAGCAAAGCGGTGTCGCTGCATCAATCCTTCCTTGGCTGTCTTGATATTGTGGAAAGGGTGATCGACAGACATATTGATCTGTGCGCCCAAGCGCTTGACGCCACGACTGACCTTACCCGTAAGCATCAGATGAGCGACTTGATTGACGCTCTGACGGCGATTCGCAGTGAGAAGCCACAGACATTTTTGCAGGGTATTCAGCTTACCTGGCTCTATAGCCTCTGCGCTGGAGTGGTGAATTATGGCCGTATGGATGACTACCTTGGTGATTTATTGGTGGCTGATCTTGAGGCCAAACGTATTACTGAGCGTCAGGCGATTAACTATATCCGATCCCATTACCGTTTGATCGAAGCACGTAAAACAACCGTCAATGGCCGTGTGGTGATCGGTGGCTTGGGCCGCCGTAACCCGGAAACCGCTGATGTGTACTGCAAACTGTCGATTCAGGCGGTGCGTGAAAATAAAGATACTGAGCCCCAGTTTACCCTGCGTATCTATAAAGGTATGAGTCAAGATGTCTACAATGATGCGCTGGATGCTATCGGTGAAGGTCTTACTTATCCCATCTTGTACAACGATGATGTCAATGTGCCGGCGGTAATGAAATCAATGCAGATCTCCGAGCATGACGCGCAGCATTATGTACCGTTTGGCTGTGGTGAATTTGTCCTGTCTGGCAAGGGTGTCGGTACGCCGAATACCTGTATTAACATTCTTAAAATTCTGAACATTTCGCTGACCGGCGGGACGGACTTCTGGGACGGGCAGGAAAAGAGCGGTGGTACCGTGTTACTCAAACCAGAGCAAATTGAGAGTTTCGATGATGTGGTGAAGAACTACAAGGAACTGCTGGATTTCTACATTGACCTGACAGCCAAGGCCCAGTCTTTCTCTTATGAGGTGATGAACCAGCAGGTGGGCTTCTTGTTTACCAGCATGTTGACTGATGACTGTATCGGACGCAGCAAAGCCCTACTCGATGGTGGTGTCTACAAGCTCGGCGGGACCAATGAAACCTACGGTAATACCAATGCTTACGACTCACTGGCCGCTATCAAAAAAGTGATTTTCGAGGATAAGAAATACACTTATACCGAACTGATCGAAGCCCTGAAAGTCGACTTCGACGGTTACGATCGGATGAAGTATGACCTTATCCATGCACCGAAATTTGGCAATGACGACAGTTATGTCGACGAGATTGCGGTCGAGATGCATGAATATATCTGCAACGGCATCAAGGACTCGGCAGTTAAAGTGGGGATGGACAGTTACTTGGTGGTGATCATCAACAATCAGGTCAATACCGAATGGGGAAGGGCAACGGGTGCTTCAGCCGACGGCCGTCATCGTGGGGTTTATATGAGCAACGCCAATAACCCGCAAAGCGGCGCTGATAACAATGGCCCGACAGCGATGCTCAACTCGCTGGTCAAGCTAAAGGCGGATGTCCATGCCGGCTCGGTGCAGAACATGAAGTTCAGCAAGAACATGTACCAAGATAAGCGAATGATTGTCGAAGCCCTGCTGGATGGTTATTTCGAGCAAGGCGGTCCGCAGATCATGGTCAGCGTGGTGGGTAAGGGGGAGCTGGAAGATGCTTACCACAACCCTGAGAAGTACCCGAACCTTGTGGTGCGCGTGGGCGGCTTCAGTGCCCGCTTCGTTAACCTTGACCGGGACGTTCAGTTGGAAATTCTCAACCGAACCCTAAACGACTAAGGGCCAATTGGGCTGCTAATCACGGCAGCCCACTTTCCTTCCTATTCAGGCACTGCAGGTACAGGTATGCAAGGTTCAGATCAAACTCAAGGCCGGAGTCCGGCTCAAGGTATCGTTTTTGACATTCAGAAGTTCAGTGTCAATGACGGTCCGGGCGTACGTACTGCGGTCTTTCTCAAAGGATGCCAGATGAAATGCGTCTGGTGCCATAATCCGGAGTCATTGAGCATCAAGAAGCAGCTGTCTTTTTCGGTACAGAAATGCATTGGCTGCCGGGCTTGTGAGAAGGCCTGCCCAAAAGGAGTTCATCGCTTTGATCATGAAAGAAGCCATCAGGTCAATTTCGATGATTGTGATGCCTGTGGTTTGTGCGTGGATGCCTGTATGCAGGATGCGCTGAAAATCTACGGCAAAGAGATGATGGTCGATGAGGTTTTTGCTGAAGTGATTAAAGACAAGGTCTACTTCGATAAGTCGGGAGGTGGTCTGACTCTATCTGGTGGTGAAGCGCTCAAGCAATTTGATTTTTCTTTGGCGCTTGCCAAGAAGTGCAAGGAAAACGGCCTGCATGTTTGTATCGAAACCAACGGTGCGTCAAAGCCCGAGCATTACCGGGCGATAGCGCCATATGTTGACTTGTTCTTGTTCGACTACAAGGCGACCGGCGAGAAGACTCATAAGTCCTTAACTGGGCTGTCAAAGCGGGTGGTTGATGAAAACTTGCAGTTGTTGGCGCAAATCGATGCACAGGTGATCCTTCGCTGCCCTATTATTCCCGGTTATAACTTGTCGGATGCACACCTGGAAGCGATTGCGCGTTTGGGGGAGTCTATGGCCAATATCCAGAAAGTGGAGTTACTGCCCTACCATAACTTCGGTAAAGGTAAGGCGGTCGAGATAGGGCGCGAGTATGATGTTGATGCTGAGCTCCCTACCGATGAAGACGTACAAGGCTGGCTGGCCAAGGTCCGCAGCTACGGTGAGATCAACGTCACACTGAGCTAAGTCTCTTTATTAGGATTTACCCAGGTAAGGGCCTAGAAAGTGGCTGACTTGTTCTTGGCATAGACCGACTTCGACAGCTGCCCCGGCTTGTTCGAGGATCTTAATTCCCTTACCGCTGTTCCTTGGGTCGGGGTCGAGCATGGCAACAACGACATGTTTAACCCCTGATTTCACCAGTGTTTTGGCACAGGCTGGCGTCCGGCCCTCGAAAGAGCAGGGCTCCAAGGTGACATAAGCGGTGACACCTTCCATATTGCCCGTATATGCATTAAGCGCTTCGACTTCGGCATGGTTACCGCCAATCTTCTGCGTATGTCCCTCAGCCACAATCTGGTTGTTCTTGACCAGTACACAGCCGACCGGAGGGTTTGGCTGGCAGTCTGGCAACGCTTGCTGTGATACTTCAAGGGCACGCAGCATGAATTTTTCTGGCATGGATCCTGTGTTCTCCCGAGCACTGATTAAATCTGGTAAGTATTTGTGTTCTGCAATTATACCAGTGGTTATCAAAACAGTTTTAATCTATAGGCATGTTAATGAAACGGCGAGAGATCGATGCTTTCTATTGCACTGACCGCTTGGATGGTTGGGTGTTGTGACAGCCGTTTGAGGTAGGCGGCCAGATGGGAAAAGTGCAGGGGGGACCTTTTGATGGGCAGTGACCACTCGGCCAGCATGAACAGGAAGAAGTCACAGGCGGTGAGGCTATCACCTAATAAGTAGGTGTTGCCTGCCAGCTGGTTATCTATTACTGCCAAGGCATCGGCGATACGTTCATCTTGTGCGGCGATAACATTGGGGATAGTACTAGCGTCATTGGTGTGGCGATGCGGGTAATAGCGTACCATCAACTCTGCCTGCAGGGTGTTGTTGAGATAGGTTAGCCATTGGAAAAAGAGCGGGCGCGTTTTGTTGCCTAACGCCGGTATCAAGCCATATTCCGGGTGTTGTTCGCATAAGTGGATACAGATGGCCGGGCTTTCAAAAAGTGCCATGCCGCTGTCGATCAAGGTGGGGATCCGGCCTGCTGGGTTGAGCTTCAAGTAGTCAGGCGACTTTTGTGAATTGGACTTCTTGTCTACCAAAAGTAGTTCATACTCTAGCCCAATATGGTGTAACAGGAAGTGAGGGGCGAGACTTGCATTATTGGGGTAGTAATACAATTGGTACACAACGTTCTCCTTAAATAACGGCCCTAAGCAAATTGCTTAACCAGTTCTCCAATAACGGGCAAAACAGAGAATACCAATAAACCAGACATTAAGAAATTGAACCATTTACGATGGTGTTCATGGTTTAAATATCGCTTCAGCCATGAGCCGAAATATAGCCAGATCCCCACGCAAGGAAAAGAGACGATTAAAAATGTGCCCGCGAGAGTGAGGGTCTGAGTCGTAAACGCACTGCCGGATGCCGTGAAAGCGGCTATAGCACCAGTTGCCACGACCCACGCTTTGGCGTTGACCCATTGGAATAAAGCCCCGTTGAAGAACGTCAAGGGTTCTGGTTGTTCCTTTGTTCCCAAACCGTCACTTGAACTTGAAATTAACCATGCCAAATACAGTAAATACAGCACACCGGATACTTTGATAATGGTGTGTAAGCGGGGAAAGAGTTCAAATACCTGTCCAAACCCCAACCCAACGAGCAGCAACATAAAAGCAAAACCGATACATATACCACACAAAACGGGTAGGCTTTTCTTGATGCCAAAATTTAGTCCAGATGTCATGACTAAAATATTATTAGGGCCAGGCGTTGCAGACGATACAACCGCAAACAGAATCAATGATAATAAGTAGTCCATTACTTTCCTATATCCCCTTAGGGTATGCTGGTTTCTATATTTAATTGTCCTTCTAGCCCAGCTTCCCGGTGGATACTTAACGATTTAAATTCGTCAGAGGAAGTCATATCCAGCAGTGCTTGCCTTGAGGGGTATTTCACGATGACGAAAGCGTCCCACAACTCGTCAACCTCACCGATAATAAGGCCAGTTATTTCGGAGAAAAACACGACTTCAGCGCCAAATTTATCAAGAACATCAAGCATCGGTTTACCATAAAGCTCATAAGCTTGCTTGCCTGTTAGTTCAGTAATACGGCCATCGGCATATCGGGCTTTTTCGCGAAATTTAAATAAATTAAGTAGATGAATTTCTCCGGAGTCAGGTTCGCTATTGAGTCTTTCAAATTGTATATCTGATGGGTAAAGCTGATTAAGAACTTCCATATTCTCTCCAAGTTATCGTGTTGAGACGATTATAATGCGCCATTGATGCGGGATATAAGCCTGCAATGTGGGGCCCTTGGTTATATTACTGCTCGCTGCTTTCCTAATATGAAGAGAAGTTGATAAAAGGTAAAGGCTAATATCAAATTAAAGTGATTTTTTGCGGTTAATATAAAAATCGACCTTGTTTTCTGTATTAATTGACGGTGGGTTTTAAATGTAACGTGTTTAATATCCCAGGTTAGGAAGTCACCAGCCCTAATGGCTATTTAATACAGTGAGTCGTATGGAAGAAGCAACACCGTCTGAGTAAATAGCGCCCTATAAAGCCGGGCGCTTTGGGCATGTTACAGCCCTTCTAGTGCTTCCAACGATTCAGGTAGGATTTGGCCGCCGTCGACCACCAGAGTTTGCCCGGTAATATAACCTGCTTCATCGGAGGCAAAGAAAAGCGCAGTATTGCCGATATCTTCGACATCACCTAAGCGATTGAGCGGAATGGATGCGGCCATGGTAGCCAGATAATCCTTGCCGAGATCCTGTAGTCCTTCGGTATAGATATTGCCCGGCATGACAGCATTGATGGTGATACCGGAGCGGGCAAGTTCGATTGCTGCGGTTTTGACAAAACCCAGCTGACCTGCTTTTGAGGCACCGTAGTGGGACCAGCCCGGAAAGCCTGTTATAGGTCCGGTAATGGATGAAGTAACGATGATCCGGCCCTTGCCCTGCTCTTTCATAAATGGGGTAACCGCTTTGACGCTCAGGAACAGGCTCTTGAGGTTGGTGTCCATGACGTGGTCCCAATTCTCCGGCTCCATATCGCTCAGGCTCGCTTGCGGAAAGATCCCGGCATTGGCACATAACACATCAATGCGGCCATATGTCTCCCTGACGTATTCCGCCATGCGCTGCATTTCTTGCCAGTTGCTGACATCAGCCAAGATGTATTCGGCACTGAACCCTTGTTCGTGGAGTTCAGAAATCGCTTGCTGCGCGGCTTCTTCACCACGGGCAACGACAACCACATTGGCACCTTGGCGGGCGAAAACACGGGCAATCCCTTTACCTATCCCTTTGCTTCCGCCAGTGACAATAACCGTTTGTCCTTCGATTGAGCTGAGCATGATATACCTTCTCCAATTATCTATTGTGTACGCTAAATCGTTCATGATAATTCGTGGTTGGTATAACTTGTTGGGCTTAATTGTAAATTTATTTATACAGCGATATTGCTTCAAAGTATTTGTAATAGAGCTGCAAAAATGGCTTGGTGGTAATGCACGACAAGTTTAAATTTCAAGAATATAGCGCAAAGAGCGCTTCTCGAACCCCTGTTTAGCGTAAAACTGCTGGGCTTGGTAGCGGCTTAACGAAGTCGTGACTTCCAATCGCTGGCAGTTATGCTGTTTGGCATAGTTCTTAGCGGCTTCAATCAAGGTAGAGCCGATCCCTTTGCCACGTTTATCTTTGTCAGTAACCAGGGAGGTGATCCGGCAGATTTGTTCGCCGGTTGGAAAATAGAGGAAAGTGACCAGGGTCATTAGCCCGAAAAGGGTACCTTCGTCGTCGAAGACCAACGTTGGTTGCCTATTGCCGTTTAGCATGGCTTCAATAGAGGCGAGTGTGGCTTGATAGCCGAGTTGTGACAGCAATGCACAAATGGCTGGGCCATCTTCCATGGTGGCGTGACGGATCATGCTTACTCCAAACTAAACGATTCAATCCAAGCCTAGCAGCTAGATATGACAAGTTTGTGGAGTTAGAAAATAATCAGAGAGGTTGTCAAAGGGATAAATACTGTATATATCCAAGCGACTTAGGGAGCCTCTTGGGTATATACAGTATTGGGGCGTGCGAATTAAGCAACTTCGCTTGGTAGGCGGTGTTTCTCTTCCTTAAGTAGGAACTGAGAAGCAGCACGGGCCTTATCGGCATTTCCAGCCATGATTGCATCGTAAATGGCACGGTGCTCATTGATACACACGCCACCATCTTTGGACGAATGGTGAATGAAGCTCATGAAAATAGTTGCCATGACATTACCAAACGGCAAGTAGAAGTCGTTGCCTGTCGAGAAGAAGATCAAGCGGTGGAAGTTCATATCCACTTCAGCCCAGCGAGCTTGATCAAAGTCAGCGGCAATCTCGCACATCTGCTGAAATGTTTCCGATAGTTCGATACGCTGCTCAGCCGTAGCATGACGTGCCGCGAGTGCACAGGCTTCTGGCTCGATAGCTTTACGCAAGCCTAGAAACTGGTGGTAGAAAACTTCGGCATTTTCTAGCCCATCCATCCATTCTAACAGTTGTGGATCTAGGAAATTCCAGTTCAGGCGGTCAACAACTTTGGTCCCGATCTTTGGCTTGGACTCAAGAAGGCCTTTTGAAGTAAGAAGCTTCACCGCTTCACGCAGAGCGGTACGACTAATGCCGAATTGTTCACAGAGCGTCATTTCTCCAGGGATCACTTGGCCTTGCGCGAGCTGGCCAGAGAGAATGCGACGGGCGATTTCGCGGGCTACCTGCACATGCAGGCTGCGTTTGGATCCCGCAATCGCGGTAAAACTAGAAGACATGTAAATCCTTGGTTCAATAACAATATGTATGACTATATGACTACAGTATACTGGATTTCGGCTTGTTGCTTGAGAAGTTTCGATTTTTTCAGGCAAAAAAGCCGACTTTCGTCGGCTTTTAATCGTAATAAACTTTGCCTTTCGGGGCAATTTTTAGCGGAAAAATGTTATGGCTTTTGTCTATGCGACTGACTATAAGCATGTTATCTGCTCTAGACGTAGCCATTAAACATCGTTGCTAGACCTTTTGGGACAAGTATATCGTTTACCGATAGCCGATAATGTATGCGCGACTCATTAGAAGCTGTAAGTAATACCGACACGGCTACGTAGTTCGCGGGTATCGTTGTTGTTGCCGCTTGCATCTGTTCTGTTGTAGTTAACGTCACCGAACTCAACGTATGGGCTCCAAGCGCCTGGGCGGTAGCGGATGCTGATGTTGTTTTCGTAGTTGGTGTCTTTACCATCGTAAAGCTCATAACCTTCCGCTTTGTAGTAGTTCATTTCTAGACCGAACTGCCAATCGTTCATGCGGTAACCCACGTTACCTGTCACCCGGTGGCGCTTGTCTGTGCTGTCACCGTTGCTGTAGGTTTTGAAGTCGTGACGATAGCGGCCGCTCAGTGTCAGACCTTCTACTTGCTCAAAGGCATAAGTTAAACGAACTTGCGGCTTATAGGTCATACCGCTGCTGCGGCCTTCAATTGGCATTCCTGGCTGAAGGGTCCAGTTACCATTGCGGAAGCGATATCCCCAATCAAACTCCCAGCCATTGTTTTGTAAATCTTCCATGAATTTGCCATCTGCACCTTTGAATTTCAGTTCACCACTGAAATATAAATCACCGATGCTTTCGTTGATCTTTACACGGCTTGAGTGTTGCTCTGATTTACCGCGGTACTCGTGACGGAAGTCGATAGAAGCAGCGCTGACCTGGCCTGCAATAAGTGCTGAACCAATAAGTAGCATCAGGGGAGAATGTTTGAACATAGTTTTTATCCTGAATTGTAGGGTGTTCCCAATAAAGTAATACAATAGTATTGTTTTGTTTTTTGCCGTCAATCAGGGTTTAGTTCTAATCGTGATCGGGATCTATAGTGATTATCATCACGCTATTTCATTTAAATTGATTTAATTCAATTGTTTAATTGTTAATTTGGAGGTTTTTTTACTTTTGAATGAATGGCAGTAAACGTGAAATTGATCATAAAAAGTATTACATTTTGATTTTTGTCAATTTGTGTGGTTTGTTTGTAAAATGCATATCTCTTATGTAAGTCTATGATTTTAATTCGTTTAATTGGTTTGTGTTATTTTTGTCATGATTTATTCGTGATCGTTATCTCGAATAAAGAATATTGTAGTACAAGAATTTGTGCGGAGTTTTTATAGTGTTAGCAAATTAATACTCAAAAGGACTTCAACGATGGATCTGAATATACTGATCGTCGGTATTTACTTTCTATTTCTGATTGCTATAGGGTGGATGTTCCGAACATTTACCAATACCACCAGTGACTACTTCCGGGGGGGAGGCAGCATGCTCTGGTGGATGGTGGGGGCGTCGGCATTTATGACCCAATTCAGTGCTTGGACATTTACGGGCGCTGCCGGTAAAGCCTATGACGACGGCTTTGCTGTTGCGATTATCTTCTTGGCTAACGCCTTCGGTTACTTGATGAACTACCTATACTTCGCGCCGAAGTTTCGCCAAATGAGGGTAGTTACGGTTATTGAAGCGATTCGTTTGCGCTTTGGTAAGCACAATGAGCAGGTATTTACTTGGTCAGGCATGCCAAACAGTGTGATCACTGCGGGTATCTGGTTGAATGGTCTTGCGATCATTGCGTCGGGAATTTTCGGCTTTGATATGACCATGACAATTGTCCTTACCGGTTTGGTTGTATTGGTCATGTCGGTAACCGGTGGTTCTTGGGCGGTTATTGCCTCTGATTTCATGCAGATGGTTATCATCATGGCCGTTACCGTGACTTGTACGATTGTTGCGATTGTTCATGGTGGTGGTGTTGGCGAAATAGTTAATAACTTCCCTCTAGAAGAAGGCGCTTCGTTTATATCGGGCAACAACCTTAATTACCTAAGCATCTTTGGTATCTGGGCATTCTTCCTTTTCTTCAAACAGTTCAGTATTACCAACAACATGCTGAACTCATATCGTTACCTGGCGGCCAAAGACTCTAAGAACGCGAAAAAAGCAGCATTGCTTGCATGTATCCTGATGACCATGGGTCCACTCATTTGGTTTATGCCTTCTTGGTTCATTGCTGGTCAAGGTGTCGATCTTGCCGCGCAATATCCTGATGCAGGTTCTAAAGCCGGTGACTTTGCTTACCTATTTTTCGTACAAGAGTACATGCCTGCGGGTATGGTAGGTCTTCTGATCTCTGCGATGTTTGCAGCGACCATGTCTTCAATGGACTCAGGCCTGAACCGTAACTCGGGTATCTTCGTTAAGAACTTCTACCAGCCAATCCTACGTCCTAACGCACCAGAGAAAGAGTTGGTGGTTGTATCTAAGCTGACGTCTACTTTCTTCGGTATTGCGATCATCTTGGTTGCCCTGTTCATCAACTCGCTGAAGGGCCTGAGCTTGTTCGATACCATGATGTATGTTGGTGCCCTGATCGGCTTCCCAATGACTATCCCTGCATTCTGTGGCTTCTTTATCAAGAAGACGCCTGACTGGGCTGGCTGGGGGACGTTGGTTGTCGGTGGTATCGTGTCTTACTTCGTTGGTTTTGTCATCACCGCAGACATGGTTCAAAACTGGTTCGATCTTGAGCCGCTAACGGGCCGTGAGTGGTCTGACTTGAAAGTTGCTATCGGTCTGATTGGTCACCTGATCTTCACTGCTGGTTTCTTCATCCTATCGACTGTCTTCTACAAGCCGCTAACTGAGGAGCGCCAGAAAGACGTTGACCGCTTCTTCAACAACCTTGCAACGCCATTGGTCGCTGAATCTACCGAGCAGAAGAAACTGGATAACAAACAGCGCCGTATGCTGGGCTCGCTCATTGCGACAGCAGGTGTGGGGGTGATGGCTATGTTTGTCCTACCTAACCCATTCTGGGGACGTATGATTTTCGTTCTGTGTGGTGCGATTGTTCTTGGCGTCGGATTACTGCTGGTTAAAGCCGTTGATGGAAAAGTTGAAAATGCCGAGCTGGCATCTGAGCAAGATTAATCGATAGGGGCGCATACCTGCTGTATCCAAAACAGTAACCCTTCTCCGTGAAACTCCCGGGTGGCGATTTCGCCTCCCGGTATAAGGAAAATAGAATGAAAAAACACACGCCTATCGCGCTGGCATTGCTGGCTGCGTTGTCTTTTAACGTCCATGCTTCGACCCAAGATACACCAGTACCGGTACAGTTGCCCGAGGTTGCCACTTGGCCATCCATTGCTGAAGTGTCACTGCAATCTTTGACGGCCGAGCAGCTTGTTGAAGCAGCAAGCCGTGAAGTTGTTAATACGACCAAGGTGGACGTTGCTAGCGAAGCTGCTGTAGAAGTTTTGAAGCTGCAGCTTGAAAATGCCAAGCCGGGTGAGGTGATCAGTATTGCGCCGGGTCGCTATGCCAATTTGGGTGTGGTTGAACTGACAGCCGATGATATTACTGTGAAAGCTGAGCAGCCGGGTACGGTATTGCTGACCGGTTTGGTGCAGCTGGTGGTGAAAGGGGATGACATTACCCTCGATAGCATAGTGTTTACCGAAGGTGGTCCGGCAGAGCGTTTTGGTGGTGTGCGTCTGGAAGGAATGCGCAATACGCTGCAGAACTCGACTTTCTACTACTTTAATGATGACTACGAGTATGAGCCGGACGAAAGGCGTAGTGAGTACCCACGTTATTTGTGGGTGTCGCTATGGGGCAAAGATGGCAAGGTCATCAACAATCGCTTCGAGGGCAAGCATAAGCGCGGCACCTTGATCGGTATCCAGAAGAACATTGACGATAAGGCGGATAACCATCTTATCGAAGGCAATATATTCTATTCCCAGAAGAAGAACCGCTACAACGAGTTGGCGATTGAAGAGGCCGTGCGATACAACGGTAACAGTTGGGAAGCGATCCGCATCGGTGACTCGAAGAGCAGCCAGTGGCCATCGCGTACTCAGTTCGTGAACAATTTGCTGGTGGACTCCGACGGCGAGCGTGAATTGATCTCGGTAAAATCAGGTGAGAACCGCATAGCGGGTAACACTATCTTTGAGAGCGCGTCGATGATCTCCCTGCGTCATGGCAAGGCGAATATGGTTGAGAACAACGTGATCATCGGGAACAACAAGCAAGATACTGGTGGTATTCGTATCTACGATGAAGATCATGTTGTCCGCAATAATTACCTAGTCGGCCTACGTGGCTCGGGTGGCCAAATCGCGGGTAACGCTGATGTACGCGGGGGTGTGGTGATCAACACAGGTATCATCGATGTGAAGAACAACGAGCAGCTTGACCAGGAAGTTAAAGGCAAAGAGCTGAACAAGCAGTGGACACCGAAAAACGTCACGGTTGAAAACAACACCATGGTGGATGTTGAATTCGGTATGGTGCACGGCAATCAGGGCCACCGTGTCAGCCTATTCGATAACAGCCAGGTAGAAGCTATCTTCACTGGCGATAACATCACCTTCAGTAGGAATGTGGTGTTCAACCTCGATGAAACCCTGCAGGCATTGCGTGCCGATCCGGCCACACCACTAACGGGCCCTACCTACAGCGATGAGCGTTACTTTGGTCAGGTTCACGGTATTGATGGGGTTCCAGCAGGTGTTTCCCAACAAAAACCAACCTATACCAAAGTGGGTGATTTTTACCAGTTCGCAGAAGGCGGTGCCGATGTGTCGAAACTGCACGTACTGACCGCTGATGAAATCGGCCCTAGCTACCGTTTGCAGGTTGCACCGAAGAGCTAGTTTCACATTTTGCTAGTTTGACGTTTTGTTAATTGTCGTAATTTGCCCGGGCACTTTCCAAGGTTGTGCCCGGGCTTTTTTATGCTCCCATAGCCGAAAAGTACAAGTGATTGGATTTTCTGTCTATGTCGCTTTGGCAAGAGCTGGGTAACAATGAAGTCATGCTCAGCAACACCAAAACAAATATTCAAAAATCAACAACAGCTACTGCTTGGTCGTAACAGGTAGCACAGTGAAAAAAACAATCAGCTCTAGGAAGGAACGAACTATGCCAATTCAACAACAGTTTCGCGATGCCATGTCTAATCTTGCCGCAGCCGTCAATGTCGTGACCTCGGGGGGCGAAGCGGGCACCGTGGGCCTGACCGCAACAGCCGTTTGTTCGGTGACAGATAGCCCAGCTACGATTCTGGTATGCGTGAACCGCAACAGCGCTTCCAACCAAATATTCAAAGACAATGGCCGTATCTGTATCAATGTTTGCGCTGCCGAGCATAAAGAAATGTCGATGCATTTTGCCGGAATGACGGGGATGGCGATGGAAGACAGGTTTCAGTTGCCAGGGTGGGAGTTCAACCAATATGGTGTGCCTGTTCTCACTGATGCGTTGGCCACACTGGAAGGAAAAATCGCCTCAGTGAGCGAAGTGGGTACTCACAGCGTGTTTTTTGTGGAAGTGCAGTCAATCACGACGACTGACAGTGATGCGTTGGTTTATTTTGCCCGTGAGTTTAAAGCGGTAGAGGCACCGATGAAGATCTCGGAAGTGGCTTAAAAGTACCATTGTCCCGAAAACGTATTTGTTACCAAACAGGCCGCCAACTCTTTTTAATCATTAAGGGGTGTCGGCCTGTTTTATATTCTTTCTCTCAGAATCAAGTACCTTGAAGTTACTTGGGTATATCTCGCCTTCCAGTGCTAAATCTTCAAGCCGACAGTCACTGCGATTTGGTCTGGCTCATAGCGGTAGTTACCAACATCCAGTTTCAGCACTTCGTTGGAGACATTGATGTAGAACATGTCTGCCGTTAGGCGCATGCCGATGCCGTAGTAGGTATTGGTGTCGGTATAGCTTGAGTGATAGCAGTGTTTCCTTTCACACCAGTTATGGTCTTCTGTTGTACGGTGGAAGCCCAGCGATACATAGGGCTTTAATGACACACTCTGGCTTAGTGGAAATGCATAACCCAAATCCGTTCCAAGCTTGATGGTACTGTAATCCAGTGAGCCATATTTGTAATCGTAACCCGAATCCTCATAAGAGAGGTTTACCCCGACAATACGGTTAAAATCAAAGCCACCTTCGAGCTTGAAGCCAGTATCGGTATCCATGTAGTCGTCAGACAGATAAGAAATACCCAATCCAACGCGAGGTCCTGCATAGTTATTGTGGCTGTGGTAGCTAGCGCTATGATGAGCATTGGCCATCATTGGTGCTGTTATCAGCACAGAAAAAAAAGCGGTTGCGAGTAGTTTTTGCATCTTTGGCCTGACTGTAGTGATTGAAAGCGAGGGGATTATGTCGGCCAAGGTACGATTTGTAATTAGATGGGATAGTGAAATAACAAAAAGATGACAAAGTGAGGTGTTTTCGAAGCATTTAGCTGCTAATTAACGTTGAATGTCAGCGTTTTGTTTGTTTTTTAAAAGCTGTCGAGCATGATATTACGCCCCTTTACCGAGCTTTAAAGCGCGCTTGGTCCTAGAACTCGAAGCGCGGAATGTTACAAACAAATACACCCCATTGACCGTGAGTGCGTACTGCTAGGGCTCTTTAATATCAATCAGCGCATTGAGCAGTGAAGACAGTTGGTGGTATTTTTCTTCGCCAAGCTTTGCCTTGAGCTGAACATATTGCGCTTCGATGAGGGGGCGCAGATCATCAACCAGGACTTTTGCTTTGTGGGTGAGGTGGATGTAATACTTGCGACCATCGTTGGCTGACTTCTTGCGTTGCACGTAGCCCATTTTCTCTAGGCGATTAACGATGCCTGTCAGGCTTGGGCCAAGGATGCAGCACTCGCGTGACAAGGTAGAGAAATCAATTTCTCCCAGGGTATCGAGTACCCGCATCACCCGCCATTGCTGCTCGGTGATTTCGTTATCCGCCAAGATGGGGCGGAAGTAATCCATTGATACATCCCTTGCCCTTATCAGTTGCAGGGGGAGCGAGTCTTCATATTTCGTCACAATATAACCTTCTAGCCGTTACCGTATTGTCGAAAATTATCATTTGTTTCAGACACATATTGACAATATAAATCAAAGTGCCGAAAAGCTATAGCTGTATTTTGATCTTATCTGTCATTCTCAAGTTAGTTCTGTATTTCTTTGGGTATAGCAGAGTTGACTAAAAATGCGGGCTTGCGATTGTGCTGCGAGCCCGCAGTGAATGCACCCGCTAGGCGTACAAGATGCTCGGTAGGAACAGCACGATCGCTGGCATCAATACAATGATGGCGAGTCGTACCATATCTGCCACCCAGAAAGGGAAAACCCCTTTGAAGATGGTAGCGGTTTTGATGTCTTTGATAATGCCGGATAACACGAATACATTGAGGCCAACCGGTGGGGTGATCAGGCTGATTTCCGTGACCACCACTACAACGATACCGAACCAGATAGGATCAAAGCCAAGCTCAACCACGACCGGGAAAAAGATCGGCACGGTCAGCAGCATCATCGACATACTTTCGAATACGCAGCCAAGGATGATATAGACCAAAATGATCAGGCCCAGCGCCATCATCGGTGAAACATTGACGGCTTGGATCATCTCAATCAGCGCGGTCGGCAAACCGGCGCGGTTGATGAAGTTCGAGAGGATCAAAGCGCTGATCACTACGGCAAACAGTGAGGCCGAGGTCTTGGCGGTATCCACTAGAATATCGCGTAAAATGGCATAGTTGAGCTGACGTCGGTAAGCGGCCAAGGCAAATGCCCCTGTAGCACCAATCCCTGCGGCTTCTGTTGGGGTGAAGGCCCCGATATAAATCCCGCCCATGACCAAGACAAATAATGAGAGGGTCGACATGATGCCTTTTAGTGCGATAAAACGATCACGCCAGCCAACCTTTTCACCTGGTGGTGCGCTGTCAGGGTTGCGGAACACCACCCATTGCACTGCCATCAGGTAGAGAACGATACCTAGCAGGCCAGGAATAAAACCGGCAGCAAACAGCTCGCGGATACTGCTCTCTGTAAGTAGGCCGTAAATTACCAGCATGACGCTTGGTGGGATCAATATTCCCAGTGTGCCACCGGCAGCAATAGAAGCGGCGGCTAGACCATCTGAATAGCCGAACTTGCGCATCGGCGGCATGGCGACCTTGGACATCGTGGCCGATGTTGCCAAGCTTGAGCCACAAATTGCCGAGAATCCACCACAAGCCAAGATAGTCGACATCGACAATCCACCTTTACGGTGACCAACAAAGGCATTACAGGCCCGGTAGAGTTCGTTGGATAAGCCTGCCCGGGTGACTAGGTTACCCATCAAGATGAACAACGGGATCACCGATAGGCTGTAATCTTGGCCGGTGTCAATGATGCGGCGGGCAGCCATCGACATCGCAGCAGTCCAGTTGTAGTCGTTGATGTACCAGAAACCGAGGAAACCAACCACACCCATGGCAAAGGCGAGGGGTAAACGTAGGAACACCAAGGCGATTAGAACGGCAAAACCAATTATGGACTCAATCATTTAAACCCCCTTGCTTTCGGTATTCAGTGGTTGGGAAGACGGTGCCGGCGAGAATAAAGTCTTGCCGTAGCTCAGGGCGTTGATGAAAGTCAGGAAGCCGCCAGCAAACCCGGTAACGGAAATCAGGTAAGTGACATAGCCAAGAGGCAGCTCAAGAATTTCCGTGACCTCTTCATACTCCATGGAGCGGCCAGCCAGTTTCCAGTTCATCATGGCAACCAATATCAATGAGCAGGAGCAGATTAGGTTGATCACTACCTGACGCAGGCCAATCCAGCGCTGGGGGAAGATGTTGTCGAGTAAATCGACACAGATATTCTCTTCCTGCCACGACACCAATGGAAATGCCATGAAGACCATGACAGCCAGCAGTACCTCGATCATCTCGGTTGAGCCGACAAGGGGGCTGCTGAAGAAAAAGCGGCCGACGACATCGACAAAGGTGATCACCATCATTAGCATCAGGCTGAGAGCGGCAAGGGCCTCCAACCCTCGCCGAATCGCCTTGGAAAGTCTTGAGCAACTCATAACTTACAGTCCTTGTTCTAGCTCTTGGTAGAAATAGTTGTAGGCCGCTTCACCATCGATCTTGCGTTGCTTGGCCGATTTGTACCATTTGTTGACCAATGGCTCGGTAGACTTTTTCAGCTCTTCAATCATCTCGGGTGAGGCTGGGGTGAAGGTGTGGCCATTGGCAATGCCTGCTTCGTAGCCAACGTTGTCCATGTCATCCCACATCTTGCCAAACAGGCGGGAGAGTTTTTCGCCAGACACGTTACGAATAGCCTCTTGATCTGCTTTAGAAAGGCCAGATAGCGTGTCGCGGTTCATTACAATGGCAAAGCTGCCGCGGAAGATCCCGCCTGGGTAAACCGTGGTATTGTCGGCGACTTCCGCCAGACGGAAAGAAGCTAGTGATTCGTACGGTAGGTAGGTGCCATCGACCACGCCTTGTGAAATGGACTCATAGACTTTGGTCGTCGGGGTAAATACCGGTGTGACTTTCATGTCTTTGGCAATATCTGAAATAACACCGCCACCGACGCGCAGCTTTTTGCCTTTGATATCGTCAAGCGATCCAACCGGTCCTTTGGTGATCAGCTGGCCCGGCCCATTAACACTCAGTGCCAGTACTTCAACACCTCGGTGTTCACGGCCTTTTTTGAGGTAGGCCTCATAGGTACGCCAATAGGCCTGAGAAATCAGCTCTGAGCTGGCGTAATCTGAAAAGGTTGGAATTTCAGGTAGCTGGGTTAGCTTAAAACGACCAGCCTTATGGCCATGGTAAATCCATGTCACTTCCCCGATCCCGTCTGTAACAACATCAATCTGGGTTTGTGGTGGGGCAAGATCGTATTCAACTTTTACCGTTACACGGCCCTCGGTGGCCTCTTCAACCCACTCTCCCCATGTCGGCCATACCACTTTGTTGATGCCGTGGTTTGGCGAACCCCAAGTACTGATTTTTATCGTTTTTTCTGGCGCTGCATGGACGGTATAAGTTGAAAACATCAGTAGCGCAGCGGTGGTCATGGAGGCAACTTTGGTTACACGCATAACAGGATTCCTTTAGTTATGGATGATGATTGATGCTCACTGGGTGAGTCGTTATTGGACTTTAGTTAACATATTAACTAATTAGCCAGAAAGCAAAGGGGTTGTTAATAAAATGTGTTGCTTTCCTGTTTCTTTGTTAACTGGATCAATGATTCGAAAACAAAATCACTCCCGAGATTATTTTCTTTGTTGCTTACCTAATGACCAGTCTGTAAATACCTCCCACAAATGTGATCTAACCTGCATTTTTCATGTAACGGAAATTTTAGGGGTAATGATGTTTTAATGTTTTTTGTTTTAACTATCTGTTTTTTAATGTTTTATTGTGGTTTTATATTTCGTTGGACATTAATTAACATGTTAACTAATATATTTAACATGTTAATTAATTCTGATTGCTTTCCCTGACAGCATGACTCTGGATAAGGGGCGTTGGCAATCAGTCAGCCAGAAAAAAGGAATGCGAAATGTTAACGGAAGATCAAATCCATGTGGCGGCTGAGAGACTGTATAAAGCAGAAACAGGGCGTGAACAGATCCCAGCGCTTACCCTTGATTACCCGGATATGACTATGGATGATGCCTATCGCATCCAGAGCCGCTGGGTTGAGCGGAAAATCCGCGAAGGGGCGGAAGTAAAAGGTTACAAAATTGGCCTGACGTCGCGGGCTATGCAGATGGCGGTGAATATCGACCAGCCTGATTATGGGGTGTTACTGGATAATATGTTCTTCCCTGATGGCGCTCAGATCCCTGCCGATGATTTTCTCGACCCGCGGATTGAAGTGGAGTTGGCCTTTGTTCTGAAGGACAAGCTTGAAGGCGAGAACATCACCATTTTTGATGTGCTTAATGCCACTGATTATGTTGTGCCTGCCCTTGAGTTAATCGCAGCACGCTGCCACCGCACCGATCCGCAAACCGGCTACACCCGCAAGGTGTACGACACCATTGCAGACAATGCCGCGAATGCCGGGATCATTCTGGGTGGTCGCCCAATCAAACCTACCGAGCTCGATCTTCGCTGGGCCGGCGCGATGCTCTACCTAAACGGTCAAATTGAAGAAACAGGTTTGGCTGCAGGCGTTCTTAGCCATCCTGCCAATGGAATTTGTTGGGTATGTAAACGCTTTGCTCCCCACGGTGTTTCACTGGAGCCGGGACAGGTGATATTGGCGGGATCTTTTACTCGCCCGGTAGCGGTAAAGGCGGGAGACAGTGTCCATGCTGACTTCGGTCCGCTCGGTGGCATCTCGGTTAAGTTCGTATAAGGGGGCCATCATGCAACCGAACAACAGTTTACCGACGAATGTATTCAAGCATGCCCTTAAAGAAGAGGCGCCATTATGGGGGCTTTGGCTCGGCCTGCCAGATACCAGCTGCGCAGAGATCTGCGGCGGCAGCGGTTTTGACTGGGTACTGATCGATGGCGAACATGCTTCGTTCGATCTCACCGGTATCAAATATCACTTACAGGCGCTGGCACCGCATCCGACATCGGCTATTGTTCGTGCCGAAGATGGCAATCCGACGCTGCTAAAACGTTTGCTGGATATCGGTGCGCAGTCGGTATTGGTCCCTATGGTCAATAACGCCGAACAAGCGAAGCAGGTGGTTCAATCTGTCTATTACCCGCCGATGGGGCAACGTGGGATCGGCAGTGCCTTGGCAAGGGCATCGCAATGGAACCGTATCCCCAATTACCTCCATCAGGCTAATGAGGAAGTCTGCTTGTTGGTACAAGTGGAAACCGTTGAGGCTATCGAAAACATCGAAGCGATCGCAGCCGTCGAAGGCATTGATGGGATATTCATCGGGCCGTCAGATCTCAGTGGTTCTATGGGGCATATCGGTAACCCAAGCCATCCTGAGGTGGTTGCTGCTATCGACCATGCCATCAAAGTGATTAACCAAGCGGGCAAGGCGGTGGGGATTTTGTCATTGAACCCAACTCAAGCGCAAAGCTATGTTCAGCAAGGGGTGAAGTTCATCGGTGCGGGTGTCGATACTCTGTTGCTGCGCCAAAGCGCACAAGCATTGGCAAAGAATTTGAAAGATAAAGACAGCGACACAGGCACCGAAGCGGCTGCCGTTGATAACGTGTATTAAGAAACGCGGGGTTGAAAAGGAAGATTATGGAAAAGATGTTTAAGGGCAAAGTGGTGTGTGTTGCGCTCAATGATAGTGAGCAACGCCAGTCAATGGCCGAACAGTTTAATGAGCCGCCTTACAAGGCACCACCGACACAACCGGTATTGTATTTCAAACCAAGAAATACCTGGAACAATGAGTCGGAGGCAGTGGCATGGCCTGCACACAGTGACGAGTTTGTCGTGGGTGCTAGCCTGGCGGTGATCATCGGCCAGACTTGCTGCCGCGTGCCGTCACAGCAAGCGCTGGATTATGTCGAAGGAGTGGCGCTGCTACATGACTTTTCTCTGCCAGAAGCCAGTTATTACCGGCCAGATATCAAGGGCAAGTGCTTAGATGGCTCGGCCACCTTGTCATCACCCGTCACGATCTCTGATGCGGGCGATCTTTCTTCGTTAGTTGTATCTACCATGGTCAATGGCCAGCAGGTACAGCAATTACCGCTTTCCCGCCTTTACTGGGATGTGCCGGCGCTATTGGAGCGTATTTCCCACATTATGACCTTGGAAGCCGGTGATATTGTTGCTGTCGGTTTTGCGGGTGAGCGTATTGCGCTACAGCCTTATGACAAGGTGTCGTCAACAGCTGGAGAGTCATCAACAACTGGACAGTTAGTCAGTTTACAAAATACGGTGGGAGGGCAGTACGCATGAAGCGCGCCAGAGTAGAACATAATGGAAAAGTGTTGGATGTCATTGTCAATTTTGAAGGTGAGTTGGTGACGGCAAGCGGTGAGGTACTTGCCCCACAGGCGGTGAAATGGCTTTGTCCGGTCGAAAACCCCGGGACGATTTTTGCCCTTGGCCTGAACTATGCTGATCATGCTTCAGAGCTGGCATTTGAGCCGCCGAAAGAGCCGCTCGTTTTCCTCAAGGGCAGCAATACTCTAACGGGCCACCTGCAGCCATCATACCGTCCTGATGATATCGAATTTATGCATTACGAGTGTGAGCTGGTGGCAGTCATCGGCAAAACTGGCAAGAACATCAAGCGGGAAGAGGCGCTGGACTATGTTGCGGGTTATACCATCTGCAATGACTATGCGATCCGCGATTACCTTGAAAACTACTACCGCCCTAATCTAAGGGTGAAGAGCCGTGACTCCCTCTGCCCAATCGGCCCGTGGATGGTTGATAAGGAAGATGTTGCCGATGTAAATAACTTGGCGCTGGAAACCCGGGTCAATGGTGAGCTGACCCAACAAGGCACCACGGCCGATATGATTTTTGATATTCCCTTTTTGATTGAGTACCTCAGCAGCTTTATGACCTTGAACGAAGGGGACTTGATTGCCACAGGTACACCGAAGGGGCTGAAAGATATTCAGCCGGGTGATGTGGTGAGCTGCTCAATTGAGGGGATCGGCACGCTGGAAAATCCGGTGCTCTCAGAAAAGGCCTTCTATGGCGAACTGACTGACTAGCCTGTTACCCGTTCCAATTAAAAGATTTAGGGAAGAAAACTATGACTCAGCAACTCGATACCAACATTAACAAAGCCAATAGCTATTTGGCTCGTTTTCAGAATCAAACCCTGGGCCACTATATCAATGGCGAATGGACACTGGGCTCGGAAGGGGAGACGTTTGATAACCTGACTCCAACAGACAATACCTCGTTGGGTAAAGTGGTCAAAGGCTCGGCAGAAGATGTAAACCAAGCATGTTTGGCTGCCGAGAAAGCGTTTGCCGAGTGGGCGGCGATCTCTGGTGCTGAGCGCCGCAAGATCCTGCACAGGCTGGCCGATAAAATCGAACAGCGCGCCGAGGAAATTGCGTTGGTAGAGTCCATGGACTGCGGCCAGCCCCTTCGCTTTATGCGCCAAGCTGCGGTGCGCGGTGCCGCCAACTTCCGCTTTTTCGCCGATAAATCCCCAGAAGCCAAAAATGGCCTGTCATTGCATCAGGACAACCATACCAACTACACCATCCGTACACCAATTGGTTCGGTGGGGGTGATCACGCCTTGGAATACACCTTTCATGCTGTCGACTTGGAAGATTGCGCCAGCGTTGGCAGCGGGGTGTACTGTAGTACACAAACCTGCTGAATTTAGCCCATTAACCGCAGCGATTCTGGCTGAATGTGCAGAAGAAGCCGGTTTGCCAGCAGGCGTCTGGAATATGGTTAACGGCTTTGGTGAGGTAGCAGGCAAAGCGCTGACGGAACACAAAGCGATTAAGGCGGTTGCTTTTGTCGGGGAAACTGTGACTGGCTCGATGATCCAGGCCCAAGGGGCACCCACCCTTAAGCGTGTTCACTTTGAACTTGGCGGCAAGAACCCGGTGATTGTATTTGATGATGCCGATTTTGAGCGCGCTTTGGATGCAGTGGTCTTTATGATTTATAGCCTTAACGGCCAGCGTTGCACCAGTTCGAGCCGCTTGCTGATCCAATCGGGGATCAAGCCGAAATTTATCGAAGCCCTGAAGCAACGGGTAGAAAACCTCCGTGTCGGGCACCCTCTCGATCCGCAAACTGAAGTTGGTCCTCTGGTGCACCAGTCCCATTACAACAAGGTCTTGAGTTATATGGACTTTGCCGAGCAAGACGGGGCGACTATTGCGGTCGGTGGCCGTGCCCTGCCTGAAATGGGTAATGGCAACTACCTGACGCCAACCCTGTTTACCGATGCTGATAACACCATGCGTGTTGCCAAAGAGGAAATTTTTGGCCCGGTGCTGACCTGTGTGGAGTTTGAAACGGAAGAGCAGGCGCTACAGATTGCCAATGATACCGAGTATGGCCTGTCTGGCTATATCTGGACCCGCGATACTGGCCGTGCAATGCGTATGGCTACCCATGTTGAAGCCGGCATGATCTGGGTGAACTCGGAAAACAACCGTAACCTGCCATCGCCGTTTGGTGGGGTGAAAATGTCGGGTGTCGGCCGTGATGGCGGTGACTGGAGCTTTGATTTCTATATGGAAACCAAAAATATCTGTATTGCCCACGATACCCATAACGTGCCTTCGTTGGGTAAAGGAGAAGGATAGTGCCTCACTTTATTATGGAATATTCACCGAATTTGGAGCAAGACGTTGATATTCCCGCGCTGATGCGGGTGATCCATCGCGAGGCTATTGATACAGGTGTCTTCCCAAAAGGGGGGATACGAACCCGGGCGATACGCTGCGATCATGTGTTGATTGCCGATGAGGATCCGGAAAATAGCTTTATCCATTTGACGGCAAAGGTAGGTGTCGGGCGTGATATGGAAACGTTAAAGGCGGCGGCCGACAGGGTGTTTGAGGTTTTCACCCAATACTTAGCGCCAACATTTGAAAAACGTTACTTGAGCGTTGGTTTCGAGATGACCGAACTTCATCCGGTGCTTAACTATCGTAAAAACAATATTCACCAGAAATTGGCGGAACAAGGGTAGTCGCCATGGGACAGGCTTGGGCGCACTTCCAATATGTCTTCTCAACCATCATGCCAGTATTTCTGGTGATTGGGCTGGGGTATCTCGCCTTTCGGCGCCGGATCCTACCGGAAAATGGCCACAAGGCGTTGGCCGCTTTTGTGTTCAACTTCGGCTTACCGGCTGCGATATTCAGTGCGTTGAGCACCAAGTCACTTGGGGAGGTCTGGCATACTGACTATATCCTGGCCTACACCTTGGGATCGCTGGTGGCTTTTGGCTTGGTCTTTATTTATGCCATTTGGATGTTGCGGAGAACCCCCGTCGAGAGTGTGGTGCTGGGGCTGGGTGGCAGCTTCTCTAATAGCTTGCTGATTGGCTTTCCGATCATCTTTTTCTTGTTTGATACCCCGGCACTGATCCCGTTCTCCCTGACCCTGATTGTCGAGAACTTGATCATGTTGCCGCTGTTGCTTGGGCTGGCCGATATGGCCGATAACCAAGCGGGTGCCGACTTCGGGGCGAAGGTGAAGGAGACCGCACTGAACCTGTCAAAGAACCCGATCGTGCTGTCGATTGTATTGGGGTTGATGTGCTCGGCGATAGAGCTTCACCCGCCGCAAGCGGCTGAGCGTATCATTGACATGCTTGCCAGTACGGTAACTGGCGTGGCGCTATTTACTATTGGTGGTGGCCTTGTCGGTGTGAGTGTCGCGGGTATGAAAAGAGAGATCGGCACCGTGATGCTTGCCAAGCTGTTCATACATCCGCTCGCTATTTTGGTTATGTTGATGTTGGTGTTCCAGCTGGATCCGATGATGAGCTCCGTGGGCGTGATTTTAGCCAGTGTCCCGATGTTCGGTGTCTATGCCGTCATTGGTCAACGCTACCAGATGGGCGGGTTATGTTCGGCAGTGCTGTTACCAACAACCTTGCTTGGCATGTTGACCGTCAGTGCCTTTACCACATTAACGCTATTGCTGTTTTAACCAACTTTTTACTGTATTTCATTGCTCTTTAGGTCGTAGAGCAAATACCAATAACTGAAACCAACGTCCGCTACATACAGGATGTGATTGAGAGAAGGGATTTACTATGGGCAAACTCTGTGTTGCAGCAAAAATTACCCACGTACCGACCATGATAATGTCTGAGCAGCCGGGAAAGCTGCACGGTTGTCGTAAGGCGGCCATCGATGGCCACAAACAGCTTGCCCAGTTAGCCAAAGACTTGGATGTCGATACCATTGTGGTCCTTGATACCCACTGGTTGGTCAATGCGGGATACCACGTCAATGCCAACCAGCAGTTCAAAGGCAACTACACCAGCCATGAATTCCCGCATTTTATCCAAAATTTGGAATACCAATACTACGGCAACGCAGAACTCGGTAAACGTATTGCCGATAAAGCGACAGATAAAGGGGTATTTACTCTCTCTCACGAAGTTGAATCGCTGGATTTGGAATATGGTACTTTGGTGCCGATGCGCTATATGAACGAAGACAGCCACTTCAAGGTAGTTTCTGTGGCGGCGTGGTGCTCGGTGCACAGCATCGAAGCCTCCCGCCAGCTCGGTGAGGCGATCCGTGAGGCGATCGAAGAAAGTGATAGCCGGGTGATGCTGCTGGCCTCGGGATCATTGTCCCACCGTATCTGGGATAACGATGATTACGCGGCGAACAACGGCACCTTCACTATCTCGAAAGAGTTCAACCGCCAAGTAGACCTGCGGGTGCTGGACTTATGGCAGAACCGTGAATATAAGACTTTCCTGGAAATGCTACCTGACTATGCGGCGCTGTGCTCGGGTGAAGGCGGCATGCATGACACCGCCATGCTGTTTGGCGCATTGGGCTGGGATAAGTACGAAGGCAAAGCGGAGATTGTGACCGAGTACTTCCCAAGCTCTGGCACCGGGCAGGTCAACGTATTGTTCGAAGTAACGGAATAATGGGAGCGAAGATGGATTTGAAAAAAACGGCGCTGTTCAAACAGCAAGGATACATTGGTGGGGAGTGGGCAGACGCCTTGGATGGCCAGACGACTGCTATCATGAACCCATCGACACAAGCGGTAATCGGCCATGTACCGCAAATGGGCGAGAAAGAAGCCGCGCAATGTGTCGACATTGCCCAGCAGGCGTTTGTGCAGTGGAAACAAACGACAGCTGAGCACCGCTCTGTTGTGCTTCGTCGTTGGTATGACTTGATAGTCGAAAATACCGACGATTTAGCAAGGATCCTCACCACTGAACAGGGCAAGCCGTTTGCCGAGGCGAAAGGGGAAATTGCGTATGCGGCCAGCTTTGTCCTTTGGTATAGCGAAGAAGCCAAGCGAGCATACGGAGAGGTGATCCCAAGCCATAAAACCGATGGAAAAATCGTGGTGACCAAGGAGCCGATTGGCGTGGTCGCAGCCATCACGCCGTGGAACTTCCCCGCGGCGATGATCACCCGCAAGTGTGCCCCTGCTTTCGCAGCCGGGTGTGCTGTGATATTGAAACCAGCACCTGAAACCCCTTTTACCGCGTTGGCGTTGGCTGAGCTGGGAGAACAGGCCGGCTTGCCTACCGGTCTGCTTAATGTGATCACCGGTGATGCTGTTGCCATTGGTGGTGTGCTTACAGGCCACAAGAAGGTCCGCAAAGTCTCGTTCACCGGCTCGACCAATGTCGGCAAGATTTTAATGAACCAATCGGCGGCGACGATCAAGAAGATGGGACTGGAGCTGGGTGGCAATGCTCCATTTATTGTCTTTGATGATGCTGATATCGATGCGGCGGTCGACGGTGCCATGATTGCCAAGTTCCGCAACGCGGGTCAAACTTGCGTTTGTGCTAACCGGATCTTTGTCCATGACGCGGTCTATGATGAGTTTGCTGAAAAGCTGGCTGCCCGAGTGGCGAACCTCAAGGTTGGCGACGGTTTTTCTGAAGGAGCCGAAATTGGCCCGATGATCAATGCGGGTGCCGTTGAAAAAGTCCGTACCCATATTGATGATGCCCTTACCAAAGGGGCGAAGGTACTGTGCGGCAACCTCGCAGGGCAAAAAGGGTTGTTTGTCCAACCGCATGTGGTGATTGATGTTACTGATGAGATGCTGGTGGCAAGTGAAGAAACGTTTGGCCCACTGGCGCCCTTGTTCCGTTTCAGCTCGGAAGAGGAGGTGGTTGAGCGTGCCAATAACACCGATTCGGGCTTGGCTGCTTACCTTTATACCCGTTCACTGGGCCGGGCATGGCGGGTTGGTGATGCGCTAGAGAGCGGCATGGTCGGGATCAATGAAGGTTTGATATCGACGGCTGCTGCGCCGTTTGGCGGGGTCAAGGAGTCCGGCCTTGGCCGTGAAGGCTCCCGCCATGGCATGGAAGACTATCTGGAGATGAAGTACCTGTTTATGGGCGGGCTCAGCTAAGAGGACTCAAAGTCCAAAGTTATTCAAAATATATGCGCTGCTTAATTTTAAGTAGCGCATAAAATAAAAGAAGGACTAATAAATTAAAATGGTGTGACTATAAGCTGATAACAAAATTACTCTTTTATAAATGCAATAGGAGTGTGCACATATCATTGAAGGAGTTAATAATGTATTAGTGAAACAAACTTCGGTTAAAATTTATACGCTAATCGATAAATCATAATATCACCATAACCATCAGCGCCCAATTTATTATAGTAATATCGATACATTACAGTTGCATTAATATTTTTAGTAATATCCATACCTAAATTAAGTCCACCATTTACCCCTGTGTCTCCATAATTATTATGCGCATATTCATCATTTCTGAACATTTCAATTTCAGTCCAGTTACTTAATAAGAAAGATTGACCAAAAGCCTCAAAGACATACCCTGCACTCCAACCTAATGTTGCGCCATTGAACCCGTTAACGTTAGTAATATCAGCAAACTCGTTGTAAACCGTTGTATAGTTAGCGGCTACCCAAGGTGTAAACCACCATCCGTCACCGCTGATATCGGTATAGCCAAAGCCGAGGAAACTGTTTGTTTCTTTAATTTCAGTACCGTGGGAGCTGTAAACCTTGGAAAAAATACTGGCGCCAGAATCACCGAGATAAGTATGGGCTTGCAAATTATAAGTTGCTGTTTGCTCACCTGAATCTCGATCAAGTCCTTCGAAGTCATAAAAACCAAACAGTTCGCCCCATTCGAAATTAAAACCACCTTCAATACCGATTAATGCTTGGTCAAATTCACTGTCAGATACACCATGTCCCCATGCTTGGTAATCAAAGTGAAGGTTTCCCCAACCTGAATATTCATCGGCAACGGCTGTGCTTGTTGCTAGAGCGCAGCATAGTAGGCATGAACCAATAACTTTTTTCATTTTTTATTTCACCGTATTGTTTTGGATTTAGGCATCACAAAGCCCTCAGCTATTTATTGCCGAGTTAATGTGAGATATTTGAAATAGGAGGGAGTCACAATGACTCCCAACTTTAATTTATACGAAAGAGATGAATAAACCGGTGATGGCTGCGCTCATCAAGTTGGCAAGGGTTGCTGCGAGAATGACCCTGACTCCCATGGAGGCAATAAAAGGCTTCATCTTGGGTACGATGGTTCCTAGAACACCGATCATCGCGGCAGGTGCTGAGAGGTTGGCAAAGCCAGCCAGTGCCATGGTGATAATGGCCTGAGTCTCATGACTCAATGTTTCACGCACTTCAGAAAAGCTCATAAAGGCGACAAACTCATTCAGTACAAGTTTTTGGCCAAGGAAGTTACCGGCAATGAGGACTTCATTGCTAGGAACGCCGAGTAGGAAGGCGATAGGTGCAAACAGATAGCCAAAGATTGCCTGTAGGGTTACACCGTTAATACCGACCAGTTCGAACAGACTCCCCAGCATGCCGTTGAACATCGCGATCAATGCGATAAGAGCCAGCAACATGACACCGATGGCTGACGCCATTTTCAAGCCACTGAATGCGCCGCTGGTTGCTGCTTCAATGATGTTGATTGGCTTATCTTCATCGTTATAAATATCGAAATCGACCTCTACTGGCTCATCGGTTTCTGGATAAATGATTTTTGCAAATAGCAGTCCGGCTGGGGCAGACATAAAGGCTGCAGATACCAAGTACTTAATTTCGATTCCCATACCCGCAAAACCAACCAACACCGAGCCAGCAATAGAGGCAAAACCACCTGTCATCAAAGCAAAGAGCTCTGACTTGGTCATTTTCGGGGCATACGGTTTCATCATGACAAAGACATCGGTGTTGCCGATAAAGATATTTGCAGCGGCAGCGGTCGATTCTGCCTGTGAAGTCCCCAAAATTTTCTGAACGCCCATGCCAATATATTTTACCAAGCGTTGCATGATGCCCAGGTAATACAGCACCGACATGAATGCACTAAAGAAGATGATGATAGGTAGCACGTGGATGGCAAAAATAAAGCCAGAACCGTAAGCCCCTAACTCTCCAAATAAAAATCGGATCCCTTCGCCTGAATAGTCCATGATTGAACTTACAGCACTTGAAATACCAATTAATATGATCTGGCCTGCTGGTACAAACAAAATAAAAGCTGCTATTGAAGCCTGGAGAATAAGGGCAATGCTGACGGTGCGTAATTTAATCGCTTTTCGGTTGCATGAAAATACCCAACCGATAAAGAGTAAAACTGCCATACCTAAGAGAGGAGTTAATGTTTGCATCTTAGCTATTACCCTTTAATTAACCGTTTGAATAAATCGATAAACAGATTATCGCGTTCGATAAACTTGATAACGCGTATTGGATGGCGTCGATTATCAAAACTCCAGGTTAAGTTGTCATTTAGCACTGGTGAGGCTACAAATGTTTCGGTGTACCAGCTAGCGTCAATAAGGTAACCAACCGGTGCGATATCCCAGATCACTTTTCGGTTAGCAAAACCAATCCAAGGGCACTTTGGTGCCTCTTGCGCGAGGTAATCACCTATTTCACTGGTACCTGCGAGGTAGTACTGAAGCTCTGGTACAGAGGTGGCAAGTGTGTTGGTGACCCCCATGCAAGGGAATAATGTGAGGGAGACGCCAGAGTTTAATAATACTCGACTCGCGTCAATGTCTTGTCGTAGATTAAATTCTTCGGTGTTATGCCAGTCAAAACTGTGACCACCTAACCATAATACGTGGATCTTGTCGACAATTGATGGGTCTGCAATAAGGGCGTGGGCAATGTTAGTTGGTGCACCAATACTGATCACCTGAAGTATGCTTTCACAGGCATGAGCCCTAGCAATTAAGTCTCTGACAGCAGCAGAGTGTTCAGGTTCCGCGCATTGATAAACGTAATGGGTTGAACCTTTGAACATGGCTGGTTTCTTATCAACCTTAACCCGATTGATTACTCGTTCAATTTCCTTATAGCTCAGTGTCATACCAACAATAGGATCTGAAACGGCTTCATGGCTGTCAGTAAACATCGAGTTGGTGAATGGTGCTGCATATATTGCTTGCAGGTCAATACGATCACTTCTGAGCATTGCCCATGCAATGGCAAACTGGTCATCAATTTCATTGAAGGTATCACTATCAATAACAGTGGCAATTTTGCCTGTAGCTGGGACATCCATTTTTGCCATCCGCTCAGTGAGTGTCATTGAAGCAAATTCGGTTTTCATTTGGGTTAAAAAGAGTTCGTGGTTAGCCATTACATTTTTTCCTGTTCTTTTAATCGAGCTTCGGCCAGTGATGCTTCAGGCATGTTAGAGGCACCTTTTCGCTCTACAGCGAGAGACGCATAGGACGAGGCAAATTTAATTGCGTAGTCAAGTGGTTGGTCATTAGCCAAGCAGGCCGCGAGGGCACCATTAAAAGAATCACCAGCACCTGATGTATCAGTGACAACTGCTTTATATGGTGGGTAATGTCGATATTGTTTACCATCGAACATCAATGCGCCTTTGCTTCCCAGAGTCATGACAATATTTTTGGCACCCATGTCATGAATTGCTTGTGCAGCTTGCTGGGCAGTATCAAGGTCTATGACCTTGATACCGGTCAAATCTTGAGCTTCGGTTTCATTGGGGGTGATAATATCGACCAAGTGTAATATCGTTTTGCATTCGTCGATATAAGGAGCGGGATTTAACATTACCAATGATCCTGTGGTACTTGCACACTCTATCGCTTGTTTTGTGGCAGTAAAGTTGTTTTCCAGCTGGGTCAGAAATACCTTACTTTTTTCAATAAGATCATATTCTTGATGAAGCTCCATGGCGGTAATAGTTTTATTGGCCCCTAAATCAATCGCAATAAAGTTTTCACCTGACTTCTGGGAAACAAATATAGATGCATTACCCGTGTGTGTTTTTTTGTCTTCTAGAATAGAGAATGAGTGGATATCGGTAGTTGAAAAGTACTGTCGTGCTTTGCTGCCAAATTCATCGTCACCGATTTTTACGGCTAAATGTACTAGGCCATTAACTTTTGCGGCTGCAGTAGCTTGATTAGAGCCTTTTCCCCCTGCATAAAATCCAGTGGAAAGGGAATGGATAGTTTCTCCCTCCCTTGGAAAGTCAGGGACTTCAGAAACAATATCAATATTGAAAGAGCCTAGGATGTACACCCCTAACATTTGATTTGAGCTCAGTGCTTTTTCATTTTGTCCGGAAACATACTTACCAGAGAGTGCATTCATTATATTGTTAATACCCATCTGTTTGAATAAAACGTTATTTTCTATAGTTACGAGCCTTGCTCCGCCAAAGAATAGTTCTGCGACACCTGATTCTTCTAATTGTTTTAAGTCTCTGCGGATAGTTCTATCAGTTACCTCTAACAATCTTGCTAGCTCAGCAACTGACACCTGTTTATCTTTTAGTAACAAAGAGCGAATAGTGTTGATACGTTGATGCTTGAGCATAGATCCTCCTTGTGTGTTAAATAATAAGGGGAGAGCTGAATTAGATCTGATTGTCTACGCCCAATTATAAAGCGAATTCGGACATACTCTGTCCGATTTTCTCTAGGATATTTTTTAATCTCTATTTTTGTACTGCAGTCATCAGAAGAGGGGGAGTAATTAAATAACTTCAGCTTGATTAATGATGAAAAGTCCAACTCATTCTTGGGTTTTGCCATGTCATTCTTGGGCAAGTTAAGAGCATAATAGCCCCTCAGAATATGCGTCAGGGAATGAGCCGCGATGTATTACATTTTGCTAGAAGATGGTGAGCTGATCTTGCTGTGATCACCGCCGCTAGAATGAGAAAAACACCACGAACATAAGCATGCTCGTGGTGTTTTGCTAGGTGTTATGTATTCAGTGCGAGGTGTCTGTCATTGCGTGAGCTTGTCACACACCGTGACTTCCAGCTCGACGTCATACATTTCTAACAGTTTGACGTATTCGCCGCTTTGGCACATTTCCTTGAGCTTTTTATTAAAAGCATCTTTGACCGCTTTGTCTTTGAAACTGGCTTTGAATTCCGTGACGGGGGGGAATAGGCTGTGGTAGTCAACACTATCGAGAGGCTGTTTCATGGCCTTAGTGAAGAATTCAAAGATACTACGATCGATAACGATAACTTGTTTGTCGGCTTTCCAGAATTGAGCGACCTGCTTGGCTTGGTCGCCAAATTCATGGTAGTTGGAGCGGTATTCAGCACCCGGAGAAAACAATGTCTGGAACTCATCCCCCAACTCTAGGTAGGCGTTCTGCCAAGTTAGTACCGGATGGGTTTTGAGGTCATCGATAGAATCAATCGCTAGCTCATCGCTTTTCTTACTGATGGCAAAATTGACAAAGGTGACGAGGTGATCGGAATAGTAAATCTCGCCGCCATCAACCAATACTCCGATAGCCACATCGGCTTTTTTGTCCTGTACCGCATTTTGCACATCACTGAGCGGCATTTGGATAAACTTGAGCTCATACCCTTCCAATGCTTGCCTGACGATATCCACTTCAAGCCCTTCATTACCACTGTCCATCACATAAGGTGGCATATCGGTAGAGATAGCAACAGTCAGCTTGCTTTGCTCTGCATGGAGATGAACGACTGCGAACAGTGCAGAGCTATAAATAGCGAGTCTCAAAGGGATCAGATAGCGAGGCTTTGAGTTGGCTTTTTTCATTTAAAAAGACCTCTGGCAGCAAAACCGAAAAGTGTCTTTCAAGTGTAACAGCGAGATGGAAGTTTGCAGGCAGTTAGCTGTAGAGAGCTGAAAATAAGACCGTGAGATCTAAAAAGGCAGCGGTTTTGCCGCTGCCTTTGGATATATTGCCTCGCTAACCCTTAGCGATTAAGCAACAACGTTAGCGACTTCTTTCACTAGTTCTGCTAGCTCGTCCCAACGTTCTTCGTCGATTAGGTTACCTGGTACCATCCAAGTACCACCACAAGCAAACACAGATTTAACGGCTAGGTAGTCTTTAACGTTGGATGGGCTTACGCCACCTGTTGGCATAAAGCTAACCGGGTAAACCGCGGTCATTGCTTTTAGCATGTTCACACCGCCAGAAGGCTCTGCCGGGAAGAACTTCAGCGTGTTTAGGCCCAGTTCCATCGCCTGCTCAACCATGCTTGGGTTGTTAACACCCGGGATGATTGGCATTTCACGTTGCTGGCAGTATTTCACTGTGGTTGGGTTGAAACCCGGGCTGACAATAAAGTCCACGCCCGCGTTGATAGCTTGGTCTACTTGCTCGGCAGTAAGTACAGTACCTGCACCGATCAGCATATCAGGGTAGGCATCACGCATGTTGCGGATAGCTTGCGCAGCCGCTTCGGTACGGAAAGTCACCTCGGCGCAAGGCAGGCCGTTCTCAGATAATACCTGAGCCAGTTTTACTGCTTTATCAGCATCTTTGATAGCAATTACAGGGATAACTTTCAGCTCGGCCATACGAGCATTTAGCGTAGTCATGATGTCTTCCTTAATTCGAATTGAATAACACAGGCATTGCTGTGGCTGGAATAATGGCGCCCTGATGTTGGATCACGGTGCCAGCTAATAAGTGGGCATTGTTTGCTGCTTGTTCGGTATTGCCGCCTGTCAGGCGTGTCGCAAGGTATCCTGCGCTGAATGAGTCGCCAGCAGCGGTCGTGTCGATAACGTTGTCGACTTTGGTTGCCGCCACAGAGATGCAACCTTCGGATGTGATAACAAGGCAGTCTTCGGCACCGCGTTTGATAACAATTTCACTAACGCCGCATTGTTGGGTACGGGCAATACAGTCTTCCACCGTGTGCTCACCGTAAAGCATGACTTCATCATCGAATGTCAGCAGGGCGATATCGGTTAGTGACAGCATTGTCTGGTAACGTTTGGCGGCGATATCGGCACTTTGCCATAAGCGAGGGCGGTAGTTATTGTCGAAAACAATTTTGCTGCCTTGCGCCTTGCAAGCCTGGAGAACTTGGAAAAGCTTATCCAGGGCAGCTGTTGGCAAAATTGCCAAGCTGATCCCGCTCAGGTAAATCATTTCAAAGCCGCTTAGCTTTTCGACCAGTGTCTGGCTGTCGATGTTATCAAGCCAGTAGCGGGCTGCTGCGTCATTGCGCCAGTAGTGGAAGGTGCGTTCGCCGGTATCGTCAGTTTCGATCAGATACAAGCCAGGGTTCTTTTCTTCGGATTGAAAGACCAATTCGGTATTGATTTGCTCTTGTTGCCATTGGGCAAGCATATCGCGACTAAAGCTGTCAGTACCCAATCCAGTAATATAGCTAGTTTCGACGCCATGCTGGTGGGTCAAACGGGAAAGGTAAAGTGCAGTATTCAGCGTGTCACCACCAAAACTCTGTTTGATGAGCTCGCCCTTACGTTGCAGTTCGACCATACATTCACCGATCACAGCAACACGATTTAAAGCCATAAAAAAACCCTCAATATTGGTCATTGAGGGTATTTTCAACAATAAGCGCTCGCAAGTCAATAAAAATGAAATTGCGTTCCTATTTATTGTGGGTAATTGTGAAACCCAAGTTGTTCCGAGACGTTACGGCTGGCTGTTTGCAGTAGTTCTACATAGTAGGATTTACGTTTTTCGTCGAAGCGAATAGTCGGCAGCGAGATTGATAGACCAGCGATAACATTACCGAAACGGTCGAATACCGGTGCGGCTAGACAGCGTAGGCCGGGTTCCTGCTCTTCGTTGTCTTCTGCGAATGCTTGTTCTTTAACGGCTTTTAGCTCGCTCAGCAACTGGTCGATATTTTCCAGGGTTTTATCGGTATGTTTGATAAAGTCGATGTTAGTCAAAGCGTTACGAGTGAATTCTTCGTTTCGGTAAGCCAGCAGTACTTTACCAATCGCAGTACTGTAGAGCGGATTGCGGCGGCCGATGCGCGATTGCATGCGAAGGTTGTAGCCGGAATCAATTTTGTGGATGTAGATAATGGCATTCTCATCCAGCGCACCAAGGTGAAGGGCTTCATTGGTTTGTTGGGAGATCAGCTGCATTTCCTTGTCACAAAGATCAATCAGATCCACATGCTCTAGCGAGGTTGCTCCAAGCTCAAATAACTTCAAAGTAAGTGCATACTTATCTGTTTCACCTTCTTGAGAGACATAACCTAGCATCTTCATTGTTTGCAAAAAGCGGTATACGGTGCTTTTTGACATCATCAAGCGTTGCGAAAGTTCGGTAACACCAATCTCTTTTTGTTCCCCCAGCGCCTGAAGGATGCCAAACACCTTCATTACAGAGGAGACGGCTTCAGGCTGTTTTGCGGATTCCATCGAAAAATTCCTATCTTTATCGTCTTTGTAGCCAGCATTATACGTTCTAACCCTGCACGTATCTATTTTTATGAAAGCCTTTTTCAGAAAATATGAATCAACACGAATTACGGCCATTAGTGTGACATCGATCAAATGTGCAGGAATAAAATTAAAACGGCTTTTCAAAAAACTTGATGTGGTTTTTCGTGGTTGCTATATTGCAACCACATTAACGGGAACACAAACATCTTGTTCATGGTTGTAGGGCCGTGAACATGCATTGAGGAAACGACATGATTCTTAATACATTCAACCTTGAAGGTAAAGTGGCCATCGTAACCGGTTGTGATACAGGCCTTGGCCAAGGTATGGCACTTGGTCTTGCACAGGCTGGTTGTAACATTGTTGGCGTTAACATTGTTGAGCCGACTGAAACGATTGAAAAAATCAAAGAAACTGGCCGTGAGTTCCTTGATATCCGCGCTAACCTGATGAAAACAGATGATATTGACGCTATCGTTGATCAGGCTGTGACGAAATTCGGTAAGATTGATATTCTGGTTAACAACGCTGGTATCATCCGTCGTAATGATGCGATTGATTTTAGCGAGCAAGACTGGGATGACGTAATGAACATCAATATCAAGTCAGTGTTCTTTATGTCTCAGGCTGTTGCAAAGCAGTTCATCTCTCAGGGCCATGGCGGTAAGATTGTTAATATCGCGTCTATGCTGTCATACCAGGGCGGTATTCGTGTGCCTTCTTACACTGCATCAAAAAGTGGCGTAATGGGTGTTACCCGTCTGATGGCTAATGAGTGGGCGAAACACAACATCAATGTTAACGCGATTGCACCTGGTTACATGGCGACAAATAATACCGCACAGTTGCGTGCAGACGAGCAGCGCAATGCAGAAATCCTTGAGCGTATTCCTGCTGATCGCTGGGGTAACCCTGAAGACTTGGCGGGTCCATGTGTATTCCTAGCGTCTGATGCTGGCTCTTATGTTAACGGCTATACACTAGCTGTTGATGGCGGCTGGTTAGCACGTTAATCGCAAAAGATTTGTATGGCGGCTGCACCTGTAATGGGGGCAGCCGCTTTTTCGTTTTTATGTCCAAGCGAACTTGCGGTGAAAGCCCTGTATTGATGCAAGCTCAGCTTGGTAGCGGTGAGAGAAATAGGCTATGTTCAGTGAATTATCACTTGCCCAAGCGCTAGGCTTTGTCAGTTTTGTTTTGGGGATTGCAGCGTTTTACCAAAAGGACGATAAGAAGCTAAAAGTGGTGATGGTGATCTTCAATATCAACCATATGATGCATTTCTTTTTGCTCGGTGCAGTAACCGCTGGCTTTAGTGCATTGCTTTCTGCTTTTCGTACCGCCTTGTCAGTGAAGTTTCAATCGAAGTATCTCGCCTATTTTTTTATTGCCTGCAATTTGATTGTCGGTTTCTACTTAGCTGATCGCTGGCTGGATTTATTACCGATTGCCGGTGCATGTATTGGCACCTATGCGCTGTTTTGCTTGGAAGGGATCAAGCTGCGCTTGGCATTCTTCGTTGGGGCCCTGTGCTGGCTGAGTAATAATATTGTGGTGGGATCTATTGGCGGCACGTTGCTAGAAGCGACCTTATTGAGTGTGAATGTGGTGACAATGCTAAGGTTATATCATCAGCAGAAGGTTGCTTCTGTTGAGTGTCGATAAACAAATAGAGCAATACTGAGATCAGTGATGGGGATCACACCCTCACATAAAAGTCAGAAAATGAACCGCTGTTTCGATTTTTGTCACGGAAGAGTCGCCACTTTGAAATTATAATTTATTCAAACTAAAACGGCGTTTCGAGGTTGATTATGCAATATGATTATCTTGTGATAGCAGGCTATTTTTCCCTAATGGTGGCAATTAGCTTGTTATTCAAAAAAATGGCAAGCAATAGTACCAGTGATTACTTCCGCGGGGGCGGTAAAATGCTCTGGTGGATGGTTGGTGCTACCGCGTTTATGACACAGTTTTCTGCATGGACGTTCACCGGTGCTGCAGGTAAAGCATTTAACGATGGCTTCGCGGTTCTGGCGGTATTTATCGGTAACATGGTGGCGTATGTATTTGCCATCCTCTACTTTGCACGCCGCTTCCGTCAGATGCGTGTGGATACCCCAACAGAAGGTGTTAAGCGTCGTTTTGGCTCGGTTAATGAACAGTTCTTCACTTGGGTTATCATTCCTCTTAGTGTCATTAACGCGGGTGTATGGCTAAATGGCCTAGGCGTGTTTGCTTCTGCGGTATTTGATGCCGATATCATCACTACTATCTATGTCACGGGTGCCGCAGTGCTTGTGATTTCCCTTCTCAGTGGTGCATGGGGTGTAGTGGCTTCGGATTTCATCCAAACATTAGTTGTTGCGGTAATTTCTATCGCTTGTGCTGGTGTGGCGCTTTACTTCGTTGGCGGTCCAAGTGAGATCATTAATGAGTTCCCTGGTGGATTTATTATGGGACCGGATATGAACTATCCGCTGCTGCTTGTATGTACGTTTATTTTCTTTGTGGTTAAGCAGCTACAAAGTATCAATAACATGCAAGAGTCTTACCGCTTCTTGAACGCTAAAGACTCTAATAATGCAACTAAAGCGGCTGCAATGGCGCTAATTATGATGGTATTCGGTGCGATTATTTGGTTCATTCCACCGTGGGCATCAGCAATTATGTATCCAGAAGCCGCTTCGGCTTATCCAGAGCTTGGCGCCAAAGCAAGTGATGCGGTTTATCTCGTCTTTGCTCGTGAAACCATGCCTATCGGTACGGTTGGGTTGCTAATGGCGGGTCTATTCGCTGCCACGATGTCCTCGATGGATTCTGCACTAAACCGTAACTCAGGTATCTTTGTCCGTAGCTTCTATTCAAACATTGTTCGCAAAGGTCAGGCGAGCGATAAAGAGCTATTGCGTGCAGGCCAGGTAGCGTGTCTAGTGAATGGTATCTTGGTCATCCTTATGGCTCAGTTCTTTAACTCACTGAAGCACCTAAGTTTGTTCGACTTAATGATGCAAGTTGCAACGCTGCTACAGTCTCCAATCTTGGTTCCTCTGTTCCTAGGTATCATCATTCGTAAGACACCTAAGTGGGCACCATGGGCAACGGTAGTATTTGGTATGCTGGTATCTTGGTCTGTAGTGAAAATCTTTACTCCGCATTTCGTCGCTGGTTGGTTTGGTATTGAAGAACTAACAGGCCGTGAAGTTGGTGAGATGCGCACTATGATCACTATTGCTGCCCACCTTATTCTTACTGCTGGTTTCTTCTGCCTAACAACCCTGTTCTACAAAGAAGAAAATGACCCATACATTGAGACTACGAAAGAGTTCTTTGAGGACGTAGACACCGAGTGTGTTTCTGAAGAAGGCCAAGATATTGTTGACCGTATGCAACGTGCAAAACTTGGTACATTGGTCACATACATGGCTGCGGGCTTGACCCTAATGGTGTTGATTCCAAACCCGCTTTGGGGGCGATTGCTCTTCTTAGGATGTGCTGTAGTGATATTTGCTGTGGGATATGGTTTGAAGAAAAGTGCGCAACTTGATGAATCCTCTCAGCAGGCCACCGTCTCAAGTAACTAATCGATTTTAACTTATAAGGCTGTTAGGAGACTAACAGCCTTTTTTGATACACCTTGCCAATACCCGCAGCCTAATTACCTCCCACATAGATACGTCAGTCGTTATTAAGTATCCGTTTTGAATAGCCACCCTGGCAGTTATAGCTTACATCACCATGATATTGAATTACCGCTGATAATAGCGTCAACGCATCGTTTCTCTGTGTGGACGCTTTTTACGAGTCTGCGCGTTATTAATCAGATATATTTTAGGCTCTTTCGATATACGAGCATGAGGGAGCTATGAAGCTAGATGCGATTTTATGGGACTATGACGGCACAATTGTTAACTCAGTGCCCAAAAATATCGATATTACTAAATCTATTCTATCTATTGTCGCACCGCATTTGACGGGAGATAACCTTCCTCAATGCCTGCGAAGTGAAGCGGCGTACCATCAAGTCAATCACGCGGCAAAAAACTGGCAAGAGCTCTACGTAAAATACTATGGCATGACCGAGTCTGAAATGTTGACTGCCGGATCCTTATGGGCAGAGCACCAGTTGAGCAATACCACCCCTGTAACCTTGTTTGCGGGGATGGATGATACGGTGCGAAATTTGTCTGCTGTCCCACATGGTATCTGCTCGCAGAACTCGTCAAAGAACATCTTGAATGTATTATCTGAGGCGCAGGTCGATACCTATTTTAAAGCGGTAATAGGCTATGACGATGTTTCGAAAAGTAGCCAGAAACCGTCACCTGAGGGTGGGGTAATGTGTGTAGAGAGGCTTTTCGATAACCCAGGCAAGAAGGTAATTATGTATGTGGGTGATCATGAAGCGGATGTACAGTTTGCCCGAAACCTGCAATCTGCATTAGGCCTGCAGTCTACGGTTATCTCTGTTGCTGCAGCGTACAGTGGTGCAGTACCGGGGAGCTGGGATGTCCAGCCCGATTTTATTATCCGAACGCCGAGTGAGCTCGTGCTCATTTGTGAGCAATATTTATAATCAAGTTGTAGTGAGTGGCTACTCACTTCCGTAGAGGCGTTTTTGGGGGCCGATCTTATTGTTCCAAATCGGATGGGCCGAGTTTGGAACAATCGGTGATTCTGGCCTAACTCACGCTTTGCTATGTAAGCAAGGGTTACGGCTTACATAGAGCGAAGCCGTTTCAACTATCGGCGCGAGTGACGACCACGTGATGAACGCTCTTTGTGGGCAGAGGCAGCCTTCGCTTGAGACTTCAAAATTGAATCAACAGTCAGTGCCATTGGCTCTTTTGGCTCAAGGCCGTGTGGGAAAGTACGGGCGCGTGGTGGCATTTCAAACTCTTCGCTCGATGCGCGAGGCATGCGCTTAAAGCGGTAAAGGTAAAAATTCTCCAGTTTCTCTCTGGCCCAGTCTGTTTTCTTTAAATACTTCACACTACTGGCAATCGATGGCTTGGTGTTAAAGCAGTTGAAACGCATTGCAGTATCAAGAATGTCCCACCCGTAAAAATCCACCAGCTCTTGCAGTAAGGTTTCTAACTTAAGACCGTGTAATGGGTTATTTTGTTGTAATTCAATTCTTTCTTCATCAGTCATCATAATGAGTTCCTAAGTATCTAGTTAACCAAGGCAAGTTGGGGATTTTCGCTCTAGTCTTCAATCAAACACGGCAGTGTTACAGGCTATTGAACCCAGAAGTAAAGAGGGCATGGGAGTCTAACAGAGTATGACGACCTTCCCTATGATTATTGCAATAAATAGCCAAGGAGCATGCTGACTAAGCTCTTATTAGTTTACCAGCGGTTAAATGGTACTGATAAACAAAAAGCCCTGAGCATGCTCAGGGCTTTTATCATTTCTAATATAGAAACCTAATTATTGGTTTCTAACCAAATTATTTCTCAAGTACAGCCAGTACGTATTCTTTAATTTCTTCAACTTGGCAGTTTGCGAAGAAGCACTCTTGGAAGTGTGCGCTACCAACTGCGGCTTTAACTAGCTCTTGATCGATTGCGCGTAGGCCTTCAACGACATCTTTTGATACCGCGGCTTTCACGTCGTTTAGGATTGCGGCGTTAGCTTGCTGAGGTGCAGCACGCTCAATCGGGTAACCTTCGCCACGTTTGCCAGTAAACGCTTTTTCGAAGATATAACGAACGTTTAGCTCACCAGCCCAGCCAAAACCTTTAGCGAATGCTAGAGAGATAGCGTTACCGTTGTTGATTTGGTTGAAAAGGAAAGCATCAGATGGCTCAAGCGCGTAACCACAAACAACACCTGGGTGCAGGTTACTTGCCATCATTGCGCCTTGACCTGTACCACAACCGGTTACAACGAAATCTACAGCCTTAGAGTTGAGAAGAATGCTCGCCATGATACCTAGGTGAATGTACGTTAGGTGGTGGTCGTTCTCATCTTTCATACCAACGTTGAAAACGTCGTGACCTAGGCCACCAGCAACGTTGTTTAGTTCAGCTGAAACCATAGCGTTCTTTGGCGCTTGGCTGTTTTCCATCATTAGTGCGATTTTCATAACAATATCTCTCTGTCGTTGATGCGGTAAGTATAAGATAGAGATCTAAAAATGAAAAGGCTTTTCAAAAAAATAAAAATTAAATTATTTTTAAAGTGTGATTTTAAGCTGCTTTACCTGGGTAAGTTGTTGGCTGCAACTGAACTAACACACTGAATTTCAGGTTGGGTTGTACTGATTCTGTTGATTATTCTTGTTTGGTTTTGAGTTTAAGTTGTTGTTTTATATTTGCTTGTGTCATCGTTGTTGGTGTTTTTTAGCAGTGTCTCTCTGCCTTGTTTTTACTTTGGAGTAAGACGGAAACGTTGATATCTTGTAATTACCATTTAGTGAAACGCGGTTTCAGTTATTTTACTTCTTTGGTGTTTGATGTAAGATGTAGCCAAGCAACTGATACTCAGAACCATAGAAAAGGTGTTCAAATGTTTGTATTTAATAACGATGTCGTACTAGAAGATTTGGGTGAAGGCATCAGCCGTAAAATCCTAGCTCACAACGACAACATGATGTCAGTAGAAGTGCACTTCGAAGATGGTGCAATCGGTGCGCTGCATACTCATCCGCACGAGCAATTGACCTATGTTTTGTCTGGTGAGTTTGAATTTACCATTGGTAATGATACGAAAATCGTCAAAGCGGGCGATACCATGTACAAAGAGCCAGAAATCTTGCACGGTTGCCGCTGCCTGAAGGCCGGTATTTTGATTGATACTTTTACGCCAATGCGTAAGGACTTCGTAGAGGCATAACCCTTACCCATCATCTTCACTTTAGATACAAAAGGCCAGAGCATCTATCATTGCTCTGGCCTTTTTGTTTGACTGGCTTTTTTATTTGAAAATGGCTTATCGTGCTAACCAGCCACCATCCACTGCCATTGTGAATCCGTTAACATAATTGGCAGCCTCTGAAGCAAGGAACACCGCAGGGCCGGCGAGATCTGCGGGCTCACCCCAACGCTCAGCTGGAATTCGGTCTAGGATTTCTGCATTACGCTGCTCGTCAGCACGTAGTTGCGCGGTATTATCGGTTGCCATATAGCCTGGTGCGATAGCGTTGACATTGATGTTGTGCTTCGCCCATTCGTTGGCCATCAAACGCGTGACACCCATCACGCCACTTTTCGACGCGGTGTAGGAAGGGACACGGATGCCACCCTGGAAAGATAACATTGAAGCCACGTTGATGATTTTGCCGCCCTTACCTTGGGCTATGAACTGCTTGGCAACGGCTTGGCTTATGAAGAAGGTGGTCTTGAGGTTGATGTCCATGACATCATCCCAATCTTGCTCACTGAAGTTGATTGCATCTTCGCGTCGAATAATTCCTGCGTTGTTGACGAGAATATCGATTACTCCGAACTGGGCTAGCGTTGATTCTATAATGTTAGGAATGTCATCAAGCTTCATCAAATTGGCGCGGACATCGATAAACTTGCGGCCCAGCGCTTCGACTTTGGCTTTTGTCTCTTCACTGCCAGATGAACTTACCCCTACAACGTTGCAACCTGCTTGGGCAAGCCCTAGTGCGATACCTTGCCCCAGTCCACGGTTACAGCCAGTAACGATGGCAATTTTGCCTTCAAGATTAAATGCGTTGAGTATCATGCCTATTCCTCGTGATAGTGGCTGGTTGAGCTTGACGAAAGGATATCATCTCTGTGCTTCATTTCAACAAAAAAGAAATAACGTTTCATTTTTGCCATTTGATGATGAGGTGTTCATAATGCCAAGCGGTATCTTGCGATAGGATTTGTTATCAACAACAACCTCCTGTCTGCCTTGTAAGGTGATCAGTATCACATTTACTGTATCTTAGCGGGTAAAATGAACCGCTGTTTTGATTTCCTTCGTGTGTCGGTGCTCAAGTCGACGTATAATGAATGGTATTGAAACTATGTTTTGATTTTTTAATCGTTAAATTTTTTATGTTTGGTGTATTAACTCTTTGCTAGCTAGTCACTTGGAACATGAATCGGAGAAATAGAATGGCCAAAGGTAGTAAAATTGATCTGAGCTTCGAGTCTTTTGAAGACAGTGATACTGGGGTGAAGGTAACTCGCTTGACGCCGAAAGGCATCACTTGTCACCGAAATTACTTCTACCAAAAGTGTTTTACCAATGACGGCAGTAAGTTGCTGTTTGCTGGTGATTTCGACGGTAGCCGTAACTATTACCTACTTAATTTAGAAACGCAGCAGGCGACACAGCTGACTGAAGGCACAGGGGATAATACCTTTGGCGGTTTCATTTCTACTGATGAAAAGCACTTTTTCTATGTGAAAAACGAGCTTCACTTGATGAAGGTGGATCTTGAAACATTAGAAGAGACTGTGGTTTATACCGTTGATAGCGAGTGGAAAGGCTACGGTACGTGGGTGGCAAACTCGGACTGTACAAAACTAGTGGGTATTGAGATTCTGAAATCATGCTGGAAGCCATTGACGGATTGGCAGAAATTCCAAGATTTCTATCATACCAACCCAACCTGCCGCTTAATTAAAGTGGACATTGAAACGGGTGAGCTGGAAGTGGTACACCAAGACGATGCATGGCTAGGACACCCTATCTATCGTCCTTTCGATGACTCAACGGTTGGCTTCTGTCATGAAGGGCCGCATGATTTGGTTGATGCGCGCATGTGGCTGGTTAACGAGGACGGCTCAAACGTTCGCAAGATCAAAGAGCATGAGGAAGGTGAGTCTTGCACTCATGAGTTCTGGATTCCAGATGGCTCGGCAATGGCGTATGTTTCTTATTTCAAAGGCCAGACTGAGCGAGTGATCTATAAAGCTGATCCTGTGACGCTCGAGAATGAAAAAGTGATGGTGATGCCGCCATGTTCACACCTAATGAGCAACTTTGATGGCTCGCTGATGGTGGGTGATGGTTGTGATGCGCCGGTTGATGTGGCTGACAGTGATGGTTACAACATCGAGAATGACCCGTTCTTGTATATTCTAAACACCAAGAACAAGACGTCGGTTCGTTTGGCGAAGCACTCAACGTCATGGGAAGTACTAGACGGTGACCGTCAGATCACCCACCCACACCCTTCATTTACTCCAAATGATAACGGTGTACTGTTTACCAGTGACTTTGAAGGTGTACCAAGCCTGTATATTGCTGATATCCCAGAGCAATTTAAAGCGTAAACGTATCAACTTTTGCGAATATGCCTCTATTTAAACCCGCTTCGGCGGGTTTTTTACTTGCCTCTTCTAATGCCCGTTCAATAAAGCGCCCACCTGTCCATTTCCCCTGCTTGGCTGACGCTATATTCCCTTTAATGTGGAAAAAATAATGTTGGTCAACTGAAACAGAATAAGTTGGTTGTGATCTTGTTTCCTAAGTTGATGATTTATCGGTGATAACTAGACGCAATGTAATTCTACATGCCATTGATCACCAAAATGAAACGAGTGATCGATTAAAATAAAACTGTATTTTAGTGAGTGTGATGGCTTTGCATTGGACGGGGAGATTCGACCAAATATCTAAGTAACGCCACTTGTGACCAGTTTTCGTATCGTTCGAAATTCAGGAGTATGTAGTGCATTATAATCTTACAAGGCTGACTTTTGTTTGTTGTTCAGTATTAGCAATGGTTGGTTGTAACAGCAGTAATGATGGCAAGACAGGAGAGCCTCAAGAGCCTATTTGGCAAGCCATTACGTTTGGGCAATCAACAGACTTAAACTTCAGTTCCAATGTCTTGCCAGATAAAATCGGTTTGAACGAAGTGACAGTGAACGGCAAACCCGTCGAACCTGGCCCCCTTGAAGATGTTGTTACCATCGAAAGCCGGGGTGGTAAAATTACAGGTGGACACGATGGCCTGACTTATTACTACACGCAAATCCCAACCGATCAGAACTTTATCTTAAGTGCCGATATTGTTGTCGAACAATTCGGCCCTGAAACGGATGCAAATCCGAATAACCAAGATGGTGCGGGGATTATGATCCGTGACATCATTGGAACGCCTCGATCAAACCCTCAACCCGAAGGCCATGAGGAGTTTCCTGCAGCCTCTAATATGGTGCTGAATGAAATTCGTCGACATAAATCCAGTGATAGAGAAAACATTACGTTAGCTGCGACGTTCCGCGAGGGAGTTTATGAGCCTTGGGGCACGGCTGGTACGCGAATGACCCGGGACGAATACCAAGTTGCCATTCCATGGGGCGAGGAGCATACATACACATTAAGTGTCTCAAGAACAGATTCAGGCTTTGAGATGACCGCTGAAGGTGAGGGATTCAGCTATTCGGAAACCGTAACTGGGGCCAATGCAAATATTGTTGAAGTTATGGACTCCGATTATCAGTACGTTGGGTTTGTTGCGGCTCGTAATGCAAAAATTGTCGTCAGTAATATTAATTTGTCATTGTCTGACGCTGAGACGGAAGATGCCCCTTTATTCAAAGCTGAAGAAAAGGCATTGAAATGGGATGTTGCCTCAAGCCCGAAGACAGCCAGTGAAAACTATATTGTCCAAGCCCGTGCCAGTTACTCCGGAACTTATCAGGTCTTTCAGGATGGAAACTCGCTAGGGAGTAAAACCGTTGCAGCTGGTGAGATGTTGGTTATGCCAGCAACGATTAGCGTTAGCAGCAGTGAATTTGAAATTGCTTATCAAGCGGCAGAAGGGCCAGATCTTGAGCGTCAGACCAAGCGATTTACTGTGAGCAAAGTGGCGGTGGAGAATGTACTTTCAATTATCGCCAGTGCCGATGGTTCATCAGAGGGTGATGGAAGTGAGCTAACCCCACTCGATATTGAAACGGCCATTGAACTGGTTGCTCCGGGAGGGGTAGTGACTTTAAAAGCTGGCGAGTACAGTGCAATTACTATTCCTGTGTCTGTCAGTGGTTCGCCGGATTTGCCGAAAACATTGCGTGGTGAAGACGGTGTCGTCTTCAAAAATGCGCCATTCACCCACGATGCCAATTACTGGAATATTGAAAATATTACTGTTGAAGGGGCTCGTACCCAAGTCAGTGGCAGCTATAACCATTTCAAGGATATAGTAACTCATAGTGCCCCAGACACAGGTTTTCAGATCTCATCGGGTGATATTGGTCGAGCGTTGTGGCCATCTCATAACATCGTAGAAAATGCCCTGAGTTATAACAATGAAGATCAGGGGCAGATTGATGCTGATGGCTTCGCAGCCAAACTGGGTGTAGGCGACGGTAATGTTTTCATTAACTGTATCGCCCACAGTAACATTGATGATGGTTGGGATTTGTTTAACAAGACAGAGAAAGGCGCAAACGGTGTTGTGACAATCATCGACTCTATTGCTTACAACAATGGGCGGACTTTTAATACTTCAGATCGCCCCAAAGGGTCTATCGGAAATGGTTTCAAACTGGGGGGGGAAGGAATCGCAGTACCTCATATATTAAAAGACAGTGTTTCGTATAATAACAATATGGACGGTATTACTGACAACTTTAACCCCGGTGCATTGGAAGTTGATAATGTGTTGGCCGTTGATAATGCGCGCTACAACTTATTAATCCGTAAAAACCCGTATGGTGATGACTTAAAGCAGGGTGATTTTATCGACATACTGTCAATGCGCTTTGCTGTAAATAGCCAGTATGATGATGTTGTTAATTACGAAACAGGTACAAACAACTGGTTCATGGTTGGTGGTGAATCAGTGAATCCTGAAGGGGGGACTTTAGATCCTCAGCTAATCGCGGATATTGAAGCTGCCGTTGCAATCAATGATGGCAGTCAGGATGGTATGCATCAAGCCGCGAAGGCGTTGAAGAGCATTGTTGATGCGCGTAAGGAATAGCTTTCACAGCTAGTGTTATATTGAGATTAAGCCAAGTCGTAATACGACTTGGCTTTTTTAGGTATAAACAGGCTGTAACGATAACAGTGCCTAAGTGAATACTTACAAGCTGAAGTAGTTCTTTGCGTTGTAGTAACAAATGTCGCTAATCAGGCGCTTGAGCAATGCTTCATCATCGGGTAGTTCGCCCTGCTCAACCCACTCGCCGATCAAGTTACATAAAATTCGGCGGAAATACTCATGGCGGGGGTAGGAGAGGAAGCTTCTTGAGTCTGTGAGCATGCCGACAAATCGCCCGAGTGCACCTAGATTGCCCAGTGTTTTTAATTGGTTAACAATGCCGTCTTTTTGATCGTTGAACCACCAAGCGGCACCGAGCTGCACTTTACCCGGACCAAAGTCACTGTCTTGAAATGCGCCAACCATCGCCCCGAGCACATAGTTATCCTTAGGGTTCAGGCAATAAAGGATGGTTTTGGGCATTGCACGATGATAATCCAGCAAACTGAGCAGCTTTCCTAGATTTTGTGCAATGCAGGTATCGTCTATCGCGCTGAATCCAGTAGCGCCGCCAAGCTGTTCAAAGCGGCGTTGGTTGGTGTCTTGCAGTACACCGATATGGATCTGCATCACCCAGCCAAGATCGTAGTTTTTTTGCCCCAGATACTGGAATAGCTGGGTTTTGAATTGATTGATTTCTCTGTCTGACAAGGGCTGGCCGGCCAGGGCCTTGTCCAAGGCACGGTCGGCATCTTCGAGCGTAGAGTCGCTGTAAGGAACCGTTTTAAGCCCGAGATCCGATAGGCGGCAGCCATGTTCATGGAAAAAGTCAAATCGCAGATCCAATGCTCGGCACAGATTTTCAAAATTGTTGATTCTTAACTCTGTCAGTGAGCTGAGTTTGGCCACCCATGTGACAAACTTTTTGCTGTTTTCTATATTGAAAATATCGTCGGCCCGGAAGGTAGGCAGTACCTTAACGGCGAAGTCGGTTTCTGCTAAGTGACGGTGGTAACGAAGATCACTCAGTGGATCATCGGTGGTACAGAGCGATTCGACATTCATTCGCTCTAGTAACTGTCTTGCCGAGAAGCCGTCACCGTCAATTTGATCATTGCACTGCAGCCAAATCTTATCGCAATTTTCAGGACAGATTAGGTCAGTGACGCCAAAGTACCGTTGTAGCTCCATATGAGCCCAATGATAGAAAGGGTTGCCAACCAGGTATGGGACGGTTTCACACCACTTTTGGAATTTCTCAAAGTCGCTGGCATCCCCGGTTATATAGTGCTCGTCTATACCGTTACTGCGCATTGCCCGCCAAACATAATGATCATGAGATAGCCAAGCATCGGCAATGGAGCGATAGTGGATATCGTGATAGATATCCTGGGCGCTTAGGTGGTTGTGATAGTCAATAACGGGAAGTTCTTTGGCATAGCTGTGGTATAGGTGCTGCGCTGTTGGGGTGCGTAGCAGAAAGTGCTGATCGAGAAAAGTCTTCTTCATAACATGCTCTTCAATGAACGATTTAGCCTAGCTGGCCTGGAACGCTGTTGAAAATAAAATGCCGCCTCAGTTGAATGAGGCGGCATTGATAAGGGATGTCTTGGGATTAACTTTGTGAGGCTAGTTCCCCAGCTGACTCTGGTTTACTTTGAGCACTTTTCTTAAGCATATAACCCGTTAGCAAAATGATACCTGAGCAACCTAGGAACAATGCACGTCCCCATAATGGGTTTGGCAGTAGAACCATGGCGAGCAGACCAACCCCCATCATCATGGTGATGCTACCCAGCTTCTCACGCTGCATTTTGTCGAATTCATCTTGTGAGTCGTCAGCAACACACTCAGTTTCGATGTTCTCGAAGAAGGTATCGATTTCTTTCTTCTCTTCTGCACTGAAAGATTCTTCTTTGTAGAACAGAGTTGTTGCCCAGAAGAAGCTCGCTGTCAGGAACAGGTGCGCAGCAATAGTGATCATTGTGCGTAGCTCACCAATTTCACGACCTGTGAATTCAATACCGATTAGCTGACCAAGCGCTTGAGGGGTAAATACCTTAATACATAGGAAAGAAACAAACATACCGAAGACGACTGTCGCCCATGCTGCCCACTTAGGCGTCTTCTTGATGAACATGCCCATAAACAGTGGTACAAGAATTGGTGACTGTGCCAGTGTTGCAACGGTCATCATTAGGTCAAATAGGCTCAGCTCTTTCAGGCTGCTAAATAGCTGGGCCATCAAGATGACGATGATGCCATTAATTACACATACGATTTGGCCTACACGAAGCTGTGATTTTTCACTGCTAGGTTTGTTCTTGCAGACGATTGGTGTCCAGAAGCTGCGAACAAAGATACCCGAGTTACGGTTCAGGGCTGAGTCCATAGAAGACATGGTTGCAGCGAATAGGCCAGCAACGAGAAGGCCGACAGTACCGATTGGCATCGCATTTTCAGCGAACACCAGATAAACCGCATCAGATGCTTTGTTGCCAAGTGAAGCATATTGAGTTGCTGCCTCAGGGTAAAGAATGGCAGATGCCCATGGTGGGATAAACCAAATGATACTACCAACAGCCATTAGGCCCATTGCCATAAGCGCTGCTTTGCTGGCATTTTTTGAGTCTTTGGCATTCAGGAAACGGTAAGAGTCCTGCATGTTATTGATACTTTGTAGCTGCTTAACAACGAAGAATAAGAAAGTACCAACGACAATCAGACCGTAATTCATATCTGGGCCCATGATGAAGTCAGACGGGAAATTGGCGACAATTTCACCCGGTCCACCAACTTTGATTAGCGCGACAACGGCACAAGCGATAGAGATGATTGCAACAACAAGTGTTTGTACGAAGTCGGATGCGACGACGCCCCATGCCCCGCTCAGAAGAGAGATGGCTAGTACGGCAATACCTGTGATCCAGATAGTGGTTGTCATATCAAAGCCGAATACTGCACCGACGAAGATAGATAAACCGTTTAGCCATACACCTGCATTTAATACACTGAGGGGAATAATCGCCCAGGTGAAGAACTGTTCGTTGGTGCTACCAAAGCGGTTGCGCACTGCTTGTGTTGGGGTATCAACACGAGTTTGGCGGAAGCGCTTGGCAAAATAAAGGTAGGAAACACCGTAAGCAAGAGTATTACCAAAGAATACCGCTGCCGCCATAAAGCCATCGTTAAAGCCTTTACCTGCAGCACCGGTGAAGGTCCATGCACTGAACTGGGTCATAAAGGCTGTTGCCCCCACCATCCACCACAGCATGCGGCCTCCCCCCCTGAAGTAGTCGCTGGAAGAGTTACTGGCCATTTTTTTAAAGGCGAGGCTGATGAAAATCATCAGCATGAAGTACCCGCCTATTACCATAATCTCTGTATTCATAGTGCTCTCTTTGCTTATGCCATTCATCACATATGATGATTGGTCTGTTGCGATTTATAGTTCAAAACTTTATGAGGGGGATTTTATGTATTATTTATCACTAAAACTGTGATCGAAATCAGTTTCGTGAAAAATTGAAACGCAATTTCGTTTTAATTTTGTGGTTATGGTTAAAACGAGTTTTATTTAGTGTCCTCATAACAGCAAGTTAGCAGATTAGAGGTGATGTTTGTTAGTGATGACAAACGTGTAAGCTGTTGTCGAAACTGTGATCTGGTTGGGTATTTACTCATTTTAGGCGATGAAGTCTTGCACTTTGTGTATAATTAAAACAGTGGTTCATAAAAAGTGAGTGGTTTCATGCTTCAGTTTTCAATTGATGAGATGGCGATAATTAAGGGCAAAGATTGCACAAAGATCATCGACAACCTGATTTTAAATAATCATACAATTCTGACTTCGGACACACTGGTTCCACCAGACTCACGTGCAACATGGAATTTGTATTACTTCTGTCCTGAACATGGGGTGCGCTTAGAGTGGCAAAGAAACAGCCCTTGTGCACACCGCTGTCCGGTAGATGGCAAGGTATTTACCGGAGAACCGTATGATGGGGCGTGGTGGCGCTGGCTCAATGGTCTTAACTCAAAGGCCTGTAATGAGTTGGGATTGCTATGGCATCTTACTGGCGAGCAGAAATATTTAGATAAAGTCCGCGAGATCTTGATGGGCTATGCCGATCATTACCCAGATTACGAAGAGCACGGTGGCATTCCTTATAATGGGCCAGGTAAGGCCAATGCCCAGACATTGTGCGAAGCAAACTGCCATATGGACTTTGCTCGCGGTTATGATTTTGTGCGTGAAGCGCTTACAGCTGAAGAGCGGACTCATATTGAGCAGAACCTCTTGCGCGAGGGGGCTGAGTTTATGATGCTGCACCGCAGCGATCAGCTACATAACCATGAAATGAAAATCAGCTCGACCATTGGGGTAATTGGTTTATTGTTGGATGAGCAACGATTTATCGATTTTGCTGTCAATAGCCCATACGGTCTTCGCTATCAGTTGGAACACGGCATTATCGGCGAAGGACTGTGGTTCGAAGGCTCCATCCATTACCACTACTATGCGCTTCAGGCGTTGATGGGGTATGAAATGATGGCGCGAGGTAGTGAATACTCATTAAAAGATCACCCTAGCTTCTTCCAAATGCTGGCATTCCCATTGAAACTGGTTCAAATCGATGGCCGTTTCCCGCGCTTGAATGACTGCATTGCAGGCCAGGAAGTACTTACTCACTCACATCTCTTTGAATATGCTTACAGTGAATTTAATCATCCGTTATTTGCTTCGGTACTGAAGAGTATTTATCAGAATAAAAGCCGCGATAATATTGATGCCTTGCTTTATGGTGTTGATGAATTACCTGCAGATGCCGAACCATTGATCACCCAGCCAATTCATGCTCCTGGTGTTGGATTGACGCTTTGCAAAGACGACACCCGAAATAACATGCTGCTATTGAAGCACACCCCTTATGGTGGCGAGCATGATCACTATGATCGGTTGGGGCTGATCCTCTGCCGTGATGGTAAGGAAATTTTGCCTGATCTCGGTACCACCGGGTACGGCGCAGAGCTCCATTATGGGTATTATAAAAATACCGCGACCCATAATACTTTGGCGGTAAACCAGCAAAACCAGCCACCGGCTATTCCCGAAGTGCTTAGCTTTGAGCAGAAAGATGGCGTTACTTGCCTTGATACCGTAGTTGATTGGTCCAAAGCGCATCCAGGCTTGGATAGCCATACCTTGGTGCATTGGGATGAGGACGCCTATCGGGATGTCCTTTTCAGACGTAGTGTCATTTGGCTTGGCAATGCTGCTATAGAAATCAATCAGGTCGAAAATCCCCATGCTCAGCAACTGGATTTAATCTGGCATGTTCGTGGCCAACATCAGGTGAGTCCACTGGCCGTTGAGTGCGTTAATCCACTAGACGGTCCGCTTGCGCGCATGACCGATTGTAAGAGTCAATCAGTCTCCGGTGTTACAGCGCAGCAGTTTAATATGAATGAGGAAGCACCGTATCAATGCTTTGTCGCAGCGACTGGGGAGTTGCTGACCGGGCAAGCACCGGATAACCCCGCGACCAGCAATTTGTCCTATATGTTGCTGAGAAGCCAGGAGTGCAGTTATAAAGCGGCAGTGATCCATGATTTGGACAGCCAGCAACCTCTTGATAACGCCGATGTTCAATGGGTAGGTGACAGCGCTTACATCAGCTTGAACCGCGGTGGGCACTTGCAGTCAATAAAAGTAGCCTTCTCCGCGAATGGCATTGAATACCACTTATTACCTGACGCCTCCTAGTCAATAGCGGGAGTGAGTGTATTGAGAGCCAGCAATAATTTGCTGGCTTTTTTTATATCGCGTACTGGGATCCCTGAAAAAATATAAAAGATCGCCGGTGGGTGTTGTATTAAGTACTGGGTGTGTAATTTTCATGACATGATATTTAATTTGTATCGGTATCAATATCACCGGCTAAATGTAATTTTGAATACATGAATAGTATGATCTTGATTCACACATAACGAGCCTTTTAACAGGAATATTAAAATAAGGCGACACGCTTTCCTGGCTGAATTTTTTATAAAAGGATAAATTTATACTTTTATATGTTTTTCATCATTTTACCTTCATCAAAGTGACATGCTTACTATTAAAGATGGTTTCCGCCTGTGAATAGGTGTTCATAGGTTAAATACACTTTTAGGGAAGCATTTGTGAAAAATATAATGAAGTTAGTTGGCGTGTTGGCTGCTGTGATTTTGCTGTCTGCCTGTAATTCAAGTAGTTCTGATTCTGATGATGGTAAAGGGTTGGAAGTCACACCGACCGTCCGTTCTCACTCTCATAACGATTACTATCGTGATGAGCCATTCTTTGGTGCGGTAAATTTAGGTTTTGGTAGTTTTGAAGCGGATGTGTTCTACCGCGAAGGCTATGAAGAAGTGCTGGTGGCCCACGATGAGTGGGAAACAGTATTTGAATGGTCGTTTGATGATATGTACATCCAGCCATTGGTCCAGTATGTCAGGGACAACGAATACCGTTTTTATAACAACTGGTCGCACTCTGCTGTTTTACTGATTGATATTAAAACACAAATCGACAGCAACGATAGCGGATATGAAACTTGGCTAGCGGTAGAAGAGGTATTGAGTCAGTACCCAGATATTTTTACAACCTATGAAAATGGTGTCGTGAAGCAAGGCCCGGTCACCGCGATTATCTCAGGTTACCGTCCGATAGAAGAAATGCGCTCTGCCACTAAGCGATACTCGTTTGTTGATGGTCGTTTGGGAGATTTGGGCAATGAAACCGACCCAAGCTTGATGCCACTTATCAGCAATAACTTTAGCTATTTTAACCAACCGCAATTCGGAAATTTCTTTGGTAAAGGCGAATGGCCACAAGAAGCTTTGGATGAGCTGGATAGAATTGTTACCGAAGCCCATGCTAACAACCAAAAAATTCGTTTTTGGGCGACTCCAGAAGGCAATGATTATATCAATAACCATATTTGGAGTGAGTTGGTTAAAGCCGATGTCGACTTTATTAATACCGATCACCAGCAACAATTACATGACTGGTTGCTAGAGAACGATCCGCATCCATCAGAGCCATCGGTTAATTGGTTAGACGACCCATTCTGGGACCCGATGTACCCTTAATTTCATTAGTCGCGGACCACTGATAAAGTCAAAGTAATACTGAGCACACTGCCTTTTCGCAGTGTGCTTTTTATTATTTTACTTTGCCCCTAAAAGCTGACGCTGTTATCCCGGCATTTTTACGAAAGAAGCGGGCGAAATAGGCCGGATCAGTAAAACCGAGTTCGTAACCCACTTCAGAAATTGACATTGCTGTCAGCAGTAACAATCGGCGAGCTTCCTGCATGATCCTGTCTGTGATCAACCGTTTTGAAGAGAGCCCACTTATCCGGCGGCAAATATCATTAAGCCTGGAAGTGGTCAGCCCGATATTCTCGGCATATTGCGGTAGGGTCCAATGGGATCGGTAGTGCTCTTCAATCAGTAAGCTGAACTGGTTGAAAACACTAACATCACTACTGCGGTAGCTGGTTGTCACGGGTTGGTTGTTGGCGTACCGCATTATTTCTATCAAGATCAATTGAAGCCAGGACTGGCTGGCCGTTTCAGCCATAAATTGTTGTTGTGCCGACTCTTTCTCAAGCATTTCGAATAAGGTAAGTAGCGGCGAGGACTCCGGTAGGGGGATACAAAAAGGCTGCATGGCCGTTGAAGCAATATCATTACGGCCTATTTCTATATCGAGTAGCCGCCAAACCAGTTGTTGGCTGGCGGTGATAACGAATCCATGGGCATGGTCGTCGGTAACAAACGAGTGGGGCACGGTAGGTGGCGTGAAAAACAGGGTTTTTCCCTGCATCGAGTAGTGGGATTGATCGAGCAGGACATGAGTGCTCCCTTCCAGAATGCAGTGTATCTGGTAATAGCGATCGTGATAGTGCGTCGGCATGTTACGACCAAAAAACAGGGCAAGACTGTTCAGCCTTTCAAGATGAAACTCGTTATCGTTGTAGCGAGAATCGTAAACTTTTCCGATGTTCAGGTTAGGGATTGTCAGTGCTTCCATGGCGTGGCCTTCCGTATTTTTGTTTTTATTATAGTCGTGATAGTTAACATGTTATCTAAAACGTCGAAAAGTACAATTAAATACTCGTAACATCCATTTAACAAGGGGCGGTGATTTCCCATAATGAGTGTAAAGAAGCCGCTGAAAAGAAACGGCAATGCTCACAATCAAAAGGAACTGGACATGAAGCGACCTAATCCCCTGTTAGAAAAGATGCAAGCTATTCTTCCGACTATTGCTGCTAATGCCGGGCAGGCTGAACTTGACCGCACACCACCAGAAGAGAATATTCGCCTATTGCGAGAAGTGGGCTTTTTCCGCGCTTTACAACCGAAGGCATACGGTGGTTCGGAAATTTCACTGCCTGAGTTTACTGATTGTGTGGCGGCATTGGCAGGAGCATGCGGTGGTACTGCATGGGGGGCCAGTCTGTTAGCCACACACAGTCACCAAATGGCGATGTTTTCCAAGCAGGCCCAAGATGAATTTTGGGGCGATAATCCAGAAGCGACCGCCAGCAGCAGTATTGCCCCATTTGGAAAAACAGAAGAAACCGAAGGCGGGGTGATTTTCAACGGTGATATGCGCTGGAGTAGCGGGAGCGATCATGGCGATTGGGCTATTTTGGGCTTTCTCCGTACAGATGTCAGTGGCAATAAAGTCTACTGTTTTGGCGTGGTGCCACGCCATGAATACAGCATTATTGATGATTGGTATGCGGCAGGTATGCGCTCTAGCGGTACCAAAACGTTAGTGTTAAAAGACGTGTTTATTCCAGAGCACCGTATTGAAACAGCAAAAGGCATGATGGAAGGATACTCTGCGGGATTTGGGCTTTATCCAGACAGTGATATTTTCTATACCCCTTACCGTCCATATTTTGCCTGCGGCTTCGCAGCGATCAGTTTGGGTATTGCCGAGCGTATGCTGGAAGTCTACAAGGAAAAAACCAAAAACCGTGTGCGTGCCTATACGGGGGCTAAAGTAGGGGCGGCAACACCTGCACTTATGCGCCTTGCCGAATCAACCCACCAAGTTGCAGCCGCCCGCGCCTTCCTTGAAAAAACGTGGGAAGAGCATAAGGAGCATGGAGAGCGCAAAGAATACCCATCTGCGGATACGTTGGCTTTTTGGCGAACTAATCAGGCTTACGCAGTCAAAATGTGTATCCAAGCGGTAGATCGCTTGTTTGAAGCCATGGGGGGGATGTCATGGTTTAACGACAATGAAGGTCAGCGTCTGTTCCGTGATTCCCATATGACTGCCGCTCATGCGTATACCGATTACGATGTCTGTGCCCAGATCCTCGGTCGCCAGCTAATGGGCTTGGAGCCGGACCCAAGCATGGTCTGATAACCGCTTTGATCATTTTAGGGTAATCAGATTCAACTTTTGTTGAGTTAAAGCTGACGTTACATTCCAGATTACATCGGGTTCCAGTGTCACAGATATCCTTTACTCTAGCCGTTACTTGTTCTTGGTTTGCGTAAGTTGTTGTTTGTAATTTATTTTTATCTTTTCTGGTTGTGATGGTGAGTGGTTTTAACGAGGATTTTATGAAACAGTTTGTTATAAGCGTGCTTTCAACATAATCAACAGGTAATGAAATATCTGATGATTATAATCAAAAAAACCAGTAATCACTCAAATAATTTTTGCATTAATAAAATTATGTGATAAATTGCTTTCAAGATTTGAGAGCATCAAATTGCGAATAAAAAGATCACTCTCCTTAGAACGGGGGAGGGTGGTTTAAAGGTCTGTTAATGCACTTGCGTGATTGAGACCGACTGGGGAAGCCCAGTAGATATCCTGCTTGGAACCCAGGATATTAGGAACGGGAAACGGCCCTGAGCATAAGCTCAGGGCCGTTTTTTCTTGTCTGGCAAAATGACAGGGCAAGGCGTGGATGTGGCCTAAGTGCTGGCGGTATTGTAACGGCGGTTCCGTCCTGACCAAATCGTCGTGTCTGCCAAATCTTCAATCGGGTTTTCTTCCCTCACCCGGCTTCTTCTCCGGCGATGAAGACTGCCCTGCGTATTCTTTTGGTAGTGGCTGCTAAGCTGCCGGAGGCTCTTGATATCAGCTAATTTCATCGTTCTCTCCTTAAACAGATACTAGTACCAGCATAGTGGTCTTACCTGAATATAAGTTGACGTAGATGCTCAATTGGTTGCATTTGATTGGAGAAATATGTCCCTTTGTTGATTTGTGTGATGTATGTCGAATGGCTGGCGCATTGAGCGCTGGAAAAGGATTTTTCAAGCAAGAGTAAAATATTTTGTATTGTCTTTACTGGAAGCTTTCTGTTTGGAGGAAAATATCTCCTATCATCCAAGTCACCATTTATTGTCGTTTTATTACATGAAAACAGCGCGTTAGTTTGATGTGTGTCACACTTTTGGGTATTATCAACGCCGTCCTAGATGGTAAATCACACAGAGTGGTGGAAAAATGATTGAGATGTTAGCGCTGCCCCAAATCCTCCTGGCTCGTCTAAAAGCACAAGAGCAGAAAGCCAAACAGCAAAAAGATAGCCAATAGTTGCTTGTGATATAGGTCTATTTCGTAGTTGTAGATCTGGTTGCCTGCCAGATCTACGTAAACACTTGCTTTTCCCTCCTACCTTATACCCGAGTAACCCTTTTCTCTTTTTTTAGCGATTAGCGTCTGTATCTCGCCTGAGAATCTCGTAAGACAAAATGAAATATCTGCGATTCTCAGTGGCATATTCTCGCTCCTAATAAAAGCGACACCTTTTATAACGTTACGCTTGTTCTGCGAGGTGTAACCACCTTCCGATAACAATAACAAGCATTGCAATCTGATTGCAGCTCGAACAATTAAGGGTGAACTTATGCAGTACAATAAGCGTCGAATCTTGCCTTATCGGCTTAACCCCATCGCTTCAATACTGGGTGTCTCAGCATTGGTGGCACTTTCTGTTAACGCGACAGATCTTACTGTGAGCAGCAAAAGCCAGCAACCGCAGCTAGAGCACATCACACAAGCTGAGCTCAATGCGTTGGTCGATAGTGATCCCCATGAAGCCTTTATTACCGCCTTTGAAGTTGGTGATGAGATATTTGAGATTGAAGCCAATGAGCTAGATGGTGTCGGGGCGAATGTTGGTAATGGTGAGCGCTTTTCAAAAGTACCAAGGATGGATCTCGATGGTTCTGAAGAGTGGGCAAGCCATATACCGGCACGAGATACCGGACCCAATGGCCAAGCGTGTACCGAATGCCACTTAAAGCCGTTTGCTGATGGGGCAGGTCCTATTGCAGGTAACAATGTGCGTGACCCTCTGCGCACCGGGGATATTTCTGATTTTATTACCCGGCAGCCACCCCATGTTTTTGGTATTGGCGCAAAGCAGCTACTTGCTGAAGAAATGACGGCTGATCTGCATGCCATTCGAGATGCAGCATCAGACCGGGCCCAAAGCCGAAATAAGGTGATTGTTAGAACGTTGACCACCAAAGGGGTGAAGTTCGGTAAGATTAAGGCGTTGCCAAATGGTGATTTCGATTTTTCAATGATTGATGGTATTGACGAAGACTTGATCGTTAAACCACTGCAGTGGAAAGGGGTTGAGCCGACAATCCGAAGTTTTGTACGTGGCGCCGAGAATAATGAGATAGGGCTGCAGGCTAAAGAATTGGTTGGTGCGGGTAACGACAATGATTTTGATGGTGTTGTTGATGAATTGGGTGTGGGGGATATTACCGCGCTGGCAATTTACCAGGCAGGTCAGCCGCGGCCGGTAACTAAAATCGAATTGGCAAGCTATGGCCTGATGGATTTAAGCCGAGCAGATAAGATGGCAATCCTGAGTGGGGAGTCATTATTCCACCAAGCAAAATGTGATACCTGCCATAAACCTACCTTGTACCTCGATGATCCTGTCTTTAGCGAACCTAGCCAACGTGAAACCCACCGTGATGCAATGTTCCCGAGTGGCGATAACCCGGTTCTGATGGGGCTGAGTCCAGAGAAGGCCATCACGTTTGATTTAACCAAAGACATGCCTGATAACTTGATGACCCTGGCAGATGGCCGGCAGGTGCATTTGGGGAACTTCCAGAAGGACCGGTATGGAAAGACCATCGTTAATATTTTCTCTGATCTAAAACGTCATGATCTTGGTCCGGGAATCGCTGAGTCCGTTGACGAGAAAGACACAGGTCATTCGGTATTTATTACCCAGCCACTGTGGGGTGCGGGCTCTACAGCACCATATATGCATGACGGGCGCTCGCCAACGATTGCCGATGCCATCATGTGGCATGGTGGTGATGCTGCCAACTCTCGTCGAGCCTTCAAGCGCTTGTCAGCCCAAGACCAGCAAGCACTGATTGCCTATGTAGAGAATAATATCTTATTACTTGCTGAAGAAGAGGAAGGTGAAGAGGCTGAAGGGGGACATTCAGGTCTGTTTGATTTATCAAAAGAGAAAGAAGATCTTTTTGGTTTTTAATTCATTTTCCAAGTAATTGGGACATAAACGGGAATAGAATAGAGAAGCGGCTCATGAGTATGAGCCGCTCGCTTTTTAGAGACGAACAAGGACTATTCACTGTTTAGCCAGAGTAAATCTTGTTCGGAAACATACTCTTTGTAACCCGCTTCCCAGCCTTGGATAGCAAGGTTTTCATGCTCGGTATTGAGACACTGGCCAGTATATTGCTGCCCTTGTTTACCGTGTTTATAGGTTTTGTAAGGCAGGCAGTAATCTGCAATACCTTGCTGGTAGCCAAGGCGGTAATCGTTGATCGCGCCTTCTGGCATCTCACTCAGTCTATTGAGTTCGGTCTCTGTGCGAACCAAACGGCCATTCTCACCGTCTTTGACTCCAAGCATTCTCCATTGGTTTTCCTGAGCCAGTTCTGTGTCATAGGACTGACCGGTACAGGCCGCTAAGCTGAGGACAGCTACAAGTAAAACTAGGTGTTTCATCGTCTACCTCCGCAAGCAAATGTGAATTAATCTCCGTTAGCGCAAATAGGTGTCTATCTGGCTGTTGGACAGGTCTTACACTTCAAGTATACCCAAACTACCTCAATATGCAGGTTCAGCGAGAATTTATAAGCTTATAAACAAGTATATAAACCCTCATGAAAAAACGGGCATAAAAGCCCGCTTTTTTAATGTGGTTTATGTCTATCGGCTAGAAAGCAACCGGGCCGGTGCAGTGCGAGGCCAGTAATAGCCGAGGTAGTTCCAGCCAACCCAAAGCACGAGACCGGTTGCAACGACCATTTCAAAAATACCCAACCTTTCGAGCCATGACCAATGGGGGTAATAGATGGCAAACCAATCAGTGAGGCGTTCAAGGGCAACGGCGCTGATCACTGATGGGAAGGTGACCGCGGCTAATGACGGCTGGAAGCGTTGCTTGAGCAGATTGAAGTAGCATAGGTAGACGAGGATGGTCATGGTGATCCCGACACCCGCCAAGGCCCCTGTCAATACTGGGTCCGGCTCGCTGACATTCAACAGGTAAGCGGTCAGTGATAGATTGACTGGAGCGGCCATGATCGCGAGTGTCGGTCTGGCAGGCCTTGGTAACCGCCCGGCAAAACACAAGCGGTAGAGCACAACTGGAAGCATCAGGAAGTAAATGGCAATACACGCATCAGTCATGGCTAAAGCGAAATCGTGGTGACCAAGCTGTGGGCCAGCCAAGGTGCCACTGATGGCGCCAACCGGGTAGAGAAACCAGCTCGGGTACATGTTGGTTAATCGAAAATTTTTGATTTGGCAGAAAAAGAAGAACCCCATCATAAACATATGCAGGGCTAGAGCGGGGTACCAAAGCCAGCGAGCGATTTCCACATGGATTGAAGACAGGTAATCAGACAATACCAGCATGGTCATCGACATTGGGGCCATCAAGCTGCCATAAAGTGGATGGCGGAGATCCTGAATGAATCGCTTGGGGTTTATCAGGTATTTCAGAACAACAGGGATTAACAGGATTGCGCCGATCAGCGCGCCTATCCCGCGGTACCAATCAGCATGTTCAGGGAAGTACAGCGACCAGGCAAGGCCAGTCCCCATTGAAGCCAAAGCAAGCGCGGCTTGGGCCGTTGGAATATGTATCAAAGCATTGGTAAATGCTGCCATTGAGCTATAAAAACCTTCGTTGAGCATAAAACTGACTTGAGAAAGGCATTCTACACCAGTTTGGCAATGAGGTTTCGGGGGATGGATCAAAACACAGTTTGGGGTCGGTCACATTTTAGTGGAAGATTTGGCAAATCAGGTTTGCTAAAAGTGGAATTTAGTACCATATTTAATTTGTGACCTGTAAATGAGCTGATTTATATTTAGCTTACGGAGGAATGAGCTGTTTTCGTACATGTGGCTCAAGGGTACAGGGAGCCGGTTGATGTGAATCAACCACACTAAGCGTCGGTATTGCTTAGTTTACAATTTGGTTAAGTGACAAAAAACTAAAGTACTTCTTCGTCAAAGACAAATGATGTCCGATTTAAATTTGTGACTATATCGGATACGGCATACTCAACGTAATGAGTGGCGAAGCCTCAAGTTGTATTTCAATCAACGCTCTATGTGTGCTGTGTAAGTAGACTGGAGCAACAGAATAGATATAAAAACTAAGCCGCACTGCAATGGTGCGGCTTTTATTTTGCAGCTAAAAAAATATCGCCATTTTCTTGAAAATACTAACCTGTTGTTTTTAAACATTCGTTTGATGTTATCCACAAAAACAGTGGGTAACTTGGCCCAATATACATGTCGAGTGGAATTGCCCGCCCCTGATCGACTCCGGACGGGCAATTAGGGGCTGTCGTTACAGTACAGTGGCGACTCGGCTTGTACGTTCACCGGAGACAGAACGAACTTTCACTCCTGAGGTGACAGCTGGCGGATCTTGAACATCGACCACTGTCCAGCTGTTCCCGTTGTCTGTTGAATATTCAATGTCCAGACCCGGGAAGGGTGAATTTACTTGCAGCAAACCAGATGTAATAGTGGCTCCAGGAACCGGAAGGTTAAATGCAATCCCTGCCGCTTCCATTTTCGGGAATACTTTTTGTGCAGCCAGATTAGCGAAGTGGTTGTAGTCCGCATTTCTTCCCGCTTCATCAACAACGACTTGATTGATGTCATTGGCTTCCCATGGGGCGCGGTGCCAAGCACGTTCAGCCACACCAAGCAGTCTTGGGAATACCATCCCTTCGAATTGCTCTTCGGTACGTACGGTTTCAGCCCATAAGGAGCCCTGTAATCCTAATACTTTTTCTGGTCGCTCTAGTGACTTAACGCCTGCGGCAGCAATGACTTGCTCTTTGGTGATAGGTGCACCAGCACGGGTGAAATCGGCATTGGCATAAAGGTCGTCCGGCATAAAGCCAAACGTCTTGCGGGTATCGGTAAAACGAGGCGCCCAATAATAGCCTCGCTCGTTTGGATCGGGCTCGTAAGGGTGGTCGAAGTACATGTGGGTCGCTTGGTTATACACCACATCATAGCCGTTGTTTGCGAGGTTATAGGCACGGTCAGCCACACCCCACTCCCAAATATTCTGCCATGCGTTGCCGGATACCTTCGTATTAGCCAGCTGGGCACGGGGGTAAACCTTGCCTTCATTCATTAGGCCGTCTTCCCACCCGCCAAGATTAAGATCGTAGTTAGCTGTGATGGTGGCAATACGTTCGACGAAATAGCGGCTGAGATCAGAAATGTTGGTGATCCCATGGCTATTGTTGGCCAGAAAGTCCTGGCAGATAGGCGAGTCTTTCCATGCTCCAGCAATTTCATCCCCACCAAAGTGGAATTTTTTAAGCGGTTGGATATCTTGGTGCAACGAGACTAAATTGGCCACGACGGTATCGACAAAGCGATAGGTTGATTCCATACAGACGTTCATGGCGTTATCTTTGAACATCTGGACAGAGAGGTACTCTGTTTTGTCATCAAAATCCGTGAGTAGGTATTGTTCGGCACCAGCCGTGTCACCTTGTTCCATAAGCTTGGCATAACGTGCTTCCATGGCCTTGATGGCTGCATGGGCGTGGCCCGGCATGTCGAGTTCAGGGATGACTTCGATATTCAGGCTCTTGGCATGATGAAGGATCGCTTTATAGTCATCAGCAGTGTAATAGCCATTGGATTCGGTGGTACCGTCTGGGCCGGCTCCCAAGAACGGTAAAATACACTGTGTCCCGGAAAGATCATGACAGCGGTTGGCGCCCACTTCCGTCAACTCGGGTAAATCTGCAACCTCGATACGCCAGCCTTCATCGTCAGCAAGGCGCAGGTGAAGCTTATTGAGCTTGAATGTGGCCATTTGGTCTAGGAGCTGCAACACCGATTCTTTGCTGCGGAAGTTACGGCTGGAATCCACCGATAGCCCGCGGTAGGCAAATCGAGGCGCATCGGCAACAGTGGCTGCCGGAATGGCTTGTGCGTCTTTTAGCTGAAGTAACGTCTGTGCAGCATAGAATGCACCGGCTTGATCAACCGCTTTGATAGAAATCTTTTCTGCTGCAGTGTCGACAGCTAGCTGGTAGGCTTCAGCCCATTTGTTTTGGCCGTCAATGCTCACCTGTCCCCAGCCGATATGGATCACTTTGCTTGTTTGCGGTGACCATGCAGAAGCCGGCAGACCGAGCTGGTTGGCAAGATACTGGCCTTGCTCTTCATAACCATTGTCAAATACCACGACCCAGCTGTCGTCAAGAAGCAGTTGATCTGTCCCCAGAGTGATAGATGCCGGGGTCGGGATCACACCTTGAATGTTGTTGATAACCGAAAGGTCGGCATTGCGCTGATAACGGTCTTGGGCGGTGAAGGGATCGTAGAAATCGGTGATCAAATCACTGCCGTAACGCTTCCACTTCTTAGGCGTATCAAACTCAGCCACAAAGGGGAGCTCATCGCTGGGTTTCACGGGGACTTTACCGTTGATTGTATTGCTGGTACTGGTGAGCAAGGCCTTGACTTCCTGACCGTTGTCTTCCGATACAATATACCAGTTAGGCATTACATCGGTTTTTGCTATTTGCCAGTCACCACCATCAAACTCAAAGCGGAATGTTTCTCCTGGTTTTAGAGGAGTAAAAGATTCGGTCGGTTCAAGCTTGAATATATCACCATTAACATGGGTCACTTTAAAGGCATTGGTGGCAAGGCTTTTCACCATTCGGATATGGCTGAAATAAATCGCCCATCCGGAAGCCGGCAGTTCAGTATTGCTGCTGTTGGCAATAGCGATTTCACCACGGAAGGTACGCCAGTCATCTTGGGTATTGTCCAAGACGCCATAAGTAACATCGAGCCCATTACCCAGTTGATTGATGTCATCAACGCTGATGGCATAAGCTGGGGTACTGCAGGCAGCAGCAAGAGCGGCTGATAAAAGTGTTTGCCTTATCATCTCTATTCCTTAGTTCCGTTAAGATTTATTTCGAACCATGAAAGGCTAAATAAAAAACAGAATAAGCAATAGTCATTAGCGGTTATGGTGGTTTTTTATTTTTATATTTATTAATCGCCTCGAGAATCTACTTATGGCTTGTGACTAAGTTGACTATTTTTTTCGAGGCACAGCACAAACGCTATACCTATGGGTAATTTGTTTTTTGCTGGTTATTGTCGTTAGGTTTATCAGTATTCCCAGGGGGAGTAAGCTGTTTCCGTTCGATATGAAAATGAAGGTTGAAAAAGTTAAATTGTTGTTTTTAATGGTTTTGAATTGGTTATCCACAAAAAAAGTGAGTAACTTTATGGTAAATCATTGAGTGGGTTGATGGCGATGCCAGCACTTGGTGCAAACAGGCTCAAAAAAGGGGCTGTACAAGGAACAACGCTTTTTTGAAATAGCGCATTCTTTTCTCAATTGGTGATTAAACCATCGGATATTGTAACGGCAATTTGCTATGTTAAATACGTAAAAGGAATTGCATTTATAAGAGGTTAATTATGACTAGCCCAGTAAAAAATCTGACTATACGCCAGACTTTGCTCGTCACTTTCATTATTCCAACATTGCTGTTGCTGTCTGTGATTGGTTGGCAAACCTATCAGTTAATGGATAAACGCTCCCAAGCCGATGTTGCCCAAGAAACAGTTGCATTATTCCACCTTTATGATGAGGTAGCCCACCAGTTTGCGGTTGAACGTGGGTTAACGGCGGGGGTACTCGGCAGCAAAGGGCTGGGGCCTCAGGTGCAAACCTTAAGAAATCAAAGGACTCTTTCGGACAACGCATACCAGTCATTGTTGGCATTTTCTCCTGAGCACTTGGACAGCCAAGTTGTTGAGCCGTTGTTGGAAGCTGTTCGCTCGCAATTGGATGATCGCCATATAATCCGACAGCAAGTCGATAGTTTGCAGTTGGTGGACTCCCCGTTTGCCTATTACTCTAATATCAATCGATTGGCGTTGGATAACCTTGCGATATTGCTGGCTCAAATTAGTAATGCTGAACTCAAGCAGGAGATGCAGGGCTTACTGCAGTTGCTGATCACCAAAGAGCAGGCTGGAATGGCTCGCGGGGCGCTTAATGGTGTATTCGCCAGCCAGCAATCAAGCCTTGATCGTTATGCGCAAATCCAGGGCTATATCAATGACGAAGCTTATGCTATCCGCCAGGCCCGGTTACTGCTAAGTGGGCAAAATTTACAGCAGCTTGAAGCCATTGTTCGTTCATCGACTTGGCAGCAAGTGATGAGTATTCAGCAGCAGTATCTTGCCCAGAAAGCAGAGTTGGCTGCAGTGAAAGGATCTGATGCACCGAGCTGGTTTGGATTAGCCACAGAAAGAATTTCTGCCGTCAAGGGCCTGCGTGATCAGATGGCGGCTGAACTAACGGCCAACGTGCTGGCTGAAAAGCAAGGTGTGACGAATCAGCTGTGGTTTTTTTCAGGTCTCGTTGCGCTGGTTATTCTTCCTTTGATCCTGTTCACCATTGTGTCTCTCAAGCGGTTAACTCAGCGTGTTACTGCATTTTCAGACAAGCTATCAACGATGGCGACAACGAAAGATCTGACTATTCGTCTTGCTGATAACCGTGATGATGAAATTGGGGAGATCGGTACCAAACTGGATAGATTATCGGATAGCGTAAGCGATACGCTTTATAAGGCCCACTGTGTCGCGAGCCAAACTCAGCAAGAGATGGCGGAGATGGTGAAGCTTATTGCATTGGCAAGTACTGACAGCCAGCAAACCCATACCCGTTGTGACAGTATCGCCACCGCAATGACTGAAATGGCGCAAACCAGCGAACAGGTTGCCGGTATTACCAACGATGCGCAGCACAGTACCGAATTGGCTCGTGGAAGTGCGGAGTCGAGTTATGTCCAGAGTGAGCAATCTCAACAGACAACCTCGCGATTGCTCAACAGTGTCAATGAAACGTATCAGTGCATTGAGGCGCTTGAGCAGCAAATGGAAGGGGTGACCGTTATTCTTGATACGATTAACGCCATTTCTGAGCAAACCAATTTATTGGCACTGAATGCCGCGATTGAAGCCGCAAGGGCGGGTGAGCAAGGGCGGGGATTTGCAGTCGTCGCTGATGAAGTGAGAACCTTGGCCCAGCGCAGCAAAACGTCCACCGAAGATATTCGCCAGTTACTCGATGGCATTACCCAGAATGCGAAAGCGTCATATACCAACATGCAGCAGAGCCGTGAAGCCACGATGGAAACCCAGGAGGTCGTCTCTGGAGCCAAACTATTGGTCGAAGGGCTGATTGGCAACGTCAATGAAATTGCCGAGTTCAATATTGGTATAGCGACGGCAGCGAGCCAGCAATCTCAAACTGCCCGCAGTGTGGATGCCGATGTAGATGGTTTGCTGGAACTTGCCGGAAATACCATGAAGGCGATAGCGGATATCCATGACGAGATGAATATGATTAAACAGCGCATGATGGAGCTTTCTTCGGAAGTTGATAAGTTCCACATCCGTACTGTTGGCTAGTGGAGTTGTGAAGTCCATCCTTAGGTTTGATGGTATCAAGGGGCGGTTTAGCCCCTGTTTATTGCTGGTAAGGTCCCACTCCAGAATGACTCTACAATACCGCTGCATTTGGCGTGATGCAGGTTGTCATTGGCAAGATGAAGCTTATCAGCGTATTGCCGCCCTTCAACGCGTGCTTCAACCCATGCGATGTGATGATCAGTATTGTCTGCCTTGAGTGTCGTTTGGATCAGGTAATCGCTGACACGCTGAATCGTCATCTCAGGCAGCGCTTCAAAGAATTGGCATGAGTCCAGCACACCATGCAGTTGTCCGGCCGAGGTGACAGTTGTCAGAGAGTTTGCGGAGGCGTTTGTGGTTGATATCGCACTTAACGTTAGGGCGAGGACGACACTTGGTAGTCTTTGGCTTTTCATACATTCAATCTCGTGGCAAAGAGGTTGGGAATGCAGATAATTTACCCATTTCCGACTACCAAATGTGGTTTTCAGTTATTCAGCGAGTTAGCTCAACCGCTTTTCCCACCACTCTCGGGCCATCGTGAGTGCTTGTTCTTGATCGCTGCAAATTCCCATCATCTTCAGCACAATCGCTAAGGTTGAAATCACCGCGTATTCACCGTAATGGTTTTCTGCCTCACCGAGCCAGATTTGCTGTAAGAATTCACCACTGATCTCGCCGTGTTTACCCGATGCGCCCTCCAAGTAAGTCGGCCATTCTTCAGTAAATAGCTGGCCCTGAGTGACGCCAGATAAACGGCAGGCGGTACGTGGACTGCGCTCACTCTCACCGCCTTCTCCTTTGAAGGCGACCATGTTTTTGTCTCCAACCAATTGGGCGGCTTCGGCGTGGAGCTGCTCATAGCCTTGGTGGAATATGCCATGGATGGAGTAAGGGGCGGCAGTCGGGTTGAGTGCCCGGGCTACCGTGTTAAGCGGCGTTCTCAGCCCCACTAAATTGCGCAGTGCCAGTAAGTCGATGAGTGGTTCGCAATAGCTGGAGAGGGGGATGTAGCAAATATTATCCTTGGCAAGGATACGTCTGGCTTCATCAGGCGTTGCGGCTTGCGGAATCTCCAGTGCAGGGCAGGCACTTTCAACCTGATATTTGATCGCGTCGACCGCCATATGACCGCTCAATATTACCCGAATACCATTTTGGGCTAGTAGTTTGGCTGCCAGTAATAACCAAGGCGGCTGGCGGCGTTTACCCGCAAAACAAGGCCAGTCGACATCGACGTCCAAATCACGCCACTCAGGTGAAATACGGCCGCGTAATGACTGGATATATCCGGCGGCCTCTTCGCTGGTCTCACAACGGACACGTTGCAACATCAGTAGGGTGGCAAGTTGCAATAAATCGGCCTTGCCGTCGAGGTACATATCCAGCGCTTCACGCGCTTCATCTTGGGTGAGCGGGCGTCGGCCCTTCTCGCCGCGGCCAACATGTTTAATAAATTCTGAAAAAGCAGTCATGGTGTCTTCCGTGTCAATGTGCTCAAGTATATTAGCACTAAGCTAATAAATTTATTCACATAATGAAACAGGATTGTCGTCCGGTCATTTCTACACTTTTGTCGGTGCTTGCCTACACTTATTTCTGGAAACTAAGTTATAACGTAATCAATAAGGATGATCGGAGCCTGTTATGAGAACACATGTAATGCTTGGTGCGTTGCTGGCAGCGATGTCTTTTGGGACAAGTGCAACCGAAGGTCGGGTGATTGAGTACAAGGTAAATGATGAAGCCTATGAAGGGTACTATATTTCGCCCTCAGAGGATGCGCCTTTAGTGCTGCTTATCCACGACTGGGATGGCTTGACTGACTATGAAGTCAAGCGTGCTGAGATGCTGGCAGAGCAAGGCTACGCGGTGTTTGCTGCTGACTTGTTTGGTGCCGGGGTACGGCCGACCGAAGTGAAAGACAAACGACAGCATACTGGCGAGCTCTACAAAGACCGGCAGAAAATGCGTGATTTGATGAATGGTGCGTTGCAAATGGCGGACTCGCTCGGTGCCAATACCGATAAATCCGTTGCAATGGGGTATTGTTTTGGTGGTGCGGCAGTTTTGGAATTGGCCCGTTCCGGTTCCGACATGAAAGGCTTCGCTACTTTCCATGGCGGTTTACAAACCCCACAAGGGCAAGATTATTCAAAAGCAAAAGGGAATATCCTAGTCCTTCATGGCGCGGCGGATACGGCGATCCCTATGTCTGATTTTGCCGTATTATCGGGTGAACTCGAAAAAGCCGGCGTGAGCAATGAAATGATTGTGTACAGCGGTGCGCCACATGCCTTCACGGTGTATGGTTCTGATAACTACCGTCAGGATGCTGATTATAAGTCTTGGCAGCGCTTTATGACTTTTCTTGATGATGTTGAATGGTAGTCAGACGTTTTCCCTCGCAAAATATGAAGCGGTATGGATATATTGAAAGCCAGCAAATAAATATAAGGATGACAATATGCTCTATGTGACCACCCCTGAGGTGTATGGCCGCGAAATTAAGGACGTTTTAGGCACCGTTACTGGCAATGTGGTGCAATCCAAGCACGTCGGCCGCGATATTATGGCAGGGTTTAAGACTATCTTCGGCGGTGAAATCCGTGGCTATACTGAGATGCTGACCGAAGCCAGGCAGGAAGCCACCCAACGAGCAATTGCTGAAGCTGAAGCGTTAGGTGCCGATGCGATTGTGAACGTACGTTTTACTACGAGCGCCATCATGCAAGGGGCGTCTGAAATTCTGGTTTATGGCACGGCAGTGAAGTTGCGTTAGGCGAGGATGTGCTATTTCATATACAAAACAGCCCCGCAATATTGCGGGGCTGTTTGTTTATTTCTTCTTTATACCATGATGACTTTCACCGCGAGGCCAAGCAAGACGGCACCTGATAAGCGGTCGATAAGCAATGCATGGTTGCGTAGGCGAGTCATGGTATTTGGCCGTGATAAAACACAAGCAATGAACGAATACCATAATGCATCAAGGACAACAGGTGTCAGCACGATGATCAGGCGGCTAGTGAAGTCATTCCCATCAGCTACAAACTGGCTGAATAGAGCGAGGAAGAAGATGATAATTTTCGGGTTGAGTAGGGAAATCATAAAGCCGTCACGGGCTGACTGCAGAAGGGTATTCTCTTTACCCTTGGTGATTTTGTCGGAAAGCCCGCCCTTAGAGCGTAAAGAGCACACTCCTAGATAAGCCAAGTATGCAGCCCCAGCGTAGGCAATCGTATGAAAAAAGATCGGGGAGTTTTTCAGGGCAACGGCCAAGCCCGCTAATGACAGTGCGGCATAGATGCCAACACCAACGGCGTGGGAAAGGGCGGTGATAATACCGTGGCGTCTACCGCCAGCAAGTGTATTCCTTGACACCATGATGACGGATTGTCCCGGTGTCATGGTTCCCAGTAACGTGACGACAAATAAAGAAATGAATACAGTTAGAGTCACAATAACCTCTTAATATTAAACGTATAAATGTAATTTTTAGATACAACTTGGTCTTTGATGGGGTGGTTACCAAGGTACGTTTAGTAGATTATTGTGCGTAGCTGCGTGAGCTACTGATGTTTTGAAACTGCTCATAGGTGCGATGATACATAAAAGCAAATAACTGTAAAAGAGCTCGCGGTAGATTTTTATTCGGTTTTAGGCTCAATTTTTATGACTAACTGATGGCGATGGGTCAGTTCCGAAAATGGCTAGTATTGTCGAGGCGGCAGGGTAGACTAAAAGAAGAATTAGCAACCCTGAAAACAAACGCGAGCTGAAGGACACACTACCATGATGACCCCCGCCCAATGCCAGCAAGCCCGCTTGGCGCGAGACAGACGCTATGATGGCCTGTTCTTCACCGCAGTGAAGACGACCGGTATCTTCTGCCGCTCGATATGTCCGGCCCCGCCACCACTGGAAAAAAATGTGGAGTATTTCCCTTCTGCCGTTGCGGCAGCGCAAGCAGGCTATCGCCCTTGTTTACGCTGCCGACCAGACAGTGCGCCGGGCTCGCCGGCATGGCGGGGGAAAAGCACGACTTTTGTGCGGGCGCAGCGCTTGATTGACGAAGGGGCGCTGATTGAAAGTGGCTTGGCACAGCTGGCGGAGCGACTAGGTGTAACCGATCGCTACCTGCGAAAACTATTCAATGAAGAAATGGGGCTGTCGCCCAAAGCTTATAGCCTTTACCAGCAATGCCTGTTGGCTAAAAAGTTGCTGCACGAAAGCCAATTGCCCATTACCGATATTGCGTTGGCGAGTGGCTTTAACAGCATCCGCCGCTTCAATGATTGCTTCCACCAACACTTTTCACTGACGCCGTCGCAAGTGCGTAAGCAGCTTAATGAAGCTGAGCTGAGTAGCCATACGGAAAACCAAACTCAGACCGTGACGGTCAACCTGTCGTATCGTCCGCCTTATGATTGGGAGTCAGTACAAGCGTTCTTTGCCTCTCGTTTGATTGAAGGGCTGGAGTGGCTGGACGAAAACAGCTATGGCCGAACGTTCGGTAAAGCATACGGACAGGGCTGGTTCACCGCTTATCATGAGGCAGACAAAACGCGATTTCGGGTTGAACTGCATCTTTCTGACTTGCAGTGCCTACCAAGAGCGATTGCTAATATTCGCCGTTGTTTGGATTTGGATGCGGATTCAGGCTTGATTGATAGTGCGATTGAAGCGGCAATGGGGCAGCCCTTGACTCAAACGGGTCTACGCCTGCCGGGGACTTGGAGCCCGTTTGAGGCTGGTATACGGGCTATCTTGGGCCAGCAGGTATCGGTAAAAGCAGCACGTAATCTGGCAGAGAAGCTGATTTTAATGAATCCGGATAACCTTCCAGAACGACTGTTTTTCCCTGAGCCTGAGGCTTTCGTTGATTATGACTTGAACCAGCTTGGTATGCCTGAGCGCCGCCGGGAAACCTTGCGGGTCTTCGGCCGTTATGCTGCTGAGCAGGACATCGATGATCCGGATGCCTTGCTGGCATTACCGGGGATTGGCCCGTGGACGGTGGATTATCTGAAGATGCGTGGTCTGAGCGACCCCAATATTTTCCTTGTCGGTGACTTGGGAGTGAAGAAAGCGTTGCAGCAACGACAAGTGCAGCAAGAGCAGCGCCAAGACAAAACCAGTATGCAGCCTTTCCAGCCAGAATTGGCCGCCCCTTGGCAGAGTTATTTAACCTTATATTTATGGAAAACATTATGAGTAACCAGCTTATCAATACCCCCATCGGCTGGCTGAATGTCATGGCGAGCGTTAGTGCGATTACTGCGATTGAGTTTGCCGCTGATCCTGAGCAACAACAGCATCCCTCAGAGACAACAGAGCAGTGCTGCCAGCAACTGGCAGAATACTTTAACGGCCAGCGGGAGCATTTTGATGTGGAACTGGATATGGCCGGCACGGCATTTCAAAAAACAGTTTGGCAGGCGTTGAATGGCATTGGGTACGGGGATACATGCTCTTACGGTGATATCGCCAATGATATCGGTAACCCAAAAGCGGTGCGTGCTGTCGGTGCGGCCAACGGCAAAAATCCCGTTCCCATTATTGTCCCTTGTCACCGGGTGATCGGTAGCTCTGGTAAGTTGACTGGATATGCTGGTGGGCTGGATATCAAGGTATGGCTACTTGAGCATGAAAAGCAGCATTTCGTGAAATAACGGCGCATCTCTCGGTCTACTTTTCGAAGGCACATCGGTATCAACATTTATTGATTTCCATACTATTGCTAACCACGAAATTCCGATAGGGTGACATCAGTGGTGTATTTCGTGATGCGTTTTGGAGCAAACAATGATTATCGAGCCAGTGATTAAAGGTGTTGTTGCCCGCTCGGCCCACCCTTATGGCTGCCAGCAAGCGGTGCGTAAGCAAATTGAATATGTAAAACAGGCCAAGCCTATTGAGCAAGGTGCGAAGCGGGTACTGGTGCTGGGGGCCTCCTCAGGTTTTGGTTTGGCATCGCGCATTTCCCATACATTTGGTGGTGCAGAGGCCGACACCGTTGGGGTGTCATTTGAGCGTGGCCCGAGTGACAAAGGTGTCGGTAGCGCGGGCTGGTATAACAATATCTTTTTTAAGCAAGAAGCTGAGAAGTTAGGACGGGTTGCGACCAATATTGTCGGTGATGCGTTTTCACAGCAGGTTCGTCAGCAGGTGATCGAGTCGATCAGAAACGATCTTGGCGGCCAAGTTGATCTGGTGGTGTACAGTCTAGCAACAGGCGTTCGCCCGAACCCTGAAACCGGTGACATGTGGCGTTCGGTGATCAAAACCACAGGCAAGCCGGTGGTGGGCCCGACCTTGAACCTGGAAACCGATAGCCTAGCGGAAATGACCGTTGAAACTGCAACCGATCACGAGATTGCCGAGACCGTGAAAGTCATGGGGGGAGAAGACTGGGCCAGCTGGATACAGTGCTTGTCTGACGCAGGCGTTCTGGCTCAAGGTTGCCGTACCGTGGCTTATTCCTACATTGGCCCAGCCGTGACGTATCCTATCTATCACCACGGCACCCTCGGACGGGCCAAAGAGCATATGCACAACACTGCAGAGGTGCTTAATACGCAACTTGCAGCGATTGGCGGGCAAGCCCATGTCGCAGTGTGTAAAGCCTTGGTGACTAAAGCCAGTGTGTTCATTCCGGCTTTCACGCCTTATATCCTCGCCTTGTTCAAGGTGATGAAAGAGATCGGGACCCATGAAGGCTGTATTGAGCAGATGCAGAGACTGTTCAGTGCGCGGTTTTATCCCCAGAAAGGCACCCAGCAAGGCGTTTTAACCGATGGCCAGCGATTGATCCGGATGGACGATTGGGAATTGGCGCCTGATGTACAGCAGAGGGTCAGTGAGCTAATGGCCGAGATGAACGCTGATAACTTCACTGAGGTGGGCGACTATACGGGCTATAAACAGGATTTCATGGAGCTCAACGGCTTTGGTTTTGCCGGTGTTGATTACCAGCAGGACATCTCTCTGGATAGCCTCAAAGCATTACAGCCGTAACTGCTGGGGCTGTTACCATTGCAATAAGCAACCCTACTGATAAGGTCGTCATTATATTGTCGCCTAAATATAGGCGACAGTAATGGCTATTTTTATTTTCTCATTAATGAAACACTCCTAGCTCAGAAACTCCTCCTTTTGTCGTCGCCTTATCAGCATTGAGATCATAAAACCTCAATATAGTTAATTCTGTATTAGGATAAATCTGGTCTAATCAGCCAATAATCATTACAATTAGTTTAATAAAACAACAAAGAATGCAGTGATTATGGTTGAACGTCGTCACTTTAGTCGTATTTTATATCAGGCTCCAGCAACGCTAATGAATGCCAATGGTGAATGGCAGGCGGAAGTACGAGATCTGTCCCTGCAGGGGGTCTTGCTGACCAAGCCGGAGAGCTGGTCTGCGCAAGATGCTGACGATAAATATTTTTTATCGTTTTGTCTGCACGACTGTGACATCGAGCTGCGGATGGAAACCCAGTTGGTTCATCATGATGCTGCTTATTTACGTATGCATATCTTCCATATTGATTTAGAAAGTGCCGGGCACCTCCGGCGTTTGGTCGAATTAAATGTTGGCACTGATGAACTATTACATCGTGAGCTGGAACAGCTAACTGATTTGCAGCAACATCTCGACGAGTCGTGAATAGTCATCATGTCAGAAAATATTTGTATTTCGGTGTCCGATCATCGTGGCACCTCTCATTATCTTATTAACCGCTTCAAGAAACGTTATATCGCTTTAGCGACAACAGTTATTTTGTCTGCCGCTGCTGCAGGCGGTTACAGTGTCTATACCCTATACCAGGAGAAGCTTCATTCTAATCTGCAGCTTAGTCAGCTCAATGTGCAGGCGCAGCAGCTCACAGCTTCCTTGTCTGAGGAAAGTGCCAGCAATCGTGAATTGATTGCAGAACTCAATGAAAAAAAAGCGGAACTCGATGCGCTTTCGCTACGGATTGATGATGTAGAAACCATCCTTGGTCTGCAGACATCCGAAGATGGTGAAGTGGTTACTCTTGAGGAACGGGTAGACAGCGCGGCGATCAGCTCGGCGGTCCGGGGCACCTTGTTCCGGATGATTCCCAATGGCAATCCGACGCCGGGGATCAGGATGTCATCGCAATTCGGTACCCGAGTCCATCCGGTAACGGGCAAACGCAAGCGTCACCTAGGCTTGGACTTTGCCGCCAATACCGGCACCGAGATCTACGCGCCAGCAGATGGCGTGATAGAGGTGATCCGCCCAAGCAACAAGGGCTCAGGCAATTTCCTCAAACTGGATCACACCATGGGCTTCACCTCTACGTATTCTCATATGAAAAAATTCAATGTAAAGCGTGGTGAGTTTGTCCGCAAAGGTGAGCTGATTGGTTGGACGGGCAATACGGGCTTGTCGACGGGCCCGCATTTGCACTATGAGATCCGCTTTTTGGGACGGGCCTTGAATCCTCGACCATTTGTTGAGTGGACACCGGATAATTTCGATAGCCTGTTTGAAAAAGAAAAAACCGTTCAATGGGCGTCTTTGCTCAATATGATCAATAATGTGGTGTCGATGCAGGTACAGCTCACCCAGTCGCCTCATATTGCCCGGCCGATCCAAACGGCAAGCAATGAAAAAGGTCTGGCAGGGGAAGAAGGCTAAGTCATCGGCTTACCTTAACTATGTCTTGCAATTTGCCGTGTCTGTAAAGGAAGCGCTATGACCCGTGAGCTTTATATTGGTGTAATGTCAGGTACCAGCCTCGATGGCGTGGATACTGCGTTGGTGGCATTTGACAGCGAGGCTAAGTCCGCTGCAATACCTGAACTGCTGGCAACCGATGCCTACCCGATGCCTGATATATTAAAATCGGCATTGCTTGATGTGTGTATGGGGCAGGCGACAAACCTAAAGCAAATTGGTCAGCTGGATCATCAATTGGGGCATTTGTTTGCCGATGCGGTTAACCAACTACTGGATAAAGTGGAGGTCGATGCCTCCGCGGTAACGGCCGTGGGTAATCACGGGCAGACGGTATACCACCAACCGGATGGTGACTACCCGTTTACCATGCAATTGGGAGATGCCAATATCGTCGCGGCCAAAACCGGCATCACCACCGTCGCCGACTTTCGCCGTAAAGACATGGCACTGGGCGGGCAAGGTGCCCCTTTGGTACCGGCATTTCATAAAGGCTTGTTTTCTGAACAAAGCTCGACAACGGTGGTATTGAATATTGGCGGTATTGCCAATATCTCGGTGCTGCGCCCTAACCAGCCTGTTATTGGCTATGATACCGGCCCGGGTAATATGTTGATGGATGCTTGGGTTTACCTTCACCTCGGGCAGAAATATGACAAAAGCGGTGCCTTTGCCGCGTCAGGTAAGGCCAATCAGTCTTTGCTTGCCCAGTTGATGGCCGATCCATACCTTGGCCGCCTCTACCCGAAAAGTACCGGACGCGAGCACTACAACCTGCCGTGGTTGCAAGAGCAATTGGCCGGCTTAGCGGAAGTGGTGCCAGAGCAAGATGTGCAGGCAACCTTGTTGCAATTTACGGCACAGACGATAGCCGATCAGGTGACAGGTTTTGCTCACGGTGAGCAACCACGTTTGCTTGTATGTGGGGGCGGGGTGAATAACCCGCTTCTGATGTCTCGCCTTGCGGAGTTATTACCGGCTTGGTCTGTGGGCAATACCCGTGATGTTGGAATTGATCCGGACTATATGGAAGCGATGGCCTTTGCCTGGCTTGCCCGCCAGCGCATTCATGGGCAACCGAGCAACGTACCGGAAGTCACCGGGGCGGAGGGACTTGCTTCATTAGGCGTTATTTATCCGGTCTAAACTGTACTTAATGATGTTAAGCGTATTTTTGTCAAAAATGGTTAGGGGCTGTTTGCCTTTCAAGCTTGTTTTTCACAAAGCGATGGTTTACAACCATATATAGTTCAATTGTCTCAAGAGAGCTCTCCAGCCTAGAAAGTACGCCCTTAGTATCGAGTATCTTGAGGTAAGGGGGATAACCCCGTGAGTAAAACCAAGATGTATGTGGTAAGTAGTGAGGTTACACATGATGGGTCAGTGGCGACATGGACTGTTGGTATTGTTATTAGTTGCTGGTAGTGCGCATGCGGTCAAAGAGCGAGAGTTGGGTGAGATCTTTATCGAAGAATCACAATCAAAGCAGCCGCTAGAGTTTGTTGGGCAGGGGAGTCGTCCTGTCGATAATACTGGCCGAGATAATTTTAGTATTTATCAAAATAAAAATATTGAAGATCCTACCGAGTTCGGTGCTGGCTTGAAATTCAATGCGACAAATGATTTTAGTATCTCTGTCGAGGCTGGTGGCGCGGTGGTCGATGACAGCACGGTTGATATCGATAGCGGCGCGGTCAAATTTGAACTCAGTTATTAATGGCTGTGTGACGGCTTCGGCATCTGAATGGACCTCAGCCCGCTGCCGCCATGCATTGATTTGATGGTAGGCAAGTACCTATTCATGAACAGGCTCACTTCGGTGGGCCTTTTTCGTTTTGGTGGCTGGTGGCGGAAAATGGCTGATATCTCTAATGAGTCGCAATTAATTGCTTTTGTTGCACCCTTTTGCATTCTTCCCTATGGAATAATAGTTGTATGAAAACGACCTCTCAGCGTTGGAGTAAGGTAATAACCTTCTAACTATAATCAGCAACTTATAACCCGTGGCGATTAGCCAACAAGGAAGCACGAATGGCAAAATATCAGTTCTTTTGTAAGCCAGATTCAAACCGTAAAGCGTTTACGTATATTGAGATGGCAAGTGAAAGCTTTTCTACCGAGAAACAGCAGCTCTTGGAAATGGGGTTCGAGGTTGAGGGTGATGTGATTTATGCCGACTCCCCGCAAGAGGCGGTCGAGAAATTCAAGTCAAACTTTGTTGCCCCTCTGGAGGATTATGTGAATTCAGATCCTGCTGGTGGTGTTGCGACTTTTGTGTTCGAAGTGTTTAAAGCGATGCGTGGAAAAAACAGTTAATTGCTGCTCCTAAGTATCTAATTACTTTCAATTTGATTGGTCATTGACCGGCAACGTTGAAATATTAACCGACACTGTAAAATGTCGGTTAATTCTCTTTCCTCTTAACATTTAATCGTTTTCGTCGTTTTAAGATCCTGCCTTTTATCGCAGTGGAAATAACATGAAAAAGATAATGTCCCTCATTCTGGCCATGGGCATGTGTACGTCAATGGCCGTTAAGGCCGAGACCGGTATCGGCCTCTCGGTTGGCGACCCGTTCTGGGGCGTCGATATGAAACACAATGGATTCAGAGTGAACGTTAGCCTTGATGATCAGTTCGGTTTTGGTGTGAACAAAACTTACGGCGTGCAAGGCACCCCTTTGTACCTGTTTATTGGTGGGCAATACGTAGACAGAAACAAACACTATGTTGCTATCACTCCGGGGATCGGTGCGGAGTTTCGCGTACGCCCTATGGGGTTCTATGTGGATCTGACCCCAGCGGTATACTTGGATGAACTTGATATTGAACTGGAAGCAAGGGCGGGCTTTCGCGTTTATTTCTAAGTGTCGTAACCACTTTTTGTAAAGCAGCCATAACACTACGCCATGGCTGCTTTTGTTTGGTGTGATATTATTTTGCCAACTCGGCTGCCGTATCGACAAAGATGCCTTGGATGTCTTTGGCTTCTCGCTCCGTTTGGCCTCCGTGTTTTAGAAAGGCTGAGATAATCGCTTGGGTCTTTTCTTCTTTTGCTCGCTCTAGGAAGTAGCGCAGCTCTAGCTCTGTCCCTACATTTTCATCTTTAATTGACGCCTCGATGATCTCTTTGTACATCACGATATCGCGAATTTCTAATTGGCTGATGACGCCAATTACTTGGGCGAGGAAACCATCCATTTCCGCTTTTGGTACATACTGGGTAATAATGTTCAGCGCTTCTGCTTGTTGGGCCGTAAAATCATTACCGACGAGTAGTGCTTGTAGTGCCTTGTTTTTTCCCATTCTTCTGGCAAATTGCACGGCACCCTGGCCACCGGTCGGGATATTTACGTGAATTTCTGGCTGAGCAAATGCTGCGGATTCCGTACCATAGGCCAAATCACACGCCATAACGAATTCATTACCACCCCCTCGGGCTACACCGTCGACTACGGCTACCGATACCTGCTTCATTGCTTTGATGTTGGCAATCATATGATTGAATTCAATCGATGCAGCTTGGCCACCCTGAGTACCGTTAATCACATTCAAATCTAAGTGCGCCAAGAAGAACTGCGTATGCAGTGATTTGAAAACAACGACCTTGGTTTCGCGATCATCTTTTAGTGATAACAAAAATGCATTGATTTCATTGATTAAATCAATGGTTAATACATTTACCGGTGGGTTGTTGATAGTAACGGTCGCAACGCCTTTGTCGTGGGTAATCGATAACTTGTTCATGGATTTTCCTTACTCAGCCTAATGGGCTTGTTAAGTGTATGCCCTCAATGTGTGGTTACTATATATTTGTCATAGAAGGTGAAAAATGCTCAAATTGGCAAGTAATTGGTGCTGTAAATGCAACAAAGAGGGTGTATGGATTTTCCAAGTCGACTGCTGTTGTTACTTGAAGTGGTAGAGCTCGGCTCATTTACCAAAGTTTCTGAGCAAAGAAATGTTGATAGGTCGGTGATCTCTAAACATATAAGCCGGTTAGAAGAGGAGTTGGGTGTACGACTGCTAAACCGTACTACACGTTCACTTTCTTTAACTGCCGCTGGAAACGAAATGGTGAACCAAGCTAAGTCACTGCGGACTCTGTTGAGTAATACCCATCGTCTGGCACAGAATTACCATGCCGAGCCTAAAGGTGTATTACGTATTACCAGCTCAACCTTATTTGGTCGCCAATACGTTCAGCAAGCTGTGCTGGCTTTCCAGCAGCAATACTCTGGCGTAGACATTGAATTACGCTTAGAAGATCGTGTCGTTGATATGGTCAGCGAAGGGTTTGATATCGGTTTTCGTATCGGCAAGCCGAAAGCCTCTAGCTTAATCGCTAGAAAAATTGCTCGTAATAGGCTGTTGATTGTTGCTTCTCCTGCCTTTATTCAAAAGCATGGCGATATCAACACGGTTGAGCAGCTGGAATCATTACCCGCGACAGTGTATTCAGGCCCGGGACTGTTGCTCGATACATTCAGATATGTTGACGACAACAAAGAACATCAGGAATTTAAGCTAAAGGTCGCTTATAGAGTGAATGATGTTGAAATGGTGACAAAGAGTGCGGTGGCTGGAAACACATTGGCTGTTGTAACCGCGCAGATGATTGAAGATGAAATCTTGGAAGGTAAGCTTATTCCGATCATGACCCATTTAGATCTCGATGACTTTGGCACGTTCTATGCTGTATATCCACACCGGGATGCTCCCATCAAAACGAAACTGTTTATCGAGACGCTCAAATCCATAATCGGTACAGAGATACCGGTATGGGAGAAACAGATCCCTCATTTTGAACAGATGTATGGCCGCCAATAGCCGCTTCAACACTGATCCTCGCCGGAGGGCGAGGATGTCAGGCTTTTATTAGCCCAACGGAAAAATTAACAAGTCATGTGTGTCTGTAAAGCCACGGGATCCCTCTATGTGTTCTTCATATACCATGAGGGGTCAATGAGCTAAGGTACGATGCTTATTTCAGCAGCATCGAGCTTAAGTACAACTTTTCTACATCACTGAGGTTTTTCGCAACCGTAATGGCTTCGCGAAGTGGTTCAGATAGCTCTAAAAAGTAGCCCGGTGGTACATCAAACAAGCGAACCGCTTTGCCGATCACTTTTCTTGAGGGGGTATGCTTACCATTTTCGATAAGAGAAAGGTATGTCGGCGTGATATCAAGATGGCTGGCGCATTCTTCACTTTTCATTTTCTGGTGAAGCCTTAGTGCTCTGATTTTAAAACCGCTAACACTCATCAATTTTAGTCACCATTAATATTGTTATCTATTTGAAAATTAGTATCTTTTTGCTGCTTTGAATGCAGCGCATGCCGTTGAGTCCAGCTTGACTGGTGGTACGTTGCAATCCTTGTTATTAAGTATCTGATCGTTGGGTTACCTCGCTAAGTTCATTAAATTCAGTAGCATGAAGTTATTTAGTATATATCTAATGATATTTAAACTCTTTAAAAATATCATTTTATTAAGTGAGCGTTTAATGCTGAATATATGATCGCTCCAAATTGTAATTATTTCAATACTTAATTTTAGCAAAGTTAGATGGTCAGTTTATTTTAAAGTTATCTGTTGTAATAAAAAAAAGCCTGAGTACAATGTACCTCCTGTACTGGCTGGAGGTGAATTATGGATAATGAGTGTCATAATGAAAATATTGATATCAAATCTATAAGAATGCGACTAAAGGTTAGTCAGTATGAATTCGCCGAAGCGCTTGGACTAAGCCAGGAAACGATCAAAAGCTGGGAGCAAGGGCGACGTAACCCTACCGGTTTAGCTAAGAAAGCTCTCAAGCTTATGGAAAAAGATCTCGAGCTTTATTATAGGTTTAAGTTCAACTGAACAAATGACTGATAGCATCTCACTCCTTCCTATAAGGTGCTATTGGTCATTTCTTTAGCCAAATATAAGGATCAAATATTGAAACATGATGAATATGAACTTGACTTATACTTTGAAAATATTGAAGAAATAAATAAATCCATTGACGGAATTGATTTTGTTATCAGTGACGATTTTCTTAACTTTAAATACCTCAATGTAGTCATACTTTTCGTCATAATATTAGCTGTTTTTTTATTACTTATTTAATTGGAGGGTAAGCGTATTATCACGCCGCCATAACCTTAATATCTCTACTTTTTTTCGCTTTAAATACATGAAATATAAAAGAGATATTATGCTGAGTTTTTACAAAGAAAAGTGGTTCAACAACATCAAAGGAGATTTATTGTCGGGAATCGTGGTGGCATTAGCCCTCATACCAGAAGCTATCGCATTCTCAATCATCGCAGGCTTAGACCCAAAGGTTGGTCTCTACGCATCCTTTTCAATCTGTGTCGTCATTGCTTTCACGGGATCACGTTCAGGTATGATCTCCGCTTCGACAGGTGCAATGGCTTTGCTAATGACGACATTAGTGAAAGAGCATGGCCTGGAATACTTATTAGCTGCTTCCTTTTTGGCCGGGATCCTTCAATACATCATCGGACTGCTCAAGCTGGGTGATTTAATGCGGTTCGTCTCGCGCTCCATTGTGACTGGTTTTGTTAATGCATTGGCTATCCTGATATTCATGGCGCAGTTGCCTGAGCTTACCGGTGTCACTTGGCATGTCTATGCGCTAACAGGGGCTGGGCTGGGGATCATCTATCTGTTTCCATACATACCTAAAATTGGCAAGTTATTGCCTTCTCCATTGGTGTGCATCATTGCGATCACCGTGTGTACCGTCATGTTTAAGATTGATGTTCGTACTGTGGGTGATATGGGGTCATTGCCTGATTCTCTCCCTGTGTTCTTGCTGCCAAATGTGCCGCTTTCACTCGAAACGCTACACATTATCTTCCCTTATTCATTTGCATTGGCGGTAGTCGGCGTGCTTGAGTCGATGATGACAGCAAAAATCATTGATGATATTACCGATACACCAAGCGACAACAATGCTGAGTGTAAAGGTCAGGGTATTGCGAATATGATCTCTGCCATGCTCGGTGGTATGGCTGGATGTGCAATGATAGGTCAGTCGATGATCAACATGAGTTCAGGTGGTAGGACGCGGCTTTCTACCTTGGCAGCCGGGGTTTTCTTGCTGATCATGGTTGTGTTCCTCGGAGACTACCTCAAGCAAATTCCGATGGCAGCATTGGTGGCAGTCATGATCATGGTTTCTATCAGTACTTTCTCTTGGACATCGATCATTGATATCAAGCATCACCCACTCAACGCGAACGCAGTGATGATCTCGACGGTGGTATCTGTCGTCCTAACCCATAACCTTGCCATTGGTGTTGCCGTAGGTGTAGTTGTTTCGACCGTGTTTTACGCTAACCATAGCCGCAAGATAATGAAAGTGACGGATGATGTTGTGGTTCACAATGCGCACACAATACATAAGGTACATGGTCAGATCTTTTTTGCTTCTGCCTATAACTTCATCGATATGTTTAACTTCAATCACCCAACGAAGTACATCACGATAGACTTGTCTGATGCCCATTTCTGGGATATCACCGCCGTTGGGGCGCTTGATAAGGTGATCATCAAGTTTATGGAGGCTGGCTCAGTAGTCGATGTCGTGGGAATGAATGCAGAATCTGAGCAGATTATTACCAAATTTGCCATCTTCGATAAGCCAGAAAAATTGGCGAATCAGGCTATCGGTCACTGATGTTAGAAAGTTAAATGGTTTAAGTTCAAATGGCGTCAAGCCATTTGAACTTTTATGAGCAACGAAACCCTATCTTTAGTTTGAGTGTTACTGCGATGTCATTGGATTGATATCGACGGTTCTATTTTTCAAATCTACCTTTGCGTGATACACAGCATGCGGGTCACCGTAATGCTTGAAAGTAAATTCATAAACGTTCGCTGACGCCCATATTTCTGATATTTCAGACGCCGTTATGTCATATCCATCTTGCTGGTATAGCTCCGTCTCCATTACTTTCGCCAAGGCTGCTTGTTGGCTGGCGTTTCTGTCTACTTCTGGCGCGAGTGAAGGATTAGTTGGGTATGAACTCCCGTTATATTTCATTAAGCGAAACGCACCATTGCTCCACACCATGAAATCTTGCCAACCGTTGCTGGTGCTATCCGTTAAAAGGACTGGGGGTTTTACCACTGACATCTGGCTAATGATGTTGCCTGTTTGGTCGAAGATAGCTGCAGTACACCCGCCACTACCGCAAAAGTAGCTGTCTTGTATCAAGACAAAATGCTCGGCAACGCCATCGTTGTTAAGATCCGCACTGCCGGTAAGGTAACGGATATTGTCTTGCTCAAGCGAAAGCCCTTCGGGTGCTAAGATGCTGTCATCAACCCATTGGGCAATAATACTGGCGTTAACCGTCTGGTTAGCTGAGGCACGGCTATTGCTATCGACACTCTTGGTTGCGCTGCATCCGATGAGAAGAAGTGAGCTGAACAGGCATATCTTTCCTAATTCGCGGTTGAACATTTCTCTTGCTCTTTGGTCGGTACGATTAGGTTATAAGTATATAAAAGGAAAAAGCAGTGACAAAATTTCTTAATCCGGTCAACAAATTAGAGAAGGTTGAGTGGTTGAGTGATTGAGTGGTTGAGTGGTTGGGAGCAGGGGATATTGGGCCTAAATAAACAGCGGTGCTGTCGCCATTACAGCCACAGCACCGCAGTCACATTATGTTCGAATTACTTCTTAAGGTTAGTGAAGTAGTCGAAGATAACTGGTACGTCGTTGTTACCCATACCGGCATCAACTGCAGCTTGTAGGCTAGTAGAAGTACCCTGAGCGATTAGGGACTCAGTACCTAGCTCTTCACAAAGCGCAAGAAAGTAGCCAAGGTCTTTGTTTGCGTTAGCAACAGAGAAGCCTAGTTTTTCTTCACCGTCGACAGCGTAGAACTTACAGAACTGCATGAATGGCGAGTTAGATGGGCCCGCTGACATGATGTCGAAAAGCTGTTGACCGTCAACACCTGCTAGCTTAGCGACAGCAAATGCTTGAGACATAGTTGCAACAGTCGTCATACCCATGAAGTTGTTCACAAGCTTAGTCACGTGACCTGAACCTAGAGCACCTAGGTGGAATACGTTTTCGCCTTGCTCGTCAAGAACGGGCTTAACTTTATTGAACGTTTCCATGTCGCCAGCAGCCATGATGTTTAGAAGACCATCTTTAGCGTGAGCTGGAGTACGACCTAGAGGAGCGTCGATCATACCTGCGCCTTTCTCAGCAAGGTCAGCACCGATCTTCTTAGTAGAAGCTGGGATAGACGTACCGAAGTCGATGAGTGTTTTACCTTCAGACATACCCGCTAGGATACCCGTTTCGCCGTAAACGACTTTCTCAACAACTTCAGACGTTGTTAGGCAAAGCATAACGATGTCACTTTTCTCAGCGAGTTCTTTACCAGAAGCTGCTTCAGATGCATTGCCACGAGCTAGAACTGCTGCAACTGCATCTTTGTTAAGATCCATTACGTTAACTTCGTAACCACGGTTTTGAAGATTCTCAACCATGTTGCCGCCCATAAGGCCAAGACCGATGAAACCAATTACTGGTTTAGTCATTTAAGACTCCTACTAAAATACTATTGTATGACTATATGGCTTAAGGATATACATCTGTGCGTCTCAAAGCAATCGTAGAATGTTCTGAAATATTCGCCAGTTCACAGTTTTTTGATCTAAGCCAGATCCGGGCTTTATTTAAACTGTGATGCAAAAAGCCAGTGCTTAAGCCTGAAAATGACATCTAACTAAGTGTTTTTATTTTTGTTTTAGTGGTAATTCAACGCTGCTGCTTTGTCCTGATCGAACTCATTGAGTGTTTTACGGGCCAAGTAGCGGAATGGGAGCGCTTTGATACATTCTTCGAACGGCATAATGGCGAATGCCCAGAACAGCGGCGCGTCGAAGAAATGGACGAGGATAGCGAGCAAGGGCAAAGACACCAGCCATTGCCCTGAAAAGTTGATGGCGAATACCGCTTTAGTTTTACCTAATGCCCGCAAAGCGTGGCCGTGTACGGTGTTATAGCCTCGCACCAAGGGTAGGAAGATATATAGCGGGGCGATAACCGCCAGTGCTTGGAAGGTTTCTTGCCCCATTTCTGGATAAATAAACGGCAGGCATAGACTAAGCACAAAGAAAAAGCCGCATGTAATGGTAGACAGTACGACTGCAATGCGAATGCTGGTATCGACTTTTTCCCTTAGGTCATCGAGCTTGTTTGCCCCAATGGCTTGGCTAATTAGAATAGCCGTTGAATGGGCCGCAGCTGTGGTCATTTGGGTTCCCATCCGGATCCACGGCATGACCAAGGTAATAGCCACATAGGCGTAAAGGGTCAGTTGCGAGTAAAGCAATTGATAGATAGTAGCACCGACTGCCAGCATCGCCATGTTGGCGGCTATCGGAAAAATTTCATTAAAATGACTTTTGGTTAATTGATTGAAATTGCTGGCTTTTTCTGGCTTGCGTAGGGTGATCATGCCATCCAAATGGACGCAATAAACAAGGAAACAGGTACGTACCAGAATCGCCACTAAACTGCCCAATGCTGCGCCCAATACGCCATAACCCAACTGGTGGATTAGCAGATAAGTGGCTACAGTGTTTACCGGTAATTCAAGGAGGTAGCCCTTGAAAGGGATCTTGGTTTTCCCCAGCCCATTGAAACTGGCGATAATCACCTGGGTGATGGCGCTGAACAGCAAGGTTAATGTAGATATTTGTAGGTAGCCCACGGTTAGTTCAAGCAGTTCAGGGTCTTGGGTGATGTAGCCGACCAGCTGATCTCCGAACACAAACAGCAATCCCGAAAAGAGTATGGCAACGCCAAAGTTAATTGCCATTCCGCTCAGGATCGAGTCGCTCAATGTCTCGGAGCGACCTGAGCCATAGGCCCGACTGATCACCAGTTGGGTGCCGTTTGCGAGTGCATTTTGAAAGCCGAGTAGGAAGGCAACAATGGCAGTGGCAATACCAATGGCCGCAACAGGGACTTCTCCAAGTGGTGAGATCAGTAGTGTGTCGATAAGTAACATCGACTGCATCAGCAAGGCATTCATGGCGAGCGGCCATGCGGTTGTGAGGTTTTTCTTAACAAATGGAGAGAGTTGCAAGAGGGCTCCTTGTGGCATTTATAGTTATCAGACGTCACGAATTGTATTATTATATTTCAATCATTCGTCTGAGTTCCAGAGCCTTCTTACCGTTTAATCGTTCCGATTTGTTAATCGCCTATCATATCCCTCACGTTGTCATGCTTTTCTTCAATTAATGCACAGAATAATTGACTGGCTGTTGCGATAAGAGCGTCGGGAAAGTCGTAGTTGGGATTATGCAGCTGAGGATGGTCTTCACCGCTACCAAGGCAGAACAGTGCGCCGGGCCACTTAGCGAGAAACTCCGCCACATCTTCCGACCATCGCATCGGATCTTCAATAATATTGACCGGTAGGCCAAGAGATCCGGCTTTGGCGATAACCTGCTGGCAGTGCGGATAGGAATTGACGGCGGCATTGAACCACTCTTGCCACGAAATTTCGACACTGAGCCGCTCTTGTTCGCACAGCTTGGCGACTTGCTGTTCGATAAGGGATCTCATGGCGAGCAAGGTTTGGCTATTATCGCTGCGTAGCGTAGCCAGCACCTTGGCATACCCCGGAGCGGTGCCAAACGCAGCCTCGCCCTGAGCCGTTGCTCCTAGCGATGCGTGGACCACGGTGGTCAGTGTGAATACCTCGGGGAACTGCTGTGGAAGAGACTGGAGTAGCTTGATCGTTTCAGTCATTGCTCGGGTTGGTGGTAACCCGTCCTCTGGTTTGGCGGCATGGGACGTTTTGCCAAACAGTTCGATCGTGACGCCGGTGGAGGCGCAGGCAAAGGTCGCGGGTTTGATGACTACCGTATTGAGTGGATAACCGGGTAGGTTATGATAAGCAAAGACATTATCAATATGCTGCTGGGCAAGCCAAGGCTCTTGCAGCATAGCTGCTGCGCCGGCTCCGGTTTCTTCTGCTGGTTGGAATAGCAAAAGGATCTTGCCAGAGGCAGGGGGATGGGCGCAGAGGTACTTGGCTACCATCATCAAGGAAGCGGTATGCCCGTCATGGCCGCAAGCGTGCATGATACCGGAATAACATGAGGCATAATGGTGGCACGCCTGTTCATGGATCGGCAGGGCATCGAAATCGGCGCGGAAAAGGCTGGTTTCACCCGGTTTACCGCTGTCGAATTCCACCACTATACCGTGACCACCGAGGCCAGTTTTCGGGGATAGGCCAAATTGGCACAGCTGTTGGCTGATCAGCTCTGCGGTTTGATGTTCATGGTGTGAAAGCTCAGGGTATTGATGGAGGAAGCGGCGAAAGTTGATAGGGTCAAAAGAATCAATCGGCGTAATCATAGTTTTCTGTACAGCTATAGTATTAAGTTGCATAGCTTACGCCGATTTTTTTAGGGTAAATGTGATAGTTATCGCAGGTATCTTGTTGGTCACAATTTAAATGACATGCTTCCTAATAATTACAGGCATATCGTCTTTGCTCTCATTATATATATCAATTCTGGTGTTGGTGTTTTCCTTTATTGCTTCGATGACTTTTCCGATAAGGTAAAATGGAATTGACAGTCCAATCGAAATATAAGATGCAGTAAGCAGTATTGGTAAAGCTAGTCCAAAGAAACCTAAACTTATTCCAATAAAAAGCATGAGATAACTGATAATAGTCAATTGTGATGTAGTGTTGATGCTATTCATTTTGTCCCTCATAGCCACTTCGGTTAAAATAATTAAATTTGATAGGTGTACATTATCCGGTGGTCACCATTTCTATAGTTGACATTGTCAGACCAGTTAGCAAAATATCGAATGTTAGAGCGAGAGGTTAGTTGGTATGAGATCGCTCCCTCGTGCATAAACAGAGTTTCTCCGGACAGTTCTCCTGTGGCACCTATTAGAGACATTGGGTTATAGTTGAGCCAAAGGTTGTCCGTGATATTATATCGGCTATACATTCCAGCTAGCCCATAAAACCCTAATAAGTGGTGGCCGCCAATTGAACCATTTTCAGTCTCAATGCGATCATTGGTTTTATTTAAATCAATCACGGTGGCACCAACGGCTAGCATTGGATAAGCCTGAAAATTTCCAAATTTGGGTAATGCTTGAATGATCCCATATGTACCAGTACCTAGGCCTGAATCAAGGTTGTAATTCAAGTCTATATTCGTGCCTGTCCCTGTTTTCATGCTTGCTTCGAAGTGGCGGTAGCGAAATTCACTTACCGAATTATTGTTATCCCCACGCCATCCTACGGCATCTCCCGCTATGCCTTTTATCTCAAAAATGTGCATGGCTTTTCTGTTCTTAACTCCTGGGTCATAGGCATGACCTAGCATCAGATTAATCCCTTTGTCGCCATAACCCGCACCAAATTGCGAAAAAACGGCCATGGGATCTGACATATCTTGTAAGGTATCTGAATTCTGTGAAGCTAATGCAGGATAACTTGGTAGTACAATTATTGATATAAAAAGTAATTTTATTGGATTCAATGTCATTTTATTTACTCTGGGCTTTTTTACAGCCATTATCACAAGTAGCATAATAAAAATCGCAACTAGGGATTGAATGAATTTTTTCACAGTTGAAACATTTTGCACGGACTAGGTATATATTGATAAATGCATGCTTATGTCGTTGACTTAAAATGTTTGTTTCACGAATAAACTCAAGCGTGTTACGGTTTATATATTTGACCATAAAGGTATTACCATCTTGAAATTAAGGGGGAGCCTAGCGAGATTTGCGATAGCACTCCCCCAGAAGCGATTACTTCATGATTGGGACGATTTCGAAATTTTGGGAAAAATGTACAGATACACTTTTCAGTTTATTAAGTACAGAAGCGTCACCGTTCACTTTGGCTTTCTTTTCCTTAATGAGCTGTTCGAGTGAAGTCTGCCCCGTGACAATTGCAATGAAGTCATCACGTTCAATGGAAAGTGTTAGGTCAACATCGCTGATTGCTTTTTCAACTTGCAGCGGTGCGAGGTTCGCATTGCTGAATTCAACGTAATAAACTTCATTTATCTCTGGGTGGATAATATTGAAGTTGAATGCCATATCTGCAGGAACCTTGCTGGCATCGACAGAAATGGCCATGAAATCCAAGAATCCGGCTGTTGTCATCTGTGACATAATGTCAGGCGAAACCATTTTTAATGCTTCTGGAATATGATTGGTCCGCAACTCTGATGCTCCTTGTAAGTAGGAGTTACGCCATGCCATGGTCTCAGATTGGTATCCTTGCTGCTCCCAGCTATCGGCCAGCAGGTCACGCGCCTTGGCATGTGAAGGATCACAGTTGACGATATCATTTAATAACGTAGAGGCTTCTTGGTAGGCACCTTGCTCAAAGTGATTCTGAGCTTGCTTGTACATAGTGTTCGTACCTGCTGTTTGTACATACAAACATGAGCGATCAACGTTGGTCAAAGGGTTGATGTTGGTCGGGTTCATGTCGTGGTAACCTAAATACAGGTTAATCACACCACGCGCATTGTGGGAGTATGAACCATGATAGCCGCGGCTCGCCCAGGTTTGCTGCTGTGAATCAGGGACAATTTGTTCAATTGCTCGACCAATGTCATTGATTTTCACACCTTGGTTGGCAAGTCGTAATGTCTGGTTATGGATGAAGCCATAATTATCTCTCTGCATGGTTAGGTATTCAGCGATCTCGTTTTTGTCTGTGTCGGGGTTATTCCAAACGGGCGCTGAGTGGGCTGCGTGTATGTTATCGACACGATCGGCAAAGCGATGCTTTATCTCCGAGAGGTATTTGGTCCAAGCAAGCGAGTCACGGGTTTGTGCCCCACGGAATGTGTAAATGTTATGTTGACCGTCGTAGGTGAGCTCTGCAGTGTTCAATGCGTTGTAGGCTGGAACAAAGTTGATCATCTCCGTTGGCGCTTCAGCATTAGGCATATTGATGAATAACATTTCCAAACCATCAATGGTGACTGTTTCTTCACGGTCTTCAATGATCACGGTCGGCGGGATCAATGTGATTTCACCTTTGGAGGTGCCCATCCCAAGGGCATTGTCGACAACGCCATAAGCAGAGTCGGTCAGGGTGTTTCCATACTGATATTGCGCACGGCGGCCCATTGCGTTTCCAGCCAATAGCCCTTCGCTAAGCAGCTCTTCCATGAAATCTTTTGGGGCAAAGATTTCAACGCCTTCAGGCAGTTGGCCATCGTCAAATAATCCGCGGACACCACCGAAGTGATCTTGGTGGGTATGGGAGTAAATTATCCCGGTGATTTTGTGTTCACCATTGATTTCCGGTAGGTGCTTTTTCGCAAAATCCCACGCGGCAGAGGCGGCTTCTCTGGTGAGCAGTGGATCATGGATGATGTAACCGTTATCAGAGCGGTAAATGGTCATGTTAGAAAGGTCGGCACCTCGGATTTGGTAAATACCGTCGGTTACCTCATACAAGCCTCCAGAGGCATAGTTCATTACCCCTTGTCGCCAGATTGACGGATTGACAGTATCAGGGCGATCACGACGGATGTCGTCTACTTCCAGGTACCCGCGTGAATTACGCAGTTCTGCTGCATCATGTTCGCCAAAAGCCGCAATCAAACCGCGCTCGGAGCGTTCGAAGGCTGAGGAGTCATGCCAGGGGAGTGTTTTGTCTAAAGCACTGTTGGCTTCGATAGTATGCTTTGTGGCGGGCTTACCTATGTAATCTAATGAATCATAATCAGCCGTTGCGGCGTACGAGGTTAAAGCGATTGTTACAGATAATAGTGTTCTTTTCATTTTAGTCGTCTCTTATGTTGTATCATTAACTCTTCGGGATTACCGTCGTCAAAGTTATTGGCTGGTATACCCCTAATGGTAAAAAGCGACTTATATCTACAGGAAGAAATATTCCGCTTTTATAATTCAATTTTTCTGATTTCTAGGTGCGGGTTATTAATCTAGCTATAACCTTCTTTTTTCATACTTAAGGTGTTTATAAAAACCAATAATTACTCTGTAGATGGTCGCAATGAATAATATAAGGCCGGCTAAACTTCCTACAGGTGTTCCTAGGCCAAGCATAAATACAAGTGAACTTATCAATATGGTTATATTGGTTATAACCAATTGTAATTTTAAGAACCGACTAGGTTGCAATGTAAAAATTGCTCTGCACATGATGTTTCTCTTTTTTGTTATTTATTAAATGCATATTTATTCTAGATGGTCAGGTTAATAAAAGCCTTGTTGAAACAAATTAATTTATATGGCTCTTGTCGTATGAATACGGTTTTGATGGCGATAAAAAGTACCCCCGCAGTAATAGCGGGGGTGCCAATTGGCATTGCTAGGAATCGTTTAGCTATATCATAATCAAGAATATCGTATGCTCATAACAACGTTATGAGTTAAAAGGTTATACCAACGGTTAACCTAACTTGGTCTAAGTCAATGTTTGCTCCTCCTATGTTGTAGTGAAGCGTGTTTTTAGCAAGCTGCATATACACATATTCACTGGATGTTCTTATACCAACACCATGATAGATATTGGTATCCCTATCGCTTGATGCGAGACAGACACTAGTGATGTCACAGCTGGCCCCTCGCCATTTTGTGGTATGTACACCTGCCGATACATAGGGTTTCAATCCCATATCATTAGCATATAATGTCCAACCAACATCGATTCCAACCTTGAAGGTTTTGAACTTTTCATTAGCAGAATTGCCGTCCTCATTTATCTTATAATCACCTTGTGAAAATGAAGAATGAAGCCCAACAATATCATTCCAATCGTATTCATATTCAAGAGTAAAACCTTTTTCTGTATTTACATTTCCTAGTGCCTCGAATTGACTCACACCAAAGCCAATACGATAATCACCCGCAAAAGCTGCACCAGAGGTTAACAAGAAACTAGTAAACAAAAATAAAACAGACCCATTTGATTTTTTCATAAAACCACTAAGTTAAATTGTTAGAAAAATTACCATTAAGACTCCATTAAGGGAAAGGTCAATTTATTGTGTTATATGCCAGCTATATGATTTCTATAAACCTATGGAGCCGTTTAAAATTGAAAGTTAAAATGGCTCCTACATGTGTATTGTAATTTTGTCAGACAATAACCCTCTAATGAATATCCTTCATTTTATTTGTGGGTGAATTTGATTGCGAATAGGTAAATGTTTAAAAGTTTTAAATTTGTTTTATTGTGTTTGATATATTTCTATTTTTTCAAGTTGAAGTGTTTTATTACATTTGATTACAATGGTTCCTGTTCTAGGATAATTCATCCTATGCTCAACCACTGGCAATTTCTAAAGTTGGGTAATTGAGCTAATAGGAGAATGGAAATACTCACTTAACAGGAAGTTGAGTTTGTAGCCATTCGATAAATGCGGCGTTTCTCGGCCTATGCTGTTGCCCGTTTAAGCAAATGAGATCATAGCCACGGCCAGAGTTAACCCCATCGAAAGGAGCAATCAATTCACCGCTCTCTAGACTCTGGCGGACTAATGATTCGCGGGCGATGCATATACCCATGTTGTTTTTAGCAGCGATCATCGCCATGTCTGAATGGTTAAAGATGTAGGTTCGCTCCATCACATTAAGCGACATAATCTCTTCATCTTTTTGATTTTCTAGCCATATCTTCCATTCTTGATTGGGCTCGCTAGCTTCCAGCGACTCGGTGCAGTGAATGAAGGTCGCACGATCGAGCTTGCTTAGTACAGATCTGCCTTCCTGGAGCTGTGTATTGAAATAATCAGGGCTGCAGACCGGCATAATTTTTTCATCAAACAACCTGCGATGATAAAACCCAGAATGATCGCTATCACTGTAGTAAATCGCGACATCAACAGGTTCGTGTTGAAAATCGAGTCGGCTGGCTTTTACTCTGAGCTTCACACTGAGATTAGGGTACATGCGCTGGAAGTCTGGCAGCTTTGGCAGCAACCAGTTTTGTGCAAAAGTGGGTGCTGCACCGATGTAGAGCTCCCCCCGCAATTCGTTGAATTTGATATCTTCGAGTTCAGAGAAAATCACATCGAAAGATTGGTTAAGTGCCAGTAACAACCGCTCCCCCTCTTTGGTCAGTTCCAAGCGCCGGGTCATACGAATAAACAGGTTAAAGCCAAGCTGTTCTTCAAGTAGCTTGATGCGCTGGCTTACCGCTCCCTGTGTGATAAATAGCTCTTCTGCCGCCTTGGTAAAACTGAGGAATTTGGCTGCCACACTGAAGGTGTACATGTTGGCCACCATCTGTTGTTTTTGATTCATGTTTCATCCTATAAATTAGCTTGCCTAATGCATGGTGAGTTTTTATTGGTTTGTGCAGTGGCTAGTGATGCTTTTTAATCAACATAACTTATTTATAGCGAGGGCATCATGATGAAACAAGATCTGAAAATTACTATTATTGGCGCAGGTTCAAGTTACACGCCAGAGCTGATAGAAGGACTAATCAAGCGTAACCACGAACTATCGATACGTGAACTTTGGCTTGTGGATATCGAGGACGGTGAAGAGAAGGTCAATATTATCGGGGATCTGACCCGCCGGATGCTAGCCAAAAACAACATGACACATATTGATGTTCATGTAACGCTGGATCGCCGAGCTGCGCTAAAAGATGCAGATTTTGTCTGCTCCCAGTTCCGGGCTGGTTGCCTGGAAGGTCGGATCCGTGATGAGCGTATTTCCTTGAAATACGGCATGATTGGCCAAGAAACGAATGGCCTTGGAGGGTTTGCCAATGCCTGTCGTACCATACCGATTGCTTTGGAAATCGCTAAAGAGATGGAAGCGCTGTGCCCGGATGCCTGGCTCCTGAATTTTACCAATCCATCAGGTATGGTGACGGAGGCAATACTAAAACACACCAAGGTAAAAGCCGTGGGGCTGTGTAATGTGCCGGTCATTATGCAAAAAGGTATCGCGAAGATGCTGAAAGCTGACGAGCAGGATTTTATTTTACAGGTCGCCGGTCTGAATCATTTCATCTGGGCACGACAGATCCTGCACAACGGCCAAGATAAGCTACAGGATGTCGTCGAAGAGATTTTGTCGGGTAACGATCCTCTGGTACCGCAAAACATTCCACCATTTGAATGGCCTGCTGAGTTGCTGCGCAATATGGGGATGATCCCTTGCGCCTATCTTCGTTACTACTACACCAGCCAAGACATTATGGGGCAGGAGCTGGAAGAAGCGAATGGTGAGGGTACACGTGGAGAAGTCGTGAAGGCGATGGAAAAACGGCTATTTGATATCTACCGTGATCCGGAACTAGATAAAAAGCCGAAAGAGCTGGAAAAGCGCGGCGGTCAATATTATTCGGAAGCAGCATGTGAACTGATTAGTTCAATATACAACGACAAGCGAACAATCATGCATGTGAATACCCGTAATGATGGTGCGATTGATGGCTTGCCGGATGACTGTACTGTTGAAGTCAGTTGTATGATCACCAAATCAGGGCCATTGCCACTTAACGTTGCCCCGTTCCCGTCAGACACATTGCGTTTAATTCAGTTAATGAAAGAGTTTGAAACCCTGACTGTTGAAGCGGCGGTTACCGGTGATCGCAATGCTGCCCATCGCGCGTTAATACTTAATCCACTGGTGACGACAGGAACGGTTTTAGAGCAAGCGTTAGCAGAAACGATTGAAGCAAACTTGGATTTTATGCCTCAATTCCGTCAGGGCTCAGAAAAGTAAGGTTGCTCATCACCGTCCCAGTTTTCCAAGATAAATTGACGTTTGCTATCAAGCCGTTGTTGAAGGGATTGGTTATCGTCTTCGGACGCTTTTAACTGGCGGACCAGCTCGAAAGCGATAGCTTCAAGCTCTTCAAAACTAAACTTATCCCCCTCGGTGTTGAGGAACGCTTCGGGATCATAGGTCTTAATCTCAAACTGGGGGGCGGAAGGTGCCAAGGCTCGAAGGCGCCTTTCTTCCTGCAAGTGCTCGAACAGAAATAAGCTGACGACGAAAGATGTGATGAGTGCGCAGACGCCAAATAATTTGCGAAACTGCCCACGTTCTTTGATCGCCAATAGGGTAAACAAACCACAAACTATGCATAGCAGTATGAGTACCATTCCCTTGTTACCTCAATCGCTTACTGTTAGTGAGTATGTTATCAAAAGGAATGGTTATTCACTATACAAAAACGCCTGAAGTTGCATGGCTATGCGGAAGTTCTGTTACTGAATGCAAATGATGAAATAGCGATGCTTATAAATGTGCTACCGCTATCATCTTTGTTTACGCCTGTATTTGCTCGATTGCTGTGATGAGTGCATCCAGCCCGGCATCCACTTTGCTTTTCGGGCAACCGACATTCAAGCGGATGTAGCCTTTTCCTTCTTCACCATAAGTGTCCCCTCGCATGATGGCGACTTTGTGATTATGAATAAGTACCCGCTGCAAGGCATCCATATCAATGTTGAGTGGATTGAGGTCGATCCAAGCCAAATATGTCCCTTCTGGCACATGGTAGTTAATTTCAGGAAATGCGCTGTTAAGGCGTTCAGCCACCGTTAATAAGTTCTGCTGTAAATAACCCTTGAGTTCATCCAGCCATTCATCTCCCTGCTGATAGGCGGCGATATGGGCGATAACCCCGAGAATCGAAGGAGAGGAGAGCCCGTGTGCTGCCTTGAGTTGCTTGAGGTATTGCTCACGTACTTCTGGGTTGGGGATAAAGGCATACGCGCCGGTCAGGGCCGGGATATTGAATGACTTCGAGCCTGAGCTCACTAAGGCCCAATCCTTGTTAGTGGCCACTTCTGACCACGGAAGATAACGGGAGTAGGCCATGTCCATATGAATATCATCGGAGATCACCTTCACGCTATGGCGCTGACAAATGTCTGCCATCCGTTCTAGTTCATTTCTGCGCCATACTCTGCCTGTCGGGTTATGTGGGCTGCAAAGCAACAGGACTTTACATTCTTCCCGTGTTGCTTGTTGTTCAAATTGCTTCCAGTCGATTTCGTATCCTTGAGCGGTTTTGATTAGCGGGCTTGCCAGTAGCGTCCGCTGGTTGGCTTCAAGCATATTGCCAAAGGCATCGTAGGCCGGCGTGTGGACGAGGACTCCTTCACCTGCTTTGCTCCATTGCGTAATGAGCTGGGAAATGATGTAGATCACCGAAGGACCGTAGGCGAGGGCTTCTTGGTCCAGGTGTGCTTGGTAGCGTTTGGCAAACCAATCCGTAACGGCTTGCTTGAAGTCGTCATGGTTCCAGCGGCTGTAACCCAATACGCCATGCGTTAGGCGCTGCTGCAAGGCCTGTTGGATACAGGGAGCTGTTTCGAAATCCATATCGGAGATGGTAAACGGCAGTAAATCGGCTTCACCAAAGCGGTCTTGGACATAGTCCCACTGGGTACAGTAAGTGCCGTAACGATTAACGGGAGTTGAGAAATCAAACATAAGTGCCTCGAAGAACAACGTATAAGACTGCACTCTGGGTACAAAGCACAGTCTTATACCATGCGGGGATCTGGCTCCCCGCCGGTATATATGATTGATTAAGCCGGCATCAGGCTCTGGATTTCATTTTTCACCAGATGGACCTGAGGGCCAATCACCACTTGCAGGTTATGGGCATCGAGTTTGACGACACCCAGTGCGCCGTTGGCCTTTAATACCGCATCGTTCACCAACGACATGTCTTTGACTGACAGGCGTAGGCGGGTGATGCAGTTGTCCAGTGCCTCGATGTTATCGGCACCGCCCAGGGCTTCAAGGATGATATCGCCTTTGTAGCTAGTGGTTTTCTCACCGGTTACTGCTGCTGCGATTTGCTCGGCACTTTCCACTTCACGCCCTGGTGTTTTCAGGTTGAAGCGGGTGATGGCAAAACGGAACACCGAGTAGTAGACCGCAAACCAGATCCCGGCCACAACAGGTACTAGGTACCACTTGGTTGCGGTACCTTGCAGAATACCGAAGATGAAGAAGTCGATGATGTTACCGTCGGTGTTACCGATAGTGACATCTAGCAGTCCCATGACCATGAAGCCAAGGCCAGTTAGTACCGCGTGGATCAGGTAAAGCGCCGGTGCAACAAACAGGAACAGGAACTCAAGCGGTTCGGTGATACCACCGACCACACAGGCCACTACGCCAGATAGCAGTAGTGCTTTTACCTTGCCGCGGTTCTCTGGGCGTGAGCAGTGGTACATAGCCAGTGCTGCACCCGGAAGGCCGCCAAGGAAGGCAGGCATCTTACCCTGAGACAGGAAGGCTGTTGCTGAAGATGAGAAGCTGTCAGTGGTTGAACAAGAAAGCTCAGAGTAGAAGATATTCAGTGCGCCGCTAACAGTGTTACCACACACGTCCATGGTGCCACCGGCTTCGGTAAAGCGGATCAGGGCAACCAGAATATGGTGTAGGCCAAAAGGAAGAAGTAGACGTTCACCGGCACCAAACAAGAATGGGCCAAATGGACCTGCGTGAGAAATTGCGGTACCGACGCCGTTGATGCCAGCGGCAAAGTAAGGCCAAATCAACGGGACGATAAGGCCAACCACACCCAGTACGACCGTGGTGATGATCGGCACAAAGCGGGCGCCACCGAAGAAAGCAAGCGCATCAGGCATTTTGTAGGTGTAGAAGCGGGCATGCAGTTTCGCCACGATAATACCGACAATCACCGCACCCAAGATACCCGTGTCGATAGAGTCGACACCAATGATCGACTTCACGCCGTAAGCGGCTTCTTGCTCGGCATTGCCAAGTACACCGGCAACAGTGAGGTAGAAGTTGATGGATAGGTTCAATGCCGCATAGCCAACGAAACCGGCAAAGGCGGCGACGCCTTTTTCTTCACGCGCCAGACCAAGCGGAATGGCAACGGCGAACATGATCGGCAGGTAAATAAAGGCAACCAGACCGATTTTGGTCATCCACATAAACAGCAATTGCAGTGGCATGAAATCCAAGAACGGAATGCTTTCTTTTACCGCGCTGCTCGACAGCGAACTGCCGACACCGAGCAAAATACCGGAGAACGCCAGAAGGGCGACCGGCAGCATGAAGGTTTTTCCAAGGCTCTGGAAAAACTCCCATAAGGTTGTTTTCTTTGATGTGTTGGACATAGTGGGTAACCCCTAACCTTATTATTGTGTAGGTAGAGTTGATAAAACGTTTTATCAAACTTTTGTAAAAAAACGCTGATGCAGAGACGCTTTTGTTCATGCATCAGCGTGTTGAATGTGTTCACGTAAATAGGATAAAACGTTTTATCAGTTGATTTCGCTGGTTTGATCACGAAATCTGATCGGTTTTTCGTGAGTGATTTAAACTGTGATCGAGGTAAAAGTGTGAAAAGCTCGATAGAACGTTTTACTTCCATGTAATATCCTTGGTGTCTCTAAGACGGATACGGCTGTGCTAATGAGCCAAAGAAAAGTAAAAATTACAGATGTTGCTGAATATGCAGGGGTTTCGGTATCAACCGTCTCGCTGGTACTTGGTAATAAGGGGCGGATCTCAGAGGCGACGATCAACAAGGTCAATGATGCCATCAAAACTTTGGGGTATGTGCGCAACAAGGCTGCCGCTAACTTGCGTTCTAACCAGTCCAACTTGGTTGGCTTGATACTCAAAGATATTACCGATCCCTTTTATACCGAGATCACGGCAGGTTTTAGCCAGATCCTAGAAAAGCATGGCTTCATGCTTTTCCTTGCGCAGTGCGGTGGCTCACCGGAGCGGTTAGCATCATGTGTGCAGTCAATGATCCAGCAAGGTGTTGCCGGCGTGGCATTCAGTCCACTGCGAGGGGCAAGCCAAAGTGTGATTGATATGCTGGCACAGTCTGAAGTGCCTGCCGTTTGTGTCGCGCGGGCAACTGTCAATGACGATATCGATTATGTCGTCCCCGATAATACCTTGGCCGCTAAGCGGGCTACCCAGCATTTGGTTGAGCAGGGCCACAGGCATATCGCCTATGTTGGTGGGCAAGGAGACTCCCTTACCCGCGCGGAACGTATTGGTGGCTATTGCACAACCTTGATCCAGTATGGCCTGCCGTTTAAAAGCGAATGGATTGTCGAATGCGAGGGGAGCCAAAAGGCTGCAGCCAACACTGTTCAAGAGCTGTTGACCCAACACCCTAAGATTACCGCTATTTTGTGCCATCGACCTGCTACCGCGCTGGGGGCTGTATACGGTGTAGAGCGGGCCAACCGTACTGTCGGACGGGATAACTATATTGGCCAGCAAGTCGCCTTAATCGGTTTTGATGATGTCGCAGAGGCAGAATTAACCCATCCTCCACTGACTTTTATGTCATCGACAGCCAAAGACATTGGCGAACAAGCCGGTAAACGCTTGGTGCAGAAGATGAAAGCAGCCGAGCAAGCCGTTGAGAAAGTCGTATTGTCCCCTGAGCTGATCATCCGCGGTTCGGCGTAAGGTCGCGGATTCGGCTTCCCTATAGCCAGCCCTCAGCCAATAAAGGCTGGCTGTTGTGTTTATGGACACTCTCTACAAATAAGGTTTGACGTCAAATCAAGTGGTGTCTATAATCTCCTTCCGTAATTAAAGGTTTGATGTCAAATAAATACAGAGCCTTTAGCCGTAATTTAGTCATGGCATGACTCGTTACTGTTAAGTGCTCTCGACACTTGCCAGCTGATGCCTGGTAAAAAGCATCACACTAAGCTCGCTAGGCTTGGTGGATAGTCATAAAAAGTAGCCGGTTCCTAGCCACCGGCTTAAAGCTCAAGGCTAGATATATTGTGTATTTCCTAGATATGTCTTTGACTGTTCAGCCGCCCTATGATTTAGAGTGGCTTTTTTTTTAATCGAACTATATGATCCATTAGGTATAATGATTAAGGGTCAAACCATGTCAAATGAAACCAAGGCACACGAGACTACAAGCGGTCTTGCGTGGATTGCAGCACGACTTATTAACAATAAGATTCAACTTGCAATCTCTGAGCGTCACAGCGATATCAATACTGAGCAGCTAACCATGTTGATGGAGCTGGCCTACGAGGATGGGATTAGGCCTACCACCTTGGCCAAGCGTATGACCCGTAGCAAAGGGACTATCTCCAGCCTGATCCGTCATGCGACCAAAAATGGCCTGATTGCTACAGCCCCAGATCCGACGAACAAGAATGCTAAGCGCATCCATTTGACGATAAAGGGCAAAGAAATGCACGATGAGTTGATGCCGGTACTGATGAACATCTTGATTGGCTCTACCGAAGGTATTGACCCCGCAGATCTGGAAGCGACCCAGCGTGTGATGACGAAAATCATTAAAACCGAGTACCCAGAGTTCTTCGAATATTAAGAAGGACCACAATAAAAGCCACCCATTGCGGTGGTTTTTTTGTGCCTGTCGCCTATTTGAAGGTAATCAGTGGTATTAACTTAATCTAGATTAAGTTTTGTGAGTGGGATCCTCGGTACTATCTGCCACCGCTTTTTAGGTGTACAGCACGTTATTTTTAGAGGATTGGTCTTGAGCACTTTGTTTACCGAAACCCGCATAGGCAACATGGCATTGAAGAACCGCTTTATGCGAAGCGCGACGTGGGAAAATATGGCAACAGAAGATGGCCATATGACAGATAAGCTTTACGCTATCTATGAAGAGCTTGCGCAAGGTGAAATCGGCCTGATTGTAACGGGTTATGCGAACATTGTTGAAGAAGAAAAGCCCAATGCTGGCATGATGGGGATCTATAATGATTCCTTTATCGATGAATATAAAAAGCTAACCGAGCTGGTCCATCGTAACGATTCGAAAATTGTTATGCAGCTGGCTTACGGTGGCACCAAAACAACCTTTAACCTCGGTGAAAGGGTCATTTTTGCGCCTAGTGAAGTGCCAGAAAAAGGCACTCAAACGCTGGGTAAAGCGATGACCAAAGACGAGATTGATTACATCGTCAAGGCGTTTGCCGAAGCGAGTTTGCGAGCTCAGAAGTCAGGGTTTGATGGCATTGAAATCCACGCAGCCCATACATACTTGATCAATCAGTTCCTAAGCCCTTACTACAACCGCCGTGAAGATGAGTACGGTGGCAGCCTAGAAAATCGCATGAGATTCTTGATGGAGATCTATGCCGAAACAAGAAAGCGGGTGGGTGACGATTTTCCAATTCTGGTGAAGTTGACGGCAACTGAATTTTTTGAAGGTGGCCTGGCTTTCGATGAAACCCGCATCATTTGTCGAAAACTCGAGGAAGTCGGGGTTGATGCTATCATCATCTCGGGGAATATCCACGGCAAGGCAAACACCATGATCGGCCAGTCTTTTGATGGGTATACGCTTCAGGAGGAAGGCTACTTCCATGAATACGGAAATGCTATTAGTCAGGAAGTGGCTATTCCTGTTATCACCGTGGGTGGTTTAACGGATATTGCGGCAATAGAAAGGATTGCTGAGAACACAAATATTCAATATTTCGCACTGTCACGCCCTTTGCTTTCTGAGCCTCACTTGGTCAAGCGTTGGAAAGAAGGGGACAGATCGCCAGTTGAATGTGAACGCTGCTCGAAGTGCCGCACCAAGCGAGGAAACTTCTGTGTAGTGAACAAGGAACGAAAGGTGCAGCTTGCTCGCATGTAGTTAGGCCATAATTTATTCCTGTTGATTGTAAAGCCAGCAAAAGATAGCTGGCTTTTTTGATCTTGTCTGTTGCCATGGAATACTGACGTCGCCATGACGAGATGTGGGCAGGGATGGTGTATTGATGGTTGTAAAATATAGCGTCAGCTAATCGGCGTGAAACACTTTTCAATTGTTGTGCTAACAATTGAAGGGTAGACAATAAAGAGTAGTGATAGATGATAAAAACAAAAGCCAAATTACTTTCAGTGGCATTGGCTGCCGCTTTGCTTGGGGGCTGTGCCAGTTACAGCATTACAGAGCAAGATATGACCAATTACCTGCAAGATTCGGTCAATTTGGATCAATCCGTAGGGGTTGAAAATGTGATGTATGCACAGGTCGCGGTTGACGACCTGGAAGTCAAAATTGGCCGGACTGATGCCGACCGTGTGTCTGTGTTTGCCAGTACCAATGCGCAGGTACAGATGCTGAGTATGAAAAACGTGGGGTTGGATCTGGATGTCGAGTTCAGTGCGATCCCTGAATATGACAAAGACAGTGGGGAAGTGTTTTTGAAATCCTTGCGTTTAGAGCGCTTTGATGAAAGCAGCAAACAACTTACCCCTGAGGTCAAAAAACTCTTAAAGCCAGCCGTATCCATGATTGGTTACGCGTTATCAAAGCAGCCTGTGTACAAACTGGATAGCTCAACAGTGCAGGAAGCGTTAATCAAATCGGCCGAGCCAAACTTGGTCATCAAGAACAATAAATTAGTGATTGAGTTGTTTGATTAATAATGATGAAGCCTTTTAAGCTCAATAGCTTAAAGGGCCTTTGGGTTGTTTTTAAGTTGTGAAGCCGCTTCTCTCGCCACCTCTATCCATGCTGTCTTAGCGTCCTGAGTCAGCATGTTCCATGTGATGTCCTCATCGTTGAAGGCTGTGAACTGGATTGTTGTCCAATATGTTTTAAATAGCCTCTTTGCCATAGTCAGTAGGCTGGCGTCGTACATTACTGAGTATTTCAAGGTTATCGTTTTCCCGTTCGACAAGTTTACGGATAGCGAAGCGCACTATGTCTAGCTGTTGGTGGATATTGATGAGCTTATAGTGAGTGCATTCATATTGTTTATGTAATTTGCGATATCGCTTAGAGAGTAATAGGACGGCGCATAGGGCAAAGGTATTGGTGATCAACATAATGACAATCATGAGTCCAAGCATGGTGTTACCTCAATATATTTCTGTTGGTTTGTTATCAAACATCGTGATATTCCCTATTAGGTTTCAAGCAGTGCCTTTACGGTCGAAGCAATATCCTCTTCACTTTTATGGGCTTGGAACAGCACCACGTACTTACTGTTGATCACCAGTGATGGAACAGCATTGACCTTGTATGCGGCGCTAATCTGCTTGGCCCTGTCAACCTCGGTTTTTATTGCCTTAATGTTTCTTTGTGCCGTTTTACCTTCGTCGCCCTGGGTATAGCGCCTGATGGTATCCATGGCGTCATTTAGCCTGACTTCGGCATTGCCACCCCCCTGCACGGCATCGAATAAATCAGTGGTAAAGGCATCTAATTTCTCTGGTGAAACCAGCAATCGCCCGCTGTAATACATAGATGCTTGCATCTCTGTTGGTCGGTTATAGACGACATGCACCTTATCAATTGGCTGTTCAATTCGTTGGGCAAGCCTGACAAAGAGCTGCTCAAGTGAGTGGCAGGCATGGCAGCCGAGGGCAAAAATCTCTGTGACCGGTGCCAGTGTAATATCGGTAGCGGCATCTACCGTTTCATAGTGAACCCCTTCTATCGGTTTTGCTGCGGCGTTGACTTGAGCGGCCAGCAACATCCAGAACACCACGGTTAATAGCTTATTTGTTTTCACAGTTGCCCTCCTCCTATTTCGTGGCGCTGATTATACACAAAATAGTTCAATGTAAAACCATTTTGTTTTGTGGTATTTTCTAACTGTGCAAGGTAGGGATAGAGGGCTTTCGTTACCTTGATCATGCTTCTGTAGGAGAGGGGGTAATGATTGGGTGAATTTATTCTCAGGTGAGCATATAAAAGCTTGATTGGACGGTTTTTTGACGCTTGGTAATATGCCTGTCAGAAATTTTGACGTTTGTTTAAGGATAAAATGAAAGCAAGTAAAGGTTTTACCCTGATTGAGCTCGTTGTTGTGATCGTTATTTTGGGGATACTGGCCGTCACGGCTGCTCCGCGTTTTCTCAATCTCCAATCTGATGCGCGTATCGCGACGTTGCAAGGGGCCAAGGGAGCTGTCGAGGGAGCAAATGGCATTGTTTACGGCAAAGCGGCGATTGAGGGGCTGGAGTCAAACCCTGAAGGGATGTTGGATCTTGGTGGAACTAAGCCGGTTTCATTGGTTTATGGAAACTTGAAGATGACTGAAGAGAACTTAAGGGCAGTCATGAATACTGACTTTATAATTGAAGATATAGTTGACACTTCTAATGGCGAAGACGTCATTTTCGGTGTGCTCGTTTACAATCCGCCTAAAAGAAATAATGCTACTGATGTGCAATGCTATTTGTCTGTAAGAAATGATGGAGATAAAGGGGAACTAGAGTTCTTCTTGGAAGACTCAGAGTGCTAAATTATCTTTTTACCGGTTAAGCTAAAGGCCACGGTATTGGCCTTTTTTGATCTTGGTACTTAATTGAATGCATCAGGGTCAGTCAATTAAATGAGAAACTACATTGGAATTAGAGATAAATACACTCAGCCACAGCCAACTCAGAGACGCCAAACGTAAGGCCGAGATCTGGTGGCGTGCAACCGCGACTCGTTTGAAATTAGGCAAGGCGGGATTGCTTGAGGCGGAATACAGCGAAAAGTATGAACGTGCCCAGCAGGTTTATCTTGAACGGGTTAGCCAGATCGATGAAGAATTAAACCGACGACAGGTTGCGGTGGCGAAAAAGAAGCCGGTACGGGCATTAAGTGATCTCCCATAACGGTAACGTTAGTTTTCCCTATTATCGTGCAAGCTAAGGTTGACCGCGAGCAATATCTCGCTAAGATAGCCGTCTTGAATTATTCGACCCCATTTAATTACGGAGGTGCACAACATGTTGATGTTAACTCGCAAGCTTGTCTGCATCTTCGTTGCCAAAATTGCTTACCTTAAGCAGCCTCAAATCGCTTAGCGCAGGCAGTAGATAAATTAAAATTATTTACTGCCGAAGAAAAACAGCCTGAGAGAACAATGACCATTGCATCCGATATCTGGAAGAGACGTGTGCCGGTTGTACTATGCTCGTCTCTCAGTAAGTTTTCTTTCGGATAGCTATTTTTCCTCAAAGAAATGAGAACTAAGCGATGACGAACAACAAACATTGGTCGAAAATGGAAATGCTCCATGAGACCGTCAAAAACCAAAATATTTACATCAAAGGCACCCATAGCTACTACAGCGATGCTTATGATAATGGATTCGAACGATCGGTCGTACGCTATTTGCATGGCGACGAGCAAACTTGCCACCGCGAACCGCCCTGGGAAATTGATAAGCTCTATATTGGCGATTATGTCTGTATCGGGGCTGAGGCAGTGATCCTGATGGGAGGGAACCATACCCACCGTGCCGATTGGTTTTCACTCTACCCGTTTATGGACAAAATTGGCGAAGCTTACCAGTCGAAGGGGGATACCCATCTTGGCGATGGTTGCTGGATAGGCATGCGTGCCATGATCATGCCGGGCGTGACTGTTGGGGAAGGGGCGATTGTTGCTGCCAATAGTGTGGTCACCAAAGATGTTGAGCCTTATGCAATTGTAGGTGGTAGCCCGGCGAAAACCATCCGTAAACGGTTTGCGGCAGAGACGGTATCACGCCTATTAGCCTTGAAAATTTACGACTGGCCCGAGAGCAAGTTCAACGCACTCAAAGATCTGATCTGTAGCGATGACATTGATGCGCTGGAAAAAGCGCATATCCTGTTTGAGTAAGGATAAGGATAAGGGTAAGGAAAGAGGAGCCATGTAGGCTCCTTTTTTAATGCCGCCAATCTTGCTGGCTCTTTTCTGCCTAGGGGCATGCTTGAATTGTATTGAACCTCGTTATCGTAAAGCATAAATTAAATCTTAAATGTAAACGGTCAAAGGTACGGCTGTGCTAAATATGAAGGAACTTCCCTCAATAAGGGCGCTCAGAACATTCATTGCGGTGGCTAATCATCTAAGTTTTTCGAAAGCGGCCAAAGAGCTGTCTGTTACCCAGAGCGCAGTCAGCAAACAGATCGCCCAACTCGAGCAGCAGTTGGGACAGCCTTTGTTCGAGCGTCATCTCAACGGGATTAAGTTATCAAGTGTCGGGTTGCGCTATTTGCCACAAATTGCCGAAGCCTTGGAAGCATTGCAAAACGCCACGGCTAGCTTGCGCCAGCTCGATCAAGTTGACGAGGTGCTGACGGTTAATGTCACCCCTTCCTTTGCCAGCCTTTGGTTGATCCCGCTGATTAACCGTTTTTCTCAGGCATTCCCCAATATTCAGGTCCAGCTCAAAACAGGAGACGGGCCAGTACACGATGTTAGCAGTGACAATGACATTGTGATCCGGTGTTTACCGTTAGCGAAACATTACGAAAACGCCACGCTGCTGTGTCGGGAAAACCTTCGCTTGGTTGCCTCGCCAGAGTTGCTTCGGAAAACGCCGATCCGATATAGCGATGATTTGGCTAAGCATGTTTTTCTCCCCCAAGTGACTCGGCCGCAATTGTGGGAACAATTTAAAACCCACCATAAGATTGAGTTTCCGATGGAGTTTTATGGGGTGGGGTTTGAGCACTTCTATATGTCTCTCACGGCAGTGAGAAGTCAGCAGGGCTTGGCGTTGCTTCCTGATTTTATGGTCGATGGCTTAATCGCCAACCGAGAGTTATTCAATCCGCTTAATATAACAATGGAAAGCCACTACGGCTATTACGTTATTGTGCCCAACTATAAACGCCATTCCCGGAAAGTATGTGTCTTCAACCAGTGGCTCGGTGAGCAGATTGACAAAAAGCGAGATCATATCTTGTCGCGTTAATTTCCTTGTATCTCCTTATCCGTGATCTTATCAGCAAACATTATGCTGATTTGCAATTACACTGCATTTTGATTAATAAGTCGATATTCGTGCTGTATTAATCGGAATTAATAGAATAAGTGAATAATATTTCATGATTCCATAAGGTGTTTACACCATAGGAGAGATACGATGAATAAAATGTCTATTACGCTGTTAAGTGCAGCGGTTCTGTCAGCGCTGAGCCTGAGTGCCAATGCTTGTACTGGCCTGATTGTCGGCAAAGGGGCTTCGGTAGACGGCAGTATTATGATTGCCCGGAATGAAGATTTTGGTATTAACAACTGGAATAAACATCTCGCCTATCGCCCACAGCAAATCAATGAACAAGGCGACTGGACGTTGGGCAATGGCTTGGTTGTACCAATGCCAACGCAATTTTATGCCTATTCAGCGATTCCGGATTGGGATGCTTTAACGGTCGATAAAGACGGTAAATATTACGAAGAACGAGGTATCAACCAATATAACGTTGCGGTTTCTGCCACCACCAGTGCCGAAGTGAACGACAAAGCGGCGAAGGCTGATCCATTGGTAAAACCGGGGATCATTGAAGCGGTGATCCCGACGTTGATTTTGCCACAGGTTAAAACGGCTAAAGAAGGGGTCGAACTGCTTGGCCGCTATATTGAAGAGTTTGGCGCGGGCGAAGGTAACAGCCTGTATATTGCTGATGTCAATGAAGCATGGTTGTTTGAAATTGGCTCCGGCCACCATTGGATAGCGGTCAAAGTGCCGGATAATAGCTACGCAATGATTGCCAATGGCTTGCGGATCCACGGCGTTGATCTGGATGCAAAAGGTGTGCTGCACTCGACCGGGCTGCTGGATTTTGTTGAAGATAACCAACTGCTAGATAACCCAGACTCACGCTCGTTTAACTTCGCGAAAGCCTTTGGCGTGATTGGCGACACTTATAATGTTGATCGCGAGTGGCTGGGGCAGGCGATGCTGACACCATCGCAGGTGCAAGATATCCGCGAGCAGCAATACCCGCTGTTTATGAAGCCTGATGATAAGATCTCGGTACAGGATGTGGCTAGCGTGCTGGGCTCGACCTATGAGGGAACCAAGTTAGCTGACAAGGGCGAACGACCTATTCGTGTCGAACGCCAGCTTGAGTCGCATATTATCCAGCTTCGTCCAGACATGCCGAAAGAATTCCAAGGCGTTATCTGGCAAAGCTACGGCGTGCTGTCTGAATCGGTATTAGTACCGCTATACACCAGCCTGCAGGAGTACCCAACGCCATACACCGTTGGGACCGATACTTACAGCGATGACTCAGCTTACTGGCAGTTCCGTAGCCTGACGGCGCTGGCAACCGCCAACCCAGATAAATACCTGCCGATGTTGAAAGAAACCTGGGATAAGGAAGAGTCCAAACTGTATAAGCAGGTCAGCAATATGGATATGTTGCTAAAAGACATGTACAGCCAAGATAAGGCGACCGCAGTAGAAATGGCATCCGACTTCTCTTATGGCCAGCTCCAGCGTACATTGAGCATGGCAACGGAGATCCGTTATAAGATGATGACGGACATGACCAAAAGTACTGAGAAAAAATACAGCGAAGAAGAGTTCAAAAAAATCATGAGTCTCTAATTCGGCCTATTACGGAAAGAACAAAGAGCGCGTATGCGCTCTTTGTTGTATTTGCTGCTTATTGCCACTGAAGGTGTGGCTACAGCAAGCCGATTTCTTTGTAGTACTTCTCAGCCCCAGGATGAAGAGGAGCGGATAGGCCGTCTCTGATCATCTCTTCTTTTTTCAAGTGGGCAAACGCTGGGTGTAGTTTCTTGAAATCATCGAAGTTTTCAAATACTGACTTAACGATGCTGTAAACCACTTCATCTGGCACTGCTGTCGAGGACACGAACGTCGCGCCGACACCAAAGGTGGTGACATCGATAGCGTTACCTTTGTACATCCCGCCGGGCACCGTGGCCACACGGTAGAAGCTGTTGTCTTCAATCAACTTGTTAACGTTGTCACCGGCAACGGTGATGATCTTGCTATCACAAGAGGTCGTTGCTTCTTTGATTGCGCCGCTCGGGTGGCCAACCGTATAAATCATGGCGTCGATTTTATTGTCGCACAGCGCTTTTGACTGCTCCGAGGCCTTTAGCTCCGATGCTAGTTTAAAGTCCTTCATGCTCCAATCGTATCTGTCCATCAGTACTTCCATCGTACCGCGCTGGCCTGAGCCTGGGTTACCAATATTGACGCGTTTGCCTTTGAGATCTTCAAAGGTTTTGATCCCTGAATCGGCACGGGCCACGATGGTAAACGGTTCTGGGTGGATAGAGAACACAGCACGCAGATCTTTGTACGCACCGTTATCGGCAAACTTGCTGGTGCCGTTATAGGCATGATATTGCCAGTCAGACTGGGCGATACCGAGGTCGAGTTCACCTGCTCGAATGGTATTGATGTTGTAAATGGATCCACCGGTACTTTCGACCGAACAGCGGATATTGTGATCTTTTCTATCTTTATTGACCAAGCGGCAGATTGCCCCGCCTGTTGGGTAGTAAACCCCGGTGACGCCACCGGTCCCGATGGTGACAAAACGGCTCTCTGCTGCCGATACCGCCGAGGTACCCAGTAAAACAGCGGCACCCGTGAAGGCAAGAAGCTTGTTGATAGATCCCATAGAAGTCCCTTTATGAAGAGTTTTACGCAAAAAGCATAGCCAATGGTTACTGCTTCTGGCTAAGCAGTGAGGAGCCGGCGAAAATGGTTAGTATCAAGGGTTGCCAGGCCAAGCTGCTTGGCGGTTCCGGCAAGGTTAGCCACTTGTTCTGCGTTGCTTGAGGCTAATATACCTTGATGATTAACATGATTATTTTCAAAGCCAACTCGAATGTCTCCACCCATAATCATAGACGCTGCTAGGCAAAGGTGTTCATATTTTCCAAATGCACAGACTGCCCACCGTTTATTATGTTCAAAGAGCCGTTGCTGCAACAAGGCTGGCAGGTCTTGTGGGATCGCGGTTTGGTGTTTGTCATAGCGCCCGAGTACCAGCAGTATGTGGTGATTGCTTGCTGGCAGCAGCCCTTGATCTAGCAGGGTAAAGTAGCGTTCGAGATCTTTTAGGCTGTAGAGAATGTATTGGGCGATGATCCCTTGCTCAGCGGTTGCATGGAAAAAGCTGCTGGCATTATCGGCATAGCTGTCATTGGGGATCAGCTCACTTAGAGCAAAGGAGGCAGCTTCCGGTTTGACGGCATTGATCAAGGCCATTTGTTGCTCGGGGGAGTATTGCCCGATAGCTTCTGTGGTCAGCTGCACGAGAATACTGTCACCGACCTGCTCTTTAAGGGCATGATACAAGCGCATATTCTCCGTAATCTCCAATGAGTGTTTTCCCGCGCTATCCCTGGCGTGAAGGTGTACCATGGCAGCGCCAGCATCGCGGCAGGCGATAACCTCGTCAATGATCTCCTGTTGCGACATCGGTAGCGCAGGATGATCAGCTTTGGTTTTCCTTGCGCCGTTGGGTGCCACGATGATCGCTGTCCGGCCGATAGAAAGCCTATTTTCCATTTGTTCAAATCCTATGTTCAATGATTATTCTACCCATAGCCCATAGCCCATAGCCCATAGCCCATAGCCCATAGCCCATAGCTCATAGCCAACGCTTACATCCACAGTGCCGAAGCACTGAGCAGCGATGCTTTTAATTTGCTGACCAGTTCGTCGAGTTGGTGCTCTTCGATGATAAACGGTGGGGCCAGCAAAATATGGTGGCCGGCTTTGCCGTCAATAGTGCCTGCCATGGGGTAGCACATCAGCCCGTTTTTCATCGCTTCAGACTGTATGGCTTTGTGGGCCTGCGTACTGCTTGGAAGCGGCGCCTTCGACTGCTTATCACTGACTAATTCAATACCGATAAATAGCCCCTTTCCGCGGATATCGCCGATATAAGGCAGTGGCCAGAGTGCTTCGTGGAGTTTTGATTTTAGCTGCTCGCCACGTCTCTCGACGGCACTGAGCAGCTTGTCTTCAACAATGGTATTGATAGTTGCTAGTGCGGCAGCACATGCCATTGGGTGGCCCATAAAAGTGTGGCCGTGCTGGAAGAAACCTGAGCCCTCGGCGATCGCTCTGTAGATGTTGTCATGAACTATCGCGGCGCCTATCGGTTGGTAGCCGGCTCCCAGTCCTTTGGCGACGGTGACAATGTCTGGCATTATCCCTTCTTGCTCGAACGCGAAGAAGCTGCCTGTGCGACCGATACCACACATGACTTCGTCAAGGATCAACAGCACATCATAACGGTCGCATATTTCTCTGATCCGCTTAAAGTATCCCTCGGTAGCAGGCAGTGCTCCTGCGGTAGCTCCGACAACAGGTTCAGCAATGAATGCCATGACGTTGCCTGCACCAAGCTCAAGGATCTTCTGTTCCAGTTCATCGGCCACACGATGACTATAGCTGAGCTCTGACTCTCCCTCTTGTTGATCGCGGTAGGCGTAGCAAGGGGCGATATGGTGCGCCGCTGAGAGTATTGGCCTGAAAGGTTCACGGCGCCATTCATTGCCGCCCACCGAGAGTGCGCCCAACGTATTGCCGTGGTAACTCTGTCGCCGCGCGATAAATTGGCTTTTCTGTGGTTTCCCCTGCTCGACAAAGTACTGGCGGGCCATTTTCAGTGCGGCTTCCACCGCTTCGGAGCCGCCACTGACAAAGTAAGTGTGGTTCAATGGCTCTGGGGCGAGATCGGCTATCCGGGCTGCTAGTTGCTCACTGCTAGTGCTGGTAAAAAAGCCAGAGTGGGCATACGGGATGCTTTCTAGCTGCTGGGTAATCGCAGCTTTTACGCGCTGGTGGCTATGGCCTAAGTTTGACACGGCGGCACCGCCACAACCATCGAGGTATTGCTTCCCTTCGCTATCGGTAAGGTATATGCCATTCCCGCCCACAACAGTGGGTAATGGGGTATGGCAGTGGCGGTGGAAAACGTGGCTCATTACTCTATTCCTTGCCTATCAACAGATTAGTTGATTGTTGGGCGAAACGGGTCGGCGGGCAAACGAATAAAATTATAGGGGTATGAGGAAAAGGAATAGTAATGGCTTAATTGCTCAATCGCGTAAGTGCTCTATCGTTTTCCAGTGACGGTTTTGTGAAAGAAAAGACAGCCACATGAGCGGCTGCCTGTTCTTGTGGGGAGAGTTAGTTCTGATGGGCTGGCAGTGTCTTACTTTCGTAAGCATCGGCAAAGCCATGGTTCCTGTCTCTGTGACCAGCTTCATCTTCACGGATGCGTATTACCACGTCCCTCAGTTTGGCATTAGGTGCGAGCTGGTAGTAGTCAATCGCAAGATCTGGAGCCGGTGTATTTTCCACTTCACCTGAATCAATTTTTTCTAGGTACTCAGTGTAGCTTTTGCACGCCTCTTCCTCGAAGTAGCCGACTACTCGGTGGGCAATGCGCGATGACAGTAGATAGATAAAGCTGTACACCACAATAAAGACACCTTGAGCTAGCAAAACGAGCATTCGTTCAATCCAGCTTGGCTTAGCAATATCCAAGAAGATCATTAGGTGCATACGTTCATTTTGTGCTTCATCAAGCAGCTCTTTGATCCAGCCTTCATCGTCTTTCATTCTGCGTAGTGATTTAAGGTGGTTGAACATCCCTGCGACCATGCCGGGTACCGCGGCAATGGTTTCTAGGATCACTGCTCTTTTTGCATATTTTTTTCCATAGAAGAGGTTAAGGGAGAACTTGAGAAATTGCGTAATCAGTAACGCGATACGCTCCGAGACTTTGGTGGCGCTCTTATGGGTAAGCTTGAAGTCTGACATGATGAATCTCCTATTTATTATGATGTATTTTATTGCTTGGCAATTAAAATATTTTCACAATATATAAAATAATCATGTAACCATCTGTGTCGTTCAATCAACTGGCCTCGAACTCAGTAAGTTATTATGTCAGGTGTAAATAACCCTTTTAAAAGAAAGGATTATATTTGCAGGTAAATGCATAACGAGGCTGAAGAAAGTGTTTATTGAACATGTAACACGTTTTTTGTGGTATACGTTGTGAGTATAAAGATACGGCAATTTCCATGTCTGCTCAATGGTTGTTTAAAAAGCGCTAAGTACAGCGATTCCATATCCACAAGTGAATTTCGGCGCTATTTTTCATCGGCATATGGTTTTATCATATTGTGTTGAAAAATTTTGTTACATTACAAAGGCGTCAAAAATCAAGCTGTGAAATTTACTTATCATTATTGAATTAAAGGTGTGAATTTTATTTATCTGGATTTTTTATATTATATTTTAAATTGCGTTTTACTTTTAATTGACCACTGAACAAATTCAATTACCCCATGGAATATGTTGTCCGGAACGGTTATTGATTACTGTCAATAAGTGTATATAACCTAAAACCTTAAAATAACACTAAAGAGGTAAGGAACATATTTCTGTTATATACACATAGGAAGTCCCCATGAAAGTCTCAGCACCTGTTGTGCATTTTAGTACAGCCAGCAAGGTGATCCACCTTGTTGCCGCTATCGCTTTTATTGCATCGCTAATAATAATGTTATTTGATCCAATTCCGAATTCATTCAGCTTTGATTTGCACCAGTCACTGGGTGTATTGGTCTTGGTGCTATTTGGTATCCGCATTCTCTGGATTAACTGGGCCGGTAAGCCTGATGCCCAAGGAAGTAAAATAGAGAAATTTATTGCTCATAGCGCGCATTTTGCTATGTATGCTATTTCGCTGGCAATGCCATTGTCTGGGTTATTGATTGCGATGGCCAAGGCCAAAGATACCGTGGTATTTGGGTTATTTACCATTCCCGGTTTTGCCGAGCGTAACTCAGGCCTGATTGATTTCTCTTACCAATTACATTCGATGATGGAAATTCTCTGCTACCTGCTTATTGCCATGCACACCTGCGCCACCATTTTTCATCAGCTGGTGCTAAAAGACGGCACCTTGGCTCGCATGATGGGAGTAAATAACAATGTTTAAGAAAACAGTACTTAAGAATACTTTTACCCGCTATGCATTAGCCACCGCTTTAATATCAGGTACAGCATTTAGTGCCAATGCTTATAACATGAGTGTGTATGATGTTGAGCCGGATATTCATTGGGATAAGGTTCCAGTGGTTGAAAAAACCATGTTCTTCCCTGGTTTGATCACCTATGACTGGATCAACTCGCCAGAGCATAAAGGCACATTGCGCAGTGATTTTGAAAATAAGACCTGTAGTAGCTGTCACCAAGGCGAAGAGAAAGGCATGGGAGAGATGCTCATCAAGCACGATCGCTTGGATAAAATGGCTGATAAACCAAGCTTTATCGATGTCGAGTTCCAGTTTGCTAACGATGACGAAAATTTATATGTGAAAGCAACGTGGGAAACCCAGTCACCGTTCCCTGCCCGCATGCATGATACCTTGTTGTTAGAGGATGGAAAATGGACGGTGATTGGTGGTGACAGAGGTAAAAACCCTTATACGCCGATTTATGAAGATCGCTTCTCGATCATGATTGATGACGGCAGCGTTGATCAATTTACCCAGCAGGGGTGCTGGATGTCTTGCCACCGTGGGATGCGGGATATCGGTCCGGCAACGATGCGCGATGTCCAAGCCTTGGATGTGATTGGCTTTGAAGGGCTTAACCAGAAAGATATCCGTAAGTATCTGCCAGATACCCGTACCGAGCGGTATGGTGTGAACTGGGACAAGGTAAAAACCCGAGAAGAGATTGACCAGCTAAAAGAGGACGGCAAGTTTGTCGATCTGATGCAGTGGCGTTCGACCCGCTCGGCACCAACAGGCAGCGCAGATGATGGCTATGTCTTGGAGTATCGACTGAATGATGCGGGCACCACTGTCTTTACCTGGAACTTGGATCGCTCTACCGGGTTGCCGAAGTACATGTACGACAAGTCTGTGACGGGCTTCTATGCCCTGAACGAAGAGGACTTTACTGACCTAAGCAAGAATATTGCAATGATCGAAGGGGTGAACGTGATGCCTTATGATCCAAGCAAGATTGAAGAAGGGCAGTACTTGCAAGGGCGTTTGAACCGCCAAGGTGCCGGATCAGCAGGGGATAACAACCAAGTACATTCGACATGGGAAGATGGCAAGTACACCGTGGTCTTTACACGCAAGCTTGATACCGGTAACCCCGAAGATGACAAGATCATGGCTGTCGGCGGGACATATGATTTCAATATCGCAATCCATGATGGTCAGACGACGACACGATTCCATCACGTTACCTTCCCATTTACAGTTGGGATCGGTGAAGGGGCAAGTGGTGATGTGGTAACTACTCCCATTCAGTAGCGGATAGGCAACCCGAACAGGGTACAAAGCAAAATAAAAGCCAGCAGGTTAAACCAGCTGGCTTTTTTATTTTTCCTTCAACATGGTTATCTGTTCTCCTATCATTGCTTTGGTATGGGGCAAAGTGATATGTTACTGTAACATTTTAAGAAGGCCTGTAACCTATCCTATTGTTATGACACAAGAACAACGAAAAGCTCGCCCAACGCTGCAAGATATTGCCGACCGCATTGGTATCACCAAAATGACCGTGAGCCGCTATATGCGCAACCCTGAGTCGGTTTCTGCTAAAACTCGGGACAAGATCGCCGAGGTGGTGGAAGAGCTGGGATACATTCAAAATCGCGCACCGGCCATGCTGTCTAAGTCTTCCAGTAAGGCTATTGGGGTATTGTTACCGTCGCTATCGAACCAAGTATTCGCTAGCTTTGCCCAGGGTATCGAGGCCGTGACCAATGCTAACGGGTATGAGATTTTGATTGCTCACTTTAGTTACGATGAAGAAGTCGAAGAGCGTAAGATCGCCTCTCTGCTTTCTTATCAGGTTGATGGTTTAATTCTTACTGGGACTTCCCATACCGATCGGACCTTGCAGATGATCAAAACCGCTGGGGTACCGGTGGTAGAAGCGATGGAGTTACCAAGCAGCCCGGTTGATATGGTGGTAGGGTTGGATCACATCAACGCCTCGTACACTGCGGTTAAAACCATGCTCGATAAAGGCAAACGTCATATTGCCTACTTTGGTGCGCGCTTGGATACCCGTACCAAGCTTCGTATGGAAGGTTATAACAAGGCGATGGACGAAGCTGGTCTGGAGAAATACCACATCCTGACCCATGAGCACTCTAGCTTTACCCTTGGTGGGGAGCTATTGAGCCGTGCTTTGGCCGAATGCCCTGAATTGGATGGCGTATTCTGTACCAATGATGATATTGCGATCGGGACCATTTTGGCCTGCAACGAACGGGGCATTCCGGTGCCGCAGAGCATTAGTGTCGTCGGTTACAACGCGCTGGATATCGGTCAGGCCATTACCCCACGCTTGACCAGTATTTATACACCGCGTTACCAAATCGGTGAAAAGAGTGCGGAGTTGCTGCTCCAGGCGCTTGAAGGTAAGCGCAGTGAACGAAATGTGTTTGATATGGGCTTTACCATCAGCCGTGGGGAAAGCCTTTAAATCCCGGGGCGTGTAGTAACTGGTCTTTTATAATAAAGGGAGCACTGGTGATCACCGTGCTCCCTTTATGCGTTTATGGCGTTTGCCAAGTGGCTTAGAACAAGAAGCTCGCACCCTCATCGGCACTGCCGACATTTTCCCGCATTACCTTAAAGATATCCCGGCCCCAGGTGATTTGGCTAGCTTCTGTGTCTAATTGGACCACTTGGCGCTGCTCAAAATCGACGGCGGCTTCCAGCTGCCCGGTTTGGCAATCGAGTTTCACGATATCACCATCATTGATCATTCCGATGGCACCGCCGCGCAGTGCTTCTGGTGATACATGGATTGCCGCTGGGATCTTGCCTGAAGCACCGGATAAGCGACCATCCGTCACCAGAGCAACTTTGTGACCTGCCTTTTGAATGTTTCCGAGGATTGGCATCAGCTTGTGCAGTTCTGGCATCCCGTTGGCGGCTGGACCATTGTGGCTGACGACCACGATACAATCTTGGTTAAGCTCACCGGCTTGATAAGCGGCTTCAACGGCATGCTGGCAACGGAAGACTTTCGCTGGCGCTTCAATGAACTGGTGCTCTTGCTTTACGGCAGAAACCTTAATGACAGCCTGGCCCAAATTGCCTTTCAGCACTTTTGTGCCACCAGTGCGGTTGAAAGCTTGACCAGATACAGCAATGACATCACTGTTTTGGCTACCTTCACTGTCTTGCCAAATCAATTTGCCATCTTGCAGCGCTGGCTGCTTGAGCTGGTCGTTAAACTCCCCGAACACGGTTTTTACTTGGTTGTTGAGTAGGCCAAGCGCATTGAGCTCTTTCATCATTGCCGGTACACCGCCAGCTTGCTCGAAGGCGTTGATATCTGCTGGGCCATTCGGGTACATCTTGGCAAGCAGCGGCACGATGTCCGACAGCTCGCTGAGATCGTCCCAAGTTAACAGCAGGCCGCCGGCACGGGCGATAGCGAGCATATGGATAGTGTGGTTGGTACTGCCGCCAGAAGCGAGCAAGGCCACCAGACCATTGACCAAGTTCTCAGCGGTAAAGACATCAAGCAACGGGCGGTAGTTAGGTGAATCGGCTGTCATTGCCGCCAGAGCAAGGCTGGCGTGTTCGGTCATCGCCGTGCGTAGTTCGGTGTTAGGTGGGACAAACGCTGAGCCCGGCAGCATCAAGCCCATCGCCTCGAATACCAACTGGTTGGTATTGGCGGTGCCATAGAACGTACAGGTGCCGCCTGAATGATAGGCTTGGCATTCCATTTTTAGCAGCGCATCTTTGCCGACTTCGCCGGCCACGTATTGCTGGCGCACTGCGACCTTCTTGTCGTTGGTGATCCCGGTTGGCATCGGGCCCGCAGGAATAAACGCGGTAGGCAGGTGGGCGTAGCTCAACGCTCCCATCAGCTGCCCTGGGGCAATTTTATCGCAGATACCCAGTAGCAAAGTGGCATCAAACACATTGTGGCTAAGTGAGAAAGCCGTAGATTGGGCAATTAAGTCACGTGAGAACAGTGACATGTCCATGCCTGGCTGGCCCTGGGTGACACCATCACACATTGCCGGTACACACCCCGCCACTTGGGCGGTATGCCCGAGCGACTTGAGCGTTGCTTTAATGTGGTCTGGGTAGTTTTTATAGAGCTGGTGGGCACTTAGCATGTCATTGTAAGACGAGACAATGGCAAGGTTGGCGCGGGTAAAGTCCAGAATGTGCCCTTTCTCTTGCTCGCAGGATGCGGCTACCGCATGAGCGAGGTTGCCGCATGATAGGCTGGCCCGCCCCTTTCCTTGCTCTGCTTGTTGTGTGGTCTTGGTTTCAAAACTGGCACGAAGTGCTTGGCTTCGTGCTTTGATACGTTCGGTGATTAGGGTGATGGTTGGGTGGATCATGCGGTGATCTCCAGAGACGTTGCCGTTGTTGTTTGTTCTGTCAGCGCGGCTACGGCGTTATCCAGAATGGCTTCAATGCTTTGGTCGATATCGACGGTGATCACATCAGCCTCATCAACCGGTGTCTCAAGGACAGCAAATTGGCTGGCGATCATGTTTTCTTTCATGAAGTGGCCCTGCCGTAGGCGAATGCGCTCAAGGATCACCTCCTGTGAGCCAGAGAGATACAGAAAGGCCAAGTTGATATTCCCTTCGCGGATCTGTTCCCGGTAACATTTTTTCAATGCCGAACAGACAATCACACCTGTTTCGTTCTTGCTTTCGATGCTGAAAGCAGCATCACGGATCCGCTCTAGCCAAGGCTCGCGGTCTTGATCGTTTAATGGCTTGCCCTCGGCCATTTTCAGAATGTTGGCTTTCGGATGCAGGTCATCACCATCGATAAACTTACCGCCAATACGCTGGGCAAGCTCATAACCAATAGTACTTTTCCCTGATGCAGATACCCCCATCACAATGATGCTTTTCCCCACCATGTAAGCTCCTTGAATCTTTTTCTGATCTGGATCTCATTTTTCAGATGATCTTCAAAATCGGGTTTATTTTACGAATGTTATTGGTAACATGTTACCCGTAACTTGAATGGTTGTGAACCACTGAATCAAGAATTCATCAAACACCATGTTCTGCACAGCAACACATTTGTTCCGGTTTTAGAGAGCGGGCTGTGCCATGGAGAGGGGAGAGAAATGGAACAAACAATCGAAAGCAAACTGAGTGCGATGAAGGTGGTACCGGTTATTGCGATCAAGGATGCGGGCAAAGCACAGCCATTGGCGAAGGTGTTGGTAGAAAACGGGTTACCGTGCGCAGAAGTTACGTTTCGTACTGAAGCGGCGGCCGAGTCAATCCGTCTGATGCGCGATGCCTATCCTGAAATGCTTATTGGTGCTGGTACGGTATTGACTCCCGAGCAAGTTGACCAAGCTGTCGAAGCCGGTGCTGACTTTATTGTGAGCCCGGGGCTGAATCCGGCGACTGTGGCTTATTGCCAGCAGAGAGGTATTGCTGTTATCCCGGGAGTGAACAACCCGAGTCTGGTTGAACAGGCGATGTCGCTTGGTTTGAAAACACTGAAGTTCTTCCCGGCGGAGCCTTCTGGTGGTATTGGCATGCTAAAAGCGCTATCGGCGGTTTATCCGGTTGAGTTTATGCCTACTGGCGGTATTAGCCCTGCCAACGTGGCTGACTATCTGGCACTTGAAAAAGTGATCGCCTGTGGCGGCACCTGGATGGTACCGAATAATTTAATTGACCAAGGTGACTGGCAAGCCATTGGTCAACTGGTGAGTGAAATCAACCAGTAAGCAAAATAACAAATTATTGGTCACCAGTATTTACATTTTATCGGGTGACATTTAACGCATTTTATTGGGGAATAGGCCGCATATTACGCAAGCCAACTATTCTCCGTACACGCAGGAGTTGAGAAGATGTCTAATGATTACAGCGCGGTAGCCCGCTCGGTTGTCGAGAAATTGGGGGGAGCAAACAATGTTGTCGCACTGACGCACTGCATGACTCGCCTACGTTTTGTTCTGAAAGATGAAGCGAAAGTGGATGCCGCAGCCTTGAAAGGCGTGAAGGGTGTGATGGGCATCGTGCACAATGGTGAGCAGTGTCAGGTTATCATTGGTAACAATGTGGCTGCTGCCTACAAAGAAGTGATGAAGCTATGTAACTTTGATGGCGCTTCTTCTGACGACACACCGGCACCAAAGGTAAAGCTAACACCTAAAGTGATTGGTGCAAAAATGCTGGATGCATTGGTTGGCACTATGTCACCACTGATCCCTGCTATTATCGGTGGCTCGATGGTGAAACTTGCCGCAATGCTGCTATTGATGTTCAATATCTACGAGCCCGATCACTCAACCATTATCCTACTGAACACTATTGGTGACGGTGCCTTCTTCTTCCTCCCTATTATGGTAGCGGCATCGGCTGCGATTAAATTTAAAACCAATATGTCACTGGCAATTGGTATTGCTGGTGTGCTGGTACACCCAAACTTTATCGACCTGATGGCACAGGCTGCTGACGGCCGTGCAGTAGAGCTGTTCGGTATCCCAGTGACATCGGTTCGTTATACCTACACTGTAATCCCAGTTCTGATCATGACCTGGATTCAATCGTACATTGAACGTTGGGTTGATAGCATCACGCCTGCTGTAACGAAGAACTTCTTGAAACCAATGCTGATTGTATTGATTGCCGCGCCGGTTGGTATCTTGCTAGTAGGTCCAATGGGTATCTGGATCGGTACTGCAATTTCTACGCTTGTCTATTCGATTCACGGCGCACTAGGTCCACTGGCCGTAGCTATCATGGGCGCACTGTGGCCTCTATTGGTACTTACCGGTATGCACCGCGTATTTACGCCAACAATTATCCAAACTATTGCTGAAACAGGTACCGAGGGCATGGTAATGCCGTCAGAAATCGGTGCAAACATCGGTATGGGCGGTGCGTGTTTGGCTGTTGCTTGGAAGACCAAAAACATTGCGCTTAAACAAACGTCGATGGCGGCGGGTGCATCAGCACTGATGGCCGGTATCTCTGAACCTGCACTTTACGGTGTGCTTGTTCGTCTGAAACGTCCTCTGATTGCAACGCTGATCACCGGCTTTATCGTTGGTGGCCTTGCGGGTATGGCCGGAATTGCGAGCCACTCAATGGCGGCACCAAGCTTGTTCACCAGTGTCCAGTTTATCGATGTGAACGACCCGATGAGCCTCGTGTGGGTGCTGGGTCTGATGGCGCTATCTGTTGTTCTCTCTTTTGTCCTGACACTTGTTCTTGGCTTTGAAGATATTCCTAACGATGAGGATGAATCAAACCCAACAGCTGCAAAAGAGTCGGCGAAAGAAGAAGCAAAAGAAGTTGATGCACTGGCCCCAGCAAAACCAGCGACGGCTTAGTGTTCTCTAACGCATAAAAAATGAGCCACCTCTTACCGAGGTGGCTTTGCAACAAATCGCGGTACGTACGGTAATTAGCAAAAAACAAGAGGCAAACCATGTCTGATATTACATTCCCGGAAGGGTTTCTGTGGGGCGGCGCGATTGCGGCTAACCAATCTGAAGGTGCTTACCGTGAAGGCGGCAAGGGACTAACGACTGTAGATATGATCCCTTACGGTGAAAACCGGATGCCGGTAAAACTGGGTCAGGTTGATTCGGTTGAACTTGATTCGGACGAGTTCTACCCAAGCCATCAGGCTATTGATTTCTATCACCGCTACAAAGAAGACATCGCGATGCTGGCCGAGATGGGCTTCAAGGTTTTCCGCATGTCGATTGCATGGGCGCGTATCTTCCCGAATGGTGATGAGGAAACCCCAAACCAGGCGGGCATCGACTTTTACCGCTCTGTATTTGAAGAGTGTAATAAATACGGTATCGAACCGCTGGTCACCCTTTGCCACTTTGACGTGCCTATGCATCTGGTTGATGAATATGGCTCTTGGCGTAACCGCAAGATGATCTCGTTCTTCGAGCGCTATGCCCGCACCTGTTTCGAAGCCTTTGATGGCCTGGTGAAATACTGGCTGACGTTCAACGAAATCAATATCTTGCTGGCTAGCCCTTTTTCTGGTGCAGGTATCTTGTTCCAGGAAGGCGAAAACCACGATCAGGTGAAGTACCAAGCGGCTCACCATGAGTTGGTTGCCAGTGCATTGGTTACCAAGATTGCTCATGAGATCAACCCGGAAAATCAAGTAGGTTGTATGTTGGCGGGCGGTCAGTTTTATCCATATTCATGCAAGCCGGAAGATGTGTTTACGGCGATGCAGAAAGATCGCGAAAACCTGTTTTTTATTGATGTGCAGTCACGTGGTTACTACCCGTCCTATGCCCAGAAGGTGTTTGATGAGAAAGGGGTGAAGCTGGATATCCATGAAGAAGATTACGAAATCCTAAAAAATACCGTCGATTTCATTTCCTTTAGTTACTACGCTTCTCGCTGTGCCTCTGCCGATATGAACGATGGCAATACCAGCGCAGCAAACGTGGTGAAGTCGATTAAGAACCCGCACTTGGATGCCAGTGACTGGGGCTGGGTGATTGACCCACTTGGCCTGCGCATTACCATGAACTCGCTGTATGACCGTTACCAAAAGCCTCTATTCCTTGTTGAAAATGGACTGGGTGCAAAAGACACGGTAGATGAGAACGGTGAGATCAATGATGACTACCGTATTGATTACCTGCGCTCGCACATCGAAGCGATGAAAGACGCGATTGCTGATGGGGTGCCGTTGATGGGCTACACGCCATGGGGCTGTATTGATCTTGTGGCTGCCTCAACCGGTGAAATGAGCAAACGTTATGGCTTTATCTATGTAGATCGCGATAACGAAGGCAACGGTAGTTTGGATCGTACCCCCAAAAAATCCTTCTACTGGTATAAGAAAGTCATTGTGAGCAATGGCGAAGATCTAGATTAATTACGAATGAATTAATGTGTTCTGTTGTCTGAGGGGAAACTCTGACAGTTTGCCGGTAAGGCCCTTTTGGGGCTTACCGGCTTTTTTGTTTATATATCCAAGTGACTTTTAGGCTACTTACGACTGGAAAGCGAGCAGGCTACCAAAGGCAATCAATCCGGCGCCACAGGCTTGGTTTAGCCGTTTTTTCAATCGTTGCATCGTTGATTGTAGTGATGCTGAGGTAAATATAATTGCCACTAGGCAGAACCAGATCCCGTGTAGCCCGACCATGTAGCCACCATACGCCAAAGCTTGGCCATTCTCGGCGCTGTCTGGGGCGACCAGTTGACTGAAAATACTCAAGAAGAACAGCATCGTTTTCGGGTTAAGGACGTTGCAGAGAAAACCTTGGAGGAAAAAGCGGCTTGCGCTGGCCTCTGAGGTCTCCGTTTCAATCTTTGCCAAGCCTTCATTAGCTGTCATCAGGCCTTTTATCCCGAGGTAAATCAAGTAACCAGAGCCTGCATATCGAATGGCATTGAACAGTACCTCATTCTGTGAGATTAGGTAACTCATCCCTAGCATGGAGTAGCTAATGTGGACGAAGATAGCGGCGCTGATCCCCGCTGCTGTCCATAATCCGGCCTGTCTTCCTTTTCCTATACTGTTCTTTAAGACTAAAACAAAGTCAGCTCCTGGGCTGATAACGATTAAAATACCGAGTAAGGCTAAGCTGAATAATTCCACATCGACTCCTGTTACACCATGATTGCAAATTGAATAGCCTTGATTGTAGAGTAGACTTGTGCTCGTTATAATCGAAAAAGTCTCCTAGTACCCGTGAGAAAAATTCACATATGCGGCATTTAAAGGCATTTCATATTTTCCATGTAGCAGCGTCGTCTGCCAGTTTCAGCGAAGCGGCGAATCGGCTCAATATCACCCATGGTGCGGTCAGTAAGCAGGTAAAAGTGTTGGAAGGGTACTTGGGCCAAGCGTTGTTTTATAAACAAGGCCGCCACCTCTATCTGACCCAGGAGGGCGAGTTGCTCAAGCAATATACCCACACCGCGTTTGCCGCCCTAGAGGATGGTGTAAGCCAGCTGAAGCAAAGTCAGCAGCAGTATTTGGAAATATCTTGCGAGCCAACGTTAACCATGCGCTGGCTGATGCCTCGCCTGTCAGGTTTCCACGAAGAAGCCGAGGGGGCCGATATTCGCCTGTCGACGGCCGGCGGAGCGGTAACGCTCGGGGCTACGGGATTATCGCTGGCAATTCGTCGCGATGATTTCAAGGTCGAGCATGACTATAACAAGGTAGCATTGGTGGATGAATGGGTAGGGCCGGTATTCTCGCCTGATTATTGGCAGCAGGTGCGGCATGATTTTTCTTGTATAAGGTTGTTGCACAGCCAGACAAGGCGTTCAGCTTGGGAAGATTGGGCCACCCGTTCAGGTCGGAATGAGCTGGAGGGCTGCAGTAACCAAACCTTCGCGCATTTTTACTTCTGTTTCCAAGCGGCGGTAGACGGCTTGGGAGGGGCGCTAGGATCATACCCATTAGTTGTCGATGACTTGAAGCGAGGCAACTTGATTGCACCGTTTGGCTTTATGCCGTCAGGCCACAAATATGTTTTGCTATCCCAAAAACGCACCCCAAGCGATTTGGAATATCGCTTTACTCAATGGCTTGTCGGGAGCTTGTCGGGTTGCGTACCGACAGAAGGTGAAGCTAATGGCCTTAGTGGAATGGCTTTCTGATGTATGCCAGCCCTATTCCATGCATGGCCATGGTAACCTGCATGGAATAGGGCAGAAGATTGAAACGAGAAGTTATTTCACGTCATCAAACGTCGCACTATCGAGTAGTGCGGCGATAGTCTCTTCAAAGTTTAGGCCTGCTTGCTTCGCCGCCATCGGGAACACGCTACGGGTGGTCATACCCGGTACGGTATTCATCTCAATTAGCCAGACTTTTCCGTTGTCATCCAAGAACGTATCAACACGGCCCCAGCCTCGGCATCCCAAGGTTTTATAGGCGGCCAGAGCGGCTTCCTGCATTTTTTTTTCCTGCTCATCGGTTAAGTCTGATGGGCAGTGATACGTCGCCGTTTGATCACCGAACTTGGCATCCCAGTCAAAAAACGTATCTGACTTGATTTGCACTGCAGGCAGGGCTTTACCATCAAGGATGGCGCAGGTGTACTCTCTGCCGGTGATAAATTGCTCGACTAGGATGTCATCGTCATACTCAAAGGCATCAATCAACGCTTTGAAGAGCTCATCAGGTGACGAAGCCTTTGATACACCGATACTGCAACCTTGATTCAATGGCTTGACCACCACTGGGTAGGTAAGATCTGCCAATGTTGCTTTGATGGTATCGGTTGGAATGTGTTTGTTTACCTTGATCCAATCAGCGGTTCGAAGGCCATTAGAGCGCCAAATTTCTTTGGTTTTTAATTTGTTGAGGGAGATTGATGAAGCAAGCAGTCCACTGCCTGTGTAGGGGATTTTTAGTAAGTCTAGCAGGGCTTGGATATGCCCGCTTTCTCCCATGCCGCCATGAAGAGCAATGAACACTTTGTCGAGGTTAAAGAAGCCCTGCAAGGTGATATCAATATGGCGTGGATCAATCTTGATAGCTTCATGCCCCAGCGACTCAACGGCCTCTGCAATGCAATTGCCCGATTTTAATGAGACTGCACGCTCACTTGAATCTCCGCCGTATATAATTCCAATTCTCATTGTTGTTGTTCCGATTCAGCTCTGTTGTATAAAAATGATCGTTAAAAGATGAAGCGCCGACGATTTTTTACTCTAAATAATCACTATAAATAGTGATATAAAATTGCTTGTATAGCGTTTAGTGGCTTATTGTAATGAGGTGCATATTATACTGGGCGGGTGTGTATTGAAAGTCTGATGTTGAGCCGGACTTTATTTTTAACACAGAGAATGTTGTCTTATTTTTGAGCAAAGGATGGATTTCTTTTCAGCTAACTTGAAATAAACATCCAGCTAGGTAGTGGGCTATGAACAGGCAGAAAAGGTCGGCAAAGCCATTCGGTATGTGGGCAATAACGTTGTGCATAGGACTGTTTGCGAATGTTGCAACGGCATTAGACTTTGAAAATTTCCCGTTGGACACCTTGGATAATACGGTTGCTGAAGGTGTTAAAGCTGAAGTGGTCGATTACCACGGCCAAAAAGGCATACACGTGTCAGTGTTACCGGAGCATAAGTCACTGGCGCAGGGGGGCTGTGACAATTGTACCTATCTTGCTTTGCAGACACTTCCATTCCGTGACGGCACCATTGAGCTATTGATGGCAGGTGAGCCGCAACAGGAGTCGGCCACTGGCTTCGTTGGTATTGTCTTTCGGGTGAGTGAAGATATGTCAGAGTACGAAGGGGTTTACTTACGTCCTGTTAATGCGGTGTCAGAAGATGAAACACAGCGTGAATTAACGATTCAATATTTCTCCTACCCTGATCACTCAGGAGATGTGCTCAGGGAAACCGCTCCGGGCCAATATGAAAGCGCCGCTAACATTCGTCCCGGTCAGTGGTTTAAATTGACGGCTGAGATAAACAATAACCAAGCTATTTTTTATATTGATGGAGAGAAGGTGCTGGTGGTGGATCGGCTGTTCCATGGCTCGGAACACAAAGGGGTGATAGGGCTTATCACCCAGCCGGGTAACAATGCCTATTTCTCTGACTTGAAAATCAAGCACAGCCAGTAAGCGCAGCAAAGAGACAAAGATCGGCTGATAAACAAAGAGCAAGGCCCATGGCCTTGCTCTTTTGGTAATCGTATTGAGGTGCTGTGTTAGCCAGTCACAGGCTCGGCAGCCATAACGGGCTTGCTTTTGCGAACCGCAAAGGCACAGAAGGCTAAGAACCAGAGGCTACTAACGGCAACACCTGCCCAAGCTGAATGGGTGTAACCGATGGCGAGGTAACCCAGTAGGGCACCGAACGCGACCGAGCATGCGTAAGGTAGCTGGGTCATTACATGGTCCATATGGTGACAGCCTGCACCGGTCGCCGACAGGATACTGGTGCTTGAAATTGGTGAGCTGTGATCACCAAATACCGCACCTGCCAACACAGCAGACAGCATAGGAAGTAGGAGTGCAATGTCACTGGCAGCGGCAATATCACCGGCGAGTGGTAGCATGATACCGAAGGTACCCCAGCTGGTCCCGGTCGCAAATGCCATGGCACAAGACAGTAGGAAGACAACCGCTGGAAGCAGCTCAACAGGCAGGTTTCCGTTTGACATAGAAGCCAGGTAAATACCGGTTTGCATGTCACGGACAACTGAACCGATCGTCCAAGCAAAGAACAAGATCACAATAGCGGGCATCATCGCTGAAATGCCTTGTGGTGCCGCTTTCATCCAAGAATCTTTGCCAAGTTTCAAACGCAGGGCTAGGGCAATAGAAACCACAAGGCTACAGATCGCACCGTATACCAGTGATGAGCCGACATCGGTGTTTTCAAATGAACCGATCACGCTGAAGGCCTCGCCATTAGCGGCAAGTACATCAGCGCCAGATTGCACCATGAAAAATACCGTCGCCATCGTTAGGGTTAGGATGGGCAATACCATGTCGATCATGCCGCCTTTGGCAGATTCAGGTACCTCAACCTCCAAACCTGCAGGCTTGCCTTTGGACTCATCCCATAGTTTGCCTTCTAGCGCCCATTTCTCATGCTTGCGCATTGGACCGATATCAAGTTGGAAAGCAATAACGCACAGCACCATGACCAAAGTGAAGACCGCATACAGGTTCATTGGCATCATCTCGACAAAGGCCGAGATTGGGCTCTGATCTGTCACGCCGTGCGCCACCATGATACCGCCCACCAAGGCGATGATGTAGGCACCCCATGACGAGATAGGCATCAGTACACAAACCGGTGCCGCGGTTGAATCAAGCAGGTAGGCCAATTTTGCACGTGAAATGTTGAAACGGTCGGTAACCGGACGACAGATTGCCCCTACAGATAGGCTGTGGAAGAAGTCATCGATGAAGAAGATAAAGACCATCAAACCGGTGAGGGACTTGGCACTGCGGCGATCTTTACAGCGTACCGCTGCCCAGTCGGCAAACGCTTGGGTTGCACCGGATACGCTCATCAAGCTGATCAGCGCACCAAGCAGCAGCATGAAGATGATCATGTTGACGTTGTCACCATTCAGTGCACCATCAACCCAGACAATCGCCAGCACTTTTTCAACCAGGTACTGCAGTGACTCAAGCGGTGAATATTGGTTTAGCATCATGGCACCGGCAAAGATACCTGAGCCAAGGGAAAGCAAAACCCGCCTAGTAGTGACTGCAAGGATAACAGCCAGCATGGCTGGGACAACGGACATTAGCGAGTCCGAAAAATCTACAAGGTTCATGATCTCATCACACCTACAACTTAAAGGTGGAGATCTACCGAAAGGAAGTGTAACTAAGACGCAGAAAGGTATGACTTGTTACCCCTTCAGGTAGCGCTCCATAGGTAAATACTATGGCAGTTCTGTGCCTATTTGACACAGACCCAGCGACTGAGTTGATAGCTGCAGTCACTTCGGCGCTGACTCCTTTCTCCGGCTTCACAGGTATCACCCTCTGCTCGGTTACTCTTAGGCAGCGCGCCTCTACTGATTTAGGGAATATCACCGTCAATCCTACTGGAATTAGGTGATAAGTCGAACATTATATACGGCTGAATAATTATGTCAGCTAATAATCAGCTTTTTTCATCGTGTTCATTAGAATGTTGGTTTGAAGCGTTAGGCCCTTTTCTCGGATTATCTCAGTTACCCATTACAGGGATTTAATCTTAAGGAGCTACCGTGTTTTCTCGCAAACACTTTGAATTGATCGATAAACCCACCTTCTTCGGGGCGCTGGGCATGTTGATCTCGGTTGTGGTGCCTTTGCTGCTGTTTCCAGTACAAGGTGCTGAATGGATTGCTATCGCCAAAACGTTTATGACTGACAAATTAGGGTTCCTATATTTGTCGCTCGGTGTCGCTGCATTTTTCTTTATGATTTACATCGTTTTTTCCGACATCGGCCAAATCAAATTGGGTGATCCTGATGAAAAGCCTGAATTTACCACGGCTTCATGGGCAGCGATGCTGTTCTGTGGGGGGATCGGTGCCAGTATCTTGTACTGGGGAACGATAGAGTGGGCGTATTATTACCAAGCGCCTCCGTTCCAGCTTGAGCCGGGGAGTGAAGAGGCGGTTCGCTGGGCCGCAACCTACGGTTTGTTCCATTGGGGGCCGATTGCTTGGTCCATCTACTTGGTGCCAGCCTTGCCGATTGCGTATTTCTTTTATGTCCGTAAGCAGCCAGTACTGAAGGTATCAGCGGCGTTGATGCCAGTCATTGGTGAAGCCCGTAGTTATGGTTGGTTGGGTAAAGTCATTGATGTGTTGTTTATCTTTGGTCTGCTCGGTGGTGGTGCGACAACCCTTGGCCTCGCTGCCCCCTTGATCACAGAAGGTGCCAACTACCTGTTTGGTGTACCAAAAGATACCGTGACCCAGATTATTGTTTTGATGCTTTGTACCGCGATATTTGCCTATTCGGCTTATGCCGGGATGGAAAAAGGGATCAAATTCCTCAGTAATATCAACTTCTGGGGCGCGCTTGGTTTATTGGCCTTTGTGTTGATTTCAGGCCCAACCATTTTCATGCTGGAAACAGGGCTTGATTCACTGGGCCGTATGCTGTCGAATTTCTTTGTGATGGCAACATGGGCCGAGCCTTTCGGTGGCTATGGCTCGTTTGAGAATACCCATTTCCCGCAGGATTGGACCATTTTCTATTGGGCGTGGTGGCTGGTGTTCGCACCGAGTATGGGGTTGTTTGTAGCCAGGATTTCACGTGGCCGTACAATCAAGCAAATGGTAACGGGGTCGATCTTCTTTGGCTCGATGGGCTGCTTCTTGTTCTTCATGATTTTGGGTAACTACGGTCTGTCATTGCAGTTGTCTGGTGCTCTAGATGTCGTTGGTATCCTCAATAGTGAAGGGGCGACTAAGGCCATTTTCTCAATTCTTGAGCAACTGCCTTACAGCACAGCGGTTATTGCCGCGTTCACGCTATTGTGTTTAATTTTCACGGCAACCACGTTCGACTCGATCTCTTATATCTTGGCATCGGTGGTACAGAACAATGTGACTGAAGACCCGATGCGCTGGAACCGTCTGTTCTGGGCTTTTGCATTGTCATTTATGCCATCGGTATTGTTGTTTATGGGGGGGCTGTCGACGTTGCAGACCGCAGCCATTGTTGGCGGTTTACCGCTGCTGGTTATTGCTGTGATGCTGATGATATCGGCAGTGAAGGCGGCGAAGCTCGATCTGACCCATCAGGAAGGTTATGAAGATCCGGTGATCAATATCGAGGAGCTGCCAGATGTTGACCCTTGGTCGAAAGAAGGGATGGCCCTGACGAAGTTTGACGAGCTGAAAGACATTGCGATGGCCGCCGCAGAAGCAGAGCGTGAAGCCCTGTATAAAGTGTGGAAGTTGAAGAAAAAGATGCGTGCCGAAGCAATGGCGAATGGCGACTCTGCCTTCGAACTCAGCGAAGCACCGCAAGAACGACTGGATCAACTGCAGCAGTTGATGGACGATGCCATGACTGCCAAAGAGAACAAGCTAGCGGCTTCGGAAGAAGCGCAGGAAGCCCGAAAGGTCTTTGATGAGCTGATGCGAAACCGTCTTGAAGCAATGGTGGAGCAAGAGGCTTAATCGAGGTGTGTAGCTTGCCAGTTCCGCTTGTATGCTCATATATGCTGTGCTGGCAGTTTATCTTTAATTCTCATTAGTCGATGATGCCCTGAAATTAAACTTGGTTCTTTTAACTCCCTGCTGACCTAAACAGCAAGGGTTCAGGGTATAGTGACAATACTAAGCCAATCTCAACATGATAGGTATAACAATGAAAAAATCACTCCTGGGCGCCGTATTGCTGATGGCAGCACCACATGTACTGGCAGCTGACAATGCAGATATGTTCCCTGAAATGCCAGGCTTTACCAAGCATGTCATCCAGCTTGATGCGGTTGAGAACGAAAACCAAACCCGCCGAGTGCAAATTATCGCTAACAGTGTGATGAATGTTGATTGCAACATCAAAGCACTTCCGATGGATATTGAACGACGCTCATTGGAAGGGTGGGGATACTCATACTACGTATTGGAAAAGCAAACTAACTATGCCAGCACCATGATGGCATGTGAAAAAGAAGCATCAGATCAAAACTTGCAGTTCCATAGCGATTTGTTGCGTTATAACTCAAAACTTCCTTTGGTTATCTATGCTCAGGATGATGTAGAGGTTGAGCACACTGTTTGGGCTCCAATGAATTAAAGCGATTTGGGCTTGAAGCGTTCATGCTCCCATTTGCCAATTGATTATGCCGAGTCACAATGACTCGGCATTTTTATATCTGCCAGAAGTTATTAGATTTGATCGATTACCGATCTCACGGCAGCCAACACATCCTGTCCGAAAGCGACACTACGCTCTGGTGACCAACCGTAGAACTCATCAGGATGGCTAATGTGATCCTTAAATGGCATCTCGATAGTGTAAGACAGGCACTTGAACTGTTCTGCTACCCAGTTAGAGCCAATGGTCAGGTTGGCTTTGCCCGGCTCGTCTTTGTCGTAGCCGTGTGCCACCTGAAACTCAGGGGTGATGGTCAATAGGGCTGCCTTGAAGGCATTTTCCAACGCGGCGTGACGCTCGTTGTATGATGGGATCCCCTCGCTGCCTGCCACAAAGTTATACGGAATCGCCTCGTCACCATGGATGTCGAGGAACATATCTACGCCAGTTTCTAGCATACGTTCACGAACGAGGAAAACTTCAGGGCTTTTCTCCATCGATGGGGCTTGCCACTCACGGTTGAGGTTGACGCCAATGGCATTGGTGCGCAGGTGGCCGCGGATACTGCCATCCGGGTTCATGTTAGGTACGATATGGAAGACGGCTTTATCGAGTAGCGCTTTGGCAACGGTATCGGTATCGTCAAGCAGACGCTGCAATAGACCTTCGATAAACCACTCAGCCATGGTTTCACCAGGGTGCTGGCGGCCAATGATCCAGATGTTTTTCTTCCCATCCGACGGCTCACCAATCTTTAGCAAGCTCATATCGTTGCCATCTAAAGTTGCACCAAGGGTTTCCAGTTTGCAGTTGAATTGGGTTTGGGCCTGGTGTAATAAATCTTGGTGGCGGTCATAGCTGAATGGAGCGAAGTAAGCGAAATACATCGAGCCGTATTCCGGAACCACCTTAAAGCTCAGGGTGTCACCATCAAACTCGGCAGGGATACGGAACCACTCTTCCCGATCATAAGAGGCAACCACATCATAGTCCTGCCACCCTTCAGGATAGGCGGATTTTGCTAGGTTTAAGATTGAAAACTGATGTTGCTGCTGCGGCTGGCTTTCCAGTCGGAAATGGAACCACTGCGAGATGTCTGATTGGTTATCGGCTGGGATAGTCAGTTGGATGTTGTCTGGTGAATCGGCACTGACGATATGGATGTTACCACTTTCGAAATTGCTGAAAATTTTCATTGTTATCAATCTTATGTTTGTTGAGGTGAAAAGAGGTTAGCAATAACTATAGCCTTTCTGAAGCAAATAACTGTTACAGAGCTTTTATAAGCTTATGGGAGGCATTTCAAAACTTCGGTGCGAAAGACAGCACTGGGGTAACATGACCATAAAAATAACGGATAGGAAGATAAAGTGGCTTTTCATTATGTTGCTCGTGGCTTGATCCGCGATGGTGATCATATTCTTTTGGTCAGGGCGATTGGCGATACTATGACGTTCTTGCCCGGCGGACACATCGAGTTTGGTGAGTCAGCACCGGCTGCCTTGGCGCGGGAGCTGAGCGAGGAAGCGTCGATTGAAGCCAATGTTGGGGCTTTTGTCGGGGCGGCAGAAAATGAGTGGTTGCTCGATGATCAGCCCCAAGCAGAGATAAACCTGCTCTTTGATGTTGAAACAACCTTATCTTACCGGTTGCCAGTGGTCTCGAACGAAGCCCATCTTGAGTTTTTCTGGGTACCTTGTGGAGAAATTGGCCAATGGAACCTATTTCCTGAGTCTCTTCGCTCACTGGTGAAACAGGATCAAACACCTGAACAAGCATTTTGGGGTTCAGGAATCCAACAAAAATCAGTGTGATTGCTCTCTATTTTGAGAATTTGTGTACTTTAACTGAGTTATTTGGCCTTGTTTGTATAATGTGTGAGCAAACGAGCGTTTTAGGGGTTTACACAGGCCAGTAAGCTTTATAATATACGCCGCACTTACGGAGAGATGGCTGAGTGGTTGAAAGCACCGGTCTTGAAAACCGGCATACGTTTGTAGCGTATCTAGGGTTCAAATCCCTATCTCTCCGCCACATTCTAAAAGTTTGACCAAGGTTGAGCTTTACAAAGAATTGGAGCGGTAGTTCAGTTGGTTAGAATACCGGCCTGTCACGCCGGGGGTCGCGGGTTCGAGTCCCGTCCGCTCCGCCACTACAACGAAGCCTCGTCAGAAATGACGGGGCTTTTTTGTATGCGTTTGATATGGGCGTCAGTTCAACGAACTGATGAGTCCCGCTGGAGCGCCAGCCCGAACTAGGCGTCCCCGCCGTTCCGCCACTACACTGAAGGCTCAGTCGAAAGACTGGGCCTTTTTTGTATGTGTTGAATTTTGCGTCAGTCCTACGGACTGATGAGTCCCAGACGGTCGCGTCCCCGGTGGTGCGCAAGCCCGAACTAGGCGTCCCCGCCGTTCCGTCACTACAACGAAGCCTCGTCATTTCTGACGAGGCTTCGTTGTCTCGGAGGTTAATCCCAATCAGTAGGGCTAGGATTGCTCAAGAAACTGAGCGAGTAGCGCCTCACCTTGCTGCTGGTTAAGGTATCCAGGGACTGGGTAGGTACCGTGGGCTTCGGCAAGCGCGCGTTTGGTGATCAACGGGATCTCATTTTCTTTTAGCTCAGGGAAAGAGGTCGGGATTTCCAGTTGAGTGTTAAGGTTGCTGACCGCTTCGATAAACTCCTCTGCGGTGTTAAGTCCGATCACTTCGGCAAGTAAAGCTAACCGCTGCTCACAGTAAGGTTTCAATAAGCTCAATACTTTGGGCAACAACACGGCATTAGCAAGGCCATGGGGGATGTTGTACATGCCTCCGAGCTGATGGGCGAAGGCATGGACATAGCCGACGTAGGCTCGGGTGAACGCACAGCCGGCTTCATAAGAGGCGATAGCCATTTGCTCTCTGGCCTCTAGATTATTCCCATCCTCAAAAGCGGCGGTTAAATGAACGAAGATCTTCTCAGTCGCCTGGGTGGCATACTTATCGGTCAGCGGGGTGTGGTAGGTGCCAATGAATGATTCAACAGCGTGAGTCAGTGCATCCATACCGGTTGCAGCGGTAATGGGCTTTGGTAGGCCTATCATGAGTTTGGGATCGATAAGCGCAAAGTCAGGCAGTATCGCCGGATCGACAATCGCAAACTTCTCCCGTGCGCTCGGATCAGACACTACTGCAGCGACAGTTGCTTCTGAGCCTGTGCCTGCCGTTGTCGGAATGGCCATAAATGGTGGCAATTTCTTCCTGATCTTCAATTTTCCAGCCAGTTTTCGCACAGGCTTGTCCCGCACCACTTTTGCTCCAATGGCCTTGGCACAATCAATCGGCGATCCCCCGCCTATAGCAATAATGGCATTGCATTGTTGATCTCTGAACAAATCTGCGCCCACCGCCACATTGGCGATGGTCGGGTTGGGTTTGACCTCGTCATAGATGACAAACTCAATGCCTTGTGCTTTTAGTGAGTCGCAAAGTGAAGCTGTTAAGCCGAGGGAGTGAATCATCGCATCGGTAACGATTAGCACCTTTTGTGCCCCTTTCGAGGCCATTAAGGCACCCGCATTGGCCACGCTATCGGCACCCATTTCCAGTTGGGGGAACGGAATCGTAATTAATTTGTTGAGCTGTTTATTGATTCCGACAACTGTTTTGTAGAGCAACATAGTAAACATCCTTTTAAACACGTGTTTGAATTATAATCAGGTTTGACTATGCGTGTATGGGATGTGCTTCATAGTTAAGCAAAAATATGATGCCATATGCTTATTGGCTATTGGCTATTGGCTATTGGCTATTGGCTATTGGCTAACAGTTCTGCCAAAGGACAAACTTGCGCAGTCAGCCTGTTGTTACGATATAGGTAACTTTTGGTACTTTGGCTGCCATCGCTGAATGACTTGGTAATTTGATAGGGGGTTCCTTTGGCAAGGTGCCAGAGAAAATGCTTGGTAGCACTATCGAAGATTTTACCGGTATCCGATTCGCTATGCTCGGTCAGGGGAGAGTGGAAGGCAAACTGAGTCAAAGCGATAGTCTCACCGTGGTCTAAGCGTTGTTTTTCGACATGCTCAAAGCCAAATTCATGCGCGATTGGAGCTATGCCACCGGGCAGCATGTGGGCGGGTATGATTAATGTGGCTTGAGAGAGTGGCATCTTTTTTCCTATCTGTTTTTTATTATCGTGGCACAGGCTGAAGGTGAATGCACTGCGAATTTCTTCATTGGCTGCCACACTGTAAGTAAGTCAGCTTAGGGAAAAAAGCGATGAAGAGACGGCACTTTTTGGCATTGTGGTCGATGCTGTTCGTGAAACCTATTTGGGCAAAACAACCTTATACAGCCACTCCGTCACAGGCTGAAGGACCATTCTATCCGGTAGTGCCCATTCCGATGAGAGCAAACTTGATTTTGCAGGAGCAAGGTTTAGCTGGAAAGCCGATAGCGTTGCTGGGGCGCATATTGGACGCTCAAGGGCAGCCGCTATCTGGCATCAAGATAGAAATTTGGCAGTGCGACGGTGAAGGGATATACGATCACCCGCAGCAGCCGAATAACCAAGAATTTGACCGCCATTTTGCTGGCTTTGGTGCAGTAGAAACGGATAAGGAAGGCCAATATCAGTTTCGCACGATACACCCTGTGCCTTATACCGGCCGGCCGCCACATATTCATGTAAAGCTTTGGCGAGGGGCCAAAGAGCTACTGACTACCCAACTCTACCTTAAAGGACAAACCGGTAATGAGTGGTGGGGAGGGCGAGAGCGCCAGTATCTTCAGTTTGAACCCAAAGTCTTATCGAGTGACGTTGTCGGTGAATTTGATTTTATTGTCGCGATTTGAGCGGTTATCTCTCAAAATCTGGAAAGGTGATGCTATTGTGAGCAGTCGGGCTTTTAGGGTATTTACAACTCCCAACGGGCTCTATATTATACGCCGCACAAAGGAGAGATGGCTGAGTGGTTGAAAGCACCGGTCTTGAAAACCGGCATACGTTTGTAGCGTATCTAGGGTTCAAATCCCTATCTCTCCGCCAAATTTTGAAAAAGCCCAGCAGAGATGCTGGGCTTTTTTATACCTGTAGCTCGGTACAAGTTTGTTTAGGCCTGCCAGCTGAGCGCTGTCTACAACAATACTATTGGTATTTAGCTAGCCATTTCGTAATACGAGACTTGTCACGCTCCTCGTATGCTTCAATTGCCGGCAACAGTTCTGGGCTGAAGTCTTCTTCATTATCATTACTTACCGCAGTCAAACGCATTGTGTACCATGCCGTGACTCCTCCTTGAGGTGGTGACTCGAATTTTGGAAAGTCAGTTATAACATCAGCACCGCTTACCCACTGATTGGGTAGAGCTGGCTTGAGTACCAATATGCGCCCCAATCCTACTGAGTCTAACGCACCAGAATTTAAGGCGTCTATTGCCTGAGTTCTGGTTTTAAAGCCTCCAGTAACCACTAGCGGAATTTTCGTGATGCTCTTAGCTTTTAACGCAAAGTCGATGAAGTATGGGCCGTTTGATACGCTGTCATAGCTGGATTTTGCTCCTGGGAAATATGACCCTCCACTTATCTCAATCAAATCGATAGAAGTCTTGTCTAGGATACGAATGACCTCTAAAGCGTCTTCTTGAGTTAAGCCTCCTTCTAATTGATCAGAAGAATTTAGCTTAATTCCTATAGGAAAAGATCGACCAACCACCAGTCGGATTTTTTCAATGATCTCCACAATAATCTGACTGCGTGCTTCTATTGAACCTCCGAACTGGTCTTTTCGGCGATTGAATAACGGGGAAAGAAACTGACTGAGTAAAAAACCATGACCGGCATGAACCTGAACACCTGTGAATCCCGCCTCTTTTGCTATTATCGCTGCTCTGGCATACCTCTCTGGCAGTTGCGATATTTCATCTTCTGTCATACCTGAGCATTGGAATTCATTGATCTCAAGGGGGGATGGCCCTTTCGGGTGGCTAAGGGGCTGATACGCAAGCCCTCCCGCATGACCTAACTGAGGCCAGATATGGGCTTCATTAATCGACGCCCTAGAGGTTAATTTTTGTAAATCCTTTAGGCTCGATTGATGGCTTAAAACCAGATTCCCTGGATTTTCAGGAAATCGAGGATCGATTTGGACTTCTCCAACTACCGACAGTCCTATACCACCCTCAGCCCATCGTTCATAGAGCCGACTTTGAGCATCCGTCGGGTTACCTTCTCCATCCGCTAATGAATCCGACATAGCTGATTTTACGAGACGGTTTTTGATGATTGCACCGCATGGGAGTTCTAAAGGGCGACTGAGTAAGTCGCAATTGTTTAATTGCTGAATCATTTCTATCTCCGATAGACCCGTATTTATAGTAAGGCGTTATTTCATCGCGATAGAGACATTATCAACCAACTTAACTAAACTAAAAACGTGCTAAAAATTCAAATACTATTAAAAATAAGTTAATAATGAATACGTCAGATCTCAATCTGTTCATTCGAATAGTCGAAACGGGCAGCATTACAGGAACCGCAAATCAACTGGGCCTTACGCCTGCTGCGGTCAGCTCTGCGCTTAAAAGGCTGGAAAATCAGCTTGGTATCCAACTCTTTATTAGAACGACAAGGCAGTTAAGAATCACCCCGCAAGGGGAGCAGTTCCTGTTTCATTGCCGTAAGGCACTCGAGAGTTTAGATCAAGGTCGAATAGCGGCGCATCAGGCACAAGGTACTGCCAGCGGTACGTTAAGGCTTTCTGTCTCATCTGACTTAGGACGCAATATTCTCCTTCCTTGGATAGATGAGTTTCTGGAAGAACATCCTTTATTGTCGATCGATTTGACTGTTGGTGACTTCATCTCAGACTTTTTTCTGGAGCAAGTTGATATAGCGCTTCGGTATGGCAAACCAGAAGACTCAACGATGATTTCGTTTCATATTGCTACGATGAAAAGAGTCACCTGCGCGTCTCCGGCTTATATATCGACATACGGTGAACTCACTCATCCTGAAAATTTGCGCGAACATAACTGCTTATTACACCGTCGTGCAGGCCGCCTTTTTAACAATTGGGCGTATAAGGACGATATCGGGTCATACAAAATCAAAGTGAACAGCAATAGAGTCAGTAATGATACCGATATCGTGAGGCGATGGGCTGTTGAGGGCAAAGGTATCGTGTATCGCGCTCTGATAGATGTCTGTTCAGACCTACGCAGTGGGCAACTCATATCGCTCTTACCCGACTATGAATCACCGTCGGTTGAACTACATTTGATTTGCCCGACCAGAGAGCAGGTTAGTCCTGCAGTGATTGCTTTTAGAGAGCTACTAAGGGAAAAAGTTGCTCAAATGATCGATTAATGGTTTTCGGTACAATGCTGTGCAGTCAGATGTTTTACCATCCGCCATAGTTTCATTGCTTTTGGATCAAATAAAAAGCCCGCAGCTCTTACTGCGGGCTTTGTTGTATTCATTAATCGGCTATTACCTTACTGAGTCACTGCCTTTTGCTCAGTCGCCACGCTTTTGCTTACCTGCTTTTTTTCAAAGCGGGAGATCCACCACCAAGCAATACCCGAGAATACCGCAGTCATAAAGACGTTGATGAAGAACGCACGGACCAGGTTAACGCCAGTTGGGAAGGCTGATGCCGTCATGCTTACAACGAAGATCACAATCAATACTGAGACAATGCCCATACCTACTTTGCGAGAGCCCATGCGGAAGTCACGTGGGGTATCGTCATACTTCCAGCGGAAAACGAAGTAGGCTGCCATGATAAAGATTGGCGGTAGCATTGCCGTACCTGCTGTCAGGTTGATGGCTTGGTTCATCATGTCTTGTACAGACTCTGAACCAAAGCCGTTAATGACCAGCATTACAACAACGAATGCGAACTGCCACCAAGCGGCGCGAACCGGTACACCGTGCTCGTTTAGCTCGGTAGTTTTTTCACCGTAAACACCTTTTGGAATTTCAGAGAAGTGGATTTTCACCGGAGCGGCTGTCCACATCATCATCGAGCCAAACATCGCGATAAACAGGATGATACCGACAAAGCGGCCAACTAGAGCTTGTGATATTTCGAAGTAGTTTGCCATACCGGTAAAGATTTCGACCATACCGCCAGCGTACGTCAGATCTTCTCGGGCTACGAAGACGTTAACCAGAAGTGAGCCGACAGCGTACATCGCACCAATCAGAATACCGGCTGCGATGATGACCTTGATAAAGGCTTTCTGGCCGCCTTTTACATCTTTCAGGTAAGCCGCCGCCGTTTCAGCACCGCCAGCTGCTTGGAAGATCCAACACATGATACCCAGCGTTGCCCAGTTAATGGTTGGGGTCATTGCTTCCATAGTGATTGGCTCTGCAGGGGTGTAATCGCCACCGAGTGCCATCAATGCGCCGAGGACGTAGATAGCGAACAGGGCAAACACACCGTAAGCAACAATTTCAGAAATCTTGCCTAGCCAAGTCGCCCCTTTGGTTGAAATGTGGGTAGCGGCAGCAAAGAGTACAATCGAGATCATCGAGGTGACCATTGGCGAGAAGGTGTATTCGTAACCTAGCATGGCGTAGGACGCATAGGCGATCACGTTTGGCAGTAGCGAGACAAACCAGAACAGGTTCACAAACCAATAAAGGAAAGAGCCAAGGTAAGCCGCTTTGGTGCCCAGTGGCTTTTTCAGCCAGTCATACATACCCGATTCCGAGTTTTTATTGGCTGAAACAAATTCAGAAATAATGAAGACGAACGGAATGAAATAGACAACGGTTGCCAGCAAAAAGATAGGTGCAGAGCTCAAGCCCAGCTCGATGTTGTTGTTTACGATGTTGCGTACGTTAAAGACGGCAGCAAACGTCATCGATAGCAAAGCGAACTTGCCAATCGTGCCGCGTAAGGATTCAGACATTGTGTCCTCCGTTATTGTGTCTGTTAGGACCTGATGTTGTGTGGTTATACCTAAGTAACCTGGAGGTGCCCGAAGGTTACTTGGGTATAACAGCACTTGGCTGTGCTGTCCATTAGCTCAAGCGCATTATTCTTGCTGTGTCGCTGTATCCGTCTTGCGGTATCGGTGTCGCGATGGGGTAGAGAAAGCCACATTGGGCTTTCTCTACCGCTTTACTTACTCGGTTTATTTCATGGCCAATGTAGGTGCGGCTTCTTTCATCCGCTCTTCATCACCGAGAGATTTCTCGTACTGGCTGTATTTCCACCAGGCGAAGCCAAGGAAGATCACGATGCCACCCACGTTGTAGAAAATGATGGTTATGATGTCTGCACCAGTCGGGAAGGTTGAAGCAAGGAATCCGACAGAGAAGATACCGATAAGGACCGACACCACGGCGATGCCCAATTTGCGCGAGCCCATTTTGAAATCACGCTCCAGATGGTCGAGTTTCAGGCGTAGGTTCAGATAAGCGATCATGATGAACAGTGGTGGAAGCATTGAAGCTGCCGCGGTCATATTGATCACCGTATTCATCAGGTCTTGCGCTGTGTCTGAGCCCAGTGTTGGGATAATCATCAGTGGGAAGACAATGGCGTACTGCACCCATGCAGCGCGGGCTGGAACACCGTTTTCGTTCAGTTCAACGGTCTTCTTACCAAAGATGCCCTCTGGGATTTCTGAGAAGAAAATTTTGACCGGTGTTGCTGTCCACATCAGAAGTGAGCCAAACATCGCGGTGAAGGAAACCAAACCGACAAAGCGGTTCATCAGGATTTCCGGCAGGCCGAAGTAACTCGCCATGCCTTCGAAGACCTGTACCGAACCACCGGTGTATTTCAGCTCTTCGCTTGAAACGAACACGTTGATAAGAATCGATGCGACCGAGTACAGCGCTCCGATGATGATACCGGCGACGATGATCACTTTGACGAAAGACTTTGAGCCGCCTTTGACGTCGTTAACGTATACCGCGACGGATTCGGCACCACCGGCAGCCATGAAAATCCAGGTTGTAATACCAAGGAATGCCCAGCTGAACTCAGGGATCATCGCTTCAACGGTGATAGGATCTGCCGGTTGAACGCCACCGAACAGCGCCGCACCTGAGAGCAGGATGTAGGACATGGTCAGCAGCAGCATCAATGAAGATGTGACTGACGTGATAGGGCCCAGCATTTTCGCACCGTTAGTCGAGACATAGGTGGCGAAGGCAAACAGGATCATGCTCAGCGCAGTGGTGGTGAACGGTGTCAGGATATATTCGTAACCGAGGAAGGCGTACGACGCATAGGCGATAACCCGGGGTAGTAGCGACGTAAAGAAAAACAGGTTAACGAACCAGTAGGTGTAAGCAGAAATAAATGCCCAGCGCCCTCCTAGGGAGCTTTTCACCCACGCATAAACACCAGCCTCTGAGTCTTTGTTGAGCGAGACAAACTCAGCAATGATCAGGCAGAACGGAATAAAGTAAAAGAGCGTGGCTAGGAAGAACATTGGCGCCGACGCCAAGCCAATCTCAATGTTGTTGTTGATGACATTGTTGAAGCTAAATACTGCTGCAAATGTCAGGGATAGCAAGCCAAATTTGCCTATCGTATTACGTTTTGTATCAGACATTTTTATCTCCGAAGAGTCACGTTATATCTAGGGTATTGAAGGGCTGCCGGCCGTAACCGGGCCCTTCTGTTATTATTTTTTTGAATGTCTTTTTTACTTATTTAGGAAGTAGCCATCTTCGATGGTCACTTTCAGTACGACCTTGCGCACCCGGTTATCACCACAGAAGCGATACGCCTTGCTGTTGTTGAAAATGACGACTTGGCCTTCGCACAGTTCACGGATTTCGCCTTGTCCTGTTAGGTGCTCGCGGTCTGTTTCATCGCGGTAGGCTTCAACGGTTTCAAGCTCTGATTTGTCAGCGAACTCAACGGTTTCACGGCCTTCCAGGTAGTAGTGGACATCGAAGTAACGGCGGTTGCCTTCAAAAGTTTCGGTATGGCGGGCAACACCGTCCTCAACCATGTAAACCAGTGAGTCGCCGATGGAATACATCACGCCATCTTTGATGTTGGCGATGTTTTCAATGGCTTCGACACAGCGGTTCCATTTACGGCCATCGCGGTATACCACTTTGAATTGCTCTAGGCTCTCTAGCACGATCATGATTTACGCCTCGTTTACGGATTGTGTTAGTTCGGCTGGGGCGGTAAAAAAGCCGTTGCCAAAGTCATGGTTTGCCATCGCCTGCGCACTGCAATCTCCGGCCTGTAAAGGCAGCAGGGTTAAGCCGTAGCGGAACTCATCCATGTAGACGCGGTAAGAATCAAGTACCTCGCTACCCCAGGAGTTGGAGCCCAATCCCATCAGCTTGTGATCAAGGTTCAGGGTGATGTAGCCGCTCTTTACCAGCTCGATAGTGTGCTGGGCTTGATGCAGGTTCTGGTTGGTGTAGAACCACGCGCTGAAGTTGATTTCTTGCTGTGGTTTCACCAACAAGCCAGCACCGTGGCGGTTGGTGAGCGCAGCCCAGCGAACGTGCTGTCGGTTACCGTTGTTCTGCGGAAACGGGTAGTTCTCGAACATATCGGCAACAGTGCTCTGGTAGACATCTATCAGGTTCGCCTGCTTGCTGTCCTGGTAGTTTTCTTCAGGGCCGCGGCCGTAGTATTTCACCTGGTCAAAGTCACCGTTGATCCCCAAGTCCAGGCCGATAACCGGAATGACATGTGGGTAATCACCGTAGCGTTCACCGCTTAACTCAATGTTGAGCTGGCCGTCAGCGTTGATTTGGTAGCGATATTTACAGCACATACCGAAATCAAATACCGGTGGGGCAACAATGCTGGTGGTGGTGATTTCGATGCAGTCCGCATGCTCTGTCACGTCAATGGTGCGGAAGTGCTCCTGCATAATTTGCAGGTGAGCGGGCTCCCACAGGCCTTCGTGCTCTTGCTTGTGGTTGTCGATCATTGGCTTGAAGAAGTTCAGCTTAGGCTCTGACTGGATAAGTTCTTCACCGTTGACAACCCAAGAGGTCAGCTTGCCGTTGATTTTCGAGAAGCTCAGCGCAAAGTTATTGCCTGTGATCAGCGTGCTGAGGCGGCTCTCTTCCACCCTCAGCGGAGTGGCATTGTGATTGACAAAGCTTGATTCAGTTGCTGTGTTTTCTTTCAGCTGGTACTGATATACCGCAATTTCATGGTTGGCTTCGCTATATAGCGTGCGGCTGTCTTTGCGTACAGTGAAGTTGATGAACACTTCGCGCTCGTCCAATTCAGGGATGGCGATAGTGATTTCGCGGCCAGAGTTTGCTGCAAGATCTTCAATCTTGAACTGTACAGTACGCAGGGTTTCACCTTCGGCACGGATATCGGCGGTAATGGTGTAATCATTGAGATCGGAGAACCACAGTTTGTTCTCAACCAGGAATGTACCTGCCTGCTCATCGATAGCGCGGATTTTCACTGGCGCAATCACTTGCTTATACTCTTTCAGGCCCGGCCCCGGTGTTTGGTCTGGGTAGATCAAGCCATCCATGCAGAAGTTGTAGTTGTTCGGGTAGTCACCGTAGTCGCCACCGTATTTGTAGAATTCGGTGCCGTTTTCATCGCGGGCGAGAATGCCGTGATCACACCATTCCCAAACGTAATGACCCTGGATGTGGTCATGCTGGTAGAACACGTTTTGGTATTCGGTCAGGCCGCCCGGCCCGTTACCCATGGCATGGGCGTATTCACAGATGATGCGTGGCTTCTCGTGTGGGTGTTCTCCGAAGTAATTCATCAGCTGGGCACGGGAATACATGGTTGAAATCACATCGACCACTTCCGCATCGCGATCTTCTTCATAGTGCACCAAACGGGTGTTATCAATCGCTTTGGTTGCTGCGGTCATTGAGCGGATATTGCAGCCGTAACCGGATTCGTTACCCATTGACCACATAATGATGGACGGGTGGTTTTTCTGGGCGTGAACATGGCGCACAGCACGGTCGACGAACACGCTTTCCCATGCCACGTCATTGGTGATACGGCTAAGATCGCCGACATTGGCAAAGCCGTGGGTTTCGACATCGGTTTCAGCCATCACGAACAGGCCGTAGATGTCACACAGCTCGTAGAAACGTGGATCGTTAGGATAATGCGCAGTGCGGACCGAGTTGATATTGTGCTGTTTCATCAGGATCAGATCTTTTTCGATGCGATCCATGCCTACAGCACGGCCTTTGAGGTGGTCGTTGTCATGGCGGTTGACACCGTGAAGCATGACATATTGATTGTTGATGTAGAACAGGCCGTCACGCACTTTGATATCGCGGAAGCCGACACGCTGCGGGATGATCTCCACGGTGTTGCCGAGGTTGTCTTTCAGCGTCAATACAAGTTGGTACAGGTAAGGGTTTTCGGCTGTCCAGTGGGTCGGGTTATCGAGCTCGATAGCAAACTGTGTCTGTGATTTGTCATCGATAGTTAGGTGGGTTGCACCTTCTGCAATGGTTTGCCCCTTATCATAAAGCGCATATTCCAATGCATAGCCGGATGCCTGAAGTGCTGATAGGTTTTCAATCTCAGCCGTGCAAGATAGTGTGGCTTGTTGGTAGTTATCGGCAAAATCAGTACGAACCGTGAAGTCTTGGACGTGGACCTGCTCTTTACCGACAAGGTATACATCGCGGAAGATCCCGGCAGTCCACCACATGTCCTGATCTTCGATGTAGGTCGAGTCGGCCCATTGCATTACCCGGACTGAAAGTAGGTTGTCACCTTGCTGAACATATTGGCTGACATCGAACTCGGCAGTTAGTCGGCTGCCCTTGCTGAAACCAACATATTCGCCGTTAACATACACTTCGAAGTAGGTTTCTACGCCATCAAACTTAATGATGGTTTGTTTATCCTGCCAGTTTGCGCCAAGCGTGAATGTACGCTGGTAGGCACCGGTCGGGTTATCCGTCGGAACGAAAGGCACATCGATCGGGAACGGGAAGCCCTCGTCGGTGTATTGCAGATCACCGTGGCCTTCCATTTGCCACATGTTAGGTACCGTGATTTGGCCCCAGTCGGTCATTGGACGCGAGTAGAACTCTTCGGGTACCAGTAACGGGTGATTAAAATATTGGAACTGCCATTGGCCGCTAAGCAACATGAAGTGGCTGCTTAGTTCACGCTGGAAAGTCTGAGCGCTAGCCAGAGAGTTGTATGAGAAAAAGTATGCACGAGGTGCAAGACGGTTCTCATGTAGGTGAAGGAAGTTTTCCCAATTGTTCACGAAATGCCTCCGGTTCGATACCGATGTATTTTTCTGCCATGACCAGGATGTTGGTCAGGTAACTTGCGAATCAGTTTAGTAAAAGTTTTACTAAATAGAATCGGTAAAAGAAAGATGCTTTAACTCGATCACGGTTTTAACTGTTCTATAGCTCAATAGTGTGATGGTGATTAAGAAAATTCAGGAGGGTGATTTTTAGCAAAGAAAGGTTTTATTGCGTCAATGGTTTACCGTACAGAGGGACGGTTGGCGTGTGGTTTTGGAGGGAGGTAGAGCGTGGATAGGTTAGTAGAGATAATAAAAAAGCGCTGATATTCAGCGCTTTACGGTATTTTCTGGAAAGGGGTTATTTTGTGGTATCGCGCAGCTTTAGCTTGCTTGGCACATATACCTGCAGAGGTAGTGTTCTACCATCGCGGATTTTCTCAACCAGCAAGTTCACCCCTTGAATGCCCATCATCTCCGAGTGAATGCGAACGGTAGACAGTGATGGGAAGGTAAACTTCGCCGTTGGGATATCATTAACACTGATTAAGGCAATGTCATCAGGGATCCGCAGGCCGTGTTCGTGAATAGCCCGCAATACGCCAATGGCGATTGAATCTGACGCGACAAACAGCGCTGCCGGATAATCAGCGCTAGCGAGCATTTTTTTCGCCAGCTTGTAACCGGAAGAGCTAGTAAACTCTCCCCGGTAGATATCATTGTTAGAGACAACACCTTTGAGCTGGCCGTATTCGGCAAACGCTTCTTCGCGGATATCAGCTACGTCCGGTAAGTCTTGTCCACCAATAAAGCCAATGCGCTGGTAGCCTTGTTCAATAAAGAAGTCCGTGATTTCCTTGCTAACTCGGGCCAGATCGATATCGACAGAATCATGCGAAGAGTTGGTATCACTGAAATCGACAAAGCAGATGTTGTCCGAAAGTGTTTTTACTTTCTTGAGCACTTTCGAGCTGTTGCGACCGACTAAAATAATACCGCTCACCTTGCTGTGCTCATTGGATATTTCGCCGTTATAGCAATTGGTTAGCTCAATACCTAACTTGCTACATTGGGTTTCAATACCATATCTAATTGAGAGGTAGTAAGGGTCATTAACTTCAGCTTCTTGCTTGTAGTTATAAACAGCCATGAAGTGCTGTTGCTGCTTCTTGCTGGCTGCTGATGCTTTGGAGTTACTGGTTTTGTATTCCAGCTTTTCTGCAATCTCGAGAATTCGGTGTTTGGTTTCTTCTTTAACGCTTAGTGTTGGGTCATCGTTGAGTACCCGTGATACCGTCGCCAGAGATACTCCCGCTTCAGTCGCGATGTCTTTCAGTGTCGCCATTTACTTGTATCCATTGGCAAGGCTCACTCACCGTGAGCGGTCTATCAATCCTGTTATTGTAAACAAACTACCCTGTGAAGTTCTACGTTTTACTAAAATCATTTCAAATTAACCGTGGGTCTATGAGTAACCGAACAATCAGGTTGCTGCGTCAGTGTGCGTATAGGTCAAAAAAAGAACGCGAGAGCTTGCCATCTTTGCGGCTTCTGGTAAGTTAAAGTTGTTTTAGTAAAATTTACTTGATAAGGAAATGTACAATGGACACTATCGCTTACTCAGACTTCGCTAAGCTGGAAATCCGCACCGGTAAAATTATCGAAGTGGCCCGTCACCAAAACGCCGACAAACTTTACATTGTCCAAATCGATGTTGGTGAACGTACCCTGCAGACGGTGACCAGCTTGGTGCCTTACTACACCGAAGAAGAGCTGATGGGCAAGCAGGTAGTCGTGCTGTGTAATCTGGCCAAAGCGAAGATGCGCGGTGAAACATCTGAGTGTATGCTGCTATGTGCCGAAACCGATGACGAGTCGGAAAGTGTATTGCTGACCCCTGAGCGTGCGATGCCGGCGGGGATCAAAATCGTTTAAGGTACCTTGTAAGGAAATGGTGATTGATGCGGGCTAATGAGCTTATCTCTGAGTGGCTTAAACAAGATGAAAACAGGCGCAATGCACTTGAGTGCGTTCAGCTGCTGAACTTACCTCAATGTTACTTAGCGGCAGGGTTTGTCCGCAATTTGGTGTGGGATCACCTGCATGGCTATATTGAGCCCACACCGCTCAATGATCTAGATGTGGTGTATTTCGACCCAGATGAAGACGATCCCAGCCTGTATCTTGCTTATGAGCGCCGGTTGGCAAAAATGCTGCCTGGGTGCCAATGGCAGGTGCGAAACCAAGCATTGATGCATCATCGTAATGGTGATACTCCCTATCTGAGTACGCTGGATGCCATGAGCTACTGGCCTGAGAAAGAAACAGCGGTCGGTGTTCGCCGTAACGGCTTCGGTGAGTATGAATGGATTGCTGCGTTTGGTTTTGAGTCCTTGCTTGCATTGTACCTTACGCCAAACCCCAAACGTCCCTTGTCACTTTTTACTGAGCGGGTAAACGGCAAAGGGTGGCTTGAACACTGGCCCAAGCTGCAAGTGAAATAGGTTCATAGATTTAGGCCTGAGCTTATCCCAGAGACCGATAAAATAATCCCCTCAGCCGACAAGGTCAGAGAGGGGAAGTAAATCAGGCCGTTAGCACAACCTTACCTGTCGCTTGTTTGGACTCAAGGCGCAGGTGGCCTTGGCTGACTTCCCAAATACTGTACTGGCTCTCGTCAACAATGGGTTTGATCTGGCCTTCATCGACTAATTTGGCTATATGGGTAAGGATTTCGCCGTGGGCTTTGCGGTTGATGCCATACACCAGAGGTATTGGCATCAGGACACTGTGGAAGCTCAGTCCTTTAAGGGCAACCTGAAGCGGATCACTGATCGGCAGGATAGTCGCCACTTTACCGTTATAGCGGGCAGCCTTGAAACTGTTTTGGATGTGGTCCCCGGCAATGGTGTCGAAGATAGCGTCAAAGCCTAGCCCATCAGTTAGCTGCTGGGTGTAATCCTCTACCGATTGCTGCTCGGCATTGATCACATGGTCGGCACCTAGGGTGTGGGCAAGGTCGATATTCCTACCGAGTGAAGTGGTGGCAACGGTTGTGCCCAGCACTTTCGCAAGTTGTACCGCAATGTGGCCGACACCGCCGGTTGCACCGTGGATAAGCACATTGTCACCGGGCTTGATATGCATTTTACTTACCAGCGCTTCCCACGCGGTAATCGATACCAGTGGCAGAGCAGCGGCTTCGCGCATAGAGAGTGTTTGAGGCTTGTGCGCCATCAAATCAGCATCAACCAGCATGTACTCGGCCAGCGCTCCTTGTGTACCGGCAATGCCGCCAGCACAGCCATAGACTTCATCGCCGACCTTGAACTGTTCAACGCCTTCACCGATTTCAACAATGATACCGGCAACATCACCGTGTAGGATCTCCGGTAAGTTTGCTGACCATGGGGTTTCAGCCGAGCGGAGCATGGTATCAAGCGGATTGACACTGGTCGCCTTTACTTCGACCACCACATGGCCTGCTTGTGCTTTAGGCTTGTCGCGCTCAGCCAGTTGGAAAACATTGGCATCGCCCAGTGATTTAATAATCATCGCTTTCATTGTATTACCCTCGTGTTTGTAAGCGGGGTCCATACTAATGATTGCGATAGATGCAAACCATGCGCTGTTCAGCAAGTGTATTTTGCTTTTTAAGCAATAGTATTAACGTTATTTAGATGTATACGCTGGTAGAATAGTGAGTCTAAATAGAGGCACAAGATGATTAAACGACTGCAATATTTCAATGCTGTGGTGGAAACCGGCAGTATTTCTGAAACCAGCCGGGTATTCGATGTACAGCCTTCTTCCGTTTCACGCCAATTGGCGGCGTTGGAGGAAGAGCTCGGCGTAAGGTTGATTAACCGCAATACCCGAACCGTATCGCTTACCGAGGCCGGACAGACTTTCTATAGCTTCTCGCAGCATATTGTTGCTAGTCTCGATGAGGCGCGCAGAACCATCAATGATTTGCAGGATATTCCAAAGGGAAAGCTAGTGGTCAGCTCAACGGTGGGATATGGCGAGGCTGTTGTGCTGCCATTGATCAATGCGTTTCGCCAGCGCTACCCCGAGGTTGAGATCCGCCTTGAGCTGAGTGAGCGAGTTACAGATCTGATAGAAGATAATATTGATGTGGCGATCCGAAGCGGTGAGCTGGCGGACTCTTCGTTGGTGGCAAGGAAACTTCAAGATAATGACTTTATTCTTTGTGCCAGTCCTGAGTACCTCAAGGCTGCTCCAGAGCTTGTCTCTCCGACTTCATTGGCTGGGCAGCAATGTATTAGGTATGGCTATGCAGGATGGCAGCACTGGTATCTGATGGGGGATGACTTGGAAAAGCTCAATATCGGCACTGGGCTTGAAGTGAATACAGTTAATGGCCAAAAGCAGCTACTGCTTAATCATTGTGGTATCGCACTTATCCCTTACTGGGCCGTGGCCAATGAATTGGCGGATGGTCGGTTGAATAGAGTTTTGGCGGATTATCATTTTAGCCCACAGGCGACCCCAACCGCGACGTATGCCATTTACCTCAAGCGGGAGATGGTATCGCCCAAAGTGCGGGTGTTTATCGACTACCTGATTGAGAAGATACATGGCGAGAAGTTACACGGCAAGAATAGCTGATATAAAGGGATTACATGTTTACGATTGAATTAGCGACACCGAGCGATTCCCCCCAAATAGGCACAATGATTTACCAAATGGAATGTGAGCTGTGGGGAGATGACGTCGAGCAGCTCTGCCTGCAAACATTCATTGAAACCAGCACAGAGCTGATGAAAGATGACAGGTATTGGGTCTTCAAAGCCGTTGATGCCAACAGAGATATGGTTGGCTTGCTGACGGTTGGCCAAAACGCCGCGATTTTTGCAGGCGGTTATTTTGGTGAAATCATGGAAGTCTACATTTCGCAGGATCTGCGCAGTAAAGGCGTTGGCGCTGCATTGGTTGAGCATGCCAAGGCGTTTTCTATCGCCAAGGGGTGGAAGTATTTGGCTGTCGGTGCCCCGTCTCAGCCGGCTTGGAAGAAAACCTTACAGTTTTATCTGAAGTGCGGGTTTACAGAGGTTGGGCCAAAGTTAGAAATGCCACTGTAGAGCTAGGCGGTTGGCTATACTCAGAAGGCATCATGAACATAACTGTTGAAGGTGATGATTCTATGGCTACTGATTTTGACTCCTTGCTACCAGAGCTTAAAGAGTTTTCGATACCGGATGCCCCTTTTAAAGTCGTTGATCCTACCGGTTTGCCCGACGATACCCGTAAAGCATTCGATAATTTCTTAGCTGGGACGACCTTGCCGCAGGCATTTTGCGTGTATAGTCACGATTACTCGCAGTTTTGCAAATTGGTTCGCAATGGCGAAATCAATATTAACTGACTGTGGTATATCGAAACTGGATAGTACAAAGGCCGCGGTTGCGGCCTTTTATACCTGTAACTTAAAAAGAAAACGTCACGCTAGTCGTACGTCCCGGCTCTACGATGATGTTGTTACGGGAGTCGTAGATTTCAAACCCTGAACCGTTGGTTTCCTCAATATCGTACTGCGTGGTACAGGTGTACCCGACAGCATACTCCCCAGCATACACGTCGTTGAAGCTAAACTGAGCCTGCAAACCGGCAGGGTCTTCAATCAAAGGGACGGCAACCGCAGCAGATTCTTTCGGACGACGTTCACCGTCATTGCCTAGCCTTGGAGTATGGAAACCCAGCATTTGCTGTTCAGTGGTATCACCGCGGTAAAGGTAGACAGCATCGACGGAATCATAGTTGTTCTCATGACACAGGCTTTGGATGGAATCGATATCGATGGTGCCACGAATATGGCCTAGTCGCTCTGGGATATCATCGACATGGACGATTTCGAAATCTTTGCTGCTGAGGAAACGCCAGTCATGGTTTTTGTTGTACTGCAGTGTCTCTTCCAAGTTAAACCAGAACGCGAGGTTGTTGTAACCTTTATGCACTGTAAATGGCTGACTGACTAAGCGTCCGGTCGGGCGGGCATTCTGTGGCGGACGGGCACCGGCACACGAACCTTGGCTAGGCGAGGTCAGGTGAAGATAGCTACCGTCGATATCCCGCACATGTGAATCGTAGTCTATGTCGACTTGTGTGCCGCCCTGTTTTTGACCGTTGATATAAAGGCACATTTGATAGTCGCCCGGTGACATTTTAAGCCCCTGGAAAAGCGGGTAGGCATTGTCACCGTTGGCATTCACGACATCGATCATGCGCAGTTCATTCGCCTCTTCTTCAAAGGTTATGTGGTACGCTTCGCATTCACCGGTTTGATCGCAGGTAGCGTCGTTGCCACTGCCACCGACTTTCTTCAGGTAGACATAGTTGAAAGCAATAACCGCTTCGTCAACGTCACTGAGGCACTTGCCATGATGACAAGTTGAATCGCTATAATCGCTTGTGATATCGAAATTTTTGTTCACGCTTGTCGGTGAGTCAAGCTGGTTGATTACACCAAAGTTAAGGGTTGCATCGGTTGGCGTCGGTGCGCCTCCGTTACTATTGTCACTGCTATCAGAGCCACAGCCAACAAGGGCGGCGCTTATAATTATCGGTAGAAGTAAATTGCTGCTTTTCATAATAAAACCTGCCATCTGCTTTTTTGCGGAAGATACAAAAATATGGCGAAAGCAATGTCATCGGACTGTCAGGTGGGGAGGAATTGGAGCGGAGATTAACAAAGAGAGAAAATTCCGGCATAAATTATGCTGATTTAAAGCTGTGTATTTCTAGGTTCTCTGTAAAGGAGAAATACAATGAAACTGTCCAGTATTGATATGCCTGCCGTCCATGAGCTGCAAGCCCTTGGTTATACTAAGCCAGAGTGTTTGGCCATTATTGAACGTGAGATTTACCGTCTCAGCTCGGTCGATCGCTCTAAACTTGACTCTCTTTGCTACTGCGAACACCTCAAAGAAGAAGAGGCGTTAGACAAAATACGAAGTGTTAAACGTACTCGGTTCTTCCAATATATCCAACGTTTTGTATTCCTTTGAACGTTCTACTTTCCCTTATTGATGTTAGCTCTTTCCTCTTAAATTGATTCCTATTTTGCAAATGCTGATGCCCACACTCACTAAGGTGAGCTGGGCATCACCAACTATACTCTACTCACGTTAAATAGCGTGATTGTAGAGGTATCTAATGACTTTCCTGATTTCATGGCAGCTTTATCAAGGTCGGCTGCATCCGGTACTCGCACACTTCTCTAAATTGACTGAAGAACAAGACAAAGCGTTGATGGGGCCTGAAATCAAGTTGATTGGTCGCTGGCATGATTTGGTGAGTGGGACGGGGGTGTGCATCGTGGAGTCCGACAGTGCAGAAGCCGTTACTGCCTATGCACTGAAGTGGAATAATGAAATGGATATTACGGTGCAGCCCGTGGTTGACGATGCGATGGCCCGTGAAATGGGTGAGAGGCTTTCGCTCTAACCGTTCCTAGGTGTTCGCGAAAGCCGTAAAAAAGCCTTCCTCATTCCGCTTCAGGCGAAGTGGTGACTAGGTGGGAAGAGGAAGGCTGAAGGATTGCTCAAAATGCCGGTTGTCCTGTTTGGTGTTGAGCTGGCTTTGATGCAGCATCAAAATTGATTGGATGATCTTGGTGCCTAGCCCCATTGCGCCATGGGGGGCATGCGGGTCGATGTCATTTTGCAGTGAGATACCCAGTCCAATGGGTTCGGGGTTGATAGTGAGTTGTACGGTACTGGCTGATGGTGCGTGCCTAATGGCGTTGTCGAACAAGTTGGTAAACAGCCGTTGTAGTAACTGCCTGTCGCCGAAGACCGCATCATGCTTGGGAATATTTAAGGCCAGCTCGACCTGTTTTTTGCTCGCCACAGGCTGCATGGTATCAATGACATCCTGAAGTATATGGCCAAGCTTCAAGGCTTCAAATTTCGGCTCGGTGAGTACGGATTGCTGGCGGGCGATATCAATTTGCTGTGATAATAGCTCAGATAATTTCAAGGCATTGCGCTGGGCGGTGTTAATCAGCGGATCGGGCTGGGTGGCCTGAATCTGCCAGGTCTCAAGGTACCCCAGCACACTGGCAAGCGGGGTTTTGAGATCATGGCTGAGTTGTACCAGCAGTTCGTGGCGTTTTTGCTCTTGTTGTTGAAGCTGGAGGAACTGCTGCGAAATAGTGCGTGCCATAAGGTACATCTGCTTAGCGATGGGTTTAAGCTCTGCCACATTGAGCATGGCTTCGGGTTTTAGGCGATAGCCATTTTCAGCCTGCGTCTTAAGATCTTGTGCGACTTGCCTTATAGGGCTGAGTAAGGTTGTTTTGGTGAGTATATATACCGTTAAGCTGAAACCAAGAACAAGCACTAAAGCGGCCGAGGAAACCCAAGCTACCGGAGAATGGAGTATTGAGTCGATATCGCTGAATTTGGCTGCAAGGGCGCGCTGTTCACTACCAATCACTACGTACAAATAGCCGAGTGTTGCATTACCTTGCGTTATTGGCGCGACAGAAAAGACTTTCTGGCCTGAAGCGTTGCGCGGATCATCGCCTAAGATAGGAAAAGGCTTACCAGCGAGGAAAGCGCGTATCGGTGCGAGGTTTACCTGTTGGCTAATCACTTTCCCTTCTGGTGCAGCATGGCTTTTGATATTACCGTCGTTATCGAGAAAGTAAATCTCAAAATCAGGGCCTAGTAGCATCAAGGTGTGGAATATAGATTTCAGCGCCTTGGGGTTGTAGTTGCTGCCTTCCATTAAGGGGCTATCGTCCCGCATATGCGCTGCCAATTCACGGTGCAGGTTCTGCTGTGTACGTTGCTCAACATAGGTTTGTTGGTAATTGAACAAACTGCCAATCACCACGATGGATAGCAAGAACCAACAACCAGTAAGAAGGACAAGCCTGGTTTTAAAATTCATAGCAGCCTCTTTAGAGTATTGCACCTGCCATCCATTTTCAGGCCTCAAATTTGTATCCAACGCCCCACACGGTGTGGATGTATTTGTGCTCTTCATTGCTGGCGTTGAGTTTGGTTCTTAGCCGGTTAATGGTGCTACACACTGTATGGTGGTAACCGGAAAATTGAGTTTGCCAAACGGCTTCGAGTAACTCATCTTTGCTGTATACCCGACCCGGCTTCTTAGCCAAGAAATGCAGTAAGGTAAATTCAGTGGCGGTAAGGGAAATAGCATCGTTCTTGAGCTCAACTTGATGGGTGGCAGGGTTGATGATCAAGTCACCAAAGTTCAATATATTAGCGCGACTGTCATCGTGCGCTTGAGTGGCAAGTTCCGTATCATTGGCAGCCTCTTTGCTAAAGTTCTGGCGGCGTAGCATCGCCCTGACTCTTGCTTGGAACTCCAGCACGCTAAAGGGCTTGGTAAGGTAGTCATCCGCCCCAGATTCTAGCCCTTCCACTTTGTCCTTTTCGGTATCCTTCGCCGTTAGCACCAGCACCGGTAACCATGGCTGGCTGCCGATTTGATGCTGTCTGATCCCTTGGCACAGGCTCAAACCGTCACCGTCTTCCAGTCCGCGGTCGAGCACCATAAGATCAAAAGGGTGCTTTGCCAGTGCGAGCTTTGCCTGCTGTAGGCTAGTTACCCGAACAACGTCGTGTCCTTGGAAGGACAGGTGCATGTTGATTAGATCAGCAAGATCATTGTCATCTTCTACGATGAGGATCATAGCGGCTGGTACCTGTTTTTCTGCAAGCGTCATTGTGATACCCAATCATCTGAAGGAGCTGGCTCCCTCAGATGACCGGATGGCAGCTAGTTTCTTTCATCCAATAATGAGAGTGGGTCTATTTTCCTTACTCGGTACGGGTAATGATCAGCTGGGCTGCGGGCGTTTGGAAACGGTGCGTCGCATCCAGTACCGAGGTGCTCAAACCGTCATCTTTGCTGATCACGCCGGGGTGAAAAGAGACCCGGTCGTCATCGTTGCGCTCGCTGTTGAACCCTTCCCCACCAGCGGCAGGGCCCGGAATAGTCCCGGCGGCTTCATCATTGGCCTCGGTGCCTGAATCCCATGCCGGCATGGCAATACGTATGGTATCGCCAACGGCCAAGCCGGCTACGTCCATGGCGGTTTCAGCGACAAAGGCATCATTGGTATTGACCAGCATGCTGGCAACAGACAGGTAAGGGGATGCTGTCGTATCCATTGTCACGGTTACAACGTCATTGCTGGCGGGTAGGATCACCCCGCTCCCTGCTGCTTGCACCGAAATACCTTCAGCTTGTTCGTTCAGTAGGGCGCTGTTATCACCGCTTTCGGCGAGCATTTCGAGTGCTTCTGAGGCGGGTTGGCCGATAGTAAATAGTTGGTAGTCGCTACTGTGACCAATCACTGCCAAAGGTGACAATGGCTGGTTGGCAGAAGTGTTGTTAACTTCAACATTGAAAGTGGCGAGCGTTTCTCCCGGGGGCGCTGGGTCGTCGTCATCCGAATCAATTGGGCAGCCAGCCAACAGTGTGACACTGGCAGCGAGTAAGAGTACGCGATAGTTCTTCATGCTGCCTCCTTACTTCACGGTAACCGTAACAACAGCAACAGGGTTGAGCCAGCGGTAAGCGGTGCTGCTGATATCACTGATGCCGCCGGCAGGGTCGGAATCGCCGAGGTTACCTGGATGGATATGGACACTGTCATTGGTTACTGCGGTTTCGACTCCCGTACCACCGGAGCCAAAGTTGATGAAAGGTGGGTTGGGCATGCTTGCTGCTAGCTCATCATTGGCTTCAGTACCGGCATCGTAACCGTTTAGGCGGACGGTATAAGTACCGGGTGTGGACGGGATTGGCCAGCTATCTAAACCAACAAAGCCGTCATTGGTGGGTAGGAGCATTGCGGTAATAGTCAGGCTATCGGCATCGCTGGTATCCATGCTGGCAGTGGCTGAATCCCCGGGGTTGAGGATCCCGCCTGCGGGGTCGGAGACAACAACGGCTCCAGCATTACTGGCAAGGGATGATAGTGGGCCTATGTCCCCACCTTCGGCCATCTGCTCAATTTCAGAACCAGCCGCTTCGCCGTTGCGAAATAGGAAAATATCGCTGCTATGGGCTGCAACCAATAAAGGCGTAAAGTAAATATTTTTGGTTGCATTGGTGATCGTGACATCTATTTCTGCCGCTTGGGTGTCGCCTGTGCTAATGAAAGCTGCCGCGAGAGAGAGGGCAGTGAGTGTCTTGTTCATTGTTCTTTCCCTGTGTTGGTAAGTTACCTTCACTATGGCGAACAAATCTTGCAGGACTCTCCAAAAATCCTCACAAATTTCTCACAAAGGGGGAAACCCAGACCCTGGGAAGAGCGGATCCTAGTTCCTAAGAAAAGCGAAAGAATAAGAGCTTGAGTTTGTATAGTTACCAGTAAATGCTTTTGCAGGACCCAGGACCCAGGACCCAGGACCCAGGACCCAGGACCCAGGACCCAGGACCCAGGACCCAGGACCCAGGACCCAGGACCCAGGACCCAGGACCCAGGACCCAGGACCCAGGACCCAGGATCTAGGTTCTTGTATCTAGGAACTCTTCTCTTGAGGATTAATCTGTGTTTGATTAGATTACGTAGAAAAGATTTATTGGAGATTGCCATGAACCGGGTACACCCCAAATCGCTGTATGGCAGCAAATGGACCAAAGTGGAAGTTGAAGGGCGAGAGAAGCACTTCATGATCATTGACGTCGAGTATGATGACAATCAAAAGGTCGTCAGCTGTCTCATTCAAGCGGTGATCAATCATCGAATGTTTGAACTGGACTGGCGTGAATTAAAAGACAGTAGCCGATGGCTGATGGGCTGGAAGTAAGGGGTGGAAATAATCGCGGTGAGTAATTTTCATCGACAGCATTAACAACCCGAATTGTCGCTAGGCGTTATCGGTTATATAACCCGCATCCTTTCCTAAAATTGTGAAACAGTGATGCAGAAGTTAATTGATGCGCTTGCGACCCAGGGTTACTTCGTCTGGGATGATTTCCTTTCCCCTGAACAAGTGAACGATCTGAAGTCTTGTTTGCCAGAGAAATGGACCAAGGCCCGAATTGGTCGCAATGATGAAGTTGCTCGTGAATCATCCATCCGTAGCGATAAGATCCATTGGCTAGCAGCCGATCAAGGCGTTGCGGCTCAGGATTTTCTGGAAAGGATGGAAGTGATTCGCCGTGAAGTGAACCAACAATTCTTCCTCGGCTTGTTTGAATATGAAGCCCATTTTGCCAAATACGAAAAAGGGGATTTTTATCAGAAGCATCTCGACTGTTTCCAAGGCAATGAAAATCGCCGCTTGACCACTGTTTTTTACATGAATGACAGTTGGTCCGAAGAAGATGGTGGTGAGCTGGTGGTATACGATCTGGATGATCGAGAGTTGTTGAAGCTCGCACCTAAATCAGGTCGCCTATTTGTCTTTCTATCTGAGCAATTTCCCCATGAAGTGTTACCGAGCCATGTTGAACGCTACAGCATTGCAGGCTGGTTCCGTATTAATGGTGTGAAAAATAACACCTTGGATATTGCACAATAAGAGTATGACTCATTCAAATTGCTATTAGCCATACTCTGTGAATGCGGAGTATGGCTTCATTTCAGATAAGATTTAGTCCAAATGCCGCTTTGATCTTGTCGAGAGTCAGTGCGGACTCTTCTCTCGCGTTCTCGGTACCTTTTTTCAGCACCTCAATGAGATAGCCTTTATCAGCAATAAGCTCTTGGCGACGGGCGCGTATTGGCGCAATCAGCGTTTGCAGGCAGTCGGTAAGAATTTGCTTCGTTTTGCCATCGCCCAATCCGCCGCGCTGATAGTGATCTTTTAACTCAGCGATATATTGTGAGTCGGGGTGGAATGCATCTAAGTAGGTAAAGACAACGTTTCCTTCAACTTGCCCCGGTTGGTCTATGGCAAGGTGGCTCGGGTCGGTATACATGGCTTTTACCGCTTTGCTGATGGTGCTATCGGATGCATCAAGGGTGATCACATTGCCCATGGATTTAGACATCTTGCTTTTGCCATCTGCGCTGGGTAACCGGCTGACCGTGCTCAGCAAGGGCTGGCACTCAACCAGAATATTGTCCTTTGCCAGTGTGTTTATTTTTCTGACAATTTCATTGGTTTGCTCCAGCATCGGCAGCTGATCGTCGCCGACAGGCACTAATTGCGCCTGGAACGCAGTGATATCGGCTGCTTGGCTGATCGGGTAGGTCAGGAATCCGGCAGGGATCGCACGGCCAAAGTTTTTACCCTGGATCTCATTTTTTACGGTCGGGTTCCGCTCGAGCCGGGCAATAGATACCAGATTGGCGTAATACATCGTCAACTCGGCGAGGGCTGGAATTCCAGATTGTAAACAGATGGTGGTTTTGGCGGGGTCAATCCCTACGGCTAGGTAGTCAGCCACCACATTAAGGATATTGTCGGCGACTTTGCTGGGGGTATTACCATTGTCTGTTAACCCTTGCATATCCGCGACAAGAATAGTTTGTTGGTTGTGATGCTGTAACTCAACACGTTGCTGCAAGGAGCCGACATAGTGGCCGAGGTGCAGCTGTCCTGTTGCGCGATCGCCGGTAAGGATCTTTTGGCCTGTTAGCGGCATATTTGGGGGCGTTGCGTTGTTAGAGGTATCTTGCATTGTTGTCTCCGGTAAATGGCTAGTAGATAAATCAACGCCGGAGACAAGAGGTATGTAGTTCGTAGCCTGCCTTCCGGCGGCTTTGAACAAATATGACTATTCAGCACCGCTCTTAAAGAAGAGAGTGCCACCAAGAAAAGTTGATTGAAGGCTTGGTAATAATCATAAGCATGCTTGCAACTTATCATTATATTTTCGGCAGGGTCAACCCCGATGCGAATACAGCACAGCTGGACAAGTGTTTTGCCGTACTGTATTTGCTTGTGGTGAGTGGTGATAAAGATACCGAAAGCGCTACTTTTCTTGGTTCGATTGCTCGATGAGCCTAGTGCGCTCATTGGTTCCTCGGTTGCGGATTTCGTGCATCACAAAAATTAATGCATCTCGGGTCCACGGCTGGCCTGATTGCTCATCATAGTCATGGGGCAGTTCGATGCCTTCTGGGGCGTAGGCTTCAATGCCGGCATCTTTGGTTGTGTTGATGGTACGTAGGCTGTGTTCATAGAAGCCGACAACAACGGCTTTGCCGAGCTTATCAGTTCCTCCTGCCAGCTTAACGATCTCTTCGGCAACACCGATGGTACTCAGATAAATGATCGTGCCATCACCACCGACCTTGGGGTATATCGCGGTGAGATCTTTGGCATCAATTCGATCGCCAATTTCCTGTGCGATTTCCCACTGGGCATAGACTGGTTTACCTATTTTTCCGTATATTTCCACGACGGTATCAGCAAGTGCTTTGTTCATTGGACCGGGTGATTGGTTGCCATTTTCGGCAATTCGGTTACCGAAAGCATAGGCAATGATGCTATCAGCTTGATCGAGTGGAAGGGGTTCACCCTGCCAGGTTAGCAAGTTGTTCATGATGAACTCAGCAGTGTGAGCGGCAACTTTTTCATCTTTCAATTGCTCGGTTAATTTCGCTTCCATCGCTGCTTGTAAATCAGCATCAGAGATCTGGGCTGCGATAGTTGAGGGGGAGATTAAAGCAATGGCTGAAATAATGAGTACAGCCGATTTGGCGTTCAGATTCATATTAATTCCTTCCATTCTGTAGGGGGGATATTAACTCCACGTTTAAGGCTAGCATTTAATTGGAATTCGGCGACTGGCCGAAGCGGTATTTCAGGTGAGGGGTAGATAGTATCTAGTAGTAAATTTGTGCGACAGATCTGAGAATTGATATTCGGCTACAAGCATTTATTTTCTTTCGTGTTTTTTAACTATACTCAAAATTATGGTCATTAAGTATCTGAAATTAATAGCCTATATGAAGGTGTAATACTGATGCTTTGAACCGAGGGTCGTTTTGAAAGGAGATTAAAATGCGGTTAGCAATGGCGGTGGGAATAGCGTTGGCATCCTCAATGGCTGTGGCAGAAGGTGTTAGTGATGATATTGAACAAGCCCAAATAGAAAAGCAGTCCACATTCCTTTCAAATACTTCTGTGATAGCCGATCAAGCGAGCTATACCGCCACCTATTCAAATTCTCCTTATACCAATACGACTTGGGAGCAGATACCGCGTGAAGCGTCGCGGTATGATTCGCCCTATAACGTTGCGCTGTTTTCGGGGGAAAACGGTGAGGATAAAGCCCGATTGTGGTCACAAACCAAATCTATTTTCTGGTATGGCGTCGGGGTGGCAGGCTTCATTGCTTTGTTGCCGGAAGATATCTCCAACTGGGATACCAGCGATGACCGCCTGTTGGAAAAATGGTGGAATAACGTAAAGGATGGCCCGGTATGGGATAGGGATGTGTGGTACATCAACTATATCGGCCACCCCTATTTCGGCGGTGTCTACTACCAAATTGCGCGTAAATCGGGCTACCGCCAGTGGGATGCTTTCGTTTACTCCTTCATGATGTCGACCTTCTACTGGGAGTATGGCGTCGAGGCCTTTGCCGAGATACCTGCCGTTCAGGATCTTGTGGTTACCCCTGTGTTGGGGTGGGTGTATGGTGAATGGGCTTTCCACAAAGAGCGTGAGATTATTCAGGGCGGTGGTAAGGTCTGGGATTCAGAGTGGATGGGTAATACCGCCCTGTTCCTGCTCGATCCAGTTGATAGTCTAGGCCGTGGGGTAAACCATATGATGGGGCGGGATATCGTGAAAGCCGGTACTGGCTATATCGGCTATCAAGATGTGGCTCTGCCTAATGGGCAAACGGATACCCAGTTCAATTTCAATATGAACTTCCAGTTTGGTGAAGGGGAAACCAGCCCGGCTATGCGACGCAGTTATACTCGGGTTAAAATGATGACAACTACGGATCCAGTCGATTACGGTATTGTCGGGATCTCTGTTGGTGGGCGTTATCTGGACTTGGATGATGAGTGGGGAATTGAGAACAATTGGGCTCCGGTGATCACTCTGGGTCTTTACTATACACCCTCACTGTCTTCCCGCTTGCAATATACCCGTGTTGATACCGATAGTAAGCTAACGGGTGAAAGTATTACCTACGAAAACTACAGCTTTGACTTCCAGTATTATTTCCTTTCCGAACATGATGTTCGCCCTTATATTAATGCTGGCATTGGTGAAACACTGCTGGAAAAAGATCGCGATACCACGACTTTTCAGGTCAATGGTGGGTTGGGATTACATTATCAGCTAGATAGCAACTGGGCGCTTCAGGCCGATTGGGTGCACTTTTACAGCGGAAAATTATCGACTAATGATGATTTGTTCTCAGGGCAATTGGTATATCGCTTCGGACGTGGTGAACGTTGGTGATAAATATATTATTAGTGCGTATCTTTAATACGTAAAAATACGCACTTTTTCCTTATACTTTATGCCGACTTGATTTAGATCTCAAAGTGGCATAATTCTGCTTATAAATTATTTCCACGCGATATTTATCACGGTTTTTATATTCCTATTCCAGATACTAATTTCGAATAACAATTATTAATTGAAATTAGATAATGGTGCGATCATGAAAAAAGGAATTATAAGCTTACTATCCCTTTCGGTATTAATTGGCCTCAGTGGCTGTAACAGTGACTCCGAAACAATTGATTATGGCAAGAAGGCTACCGGCTATCTTGTCAGCATTGCCGATGAAATTGAGGGTATCGGTGCGCGAGAGGCCAGTACCCCTGAAGAAGAGGCGATGGGAAACTGGCTTTATGATCAATTGACTGGCTTTGGATATGACGTTGAGGTGCAGCCTTTCACCTATCAAAAAGGCGAGCAGCTACTTTCTTCGAAAAACTACATTATTGAGAAAAAAGGGGCGAGTGAGAAAACTATCGTGTTGGCTGCACATTATGATTCTACTGGCTCAGATCATGGTTCATTAGGGGCGACCGATAACGGTGCAGGGGTGGCTGCTGCGGTCGCGATTGCCGAAAACTTGATGCTCGAGTCGCTGCCTTACACAGTACGTATCCTGTTTCCGGGAGCGGAAGAAAACGGCTTGAACGGTTCGCTGCATTACGTGCGTCAGGCATTGGATAATAACCAATTAGACAATGTCATCGCCATGATTAACTATGACACCGTCGGTGGGGGTGATTATGTATATGTCCATGCGGCTCACTCTGATTATGGTGAGTACCAATCCACCTGTGAGAAGTTGGGCCTTAGTGAGTCTGATTATAACGCTGACACCCATATTAGAGATGCCATGCTACAGGCATCGATAGATGTTAAAGGCGAGGACGGTAAATATACGGTTCACCCAGAATTCCCTGGCTACCCAGAAGGTGAAACGGGCTCATGGTCAGATCATGCGGGGTTTGCCTGTGCCGGTATACCAATCGCTTATGTTGAAGCCACCAACTTCAACATTAACGGTAAGTGGGGATACGACGGTTACTCGCAAACGACGAACCCAACAGCTTGGGACTGCTACGACGCGGAAAATAAAACCGCATGTGATCGCGACAGTGAAACCAAGTGGGGCAAGATTTGGCACACCGAATTTGATCGGTTGGACAAACTGGAAGAGCTATTCCCTGGCCGGGTGGATCAGCAATTGAGCGATAACGTGAACATTGTATTGCAGTTGCTAACATCAAATTCTTACATCAATGAAAAATAATAAATAAACGATAAAAATTGCTTGTTTTACCTATCTGCGATTTATGGTTATAAATCGCAGTGTTCTTTCAAGACATATACGATCCTAGGCACTTAGGTATATCCATTCAACTAACGCTAGGTAAATTGGGTATAACGTATCTTTTTAGCACTTTTGGCCATCATACCTTCTGATGGCCTTTTTTTATTGATCCGCAGTTCTTGCTTCGCAAATCGGCGCTTTGGGCTGGGCCTCACAGTTTGTCGAATAATACCCGGCAGAAATATCTGTAGTATCGTATATTCGCATATATTTTACCGACCGGCATACAGAGGATGAATGGCCAAGCAAACGGCGCTAAATGAAAACCCGCAAGATACCTCAGATGCTGATGCTATTGGCCCACTGAGCTTATTCTCCTCCTATGAATCGATCCATATCGAGTTGCGTAAACCGCATCATATGCCTTGCTATCATTGGCACGGGCAAATTGAAGTGAATATCCCCTTTGGTGACGATGTCGACTATGTCATCAATGATCACCCGTTTACGATCAGTGATGGCCATGTCGGTATATTTTGGGCAACGACGCCGCATCAGCTTATCGAACCGGGAAACTCGAGCAATATGGGGATTTTAAATATCCCCATTCATTATTTCTTGTCTTGGCCGCTGGATGAGGCTTTGCTCAATCAAATCACCCATGGTGCCGTTGTACAGTCTGCACTACCAAACTTGGTGACTGAACAGCAAATCGCGTTATGGATGGAAGAGAGCAAGAGCAGTGATATCGGCTTTCGTCAGTTAGCGGCTGATGAAATATCCCTGATGCTAAAAAGGGTGTGTTTGACGGGATGGGAAAAGCTAACCCATACCATGGAAAGCAAGGGAAGCATGAAGGGGCTATCGAAGCACTCCCAGTTCCATGTCCAAAAGATCCTAGAGTATATCGCTTGTAATCATGACTCATCGCTGACGGTGAAAAATATCGCTGAGCATGTAGGGTTGCACACCAACTACGCCATGAACTTGTTCCAGAGCGTGATGAAGATGACCATCAAGGAATATGTCACCTCCATGCGGATCAACCATGCTCGTGCCTTGCTGACCGATACCAATCGAACCATTCTCGATATCGCCCTGACCGTCGGCTTCAACTCCAATAGCCGTTTTTATGAAACCTTTCAGCGCTATATGAAAATGACGCCCACCGAGTTTCGTAAGCTAAGCCGCAAGAGTAATAACCTCGCACTGCATGGCAGCAGCTTGGTATAAACCCCAATTCGAGTTACTATTTCAGGCTAATTCTGATTCTGCCCGTATGAAACCAACGTCAATATGAATGCCACTCTAAAACCCCAGATCATTGATCTTATTCTTGCCAATTTACAGCAAGCCTACCAAAGTGCATTGCATGCCGCCGATCAGGCACACAGTGCTGCAACTGATGATCAGAGTGTGGCGGAAACCCAGTACGATACTCTGGCTATCGAAGCCGCTTATCTTGCCCATGGCCAGTCACAGCGAGTTGCTGAGTGTCTTGCTGATATTAATGCTTATGAGCAGCTTAAGGCAGCATTGCCGCAAGCAATCGAAGAGATAGTTTTAGGCTGTTTGGTCCATATCATTGACGAAGATGATAACGATAAATGGATATTCTTTGGGCCTACAGCGGGTGGTATTAAGGTATCGCTAGCAAAGCATGAGGTCGTTGTCGTTACACCGACTTCTCCGCTGGGAGAGGCATTGCTTGGTTTGACGGCCGAAGAAGATGCGGAAGTACATCTGGGCGGTAAGGTCGTATTCTACGAAGTCGAAGCTATCTACTGATAGTATGTACTGACTATCAATAATATGATTAAAAAAACGGGGAAGCTGAGCACGCTATATGCTCAGTTTCCCCGTTCTTCTTTATGCTTCAGGCTCTTCTTGGTTGGTATCGGCCATACTGAGCAGTGAACGGTTTGGATTGTCCATCATCTCATCGTATAGCGCGACCGTTTCCTGGAATTGCCCTTTCTCTTTGCTTGGTACCGATGAGGCCATTGGAATGTTGGCTGTCATTGGGTTGACCGCACGGTTTCTGATCAAGAATTCATAATGGATATGCGGTCCGGTTACACGGCCGGTGGCACCTGCAAGGGCAATTCGCTGGCCGCGAGAAACTTTTTGGCCTTTGCGGACAAGAACCTTGCTGTTATGCAGGTAGCGGGTACGGTAGTTGGTACCGTGCTGGATCACGACATATCTGCCGGCATAAGGGTGGTTGACGACTTGGGAAATCACACCGTCGCCAGTTGCGATCACTGGTGTGCCTGTTGGAGTGGCAAAATCGACACCATTGTGTGGCGAAATACGGCCCGTAACAGGGTGTCGTCGTTTAGGGTTGAAACTCGAACTGATCCGGTAAGTACGGTTACGTTCATAGGGGTAGCGCAGGAAGGCGCGCTGCAAGCTTTCGCCCTTTGAATCGTAGAAGTTACCATCACTGTGAAGGTACGCCGTGGTCGTCCTGCCTCGGCTGTGGATCCGGATAGCACGGATTTCGTGCTGGCCGGTTATTGTATCGTTGACCGACTGGCGTGAAACCACCACTTCAAAGTTATCCCCGGCACGGAGATCACGGGAGAAGTTAAGCTTCTCTTTTAGCAAGTTGGTAATTTCATAGATCTCTGTTGAATTCAGTCCTGCCTTTTGTGCAGACACAGAGAAGCTGCCGTGGATCTCACCGCTGGCGATGATATCGTCCCAATCACCAGGAATTGCTATTTCCTCAAGTTCAAAGCCATTATCTTCTACACGTTGGTAGGCGACTTTTTGAGCAATGCTAAATTCCAATTCCAAGCGGTTGAGACGTCCTGCGGCCGAATCAACCCAAAAACGCATGGTATTGCCTGGTTGCAGCGTATCAATCTTCAAATGGTTGAGATCGGCTTCTTGCAGTTCTTGAATGCTCCGTAAAGGAATATTTAGTCGGGAGAAAATTTGGCTAAGTGTGTCACCTTTTTGAATGGTATACGCATAGCGAGGTGGCTCATACACTGGCTGATCAGCCTTTTCGCTAGGAGACCATTGGGTTGTATTGATTGCAAGGTTGAGTGGAACCGTGCGTTGAGTCGTACTGGTTTGTGTTAGCAGTGCTGCTATCGTCAATAGCGAAAGGCCTGCTATCCCTAAAAATTTGGTCGACATCCACTTTCGAGAAAGCGTCGAGTTTTGCGTAGACATGGTAGAAAGAACTCGTCGTTTTTATAACTGATTTTTATTACGGATAAAGGTTCTTTATCTCGGGCTATGGAGTGTTGTTATCATGTTCCATAACCATGAATTTTTTTTGAATGTTTATAACTATGCATCCATTAAGGAGCGCTAGTCTGCCATAAAGAGACATCGGGTGTGTTAAAAAGGTTCCGCGATCTCAAAAAAATCAGTTTTCTTGCGTAAAAGATATTCGTTTTGTGAAGTACGTTTGATTTTTTGCGGCTTAGGATGGCTGGTGGATGTCAAAGCAGAAAAAAGCGACTCTTAACATTGCCCTGACAGAAGATATGTGTGCTGATTAGTATGATTGGTTGGTAATGCATCGAAATGCACTAGGTTAAAAGAATATGAGCAGGAAGAGTGGTTTACATCTGGTTAAAACTTGAGCTGAGTGAGGCGTTGGAAATATCGATGACAGCGCTCTGGTTAGAGCGCTGCTTTTTGTAGATCCGAAATATTAAATAAATCGAATTTTAACCGCCTGTAGGTTGCTGCTCGAGTCATCCATAATGAACTCGACCAAACTGCCTGATGCGGGTTGGCCTTGGCTGGCGATGTTTATGCCGCAGAAACGAATGTCGCCGCCTAGATCACAAGTGATAAGGCCAGTGCGGTTAGTTGGGTTGTAGCTGCGGATAATACCGGTATGTGAAATCATATTTTTTCCTTCGCGCCCAAACTCTGCATTCTGTCCCGACTAGCGTATTCATTGTTTGCTAGTGATTGGGAACTTGCTTTGAGTTTGTGGCTATCAAATTGAGTACAAATGCTGAAAACAGCGCTTGTCTTGCCGGAATGTCAGCATTGGCTGATCCGGTTTACTCATTGACCTTTACTATTGGACGTCAGGAGATCACCAAGCTCACTGACTCATCACTGCGGAACGCTCGCAACTTAGCGCAGCAGCGGAATGGTAATAGAGATAATCTTCTTGGGGTGCATCTAACTTTGGCGAGAAGTGAGGTGTATACTTCGAAAATCATTGTCGGTCTGAGTAGCAGACCCAGACAAACTAACGCTAAACGATGCCGTTGTAAATACATTTAATTGCAAGAAAGTGTGATTTATATCTTTTGGTGTGCGAGTTTACTTTTGCTGCAGTCTGCTTTTTATTACACATTGGTTTGGAACCTCACATCGAAATCGACGTAGTGGGTGCATTCAAGTCCCGTGATAAAGAAATCAAAAATGCGGTTGGCAATTTGGTAGTAGTTTGGCGTGATGATGGCATCGACAGCACCACAAAGTACATATTGTTTAGATACAGAGGTCAGGTTATGGGTAAAGAAGGTGATTTGCTCTGTTCTTTCGGCCTCTATCAATGCCTTGACGATGCCACGGTTTCCTGAACCAAGGTTGTAGATACCGACGAGATCATCGTATCGAGCAAGAAGCTTTTCAATGAAGAAATGATTGTGTTCAGGTTCGTCATTACCATAGATCGGAGGAATGATTTTAATTCCCGGAGCGTAGGCTCGAACACTGGTCTTGAATCCCTCGAATCGCAATTTGTGTCCCCAATATTTATCTATACCTCCGATAACCGCTACCCTTCCAGCTTGATCACTGTTGAATTTACTCATTAGGTAGCCGGCAGTTTCGCCGGCATTGAAATTGTTGAGTCCAATGTAACTACAGCTACGCAAATTGGGACTTGGTTCACTGAGCAAGCAAACGCAAGGGATGTGGTGTAGAGCAAACCGGGCTAATGCGGTGGTAATGCTCGGATGATCGAGTGGAGACATGACGACCCCCAAGCATTGCTCTACATTAATGCTATTCAGTACGTGTGCGAGTGAGTGCGGATCAAGTTTGTCGTAGTTACGCCAGCTTATTTGAATATTCCTTTCAGAAGCACAGTTATAAACAAATGCATGCAGATTCTCATCTATCGATGGGCCGGCACCTGAAGGTAAAATGAACACGAGGCTTTTACCTGATTGTTGTACCTTTTGTTCATGGCTGCTCTGCTTACGTAGCCTTTCGACGCCTTTATATACTTTGTCGCGCGTGGCTTGGCGGACATTACCACGACCATTCAATACCCGGTCGACAGTAGCGGCACTGACGCCGGCTACGGTCGCGATTTCTGAGATTTTAAATTCCTGCATACGTTTCTCCCTTTTTCCTATTAGGACAGTAGCGATGGCAACCACAGCACAGTTGCAGGAAATAGGATGGTGATAGCCATGATCACGACATTGGCAGACAAGAACGGTAGTGCGCCCATGAAGATTTTCCCAATCCCCATTTTGGATATTGCTGAACAGACATTGAGGCAGTTTCCTACCGGTGGCGTACAGGCTCCGACTGCCAAGCCAGTGATCAGCAACACGCCAAACTGCAGTGAGGAAATACCGGCCTCTGTTGCGATCGGTAGGAATATCGGGGTCAATATAAGAATCGCCGGGCTGACATCCAAGAATGTACCTATGGCTAAGATAAATAACCCCAGCAACATCATTAGAGCAATAGGGCTGAGCTCAAGAGAAGTCAGGAAGGTGCTGATTTGATATGGGATATCTTCTAGCGCCAATACCCAAATGTACAGTTGTGACAAAGCGATGATCATCATGATTTTCGAGCTGGTCGTTACGGTGGCACTGACACAGTTGAGGAACTGTTTCATCGATAGGTTGCGGGTAAGGAAGAAACCTATGATTGACGCATAAACTACCGCAATAGCTGAGGACTCCGTTGGGGTTGCGATGCCTAATATCACCACGCCGATGATCAGTATAGGCATGATAAGTACATAGGACGAGCGGGCAATTTCAGTGAGCACGATGGCAACACTTATCTTGATATCTTCTTTGGGAAACCCTTTACGATAAGCCAGTATCAAGGTCATGGAGATCTGGAAAATGCCGATCATCAACCCGGGGATCGTCGCTGCTAGGAAAAGCGCACCGACGGATTCCTGAGCGGCAATCGCATACAGTACCATTGGGATGGAAGGCGGGATGATCATGCCCATGGTTGACGAGGCGACAGTGATCCCGGAAGCAAATTTCTTTGGATAGCCTTTTTCTTCCATTGCTGGGATCAGGATTGAACCGATCGACGCTGTATCTGAGGTCGATGAGCCGGAAATCCCGCCAAAGACCATGGATGATCCGACATTAACCAACCCTAACCCCCCGCGTAGGCGGCCGACAAATAGCATGCAGAAATTGATCAGGCGCTGGGTGATCCCCGACTCGTTCATTAACATGCCCATGAAAATAAACAGCGGTAGTGCCATCAAGGAGTATGAACTGAAGCCGGCGAATAAGCGTTGTGGCAACACTGAAATCAAGTCTGGTTCGGTAAGGAAAAAATAAACAAAGGATGAAATCCCCAGAGAGTAGGCGATAGGCACACCTAATAACAAAAGAACAGCCAGACTTCCAAGTAACAGTAACATAATTAATCCTCCCCAAGCCAAGATTTGCCGAGCGTATTGGTATCAAGTAAGCCGACAATGATTTTTATGCCGCAGAAGAACATCGAGAGTGCTGTACAAAGAGGCACCGCGGCTTGTGCCCACCAACGAGGAACTTGTAATAACGGGATATTGGTGTGGCCGGTGGTTTCAATCCACTCGAGAGAATAGGTAAAAATGACATAGTTGATGGCGAAAAGCAGAACAATCACTGATAAATCAAGTGCTTTTCGAATAGGTGTGGGCATTTGCTCAGCAAACCAACTGATAGTGATGTGTTCACGTTTGGCGATAGCGACTGCAGCACCGAAGCTGGTGGTATAGGCAAATAAGATCACTGCGATCTCATTGGCACCCATGATTGATTGGCTGAAGCCGTAGCGTAGCACCACTTGGGCGACGACAAGTGCCGCCATGATAAAGAAGCAAGTGCGAGAGAAGATATTGGCCATTCTTATCACAAAAGCTTCGCTCTTTAACAGAATAGGAACTAAGGCTCTGGGGCTTATTGGTCTTTTGACGGGGTTGTATTCTATGTCCATGTGGGGGTGCTCCATTACACACGCCAAGCGGAGTGTGGGGATGAGTTCAGGGTATTGCCTACCCGTGCTGGGTGGTAGGCAACCCCGGGGGAACGTTAACTACAGCTATTTGAGGCGTCGATAGCTGCGTTTATGTCTTCCCAGCTGAATTCACCACGTTGGACAAAGTAGTCATAAACCGACTGGGACTGCTCTTTGAGTTGGGCTTTATCGCTATCGGAGAGCTGTACGACGGTCATGTTTTTCTTCATTTTTTCGATAGAGCGGTTTTCTTCATCACGGTACTGGGCAACATTCATTGCCATGGTTTCCCGTGCCACTTCATCGAAAGTCTGCTGTAGATCGGCAGGTAAGCGGTCATACCAAGTTTTACTGACAATCAGCGGATCAGGGCCAATTGAGTGGTTATCGATAGTGATAGACTTGAGCACTTCATGCAGCTTGGAGTCGAGCATATTGGTTGGCTGGGCCGTCACACCATCGACAACACCGGTACGGAGTGCAGAATACGTTTCTGTCCACGCGACACCCTGAGGGTTGGTGCCGATGGCCTTTTCTAGGTGGTAAAGCACTTCGTCACCGGTTGGAACCCGAACTTTTACGCCCTTCAAGTCGTCTACGCCACTAATGTTCGCCTTGTTGAGACCATGGGCACGAAAGCCAATAGAGATCCCAACCGCAGGAATATGGAACCCTTTTCCTGCTGCTTCATCAGAGAGAGTCTGCATCCAGTCAGATTGAACGAGGCACTGGGCTTGGTCCCAGTTTTGGATGAGGTAAGGAAGAGACATGATGTGGTACTTGAAAGAAGCATCAGCATACATACCACCGCGGGTTCCCTGCAGTACACCGGTTGCCAAGGCATCAAGCGATTCACGCTCATTGCCGAGAACACCACCGAAGTAGTTGCGGACTTTAATGCGGCCATCAGTACGTTTTTCTAATTCTTTTTTGAAGTATTTCATCGAGTCACTGCGCAGTGACTTGTCACTCTGGGTATGGGCATATTTGAAGCTGAAGGTTTCAGCAGCCTGGGTGGTTAGGGGAACAGCAATTAGCAGAGATAGCGGTAACGAAAGCAGCTTTTTCATTGGAGAATATCCTTATAATTGTTGTTGGGCCGGCAGCGCCGGCCCGAGGGTCAGTTAAGCCATTTCAGTTTGCTTGATGCCAGCAAATTGGTTTTTGAATATGTTAATTGATGAACGGAAACCTTCTTCGAATGAACCGCCTTGTGGGCGGTAGACACTTTCGAGAGAAATAGCACCGTCATAGTTTTCTTCAAGCCATTGGGCAATGGCCGGCAGGTGTTGAGCCATCTGTCCTTGACCAAGAGGGCAGTTGGAAATCCGGGCTTGTTCGATGAACACATTGATGTCTTTCATGTGCACATGGCCAAGGTATCCACCCTCTAGGTTCTTCAGCGCTTCTGTCGGGTTTTCATGACAGAATAATGAATTGGCCGGATCCCACATGATCTTGAGGTGGTTGGTACCTAGGTCATCAATGAGCTTTTTGCCAAGGGCTGTAGAGGTAATGATGGCGTTGTTGCCAGTCTCTACGGCTAGGGTGATGTTTTCTTGCTGGGCCAACTCGACAATAGGGCGGAATAACTCGACAGTTTTGTCCCAAGCCCCATTGGCAACATTCCATTCCTCGGCACCGTTATCACCAAAGATGATCATTTCTTTTTTGAAGCTCATGGTGCGGACGATCGGGGCGTCGAGTAGCTGGGCCATTTCGATACAGCGCTTAAGCTTTTCCATATGCCCTTGGTACCACACATCGCCGATTTCGACATCGAAAACTGAGCGTCCAGCAAAGTTATGGCGGGAAATGGCAGACACTTTCAGGTCAAAATCATTGATCAGTGCCTGGGTCTCTTTGAGTTGCTTGGCATCAAGATCGCCAACTTCCTTTTTATGGAGAAATTGCAGCTCTGCATATTGCAAACCATGCTCTTTCATAACTTCCAGCGCGTAGGGAAAGTCGCGGCTGATTCCATCTGTGATTACACCAAGCTTTGCCATTTATTCTCTCCTAATTGTTCTGTGATAGTTGTTCTGTGGTGGTTCTTCTGAAATGGTGGTTAGCGATTTACCAATTCACTTCGGTATCAGATAGTTGCTCGAGTACTTTGACGATGGTCCAGTTATCGCCATTGGGGTAGACGGTTTTCCCGGCCTGGAACAGCTCATAAGCTGCTGAGGTGGTAAACATAGGGACACCTTTGTCCTTGGCCATCGTCATCGAAATCCCCAGATCTTTGTACATGGTGGCAATGTGGCTGCCTGTTTTCTCGAACTTACGATCCATGATTAACTTGGCGCAGTTGTTAAACAGCGGGCTTGCGGCGGCACTGGCACCGAACACGTCATAAAGTACTTTGCCCGACACGCCAGCTTTGCTACCCAGTACCAATGATTCAAAAATGCCGGCAAACGAGGCTCCGATATAGGCTTGCAGCGCAGCCTTAACGGTTTGTCCTTGGCCTGGGTTTTCACCAACATGGAAGATATTGGCGGAGATGGCCTCGAGTACATCCCGGTGGTTATCCAATACCGCAGACTGTGTCGCTAACATCAGCGTCAGAGTGCCATTTTGTGCCCCTGACAGGCCGCCACTAACCGGTGAGTCAATGATGTTGAGTCCCTGCTCGGCAGCGTAACGCGCAATGTCTTCCATTTCCGATAGGTGGATTGTGGCGGTGATAGCAACCGTACTGCCTTTTTCCATGGTTTCGGCAAGCTCCGATACCACCTGCATTGCTTGTTTGCCATTCATCACCATGACAAATGCCAGATCGACTTGGCTACCCATGTGTGAGCAAGAATCAGCTAGCTCACCACCCGCTTCACGAAATGCCAATGAGCGTTCAGGGTTCACATCAAAACCCACTACGGTATAGCCAGCAGCAAGCATGTTCTTTGCCATACCAGCGCCCATGTCACCGAGGCCTACAAATCCAACTTTTTTCATCTTCACTTTCCTATGCAATGAGTGTTACAGGACTGAAGTTGATACTAGATGGCTTGGGTCCATACCCTCAAGGAATCACGTGGTGCTTGATGTTTGATTTGTGATTAATATGTTAATGATGTGTATTATGAGGTTTTTTTTAACATCATAAAGGCGTCATCTCACAGTTTTAAACGCTATGAGACAAAAGTGTTAGGGGGAGTAAATTGCTTTGTGGTTTCTGTTTTTGGTTTTTATTTCAAAGTGTTATGTTTTGTTTCTGATTGGGTTAAATAGTGCCGTTGTAAAACAGAGTGTTATGTGAGGTGATGTTTGATGGCTGAAAATGATGGAGTTAAATTAAACATGCCATTAACATTTCGTTGTGTGGATTCCACGCTAAGGTATTCGACGTTTGGCTGAATGATGAAAAATGCTGTTAATCCATTATGTGGCTTGGGTATGTTTCTTCCTGTAATGGCTGGGCGCGGCACCGAGCTTTTTTTTGAATAATTTCGAAAAATGATAGACGTCAGGTAAGCCAACCCGCTCAGCGATTTGATTGATCTTGAGGTTTGTTGTTCGCAATAGCGTTGCGGCGGCATCTAATTTAATTTTGTGTTGGTAGTCCAGTGGTGAGAGGCCAACTTGCTGTTTGAATTGGCGGAACAGGTAGCCTCGAGACAAATTGGCCATATCAGCGAGTTGGCCCACACTCAGCTTGCTCTGGTAGTTGGTCTGGATGTGCTCCTGTACCAGCAGGAGCTTGGCGGCAAGGGTTGTTGACTCTCTGGGGATATAAATTTCGCGGGCGAGGGAATATATGATTTCAATGATGACCTGCTCACTCAGTACTTCATTGAGCTTCCCCGGCTCAAGGGTGTACTGAAGATATTTTTCAAATAGGTTTTCCAACCTGATGGTTTGGCTTTCGGAGAAACCCAGTGGAAAGTTGACCGTATCCAAATGGCGGCCGATGAGGGCTGATAACAAAGATTGGCTGGTCATTGCCAGCCCCTGCAGGTCTTTTTGTCCGGCAAACCGGAAGGTGATCTCGCTGTATTCGATATTCCCTTGCTGGAGGGGGGAGAAGTCATGTTCTTCTCCGGGCGAAGTGATCACGAATGTCCCTCGCTTGGCAGGATGTTCGTGCCTGTTTAGAAAAAAAGTATTGTTGCCTGCGGTGAATAACACCATGTGGTAGCAGTCACTGTGGCGGTGGGGAGCCGCTTTCTTATTTTTCGCAATACAGCGATTTTTCTGCCTGTGGGTCGCATGTAACAACTGGAAGCCATAACCGGTGCCATGTTGGTTAACACTCAATAGCTGCGCGCGGGTTGGCTCCCCATTGACGTTCGAAAAATGTCGCATTGATGTCACCATTTGACAAAATTTGTGGACTCCCTGCCATTCGATAACAGCAAAAAACGTCCTAAATTACAACATAAATTTAACAGGGGGCGTTATGGAAAATGAAAAGCAGTGGCATGTGTGCGAAATTAACCGTAAAAAACTCAAAGGGTTAATGAAAAGGAGTGATGCCAAAGGACTAGTGAGGCTAAGCGGGTGGCTAGCTTGCTTATGTGGCAGCGGGTTGATGGCTTATTCTGCCATTGGGACAAATTGGATGATCCCTGCGTTTATGTTGTACGGCGTGCTATGGGCTTTTTCCGAACCCCTTTCCCATGAATGTTCACACGGCACGCCGTTCAAAAGTCGCTGGCTTAATGAGGCGGTGTTTTTCATTACCGATTTAATGAACTTCAAAGAGCGTATCTACCATCGATGGATGCATGCTCGGCATCATACGCATACGATCTACAAAGAACAGGATCCGGAGATCCAGCTGCCTACCCCGGTTAAGATCCCTATCATGCTGTTTGAATTACTGGGTGTACGTGGGGCCTACCATTTCATAGTCGCGATGGTGAAGCATGCACGAGGGAAGTTTTCATCGCAAACCCTAGCCTGGGTTCCTGAGCCGGAACATCCCAAGCTAATTGCTGGCGCTCGATATTACTTGGCTATTTATGCTGCCATCATTGTCTGGGCCATCGTTATCCAAAGCCTGCTACCAATTGTGTTTTTCTTGCTACCTAAATTCTACGGCGCCTGGCTCAAGACACTTTTTGTATTTACACAGCATGTTGGCTTGGCTGAGGAAGTGGCCGATCACCGGCTTAATTCCAGAACCGTTTACCTTAATCCTGTCGCCAGCTTCTTTTACTGGAACATGAACTATCACATTGAACACCATATGTACCCATTGGTGCCCTTCCATGCGTTACCCGCCTTACACAAAGAAATAAAAGAGCAGCTGCCCCGTACCTACAAAGGTTTTGTCGAAGTTTACCGCGAAATGTTCACCACCTTGGTTCGGCAACGGAAAGATCCGACTTATTTTGCTCAGCGCCAATTACCGCAGGAGAACAAGGTACCTGATGTTGAACGTGCGGCATGAATATCCCCCAAGTTACTTGGGGATGCACACCACTTAAATGCAATCCACAGAGGGATAAATGATGGAAACAGCCATAGCTTACGAGAACAACTTGCTAATTAACTGGGTGGCAGTGTGTGAGGTGGATGACATCGAAGAGGAAGATGTCGTGCCATTCGAATATGGCGGCGCTTCTTATGCCGTGTATCACCTTGAAAGCGGCTTCTACGCTACAGCGGGGATTTGTACCCATGAAGTCGCCAAGATGGCCGACGGTTTTGTTATGGATGACATGGTGGAATGTCCCAAGCATCAGGGGCGCTTTCATATTCCGACTGGGCAAGCCAAAGGCGGGCCGGTGTGCGCCAACCTCAAGACCTATCCCACGAAAGTGTCAGAGGCAGTGGTATATATCGGTTTAACGGGCGATCAGGCTTAGTAATGATTGTAGGTGGAAGATGGATAAAATCGTAATTATAGGGGCAGGCCGTGCCGGTGTTCATGCGGCTTTTGCCCTTCGTGAGCAAGGTTTCAATGGACGTATTACGGTGCTGAATGAAGAGCCAGTATGCCCTTACGACAGGCCGCCACTATCCAAGCAGGTATTGTTGGGTGAACAGGTACTGAGTGATATAGAGCTTAAACGCCCTGAGGCGTATGCCAACGCAGATATTGGCATTGCCAGTGGTTGCCACGCCGTGCAGATAGACCGGGAGCAGCAGGTGGTACAAACGTCTGATGGTAAGGTCTGGCCTTACGACAAACTCTTGGTAGCAACGGGTGGTGCGCCGCGAAAGCTGCCTAAGCATATTGATCCGCATTGCTGCGTGAACTATTTGCGAACCTCCCGCGATGCTTACGAGCTACAACAGGCGCTGTTTGCTTTCAGCCAGCAAACGAGTAGTAAGGGTAAAGTAGCTATTATCGGGGCGGGGGTGATCGGCTTGGAAGTGGCCGCTGTCGCCAATCAACTTGGATTAGACGTTACCGTAATTGAAAGGGCTGGGCGGATCATGAGCCGGTTACTTCCACTGCCGTTATCCCGTGCCGTGCAAAGCTACCATGAGCAGAAAGGTGTGCTCTTTCATCTCTCCACTGAGGTTAATGCTGTTGAGCTACACAATGGGAGCGCACAGTTGATATTGGCCGATGGCTCTCCACTAAAAGCCGATATTATCGTTGCGGGGTTAGGGATGTTGCCAGAAACTGAGATTGCCCAACAAGCAGGGGTGCATGTGCAAGGCGGTATTGTGACCAGCGCGTATGGGCAGACTTCTGATGAAGCTATTTACTGTGCTGGTGATGTTAGTCATTTTTACCATCCGGTATTTGATGATTATGTACAGGTAGAGTCTTGGCAGCATGCCCAACTTCATGGCGAAAATGCTGCGATGAACATATTGGGGAAGAATGAGCCATACAAAGCCATTCCGTGGATGTGGTCAGATCAATATGATCGGAATTTGCAGGTTGCTGGCATGCCGGGGCTTGCCGATAGCTGTGTTTTTCGTGATGTTGGTGAAGGCAACTTACTTGCGATGGCCCTGAAAGGCAAGGTGCTTGTTGGGGCGATAGGGTTTGGCAATACCAAAATAGGTAAGGAAATTCGGATAGCCCAGAAGCTTATTGAAAAGCAGGCGGTGATCCCCCGAGCCCTGTTGCAACCAGCGGAGATGAAATTGAAGCCGCTTTTAAAGTTACTCTGAATCCAGTATATCTGAATCCATCATACAATAGCCCATGATATAAATGGGCTACTGTATCTTGTTGGGGACTATCACCACATCTCAGGCTTATTGAACGCAGCTACGCAGGATGAATTGCCTGCAATCGGTTCTAACGGCTGAGCGGTAAGCGATTGTGCCAACCAACCGTGCGGCTGGGATAGTGGCAACGGTGCCTTGAACTGTTGCTCGGTAATACACTCAAAGCCTATCTTGCTGTAAAAGTTCGGATCGCCATACGTAAAGGCCAGATCTATACCTTGTTGCTGCAGGGTGTCGAGGCCAAATTTGATCAGCGCTTGGCCAATACCTTTACCTTGGCTTTGGGTATCAACAGCAACGGGTGCCATCAAGAAGGTCGACTTGTCTGATTCAAATGTCAGGCGGGTGAATAGAATGCTGCCAACGATCTTATCTTCATCTGTTGCGACAAAGACGAAAAGGTCGTTCTTTTCTGTTGTGGCCAGTAACTCGGTAACCAAGTCACCGATCACTTTACCTGCGTCTATTCCTTCAGAGTCAGAAAAGGTTTGGCTAAAGAGTTGAATGATTTCTTCAGACTGGCGGTGTTGGTAGGTACTGTACTGCATTTTTTGCTCCTCATTTAATATGTACTGAAGCATAAACTGTAAAGTTATAGACAGGTCAATGCCTAATACCAACCATTTCTAATGGCTTAAACGTTAGTGGGAATTAAAAATGCAAATAGCAGAAGGCAGTGAATCGGTTTGGTATAAAACAAGCTTCGGATCACAAAAAAACTGAAAAGTGGTGTATTGGCATCAGATAAAGTTGGCAAAAGAGCCATAGTTCTTGTTTTCAACGCTGTTTCTTAGTGATAGTCTGAATTGACCGTAGGTGTTTCAACCTTCATTTGGATTCAAGGATGGATTTATGAGTTTGAAAGAAGATAAAAACTGGCGCAATCCCGAGCGAGATGCGCAATGTGCCGAGTACGAGGTTTACGTCGAGCAGATGAAAAGCCGAGGTTTATCTTGGGTCGATTTTAATGATTGGCTAGATATCTAGCCCTAACTACATACCTAATTCTTAATTTTAATATGCCGCGGTTCTGTAATCGCGGCATTTGCATTCGATGAACGATATAGAAAGTCCTACTTACGGCGCAATCCAAACCAACAGCGAAGTGATGGCCAATGGCGAAACCCGCTATCGCATGAAAGCCTGCGATGGTTCGGGTTATATTCGTACCCGTTATCCCGATGAACAAGGAAGCTGGCAGAACAGCCATTTTCATCAAACGACCTTCGAGACCTATATTGTCCAGTCTGGCTCGATTCTTTATGCCGAGCTCAAAAATGGAAAAGCACTCGTAAAAGAAGTGTCAGAAAATGAGGTGATCACGGTCAAACCCGGTGTGCCTCATAATGTTTTCGTGTGCCCTGAAACCGACTTGCATACTGTTAAGCATGGTCAATCCCAACCCGACGACTGGCATGCCTGCCCAGAGCTGGATGTCCTTCTAGCTTCTAGGGCTTCTAACTGCTAAGACTTTTAACGTTAGAGCCTTTAGCTGCTTGAATTTCACGTTGTTAGCTTTTTAGCTGATAACGCTTTTTGCTGGCTGTATTCTTCATTCCCCCCCCATCTCCAAAAAATTGTCGTTATTGAGCATTAATTAGGCAGTCGAACCTGCTTTATCCATTTATTTACTTTTTTTTCCGTCTTTTTCCCGCCTCGTTCGTCTTCTTTAGGTTGAAACCTTTTTGTGAAGTGAACAAATGACAAAGACCCAAGCTAAACACTTAGAAGCGGATATGCGTACGTTTCTTGGGGATGAGCACGTTAAAGTCTCGTTATCGGAAATTCGTCGGGGTATCGAAAGGGAGTTGATCCGGACCAACGCACATGATTCCATCTCTAGGCAGCCACACCCTAAGGCACTCGGCTCGGCGCTGACGCATCCATATATCACTACCGATTTTGCAGAGTCGCAATTGGAGTTGGTGACACCCGCAATGAGTGACCGTACGGCAATGTTAGATGCGTTGGCTTCGTTACATCGATTTGTTTCCCGTGGCTTGCCGCAAGGGGAGACCATGTGGGGGGCAAGTATGCCGCCAGTACTTCCCGACGATGCCGCTATCGAAATTGCTAACTACGGAAGTTCAAATAAAGGGCAACTCAAGATGCGCTACCGCCAAGGGTTGGCGAATCGATATGGTAAGCGAATGCAGATGATCTCCGGCATTCATTACAACTTCTCTCTGCCTACTTCTTTTTGGGTGGCGCTACATGCACATGTAAACAGTGAACAATCGTTGGAAGCGTTTACTTCAGATCGGTATTTCTGGTTAATTAGAAATATATTGCGCCACGGGTGGGTTATACCGTATCTTTTTGGCGCATCACCTGCGGTGGACCAAAGCTTTTTGGCTGGTACATCACATGATCTTGAACCACTGGACGACGATACCTTCTACTTGCCATGGGCGACGTCATTGCGTTTGAGTCGTATGGGGTATAGCAGTGATGAGCAGTCTTCATTTCCGGTGAGCTTCAATAACAAGCAGGACTACTTGCTGGGCCTATACCATGCCTTAACACGCCCAAGTGAACGCTATACCCATTTGCCAACCGAGCAGCAGCTCAATGGTTCGGTGCTGCAGCTGGAGAACGAACTGTATGGTTCGGTAAGGCCAAAAATTGTCAGTGACCAATTACGTCCGCTATTAGCCATGTGCCAGCAAGGTGTTCAGTACATTGAGCTGCGCAGCCTTGATAACAACCCGTTTTTGCCACTGGGGATCAGCGAACAACAAAGTCGCTTTCTTGATGTGTTTTTGACCTATTGCGCACTTGCACCTAGCCCCGTAATAACGGAGCAGGAACGTGTACTTATTGCCACACGGCAGGAATTGGTGGCAACACAAGGGCGTAAACCTGGGTTACAGCTACCCACGCTAAGCGGTGAACAGTCACTGCAAGCCCTTGGTGTCGATCTGCTATCGGCAATGGAGCCGGTCGCTGATGTATTTGACAGTGCCGTTGCGACGAATGCTTACCGGCATAGCGTTGTAGAGGAACAAAGTAAGTTTCTTGATAGCGGGAAAACGCCATCAGCACAATTGATAGCTCAGATGAACAGTCAAGGGATGTCCTACCGAGATTTGGTGATGCAGCTGTCTAGGCATCATAAAGAGCAGGATTGGGCGAATGCCATCGCAGGCGATGAATTGGAGCATTTAGAGCGACTGGCAACGGAGTCGTTATTTGAACAAGCGCAATTGGAAGCGCAGCAAGAGATTAGCTTTGATGAGTTTCTTCAACAACAAAACCGCTTGCAGTGTGACTGCGAGCAACAAGAGGTCGCGGTGTAATAACACATGAATATTCTTTGGAAATTGCGGGGCTACATAAAAATGTTTTCCCGCCAATATTTAATTGCCATTGTGGTGCTACAGGTTGTTGCACTGTTTAATTTGGTGCCGTCTTGGCTTATAGGCCGGATTGTGGACCGTATCAGTGACGGAGAGCTGACGGCGGCGACCTTATTGGTACACCTTGGTGGTATCGTGGTGGCTGCAGTTGCGATGTATGGCTTGCGCTATGTGTGGCAAAGCAGGTTGTATGGTGCATCGATTGCTATTACCAAAGTGCTGCGCCGGGATTTGTTCCAGAAGTTTTCCAAACTTTCACCATCGTTTTATGCCCGACGCAGTACGGGCGATCTCATGGCCCATGCTACCAATGACCTCAATGCGGTCGAAGAAGCGACTGGCATGGGAATCATGACGCTGGTGGACTCGGTGATCGCTGGTTTTACCGTTATCTTTGGCATGATTTTCGTTGTTAGCGGAGAGCTAACCGCAGTGGCATTGCTGCCATTCCCATTGCTGGTTTTGATCACGAGTAAGTACGGTACCAAACTGCATAAAGCTTTTGGACGGGCGCAGGCGGCATTCTCTAACTTAAACGAAGAATCCCGCGAAACGGTATCGGGGATCAGAGCCGTGCGCTCTCATGGTATCGGCCAGCGTCAGGAAAAACGTTTTGGCCAAACCCTTGATGAAACACTGGATGCAAATCTGGCGGTCGCCAAAGTCGATGCGGCGTTTGCGCCGACTATCCAGTTGGTATACGGCTTGTCGTTTGTGATTTCCCTTGGCTACGGTGCTTGGCTTATCAACCAAGGCGCGATTACCGTCGGACTATTTACTACCTTCACGCTCTATCTCGGTCAGTTACTGGGGCCATTTTTGCAATTTGGCTGGCAGTTCAATGTGTTTCAACGCGGTAGCACCTCGTGGCAACGGTTGGAACAGCTGTTTTCTGAAAAAGAGGATGTCGTGGAAGGGGCGAAAACGTTGCCATCTGATAGCGGGTCTAACCTGGCCATTAACGTTGATTCGTTCGCCTATCAGGGATCCAATCGACGTGCGCTAGAAAAGATTGAATTGAATATCGCCAGCGGTGGCTTTGTGGGGGTTACCGGTCCGACGGGCAGTGGCAAAAGTACCTTATTACAATTGGTGCTAAGGCAGTTTCCCCTGTCTGAGCCCTCAACAATCAGTATTGATGGCTACCCGGTTGAGAGCCTGACCTTTGAGTCATTGCGCGACAAAATGGCGTGGGTACCGCAAAAGCCTTTCTTATTTTCCGGCACCATTGCAGAAAACATCGCTTTGGCAAAACCTGAAGCCACTGAAGACGAGATTGCTTTTGTCGCCGAGATGGCGGGTATCAAAGCCGAAATTGACGCGATGCCAGACGGGTTCAGCACCGAATTGCGTGAAGGCGGCACCAACCTTTCTGGTGGGCAGCAACAACGCCTGACATTGGCACGAGCCTTATTGTCAGATGCCGACATCTTGTTGTTGGATGACCCATTCAGTGCGTTAGATATGAAAACAGAGGTGATTGTACGCCAGAACTTGAAGGCACATTACGGTCATAAAACAGTGTTGCTGGTGACGCAAAGGCTGACCAATCTGATCGAAGCGGATCATGTATTGGTACTCAATGACGGCCAAATCGAAGAGTGCGGTTCACACCATGAGCTGGTTGCCAAACAGGGATGGTACGCGATGGTGTATCAACGCCAGAGCCAGCTGACCCATCATCAACAAGCGCAAAATCAGTCAGAAGAGTCCGAAGCTGCCGATGCTCAACTTGTAGGAGACGTTTATGCTTAAGCGATTATTGACCTATTCATTGCCGCATAAACTCCGGTTTCTGGCGGCATTTGCCATGCTGGCGGTGGCGGTCAGTGCTGAGATGGCGATCCCATGGTTGGCGAAGACCATCCTTGACGATGTGATTGTACCTCAGCAATTTGAATGGCAGCACTTGGCATGGCTGACCGGTTTGGTGATGTTGTTCTATGTCATCTCGGCGCTATTTACCTACTTGCAGGCTGTGACGTTCCGTCACAGCGCATTGTTGGTGGTGAAAGATGTTAGGAAGGAGCTGTTTAGCCATGTGCTGAATTTTCCAATCCGGACCTTCGATAAACTGCCTGCGGGTAAGTTGGTCTCCTATATCACCAATGATACCGAGTCGATGCGCGACATGTTTGTGTCGACCATCCCGACCATTATTCAAGGCGGTTTGCGAATCGTGGCCATTTTCATTGCGATAGCGTTACTGGACTGGCATTTGATGCTACTGAGTTTGGTTTTGATCCCGGTACTACTGCTGACCATGCATGTTTACCGCAAGATTTCCTTGCCGGTGTTTGACGGCATTCGAACCCAGATCAGCAATATTAATGGTCGGATCAACGAGTCATTGCAGGGTATGGCACTGATCCAAGCCTTTCGTCAGGAAAAAGCCTTTGCAGAGAAATTTGAGCAGGACAACCAGCGTTGGTTTGAGTTTAGAACCAAGTCTATTGCGATCGATAGCTTGATGCTGCTGCCGCTAACACGTTTGGTTTCAATACTGACAGCGGCTGGGATTGTTGCATGGTTTGCCAATGCATCGCTGACAACTGTGGTGGAAGTGGGAACGCTATACGCATTTTTAAACTATATCGAACGTTTCTTTGACCCGTTTAGGCAGTTGTCGATGGAACTGCGCAAGTTGCAGGTGGCGACTGTTGCCTCCAAGCGTGTCTTTGAATTGCTCGATGATGACTCTGAGCGAGAGCATCACACTAAGCCCTTTGCGGACGTTGCTGGCCAGCATGATATCGAGTTTCGTCATGTTAACTTCGGTTATGAAGAAGGCAATCAGGTGCTGTCAGATGTCAGCTTTACGGCCAAAGGCGGTAAGTTCACCGCCATCGTTGGCCATACCGGTAGTGGTAAGAGCTCGGTGATCAATTTGCTGATGCGTTTCTACCAGCACCAGCAAGGGGACATCTTGATTGGCGGGCAGCCGATTGGATCCTTGCCGGATGCCCAATTGCGCCAGATGTTTGGTTTAGTGTCGCAAGACCCAACGATTTTTAGTGGTTCGGTGTTAGAAAATATCGATCTTTCACTTGATACCTTGGATCGGGACAAAGCCATCCTTGCCGCTAAGCAGGTCAAAGCGCACCGGTTTATCGACCGTTTATCCGGTGGGTATGATCATAAACCGGGACATGGAGGGGCATCCTTATCTGTGGGTGAAAAACAGCTGTTGGCACTGGCGAGGGCTATTTCCCATGACCCGAAAATATTCTTGCTTGATGAGGCAACGGCCAATATCGATAGCGATACCGAGGAAGCGGTAAAAGAGGCATTGGAAAGCATTCAGGATGGACGCACCGTTATCACGGTGGCTCACCGTCTTTCGACTATCCAGAACGCTGACCAAATCTTGGTGATGAACAGCGGCAGGGTGGTGCAAAGCGGTACTCATGATGAGTTGATTAGCCAAGACGGCGACTACCGAGACTTATACCTAGCGCAAAAAGCACAGGAAGAGAGCGAGCACCTTAGCAGTTCGCTGGGTTTAGTCGGTGCTACAGCCGCGTAATTGCAGAATTTAAGAGAAGTAAACAATGACAAACGAAAAGCAACGTTTTCTGTCGCAGCAGATCATTGAAGATGCCTGTGAGTGGGCCATCATGAACGGTGTCGCATTTAGGCAAGCTGACAATACCGCACGGCACTGCCCATTCAGCATCGCGCCGATGACAATGGAGCGTGGAGTGTATGAGCACCTGTTAAAAGTCACTCCGCTTATCACCAAGTTGATCAGCCATGTCTCTGAAGATCACGACTTCCTGCAAGCGTCATTGGGTGACATGGCCAAGGCGGATCCGTTTTTTGGTCGCTTGATGGCTCTTCATCAGCAAGCCCATGGTGACATCAGCGGCAGGCGCTACCCTGCGCGCCAGCCGCTATTGCTGATGCGTACCGACTTTATGGATGATCGCCATCACGGGGCGAAGGTTATTGAGTTTAATGGTATTGCAGCGGGTATGGGGCCTTTCGGCCAGCGCGCAACGGAATTCCATGCGTTCATGCAGAACCAATGGCCGCAGACCTACCAAAACTGGCTGGAAGATAGCACTGCTGTACCGGCGGAAAACCAAGGTCTTGAACAACTTGCCTATGCGATTGCCACATCGGCCACAAAGATCCAGGCAAATTTCAACACAGAAGGAAAACCGACGTTCTTGATGGTGGTGCAGAAGAACGAAGACAATGTCTATGACCAGCATTTGCTGGAAATTGCCTTGCAGAAACTGGGGCTGCGCACCGTTCGCCGTACCTTCGAACAACTCAGTACCCAGCTATCAACAGGGGACAACCAGCGTTTAATACTTGAGGGTGTCGGTGCCATCGATGTGGTCTACTTGCGGGCGGGCTACCAGTACTCCGATTATTGTGCTCCAGAGCTCAATGAACCGATCTGTTGCCATACCTTGAGCCAAACTCGACTTTTTATCGAGCAGCATAACGTGGCGGTCAATGCCACAATCAGCCAGCAACTAGCGACAAGTAAATCAATGCAGATGCTACTGACCATGATGCCAGCAGAGGATTATGCCCGCTGGGGACTCAGTCTAGAAGAAGCGAAGTTAGTGAAGAGCGTTTTGGCTGAGATGAAGCCGGTAAACACGAGCACGATTGAATGGTTTAATAGCCAAGCGGTTAAGCATGAATGGGTGTTGAAGAATCAGGGTGAAGGCGGTGGCCATTGCGTGTTTGGAGAGGAAATTAGCGACAAGTTAGGTCAGCTGTCACCCAATGAATATGACGCTTGGGCGTTGATGCAGCGTTTGTACCCACATGAGCGCGAGCAGCCAACAATCGCTGTGCGGGATGTCGAGCAAACTCTCGTGGATGATTTGGTCAGTGAAATTGGCCTGTTCACGGCGTACTTCAATGGCGAACCTGTCACTCAACTTGATGGTTATGCCGGTTATTTGATCCGCAGCAAGCCTGCGAGTGAAAACGAAGGGGGGATCCACAGCGGTAAGGGGATCCTCGACTCGTTAACTTTAATTGATTAAATAGATTGGAGAACAGATTTAGATAATCAGGGAGGCAGCAATGCCTCCTTTTTTGTGAGAGCTACAGCCTGAATAGTTCAACGCGCAGGTGGCTCTCGTCTTCGTAGGCAATCACAGACTGGAAATTACCATCTTGCTCAATAGCCGTAGAAAACCCCTCTTTGTCTTCACTACTGCCGATGAACAGGATCTGGGTGGACTTTATCATTAGTCCATCCTCATCGAAGCTTGAGGTCAAATCTTCATCAACCACGCACACAAGTACTTTGCCATAACGGGCATTGAGGTCAATATCGTGCGCTTTCGAGTACTGAACTTTGGTTTTGAGTTGTGACTCGACTGTATCGACAAGCCCAACAAAGCGATACAAATCGGTAGAGCAAGTCTGGGTTAGTTGCTCTACTTCATTATTCAGTAGCGTTTCCAAATCGCCATCAGGGTGGCGACCATGGGCGATCCACTGTTTTGCCGACTTTCTTATTGTTCGGTATTTGTTGGATTTAGCGATACGTTTGAAGTACTTAACTAAAATGTTGTTTCTATCAGCTAAGGTAAGGTGCTTGTCCAGTTTCTGAAATTCAAGGTGCAATAAAGCGTTGGTACTAACATCGAGCAACTGCTGGGTTTGGTTCATTAACGTGCTATCCAAATCTCTTCAAGATTATCGTATTCATTATATCGAAGTTCGGATATTTTTTTTACATTTTCTCTCATTTACTGCCAAATGAGAGAAATGGCAGTGGCAACGTCTGGTGTCAGGTGGGGGGCAGTGTACCGAGGTGGGGCAAATAACCTCGATATAGGCTAGTTATTTCGAGGTTGTTTCGAGGCCATTGGCATGAACTGTGCGAATGGAAGAGGCGTTGAATTCTGCAACGAGATGTCCCTTTAGTATGTCCTTAAGCGGGTTAGTAATAACCAAGCGCCAGTTCGTTTTGCAGTCTTGAGCGGAATGTTGATTTCAATATCTCGCCAAGCTGAATGTTCTTGCTTGTGTCGATGATTGTGAGTGATTCTATCCAATAAATATCTGCAAGTAAGTGTATATCTTTAGCCAGTTCGAATAAACTATCGATTGATAAGCTATTAATATTACCATCCCATGCTGTTGTTATATCGATGATAATCGATCTCTTAGTTTGATTGCTTTTATAGTTATTATTTAAATTAGCATGAGAGCTATCTATCAATATTATTTCACACTCTCCCTTTCCCTTATCATTAACATTGTAAGCGCGATCGTTAATATAAATATTTATGCTATTATCTTCTTCAAGCGAATCGTAAAATGACATTATTATTTATCTCTGTATGGTTTATGTTGTTAAATCTAACCTATCACTTGTCTTTTCTTGAGACCATGAATATGAGAAATTCAATTCTGTTATCGATGTTAATGATATTACATATATAACATGCAGAAATGAATAACTGTTAAACATAGTCATCTCAGCCCCATCATTTAATATTGCCACCAGTTAATTATTTCCCCTGTTGAAAATTAATATAAATAGAGATGACCATGAAAAATTACCTACTATATACAGCAGCTGCACTTGCAGGTTTTTCGGCAATGAGTTTCGCTAGTGAGTCTTCTCGACTGAGCGGTGAAATTATTGTGACCACAGGCTATATGTCTACAAACTCGAATTTGAGCACCGATGGTGATGCCCGTTTGGGTGACCTCAACAGTAAAGGATCGCACACCAATGATTTCATTGCCGCCCCGCTTGGTAGCCTGAGTTACCGATTGGGGGATGACAGCAATCAACGGGTATACCTAGGTACATCAAGGGATGACCTTGCAGTCGGTGATCTGGCCTTTGAGGTGGGTTATCAATACGATTTTGCCAACGGCACCCAGTTGGATGCAGCCTTTTTGCCAACGGTAGTGTCTGGTGAAGTGTGGGCTAACCCTTATCAAACAGGCAGCAACCGACAAAAAACGGATATTGAAGGCCATGCTTTCCGTATGAAGCTCAATAATATCAATAACTCTGGTATGTCACTGGATATGGCTTATGCCACTGCGGAAGTAGATAACGAGCAAGTCACAGAGCAGGCATTGCGCCGTGACCATGACACTTACTATATCAAGGGCTCGCACAATACGATGCTGAGCGAGCGTTCTGGCTTGATCTCTTCCGTGTCGTATACGCATCGCGATGCAAAAGGTAAAGCTGAAACGTTCGATCAATATAAAGCAGAGCTGACGTATTTTACGTCTGTTGATGCACACAGTTTGGCGCTGACGGGCGGTTATGCGCACCGAGATTATGATGGCAGCAACCCAATTTTCAACAAAGAGCGCTCGGATAATCGCTACAAGCTCTTCGTGGCTTATGAGTACGCTGATTTTGCTGGCTGGAAAAACTGGAGTCTGGTGTCATTGGCCGGGGCAAACTTCAACACCTCAAATATTGATTTCTATGAGAGTGAAGACTATCTAATGACTGTCGGTATGAGCTATCAATTCTAATTGAACCGCTAGGTAACCAGCTGTATGAGCCAGCTACCTGTCGAATTGGAGAAGCTACTCGGTCATGTCTGGCTGAACCACGCTATCAAAGAAGTTTTGCATGGTTTGATGAAGATGCTGGTTGAGCGGGTAGCCTCGCTTGGATTGGAGGTAGCTACCCGAGATACTGAACTCTGTTAAATGTGCAGGCATCTTGGGTAATGGGTAACAGGCTAATTTATCGCTTAGGTTCATGATATAGCTGCTACTGAACTTGATGGCATCAGAGTGCTCAAGTTTTTCAATAGCAACAGGAATACTGTGCGTTCTGAGTGCAATTTTAGGTGTAAACCCTTTATCTAAATACAGCTCATCGAAGGCATCATGCTTTACGTTGACAGCATCGGACACGAGTTTTATTAACGGGAGGTGCGCGATGGATTCTAGTTCGCTGGTTTGAGTCAGGATTGGATGGTTCTTCCTTGCAACCAGACTGATTTTTAAGCTGCTGAGATGGTGAGCATAAAGGTCTTGTGGCAGAGGATAAGGGGAATAGTGAACCATATAATCGATTTTGCGATCGAGAATGTCTTGCAGCGAGCCTTCTTGCCAATATATAAGCTCAAGGCAAGCATTGGGTAGTGCATTATTGAGTGCTCGGTATATCCCTTGGCCAAACGTCTCTAGCAAGCTTAATTCAAGGGCGATAACGACTTTGCCGCTATATTCAAGTGGGTTAAAGCTCTGGTAGGAGTCAAGTACATTCGCAAATGGGGTAAGCATGTTTTCAGCGGCTTCTGCTAGCTTTTCGGCCAGTTCTGAGGGTTCGACACCATGAGCTTTGCGGATAAATAACTGGTCGCCGAATGTTTCACGCAGTTTTGCCAACCCTCGGCTGACACTGGTTTGCGAAATACCGAGTTTTTCTGCTGCTGTTGATGTATTACGAGTTTCGACAACCACACGAAGTAGCTTCAGTAGATTAAGGTCAAGATCCTCAAGGTTTACTTTCATGTGTTCTGTCTACTCCATGGCCAAAGTCCAATATAAATCTTTTACTAACATAGCACATACAGATTTATTTAAAAGATTACTAATCATTGTGTTAATTATTTTGATATCTGGAGGGATAAATAAACTTTCTGCTTTTGTTTTTGAGTTTATATAGATTGAACAGTTATGCAGTCTGTTGCTGATTTTTATTATTTATTGGATCTCACGATTGAATTCTAGCTCGAGGCGAGGGACACCTTATTACTCTATTTCTTTTCAGGTGGAAACCCACTCTTTATCCTTACTCTACTGGCTGTGGTCTATATCGGGTTGTAGAATATAGTCGGCGTCAGCATTGCCAGTAATACATTAGGGCTTATCTCTGCGTGTCTTGTCGGTGGTGCTAAAGCAAAAGATCAGTAGGAATGCCCAGCTTGGACAAACCCTGATCTCAGATATTTGCCTTGCGATGTTCCCGACAATGGCATTGACGTGCCTTCAGTTATGGCAATTACAGAGCTTGGTATTGTTTTGAAGCGCTGTGATGATCTGTCAGGTCATTCTCTCGATTGGGTTTACTCTATTGGTGGTATTTAGGACCATGGAAAAAATCACGAGGTTGCAGTGATCAGTTCGGGGTTTGGCGGGATCACATTAGGCTCAACGGCTACGTCTATCGTAAGTATGACTGCGGTTACCCAGCAGTATGGTACTGCGCATAAAGCTTTCATCATTGTTCCACTGGTGTGTAGCTTTTTTATCGATATTGCCAATGCATTGATAATAAGTGCTTTTATTCAAGTGTTTTAGTGACGATATAGGTCAATAACATATTGAATTACCAATCGTTGGCTGTTGAGTGATGGCTTTTTTAGCCATCACTCAACAGCCATTTTAGTATGAGGCATATTCAAGCCATCCGTCAGGATTCAACGTGTGGATATATAATGATAATGCAGGAATGTAAGAAATGAGTGAAGTATTCAAGGTTTTTTATGCAATTAATAATGATAAAAGTAAGGCGATTTAACCTTTTAATCTTGAATTTCTGTGAGCGAATTATCAGAAATTGATTAAATGAGGTAAATTTTGTCATTTTCTTACTGAGATTACATTCAAAAATAGCGAATCATTCGTAAAAAAAAAGGTTGATGCTGCCACAGAATTAGCATAATTGCGGATATTTAGTCGAAAATTGACTATTTATTCCATTAACAGCAGTGTTCTAGTGAAATGATATTTTGATATGCGTCACATTTACCTCGAAATTTTTAACTTACTATTTCGTCACTTCGATAAGTATTTCAAATAAATCTATTAAAACCTCTGACCACATATAAGGAAAATGTCGACATGGCTGGCATCATTAAGGTTTCACGCAATACAGAAAATGCCCCTCAAAGCACGCTTTCTTCTCAAACAGTTGCTTTTTCTCACTACAATAACTTTTCTGCACAGTTACCTGTTGACCCAAAAACAGGTGAAATTGTTGTTGGTGACGTAAAAGATCAAGCAACACAGTGTCTGACTAATATTAAAGCCATTGTTGAAAGTATCAATCACGTAATGGATGACGTTGTAAAAATTAACGTCTTCCTTAAAGATATTGCTGATATGGAAGCAGTTGACGAAGTTTACAAAACATTCTTCGCTAATCTTCTGCCTACTCGTACCGTGGTTCAAGTTGCTGCGTTACCGATGAGCGATGCACTGGTTCAAATGGATGCACTTATCTCAAACGGTGAAGGTACTGCGCCGCAAGACCCTTGCGCGCTAATCAAGCTTTCTCGCAACACTGAAAATGCGCCTCAAAGTGCAGTATCCACTCAAACAGTTGCTTTCTCTCACTACAACAACATCTCAGCTCAACTACCGGTTGACCCGAAAACTGGCGCGCTTGTAGAAGGTGGTGTGAAAGAGCAAACTGCACAGTGCCTTAAAAACATGAAAGCGGTACTGGAAAGCATTGACGTTCCTTTCGATGACATCGTTAAAATCAACATGTACTTGAACGACCTGTCTGATGTTGATGCAGTAAACGAAGTGTACTCAACCTTCTTCCCTGATTCAGCGATTGCTCGTACAGTAGCTTACGTACCAGCTCGTTCAGTTATTGCTGCAGATGCGCTACCTATGGGGGCATTGGTCCAGATTGATGCTTCTGTATCTCACGGCGACGGTACACCTCCACAAGAAGTTGAAGATCGTCATAACATCGTGATCCGTGCAAACAATACTGATGCTGCACCACGTAACGCATTGCACACACAAACAGTAGCCTTCTCTCACTACAACCACGTTGCAGCTCAACTTCCAGTTGATGTTAAAACAAATGCAATCGTAGCTGGTGGTGCTAAAGAGCAAGCTGAGCAGTGCATGAAAAACATCAAAGCTATCGTTGAGAGTGTTGACCACGTAATGGATGACATCGTTAAAATCAACATTCAGCTTAAAGATGTTGCTGATATCGATGCGGTAAACGAAGTGTATACAACGTTCTTCCAAGGCGATCTACCAGCACGTACTGTTGTGGGTGTTTCTCAAATTGAAATGGGCGCTCTAGTACAAATCGATGCTGTTGTTTCTAACGGTGAAGGCACTCTGCCACAAGCATAATATTATTTGAATGCGGATTAGCCAGTATGTAAAGGCTACAAGCCGCATTCAATAACAATAATTGGGCAGGCTCTTATTATTTGAATACTTCAGTGAGATTCAAATAATAAGGGCCTGTTTTTTTAGTTAATGAGCAAGATAGGTAATGCGCACCTAAAAGTCCCACTGTAGGTAGAGGCTATTATAGTCACTGCCACCTTTGATCCTGCCGAAGGCGGAGGTTTGGGTGAAGATCCCCGAGCGGTGATGCAGGCTGTAGCCGAGCCACATATTCGACAGCGACTTGTTGTTGAGTATATCCCCCATGTTTACATCGAAGGAGAAATCCAAGTAGTTCATCAGCTTACTGGGTTTGTAGCCTTTCTCGCTTAATCGCTCCTTTTCAATATGGCTGATTTGGGTGCTATAGGAGATCCCCTCAGCAAAGCCGAAGCGCCAGGTTGTTGGCCAATTAAAGGTATAGTAAGCCTTTATTGCCATAACATATTCGCCAAAACCACCTTGTACGTCTGACTTATGATGCTGGACAAACCCCGGGGTGAGATAGAAGTCCAGTGGCCAGCCAAATACGGTGTCAGCGATAGGGTGGCCATAAAATACTGAGGTCATGGTGTTTCGGTATGGGTCCGTTTTATTATCGAACATTAACAGATCTGACACACCGGAGGTGGTGGCGACACCACTGGCAATTCGCAGGTACGAGTTGGTTGGGAGCTGTGAGTGTGTTCTTTGCCCTGGGGTATTGAATAGCGCCAGGCCTAGGTAGGTTTCCCATTGTGTCCTTGAGTCGACTATATCACTTTGATAAGTTTTATTATCGAGCAGGGTGGCATTGGTTTGGCCGACCGCATAGAGGTTTTCATAGAGCTGGTAGCGGCCTTTGACACCGGCGCTATAGCTAAAGCCGTAACCAATGTCCTCGGTGTTCAGGGCGTAGTAGGTGTTATTGAATCTCGAGGATTTCCCCGTTACGGTGACATAAGGGCTAATACGCCAAGCTGGGTGGTCAATGGTGTATTCACTAGTCAGGTTGGAATAGACCCGACCATCTTTATCGCTAAGTAACTCTGCGCTGATATCAAGCTGTGGCGAATAGTGCCAGGTGATATTACCGCCAAGATCAAACTGGGTGCCTTGTACGTCATTCTGGTAGCGCTTGGGGATATCAAAAAAACGGATCCTGCCGAGTGCACCTACAGAGACGTTATCACTTTGGTAAAACCGGTATCCGCCGGAAGCACCATCGAGGTAAAAACTCTCGCCTTGGTAAAATAGCAGCGGTATAACATCGTGTACCACATTGTCGCTGCTATCAAAGATGATGTTTGCGCTGCGCATGCCAATCCCTACACCCCAGCTTTCTTTTTCTGAATGAGGGGAAGCATCGGCAGCGGCATTGCTAACGGCAATAAAGGTGGCTAAAAGAGGTAATAAATAGTGATATTTCATTATTGACACTCGTATAAGTGAACCGAGTGCTAATTGGAATTAACACTCATTGCTTATTTTATTAGAGACATATCCATTGCCATTACCCCCTGCATCAAGGAGCTTTAAAGATATCTTTTATTTGATGTATATATTGTTTGTGCTTTGTATTTTATATAGAGGGACAGATAAGTGAATGACTATCAGATATTCACTTTATAACGATTATATTTATCTAGTTGAAGTTTACCTTCGATAAATAAAAAAGCCTGAGCAATGCCCAGGCTTATTATTTAGTTTCTTTTCAGAGCGCTTATTCTGCTGCTATTGGCTTAATCTTGAAGAACAGTGCATAGTTCAACGGAATAACAACCAAGGTCAGTACCGTCGCAAACAGCAGGCCAAACATGATGGTTACCGCCATGCTCTTGAAGAACGGGTCAACCAGCAATGGTGCTACACCAAGAATGGTGGTGGTCGCACCCAAGATCACCGGCCTGGCTCGGCTCATCGCTGCATCAATAATGGCATGGTAAGGGGCCTTGCCTGCACGTACCTCGTTGTCAGCCTGATCAACCAGTACAATCGCATTTTTCACCATCATCCCGATCAAGCTCAGGAAGCCTAATGTGGCCATGAACTCAAACGGGGTCTGGAAGATGATCAAGCCGAACGCGACGCCAACAACCGCGAGCGGAACCGTCAGCCAGATAACCAGCGCCTGTCGGATACCATTGAACATGAATACCACCGCCAACACCATCGCTGCGAAACCATAAGGTGCTGAAATCATCAGGCCTTCATCGGCTTCTTTGGCATCTTTGTATTCACCGTGCCATTCAAGCTGGTAGCCAACCGGTAATGGCATGTTTTCGATTTCTGCCTTGATTGACTCAAATGCTGTTGATGTCAGTACACCTGGGGCAGGATCAGCCTGCGCCATAATGGTTGGGATACGGTCTACGCGTCTTAGCATTGCATCTTGCCACTCGACGTTATTTGACTCGACCAGCTGGCTCAACTGGATGAAACTGCCTGCCGTTGAACTAAATACTTGAGTCTGTTCAATTACATATTCGTGAGTGCGTTCATCTTCTGGTGCTCGAACAACAATAGGAACCAGATTATTGCCTTCGCGGTAAACGCCCACTTGTTTACCTGTTAATGTCTGTTCAATCGCGCTATTCAAATCCTGGGTCGTTAACCCGAACTGCTGCATTTTTTCCGCCGAAAACACAGGACTCAGCACTGGCACTTGCTGGCGCCAATCATCTTGTATCGCAATCAGGTTTGGATTGGTATTCATCAACGCTTTAGCTTGCTCGGCCAGTTGGCGGAGTACAGCACTGTCTGGGCCTTTGAAAGCGGCTTCAATTTTCTTGCCACCACCAGGACCCAACATGAACTTCCACACATTGATCGAGGCATCTTGATAACGCTCGCCTAATTCAACCTGTAATTCGCTAACCAGAGACTCAATAATGTTGTGGTCGTCGACATCGACCAAGAGTTGGCCATAACTTGGGTTCTCAGGTTCGGCCGAGTACGTCAGCATAAAGCGCAGGCCACCTGAACCGATAAAGCTAATGGTATTGGTGACGCCGTCTTTGGCTCTCACATCCTTTTCAATATCGAGCATGATGCTTTCGGTGCGCGAGATATCTGAGCCTTGTGGCAGGAAGACATCAATCGCAAACTGTGCCCGCTGTGATTCAGGCATAAAGCCCGGAGGAACATAGCCGAACGCTTTAACACCCATAATGAAAACCGCAATGACCACCATGATGCTGGTTTTTTGGTTGTTGAGTACTTTAACCAGCACCTTTTGGTACAGCGTGCTGACTCGCCCTGGCTTAGCATTAGCCTTCTTTGCATTGATTTTGATAAAGTCATGGCACAGTAATGGGGTAACAGTAATGGCCAATACCCAGCTTAGGAACATCGAGTAGAGGATCACCCAGAACAGTGAGCCGGCATATTCTCCCATGTTTGATGGCGACAAGCCGATAGCGCTGAAGGCACAGATCCCGACGATGGTTCCACCGAGTAGCGGCCACTTGGTTTCTTCAACAACTTCTGCAGATATCTCTTCACGAATTTCTTTGTTATGGGCATTCGGGTTCTTCTGTAGACGGGTAAGAATGCCGTCCGTGACCACGATGGCGTTATCAACCAACATCCCCAAGGCAATGATCAGTGCACCCAGTGAGATACGCTGCATGGCGATGTCGTCAATCAACATGACGATCAGTGTGCCGGCAACGGTTAACACCAGGACAAAGCCAATGATGATACCGGTACGTACCCCCATAAATAACAACAAGACTACGAAAACAATGACAACCGCGGCAATCAAGTTATTGATGAAATCGGCAACAGACGCCTTCACCGATTCTGACTGGATCGACACATCGTGCAATTCAATACCCACAGGTCGCTGGCTTTCCAGTTCGGCGATACGAGCAGTGACCGCATCACCCATCTCGACAACATTGCCGCCGGCGACATTCGAGATCCCAAGGCCAATCGCACGCATGCCGTTGTAACGCATCAGCACGGATGTCGGCTCTTGGTAACCACGGGTGACCGCCGCGATATCACCAAGGCGCATGACGGTGTTGTTTTCACCAATACCAATCTGCAAGTTCTTCAGGTCATCGAAAGTACGCACGCTTGAGGTTGGCACCACGGCAACGCGCATGGACTCGGTTTCCAGCGTACCTGCCACTGTGACCATATTTTGCTTTTGCAGCACTTGATAGACTTGTTCGGCAGAGAGGCCAAATTGCTCTAGGCGGGCGCTGGCGATCTCGACAAAAATGCCTTCCTGCTTTTCTGCCATGGTGGTGGTTTTTGACACCCCTGGCACCAGTACCAGGTCTCGCCTTAGCTCATCAACATAGTCTTGCAGCTGTTTGTCAGAGTAACCTTCACCGGTTACCGCGTAGAACTGGGCAAAGACATCAGCAAAGTCGTCGTTGACTATCGACGGACCGGCTCCCGGCGGCAGCATACGCTGGGCATCATTGATTTTTCTACGCAGCTTATCCCAGACTTGCTGCAGTTCGGCATCGGTTTTGGAGAAGCTGCGTTTGATTTCAACGGTAACCTCCGACATGCCTTGCTTGGAGACCGATGTAACCTCTTCCAATTCTTGTAACGACTGCACCGCTCCCTCAATAACATCGGTGACCTCGTCAGAAACTTCTTGTGCGGTGGCGCCTGAATAAGGCGTCACAATTACCGCTTGCCTGATCACAAACTCAGGGTCTTCAAAGCGGCCAAGCTTGAGGTAGCTGAGATAGCCCCCGATTATGGTTAGAGCAATCAAGACCCAAACGCTGGTGCGCTTCGCTAATGTGTACCGAGCGATATTCATTATTTAGCCTCCATCAGAGTGGGTCTTACTGTCATGTTTTCAGATAGATTTGCAGTGCCTGCCACGACGATTTGCTCGCCAACTTCTAAGTTCGCAATGACTTCTACTCGACTTCCTTTTAGCGTACCTGTTGTGATGTGGCGCTTTTCCAGTTGGTTATCACTGTTTACTACCCATAGGTATTGCTGGCCTTGGTTATCGGGAAGCACCGCTGACAATGGGACCGAAATAGAAGACGATACTGTTTGATTCTCTTCACCCGGGACAACCCGAACAGTCATGCCTGGTAAAACCGTTGTGTTTTTGAGGTCAACAAACCCCATTGTTACCTCGTAGGTTTGGGTAACCGGATCAGGCTTGGTTGAGTAGGTTTTTAACGCCAGTTCAAACTGCTTGCCCGATAATATTGGGATAAGTGCCATTACTCTTGGTTGTTGTTGTTCGTCTTTAAGCATCAGTCTTTCTGGTACATCTATTACCACTTCCATGTCGCTTAGGTTATGGATAGACAGTACAGGGTCGTTGGCTTGCACCAGCACATGGGTATTGCGGTGTTTGCGGCTGATCATACCGTCGAATGGCGCAAGCAACTGTGTTTCTTCCAAACGGCGTTTGGCCTCGTCTAGGCGGTGGTTAGCTAAACGGAAACGGACTTCTATCTCTTCAAGCTGGCTTTTCGAAATCGCCTGGCTGGATTCAAAAATGGATTTAGCACGCTGATATTCGGTTTGTGTATTGCGCATTTCAATCTTCGCCGAATTTAAATTAGTTTCGGCGTCTTTGGGATCCTGCTTAGCCAGCAGATCCCCTTTCTTTACTTCATCGCCTTCCTTAACCAATATCTCGACCAAGCGACCGGAAGAGCGAAAGGACAGATCGGCTTGCTGAGCGGCTTGAACGGTACCGCTTAGGCTCATTTCTGATGTATAGGAAAAAGTGACAATCTCAGTCATAGCCGGGCGGACAACAGCAGCCTTTATTTCTGATTCTGGCTCTGCGTTACAACCTGTTAAAATGACGACAGATAGCGTTAGGCTAATCGCGACTTTTAATAGTTTGTAATTGGGCAAGGTTGGAAGTGATAACTTCATTGCTGCTGTCTCCGGAATAATATGTATTTATCTAGGTATTTTTATTGGGTTGTTTCATTTAACCGTTTAGTGTGGTGAACGGCTGCTTTTGATGTGGCTTATGGTAAAGATTGCCCTGTGATAACACTATGTTTAAGAGATATTCATTTTTGGAGAGGATACCTTTATACAAGGTGATTTTATTTTAAAAACAGTGGTATGAGTGGTATTGGTGGTGTTGGCGTGAGTTTGTAATGATGTGTTTGTTGAGTGAGGGGCGTCATTGGGTTAGTGGTGGTTTTCGTTGTCATCGCTCTAAAGGAGGTGGTTGTAGTGTAAATAGAACGCTAATAAGTGATAAGGAAGTTTAATAGGTATACGCTTAAGTCGACACGAAAGATAGTAATAATGAGCAAGGCCCAAAATAGTGATTCATATATAACGTTGAGCTTTACCATAGTTGAAACGCCTTAATTAAAATATATAGCAATTAGGTGTTTTTATATTTTCTAAAACACTTAATTAGCATGGATTATAACTTCATGTTTATTGACGTGGAGTTTAGGGAATAATGACTAAATTAGCTACGGTTAAGAGAAATTCAAATTTGAACATTCGTGGTTAGCCCTCTTTGTTAAAGGCGGGTGGATAGCTTGGATCCTGTACCTTGAGGTTACTGGTATATTCAATAACGGAGTAAATGGCGTGTTACATCAAAGATTGAGCACATGCTTTGCCGTAGACTGGGGCCTGTTTTAAATTTGTATTGTTTTTGTAGCTAAATAGCTTTTGAAAGTTGAAGAGTGAATGAGCCAGAGTGATATCCTGCAAAAAATAGCCAGTTTCACGTCGATTGAGCAGGCGCTCGATTACTTTGAAATCGGCTTTGATAGTAAGTTTATCAATGAAAATCGTACCCAGCTGGTAAAGCGCTTTAATGGCTATTTATTGATTTCAAAGCCTGATGATTGGTTCTCTGCCCGACGGGCGCTGAAAAATGCTTACTGCAAGGTACAGCGGAGCCGACTGGATCGCCATACTCGCTCCGCTTGTCGTGGCTGTACTTCGTGCCAGCGTCGATAAACGCTGATAGCGTGCCGAATCAGCAATGACTGACTCGGCAGTAGGTGGTTGCTGTTTCCCCGTCGCCTGACTTAGATAGGCACAACGAGAATATCAACAGGAGATTTATTGATAAGGTGTTTGGAGTAAGAAATGATATTGCTCCAGAAGTCATGGTGATGGCCGCAGATGATCAGCTCAACACCATTTTCTTGGATGATATCTTGTAGCTTGTTGCTCAAGTCACCGGTACCAACCAAGAAGTGCTTGATGGGGTAGTCAGTATTGGTTTCAAATGCTCTGAGGTGTGCCATTTTGGGATCACCCAAAGGGTTTTCCTCGGGGGATTTTTTGATATCAACCAACTCTGGGTAGATTTCCCCGTGTGTGCCGTCAATGTGGACAAAAGAGACGTCTGCATTGAGTAGCTTTGCTAGAAAAACAGCCCTATCAATTAGCACGTTGGTTTCTTCAGTTAGTTCAAGTGCAACTAGGATATGTTTGTACTTCATCACTACGCCCTCCTGCTTAGTAAACTGACCCAAGTCACTTTTAGGTGTTTTGGGCTATATCCCCAGCATAGTTCGAGACAGAAAAAAATAGTGTCGAAGATGTCTCAGAATAGCTAAAATGCATATAATTGATTGATATGTAATACAATAATGCCGAAGTTTAAGTCTGTGAATTCCACGAAATGCAAAAGATAATCTTGGGCAGAAGCCACTCCTTTCGCTGAGTGTGAATGATGCATTGCCGGTGAGTTAGTGATCCGAAAGCCAATCAGTCGGTGACATACCCGTGACTTTGCGAAATGCGCGGGCAAAACCAGAGCGATTACTGTATCCCACCTCTTCGGCAACATAAGTTAATGCTTTGCCTTTTTTTAGCAGGCTTTGTGCCAGCTCGATACGCCATCTCATTTGATAATCACCCGGGGTTGTGCCCACGACAGACTTGAATGACGCCATAAAAACCGTCCGTGACATTGCAGCCTCGCTGGCAAGCTGCGTCATAGAGTATGTCTGATCGGGCTCGTTATGGATAAGTGAGAGAACCCGCGCTAGCTTGGGGTGAGATAGCCCCGCGAGCATTCCATCATCTAAGGTATTTTGTTCAACACAGTGGCGAATGAGTAAAACCAAGAGGACTTCGCAGAGCCTATCGACTATCAGTTTCTTTCCGGGCTGTTGAGCAAAGGCTTCCGCAAACAGCTGTTCGACAATAGCCGAAAGAGAGCTATGTGTGGTCAAAGAGAGTGCCATCAATGGAGGGAGAGCGGTGGTAAATAAGTTATCTGGGCCAGTGCCGTAATGTACGGTAGCACACACCAGTTCGGGGCTGTTGTTGTCATTCTCGGTGTTACTAAGGGAGGCTTGTGGCTGGAGAGTATGTGCCATTGGCCGCGGAATAAAGATCAAGCTCGGTTCATTGAATTGATGATAGGTATTGTTGGCATCGACAACCGTCAGGGCATCACCTTTTAGAAGGTGAAGGTGGCCGGAAGCGATTGTTGGATCATCAAATCGTGAGATACCGCAAAGTGCACCGGTATAAAATACCCCGGCTTTTGCCGAGAAGTACTGCATCAACTGGGAAAGGTGATCTACTGCTGGTTCTGCCATGCTTTGTCCTCCGTAGGGCGGTCAAGCCTGCAATATCCGTACTATTGGTATCAAGTATAGGACTTATGTATCCCCGTAAGCCGGAATTAGTGGCTAGATTTACATCTGTTATTAATGACTGGAGAGTCACCATGGCAATTACCACTTCTAGGCTACGAATTTTGTCTGCAGCTTCACTCTTGAGCTTTTCCATGACCGTATTGGCGGCAGATATTGATATCAATGCTGATGAGAATGACTTGGCAATCAAAGGGTATGATCCCGTTGCGTATTTCATCGATAAAAAAGCAAAAGTGGGCAGTAGTGATTACCGTGCCACCTACAAGGGTGCCACGTATCATTTTGTCGATAAGCAAAATATGGAGAGCTTTCAGGCCAACCCTGCCGGTTATGTGCCTCAGTATGGTGGCTTTTGTGCATTTGGTGTGGCAATGAACAAGAAGTTTGATACCGACCCACAAGCGTGGAAAGTTGTCGACGGAAAGCTATACCTTAACCTAGATAAATCGGTGCAAAAACGCTGGCTGGAAGATACTGGAGGATATATTACTAGCGCCGATAGTAACTGGACGAAAATCAAGTTGGTTGAAGCCGACAAGTTGTAGTCCTCAAAATGGCATTGATTTTCTCTAATTTCTATTGTGGTCACAGCGTGGCAGGGGGGAAATTGAGTATGCTGAGTATTGTCTATAATCACTATTGTTATGGGCAGTACTTCCGCCCCGTTTATTTGTGAAGGAAAGCAAATATGACCTGCCAATTTGCTGTGGTGACGCCTGACATCACCTTAATGATGTCGGCATGGTTCAATCAAGATTTCCGCCTTTCAAACGACTTCCCTGTTTAGTCTCTGCTCGGGCTTGCCCGGAATTTAATCCATTTGAACTGAATACAGCAGTGTGACTTTCGCACCTGTTGAGTTAACTGTTTTTTGTCACAGGCGAATAGCTTGTGAATAGCGCTATTGGAGAAAAGAGATGAAAAGGATCCCAGAACCGTTCCGTATCAAAATGGTAGAACGTATTCGAATGACGGATGAAGAGGATCGCCGCAAGGCATTGATTGAGGCCGGGTATAATCCGTTTATGCTGCGCAGCGAAGATGTGTATATCGACCTGTTGACTGACTCGGGTACCGGGGCGATGAGTGATAACCAGTGGGCGGGATTAATGATGGGGGATGAGTCGTATGCCGGAAGCCGTAATTATTACCATCTTTGTCAGGCAGTCGAACATTTCTTTCGTTACAAACTGACAGTGCCGGCCCATCAAGGCCGCGGCGCAGAGCAAATCTTATTTCCCTGTTTGATTGAGCGGATGCGACAGATAAGGGGAGGGACGGAAGCCATTTTCCTTTCCAACTTCCACTTTGATACCACCGCAGGCCATATTGAAATGAGTGGGGGAAAGGCCATTAACCTGCTTACCGAAAGTGCATTTCATACTTCAACCTATGATGATTGGAAAGGCAACTTTGATCTCGAGAAGCTTGAAGCTGCGATTGATCAATATGGCTCGGTGAACATAGCAGCCATTATCACCACCGTGACCTGTAACAGCTCGGGCGGTCAGCCTGTGGCGATGGAAAACATGCGGGCGGTGTATGAGCTTGCGCAGAAGAATGATATTCCGGTGGTGATTGATTCCGCCCGGTATTGTGAAAATGCGTATTTCATTAAACAGCGTGAAGCAGGTTATTCGGATAAATCGATCTTAGAGATTATCCGTGAAATGTATCAATACGGCGATATCCTGACGATGTCGGCGAAGAAAGATCCCATGGTGAATATAGGCGGCCTTTGCTGTATTAAAGATCATGAAGGATTGTTTCAGGCAGTAAGAACCCGTTGTGTACCGATGGAAGGCTTTGTTACCTATGGTGGTATGGCCGGGCGGGATATGGAAGCTCTGGCGCGGGGGCTATATGAAGCCGCTGACGAAGATTTTCTCCATTACCGGATCAGCCAAGTGAAATACCTGGGTGAGAGGCTTCGCGAGGGGGGGATCCCTATTCAATATCCAACTGGCGGGCATGCGGTGTTTGTTGATGCCAAGAAATTGCTGCCACATATCCCAGCGCATCAGTTTCCGGCCCATGCCCTGTGTAATGAGCTTTATCTTGAATCTGGCGTTAGGGCGGTTGAAATCGGCTCGCTGTTGATGGGAAGAGATCCACAGACAGGAAAACAGAAAGACACCGCTCTGGAGCTGTTGAGGTTAACTATCCCACGGCGGGTATATACCAATGATCATATGGATTATGTCGCCGATGCCTTGATTGCCGTTAGCCAGCGGGCCAGTGAAATACGTGGACTGGAATTTGAATACGAGCCACCAGTATTGCGTCATTTCACGGCAAAATTGAAGCCGATCTCTGATTAGCTTTATTCTGGCGCCGGTAAATAATCGTCATATTGATGGGATAACCACCGTGAGCCATCGGCTTACGGTGGTTTTGACGCACTTCTAACGCAGCGATGACGCTATACCCACAATCAGCGCACTACAATGATGGTCAAGTTAAGAGAGAATGCTAACTAAGGAAATCATGATGAAAAAGACCTTACTTGCACTGATTGTGGCTGGCTTCGTACTGGCGGGATGTGATCAACAAGCCACATCAGAGTCCCCATCTCAAACAGAGTCAGATGCAGCAGCGGTAGTGGAAAGCCAAGATCAAGTAGATGAGGCTTCAACGGCAGAAGTGCCTGTTACTTTGCCGGAGGTAGAAGAGCAGCCGGAAGTGGCGCAGCCCGTCGCTGACCCAGACCACAGTTCCCGTAACGCGCTGGATTGGGATGGTACCTACACCGGTATCTTACCTTGTGCCGACTGCGAGGGGATCAAGACTGAGCTGGTGGTAAAAAAGGATGGTACGTTTATCCTGACTGAGGTGTACCTGGGTAAGGAAGGCAATGCCTTTGAATACGAAGGGTCATTCAATTGGAATACGGCAGGTAATACGATTGCATTACCGGGAGCTGGTGACGATGCGGTGCAGTACTTTGTCGGCGAAAACCAGTTGTTCCGATTAGACCGAGAAGGCAACCGGGTAGAAGGCGATTTGGCGAGCCACTACGTGTTGCGTAAACAGTAAGTGATAAAGAACAGCCATCGAAAGGTGGCTGATAAACTCAGAAGGAGTTAGTTTTGAACTAGCTCCTTTTTTATATTCAATGGCTTATAACCATAACATTCATTCCTTCCCTAAACTTAGTAGACCCCTTTGCGAGTCCATAGTTGACTTTATACGGTCTTTTGTTCTGTATAATTCGTGCGTCATTCGGATTTTTGCCTTACAATGGCTTATCCCCTTAATTGTTTGTAAGTGATTTTAAGTTGATGACGCAAGATGAACGACTGATTTCCATGCACACTTGGTTGCTAGAGCAAAAGAAAATAACGCTAGCCGAAGTATGCGAACGATTTGGTATATCCCGAGACTCCGCAAGGCGCGATCTAGTTAAACTTACGCAGCGGCCAGGCATACAGAGAGTTCGTGGCGGCGCCATTTGTGTTCCTGTGTCATCCGAATCAAAGGCGTACCAAGAAAAGTCGATTAATCAAGTTAAGTTAGATATTGGCCGAGTTGCGGCAAGCTTGGTTGAACCCCATGACTATATTGTAATGGATACTGGAACAACGCTATCAGCGATGGCGTCTTACCTGACATCTCCCCTGACTGTTGTTACCAATGCAGTGGAGTGTTTAATCACATTATCGCAAGTTCAAGGCATCGATTTACATTTTATTGGCGGCCACTTTAATAGCTTCCACCGTGCCATGCTGGGTACTACTGCTATTGGGCAGTTATCTCAATATCGGTTGAATAAAGCGTTCATTGGGGTGTGCGCATTGTCTGAGTATGGCGTATCGACGACCAGCGAAGAAGAAGCATCAATGAAAAAGGCTATGGTAGAACAAGCACAACTTGTTGTTCTTGTTTGTGATAGCAGCAAGTTTGGACAGCAGCATCTTTTTAAAGTGTGCGATCTTGAAAAGGTCGACATCATAGTAACCAACCAGTATCCACCTTCTCCAATCAGCGACATTATTGAGTCAAACGACATTCATCTCATCGTCACCAACCAATCAACAGAGAGCTAGATAGTATGGCCTTTACTCCAATCAAAACTGCCGTTATCGGCTACGGGTTTTCTGCAAAAACGTTCCATATTCCATTTGTCAGTACCATGCCAGAGTTTGAACTGGTGGCGATTAGTACCAGTAACCGTGATGCAGTCGCCAATGATTGGCCCGATGTACAACACTTCGCTTCCGCGGATGATTTACTCATTCAATCGGATGCCGAATTGGTGATTATTACCGCGCCTAACGATGTACATTTTGACTTGGCCAAGAAGGCGCTTGAAAACGGTAAGCACGTCATAATTGAAAAGCCATTTGTTACTCAGGTTGCAGATGGTGAAGCACTCATCGCATTGGCTGAAAAGAAAGAACTGGTTCTGAGCGTGTACCACAATCGCCGTTGGGATGGAGATTTCTTAACCGTTAAGAAGATGATTGAAGATAAACGGTTTGGTGATTTGAAACATTTTGAATCTCATTTTGACCGTTTCCGCCCTGAAGTCCGTCAACGCTGGCGTGAACAGACGACAAATGGCGGCGGTATCTTGTTTGACTTAGGCTCTCATTTAATCGATCAGGCCCTCGCGCTATTTGGTGTCCCTGATGCCATCACCGCTCATTGCGAAATAATGAGAGAAGGCTCGACCAACGTTGATTACTTTAATGTTGTGATGCATTACCCAAATCACTTAACCACGTTACATGGTGATCTTTTCAGTGCTAGCCCAAATAAGCGGTTCACGATTAAGGGGACAAGCGGGAGCTATGAGAAGTACGGGCTGGATCCACAAGAAGAGCGCTTAATTGCTGGTGTATTACCTAACGCTGACGGTTGGTCTGATGAAACACCAAATCAATATGGCCACTTTTATCATGCTGAAGGGAGTGAAACAGTGAAGACTGAGCGCGGTTGTTACCAACAATACTTCCTACAAACCGCTCAAGCGATCCGTTTCAACACTGCGCCTCCAGTGAAGGCTGAAGAAGCACTTTGGAATATAAAATTGATCGCGTTAGCGATGGAAAGCAGTCAGTTAGGCCAAACATTAACAGTGAAAAAGTAGTGGTGAGAGGATCACTCACGAAGAAAAAAGATCTGGCACTTGCCAGATCTTTTGCGCGCTATTTGTTTACCTGAAAACTAGTCAATAAGTTCGACATCTGTTTTCGGTACGCAGCAACAGGCCAGTACTTTTCCCGATTCTTTCTCTCCAGGCAGTAGGGCTGGGACATCCGGTTGGTCAACTTCGCCTGACTCAAGGGTCATCTTGCAAGCACCACAAAATCCTGCTCGGCAACTGTTGGACACGTTGAGACCCGCGGCTTCAGCCTGTTCCAGCAACGTCTTTTGGTTATCGCCACTAAACAGATTACCGTTAATGCTGATAGACACGGCTTGGGTTTTGTTACTCTGGCGAGTGATTGGGCCAAAAGCTTCTTGGTGATAGTGTGTGGCATCCAAGCCCGATTCGAGCAATAGGGACTTTGCACTCTCCATAAAACTATTCGGACCGCAAACGAAGACTTGTCGCTCCGCCAAGTCTTGAATCAGATCTAGATGATTTACTTCAAGGCGGCCAGACAACCCTTTCCAGTTTCTATCCGGACGGCTGAGGGCGATCATTACTTTCAGCTGCGGGAAGCGCTTTTCCAGAGATTTCAGCTCTTGCAGGTAAGGGATATCGGCTTGTGAGCGACACTGGTGATAGAAAACGATGTCACGCACTTGCTCATGGTCAGCCAGATAGCGCAACATCGAAATCATTGGTGTCACGCCGCTGCCAGCAGAGAGCAACAGCAGCTTGTCGGTATGGTGGCCTAAATGAAAACTGCCATCAGGCTGCTGGGCCACTAAGGTATCGCCTACTTGGAAATGGTCATGAAGCCAGTTCGAAATACGGCCGTCATCGACACGTTTTACCGAGATCCCATAGCGGCCCGGGCGTGAAGGGCTGGAAGATAGGGTATAGCGACGGGCAACGTACTCGCCGTTGATTTCTACCTGTACTGGCAGGTGCTGTCCCGGTTGGTAAGTCGGTAGTGATTGTTGTTTGGCCGGTTCCAACCAGAATGTACAGAAGTCGCGGGCGATCTCTTCACGTTCGACACAAGTTAGGGTCAACGCTTGATTGCCGTTGTCGAGGTAAATCTCTTTTGGTTTGGTCTCAAGTACTTCAATGGTATCGCCTGCTCGGATGATGCCTTCGTTGAGGGCAACCAAGTTTTGGCCAAAATAGACTTCGCCACTGCCGTCTGAGCGGAAGGTCGATAGGGTATTAAGTGGCTCTTTGAGCGGGTTAAATTTGCCGGTGGCAGGATCTACTGTGGTCAGAATACACCGAGAGCAAGGTTTCACTGCTTCAAATTCGACTTCACCAATGCGGATCCGTTTCCAGCCATCTTCTGCAAAAGGCTCAGTGCCAGATACAACCAAGTTAGTACGGAACTGATCCATGGTGTGGCTTTGCGGACTACGCGCATTGAGCGCGTCAAGTGAGGCTTCGCTAATAATCAGCATTGGGTAGCCATCGGCAAAGCTGACATGTTGGTTGATTTTGGTTCTCAGGCGCTGAGATTGCTCACCGGTAAACAGTAGCTGGACGGGTTCGCCGATGACTTGGCTGAACCATTCGTTGGCTGCTTCGGTGGTGAGGTAGGCAGTGAAGGTGTCTTTCCATACTGTTGCTGAAGTTTCGGTCATCTCAAAATCAGCGTATGGCAGTTTTAGTAACGGGTGCCCGGGGTAACTGAGCATTAATCCATTGGGCACGAGTGCCGCTGTTACTTTAACCAATTGCGGGTGTTTTCTTGCCGTGATCATACTGCCATCTAGTCGGGTGACCATAAAACGGCGGTCAAAGCTCAACCCTTGTTGCTCAACCCATGCTTGAGACTGACTTATTCCTGCTATTGATTTAACCGGAAAAACATTAAGTTGGCTTAGCGTCGGGATATTGGCTGACTTACTCACAATTATTATCCTTGTGTATTCACTTTTATCGACGGCACCATTCTAACAAATAGTTTTGGCTAAGGAATAACGCTGGCGAAATTATGCTTTCAGCCTTTAATATTTCTGGGTATTAATTGAGCTGGAATGCGAATTTATGCTTCGTAAAGTTATGCCTATTTACAATATTTATGATCAAGGCTATGAATTCTATGAATATTTCTAATTAAGAACCCTGTTTGGTCGTTCATAATATCCGAGTAATAATTTATTTAAAGAGGGAGCTATGAACCTATTACGGCATTATGGGGTAAGAGCCAAATTGTTGGCATTAATCGCCACTGCAGTCATTTTAATGCTATTTAATACAGCATTTCAGGCTAATGAGAGTTACCAAAGCGATATTGCCGATCGTAAGTTGTTGATGCAGGAACAAGTGAAAGCGGCTATTTCCTTGGTCCAATACTATTCGGACAAATATCCACGTGATCAACTGACTGCCCAGCAGGAAGCAAAATCGGCTCTTGCCGCAATGCGCTTCGAAGGGGATAACTATTTTTGGGTTATTGCCACGGATAATACGCTAGTTATGCACCCACTGCGTCAACAGCAGGAAGGGCAATCAATGCAGGCTATTACAGATGCCTCGGGCAAGCAGCACTGGCTGGAGATGACCACTATTGGCCGCCGTGCAGGCAGTGGTTTTTTAGATTATGCCTGGATTGCACCGAGCGGAGAGATATCTGAGAAAATCTCCTATGTTGAGAATTTTGCCAAGTGGGGATGGGTCGTAGGAACCGGTGTCCATTTCCTGGATATAGAAGAACGCTTTTTGGACAGCGCTGTTTTCCAGTTAGGCGTTAGCCTTGTTGTTGTCTCGATTTTGGTTGGCCTAGGGCTTTGGATCAGCAATGATATTAGTCAGCCGATCCAGTTATTGACCGATAGAGTGCGAAAGCTTGAACAGGGCGACCTGACCCAGAATTTCACGATGGATCGTCGTGATGAAATTGGTCAAATCGCACAAGTACTCCATCAAGCATCTTCTTCTATGCGAACGACTCTACAAGCAGCAAACCTCAATGCCCAGCAGTCGGTGAGTATGGCAGGGACTATCGCAGCAGCCAGCGAGCAGTGTGCTCAATCCATTACCGAGCAAAATCAGCAGCTAGCTCAGTTGGCAACGGCGATGGAAGAGATGAGTGCAACCATTACAGATGTTGCCCAGAATGCCGAGACGGTTTCATCCTCGACCGCAGAAATTAATGCCCAGGTTGCCGCTAGCAATCAGCGTATGGTACAGGCGATGACTGCGATCCACAGCGTTTCAGAAGGCATCGTAAATTCCGACCAGCGTGTTGGTGAACTAAAGGATGGGGTTGAAGAAATCGGCAATGTGACTCAGGTGATTCAAGGAGTTTCTGAGCAAACCAATTTGCTGGCGCTGAATGCCGCGATTGAAGCAGCCCGTGCCGGTGAGCAGGGACGTGGATTTGCTGTTGTCGCTGACGAGGTACGTAATCTTGCAAGTCGTACCCAACAGTCGACGATTGAGATTCAGGATACAATCGATAAGCTGACACAAAGTACGTTAAATACAGTGAAGTCGATGGCAGAAAGCACCGAGCAGACGCAGCACAGTGTCGAGCATACCGAGCAGGTGCAGAACGAACTCAGCCGCATCGCAGGTTTAGTGACAGATGCCAACGATATGATCATGCAGGTTGCCACGGCGGCAGAGCAGCAGGGTACGGTAACTGAAGAGGTCAACAATACGGTTAACCTTATCCATACCGCGACTGAGGACATCAATAAGGCAGCGCAGCACTTGGCATCGGAAAGCCAATCATTGAGTGAGGCAGCAGCGACTTTAGGTGATCAGCTGAAGCAATTTAAAGTGTAATTTTCCCCTCAAAAAATAGGCAAACCCCATTAAAGCTCTAGTCGATCGGCTAGAGCTTTTTTTATGAAAAGTTTACGGAAAAGAACGATATAGCTTCCAGTGTTGCAATTTATAGCATATGCAGTGTCCGCTGGTGGGATATCCACCCATAAACCTGATACCGTTCTTATGTTTTTATCCTCACCAAAGGGAGGAGTGAGTATGTGTTCAGCCTTAGGTTTAATCGCGACTGAAAACACAGTATTAGGGGTGAATTACGATTTCCTGTTTGACCATGGTCTGGTGGTGCTAAATCCACGCCATGTAAACAAATGCGATAAATTGCCGCTTGGCAAGCGACTTTACTGGAAGAGTTTGTATGGTTCGGTCACCTTGGTGCAATTTGGTTGTGAATTGCCCTCTGGCGGTATGAATGAAATGGGGTTGAGTATCCATTTGCTTGAACAGCGCGATGCTGTTTACCCGCCACTGGATAAATCTGAGCGTGTTTTGAGTGAACTGCAATGGATTCAATATCAATTGGACATGAGCCAAAGCGTCAAGGACGTCGTCGCCAGTTTGGAACATGTGAAGTTACAGTCCCATTTTATTGATCTTCACTATGTTGTTGCCGATAGCGTCGGTCAAGCCGCCGTTATTGAGTTTGTTGACGGACAGATAGAGGTGACACGCTATGATGCAGGCCATTCTCTGGTACTGACTAACCATAGTTTGGCAAAGTGTAAGCTCAATCAAGGTGAAGCAGGAAAGATTGCTGAGAGTGCTTCGTTATCCCGTTTTTTTCAGCTGAAGGATATGAGTTCGTCTTACCAGCAATGCTGGGATCCTGAATCATTTATATTCAATTGCCTTAATGACGTGGCGATTGCTGGGAAGCAATGGGAATCGGATTCGAAGCTTAACACCTTGCGCGGTGTAGGCCGCTTCAGGACTTGCTGGCAGGTACTTTTTTTTCCGGCTAAGAAAACAATGAAATTCAATCATTATGCGAATGGAAATGGATTCGAAATCAGCTTGGCAGACTGGGACTTTTCAGTAATACAGAGCCGCATGAGCGGTGAGTTCAATTTACTGCCGAGTGATGGAGAAAAACTGAACCTAACCCGGTATACCCAAGATGAAAACCGCCGCATAGTGGAAACATCATATCAGCCTTATCGGAGATATTTTCCTGATCAGTTTGTCGAGGAGATTGTCCGCTTTCCTGATGAATTTATGCTATCAGAGTGATGTCTTTCAATATTGAGCAGTGGCTAAGCTGGTGGGCAGCAATTGCCGCCCACTTAACCATTTGGTTAGGCTTATTTAGTCAAAGCTTGATTCAGCCATTGGTCAAATTGCCCCTTCGGTAGCGCGCCATTGATTGTCTCGACCATTTGGCCGTTTTTGAACACCATGATAGTTGGAATACTGCGGATGCGATATTGTGCCGCCAGCGCTTGCTGCGCTTCAGTATCAATTTTGACAAAGCGCACATCGCCGTTACGCTCTTTCGCAATATCTTCGAAGATCGGGGCGAAGCCAACGCATGGATTACACCATGGGGCCCAGAAATCAACCACAACAGGCTTGTCGCTTTGGATAAGGGCAAGGAAGTTATCCGTGGTTCCTTCAACGGGCATGCCATCGACCAAGCGATCCTTACAGGCACCACAAGTAGCGATATCGTTCACTCGCTCTGTTGGAATACGGTTCATAGCCTTGCAGTGAGGACAGCGGGTAGTCATTGTAGTCATAATCGGGTTCCAGTAAGTCTTGTTACTTACTAATTTAACGACTACCCAAGTATAAGCAAAGCAGGATTAACAGATTACTTTGATAGAAATAATCTATCGATTAGATTTACCTCAAATTCTACGGTCGTTTCATTGTTGTTCGATATAATTCATTTGGGTGAAGGCTTAATGGATCAGCCCAAGTTCTTTAGCTTCCTCAATCGTTAGGCCACTGGCTCGAATGTCACGAAGCATCTCAATACGGCGACGCGCCTCAGCCTGCTGGCGTTTGTTTTGGGAGATGTGCGAAGCGGTTTCATCTTTGAAATCCCACTTGGAAGACACATCAGACATCTCATTGTGGTCGATAGAATTGATAGACACATTAACCTCCTAAATAATCCCTGCGTCGAAATCAACTTATCTTTATCAGACGATTATGACGGCGTTAAGACGTTCAGATCGACTTTGTGACACATCCCAAAATTGTGCAAATTCTATGAAAACTTGCTTTTCTCTCCAACCAAACAGGGGTAGTGTTGATTGTTCCACCCGAGTAAAAAATCATGTGGTCAGATCACTTTTTCAAGCGTCCAATATCTCATCGCTGACCTCGCTAATTTATTGCTACTAATAGTTTAATAAATGAGCTTGTAACTGGTTGTTTATTAATGTTTTTGCTCGCGTTTTGTTATGGTTGTTTATATCGTGAGCATTTGGGTTTGTTGTGGGTTTACAGTACCCGAAATATCCCTTAGTATTCGTCGCACTTACGGAGAGATGGCTGAGTGGTTGAAAGCACCGGTCTTGAAAACCGGCATACGTTTGTAGCGTATCTAGGGTTCAAATCCCTATCTCTCCGCCACATTTCAATAGTCAGTAGTAATACTGGTTATTTGACCTTCTGGGTAAGCAGGGTTCAAATCCTCCATACCCAGAGCGTCTCCACCACATTCTAGAAATTGGGTTTAATGCCGGATTTCATACAGAATTGGAGCGGTAGTTCAGTTGGTTAGAATACCGGCCTGTCACGCCGGGGGTCGCGGGTTCGAGTCCCGTCCGCTCCGCCAACGACATTAGCCCGATGCGAAAGCATCGGGCTTTTTCGTATTTAACGCTCCCGAAAGTGCTGCGCACTTTTGTCTGCGGGCCGGGGTGCCGGACCATCAAGTCCGTCCGCTCCGCCACTACACTGAAGCCCTTGTCGAAAGACAAGGGCTTTTTTGTATGCGTTGTGTGTAGAGAGGAGAAAGGCGTGAACCTTTCTCCTTTTTATTAGCTGCTATTATCGTGATAATGGCTTATTGGTTTTCACTTCGAATCAACGGGATGGGCGCGTGGATCTCTGTTGGTGGAACGTCATGAAGCTCCGTTTCGCCGGTGACATGGTTGTGATAAACACGTAATGACTGACCGCTATGCGTGGTACCCATTACAAAAATACCGTTTGAATAACGGAGTACACCATTAATAACATCAAAATCAGCGAAGGCTCCGCTTTCTAGTAGGTTATCGCTATTATATTGATCTGTTCTTAAGTCAATATAAGACAGGTGAGCTTCATTCAGATCGTCACTCTTTTGATATATATACAAAGCAGCTTTGTCACCGGTATAACTCGGAATGAGCTCACCCGTTGGGTTGTTATCGTGAACTAAAGGCGCGATTGTTTTCCTAATTGGGTCAAAGGTAATTACACCTGTGACAGCGTCAAATTCATTTTCCGAGATGAGTGCAGAATAATTGCCAGTGAAATAGCCTTTACTATCGCCTTCGTACATATCCGGGGTAAACGAATAGCCTTGGCGAAGAACTGGTTGAAGAGGTACTAAATCACCGGTATCTAGGTTGACTATTTGTGCAACTCGTAAAAGGTTGGTACCGGGGTAGTCATCTGAGACATCTTTACTGTATTCAGTGAGTAATAAGTTTTTGTACTGTAATGAAGCAGCATTCCATATGTCTCTTTCTAGGCCTGAATTCACTCGACTCCAATCCTGACCGTCGGGACTATCTTTACTCGCAACATACAGATCTATTGTGCTGTTATAGCCAGCCCGACTATGACTTATTGCGTGGAAATCACCAGAGTAAGCGAATGCTTCCGGATTGCTATATCGCATATCGGTACCTTCGCGTTCATAAGGGCTACGGAACTGGTTGTCTTTCCAAATTAACAGGCGCTCTTTAGATACAGAGCTTGTTTTGCGGAACTTATCGCGACGAGGTATATATAAACTTTCCCCTTTGGTATCGGTTTTTAAAACACCATAACTTTCTGCGTAGTAGTCTGTTAACTCATCGTTATAAATAAAGTCTAGACATAATGGTTGTGCATCAGCCTTACCAAATGGCAGACTTATAATATGACAGTCAATTCTTCTGCCATCATGGGTGAGATTTAGGTCAGGGAAGTATCCTTTGAGAATTAGTTGGTCACTCATCGCAATCGCTTGGTCAACATCACATCGGAAATATGGCTGATTAATCTCGAATACTGTTTCTACATCGAGTTTTTCTTCTGAACCTGTCATTTTGACTAGGTCTTTACATTGTAGATTGCTTAGGTAGTTATCTTCAGTCGATAATGATTGCTGGCTATTGCTTTGGGTTAAATTACCAAAAGCAAACCCTTGAGCATTCTGAGTGTTAATTGTGTAAGAGTAATTATCGTCTTTGCTGTCATCGCAACCAAGTATAAATAAGCTTGTAATTACAGCTAAATATGTTTTTTTCATTGTTTATTCATTAATTGTTTTATTATAAGAAGCTCAAAATTAAATTTCTTAGTCTTGAGGTGAAAGTAAAGCTTTATAACGCTTTTCAATGTATGAGTGAGAAAGTAGTATATACATAAATAGGTTAAATATTTATTTTTGAAACAATAGTTTACAATAATAATTAAGGTGCGTTTTTATTTCTTACAGATTGTATGTTGAGGTTCTATTCTTAACCACTTTTAGGTTAATACTGTTTCAGCATTAATTTACTTTTGTTGCTGATGGTGATTTCCTATTTGAAAGCAGTAATAATAACCCCTTGTAAATTAATTGCTATTAATTGTTGTTAATTGTTCTGCTTTAATGTGAGGGTGAATGGCGTTTTTTGTAAAAAGTAAACCTTAGGGAAGTGTTCCTATTAATCACGAAACATTGCAACTATGTACTAACTTTTTATCAGCAATAGTAAGTACTTGTTTTTCTATTTTGGATATTATCTCTGACGTTTGTTCCCACGTGTTCCAGTAAAGTTCGACAAAAATAGACTGAGGGTCGAACGTCACTATTTCTGATTTATCTCGTCGGCTTTCCATGAGTAGTTTCGGTAGCATTGTCCAAGCTAAACCGTGTTTTACCGCATCAAGCAGGACATGGGAGCTAGGGAAGTAATGGGTTCTTTGCTGTTTATGTTTTACATCATAGAGCGACAAAAAACGGTCAACCAAATCATCATCCCTATCAAAGATAGCGACAGGGGCTAAATCAAGTTGCTCCTTACCAACGCCTGCTTTGAAATAGCGTTCAAAGTATGCAGGGGAGCATACTGGAACATATTCAAGCTGACCCAAGTATCTCGTCTTGCAACCACCAATGTGATTAGCCTTTGAAGTGATAGCCGCAATGACATCGCCATTTCTTAGCAACTCTTGGGTTGATATTGTATTTGATGTCCGAATGTCAAAAGACAACTGTGGCTGGTCGCTAAAGCCTTCCACGACCTCCATAAACCAGCAGCTTAAACTGTCGTGATTGACCGCAATAGCAAGAGAAAGGGAATTTCTATCCGTGTCCTGCTTCAGGGCAAGGCTCAGTTCATTTTGTAGCAGCAGCATGCGACGCGCATAGCTCAGCACTTGCTTTCCTACCTCAGTCGTTTGCGGCGGGGTGCTACGTACCAAAACAGAGTGTCCTATCCGGTTTTCCAGTGACTTAATACGCTGCGACACAGCGCCGGGAGAGATGTTCAATTGGCGTGCGGCATTATCAAAGCTTTGGCCATCAACAATAGCGATTAAGGTTTCCATTTCCCGGTGATCTAGCATGGCTTAATCCCAATCATGTTTAGAAAAACTAAAGATATATTAGTTTATTTAGTTTTATTCAATATGCCGGGCTGCTTATGATTCTGTTTAAGCAGACATTTTGATGTGGATCGCACCTATTGCGGATAAGAGAAGCATCGCAGTTGATGGACACAGGGATTAAGTATGATAAAGCCACTGACAGAAGCGTCGACAAAGCAACCTCAAACGTTTTTGGATTTTCCTTTCGTTAATGATTTTGAAACGTTTACCGCCGATATTGCCATATTAGGGGTGCCCTATGGGATGCCCTACAGTGTTGATGGGATGGCCAATGATCAAAGCCTAGCGCCTGATCATATCCGAAACTGGTCGACGCTGACTGAAGTCTCCATGACATTAGAGAATTATGACTTCGACTTGGGCGGTACTTTGCTAGATGGAAAGGACATAGAGGTTGTAGATTGCGGCAATGTTACATCGAGTATTACCAACCCTTATGAACACTATGAAAATGCCGAGAAAGTCGCGCGTAAGATCTTTGCTGCCAATTCAGTGTTAATTACCCTAGGTGGCGATCATGGCGTCCCTATCCCTGTTATGAAAGCACTGGATGTGTTGGATACGGAAATAACATTGATCCATATTGATGCTCACTTGGACTGGCGTGATGACATTAATGGCGAGAGGAATGGCTATTCAAGTGTTATCCGACGTGCTTCCGAACTTCCTCATATCAAAGGTATCCATCAGATTGGTATGCGCGGCATAGGCAGTGCTAAAAATCAGGAAGTGAGTGATGCTATCGCTCACGGATGTTCGATTACAACCGCTTACCAGCTTCATGATTTAGGTATGGAAGAAGTACTCAAGACTATTCCTGACGGCGGAACTTATTATTTGACGATTGATGCCGATGGTATCGACCCAACCATTATGCCGGCTGTTCTTGCTCAAACTCCTGGCGGTTTAAACTGGGTTCAATTACATAAGCTGATCCACGGTTTGGTGAAAAAGGGGCGGGTAGTGGGAATGGATCTTGTCGAAATAACCCCTAGCTGTGATGTCGGTAATATATCTATGATCCATGCTGATCGCTTGTTGTGCAATTTCATCGGCGCGACAGTAAGAGCGGGGTATTATGATAAATAGGTAGTCACTCTGAAGTGACGGCGTCTTTGTCGCAGTGGAGACCAGTACCATATACACGTACCTGGGATGCCTTGAATGTTGCCGGGAATGTCGCGAAGTAATCTTAAGAGGTAAACGTCAACAGGACAGTTTTATATTTTGAACCCTTGCTTTGAAGCTGGGGCTTTCTTTTTTATCACTTATTTTTGAGTGCGGAATTTTACTTATGCCTATGTGGAATTATTAATAAATTAATAAGTTAACTAATTTTATGACGCTGACCCTAGAATATCGTCTTTCATAATAAGAAATGGATCAGGATGATTATATGGGTGGCGTTAAACAATTATATTTAGGTATGGCGTTAGCCGTGTCGATCCTTTTTGCTGGCGCATTAGCTCTGGACCAAGCAGTCTTTTTACGGTTGCTATTGGGGTTAGGCTTGGGTATTGCCTTAACCAAAGGGGCGATCGGGTTTGCGGGCAGTATTAATCGGGCTTATCGCCGGGGATCGACCCAGTTACTCCAAGCATTGATGCTGCTGTTTGTGGTGACCGCTATTATCAATGCCGGGCTGCTTTATGGCGCCGAGCCGGGTAGCTATAACCTTTGGGTGAACCCAATCAATGCTGGCTTGGTCGTCGGTGGCCTGATGTTCGGCTTTGGTATGACGCTCTCCAGTTGCTGTGCTTCTGGCGTAATGGTAGAGATGGTCAGTGATATCCCTAGGGCACTGACCACCTTGGTGGCTTTTGGTTTTGGGGTATTTATCGGCTTCCCGATCCAATCGTCGTCGTCTTTAGTGACGGACACATTGTTCTCGACGGCAAGTTACCAAGGACAGGGGGTATTCCTACCAGACTTGTTTGCGTGGGGCCCGCTGAACGGTTATTTAATATCAGTTCTGGTCACCATTGGCTTGGCGGTTTCCACTGTCTGGCTGGCTAAGAAATACCAGCAAAAGCGCCAGCAAGAGGGGACGTACCTCGGTGTGGAAGCAGAGCATAAAAGGGAGCCTCAGAATCTGGGCTCGGCAGAAAGCCAGCGCTTTTCTTGGTTGAGTAGCCTATGGAGTATGAATTCAGCCATATTGGTTATCGCACTAATCTTTGGCGTCATGATGGCAACAACTTCTGCGGGCTGGGGGGCATCGTCACCGTTTGGATTCTGGTTTGGCAAAGTACTGCTCGCTGTCGGTATTGACCTTGATGCCATCACCACGTTCACAGGGCGTCCGGCTCAGGTCTTCACCACGCCATTTTTCGAGCATGGCGTATCGGTGCAGAACTTAGGTATTTTGCTGGGTACCTTAGTCGCCGTGCTGTGGATAGGTAAGTTCAGCTCGCCATTTTCTGCCCGCTATTCATTGAAGCAATACATGCTATTTGCCCTTGGTGGGGTACTTATGGGGCTAGGTACCCGTTTTGCCAATGGTTGTAACGTTGGGGCGCTATATACCCCGATTGCCAACTTTTCACTATCGGGCTGGATTTTCTTCGCAACCATTATTGCTGGTGGGGTATTTGGCAACCAGTTTGCCAGAAAGATGAAGCTGATCCCTGCTGCGCCGCAGCGCCAGATGAAACCGGCAAGTGCCATGACTTGATCAAGTGATATTTGTCTGGCAAAAAAATAAAAATAAGCGGGCTGTAGTGGCCCGCTCCAAATAGCTTATTAGCACAACTAAAAAGGAATATCTATACCAGAAAAAGAAAAACACTTTCTTTGAGTTCGAGCGAATATTACATGCAGTTTATTGTTGCAACAATTAGGAATTGCCTATCGTTATAATAGGTAATTCCTTTTATGTTCTGAAAAAAGAAATCTAACTATATTAATTGTCAATAAATTCAGTATTTTAATTGTTTTTTGTATGGTTGTTTACGATTATGGTTTCAGGGGGAAGTGAAGTCTTCTGATACGGGTAATTGAAAGAGAATAATTTAAATAGTAGTATCTATAATTCTTGAACCAATGAATATAGTCATAATGAAATCGGCAGAATCAACAAAGCTAGATATTCTCATTGAAGAAGTAGAACACATTAAAAAAGAAAATAGAAAGTTGAAGTCACTTCTTTCAGCACTATTGTTTTTGGCTATTGTTGCCATTATCAAAACTCACATTTTTCGGTGATAGGGTAAGCCAACTATCTATCTTCAAACACAGTTTATGTAGAGTTTGTAATAAAAAAAGCTACTGTTGCCAGTAGCTTTTTTAACGAGCAAGGTGATGGTATTAACTAGGGTTGCTGCTCTTGGATGAGCATGTGCCCGCACCTGTATTTGAGATCGGGTGTTGGTAATTGCTGTGTAGCACCTTGAGGTTGTCGGATAGCGTCAACGAGAGCCTTGCCCATATCAAAGCATCGTTTTGAACCGGTATTAAGACAGAATCGGAAGATGACGGTAATCTGATCCGTATTGACCACATCGGACAAACGATCCCTAATACAGACATGCTGTCGATGGCTTTTTTGTTCGGGTGATAGTAATAAAGCCATCGCAAATGCGATGGTTAAGATCTGTGTTCCTAGTGTCTATAGATGGGATTATTTGCTGGCTGCAGTAATGCAACGTTCTTTCAAATCGCTGACATATATCCCTCTACTTTAGTCTTGCTCTTTATAAGTTAATTTATTATGAGTAATTGCAGTCATTAATATGAACCAGTAGATCACAAAAACAGTTACGGAAGACATTGTATTTTGCGAATGCATATGAGAAATAGCAGTAGTTTATAACACGTTTATGATGTTAGAGTTATTGGTGTACAATATAAATATTGGGAGGCTTATCTTTTTGGTGTATGTCAGGGCTTTTCATCGGGGTTAATTTATTAAATATTTAATGTTTTATTGTCATTTTGAATGGGTATCACGTCTTCAACCATGACAGTAAACAATTGCATTGCTAACTTTCCATGATGATAAATAGTTGCGAAAGCAAGGTTAGGTGTTTAAATGGAAAGCTTAAACTATGACAAAATAACGCGATACTTACACTGGATAATGGCTGTCATTATTATTTACGCCACCGCAGCTGGCTATGTTATGCATTTGGTGATTGATTCTCATCCAGCTTTTTTTCATTTCCTCTCAGTTATGAATATGTCTTTGGCTACGGTGGGTAGTGCGGTGTTCGTTATTCGTTGGTTTTGGAAGTACTTTAGGCCGCAAAGATCTTTCTCTGAGCGTCAAATTCCACGCTGGCAGCTGAACATGGCACATATGCTTCATGGCGTCATTTATCAGCTGATGTTTGTGATTTTTATCAGCGGATTCTTGATGCTCGATACCAGCTATCAGCTGTTTTGGCTGATAGAAATACCAAACCCTGTGACGTCCCAAGACATCAACGGATTCTTCTTTATTGTGCACCGAATCAGCTGTGCTTCTTTGGCAGTTGTCATCGTCCTGCATGCATCAGCGGCGTTGAAGCACCATTATGTAGCCAAGAACCAAGTCTTATTACGGATGGTTGGTCGAGCCAAGCCTTAAGGGAAAACAAATTAGGCTATTTGTTGCCTGTGCCAGCTCCTTTACACCCACTACTGACATAGATGTTAGATTTTGATCCTATAAGCTATCGAAATAGGTTTGATTATTGTGTATCCTCCTTTTTTGAACGTTGTTTTATTTGGTGTAGGTTGGTTACATGTTAAAGATTGTGTTGGTCGAGGATGATGAGAAGCTGTGCGAGTTACTGGCAAATTACCTTCGGCAACAGCAGTTTGAAGTGATCACAGTGCACGATGGGCTGCAGGCTCCTGATGTGATTATTAGCCACCAACCCGATCTCGTGGTGCTTGACCTCATGTTACCGGGCATGGATGGGTTGAGTATCTGCCGTAAGATCCGTGGCAAGGTACAGAGTAAAATTATGATCCTGACCGCCAGTGATGATGATATTGATCATGTTGCTGGGCTGGAAGTGGGGGGCGATGATTTTGTTAATAAACCGATTAAACCTCGTGTACTGCTGGCTCGGATCAGAATGTTGCTGCGCCGCCAGATCAATGACACCAATTTGGATACTGATGCAGCTTGCCAAGCGACAGGATCCGATGAACTGGAACACCGCTATGGCGCGCTAAGCATTAATCATCGTAGCCGTAACTGCGAAATGGATGGTGAAACCGTATGCCTGACTGACAGTGAGTTTAATTTATTGTGGTTGTTGGCAAGCCATCCCGACGAAGTACTGACGCGGGAGTTTTTGGTTATGGAAACCCGTGGCATCAAATATGATGGTTTGGATCGCACCATCGACAATAAAATTGTTACCCTTCGCAAAAAGCTAGGTGACAACCCGTCTCTACCAAGGAAGATTATTACAGTACGCGGCAAAGGATATTTGTTCGTGCCTGATCGCTGGTAGGGCTAGTCCATGAAGCGCCTCTATTTAGAGTTTTTTATTGGTCTGTCTGGCCTGTTTTTCCTATGCATTTTGGTCTTCTCTTTTGTGACACAGGAGCTGACAACAGACTATGAAGCCGAGCTGGAAATAAGCTATGTTTCCAGTGTTATGCAGATCCTGGATGATGTGGCTGCCCAACGTGGTCAAGCAAAAGCAGATAAGCTGTTGGCAGGATATGCCGAGCAAAGTCATTTGACTTATCAGGCATTTAGTTGGGATCAGCTAGGCTTCACACAGGCCGAACACGATAAACTCAGCCGGCGCGGCGCTTTGTTTGAAGATGAAAACCAATATTGGGTTGTATATGGAAATCAGGAGTGGGTGTATTTCCTACAGCCTGATACTGAGCAAGATCTGTGGCAGATGCTGGATCTGGAGTTCAAATTGCTCTGGGCGTCTTTTTTCGCCACGTTTGCGCTTTACAGTGCCATTATGCTGAAGATGTTGTCCAGTCGGTTTAGGAAGTTGGAAAAAGCCACAATGGCTTTTTCTGATGGAGACTTCAAAGTCAGGGCGTCGGAGAAAGCAGGGGATCGTGTCGGTAGGCTCAATGCCCGCTTTAACCAGATGGCAGATAAGATTTCCGAGTTGATCCAGAGTCATAAGCATCTGACCAATGCCATTGCCCACGAGCTCAGAACACCACTTTTCAGAATGCAATGTCAGCTCGATTTATTGGAAGAGTCAGCATTGAATACTGAGCAAAAAAATACCCTTGCCGGCCTCTATGAGGATGTCGATGAGCTTGAATCTTTGATTGAAGAGCTGCTGTATTTTGCCAAGATGGAACGCTCAGGTGTGACGCTACAATTGCAGCAGCAGGATGTGTCCGAAGTACTGCAGCGTACCCTTGTTCATTGCCAAAAGGATACTTCTAAACAACTGATCTTAGACTGCCCTAAGCGTTGCCTTTTTGATGTTGATGCCCATCACCTTGAACGTGCGGTCTCTAATATTATCCGTAACGCTTTTCGTTATGCTGAACAGTGCATTGTTGTAAAAGCCTTTTGCCAAGACAGTGTGTTGACGATTCAGATAGACGATGATGGCTGTGGTATTCCACCGGGTGAAAGAGAAAATGTCTTGAAGCCGTTTTACCGGGTCGGGACATCCCGAGACAGGCAATCTGGCGGTCATGGTTTAGGCTTGGCGATTGTGTCACAGGTCGTATCGCTACATCAGGGTGAGCTGCAGATCAGTGAAAGTGACTGTGGCGGGGCAAGGTTCATTATCCGTTTGCCTCAGGCACGGTGTCAGGTTGTTTAAATCAGGAAGAGGAAGCCACTGCTTCCTCTTTTGTTAGCTAGCAAGTGCAACAAGATGGAAGACCGCGACAATACCGGTGAGTTTATTCCTCATCGGTTGGTAATCTGCAGGGCTATTTTCTTTTTCGACTTCGCGTATTTTTTTCTCGGCAAACCAAATGGCGACAAAGCCAAACAGCAAAACCAGCACTGACCAGACATAACTGTCCGGTGAGTGCAGCAAAACGCCCCATGCGATGAGGGCGAACAGGTTACTGAGCAACAAGGCATTGCGGCTTAGGCTGGTTTTCATATGATCGATGGCATTCCCCCACAAAATACCAGAGAGAAAGCTGAGGGTAACCGCACTGTAAGCGATAAACACCTTGTGCGCACTGAGCCCGAATAGAGTTTTGTCAGCCCATATGCAGATAAGACTAAGCGCAAAAGGCACCAAGCCCAAATAGGCGAGACGGGTCATTATTTGATTGGGGCTTGAAGTCATAGCGCATTCCCTATTCATTGGCTTTTAAAAAGCATAGTTGAAGAGAACGCGGCTCAGGTTATTCTGGTGTTTAGTTGGATCCAGAGCGAGGGTGTTGGGCCGTTTTGCTCTGGTATTTTCTTAATACTTGGCTCCACAGTGGGACATAGAAATGGCAAATGCGGTAGAACAGATATGCGGTTGCTGAAAGTCCTGATAAGGATGCACAGAAGTGAATAGAAAGGCCAGCAGCAAGGCCAAGCAGCATTACGATCAGTGACAGTAAAATTGAGCGCCAGACATTTTCTACTAGATAGGCTGCCCATTGCCTGAAATTGGTATCCCTTAGCCTAAAGCGCAAAAAAACGAGAGTGATGAGATACAAGGCTGGGATCAAGCTGACTAGTGGCACTGGCCAGCCATGGTATAGGGTAAAACCAACCAGTAGTTTTCCCGAAACGGTATAGGTAAGTGCCAGCGAATGAATAAATTCAAACGGCAAAAGGCTTGCTGCAGTGAATAAGCACAGGCCAACAGTGTAAACAACCGAGCCAGAAAACAAGATGAAGTAAACCGGCATGCCTATGGCGAGGTGAGCTAAAGGCGCGAGTGTCATTGTATGCATCAGCCATTTTAGCCAAGAAGCATGATTTTCCATAACCACCTCCATATGCCTTGAGAGGATTGGACAGGCTGTTCTATCATCTAATGAACAAGCGAACATTGCAACTAAATGTATATTGTTGTTTGATGATAATCATGATGAGTGCCGTAAATAAGGGGCCTGCGCAACCTTTATGGCCAATTGTGAAGATTGTGTTGTTAATGCATGACATCAAGGCCTGAGAAGCATTACTATATCCCCGTTAAGACTACAGTTGAGATTAAAAATGAGAAAGCTTTCTCTTATTTCATGCGCTTTCGCTTTATTGTCATCCTGGCCTGTATTTTCGTCGACTTTGCCGGCTCCTGTTGCCTTTCAGGCGGTACCTGAAATCATGGTGCAATTTGAAGGTGCTTCAGAATACCGTAAGAAAGCCGTTACCTTAGGGCGTCTACCGCATAAAGTTGAGATGGGGAAGGCATTCCCTACTTATGTCGCTGGTGATGATGGAAAGCCCGTTTTGGAAACAGAGAACACGGTAACCGACGAGGTCGTTATAGCCCGTAATCCATCGCCTGTAGTTGGCGCAGTATATAACGAATGGTTAGTACCGACAGATGCATGGCTGGCTACATATGGTGAGCTACCCATGTTCGATACTTTTATGCCATTTAAACGGGTCAAAAGTATTAAGGCGATCCCGATTACTGAAGAAATCTTGCGTCTATTAGGTAGCCTTGATGGTGAAACAGCCGTTATCGAGGTGGAATGGAATGATGTAGGAATGAAAGTCTACCGAGAAGGATATCTGACTGATGGCGGTTACGGTATCGCTCCGGAAGAAATGCAGCAAACATATGAGAAAGTAGAATAATCTACCCAAGTTACTTGGCTATATAATCAAGAATACCAAGACGCTTCGTTATGAAAGTAACGAAGCGTTTTTTTATCTAATGAATTATATTTTTTCGGCACACATCACACTCAATAGTATTTGAGATGATTGTTAATTTAATTTTAGTGATAAGAGGATCGAACAATAATTACAAAAAACAAGGTGTAATAGCATTTATATTGTTTTGAGTCATTCTCTCCTGTAGTTTCTTTTTTTCATTTTGACGGTGCGTCAAAAATTTACTCATATTTAAATGGTGATATTTAATGGATGCTTTATTTAAAGAAAAAGTAATAGAAGTTATTGCGGAAGTATTAGAGTTAGAACTTGATGAAGTCGGTTTTGATGATGCTCTTGTTGATGACTTAGGAGCCGATTCACTGGATATTGTTGATCTGTCTTTTTCATTAGGTAAAACGTTTAAAGTTCAAATGCCCCAGAAAAGTGTTATCGCATATGCTTTGGAAATTACGGGTGAAGAGGGGGTGTTTGTTGTCAATGAACGGTTGACTGATCAAGGAGCACAGTTATTGCAACACAGCCCATTTAAATATTCTGCTGAAAATGTCTATGAAGGCGTTAGCCTGACAGATGTATATGTATCAACGACGGTATCGAATTGGGCTGATGTTTGCTTCGCCATAAAAGAGAGTGGCCTTGCTGGTGAAGAGGTCATTCAGCAGTATGTGTCTGCTTTTTGCGAACAATTGAAAGCTGCTGTTTAACTGAGACTTAAGGGTAATCATGGAAACTGTTGCCGTAACAGGGATCGGGGTTGTAACCGGAGACCACCTTAGTCCAGAAGGTCAATTTTTATCGTTATATAATGGAGAGTCAACAATAAAAAGGGATGTACGACTCTCTCAATTAGGTATCGATAATATTGCTAGTTCACCCATATCTTCCTCTGTTATTTCAAAACTTAAAGATAAACATAAAGTTGGTGATGAAAATTGTTATGAAGGAAATTGCATAGCTTTTGACGCGGTTAGCCAGGCAGTTAATTCTGCAAGGTTAGATGATGGGAGCATAAATAAATCCGGGCTTTTTTTGGGGATAAATAAAATATTTCCGGATGAACAAGATTTAAATGTTTTATGGGATATTTATCAAGAAAGAGGTATTTCTGACTGTGACATGTCACGGGTACTGCAGCGATTAGAATATTTAAATCCTGATCAAGTGTCTGAATATATTTCATCACGGCTGAAAATTGATGGACCGAATTTAGTCTTTGGCGATGCGTGTGCTGCTGGTGCTGCAGCAATAACGTCAGGTTACCGACGTATTCAACAAGGCCAGTTAGACGTCGCGATTTGCGGTGCAACTGAATTCGGCACCCAGCCAATTATGCAGTTGCTATTTACCAAGCTAGGAGCCACCAGCAATAACGTTTTTCCTACTCCAGATCAGACATCAAGACCGTTTGATAAAGAGCGTGCCGGATGTGTCTTGGCCGATGCAGCCGCGTTTTTGGTGTTGGAAAATGCTGATCATGCCAGACGCCGTGGTAAGAAAGCACTGGCATATATACGAGGCGCCTCTCGGCAAATCGAATCCTACAAACTGACGGCAACCAATCCTGATGGCAGTTTGTACCGGGATTGTATTGAGAATGCGTTGGCAGATGCTAATTTGCCGCCGGATGCCATCGATCATATCAATGCCCACGGCACCTCAACGGTCAGTAATGATCAGGCGGAGTCTCGTGCGATTGCCAGCTTGTTTCCTAAGTCAACCTCTGTGACATCGACGAAGTCAGCCCTTGGGCATTCGCTTGCTGCCAGCGGAGCTATCGAAGCGGTGTTGTCAGTATTATGTATTGATAAGCAGCAGGTGCTCCCTACGCTTAATTTCACTGAATCTAAGCCGGATGAGCCTAACCTGAACATTGTCAAGCAAGGAAGCCCCCAAGTCATAAGCCATATTTTAAGTAACTCCTTTGGATTTGGTGGGGAAAACTGCTGCTTAATTTTTTCCAAGGAGTGTCCGTAGATGCCCGTTTATTTAAGACAGGGACAGCAACAATTACCTGAGAATATGGGGTGGGAGGTATTCTTCGCGCAAGCGCCTTTTCCTGTTACAGCCATTGATAATAATACAAGCCTAGGGCTAGCAAGTCAGGCTGGCTATTTGAGAGATACGGATCTTAAACAAGTCGGGGTGTCCCGCATTGTTCGCAAGACTTCAGAGAAACAGTCTCGGTGGGTGATTGAGAACACGGTCAACAGCTGGCGCATGCATTTTGGTGAGCGATTAGCGGATGAGAATACTGGGCTGTTTCTTGGACTGGGAACCGTTGATTGTGATGATGATGGCGAGCAAATCTCCTTTCAAGGTGACTACGCTGAACTGGCTCGAGAAGGGCTGTCACAAATCAAACCGCTGTCCGGCCTGACACTGCTAAATTCAACAACGGCCAGTCATATTGCTGAGCTGTTACAAATAACTGGTGTAAATGGTGTGTATTCGCCCCATGCGGATGCCGGCGGCAATGCCATTGCAGAGGCGTATTACAACCTTTGCGAAAACCAGTGTGATATCGCATTGGTTTCTGGGGGAAGCCCAAAAATAACCCCTTGGTATTTCTTGGCATACCAATCGGCACTGGCTGGTTTTTCTACCCAGTATTGGTTTCCAACGGAAGCGGTGGCGACCGCATTGCTCAGTAGCACACCTCAATCTGCCGAAGGATGTTTGTTGGGTGTTCAGCGCGGCTTTAGTGCTGACTTTGACGTAAATAATCATTCACTCGATCAGATTTCGCTCCATTTATCACTAAGCCAGAAAGATCAATCTTCAGCAAATCTGCTGCAAGTCATTCATGTCGGCCTACCTGAAGTAGCGCAAAACTCGGCCGCGTCACTCAGCCGATTCTTCCCCGGCTCTTCACATTTGTTGTTAGATAAAGTCATCGGTACTTCAGGCCCTGCCGGTGCTGTAATTGGGGTGAATCTGGCGCTAGAAATCCTCAAGCGGCAGGAGATGCTGAGTAATGATCTAAGCCCTCTCAAGACGATTGGTTGTGAGCCCGTTGGCTGCCGACATGTACTGGTGGCCTGCTATGGCCTGCAGGGGCAGCAGGTGTATTTTTTGGTTGGTGATGTCACAGACGCACAAGTGCTTGATGGTGATATAGAAGGAGCGGGGCATGACTAATCAAAAAGTCGTGATCACAGGGATGGGAGTGATCAGCAGCTATGGCTATCAGTTGGCAGATTTTTGGCAGGCAGTTTCTCAGGGGCAGAGCGGGATCACCCAATGGACGAGTGTCGAGGGCACTGAGTTTCCTGTTCAGTATGCAGCGCCAGTTGATACCCGCGATATGTTAAAGGCGTTCCCTGATTGGCAGGGGGAGGCCGAGCCATTAGAGCGGCGCGTATTGTTTGGGGCGGTAGCAGCGCAGCAAGCGTTAGCCGATGCAGACATTCAATGCAGTGAAGGCATTGGTGTGTTTAGCTGTAGTGGTGTACCGGAAATCAATGATACTGAGTTAACTCAGCTTAATCAGCAGGGCATCCAAGCCATATCGCAACAAGCTGTGAACGTTCAAGCCAATCAGTTTTCGGCACTGCGCAGCAGCAATGACAATATCAGTGTCCGCATTGCCCGGCAATGTGGGACGACTGGACCGGTTGTGAATATCAATGGTGCGTGTGCTGGTGCAGCACAGGCGATAGGCGCAGCCTTCAAGGCGATTAGGCGAGGGGAAATTCAGCAGGCATTGGCCGGAGGGGCGGATTCGGTATTGAATGCCCGTACGATGTCGGGGTTGTTCTTGCTTGGGGCGACGGCGACTGCCAGTCACCGGGGAAACAAACTTTGCAGTCCATTTGACAGCGAGCGTGGTGGTCTTGTTGCCGGGGAAGGTGGAGCCTATCTGGTACTAGAAAGCGAAGCTTCAGCCAAGGCCCGTGGTGCCCGGATATATGCTGAGGTACAAGGGTATGGTAGCTCGTTGGATGCCTATAAAGTCACGGCACCGCGCCCTGATGGCAAAGGGGCGCTGGCTGCGATGACAAGCGCATTGTCAGATGCGGGACTGGCTCCTGAGGCGATTGATTATGTTAATGCCCATGGCACCTCAACACCGCTCAATGACAAAATTGAGACTGCGGCAATAAAAGCGCTATTCAGCCACGGTGACGACAGCGTGGGTGAATCGCCTTCTTTACCCTTGGTTTCTTCCACCAAGTCTATGATTGGGCACTGGATTTCGGCAGCGGCGGCTCCTGAGGCTATCGCAACGATTCTGGCAATATACCATGGTCTTGTTCCTCCAACGATCAACCTACAGTCACCGGATCCTTTATGCGATCTTGATTATGTCCCGGATGTGGCCAGGCCATATCCTCTGACGCACTGCCTGTCTAATTCATTCGGCTTTGGTGGCATTAATTCCTGCTTGGTATTTGGTACTTACAATGAATAAATCTGCAATTGCTATTACCGGCTTCGGTGTGGCCCTTCCTGGATTGGAGGCAAGTCCTGATGGGCAAAACCAATCAGTTGAAGCTTTGATCCCACGCAGACTGCGTCGCTTTTCGTCCCGGGGAACACCTGCAGCGGTCAAAGCATGTCAGCTGGCGGTTGAGAGCAGTGGCCTTGAGGAGCAAACCCTGCGCGACAGGGCGACCTTATATACCGCACAAAGTGGTTATCAGCATCCCGACTTTGATGACTTTATCGACGCTCTGAAGGGCTGGGACCAGCACGGAGATACTTCCCTGATTGCAACATTATGGCAGTCCCGCCAAGTCAATCCTTTCTTAATCACCCGTGCTCTGAGCAATAACGTGGTCGGTTTAATTAGCCAAATATGGCAGTTGAAAAATGACGGAGTGGCATTTATCCGTGATCAGGCCGGTTCCGCCGCAGCCTTGGATGAAGCGTGTTTCCAGTTGCAGGGAGGATATGCGGATGTGGCCATCGTGGTGATGTCAGGGTGTGCTGAAGATTGCTATTCAGCCGTCGCCGAGCAGAAACCATTTCCCCGCAATGATGCAAATTCAGGTGCCGCTGTGTTGATTCTTGAGTCAGAACAACATGCCACACAACGCGGTGCTGATGTACAGGCATGGCTGGATGATTATACCGCTAATGCGGGGCAAGCAAATTGCCCGCTTGAGGGGCCGAAATTTTGCGAGCAGAAAGGGTTAGAGTGGGCTGGTATTGTCATGACCGTCGCGCAGAGCATACAGCACCTGGTCTCTGATCACTTTCGTGGCTCATGGGCGGTTGAGTCCAGTAGTGGCAACAAACGTAAAGCGCTGGCAATACTGAAAAGGGGTATCGAATGAACCACTATTTGCAATACTGCAAGCCATCACTATCCAGTGCTTTGAGCAGTATCGGGTTGGATAAAACGTACCATCGTGCCGAAGGACAGTATTTATATTACTCAGATAGCCAAGGTAACGAAAAAGCGGTGCTGGATTTACTGGGAGGATACGGCGCTGTATTGCTGGGCCATAATGACCCGGCATTAAAGAAACAGGCCATTGAGCTGTTGCAAGCCGACATTCCAATGCATCACCAATTTTCAATACGCAGCGGTGCAGGGGTATTAGCTGAAAAGCTTCAGCCGATACTGAGAAATGAAACCGGTTGGCAAGAAGCATTCCGTTGCGCTTTTACTTCGACCGGGGCGGAGAGTGTCGAGATAGCGATCAAGCACAGCGAAATGAACCGTGGCCACAAACTGGATCTGCTCTCGCAACAGTCTGAACGGGCATTGGATCAAATTATGCGGGCATGGAGAGAAGATCCTGCCTTGTCATTATCGCTTTCTGAGGCTCAAGAGCAGTCCCATCCTGAATTAGCTGCTGATTGCAATGACATAGTGTTCAACTACATCAGAGAGCACAATGCGCTTTTATTGCAGCAACAGCCTGTTTTTATTGCCTTGAATCATGCCTTTCACGGCAAACTGACCACATCTATCCAGCTAACACACGGTGAAATGTACCGTCAGCCTTTCCGTCGTTTGGGCTTACGGACGGAGTTTGTCTCTATACCTCAGCTAGCAGCGCTGTGTCATGGTGATGCGCCGTGGTTGGAGCAACCAATGCTGTTGCTGCCCAAGAAAACCAAACAAGGCTGGGTTATCGAAGAGGTTGCTGCCCCTATTGTTGCTGCTGTATTGGTCGAGCCAGTGCAGGGCGAGGGCGGCGTGTATGCCTTGACCGAAGCGGATGCGAAGATACTACACCGGGTGAGGGACATCCTCGATTGTCCGTTGATTGCCGATGAGGTTCAGTCGGGCAGTGGCCGTTGTGGTTCATTCCTCGCGGGTAGTCAAATTGGGTTAAAACCTGATTATGTCGCACTGTCAAAGGCGCTGGGCGCGGGGTTATCCAAACTTGGGGTGGTTGCTATTCGCTCGGGCCAATATGTCGATGGCTTTGATATCTTGCAAAGTTCAACATTTGCCGAGGATGAAATGTCCTGCCAGTTGGCCGCGGCTTATCTTGACCGTCTTGCGGAAGGGGAGGGCCGTGTACTTTCAACGGTCCGAGCGTTGGGGGAGACACTGTTTTCTGCTTTGAAGGGGCTGCATCAGGCTTATCCTGATGTGATTAAGGATATTCGCGGTAAAGGGTTATTACTCGGTATCGAATTCCAGCCTCAGGACAATGCAGCTGCACATTTGATCCGGACATCTGCCTACCAAGGGGCCTTGGGCTACCTGTTAACCGGGCACTTGCTGAACGAATACGGGATCAGGGTTGCCCCACCGGCCAGTGCAGGCAGTGTGATCCGGATAGAGCCAACCATTCTGTTGACCCAACAACATATTGACGAGCTTATGTATGCCCTTGATCGTGTGTGCTTGGCTTTGAGATACCAAGATACAGGCTACTTGGTGCATTTTCTGGCACATGATGAACCGCATCCTACGCGCGAGCCGCAGGACTTTCGATCTTGGTATGCCTCACTTGGACTCGATGTCGATTATTCACAGCCGGCCGATAGTAAGGTGGCCTTTGTCAATCACCTGATTTCCAGTGATTGGTTACGCCAGGTAGATGCATCCTTGAAACATTGGACAGATGAGCAGTGTGATGAGCTGGTAAGGCGATTTGCTTTTGATAAGCGAGTCGCCCCATTTGCGCCGGTGAGAGTGCGTTCAGCCAAGGGACAGAGCGTGGATTTTGTTTTGTATCCGATTAATGCGACGTCTCAGCAAATCAGTGAGCAGCTTGAAGATAATCAATTAGAGCCACTGCGTGCTGCGATTGACGAAAGGTTAGCGGCAGCGAAAGCTGATGGTTGTAGCCACGCTGGGCTGGGGATGTTTACGTCCATTGTGATGAACAACGGAAAGGCAGCGCAGACGGCAGGTATTTCCCTAACCACAGGAAATGCACTGACCATCGCTATGGCCCATGAAGCTTTACTCAAGGCGGCCGCTCAGCGAGGAAGTCCGCAGAGATCTGCAGCGGTTATAGGTGCTGCCGGCAATATCGGTTCGGTTTACAGTTTGCTTGCTGCAGAGCACTGGCAGCAATTGATTTTAGTCGGCAGTGGCCGACAAGGATCGGTGAAGCGTTTGCAGAAAGTTGCTTACCAAGTTTATCAAGCCGAGTGGGAAAGCCTGTTAGCGACAGAGCTGCCAGCGACGGGTATCGCCGCTGTGCTGCAGCGGTACACTGACGCGATTCGTATCAGGCTGCAAGCCATGCCCGATAAAGTCGTTGGTGAGGTCATTTTTGATTGGTGTCAGCAGCATATAACAGATGCGCCGGTGCTGATCTCAACCGATCTCGCTGTTATCTCTCAAGCCGATACTGTTATCTGTGCATCGAATGCATCTGATGCCTTTATTGATATCAGCACCATTCAGCAAAACGCGATTGTTTGCGATATTGCGGTCCCGCATAACCTCTCTGATAGTGCTTTGGCTGCGCGTCCGGATATTCGTTGTATCCGAGGCGGGATCGTACAGACCCCCAACAATGAAAGTTTGGATCCTAGAGTGCGAGCCTATCTTGCTGAAGGCCAGATTTATGCCTGCATGGCAGAAACTGTCGTACTTGGTATGGAGCAGTATCCCACTCATTACTCATACGGAAATTTAACCAAAGCACAGGTGAAGTGGATTGCGCAGCGAGCGCGTGAGCACGGTATGAAATTGGGTACGGTCAAGGTAACGGAGTCGATGTAATGGAATGGAATGAAAGCAAGACAAGGCCGGTTGCCTTGATTACCGGGGCGACGCGCGGGATTGGGCGCAGCATTGCCTTGGCGTTTGCAGACAAGGGCTATGACATTGCCTTTTGTTACCGTAGCAACCAAGCCGATGCGGTCTCACTGATGGCAGAAATAGAGGCCGGTGGTAGCCGGGTGTTCGCCCGCCAGTTGGATGTCAGTGACGAGCCGGCCGTGATAGCGCTGTTTGGTGAGTTAGAGCTGCAGTTTGGCCGCTTGGATGTACTGGTTAACAATGCTGGCCAGACCCGGGATGGTCTTTTGGTCAGTATGGAAAAATCAGATATGGATGAGGTGCTGACAACCAATGTCGTCGGCCCCATGCTGTTTTGTCGCGAGGCGGTCAAGTTGATGCTGCCAGCACGAAGCGGAAGCATCGTGAATTTATCGTCTATTACAGCGGCCAAGGCGAATAAAGGGCAAACAAACTATGCCGCGTCAAAGGGCGCGGTTGAAGCGCTTACCCGGGCGTTGGCGGTCGAAGTGGGCAAAAAAGGCATTCGGGTCAATGCGGTTGCGCCTGGTGTGATCAAAACAGAAATGACCGGTGAGTTGCTGGGCAATTTTGAAAAGCAATTAAAACAACGTTTGCTCGCCAAGACGTTCGGGGAGCCGAATGACATTGCCAAGGCGGTATTGTTTTTAGCCAGACCCGATAACCACTACATCACAGGTCAGGTACTGACTGTCGATGGCGGGCTTATATTGGGTTAGCAGGGGAAAATGATGAAAGGGAAAGTTGTCATTACAGGGGCGGCCAGTGGGATAGGGGCCGCAGTACTGAAGTCGGAGTTAAGACTGGCTGAACGCCAGATAGTGGCCATTGATATCGATCAACCGGCATTTGATGCGCTCAAGCAATCGCTGACTCCTCATGAGAGGAGCCGTATTACCTTCTGCTGCTTGGATCTGGCCGATAATCAGGCCATGGCGGCTGCGGTATCAGGTTTTTGCCATGCCGGAGAAGGGGTCGATAAGGTTGTGATCAGCCATGCCCTGAGCAACGAAAACCAGATTGGGCAGCAGTCGGTTTGGGATAGGGTACTGGATGTGAACCTGCATGCCACCCAACGCTTGCTTGCGGCTTTGGAGCCCCATCTCAATGTTGGCAGCCGGGTGGTGATCTTGTCTTCGGTTCTTGGTAAGGCGGGCAAAGTGGCGAACTCAGCATACTGTGTATCCAAACATGGTCTGCTGGGGTTGGTGAAAAGTCTGGCGTTGGATTGGGCACCGAGGAAAATTACCGTCAATGCGGTGATGCCTTGTTGGGTTGATACGCCAATGTTGAGGCGTGAGCTAGCGCCCCAAGCCGATACGCTCGGGATCTCGGTTGAGCGGATGATCCGCCAAATCAAAAAGCGTATTCCACTGAAGCAATTGGTCAAAGATTCCGATGTGGCCGATACCGTTGCATTTTTGACGTCACCAGCAGCGGCCATGATCACGGCGCAAGGCATCGTCATCGACGGAGGCTTTGGATGTGGCGTGTAGTTGTTTATTCAGGATTGTTGATCGGAGCGATGGTTGCCTCTAGGGCGCAAGCCAGTGATTGGTACGTTGAGCCGAGGTTATCGGTAGCTGCTTCATCACGTTTGCATGGCAGCGAAACATTAACCTCCCAGGTTAATGCTGCAGGACTGAAGCTGGAGCATTACGGTGATGTCCTGTCGTTTAACTTTGATGGTGAGCTGCAATACGACGCCGTGTTTGATTGGACCGATCAATACAGTCGTGAGGCCCGTGACGAATACGGAACTCGGATTTGGTTAGATGAAGCGTATCTATCGTGGTTGTGGGCTGACTGGTCATTCTATTTGGGGTATCAAAAAGTTGTGTGGGGAGAAGCCGATGATCTTAGGGTGACAGATGTTGTTAACCCATTAGATCTCAAGGATTTTGTGCTTTTTGACATTGATGACTACCGGATCAGCCAGCCTATGCTTCGCACGGAGTCCACTCACGGTGAATGGGATGTAGAGTTACTTTGGTTATTCGATTTCGAGCCTAACCAGTTAGCCGCAAGCGGTAGTGAATTTGCGATGCTAGCTTTAGATGGAATACCGCGTGATGAGCCCAGTGGCGGCGAGTTCGGTTTTCGCCTCACTACCATCCTCTTTGATGCTGATACCAGTTTCTATGGCTTTTCAGGCTATCAGGATGATCCGGTATTTGTTGCTGATCAACAACAGGTGATAGGCAAGTATTACGATCAACACATGCTGGGCAACAGCTTGTCGTTCTCGGCTGGCGATTTTATTCTTCGTACCGAGTTAGCGTGGTTTTACCAGCAAAGTTACGCGACCACTTCTTTTGACAGAGAGAAGCACAATACGACCCAAGGCTTGCTCGGAATTGATTACCTCTACCGTGATTGGCTGATAACCGGTCAGGTGTCGGACAGGTATATCAACGGTTGGTCGAAGGCGTTGTCTGTGCCGGAATCAGATACGGTATATACCCTCTCGGCGGAAGGGAATTTGATGGAAAGCAAATTAACGGCAAGGGCTGCCGTAACCTATGCTGACGCCAACGGGGGCGGCGAGTTATATCAAGTGAAGCTCGCCTATATACCGACCAGTGCTTGGAAACTGCAATTGAATGTAGACCTGCTGAATGGCAATGAAAATAACTTCTTTGGTCAATATAAAGACAACGACAGGGTTTGGGTGTCGACAACATATTATCTGTAAGGTGAAAACATGAAAAAGGGAATTGTTGCAGCGTTACTATTTAGTTCATTCCTATCTTATGCAAGTCCTGATGCGGACAGTATATTAACGGCTGTTCGTGATCGTGATGACGGACATTCATATGTATCAGATGTTGAACTGAATTTAATAAACTCTGATGGTAACGTCAGGGCTAGAAATATGTATATGTTGCAAAAAGATAGCAATGATAAGGAAATGACCTATATCTATTTCTATGACTCTGTCGATGTCCGCGGGGTCAGCTTTCTGATGTATACCTACCCAGAGCAAACAGGAAGTGCGGATGACCAGTGGCTTTACCTACCCGCCTTTCGGAAAATTCGACGGATTGGCTCGAACGATAAACGTGGCTCCTTTATGGGCAGCGCTTTCTCTTATTATGACCTAGATAAAATCCGTGTAGGGGATTACCAATCGACGGTTGTTGGTGAGGAAATTATTGATGGTAGAGATGTTTGGGTTATTGAGCAAATTCCGTCATCTCAAGATGTCATTAATAAAACGGGTTATCACAAAGTCATGCGTTGGATAGACAAAGAGAGAGACATTTTCTTACGCAGTGATTACTTTGATGCCAAAGACGTATTATTTAAACGCCAGGAAGCCATTGAAGTTGAGGCTATTCAAGGGATCTGGACAATCACTAATGCGAAAACATCAAATCTGATAAATAACACATCGTCAGAGATGATATTTAATAATTTAGAATACAACGTTGGTTTGGATAATAAAAAGTTCAGTAAGCGGGCTTTAAAAAATGGATTGAAAATATCTTCGATTGACGAAGTTATTCAGGGAGATGAAGGTTAAGTCATGAATGCATACATAAATTTTGTGTCCAAGTACGCAAAATCAATTATATTTCTGCTGGTTTTGATAACGGGTTACTTTACGTATCAAATAGGGTACCTGACTGAGGACAGTAATCCTTATTTATTACAGGAAAGTCACCCAGCAAGAAGCAGTTTGCTGGACATGCGAGAAGAATTTACTGGTACGTATGACTCAATTCTTATCGCGCTTTACAACAAAGAATCTATTTTCAATCAAGAAAGCCTAAATGCGATTTTCAACCTGACCCAGGCGGCTCGCAAAATCATGCTGGCTGATCAATCAGATATTGAGCGGCTCGCGTTGATCCAAGAAAACTATAGCCAGCATAACGAGTTGAATGCATTAATTAGCGGAGTGATGGCGCAGGGGCTTGGCCAGAGTGATGCTGCTGCCGTTAGGCAGTTTGTTGCTGATGGACATGGTCAGGCTATGGCTGCCGCGCATGTGAAATATCTTCGGGTACTGGCTGAACGTTTGGATCCAGTGCGTGAAATGGCTGGCATGTCAGCAACAGAGAATGTTTTCCTTGAATCAGACGGTACACTTCGCGCTAGCATTACCTTGAACCACAATGACAGCAATCCTAGCGCTATCCAAAAAGCGATCATGAAAAATGAGCTGATGGAAATGGGTGTTGTTGATAAATCAGGTCATGTTGGGCTGGTGGTGATTGAAGTCAGTGTGCTTCAGGATGACGCCGAAGGGCAGCTCAGGGCATATGATACGATTAGCCATCTTGTTGATGAATACAAAGCGGCTAATCCTCTACTGAAAGACGAGGTCTTTATTGGCGGTGTGCCGGTTTTCTTTGCCGAGCAAAAGAAAATCATGGACCGCGACTTAGGTACCTTGCTGCCAGCGGTTATTGTTCTGATTGCTCTTATTTTAGTGGCATTCTTCCGTTCGGGACTCGGGGTTGCCATCCCTATGGTCAATGTTGCCATGTGTACCATTTGGACGATGGGCGCAATGGCAATGGTTGGTATCCCGGTTGATTTGATCACCAGTGTACTGCCTGTGTTCTTAATTACGATTTGTTCTTCTGATGCTATCCATGTCATGGCGGAGTACTACCATCAGCGCCGACAACAGCAATCGAATCGGCAGGCGGTAGTAGTGACCATGCGGCTGATGACGGCGCCGGTTGTACTGACGACAATTACCACTTGTTTTACCTTCATTATTTCAACCACAACGAGCATCAGCAACTTGCAGAATTTCGGCATCAGCATGTCATTTGGCATGTTTGTAGCCATGATTATTTCACTGTTGCTGATCCCTGCATGGCTATCGTTGTTGAACCCGAAGAAAAAAGCTAAAAAGCAAGACAACAAGTCCGGTGAGTCATATCTCATCAGTCGCGGTTTGATTGCTATTTTTAGACCGGTTATTGCATACCGTGCCCGGTTTATGGTGCTGACCACGGTAGTTATGGCAGGGCTGGTGGTATTGGCACTGCAGGTGAAGGTGGATGATATGGGCAGTGGCTACTTTGCCTCTGACAATGAATTCCGTGTCGCAGATGACTTTATTAATAGCAATGTGGCTGGGACCAGCCCTGGCTGGATCGAAATTGACGCCGGAAAGCCTGGGGCTGCGCTCGATTATGACACTATCATGTTTGTCGACAAGCTTGAGAAGTTCATTCATCAGCAAGCGAATATCACGTTTAGCTACTCTGCCGCCAGATACGTTAGGCGTATGAACTTGGTGCTTAATGATATGGATCCTGAGTTTGACCGTCTGCCGTATCGTGAAGAGATCTTTACTGATATCGATGAAGAAACCGGTGCAGTGGATAAAGTGACGATTTCTGGGCAGGACATCATCCGTCAATCTATCTTGATGTATGAAAATGGTGGGGGGAGTGATCTGACCAATGTTCTCAATGATGATTTCTCGAAAACCGTCATGCTTTATACCATGAACACAACGGTTGCCAGTGAGTTTCAAGGTTTCCTCGATGTGTTGATCCCTTGGTTGGAAGAAAATACCCCTTCGGGTGTCAGCTATAAACTGGCAGGCGCTCCGATTATCTGGACTGCCGTACTTGATGAGTTGATCTCCGGCCAGATGCTCAGTATCGGTTTGGCATTTTTGACTGTAGTGATCACAATGAGCCTGTGGTTGAAATCTTGGAAGATGGGGCTTGTTGGGACCTTGCCATTAGCGGCAACGGTCGTCTTTTATTACGCGACCATGGCGTTGTTTGGCATTGAGCTGAATATTGGTACCGCAATCATTTCATTCCTGATTCTAGGTATCGTCGATTATTCTGTTCACTACCTGCTCAGGACAAAGCACGGTGTTGAGCAGGGGTTGTCTATTGATGATGCGTTGTTGCAGGCATTGTCGCAGTCAGGCCGGTCGATTATTGCCAATGTCTTTGTCTTCAGTATCGGTTTTATTGCTCTGTTGTTCTCAGAATTTAAACCTATCGTTGATTTAGGAACTTTGGTTGGCTTATCTTTGTTTATTAGCGGCATCATGTCGTTATATGTGATAACCCTGCTGGCACCTTGGCTGATCCCAACAGACAAAGCCGTCACGGCTGAACAACCGCAGGCGGTGTGATAATTCAGGCTGCGCTTTCGGCGAGAAAGTGCAGCCAATTTGGTTCAGCTTGGACAGCGTTTGGCTCAATAGTGCGCTTGATGTGAGATAACGGAAAGGAATGGATAATCTAACGAGAAAGGAAAGGGAAAGGCAGCAACGAGAATCGCTATTTTTGGATATTGCCTATGATATTTTGCGAAATGAAGGCACCAAAGCCCTGACGATGGAAAGGGTCGCGCAGATTGCCGAATATTCCAAAGGGACGGTTTACGGCCACTTCAGTTGTAAAGAAGATATCATTTCAGCGCTGAGCGTCAGGACATTGATGCTGCAAAAGGCGATGATGCAAATGGTCCTTGAAGGTCAGTGTTCAACCCGCGAAAGAATATTGGGCTGTGCCTTGGTGTATGTACTCATCCAAGAAAAATATCCGCGGTTGCATTATTGCATATTGTCCCTGAATGACCCGCAGATCAGCACTAAGCTTTCAAACACCATGAAAGAGCTATACGGTGAAACCGAAGAGCAAGTTAAGCGCCTGCTGGTTGATACCATCACTGAAGCCCAGAAAAATGGTGACTTACCCTGTGAGAAACCGGCGGAGTCTATTGCTTATGCTGTGCGAGCAATGGTATTTGGTATGGCGTTAATTGGCCATGAGTCGTTGGAGAGTGCTACTCGCTGTCACCTCAGTACCTTGCTTGATGGGTTTGGCTGGCAACCGCTCACCTGCAATGCCGATTACCAGAACTTTTGGCAGCAGACCCGAGAGTCTCTTCTAACCGTGACTATTCCCGAGCTTCACGATACAAGTTTTTTCTAATCCTCTAAAGGTCGAGTGTCGTTGCCAGGTAAGCAAAACTTAACCTTGATCACACTTTATCCTGAAAAGGGAGCGTTTGTGTTGTTTGGCTAAAACGGTTTAGCAATAATTGCCGCAGATGAATCTTTAGGAGATATGATAATGGCAAAAGTATGGGTCACAGGCGATGCGGTGGTTGATCTTATTCCTGAAGGGGAAGGGACATATTTGAAATGTCCAGGTGGCGCGCCGGCGAATGTTGCAGTAGGTATTGCCCGTCTTGGTGGTGACACTGCATTTTTCGGTCGTGTTGGCCAAGATCCGCTGGGTCGCTTTATGAAGCAGGTTTTGTCTGATGAGGGGGTGAATACCGACCGTATGACACTGGATGGTGAACACCGCACTTCAACCGTTATTGTTGACCTGGATGACGAGGGAGAGCGCAGCTTTACCTTTATGGTGAAACCAAGTGCCGATCAATTTACATCGCTCGATGATGTGCCTGCTTTTGCTAAAGGGGAGTGGTTACATGCCTGCTCGATTGCTTTGGCCAATGAGCCTTCACGCTCCACCACGCTGGATGCCATGAAAGCGATTAAAGCCGCTGGTGGTTATGTCTCGTTTGATCCTAATTTACGCGAAGAAGTTTGGGCTAACCCAGCTGAGCTTCAATCTGTTGTCATGCAAGCGGTTGCGTTCTCTGATGTGGTGAAGTTCTCTGATGATGAGTTGTTGTTCCTCACCGATCAGGCTGACTTACAAGCCGCGTTAGCTTACATCGAGGCCAATTACGCGCTACCTTTGGTCATTGTGACCCAAGGCAAGAAAGGTGCCTTGGTGGCCCTGGGCGGTGAGCAACAGCTAGTAACCGGTAAGCCGGTCAACCCAGTTGATACGACTGGAGCAGGTGATGCCTTTGTTGGTGGGCTACTGGCGGGCTTAGTATCGGTTGATAATTGGCAAGATAAAGACACATTACTCAATATTATCAAACAGGCCAATGCCTGCGGTGCACTAGCGACCACCGCCAAAGGAGCGATGACCGCATTGCCATCGGCTGAGCAGTTGGCTGCGTACCAGACGGAATAAAGGTACAGCGGTGTATCCAATCATCAGTTGGCGATGTTGTAGAAGGACCTCGCTATGGCGAGGTCCTTTTCTGTTATTCACAGTCATCCAACTCATTTTGGGACACTAAGTAAGCTGGGATATATCGTTTGCTAATCAGCGCATGGAAAACAGCTCCTGATGATAGTCAGAGGGTGACAGTCCATGTTGGACGAAATCATTTTGCAGCGCGCTGCCAAATTCTGATGGACCACAAAACCAAAAGCTGGCGCTCTGCCAGTCAGGAACAATGGTGCGGATTTTATCTGGAGTTAAACGGCCATCTTTTGGGGTAACTGTGATATGTAATCTGATATTAGCTTTCTTAGCCGTTTCCTTAAGTTTATCAATAGCAGCCTGATCATAGTCAGCCGTGACATGGAAGAAATCTACCTCGCGACTTCCACGTTCTTTCGACAGATGTTGCATCTTCGCAATAAAAGGCGTCACTCCAATGCCTGCCCCAATCCATATCTGGCGGTTGCCTTTATCTTTAAAGTCGAAACAACCATAAGGCCCCTCAACAGAAACTGGCATACCAACTTTAAGCCATTGACTCAACTGCCCGGTCCAGTCACCAAGTTCTTTGACAATAAAGGTTAAACTGGATTCCTGCTCACTCCAGGCTGATGCAATAGTATATGGATGAGCCCCTTCGGATTTTTTGGAACTGACGAATGCAAACTGTCCTGGTCTATGCCCGGACCAACCCGGGCTAAGCTTGATAGTACTAGCGATGACCCGAACTCCCGGGTAGGAAGTCAGTGAAATAATCTCTCCTTGTACTTTACGGCTGCGGCCAATTTGCCCGGTAAGCACAACCAAGGCGGACACTGATCCAGTCATCAGCAATACTATCATCAGCCAGCCAACGGGCTGGGACCAATAGTCATACTTAACCAACGCGATCGAATGATATGCTAATAGTAAATAGACAATCGCCAGCCATTTATGAGTTTTTAGAAATAGGTGATAAGGAAATGATTTTAGCAGCGCCAAAATAATCAGGATCACAGTCAGATAAAATGCCCATTCTCCAATCGATTCAGCCAAACTACGTTGGTCCAGTAACCATTGTTGCAACTGAGGCATTGTCTCAACGCTTAGCCCCTTGTTCTCTGGTCGGGTTAACCATCCCCAGCCAACCATCCATTTGGTGCCCTGCGCCCACCACCAGTGAAGAACCGACAACACCAGACCGGTAATGCCAAGCCACTTGTGAAGACGATACATCTTATCCAGCCCATTGAAGAGGGGCTCTAACCATTTCACCCTGGTCGCCAGCAACATGGATACACTCATCACTGCAATGCCAATGAAGCCTGAGTACTGAATAAAAACTGAGCGAAAGGTGAAGTAATTGAAAGGCGTTGGGACAAAAGTATCGGCCAGCATCCATAAAATCGTAAGTAACAGTAGACCAACTATGAACACTATCTTGATATTCTTCATCGGTGGTAACCCTCTATGGGTTTAACGAGTTCCTCTAAGACTAAATACCATTAACGGAAAATTGGCAAATCGAATTGTCTGTTGCAGCCAATCAGGTGAAGTCTGGAAGTTAGCAAGCCTGAAATAGGACCATTAGCAAAAGCGTACCAGTTGGGGCAACTGGCACGGAGCGGTTAATAAGGATATTGAGATGCCTTAGGGAGTAGGAATAATCGCATTTGAGTAAAGAGTGTTTACTATCGCCTTTGTCCTTAACCTAAAAGCCAACTTGTACCGTCTATACAAATAGGCTCGTCGCTTAGTAGGCGGATTGCGGTGGCATCTGCCGCGGTAAACACACGGGCTGTCATGACAAATTCACCTTGGTTGATAAACAGCTCCAACGAAGAATGATCGGTCAGTAGCTGCAATTCAACATCTTGCTGGTTTGGCCAAGGCAGTTCACGGATGGTTTCCCCATCAGTGGGCTGGGCATTAGAGCGATCCAGGCGGATCTGCAGCTTATCGGCGTCAAGAATGATGTCGCAGTACTCGCTGCCGTTGTCTATCACGCGTAACGTGGTTTGCCCCGATACAGGCCAAGGTAAGGTTGTTTGCAGTTCGAAGCTTTTACTGCCGAGATCCAGTGAAGAATTTTCAGTGTGGCTCGCTAGGTTAAAACGCTGCTTTTCGCCCCGAAGTTGCTGCAGTTCGCGTGCAGGTTGCTGATACAGAGTATTGTTTTGCCACGACAGTTCACGTAGACAAGTGAGCTGGTGGAGCCATTTGTCTTCAACACTTGGTTGGTTTATTTCATCCGGTAGGCCCATCCAGCCGATCATCAGCCGGCGGCCATCTGGTGTTTCTGTCGATTGTGGCGCATAAAAGTCAAAACCGTAGTCCAAGGTCCGAAAATCGGACAAGCCAAGTTGGTCATTGGCATTTAAGGAGGCTTTAAAATAACCGTTATGGTGGGGGATGTTATGGAACTCACTCTGGTCATCAATACCTTGTGGGCAGATGATGCCAATTAGCTGATCACCGAGTTCGAACAAGTCTGGGCATTCCCACATATAGCCGAAGTTGTTGAATTCATCGCCTGCCAAAGAAATAAACTCCCATTGGCGTAAATCATCTGAACGGTATAGAGCCAACCGGCCAAGTTGCTGCCCTTTATCTGTTTCTTGCTGGGCTCCCAATAGCATTAGCCAGTGATCGCCATTTCTGACCAGTTTCGGATCGCGGCAATGCGGCGTCACTAAGGGGGGCAGGCTGTCAATCACTGGGCCGTGCTTGGTGAAATGGATGCCGTCCTTTGAGGAGGCAAGGCACTGAGTGGTGATGCGCTCACGCTGCTCGCCGATACGGACGTTGCCAGTGTAGAACAGCATCAGTTCTTCTTCAGTGCTGACAGCGTGGCCGGAAAATACCCCATGGCTGTCGAACCAATCAGACGGGAACAGAGCCATAGGTTGGCTTTGCCAATTCACCAGATCTGTACTGGTGACATGCGCCCAGTATTTGTCTTTGTGTTCGCAAGCAAAAGGGTAGAGCTGATAGAAAAGGTGATATTTACCATTGTGGAAAATGAAGCCGTTAGGGTCGTTGAGCAAGCCCTGAGGTGGGGCAATATGCCATAGAGGACGGTGCTGAGATGGCGTGGTCTCACTGACATCCGCGAGTTGTAGGCGCTGGTTATGCTCGATAATACGGCCGAACTGCGCCCAGTCGGCTTTGCTCAACGGTGTTTCTGGAGTCCATAATACTTGGTTGAGTTTGCTGTGGAATGGCAACACACGTGCGAGGTCGGAGCGAAGCGCCGGGTCCTTTAGTTCCAGAATTACCTGTTGATCGACGCGAAGTGCACGCAACAGGTTATTTGGGCCGCCGCAAGCAGCAAGGATGTCTGTCAGTATCATGGATGTGAGGCCTTAAGCAGTGTTTGCTCGTTAATTTTCGGGAACGTTCCAAAAATACAGAAAATGCAGCAATAAACGCAAGGGGAGCGGTGGATTTACTCCCCTTTATGAAGAAAATTGTGCGTTCGATCGCGTTTTATGGCATGAAAAGAGATGGGAATGTGTGTGGAAACTTATGCGCTCTCGCGTGGAACCCAGTCAAAACCCAGCACCAGTTTGGAGACTTGGCTGCGGCCTTGCTCGATGATTTCCAGCAGCATTTTCGCCGCATTGTTGCCGGCAGGCTCAAAGCCATAGGCAAAGGTCGAAAGGGACGGTGTGACAACAGAGGCCATTTCGTCGTTACCAACACCGATCACCTTGATGTCTATACCGGCTTGAAGTCCAGCTTTGGCAATGGCCTGCATGGCACCGATAGCGATGCGATCTGTTGCACAGAAAACCCCGTCAACCTCTTGATTATTTGATAAAATATCAGCCATTTCCTGACGTCCAGAGGCGATTGAAAACTGCCCTTGGCTATGGAATTTTGGCGGTTTGGCGCCCATATGGTCCAAGGCGGCAGAGAAGCCATCAAAGCGTTGTTGGTCAACGGCAATATCATCGCTTTGCACTCCAAGGAAGCCGACATGTTTGCACCCAGCTTGACTCAAAAACTCACCAGCACAATAGCCCACACGGTAGTCATCGTGGACAACGCTTGGAATATTGAAGCTAGAGCCGTCCTGTCCTATCAAAACCACAGGTGCCTTGGAACGCTTAATAGCGGCGACCAGCTCATCATCGATGTGGGTGGCAAACATCACGATACCTTCAACCCGTTTCTGGTTGAACAGCTCGATATATTGCAGTTCCTTGCCTGCCTCCAAACGACTATTGGCCAGCAGTACCTGCTTACCAGCCTGTTCGAAGATTTCGCTTAATCCATCAACGCCCTGTGAGGTGGCATTAGAGGCTACTCGTGGGACAATGATGCCTATCAGGTTGGTTTTATTGGATTTTAGATCTTTGGCCACTTGATTGACTACATAACCGCACTCTTCAATCGCACGTTTTACTTTGATTTTTGTGGCTTCTTTAACGCCATATTCGTCGTTGATCACCCGGGAAACCGTCGATTTCGATACCCCGGCAAGTCGGGCTACATCGTGTAGGCTTGCCATAAATAACTCCTTGGTTAGCCAAGATGATCCTGCAAATTAGGGATGCTTTGCAATCATTGCGCTCTGGATTAGCCACTTATGGTGACTTTGATCACGTTTATGCTTGGTGTTTAGCGATATTCATCGATCGTCCTCACACTCAAAGAAGCAAAGCTTGACGCTGCCTTACTCGATCGGGAAAACTATTTCGGTAACGTTCCCGAAAATAAATTCAAGTTGATGAAACTTGATTAAAATGGGCTTGCAATGTGAGCGGCCCCCAGGAACAACAATGATTGTATATAGCCAAGTACCTTCAAGATTCTCGCTGAACCTAGAATTATGAAGTCATTTGGGTATACCGTGTACCCATAACAGCAAGCTTGCTGAGGGTGGAATTTAAATTTCTGAGCGTGAAGAGCACTCGCGACGAGGGTAGAAAGATGGACTTTCCGGTTATAGCCAAGCAACTTATTGAAAAGCTGGGTGGAAAAAACAACATTGCAGCAGCAGCACACTGTGCAACGCGCTTGCGTTTGGCCTTACATGATGAAAGCAAAGCCGATCTGAAAGCAATCGATGATATTGAAGGGGTAAAAGGTCAGTTTCAGGTTGCCGGACAAATTCAGGTGATCTTTGGCTCGGGTATCGTCAATCAAGTGTATGCCGCGATGACAGCAGAGACCGGCCAAACCGAGATGTCGACCAAAGATGTGGCCTCTGCCGGTGCACAAAAGCAGAACATTATGCAGCGTGCAGTGAAAGGTTTGTCCGATATCTTTGTCCCAATCATCCCAGCCATTGTCGCAGGTGGCTTGCTGATGGGTATTTTCAACCTGTTGACGGCACAAGGCTTGTTTCTTGATGGTCAGTCATTGATTGAAGCCTACCCGGGCATGGCCGACTTAGCGTCGATGATCAACACCTTTGCCAACGCCCCTTTTGTTTACTTGCCTGTTTTGCTGGCATTCTCGGCGTCGAAGAAGTTTGGTGGTAACCCATTCCTCGGAGCGGCGCTGGGTATGTTGATGGTTCATCCAGATTTGCTCAACGGTTGGGGATTTGGTGGCGCCAGCGTGAGCGGTAATATTCCAGTATGGAACATCTTTGGCTTTGAGATCGAGAAAGTGGGTTATCAAGGTTCGGTATTGCCGGTACTGGTCTCTGCCTTCATTCTTGCCAAGATTGAAAATGGTCTGCGCAAAGTGATCCCATCGGTTTTGGATAACTTGCTAACGCCGATGTTGGCGATTTTTATTACTGGTTTCCTGACCTTTACCCTCGTTGGCCCTATAACTCGTGATGCTGGATTCCTTTTAGGTGATGGACTTAACTGGCTATATGAATCGGCGGGCTTTATTGGTGGCGGTTTGTTTGGCTTGGTGTATTCACCGTTTGTTATTACGGGTATGCACCACAGCTTTATCGCTTTTGAAACCCAACTATTGGCGGATATTGCTGTTACTGGTGGTACCTTTATCTTCCCAATTGCAGCGATGTCCAATATCGCTCAAGGTGCCGCTTGCTTAGCATTTGGTTTAACAACTAAAGACAGCAAAGCTAAAGGGATCGCTATGCCATCGGGTGTGACGGCGCTGCTGGGGATTACCGAGCCTGCGATGTTTGGTGTTAACCTGAAATACCGCTATCCGTTTATTGCAGCCATCATTGGTGCAGCAATAGCAAGTGCATTTATTACTTTGTTCAAGGTAAAAGCAACGGCATTGGGTGCGGCAGGTTTACCGGGCATTATCTCAATCGATCCTAATTCAGCGATGTACTACATCTTTGGTATGGTGATTTCTTTCGGGGTTGCATTTAGTTTGACTATTTTGCTGGGCCTAAAACAAAAAAAATCAGCACCTGAAGCGGTAGTTGTTTAATACATTAGGTAACTTAGCGATGAGAGAGGAAGAGATATAGCTGGGAAGGGTGAGCGATAACAGCTCACCCTTTTCTTTTATGTCACGACGCTTGGGTTAGCGACTCTATGTCATCATTGTCACAGGCCTCGTAGCGCGCACCGATAATTGCGCCGGTGAGTGCAATCGTGGTTGAACCAGCCATCGCGATGATCATTGGCCACAGTGAGGCTCCACCCAGCATAGCCGCTAACGCGCTGACAGTAGCGCCGATGCCATATTGCACCGCGCCTAGCAGGGCAGATGCAACCCCTGCATTTTTATCGAAGTAGCGCATGAAACAGGCACTTGAGTTGGCCATGATCCCACCGTTTGCTGCAATCGACAGTACGAACCCAGTAACGGCGAACCATAAGTTATTTGGTGCAATGATCTGACTCGCAATAAGTACCAGACCACCGGTAAGTTGTAGGCCAAGGAATATCTTTAACAAGGCCGCAGGTTCAAAGGTGCGCAGTAAAAAAGTATTGGTTCGGTTGACGATCACAATACCGACAACATTGGCGATAAACAGGCCGGAAAACAATTCAGCTGTTACCCCAAAGTGCTCGATATAGGCAAATGGCGCATTGGTAATGAAGGTCATTAACACTGCGTAGCCGAAAGCCTGTGCTAGGAGATATCCTAGTGCGCGTCGCTCTTTGATAACGGAGAGGTAACCGCCAGACCCTTTTGCCTTTTTTATTGGCTTTGCTTTTGGCATGACCACCATCGCGTTCAGCGCCACCATAACGGCAAGAAAGCACAGCAGATAGAAGATCCAAGGCCAACTTTGGGTGCGTAAAATTAGTGTTCCTACCGTTGGCGCAATGGAAGGGGCTAGCATCATGATCAGTGCGATGAGTGAAAATAGCCGGGCCGCTTCTTTGCCAACGGCATTATCACGAATCGTTGCCGGTACACCCACTACAGCAATCCCGCCGCCAAATGCCTGCACGACTCGCCATGTCCATAGCATTTCCAGTGATTCGACCCCGGCCATCATAAAACTGCCGACGGCAAAGAGTAATAGGCCTGCCACCATGGTGGGTCTACGGCCTAACCTATCTGATAACGGTCCCCCGATGAGCTGGCCAATGGCCATTCCGAGGACATAAATACTGACGGTAACGGCTACCAGTGATGTGTTAACGCCCAGATCACTTGCAATGATCGGGATCGCGGGCAGGTAGCTATCGATCGCAAAAGGGGAAAGGGCAAAAACGGCTGCGAGTAATAGCAGTAAGGATGTAGGAATGTGTTTATTCATAGAACTCTCTTATTTATCTTTCTAGAAAGATACTATATGGCATTTATCTTTCCAGCAAGATATATTTAGGGGATTAGGAAGGAGTAGACCGATGGCGAAACAAGAAACCGTTGCTAATATATTGAAAAGCATCAAAGAAAATTGGCCTGAATCGTTTGAACAATATTCACCACCGATTCTACGTATCCACCGGATACATGATTATCTTCAGCAGGATTTGGCGAAAGTGATAGAGCAATATCAGCTGCAAAGTGCTGATTTTGGCGTACTGGCAACATTGAGGCGGGCAGGCGCTCCGTTTTGTCTGTCGCCGACAGAGCTGTACAGTTCGATGTTGCTAAGCTCTGGTGGGCTAACCAAAGTGCTGACTCGGGTTACCAAGGCTGGTTTGGTTAAGCGGATTGATAATCCCGAGGACAAACGCAGTAAATTGGTTCAACTGACTGGAGAAGGTAGAGTGCTGATCGATGACATCATTCAAAAGCTACATACTAGCAATCAAGATAAGTTGAAAGTGTTATCGAAAGAAGAGCAGCAACAGTTGGACGTTTTATTGGCCAAAATGCTGACAGCTTGGGAGTAGGGCGTTAATGTTTGCGGTATCCGCTAAGCTTTGTATACTGCCCGCAACGCACATCTAGCTAAGATATTTTTATGATTATTTTCACGACAAACTTTGGTGATATCGAAATTGAACTGGATTTCGATAAAGCACCAGTCAGCTCCAAGAACTTCCTTCAATACTGTAAGGATGGCTTTTACGAAGGGACTATTTTCCACCGTGTTATCGACGGCTTTATGATCCAAGGTGGCGGTCACCTTCCGGGTATGAAGGAAAAGCCGACCCGCGATCCGATTGTTAATGAAGCCAACCGTGGCCTGAAAAACAAAATCGGTACCATTGCGATGGCCCGTACCGATGCACCACATTCGGCGACGGCGCAGTTTTTTATCAACTTGGAAGACAACGATTTTCTTGATTTCACGTCAACCACCAACCAAGGTTGGGGCTATGCCGTATTTGGTAAAGTCACTGGCGGCATGATGGTGGTTAACAACATCGGTAAGGCTCTGACTATGACCCGCTTTGGTCACGGAGATGTACCACTGGACGACATTATTATCGAGAAAGTGACGATCAAAGAGTCATAATCTCAAGCTGGATATAAAAAACCACCGTCTTGGGTGGTTTTTTTTATCAATAATTCGGCAATTCAAACGCCTCATAAACTTAAGTTGTTTAGTTTTAACCCCTTTTTTGTTTTCTATTGCCCCTCTATATTAAAATTTTTTTAACTTTAAATTACCGTTTGTTTAATTAAGATTTAAGAGCTAAATAATCTATTAATAAATTTTTTTATCAATCATTTCTATATTGTTTGAAAAAAATGGTGAGAAAAAAAAGTGTGCTCTAGCTCAAGTATTTTAACCTGATTCTCTGTTTTTATTACCCTCAGAGAAGGGAATATATCGGGGATGATTGTTTGTCGTTTAATAACGGTTAACCCTTTAAATTAATTTGGCAATTATATTAGGTAACTTTAATTATGCGAGAACTAACAGTAGAGCCTCTCACGAAAGAGGCGTTTGCCCCTTTCGGTGATGTGATTGAAACGGATAACGCCGATTTTTTTTATATTAACAATCGTTCAGGACAGCGCTTTCATGGCCTTGGTGCCATTGATGTGTCAGATGCGTCAAAGCCTTTGATTAGTATTGTACGTGCGGCAGGTTTTGATAATAGCCTTTCATTTGATTTACTGGAAAAGCACCCTAAAGGAAGCCAAGCTTTCTTTCCTCTAAATGGTGAACGTTTTATTGTTATTGTTGCCCAGGGTGATGAAAATATTGATGAATCGACATTACGAGCATTTATCACGAATGGAAATCAAGGTGTAAATTATCACCGTAATGTTTGGCATTATTTGTTATTTGCAAAAAATCAAGAAACAGATTTTTTGACGATAGACCGTGCGGGTGAAGATAACTGTATTGTTAAGAAATTATCCTCCAATTATACCATCAGCTTTTAAATATTTTTAATTTAGATAAATCCTATTTGATTAGGGTGGAAAAATTTATCTATCCTCAGGCGGAGAAACAATTATGGCAAGAATGCGAGCAATTGAAGCGGCAGTATTAATTCTAAAAAAGGAAGGCGTGGACACGGCATTTGGTGTCCCTGGTGCAGCCATTAATCCAATGTATGCAGCTCTTAAAAAAATAGGTGGGATTGACCATGTGCTAGCACGGCATGTTGAAGGTGCATCTCATATGGCTGAGGGTTATACCCGTACAGCACCTGGTAATATCGGCCTTTGTATCGGCACATCAGGCCCGGCGGGAACGGATATGATCACGGGCCTATATTCGGCATCAGCAGACTCTATTCCAATTCTCTGTATCACTGGGCAGGCGCCTGTGGCTAAGCTTCACAAAGAAGACTTTCAAGCTGTTGATATCGAAGCGATAGCCAAGCCTGTAACGAAAATGGCGGTCACGATTCGAGAAGCAGGCCAGATGCCGGGTACTTTCCAAAAGGCGTTTTACGAAATGCGCTCTGGCCGCCCCGGCCCGGTCCTGTTGGATTTGCCTATCGATGTGCAGATGACAGAGATTGAGTTTGATATTGATCTCTATGAGCCCATTGTGCCATCAAAAACATCGGCCACTAAGGCTCAGGCCAAGAAAGCGTTGGAAATGCTAAACGAGGCTGACAAACCTGTTTTGGTTGCCGGTGGCGGGATTATCAACGCCGATGCCTCTGATCTTCTGCGTGAGTTTGCTGAGCTGGTCAATGTGCCGGTTATCCAAACCCTGCGCGGATGGGGCACATTATCTGATGAACACCCATTGATGACTGGCAGGATGGGTTGTCAGGCTAATCATCGTTACGGCAATGCCACTTACCTTGAATCTGACTTTGTGTTTGGTATCGGTAATCGCTGGGCGAACCGCCATACGGGGGATCTGAATACCTACACCAAAGGGCGTAAGTTTATTCATGTTGATATCGAGCCGACTCAAATTGGCCGGGTTTTCTCACCCGATCTTGGCATTGCTTCTGATGCGCACGATGCGCTGTCGGTATTCATCGAAGTGGCTCAAGAGATGAAGGCCAATGGCGATCTGAAAGACAGAACTGAATGGGTTGCTAGCTGTGCTGAACGTAAGCGTACGATGCTGCGCCGTGAGGATTTTGATTGCACTCCTGTTAAGCCTCAACGTATTTACCATGAAATGAATAAAGCATTCGGCCCTGAGACAAGATACGTGTCGACGATCGGCTTGGCGCAGATTGCGGCTAACCAGTTTCTCCATGTTCACCAACCAAGGCATTGGATTAATGCCTGCCAGGCCGGTCCGTTAGGCTGGACAATGCCTGCTGCTCTGGGGGTTGTAAAGGCAGATCCGTCCAAACCGGTAGTCGCTATTTCCGGAGACTACGACTTCCAGTTCCTTGTTGAAGAGCTAGCAGTGGGGGCCCAGTTCAACCTGCCGTATATCCATGTACTTATTAACAATGCCTATTTGGGCCTTATCCGTCAGGCCCAGCGAGCCTTCGACATTGATTACTGTGTTCAGCTTTCTTTTGAAAATCAGAATGCTCCAGAAGTAAAAGAATACGGTGTTGACCACAAGCGCGTGGTTGAAGGACTTGGCTGTAAGGCTATTCGTGTCGATGAGCCGCAAGACATCGGTCCTGCGCTGGAGCAGGCGAAAGAATGGTTGCAGAAGTACAAGGTACCCGTAGTGGTTGAGGTATTGACCGAGCGTGTCACCAACATAGCGATGGGGCCTGATATCGACAAGGTGATGGAGTTTGAAGAAACCGTCGACCTGTAAGTCATTCAAGCGAAGTTACATCGACCAATATCAGATTTTATTTCGAATTTGCTGTGGCTGAGATGCCACAGCACCTAGGAGCATGAATTATGCCAAAACTCGCAGCGAACCTATCAATGCTTTTTACCGAGCTTGATTTTATGGACCGTTTCCAAGCCGCCTCAGAGGCGGGTTTCCGTGGTGTCGAATATCTTTTCCCTTACGATTTCCCTGCTGATGAGATTGCAGCGAAGTTGGAAGCAACCGGCTTGCAGCAGGTGCTATTTAACTTACCTGCCGGTGATTGGGCCGCAGGAGAGCGTGGCATAGCATGCCACCCTGACCGCATTGAAGAGTTTCGCTTTGGTGTTGCCAAGGCCATCGAGTACGCCAAAGCGTTGGGCTGTGGCCAGGTGAACTGTCTGGTTGGTATCAAGCCGGATCATGTAACAGATGATGAAGCTTACCGGGTACTTGTTGATAATTTACGGTTTGCCAATGAACAGCTAGAAGCCGCGGGCATCGCTTTTGTTATTGAAGCTATCAACACCCGTGATATTCCTGGCTTCTTTGTCTCCAATACCCGGATGGCGCTAGGCCTACTGGAAGATGTCGGCTCTGACAATATCCGTTATCAATATGACATTTACCACATGCAAATCATGGAAGGCGATATTGCTCGTACGCTGGAAACGAATCTAGACCACATTGGTCATGTCCAGTTGGCCGACAATCCTGGTCGTCACGAGCCGGGTACGGGTGAGCTTAATTACCCATTTTTACTCGCCCACCTCGACACTATCGGTTACAGCGGTTGGGTAGGGTGCGAATACGTTCCAGCGAATGGTACTCAGGCGGGTCTGGGTTGGCTGAAAGAATTTAATCTAGTTTAAGGAAGGGAGAGAATAGGATGAAAAATATCGGATTTATTGGTACGGGGATCATGGGTAAGCCTATGGCAAAGAATCTGCAGGATGCAGGTTATACCTTGTACTTCTCTGAACATTTTGAGCCAGCGCCCGCTGAATTACTGGGAGAGAAAGGCTTCGCTTGCCCAACCCCTGCCGCTGTAGCAGAAGCTGCTGAGGTGATCATTACTATGGTACCGGATACCCCTCAGGTTGAAGACGTGCTGTTTTCTGACATCGGTATCACCAAAGGGCTGGCTGCCGGTAAGGTGGTGGTAGATATGAGCTCTATCTCGCCAATGGCAACAAAAGGGTTTGCCCAGAAAGTTGAAGATCTCGGAGCCTGGTATATCGATGCGCCAGTGTCTGGTGGTGAAGTGGGCGCAAAGGCGGGTACGTTGTCCATTATGGCCGGTGGTCGTGATGACATCTTTGAACAAGTGAAACCGCTGCTGGAGGTGATGGGACAGAATATCACTCTGGTTGGGGGGAACGGTGATGGCCAGACTTGCAAGGTCGCTAATCAAATCATTGTCGCATTGAACATTGAAGCTGTCGGTGAAGCGCTATTGTTCGCTTCAAAAGCTGGCGCGAACCCAGCCAAAATCCGTGAGGCTTTAATGGGTGGCTTTGCTTCTTCAAAAATCCTTGAGGTACATGGTGAGCGTATGGTTAAAGGGACGTTTGATCCGGGCTTCCGTATCCAGCTGCACCAAAAAGATCTCAATCTTGCGCTTACTGGCGCGCGTGAGCTGCAACTAAACCTTCCTAACACTGCGACCGCGCAGGAGCTGTTTAATACTTGTGCTGCTCTAGATGGAAGTGGATGGGATCACTCAGCGATGATCAAAGCGCTTGAGCACATGAGTAACCACTCTATCCGAGGCTAACCAAATCAGCGGGCACTAAGGTGCCCGTTGTGGTTTTTGAGAGTGTGTTTAGAAAGGAGAAAACGGATGAAAATTGTCATTGCCCCTGACTCATTCAAAGAAAGTTTAAGTGCTGCCGAAGTGTGCCGAGCGATAAAAAAAGGTATTACCCAGCGTTTACCATCCAGTGAGGTGGTATGCGTACCGATGGCGGATGGCGGGGAAGGCACTTTGGATGCATTAGTGGACGCGACGAATGGGTATCGCCAAGCGGTGATGGTGATGGGACCATTGCCGGATATGCAGGTGAAAGCGCAATTCGGCATGCTGGGTGACGGTGAGACTGCGGTGATCGAAATGGCGCGAGCCTCGGGGATCGAGCTATTAACCCCGGAGCAGAGAGATCCCCGATTGACCACCAGTTACGGGACAGGCCAGTTAATCTCTGCTGCGCTAGACGCCGGAGCCAAACGGTTGATCGTCGCGATTGGCGGTAGTGCGACCAATGATGGCGGAGTGGGGATGATGCAGGCGCTTGGGGTTAGGTTCCTCGATAAGTACCGCTACCCCATTGGTCATGGCGGCGCCCAGTTAGCGCGCATAGCGGACATTGATATGGAGGGCTTGGATCCTCGCCTGGCGGACGTTGAGGTTGTGGCGGCATGTGATGTTGATAATCCATTGGTTGGCGTGCGTGGCGCTTCAGCCATTTTTGGACCTCAAAAAGGCGCCTCCCCTGACGTTGTGGAGCAACTGGATCTGGCATTGGCACGGTATGCTGGTTGTATTGATGAAAAGTTAGGGTGTCAGGTGGTTAATGTCCCTGGTGCTGGCGCCGCTGGGGGGATGGGGGCCGCTTTGTTGGCGTTCATGCAAGCTGAGTTGAAATCCGGCATCGCGATTGTATCAGAAACGGTGTCACTTGCGGAAAAGCTGCAAGGGGCCGACTGGGTTATCACTGGTGAGGGGAGAGTGGATGGACAAACACTTGGTGGCAAGACACCGGCAGGTGTAGCCAAATTAGCCCACTCAATGGGTATCCCGACCATTGCTCTGGCTGGTTCATTAGGTGATGGCTGTGATGCATTGCGTCAAGTCGGTATCGTGGCGTGTTTCTCGATTTTGTCTAAACCGTGCACCTTATCCCAAGCTTTAGCCGGGGGTGCTGAAAACTTAACACTAACAGCCTTTCAGGTGTCAGGAATGATGGTGAATCAGTCTGATTAATTGTAAGGACAGCAAATTAATTACACTGCACGACAAACATACCAAGTGCCACCTTAAACGGTGGCACTTTTATATTTCAAGATGGCAATAGGCCCAGCTGAGATCAGTAATATTCCATCGCCGTTGCGACGGACGCGCCAAGGTGTATTGGCGCTTTATGTTTAAGCAGTACAGCTTCAAGTGCTGCAAGTGTATGAAGAACGGCTTCTTGGCGGGCGTTATACCCCATGGTACCAATACGCCAAATTTTACCTTGAAGCGGGCCAAATGACGTCCCTATCTCAATACCGAAACGAGTCAATAATTCTTGGCGAACTTTCTCACCATCAACCAAATCTGGAATATAGACACCAACGACATTGTTCATCTTGTAGTCTTGATCGCCAAATAGCGATAAGCCCATGGCCTGCAGGCCGGCTGCCATTGCATCGCCCGCTTGCTTATGGCGGGCAATGACATTCGCTGGACCTTGTTCAAGGTAGATCCGAGCACATTCTCGGGCGGCATAGAGCATTGAGGTGGCTTCGGTATGGTGGTTTAACCTTTCTTCACCCCAGTAGTCGAGGATCATGGGTAAATCGAAGTAGTTTGATTGGATCATCGTCTCGTCACCGTCCACATGGTGCTGGGCACGGATCCCTTTTTCAATATGTTTACGGCGGTTAATCTGTTCGACAAATTTTGGGCTCAGGGTGAGTGGTGCGCTACCGGATGGACCGCCCAAACACTTCTGGAGTCCGACGGAAACCGCGTCAAGGTGCCAGTCGTCAACGAATAGGTCATTACCGGCAACCGACGCTGTCGCATCACAATAGAAAAGCACATCATGGCGTTGACAAATTTCGCCGATTTCAGCCAGTGGTTGGTTCATGGTTGTTGACGTATCACCCTGAACGGTTGCCAGCAATTTTGGCTTAACACGCTTGATTGCGTCCTCCACTTGCTGAGGATCACAGACCTTGCCCCACTCAACATCAATGGTGGTGATCTCGGCACCGGTGCGCTGGGCTATTTCGCACAGCAAATGGCCAAATCGGCCGATCACAGGGATCAATACTTTGTCGCCTGGTTGAAGAATAGAAACCAATACGGCTTCGATGCCCGCCCTTGCGGTCCCGTCAATGAGTAGCGTTTCAGGGTTTTGGGTATGAAATAGTTGGCGGTATAGCTGCTGGGTTTGACGCATGTATTCCGTCATTGCCGGGTCATACTGACCGATCAGCTGACTGGATAAAGCCTGATGGACACGAGGGTAGGCGTTGATCGGACCCGGCCCCATCAGTAAGCGCTGTGGTGGGTTTAGGGTTTCAAAAAGTTCATTGTTAATCGTCATTGATTGCGGGCTCCTTGATCTTATTTTTCCGGCTTTTCTATGCGACAGGTGAATGCTTTTTCAGTCACATGATGGCGGCACTTAACCTGAGAATATAGGGACTGAGGCTATGAGATCATTGATATATGTGGAAGTCTTGTTTCTTTATAAAAACTTTTGATAATCAATTTATGATTAAAAAAAAGGAAGCGCAAGATCAAGCTGGCGCTTCCAAAGGCGATGTTACGTGTAGTCAGCAGTAATGCAGGCTTACAATGAAATATCTCGGTTACAGTCTTTGGAATAAATGTAGCTAAGAGGCTCACCTCTCCCTGTTGCATAGCAGGCTTGGGGAACATAGGCAGCCATGAATAGGTAATCGCCTTTTTTCACCGGGATCCAGTTGTTGTCTAAGTTATAGACACCTTCACCGCTGAGGATATAAGCACCGTGCTCTTGTACATGTGTTTCTATATAGCCATGGCAAGCTCCCGGTTCAAAAGTCAGTACATGAAAGTTCATGTCGAAACCTAAATCTTTCGGGAGTAAATCTTCTACAATGACATTTTCCATACCTTCGTAGTGGATTTTTTCGAGGTTATCGCGGTGGTTAACGATCAAGTGCGGCTGGAAGCCGGTGATAGGCTGGTACTTGCGTTTGTACAAGAATGCCTGGCTATCTTCGCCTTGGTTGCTATTCTCCATGAACAATAGTGCTCCCGGAGGACAGTAAATATAACCTCCGGCTGTGAGCGTGTGACGTTGGCCGTCCGACTCGACACTGACTTGTCCCGAAATGACATAGAAGAAGGTTTCAATTTCTTCGCCACCAAAACCAGAGCGATTGTTGCCGCCATCATGGAGGGTAACTAGGTAATCAACAAAAGTTGCGCCTATTTGTGGTGAAGACAGGATAGTCAGGTCGCAGTTTTCAAAACCCGGCAGAACATTTTTAACTAACCCGTCTGGTGGAAGAATTGCAAAGTTGTTCTTTTTAATTACGGCACGGGTTGCAAGAAGATCGTTAATGTATCCAGTATTGTTGTTTAAGTATCCCATCTTATACCTCGAATCTATCACCTAAAAAAGCGGGCCCGGAAGGAAGTAATTGGGCCCTATTACCAGAAGCTGTGTTGGTATATAAATATTATCGAGTGGAAATAATAAAAATGTGATCTTGGTAACTCATTTTTTACTTCAAGGTTTAATTATATGCTGATGTCATAATTAAATAAAAATGTTTTATAAAGACGTAAATTAAACGTATTCGCTAGACATAAAATAGTGTCATTAATACTTTAAGTATACAGATTCGAAAACAAACTGTGTATTTAACAGCCCTAAGGGTAAATATTAAATAGGTGTATAATGAATAAAAAAAGAATTGTGATTGCCTTGGGCGGCAATGCCATGCTTAAACGTGGCGAAGTACTATCGGCTGAGAACCAACAGCGAAATATTGATAAGGCCGCCGAACTCATTAAGCAACTTGAGCAAGATTACGACGTAACAATCGTACACGGCAATGGCCCACAAGTGGGGTTATTGGCGCTACAGAACTCTGCCTACAATGAAGTGCCGGCCTATCCGCTTGATAATTTAGTGGCTCAAACTCAAGGTATGCTGGGTTATATGTTGGTGCATTCATTAACGGAGCAAGGTATGAGTGATGTATCTTGCCTATTAACCCGGGTTGAAGTGTCAGCATCTGATCCCGCTTTTGCTGATCCAACCAAGTATATTGGTCCGGTATATTCGCCACAAGACAAAGCCGAGCTCGAAAAACAATATGGTTGGCAAATGAAACCAGATGGCCAATTTATCCGCCGTGTGGTTGCTTCGCCTAAACCTGTTCAAGTTATTGAAGCGAATACCATTGTTAGCTTGTTGGACCAAGGTAAAACCGTCGTATGTTGTGGCGGCGGCGGTATGCCGGTCGTGCAGCAGGATGTCGGATACCGTGGTGTGGAAGCTGTTATCGATAAAGACTCAGTTGCCGCAATGCTTGCAGAACAAATTGGGGCCGATTATTTGATGATTCTGACGGATGCTGATGCCGTTTATCAAGACTGGGGCACGCCCAATCAAAAAGCATTGAGGGATGTCACGGTTAGCCAAATGCGTCCTTTTGCCGCCCCTGATGGTGCGATGGGGCCGAAAGCCGAGGCGGTTATTCAATTTGTTGAACGGACCGGGCAAGTCGCCTTCATTGGTGCCTTGCAGGATATAGAGCAAATCCTAGTGGGTGAAAAGGGGACATGTGTCAGGCCGGCATGCACTGTTGTCCCCGAAGCGCCATTAGTGGTTTAGTTGATCGATATTTTTCAGGAACCCTTGGATTATGGGATCGTTATTGTTGAATAATTCGATAATCCATTGGGTTACCTCACCAGTTGAGTCTTGACGCCAGCCAATAGAAAGTGGCGACGGAGTACGGCTCCACTGCACTTCTTTTTCAATTAATAGCCCTTCATCAATTAATGGTCTTGCCAGGTTTTTTGGCAGAAAACCAATCCCCGCTCCGTTTTTATGACAGGCAACTTTTGTCGATAAATCAGGTACTTTAATTTCCTTTTGTTCGCGTAGCAGCCAAGCCGTACGTTTATTGATGTGCTGCGAAGTATCTTCAATATTGATAGCAGGGTGATGCCTGAGCTGAGACTCTTTAAGCGGTACGTTGAGCGCTGCCAATGGGTGGTTGGGGGCCAGGGTAAAGGTCCAGCTCATTTTACCGAGAGGGCGTAGTTTTACTGCATTATCAATAGTATCGAGTCCAGGAACACCAATGGCTAAGTGGTAGTCATTATTCAAAAGGTCATCCCATACCCCCATATATACCGCGCTAGATATATTTATCTGAGTAAAGGGGAAAGCTTCATGTAATGCCAGTGTGAGCTGGGAGACTGAGTGCTCATCAAAAAGTAAGTTGTTGATAACTATGTTAATGTATCGCTCAACGCCATCGGCAATTTGGCGTAGCTCATCAGGAATACTCTCCATCCAGTCAAGCCACTTTTGACATTGGCCCAGTAAGTGCTCGCCTGCTTCGGTGAGGTTTACACTTCGGGTGGTACGAATAAAGAGCTGGGTGTCGACAGCATCTTCCAATACCTTTATTCGATAGCTGATGGCAGCCGGCGTTTTATGTAACTCTTCAGCCGCTTTGGAAAAATTGGCATGCTCAGCCACTTTCATAAACGAACGGATGGTTTCCCTGTCCAGCATAAATATTCCTTGAGTGAATGGTCTATAAGGTTTTATAGAAGAATATAGAAATAAATAAATTGATCGAGATCCACTATTGATAAACTATTAAAAAGATAAGTGTAAGAAAATCATTTTTGATAATGAATTATTGTTTATATAAATAATTTTTATAATTGTTGTGTTTGAATTTTATTAATCAATAAAGATTAAACGATAATAAGGTCATTTTTGAAAAGATTATAACAATATTTTGTGTGTGATATTGCTCAATATTTTATTTCAACTTCTGCCTTAATCTCTAATTCAATACAGGGAAGCATAATGTAATAAATAGCTTTCTCATCGTTATTTATTTGGGGATAAAAGGTGGTCGTACATGATCCAAGCATTTTTGAAAAAGGGTTGTTTTCAGGACTCAGTGAGCCTGATGCTGATCTCAAGGCAATTGAGTAACGGGGACGATGTCGAAGAAGTGTCAGTCATGATGGGCACACCAGCCAATAAATCTCTCCTCGAATCGACGGGATTATGGCATCCACTGTTCGAAGAGGCGACGCCAAATGATATCTGTGTAGCGATTCGCCCAGCGGTAAGCAGTGGTGATGTGTCAGAGGAGATAGCGAAGCAGTTGAATGGTGCCCTAGCATCGGTGGCGCAGGCTTCTTCTGGCGGGCAGCGGCTAGATGTCGCGCGTCGCTGGCAAACCGCACTGGCAAAACAGCCGGAGGCAAATCTGGCACTGATTTCAGTGGCGGGGGACTATGCCGCCGATTTAGCTGACGAGGCTTTAGATCATGATCTGAATGTGATGATGTTTTCCGACAATGTCCCGGTTGAGTCGGAGGTTGCACTGAAAAAGAAAGCGGCGACCAAAGGACTGCTGGTCATGGGGCCAGACTGTGGTACCGCCATGGTGGCAGGTTCACCTCTTGCTTTTGCTAACGTGTTACCGAAAGGGCCGATCAGTATTGTCGGTGCTTCGGGCACAGGTATTCAGGAACTGGCTTCTCAAGTCTGCCTAGCAGGCCAAGGGATCACCCATGCTATTGGCCTAGGCGGCCGTGACTTATCTGCTGAAGTCGGCGGGGCGAGCGCGTTGAGCGCACTCAAGATGATGGAGAATGATCAGGAAACTGAAGTGGTCGCATTTGTTTCCAAACCGCCAGCTCCTGACGTAGAGCAACGCGTTATTCACGCGATGAAAGGAATGAGCAAGCCGGTTGTCGCGCTATTTTTGGGGACTCGCCAAGATAAGGCTCGTGATGGCAATGTCTTTTTTGCTAATAGCCTGGCTGAAGCGGGGAGGCTTGCCGCGATGCTAGCCAATGTTCGTCAATATGTTCCAGGTTGCAATCAAACATCGGGTAAAACCATTCTTGGTTTGTATACCGGCGGTACGCTGGCAGCTGAGGCCGCGATGCTTACCGCTGAACAGTTTGGACTGACAGTCGATGATGCCCATGACCAAGGCGTGATGCTTAACGACGGCGGCCATCTCATCATCGATCTCGGTGATGATCACTATACGGTTGGTCGCCCTCACCCGATGATTGACCCAACGACTCGTACTTTAGAAATCGAGAAGCGTGCCGTTGATGAAGCCATCGGAGTCCTGCTGCTGGACGTTGTTATTGGCTATGGCGCAACCGCCGATCCTGCATCGGCACTGGTGGATGCCGTTGAAAGTGTTAAATCCAAGCGACAAAGTCCGCTGCATGTTATCGCGACAGTAACTGGCACCCAAGAGGATCCTCAGCAGCGTTCAAAGCAAATTAGCATCCTAATCGATGCGGGTGTCGCCGTCGTCAATACGTTAGAAGAAGCGGTGCTGCTGTCAGAAGCGTTAACAGAACAACAAGGGATAAAGACGGTTAATGAACGACCCTCCCTCCTTGATGGGATAACGGTGGTGAATGCGGGCCTGCGTAGTTTTGCGGATGATATGCAGTCAGCCTCTACACCCGTTGTGCATTACCAATGGGCCCCGATCGCGGGTGGGAACACAAAATTAGCCAGTCTATTAAAACAAATGCAATAGGGAAGCCAAGATATGTATTCATCGATTAATGAAGCCAATGCCGCCGTTCTGGAAAAAGTAAAATCAGCTCGCCCATTTTGGGTGGATGTCACTTCTGCCAGTGACGTTATTACATGGTTGGCTGAAGGTAAGCATTTACTGCATGCCGGCCCTCAGATCCAATGGGAAGAAATGACAGGGCCTATGCAAGGGGCCTGTGTCAGTGCTTGTTTGTATGAAGGTTGGGCAACATCTGACACTGAAGCGATGGCAATGCTTGCCAGAGGCGAGGTTAAATTCAGTCCTTGTCATCACCATAATGCTGTTGGCCCTATGGGTGGAATTACATCCGCAAACATGCCGGTGATTGTGGTTGAAAACAAAGCTGACGGTAATTTCGCTTACTGCAATATGAATGAAGGTATCGGTAAAGTCATGCGCTTCGGCGCTTACGGCGACGAGGTCCAGCAACGTTTGCATTGGATGCGTGAAGAGTTGATGCCGGTACTCAAAGATGCACTGAAACAGACTGATGGTGGCGTTGATTTAGGGGCTATCATGGCTCAAGGCATCACTATGGGGGATGAATTTCACCAGCGTAATATCGCCACCTCCTCATTATTGTTGAGAACGCTTGCACCGAGTATTGCAGCTGTCGATACCAGTAAGGACGTACTTAAGAGGGTGTTTGACTTCCTAAGTATTACCGATCAGTTTTTCCTCAATTTGGCGATGGCATTTTGTAAGTGTGCCATGGATGCCGGCGCAAGCGTCAAGGCTGGCAGCATTGTTACCGCAATGACCCGCAATGGTAAGGACTTTGGTATCCGAGTTAGCGGGCTAGGCGATCAATGGTTTACAGCACCTGTAAATACGCCTGAAGGTTTGTATTTTACCGGTTATTCCCAAGAGCAGGCGAATACGGATGTCGGTGACAGTGCCATTACCGAAACTTACGGTATCGGTGGGGCCGCGATGGTCGCTGCGCCGGGTGTCACCCGCTTTGTCGGTGTTGGCGGGGTAGATGTGGCGCTAGATGTTTCAGAGGAAATGGCAGAGATCTTCGTTGAGCAAAACTCTTTGCTCCAAATCCCATCATGGAACTTCCAAGGTGCCTGTCTAGGGCTGGATGTGCGTCATGTGGTTGAGACCGGTATCACGCCTGTGATCAATACGGGGATTGCCCACAAGGAAGCAGGAATTGGCCAAATCGGGGCTGGTACTGTAAGAGCGCCATTAGCGTGTTTTGAAAAAGCACTTGAAGCCTTGGCCCAAGATCTGGGTCTGCAGGCTGAATAGAGAAATAGGGCGGCCCCAAGGCTGCCTTGATCACTCCGGGGGGAATGGGATGGTAAATGAAGCGTTAGCCTACAGTTTGTCTGCACCATTTAAGCAAGGGGCGTTACGTTTTGCGGGTAGTGGAAGTCAGGCGATTAACTTTCTGACTGAAGATAACAAGGTACTGACTCTACACCGCAGTGATGCGGGGTTGAGTCCCTCCGGATGGTCAGTTTCAGCCCAGGTATTTAATCAGCTAAGTACACTTGTGCCGGGAGCCTGCAATATACGACTGGTTAGTAATGGTATGATAGTTAACGATTTACATCTGCAAAAGGGCACCAATGGCGTGTGGCTGAAGGCGCAGGGTATATCGTCTATTTCCTTGGCGGTGTTGACCGACTTCCTGAGTAAACAAGAACAGGAGACGGGGTTATATGGCTCATTATCGGAAATTGTAAAGGCCGAAGACAAGACCCCTTTTTATCAAATATTGGCGCAGCTTTACCAATGGTTTGATGGCGGCACGCCATGCTGGAAAGGTATTGTTGGTGGCGGGCCTGGATTAACGCCTAGTCATGACGATATGTTGGTTGGCATGTTGGCCTGCGCTTATAGCAATCCCGATTTGAAAGGCAGGGCGCATAAACTGTTGCCTCTATCTTTAGATCTCGACTACTGGACTACATCAGTGAGTGCTGGGTATTTAGAGCAAGCAAGAAACGGTTATTTTTCGGTTTCATTATTAGACTTAATAAACGCCAGTCCAGAAGATTTCAACCGTTATGCATCTCGATTTCTATGTCATGGCCATTATTCTGGGGCCGATACATTATTGGGAATGTGGTTGTTCCTGAAATTACAGAATATTATAAACACTATATAAAACTATTTAATGATTATTTATAGATAAACAGAAAAAATCATTAAGTTTAATTTGGCATTTATAGATCACAAAATAATATATTTCTTCAGCTAGTATAGATTTATAAAGAAATGACATAAACCTATTAGCCCGTGAAATAGAATATTTATCATGGAGTACATTATGAATCTTTCAAGTGAGCAGCTTCATCAGTTAATTAAAAATAAAATTAAACAAGCCGGTTTATCTGATGAACATGCTGATGTTGTTGCAGATGTCCTTGTGTTTGCAGACGAGCGTGGCGTGCATTCCCATGGTGCTGTTCGGGTTGAGTATTACTCGGAACGCATATCGAAAGGAGGCATTAACGCCGACCCTCAATTTACTTATGAAGAAACTGGCCCCTGCAGTGCGGTTTACGATGGTGATAATGGGGCTGGCCATGTCATTGCAAAGAACGCAATGGATAAAGCCATTGAAATGGCAAACTCGAAAGGTGTTGCTGTTATCGGTGTGAAGCGAATGAGCCATAGCGGTGCACTTGGTTATTTTACTAAACATGCTGCTGAGCAAGGGCTTATTGCGATTTCGATGTGCCAGTCGGACCCAATGGTCGTGCCATTTGGAGGCAGTGAAGTTTACTATGGCACGAACCCAATTGCCTTTTCAGCGCCAGGACCGGATGGAAAGACAATAAACTTTGATATGGCGACCACCATTCAGGCTTGGGGCAAGGTGCTGGATGCCCGCTCCCGTAACCAATCAATTCCTGATACATGGGCGGTAGACAGTACGGGTAACCCGACGTCTGACCCACATGCTGTTCGGGCACTATTACCGATTGCCGGACCTAAGGGGTATGGCCTGATGATGATGGTTGATATTCTTTCTGGCGTGATGTTGGGTTTGCCTTTCGGTAAAAATGTCAGCTCAATGTACGATGATTTAGCCGAAGGACGTAATTTAGGCCAGTTACATATTGTGATTAACCCTGAATTTTTCACAACAAAAGAATACTTCATTGAATCGATTTCTCAAACTATGAAGGAATTGGGTGAGATTCGTCCAGCCCCTGGTTTTGATAAGGTATTATATCCGGGACAAAACAGTGATCTAATTGAAGCTAAATCAAGAGAAAATGGAATAGAGATTGTAGATGAAGTCTACGACTACTTAATATCTGAACATACCTTTATTAACTCCTACGATCATAAATCTGCCTTTAATGGATAAATAGAACAAATACTCAAAAATAAAAATTGCTTATTAACCCACCTGTACCGTTATGAGCTGTCTGTCATATATACATATTTTGAAACAAAATAAGGAATGAAAAGATGGAGCTATTAAAAACAAAAGTAGAAGAAACGTCGAAAAAAATCACTCAATACGGTTATCAAGAAGGGGAAGGTATGACCCGCCTACTCTACACCGAAGAGTGGTTATCAGCTCAAAATACCTTCTTAGACCTGTTTGAAAAAAGCGGTTTCCAAGCGTATTCAGATGATGTGGGTAACATTTATGGCCGCTTGGAAGGAACGGAATTTCCGAACCAGGTGATCATGTCTGGTTCGCATATCGATACTGTGGTGAATGGCGGCAATCTCGATGGTCAGTTTGGTATCGAAGCAGCATTTATTGCCATGCAGTACTTAAAAGATAAACACGGTTCTCCAAAGCGTACGATTGAAGTTGTTTCTTTGGCCGAAGAAGAAGGCAGCCGTTTTCCATATGTGTTCTGGGGAAGCAAGAATATTGTTGGGATTGCTGATAATGACGCGGTTAAAGATCTAACTGACAACAAAGGCGTGAACTTTGTCGATGCCATGAAAAAGTGCGGGTTTGATTTTGCAACTGAGCGCACGGTCAGAAAAGACATAAAAGCCTTTGTCGAACTGCATATCGAGCAGGGCAAAGTGCTAGAAACCGAGGGCAAGCAACTTGGCGTGGTGACCAGTATTGCCGGCCAGCGTCGTTACAACATTACGCTTAAAGGGGAAGCTAATCACGCGGGAACCACCCCGATGGGCTACCGGAAAGATACTGTTTATGCGTTCAGCAAAATTTGTAGTCAGTCAATCGATAAAGCCAAAGCAGAAGGTGATCCACTTGTATTGACCTTTGGCAAAGTGTCACCTAAGCCAAATACCGTTAATGTCGTGCCTGGTGATATTGTATTTAGCATGGATTGTCGCCATACCGATAAGGAAAAGCTATTAGGCTTCAGTGATCAGATTATTGCAGATATGCAGCAAATCTGTACCGAGATGGACATTGAAATCGATGTTGATCTGTTTATGGATGAAGAGCCGATCCCTATGGATCCAACCCTGGTTGATCTCATTGATACGACGTTTGAGTCGCAAGGCAAGAACTATATGCGAATGCACAGTGGTGCTGGGCATGATTCTCAGATTTTTGCTCCTCGCGTTCCTACTGGAATGATCTTTATTCCAAGTGTTGCGGGTATTAGCCATAACCCAGCAGAACGAACCAATCTTGATGATCTTACCGTTGGTGTCGAAGCACTTATCAGTGTGCTTTACGAGCTAGCATATAAATAATACGCGGAAATTAATATGGAAATTAATAATCAGTCCGGTATTGAGTACTGGAAAAAGCTTGTCGTCATACTTTGCTTTGGTTGGGTTGCTATTTGGATTTATCGCACAGTTCTTACACCGATTTATCCAGAAATTCAGTCTGCGCTTGGTGATATCAGTGATACACAAATAGGTCTTATTGCTACATTCTATTTTGCAGCATACTGTGGTGGTCAAATACCCGCCTCGATTGTTGTTGAAAAAATGGGGCAGAAGCTGACTTTATTATGTGGCTTCAGTTTATTTACTGTTGGTACGCTTGTTATTGCAAACGCCCCCTCAATCAACATGGTATATGCGGGTTCATTACTGTCCGGATTGGGGTGTGCCTCTTTCTTCTGCTCGGCTTACTCATTATCTGGTGAGCATGTCCCTCAGGAACGCCGTGCGTTTGCTTCCGCAATCGTGAACAGTGGCTCTGCTGTGGGGATGGGGATTGGCCTGATCGGATCCAGTGTTCTGGTTAAGAACATGGGAATGGCATGGAATAACGTGCTTTATATTTCTGCGGCGGTTATTTTCGCAATGCTTATTGTATTTGCAATGATGATAAAGCCACATAAAAAAGCCCCCGTTTCTGTCGAGTCAAAGCGAGAGGATTCAGCAACCCCAGAGGCAGGAAAACAAGGCTCTTCGTTGCTTAGCCCAGAACTGATTTCAGTATATTTCCTATATTTCTGCACTTGTTATGGTTATTACATGATCGTGACTTGGCTGCCAAGCTATTTACAGACAGAGCGCGGATTCGAAGGTGCTGCAATCGGTGGAGCATCCGCTCTAGTCGCCATGGTTGCGGTTCCAGGGGCGCTGTATTTTAGCTCATTGGCAGATAAGTTTAAGTCACAAATGATCAAGATGGTTGTCGCAATGGAGATAGCAGGTGGCTTAATGTTGGCCTTTACGGTGTTATCTCCGAACACTACCGCTTTGATGATCAGCCTTATTGTGTATGGATTCCTTGGTAAGATGGCTCTTGACCCAATCCTGATCTCTTATGTTACGGATCGTGCGCCGAAAGTCAGAATGGCAAGGGCCTTGGCTATCTTTAACTTATCAGGAATGTCTTCGTCGATTATTGCGCCACCGTTGACAGGCTTTATCTCAGATATAACGGGCTCTAAAGCGATTGGCTTCTATTTGTCCGCGGGCTTGTTGGTTGCTGGCGCATTATTCTTTATCGTTATCAACCTAAGAGCAAGCCACAAGCAAGAAGTACAAACAGCATCATATTAACAGTAACTATATACTTCCAAGTAATGTCAAAGTGATTTAACTCACCTGGATATAAGCCAGCTAACTCTGTTAGCTGGCTTTTTTATTTATAGAAAACAAAAAAACGTGTAATTTCAAATAGTATTAACCGTATGTGAGTACTTATAAATAGATGGATGTTTATTGAATGTAAAAACAGATTAAATAATCATGCTGAAATAAACAAAATAATAAAAACATTGCTTATTGTGTGGTTACTTTCTAATAAAAGAAAAATTCTAGCCTGTATAGTTTCCCAGACAAAATGAATTGACGTCCAATAATAAGGGAAACACCATGAATGAAATAACGAAGGAGTTAATCGATGAATATCGATCTCGTGGTTATAACAATGATCTATTACCTAAGCCCACGGATAAGAGAACATGGCGAGCGTTAAACTACTTTACGCTATGGCAGGGCTCGGTACATAACGTACCTAATTACGTTGCTGTTGGTGGCTTTTTTATGCTCGGCCTTAGCACCGCCGGTATCATGGCCGCCATTTTGTTAAGTGGTGCCGTTATTGCGCTGGCGATGATTCTCAATGGCGCACCGGGGTCGAAATATGGTGTTCCGTTCTCTATGCTCCTTAGGGCTTCGTATGGGGTAAAAGGTGCACTGTTCCCTGGAGTCTTGCGCGGTGGCATTGCTGCTATCATGTGGTTCGGCTTACAAAATTACGCGGGCTCTATCGCTTTACTCATTATTATTGCCAAGATTTGGCCTGAATTTCTCGCGATTGGTGGTGACTGGTCTTTCTTGGGGATTTCCGCGCCTGGGTTGATTGCTTTCCTAGTGTTTTGGGTTATCAATATGCTTATTGGCTTAGGTGGAGGCGCTATCCTCAATCGCTTTACGGCTATCCTCAATCCGTGTATTTACCTCGTGTTCGGTGGCATGGCAATTTGGGCCGTATACCTAGTGGGCTTTGAAAGTATACTCGCCTATGTTCCTGCTAAGGTTCAGCAGGGTGATGCAGGCTTCTTCGAATTCCTCATTGTGATTAATGCGATCGTTGCCGTATGGGCGGCTCCAGCGGTGAGTGCTTCTGATTTTACTCAGAATGCCCGTAGTTTTCGTGACCAAGCGACAGGTCAGTTTTGTGGCCTAATGGTGGCTTATCTGTTGTTTGCTGTTTCAAGTGTTTGCGTACTGGCTGGTGCCAGTATCCATTTCGAAACCGATACTTGGAATGTGCTCGATATTATCGCTAAATGGGACAGCTTATTTTTGGTGATCTTTGCCGGTACTGTAGTACTGATGACGACGATCTCAACCAATGCGACGGGTAATATCATCCCGGCCGGATATCAGTTGGTGGCGGTTTTCCCACGTCTGACTTATCGCCAGGGAGTCATGATTGCTGGGGTGATCAGCGTGATTATTTGCCCGTGGAAACTAATGGAAAGTCAGGAAAGTATCTTCCTTTTCCTTAATACCATCGGCGGTATTCTTGGCCCTGTGATTGGGGTAATGCTGGGTCACTACTTCATTATTATGAAGCAGAGGATAAAATTAGATTCACTTTACGTGTCTGACGATAGCTTTAATTACTATAAAAATGGCATCAACCTTATTGCCTTCTATGCCACGATCTTTGCCTGCGTACTCTCCCTAGGCGGCCAGTATATTTCTTCGTTAAGTGCTTTAAATAGCGTGTCTTGGTTCACCGGCGTCATTGTTGCCTTTGTGACATATGTTGCCCTGATGAAGCTTGACGAAAAACGCAATCCAGAGCTTTACCTTTCGTTCCGATAATTTGCAGTATTTATTTCAAAATAGTTTAAATTAAACCAATAAAATGGAGTGAAACATGTCCTACGATAAAATTATTAAAAACGGTACCGTTATTTTAGAAAATGAAGCGATTGAAACTGATATCGCAATAAAAGACGGTGTTATTGCCGCTATTGGCAGCAATTTGGGAGTGGCATCTGAGTATATTGATGCGGCAGGCTTGATCGTTGCACCAAGCATGGTTGATGGCCATGTTCATATTACCGATCCTGGCGGTCCTCGCAGTGAGTGGGAGGGGTACGAAACGGCAACGAAAGCGGCGGCGAAAGGCGGTGTAACAACGTGTGTTGAAATGCCACTGAATCAGGTTCCCGCTACGATAGACCGTGAAACGCTACACATTAAATATGAAGCCGGTAAGGGGAGGCTCACGGTTGATGTTGCCTCGCTGGGTGGGCTCGTTCCGCATAATATTGATCGCCTGAATGAACTGGCTGAGGAAGGTGTGGTTGGCTACAAATGCTTTGTATCGACTTGCGGCAACCCAGATCCGACTTCAGGTGACTTCTGTAACGTAAACAACTATCAGCTCTACGAAGGTATGACCGAACTAGCCCGCTTGGGCAAAATATTGCTGATGCATGCGGAAAACGCGGAGATCTGTGATGGCTTGGGTAAGAAAGCGGTGGCGGAAGGCCGTCTTACTGCCAAGGACTATATTGCCTCTCGTCCGGTTTTCACTGAAGTCGAGGCTGTGCGCCGGGCGATTTATCTGGCGAAGGAAACCGGTTGTAAGCTGCACCTTTGTCATTTGAGTAGCCCTGAAGCGATTGAGGAAGTTACCAAGGCTCGTAATGAAGGCCAGGATGTGACATGTGAGTCGTGTGGCCACTATTTTGCTCTGGATGATGATCAGTTTGAGGAAATCGGTACTAAGGCGAAGTGTTCACCGCCTATCCGTGACAAGGACAATCAGGACCGTATGTGGACGAAGCTCCTTAACGGTGAGATTGATTTTATTACGTCAGATCACTCACCTTGTACACCCGATCTCAAACAAGGCGGTATTTTTGATGCGTGGGGTGGGATCTCTTCACTGCAGAACAGTGTCGATATTATGTTTGATGAAGGGGTACAAAAGCGTGGCATGGCGTTGACTCAGTTCGCGAAACTGATGGCGACCAACCCCGCTGACCTGTTTGGTTTAGAACAGAAAGGGCGAATTGCTATCGGTAAAGATGCCGATATCGTCATCATAAAACCAGATTCATCCTATGTACTCACCGCAGACGATCTGGAATACCGTAACAAGTTCAGTGCCTATGAAGGCCGCAGTATCGGTGCGCAAGTGGCCAAGACGCTGCTACGAGGTCAGGTTGTCTATGATCTTGATACTGGTGTTATTAACCCATTCCAAGGTGACTTTGTTACCGTGTAAGCGACTGGGGAAAAAGTGATACTCAAAAGGCAGCCATTGGCTGCCTTTTTTATATTTGCTAGTGAGAGCAGCGAGCCAAACGTAAGGAACTGCGTACCATAGTATTAGGCGGCTATTTCATTGCTAGTGGCATACCGGTTAGTGGTTTAATTCATGTGCGGGCTGGCAGGAATAGCATTCTCTTTCAAAATGCTATAACGTAGTCGTGGATGGACTGAGACCCTCCCGAAGGGCGAGTTTCTAAGCTTTTATACTCCGCTATTGTTTTCTATTTAGAACCACTAGATCTTAAAGACAAGGCCTTATCCATCAGCTTATAAACACTCTCTGAATCTGTACCTTGAATTGGCTTAGCTATAAGTATAGTTAGCTCACTTTATTAGATGGATTAATCAGGTGGCTTATAATACTTAATCGTTTAATTGGCTGTAGCCATTAGTATATCAAGCCCCTTGAGTTATTAGGGGCGGAGTATAATAGGTGAATGGTCTTTTAAAGCGGACTAGCAATGGAGGGTGATAATATAATGAGGGCAGAGAAAAGCCAGTAAGATAAACTTACTGGCTTAATGTTTTAGATAAGCTTTATTATAATCATAGATTTATACTTGCACGTATTCTGCTTTTTTCACATCGTTGTAGACATCCCGGTCGAATTCACCCAGTTTGTCAGAAACAAGCATGGCAATCATGACATCAACCGTATTGTTCAGTAGCGTTCTGAACATACCAGAGAACCAGTCAATACCGATAAGAATAGCAACACTTTCCAGCGGTAGGCCCATTGAGCTGGCGAGGAAGGTATAAACGATGATCATACCACCGGGTACGACTATGGTGCCCATACACATCAATACTGACAGCAGGATAGCCATCCCCATCTGGAAAGGCTCAAGCACAATGCCTGTGGCCTGACTCATGAAGAAGATCGCCAAGACATAGCACATTACAGCACCATTGGCATTCATCGACATGGTAATAGGGCCGGTGAAATCAGCAACTTTGCGGCTAACACCAAACTTTGTGACGGAATCTTCCATTTTTGTTGGCAGGCAAATCGCTGAAGAAGTGGTTGTCATTGACATAATAGACAGCTTGGCAAATTTCTTCGGCATTTTAAATGGGTTTACTTTTGTTAACATGGCGGTCAATGGGCCATACATCAACAGTAGGATAATATTGCCGATTGCCAGCGCGCCTAAGAATTTAAGCATAGGAATAATGACTTTAAAGCCGATAGCTCCAGATACATTGGCCAGCAAACAAAAAATACCAATCGGCGCCAGCTTCATTACCATCTTGATAATGTTCATGATAACCGCATTAAAACTGACGATGAATTCAGTAATCATTTTATTACCAGTGGTGCGGGAGTATGAACCCATTGCAAGCCCAAATATGACGGCAAAGACAATACAAGGTATCATCGCGCCGCTAGACATGGAGTCAACGATATTGGTCGAAAAGAACCCAAGGATGGTCTCTTTGATGGAAGCATCGGGGGTCGCTACTGCCGCGGCCGCCCCATCGATGATTATTCCTTCACCGGGTTTAATCGTTAGGGCCAGGAATAATCCGACAAAGGCCGAAACAATCGTCATTGAGATTATCCATTTGAATGTGTGCAGGCTCATTTTTCCTGCGCCCTTGCTATCAACGTTTCCTATTGCGGCCGAGACTGCTGTCATTACCAGTAATACAACAGACATTTGGATTAAGCGAATGAAGATATCACCAATGAATTTTATATTTTCAGCCCAAGGGCCAACAAACGCGCCGAAGGCAATCCCGCCTGCGGTCGCAATAAGTATCTGATTGGTTAGTGATATTGATAGTTTTGGTTTGGGGTTATTTTCAGCCATACTAAGTGACATATTCGTTCCCTCGTTTCAGTTTTTATTTTGATATTAAGATCGGCAAATGCTTTAGATAACAATAATCGTTATCAGCATTACAACTATGCGTTGACCTCATCCATATCGACTCATACATCTCATATCTATTGTGTAACTGCTGGGATATAGAATAGGAATAAATTGACTGTTTTTATTTGAAGGTGGTTGAATAAAGGTGAAATGTTAAATTGTTTTATGAAAGGAAGGGGGATCGTTAGAAATGTTTAAAAGTTATCAAGAGAAGAGAGAAGTGATTTATTTTTTACTTCCACCTTTTTTTAGATAAGAGTTTCAAAAAGGTGGAAGTATAAATTCAAGTTTACATTAATCATTAATATTCCGGCAATTCAAATTGCTCGGAAATCTTGAGGATTTCATTATCCGAGCAGTGGGCGATATCTTCCATCACTTCACGGGTAAGGTGCGGGCAGAATAGTTCGATGAAATCCAACATATACTTTTGCAGAAACAGGTTACGGCTATAGCACAGCCATGCATCACAAGCCGGGATTAGGTCGTTTAACGGGATGCTAACCAGATTCTCATCCACGACATCTTGGGCGGCAACTTGGGCAATAATGCCGATACCGTAACCGAGGTTCACATATTTCTTAATAACTTCGACATCCATTACCGTCATGAAGTAATACGGTGTGATGCCTTTTTCCTTGAAGGCTTTGTCCTGCGACGAGCGTCCGGTAGAGCCCGGCTCGTAGCTGATCAGCGGGTAAGCTCCAATTTTCTCGATGGATATATCATTGTCCTTAGCCAATGGATGGTTCTTGGGGACGATAAGACTTAGGTTCCATTTATAGGCAGGCAGTACGATGATGTCTTTTTCACGCTCGACATTTTGCGCCAGTATCGAGAAGTCAGATTGTCCCCGTTTCAATATATGGCCGTATTTGTCGAGTTGTGATGTACCTATGTGGAACTTGATTTTCGGGTAGCGCTTAACGAACCGTTCTACCGCTTCAGGGAGCAGGTAGCGGGCAATGGTATTGGTGGTGTAAATGTTCAAGAAGCCTTCTTCTGGCTTGATATGATCGCGAACAATTGTCTTGATGCGGCTCTCTTTTTCCAGCATGTCGATCGCTTCATCGATGATCTGCTTGCCGATAGGCGTCACTGTGCTGATGGACTTTCCTTTGCGCTCAAAGATTTTGACGCCCAATTCTGACTCAAGCAGCCTGATCTGCTTGCTGACTCCCGGCTGGGTAGTAAAGAGGGAATTGGCAGCAACCGAGATATTTAGGTTGTTGTCTATTACCGCCTTGAGGTAACGCAGTTGCTGTAATTTCATTGCACTCTCATCATATTCGCAATATTTTCATACTCTTGATTGTGCCTGAAGTAACAAATTTTTCATATAACAAGTGGTAATAATATATTCACTTTCCTTTTGGTTATAAGTCGGGGGCTGAAGGTATCTCTCCGATTTAACCTATGCTGCTGGGGTTTAGTTTTCCAGCGCTCGGATCATTTCAAAGCGGCAAAGTCCTTTCATGACTCTGTTTTCAGCCAGTACGGTGAGGTTACGGATGATCGCATTGGTGATCACCAGTGGTGGGCTGACAGACTTCGTTCCCTTGGTCTCCCCCCGGTAGATCCTAAGCAGCAAAATATCCTGTGGTACGCTCAGCGAGCTGAGATCACTGATCCCAATGACTTGTAGCTGCAAGTTGCGGGCGATTTTGATTAGCTTTTCTGTCATTTCGTTCATGGTGTTATTGAAGATTAAGATCAGTACATCCTCGGGCTTTGACGCCGTTAGGCATTCGGCCAGTTTTGACCGCCCCAGTGAGACAGTTTCCGTATCAATACCCGAGCGGTTAAGCCGGCGGGAGAAGTGTTCGGCAAATCCTTCGGTATTGTCTTGGCCGTTGATGAAGACTTTGTTGGCTGACAGGATCAATTGACATGCTTCGTCTAGCGCGGACTGTGATACGGAACTGGCAATCAACCTGAGGTGTTCGATTTCCTGATTGATAGTCGATTGCAATACCGAGCCTTCCATTTGCGATAAGGTGTGCTGGTGGCGATCACTGGCGTCGGTTGACTGGTTGGCGAATTTAATCAAGTACTGCTTGAATTCGGGGTGACCGCGAAAGCCGAGTTTTTGTGCCAGCCTGACTAATGTCGATGGGTGGACTTGGATCGCTTCTGCAATATCTTTGCCGCTATGACCGGCATGGTCGGCGTTGGCAAGGTAATAGTCGACCACTTTGACTTCGGATTTGGTCAGTTTGCCTTCTACACCTGTGATCAATTGTTGGATGGCAGCGCGAAATTTAGCTTGGTAGCTGATTTGTTTGTCGTTCATTTTTTATCATAAGTTGCTAATTTGCATTGAATATAGCCATAAAAAATGACGGCTAAATGTCAAAATTGCAGAATTCATGCAATTGCAATCTTGATTGCAAAGTATGAAAGCCGCAGATAAACAGGTTATTACACAGCTCCTGCAACGGTTGCAGGCTTCTCTTCAATAAATGACCGAATTACTGAAACGGTACTGTCATACTTCCTGCCTAGCATTCACTGCAGTCCTTCATAACATGGAATGAATCATGAAACTGCGCTTTTCAGCTTTGGCTCTCTCGCTTGTTGCCACAGGAGCGATGGCAGCCCCGGTACACGTAGAGCTTTGGCACAACCAATCGGGTGATGATGAAGTCGTCCTGCAAAACCTGATTAATGACTTCAATCGTGCCAATGACGGCATTGAGGTTAAATCGACCTATAACGGTAGCTACGCAGATATCATTACGAAGTTGCAAGCATCTATCCCGGCACGCCGTAACCCGGAAATGGCTATATTGGAAGTGACCCAGTACGGTGTGTTTGCCGAAGCCGGTGTGCTTAATGATCTGAATGGCTATTACGCGGCTAATGCAGAGTTTGTGGAAGAACTTCAGCCATTCGCGCTTGAAATCGGTAATTACAAAGACGGTAACTACGTCATGCCGTTTAATTCATCAACGCCGCTGATGTACGTCAACAAGGCGCTGTTGGAAAAAGCGGGTTACGGGGACATTCCTGCGATGACATCGTTTGATGAAATCCTAGAGGTTGCTAAGAAAGTACAAAGCGAACTGAGCACAGAGAATGTTTACGGTATCAATACCCCAAGCCAGTTCAGCCGATTCGGTCTGGTTATGCAGAACGGTGGAGACTGGGTTGATCCTGTCACCAATAAATCTGGCCTTGCTGATGAGGCAACGATTGAAGCGTTCCAGTGGATGGGCGATCTTTACCATAAGCACCGTGTAGCCTCGGCAGAAAGTGTGACCGATGAGAAACTCGTCAAACAACACTTCAGCTCTGGTCGTGTTGCGATCCATTTCGATAGTACAGGCAACCTGGGTGATTACAAGCGCCTGCTGGGTGATGATCTGGTTGTCCTGCCCATGCCGTGTACGGCTGAGTGCCGTGTGCCAATCGGTGGAGCGGGCGTAGGCATGATGGCCAACGTTAGCGATGAGAAAAAAGAAGCATCGTGGCAATTTATGCAATATTTGGCGTCTGTAGACCAGAGTGCAACTTGGTTCCAGCATACCGGTTATATGCCTGTAAATAAAAATGCACTGGAAGTCGATTCGTCAAAAGCCCTGCTAGCTGACAATCCCGATTTCAGTGCGGCGATGGAGCAACTGCCGGTTGCTCAAGGTCGTGCCCGCCCGCCCGCAATGGCCTGGATCCGCGCGCAAGAGCAAGGGATCTGGGAATCGATTGCACTCGGTCAGCAAGATGCGGATAAGGCCCTGAAAGCCTTCAACCGCCGTGTTGAATCCCGTCTTTAATATCTCAATTGGCGGGAGCCATCCCGTCTATTAAGCATGATCATGAAAAGATTAACGCCGTATTTATTTGTTTTACCGTGCCTGTTGTTAATAGGTATTTTTACGTATTGGCCGATAGTTTCGTCCTTTATTTATAGCTTCCATAGCTGGAATTTTCTGAGCAGCGACATGCCATTCGTGGGGTTGGAAAATTACCGTTATTTGCTGGAAGGTGAAGAGTTTCGCAACTCGCTATACATTACCTTGATATTTGTTGTTATCTCGGTGCCGGTTCGTCTGGCTCTTGCCTTGCTATTGGCAAACTTTCTGGTAAACGAAACCAAGTTGGTTCGTTTCCTGCGCGGAGCGTACTTCTTGCCATCAGTGACTTCAACCGTCGCGATTTCGGTTATTTGGAGTTGGATCTTTGCCACCGATTTCGGCCTGCTAAATAGCATTCTGAGCACATTCGGTATGGAGAAAGTCACCTGGCTACAGTCGCCGATGCTCGCACTGTGGGTCGTGATCATCGTTAACACCTGGAAGCAACTGGGTTATGACATGGTGATTTATGTCGCGGGGCTGCAGGCGATTCCCAATGAGCTGTATGAAGCGTCTCAGGTTGATGGGGGTAAAAAATGGCATGTCTTCCGCAGGGTGACATTTCCATTGGTGATGCCGACAACCTACTTCTTGTTGATTATTTCGGTAGTGGAGTCGTTTCAAATTTTCACCATCGTCAATGTGATGACCAACGGCGGACCGGCGTTTGCGACCGACATGCTGGTTAACCTGCTCTACCGTACTGGTTTTGTGCTGTTTGATATTGGTCAGGGCTCAGCGCTGGCGGTGATTTTGTTTGTGATTTTGCTGCTGTTGGCCGTCGTGAAGTCAAAGTTGATTGGTAATAAGGTGCACTATGAAGGCAGCTAAAGTGATTCAGCTCGCGCCCAAGAAAACCCGTTGGTCGCTGTCGATGGTGATTTTGACGGCCATGGCACTGATGTTCCTCTTCCCGATTGGGTATGGCGTATTTCTCTCGTTCTTACCGTTCGATAGCTATGCCTCTGGTCAGCTTGGTTTTTCGTTGGAGAACTACGTCTACGCTTTTACCCAGATGAACTTTCCGTTGTATCTGCTCAACACGGCCATTGTGTCAGTAGCGGTCACGGTATTGAGCCTGACGGTCTCGGTTTGTGCAGCTTATGCCTTTAGCCGCATCGAATTCAAAGGTCGGGAGCTGCTGTTCTGGCTGGTGGTAGCAACCTTGATGGTACCGGGGCATATCAGCTTGATCCCCAATTACCTCAATATGGCAAAAGTGGGCTTGCTCGATAGTTACTGGACATTGATTTTGCCATCCATTGCCAGTGGTTTTGTGACCTTTTTCCTGCGCCAGTACTTTAAAGGTATTCCTAAGGCGATGGATGAAGCGGCATGGATCGATGGTGCCAATCACCTACAGGTGTTGTGGAAGGTGATTGTGCCTATGGCACGCCCTGCCATTGCTGCAATGGCGCTGTTTACTTTCCTTGGCGAATGGAATTCCTATATCTGGCCGTTGATCGCCACCGACAGTGAAGAAGTGCGCACACTTCAAATTGCCTTGTCCCGACTCTACGCCAGCGCCGCCGATGACGGCATGGTGAACTGGCCGCTGGTAATGGCTGGCGCAACACTCACCATGTTGCCGACATTGCTGTGCTTTAAGTTAGTCGAAAAACACTTGGTCCGTGGTATTGCCATGGGCGCGTTAAAGTAAGAGATGAAAATGATGAAACCACAAATCGCTTCACACCGCGGTGGAACACTTGTCTGGGGTGAAAACAGCCGTCGTGCTTTCGAAAACACCCTGAAATTACTGGTCGAATTGGTAGAGTTTGATGTTCACCCTACCAAAGATGGCATTATTGTCGTCCATCACGATGCAACGCTAGATCGTACGACCGACATGACGGGCCCGGTAAATGCCAAAACTTGGCAAGAGTTGGCTCAGGGAAGTGTGAACTATTCCGGTGGCGAGCGGATCATGACACTGCAAGAGTTGTGCGAGCTCTACCAAGGCAGCGATATAACTCTTCGTTTGGAAATCAAAGCTGATGTCTACAAGATGCCGTATCCGGGAATGGTCGATAAGGTGCTGGCTATCCTCAAGCAAACCGGCATGTTTGAACAGGCCATCGTCTCGTCGTTTAACTGCGAAGTGTTGGCTGAACTTGCTGAAAAAGAGCCCCAATTATTTACCATCTGGCTAATACAAAGGAATATGCCGCGCTTATTGGGCTGTGAATTTATGATTAACCTTGCCTTGTCGATGCAGGTGAATGAAATCTCGGTGCATGTCACCCAGCTGGATCAAGAGGCCAAGCTGCAAGTATTGGCGAGCGGGTTGAAATATGGCTGCTACGGCGCCCATACCGCAGAGCTTATTCAGACTGCACTCGATTACGGTGTGCACGCCTTTACGACTGATCGCCCAGATTTGGCGATCAAGTTACGTGACGCCTTCATGTTGGAGAACGTATCATGACCGCTATTTCACTTCAGCACATTGATAAAACCTACCAGGAAGGCAATCAGGTTGTCTTCGATGTCAATATGCATATCGAGAGCGGTGAGTTTATTGTCATCGTTGGCCCATCGGGTTGCGGAAAATCTACCTTGCTGCGGATGCTGGCCGGTTTGGAGGAGATCACGGCTGGCGATCTGATCATCAACGATCAGCGGATGAACGATGTCCTGCCCCAAGATCGTGATCTGGCTTTTGTATTCCAAAATTATGCCCTTTACCCGCACCTGAGTGTACGCGATAACATCGCCTTTAGCTTGGAGTTGCGTGGTGTTGATAAGAAAACCCGACACCAGCGGGCAGAAGAGGTAGCTAAAACGCTACGACTGGAGGGCTACTTGGACAAAAAGCCCGGGCAGTTATCGGGAGGCCAGCGTCAGCGTGTGGCGATGGGGCGTGCGATTGCACGTGATGCCGGTATCTACCTGATGGATGAGCCGCTGTCGAATTTGGATGCCGAGCTACGTAACTCGATGCGGGCACAGATCAAACAGTTACACCGCAAGCTAGGTAATACAACTGTCTATGTAACCCACGATCAGATCGAAGCCTTGACGCTGGCCGATAAAATAGCAGTGATGAAGGGCGGCGTCTTGCAGCAGTTTGCTAGTCCGGAAGAAATTTACGATAACCCGGCCAATGTGTTTGTGGCCTCGTTTATCGGTGCGCCGCCGACCAATATTATGCCGCTATCAATTCAAGCGGGTCAGGCACGCCTGATGGGTGATGCTGCGGGGTGGATAGTGCCAGATAATACATTGGAACCTGGTCAGTACCTACTCGGTATTCGCCCTGACAAGATGGCGATTTTGGATGCCAGCTATGCCAAAGATATTCGTTGGCAGGCTGATGTCGAGTTGGTGGAGACAACCGGTAGCGACCGGATCATTCATTGTCGTTGTGAAGGGCATAAGTTTTTACTTTGTGTGGATCGCCAGTATCTGATCCAAGAAGGTGAAACTATTGATGTCGGTTTTGACGTGGCCGATGCCTTGCTGTTTGACGGTGATAGCGAAGAAAGGATTTATACGGCTATGCATATGGGCTATGCACAAAATGGAAAGGTCGCGTAACACAGAACAGGCGGCATTGAAGGAGTTCGTTGCCGCCCTCATCTTTAAGCCCACTATGGTGTGAGCAATGAAATGGCTGCCACGATGCAGCCATTTCTTATTTCATTATTGACTAGCTTCTTGAAATAACCCAAGTTGCCTCGCAGTCATTACAGCAGACCTTGGCATCACTGATGCTCTTATTGATGATCTGGGTGTTTTCAGAGTCACACTCTGGGCAATGGGTTCGGGTTGGCGGGCAATTTAGTTCAACACAATGATTCTGATTGTCCTTAGCTTTAACCATTGGTTGTTTGCAATCTGGGCACAACATGAATAACACTCCTTATATTTTTAACTGACTTCTTGTCAGCTTTGCTGTTATGCGTTTTATTTCCCTAATTCGAGTAGCACAAAATTTGTGCCAATATGGCAGAAATAAAAGACATGCACTGTAATATCACCGTTGTGATGGTGTGACCAGCCTGTCGGCTGAATTGTTGGCAGTTTGTTGATCGTCATCATGAATAGGCAAAAACAGTGAATAATTTTGCGAACTATTTTTCGAGTTTGTAATTCACATTACGATCTTCCGTCACCATATTGTCTTGTCACTGTCACCGTAGCGTCAAAGATTTGAATTATTTTGCCTTTTTCTAAAGTAAAGGTGAAATATGTTGCCTCCACTCCGTGCCTTAGTGGCTTTCGAAGCGGTTGCTCGGCTGGGCTCTATTGGTGCTGCAGCCAGAGAGCTACACGTTACTCAGGCCGCCGTGAGCCAGCAGTTGAAAAGCCTAGAGCAATATCTCGACTGTGCTTTGTTCGAGCGAAGCCAACGCGGTGTCATGCTGACATCGACTGCACAGCAATACTTACCGGCCGTGGCGGGTTCACTCCATCACCTCAAGCTGCAGACTGAAATCTTGTTTGGTAAGCAGCAGCCGGACGTACTTCGCGTCAAGCTTAACCATTCCATTGGCCATAATTGGCTCCTGCCGAAATTGAAAGATTTCACCGAGAAGTTTCCGTTTATCCGCTTGGACTTGTCCTTGGTCGATTGGCCTTCAAGGGAGCCCTGTGTCGATGCTGATATCGAAATTACTAATGGCTATATAGAAAGTGAATCGACCCGTGCGGAACGATTATTTGAAGAGCAGTGGCTAATGGTGTGCTCTCCTGCCTTCAAATCTACCCATGCCGAGCAGTTAGCCACGGGCGATATCGGGTCATTACCGGCAATCCAAGTGAAGGGCTATGAAGAAAGCTGGATGCAGTGGCTGGCACATAACCAGCGCCTGCCTGAGTTGCCCCATATTCAGCTGGCGCTGAGTAACTCCCTCCATGGCTTGGAGGCGGTCAAGCAGGGGATTGGCATGATGTTGGTGCGATCGCTGGTGGCTGAACGGGATTTGTTGTCCGGTGCGGTGGTGATTGCCTTGGAGGGCAGTATGCCCTCGGAGTCAGGGCACTATCTAATCACGGCCAATAAGCGGGATGCCAAGGTGAATTTTTTCTGTGACTGGCTCCATAAGCAAACGCAGCCTAAGCAGGTGCAGCAAACACAAGCGGCTCCCCCTACGATTTCTAACGCTTAGTCGGTGGGCCCTAAGTTTTTCTTATGGCTGACATCGGAAAATATGACGCTTTGCCAAACGAGCCTGTCATACACGCCAACTAGCATAGTGGGCATAGAGTAAAGGAAGTGCTTATTCCATGAAAATCATATTTCAAACATTGACTGACAAAGCCAGAGTCTTGCTGTTTATAGCGCCTCTGATGGCGCCTTTAATGGCCTTCTGGCTAATCCCGTTCGGGTGGACTGTTTATATCAGCTTTACCGATTGGGACTATATTTCGCCTGATTATTATTATGTCGGCTTCGAGAACTATCAGTATCTGCTGGAAGATCGCGATTTCCACCAAGCGATGTTAAATACGTTTTGGTTTGCACTTGGTGTTGTGGTTCCCACTGTTGTGTTGGGACTGATGTTTGCGCTGATGTTGCACAAGAGCTTTGCCGGTAGCCAGTTTTACCGCGCCGTCATTTTCTCACCGTGGATCACACCGACCGTGGCGGTTTCTATTGTGTGGTCTTGGGTCTTTGAAACCAAAGCCGGGCTTGCCAATTTACTGCTGGCCAAGGTGGGCATATCGCCAATCCCCTGGTTGGAAAGCGGGGATACCGCAATGGCAGCAGTGATTATTGTCACTGTATGGCAGGCGATTGGCTGGACCATGCTGTTTTATATCAGTGCACTCAACAAGATCCCGACTTCATTGTATGAAGCGACCCTTATTGACGGTTGCAGCCCACTGACACGCTTTTTCAAAATCACCTTGCCACTGATTTCACCAACGACGTTCTTCTTGGTAATTGTCAACGTCATTAATGCGATACAGGCATTTGATCAGTTCCAAATTCTGACCCAAGGCGGTCCTAGCGGAAGCACTCGGACCCTGCTTTACCTGTTCTACCAAACAGCATTCCAACAATACGATATGGGGCCTGCAGCTGCGACCTCCCTGATCATTTTGTTAATCACCGGGGTGCTGACCATCGTCAACACCGTTATGGGCAAACGTTGGGTTTATTACTAAGGACAGTGTTATGACGATGCAATCTGTAGATCTTCCAATAGGAAGCCAGCCTGCTTCAAAGGCAGTCACATTGGCTAAGTCAGCACAGGGTGAAGTTAAACAATCACTATTGCGGCTTAGACAAATTACAGTATCTAAGGTGGCGCTAGCCAAGCATGCGTTCTTGTCATTTGCTGGCTTGGTCATGGTATTCCCGTTTATCTGGATGCTATCGGGCTCGATGAAGTCTAATGATGAAATTTTCAGTAACCCGCTCAATGTTATTCCTGAGCAGTTTCGCTGGGAAACCTTTATCGACACGTTCCAGTTGGCACCGTTTGGCCAGTACATTTTCAACAGCTTCTCGGTGGCGTTTTTTACCACAGTGTTTGTGATTGTGAATTCGGCAATGTTTGCCTATGCCATCACCCAGCTGAAGTTCCGCTCGCGCACCTTACTGTATTTCGTGGTGATGGGCAGCTACATGTTGCCGGGGGCGGTGACTTATATCCCTTCATATATCACGTTGGCAAGGATGGGGCTGCTCGATAGCCATGCGGGGCTTATTTTATCGAGTGCCGCCAGCGTGTTCGGGGTGTTCTACTTGCGTCAGGTGTTCTTGAAGATCCACCCGTCTTTGATTGAAGCAGCCCGTATCGATGGGGCCGGTGAGCTGAAAATACTGTGGGCGATTGTGCTGCCTCAATGCAAGGCGGCGTTAGCCACCCTGTTCCTTATTACGTTCATCACCAACTACAACAGCTATATGTGGCCTAGCTTGGTGATCACGACCCAAGAGTTGCACCTTATCGCAACCGGGATCCGCCAGTTCTTTATTGCAGAGGGTAACTACGGCCTCAACTGGTCGCAGATCATGGCTGCCAGCACTATCGCAGTCGTGCCTTTGTTAGTCCTATTCATGATTTGTCAAAAAACGATTTTGTCCGGCATTGCCGATAACGGTGTTAAAGAGTAAATGGATATGAAACTAAAAACACTCGCAATTGTATGTGCAAGCATTGCAACAGGTTCACTGGCTGTTGCTGGAAGTGCAATGGCTCAGACTGAGGTTAACTTCTGGTACTCGGGAGGGACCAAGCCTCAGGAAATGATGACCAAGATGATCGAAGAGTTCAATGCTAGTCAGGACGAGTATGTTATTCGTGGGGCGCTGCAAGGTAACTACCAAGAAACCTTCCAGAAGTTGCAGGCGGGTATGGCATCGCGCACTGCGCCGGAATTTGTCTTGGTTGGGGCTTCTGAAGCAAGCTCGATGGAAAACCGTGGCCTGACTCGTGACCTGCGTGATTTCATCACTGACGACTTCAACTACGAAGATTTCATTCCGGCTTTCCGCCAGCAGGGAACGGCTGCCGATGGGTCTGTATTTGGCCTGCCTGCTTACGGTACGACGCAGGTGCTTTACTACAACAAGGCCAAGTTGGCTGAGCATGGGTTCACGGAGGCGGATCTGGCCACATGGCAGGGCCTTGCCAAAGTGGCTGAGAAGGTCACAGTTAAAGATGCCAACGGTAATACCCAATTCTACGGCTGGGAGCCAATGTGGGGTAACGGTAATATGATTGATGCGGCATTTTCCAATGGTGCCAAGGTGATCAGCGATGATGGCAAAACGGTCATGATTGATTCATCTGAGTGGGTTGAAGTCTGGGAGAGTTTCCGCCAGTGGATCCACGATGACAACATCATGCGCATTCACCACGGTGGTCAGGGGTGGGAATACTGGTACAAGACCATTGACGATGTGATGAAAGACAATGCGCTGGGCTACACCGGCTCCTCAGGTGACCAAGGTGACTTGGATTTCAGCAAACTTAGCGCGACGACCCAGCCGGGTTGGGGCGATCACCCGGCTTCACCTCAGGCGGGGGCGTTGATGTTTGTGATGCCAAAAGGTACCGACGACAAAGCAGCACAAGGTGCGTTCGAATTCCTGGAGTTCTATACCGATGCAGCAAACACTGCGCGCTGGTCGATGTTCACCGGCTACATCCCTGTGCGCCAGAGCGTTAATGACGTCCCTGCTTATCAGGCATTTACCAAGGACAACCCACAGGCGCTGATCCCGCTAAAGCAAGCGACTACGGCCTCGGTTGATTTCATGGACCCGACTAACGGCCGAATTCTGGATGCGTTATCCATTGCCGTTGATCAGGTACAAATTGAAAATATCCCGGCGGAAAAAGCCCTGAGAGATGCAGCCAAGCGTGCGCAACGTGCCTTGGATAGAGCGAACCGCTCTTAATCATTGATGAACAGGCACTAAGCGGATCGATCTTGGTGCCTGCTAACTACCGACATCATTCACGTTAAAAGAGAGACATCCATGCTGACATTTTCGGGTGAGCTGGCTTTCGGCCATCGAGTCGAGCGTTTTGAGGTGCCTGCGGGAATCCAAACCTTATCTATAACAGGTACAACGGTAAAACAGGGGTTCCTGTATGCCTATCTTTATGATGCCAAGCAGCAACTTCGTGCGGCGATACTTTGGGTTAAACCAGAAAAGCAAATAGTGATCAGCCGTGATGCGGCATCGTTGGGGGGGATTGCGGGGGATATTCCTTCAGGGGAGTGGGAACTGCATCTTTATAACCTTGAAGGTGAGAACCGCAACCACAAGCCGATGCAGTATCAGGCCAATATTGCGTTTGAAGTGGCTATCGAGGAAGGCAATCAACAGATTGCTGTTCCAGCCATTACCGTTCCGACCATGGCTAGTTTAAATGCAGATAATCAAATTACGTTTGATTACACCAAGATCAAGTCACCAGAATCCCGCTGGTACCGTGGTGATCTGCATGCCCACACAGTACTTTCTGACGGCCATAACACGCTGGAAGCGGCAACGGAGATCATTGAGTGCCAACAACTGGATTTTATGTTCCTGACTGAACATAACATCTGTCATCCGCGGCTACCGGACAGCTCGCGGACTTTGATCCTACCGGGCGTCGAAGTGACAACAGACAAAGGCCATTTCAATGTGCACGGGCCGAGATCAGGGTTGGCGATGAGTAATGCTGACTACTCCAGTGAGGCACTGATCCGCCAAGGGGTAGCAAAGTTGGGTGGCAATATCAGTATCAATCACCCGATGATGAAACCTTGGCATTGGCACTACAACGATATGCCGCTGGCCCATGTCGATACTATGGAGCTTTGCTGCGATCCAACTTGGTCGACTTCTCCTGCTTCGACAGAGTCGGCGTTAAACGTGCTGACGGCTATGTGGAATAACGGTCACCGTATTTATGCGGTGGGCGGCAGTGACTCGCACCTCGAACCCCATGAGCGTAACCCGAAAGCGACCGAGCCTTCTATTTATGGTGACCCGTCGACGTTTGTCTTTTCTCATGGCCTCAGTGGAGAAGGGATTCTGGCTGGCCTGCGACAGGGCCATGTATATCTTGAGCGCTGCTGTGGTTTGGCGGTTTCGATCAATCACGGCAGTGTGTTGCCGGGACAGGATGTTGGAGAGGGTGAGCTGACCTACCACCTGTCCGTGAGGGATCGATCACAAGCATATTTTGCTGAGTGTGTGGCTGATGGTGAGGTGATTGAACGCTTCCAGCTAAGTCCGGAAGGCCGTGCGTTTACGGTCGGAATGCAGCAGCGTAAATGGCTTCGTATTGATATTCGCCGTGGCGACCTAGCCAATATGGCCGGGGGAGATACGGGTGAATTTGAAGGGGTGATCAACCCGGTATTCAATGGTCAACATGCAGTATTTTCTCAACCTCTTGTTACGACTTGGGGTGAGTTAATGGAGACAATGAAAAATAATGGAAATTAAAGGCGTATTGTTCGACAAAGATGGCACTTTGCTCGAATTTCACCAGATGTGGCTCAAGGTATCACAAGGGGTTGTAGCGGCATTGCTTGCTCGTTACCCGGTCCAAGGGACAGTAACGGCTGAAGAATTGCTTGAGGCGATCGGTGTTTATGGTGAGCGGGTGGATAACTATGGCCTGCTGGCTTCGAACCCGGTAGAGGATACCGCCCAGAAATGGTTTGAAATGTTGTCCCCGCAGTGTGACTTTGCGGCGTTCAACCTCGCAGTGAAAGGGTTGTTCAACCAGCAGGTAGAGCAAATGCCTGAACTGATCCAAACCTTGCCGGGGATTGAGGATACGCTCATAAATCTGAAACAAAACGGATTTAAGCTTGGCATTGCCACCGCGGATACCAAGGATGCCACGCTCTACTCTCTTGAACAGGCAGGCATTATTGAGCTGTTTGACTTCATTGGTTACTCCGATGGCGATATTGCTCCCAAGCCAGCCCCAGCGCTTATGGAAGCGTTTTGCCAGTGTTGCGAGCTACAAGCCAACGAAGTGGTGATGTTGGGAGATACGGTGTCGGATATGAAGTTCGGGATCAACAGTGGTGCGCGCAGTGTCGGTGTACTGACAGGTACAGCTTCTCAGGAAGAGCTCTCTCCCCATGCTGAGTTAGTCCTTGGCTCGGTGGCCGAATTTACGCCCAGCCTGCTAAAAACCGCCTAATTGTTAGCACGTTAGCAAGACGTTGATTACACGCATTAAAACAAAAGACATAACGGAAATTACTATGGCAGAAGTCGTACTTCGCGAGGTAGAAAAAGTCTATCCGAATGGATTTAAAGCAGTAAAAGGGGTCGACCTTACAATTAAAGAAGGCGAATTTATGGTCTTTGTCGGCCCGTCAGGCTGTGCCAAATCCACGACGTTACGGATGATTGCCGGTCTCGAGGAGATCACCGGCGGTAACATCATGATTGGTGACAAGCGGGTTAATGATCTGCCACCCAAAGATCGCGGTATCGCAATGGTGTTCCAGAACTATGCGCTTTATCCCCATATGACGGTTTACGACAACATGGCATTTGGCTTGAAACAACAGAAGTTGGATCGACACAAGATCGACCGCCGTATCCGTGAAGCGGCTGAAACATTGGAGATCACCCACCTGCTCAACAACAAGCCGGGCGAAATGTCCGGCGGCCAGCGCCAGCGAGTGGCGCTTGGCCGAGCCATGGTAAGGAAACCGGATGTCTTTTTGTTCGATGAGCCGTTGTCCAATCTGGATGCCAAGCTGCGGGTATCAACGCGGGTCAGTATCGCCCAGTTGCACAATGATCTGAAAGCCGAGGGGCAGACGGCGACCATGATTTACGTCACCCATGATCAGGTCGAGGCCATGACGTTGGGTGACCGGATCTGTGTATTGAATCAAGGTCAGGTGATGCAGGTCGATACGCCGATGAACCTGTATCAATACCCGGCCAACAAGTTCGTCGCCGGGTTCATTGGCTCGCCTGCTATGAATATGATCAAGGCGGATGTCTCGCTTGAGTCAGGTAATCTTTTCCTTCAGCCGGAGAACGGCCCTAAGCTACTGCTACCAGCGGATAAGGCAAGTAAAGTGATGGGCAAGGTTGGCCAGCAAGTCTGGTTTGGCCTGCGTCCTGAGCATATCAGTGTGGTTGAAGAGCAAGAGATCGCTGGTTCGACCCAAGACATTGAACTGAAAACGATCAATGTAGTGGAGTCGATGGGGAATGAACTTTACCTCTATTTCAATATTGGCGAGGCTAAGCTAGTGGCGCGGGTGCCATTTAACCCGCAGCAAGCAATTAGCCATGGCGAGTTGAAACCACTGCACTTTGATATGTCACACTGCCATCTTTTTGATATCGAAACAGAAGAATCACTACTGTAAGCTTTCCTGCTAGAGCCCATTTGTATATCTAAAGCGCCTCTCGTGAGGCGCTTTCCTGGATGTTATTTTACCGTGTGTTCTCCCTTGCCAAATCAGGTTCGCCACTGTTTTCTAACATGATTTTCCTCGCGGTATTACGAAGTGCGAGTGTTGCCTGCCAATCACTTCCTTCTGGGTGGAGCAGGGGGCTGATAATGACGTCAATATCTCCCTTGCGTGGAAACAGTGACTTATCCCGTAAAATTGAGCGGGTGCCTTTAAGGGTAACAGGGAGAATTGGGATCTGCTTTTCGACCGAAATTTGAAACGCACCGAGATGAAAGTCATGCAGGCCTGCCATTCGATATAACGTACCTTCGGGGAATATAGTCAGTGGCCTTGGGTTGTCGGCAAACGCGGCCAACTGCCGGCTATCAGTGAGGCTTTTCTGGGTATCGAAGCGCTCAACAAAATGGGTACCCAATTTTTCGAGGAAAATGCGAGCAAAAACGTTGTTTTTGAGCTCCGACTTGGCGACAAACTGATGCTCTTTACCGGTCGCTGCCAGCAGCACGAGGCCGTCAAGGTAGCTGGCATGGTTAACAATAACCAGATATGGCGAGTCGTCGGCAGGGAGATGCTCGATGCCCGTTATCGTCAGTTTGGTACCCGTTAGCTTGATGAGCGATCGGGCGCCCCAGCGAGCAACGGACCAGCATGTTGATTTTGCAGCCGATGTGTTTGAGGGTAACAGCGCGACCAACAGCCAAACCGGTGGCGTGAGGAGAGCCATGATAAGCCACATGTAGCTGGCAAACCCCCAGTCGAGAGCAAGTCGCTTGAAGCGTAATAATGCAGGCTTGGCACTGGACAGGAACAAACGGGTCGCTTGCCACCATACGGCGCGTTGTGGGGCACTAAGCTTGTTTTCCTCAAACAGGGTTTTACACGCTGAGCGGCGGATTTTGCCGCTGGAGGTTTTGGGTACAGTATGGGGAGGGCAGAGCTCGACCACATCTGTGGGGATCCCGAGTAGATTGAAGGACAGGTTCTGTATCTCATCCCTTAACTGCTGCTTCTTTTGGTCATCTTCCAATTTGGTTTCGGCCAGCACAACCAGTTGCTCGGTGCCCGTTTTAGGGTTGGCACTGGCAAACACCGCAATACAGCCTTTACGAATGCCGTCCAATTGGCTGATGGCCGATTCCAGCTCTTGCGGGTAGATGTTACGGCCTGCTTTGATAATAATGTCTTTGACTCGGCCGGTGAGAAACAGCTCGCCTTCCATCGTCAGGGCGCGGTCACCGGTTCTGAGCCATTCACCGTGGTGTAATTCAGTAGTCTTTTCTGGGGCGCGGTAGTAGCCCGACGTGGATGAAGGGCCTTTGAATTCTAACTCGCCTTCTTGGCGTTCGGGTAATTCCCGCCCTTGGCTATCGACAATACGGATCTGGTGCCCCGGCAGCGGGTGTCCCAGACCTATCAGTGGGATACTGTGTTCGAGTAAGTCATTGATATCTTGCTCTTGTTTCGGTTCGCTTTCATCAATGTTAACGGCTTTACCCGAGTTCATTACCGCTTTACCTGAGTTCATCATGGCTTGCCGATCCACCCATTCCACTCTTGGGGTACGGGTTTTGAGCGGGAACGTCAATCCGACTGAAGATTCCGCAAGCCCATAGACAGGAGTCATCGCTTCAGGGGAAAAACCATAGTCTTGATAGCGCTGGGTGAACGCTTTCATTGTTGCCGGGCTAATGGGCTCTGCGCCATTCCAGCAATGCCTTACCGAGGAAAGATCTAAGCCTTCCAAGTCCGCATCGGCAATCTTATTGACACACAGCTCGTAGGCAAAATTGGGGGCGGCAGTGATCGTTCCCCGGTGGTGGTGCAGTGCCCATAACCACCGCTTGGGCTGGGTAAGGAAGTTGAGCGGCGACATAATAACCAAAGGGATCGCATGATATAGGCTGCCGAACCAAGCGCCAATCAAACCCATGTCATGATAGACCGGCAGCCAACTGACGAACACATCATCAGAAGTGGCCCCGACGGCTTTGCCCATAGCCCGAATATTGGCAAGTAGGTTGGCGTGGGTAAGCTTTACCCCTTTCGGAACACCGGTGCTGCCAGATGTATATTGCAAAAAGGCAATGTCATTAGGCTGGGCTTGCCCTATTTGCTGCTGCTCGGAAGAGACGGATTCAGCAGACAGGGTTTCAATCTCTTCCGCTGTGACAATATGTTGCAATGCAGGCACATGGAGCTTGAGCAAAGTAGAGAGGCCTTTGGCCTGCTCTACAGTGATCAGTAATTTCGTTTCGGCATTCTGTAAGATCTTGCTGTGCCTGACCAGGTGATCTTCTATTTGCGATGGCCGTGCTGGTGGATAGATCGGTACAGGAATCGCCCTTGATAGTAATATCCCGAAGAAGCAGTAAAAATAGGCGTTACATGTAGGTAGCATGATCGCCACGGTATCGCCGGGACCGATATCGAGATCTTGCAGACGACAAGCGATGACTTTTGCCTTCTGGTAAAGCGTTTGGTAACTGATGGATTCGACATTGTCGGCATCTTGATACACGTACAGGTGGGGACGATCGCCATGTTGATCGACATGCCAACGAAGAAGATCCTGCAATGTATCAACCTTATCGGGGTAATTGGATGCCAAAGGTAGCTCAATTCGTTCCGCTGAGGTTTTTACCGCAGTGGGGTGCTGTTCTGCATTAAAAATAGCATTGAGCAAATCTCGGGGCGTTTCGATATCTGCCAGTGTTTGCGTGGGAAGGGTAAGGGCAAACTGTTGTTCGGTGCGTTGGATCAGTTCGGCTCTGGCTAAGCTGTCGAGCCCCAGATCTTGGTCGAGCTTGCTATCAAGGTGGACTGTGCTGCTATCGAAATTGTCAGGGGTGACTTCGCTCGTTAGCTCTGTCACTAAGCCAAGTAATGAATGGGCAGCCTGTTTGGGATCGGAGTAGGAAGGGGGATTCTGGCTTTCCATGGGCTACCCTTTTTGTTGTTATGGTGCCTAAAGTGTAGCCAAAATCGGCATTAATGCTGTTAAATGTATGAAAAGTGTGGCAATGTGCACACTCGGTATCGATGTCTGTCGATAATCGCTAGAGCATCGATACCTCATGGTGTCATAACGTGATTTTGTTCATCTACGCATTGCTGGCTATCTTGCTCAACATGGCCTTATTTTCCTCAAGCCATTGAGCATAGCTTTGTGGCTGACGCCCTGTCAGCGTCTCGAAGGCTTGGCTGCTACCATCGGAAAATGCGCCGCGGGCGTGTTGATCCATGGTGGTCACTAGCGCAACAATGCCTTCCGGAAGACCGAAAGATTCCAGTTGTGCTTTCAACTCTTCATCTGACTGGTGGATCACCTGGACATTGAGCCCTAGCGCCTGGTTGATCTGGGCGGCCATTTCCTCGGTGGTCAGGGATTCCGGGCCGTTGAGTGTCAGGGTCTGCTTACCCGCTTCACCTTTAACCAAAGAGGCCGCTGCCGCGTAGGCGAGATCTCGACGACTGATCTGGGCTGACTTGCCTTGTTTGGCTGCTGTTAACCACGTTTGGCTTTGTAGTGTGCTCGCGAAAAACTCAGCCAAGTTCTCGAAATACCAGTTATTGCGCAGTACCGTCCAGTTGCTAATTTGGCTGTCAGCGATGGCTTTTTCAGTGGCTTCATGCTCAAACGCAAATACCACCGGTGAGCTATCAGCTGCTGGCATAGAGGTGTACGAAAGGTGCTTGATGCCGACGTTGTCTGCAGCAAGTACAGCATTACGATGCAGTTCGCTACGCTGCCCGATGGCATCAATACTGATCAGCAGCATGTTGTCAGCACCAGTTAAGGCTTTTTCTAATGACGCCGGGTCTGAAAAGTCAGCTTCACGAACATCGACACCAAGCTCTGCCAACTGGGCAAGACTTGCAGCGCTGCGAGTGGTAGCAATAAGCTGGTTAGCCGGAACATTGAAATCATTTAAAAGAAATTCAATAACTTGTTTGCCAAGCTTACCTGATGCGCCTGTGATGAGTAGTTTACGATCTGACATGGTGTCTCTCCTGATAGTGATGTCTTTGGCTTGTATTGGCGGTTAATGCCGCTTGTTGCCGTTGGTTATCACTATATCGTTTACTCTTTGATTGATAATTAGCGTAGCGGTAAACTTATTGTTTAGGGTGGCTAAACAATGGTGCGATTATGGGTATCTCACTCGATGACATGATGGTGTTTGCTGTGGTTGTGGAGCAGCAATCTTTTACTAAAGCTGCGGATATATTAGGCCTTGGCAAGGCGAGGGTATCGCAGGTGGTGTCGCGACTGGAATTGGATCTGGATACAAGGTTGCTTAACCGGACAACCCGTTCTTTGTCATTGACTGAGGCTGGCACGCTGTATTACCAAAAGTGCAAAGAAATCCAAGATATAGCCCAAATGGCTAATACAGAAGTGCAGCTCGACACGGACGAGCCCAGTGGTTTGATACGCATTTCAACACCGCTTGGTAGCCGCGAACTGGTCAAACAGTTGAGTCACTTTTTGACGCTTTACCCAAAAATCAGCCTGGATATTATCGAAAGCGATGGCTATCAAGATCTCACGGAAGAGCGCTGTGATATTGCGATTCGTGCCTCAACGGCATTGGCTGATTCCAGTCTGTACGCAATAAAGATTGGTGAGTTTACCGACATGCTGTGCGCTTCAAAGAGCTATCTTGAGCGCTTCCCGCCGGTGAAAGACGTTAACGATTTAGCCGATATGAGCTGGTTCAGCCATGCCATTGTCCATGGACGCAAACATTTGGTACTCAATAATGGCCAAGGCCAAACAACAGTATTGAATAAAGAGCCAGCATTGTCGGTGCGCACAACCTCAATGCTAAGGGATTTCGTCCTTACAGGGGAAGGCTTTGCCATAATGCCAAGCTTTGTCATTGAAAATGAGTTGGAATCAGGGCAGATCACCCGGTTATTACCGCAGTTGCATGGTGTTACAGTGTCGCTTTATGCGGTTTACCAGCACAAAGCACTGATGCCTAAGAAAGTCAGGGCATTGATCGATTTTTTAAAATCGAACCCGCTATCGTCACCGGTATAAAGCGCCCAACTGTGTTTATCATTTCGATAACTTTGCAGAATTAAGCCGCCACAAAAACACCGTGGCGGCTTATATTGGTCCTCTTTTATTTAACCGAAGCGTGAACAGATTTAATTAACATTCCTTCATCAGCGTTTTGGCTTGTCGATATAAAGTGGAGGTAGCTAACGCCATTTGGACTGGTATTATTAATTTTAAGTCTTTCTACGAATTTACCATCTAGTAAGACTCGAGTCGTCGAGTTTTTCTTCACACCATTCCAATCTAAGCTAAGGGTATACCAACGGTTTGCTTCAAGTTCATGTTCGCCAATTTTCTTTCCTGGTGCGACATTTAATGTATATACAGCATAGTGCGCAGTTGTTTCATCAACAGCATTGAACAGACGATCAGTGAGGCTGATTTGAGTACCGCCACTGTATTCATTTAACATGAAGCGAATATCAACTCGACCGTTCTTTCCATTCGGGAAATTCCAAGTCGCACCGCCTTTTTCATAATTAAGGTCATTGTCGATATGAATTAGCTCCGAATCACTGACTCTCTTAATTTGCAGCGCTTTATGTTCTGGCTTATCGATAAGATCGACAAGGTGAGACGATGGTTTACGATCGTAACTGACGTGGCCTCTTACCTCCGGGATATAGCTATGAACGGTCCAATTTTCTAGGTCGTTTTCAAAATGGTCACTTCGCTCTTTTTCGTAAAGCCAGCGCGTATCCATAATCATTAAACGGCGATGTTCTTTATGTTGCCCAACTGAAATAAGAACGCGATGCTCATCCAATTCGACAAATTCACTTTGCTGTTTACCCCGATCACCCTGACCTTCAAAGAGTGCATAATCGTCTCTATTGCGATGTTCATCTAGGATGAGCTCTCGAAATCCAGTCCATGTTTTACCATCATTGTTAGAGATTGCTGCATGGTGAGAATCACGATTGGTAAATACATCTTCCCACATATCATCTTGGGTTCCCTTATGTTCAGGCAAGGGCATCGTATTTGTCCAAAGTGCGAGTAAACGCCCATCCTTCAAGCGGCCAATAGTTGGCATCGTCAAAGTACCGAAAAAACGTGAAGGCTGTGATTCTGTCCATGTATCACCATAGTCTGACGAGAACGCCTCGTAGTACTGGTCTTGAGAGGTACGAACAAGAATCCAAAGGCGTCCGTCTCTAAGCTCTACAATAGAACCTTCAACGCCACTATTACGCCATCGCACACCTTGGTGGATCTCGTCTTTTTCATGCGGTGGTGCTGAGATTATATCTTGAGAAGGGCGCCAAGTTAGACCGCCATCATCTGAAATATGTAATGTTGTGCCTACGCGCATATCATGTGATGGAATTAAAATACGTTGACCATTATTAACGAAAGTCGGATTACGCATGATGCCGCCAAGGGTCAAGTAGTTCTCTTTGTCACTTTGCTCCCAGTTATAGTCAAGTTGGCCATCTTTAGTCACAGCGCCCCACTCGCCATCAAGCCCTCCACTGGAAATAAAAACGTAGCCATTGATTGGCTGTACTCGAATATATTCTCCAGTATTTGGGTTAGGGACTATAGCTGGTGACTCAATCGGAATCCCGCCAAAGTTAGGTGGGTAAGATGCTGACGCCAAGCTTTCTTGCCACGTAAGGCCATTATCGTTACTGATCAGCATTTTACGGCCATCGTAACCTTCCCCACCATTATAGTGGCGAATTTCATTCTCACTTGCGCGTACTAATCCTCTTCCTGCATCGGCGGGAGGAACACCCACTACCTGTGGCGGTTGGATATCTTCAATATTTGCCAAAACGGCCTGTGGTAAAAACAGCAGTAGCATTATAAATTTATGTAACTTCATTTTTTCTCCTGATATAGAACAAAATAACGTAATTATTTAGACAGCTGTTAAGATTGTTAACTGCCCTATAGGTAGGGCATGAGTTTTTATTGTTTTTATTTTTACGATAGATTGAGTTATTAACCATGTTTACTTTTCATGAACGATGATATTTGAGCTATAGGCAAGTACCGACCTAGGCTCTTATATCTGGAGGTGGCTGTGAGTCCACCTCTCTATATACGTTAAATTCTTGAGCACAAATAAGCCCCTATAAGGCAGCAAACAAGTTTTCATTAATGAAATCAAACTCCAAGAAAGTGGCGGTGTGAAGAGTATGGCTCCATTATGCGTTTGTGGAGTTATGCTTCAATATGCAAATGTCAAAATGTAGCTTTGCTTCACTCTTTTGTGATTGGCAGTTGAAAGAAATGAGATGTTGACCTAAGTAATTTACGCAACAAAAGTAGAGTGGTGTGGAGAGGAATAGTTGGCCATTGTGTTGTAGCCATAATTGACCTTGAGATAGAAAAGTCACTCGAGATTGCCCAATAGCGTTTAACACGCAAAGGTGTTATTTTCTCGCTATACCTACGATCTATGATTCATGATGAAGCCGAGTATTACAATCAGCCTGCCGTCCCTGGCGCATAAAATCACAACCGCCGGTATTTCAGAAATCAATTCTGTCATCGCGCCGTATGGTTGTATTGTGAAACGGATTCGCCGCAGCCGGAATTACGTCCTTATCGGCACATATAAAGATCTGGTAACGGCAAGGCCTGCATTTGGCCAACTCGTTGACTCCAAACATTGTTTGAAGTGGCAGCGAGTCTACCAAAGCTATCTCGCCGGCCTGCATCAGCTTGGCGAGGCAAGTGAATCGGCGACGTATGAAATAAAGAATTTCACGGCCTCTCTTGGCAAAACAGACCGAAGCTTCTTACTTGAGAAACTTGCAGAAATTGGTATCGATGCTAAACGAAAAGCAAACCAACGGCATTTAGAATTCGCTGGTGGACTGGCGAAGCTAAACGCCCTACAGTCCATACTACAGAGTGCTACTAGCGAACCTCTAGTCGGTATCGGAAAATCAATTCACAAACGTCTTTCGACGTATAACGATATAGAGAACCTAGGTTTCGACTACGGTAAGACAGAGAAGCCGCGCACTCTACTCTCCTATGTTGTCGATAACCCTGCAAATACCGTTGCCGAGTTATGCTTTCTGACAAACTGCTCGACAGCGGATGCCAGAAAAGCGTTAGATGATTACTTCGAACTCTAGTTTTGTCGCCGTTTAGTGCAATTCAGTCTTCAATGCCTATTAAGATAGTATTTTGCTAGAAAACGCGCATAATCTTGCTATACAACACTCAAAGAAGACATTATCTATGACTGATTTTCAATATTACTTTCACCAACTTCCTTGTTTTAACTGTAAAAAAACCACAGTAAGCACTGATCTTGGTTGGTTAACGCCTGCAATGAAAGAGGATGTCCTAGCGCAAGTGGCTGCGATTATCGAGCAAGGCAACGTTGAACCAGATCTTTCAGTGAACGTGACTTGTACTAAAGACGAAGCGCGTGATTACTTATTGCTGAATTTCTACGGCTACCCAGAAGAAGAACTAGCGAATCAAGTTGAAGCGGACGATGAGCAAGAAGTAGCGGATGAAATAGCAGAGCTACTGGCAGAAGGTAACGATACCGCAGTCTTTGAGCATGAAATCGCACTACAAAGTTGTACTGACTGCGACATTGACTAAGCGTCAAACCAAGCGTAATCACTAAACTTTGTTCATCATGTATAACATGATGTTCTATTTGTTTAAGTATTTAAGGCGTTAGCAGAGTAGAGTTTGCTAACGCCTTTGTTATGAGGGTTGGTTTAACTTAACTAGCTAATACTAGTGAGTTAAGACCTATTTTAGATCAAAGCGGTCGGCGTTCATGACTTTCACCCATGCGTTGACAAAGTCAGTGACGAACTTCTCCTTGGCATCGTCTTGGGCGTAGACTTCAGCAATAGCACGAAGTTGAGAGTTCGAGCCAAACACCAAGTCCACACGGGTCGCGCTCCATTTCTTCTCTCCAGTCGCTCGGTCTGTACCTAGGTAAGCACTGTTGTTAGGACACACTGGTTTCCATTCTGTTGCCATATCCACAAGGTTGATGAAGAAGTCGTTGCTTAGCACGCCAACTTTATCGGTCAATACGCCATGTGCTGTATTGTTGTGGTTTGCGCCTAGTACACGTAGGCCACCAATAAGTACTGTCATCTCTGGTGCTGATAGGCCAAGTAGTTGTGCTTTATCAAGCAGCATCTCTTCAGCTGGAACTGAGAACAGTTTCTTAGCAAAGTTACGGAAACCGTCAGCTTCAGGTTCTAATACCGCAAACGACTCTTCATCAATTTGCTCTGCGGTTGCGTCTACACGGCCTGCTGAGAATGGTACCTCTACATCAAAACCACCGTCTTTCGCTGCTTTCTCGATAGCAACGTTACCAGCCAGTACAATTAGGTCGGCGATGGATACGCCACGCTCACCGGTATTAAAGTTAGCCTGAATGCCTTCTAAAACAGCCAGTACTTTATTCAGCTGATCTGGCTGGTTTGCTTCCCAGTTTCTTTGTGGTGATAAACGAATGTGTGCACCGTTTGCCCCACCACGGTAGTCTGAACCACGGTAAGTTGAAGCACTAGACCAAGCTGTAAATACTAGCTCAGAAACGCTGAGTTCTGAGTCAAGAACCGCCTGTTTCAGCTTAGCAACATCACTACTTGAAAGAGCAGCAAAGCTGGCTTGTGGCAGTGGGTCTTGCCAAATCATATCTTCTGACGGTGATTCTTCACCGATGTAGCGGCTCTTCGGGCCCATATCGCGGTGCGTCAATTTAAACCAAGCACGGGCAAAAGCATCCGCAAATTGATCAGGGTTCTCATGGAAGCGTTTTGAAATTGGACCGTAGATTGGGTCCATACGCATGGCCATATCAGCGGTCGTCATGATGGTTTTCACTTTCTGAGAGGCATCATGTGCTTTAGGCGCCATATGTTCTTCATCGACACCAATCGCTTCCCACTGCCAAGCGCCAGCTGGACTCTTCACGAGATCCCAGTTGTAGCCAAACAGCATATCGAAGTAACCGTTATCCCATACGATAGGGTTTGGTGTCCAAGCGCCTTCAATACCAGACGTCGTTGTATCATCACCTTTACCTGTGCCAAAGCTGTTCTTCCAGCCAAAGCCCATTTCTTCTAGCGGTGCTGCTTCTGGCTCTGGTCCCATCTCTTCTTCAGAACCTGCGCCGTGCGTCTTACCAAACGTGTGACCACCAGCAACGAGTGCTACGGTTTCTTCATCGTCCATACCCATACGAGCAAAGGTATCGCGGATATCGCGGCCCGAAGCCAGTATGCTAGGGTCACCATTCGGACCCTCTGGGTTGACGTAGATCAAGCCCATTTGCACAGCGGCCAATGGCTTTTCTAGGTCTCGGTCACCCGAGTAACGCTCATCACCAAGCCATTCGCTTTCAGCACCCCAGTAGATGTCTTCTTCTGGTTCCCAAATATCGGCGCGGCCACCTGAAAAACCAAAGGTTTTCAGCCCCATGGATTCGAGGGCAACGTTACCGGCAAGGATAAATAGGTCTGCCCAAGATAGGTTATTGCCATATTTCTGTTTTACTGGCCACAGTAGGCGACGAGCTTTGTCTAGGTTGCCATTATCTGGCCAGCTATTTAGAGGTGCAAAGCGCTGGTTACCTGTGTTTGCGCCGCCGCGACCATCTGAAGTACGGTATGTCCCTGCTGCGTGCCATGCCATACGGATCATAAATGGGCCGTAATGGCCATAGTCTGCAGGCCACCAATCTTGAGAGTCGGTCATGAGTGCTTCAAGGTCTGCTTTCACTGCTTTTAGGTTCAGCGCTTTGAAGGCTTCTGGGTAATTAAAGTCTTCACCTAGAGGGTTTGATTTTTTGTCATTCTGATGCAGTATTTTCAGGTTCAATTGGTTTGGCCACCAATCAACATTTTTAGTTGCTTTTCCGCCTAGGGTTGTATTCCCACCATGCATTACTGGACATTTACCCGTCGTACTTTTTTGACCATTACTCATAATGAACTCCTTGTCTGCCAGCAATCAGTGCGGCAGTCGATATGTTTGGAAAACTCTGTATGAATATAGCGATAAAGAGAAAAGGTTACAGACGGTTGTATCGATAGTTGTGATAGAGCGGACCTATCTAAGCGTTTACTGAATGGTTAATTGATTTTTATCAAAGTGTTACGTTACTTCTATGGATAAAAGAAACCCTGCCTGGCGGGTCGCAGAGGCAGGGTCGGTATGAGAGTAAAGAGAGTGAATTACGCTTGTTTTAACTCAACCTCTTCGGCGATAAACCCACCGGTTTGGTGCTCCCATAGTTGGGCATAGATACCGTGGTGATCCAATAGCTCCTGATGGGTACCCTGTTCGACAACTTCGCCTTTATCTAGCACGATCAGGCGATCCATCGCGGCGATAGTGGATAGGCGGTGGGCAATGGCGATAACGGTCTTGCCTTCCATCAGCTGGTATAGACTTTCTTGAATCGCCGCTTCAACCTCTGAGTCAAGGGCGGAGGTTGCCTCATCAAGGATCAGGATCGGTGCATCTTTCAGTAATACCCGGGAGATCGCAACGCGTTGGCGCTGACCACCAGAGAGTTTCACCCCTCGCTCGCCCACTTGTGCGTCGTAACCGACATTGCCATGGGGATCGCTGAGAGTTTCTATGAACTCGTGAGCGTGAGCCTGTTTGGTAGCGCTGAGCAACTCTTCTTCTGTCGCATCGGGACGACCGTAAAGGATATTTTCACGGATAGAACGATGTAGCAGAGAGGTATCCTGAGTCACCATGCCTATTTGGCCTCGTAGCGAATCTTGGGTGACATCGGAAATTGTTTGGCCGTCAATTTTGATGGCTCCAGACTCCACATCATGAAAGCGCATTAACAGATTGACCAGGGTAGACTTACCGGCACCTGAGCGGCCAATCAAGCCGATTTTCTCACCCGGTTTGATGTTGAGGTTGAGCTTTTCGAGCACTCCTTTTCCTTCACCGTAGTGGAAGCTGACATCATTAAACTCAATGCCACCTTTGGCTACGTCCAAGGCTGGCGCGTTAGGCTTATCTACGATGTCGACCGGTTTGGATAAGGTTTTCATACCATCAACCACAGTACCGAGGTTTTCGAACAGGCTGCCGACTTCCCACATGATCCACTTGGACATGCCGTTAATGCGCAGTGCCAAGCTAACCGCAATGGCGATAGCGCCGATGGAAATGGCCGCACTCGACCATAGCCAGATAGACATACCGGCAATGATAAAGACCAACAGGTAGTTGATTGCTTCAACAGAAATATTAAAGCCGGTCACAAAACGCATCTGACGGTATACGGTATCCATGAAACCGCTCATACCTTGCTCGGCGTATTCGGTTTCACGGTTAGTATGGGAGAACAGCTTCACGGTGGAAATGTTGGTATAGCTGTCGACAATACGGCCGGTCATCATTGAACGGGCGTCGGCCTGCTCAGTGGCAACCGCTTTGAGTTTTGGTACGAAGTAAAGTTGTATGCCGATATACGCCGCCAGCCAAAGCAGCATAGGGAGCATCAACCTGGCATCTGATTGGCCAATCATCACCACCATTGAGGTGAAGTAGACGGTGATGTAGACCAGCACATCGAGCAACTTCATCACGGTTTCCCTTACCGCGAGGGAAGTTTGCATCACCTTGGTGGCTATCCGGCCCGCAAACTCATCTTGGTAGAAGGAAACACTCTGGCGTAGCAGGTAGCGGTGTGCCAGCCAGCGGATTGACATTGGATAGTTGCCCAGCAAGGTTTGATGGACAACCAGCGAGTGCAGGGTGATCAGGATAGGGACAACAATCACCACCAATAGCCCCATGCCCAATAACTTTCCACCTTCCTCAGCCCAGAAGGTGTCTGGATTATGTACGGTTAGCCAGTCTACCAGTTGTCCCATAAAGCCGAATAAGGCGACTTCAACAATGGCAATCAGTGCACTGAGAACCGACATGGCAAGCAATGGCAGTTCAAACCCACGGGTATAGTGGCGGCAGAAAGCGAATAACCCCTGTGGTGGTGGTTCAGGCTCATGAGGCGGAAAGGCCTTGGCGAGCTTTTCGAAACGTTTGTACATAAATTGATGGTTCCAGTCTGGCAGATGTGTTTGGCAAAATAGCTCTATCGAAGACTATAGCTCTGGGACGCTATGACTTGGTGCTCGATGGCTTGGCAGGCATAGTGATAATAGAAACCAGAGCGATATCACGACAGGAAAAAGAATGTGCAGAAATATACCCGTGCTCGGGTATATAGCCAAGTAACTTCAAGGGTATACACACTATGGTCACTGATTGTACATTTATGCAACTAAGAGGTTAAGACTTAATTCTCTCTTAATCTTGCCTAATCCTGTTTTTTTTCCTATGAGCTTTGCTGTGGGGGGAAGTGAACTATGGTCGATATTAAGATTAAGGAATAGGAAGAAAGTACTGTGAAAATTATGGAAATAACAGCCGAGCAAACATTGCCTATACGACATCAGGTATTGTGGCCGGATCAGAGTGTTGAGTTTTGCCGGGTGCCTGATGATGCTGATGGGCGACATTACGGGGTCTATGATGGTGACGCTTTGGTGTGCGTGGCATCGGTATTTATCTCTGGGGATCAAGCAAGGCTGAGGAAGTTCGCTACATTGCCTGAGTATCAAGGTAAGGGAATAGGTACGGCGGTTATTGAATACATCTTAACCGAGCTAAAGACAAACAACGTTCGCTGCTTTTGGTGTGACGCCCGGGAGTCGGCTGGTGGCTTTTACCACCGCTTTGGCATGGCACCTGAAGGTGAGCGGTTTTACAAAGGTGATGTTCCTTACTTTAAAATGGCAATGATACTGACATAGTAGCCACCTAGACTAGATGTTACCGGTAACTAGTGCTTTAATATATTCAGTTTTAATAGCTTCAAGCTCTGATCGCTCAACGACCCATGCTGAGCTTACTCAGCAGGGATCGAACGGATAATAAAGAAATACAGGAATAACAATGGAAGAAAGTCAGCAACTGAATCTCGATTTTTCCCCTTTGGTGGATCAAGGCTTTGATCTTGCAGAATGCCCGCGCTGGGACTGGCGTCAGCAAGCATGGTGCTGGGTCAATATCCCTGCAGGCGAGTTGTGGCGCCTAAAAGAGGGTAAAGCAGAAGCTCGACGTTGGGATGACATGCTGGGTTGTGCTGCAATGTGGGGTGAAAGTGGTTTTGTGTTGGGCACCAAGTCCGGTGTTTACTTGTTAGAAGGCTGGGAGGCGGAGCGTCAGCAAATTGCGCCTCTTGAGAAAACACACCCTAGAATGCGCTTTAACGATGGCCGTGCCGCACCGGGTGGCCGCTTTATGGCCGGGACGCGTAATGGTGCCAAAGAGGGCGATCAGGGGCAATTTTATCAACTCATGGCTGGTGGCAAGTTAGAGAAGATGCCAATGTTCGCCTGGACCTGTAATGGTTTGGCATTCTCGCCATGTGGCAACATTCTGTATTGGGCAGATACCGGCTCTAGCCTCGTTTATTGTGCCGATTATAACTCTGAAACGGGTGATTATGGCGAAAACCGCGTCTTCTGCGATTTAACCGATTTTGATGGCCGCCCCGATGGCGCTTGTGTCGATAGTGAAGGCGCTTACTGGGTGGCTATGTACAGCGGTAAATCAGTCGTGCGCATTGGAACTGACGGTGTGGTCACTCATGTGATCCCAGTACCAGCCGATAATCCAACCATGGTCGCGTTGGGCGGCGAAAAGGGTAACCAACTTGTGGTCACCAGTGCCGAAAGCGCTAATGGGCCGGGCCGTGTATTGACGGCTAAAGTTGAGTGGCAGGGTATCGAAGAGCCTTTAGTGACCGTACTGTAAGCGTGCCATAACCACTCGTATAATCTCGGGCGCATACTTGGTTTATTCCATATCCTGCTTTATTCCACGATAAGGCAGTTGCGCCCTTCTTCTTTGGCCTTATACAAACAGTTGTCAGCACGACGGATCAGAGAGTGGATATCACTCTCGGCATGGGTGACTCCAAGACTGATTGTATATTTGATGGTGTTACCCAGGATCGTCAGTTCGGATTCTGCAATTTCTTTGACTAATCGGTTTAGTCTCTGGATAAATATTTCTGGAGAGTTGCCATAAAGAATACAGAACTCTTCTCCACCGAAACGGGCGACCAAGGCATCTGGGAAGTAGGTCGCTAAGGTGTTAGCCAGTTCAATCAGTACCATGTCACCAATATGGTGACCGTAGGTGTCATTAAGGTGTTTGAAGTTGTCGACATCGAGTAGTGCTAGGCAACGAGGGCCCGTGTTCTTCTTAACCAGCTGGTGGTTGAAAAAGTAGCGGCGATTCCATGCTTGGGTGAGGTAATCACGGTTGGCCAATAGGTAGAGATTTCGCTCGGAGTCGAGGATATTCAGGGTGCTGTGCAGCCGGCAGTAGAATTCTTCTTGGTTGAAGGGTTTTTTGAGAAAGTCGTTGGCACCGGCCTTGAGGAATTTCGCGGTAAGAGCTGGCTCTTCACTGGCGGAAAGCCCAATGATGGCGAGTTGCCCGGGGCGAAAGCGTTTTCTTAGCTCTTTAATCAAGCTAACGCCGTCGCGCTCTGGCATCGAATAGTCGGTAATAACCAAAGATATCGATTTATTTCTGCTTACCATTTCCAATGCTTGTTCGCCATTGTTGGCCTCAAGCACGGTCAGGTATTGCCTTTCTAGCAGGCTGCGAATGTATTTTCGAGCGGTGATAGAGTCATCAACTACCAAAGCGGTATGGTCGTGATTGCGTTCTAAGCGCTGTAGGATAGGGATAATACTGGCAATACAGGTTGGACTGTCTTTGGGAATATAGTCAATGACCGTTTTTGCCAATACCTTTTCACGGGTCATCTCATCCATTAGCGCCGTCAAAACAATGACTTTTATTTCAACAGACAAGCAGACATCGATGATTTCGCCATCTTGCCCGTCTGGTAGGCAGTAATCGAGAATGGCACAGAGGAAGTCTGTGCTATTGTCCAAAACAGCTTCGGCTTCAGCGATGGAGTTGGCAATAACCGGTGTGTAACCAGCTTGCCTTAGTTCACTTTCAATGACTCGACGGAATGGACGGCTATCCTCGACGACCAATATCTTTTGTTCCATCACTCTAATCCTGCAGCTGTCTATTATTATCTTTGTTTATAAGGCGCCGTATTATGAGCTATTTTATTTTGAGATACAATTAACACGATCTCTTGTTTTAAGAAAGATATTTGCTTGAGCAGGAAAATTGTAAATTTAGCTTGGCATTTAATGAGATTCTAGCCACTTTAGTGTTGTTTTTTAACTCTTTTTATGTATCGCATTGCTTACGTATGGTAGGTATCCTTTTGATGCGAAATAACTCAAGTGTCTCAACGTCTGGCGTACAGCGGTGGAAGTGCTTTGTTTTGGCTGTACGATGAAAGGGTAAAATTAAATTCGTAACGCGATGACATGAGTAACGTTTCAAATGGCTATCTATTACTAGAAAATATAGCCCAACATAACTGGCTACTATTTGTGAATTGTATTTATTACCGACAAATAACCTGAAAACTTATTTTTCATTACAGTCTCTATACTCAGGGATAAATTAAAGATGAAGCGCTTTATTGAGATAAAGTACGGGTAATTTTCTGGTTATAGAAAATTACCCGTTTTTTCCTGTGTTACGTTTTTAGGCCTGACTATAGTGCTGCAAAATAGCGGTGACTTCCTTTATCCGACGCTGAAAACTGGCTTTGGAGGCGCGCTCGTGCTCGGTGTGATCACCATCGCCAAATGGACCAAAGCCATCGAGTGTTGGGACTCCGGCTCCCGCCATAATATTGGCATCACTGACCCCGCCACGTTGCTCCGTTTTCAGAGGATAGCCAAGGATCGTGGCAAAAGTATCGAGTAGGGCTTGTTGCTTCGCCGTTGGAATCATGACATCACGTTGCAATCCGCCTTCAATCTTCGCTGTCACCCCCTCAACGCCATGCTGGTGGATCAGTTCAGGAATCGCCCTTAGTACACGCTCTTGTTCTTGCGGTTGGGTAAAGCGTGCTTCAACCATTAATTCTGCATGGGGAGAGATTGTATTGGTACTGATCCCACCTTTAATTTTACCGACATTGACTGTGGATCCTTGTTCAATACGCGTTAATCCATCTAAAGCAATGAGCAACTTGGCAGCGGCAAGGTTGGCATTTTTGCCAAGGTGGTAGTTATTTCCAGCGTGTGCTGCAACGCCGGTGAGTTCAATGCGGTAAGTTGCTACGCCTTTGCGGCCAACCACGACTTCGTGATCTGGCCCTGCTGCTTCAAAGTCGATACAGGCATCATAATGGTGGGCGATTTGGCGGGTCACGAATTTACTGTCATCGCTGCCAGTCTCTTCATCGCTGACGAGCAGCACATCGATATTACGAATTTGCCCATGGGTTTGGTGCAGGTTTCGTAACGCACTTAACGCAACAAAATTCCCTCCCTTCATGTCGCATGTTCCCGGGCCGTACACCCACTCATCATCTTCTCGGAAGCTTTCAAAAATTCCTGGTGGGAATACGGTGTCCAGGTGCCCCAGCAATAATAATTTAGGGGCATTACTTTGCTGTGGCGAGGTGAGCAATAGATGATTTCCAATCTTTTCCCGGTGAAAAACCTCAACATTGAATCCCAGAGGTTTAAACCAGCTTTCCATGGTCTGACCACTTAGATCAACGCCTTCTTTGTTCCCTGTCCAGGAGTTTATTTCAACAATTGTTTTTAAATCAGTGAAATCGATAGTTTCCATAATTTGATTCCTTGCACAGGTTTAGTGTTTTTTCTGCGCTGTTTGAATGAAAGTTCCACATAGCTCACTGTTACCACATATATGCAACATTATGATGTCAAACTATATTACTATCCTGTTGGTTTTACTCACAATGCCATTTCGGCATTTTTTTGAACTGCTCTCACGAAAGGGGTGACACATGGCAAGGCATCGGGTCGGTTTATGGATGTATGAAAACTGTGGAGGCAAGGAGATAGAACAAAAAATCGTCACTAAGCTGAGGGAGCGTGAAATTGACGCTTTAACCGGGTTGAATTTGGCCCAAGCGACGGCATTTGACGGCAATATTGTATGTAACGGGCAACAACTTAACGAACTCGACCTGTTTTTCTCTTATAACGCGGGGCAGCAGACGCCGTATCAGGTGTACCTCTATCAGGTACTCAATTCGATGATGCCTATGATCAATAATTATGCGTCATTTGCGCTCACCGAAGATAAATTCCGCACCGCCCATGTGCTGAAAACGCACGGCATTACTACCACCGACTATCTGATTTGCAACAAATACAATTTGGAGCAGGTGAGGTCGCATATGCAGTTCTGGGGAGGCAAGGCAATATGCAAGCCCGTCGATGGTTGGGGCGGTAATGGCATTATAAAACTGGAAAGCGACCGTGATTTAGATCTGTTGAAGCCGTTTATCAATCAGCAGCAAGCACCGCAGTTCTATATTGAGCGAGTGATTGAGAATGACTACTCAGATTACCGTATCGATATTGTCGATAATAAATATGTTGCCTGTTATGGCCGTAAAGCCGCACCGGGAAGTTGGAAAACCAATGTGACCAGTGGCGGTAGTGTGATTAAGCGAGAACCGGTGCCAGAAGTTATCGAGTTGGCGCTAAAAGCAGCGAAAGTCACCGGTTTGGAAGTGGCTGGTGTGGATATTATCTATGATGTCGAGCACCAGCGTTACGTTGTGATTGAAGTGAACGGTATCCCAGCGTTCGCAACGCCGGACCAAGAAGCATTCGGACTGGATTTCAATAACACCAAGATTGACTTCTTGGTGGATCTCATCGATCGCACTGTCACCAAAGACAGTAAAGCACCGGCCAAAGGCTTTATCCCTGCTTTATCTGAAGCGCTTATTAAACCTAACTTGATTACCGAGGAAGCTGCAGTATGAACACCTTGAATCACGCTCGACCAAAAATCGGCTTGTTGTACCTTGACCATGTACTGCGCTTTTTCAATCGCTCTAACTTCAAAGGGTGGCCAGATAAAATCGAACAGGTCACCTACCACTGGGGCAATGACAAAGATCGTTTTGTTGCCGAAGTGAAAGCAAAAAAAATCGATGTGTTGATTGGTAATATCCCAGCGACCGCTTATGAAACATTCCGAGATATCGCCCGTGAGCTACCGGGAGTGCGTTTTTTACCGTCACTCGATAGCCAATTTAGCAACAAATCAAAAGAGAACGTCACCCACTTTTGCGAGAAATACGACCTGCCTATTCCGCGCACCCGTATTTTTTATGAAGTGGAGCAAGCGTTAGATTTTCTGACCCACACTGAATATCCGAAAATCGTCAAACGCTCTTATGGTCCGTCTAATTACGGCGGTTACTTTGTCCATAAAGTGGACAGTGCCGAAGAAGCATTGCGCCTGTTCTCTGAAAAGCGCTACTACCCGGCCTATATCCAAGATTTCGTGCCGATGAAAGCGGACATTCGGGTAATGTTGGTTGGTCATCAGCCGGTCTGTGCCTTCTGGCGCCGTCCACCGGAAGGGGAATGGCTAACCAATACCAGCCAGGGCGGGAGTATGGATTATCAGGCGGTGCCGGAGCAGGTGCTTGAATTGGCTGTTAAGGCATCGAAAGCCGCAAACGCCGAGTACTGGGCCTGTGATATCGCGGTGAGCATGGAAGATGACTATACGATTTTGGAGTGTGCCACGGCCTTCGCTGCTTTCCCTTATATTCGTGATTGGATTGGTCAATATCTGATGTGGCTATTGGCACCACAGGATTTCCGTCAGCCATTCTTTGCTCACCGTAACTGGGAAGAGTTAGGCAAGATAGATTCGTCGCTGCTGCGTACGATGCGTTATATCAGCTTCGGTCAGCCTGATTACTCAACCGATACGGGGGAGTACGCACCGGCTGACGAGCGTTACCGTTTGCTGGAGACCAGTTACCTGCGCGAGGAAGAGTGGCCGAGTGAAGCATGGAACTTCCAAGGCAATACCCCTTATAAAGTGATTGCTGCCGATGGTGAGCCTCTTGCGAGTGCCAATACCGCCCTAGAGAGTGTTATCGGAGAAGCCGATACGGGGATCGAGCAACAGGGTGAGGTGGATGTTGCACCTGTGCTAAAGGCTGCTGAAACAACCGAAGATAACAAGGTGCCAACGGAAGAAGAGCTGCTTGAATTTTTCCTGCAGGTAAAGAGTGTAGGGAAAACCTTGGCGACCGATATTGTCAGTACTCTGGGAGCGAATGAAACATTGCGGGTGCTCAATCACCAACCTGAAGTTCTATTGCAGTTCAGGAACCTCAAGCACAAGAAGCTGGCTATTATCATGGATGGATGGCGAGAGTATTGTGCGAAAGAGCAGTATCGCTATGAAGAGGTTTTTGAATGAAAAAACAATACATCTCTTATCAGGACATGATGGATCTCCTGGAAGAGGCAATGGCGAAGTATCCGGATTTGATCCGCCTGCAAAGCCTTGGTGAGACCCATGAAGGGCGGCCAATTATGATGGTGACCATGTCGCAGGATGTGGCCTATGCGGATTTGAAACCGGCGCTGCTTTATACCGGTACCATTCATGCTCGCGAGTGGATTGGCATTGAATTGGCGGTGAGCTTTATCCGGTATTTATTGGACAACTACCCGTCCAATCCGGATGTGGTGGAGGCGCTGACTCGAAATACGCTGTACATGGTGCCTTGCCTAAATCCTGATGGCTTTGAGTATTCCCGCAAGCACTTTTCGTTTTGGCGTAAAAACCGCCGTGACAACGGTGACGGCACTTTTGGGGTCGATCTCAACCGAAATTTCGGTATTAACTTCCGTCACTCGACTCAGACTAACTCCAATATCTACGGAGGCCCTGGGCCGTTTTCCGAGCCGGAAACGCAGGCCATCAAGCAGTTCGTCGAAAGCCGTGACAATATTTGTGTGGCGTTGGATTATCACTCGCAGGGCAATGTATTTTTCCCGGCCCATAAGTTTAACCATGAGGCGGAAATAGAAGGTACGGATCTGAATATTCTGTGTGCCAACATGGCGCGGGAAATCCACAAGGTCACCAAGCGCCAGTACGGTATCCACCGTGGTAAGCCGCCAGCCAATTTGATCCATGGCAGTGGCCGCGAGTACTACTACGACAAGGGGATCCTCTCGACGGTGGTTGAGGTGGGCAGCCGGAACATTCCGGATTATCTTATCAACATGTCGCAGAGTGTTGATGAAAATATTCCAGCTCTGCTTTATGCCCTAAGAACAACCATCGATTATTCGAAGTTGGCACCCAGCCGCCCAGAGAGTTTCTCAACCCGAGACATCACGGCTAATTCCGTTGAATTGCTCTGGGAGCCTGGGAGGGAAGATGATGGCTGTTATTACAAGATTTACCGCAGTGAAACGCCGAAGGCACCTTGCACCCGGGATAATTTGATCGCGATAACGTCACAATTGCGTTATACCGACAAACAGCTCAAATCAGGTCGCCGCTATTTTTACAACTTACGTAAAGTGAACCGGGTAACCCGTATCAAGTCGCCGTTCGCACCTGAGCTGAAAATCAAAACCTTGCTCGAGCGTGATGAGTTCTCGTTTACCTTGTTTCCAAGCCCTGAAAAAATTGGCTATGTTGGGGAGCTGACCCAGTCGAACAACGCAGAGCACTTTGGTCATAACTCTCTGTTTATCGGGGTGAATAAAACCAAAGGGATTTGCTATGGCGTGATTGACTATGACATGAGCCGTTTGCCGGCCGATGCCAAGATCAAGGATGCCTTGTTTTCGCTCTACCCGATGAACCGGGTCGGGGCGAAAATTGAAAATTACGGCGAATGGTCGGTGTCTATCCTGAATCCGGATGAGATCTGTGATATTACCGATTTTGAGCAGATCCATAATGCGACACCGATCCAGACACTGGGTGATGCGATCGACTCGGATCAGCTGACGCAGGGGATCTGGAAGAGCTGGCACTTCAGTGCAATGGAGAAAGAGCTGATCGATCAGCAGCTTGAAAAGGGCCGTTTGCTACTGAGGCTACAAGGTCCTGTCAAATTGCCGATGGGCAATGACTCCCAGATGATGCAGTTCGATATCGGATACGGACGCTTTGGTGGTGGGATCCATTATCGGCCCAATTTGGACTTGAACTATCATCGTAAGCCTTACCAGCTTTCTGTCGGTGCCAGTGCTTATCACACGGTGAAGGCGAAAGGGATTGAGCTCGGTAAGCTGCAAAGTGGTTATGATGCCAATGGTGAGCGCATTTTCGGGGTGGTGGACTTCATCTTGCCACGGATGTCGGAGCAGAGTGATGTGGTATTTACCGATGCCTACTTTGTGTTGGAAAGTGCCTCGCTCACCGGCATTGACCAACCGATGCGCTTTTTGATTGAGATGGTCGATCTCGACGAACCTGACTTTGAACAACTGCGTACCGGCGAGCCAATTGAGTTTATCGGTTACGAGGTGAGCAGCGAAGGCTTGGCTAAAACTGCACGCCAAACCTTCATGTTTGATAGCTCTGCCCGTCAATACCTCGAAGATTGTTACGATCAAAACAAAGCGGTGAAACTGGTGATCAAGGCGACCTCTGCGTCCAGGCAACAGGATGCCTTGGTTGAGTGGAAAACCGAGGCGAATGACGGCACGATGTCGACCCAGCTGGTGGTGGAATATATCGAACGTCGTAAGCAGCCTTTGGAGACGCCGGAAAACTTCCAGGCCAGCCTTGAAGGCGGCATGGTCAAGCTGACGTGGGATAACCCTGAAGACGGCGACTGGGTGGGGACTTACGTGGTGCGTAACAGCTTCCATCCTCCTCGCTCCCCGTTCGATGGCGTTAAACTGTATGCTGGCAAAGACGGTTATACCTTCGACAAATTTGGTAATGCCAATTTGGCCAAATACTACTCGGTGTTCAATTACGATAACGTCCCAAACTATTCGGCCCCAGCGGTACTCAAGTTCAGTTCGGATGAAGTGACGCCGATTGAATTTGACGAGTTCGAAGCTCAGGATGAGGTTGAACAGCGCTACCGTCAAGGTGACTAGTCACCGCGAGTGATTCGGTTGATTTGAAAAAGCCGCCAGCGTGGAAAACACTCTGGCGGCTTGTTTTTTAGACGATTTTAAAAAGCCACTAGCCTCAGCTCTGCCCCTGCCAGATCAATTGACACTGCTGGCTACCATCCTGTGCAATCGGCTTTTCCACTAACCAACGTAGTGGTGAGACCACCGGGCTGGTAGTGAAGCGAACCGACGTTTCCAAAATGGCCGATAGCGGCACCGAGAAGTCGAAATCTTCAAACTTACCAAAGACCTCGACCGGCGTTTGCAGGCTGAAGATCTGCGCACGTTTTGACTGAGGGCGCAGGTACAGGGCAAAGTCCCGGTTGGCATAGCTGGCATCAAACTGACCATTGACCTGGATACGAGTGGTATCCAGCAGTAGGTCGCGCTGGCTCATCGTTCCTTGCTTGATATCCAACCCCGCGGCAACACAGTTAAGCACTGACGGATCATTGTTGGTAAAGTTCGGAATGATCGCATCGGTCAAGCTGACCGCCCAAAGGTCGATGAGATCCGACTCAAACTCCTGAGGCCAAGCAGCAAAGCCGATGAAACCGTTGGCGTTATTCATCAGGGTATCCGGCGAATTTGCCAAGCTGGTCAGGTTGAATTGGGTGGAAATGTTGCCGTGCATGCCGCTTTCCGGCGCCAGACGGCGGGCGAGCACCCCGTAGTCGAAGTTTTCGATATGGCCGCTTAGCTGGATATCGAACATATCTCCCTTGGCTTTGATTTGGCTTGCCATTTCGACATTGCCGCCCGGCAGCTGGATAGTCATTGGCTTGAGGTTAAACACGCCGTTTTCAAGTGCCCAGTGCAGCTGGCCACCGCCTAGCCAGTCTTCACCAGAACGCACTTCATCAACATCCAGTGAGAAGTTGGCATTGAGCATGTCGAGGCCGTCGGTGCTGATCAAAGCCGTATTGGGACTCAGGTAATCTTGCTCGTTGGTTGCCTCATCATTGTGGGCACTATTGGCCTCTTCATCCGTACTTTCCCATGCCTGCCAGTCGCCAGCCTTGAAATCATCGAGTTGGATAAAGGGCGCACGGAAAGCCAGTTCGAGTCGAGGGCGCTGATCTGCTTTAAGCGGTGGTAGCCAAGCGCCTGTACCAGTTAGCTGGCTATCGTTGACCTGCACCTTCATGTCATTGAGGTGATAGCCTTTGCTATCCATCGATAGGCTGGCAGCCAGTGTGATCGGCCCATAAGGCGGTAAATCAATGTCGCTGAAGGCCTCGAGTCTATCGAGGTTTGGTGTAAACACCTCAAAGGTCAGGTTGAGCGCTTGTGGGTCAATCGGCAAGCTGAGGTTGGAGTTGGCGTCAAACCGCATATCACCTAAGCTGGCAGCCAGTGAAACCGGTAGCGTCGAGCGGCCGTCATTGGCTTCCTTGAGGGAAATCGATGACAGCTTGAATGACGCTGCTTTGCCCGCAGCCATACCGTTAATGGTCAGGCGAGTTGCGGTATCAGGCCCTGTGACAAACCGACCTTGATCCAATTTAACGGCCAGTGCTTTGCCGGTGTAGCTATCGGCAATATTAGCGTGGCCCCCAATTAAAGCTGCATCGACCTCGGTATGTTCCATTAACTCTAATATGGATCGCCCTGACAGAGACACAGCCAGTTTGGCGCGATCCAAACGCATATCGAAGTCATCCGTGATATCGAATCGGCTCAGGATAGCCCCGATATCCGGTTGGTTTACTGCAAGGTTGAGCTCTGCATCAATATTGGCGGCATTGATGCCCAAGCTAAGGTCGCCTTGATAAGTACTGCCTGCAAAGCTGGTGCTGATCGGCGCTTTGCTCATCTTGCCATCACGGACATGGCCGCGGAATGACAATTTATCCAGCTGTTGATCCGCCCATTTCAGTTTGTCGGCACGGAAGTTCAGATCGGCATCGGCAATCACCAATTCGTTACCCAGCAGCGGCACATCCAAGTTTACCCCTTGGGTCGGCACGGTTTGCTCAACCTGCGGCAGCTCGTCGTCATTGATGAACTGGCCAAACTGGGTGAAATCCAATTGCGAGAACTGGGCGTCCATAACAAGGAAGGGACGCTGTTGGTCCGGTTGCCAGCGCAGGGTGACATCGCCGTAGCTCTCAAGTAAGGCGAGATCTGGCATGGAAAGATCGATCCAGCCATTTTGGTAGCTCAGCTTGCCGTCAATATTGATGGTACCGGAGATATTGGTTTGGGTACCCAGCCAAGGGTTGAGCAAGCTGGCATCACCGCTGTTGACCTTGAGATCAAACCAACTCCCTTCTTCCCAGCGGGTATGTTTCAGTAACCCCTTGGCTTCGACGGATATTGCCGGCGAATCGAATGTCAGGGTGGTTGGCCAGTCCCTGCCCATCATAATATCTTCGAGGGTACCGGCTTTTGCTTGGATATGGGCCGGTATACCCATCAATTGGCCTTGGATATCGGACTGGAACGGGCGATTAATACCGGCATTGAGCCTGGCTTGGTCAATGCTGAAGCTGGCTTCGCTACCCCATTCAACCAATGCCTTGTCGATGGCAAGGGAAAGCTCTGCTCGCTCTAGCCACTCACTAAGTTTTGTGCCGTTGGTGGTAACGGCTAGTTCTGCACGATCCAAATGACCGCGAGAGTAGGGGATGCCCGTGATCCAGTGCGCCATTTCTCCCAAAGGTGACTGTTCGGCACCCAATCTGATATCCAAATTGGACACCCAACCGGTCGCATCGAGTGACGCCTGGCCGCGGAACGGGACCTCGGCAATATCGGCTGTCATGGGCGCCGATAACACGCCAGCTTTGCCATTTACCGATAGGGATAGGTTTTCAACCGGCGTACCCAGTCCCTTGATCTCATCAATGGAGAGATCAACCCGGGTGGTGGTTTTCTCCAGCCATTGTTCGAGTGCCCGTTGCAGAGGGGATTGTGCAGGTGGAGCAGCAAAAGCACGCATCATTGGTTGTGGCTCTGGCTGGAGCCATGGGCGTAGGTCAATCAATGGGATATTCAGTTCGCCATCAATGACATTATGATCGCCCAATTCAATATCCAAATAGCCAGCGCCGTGGGTGATGGGGCTGTCGATAACAAGATCGCTGATCTTGATGTTGCTGGCGTTAGCATTGACGTGGGTGGTTACTGTCAACGGGGCTGCGTGCTTAGCATCTAGCCCAAACATGGCTTCAATGGGGCCGGTATCTTGCCATTGCAAGCTGATATCGGCATTGATGCTATCCGAGGCGTCGGCATTAATATTGAGCTCAGCCCCTGCAAACGATCCTCTGGCTTTAACCTTACCGGTTTGCTGGTTGATGAGTTGTTCCAGATCGCCAGTTAGTTGAATGTCATAAGGTTGGCCGATCATCGCCCCTTTAGCCGTAAATTCCCATTCATTGTCAGGTTGGCTAAGGCTAAGGGAATCAAGGTACCAGTCGAAGTATTGCCCTTGGCTCTGGTCTTCGAAAACCACGGATAAATTGCTGGCATTGATACGGTCAGTAAGTGCTAACTTGAAATCGGAACCTTTACTTTCAGGGCTACTTTCATCTGCATTGTCTGTGCTTGATGCTGACGTTGGTGTACCAAGCAACCAGTTGGCTTGGCCATCATGGGCCTTGGCAAGGTGTAGGTTGATGTTTTCAAGTTCAAGGTAATCAACCGCTAGCGTACCTTTAAGCAGCGGTAGCACGGCCACTTTTGCGTTGATCTTGCCTGAGGTCAGCATCGGTTGCCATTCGAAGGCATCGATATTGTCAATGTGTACACCAGCAAGGTGAACCTCAGGGCGGAATGACAGTACTAACCCCATCTCCCCGTCGATGCGGGTTTCACGGTCAAGGTTAGTGGTTAGCCACTGATTGATGTCGTCACGGTATGGTGTTAAGTCAACCTTGATCCCCACAGCGAGGGCTGCAGTGATTATGGCGGTAGGCGTCAGTAAACCGAATCCTACCCACTTGCTGATTTTCTTTAATGGCGACTTTACCGCTTTTGTCGGTGTCGCCGGGCTGGTTGGGGCCGTTGGCGACTTTGGCTGCGCAGTAGCAGCATGGTTGTTATTTTCTGGGCGCATAATGATTGCAAGAAGGCGAAAGACAAAAGAATAAGCACGGCACAAATGGCCTGTGCGCTATTTTGGATATTGTTTTATTAGTAGTGCAACCATACCATGAAATGGGTTATAGAGGCATCAGGGGACAGGGAATTTACACATCATTGACGGTTGTGTCTGGTTATTTACAGTGTGTAAATAGCCATTAATTTCATTAATATGGAAGATGATTTCCAACGGTTTGAGTCATGTCTGGGTGGCCAGTAAAATCACGGTACGATTGGAGTAGTGTATGACAGAACAACGCACAGACATATTCGTTGCCAAGCAGTTAGGCTCAGGCTTTGAAGCCGTTCAGGCATCGCACCTGACAGTCAGTCTTCAAGCCGGTCAGCATTTGGCGATCAGTGGCCCATCTGGTTGCGGCAAATCAAGCATGCTGCAGGTCATTGCCGGTTTACGCCCCCCTTCTTGTGGCGATATTTACTGGCAGCAAACCACGATAAAAGAGCAGAACTTATCTTGGTGGCGCCAACAGTTCTGCTATTTGCCGCAGCAAGCGGTGATGGGCGGTGAGACAATATTGCAGGCACTGATGCTACCTTGGCAGCTAAAGGCCCTTACCCTACCAGAGCCCCCCCATGAGCGCTGCCAGAGTGTGCTGGATACATTAGGGATCCCCCATTCGCTCGAACAACCGACCAATAAATTATCCGGCGGTGAAAAGCAGCGCCTTGCCATTGCGCGTGCATTATTGATGGAACGTACCCTATGGCTGATGGATGAGCCGACCTCGGCGCTGGATGCTGCCAGTCGAGACAAGGTGATCGCGCTGATAGCCAAGCAGGCATTGACAGTGATCTCGGTTTCCCACGACCCAGTTTGGGTCGGTTCGGCACAGTTGCAGCACCAAATGGGAGGTGCCAATGAGTGATACCTTGGTGATCAGCAATTGGGCATTGGCGGGTTTTTACCTGCTGTTTGCTATTCCTCTTGGATTATTCTACCGCTGGGAGTTTGGCCTTAGTAAGACTCTGATCTCTGCGGTTCTGCGAATGACGCTGCAATTATCGATAGTGGGTATTTACCTGCAGACGCTGTTTTCCTTCCAGAATCCGTGGCTCAATACCTTGTGGTTATCGGTGATGGTGGTTGTAGCGGGTTTCAGTATCTGCCGCCGCGCTGGTGTACCACCCAAGTCGGTATTACCGGCGGTATTCAGCGGACATGTTGTGGCGTTGCTGGTGGTGTTACCCTTGTTACTGGCTGGTGTGATTCAGGCTGAACCTTGGTGGCAGGCACAATACTTGATCCCAGTGGCGGGTATGTTGCTGGGTAACTGCCTAGCGGCCAACGTTTTGGCTTTGGAGCGTTGGTACAGCAGCTTGAAGGACAAGCAGGATGAGTATCAGTTCTATTTGGCGATGGGTGCGCCGAAACCGGAACAGCCGTTTATTCGTACGGCGGTGAAAGCCGCATTGGCACCGCAACTAGCGTCAATGACAACCCTTGGTATCGTCAGCCTGCCAGGGATGATGACCGGTCAGATCCTCGGCGGTACCGAGCCGTTGCTGGCAGTGAAATACCAGTTGGTCATTATGGTCGCCATCTTTATCTCGGCCACTTTATCGGTAACGACCACTCTGACAGTTGCTAGCCGCTCGGCCTTCAATCGGTATGGGCAATTGAAATATTAATACCAAATTGGGTATTAATGCGCAGATAAAAAAACAGCCGGCAATGCCGGCTGTTTTTCCGAGAATAATGACTTATTCTGCGATTTCTGCGTTGTGGTAAACGTTCTGTACGTCGTCACAATCGTTTAGCGCATCAAGGAATTTCTCGAATTTCGCTACGTCTTCACCAGAAATTTCAGTCATGGTTTGAGGTACGAAAGAGATCTCTTCAACGTCTAGTGTTACTTCTGGCATGGTTGCCGCTAGCGCATTTTTGATCTTGAAGAACTCAGTGTGTGGGGCAAATACAGTGATTACGCCGTCTTCGCACTCAATGTCCGATACGTCAGCATCTTCCATCATCAGGTTCTCAAGTACTGCTTCCTCGTCGTCACCGTTGAACTGGAATACAGCTTGGTGCTCGAACATGTGACCGACAGTACCTGGACCACCGATTTTCGCACTGTTCTTAACGAAAGCCTGACGAACGTCCATGAATGTACGGTTGTTGTTGTCGGTTAGACAGTCAACGATCACCATGGTGTTACCTGGACCAAAACCTTCATAGCGAGCAGTTGCGAAATCTTCACCGCCGCCGCCTTTTGCCTTGTCGATCGCTTTTTCGATAACATGGCTAGGCACCTGATCTTTTTTAGCTTTCTCGATCATGCGTTTAAGGGAAAGGTTAGTGTCAGGGTCGATACCACCGTTTTTCGCAATAACGTAAATTTCTTTACCGTACTTTGAATAAACTTTGATTTTAGCGCCCTGAGTTTTCGCCATCGAGGCTTTACGGACTTCGAAACTGCGTCCCATAGGAATCACTCTCTTTTAGATATTTGGGATTTCTGTTGGAGGCGGATTTTACCAGTAACCAAGGCGGTCTGGCTAGGGGGGATAGCGTTAAAGACGGGATGATTGCTAGCGTAGATCAATTTCTGTTTTGAATTTTGGGTCAATCTTCCCTAACTTGCTAGATTATTAGCGGTGAAAACGGTACAAAGCAAACAATAAGTATAAAGAGACGAAAGACTCATGAAAATTGTTGCTGTTACCGCTTGCCCGACCGGGATTGCCCATACCTATATGGCGGCATCTGAACTGACTAAGGCTGCCCAGCAGCTTGGAGTGCAGATGATGGTTGAAACCCAAGGTGCGATGGGAATTGAAAACCAACTGAGTTTCCAGGATATTGGCCGTGCCGATGTGGTACTTATCGCGTCTGATATCGAGATTGAACACCGTGCACGCTTTACCGGCAGCAAGATCCACTGTGTGACGATTGAAGAGGTCCTTACCGACCCCGCTGGTGTGATTAATCGCTGTAAAGAGCTTTGATCCAGTAAAAGCTATGAGCGAATTAAGAGCGATGATTGAAAGACGTATCACCTTTACCCTTGATGACGAGGGATTACCGGCTTGGAAACTTAACCGGTTGAAAACCTTGGCGGGGCATTTCCGCTCGGTCGTGGTGATACACAATATTTCCCAGCTCAGAATGGCCAATGCCGAACAAGCGATGCGAATGATGAGCTTGGGCTCGATGCCCGGTGATCTGTGCCAGCTGATGATCGAAGGCTCGGATGCGGAGTTAGCCTGTATGGTGCTGACTGATTTTATCTCTGAGCATAGCCATTTGATCTGCACCGGCCACCGCCATCTCAGTCAGCTGGAAGGGAAGGGGAAAATTGTTTTACCCTTTGACTACGAGCTGAGCCATATACCTCAACTGTCTCAGTTCTCTGTTGTTTCGCTGGATAAGTCGGATGTATTAATGCAGATTAGCCGCCAATGTGCCCCTAATCAGCCCGACAAAGCCAACCGCCTGTTAGAGCAGATGCAGGCAAGAGAGGCGATATCGTCAACGGCAATGGGAAACGGTGTTGCCCTGCCACATATCTTAACCCCAGATGTTGAGGTGCCCACCCTCGTGTTGGCACCATTAGAGCAGCCAATAGAATGGGGATCAAAACGTGGGCCTGTTAGCTGTGTTGTCGGTTTGGTACTGCCTGCTCCCCCTCAGCGTGAGTATTTGCTGGCTTTCTCGTCATTTTCTAAGCGGCTGCTTGAGCCCGATTTCTGCCAACTACTCACTGAAAATGCTCGGCCAGAGGTGCTAAGGGCGGTCGTACTTGATAGCCTGTCACAGCCGTTTCGCTGATTTTTTTCGTCAATCCTTTTAACATCAATCCCTTTAACGTCAGTCTCTATCACGTTAGTTTCTTCCGCGTTAGTCTCTTCCGCGATAATCCGATGGTGTCATCCCAGTTTTATTTTTGAATACCCGATAGAAGTAATTCACATCCTGAAAGCCACAGCGGGTCGCCACTTCGTTCAAGCGGAAGGTGTACTTCTTGAGCATGAATTTCGCACGCTCGATCCTTACCCAAGTGATGTAATCGGCCATCCGCATATGCCCTTGCTGGCGGAAGAGGCGAGATAGGTGGTTTGGCGTGATGTTAAATCGCTTGGCAATCGAGTCGCGGGTGATTGGGCGGTGGAAGTTCTCCTGAATATAGATACAGATCCCCTGATACAGATCTTCACTGCGTTTTTTGTTGGTGTTGCTGGGGGCGGCGAGCATTTGCTGGCAGTAACTCATCAAGGCTTGCAATAGATGCTCGTCCATCGGTTTTTGCAAGGGCTCTTTGGCCAAGGCATTGAGTCCAGCAAGGATATGATCGATGGCGAAGCCCGTTCGGGTTTGGATACTGTGCTTTTGCACATCATAGAAATTGGTTTGCCCTTTGGATTTACTGACCAGGCTGAATCCGAGTTGACGTTTACCAAAGAGCAGGCTCAGCACCGAGCAGTCGGTATTCCAGTTTGGCTTGTTCCAACTGTTGGGCGGAATATACAGGGCGTCACCTGCCATGATCTTCACTTCGGTAATGCCATGATCCGGATCTTCCAGTTCGTTGAGGTACTCGCCACTGATCACCATCTCGAGACGAGGGAAGTTGACCTGATAGCTAAATGGGGGCGGAGTGACATGATCACCGGCAAACCAGATGCGGTTGAAGTGTTCTCGCTCGGCAAGCAAGGTCTCGAGTAACTGGTGGAAGACTTGGCTCATACTAAAATCGGCCTTGGCTGTGGAGTATGTTTACCCGGTATTATCTTTTGCCCCTGCCTTTATTGTCCTTATTCTCGACCAGATATCGTGAACTTGATCACTTAAATTCTTCCTGATGGACTGGAAAAATGTGTTACTTAAGTCTAGCACTTATTCATTTGTCACTTTTTATACGCAATATTTATGACTTGTTATTTGGTTGTAATCTGTTGATTTTAATGTTTTTTAGTACTGATTTGGTTGGCTTTTTCTTTAGTGTCTTTTGTGAGAGTCCGATCACACAAAACCACAGGTGTTACAAATATCCAGTAAATGCTCCTCTGGTACACTATAAGAGGTGTGCTAAAAAGCCGAAAATATCCCCAACGGCAAACAGTATGCCGATATAAATAATTAAAGGGGGAACACTCATGATCACGAACTTGATTAATGAGCAGTTGATTTGCCTTAACCTTAAGGCAACGACGAAAGAAGAGGTGTTTGTTGAGATGATCGACATTCTGCACAAGCAGGGTCGAGTCAGCGACAAGCAACAGTTTTTGGCTGATATCCACGCCCGTGAAGAGCTGGGTAATACCGGTTTTGAAGACGGTGTTGCTTTACCGCATGCTAAGAGTGCAGCGGTGAGTGAGCCCGCAGTCGCTATTGGTGTTAGCCGAAGCGGTATTGAATACGGTGCCGAAGACGGCCTTCCTTCTAAACTCTTTTTCATGATTGCCTCGCCAGACGGCGGTGCAAACCACCATATCGAAGTACTGGCTGAACTTTCTTCCAAGTTGATTGAAGATGGCTTCATCGATGCCTTCTTAGCCGCTAAAACTGAAAAAGACGCACTAGCCCTGCTGCTGGAAAAAACCGAAACAGAAGATGCACCAGCGGCAGAAAATGGATTTCTTATCGGTGTTACCGGTTGTCCAGCAGGTGTTGCGCATACATACCTAGCCGCTGAAGCGCTTGAGAAAGGCGCGAAAGAGCTAGGTTATGAAATCAAGGTAGAAACCAATGGCTCTATCGGGGTGAAAAACAGCCCGACAGCCGAAGATATCGAGCGTGCTGAAGCCATTATTGTCAGCTGCGACAAGCAAGTAGACATGGCTCGTTTTGCTGGTAAGCGCTTGATTAAAACCGGCGTTAAAGCGCCAATTAAAGATGCTAAAGGCTTGATTGGCCAAGCACTGGCTGCCCCTCAATATCAAGCTTCTGCGGACGATGCCCCGGCAGAGAAAGAAAGTAAAGTGACCCAAGCACGCTCTGATCTCTACCGCTACTTGATGAACGGTGTATCACATATGATCCCGTTCGTTGTGACCGGTGGTTTGTTGATTGCACTTGCATTGGCGATAGGTGGCCAGCCAACAGAAGCGGGTATGGCTATTCCAGATGGTAGCATGTGGAATAAGGTGCTGGATGTCGGTGTGGTTGCCTTTACCCTGATGATCCCAATCCTTGCTGGTTACATCGCGTATGCGATTGCTGACCGCCCTGCACTGGCTCCGGGTTTGATCGGTGGCTGGATTGCTAACAACGGCTCGTTCTACGGTGCAGAAGCCGGTACCGGTTTCATCGGTGCGATTGTTGCTGGTCTATTGGTTGGTTACTTCGTTAAGTTTATTGTCACCCGTAACTACCACAAGTTTATCCAGCCGTTAGTGCCAATCATGATTGCGCCTATTACCGGTAGCTTGTTCATCTCTAGCTTGTTCATCTTCGTTATCGGCGCGCCAATTGCGAGCTTGATGGATGGCTTGAATGCCATGCTGACCAGCATGAGTACAGGTAACGTTGTGCTACTGGGTATCGTACTGGGCGGTATGGCTGGCTTCGATATGGGTGGCCCATTCAACAAGGTGGCATTCCTGTTCTCGGTTGGCATGATTGCCAGTGGCCAAACACAGTTTATGGGTGCGATGGCGTGTGCTATCCCTGTGGCTCCTTTGGGCATGGCGCTAGCGACAGTTATTGGTCGTAAGTTCAATATCTTCGAAGAGTCTGAAATTGAAGCGGGTAAAGCATCGGGTGCTATGGGCTTGGTCGGTATTTCTGAAGGTGCCATTCCTTTTGCAGCGCAAGACCCAATGTCGGTTATCCCTGCGAACGTACTAGGCTCGATGGTTGCAGCAGTCATGGCCTTCTCATTCGGTATTACTAACAGTGTTGCCCACGGTGGCCCGGTTGTGGCTCTGCTTGGTGCGATGAACAAACCGGTTCTTGCCCTAGCTTGCATGGCGGCAGGTGCGGTAGTCACTGCATTGGTAGCTGTATCACTGAAAAAAATGCGTCAGGGTAAATCGCAACAAAAAGCAGCTGTTGCTTAATCCCCCTAGCAGCGGTTACGCACGGTAATACCTGAGTTACCGTGTCCTTAAGGCTCCCTTTTAATGAGGGAGCTTTTTGGCTTGGAGGGGCATAATTGGGGCTTGAGCCTGGTTGGGGTTGGTTGAGAGTGGTTAGCCTGATTAACCAAGAATAATCGATGAAAAGTGATGAAAAGCCTCTCATTGTTTGTGTATTTTGGTAGTATGCGCTGCTGGTATGCGAATAGCAGAGAAGGTTAATCGGATTCCATTAATGTCTCAACGCTTGGTTGGGGGATTAATGAAATCTGCATTAGAAATAAGGAAAGCTATGACTTCTTCCCCTCGTTTTTATCGTATGCATAACGTGATTCAAGATTATGCATGGGGCAGCACAACATCGATTGGTCAGTTGTTTGGTATTGAAAACCCAGCAGGTAACCCGCAAGCGGAAATCTGGATGGGCGCCCACCAAAATGGTTGTTCGCAAATTGAAGTCGGTGGCAAGCTAACCTTGCTATCAGAATTTATTGACGCTGATAAAGCGACCTTGATCGGCACAGATACAGCGGCGACATTTGGTGAATTGCCATACCTGTTTAAAGTGCTCGCCGCTGAAAAAGCGTTGTCTATTCAAGTACACCCAAGCAAAGCACAAGCTGAGGCAGGTTTTGCCAAAGAAGAAGAGCTTGGCGTCCCTCGCACTGCTGGAAACCGTAACTATAAAGATCCAAACCACAAGCCTGAACTGGTATACGCGTTAACGCCTTACCAAGCGATGAACGGTTTCCGTGAGTTTGCCGATATTGTGTCTTTCTTCCGTGCACTCGAAATTGAAGAGATCCACACCCTGGTTGAAGCACTGGAAGCAAACCAGAGCGAGCAAGGCCTTGAGCGTTTCTTTGAAGCCATGTTGTCTCTGGACGGCGAAGTGAAGGAAAGCAGTGTAGCCAAGCTAATAGCGTTTTCCGAAGCGCATAAAGACGATGAGTTGTTTGCACTGATCCTCGACTTGGCAGAGCAGTACCCGGGTGATATCGGCTTGTTTGCCCCGCTGATGCTAAACACCTTAACCTTGCAGCCGGGCGAAGCGATGTTCCTGGATGCCTGTACCCCACATGCCTACATCAAAGGTACGGGCTTGGAGATCATGGCGAACTCCGATAACGTACTGCGTGCAGGTTTGACGCCAAAATATATGGATGTCCCAGAACTTGTTTCTTGTACCCGCTGCCAGCCAATGCCGTTTGATACTTTGCTGTTGGCACCACAGGTAGAAAACGGTGCTTTGCACTACCCAATCCCTGTGCCGGACTTCAAGTTCAGCGTTTACCAGCAGGCCAATAAAGTTGAGCTTCAGACCAACAGTGCGGAAGTCCTACTCGCCGTAGACGCGCCGTTGACCGTTGCCCACACTGACGGTGAAATACTGACTATTGCCAAAGGTGAGTCTGTCTTCATCCCTGCGAATGCGGGGACTTACCTTGCGAGCTCTGAAGGCAAATTTGCCCGCGCATACAACTAGTCGTTGTTGATTTGAGCAGAGTGCGGGCTTGTTGTTCGGTTGAACAATAAGGGCTAGAAAAGCCCTTTACATCAATCGGGTGAGCCCGTATTATTCGCCGCACAAAGGAGAGATGGCTGAGTGGTTGAAAGCACCGGTCTTGAAAACCGGCATACGTTTGTAGCGTATCTAGGGTTCAAATCCCTATCTCTCCGCCAAATTCAGAAAAGCCCAGCAGAAATGCTGGGCTTTTTCGTATCTGGAATCTAGGGTTAAAATCCTCTAATACCCAGAACGCTCCGCCAAATTCTAAAGCCTTAACTAGGCGTCCCCGGCGAGACCAAGTTATTTCCTGAAACTTGAGCTCAAATACCTACTTCTTGATAAATCTGTCGCTATATGTGTGTTTGTGGCCAAAATGCAAAGGTTCCTCAACTTCCATAATGACAAGATAAGCATCATCAAGCCTTACTCAGCTTACCTCACTGACATAGTGGCTGAGGATTAATTGGACTGACGTTGCTATTACCTTGTTCGGAGGAACTATGCCTACACCACGTATAACAAAAAAATTATTGCTTACATCCGCGTTCTTATTACCTTTTGCAGCCAGCACCGCCTATGCACAGACGGTATTGAAACTGGCTTACGCAGAAAACAGCCAGCCGGTCAAAGATGCGCTGCACTATATTGGCGAAGCGGTGAAAGAGAAAACAAACGGTGAAGTAGTGATTCAATACTTCCCTGATGGCCAGTTAGGTGGTGAGCGTGAGTTGGTGGAAATGACTCAGGTTGGCGCTATCGATATTACTAAAGTGTCATCAGGCTTACTGGAGAGTTTTTCTCCGCAATACGGTGTTTTTTCATTGCCGTATCTGTTCGACACAGAGGAGACTTTCTATCGGGTCATGGATAACCCAGAAATCATGGACGGTGTATACCAATCTACAGCCGCGCAAGGCTTCAGCGGTGTTGCCTGGTATGACTCCGGGGCACGTAACTTCTATATGAGTGGCGGTCCAATCAAAGCGGTTGAGGATTTAAAAGGCAAGAAAATCCGTGTAATGCAGAGTGAAACCTCGATTAAAACGATGCAATTGCTGGGCGCATCGCCAATTGCGATGAGTCAGGCTGAGGTCTATACATCGCTGCAGCAAGGCATCATTGATGGCGCAGAAAACAACGAGTTTGCCCTGACGATTGCCCGTCATGGGGAGGTCGCCAAGCACTATACCTATGATATGCACACCCGTATCCCAGATATTGTGGTAATGAGTAATCTCACCAAATCGAAGCTGACCGAAGAGCAGCTAAATGCCCTTAATGAGGCGTTTGCAGAATCAATTGTTGTACAGAAGAACGCTTGGAATGAAGAGATGATGAAGACCCGCGAGTTAGCCGCCAAGCAGTTCGGTGTTGAATTCTATGATGTTGACCAAGCACCATTTAAGCAAGCTGTACAGCCAATCTATGACGATTTGCAGAAAAAGCCTGAGCTGTACGCGCTTTATCAACAGATTTCACAAGCCCAGCAACAATAACCCACACCACAGGGGGCCGCGAGTTGCCCCCGACATCGGAGCGTTCCGAGGTTGATATGAATAAAATAAGATGGTTTCTAGACAAATCATTAGAAGTGTTTGCCTGTACCTTGTTATTAAGCATGATTTCTGTTGCTTGCTGGCAAGTAATAAGCCGCTATGTATTTAATTCCCCGAGTACTTTTTCAGAAGAGTTTTTACGTTTTTCGCTGGTCTGGCTGTCTGTGTTGGGATTGGCTTATGTTGCCGGAAAACGAGAGCATATTAGTTTGACTTTGTTTTTGGATAAATGTCCGACGAGGCTAGTGGCTTTTTGGAATATCACAATCCAGATAGTTTTCATTTTGTTTGCTGTCTATATCTTGATCATCGGGGGACTGAAAGTCTCCGGCAATGCCATGATGCAGATCTCACCGGTGTTGCGCCTGTCGATGGGGAAGGTGTATTACGTCTTGCCCATCTCTGGTGTACTCACTATCGCCTACAGTCTGCTTAATATCTGGGACCTATACATCGAATCAAAACAGGTTAGGGAAGAAGGTGCCGACCAACCAGTATCCAACACATTGGTAGGAGAGAGCCATGATTGATCCGATTTTTGCTGCAAGCTTACTGGTTGGTACATTTGCTGTCTTACTGGCGCTGGGAACACCGATAGGTCTGTGTATTGTGATCGCCTCTGGCGCTACCGTCATGTTGGTATTGCCGTTTGATATCGCGATGTTTACCACGGCACAGAAGATGTTTTCTAGCCTGGACAGCTTTGCCCTGTTAGCCGTACCGTTTTTTATCCTCTCTGGCGTTATCATGAACAATGGTGGCATCGCCACTCGACTGGTCGATTTTGCCAAGCTGTTTACCGGCCGCATTCCGGGGTCTCTTTCCTACACAAATATCGCAGGAAACATGATGTTTGGTGCGGTCTCCGGCTCGGCGATAGCTGCTTCGACCTCGATCGGTGGCGTGATGATCCCGATGAGTGCCAAAGAAGGCTATGACCGTAACTTTGCTTCGGCAGTGAATATTGCCTCAGCGCCAACGGGGATGCTGATCCCCCCCACGACTGCCTTTATTCTCTACGCACTTGCCAGTGGCGGCACATCGATTGCGGCGTTATTTGCTGGTGGTCTAGTTGCTGGTAGCTTGTGGGGGATCGGCTGTATGGCTGTTACCTATTTTGTCGCCAAGAAGAATAACTACCGTACGGTGTTAGATCTGCCGAAAAGTGCCGTTTTCAAGGTGACTCGCGATGCGCTGCCTAGCTTATTACTGGTGGTGATCATTGTTGGCGGTATCGTGAAAGGAGTGTTTACGGCGATTGAAGCGTCAGCGGTTGCTGTGGTCTATACCGGCTTTCTGACATTGGTGCTCTATCGTACTTTGAGTTTGCGCGATATGCCGCGGGTACTGCTGCAGACCTTTGTGATGAGCGGGGTCATTATGTTCTTGCTGGCAACCTCATCAGCAATGTCTTTCGCCATGTCGATGACGGGGATCCCCAATGCCCTGAGCAATATGATCCTCAGTATTTCTAATCACGATGCGGTTATTCTGCTGGTGATCACCGTATTCCTGCTGGTCGTTGGTGCATTTATGGACATCGGCCCTGCAATTTTGATCTTCACACCTATCTTGTTGCCTATCGTTCAACAGGTCGGGGTCGATCCTGTTCATTTCGGTATTTTGATGGTGTACAACCTAGCTATCGGTACCATCACACCGCCTGTTGGTAGTGGCTTGTATGTTGGTGCCAGCGTTGGCCAGGTCAAGGTAGAAAGTCTCGTTAAGCCGCTGCTACCATTTTACGCTGCGATTGTCGTTATGCTGATGTTTATCACTTACATCCCTGAAATTACGCTATTTTTGCCAAAACTACTGGGCGTCATGTAAGCGAACTAGAAAAGGAAAAGAGAAATGCAAGTATTCCCTGTCAAACATAGTCAACTGTTGCGTCGTCCTGAGCGTAACCATGAACGCGCTGTCATTGTAAATAAAATCAACAGTTTGATTGAAAATTTGATTAACATTACAGACCACTCGGGTGAGTTCCTGCTGCACCTGGATGATGGCCGAACCATTGATACTAAGGGATGGGCTGGCTGGGAGTGGACTCACGGTATTGGCCTGTATGGTATGTACAAGTACTACCAGCAGACCAATGATCAGAGTGTGCTGAACATCATCGATGAATGGTTTGAAGACCGTTTTGCCGAAGAGCAAGCGACCAAAAATGTAAACACGGTATGCCCGTTCCTGACGTTGGCATACCGGTATGAAGAAACGGGTGATCAGTCGCTGTTACCTTATTTGGAAACTTGGGCTGAATATGTGATGTATCACATGCCACGTACTCAGTGTGGCGGGATCCAGCATATTGTCTATAACAGTGAAAACACCGAGCAAATGTGGGATGACACACTGATGATGAGTGTGATGCCATTGACTAAAATCGGCCTATTGCTCAATCGCCCCGAGTATGTCGAAGAGGCTAAATACCAGTTCTTGACCCATATCCAGTACCTCATGGATCGCGAGACCGGGACTTGGTTCCATGGCTGGACGTTCGAGGGTAATCACAACTTTGCCAATGCTCGCTGGGCGCGGGGCAACAGCTGGGTGACCATCGTTATCCCTGATTTCCTTGAGCTGTTGGACTTGCCAGAACACGACGCCTATCGCCGTCACTTGATTCATATCTTGAACCGTCAGGTCGAGGCACTTGCTGAGTACCAGCAGGAAAACGGCTTGTGGTGCACATTATTGGATGACGATAACTCTTATGTTGAAGCGTCGGCGACCGCTGGTTTTGCCTACGGCATTCTTAAAGCGGTTCGTAAACGTTATATTGACGAAAAATATGCTGATATGGCTTATAAGGCAGTCGATACGCTGGTCAGTGATTTCATCAATTCAGATGGTGAGTTGATCCACACTTCATTTGGTACCGCAATGGGCAGCGATCTCGATTACTATCGTCAGATCCCGCTGACTTCCATGCCATATGGTCAGGCGATGGCGATCCTCTGCCTATCAGAGTATCTACGCACTTACCTGTAAGCGCTCGGATCTGCCCCCTCCATCCCTGTTCTTGGCGGACTCCCGCCATTATCGCACCGCCAATTCTGGCGGTGCTTTTTGGTCTTTAGCAAAGGGCCAATGCAACCATCACCCTGTACTGCGCCATATTGAGCAAAGGCGAGAACTCACTCACCTTGATGCGGTGTGGAGGTGCGGTCATCTACGACACGCTCAATTTCGTCTATTAACCCAGTAACCCGCCAACGATGACCTGTCAGCAGGCGCTAAATCCCTCCAATTGTGAACCAGCGCACACCTGTATTGGCGAAATGGCCAAGCTACGGGCGGGGCGGGCATTTTTGTTAAGTCCCTGAACCGCTAGCTGAGGAATACTAACCCTATGAACCAGCACAAGGATACACACTATGTCTGAACACGTTATCGCCGTTGATATTGGTGCATCAAGTGGCCGAGTCATTGTCGGTACTTATGATAACGGCAAGCTCTCTTTACGGGAATGGCATCGTTTTGCCAACCAGTTGGTCAACGCTGGCGAGCAGGATTGCTGGGATGTGGATTATCTACTCGGTGAGATAAAAACAGGGATTAGCAAGGTGCTAGAGGCTGGCCTAAAGCCTGTTTCTATTGGGATTGATACTTGGGGCGTCGACTTTGTTCTGTTGGATAAAAACGGTCACCGGCTTGGCAATGCGGTGTCATACCGTGACAAGCGTACCGAAGGTGTGATGGCCGAGTTAATGACATCCCCCGAGTTTTGTCAGCGTATTTATGCCACGACGGGTATTCAGTTTCTCCCTTTTAATACGATGTACCAACTAAAGTCGGTAATCGACAGCCAACCTGACTGGCTTAGCAAGGTTGAGTCCCTGCTGTTTATTCCCGATTACCTCAATTTTAAATTAACCGGAGTGCGCCATTGTGAGTATACCAATGCCAGTACTTCGCAGCTGCTTGACTGCCGCAGCAAGCAGTGGAGTCGCGAGTTGCTTGAGTCATTGAATATTCCGTCTCAGTGGATGCTGGAACCCCAAGCGCCTAATCAGATCATTGGCTATTACCCAACGGCAGTGGGCGACATTCCCGTTGCCTCAATTGCCAGCCATGACACGGCATCAGCAGTACTGGGCACTCCGCTGGTTAATGCTAGAACAGCCTACCTCTGTTCTGGAACTTGGTCACTGATGGGCGTCGAGCGATCAGAACCTGTGATAAGCACACAGGCACAAGCCCTTAATCTGACCAATGAAGGGGGAGCGGAAGGCCGTTTCCGGGTGTTGAAAAATATTATGGGGATGTGGTTGATCCAGCGCTTTCAGAAGCAGCACCCAGCGTATAGCTTTGCTGACTTAGCGGAGATGGCAGCGCAGGCTGTTCCCTTTGTGAGCTTGGTTGACCCGGACGACAGCCGCTTCCTCAACCCAGAAGATATGCAGCAGGCTATTGACGACTACTGCCTTGAAACGGGGCAACCGGTGCCAGATAGCATTGGCGCTTATACGCGCTGCATCTTTGACAGTTTGGCGCTTCGCTATTGTGAGGTTTTCGAACAGCTCAGCGTGGTCAGCGGCACATTGCTTGATGCTATCCAGATTGTTGGAGGGGGGAGTAATAATGACTTTCTCAATCAACTCTGTGCTGATCTCTGCCAGGTGCCAGTGTGGGCCAAACCCACCGAAGCATCTGCACTCGGTAATGTTGTTGGTCAGCTTATCGCCTCAGGCACGGTTTCTGATGTTGATCAGGGCCGCGCATGCATCCGTCGCTCCTTTGAGCGCAAATACTACCAACCTAATTCTGTTCCGGGCCGCGAGCAGCTTTGCTGTTTCTTTGCTCAATTAAGACAATAAAGGACTCTGTAATGACTACACAACTTGCGATTGAACAGGCCTATCAGGCTGCCAAACAACGCTTTGCTGAAATGGGTATCGATACTGATGCTGTGATTGCGAGTGTTGATGCTATCCCGGTGTCTATCCATTGCTGGCAGGGGGATGATGTCAACGGTTTCGAACATGATGCTCAGGCACTCAGCGGGGGGATCCAGACAACCGGTAATTACCCGGGGCGTGCCCGTACACCGTTGGAATTACGTCAGGACCTTGAACAGGCTTTCAGTCTTATCCCCGGAGCCAAACGGCTTAACTTGCATGCATTGTATCTGGAGTCCGAGCAACCGGTATCGCGGGACAAAATCGAACCTCAGCATTTTTCTAATTGGGTCGCATGGGCTAAAGAGCAGCAGATCGGCCTTGATTTCAACCCATCGTGCTTTTCCCACCCATTGAGTGAAGATGGCATGACCTTGTCACACTCCGATCCGACAATCCGTCAGTTTTGGGTTGATCACTGTAAGGCCAGCCGCCGTATTTCTGCTTATTTTGGTGAGCAGCTGGGTACGCCATCAGTGATGAACATTTGGGTGCCGGATGGTATGAAAGATCAGCCATACGATCGGCTTGGTCCGCGCCAGCGACTGATGGAATCATTAGATGAGATTATCTCAGAGCCGCTGGATACCGCTTTCCATAAAGACGCCGTTGAGAGCAAGTTGTTCGGAATTGGTGCCGAAGCCTATACCGTCGGTAGTAACGAGTTCTACTTGGGCTATGCTGCCTCTCGTAATATTTTGCTGTGCCTTGATGCTGGTCACTTCCACCCGACTGAAGTTATTAGTGACAAGATCAGCGCCTGCTCGCTGTATGTTGATGAAATGCTGCTCCATGTCAGTCGCCCGATCCGTTGGGACAGTGACCATGTTGTGATACTGGATGACGAAACTCAGGCGATTGCCAACGAGATCATCCGCCATAACATGATTGATCGGGTGAATATTGGTCTCGATTTCTTTGATGCCTCTATTAACCGTATCGCGGCATGGGTGATTGGTACCCGCAATATGCGCAAGGCACTACTGAAAGCCATGCTGGAGCCTAGCGAGCAATTGAATAACGCCGAACAAGATGGTGATTACACCGCTCGCCTGGCATGGATGGAAGAATCACGTTCGGCACCTTGGGCGGCGGTATGGGATTACTATTGCCAGAAAACAGGTGTACCTGTCGGTATAGAGTGGTTGAAGGCAGTGAAAACCTATGAGGAAACCACCTTGCTGAAACGGGAGGATTGATTCAATGCCACGCCAGAAAATGCGGTTAGCAAGCGTAATGCAACTCAAGCAGGGGCAGGAACTGGAATATAAGCGCCGCCATGATGCTTTGTGGCCAGAGCTTGAAGCCAAACTCAAAGAACATGGGGTTCACCACTACTCGATTTTTTTACATCCGGAAACCCTACAGCTGTTCGCATATGTTGAGGTTGAAGATGAGCAGCGTTGGGCCGCTATTGCCGACACTGATGAATGTCAGCGCTGGTGGCAATACATGGCGGACATCATGGAAGTTAACCCAGATATGTCGCCAACCAACTCGGCACTGAATGCCGTGTTCTATCTGCAATAGTCAGGTTAAGGAGACCCGATGCACCCGATTAAACTTAATGATGCTGTTACCCGTGAGATAGCGAAAGTCAGTGAAGCGGCAGGTTACCTGTGGCAACGCGAGTGGGCTGAGCGTAACGGCGGTAATATTTCTGTTGATATCAGCGAGATCTTTGGTGAGTTACCTGAAGATCTGAGCCAGTTCCCTTATCTGCCGCTAACGATGGTTGGCGACGACACTTTTCCAACCGAAGCGGCCGGACATATATTTTATGTTAAAGGTACCGGGGAACGCATACGTGAACTGAGCCAGCCTGATCAGGCTGGCTGTATCTTACGCATATGTGATGATGCCAACGGGTACCATTTACTCTGGGGCGGGCGCGGTAATCCGCAATTTAAGCCCACCAGTGAGTTCATTTCTCACGTGGAAATCATTCTCGCGAAACAGCAAAGTGGCAGTGCAGATCGCTGTGTAGTACACACACATCCGATAGAGCTGATTGCCCTTTCACATCACCCTGATTATGCCCAAAGCAGTGATAGCTATACTCACGCCTGCTGGCAGATGCTGCCGGAAGTCCGTGCCTTTGTTCCTCGTGGCATTGGCTTAGTTCCATACTGTATGCCGGGTAGCAAACAGATGGCTAATCAAACACGCGATATCCTTGGGCACTATGATGTGGCTATTTGGGAAAAACATGGTGCGGTGGCGACGGGCAGCGATGCGCTGACTGCGTTTGATTTTATTGATGTGGCCAACAAAGGGGCCAAACTGTTTCTGATGTGCCTGGCCAGTGGCTTTATGCCACAAGGGGTATCCAAGGCTGATATGCAGGAGCTAAAAGAGACGTTTAATCTGTAATTTGTCAAAGCTAAGGCCCGGTCACTGTTGAGGTGTTCCCGGGCTTTTCTTGGTTTATACCGAGGCCTTTTGAAGCCCCTAGGAGAGAAGTGACTAATATGTGACCATGTTCTCAAGCTATCAAATTCTCAAGTAAAATACTCAACTGTGGTCACGGTTTGGTTGATAACCTCTTGAGCTATGATTTGTAACCTTTTACTGTCGACTAAACTAAGCCTAGACTAAAACGATGTTTCATTTAAATAGCGAAGACTTTTTCAGTTCTGTGGATGCCAATATATCAACGGCTATTCGTACCCCTCAGGAAAATTATCCTGAGCATTCCCATGACTTCCATGAACTTGTGATTGTGTCAAAAGGAGCGGGGCAGCATATACTCAATGATATACCCACCAATCTGACCCAAAACTTTATTTGCTACGTCAGCCCCAAAGATCGCCATTTATACGAGAATGTCGACGGCCTGTACTTGTCTAATGTGCTATTTAAGAGAAATAAACTGCTGTATTCTCCGTTGATGAAAGAGATCCTGCCAAAGGATGATGATAACAATAGTTGGTATATCACTAGCGACAGCATGAAACGGGTGCAGCAACTGGTGACTAGCTTAGACAGAGAAGCTAAATTGACGAGTGTCGAGGCGACTCTGATGAAAGAGGCACTATTTCAGCAGTTAATTGTTGAGATCTCCCGCGGCCGGTTGACTACTGATAGTCTTAATGACGATGAAAACATGATCTTGAAAATCATCGATTGGATTCAGGCTCATTATGATGAAGAAATCAATATCACAGCCATTGCTGATCAATTTGATATTTCATCACGGACCCTTAGCCGGAAAATAAAACACGTTACTAACCTCACTTTTAATAACTATATCCATCGGGTACGGATCAATAACGCGATCAACTTGCTTCAGTATAGTGAGATGAATATTACAGATATCGCATTTAAAGTTGGTTACAAAGACAGTAATTACTTCAGCACTAAATTCAAACGATTTACAAACAGAACACCATCGGAGTTTCGTGATTAATATTGGTTAAGAGTAAGTAATAGGGAGATATACGCAGAGGGTAAAGTCAAAATTGACGGTTGTTCAGTAACAGCTTTTCTCTTAGTGTTTTTGGAGTACAGTCAAACCTATTTTTAATGTGCCGATTTAAACTACTCTGTGTACTGAAACCTAGTCGGAATGCGATTTCTTGCATGGAGATATTGGCCTCGCCGAATAGCTCTTTACTCTTTTCATCTCTAAATTGTGCTAACAGGTTTTGGTAAGTAGTACCTTCTTTTTTCAAATTTCTATTTAGTGTCCATCGTGAGCAATGTTGTTTTTTACAAATGGTGTCAAGGCTGTTGTCGAGTTGTTCATTGCTATATTGTACTCGCAGATGTTCGATTACTTTCTGGGTGAACTGGTGCGGTGCTGGAGGAAGCTGAATTTTTTCTAGCTGCGACTCGGCTAACGTAATGAGTGCATTGCTGACATTCGGGTTGAAGTAAGGTGAAGGAGTGACTAAATAGGTTGAAGGTATGAAAAGTGTACAGGTGTTCTGGTTATTTTCAATGTGACCATCGATCAATTCATTAAGTCTTTTGCTTACTTTGTTATAGGGAAATGACCAAGTAGCAGGAAGTTTGTTTAAACCATACAACCCTTGAATTAGGCTGCTGATGATCGAAAAATTACTTAAAGCGCTATGTATTCCATGATGATCGTAATCATCGGGAATATATTCGATAAGAGTCCCTGCCGCGGTGGGTATAATATGGTAAGAATCAGCCGTACCAACCAGCCACTGATATTTTATATAGGTCTCTATAGCAATTTGGCCATTAGGGCAATTAGCTGCGCAGGCGTATTCAGGAATAATGGATATTAAAAAATCAAATGAGGGGAGATCCTCAGGTATGACGTTCATCCTGTTTATTTCTGAAAGTAGCCTGCGCCATAAAACTTCGGGAACATAACGTTCTGCAACTTTACTTGAGGTAGCCTGATTAATAATCTGGGAAATAGTATCAGTACGATGCGTTTTTTCTAGTAACTGAACGCATTGTTCAAACATTGCGTAGTTGATAAACTTCATGCGCTATCTCGAAATGAATATTACTGAGAGTATCTAAAGGCCGGGATGAGTTCTAGTTATGTGCGTCATGTTTGATACTTTCATTCAAGATATTGTATTGCAAAGTTTGTCTGCCCAAGCGCTGCTGTCACTTGCAGCGCTTGGATGTTGCATTATTAATAATTAAGACCATGCCCGAATGGGAATAATGTCATCACTGCCGGTAGTTCAAACGAAGGGACGTCTTCTTTACCCAACTCGATGACGGCGTCTGTAGATACAGGTAAACCGAAAGGTAACTTACCTTCTGGTGCATAAACACCAGTAATAACATCTAAGAACGCTTCATCGGATGCTCCATAGTTGGCGATGATTGTATCAAGCTCTGGTTCAATATTTCCTAAGGCGCCAGCCCTGTGCAGTTTTACATCAAGAATAACTGTCTTATTAGAATTAATAGCTTCTTGGATCGCTGTGTAATCGTCAAAGCCAGTATATTCACAATGGCCCATTTCGTATTGATCCGGGTCGTAACAAATTGACGCATCAGGTTGGTCAGGATCTGCAGCTAGTTCATAGTCGCGCAGTGAAAAATCCTCTTCTCCAACAAAAGCGAGTTCACCAGCAGCATTTATGCTGCCAAACGGAACCCAAGCCCCCCACTCAGTACCCGGAGTCGTAACTCTGAGTAGCACAGTGTCTGCTTCATCGATAGTATCAACAACCGTTAGCCCGTAACTTTGAGCCGCTTGCTTGTCGATCCCATAGAGAAAAACTCTCTGCATTTTTGCTACTGATATCGGCAAGGTACTACTATCATTTTTCAACAGTGTAAATGAACGTCTCTGTGTCCTGTCAGCTTCTCGCTGAAACTCAGCATTGCCTACAATTTCTATGGCCTTTTCGACGTCAACAAAGGGATTCTCAAAGATACCCTGTTTGAACTTTTGTTGTAGGATACGTTTAACCGAGATATCTATTCTCTCTTCGCTGATGCGGTCAGAGTTAATGGCATCAATGAGATGACTTGGGTCATCAATCCCCCCAAACTGGTCAATACCTGCATCAACAGAGCGGGCGAAACGTTCTGTTTTATCTTCATCCTCAAGACCCCACGGCATACCTAAACTAAAGGTTTCCCAGTCTGAGGACTGTCGTATTCCTGTTCGGCATGACCCGTTGCAGTCTTCTGCCACCATCCAGTCAGAGACGAGTACCCCCTCAAAATTGTCTTCACCCCGGAGTAGATCTGTCATTACGTAACTGCTAAACCCGAAAGCAATATCTCCTTCACTTTCAGGTAGTTGGTCTACAGGGATACCATAATATGGCATGACGCCGGCGATACCAGCCTCAAAGGCTCCTTGAAAAGGAATTCTGTGGTAGTGAAAATTATCGCCAGGGTAAACTTGGTGACGACCGATATAGTGGTGGGCATCAATACCATCTTTTTGCGGCCCACCTCCAGCGTAGTGTTTAACTACTGCCCAAACCCCGTTTTTGGTTAGCCCAGTATCAGAGTTTTGTAGGCCTTGCGTGTAAGCTTGCGTCATTCTCTTGGCTAGATAGGCATCTTCACCAAAGGTTGAGTAGTTTCGCCCCCATCGTGGTTCAGTTGCTATATCAGCGGTAGGGTGAAGTGCTTGATTGATTCCGACGGCGAGGTATTCCTGACGTATAATGTCGGCAAAACGCTTTGTTAATTCTATATCGTCGAGGGCTGCAAGCCCGAGAGTTTCAGGCCACATCGAAAATTCGCCGGCACTGTGTGAGCCGCCAAACGCTTCATCAAAATGGTTTCGTGGATCGGTGGATATTGACAGCGGAATTCCATGGGCCGTGGTTTCCGCTAGAGCTTGAAGGGAATTATTGTCTGTAGCCATATTATTAACCTCACCCGCTTGGCGAGTAATAAGAGTATTAATATATCGATTAGCTATCAGTTCATAGTTTTCCGAGTCTGTGCCGACTTCGATACGATTGTCATCGTTGATGACCAAAGTAGCATGCATCATTATGCCTGCTTTTTCCTTTACAGTCAGATGCTTGACTAGATCGGCTGCGCGTTCTTCTGGAGATAGGCGCCAGTCTTCATAAGGGTCAAGGATGCCGTTATTGTTATGATCCTTAAACTTCAGTTTATCAGCGATAATAATGTTCAGAGATTTAGTGGAGAGCTCTGCTTGACTGGGGGAAGTGTTACTACTGCTATTGTTGTTACAACCTGAGAGCAGAATCAAACATGTAGCAGCGATTGTAATGGGAGCCAAAGGAGTTTGCATATCAATCTTACCTTATGATGTTATTTATTGGTTAGATTAACAATGTGGTTGCCTTTCTTATTACTCCCTCGGGTGCACATATTTAGTATTTGGTAGCAGAGAAACCGAATTGTGAGCCTGGCACTATAAGCCTCTAGGTTCATAAATCACAGCTCATCACCGCAATATTGTTACGCCTCAGTAATAGTAATTTGCATTTTGCCTGTATTGTTCGTTTTTGAGTAATAAGTAAAATGGCCTCATCAAAAAGAGGGGCCGACATGAAAAAAACGATTTTTAATAACTTCCGCTACATTGGCTGGATCGTGATCCTGTGTTCTATGCTGGGTTCGATGCTACTGATCATGATCGGTGCGTCGAAAGCGTATTCTGCCTTTGATGTCTTCATCTTCAATGCCGCACCTCAAGCTGAGTTAATGCACCTCGACAAAGCGGATATTGCCATTAGCTACCTGATCAAATCCCTAGATACCTTCTTGGTTGCCTTGGTCTTGTTCATTTTCTCTCACGGTGTATTTACCCTGTTTATCTCGGATAAAACAGCCGATGAGCAGAAAAGTACACAGGTATTGAAATGGATCAAAACCCCGAATATTGGCCATTTAAAGAATATTCTTGCTGAAGTCATTATTGTGATTTTGTTTGTGAAGTTCTTAGAGCTGGTGCTGGTTAATTTCAATAACCTGAGCTGGAATATATTAGTTTTACCCGCATCCATTTTGCTATTGAGTCTAGGATTAAAATTCCTTGGTTTGGGGCAGGACGAAGAAGCAGGGCACTGATCCTGCTTGCTTCCATCTTTTATCACCCCGTTATGCTAGCGGGTGAGCAAGTATACTTAACGAGTCGAAATTAGATTAGGGGCTTTATCATGGCGAAGGGATCTTTCATTTTGCATTCCAGCTATCCACCATCGGGTGATCAGCCAGAAGCCATAGCACGGCTGATCTCTGGCTTGGAAAATGGTGCCACACACCAAACGCTGCAGGGGATCACCGGTTCAGGGAAAACGTTCACCATGGCCAATGTGATCCACCGTGTGCAGCGTCCGACCTTGATACTGGCCCATAACAAAACATTGGCGGCGCAGCTGTATAGCGAAATGAAGCATTTCTTTCCTGAAAATGCCGTGGAGTACTTCGTTTCTTATTACGATTACTACCAGCCAGAGGTCTATATTCCGGCGAGTGATCGTTTCATCCGTAAAGACTCCGCGATCAATGAACATCTTGAAAGACTTCGCCTATCGACCACCAAATCCTTGATTGAACGTCGAGATGTTATTGTGGTTGCATCGGTTTCATCGGTGTATGGCCTGGGTGATCCCAATGATTATCGCGCTTTGCAAATACCACTGAACGTGGGAACACATATAGAGCTGGACGATTTTATTCGCCGTTTAGAGCGCCTGCAATATAGCCGCTGTGAGCGCACCATTGAACGGGCAACATTCCGGGTTCATGGTGATAGGATCGATATCTTCCCGGCGGACTCAGAGCACAAAGCGATCCGGATTGGGTTAGTGAATAGCACAGTCGAAAGCCTGCAGTGGATTGATCCTCTGACCGGAAAACAACTTGGTGAAATTGATCATTATTTTGTTTCGCCAAAAACCTTATATGCCACACCGCGAGAAAAGATCCAAACGGCTAGCACAGAAATACTTCGTGAACTGGAAGAGCGGGTTGCCGAACTTAATGGTGATAACCGCCTTGTCGAAGCGGCGCGCTTGTATGAACGTATCATGAGTGATGTTGAAATGATGCAGCAGCTCGGCTATTGCTCCGGGATCGAAAACTATTCCTGCTACCTAAATGACCGAGATCCAGCCCTGCCACCAACGACGCTGCTTGATTACTTACCGAAGGATGGCTTGCTATTTATTGATGAGTCCCATGTGATGGTACCGCAAATTTCGGCCATGTATCGGGGGGACCAAAGCCGTAAAGACACCTTGATTGATTATGGTTTCCGCTTGCCGTCGGCGAAGAACAACCGGCCTTTGAGCTTTAAAGAGTTCGAAAAAATCAAACCTCAAACCATCTTTGTATCGGCGACACCTGGTGATTATGAATTGAATCGTTCACAGGGTGAGGCGATTGAGCAAATCATTCGTCCAACTGGTCTGCTCGATCCTGAGGTGGAGGTTAGGCCGTCAACGGATCATATCGATGATCTACTGGGGGAGATTTCGCAGCGGGTTGCAAAGAATGAGCGGGTACTGGTGACTACGCTGACGAAGAAAAGTGCTGAGGATCTTAATGACCTTATGGTTGAGAAGGGGATCCGAGTCCGTTACTTGCATTCAGATGTGAAAACCGCTGATCGGGTCGATATTATCAATGGGTTACGTGCGGGGGAGTTTGATGTCTTGATAGGCATTAACTTGTTGCGCGAAGGGTTAGATATTCCAGAAGCTTCGCTAGTGGCTATCCTCGATGCGGACCATGCGGGCTTCTTACGCTCGGTACAGGCCCTGATTCAGATAATTGGCCGGGCTGCTCGCAACGCTAACGGCAAGGCTATTTTATATGCCGATAAAATGACCCCCGCCATGCAGCAGGCAATCAGTGAATCAAGCAGCCGTAGGCAGCGTCAAGTGATCTTTAATCAAGCCCACGGGATCACGCCGATGACATCGTTGCGCAAGCAGGCGTCAGAGCAAGCAGCACTACAAGACCAACGTACTCAATCGGTGACATTTTGTGAAAACTTATCTGTCTTGTGCCAGCAGATCACCGCAAAAGAGCAGCACCTACTTGCGGCTGTAGACGCCAGTGATGAACAACAAGTCAATGAGATCCGAGTTCAGCTAGACGAGCTCTACCGGCAGTTCATTTATATGTAATATGGCACTAATCAAGATAGCCAGTAGGAAGGCAAATTCTTGCTTTGTCTGTCCTCGCTATAGATACTGAATCCAGCACATGGAGTAGCCGACAGGAAGGTTTAGGATGAGCGAAAAAGTAAAAAATGCACTGGTGTGGTTAAAGGATATACTCGATTCGCAGCAGGTGCAGTTCCAGGTAGTCGGCGGTCTTGCTGCAACCATTCATGGTGGTAGCAGGGAGGTGGCGGATATTGATCTATACATTCGAAGAGCTGATGCCGACAAAGTCCTACCTTTAGTGAGTGCCTATATTTCTAAGTCTTTAAACCACTATATTGAAGGCTCATGGGATTTGGAATATTTCCAGTTGATATATAAGGGGCAGAAAATCGAAGTTGGATTGTCACCTGGAACCAAAATCAAAGCAGCAGGCAGTGGTAATTGGATTGAGCTCAAAACTGATTTTTCCCAATCTGTTGTTGGACGTTATTTGGGCGTTGAAGTGCCAACGATCCCTGTTGTCGAGTTGATACGATACAAGCGGGTACTGGGTAGAGAGGTAGATCTCATTGATATCGATGAGCTGAGTGGTCAGTTATCGTCAAAAGTCATCTGAGTAAAATCTAGCTTCTGCTAGCCGGTTAATAACGAACAAATATTACAAAGAAGAGGAGTTGAGGCAGTGTTCGGGATAGAAAATCTGTGGTTGTTTGTGGTTTCTGGGATTGTACTTAACATGATCCCCGGGCCTGATTCTATTTTAATTGCCGGTAGGGCAGCGAGTCAGGGCTTTAGGGCGGGCTCGGCTGCTGCGCTTGGTATCGGCACCGGGATATTTGTCCACATCGTTGCAGCGTCGCTAGGCTTGTCGGCAATTCTATCAACGTCGGCGACTGCTTTTACCATCGTGAAAATTGTCGGCGGCGTGTACCTGATTTATATGGCGATTTGCATGTTCAAGGACAGTCAATCGCAGGGGGAATCGACGTCTAAAGAATCAAAGTCAATTGAATCGAAAAAGAAATCGTTAATGGGTATATACACCCAAGGGCTAATCACCAATGTGTTTAACCCGAAGGTAGCGCTATTTTTCCTCTCCTTTATGCCTCAATTTATCTCTGGATCGAGTGAGAACAAAGCCCTGGCTTTTCTGGTTCTCGGGTTGATTTTCAATTTTACCGGAATGATCTGGTGCCATTTTATCGCTTGGGCGTCGTCATCAATGAGCCGCAAACTGTCGGCAAGTAAACCGGTTCGTAAGTGGTTTAGCCGGCTTGCCGCAAGCCTTTTTGGGTTGTTTGGTGTGAGGTTGCTAGTCTCGACACAGGGCTAGTTTCGACACTGGGCTAGTCTCGAGATAGGGACAAGTAAGGCGGTAAGTGAACTTTTCCGTAGAATATCGATTTATTATTACCCACATGTAAAGGTAATTTGCAATTTAATCGGATTATCATCATATCTAAAGTCAATATAATACACCCATCAGAACGGCAAACACCGTTCGCAACGAATTATGTAAGACTATAGATAGGAAAAAGACATGACTGCACAAACACTTAAATCACGCGCTGCTGTTGCTTGGGGGCCAGGTCAGCCACTATCAATGGAAGAAGTTGATGTGATGCCGCCGCAAAAAGGCGAAGTGCGTATCCGCATGATTGCTACCGGCGTTTGTCATACCGATGCATTCACACTATCCGGTGATGATCCTGAAGGTATCTTCCCTTGTATCCTTGGTCATGAAGGCGGCGGTATTGTCGAATCTATCGGAGAAGGCGTGACCAGTGTTCAGGTCGGTGATCATGTTATCCCGCTTTACACGCCAGAGTGTGGTGAGTGTAAGTACTGTAAGTCGGGTAAAACCAACCTGTGCCAGAAAATTCGTGAAACGCAGGGTAAGGGCCTGATGCCTGACGGTACAACCCGCTTTTCTAAAGATGGCCAGCCTATTTTCCATTACATGGGGACGTCGACGTTCTCTGAATACACAGTATTGCCAGAAATTTCATTGGCGAAAGTCAACCCGGAAGCACCTCTCGAAGAGGTTTGTCTGCTTGGCTGTGGTGTTACCACCGGTATGGGGGCTGTTATGAACACCGCTAAAGTGGAAGAAGGCGCAACAGTTGCTGTCTTTGGCCTAGGTGGTATTGGCCTATCAGCGATTATTGGTGCTGCGATGGCCAAAGCGAGCCGTATCATTGCAATCGATATTAACGAAAGCAAGTTTGAGCTGGCTCGTAAACTCGGTGCCACAGATTGTGTGAACCCAATGAACTTCGATAAGCCGATCCAGGATGTCATTGTAGAGATGACTGACGGTGGTGTTGATTACTCATTCGAGTGTATCGGTAACATCAACGTAATGCGTTCGGCACTTGAGTGTTGCCACAAAGGCTGGGGTGAATCTGTTGTAATCGGTGTGGCTGGTGCTGGCCAGGAAATCTCTACCCGTCCGTTCCAATTGGTAACGGGGCGTGTATGGCGTGGATCAGCATTCGGTGGTGTGAAAGGTCGCTCTGAGCTTCCTGAGTACGTAGAGCGTTACATGAAGGGTGAATTCAAACTTGATGATTTCATCACTCATACGATGGCGCTTGAAGATGTGAATGAAGCGTTTGAACTTATGCACGAAGGCAAGAGTATTCGTACTGTTCTTCACTTCGACAAGTAACCACTCTTTTCGTATTCGCTCGCTTAAGATCGGTGCCCTCTAACGAGGGTGCCGCTATCTCGTTAAATTTTGTTGTATGTACTGCTTTTCCCGCCCGGCTTTTGCTCGGCGGGTTTTTTATGCCTGCCCTTTATTGTTACTTATAGGTAATAGTAATTTGCTGTTTTGCGGGATTATCATCTTTGTTTGTATCAATATAATACACTCTATCAAATCAATACTCGTTGCTAAGACGAGTTATCAGAATTATGTCGTGTCGAAGAACGACACAATCAATGGTGGAGCACATTATGTCTAAAATTGTTGTTGTGGGAGGTGGTGCCGCAGGCCTAGAGCTGGTAACTCGCCTGGGACGAAGCCTTGGTCGCAAAGCTAAGCATGAAATTGTATTGGTCGAGCCGTCATCACACCACTATTGGAAGCCCCGTTTACATGAAATTGCTGCCGGTACATTTGATGCCGAATTGGATGCCGTGAGTTACTTGCAGCACTCTGCATGTAATGATTATCAATATATCCAGGCCTCAATGGCTGGGTTGGACCGAGCAGCCAAAACGCTACAACTACGTGATACGCGTGGGCTAGAGTTTCTCATGCAATATGACTACTTGGTTATCGCGGTAGGGGCTGTTAGCAATGATTTCAAGACTCCGGGTGTCAGCGAACATTGCCTGTTCCTTGACTCTTCAGAGCAGGCTCAGTCGGCGTGGCAGCAAATTAACCCGCTACTGAGTATGGAAGGCAAGCACCGTATCTCGATTGTTGGGGCTGGTGCAACGGGCGTGGAACTTGCTGCTGAACTGGCCAAGGTCAGTGACAAGCTGAAGCGCTACCGCCATGGTGCGGAGTTGGAAATTACATTGATTGAAGCTTCTGAACGTGTGTTGCCAGCAGGTCCTGCATGCATGTCAGAGAAAGTGCAAAAAGCACTCTCAAAGCAAGGCATAACAGTACGTACCAATACCCGCGTGCAACGTGCGGAAGAGGGGAAATTAGTCACTGCAGAGGGTGAGAGTATTACCGCAGACCTACAAGTATGGGCTGCCGGTATTAAATGTGCAGAGTGGCTGACACAACTCGACGGGCTGGAGACTAATCGTTTAAACCAGCTAAAAGTGGATGCCAACCTGCAATCGACCCTTGATAGCCGTATTTTTGTGCTGGGGGACAGTGCAGAATGCCCGCAACCAGATGGCTCATTTGTTCCGCCTAGAGCCCAGGCAGCCAATCAGGCTGCGGGGCACCTGGCTCAGCAATTCAAGCGATTACTAAAAGGTAAGGCGATGAAGCCATTTATCTTTAATGATGGCGGTATGGTCATTGCTGTCGGTCATGATTATGCGGTGGGCGCGCTAATGAATGACAAAGTGGTACTAAAGGGACGCTTTGTCCGCAACTTGTACGACACCATTTTCCGCCTGCACCAAAGAGTGCTGTTTGGCTGGGGACGGGTAACGGCGCTGGTGGTATTAAAGCGCATTAAGTGTGCCCTGAACCCTTACTACAAAGGCAACCTTTCTTAAATTGTCTTGCCCGCAGAGAGGCAGCGTAGCTTCTTTGCAGCATCAGTACACCCAAGCGCTTATGCTGCTTGGGTATACAACATCTTAAAATGATTAAAATCGGAACAACAACGATGTGGACTAAACTTCGTAGCTCATTGCCGTTGCAGCTATTGCTGGCGGCACTGATGGCCTGGCTTTTTGCTTTAACTTTTTCTGAGACGGCCGATATTGCACAACAGGGCTGGTACCAGCTACTGATGCTGGGCAAGACCAGCTATATTGGGCTGCTGAAAATGGTGGTGGGCATAGTTGTTATGCTGTCGCTGTTGGAAGGTATTACCAACATTGGTTCAACGGTCCGGTTGAGGAAATTGGGTACAAGTACACTGCTGTTCTACAGCTTTACTACGTTTATCGCGATTAGCCTAGGTTTGGGTGCCTCATTGCTGATGCCGGCATGGCAGCCTTTGACCGAGTTTGCTCCTGTTGCAGATGGTGTCAGGTTGATCAGTGAAGAGGCGGCTGATGGCAGTGCAATTGCCGCAAAGTTGTTGAATATGGCGCTGATTAACCCAGTTGCCGCGTTAGCTGATGGCAACTTGTTAGCCATAGTGCTTTTCTCATTCCTGTTAGGTGTTGCTCTGCTGTCGTCACTGCCAAGCAAGCACCCGCTTTTTGAGGTACTCAGTGGGCTGAGCAAAGGGGTCAACACCATGGTGCGCGGGATTGTCCGTCTCTCACCGGTGGCCGTTTTTGCGATTGTGTTTGAGTTTTCAGTTCGAGGCGGGGAGTCATTGTTTGGCCAGCTTGCCTTGTTCGCCCTGCTAGTCTTTGTTCTTACTGTGGTTCACGGCGTGGTGGTATTGCCCACGATTGCCAAAGTCGCGACGGGGATCCGCTTTACCACATTGTTCAAAGCCATTTCGGCACCGATGGCGATGGCGTTTGCAACCTCATCGAGTACGGCGGCCCTGCCACTGGCGATGCGAAGTGCGGAAGAAGAACTAGGCGTATCGCAGAGTACCAGCAGTATGGTACTGCCGCTAGGTGCGGTAATGAATATGGACGGTACGGCACTGTTTGAAGGCGTTGCCGCTATCTTCCTGGCACAGTTGTTTGGTGTAGACCTCACTACGACCGGAATGATCATGATATTTATCATGGCGATGGTGTCATCAGTCGGCGCGCCGGGGATGCCTTCTGGATCCATGTCCGGTATGCAGTTGGTATTGTTGGCTGCTGGTATTCCATTAGAAGCGATAGCGATTTTGTTGATTATCGAACGCCCATTGGACACATTCCGTACGGCTGTGAACGTTGAAGGTGATTTGATTGCCGCTCTGGTGGTCGATAAATGGCAACACCGTTCGGCTGGTGTACCCACACCGACGGTGGCGGAACTTCAATCGATATAAAGTCTAGATCGGCTAATCGATGAGATTGTATAAGCCCAGAGTACGATGTGTATTCTGGGCTTTTTTGACCCTGTAACTTAACTGTGTAGTTTTGCGAGTACTTCTTCAAACAGTACCTGCATCAGCTTCTGCCCGTGCTCGCTGCTCCAGTCTTGGGCCAGCTCGGCAATTAACTGGTTGGTTGTCGTGAGGGTGACACCGTGAGATTCCATGCGGCGAAGGGCCGTTTCATCGGCAATGGTGCTCGGCGAGCCGGAACCATCGACAACGACCTGGACATTGTAGCCTTCCAATATCGCTGTAATTGCCGGGTAAACGACACAGACATCAGTGGTGATACCGGCAATGATCAGGTTCTGTTTACCCGTGGCTTTTACCGTTTCTGAAAAGGCGGGGTCTTTCATCGCATCGACAATACCCGCACGCTGTACTCGTTGCTCAAACGCTTCCGGTACGGCTTGTTGCAGTTCCTCGAATAATGGGCCCTGAGCCTGATCTTCCATGCTTGACGTTAACACCAATGGCATTCCCGTTTCTTTTGCCGACCGCGCCAGTGCGATGGTGTGGCGTTTGATCTCTTCTAAGTCTGCAGATTTTACCCAGCCCATGGTACCCACTTGGTGGTCAATCAATAGCATTGCTGAGTTCTCTGGGGTGAAGATTGTCTGTTTCATGGTTACCTCTCTTTGGCCTAGCAATAATTGCTATTAGCTCGTTCGTGCATGTCGTTTGTTTGGATAGCTTCATTCTATGCAGGCAACCATTAATTGATTAGATGGTATTATTAGGAATATTCATCCCGAAATTGTTAGTAATTTATGGTCGATCTCAACGAAGTTAATGTGTTCATCAAGGTTGTTGAAGCGGGGAGCTTTGTCGGCGCTGGAAAATTGCTTGGCATGCCATCGACCACGGTTAGCCGGAAAGTACAACAGCTGGAAGAAAGCTTGGGCGTAAGGCTACTGCACCGGAGTACCAGAAAGCTGTCGTTAACCGATCAAGGCCGGTTGTATTTTCAGCAATGCCAGCAGCACCTTATTGGCATTGAAGAGGCCAATATTGTTGTCACCCAACTGCAGAAAGAGCCAAAGGGGACACTGCGTATCACCTCGCCGTTGGACTTTGCGTCGCTCTACGCCCAGCCTTGGATCAATGAGTTTCTGGTTAAGTTTCCGGAAATCAATATCGAGCTGAAAGTCACGGATCATCAGCTCGATCTGATTGACGACAGAATTGATATCGCTTTTCGCTCTGGTGTGCTGAAGGATTCTAATTTGGTCGCCCGCCGGCTGATTGCCAAGCACAGTGTGTGTTGTGCAAGTCCAACTTATCTTGCCGAGCATGGCGTACCAACAAATCCACAAGAGTTAGTAAATCATCAATGTATTTTGTGGGGAGACAGCCTGCAAAATCACAGTTGGCAGTTTACAGAGGGAGGGGAGAAGATAGATATTCCGGTAAACGGCCGATACGCCACGGACACCAATCATTTATTGCTCGAAGCGGCGGTGGCTGGGCTGGGTATTGCCAGAGTGCCACTGCCCTTGGTTGAGCCTTATCTGGAGGCAAACTCACTGCGTTTGGTGCTGACGGACTATGAGAGCCCAGCTGGCAATATGTATATCATTTACCAGTCTCACCAATATTTAACCCAAAATATCCGTCTTTTTGTTGATCATGTTGTTGATAAGGTCAGCCCGAGGCTTTAATCCCTCGGGCTGAGATTACTGGTTACTGGCCGAGACTTATGGCTGTACCGGTTGCTCCGTCATCGCCCGTTTATGTAACAGATCTGATTTGTACGCTAGCGCTGATCCACAGAGTAGGATCATGCCGCCTATCCCTAGGAAAATGGCGGCATCCCGCCAAGTATCGGCAGAAATAGCAATCATGCTGACCAATATCCCAAGCAAGGTTAATGCTCGTCCCATAAAGATACCGTTGGTGTGATCAATAGGGCTTTGCTCCTCTTTGCTCATTGGGGTGGCTAGGCGCTGGCGAATTTCTCGTGTGTCTTGCTGGGCTCTTGATAGCCAAGGTGTCAGCATAAAGAATCCACCAGTAAAGATAACGTGGGAGATAAAGGTCGCGGCAATCTTCAAATCAACCTGTTCACGACCTGTCAATGTATAGTCAAACAAAGCAGCAAACCACTCAACGTTAAAGCCAAAATGGACGATGACGGAAACAGTAAGGCCAACCAGTACCGTCGCCCAACCAGACCAACCCGGAGTTCGGAGGTTAAGCAAGGCCAGGAATGATGGGATCGACAGAGGCATTTGTATCATCGCGGTGAATAGCATCATGATGTCAAACAGGCTATAGCCTTCTAGCCGGGAAAAGAAAAGTGCCACGGCACAAGCCATAACACCCGTTAATAACGTCGCCCATTTGCCCAGAAGTATTTGCTGTCGGTCTGTCCCATTAGGGTTGATAAGGGAGAGGTAGATGTTATTCACCACGATGCCCGCATTGCGGTTAAGTGCGGTTGTCATTGGTGAAACGGTCGCTGCCAGCATGGCGACCATGACAAGGCCTAATAGGCCACTTGGCATATAGTGGTCGATGTAATAGAGGTAAGCGGCATTATCAGCACCTGTCCCAAGGTTTGGATAACTGTCGATCAAATTGATATCGAGTGAGGCAACAAACCAAGGGGGTGAGAACCATAGCAGAGGGGCGAACAAGAACAATACGCCGGCCAGTGTTGCCGCGCGTGTGGCCTCTTTTTCATTGCTAGTGATAAGAAAGCGGTAGCTACTAAGCGCGTTGTTGGTGTTGAGGGTCTGGCTCAGGAGCATGGCACCGACCCACAATACAAAAATCTGCCAGATAGCGATGCCTTCACCCATGATGGTATGGGACAAAGACTCGACCGGAAGTACTGCAATTTCTTTTGCGGCGGTGAAACCGACTACCAGTGTGATGGTGATCAATAGTACTAATTGGATGACATTAGTCGCTGAAACGGTCCAGACCCCGCCGGAGATGGCGATAAAAGTCACCAGTATGCTGATCCCTATGATCGTCACATCAATACTGACACCAAAGGTCGCGGATAAAAACGCACCTAGCCCGTTTAGCCAAATTCCCGCCCCAATCAGGGTGATTGGAAAGCTCAGCCAGGTGAAGGTTTGTTCCGAGGGCTTATCGAAACGTAATTTAATCACATCCATCGCGGTCGCAACACGTAAACGGCGATAGCGCTTGGCAAAATAAAGCGCTGAGATAAAGAACCCGAGTGCATTCCCCCAGAAGACAAACATGACACTGAGCCCGTCGACATACGCTTTTGCCGCTGCACCAGTAAAAGTCCAGGCTGAAAACTGAGTCATGAATGCTGTCGCGCCAGCCATCCACCAGGTCATGGCTCCGCCACCACTGATAAAACCTTCGGCATTGGTCGCTTTATGCCGAAAAGCCTGAGTCACTTTGACGATAAAAGCAAAGTATAGGGCGAGCATGGCCCAGTCTAGATATGTCACGGGGGTACCTGCTAGTAGGATAATAACGCTTTCATTTATGAAACTACATTTTACTTTTTTAGGTTCGATGATTCAAATTAATACTGAGTTTATAGGTGTTAGGCCCTCCAATGCTAGCTCTTACCGTTGTTTGTAGAAATGTTTAAGCTTTGGTTGGTCTAATATCCTGCTTTAAAACTGATAATAAAAATTATCTTTATAACCTTATAATCCTGCTGTATTGCTGAGTTTTTAGCGGTGAGAATAGTGGGATTACATTCACATATTCTGTTTTTACTCACTACACCGGCCTGGATAAATTGATATTCTTGACGAAAATTGTATAAACGTTTCGATTTGAAGCTGTCCAGAGGTTTTCCATGCCAGAACATTCACTCACAGAGACTTTTCAGTCCCTAAATCGTTATCTTCAGTCTCAGGTCATTGGTCAGCCTGACTTGGTAAAACAGCTGCTGATTGCTTTATTAGCGGATGGCCATATTTTGGTGGAAGGGCCGCCTGGGCTAGCAAAGACTCGCGCGGTAAAAGTGCTTGCTGATTGTATTGAAGGCAGCTTCCAGCGCTTGCAGTTCACCCCTGATTTGCTGCCGGCCGATTTAACGGGTACCGATATCTACCGGCCAGAAACGGGGAGTTTTGATTTCCAGGAAGGCCCGATCTTCCATTCGCTAGTACTGGCTGATGAAATCAACCGAGCACCCGCTAAAGTACAGTCCGCGATGCTTGAGGCGATGGCAGAGAAACAAATAACGGTTGGGAAGCAGACATATTCTCTACCCGATTTGTTTTTGGTGATGGCGACACAAAACCCCATCGAGCAGGAAGGGACTTACCCACTTCCCGAAGCGCAACTCGACCGTTTCTTGTTACAACTTCAAGTCGAATACCCTGACAGTGATAGCGAGCTAGAAATCCTGCGCCTGAACCGCGGTGAGGCTTTGGGGGTGAAAAGTGAGGATCCTGTGCATTTATCACAGCAGGATATTTTTACGGCACGCCATCAAGTGCTAGAGCTTTATATGGCTGAAGAAATAGAGCAGTACATTATCCGCTTGGTGATGGCGACACGTACCCCTGAACGCTACGACGACCAACTGGCAAGTTGGTTGCAGATGGGGGTGAGTCCACGTGCGACCTTGGCGCTTGATCGCTGTGCACGCGCACATGCCTGGTTAGCTGGGCGTGATTTTGTGACCCCTGATGATGTGATGACCATGGCATTCCCGGTTTTACGCCATCGACTATTGCGCAGTTATGAAGCACAGGCTGAGGGAATCGATAACGATCTAATTATCAAAAAACTACTTACATGGGTAACTAGCGCATGACCCTTCCTGCTCATAGTGATGGTATGCATTTATCGCTGGCAGAGTTGTTGCACTATCAAAAGCAATCGATGCGCTGGCTTCCTCCCGCTCGTAGTATCTGGTCCTATTTAAGCGGCCACCATGATAGTACGGCAAAGGGGCGGGGGATGGACTTTGCTGAGGTTCGCCCTTATCAAAAAGGGGATGATGTCAGGTCAATCGATTGGCGGATAACGGCTAGAACAGGAAAACCACACACTAAACTCTACACCGAAGAAAGAGAATGCCCGGTAATGGTGGCCGTTGATTTATCGTCAACGATGCAATATGGCACGAAGTTACTCTATAAATCCGTTCAAGCTGCTCATATTGCTAGCTTAATTTGCTGGTTAACTGTCGCACAAAAAGATCGCGTAGGCGCTGTGGTGATTGGCGGGGAACACGTTGTCGATTGCCCGCCGACTGCGCGCCAGCAAGGGCCGCTGCAAATTATCAATGCGATAAAGCGTGTGCATGAGCAGACCCTCGAGACCGTCAACGGCCAAAGCCATGATCAAAGTAACGGCACGTTTTTAGCGGCAATGAGCCAGTTATATCGCTTATGCCCGAAAGGTAGCGATCTCATTGTAATCAGTGATTTTAATCAGCTATCGGCTTGTGCTGAAAAGCGATTGAAGCAACTGGCACAGCATAACCATTTAAGGCTGCTTCATGTTTTTGATCCAATAGAGCAAGGAGAAACCGCTTACCGAGGCCGCTTTTGGTTAGGCGATCATCACCGGTCTTTGCAGGTGAGTTTCGGGCGTAAATCAACCTTGTCTTCATTGCGTCATGACTTTGAGCGTCATCAGCAACGCCTGTCGGCGCTCTCTAACCAACTTCAGTCTCCGGTTTACCACGTTTCGGCAGGCCAGCCTTTATTGGAGCAGCTTGGAGGTATACGTGGATAGTGTATTGAACTTGGCACCACTGGATATTCCTGCCGAGCCTAGCTGGTGGCCGCTCCCCTTATCGGCCTGGCTGCTGCTTGGCGGAATTATTGCCCTAGCACTAATTGGGTGGGTATATCGCTATTTGCAAGGAAGAATGAAACGGAAGGCTTTACAGCAGCTGGATGTTTTGCAAAAAGAGCCAGACTTACCGGCGCTCGATCGCTTATTAAGGCGTGTAGCCCTAACTTACTATCCACGCGATCAAATTGCCGGGCTTACCGGTGATGCATGGCTCAAATGGTTGGATGGGCAAACGACAGCAGCTCGGTTTTTGCCGCTTAAATCGCAATGGTCGCTTGGCCTCTACCGCTGTCAGCCTATTGAGCCTAACCATTGGGAGGCGTGTATCGTAGCTAGCCGGCTATGGGTTTTACAGTTTAAGCCGGGGGGAAAATGCTAGCGTTTGATTATGCAGTGCTATTGCTGCTTTTGCCCCTTCCTTGGTTTGTTCGCCGGTTTATGGCTCAAGAAAAGCCTAGTACCTTGCTCCGGCTTGGTCGCCTCCCTGATGAGCTCAGCGAAAGTATTCGTTCCAACAAGATCCCAATGGCGCTACTTATTCTGGCGTGGCTATCGATGGTTATCGCTTTGGCAAGGCCGGTTTGGCTGGGAGAGCCGGTCAGTGTGCCGATGGAGCACCGTGACGTCATGCTCGTCGTCGACTTATCAGGCTCAATGGATATTGAGGATATGAATGGAGGCGATGGGGAGCCTATAAGTAGAATGACGGCAATGAAAAGTGTGCTGGTGGATTTTGTTCGTCGCCGGGAGGGAGATCGGCTGGGTTTGGTATTGTTTGCCGATCACGGTTACCTGCATACGCCGCTGACATTGGATATCCGTAACCTTGAGCAACAGATCAATCAATTGGTCTTGGGGCTTGTCGGCTATATGACGGCTATTGGAGAAGGTGTCGCGATAGCAACCAAAACCTTTATTGATAGTGAAGCCCCACAGCGCGTCATGATCTTGCTGAGTGATGGCAGCAATACGATAGGGGCGGTTGAACCGATGGCTGCGGCAGAGCTGGCCAAAGAAAGCAACGTTACCATATACAGCGTTGGCCTCGGTGCCGAGTCTATGTTGGTAGAAAATGCATTTGGCGAACTGCATGAAACCAACCCAGCTTGGGACCTGGATGAAGAGTTGCTGACAGATATTGCTGAGCTAACCGGTGGGCAATATTTCAGGGCGCGTAATAGCAATGAGTTAGCCGAAGTGTATTCGTTGATTGATGGGCTTGAGCCTATTTCTGATGCTGAGCAAACGTGGCAACCACGTTATGACTTATTTCAATATCCACTATTTTTCGTGTTGTTCTTTACCGTCCTATTGGCTGTTCATCGGAGGCAATATGGTTAGTTTTTTCTCCCCCGTCTGGCTGATTGGCCTACTGGCTGCACCATTGGTTTATTGGCTGGCCCATCACCGGCAGCAACGGGGCTTGATTGCCTCCCACCTGTTGAAAACAAGTGATAAGCCGAGAAACCGAATACGTTCATGGCTGATACTGGCCTGGGTGCTAGCCATGCTGGCACTGGCTGGCCCGCATTGGCGTGAACACGATAGGCCACATTCTGAGCTTGAGCGGGCACGGGTTGTTGTGATGGACATGTCTAAGGCGATGAGCGGCACTGATATATCCCCGAACCGTTTCCAGCAGGCATTTTACAAAACAACAGATTTAATCAAGCGGATCGATGAAGGGTATACCGGCTTAGTTGCCTACTCGAATGAAGGCTACACCATCAGTCCCTTAACCCATGATAATAAAACCGTTTTGGCTCATATCGAGCATTTGTCCCCAGAGGTCATGCCTACCGAAGGTAAAAATGCCGCCGCGGGTGTGGAGGAGGCGATCAGGCTATTGGATCAAACCCAGTTTGGTTATGGAGATATTCTGTTGGTAACTTCTGGGATCAGTGAAACGGAAAGCGCAGCCATCAAAGCAATGCTTGACGGTACTCATTATTCCCTCTCGACCTATGCCATCAGTACCCCCCAAGGTTCAGTTATATACCGTGAAGGCGGTGAACCGTATCTCGACATGGATGGGCAGCCTGTCGTGTCCCGGCTTGTACCGGAACGGCTCAGGGAATTGGCGGCTCAAACTGGCGGGATCGCCGTCACCTACCAGCATTCACAAAGTGATATTGAGCAACTGCAGTCTTTTCTACAAAAGCTCCGCACTATCGGTGACTTACGCGAGCAATCAGACAGTTTATCGGCACAGTTTATTAATGATGGTTATTGGTTACTGTGGCCAATGGCGGGCATTTTACTGCTGGCATTCCGTAGCGGCGCTGTCTATTCGGTAGGGCTGGTTTTGTTATTGCCAGTGTCCCAAGTGGAAGCGGCTGGGTTAAGCCAGCTATGGAAAAATGCTGATCGCCATGGTTATGACTACTACCAGCAGCAACGCTACACTGATGCAGCCTATCTCTTTAGTGACCCAGCGTGGCAAGGCGTGGCGTTCTATGAAGCGGGGGACTATCAAAGCGCTGTTGAAGCATTTTCTCAAGTCGTTGATGGCAGTAGTGATTACAACCACGGCAACGCATTGGCAAAAATAGGGCGACTGGAAGATGCCGCCGAAAAGTACCGCGCGGTCATTGAACGAAACCCCGCCCATCAAGGAGCGATGCTAAATCTTGGTTTGGTTGAAGAAGCGTTAATGGCGCAAGAAATTCAGGAGCAAAGCGGCGAGGCGGGTGATGATGGAAATGCTGACGAGCAGGAAAATAGTGAGGGAGATGGTGATCAAGAGCGGGAAGAGGAGAGTGGCGAGGAGCAAGATGGCGGGCAAGATAAGCTAGAAACCGATCCCGATACTGAAAATCAACCGGAACAGCAAGGAGCCAGTGATCAGACAGGTAGCAGTAGTTCTGATGACGGAAATTCAGAACCGCCGCAGTTCTCAGATGAAGGTGGTGGGGAGCCCCAGCCGCCCCAGCAGCAGTTTGGTGAATCTGGCGAATATGATGCCGATACATTTACAGCTGGAGAAATTGATATTGATTTCGGCACACCAACGGAAGATGACATGGAGGCGATACGCCATCAACTCAGTGAGCTTGGTGAGATAAATCCTGTGCTCAACCGACTTACCCAGATTCAGGATGACCGCACTTTGTTGCTGAGAAACTTGCTACTGCTGCAGGCAGAGCAGAAACAACCTTCAGAACAGACTGAGATTGAATGGTAGTGAAATATGTTTAGAAGAATTTTTATCTTGCTATGTAGCTTGGCCATGGCACCTGTCGTCATGGCGTCAGATATGAAAAGCCATTCGGAGTTGGAGGATCTGATAAATCTTACTGCGCAGCTGAAGCGAAATGTTGTCTACCCCCAAACAGAAGCGGAGTATGTCTTAACGGTAGAGTCTTCTGCTGATGTCCATTTTACCAGGGTTAACCCGCCAAGCGCTGATGCTGTAACGGTGAGGCGAGCAGGACAAGATCATGAGTATTACTTTGTGGGGGATGATGAGTTCAGGATTTCGACCTACCGCTTTTTTCTTTCTACTGAACAAATTGGTCAATTTGCAGTGGAAGGTGCCTCATTAACACATGTCGCTGTAAATGATGATGGTACCCGCCGGAGGGTAAGAAATCGGTCGAATGCCGTTACCTTGGAAGGACGCCCTATTCCTGACAATTATAAGGGACGGTGGCTACCATCCAATAAGGTGACGTTAGAGCAGTATTGGTCAACCGGCGCATCGGCTTTTCAAGTGGGTGACTCCATTACCCGCACTCTTACTTTATCTATTGACGGTAGTAACATAGACTCATTCCCTGAATTGACCGTTGATTACCCTGACAGTGTCAATGTTTACAGTGAGCAGCCGAAATTTAAGGCTTATGATGGCGGCATGAGTATGACGCTCAGACAGGTTGTTGTACCGCGAACCGAGGGATTGCTCGAAATACCGGGCATCGCTATACCTTGGTTCGATACCGGCAGTAACCATAACGCAGTGGCATCAATAGAAGGGCTTGGGCTGAATATAATACCGAATCAGACCCAAACGTTAGCGCTTGAGGTGATCAGCCCTGATGAAATCGGCGGGGGATATTACTGGCGCTATGCCACGCTGCTAATCAGCGTGTTATGGTTGATCACACTTCAGCGCTTATATAAGGCTCATAAGCAGCTAAGTGGGTTTGAAAAAGCTAAGGCCAACGTTACTCATACTGACAATACTCTCCAAGCAGCATTGGAGCAGGGAGATCATCAAGCGGTTGTTAGGGCTTGGGGGACTACAGACCCTCATATAAAGAAAGCGTGCAGCCAATTAATGGATGCGTATTTTGCTACCTTTTATAGTGCCACACCAAAAGATGGTGAGTCTGAGCGAAAGGCAGTATTGGCGTACCTTAAGGGTCGGAGACAAAAAGCTAAAATACAAAACGATTTCGCACAGATAGAACCGTAGTTAGATCCCTATTATTACTTGTGGTAATTAAAAACGGTAGCAATAAGCTGCCGTTTTTTTGTTGCTGATTAAGTTTATATTCAATATTAATATGAGTCGGTAGGCGTGAGTGTATTGAAAAGAAGACAGTGTGTCAGTCTCTATCTTTGAATGTGGTAAATCTATGTAAAAATATTGCGCTAGCATGTGGGGTAAAGTGCTTTTTTTCGTAGAAATAATACTTTTCAGGTGAGTGGTTTCTATTGGTAATAAAGTTTTAATTTCATTGGTTAATAGTCGGTGTTTGTATATCTTGTTGTTTTTGTTTCGAATTAATTTTAATGGTGTCGAATTTTATTTCTGGTTTCGATAGGTTTCAATTTGATGCTAATATTTATAGCGAAAAAATTGTCGTTTTTTAAAGATATATGTTTTATCGATTCGTATCTCAAGCTTCTGTATTCCACATGATAAAGTCATAAGAATGGTATATGTTATAGATATAGATTGGTATTAATTGCTAGTTATTCGTTTTTTAAAAGCATTTTTTATAGTTAGATTAAATCTAGTTGTGAAATTGTGCTCTTGATCTGTTCACTGTTGCTTTATCATTAAGGAGTCGATTATGGGTGTAAAAAATAAACTAAGTCTAGTTAGTGTTGCCTTATTACTCGCGGGCTGTTCTTCTACCATCGCTCTGGATAAAGGCCAAACATGGGAGCAATTTGGTTATGAGCTGGCTATGCGTGGAAGCAAGATGATAGAGACGTCACGGCTTGAATCTGTGGACGTTGCTGCTTACAAGAAAGGGTATGTCACTGGTCTAGAAGCATTTTGCAACCAAGATGGATACGATGTTGGTCTGAGCGGTTTGTTTTACCAAGGCACCTGTGACGGGATAAACCCTAACTTTGCAGAGCAGTACAATATCGGTTGGGTCGATTATGAGATCAACCAGCAGAACTACGACTGGGAATTAGGTACCTACGACTCATCCATTGATACTTACGAGTAGTCATAATCCATAATCGCGCTATTTCTTTTTCATTAAGCTTGTTGAATCCTCTCAACAGGCTTTCTCATCTCTAGGCTATCTGCAAGCAGCTTTCTTTTGGTGTCCGCTATCTACTTCCTTTCCATCTAACCAGCAACTCAGATCGTAAATGGGTATTGGGTCTCATTTTTTAAAATACATAGTTGTCGAAATGATTCGACTAAACTAGTATCCGATGTATTGATTATGGCTTATTTTGTCATGTTGAAAGTTTTCTTTGTATTTAATTTGTTGATTTATAAGATTTTATGTTTTTGGTTGTTGCTTGAAACGATACAGCGTCGAGGCTGTCTGTATACGACATTTAGCAGTAAGGCAAAGCATCCAGATTGATTTGAAGATTTTTCGGGAATGGTATGAAAACAGTGATAAAGCCGACTTTGCTCGCGCTGAGTATGACAATGGGTGGTTATGTAATGGCAAGTTCAACAATGTTTAGTGACATGATAAATGTTGAGCGCACAGAGTCTGCGTCATCGGCACATTGGCAAGATGATAAAGAGAAAATGGACGCCTACATTGGTGGCTTGATTAACAAGATGACGTTAAATGAAAAAGTTGGGCAACTTGACTTGCAAAGCGGTTTCCGGAATGTCACTGGGCCATTTATTAATGAATCCTACGAGCAGCAAATTAAAGATGGGCAGGTTGGTGCCATTTTCAATGCCTATGGTGCTGACTTCGGTCGCCAGCTTCAGCGTATCGCCGTCGAAGAAACGCGTCTTGGCATCCCACTGATTGTTGGTCACGATATTATTCATGGCCATAAAACGATTTTTCCTCAATCTATTGGTGAAGCGGCAACCTGGGATTTAGATGCCGCTAAGCTTAGCGCCCGCGTTGCAGCAAGAGAAGCATCCGCAGATGGCATTATGTGGACATTTGCCCCTATGGCCGACTTGGTTCGTGACCCTCGCTGGGGGCGTGTGTCTGAAGCGGCGGGTGAAGACCCTTTCTTATCTACGGCAATGGCGGTAGCCCGTGTTGAAGGTTTCCAGGGTGATGACTTAAGCCAAGAAGATACCATCATGGCAACGGCAAAGCATTTTGTCGGTTATGGTTTGTCGCAAGGGGGACGGGATTATCACACCACCGATGTCTCAGAACATGAGCTTTGGACCACGCAGATGCCTCCTTTTAAAGCAATGGTCGATGCCGGTGTTGCAACATTCATGACCTCATTCAATGACCTGAACGGTATTCCTGCGACGGGAAGCAAACGCCTACTGACAGATATTCTCCGTGACCAGTGGGGGTTCGAAGGCTTTGTCGTGACCGACTATACCGCTATTAATGAGCTGGTTCCTCACGGTTACGCCCGCGATGATAAGCATGCAGCTGAAATAGCCTTTAATGCCGGTGCTGACATGGATATGGTTGGCCAGTTATACATCAACTACCTCGAAGAGCTTGTAGCCGAAGGCAAAGTGTCAGAAGAGAAAATTGATACCGCTGTTCGCCAAATCCTTGAGATGAAATGGCGTCTTGGCCTGTTCGAAGACCCATACCGCTACAATGATGAATCTCGAGCCGAGCGTGAAATCCTCAGTGTAGAAAACCAAAATGCAGCACGTGATGTTGCTCGTAAGTCTTTCGTATTGCTTAAAAATGACAATCAGACGTTACCTTTAAAAGACGACGAAATTAAATCTATTGCTTTGATTGGCCCGTTGGCGGACAGCAAGTTTGACATGATTGGCAACTGGGCTGCTGCGGGGGATCGTAAGTCTCATCCAGTAACGGTTTTGGAAGGTTTCAAGCATCGCTTTGGTAACAACGTTAAGATCAACTACGCCAAAGGTGCAAGTTACGACTATATCACTTCACAAGAAGATATCGATGCACTTCAAGGTATCGGTGTGCCACGTATTACTGCCGATGATCCATCGCTGGAAAAAGAGATGGAGTGTGCTATCTCTGCAGCGAAAAAATCTGACGTGATTGTCATGGTCATGGGTGAAGAGCAGCGCATGTCAGGTGAGGCAGCAAGCCGTACTGAATTGACGTTGCCGGGTAATCAGCAGCAGGTGATGGAAGAGCTGAAAAAGCTTGGTAAACCTATGGTGCTGGTGGTAATGAGTGGCCGTCCGAATGATTTACGTTGGGCTGACGAGAATGTCGACGCCATCCTTCATGCTTGGTATCCAGGAACCATGGGCGGGATAGCACTTGCTGATGTTATTTCCGGTGATGTTACGCCTTCTGGAAAATTACCGATGACCTTCCCTCGCTCTGTGGGTCAGGTGCCAATTTTCTACAACGAGAAGAATACGGGCCGTCCTTACTTTGCGGATAACCCGAACCAGCGCCAAGAGCATTACAAGTCCCGCTATGATGACTCACCGAACACACCATTGTACGCGTTTGGTCACGGCCTGAGTTACACCCAGTTTGATTATGGAGATATTCGCCTGAGCAGCAAAGAGCTGCCGGTTGATGGTGAGCTGCTTGTATCTGTAGAAATCACTAACAGCGGTGATTACGCCGGTGAAGAAGTGGTTCAGCTATATACCCGCCAACATGTTGGTTCGATTACCCGTCCGGTTAAAGAACTGAAAGGTTTCCAGAAAGTGCATTTCGATAAAGGCGAATCAAAAACGATTTCCTTTACGTTGACGCCGGCGGATCTTGCGTTTTACCGCGCTGATATGAGCTGGGGAGTGGAAGCCGGTTCATTTGACGTCTTCGTCGGTACCGCCTCGGATAATGTGCAAACAGCAAGTTTTGAGTTGGTTGAAAAATAATAAAAATATAGCCCGTCGTTGACGGGCTTTTTCAAAGGAAATCTTTATGAAAAAAGCGCTGTTATCAAGTTTGGTGGCGGGTGTGTTTACCCTGCCGTTAGTTAACTCTGCGGTGGCGGCAGAGCAAGATACAGGTGCCAGCCCAAAGCGGCCGAATATCCTTTTTATTATGTCTGATGACCATGCCGTACAGGCGCTGAGCGCTTATGGTCACCCTATTTCAAAGCTTGCCCCAACGCCGAATCTCGACCGTATTGCTGCTAATGGCGCGAAATTCCAGCGTTCCTATGTCACTAACTCCCTTTGTGGCCCAAGCCGTGCGGCAATGCTTACCGGTAAATTTGGCCATGAAAACGGATTTACCTATAACGGCCAGATCTTCGATGGTACCCAGTTTAACTGGCCAAATGCGCTGCAGGACTCAGGCTACACCACGGCAATGATCGGTAAGTGGCATATCAACCGTATCCCCAATGGGTTTAACTTTGATCATTGGGAAATTCTTAATGATCAAGGTGAATACTATAACCCTGATTTTATCACCGCCGATGGCGTGAAGATGGAAATGGGTTATACCACCGATTTAATCACCGATAAAACCTTGGCTTGGCTTGATAAAGGGCGGGATAAATCGAAACCTTTTGCCCTGCTGATGCACCATAAAGCGCCCCACCGGAACTGGATGCCAGCTCCTCGCCACACTCAGCTGTTTGAAGATGTAGAATTCCCGTTGCCAGATAACTTCTTTGATAGTTATGAAGGGCGGGTGGCTGCAAGCAAGCAGACAATGACGATCGCGAACCACACTCAGGATGGCCATGATCTCAAAATGACCGTTGCAGAAGGTGAGGGGGAGTGGCGTGAAGATATTTGGCCACATTTGTTAGCGCGATTAACCGATGAGCAGCGTGCCGAGTGGGACAAGGCTTATCAGGCCCGAAATGATTACATGAATGCCAATGAAGCTAACTGGTCTGAAAAACAGATGGCAGAGTGGAAGTACCAGCGCTACATGCAGGATTACCTGGCAACCATTGTAGCTGTTGATGAAAGTGTCGGTGAGGTGCTCGACTACTTGGAAGAGAATGGGCTGAGTGATAATACACTGGTGGTGTATACCTCAGATCAAGGTTTCTTCCTCGGTGAGCATGGCTTTTTTGATAAGCGCTTTATGTATGAGGAGTCTTTTTCAACGCCGCTTATTATGCAATTGCCGGGCGTGATTAAACCGGGCACTGTGGTCGACGAGCTAGTGCAGAATATCGACTATGCGCCAACATTTATGCAACTGGCTGGCCTGACAACCCCCGCAGATGTCCATGGCAAATCGTTACTGCCATTGCTTACAGGGCAGGGCGACGGCGGCTGGCGTGATGCACTTTATTATCACTACTATGAATTCCCTGGGTTTCATGATGTCGCCCGCCATTATGGCGTTTCAGATGGACGTTTCAAATTGATCCATTTCTACAATCCGGGTGATCAGTGGGAGTTTTATGACTTGGAAGCTGACCCATCAGAGATGGTTAATGCCATTGACGACCCTCGTTACAAGGAAGATGTAGGACGTCTCATTCATCGTCTTGCTGAATTGCAGGATGAATATGGTGTTCCCCCGTTGGAAGAGTGGCGCGATGAACCTCTCGAACGCCACCCAAACCCATCATTGGAAAAGTTGTTTCCCCATAGTTTCAAGTAGTTCATTAAACCGGTAACCGCAGGGTTACCGGTTTTGCCGTTTATATCCAAGCGTGATGAAAGAGGAAAAGTGACGATGACAATAACTGTCACGAATAATTATAAAAAGCTGTTTTCTATTGGTTTACTTGCTGCATCCATTGCCGGTTGTGGCGGAGGTTCTGGAAGTAGTGAGAGTAAGCCTGGTAACCCGCCACCAGATGCTGAATGGCCTACGCCGGATATCGCCATCAGCGCTTGGTCTTTTGATGGGGGAAGTGGCCAGAGTGTGGCGACAGCGAAACTGGCCGGTAGTTATGCCGTTGCCGATCCTGCAGGTTTGAATATCGAAATAAGGGATATTTCTCAAACCCTGAAGCACCGTATCGAAGCGGCGGATATAGTGGAACTACTGCCCGATATGAACCTTAATCATGATACGGCATTGTGCGGGATGACATTTACGCCTTCAGGGCGTTTTCTTTACCTTGCTGTGTGTGACAGCGAGGGGGGACAGAAGGATGACGCGATTCTGGCCTATAACACCAACACTAAAGCGTTGACCGTCTTTCATCGCTTATCCTTGCAGGAAAAAGGATCGGGCAATTTGGCGCGTGTCGGTATGAACTATTTTTCGTCGACCCTATTTGTTGGAGGCGATTCAGCGGTATACCGTATCGAAGCTGACCGTAATGCTGCGTTTGAAGTCGAAAATAACGATCGCCAACTTGCTGTCGAAAAGGTGTCGGTAACAGGGCCTGTTCAGGATATCGCACTGGATATGGAAGCAGGCAGCCTATTTCTACAAACGCCAAATAGCGTATATAAGCTGCCCTATCAAAGCCAATCAGCCCAACGTATTTACCAGCAAGAAAACCTGACCGGTGTAGCATTCAGCCGGGTTTATGGCAATGAAGGTGCCGCAGGGCTTTACATCAGCATGGAGCATGATGATAAGACAGGGCTGCTATTCTCCGCGCTAGAAAAGGTGCGTAGCAGTGGGCAATTATCGCCAACGCAATATCTGCTGTCGGATACCTTATGGCACGATTTCAGCCTAACGGCTGATGGGCATTTGCTGTTTGCAGACGATAGCGCTTTCTTGTTGCGGGACAACAACGATGAGCGCATGAGCTTCGATGAATGGACTCGGGATGAGCTGGCGCAGTATGTCACAGCCATCAAAGGGCTGACAGCGTCGGGGATGTCAGGCAATTTCGCTTCCCCGGAAGGTTTTTTGCACCGAAAACTTGAGCATACCAACCCCAACACCACCCCGATTGCCGATAATGTGGGCTGGGCACTGTATTTGCTGATGGTCGCTGACCAAGTGGAATACGATCCCGAGATTGAGCACTATGTTGAACTGTTAATTAAGCGCCATGCTGGCCTTCATGAGGACGGTAAGGGCGGGGTGAAAAGTATCGATGGCCACTTTGTCCGTAACTACAACAGCGATGGGTCAATCAACGCCAATAATCCCCAATATCAGGTGTACATCAGCATGAAATTCCTGCCTGCAGCCATCAAAGCGGCAGAGATGTATCCGGATAACCAAAATATTGTCAGCTACGCAAAATACCTCCAGCAGGTGTTCCAACGTTCTGGGGATGTTGTACGCGCAGAGCAACGCATCACTTGGGACTCGGATGATTTTGGTCCGGTTCGTCTTAATCGCCTGATGTCTAACGAAACCTGGCTGTACGGTGATATTGCCGCCGCCCAGGATCCTATTGCTACCCGTAACTATGGCAAGTTTACCTATGAAAGAGAAAACTTCCTGTACGACTACGAGCTGCTTGATCAGCCAGTGATTAAGTCATCGCACTCGGCGTTTATCATCATGGGAGGGCCGCTTATTTTAGATCACCACTTCAATGGCAAGTCGTGGGCGGAACAAAATAATAACTACTATGCGCTAACCCAGTCAGAAACCGATGAGATGGGCTTTACCTATTTTGCCGGATTCTCCGCGGGCCATAGCCCTAACTCTAGCGGTAATTACTACAACGATGGCCCGACCGATCACCCTGATGATTTTATTCACTTCCCTGCGGTGAGCGGGTTTGGCCAGCTAGGTAAAACCGATGCGGTAGTCGGTGCTTACATGGCCTACCGTGATGGACGCCGTCAGACCATGATCAGTGCGGGAGACCAAGAAGCACGCTTATTGATGCGCTGGTCTGGCCATATGCCAGATTATGACAAAATGAGTGTCGGTATTGCCGATTTTTGGTATGGCGCAATCGGTCTTGCCGAAACTATCCAGCCGGGTGTGGTGCAGAATTTTAGAAATACATTCTATCGTCCAGAAGTTCAGGTTGGGTTGAATGAGCAAGGCCGCCAACAAGTGCTGTATTCAACCATGACCCCGAGGTTAGTCACGGGTATTCGATCCGATGGTAGTACAGAAGAGTTTGGTTACCATCGGTCGCCGTTTGTTGTGCCAACCGGTGAAATATTTGCTGATTTCGATGTGGTTGACCCACAGGGTGACTGGGTTGAACTAGATGATATCGTGGGTATCCACAACATCACCGCACCATTGGCTGGGCGGGAGGTGATATTCAAGAACCCGAACTTTGAGCAAGGTGTTGATGTCGGGTGGCAAACCCTGTCGGGTAATGTGACGGGGGGAGGCAGTATCTATGGCAATGGGGCAACACTGTCTGGAATCGCGAATTTAACCCAAGCGGTCTACTTACCGAATGCTCTCGAAAATAGCGAATACCGTGTGTCCGCTTTTATTGAGCCGCAGTCAGGTACCGGGAAGGCAAGGGTAAGGTTGAGCTGGTCGGATACCGGAAATATTGAAGACGCCTATGCCAGTGAAGAAAGTGGTAATGTTTTCGCTAACTGGGATGCGATCGTACGGACGGTGGACGTAAAACAACCAAAAGGTGCCAAGTACTTACATATTGAATACCTGACTGAAGGCAATGGTATCTTTGTGTTTGGTAACACGGCGCTGCAATCTTTCGGGGCGAAGCAGCCGTTTACCAATGGTGACTTTGAGCAAGGCAGCACAGGCTGGAGATTGGATAACAACGTATATATTACCAATGATAGTAATGAAGTGATCCAAGGCAGTAACTCGCTTAAATTTGACTTAAGCGGTGGTGTGACAAATTGGCGAAGTGCCGAGCGGAGTATCGATATTTCGAACGATCCTTCTGGGACGCGCTATTTGGTGCGCTTCAAGGTAGGTCAACGTGAACTGACCGACGCGAAGTTTGAAATTAAATTCGATATCGACAACCCGCAGAGCCCGCCTAACTCCGATGCAACGCCAACGGGTGATTGGCGAGACGTTGGCTTTATAGATAATGATACCCCTGAAGAAGTCACGGTCACCGTACGTAAACGCCCGGGAGAGACGGCGCTGAACTTAGTATTGCGTATGAAGCAGGACAGCAATAGCGCAGAGCCTAGCTATGTTATCTTGGATGATGTACGTGTTTACCAGCAAAAGCTGCTCGACGATAACTACTGTAATTATGGTCCGCAATGTTACTAGTGGCGTAGTTACTCTTATACAACCGAGTGAGTGTCAAAAAGCCTAACCGTATGAGGTTAGGCTTTTTTTTGATTAATGTCTGGTCTTGCGTTTTTCTACATTCAGTATTAATACAGTTTTGAAATAGAGATGGGCCGGTTGTTGCTAAATCGTTTCGAAAGCAATGAAATTTAAATGGGATGATTTCTATAGCCCTAAAATCAAAAAGTTAGACATGCATCAAGTTTTTAGGCAATGCCTGATACTCGAAGATCAAAAAAGCGCTTGTAAATCTATTGGTGCTGAGTCTGCTTGAACCCCATGTTAGGGTGCTCGCTGCTTTTAAAGTATTGTTTTGTCTGTGTTATTTTGTGATTCTTACAGGGTGGAAGTAAGGGCGAATAAAAAAGTGTGACCGGTGTACCTGATTTGCTACCTTTTGTTGACAGTAAATGGGTGTTTACTTACTATTTGTAGAAACGTTTCAACACAAACAATTTTCTACGAAGAGTACGGTTATGGCCCAGGTCAAGCTGCAAAACATAAACAAAATTTACAAGAATGGTTATCACGCTGTTCATGATTTTTGTCTGGACATCAAGGATGGTGAGTTCATGGTGCTGGTTGGTCCTTCGGGCTGTGCCAAATCGACCACACTACGAATGATTGCCGGGCTTGAAAGTATTACCAGTGGTGATCTTCATATCGGTGATAAGCATTGTAATGACGTTCTTCCGAAAGATCGTGGTATTGCAATGGTGTTCCAGAACTATGCGCTCTACCCACATATGACAGTGCGCCAGAATCTGGCTTTTGGCCTGGAAACACGTAAAAAGCCAAAAGATGAAATCGAGCGTCGAGTAAAAGAAGCCGCTGAGATACTTGAGATTTCAGACCTTCTAGATCGCAAACCGGGTCAAATGTCCGGTGGTCAATGTCAGCGTGTTGCCCTCGGCCGTGCCATGGTACGTAAGCCTGAAGTCTTTTTGTTCGATGAACCGCTTTCAAACCTTGATGCCAAGCTACGTATTTCTATGCGGATGCGTATTTCACGCTTGCATGATGAGTTAAAACAAAGTGGCCGTCCTGCAACGATGATCTATGTAACGCATGATCAGGTTGAAGCGTTGACCATGGGTGATCGAATCTGTGTGCTAAATCGTGGAGCGATTATGCAGGTCGACACACCAATGAATCTATATCACAAGCCAGTTAATAAGTTTGTTGCTGAATTTATTGGTTCACCAACAATGAATATGTTGGAAGGTAAGTTAACTAAAACAGATTCGAATAAAATGGCAGTTGATATCGATGGTCATTTATTTGAATTGCCTGACGATAAGCAAGCAACGGCTGAGCAATATAATAACCAGGATATTTACCTAGGCTTACGCCCTGAACATATTTCTATGAAGCCAGGCGAAAATAGCTGTGATGCAAATATCACTGAAGTAGAAGAAATGGGTTCGGAATCTTTTGTTTACTTAGATTTTAATGGTAAGCAGATGATTTGTAAGCATGTAAGCCCTGATGTTGCGTTATGCAAACAAAGCGTGCATCGCATTTCTTTCAATATGAATAAATGCCATATTTTTGATAAAAGCACCGAAGAAAATATTTTTATTCCGACAGAATAACTGACAGTTTTAAAATTATAGTATAGGTAGTTTAATTTCATGATCCATACAATTTCTGATTCAAACCACTTGGTTTCAAATGGTTTACTTAACCTAGAATTTACTGAGCATAATGTTCTGAAGAATATTAAATCTGGTAATGTAATGTTAAACCTTTTTGAGCCTAGTGAATTTGAAGGTGCATTATCAAATGTTTACATCCGAGTTAAGAGTGACGCAGGTATTTCATTTATGCCGCTTATGCACCTTAACCATAATATGCGAACCTTCCGTACTGAAGCAGGTTTAGTTGGTTGGGAAACGACAACCGAGACATTCCGTGCTGTTGTGATGATTAGCCTAGATGCTAAATCTGAAAAAGTATTCTTTACCACTCAGGTAGAGAATCTGCATGACGATGAGTTGATGTATGACCTTGTCTTTGGTCAAGATCTTGCGCTAGCCGATGAAGGCGGCGTGAAAAGTAATGAATGCTACGTTAGCCAATACCTAGACCACCAAGTGTTTGAGCTTGAGCAAGAAGGTTATGTGGTATGTTCACGTCAAAACCTACCGCAAAGTACGGGTAATCCATGTTCACAGATTGGTTCGTTGACAGATACCATTGTTGGCTACTCAACGGATGGCTACCAATTCTTCGGTAAAGACTACCGCTTTGAACCCACACCAGTGGTGCTTTCTCAGCCGACACTAGCGAATGAAAAACTGCAGTTTGAAATGGGCTATGTGGCACTGCAAACAGCAGACATCACCCTAGCACCTGCACAGCGCGCTGAGTCTGTATTCTATATTTCATTTGGTACTAACCTTAATGGCTCAAATGTTGCTAAAGCCGGTGATCTTGAGCCTATCAAAGCTGCATACCAAGCGCCTGCAATGACGACAGCAACGGAACAAACGCTGCCTTCATTCTTCCTTAATGGCTATAACGTACTCGTTGGTGATGAGCTAACGGCAGAAGAAATTAAAGGTTTCTTCGGTGAAGAGCGTCGTTTTGCTGAAGAGCAAGATGGCAAGCTACTGTCTTTCTTCTACGGTGAGCAGAAAGGTGAAAGCCGTTACGTTACATTGCCTGAAAAAGAGCGTGTGCTTGAACGTTCAACGGGCCATATGGTGTCTTCTGGAAACTGCCAGGACTTCCAAAATGCCGTGATGAGCTCAACCCACGGTATGTACGGCGTGTTTAATTCGCATGTGGTGATCGGTAATACATCATTCAACAAACTGTTGGGTGTTGATCGTACGTCTCTGAACTTATTTAAATACAGTGGCCAGCGTATCTGGGTTAAAGAAGGTGAGGATTTCCGTATCCTGTCTATGCCTTCTGCCTACGAAACGGGCCTGAACTTCTCTCGCTGGGTGTATAAATACCAGCAAGGCTACATCGTGGTAACCAGCTTCAGTGCTCAGGATTCTGCCTCAATCCAGTTGGATATTGAAACGGTTAACCTGTCTGATGCACTTGAAGTCATTGTGACCAACCAATTGGTGATGGGTAACAATGAGTACGATGCGACAATTGTCGTTGAGCACCAAGATGAATTTATGACAGTGTCTGGTGACTTCGAGCTGATGAATTCGGTTCACCCAGAGCTGAAATATGCCATTCGTCCAGACAAGTCTCTGGCCGAAGTCTCATTGGTGAAAGCGTCAGACAGCGTTCGCTATGTGCTTTTCCAAGGTAAGGTTCAGGGCAAGTCTAGCTTGACGGTACTTGGTGCGCTAACCGCTGACGAGTTGACTGCGCCTGTTGCATTGAATTTCGCCACGGAAGTTGAGAAATACCAAGCTTCACAACATACATTGATCAATAACTTCCACATTGATTTCGAGAACGACAACTACAATGCGCAGAAACTGAATGACACGATGCAGTGGTTTACCCACAATGCATTGGTGCATTACAGTACGCCGCATGGACTGGAGCAGTACTCAGGTGCAGCATGGGGGACCCGTGATGTATCACAGGGGCCATTTGAGTTCTTCATGTCGATGCAGCGTTACGATCGTGTGGTTGATCTGTTAGAAACGATTTATAGCCACCAGCACATCGAAACAGGCACGTGGCCGCAGTGGTTCATGTTCGACAAGTACGCCAAGATCCAGCAGGAAGACTGCCACGGCGATATCGTTGTTTGGCCTCTGAAGGCGATTGCTGACTACATCACCGCGACGGGCGACCTAGATGTACTGAACATTGAGGTGCCTTATACCAGCATTGAAGACGGCTTTGCGTTTACGACCGAAACATACACGCTGTTTGCCCATGTTGAGCGCCAGGTTAAACACATCATCGACAACCTGATCCCTGGTACCTCACTGTCATGCTACGGTGACGGCGACTGGGATGATACCTTGCAGCCAGCCAATCAGGCCCTTCGTGAAAACATGGTGAGTGGCTGGACTATTCCGCTAACGCTGCAAGCACTGAAAACGATGAGCTCGGCCCTAGAAGGCAGCCCAGAATTTGCTGTTTTTGTGCATACAATCAATAAACTAGCGATTGAGATGGAAGAGGACTACAACAACCTGTTGATCAAAGATGGGGTGATTGCCGGCTTTATCCACTTGCCGAACAAAGACGTTGAGCAGGTTGAGTATCTACTGCATCCGTCAGATAAGAAAACGGGCATCAAGTACCGTCTGCTTCCTGCATCACGTTCAATCATCTCGGAAACATTCGATAAAGAGATGGCCGACAAGCACATGGCTATCATCGAAGAGAACCTCGTTCACCCTGATGGTGTCCGCCTGATGGAGAAAATGGCGAAATACCAAGGGGGTAAGCAGAGTTACTTTAAGCGTGCTGAGTTGGCGGCAAACCTTGGCCGAGAGGTTGGCCTGCAGTACTGCCACGCCCATATCCGCTTTATTGAAGCCCTGTGTAAAATGGGTAAGGCCGATGAAGTCGCACAGAACCTATACAAGATTGTTCCTGTGGGGATTCAAAATGCCGTGCCTAACGCAGAGGTGCGTCAGTCTAACGCATACTTCTCAAGCTCAGACGGTAAGTTCAATGATCGCTACGAAGCGTACCGTGATTTCGACAAGCTGAAAAAAGGCGAAGTCGCAGTGAAAGGCGGGTGGCGTATTTACTCAAGCGGCCCTGGTATCTACATCAACCAGGTGATCAGCAATGTGCTGGGAATCCGCTTTGAGAATGATGCTTTGGTGCTTGACCCTATTATTGCCAAGCAAATGGGTAAAGTGACCTTGGACTTCACACTTTATGGCAAGCCATGTACCTTGGTTATCAACCCTGAGCAGGGCACTTATACGCCAAAACGTGTTGAACTCAATGGTGAGGATCTTGCAACTTCGCTAACACCAAATGCTTATCGTACGGGCGGTGCGCTGATCGAGAAGCAGGTTGTGGCTTCAATGCTGCAAGATACGCAAAATGAGCTGGTTATCTGGCTGTAGTTATTAGGCCTGACACCCCGGATTCCGGGGTGTCAACCTTATCATCAGTCGTATTATGTGTTGTGCGTCAATGTTACTCTCTTTCGATTTGTAGAAACGTTTTACATGATCCGTTATACTTCAAGTTAACGAGCTACAAATACAAAAAATTATTTTAGTACGCAAGGTTGCAACTATTTTCGGTTTAAGTGAGAGGAATAAGGTTTAACTAATGAGGCCTACAATCAAAGATGTCGCTAGAGAAGCGAAGGTATCTATTTCGACAGTGTCTTATGCGATTAACAACAGTGATCGTATCAGCGAGAAAACTCGTAACCACGTGTTAGAAATAGCAAAGAAACTGAACTACTCTGCAAACAGCAATGCAAAACGGCTAAGACAGAAGAATGTGGGTGCTATTGGTATCTTCTTTAACTCTTGGTTCGGTCCTATCTACAGTGAGCTAGTGCAGGGTATCGAGCGCAAAGTGCATGAGATGGGCTATGACTTGATTGCCTGTAGCCTATTTGGCGGGGCGGAGTCGACAGCACACCGTTACCTCAAGGATCAGATGATTGACGGTGCTATCATCTTGAGCAATGCCTTTGATGATGATTTCCTTAAATCTGTCGCTTCAAAAGACTTACCGATTGTTGCTCTGGACCGTGAAGTTAAAGCTGAGAATATCTACAATATTTTAATTGATAACTTTGGTGGGGCATTTGGTGCAACCAAACAATTAATTTCAAATGGTTGCCAGCAGGTTCATTACTTTTGTGGCCCTGATGATTCGTACGATAACCAGAAGCGCCTGGAAGGCTACATTGCCGCACTCGGCTTCTATAATGTCAAATTTGATAACAACCTGATTATTAAGTCTGATTTTACTGAAGAAGATGCGTACTTGAAAATGAAGGAAATTATTGAACAGGGTGAAACCCCTAAAGCAATTTTTTCCGCAAATGATGAAATGGCTCTGGGCATTATCAGGGCTGCAAACGAGAATGGTATTAAAATTCCAGAGCAACTAAAGCTCATTGGTTTTGACAATATCAGAGAATCTGAAAGAACAATACCTGCATTGAGTACTGTTACTCACCATAAGTACGAAATGGGCGTTAAAGCTGTTGAAGTACTATTTAGTGCGATGAATAGCGAAAAAGAAATAGAACAAGTAACAATTCTACCAACTCAAATTGTTGATCGAGAAACCGTGTAGTTTTTATATTTGTTTATTCTTTCTTTCAGGTTAAAACATATCTAAATAATTAGTTGCCATGAATAATCATGGCAACAGCCATGTTTTGTGATTTTGGGCGATATTATCTAGCCTTATAAGGATAGCGAAATGAAATACAAGTGGCTTACAGTTCTCTTAGTTGCCATGGCAAGTTCTGTTTGTGCCAAAGAAAGAATAGAGTTTATGGTGTCATCGGGCGATCAGATGGCATTTGTCAACGAAGTCATTAAACCTGAATATGAAAAGCGTTATCCTGATGTCGAATTAATATTAACCAACGACGGCAACCTCGAAACACGCATGGCTGCAGGTGACTACCCGAATGTTTATGCCGGGATCTTTGGCTACATGGTACCAAGGTATGCGAAATTAGGTCGCTTGATGTATCTTGATGATTTTGATGGATTCGATGAGATGACAGATCGTATCGAACCGCAATTTATGGAGCAGCATTTCGGTCGACAGTATTACATTCCATGGCACGCAACAACCCAGATGATGATTTATAACAAAGAGTTGTTTCGTGAAGCTGGCCTAGACCCTGACTTACCGCCAGAGACATGGGATGAGTTATTGATTGCCGCAGAGAAGATTAATAACTTACCAGCACGTTCAAATGGCAGCCGAGTACATGGTGCCGCGCTGTGGAATGATGCGTTGGCAAGTGGCGGTTGGTACTGGAACATGCTGTCGCCGATGTATTACAACTTTAATGATGGTGAGTACCAACTACTAAACCGCTACGGTACACACCCTGTGTTCGATAAAGAAGAAGCGGGTATGGTGCCATTCCTTGAGACCATGAAGAAGCTTCAGCAGTTTGCCCCGCTCACCATGGAGCAAAACTTTTTCTCTCGAACCATCGGTATTTGGCCACAATACGGCATTGCTTGGCGTGCAAATCTGCAAGATGCAGCGGGTAAGCCGATGGTCATCGGTGACGATGTCGGGATTGCGCCTATTCCTGTAAGGAAAAAGGGTGATACGCACTATTCAAACCTGGATGGCCGTGCCTTGATGGTATTCAAAAATACCCGCGAAGTTGAAGAGCGCAGCTGGCAGTTAATAGAATTGCTGATGGAAGATGACTTTAACCTTGAAGCGAACATGGCCCTGCAAAATTTGCCAACGTTAACGTCACTGCAGGAACACCCATACTTCCAGACACCGGATATCAAACCGTTTGTTGATCAGCTGCAGCATGTTGTTATGAATGAATCAAATGCCTCGGTATCAGAAGTGTCCAGCATTTTACTTAATTACTATTCGCAATCGGTTGTTATGAACAGGCTAACACCAGAAGAAGCTGTTATCGCAGCAACAGAAGATGTTAAAAAAATAATGCGCCGATAACGGTTCACTTCAATTGCGAATTCCGGCTGCAGTGCATGACTGCAGCCACCAATAGATTTTAATTTTCAGATGGAATAAAAACCATGAACATAAAACGTTACTGGGTGCCATACCTGTTTATGTTGCCGTGGGTAGCATATTTCATAATATTTATGCTGTACCCGTTCTTCTTGTCATTACAGAATAGTTTTTTAGATATAAATATTCTAAACCCAGAAAATACTCGGTTTGTTGGTCTAGGTAATTGGATAGACTCAGCAACAGATTATAAATTCTGGAAATCTCTTTTTAATGTTTTCTTTAACCAGATTATTTTCATCACTTTAAGTTTTGTCTGCGCAATGGGTGCAGCACTAATGCTGAATGAAATTACGTTTTTATCGAGCCTGTTCCGGACGGTATTGTTTATTCCGGTAGTGACGTCAATCACAGTTGCGATGATTATCTTTGATTTTATTGCAGGCCCATCTGGTCCTATCCAGTCATTGATGATGGATTGGAACGTACTTAGCGCCCCTATTTTCTGGAAGTTCGAAAAATGGCTACCCATGCCGGTGATTGCGGTGTTCAGCGCCTGGAAGTGGTTCGGTGTTCAGATGATTATTTTCCTCGGCGGTATTGCCAGTATTAACCGCTCACTGCTTGAAGCGGCAGATATTGATGGTGCTGGTTGGTGGCGCAAAATCACCAAGATTATCTTGCCACTCATCAAGCCACAGATTGTGTTTGTCATGACGATCAACGTCATTAATGGTCTGCAGATGTTTACTGAAGTCTTCATGAACTTCGATTTGCAAGGTGGTCCACATAATTCTGCGTTAACGCCAGTGCTTCACCTGTACCAGACCGGTTTCGAACAGATGAAGATGGGTGAGGCATCAACCATTGGTCTTTTACTTGCGATTGTTATTTTCGTGTTGACCATACTTCAGTTGAAATTGACCAAGGGTAAGGACTAACCATGAATAATTCCAATAAAGGTAAGCTGCTAATTTATATTGGGTTGTTGGCAGCCAGCCTTATCGTGCTTTACCCATTTTTCTTTATGATTATCAACTCGTTCAAATCGGGCTCTGAGATCATGCACTCACCGAATTCCTTGCCAACCTCATGGTCTGCCAAGGGCTATATCGAAGTCTTTGATAGTGTGAATTTATGGCGTATTTTCTTTAATACTATCTTTGTCTCGGTATCAATAATGGTACTGAACTGTTTGTTGTCGGCGATGGTGGCTTTTGCTATCGCTAAAACCAAGATGCCGGGCCGCCAAGTGTGGTTGCGCTTGATCCTATCTTCAATGATGGTGCCGGCGATTTTGTTCACTATTCCGGTATACATGATGATGTATGACTGGGGCTGGGTGAATACTTACCGGGTTCTGATCATCCCTGGTGCCATCAGTGCTTATAACATCTTCCTGTTGTACCAGTTTATGACTCAGGTGGATGAGGCTTATCTTGAGGCGGCACGTATTGACGGTGCCAGTGAGATGCGAATTTTCTTCAAGGTTGTGCTGCCAATGATGCGCCCTGCGATGGCAACGGTCGGTATCTTGACCTTTATGGGGGCGTGGAATGATTTCATGGGGCCACTACTTTATATCCGTGATGACTCAATGCTGACACTGCAGCTCGCCCTGTTTAAGTTCCAGCAAGATATTCCTGCTGGTAACCTCGAGCAGGTATGGGCGATGACCACAATGATTGCCGTGCCGGTTGTGTTTGTATTCTTCTTCATGCAGAAGAACTTCATTAAGGCGTTCACCGGGGTGGGAGTGAAGTAATGACCGTTGCACAGTTGAAAAAAATCGTACTGCTTCTTTCAGTCGTCTTAATTGCTTATTGGGCGGCTTGGGGTAAAGCTTATTTCCTGTCTAAAAGCTATTTCGATTACGCGGTTGAGCAGGAAGCGGCTGAAAATTATGTTATCGCCTTGAAAGGGATGAATAAACTGGAGCTTCGCATTGACGAAGAATACCTTGGCGGCTATCAGCAAGTTATCGAGGCTTGGGAGCATGCTCTCTTTGGTATTCGCCCTTCATTCTATGAAGAGGCCCTGATTGCCCCTGCACGTTTGATCCCACAGATTGCAGATGAGGATCTCCAAGCATTTATTGATATCTATGTTCAGCTAGACAGCAAATACGTGCCGGAAGTGGCCTACATGCAGTTACAACGTGCTAGGCTCGCGGGTAATGAAGAGCTTGCTGCAGAGATGGATGAGTTTTTAACCCAAGCATTCCCTGACTTTGATTTTAAGTAATCATTTTTTATCTTTTGCCGCCCAACTCGGGCGGCTTTTTTAAATTATCTCTGCTGAGATAAATTAGCATTAATAGATTTCGGAGTATTGTATGGATCGGCCATATAAGAACAGTACCTTACCTGTTGAAGAAAGAGTTGAGGACTTATTGTCACGGATGACGGTGGCAGAAAAAATAGGCCAGCTATGTCAGTCTCCTATGCTGGAATACAATATTCATCGTAAAACGTATCTGGAGCATATTAGCCAAGGTCGCTGGGGTTCACGTATTCTCGCTGATACCGCTTGGGCGGGTAATGCGCCAGGTGAAACAGTTAGCCCAAGCCAATTAAATGAAATTCAGCGTGCTGCCGTACACGGTAGTAGACTGGGTATTCCGTTAATTATTGCCCGTGATGTGATTTATGGTCAGCAAACCGTGCTGCCAATTCCTTTGGCCCAAGCCGCATCGTGGAACCCAGAACAAGTACGCAGTGCGTATCGTTGTATTGCTAAAGAAGCGGCATCGCTGGGTATCCATTGGACGTTTGCACCCATGCTCGATATCGTCCGCGACCCGCGCTGGGGCCGTGTTATTGAAAGCAGTGGTGAAGATCCATATCTGACCAGCCAGTTTGCCAAAGCGGTAGTGCAAGGTTTCCAAGGTGACTCGCCAGCTGATGAAGATTCCTTGGTCGCCTGTGCTAAGCATTTCGTTGGTTACGGCGCTTCAGAAGGCGGTCGTGACTACGACACCACCGAAATCTCCGACAACACACTGCACAATGTCTATCTTCCCCCTTTTGCGGCTGCAGTTGATGCCGGGGTTGAAACGGTGATGTCAGGCTTTAACGACTTGGGCGGTACGCCTGTTTCTGGCAGTCAGTCGCTGATCAATGGTTGGCTGAAATCAGAACAAGGGTTCGATGGCATGGTGATCAGTGATTGGGGGTCGATATCCGATCTTGCCTACTTCGGTATTGCGAAAGATGCTGAAGGAGCGGCAGAGCATGCGCTCAAGGCTGGGGTCGACATGGCGATGACCAATGAAGCCTATGAAGACCATCTTCAAGCCCTACTAGACAAAGAAGCGATTGATATTGCGCTTGTCGATGAGTCTGTACGTCGCGTGTTGCGAACTAAGTTTCAAGCAGGGCTGTTTGAGCGTCCTTATGTTGATGAGTTCAAACACAAGAGTGTGATGCGTCACCCTGAACATCTCGCAGAGGCGCAAACGGTCGCCGAGCAAAGCATGGTACTGCTGAAAAACAACCAAGATTTGCTACCGATTGACGCCAAACCGATGACCATCGCGGTGATTGGCCCGCATGCCCATTCTAAGCGCCAGCATTTAGGATCATGGTGTCTAGACGGGCGTACCGAGGATGTGACCAGCATCTATGAAGGCATTAAAGCATGGACCTCCAAGCTTGATTGCACCTTTGAACTGTTGACCGAAGAAGCGGCATTTACCGATGAAATGGTGGAATGTGCCCACCGTGCCGACATTGTGATCCTCTGTACTGGCGAGAGCCATCGTCGTACCGGTGAAGCGCGTAATATTGCCGAGCTGACATTACCAGCAGGTCAGGAAGAGCTGATCCGAGCGATTGGTGAGGTTGGTAAACCACTGGTTGTGGTGCAATGTACCGGCCGCCCTGTACCGTCAGCGGCAACAGAGCAGTATGCCGATGCACTTTTGTATGCATGGCAGTCAGGTACTGAGACTGGTCACGCTGTTGCGCGCTTGTTGTTTGGTGATGTGTCACCGTCAGGCCGTTTGCCGATGTCGGTGCCGCGCAGCACAGGCCAGATCCCGATGTACTATGCCCGTAAGCCGCTGGGTAAAATGCGTGATTTCCAAGACTACCAGCCTTATAAAGATCAAAAAGATACCCCACTTTATCCATTCGGCTTTGGCCTGACTTATGGTGAGTTTGAATATTCCAACCTGCGCTTGAACCAAGCTGGCATGACAGCGGACGAGACATTGGAAGCGACTGTTACTCTGCATAACAAAGGCACTCATACCGCGACTGAGGTGGTTCAGTGTTATATCCGACAGCAGGTTGCCTCGACCACGCGTCCGGTGCGTGAGCTAAAAGATTTCTGCCGCGTAACTCTGGAGCCGGGTGAGTCTAAGGATGTGACGCTAGCGCTTCCCGCAGAGAAGCTATGTTTCTATGGTTTGGAGAAAACCTTCTCACTCGAGCCTTCGACAGTCGAGGTGTATGTCGGCGGTGACTGTACCGCGGCGCTGAGTGCAGAAGTTAAGGTGAGCTAATCAGCTTTTGATTCCACCTTTCCGTATTTCCTTCATTTCTTTGTGCCCCGTAATTTTCAGCGGGGCACAGATAAGAGCCAGCTATCATGACGAAAGAAAGACAGGCTGAGCCGCCAGCGACTCGCCCCAATATTATCTACATCATGTCTGATGACCATGCGATTCGGGCATTGAGTGCTTACAACAGCGATATTGCTCATCTAGCACCGACTCCTAATATCGACCGTATCGCCAAAAATGGCGCGCGGTTTGACCAATCCTTTGTGACCAACTCCCTGTGTGGCCCATCGAGGGCTGCCATGCTGACGGGAAAGTTTGGCCATAAAAACGGTTTTAACCATAACGGGCAATTGTTTGATGGCCATCAGCCGACTTGGCCAAGATTGCTTAAATCTCATGGTTACACCACCGCTTGTATTGGCAAATGGCATATCAACTTAACACCGGAAGGTATCGATTTTAATCACTGGGAAGTACTTAATGATCAGGGTGAGTATTACAACCCTGACTTTATTACGTCCCAAGGTGTGAAGCGTGAGCACGGCTATACCACCGAGCTGATCACTCAAAAGTCGCTGCGGTGGCTGGAAGAGCAGCAGCAAAGCGACAAACCTTTTGCCTTGCTGCTGCATCATAAAGCGCCGCACCGTAATTGGATGCCAGCGCCACAACACATGCGTGCATTTGAGAATACAACATTCCCTGTACCTGATAATTACTTTGATACCTACGAAGGTCGCGCGGCGGCAGCCATGCAAACCATGACTATCTACCGGGATGCGCAGGAAGGTCATGATTTGAAAATGACCAAAGGGGTCGGTGAGACAGAGTGGCGCGAGGATATCTGGCCGTTTCTACTGGCACGGTTAACACCGGAGCAGCGTCAGGCGTGGGATGAAGCCTATCAAGAACGCAACGATTGGTTTAACGCCAACGAAGCCAATATGACGGGTGAGGAAATTGCCATTTGGAAATACCAGCGTTACCTCCAAGACTACCTGGCAACAATTAAGTCGGTAGATGAATCTGTCGGTGAGGTGCTGGATTACCTTGAAGCCAATGGCCTTGCAGATAATACCATTGTTGTTTACACCTCTGATCAGGGCTTCTATATGGGAGAGCATGGTTGGTTCGATAAGCGATTTATGTATGAAGAGTCGTTCCGTGCTCCGCTGTTGATCCAGTATCCAAACCGTATCAAAGCGGGATCGGTGGTGGAGCACTTAGTACAGAATATCGATTATGCACCCACTTTCCTTGAATACGCAGGTGTTGATGTGCCTGCTGATATTCAGGGTGAATCTATGGTGCCGCTGCTAGACGGAGAGTCTCCTGCCGGTTGGCGTCAGTCATTGTATTACCACTTCTATGAATATCCAGCGATGCATGATGTGACAAGGCATTATGGCACCCGTGATAGTCGTTATAAGCTAATGCACTTCTATTACGATATCGACGAGTGGGAGTTTTACGATATCGAAGAAGATCCGACAGAGATGAATAATGCGATCGACGATCCCCGTTACCAGCAAGAGATCGCGCGGCTAAAAGCTGAAATCGGCAAACTTGAAGCTAAATATGATGTACCGCCTCGGGTTGAGTGGGTCAATTTACCGCTCGAATATAAACCTGCCCCGACGCTGGAAGAACTATTCCCCGATAGCTTTCAGGTAGCCAGCCAATAAGTGAAAGCCGGTATTTATCAGTTTCTACTTTACGTAATTCAATGACTCAGGGCTTAGGTACTAAGCCCTAGATAAAAATACCCTACATAAAGAGAATAAAAATATTATGTCATCACTATTCACATGGACGAAAAAAATCACCAACCGGTTGATCGTCACTATTGCTATTGCCTTCTGCTCGATTGCATTCGTGGGATATGAAGGGTTAAGTGGGTTAAGTCATTTATCAAATCAGACTTCGATATTGGTTGAGGATGATTTGGCTAAAGTGATAACAATCAGTGATATTCAGCAGCGGGTAGAACAAGCCAGGGTTCACTCTTTATTGGCTATACAGCATGATCCCAATGCATTTAGCGGCAGTTACCATGACCACCCGTTGTCGATTCATACTGACTTGATTTTCGAAAGCTATGACGACTTGCAGGCGCTGTACTTTGATTTGATGACATTCAATATGGGCGTGAGTCTCGAGCAAGCTGCAACACAGGCTAGCTCGCTGACCGATGACCTTTTTTTCTCTGGCTTTGAGGTGATTATTGATTTACTGGAGCAAGGTGAGTTTCAGCAAGCCAATATCCTGCTGCTCAATGAAGTAAACCCTAAAATTGAGCAACTCAAAGTGTTACTGAGTACGATGAATGACTTAAGTGCAACAGGGGCACGAGATGCCTACGCTGAAGCCGTTAGTAACGGCCAGCGTTTTGTATTTAGCATGAGTACCGCTTTGGCTATCAGTACATTGCTACTGATCGGCATCGCCTTTTTGACAATCCGACGCATTGTTTTTGCACTTAAGGGTTTGCAGTCAACAGCAAACAGCATCGCGGAAGGGAATCTGATTTGCCGGGCACAGGTACAGGGGCAAGATGAATTCACAGTTATTGGTAATGCTGTCAATAACATTGCCGCAAGGTTCCAGCAAACCGTCTCCTTGATTGGCGATTCTGCTAATCAGCTAAACGTTGCTTCTCAACAAAATACCCAGCTCAGCGAGCAGACTGCGTCAAATGCGGCTTCACAGCAGGCGCAAATTCAGCAAATTGCAACGGCGACTGAAGAGCTGACTGCAACGGTGAGTGATGTTGCTGCAAGTGCTGTCTCGGCAGCGGAAGCGTCTCAGAAGTCAGATGAACTTGCACAGAATGGTGTGAGTGTGGTTAACGAAGCGATAGCCCAGTCTGTGGACTTAGCCAAAGAGATTGATCAGGCAAAAGTCGCGATTAACGAACTTGGCAAACATTCGCATGATATTGGTAGTGTTTCAGACACCATACGTGATATTTCCGATCAAACCAATTTGCTGGCATTAAACGCAGCCATTGAGGCCGCGAGGGCCGGTAGCTATGGGCGCGGTTTTGCCGTTGTTGCTGACGAAGTTCGTAACTTGGCCCAACGGACCAAGAGCGCCACTGAGGATATCCAAGACACTATTTCACGTCTGCAAACGGGCTGTCAGCATGCCATTGAGCGGATGGAGTCGGGTGATCAATATGCCCGTGAGAGCACGGTTAAAACCCGGCAGGCTGGTGATGCGCTGCAGGCGATAACAGAAACTGTCGCCAGTATTGCAGAAAAGAATATTCAGATAGCGTCTGCCGCTGAGCAGCAAGCAGTGGTGACTGGGGATGTGAATAGCAATGTATTTGAAATTAATGCCTTAGCCGATAAAACCGCAACAGACTCAGGGTCTAGTCAAGGCGCATCTCTAACAATTGCCAAGCTAGCGAACGCCCTTCAGAGTGAAGTTAACCGCTTCTCTGTGTAGAAGTACTGTGCTGTTTGATATCCAATATGTTTTGAATGAGGGAGGCGATAGATGCCGATGCCACTTTTTAGTTTCAGGATGATATGTTTGTTGATACCGTTTCTAACCATATTCTCTTCCCAAGCGCTGGCAGATGACGATAAGACGATCCATATCGCCTGTGTTGGCGATTCAACGACATTTGGGATGAATATTAAGGATCGTAAGAACTTAAGTTACCCCGCCCAACTGCAACAACTGCTGGGAGAAGGCTATGTGGTGGGTAATTTTGGTGCCAACGGAGCGACAGCTATCCGCACGACACCAAAGCGGGAGCCTTATATTACCCGTGATGTTTATCAGCAGAGTCTGGAATCACAACCTGATATGGTGATCTTGACTCTTGGGGCGAATGACTCGAAAGCCCGTTTTTGGAATGAACAGCAATACCAGAAAGATCTGACTCTGTTGTTGGAAGAGTATTTAGCACTAACACCGATAGTATTGCTGGGGTTGCCTGCGCCTGCGTTTAACCAACCTGGGAAGTGGGATGTCAATGAAGCAAACCTCGCTCGTGCACGTATTTTGGTTCGCAAGCTAGCGGATGAATATCACTTGGGTGTTGTCGACTTCCATTTATCTTTACAAGACGAGGCTTTATTCCAAGCGGATGGGGTCCACCCTAACAGGCACGGTGCCCAAAAGATGGCGTTAGCGGTGAAAAGTCATCTAGGTGTATGATAATTATCGTTTTTTATAAGCTATCGTCATTTGTCTCAATCAGCCTCTCTAGCGCTAAAGCGAGAGAGGTTTTTTTATGTTTATTTAGGGGCAACCGAGCTCTCAAAAATGACATATAACACGCTAAGTGGTTAGTTTTAAAGCAAGAGTTTTGATAGCCTTATTTTTAATCGAAACGTTTAAATTGAGACTAAAATGAAACTGAAAACGATAGCCATTGGCGCCAGCTTATCTGCTGCTGCCATGGGGGTAAGTGCTGAAAATAGCGCCGAGAATAACGGTGAATATATCGCTTTTTTTGATCACACGCTCACAATCGAAGAGCGACTCGATGATATTAGTGCTCGGTTAACCGATAAAGAAAAAGGCAACATGATCACACTGTGGAATGAAGGCGTTCCACGATATGGATTGAAGTCATTTATGCCTGGTGAGGCACTTCATGGCTTGGCGTCTCCTCGCAAAAACGCCGCCACGGTTTTCCCCCAGTCGATTGGCTTGGCGGCGACTTGGCAGCCAGAGGCTTTGCAGCAAATGGGCGATGCGGTATCCGATGAGGCGCGAGCGCAATATCACAATGGCCCTGTTATTCGAGATGGCAAGCGAGGCCCACTGACTTTCTGGTCGCCTGTAATCAATATTGCCAGAGACCCGCGCTGGGGGCGTACGCAAGAAGCTTACGGTGAAGACCCATTACTCAATGGTGTAATGGCCAGTGCTTATGTCAAAGGCCTCCAAGGGGATCATCCCAAATACCTAAAGACCGCTGCGGGTGCCAAACACTTCGTTGCCAACAACGAAGAACACAACCGTTTTAACGGTAATGCCAATATTTCAGAAAAACAGTTACGTGAATACTATTTCCCGGCCTACAAACAAGTTGTTCAAGATGCGAATGCGCAAATTGTGATGACAGCATATAACAAGCTTAACAATGAACCTGCGGTTACCAATACTTGGTTAGTTCGAGACGTATTACGTGGAGAATGGGGATTTGATGGCTTCGTGCTTGGTGACTATGGCTCTGTACTGATGACCACAAAAGGGTGGGGCGAACGCAGTTTCCACGGTCACGACATCTATGACAACTATGTCGATGCGACTGCTGCGGTGCTTAATGCTGAAACATTGGATTTTGATAACACCAGGCTCTTTCGCCAAGAGGCGATGACAGCAATAGCTCAAAACAAAACAACCAGTGCCCAGTTGGACCGAGCATTTAGAAACACCATGCGCGTAGGCCTAAGGCTCGGCATGTTTGATCCTGAAGAACTGTCACCGTGGAAAGACATCCCGTTTGAAACAATGACCACATTTAAGCCGCTTGCACTTGAGCTTGCGGAGAAGAGTATGGTCTTACTGCAAAATGAGCCAGTGAATAGCCAACCGATACTACCTATCGATAAAGCTACAACAAAATCTGTCGCAATAATTGGCCCTAACGCTAACGTTTTGAACTTCGGTACCTATTCTGGTACAGCTAAAGACCCTATCACGCCATTACAAGGCATTCGAGATTATCTTGGTGATGATTTCGACGTCATGTACGTACCATGGACTCAAAATCAAGGTGAACTTAACCCAATTCCACTAGAAAGTATTACATTACTTGATAACCAAGGGCTAGGTGTCTGGACCGCTGATTATTACACTAACCGAAATGGCAGTGGTAAACCTGTCGCCAATAACACGGTTGGCAATATTGATTTCGACTTTGGTAACAAACCACCACATGAAGGCCTAAACAGCGAGAATTTTGCCGTCAAATATACAACCACAATTGTACCTCCTCAAAGTGGCCTGTATACGTTAGGCGTTGAATCCCAAGGCTATGAAATGGTGTTTGATATTGATGGTTCCACTATCTTTAGAGATCACGGTAATAACAGCGAGCCACTTCGAACAACAGCAGAGCTTGAATTAGACTCTCAGAAAACTTACACGCTTACTGTACTAGCTATGGAAAAACGCGGCAGCTCTGAGCGCACAGTCAAATTTGGCTGGGAACTGCCTTCAGAAGACACTAGTTATGAAGGCGCAGAGCTTGAAGCGGCTAAGAAAGCCGATGTCGTTATTGCCGTTATGGGCTTATCGACTGAATATGAACGAGAGTCGATTGACCGCACTTCAGAAGGCCTGCCTTCTGAGCAAATTGATTTGCTCAGAAGCATTGTTAAGGTCAACCCAAAAACAGCCGTGGTACTGCAATCAGGATCCTCTATTGAAAGTCCATGGCTTAAAAGTAATGTACCTGCCATTTTGCAAAGCTGGTATCCGGGCGAGCAAGGTGGTTCAGCCATCGCCAATACCTTATTTGGTGACAATAACCCAGGTGGTAAGCTGCCACTGACGTTTGTGAAGTCATGGAGCGATCTACCGGCCTTTAACGATTACGATATTACTAAAGGTCGCACTTACTTGTACTTTGAAAAAGAGCCTTTATGGGCCTTCGGTCATGGTTTGAGTTATACCGAGTTTGCTTTGTCTGACTTGAAAATAGGCAGCAAGGTAACTAAAGACGGCCAAGTCGCGGCCACTGTCACGATAGAAAATACCGGTAAAGTGGCAGGCGATGAAGTCGTTCAGCTCTATGTAACGGATATGTTTGAGCGCAGTGAAAAACCCATTCAACGCTTGAAGGCGTTCGACCGCGTGTCGCTTGAGGCCGGTGAGAAGCGCGATATTACCTTAACCTTCGATGTCGCTGATTTGGCTTACTGGGATGAGAAAACCAAAGATTGGATGCTAGGTGATAAATACGAAATCCGGGTAGGTAACGCGTCAGATAATATTTTATTGAACGAAACAATAACGGTTGAGTAGTTACTGTTATCTGTATTACTCCAATTAAATAGCCCCAACTAATACTCACCGTTTTCAATAAGCGGTGAGTTCATTGTTCCTTTCAGAAAGCTTAATTTAAATAGAAATGTAGGTAGAAAAAAATGCAGGCACTACCATTTCGCTTCTCTGTGTTAGCTGGGTTACTTGCAATCCAGTTAGCTCAGCCAGCACTATTACACGCCAGTGAGGCTCCATTAATTGCCGCTGGACAAGATCTCAATGCGACCCGTGACGAGCGTATGGCTTGGTTCCGTGATGCTAAGTTTGGCATGTTCATTCACTGGGGTGTTTATTCCATGTTTGAAGGTGAGTACAAAGGTGTAGATACGCCACGTTATGCCGAGTGGATATGGAATAACGCCCGTATTCCGGCGCAAGAGTATGTTGAACTGGCGAAACAGTTTAATCCTGCTGCCTATGATCCTGATGAGTGGGTGAAACTGGCGAAGGATGCCGGTATGACTTATATGGTTTTGACCGCCAAACATCATGATGGTTTTGCCATGTTTGATACCAAAACCAGTGATTGGGGGGCCAAAGATACAAAATGGGGTAAAGATACGATAACCCCTCTGAAAAAAGCCGCTGATGAGGCGGGCTTGCGCTTCGGTCTGTATTACTCCCAATCTTTAGACTGGGGAAATCATGGTGATGAAGGCGGAGCGCATTGGGATAGCTCATACTCCCCATACCCTTCTCTCGATCGTTCAAAGTGGCCCGAGCGATTCGATAGCTACATGAACAATATTGCTTTCCCGCAGCTTGAAGAGTTAACCACGAATTATGGCAAGTTGGATATGTTTTGGTGGGATATGCCAAAAAACATAACGGATGGCCAGGTTCAGACAATGGCTGACATTCTTTGGGGCAACCAACCGGATATTGTCTCTAATCGTCGACTGGCTAGCAGGAAGAACTCACTTGAGTTCGGTGATTTTGATACGCATGAGCAATCTATTCCTCCTGTGCCACAGCTTGATTCGTACTGGGAAAGCTGTATGACGATGAATAATACTTGGGGTTATCGTCGCTCAGATCAAGACTGGAAGAGTACGGCTGAATTGATCCATAACCTGACCGGTGTGGTCAGTAAAGGCGGCAACTACCTACTAAATATTGGCCCAAAATCCGATGGTAGTTTTCCACAAGCATCTATCGAACGTTTGCGGGATATTAGTGAGTGGATGAAGGTCAACGGCGAGTCGATTCATGGAACAACGGCCACCCCGTTTTTATTCCAACAAGCTTTTCGTGGGGCAACAACACAGCGTGTACATGATGATGGTGTAACGCTGTATCTGCATGTTTATGATTGGCCGAAAAATGGTGAGCTACAGGTGCTAGGTGTTGCCAATGAAAAACTGTCAGCGTACCTGTTAGCGGATAACGAAAAAACGCCGCTTAAGATCAGCCACAATGATAAAGGGGTAACCTTTGCTGTCCCTGCTCAGGCTCCAGACCAATACAGTTCGACGGTTGTTTTGGAAGTGAAGGGTGAACTGGAGATAGAAGAAGTTACGGGGGTGATGACTGCTGATGGTATGGTGCTTCGCTCATTAGACGCTGAGACGGCGGATGTTAATTATAATAGTTGGTACAACAGCTTAACAGACTGGTCAGGGGCTGAAAGTGCTGCCAGCTGGCAAGTAGACTTCGCTGAACCTGGACGTTATGCCGTGCAGATGTTCCACGGAAACTTGGATGAATCACGCATGCAGTTAACACTGGGTGACAATACTGCCAACCTGATCATTCCAGCCACGGGTGATCAGAATATGCGTCGTAAATACCCGACGCCGACCATTGTTGGGGAAATAACGGTTACGCAGGCGGGGGAGCAAACCCTGACACTGAACCCTGCTTCTGAAGGCTTTACTCGAGTCAACATGGGGGAGCTGACTATTCTTCCGTTGGGAGACGCAATACAAGGACCGGATGGCAACATTGGTTTGCATGCAATGAATGCAGATTATAGTGGTAAAGCGGTGGTTTACCGCGGAGCTCGCCAATTCTTAGATGGGCAAAAAGAAGCGCTGTTGTGGGAGGCCACTGTCACACGTCAGACCGGGGTTTTTGATGTCGTTTCTACTTATCGTAGCGAACAGGATCAGGAGATTACCCTCTATGTTGGTGATAAGGCATACCCATTTACCTTGCAAGCGACGGGTGAATTTCCTGAGCCTCTAAATTTGCACATAGGTCAAATTGATTTGACTGAATCAGGGGCAACTGAAATTCGTTTAGAAACATCAGCCAATGGCATCTTTGATTTTTATGGCATTGAGCTTTTTGAAGCGGGATTTTATACCAGCAGTGAGGAGTCTTTAGCCACGGAGTTTCCTATCGCCCGAAGCCATAATAACTATGTCGATAAAGGACAGCACCCCAAGGCACATTTTGCAAACAAAGTGTTGGATGGGAGCAGCCAGACTCGTTGGTTACCTTCACCGCGAAACCCTAATAATATGTGGTTCGAGGTTGATTATGGTAAGCCGCAATACATTAAGCACATAAAGCCAGTGATAGAGGAGCGGCTAGGGCAGACAGAGTTTTTTAACTCCCTTGAACTGATTGTGACTTATCTCGATGAAAATGGTGAGTGGCAGAAGCTGGCAGCATTACCCGCTAATAAGGCTAATCAAGGGTTTGTAGCTAATAAAACGGCAAGACAATGGCGTTTTGAATTTAGTTCAAATCGACGTGGCACATTCTCTGTGAGCCAGGTGATTATGAATTAAAAAGGGGGGTAAAAATGCGCTACTGATTTCCAGTAGCGCATTTTTTTTATTGTCTACGGTCGGGTGATCAATAAACGTAGTATGTTGCGTTCCAACCTAAGCTCTGCCCGACAGGGACATTTATCTCAATAAAGTTCTCCGGAGAGAGCGCGCGATCGTTCGCCCAAACGACCAGTTTGTTTAATGGCTGGTCTAACTGAACATCAATGCCGCGGTTTAGTCCAAGGTGATGGACACGGAACTGGTGATCATCTGGGGTATTAGCAAAGCCAGTGAGTGGAACATAAAGTCGTTTATCGTCGCGGATTGCATCAAGTATCTTGAGGCTATTGTTTTCTAGCTTTATGCGTGGCTCGTTTTTATCTTTTTGCGGAGAAAAAGGAAAAGTCACCTGATATTGCTCATCAACGTTTTGATCGCCAATAACAAAGAAGTGGTGGTTGAACACGGTAGTTTCAATCGACTTTTCGCCTGTGTTTTCCAGCAGATGTGACATGGTAAACCCCTGCTCATTGAGGCTAATGGTTTTCTGATAACGATAGCCGTAACCATTGTCTGACTGAAGTGTGTGCACGAATTCTACACTGTCGTCCAAAGCGTTAACTTGCCACTTACCATGGTCAAGGATCTGGTAGGGGTTGGTAAAGTTAAAACGTTTTTCGTCCTCTGGCTTTTTAAGAATACCGATACCGATGCGAACAAAAGTATCGGATTCGCCATAACCCAGGTTATCGAAAATCTGGGCTGGTCCATTTACGCTAAAGTGCATTTCCGGATCATGTACCGGCTCAAATCGCCAGCGACCAAAGTATTCAACACCTTCAAACTTAAACGAGTGAATCAATCCAGACCAATCAAACCGAACGGATCGATAAGAACCGTTTTCGGGATCAGGCAGGTAGATCGCCATTTCAACCGCGTCGTTTGCCAATCGGACTTCGGGAAAGCTAGCAGCAGACACTCCAATGCTAACTAAAGATAAACAGCCACATAATAAGCCGAATAATTTCATTGATTTCCTTGAAGTTATTTACTGAAAGGAGTGACGTTCCTAGCAGAGTACCGGCGAATCTCAGGTCGGCCGGAAGGCATCGGCTAGGAAGTCACCAACGTCACTAAACGTCTCTCATATCAACTGGATGAATCCCTATAAATCTTCCGTAAACTCCACGGTATATGGTGTCTGGAACAGTGCCGGGTATTCTGGCTCTGGGAACTCTTCCAGCAGATCCAGGTATTCATTGAACAGCTCTTGGAATTTCTCCGGCTCTTCATATCTTAGGTCGCGGCGCTGGGCAACATCGTCATTGAGATTAAACAGCATGGCCTTGACCTCCTCTTTGACTAATTCTCGTCTTGAGCGTTTTTCACCTGCTACTTTGTGTTGGTCGTTCCACGTCAGTACCCAATCACCTTTGCGGTAGGCAATATCATGGAAGAAACGGAAGAACATCGTTTCATGCGGTCTGCCTTCTTTCTCGCCATTTAGGTAAGGCACAAGATCCACGCCGTCCAGTTCAGGTGTGTTTTTAACCAAAGGAATATTTCGTGTCAGCGTTGGCAGAATATCCAACGAAATAACTGGCTTGGTATATTGCTTACCGGCAGGGACAACACCCGGCCAATTAATCACAAACGGCACACGAATACCGCCCTCAAAAGTATCCCCCTTGAAGCCCCTGAGATCCGCTGGGTTACCCGCAAGGTTAACCGGCTCTTTGCGGCGCACTATGGTCTGGTAACCGTTATCAGACAAGAACACTATGGCAGTGTTATCGGCGATCCCTTTTTCTTCCAGTGTTGCCATGATATCGCCTAGGCCATCATCCATTGCCAGTAACATGGCAGCGATAACGCGGCGGTGCCAAGTGGCAAACTCGCCGTCCATTAGAGCATCAACACGTTTTAGGTAGTGCTCTGGGGCTTGGTAGGGAGCGTGCACCGCGTTATAAGCAAGGTGCAGGAAGAAAGGTTTGTCATGGTTACGTTCGATAAAATCGACCGCCTCACGGCTGAACTCGTCGGTTAGGTAGGTGCCATTTTTGTAATCCACCATCTCCCCATTACGATAAATAGGAGAGCGGTTGTTCTTGCCGTTATAGTGGGTATTGGCATTGAAATAGTCATGGCCACCGCCGAGGAAGCCGTAGAAATAATCCAAGTTACGATTCCATGGTTTGTGCTCTTCTTCGAAGTGACCGTAATGCCACTTGCCGATAGCTGCTGTGGTATAGCCCGCTTCCTTGAAGTGGTCTTGCATCATCGGCTGGTTGGTCGGGAAACCAATTTTGGCATTACGCGAAAAGTTGCCCCAAATCCCGAGGCGGTCTTGATAGCGGCCTGAAATCAGCCCGGCACGAGATGGGCCACACACCGATGAGGTGACATAGCCTTGGGTAAAATGGGTGCCGCCAGCAGCAATTTTATCAAGATTGGGCGTGAACATATCATCGGCGCCCATGAAGCCTGATTCGTCATAGCCGAGGTCGTCGACTAATACCACAATGAAGTTCGTATCGGTTTGTGCTGGCTCTGCTGGTAATAGCTCAGCACTAGGCTGACCAGCCACCGACAGACCGGGCAGCAAGGCGAGGCTAAGAGCCGTTTTGGTGAATAATTTCATGGAGGGTACTCTCTAATTTATTGTTGTTGCCAGAAAATAGGGTTGGAGTAGAACCACAAATCTTGCCAAGGATCTTGATTACCTTGTTGTTTTTTCGGCTCTAAGATATCGGTGTTGGTGCCCCGTAGTCGTAGGTAACCATTCTGATGTTCCCGCGGGATATCGATAGTCAAGGCTATGGTGTTGTCTTTGACCTGCCACTGAGACTGGTCAATTTGCTGAATGACTTGAGTGGTGCTATTGGCGTTGGGTTCATTGGCGATGGCTGGATCAACGGCGCCGGTAATCACATCGATACGGTTTAATACCGTAATATCACCGTTGGCATTCTTACCCTCGCTGAGGTTTATCTCCAGCTTCAGAGACAGCTTGTCTTCGTTAGTACTTACCAACAACGTCTCACCGAGAGAAGCGCTGCTGTTTGCGTGGTTTTGTGCTTGGTTTTTTTCTTGAGCGCTTGCTTCGTTATTGGTCGAACCTGCGCTCAAGTCGGCATTAAGTCCACTGATCAGATCGCCAAAGACGATGAAGCTTCGGCCATGGCGAAGTCCATCCATGATATCTGCTGGTTCGTTACGGGCATAAACGTAGGTTTTATTGTATTCACCCGGCCAGAAGTCGCGGCCTCCTACACCCACATGTTTATGTGAATCAGCCGAAGAGGTGATCCAAAAGCGATTGCCGTTACCAAGGATATGATCCCATACCCCGCCAACAACGGCGGTCATTTGGTCAGCTCCGTTAAAGCTGCCGAATTTGTAATAGCTGCCGCGATTGCCGATAGCGGCTTGGTGTCCCGGCGTACCGACCATACCGATAAAGACATCGGGGTCGGTCTGGTGCCAGGTCATCAGTTTTTCAGGTGTCACCCTTGCCCATTCGTTGAGACCAGTCGCCTGACGGCTAGGGTGGTTCTTAATGATGATCGGCTTTTCAGCTTGGCTAGCCAGATAAGCAATCCCCTTTTGCATGTGCTCGACATTGTTACGGTTACGGGTTTCTTTACGGTATTCGCGAATAGAGTAATCCCGCTGGAATTTGACCAGTACATCACGCTCATCGCTATTGATAGGCATCATGACGGTGGCGTGCTCTCCGGCAGGCACGTCAAGTTCGATACCGAAGAACTGATGGACATCCGGCACGGACTCGCGGGCGGCCAATAATTCTGGATAGGCTTTTTTGTCGAGTAATTTTGAGTGCTCTGGGCCGCCGTGGTCAGTATTCACTAACCAGCTTAGGCCGTATTTCTTGGCAGCTTGGGCGTTATCGAGATAAGTATGTTCGCTATCACCGCCTTTTATGGGGGACCAAGGTGTGGTGGATTTATCCCATTTTACACTCCAATGTGTATGGGCATGGTGCTCACCGGCAAGCCACTGTCTCTCTGGTTCAGTTGCTTGTGAGGACATCGTACCTAGCGTAAGGAGCGTAGCTAATGTTAATAAGCGCAGTTTCACTTTAAATACCTATATTGTTTTGAATGAACGTTGTCATTTCTTGTTTTTATAACCAACCTTGAGCTCCGAGAAACGGCAGGAGATCGGCGATGATCGATTCCCTATATTGACGGCCATTAAAAAAGCCATGCCCTTTGCCTTGGAAAGGCAACACTCGGCATTCCCGTTGGAGTAAAGCCGCTTTCTGGCAGAATGCTTCCGCGGTAGAGAAGGCGACTGTTGTATCGTCAGTACCGTGGTAAATCACGGTGGGTGGTAATGACTCTGATAGGTGGTGGTATGGGGAGAGCGAACGCAGCGGGCTTCCTGCCCAATCTTCAGTCCAATGGGTTGGCTGGTACAGGTTCGGCTCTGGAGCCATGATGGTGACCGGGTTGAACAGGACTAATACCGATGGAATAAAGTCCATGTCACCGTGCTCGGGCAATAACACCGTAGCGGCAGCCAGCTGTCCACCTGCGGATGCCCCGGCTGCGCCTATTTTGTTTTTATCAATCTGATAACGTTCGGCATTTTGATATAGCCAGTTCATTGCACTTTTCGCATCAGAAACCGCATGGGCCACTTTTGTGTGATGGCGGTTACGGACACGGTAATCAACCAGCATTGAGGCAATTCCATTTGCTTGTAGTTGCTTGGCATAACGAACAAATTGAGCGGGGTTACCTCCTGCCCATCCCCCGCCAAAATAAAACACCAAGGCAGGGGAGGGTGTTTCGCCTTTTACGGTGAAAATCCAGCTGTAAAGGTCTATACCATCAACCTGCTTATAGGTAACTTGGGTTGCACCATTGATAGTTGGTGGGTATTTACTTGCATGTAGGTACGGTGAGTTCAACAGTACAGCGAGAAGTGCCGTAAAAAAGCTCAGCCGAGAAATACTCATCACTGCCTCTCGATTATTCTGCTGGTGGGATTGCTGGCAAAATGTAGTCAGGTACAAATTGCAGGGGTACGCGCCGTTGTTGACCGGTATTATTGCTAGTGACGGCAACGATAAGATCCAAGTCGGGATTCACGAAAATAAACTGGCCACGGGCACCCCTCGCTGAAATGGTATTTATCTCTTGTCCATCCAAGCGGAAGTTCTGCGTCCACCAGTAGTAGCCATAGTTGCCGTTTTGGGTCTTGGGAGTTGTCGCACTATGTAACCACTCTTTGGTAAGTAACTGCTTACCTTCAAATTGGCCTCCGCCCAGCACGAGCATGCCGAATTTGATCATATCGCGTGATGTCATATGAAGCCCCGAACTGGCTTTGGTGAGGCCGCAGGCTGAATTTTCCCAATAGGCGTTGTTGATCCCCATTGGGGTGAAAAAGTGTTCTTCAGTAAAGGTGGCGAGATCTTTTCTTGTTGCGTTGAACAGCACATGGTTGAGGATATCGGTATCTGCGCCTTGGTATTTAAACTGCGTTCCCGGTACAACATCGTCAGATAACGTGAGATATAACTCGGCATGGTTATCGACGGTGATTGGTGAATAGTCGGTGGTATGTTGGGGAACAGAAATGCCTGATTGCATACTGAGCAAGTCATGCAAAGTGATATCGGCACTTCCGCTGACTAATGACTTGGCCTCTAGGTTGGGCAAGTATTTGATAGCCGGATCATTCACACTGTTGATATAGCCAAGTTCAATCGCTTTACCGATAGCATTGGACAGCATGTTTTTGGTGATAGAAAACATAAAGTGCGGGGTATCGATATCACCATTGTGCCAGTAGTCTTCGACGATCAGCTTTCCGTTGTGATGGATAAGCATGCTATTAATTTGGCCGTATTTACCGGCGGCGATATCTTGGCGCAGTTGGTTGATTAGCTGGGTACCAAGCTTTGTACTGTGCAGATCGGCAGTCGCTATGCCGTCATTACGGGACACAGGAGTGTGATAGCTGTTGCTACTCTCCTGCGAAGAGAGGCTAGCGACCACTGGCTGTTCGGACAATGTCGTAACCTGATTCAGGGTGACCACCTCGTCACTTAGTCCGTCCTGAGCATGAGAGGGCATGGCCATGATGGATAAACCGGTAAGGGCCAATACTGGATAGGTTCGGGATAGCCTTCGGATCAGGTTTTGCTTAGGCTGCATGGGAAATATTCTCCATCGCGGTATTGTCCTGATCAATTTGTGGCTCTGCGAGTTGTGGCTTGGCGCCAAATTGAAAAAGGGCTTTTATATCCTCAAGCGCATGGTATAAGCAGGGCAGCAGTACCAGTGTGATTAGGGTGGCGAACAGGATGCCGAACCCCAGCGAAATCGCCATTGGGATCATTAGCTGTGCCTGATTGGAGGTTTCCAAGATCATCGGGGCAAGGCCGCCAAAGGTGGTTAAGGTCGTTAGTATGATGGGTCTAAAACGTCGTGCACTGCCGTTGATGATGGCTTCAACGAGCGGTTTACCAGCCTCGCGGTTACGGTTGACCTCCGTTACCAGAATCAAGCTGTCGTTGATCACCACCCCGCTGAGGGCAAGAATGCCGAGCAGGCTAACTACACTCAGTACATAGCCAAGCAGAACGTGACCAAGTACTGCACCAATCAAACCAAATGGGATAATGGTCATGATGATCAGAGGCTGGGTATAGCTCTTAAATGGAATTGCCAGTAGGCAGTAAAGTGCTAGCATCACCAGCGCCCCATTGATTGCCAGGCTTTCAAGGCTCTCTTTTTGCTCGGCCTGATCGCCCCGAAAACCGATATCCAGACCGGGGTATTTTTCTTCTAGTGTCGGTAACACCTCACGGCGTAGTGTCTGGGTTAGGTTCATGGCCTCCGATGAGGGGGTAATATCTGCACTGACGCTGATCCGCCGCTGTCCATCTCGACGGTGGATCGCCGAGGCCGAGTATTCGCGGTATACGTTTGCGATTTGTGATAATGGGATAAACTGGTCGCCAACTTTTATCGGCAGTTGTTCAAGGTGATAAACACTGGCACGTTGCCAGTCGGGTAGCTGTACCTTGACGTCGACCTCATCGCTGCCGCGTTGTTGGCGAATCGCTCTCACCCCGCTAAACGCATGGCGGATCTGACGGATCAAGCTTTGTTCTGTCAGTCCCATACTCTTTCCTTCTGGACGAAGGGCAAGGCGGATTTGCTGGCTGCCTGACATAAAGCTGTTTTCGATATCAACGATGCCCGCGTAGTTGCTGAGGAGCTCACTGAGCTCTTCACTGGCAGCACGCAGCGCAAGGTTATTTCGGTGGGTGAGCTCCAAGGTGACCCCGGCGACATCAGCGCCAGGGCCATTGCCTGTTGCCGAGAAACGTACTGCATTTGCAGCGGGAACTTCGCCTGTTAGTCCTCGCCACTGGGCCGATACCTGACGAGTGCTTAGGGCGCGATTTTCACCTGGTTGTAAGAAGATCCGCGTCATTACCACATATTCACCATCCCGACTCCAGATCCGGCTTGAGACCCCTTTTGCCAGTGCTTTGCCACCGTTATCCGCGATGACCTCTTTTGCTGCACTTTCGAGTTGTTCCCTTACCATTTCGGCTTCTTCGGCTGAGCTACCGACGGGCATAAAGGCCCGGGCAACAGAATATTCGGCTTCCACCCTTGGCATGGTAGTAAAGCCCATGTGCCCGCCTGAGATATAGGCAATAGAACTGATCAGCATCGCTAATCCCGTTGCGACAACAATATAGCGAGCTGTGAGTAAACGCTTCAGAGCCGGCTTGTAGATACACCGGATAAACCACTGTAGCCCATTGTTTACCTTGTGTTGTACTGCATTAAATGGGCGTGTCCAGCGTGGCGGCTGACGATAGTCAATATGGGCGACGTGGGCAGGGAGAATGAACAGTGCTTCTACCCATGAGATGATGAACACCGCTGCCACCACAAGGGGGACGACTTTAAAGGTCAGTCCCAGAGTGCCGGGTAAAAACCAGATGGGAATAAAGGCGACGATATTGGTCAGAATACTGAAGGTGAGGGGAGTGGCGATATCCTTAGCACCTTCAATCGCAGCGTCGGTAAAGCGCATTCCCTGGCTCATTTTTTCATGGATGTTCTCCCCGGCAATGATGGCGTCATCGACCACGATTCCAAGCGCAATAATAAAGGCGAACATCGAGATCATATTGATTGATACATCCATGCTCGGCAGGAATAACACGGCACCTAAGAAGGCGGTCGGGATCCCCACCGTAACCCAGAATGCCAGCCGTACATCGAGAAACAGAGCCAGTACCAGCAAAACTAGCAGTAAGCCGCTAAAGGCATTCTTCAACAATAGTGACATGCGTTGCTGGTAAATAATCGCATCGTCATCGACGACTTCCAAAGATATACCGGGCTGTAGGCTGGCTTCGAGTTCCGGCATCAGGGCGTATACCGATTCGGAAATAGAAACGGGTGTCTGATCCGCAATGCGGTAGATACGGATGCTGGCAGAAGGGTAGCCATTGTAGAAGTTACGGTTGTGGCGGTTGGCAAAACCATCGCGAATGGTGGCGATATCTTCTAAGTAACGTTTGCTACCCGCCGGGGTTTGCATCACGACAATATCGCTGAAATCTTCTGCCCAGCCACGGCTTTCGTCAATCTGCAATAAAATATCGCCGCCAGCGGTTTCTAATCTCCCTCCCGACTGATTAATGGCGTGCCGGCTGATACTGTTAGCAATATCATCGAGCCCTAAGCCATACTGTTGTAGGGTCAGGCTATCGACTTGGATCTGCACCTCGTATTTGGAAAAACCGCCTATCTCGACTTGGGTTAACCCAGGCGAGCTCAATAATATGTTGCGGATCTCGGTGCTGTTCTCTTTGAGGGCAATGAGGTCGACATCGCCATATAGCACCAGCTCAAAGGATTGATCACGGGTTTCATTGCGAAATATTCGCGGCTTCTCGGCCCCTGCAGGTAAGGGGGCACGGTTGACGGCGCTTTCAACCTCACGCAGTACCCGGTCGGCATCCACACCGTTCATGAGTTCTGCGGTCAGGTTGGTCCCGGCTGAGTTGGCCCAGCCGTGGATCTCTTTAATGCCCTCGATCCCATTGATGGCGTTTTCAATGGGTAGGGTCACCCCCTGTTCCATCTCTGCCGGGGTAGAACCGGGATAATGAACCCAGATCCGAATCGAGTTGTGCTGATAGTTGGGGTAGACCTCTTTTTTGATCTGCCATGCCATTAGCAGGCCGCCAATAATAAAGAACAGCATTAGCAGGTTGGGGGTCACTCCATTTTTTGCCATCCACGCGATAGCACCGCGACGATCTTTCATCAGCTAGGCTCTCCCTGCTTGCTTACCTGTGGGGTAGTCGATGTGCTATCTGCGGTTGGAAGGTCAAATTCGAGCGGGACTTGCCGAACCTCCAAATGGATCCCCTCAACAGCACCGGGGAGTGGGGTTGTGATTAGTTGATCGCCGTTATCAAGCCCGTCATCAATCAAAACATAGTCTTGGGCACGAAAGGTCACTGATACTGGTTGGGCGACAAGGGTGCCATCTTCTGCCATTAGCCAAACAAATTTTTCTTGTTGAAGATGGCGGCGGGCGATCCGCGCGACATTGTTGAACGGGTTGGTGTCGATTTCTGCTTGCAAAAAGGCATTAAGCAAAACCTTAGGCTTGCCGCTGTTTTTTGGCTGCATTGCCAGTGGATCTTGGATTTCTACCAGTAGGTGGGCCAGCTTGACCTTATTGTCGAGGGTCGGCAGCAGGCTGACCACGCAGCCTTGCCGGTTAGCTCGCGGCCCCCACTCATGAGGATTGCGGATGGTAACGGCAGAGCCGAGGCATTGTCCTTGCGGGCCAGTTGCACGGCCATTGTCGGGCACGGTGATCCATTGCAGCTGATGGGCGGGAACACTGACCCGCAGCCAAAAAGTATCGGTTGCGACAAGCTCGGCAATTGATGAGTTATCACGCAGTAAACTGCCCTTCGCGACATCTAACGAGACAATTTGCGCATCAAACGGTACGGTGATGCGGGTACGTTCATAATTCAATTCTGCACGCTGTAAGGCGGCTTGACTTCGGGCTATATCAGCTTCGATTTGTGCCAACTGTGGGCCGCGTAACACCAAATCAAGGTCGTCCGCTGCCAATGATTGTCCTGAAAGTTCATATTCCAGCACGGCAGCACGACGGCGGCCATATTCGGCCTGATACAGTGCCTGATGACGTGCTAATGTTGCCTGCGCTTCTTTTACTGCAAGCGCATGGTCACGAAGGTCAATGCTAAGGAGGGTTTCTCCTGCTTTTACAAAGCCGCCAGGTACGAGATCTTCTGCCATGTTGGTGACTAAGCCGCGCAGCTGCGAGCGGAGGCTGATTGTTCGCTTAGGCTCGACTGCGCCTTGTACCACTATTTGCGGGATGTCACGGCTAAGCATGATAGGTTCAACATCAACCGTTCGGCTTGGTGGCTGGCCGGGGCGCGCTGGGCGGTGGGGTTTACCCTGCATAAACTGGTGACTGGCGTAGATTCCGCCAGCCAAGATCAGACAGGGAAGTAACAGTTTGAGCGCTGTTGCCAGATGTTTTCGGTGAGTAGGCTTTTGGGTTTGGCTGGTCATGCTCAGGATTCCATTCTAGGTTGCAGCTCAACTGCACCGTCTGCTGATAGAGATATAAGTTGTCCGCCCAGTGATTGGTAAGTGGCAATGCGACGTAGGAATAGCTGCCGCTGGGCATTAAGCGATTGTTTTTGTAATGTAAAAAGTTTTTCCTGGGCATTGAGAACATCAAGGTAGCCTTGCATGCCACGGCTGTAGCGAATAGATTCGACTTCGAGGATTTTCTCGGCTTGCCGGGTTTGGCGGCGCAGCGAGTCGAGCTGTTCTTGCTGGCTTAGTTCAGAGAGAACATTGGTTTCAACTTCCTCTATGGCACTGAGTACACCTTGGGTGTAGTTAAAGAAGGCCAGATCAGATGTTGCTTCGGCCACTTTTTGTTCCGCTTCGAGCTTTCCGGCATTAAATATCGGAACGTTTAGCTGGGCACCAAGATCTAGTCGCCAGATATCAAAGGCATTTGACCAGTCACTGCTCGCTGCCGAGCTGCTGATAGAGATGTTTGGCAGTCGGGCCGCAGCCGCTGCAGACACATCTTGCTGACTGGACTCATATTGATACCAGAGCGCCCGTACATCGGGTCTTCTATCCAACAGTGCGGCAGGTAAACCGGTTTCCGGTAATGTTGGTAGGACAGGAAAAGCGGAGTAGGCCCAATCAACGACTGTGGTAGGGGAGCGTCCGAGCAGGACATTCATTTGCCTTTCAAGGATCAGCAAGCTTTTGCGGGCCTGCCTCTCCTGTGCTTCCAAGCTCTCCAATAGCTGTTCTTGTCGCCATAAGGCACTGATACTGCCCTGTCCGGTTCGATAACGGTGGCCTGTGATTTCGGCGATTATTTTGGTATTGCTAATCTGCTTTTCGAGTATGGCCAAAGACTGATGCTGCTCAATCAATTGATACCAGCGTCTAGCTATATCACCAGCAAGGGTTTGGGCGGCTGCCTGCATTTGCTCTTCGCTGGCTAGGTAGCTGAAATAAGCTGCAGAGGCCCTAGCCTTGTTTTTGCCCCATAAATCAAGCTCCCAGCTTGCGTTGAGCCTGAGGTTATCTGTTGATTCCTGAGTAATTTCGCCGCCGATTGAGTCGCGTTCGCGGCGGACATTGCTGCCAACCACACCAGTGACGGTTGGGTACTTACTTGCGTCTCGCACATCAGCTGTTGCTGCTGCACGCTGCACACGGGCGATACTCGATTGCAGGCTGAAATTTGACTTCAGGGCAGTGCTGACTAGTTGATTGAGTTGCGGGTCGTTAAACTCCCGCCACCAGAATTCATCAGCTTGCGTATCTCCGGAAATGCTAAATGATGGTGAAACAACGGGCGCAATATCAGTGTGCTCCTGCGGCGTTTGGACACAGCCGTTGAGGAACAACGTAATTACAGAAGCGCGGAGAAATAGAGTCGCGCGCGAACTTGAAGGCATGAGCAGGCTCCCACAAACCTTATCGGGTGGCTAAGAAATATAAATATATGGATGCCGCTTCATTTGCATAAAGCGGCAGGAGGTTTTTTAGTTATTTAATTGTTGATTAAACTCTTTGACGTTTATTCGGACACCTTGGTTAAAATCAATATTCCGGTTTGTTGGCTTATTACTGAGCTTATTCACGGGCAGTGTCGCTTCCCAGGCATCGAACTTATCTTTTAGCGCTTGGGCAATGTCGGGCTTAGCGGTTGCAAGGTCATGCCATTCACCCGGGTCGTTTTCCATATCAAACAGGCGGATGGTGCGCGGTCCATTGTCATCATTGACTGCAAGCTTCCAGTGACCGTCCCGGATGGCATAGTCATTATCCCTACGCCAATAAAGGGTTTGATGAGGCTCACCGCCTTTTTCTCCCAATAAATAAGGGAAAAGATCAACGCCATCAAAGGGGATTGCTTCAGTGTGGGTAGTTGCTTCTATTTCATTTATGCCAAAACGGGCTGCAATGGTCGGGAATATATCTAGCGAACTAACCATAGGGTCATATTTCATTCCCGGTTTTATTTGAGCGGGGTAATGAATAATAAATGGAACCCTAATTCCACCTTCATAAGTGTCCCCTTTAAAACCATTAAATGGTCCAGGGCTAGACATGGTTGTTTCCCCCCGCTTTTTCTTTCTCGGTTCTTCAAAACCTTGTCCAGAAGGCGTGCCGTTATCACTCATGAAAAAGACCAGCGTGTCTTTATCAAGCTGGTGGGATTTCAGTGTATCCATAATGGCGCCAATGCCATCATCCAATACTAATGTTTGCGCGGCAAAGAAGCGTCGCTCTTCATGATGGACATCGAGGTGGTCTAATCGCTCGATATATCCGTCAGGAACTTGCCATGGGTGGTGAACAGCAAAATGGGCAACATGAAGGAAGAAAGGCTTGTCAGCGTTGTTTTCAATGAAGCTAACCGCTTCGTCGGTAAATAGCTCGGTCAGATAGCCATTACTTTCTTGGATGGGCGGCTCTGTTTCCGTGTTGCGGTAAAGAGGGGACAGCCACGGCTTGCCCCCTTCTTCGGTATCAGACAACATGTAGTTGTGCGAACCGCCATGGAAACCATAAAAGAAGTCAGCCCCGCGCTCATTAGGTCTGCCGGTGGGTTCACCCATATGCCACTTGCCGATGACACCGGTGGTGTAACCCAGATCTTGCATCATCTCCATCATTAAAGGCTGGCTTCTAGGAACATGGTTTTGGGCAAAGTTGCCATAAACCCCGAAACGCTGTTGGTAGACGCCAGTTAACAACCCTGCGCGCGATGGGCCACACACTGAAGCGCTAACATAAGCTTGGGGAAAATGGACGCCTCCGGCTGCTAGCGCATCAATATTGGGGGTGTGGATGTCATTGAAGCCGTGATAACCGACATCACCCCAACCCTGATCATCGGTGTAAATCACAATGACGTTTGGCTGGCTGCTAAGGTTATCGCGAGGCGGCTCGATTTGTTGGGCTGCCAGGCTATTGCCCGAGTAAATCAAGCCTGCAATCGCAAAAGCTAATGAGGTCCTTTTCTTGTTTCCATACATGTTTAACTTCATTGAATACAGGCTCGTTAATTACTGAGTGATAATCGACTTAAACAATCTGGCAGCAGCGCTTAACTTTCTTGCCGCTACCACAAGGACAAGGTGAATTACGGCCACCAGTAAATTGGTTTGCCACCATTTTCTGCTGTAAGTCGAGGTAAATAATGTCTGATGCTGGGCGGCCGCGCATTAGCAGATCGCGCATCTGTTTCATTTTCGCCTCGGTATGGGAGAAGAATGCTTCATAGCCAGCACAAAAGTAACTGTGGCCTTCTTGTCCAGCTTTAGAACGGGCGAATCTATGTTTAGGGCAACCACCATGACATTGCATGCGGTAAGGACAACGGCGGCATTGCAGCGTGAGTTTATCCTTTTTGTCCAAACCAAATTGAACGGCCTTGTCAGTTTGGTTCAAGTCTTGGATTGGATCGCTGTGAATATTGCCCAGCTTGTGCTCTGGGTAAACAAAGTGGTCACAGTTATACATGTCGCCGTTAGATTCTAGGATAAAGGCATGGCCACAGGTTTCTGACTGGACACAAATGCCCGACGGCTCGTTACACCACGTTGCGAGCGTTGAATCAAAGGTGTTGACGAAAATACGGCCAACGTCTTTTTTGACCCAGCGGTCGAAGACTCGGTTAAGGAATTGGCCATAGGCCAGTGATGGTACCGACCACTCGGTTACATCGGCTTCTGCCTGGTATTCAGGGCTAACGAGGAACAGCCCTTCTTCTGTCTCTTGTTTCGCTTCGCGCTCAACGATTGGGATAAACTGCAAGAAGGTTGAGCCAATACCCACCAAGAAGTCGTAAACCTCTTCAGGATATTTCACGTTTTCACTGTTTAACACGGTCAAGGTATTGAAATCGACACCGTGCTTTTTCATCTTGGTGATTGCCGCCATGACTTTTTCATGGCTTGCTTTACCGGCGCGGGTAACACGGAAGTGATCGTGAAGGTGGGCTGGGCCGTCGATAGAAACGCCAATCAGGAAATTATTTTGTTTGAAAAACTGACACCACTCGTCATCAATCAGTAAGCCGTTGGTTTGGAAGGCATTGGTAATGCGGTGGTTCATTTTGTATTTCTGCTGGAGTTCGACCGCTTTGCGGAAGAAGTCCAACCCCATCATGGTTGGCTCGCCGCCTTGCCAAGAAAATTCAATGCTTTCGCTACTGCTGTTGGCATCAATATATTGCTTTACGTAAGCCTCTAGCGTTTCTTCTGACATCTGCCAGCGGCTTTTTCGTTCAGGGTAAAGGTTTTCTTTCTCAAGGTAAAAACAGTACGTGCAGTCAAGGTTGCATACTGAGCTGCTTGGTTTTGCCATGACATGGCATTGCTTAAACGTCGACATTGCTTACCTTTATATCGTTATGAGCATAGGCTGAGAGTTAATCTCGTTACTTGCCGTCGCACCTTAACAGGAAGCTCATACGACACATCAACCTATGAATGACTATCAGTTGAAACCGTTTATGTTTAATCTGTATAAACGTTTCGAATTGATCTGAGGTTACCGCAAAGCCCGTCATGCCACAATTTTTGCGTGGTTTGTTTGTGTGGGAATGTGAGCTGAATCTAGAATGTAGTCGAAATGATAAAGTCAGGTGAAAAAAGACAGCGCCGAGGCGCTGTCTGGTTAGTTCCTAGTATTAGATTTATAGGCTGTTTAGGTTACGCCAGTTGGTTTCAACTGGGAACATGTTACGGTTCCAGCCCCACATAGCATCTTCGTTTTGGGCATCCCATGCATTCCATGCCTCTTGTAGGCGCTTCACTTGCTCTGGGTGCTCTTTGGCCAGATCTTTGGACTCAGAGATATCATTGCTGATATTGAATAGCTGTACACGTGGGCGCTTATTACGGATATTTGGCATCACGAGTTTCCAGTCTTGATCGCGAATTGCGCCTGCCATGCTGGTGTTCCAGTATAGGAATCGGTTTTCTAAAGACTTCTCTTCACCGGTAAGCAACGGCAGTAAATTAACGCCGTCTAGGTTCCAATCTGCTTGGACATCAACGTTAGCAGCTGCAGCCATTGTCGGTAGGATATCCAGTGAAATGATTGGATCATCAATCGTTTGTCCAGCAGGGATTGTACCCGGCCAAGAGACTGCAAACGGTATACGGATCCCGCCATCCCAAAGAGTACCCTTTTGAGCTCGTAGTGGCAGGTTGTAAGACGCATTCCCCTTAGGCTTACCGCCGTTGTCTGACAGGAAGAAGACAATGGTGTTTTCGGTTAGCTCGTTCTCGTCCAGAGCGTCTAGAATACGGCCGATGTTCTGGTCAACGTTATAGTTCATTGCCAACAACTTGCGGCGTTTTTCGTCCTCTATATGCGCGTAGCGCTTGAGGTCTTCTTCGGTCGCTTGCAGCGGTCCGTGTACGCCATTGAACGGGACATACAGGAAGAATGGTGAGTCTTTATGGCGCTCGATGAAACTGATGGCTTCAGAGCCGAAACGGTCGGTTAGATATTCATCGAAGTTGTCGTCGACTTTGTCATTACGGTACATGACCGAGAATGGCTTGCGGGCAGCCGTTTCTTGGTTTTGCGGGCCAACAAAGTAGTTAGCGGCACCATTGTTAAAACCGTAGAACTCATCAAAACCGCGGTGGTGAGGCCAGAACTTGCGCTGCTTACCGTCATGGTGTTTACCAACCATGCCTGTGACATAGCCTGCTTGCTGGAAGTAGTAACCGAAGTTGTTGTTCAGCATCTCATCCGGCGTACCCTGGACAATACCTTCTTCACGGACAAACGGACCGGTATTGTTGTGGAAACCAAAGCGCTGCTGGTAACGTCCTGATGTTAAACCTGCACGAGAGGGGCCACAAACTGGTGCCGTAACATAGCCCGCTGTTAGCGCAGCGCCACTGGCAGCAAGACGATCCATATTCGGTGTTTCGACATCTTGGCTTGAGTTGTGATAGCCAACATCGGCATAACCCAAATCATCAGCAAAAAGGATCACCACATTGGGTTGGGAAGGCGTTTCAGCATGGACAACCGCACTGCTACCAAGCGCAGCAAGCACAGTCATGCTAACGGCTGTTTTTTTCATTATGTGTTTCATAGTGAATATCCACGTTATTTAATTTGTTATTCAGGTTTAAAAGTTAGTTGCGACCACGCCAGCCGTTGGCGTGTGGAAACAGGTTGCGGTTCCAACCCCACTTGGCTTCCTGGTTATCGGCATCCCAACGTTCGAAGGCAGCAAGCAGGCGCTTAACTTGCTCAGGGTGTTGGGCTGCAAGGTCGTTTGTTTCACTGATGTCTTCAGAAATCTTGTAAAGCTCAGGCTTAGGGTGTTTAACAAGGCTGTTATGGATCACAAGCTTCCAGTCGTTATCGCGAATGGCACTCTTGTTGATGGTCTTCCAGTACAGGAAGCGCTCATCGATGTCTGCGATTTCCCCTTTAAGTAGCGGCAGTAAGTTTTCGCCCTCTAGTTGCCACTCCTCTTTTTGTTCAACACCGGCCATTGCGAGAGTGGTTGGAAGGATATCCAAAGAGATCATTGGCGTATCAATTACCTGTTTCGCTGGGATAGTGCCTCGCCAAGTGATGGTCGTCGGTACCCGGATGCCACCCTCCCAGTAGGTGTTCTTTGCGCCATTTAGCGGGGTATTGAAAGAACCGTTACCGTTAGGCTTGCCGCCGTTGTCAGACATGAAGATGATCATGGTATTGTCCATCAGGTCATGCTCTTCGAGTTTTTCCACCATCTTGCCGATATTGAGGTCCATGTTATATGTCATGGCAACCATCTTGCGGCGAAGCTCGTCCTCGATATACGAAAACTTCTCCAGATCTTCATCTTTGGCTTGCATCGGCCCATGGGAGGCATTGAAAGGAACATAAAGGAAGAACGGTTTGTCATGGTGACGGTCGATAAATTCAACCGCTTCGTTGCCAAAGATATCAGTGAGGTAGCCGTCAAAATCTTCGACCAGCTCATCATTTCGATGGATTGACGAATAGGCTTTCTCTTCGGCATTCATGGTATTAAAGCCACTGACAAAATAATCGGCAGCACCATTGTTGAAACCGTAGAATTCATCCCAGCCACGGTTGTGCGGCCAGTATTCCTTGGCGTCACCGTCGTGAGACTTACCGATAAAGCCGGTGACATAGCCCGCATCTTGGAAATAGTTACCAATGGTCTTGGCATTGAGGTCAAGGCCCTGAACGATGCCGGGTTCTTTAATGAAAGGTGCCGTGTTGTCGTGGTAGCCGTAGCGCTGCTGGTAACGGCCAGTCATCAGACCGGCGCGGGAAGGGCCACAAACCGATGCCGTTACATAGCCTGCGGAAAAAATCGCACCTTCTGCGGCGATTTTATCCATGTGCGGTGTAACGATATCCTGGCTTTGGTTTTGAAAGCCCATATCGGCATAGCCGATATCATCGACAAAGATAAAGAGTACGTTAGGTTGTTGCGGGGTAGTGGGTGCTTCTTGTGCTAAAGCCGGACCACTGAGTGCAGTTGCCACTGCGAGTGTGATCCCATGCTTTTTCAGAGCTGAGTTCATGTTATTGTTTTCCAAGGTGAAATGAGAAAAACGGCCACGAATATGGCCGTTATTGATAGTTATTTGTTTTTATTGCGCGGTTGGTGCTGGCTCTTCATCCGTTGGATTCATGACCAGTTTGATGTCGGCCAGGGCGTACTTGAAGCCAGCCAACTGCGAGAAGTCAGCAGTTCCGTCGCTATCCCTTTGCTCAATATGGGTGGTTAACTTTTCGGCGTATTGCAGGGTGTTTAAGCTAATTGAGCCGTTAGTTTTAGTAAAGAAGTCTCTCAGCGGGATACTGACATGGTGTACTTCACCTTCAACCACTTTATCGTTCAGCTTATAAGAAACTGTTTCTGAGCTAGGGTAGCCACCGTCAGGGATACCTTCCGTGTTATTGGCCGGTGGATCCATCGTCATGACCAGGTAGGTGTCGTCACCTGTCGGGAGAGCACTTTCATGGAGTAAGAAAGCCATTTGCAGCTCGCCGTTGGCCATGTAATGGCTCATATCAAGGCGAGGTATCGCCATGTCTTTCAGCTCCGAACCTGCCTCAATGGCAAAAGCCAGGATACTTCTCTGGTCTGGATTGAATTTGCTATCGTAGTCGATGCCGCGGAATCGAATCGCACCCTCACCAGCTCCGCCCCAGTCGCTAGGTTTATGTTGGATTAAAGTACCTCGGGTAATACGAATATTATCCGTTTCCCCCTGGACCTCCCAAATTAGTTTATCGTCTTCATCCAATACTCGAGTATCGCGATTAAGTATTACTTCTTCATCTGCCAGCACCTTGCTGTTATTGTTATTATAACAACCTTGGATGTTGGCGCCTGCAGGGGTTAAGGATACAGAGTTATTTGCAAGGCGTGCCTGGCTAAATTCGTATTGAATGGCCCCTTCAGTCTCAATTGCCATTGCAATGTCAACTTTTGATAGGTCTAAGCCATCATCGATAAAGCAGTTTAGAGGGACGCGGATAAATTGGGCTTTACCTGTAGCCGAAGCAATAACTGAACTGGTAATGTCCGTTGAAACAGTTTTGTCACCATTAAACATTGTTAGTAGAACTGGGTTCGGATTCTCAGGGTCATCCCCCAGATCATAGCTTAACGTATTGACATAAAACTGAATTGAACCACCAAGGTTTTTTCCTTCCGCGAATAAGTTGGCTTTTGTAATGTCGTAGGCTTTATCTGCGGAAAAGATCAGTGAGGCTTTGTCGTCACTAACTGTAACAGTGAGTGGTTCAGCCGAAGCAAATTCGCCTTCAACGTTAATATTACTTGATGAGGGTAGTGCATTGCCGTCTACTGCTGTTTCTGTACCATCAGAGTCGACAGCATACATCACATATGGAGCATCCCAGTCAGAGTTCTGATCGTCACGATATTTGTAATATAGAGGTACTTGAGTGCCAAGCTCGGTTGAAGCCCCGCCACCGCCACCACCACCGGTGTTACCGTCACCATCGCCGCTGTAATCATAGTTATCACTCAAGCAGCCAGTGAGAGCAACAGATGCAGTGATTAATAAAGCTAAAGAGGATTTTTTAAAAGTCATTGTAGGGAGCCTTTATCATTAATTTGTTGGAATACTTCTATCAGCTTTTTTTAGAGGCATTAAAGCGACGCAGCTCTTCACGGCTAACTACACTGTGTAAGCCTGACTGGTAAGTTCTCCAATATGGCTTTCGAGCTTCTCGGAAACCATCAGTACCACGACCATGTTCTTGAATTAACTTGGCATTTGCCTTCGCCATGTCAGCTTTTAGCTGTTTGATTTTGTCAGCATCATCTTGACTCAGCTCCAAGAATACTTGCATTTCATGTACTTCAGTTGAGATACGTTTTTGATCTCTTGGAGATAGTTCATTGTAAGCAAGAGCCTGACTAGATATAAGCATTAGTAGTGCAGTAGAACAGGTAGCAATCATTTTTTTCATGGCTGAATCTCCAAGAAGCCCTATGTCATATAAACGTTTCAATAAGATGTTGGGTGAAACATACAGAAGTTATTTAAACGGTTCAATCACTGGCTCCTCAACAAGAAAATTTTTTAATGGTTTTTAATTAATTTTGTGATGTAACTCTTGTTAAAGCCTTATTTTTGCCAGTTAAAGAGGTGACTATTACTCATTGTGAATTAGTTTTCTTTTTTGGCTCTCAGAATATAAGAATATGTTTGCGTACAATTTGACCCAAAATTGCAGACATGTAAGCCATTGATTTTATGGTGTTATTATGGTGGTGGTAAATTTGTGCATGTGATTTGGTTCATATTGTGTAAATTTAGATTCGTTATCAAAATTAATGAATTTGATGAATATTACAATCAAACCAAGGGTTTAGATATATTTTTAGCAATTTTTTGCTTCGTTTGACATCTCAGTCGAAACGTTTATCTTTGTGCCTATCAAATCGATGGCTGCATGAATACGATATTTTTTGTTACTCATTTCCAATCCTCAGTCATCAATTAAAAATCAAAGCGAGTTATAATTTATCCGATACGTGAGAGCAGGGTTAAAATGAATAAGAAATTGATGTTAAGCATTGGAACATTATTGCTATCTGGTGGAGCGTTAGCCTCTCAAGTTGATACCAGTTCTTTTCAGATTGATATGGATGGTGATATCGACACAATTCAAGTTCGTTCTGATTCAAGTCCAAATCAGCGAAGAACAAACTTTTTTACCGGTTTAGTTTACAATGAAACAGTATTTGATAATGCACCTAAGCGTTCCTCGTATCGATTGGTTTATTTAGATGGATCTACTCGAATTAATGAGAATTTTAGGTTCCGCCACGTATTATCTGAATCTTGGGTAGACGTTAAGGGTGATAAAGGGTACAGCAATGATGGGCGTGTTAGCTTTACACTGGCACCACGTTACGAGCAATGGGTAAGCCCTAGCCTAAGTTGGTTTGCCGAGCCTGTTTATATTCGCCAAGTCGAAGCTCAGGGTACTGCAACTCAAGAGTTAAAGCTTAAACCTGGTGTGCAGTTGACGTACGGCCAACACTTCATTTCTACAACGGCTGATTACCAGTTCAAGTGGCGTGAGCGCTATGACAGAACCGAAAGTCGAGACAATGATAACTGGCAGGGATATTCGGCCGATGTGAACTATGTATTCCGTCATAGCCGTCAAATCAACTATGGTGCGAGCGTTTCTTACAATGGTACCGTAGACAACTCAGACTATGAATTCCGTCGTAAAAACTACAATGTGAAGCCGTTTGTACGCTTCAACCATCTCTATGGTATTACAACTGAACTTAACACCGTCGTTGGCCGTGAAGAAAGCGGTAAATATTGGAATGGATACGATTATGTTAGATTCAATTTCAATAATAACAAGCGTATAAATAATAACTTACGTGTAGTGGCAAACTTCCAGTATGGTGATAATAAGCGCCAATCACCATCTTATGCCCCAGACTACAGTGGTGGTGATAAGCAAGAAATGCAGGTTCGTGTTGGACTTAACGTTACCATTTAATAGTTAACAAATAAAAAGGAGGGTGACCTCCTTTTTATTTATAATTTATGAGTGAAGCTAACTCACTTATAAATAAAACTATTGTATTAATTACAGCCTCATCTCCAATATTGATCAACTTACAATAAAACTTTACAGTTTTGTTGCAAGTTGATCTCTGCTCGTAAAATACATTTCTAATTGTTTCAGGCCGCTGGTGCTTATTATCTCCTACCTTACTTTTTTAGTATTTCTCTCTTTATAACTGCTTGTTTCCTTTTTTGTTTTGATTACATAGTTTTACGTGCTTCACAAAAATGAAATCATGGTTTGAATGAAGTTGTTGAAACGTTTATATTGGGTTTGTTCACTCATCACGCATAAATTGCTTGTAGTCCTCAGCTAATGTTTGACCGGGAAATCTTTGCTGGACGTTCAATGTTTTATGCTAGTTTATGATAAATATAAGGTTTTTGCATTTAGCTATGGATTTTAAATACTCTAAATTAGTCAAGGGGATGGCTGTGCTGATGGCTGCTAATGTTGCCATGCCTGAAGCTGTCGAAGCTGCTCCTGTTTCGACAGAGCAACCTAACATTGTTTTCATTTTTTCAGACGATCATGCCAACCGGGCAATCAGTGCCTATGGCTCTGATCTGGTTAAAACGCCGAATATTGATCGCATCGCTAACGAAGGCGCTATCTTCGAAAATACCTTCGTAGGCAACTCTATTTGCCAACCTAGTCGCGCATCGGTGATGACAGGTACGCATTCACATATAAATGGCGTAACGGATAACACGGCCCGTTGGAATCCCAATCAAATTGCGTTTCCCAAGCTGTTAGAACACGCGGGTTACGAGACTGCGCTGATCGGGAAATGGCACATGAGGCCAACACCTGTAAATGAGTTCGGCTATTCCACGGTACTTAGCGGAGCTGGTCGACAAGGGACTTACTATCAACCAGAGTTTGTTGATCAGAAAGGCAAAAAAACAGTGGTTGAAGGCTATTCGGCAGATGTTATCACTGACATGTCCCTTGATTGGATGAAGCAACATGCTGATTCTGAAAAACCATTTCTATTGAAGATCCAGTATAAGGCTCCACATACACCCCGCCGTCCAGCGTTGAGACACCTAACAACGTTTAAAGATCATGTTTTCCCTGAGCCGGCAACCTTGCATGACGACTATAGTACCCGAGGCGATCATGCCCAGCGTGCTTGGATGCAATTATATGGCATGGGACCTGTTGGCATAAATGCTTTCCCACCGGCTGCGACAACGCCTGAGCGGACGAAAGTACGTGAAGAGTGGTTGGCTAGCATGAATCCTCGTGAGCGTGAAAAGCATGAAGAGTGGATGAACCGGATGAATCAGGAACAGCGTGATACATGGCATGCTGCTTACGATGACATCAATGTCGAATACTGGGAGATGCAAAAGGATCCTAAGTACGCAAGACAGAGAGGGAGCCTTACTACTGAGCAAAAAGCGGATCGCCTAAGTTACATGTACCAGCGCTTCATGCGTGATTACGCAGCGACAGTGTTGGGCATTGATGAAAACGTTGGCCGCGTACTGGATTACATAGATGAAGCAGGCATTGCCGATAACACTATTGTGGTTTACAGCTCGGATCAAAGTTTCTTCATCGGTGAGCACGGTTGGGCCGAGAAACGCTACATGTATGAAGAAGGGATGAAAATGCCGTTCTTGATCCGTTGGCCTGGTCATATTGAAGCAGGGCTAAGACCGGATGCGATGATTCAAAACATCGACTTTGCACCTACATTCCTTGACTCTGCGGGTGTTGAAATTCCAAAAGAGATGCAAGGGAAGTCATTCAAAGCCTTGCTTGAGGGGAATGTGTCTGATGATCAGTGGCAGGAAGCACGTCCCGCCGTGTATTACCATTACTACATGCACGGTGCCCATAACGTCCCAAGACATGATGGAGTAAGAACCGAGCGTTATAAGCTAATTGACTTCTATTCGCAAAATCGTGGTAAAGGGGAGTTCGAGCTATACGATTTGGAGGTCGACCCGTATGAAGTCAATAATGTATACGCTGATCCTAAGTATGCAGACGTTCGCGAAATGATGCATAGTCAGTTGAAAGAAGCTCGAAATAAATATGAGGTTCCTGACGATGTGTTTGAAGTTCCATATGTCTATATGAACCGTAAAGAGCGTCGAGAGTTGGGTTTGATTAATAACTAATGCTATGTTTTAACTAGTTTTATTTGAGGCTTGCCAGATGCATCGTGGCAAGCCTTTTTCATTTACAAACGGCAACAATTAATTCGCGTGACCGATCGCACACTATGCCTTGGATCGAATTGAATACTTAGTCGAAACGTTTATATTTGAACTCAGATAATACTTTAGCGTATCCCTTTTGAAGTTGAAGGAATAGAAATGAAAAAGAAGTTAGCTGCGCTGCTGATTGGTACAATGCTTCTGCCTGGTATGGCATTCGCAGAAACGGCAGTGAATGAGACAGTCATTAGTGAAACAGTGAAAAGCGATCAAGAGATCATTGATAGCCTTTACCGTGGTGGCTATGCCTACTGGCAACAACTACGGAACGAGAATGGCACCTATGAAGACAAGCTTTTCCTCAATGGCGACCGTAGCTACGTTGGTTCTATTGCAAACTCAGGCATGGGGTTAATTGCTTTAACGATTGGCCATGCAAATGGCTGGGAACCAGAAGCTGAGCAACTTGCTTTAGTTACTCTTCGCAAGCTGGCAGGCCAAGATCCGAACTTTGAAGTACCGCAGAATGCGACGAATACCTTTATTCATTTCTACAATACACAAACGGGTGAAGCGGTAGGTGATGACTGGAGTCCAGTTGACAGTGCCATCATGATTTATGGTGCTTTGTTCGTTAAGAACTACTTCAGTGAAAACAAAGAAATTGCCGAGCTTGCAGACTTCTTGTACCGCAATACAGATTTAACCCAGTACATTGCTGATGTTCGTACTGGCCGTATTTATCTAGCCCAGCATACCGATGGCACGTTTAAGCCACATCGAACGAAAGCGTTCAATGAATATATGCTTGTTGCTGGTATTGCAAATCAGCAGGCAAAAGATTTAGATAATGCGATTAACGCGAGTAATGCTAAGAAGTTCTGGGATGTTTGGTATGCCTCAACTAAATACCTTCCTGTAGCTGAATATAATGGTATCCCTGTACTTTCAGAAGGTAAAACATGGTTTACCTCGCAGTTTAATTTCTTGTTTAATAATTACCTGATGCATGACTTCTCAAATAATCCTGAGTTTGTTACGGCACTTGAAAATTCAGCAAAAGCAGATTTTTCTTTCTGGCGTGATGTCGATGTTGAAGGGGTAGAATTAAAAGATTATGAATGGGGAAGTGGCGCGGGTTCTTGTCCGAATGGATATTGTGTAGACCGTTTTCACTTTGAGGGTGATCGCCAGTTTAACCATAACTTGATGGTGTCACCACATATTCTAGCCGGTTATATTCCGTTTCATGACAGAGCGAAAGATGATTTGATCGCGACTTACCGTGATAACTCCATTAATGCAAAGCATGAGTTGGATGGTGGCTATGAAATCTTATGGCGTTACAGTCATGACCAACCGGAATGGAAAGCTGAGTTTATCGAAGGTGTTGATTTTTCAACATTTTTGTTCGGAATTGCAGCCATGCCTGAACATTTAGGTATGGACTTTTTCAATAAATACAACAACTACTTTTAGTCGTTAGTGTATTTATTTGTTCCTTAGGGTAATTGTACAATTTTCATCGTTGTCGTTTGCTCCCAGCTTAATGGCTGGGAGCTTTTTTAGTTTTAACAATATAAATTTCGACAGTTGTATTTATTGATGGTTAACACCTATAAACAATTCATTACAGGTGTGGTGCGATGTTATTTATAGTACTTAACCCTGATCACACTTTAAGTCTGTTTAATTGACGATATCAGTCGAAACGTTTATATTTTAGTGGTGAATAAGGATGTGATTCACTCAATGCGATTAACTTGTCAGTTTGGCCTGTTATTTTACTGAGTCGTCTGTGCACGGAAAGGCACATATCGTTGTTTTATCGCTATGCGTAAAAGTAAAAAATAGCTTGGTGATATCAAGTTGTTTAATCTTATATTAGGCAAGGACAATATGAATATTAAACGCTCAACCCTTTCTAAGGGGATTGGCTTATTATTGGCTTCATCTGCAATGACCAGTGTTGCGGCGGAGCAAGAAAGACCAAACATTCTATTTATTTTCTCTGATGACCATGCCAACCAGGCTATCAGTGCTTATAACCCTACTCTAGGTCAAACGCCGAATATTGATCGTATTGCCAATGAAGGTGCAATCTTTGAGCGCGCTTATGTAACCAACTCGATTTGTCAGCCAAGCCGAGCATCGGTAATGTCTGGCAAGCACTCTCACAAGAATGGTGTACTTGACAATACTTCTCGTTGGAACCCAAATCAGGTTATCTTCCCGAAGCTTCTTGAAGAGAGTGGCTACGAGACGGCTCTGATTGGTAAGTGGCATATGCACCCAACGCCGGTCAATGAGTTTGGTTACTCTCTGGTACTTAACGGTGCTGGTGGACAGGGAACTTACTACAACCCAGAATTCATCGACCAAGAAGGTAAGACGCAAGTTATTGAGGGCTACTCGACGGATCTGATCACAGATATGTCTTTGGAGTGGCTTGAAGAGTCTTGGGATGAAGATAAGCCTTTCCTGCTGAAAGTTCAGTATAAAGCACCACATACACCACGACGTCCGCCACCGCGCCATATGGCGACCTTCATGGATCATAATTTCCCGATCCCTGATACGCTGTTTGATGATTACAAAACCCGTGGTGAGCACGCCGAGAATGCCTGGATGCAGCTTTACGGTATGACGCCGGTTGGTATTAATGCTTTCCCACCTGCACCGACTACACCAGAAAAAGCGCGTGTACGTGAAGAGTGGATCAAGAGCATGGATGGTGATCAGCGTTGGCACTTTGACCAGTGGATGAACCGTTTAACCGATGAGCAGAAAGCAGCATTCCACGAAGCCTATGATGATGCGAACGTTGATTACTGGGAAAAGATGAAAGATCCTATGTATAAACGTCGCTGGGGTAATGTGCCACGTGATCTGAAAGTTGCCCGTACTGAATACATGTACCAGCGTTTCATGCGTGACTACATGGGTACGGTAATGACTATCGATGAAAATGTAGGCCGTATTCTTGATTACCTCGATGAGAGTGGTTTGGCAGAAAATACCATTGTCGTTTATAGCTCAGATCAGAGCTTCTTCATTGGTGAGCATGGCTGGGCTGAGAAGCGCTACATGTACGAAGAAGGTTTCAAGATGCCATTCATGATTCGTTGGCCAGGCGAAATTGCGCCTAACCAGCGTCCACAAGCAATGATTCAGAACATGGACTTTGGTCCAACGTTCCTTGAAGCGGCTGGTTTGCCAACACCAGACGAAATGCAGGGCAAGTCATTCTTGAAAGTACTGAAAGGCCAGACGTCTGATGCCCAGTGGCAAGAAGAGCGCCCAGTTGTTTACTACCACTACTACATGGAAGGTGCGCACAATGTGCCTCGTCATGATGGTGTACGTAGCGACCGTTATAAGCTAATTGATTTCTACTCACAGCATGACGGCAAAGGCTTCTTCGAATTGTACGACTTGGTGACTGATCCAAACGAAGTGAACAATGTATACGAAGATCCTGAGTATGCTGAGGTCCGTGCAATGATGACGACTGAGCTTGAGAATGCTCGTGAGCGTTATGATGTACCTGAAGATTACTTCGAAGCACCATACCCGTTCATGAATCGCGAGGAGCGTAAAAAGCTGGGCTTTTAATTAACAGCTTTAAATTGAACGCAAAAGACGATTAGTTTAATAGAAATTGCCCTTCATACGCTATGTATGGGGGGCTTTTTTTTAAGGTCTGTTGGTGCAGGCACAAATCGGAAATCGGGTTAGGCAAGTACAGGGAAGCTTGTGGTATGTTCGGGCAAATACCTTATCTGCCCTTGTAAAGCATTCTTTGACTATGTCTCATAACACCCAAGATCCTGCATCATCAAACTCTATCTGTTCGAACGGCGCTAAAGTTAACGAGTTGGCTTTGCGCCAGCACTTTTATCCCGCAGGTTTTGAACAAGAGCTACAAACCAACTTAGACTTCTTCCTCGATGGAGTGGGTGTCGATGAGCAAGCGAAGGTACCTTACGATACCTTGTTTGTGACGGGCGCTGATATAGATCCCCAATATTACGTCAACACCACTGAGATTGGGTTGTACCTTAATATCCTGACCGAAGCTCATCAACATGGTCACCAAGATGTACTCGTTAGGATCAACGAAACGCTTGATGTTTTACTTGGCGCACCAACCTGGAATGGCTTGTATTTTTGGCCATACGATATTGTTGATGGCAAATTGCAGCCGCAGCAAGAGGGGATTGTACCTGCGGTCGATAATGCAAATTTGGCCTTTGCATTGACTGCTGTATCAGGGGCTTATATTGATTCTGATGATGCTCTGGCGATAAGTGCCGTTAAAAAAATTGACGACATTTTGCAGAGACAAATCCCCGGCTGGCAGCAGCTTTATGATCCAAGCAAAGATCTCCTCCGCGCAGGTTGGTCGACCAAAGACGGTGCTGCTCTGAGGTACTTCATTGACCGCAAAGCAAATGAAAGCCGGTTGGCACCGATTTGGGCCCACTTGATTACCAAAGACACAAGTTCCCCTGTACCTAAATCCGCGTTTAATAATATGGAGTTATATACGGGCTCTATTAATGTTAAACAGCAAAGCCTACACCCTATGTTGACTTGGGATGGGGCGTATTTTCAAGGCATGCTACCTGCCATTTGGCTTAATGAAAGGCAGCTGATACCGGATTATTCGATTATCGAAGATATGACGAAGATCCAGCAAGCCCATTCTGAGATCAATAAGATCCCTTTTGTTTCTTCGGCAGCGACAACGGATGACAGCTATGCCGCTTTCGGCGTGCCTGAGCTTTCTGAAGCATCAGTGCGTTTTGAGATTCAAATTGCGGGTGGACATACTGGGACACCTCATGCGACAGCCTTGTCATTTCTGGTCGATCCCACTAACGCTATCGCATGTCTTCAATCGATCAAGCGACAACATCCAAGTATTGAGTCGCCATATGGTTGGTTTGATGCTGTTGATACCGATGGGAATATTTCGACAAAGCTTATCTCACTTGATCAAGGGATGTTCGTATGTGCCTTCTTGGCTTCGAGTATTAACCAGCAAGTCGAAACATACCTGAAGCGAAAAGGTGGCTATCAGGACGTAGTTGATATGTATAAGTCGTTTACGCCTAATAATTAAAAGATGGCAAATATGGCACCAATCCTTACTTGCTATAGTTTTTGTGCTCAAAAACAGTTCAATAAGCATATAGAAGAGATCGAGTACCTAAAGAAGCTAGATCACTTCAAATAGCAGAAGCCCGCTTAGTTGCGGGCTTGTTGCCAATTTACCAAATAGTTTGTTTCGCAGTTTACGCGGTACTGAGTTGAGTCGGGGATTAGTGCTTATACCTAAAGGTATTACTATCATCAATAATTTCAATTTTGACCGGTGCTAAGCCTTTTTTGGTGTTACCTATTTGTTCAAATGACTTATGAGAAAGGTCAATGACTCGGCCTTTCGCAAAAGGACCACGGTCATTGATTTTCACATCAACTGTTTTGTTATTGGTTGTATTAGTAACCCTCACTATAGCCCCAAAAGGTAAGGTTTTATGAGCCGCTGTATAGGCTCTCATGTCATACCGCTCACCACTTGCAGTGAGCCTTCCATGGTATTTATTACCATACCACGAAGCTTGACCAACAAGCTCGTGTGACTTGGCGTAACTCCTTGTTTTTTCATTATTGATTGCTCCATTTGACGAACAGCCAGCAAGTAAAGTAAGGGTGAGAGCTGTAAAAACGAGGTTTATTTTTTTCATGCTATTTGGATATTCTATTTTCTTCATGTCATGTTTGTCTATTTTGGTCATCGGATATGACTCGCCTATTTTTCCATGAACTATGTTTCGTTTGGTCATGGTTAAGAAAGATTTTGGAAGACAAAGCTATGTTGCTTAACTGTGGTATTCGAGGCGTTACTAATTACTGAAAACCCAAACTCATTTTTGTCCAGAGGTATGCTGATGAAGGTGCGTAACACACCTTTGCCCAAGCCATGATAGCCGGTGTGGAGCTATGGCACAGGAAGGCCAGATGGAAGAGTCGGGAGGCATGCTTGTCTGTCTGGGAGCATTTTTTTTGGTTGACAGAATAAGTGTGCCCAGAGAAAACTGAATCCCGCCTCTTTCTGACTTTGCGACCGAATCAATTTTTAACTAGACTGCCTTATATAGCCCAGTATGTAAAAATTCTTGCTGTTCATTATCTTTCTTCTCTCGTTGGAAAGAGCGATATGTTGAAGCTAGATATGTCATTAACACCGAGAATAAGACATAGGCAATGAGAAAGGTAATAGGGGAGTGGATGATATTACTTGCAAAGACTCCGATAATACCAACGACTGTAATAGCTAGCTTACTAACAACGGCGAGCACGAGGAAACTCATAGTGTACTGCGGTTTTAGAATCGCTTGATAAGCAATGCAGTAACCTGTTGTCACAGCTATCATGGCTAAACTAAACCCGATAACAAATGAATAAAAATGCTCAGTGAATAAAATAATCATTATTATGGCGATGAGGGTAAAAATAACCTTTTTCATATCAACTCCTTGTCATGATAAATGACAGCATGATCTATGGTTAGACTCTCTATTTGTATAGTGCGCGTTATTTTTATCTTATTTTGTGATCAATAGATGTTATTTAATAAGTAAGCGTGCGGGAAATACACGTTGAGCTTCACATTCAAGATAAAATGAGGACTGACACAGCAACTACCCCATTCAACGCCGTATCGTTAAATACATATTGCCCAAACGCAGTTTATCAAAATCTAACAGTTTAGGGTGACAGCTCTAAACTATTTATGTCCATGAATTTCCTAGCTAGAATGTCCCGCTAGCTTTCCTAAAATCCTAGTTGGCCAATAACATTCGAAGGAGGTCAACATGAGGACGCAATCATCAAGGGCATGTAGCGGCATAAAAAGGCCATTCAAGCTTGAAGAAATCTGGCGAATCATAACTCGATTAGAGCTTGAAAACGATTTGATGCAGCTTGCACTGCTTAATCTGGCAATTGATAGTGAATTGAGAGCCAGCGATTTACTTCAACTCCACGTATACGATGTATCATCCCAAGGAGTGATCTACGAAAGGGGCAACCTATAAGCTACTCTTTTTATCGTACAATAATCAGGAATTGGGCGAGCAAACTGGGGTGCATGCAGATTATTATGGAACGCATTCCATGCGTCGCACTAAAGCCACTTTAATCTACGCTAGAACAAAGAATATCAGGGCTGTGCAACTTCTGTTGGGTCATTCTAAATTAGAGAACACAATCCGTTACCTTGGCGTTGAGTTGGAAGATGCACTGATGAGGCTTTCAGAGCAAACCGGCTGCTAGAGATAGCAGCTCAGGCTTTTAATACACTGAAAAGCCTGTGCCCCAAAGCGTTGCAAGTGTTATTGTCTTTAATTGTGAATAGTCTAATTACCAAAATTAATGTAATGTATCTGCTTTATTTACGATGAACATTTAAATTATGAGTGACGTTTTTAAGACACTATTAAACCTACGTTCTTTGCGCACTACTGCACGAGAAGAATTTACGTTAGAACAACTTCAAGAAGCCCTTGAGAAACTGCAAACTGTGGTTTCTGAGCGTGAAGAAGCTGAAGCAGAGTCTCGCCAAGCAGAGAAAGAAAAAGAAGAAAAATTACAGGCGTACCGCGCTATGCTGATAGCAGATGGTATTGATCCAGAAGAGTTGTTAGCCACATTGGCCGACACACCTAAAAAAGTTAAGCGTGCACCTCGTCCAGCTAAGTATAAATTCACCGTTGATGGTGAAGAGCGCACTTGGACAGGTCAAGGTCGTATGCCTGCGCCTCTGAAGGAAGCGATCGAGAATGAAGGAAAATCACTAGATGATTTTCTGATCTAATCGGGGGGAAAGCCCCGATTGTTGGGGCTTTTCCTTGAATTCAACCTGTGCTTAATAGTTAGCTTTTTTATCACTTAACTGACTTTGTAAGTCTGTTCGCCCCATTCCTTGCTCGGGATACAGCTCGCCAGTTAACCGCAGCATTGCTTTTCTTATTGAAGCTAGGATCCGGCTCCTTTCAATTCGCACCCTGTTAATAAACGAAACGCTTGCTGATGAACGGCTAGAGATGCCAATTCGCCGATTTCAACTTACTGAATAACTTTCAGTCCATTCGGGTAATAAAGGTTTGCTCGTCATCCACAAAAGCCACAAAGCCGCCGTGATAGATAAACACCCGACCACGCCCCTCAACTAGGCAGGCAAGCTGTGGGTTCAAATCATCTTCGTTATCCTGACTTTGAAAAGTGCCGGTATCGGTGATTACGCCGCTGAGTGTAGGCAAATATCCATAAGTGCGCTTGGCTTGATCAATCAGGTTCAATTCGCTGGCGGTAGAGAAGCAGGAGGGGATCGCACCGGCTTCTTCGATAAATATAGTTTTCAGTTCTTCAAAAGCTGTTATCACCAGCCAGTCGATGCCGTTAACATGATGGATAAACATAGAGTTTCTCGGTAATTCTGATGCAGAGATTTTATCACTATCAGGGGAGAACGGAGTAGAGATTTAGTTGCTAAAGGCGGTAATTCTGTGCCATTTCCAGACATTCACTAGGCCAACTTGAAACACGTTTTTGTCCAACTGCGAGTCAGCTTAGTTGCTGCTGACATTGTGATCACCAAGCGAAACCAGTTATCAGCTTTATATTGCATTACAGATCGCTTAGGTTTTTATCTGGTTGATGCATCATTTAATACCAATTTGGATAGCAAACAGGCTATGGTGAGAGTAGGCCCTGTCGGTATTATGGATTTACAAAAGAGGATCAAAACAGCTAAAGAAAAGTACCGAGAAGCTATACAATACTCGAGTTGCGAGGTCGCAGCATGAGATACTCATTCACAGAAAACCTCAAAGTAGCCACATATGTCTAAAGATTTTGATTTCACCACAGAATACACCCTCGATAAGACTTTTTTTGCAGAGTGTTATGATCAAACTAGCCGTCCTGCTGAATTTCCAAAAGCCTATTTAAAAGGCATACTTTTTCTTCTTTTTGGGGTGGTTTTAGTAAAATTTGAGCTACTATCTAGCGGTTACGTTGGTTGGTTCTTTATTGTTTTGAGTATTATTGAGGCGCTTAGTGTTTATTTTAAGAGAACCTGGTGGTTATGGCGACAAACATTTAGCACGAGCTCTGGCAGCAAAGTGGTATTCCATGTTGACTCTAACGGTGTGAGTTATAAAAGCGGTAAAAACACCCGTAACATCGCCTGGAGTGAAATCGACCAACTTCAACAAAGCGATTTAGGTTTTATCCTTCATATGGGTAAACAGCGCCAATATGTCAGTAAATCTTGCTTAAATGATGAAGTGATCGCGTTCATGGTAGAGCAGCACGCAGTATCAAAAGTGAACTAACGTCAATGCGCGCAAAATAGAGGTAATGAAACGAATACGGTCAGGTCTTTCATTTTGCTTTTGATTCGAACGGTTGAGCTTCTAGCTAGGGGGGCAGTAGCTGAGGTTATACTTGTTCACTCTGTAATTTGAAGTTCGGAACAAAGTTTTGTCCATTTCCACGTTTGTACTATCGACTCTGTTGGCTGACGTGTTCTTGCCAATATTGGAAACTAACTTGGAAGGAAAAAAAGACCCCATTGAAAGCTCGGCCTGCAATGGGGTAAGACACTCTGGAGATAAGTGTTAATTTGAATTGCACATCAGAACCCTAACGCTTTTTTCTCTTTCCTATTCATGTAAGGGTAAGGCGCTTCGAACACATCGCTGGGAACCTGGTAATCGGCGCGTGCTTTTTTCAGCTCTTCCATCATGCTGCCACGGATGTCTTTGTATTGAGGGTCTTCATAGACATTATTAATCTCATTTGGATCGGCTTTTAAATCGTAAAGCTCAAACCAACCTTTACCGCCATTCTGAGAATAGAAGTCAATAAGCTTGTAGCGCTCACTTCTAACACCATCGTGACGAGGTACGTTGTGTCCACCTTCCATGTAGTAGTGGTAGTACACAATCGGACGCTCTTTGTGCCACTCGGCATCACTTTCTTTTCCTGTGAGTACATCAAGGAATGATTTACCCTGCATTTCACCCGGTACTTGCGCACCGGCTGCTGAAAGGAAAGTCGGCGCAAAATCAATATTTTGGATCATTGCCTCTGGTTTTGAATGGGCAGGGATCTTTTCTGGCCAGCGGATCACAAATGGCATCTTCATGCCCGGCTCATACATGTAGCGTTTTTCTGCCCAACCGTGTTCGCCAATGAAGAAGCTCTGATCGGAGCTGTAAACCACAATGGTATTCTTGGCGAGATCATTCTCATCCAGCCAGTCCAGTATACGCCCTACGTTCTCATCAACAGCAGTGACTGAAGCCATGTAGTCTCGCATGAAGCGTTGATAAATATATTCAGCACGGATTTTCTTCTCGTTTTCAGGCACATTACCGTATCGAATTTTATAAGGAGGAGATTGGATCTTCTTCCAGTAATCAACATTGATATCGTCGTAGGCTTTGTGCCAAGCATCACGTTGTTCATCGGTCATGCGGGCCATCCAGCCTTCAAACGCTTTACGCTTTTGCTTGGTTAGGCTTTTAATCCACTCTTCACGGATTTCAGCACGCTCAGGTGTTGTTGGTGCAGGCGGGAAGGCATTAATGCCTTCGCCGGACATTCCGTACAGTTTCATCCACGCCTTGTTTGCATGCTCGCCACGGGTTTTGTAGTCGTCATGCAGTGTTTCTGGTAGTGGGAATGTCTTGTCTTTGAATAATTCCAAGTGGCGCAGCGGGGGGCGGCGAGGGGTGTGTGGCGCTTTGAATTGTACTTTCAGCAGGAAGGGGTTTTCTGCATCTCGCTGATGTTCAAGCCATTCAATAGACTGATCGGTAATGACATCGGTTGAATAACCTTGGACTGTCGTAATCTTGCCTTTGTTATCAATGAACTCGGGCTGATAGTACGTGCCTTGACGACCATGTCCGTTGAGGACATTAGAATAGCCAAATTCATTAACAGGCGCTGGGTGCATGTGCCACTTACCAATCAGAGCCGTTTGGTAGCCCACGTCTTCGAGAAGGTGAGTGTAGATAGTCTGATCTGGATTCCAACGAGAGGTATTGTCGATAACACCATTTTGATGCGAGTGCTTACCGGTCAGGATTGACGCTCGGCTAGGTTGGCAAATGGAGTTTCCGACAAAGGTATTCTCGAAAATGGCTCCTTCATTGGCGATGCGATCAATATTGGGGGTGTTTACAAATCGATCATTGTAGGCACTTATTGCTTGATTCGAGTGGTCATCGGAGAAAATAAACAGAATGTTGGGTTGTTCGTAACTTGCTGCAACACTCTGTGTAGAAATGGTGCCAGCGGCTATCAGCACACCTATTCCTTTGGATAAAGCCGAGCGCTTAATTTTCATATTATCCTGCTTAATATTGTTTATAGTAAATTGCTTTTCCAGTCAGCGGTTTTCAGGTTTTTTGATAAATCAGAAAATTGTCAGTACCTCGGCATCAAAATAAGATGCCGAGGATAGTGGCAACTAGTAACCGAGTGCTTTTCGCTCTTGGGCCGTCATGAAGGGGAATGGCGCTTCATAGACATCATCAGGAACGTCATAGTCCTTACGTGCCTTGTGAAGCTCTGTCATCATGGTTTCACGGGTTTTAGAGTATTTAGGATCCTTGAATACATTATTCAATTCATTCGGGTCAGCTTTGAGGTCGTATAGTTCAAATTCGCCCTTGCCATTGTCTTCCGAATAGAAATTGATCAGCTTGTAGCGTTCGCTACGTACGCCGTCATGACGGGGCACATTGTGCGCACCTTCCATGTAGTAGTGGTAGTAGACATAGGGGCGTTCAGCTTGCCATTGAGCGTCATTTTGTTTACCAGTCAATACATTAAGGAAAGACTTGCCCTGCATTTCTTCTGGTGCATCCAGGCCTACAGCATCGAGGAAGGTCGGAGCAAAGTCGATGTTCTGGATCATCGCTTGAGGACGCTGGTTAGGCGCAATATGGCCCGGCCAACGAATGATGAATGGCATTTTCATCCCTTCTTCGTACATGTAGCGCTTTTCAGCCCAGCCATGCTCACCGATGTAGAAGCTTTGGTCTGAGCTGTATATAACAATGGTGTTTTCAGCAAGGTCATTGTCATCAAGCCATTCAAGTAGCCGACCAATGTTTTCATCAACGGTAACGGTGGCTGCCGCGTACTCTTTCATGAAGCGTTGATAGTTATATTCGGTACGCGCTTTCTTTTCTGCTGGTGGCACGTAGCCGTAACGCATTTTATATTCTGGGGTTTGGATTTTCTTCCAGTAATCAACATTAATGTCGTCGTAAGCGGCATGGAAAGCAATGCGTTGTTCTTCAGTAAGGCGATCCATCCAGCTATCAAAAGCGTCACGTTCCGGTTTACTCATACTTGCAAGCCAGGCTTCGCGGATTTTCTTTTTCTCTGCGGTTGTTGGCGCTGGTGGGAAGGCATTGATCCCTTCAGCTGTCATACCGTAAAGCTCCATCCAAGCTTCACTGGCATGCTTACCACGTGTTTTGTAGTCGTCATGCAGCGTTGCAGGAATAGGGAATTTCGTGTCTTTGAACAACTCCAAATTACGCAATGGTGGTCTGCGAGGAGTGTGAGGCGACTTGAACTGAACTTGTAGCAGGAAGGGTTTGTCGGCATTGCGGTTTGTTTCAAGCCATTTGATTGACTGATCGGTAATGATATCGGTCGAATAGCCTTCAACCGTTGTCACTTTGCCGTAATTATCAATAAATTCAGGTTGGTAGTAAGTGCCTTGCCCGCCAGCACCACTGAGGACGTTGGAGTAGCCAAACTCTTTAACCGGCGTTGGGTGCATGTGCCATTTACCAATTAAAGCGGTTTGATAACCTGCATTTTCCATCAGTTTAGGATAAATGGTTTGGTTTGGGTTCCAGCTTGAAGAGTTATCAATTACCCCATTGAGGTGCGAATGCTTGCCGGTGATGATCGAGGCGCGGCTGGGCTGACAGATTGAGTTACCGACAAACGCATTGTCGAAAATAGCCCCTTCATTGGCAATACGGTCAATATTCGGGGTTTGTACAAGATCACCACTGTAAGCGCTGATAGCGTTATTTGAGTGATCATCAGAGAAGATGAATAAAATATTGGGTTGCTCACTCGCTTGACTGGCATGGGCTGTGACTGAACTTGCTGATAGCAAGAGCCCGATCCCCGTTGCGAGAGTTGAACGTGAAATTTTCATAAGATCCTTGATTACATATCCGTTTTAAGAAGACAAATAGTTGATGTAAAAGACATTAGTGAACATGAACTCGGCCATATTTGCTTCATCAAAGATGAGTGTCTCAACTAAAAATTGTTAATACTTAGAGAGCGTTGAGGAGAGATTGCTTACTAGTTCATCTTGGAGTTGTAACGAAATATAAACGTTTCGAAATAAAGGATCAATTGTGCATGCATTTAGATGCGATATTTATTTCATTTACACGATCTAAGTCGACTTTTTTCATCGTTATTTCTATGGTTTCGCCTTTTTTAAGTTTTTTATGTGCTGAATATTCAATTTATTAGCAGCTTTGAGCTCACTCAAAGAGCTTTACAAGTAAATGTTAACTTTGTCACATGGTAATATGTAGAAACGTTTATACTGTGGTGTTGTTGATACGAAGCATGGTTTGACTGGGTTGCTAATCATCAATTTCAGTTGGAATTGATAAAACTTGGTGAAGAGAAAGCAGGAGGTTATCCGAATAACTGTGAGCAGTTATTTATGGATAGCAAAACTCAAAGGATAAAATGAATGATCTCCATGAAAAAGAATGTGTTAACCACCGCTATGTTGATGCTGTTCTCGACAGCTTCTGCGCCGTCATTGTCAGCTCAACCAGCGCAGAGTGAGCAGACCGCACCAAATATTTTGCTGATTACCGCTGATGATATGGATTATGGCTCATTGGGCATTACAGGTTCGACCGTGCCTGAAATTTCTCCAAACTTAGATCGTTTGGCCAATCAAGGGATGCGTTTCAATCATGCATTCGTGACGGTTTCGGTCTGTGAGCCTTCAAGAGGAGTGATTGCAACAGGTCGGTATACCCAGAATAGTGGCATCGTTGGATTTTATCCTACGACGCAAGAAATTCCCACGTTGGCCGAAGAGCTGAAAGACAACGGCTATAGTGTCGGTATTTTGGGTAAGGTGAATCATTCTACCCCGAAATATGTGGATGATTATGTTTGGGACTACAGCAAAGATAAGGCAGATATTGGTAGCGGACGCGGGCCGAAACTCTATCGTAAACACCTATCGGCATTTATTGACGCTGCCCAGGAAAACAACAAGCCTTTCTTTATGATGGCAAACTCCCACGACCCGCATCGTCCATATTTTGTCGATAGTCCTAACTATGAAAGGAATGGTAGACAACGGCCGTCCAGGATCTATAAGCCTGAAGAAATTCAAGTGCCGAGCTTCCTTCCTGATATTCCCCAGGCTCGGGTTGAACTGGCCCAGTATTTTAGCTCAGTGAAGCGCTTGGATGATACTGTTGGTGAAATGATGGACGTGCTTGATGAGAAAGGGGTGAGTGATAACACTATTGTTCTATTCTTGTCCGATAATGGTATTGCAGCCCCGTTCGCGAAATCGAATGTATATCGAAACAGTAACCATACGCCATTCTTTGTCCGCTGGCCGGAGAAAGTCGCTGTTTCTGTTGACGAAGAGCACTTCATTTCTATGGTCGATCTGATGCCAACTTTGCTTGATGCGGCAGGCATCAAGGTGCCTGATTCACTGGATGGACAAAGCTTCTTGCCGTTGTTAGAAGGAGATTCACAAGCTGAGCGTGATTATGTCTTTACCCAATATCATGAAAACGCCGGTAGTCGAATTTTCCCAATGGCTGCAGTGCAAAACGCTGACTGGCTGTATATTTTCAACCCTTGGGCTGTTGGGGGGCGGGTTTACAAAACATCAGCGAATAACAGCAGTACATTTAAAGCGATGAAGAAGTTGGCATCGGAAGATCCGGAAATAAAAGAAAGAGTCGACTTTTTCCTTAACCGTACAGTGACTGAAATTTACGACTTGCGCACGGATCCGGATGCGAAAACTAACCTTGCTGGTAAAAAAGAGTTTAAAGAACATCAAATGAAAATGGCGGAGCTAATGCGTCAGCATATGGAGCAATATAATGACCCTATGCTAGACCTGTTCCTTAAGCGTGATGACAATGATTATTTAGTGAGCCGTACTGCAGAAATGCAGCAGGAAGCAAGACAGAAGAAGAAAATCCATCGCCAGCTAAGTGGTGGTAAGTAAAGTTATAAATTTAGAATAAAAGCAGTGGTAACCAGAGCAGCAGTGAATAACTGCTGCTATTTTTTATTTCAAGCCTAATTAAATAGTAACTATTATTAAAACAAGAAATTGCAATCCGTGTTAACGTCTATTTTCATTTCTGGGTGCATAATTAAGCCCTCGATTAGTAAGAACAAAATGAATAACGCTAGTCAATACTTGAAAACCAAAACAGAAGTTTAAAGCGATATGGTGAATTATGCGGATGGTGGTTTTCATAAAACATGAGCTCTCGCACTAAAGCGGGTAGTTGAGCTTTGGCTGTTTATAGAGTGATTGTCGATAATAACTTTTCCTGAGAATAGGATAGAGTGTCAATTCCTCTCCCGAATCGTGAATGCTTTGGTAAAGTAATATCACCCTTAATGAAGCCTGTGAGATAATACATTGATGTTATATATAAAAGTGCTTCTTGTTCGTAATAATTTCAGAGCTGATGTCTATAGTGTAATTTGATACTGACAGTTTGAACACTTCCAAATTGAGCTATAAATCATTTTTTGCCACCATTTTCTTTTTTGCCGTACTAGTTGTGAACCGCATATCTCACACATATTGTCCTCTTTATATCTAAAATAAGAAATAGCTAACAATTGTTATTCTTTCAAGCATGCGCAGGAAGACAGGCAGTTACTGTATGTCTCCACCGATATATTGGTTCTCCCTTAGTTTGGTTTCATCGGTTATGGTAGAAAAAGCCAGAGTTTTTTTACTCTGGCTTGGTTTAGTCACTGTAGTTAGTACTGCTTACCACGGAAGACTGTTTTATGTGGGAACTTTTTCTTGTTCCATCCCCATTTAGCGGGTTCATTTTTGGACTGCCATTGTTTGAACTCTTTCATTAAGCGCTCAACTTGTTCTGGATGTTTGTCAGCTAGGTTGTTGGACTCACTAATATCGTTACTGATGTTAAATAACTGAATTTGTGTTTTCTTTGGGGTGATATTTGGCATCACTAGCTTCCATTCATCATCACGGATAGCGGCTTTAATTACTCGATCCCAATATAGGAAGCGGTTATCTAGTTTCTTTGATTGACCCATCAGGCGCGGCATGATGTCGACGCCATTAATATCCCATTCCGACGTGTCTGCCCCAACTGCTTTTAGTACTGTTGGTAGGATATCGAGTGAAATTACAGGATCGTCAATTGTTTGTCCGGCAGGGATTTTTCCTTCCCAAGTCACAGTGAATGGAACGCGGATCCCACCTTCCCAAAGGGTATTTTTCTCACCACGTAATGGGTGATTATATGACGCATTGCCTTTGGGCTTACCACCGTTGTCAGATAGGAAGATAATAATAGTATCTTCCATTAAATCATGTTCTTTGAGCTTGTTGATAATGTTACCGACATTCTTATCCATATTGTAGTTCATCGCCACCGACAAACGACGTTTAGGATCTTTGATGTGCTTAAAGCGTGCGATATCTTCTTCTAAGGCTTGTAGCGGGCCATGGATCGCATTGAATGGGACATAAAGAAAAAACGGTTCTTCTTTGTGGTTTTCAATAAAATTGACGGCCTCATTGCCAAAACGATCTGTAAGGTAGTCGTCAAAAGGGGGAACTAACTGATCATTATGGTAGATTGAAGAGTTAGGTTTTTCCTCGGCGTTCTTCTCATTGATTGGTCCGACAAAGTAATTAGCAGCACCATTGTTAAAACCAAAGAATTCGTCAAACCCGCGGTTGTGAGGCCAGTACTCTTTAGGGTCACCATCGTGGTATTTACCAATCATTGCTGTGGTGTAGCCAATGTCCTGGAAGCGGTTACCTATGGTTGGAATATCAAGTGGTAAGCCTTGGATAATACCTTCTTCTCGAACATAAGGAGCAGTGTTGTCGTGGTAGCCAAAGCTTTCCTGGTACCTCCCCGAAAGCATTCCTGCACGCGACGGGCCACACACCGGTGCTGTCACATAACCGGTAGTGAGAATGGCACCAGCATGCGCCAGTTTATCCAAATTTGGAGTGACGACATCTTTACTACTATTTTGGAAGCCTGTATCGGCATAGCCTAGGTCATCCGCGAACAGCAGAACCACATTGGGCGCTCGATGGCCGTCAACCATAGGTATTGGGTTAGAGTCGGCTAAGGCGGGTTGGCTCAGACACAGAGCGGTGCTGAGTGCGCTAGCAAGGGCACATTTTTTTAGCGGTGGAAGAGACATATTAATCCTTTAATTCACATTAGAATGTATATACCCAAGTGACCTCAGTTATAGAAACCAGCACACTTTCAGTGTATTTAATTTATTGATAATCAATGAATTGAATCATGACTTTATTTTGCGTGTGTTTGACGCGGGAATGGAATTATATATGTGCTCAAAAGTCTTTTTTGATGAACCAAGTTCATTGAAGTCACTTGGGTATAAAGCCAACCCGGGTGTTGAGTTGGCTTTAATCAGCGTAAGTATTAAAGTTTATTCTTCTGGAACTTCTGGAACTTCTGGAACTTCTGGAACTTCTGGTACATCAGTTGGCATTACAAGTTTGATGTCAGCTAGGCCATATTTGAACTCAGCAAGATTGGAATAAAGGGGCTCTTCATCAGGGCCACCCTGCTGAATATGTGTGACTAGTTTTTCCACATATTGTAAAGCATTCAAACTGACTACACCGTCAGCATTGGTGAAGAATGTTTTTAGTGGCAGCTCGATTTCATGAACGGTACCTTTAGCAACCCCTTCTTTGGTAAGGTTGTAGTAGACTGATTCTGAGCTAGGGTAGCCACCAGTGATTTCTCCTGTTGCACTTGCTACAGGAGTTTCCATCTTAATGACTAGATAAGTATCAGTCCCCGCTGGCAACTCAATGGTATTAGAAGGCATGAGGTATTTCATTTGTAATGTGCCATCCATGTAGCGGCTCATATCCAAACGAGATATGGTCATATCTTTGAGGTTTTTGGCTAGATCAATGGCGAAGGTCAAAATACTGCGGTTGTTCTCATCCCAATTCTTATCAACAGTGTAATGAATACCGTTATAACGAATGGTACCTTCTTCGGTTGAGTTACCTGGATTTAACTGAATGCCATTACCTCGGGTTGTACTGATTGTTCGAGCTTGCCCTTCTTGTACCCATGCTTCTGCGCGGCGAACACTTTGAGCTAGAACAGACGTTTCTTCAGTAAGAACAATAGATTCCCCATTATTCAAACAACCTTGGACGTTATTGGCACCTGGCTTGTCCGTTACAGAGTTGGCAATAATACGGGCATCGCTAAACTGGTATTCAATCGCACCTGTTGACTCTAGGTTCATAGCAACGTCGACTTTACTAATGTCTATGCCATTCTCTTGGTTTTGGAAGCAACTTAAAGGAACACGAATTAACTGTGGTTGACCGGCACTGATAGAGGCTGAGACGGCGCTAGTCACATCGATGTTAGCTTTATTATCACCGGATGCCATACTGAGTGTGACCTTATTTTCTTCACCAATATCGTTAAGTACATCAAAACTGTTTGTAATAACTTTAAATTGTAATGTACCGTTTTTGCTGTCATTACCGTTGGCCGCATTGAGGTCATAGGCTTTATCATCAGAAGAAAAAACAATCGATGCTTTGTCTTCGGAAATAGAAACGGTTAGTGGATCTTTAACAGAGGTTTCTCCTACTAAAGTGATATTACCGTGTTCAATGTTGTTGTCACCGCTGATTGCTAGAGCTGTGCCGTCTTTGTTATAAACATACATAACATACGGGCTGGTATCTTCCTTATCAGCATCTTGATAGTAAAGAGTCACTTCCCTAGGTAGTTTTAAGTCATCACCGTCGCCGCCGTTATCGCCACCGCCGTTATCACCACCGCCGTTATCACCACCGCCGTTATCACCACCGCCGTTATCACCATCGCCTGGGTTGGTAACATCACCATTATTACCACTACCGTTATTGTTTTTTGCGTCTTCAACACAGCCTGATAAGGTGAGGAAGGCTGTAATTAAAAGCGCCAAGTGCTTCTTTTTAATGTCCATTTTTTCTAACTCCTGTTAAACCAATATGGGTTTTGTTATTTGCCAGCCTTTGCTTGGCGCCACTCTTGTAATTCTTTTTTAGTGATAATTTGATAGAGCTCGCCCTGATAGCTTTTCATAGCTTTTTTTCTGGCTTGTTTGAATTCGCTGCTTCCACGGCCATATAACGCCACGGCGTCTCTGTTACTGAGGGTGAGTTCTTTCTTCAATTCGGTGATTGTTTTCTCCTCTGCTGGACTGAGTTTCATGAAATCAGCCATAGAGCCAACCTCGTTCTCAATACGTTTTATGTCTGCTTCCGTAAGTTCAGCCGCAAAACTAGAGGAGGTCGTGATGAAGCTTAATAAGGCAAAAATAGTTATAAGAAGTCTTTTCACATTCATGTCCTATGATTATGTCATCCATTGAAACGTTTCTATTGCTGTTGAGGTGAAACATACTTCAGTTGGTAAGGGGATTCAATAACGCAAAGCTGAAAATAGTGACTAGCTAACACATTTTATTACACGGTGTGACTCAAATCAGGTTCTGTACTGAAGATTTATGCTGATGCCAGGAATATCACTGAGATAGGTGATCAGCGTCATTTTGATATGATATTCAAAGTTTTTATGTCATATCATTCCGCTTTTAAGGAAATTATTGTGATTTGCTTCATATAACTGAAACTTGTCTGTAAGGGGTATTTTGCTTGCAAAGCCAGTAAATACGGTAGGTAGAGGTGATTTACATAAGTTTACATATTGTAATGACCGGTTGTGTGAATGTGTCGAAACGTTTATCCTTTTTGTGTTTCTTACAATGCTTGATGCAGGTGGTTTCGTTCAGGCTTTCTAGGTGGTGGTGTATTACAAGGGGAATGTACCCTTTATGCAATCAGTGCACTAATACAGCTAAAAAGTACTGAATGAGAGAATCAAGCTTTGATGATAATGCGTTTTTTATACGGAACAGATACGCACTATAGACGGAATAATTATGAATAAAATAATACCTATATTACTTGGTTCTCTGGCTTTTACCGGATATGCCAACGCAGCAGATGACGGCAAGTTTCTTATCATGGAGGATGATGTCGATATCATTAGAAAAGCGCCGGAATACTCATCATATAAGATGCCAAAGCGTACTTCTTTCTTCTCTGGGATGGAATACAATGAAACGGTTTCTGAATTTTCAGCAAGAACAGAGAACATTAAGTATGTTGTTGCTGACGGGTCGACACGATTACACGAGAATTGGCGTATACGCTATGTATTAAGCCAGATCCAAAATACGTCAGGCATAGAACAAGAAACAAGCTACAAAAAAACGAACTTCACGCTTGCACCTCGTTATGAGCAGTGGGTAAACCCGTGGTTTAGTTTCTTCGCAGAACCGGTATATGTCCATCAGTCTGATCCTGACGCTGGTGTCACTAACACAGAGATCAAACTTCGACCTGGTCTTCAGTTTACAAAAGGGAAACATGGTCTAAACACTGTTTACACCTACAGTTTTGTTGAAAAAGAAACTGAAAATGAAAATCTTAATAAGAAATTTGATACCTTTGAAATTAAAGCTAATTATATTTACCGCTATGGGGCAAAAGTAAACTTTGGCCTAGAGCTTACTCGTAATGGCTATGTAGATAACTCTGATCCAGAATTTCGTCGACGTGCATATGCTGTGAAGCCGTCAATACGTATCAAGCATTGGCAGAATATCGTGACAGAAATTAGCACACCATACAACTACAATGAAGGTGGTTTAAAGCTAAGCGGATCTGAGACAGTTAAGATTAACCTTAACAATAACTACCCGATTAATAAAAATATGAAACTTATTGCCAATGTCGGTTACTCCATGGTTAAGCTTCACGAGGCGGGAATCGATAAAGACAAAGATAAAAATGGATTGAGTGCTAAACTTGGTTTCAATTTATCTTTCTAATCGAATAGAGCTTTGTCTTTGTTGTTTGAGATAACGCTTGGAAAGGAATGATAATGAAACAAAAACTGTTACCTGTGCTATTGGCCGCGCTTCTAGCTCCTCAAGCTGTAGCGGTCGAAAACCAGAAAAGTGATGCAGATATCATCCAGGATTTATATCGTGGTGGTTATGCCTATTGGCAACAAGCTAGAAATGAAAATGGTTCCTATGAGGATAAACTCTTTCTTAATGGTGAGCGTAGCCATGTTGGCTCAATTGCCAATTCAGGAATGGGGTTGATTGCCCTTACAATTGGCCACAAGAATGGCTGGGAACCTAATGCTGAAAAGTTAGCTTTGCAGACTTTGAGAATGCTAGTAGGTAAAGATCCCAATATTAACATTCCTCAAAATCGCTCGAATACTTTCATTCATTTTTACAATACCCAAACAGGTGATGCTGTCGGGGATGACTGGAGCCCAATTGATAGTGCAATTATGCTGAGTGGGGCATTGTTTGCAAAAAATTACTTTAGTGGCAATAAGGAAATCGAACAACTTGCTAATGAGCTATATCGGAACACCGATTTAACCGCTTATATTGCAAATGTAGAGGAAGGTTTAATATTCCTTGCCCAAAACAGTGATGGTACCTTTAAAGAATATGCAACTAAAACCTATAATGAGTATATGTTGGTGGCCGCGTTTGCCAAACATCAAGCATTAGACTTTGGTTATGGTGAAGATTCAGCCCCTGTTGCTTTCTGGAACAAATGGTATGCCAAACCAGATATTCTGCCTGTTGCTGAGTATAATGGCATTCCGATCCTTTCGGAAAGTAAGAAATATTTTACATCACAATTTAATTTCTTATTCAACAACTACCTAATCCATGAATACTCCAACTCACCGGCTTACCAGGCGGCGACAGTCAATGCCGCTATTGTTGACCATGCTTGGTGGAATGACTTGGATGTTGACGGTTTAGAGAGTTACGAATGGGGTACGGGTGCGGGTGCTTGTCCTGATGGGTATTGTGTCGATCGATTCCATTTTGATGCAGATCGGCAGTTTAATAATAACCTTGTTGTCTCTCCACACATTATGGCTGGCTTCATGCCTTATTCTGAGCATGCTAGAGATGACTTAATTTCGACCTACCGAGATAAATCAATCAATGCGCGATATGATCTTCCTGATGGTCATGAGATTTTATGGCGTTACAGTTATGACCAGCCTGAATGGAAAGCGGGATGGGTCGAAGGTGTAGACTTCTCAACCTTCTTATTTGGTTTAGCCGCAATGCCAGAAAATTTAGGGATGGAGTTCTTCAATACTTACAACAATTACTTTGACATGGAATCAAAAAGTTAACTTGTGATTGGCGTACATCATATATTGGGTTTGGATATATTAAAAAATACTCTATATATTTACTACCTATTTTAGCAACGTGAACGTACTGTCAAAATTTATAATTTAATTATTTGCTTTACGAGATGCTTATGAATATTAAATTTAAAAGAGCAGCTGTGGTGACATCTGTCATTATGGCATTATCCGGCTGCCTTGAAGATGGCTTTAGTTATAATGATGGTAAAGATGGAACAGGGCCTGTTCCTGGCGGTGAAGTCAATCAGATATATGGTGAAGGCTCTAATGGCGCTTTCATTATGCAGGCTGTCGATAAGGGAGGTATGACGGTTGATGTTGATGGCCAAGAAAATACCGCGTTGAGTAACATTCAAGTGATTGGTGGTTATTTATCTCAAGCCTCTTTGAATGTAAGTGTGACGCAAGATGCGAAGGCTGGTATTCAGTTTATTGCAAGTTCCCCAGTCGATTACTCTAAGGCGACGGTTAATAAGGCTGGTGTGCTTCTCTTTGATGTACATATGAAAGATTTTCCTAGCGGGAAGGTAACTCCGGCTACCGTTACACTGAAATCCGATGATGGTTCTGAAGGGAAGGTTGATATCACCAGTTCACTCAGTGCTTACTTGGGTGTTAAAAACAGCGATGTGGTCAATAGTACTCAAAGTGTCCGAATTCCTTTGCAATGTTTTGCTGATCAAGGTGTTGATTTCAGCAAAGTGACACAGTCTTTTTCTATGGACATGAGTGCCAACGCCAATTTTGATATCAGTAATGTTCGTGTTCAGGCTGAAGCGGGTGGTGATAAGCCTGGTATGAACTTAGTGATAGAGTGTGATAATTCAAAAAGTGAGGTATTAACTACGCCTGAGTCCATTGTTTATGCTCGCCAGAAAAACGACCAAGGTGAATTTGTTGAGTCTGGTTGGACTTATCACCTGACTTCAAATGGCGCCAAGATTTACCCAGTTAAGAATGAAGACTCAGAGATAGGGTGGGCAGGCGTTGAGTCAACAGCTGAACCAGGTAAGCAGACTTACTTAAGCTTTATTCTTAATAAAGAAGACGTAAAACTTAAAGATGTGAGCCAATATTTAGAGAAAGGCACATTAGAGTTCACTCTCTGGGTTGAGTCTTATAGTGAAATGGCTCATCCGACAAACAATATTATGGTTAAGATAGATACGCCGACCAAAAATGATCCCGAGAGTCCTTCTCCAGATTACCGCTATCCGGCATCAAAATTATGGGTCATGTCTTGTAAGATGGACAATTGTGAAGGGGCAATACAGAAGTTTTCAATTCCATTATCTGAATTTTTTAGTACCACAGACGGTGATATTGATATTAATATTCTTAAGCATATAAAGAAAGTTGTTTTCTTTCCTGAAAAGGTTGATGATAAATCTTACTCGCCAAAGGGATTCAAGTTTAGTATTAGCGATCTGAAATTTGTTATGAACCCATAAATGTAGACATGTCACAAAGAGCAGTAGCCACAGGTTTGGTTGTTAACGCTTTGAGTTAAATAATACAACCAACACTTGACGACAAATTATCAATTTATTGTTGCCGGTACTACTTTTCGTTAGGGGAAGTGTGTAGTACCGGATTTTTTATTTTATGTGAAATATAAAGGAAACGGGTTGTGAAAATGAAAGCAATACCTCTATTTGCTATGGGGTCTTGTTCGTCGTTTGGCTGTGCATGTGCTGCTGAATAAAAGCTCCTCATCTAACTTAATGCCACCACTGAGTGGCGTAAAGATATCTGGCTGCACTTACTGGCTCGTCTTACCAAAGAGCAGCGAGAGGAATGGGTTGATATGCTGCTAATACATGAGCGTAAGCCGACCCTGCAAGAGTTATTCGCAAAAGAGGAAGGTTGAATTTAGTGTTGGTATTGTAAATTTACATATCGCTGAAAACGTATTTTCAGCGGTACTATATTTTTAAAGTTACTACTGAAACGTTTTGAAATGAAGGAATACCCAAGCATGCATATAATACTCGGGTATGATTTATAGTGAAAAGGTAAGTAAATATAAGTAATCTAATAAAATGAATTGTTTTTGTGAACATTAGCCGTAATTAACACTCCACCAAAACAGGACTTAGACCAAATAACCCCCTCTTTCACTTCATAACCATCAAAAAGATTATTAGCACACTCTGTTGCTTGATGTATATTGTCAAAATCACCAAGTTGTATGTTTATATAATCACCCGTATTGTTATTGGATAATGCTCTTCCTTTCTCATCAAGGAATATAGCGATATAATTCATGCGGCGACCTTTATTTTGTTAGATAACGTCCTTACAACGTACTTACACCATTCGGAATCTGCATGAAGTAAACTTATCTTCCTATCTATATCTAATTGCGTTAAAGGGTCAGAATCAATCCTGATTATGGTGAGCTCTGCCACTTGTTTTGATATTTCGTTATGCATATTTATGAAATATTGAGGATCTCCTAATACTAACCTAGAGTTAGCTTCGTCCTGTGTGATCTTAATCTTGGCCTCTTGTAATTTTGGGCTACTAACAATGATCTCTCCTTCTTGCGTTATTGCATAGACTTTTTTATTAGGTTTGTTTGTTTGATATACGTTTTTGCACGAAAGATACCCTTTGTTCTTTAGCTTCAATAAGGTCCTGTATATTTGTTGATGAGAGGTTTTCCAAGGGGATTTATTTATTTTTTTTGTCAATTCATAGCCAGTAGACTCTTTTTCTAGCAAATTGGATAAAACGACGACTTCTAGATTGCCTATCATGATTTCTCTTCTAAATAGTATGTTGGTATGTAATATAGTTATAATTAAATGTTAGTTTTCTAGCCGAACTTAAACTTTATGGTGTGTCTTTATTAAAAAGACGCACCATGATTGGTTACGGGATGTGCGAGTCTTTCGACGCTTACCTATATATTAAAGGAAGGTTCGTAGCTCTCAACAGAAATACTATGAACAAATGCCTATGGTTCTAGTACCTACCACGCCAGCCGTTGGTGTACTTTAAGCGGTTCTTATCCCAGCCCCATAGTTGTGGCATATTGTCATTGCTCCAGGATGCAAACTCAGATATGAGCCTCGTTACTTGTTCTGGATGAGTATCGGCTACGTTGTTACTCTCACTGATATCATCGCTGATACGGTACAACTCATAGGATGCGTTTTCATCGGAAAGGTTAGGCATAATCAGCTTCCAGTTGTTGTCTCGGATGGCTGCTTGATTTGGCATATGCCAGTAGAGGAAACGATTATCAAGGTGTTCTTTTTCACCTTTAAGTAATGGTAGTAAATCTGTGCCGTCTAATTGCATTTCTTGAGGAGCCTTCACGCCAATTGCCGCCAAAGCGGTAGGGAGAATATCTAAAGAAATAATTGGATCACTGATAGTACGGCCAGCCGGAATAGTCCCTTTCCAAGTTATCGTAAAGGGGATTCTGATCCCGCCATCCCACACTTGTCCTTTTTCGCTTCTTAATGGAAGGTTGTAGGATTCATTACCATGTTTACCCAGAAATTTACCACCGTTGTCTGATAGGAAGATGATGAGTGTATCTTCCATCAACTGATGTTCCTCTAGCTTGGCAATGATACGTCCGACGTTATGATCCATGTTGTAGTTCATTGCTACTGCGAGACGTCGCTTCGGATTTTCGATATAGCTAAAGCGTTGTAGATCATCTTCCAATGCCTGCTGTGGGCCATGGATTGCATTGAAAGGCACGTAAAGGAAAAACGGTTGATCTTGATTGCGCTCTATAAAGCTTACAGCTTCATCACCGAACTTATCGGTCAGATACTGATCGAAAGGTGCGATAAGTTGATCGTTACGATAGATTGAGGAAAAGGGAGCATTTTTGCTGTTTTCTTCATTGCGAGCCCCAACGAAGTAGTCAGCCGCTCCATTATTGAAACCAACAAACTCATCAAAACCGCGATTTTGAGGCCAGAACTGTTTGGCGTCACCATCATGCCATTTACCAATAATGGCTGTTTTATAGCCAGCATCTTGGAAATAGTGACCAATGGTTGGAATATTGACAGGGACTCCCTGCTCAATGCCTTCTTCTAAGATGTAAGGGCCGACATTGTCATGTGCCCCAAAACGTTGCTGGTAGCGTCCTGTTAGCATTCCTGCCCGCGAAGGGCCGCATACCGGAGCAGTAACATAACCCGCGTCGAAGATAACGCCATCTTCGGCTAATCTGTCGAGGTTCGGTGTTTTGACATCCTTGCTTCGGTTTTGGAAACCGGTATCTGCATACCCCAAGTCGTCGGCAAAGATGAGAAGTACGTTTGGCTGTTTGGGTTCAGGTACTGCGACATGATCTGCTGATGTACATGGCAGGGACATTATTGCGAGAGAGGCTGCAACAGGCCAAAGAGGAGAGTACTTCCGTTTACGTATTTTGGATGACATCATCTTTTATTCCTTGCGTATGCGATGTTATGTCCCTGATTATTGAATTTTAGTTGTAACGTTTCTATTGTTTGTGGCTGTTTTATTGTTCTTTTTAGGTGTTGAAAATGGCTTTTGTAAACTTTAATCAACAGTTTATGTCGTAGGAGCTATATTTTGTATGAACTGTACAGCACAAATTCACTCTCATCAATTGAAACGTTTCAATTTGTGATCATTTTCAAATGTATGATATTTGTGCAGGTTGACTTTGACTGTATTGCTGATCCAATTTTCGGTTATTGAGGTATTAACAGGCGGTGCGTTGTCAGTTTTTTAGGGGCCAATTATGCCAAGTTACTATTGATACCCAGTGACTATACGTAGCGTTTCAATCTGGCGTAGCGTTTTAATCGGACTGTTTATTCACTTCCTATTGCTGCCATTCATGCCGAAATAATGCAACTCGCGCCGATAAATTGCAGCTCATTTTATAGTTACTGCAAGCTATTGGCTCACTCATGAGTTACACGTATTAATACACTCCATTGAATTTTGATTACGAACGATCTTTGGAGAATGCAGCATGCAATCATCAGCCAACCAGCCGAACCGTCTATGGACGTTGTTGGGTACGATCCTTACGCAATTTGCGCTGGGCTCAGTCTATACATGGAGCCTTTTTAATGCGCCTCTTGCAAGTAAACTGGATACGCCAGTAAGCCAAGTTGCTTTCTCCTTTGGTATTCTAAGCCTCTCTTTGGCAGTCGCATCATCACTATCAGGAAAACTTCAAGAACGTTTCGGTGTTCGTAAAGTGACGGTCAGTGCCGGTATTATGTTGGGACTTAGCTTAATCATTACTTCTTATGCACCTAACCTAATGGTGCTATATGTGGTTGCTGGGTTCTTGGTGGGATTTGCTGACGGTACGGGTTACCTGATGACATTATCAAACTGTGTGAAATTTTTTCCTGAGCGAAAAGGTGTTGCATCAGCGTGTGCTATCGGTGCCTACGGCTTAGGTAGCTTAGGTTTCAAGTACATTAACATGTACTTCCTAACTCACTCTGGTGTCGAAATGACGTTTAGCGTGTGGGGAATCATTGCAATGTGCTGCGTAGTGGTCGGTGGTTTGATGATGCGTGATGCGCCTATTCATAGTGAATCTCAACAAAATGAGTCGCAAGCAAATACAGCACCAGTTTCAACCGATTTTACTCTAGCAGAAGCATTCAAAACATCACAATTTTGGATCTTATCTGTAATCTTTTTAACTGTTTGTATGTCAGGTCTTTACGTTATCGGCGTGGCGAAAGATATTGGCGAGAATTTTGTTCACCTTAACTCAGCAGCAGCTGCCACCTCTGTGGCGATTATCGCGGTTTGTAATCTTTCTGGTCGTTTAGTACTTGGCGTGCTGTCAGATAAAATCGCTCGTATTCGCGTAATCAGCATTGCACTTGTTATTTGCTTAATCGGCGTGGTGTGTTTGCGTTTAGTTGCATTAGAACAATCGAGTTTTTACTTGGCAATTGCCTGTATTGCCTTTAGCTTTGGTGGCACAATTACCGTGTACCCTTCTTTGGTTAGTGATTTCTTTGGCTTAAACAACCTAACCAAAAACTACGGTTTCATTTATTTAGGCTTTGGTATTGGTAGCTTCGTTGGTTCAGTTATCGCTTCTGTATTTGGTGGCTTTACTGCAACTTTCTCAGTGATGCTGGCATTGGTGGTTATTTCCATCGTGTTCTCACTCACAGTAAAACTACCGAGCAAAGCACAACCTCTTCAGCCTGTGTTGTGTTAGTCACTCACTGACAGTTGAGTTCATTATTTAGCCCTTATGAGTATCATAGGGGCTTTTTGGTTAAAGGGAGTATCTAGCTTGTTCCTTGAACACTTGCAGATGTTATTCAATGTGTTAGAGCGTGCCGCATTTATGTTGTCGGCACTATTCCTGCTAACACAAGCGCGTGTATTCAAAGACATCATGAATAAGGATGCCTCTGAGCGAAAACCGACCGAGCTCATTTTTGTCTCGATCTTGTTCATCTTCTTCGCGATTTTCAGCACCTATACCGGCGTTAATGTCGATGGCTCTTTGGTCAACGTCCGCATCATCTCCATCATTTCTGGCGGCATTATCTTTGGCCCTTGGGTCGGTATACCTGCTGGGATAATTTCTGGTATTCATCGTTTTTTGATTGATATTAATGGGCCAACTTCCATACCTTGCTTGATCACCAGTACCTTTGCCGGGATCTGCGGCACGCTGATATATCGTTATGGCAACAAAAAGCATTACATTCGATGGGGGATTGTCGCTGGGATGTTTTGCGAAGTGCTAACGATGGCATTGATATATCTTCTTTCCGATGACAAAACGTTAGCGCTTACCATAGTCAAGAATATTGGTTTACCTATGGTGTTAGGCGCAGCGAGCATCGGTCTGATCATCAAACGAATTCAAGATGTACACAACGAGCGAGACCGCTTTGCCGCTCAACAAGCAAAGCGGGCATTAGATATCGCCAACCAAACTTTACCTTTTTTTAAAAGCAATAACTCAGACAGTTTGGCTCAGATTTGCGACATTATTCGTCGCGAAACGCAAGCTGATGCAGTCTTTATTACTGATCGGGAATTCATTTCTGCATACGCTAATGGCGATACTCTTGGTCACTATGATGGCCACCAAACTGCATGCGGCCCGCTGGTAAAAAAAGTCCTCACTCAGAAGACCAATATCGTTGCCAACGATTATGAATATGAGAACTTTCGCTCAGCTTTGATTATTCCACTACAAGAAAGTGACTATATTACCGGTACACTCAAAATCTGTTTTAGAAAAAAGAATCAGATATCACAACCGCTTATCGAGATGGCGCAGGGGTTATCCGTCCTGATCTCGACTCAGATAGAAGCCTCTAGTGCTGAACAAACAAAAATGATGCTGCAAAAAGCGGAGTTCTCTGCGCTTCAAAGTAAGATAAACCCGCATTTTTTGTTCAATGCGCTCAATGCCATCTCGACGTTGATTCGTATTCAACCTGACAAAGCTCGTTCGTTGATAGCCAACCTTGCGGACTTTCTTCGTTACAATCTCGAACGTGATGAAGATTTCATTGATGTGCATTCTGAGCTTCAACAAGTGCGAGACTATACAGCGATTGAGTTAGCGCGTTTTGGTAACAAGCTTTCGGTAGAATTTGATATTGACCCTGTTCATATTCAAATTCCTTGCTTACTGATTCAGCCATTAGTCGAAAATGCGATACAACATGGAATTCAACCTTTCAGCCGCCAAGGACATGTCTTAATACGAGTTAAACAGCAAAGCGATCATGTTTTGATCAGTGTTAAAGATAGTGGTGATGGAATCCCTCAAACTATTATCGAGAAACTGCACAGTGGTGCTATGGAAAAAAACAAGATTGGTTTGCTCAATGTCCACCAGCGGATCAAGCTCATTTATGGTCAGGGGCTCAAAATCCAAAACTTAAGCGATGGTGTTGAAGTCTCTTTTAAAGTCATGAACCGTCAAACAGGGGCAGTGTATGTTGAAAGCGGTAATTGTTGAGGACGAATATTTAGCTCAAGAAGAGCTTAAATATCTTATTTCTCAATATAGTGATATCGAGGTCGTAGCGGTATTTGACGATGGTCTACAAGCCTTTAAATACCTTCAAAGCCATATTGTTGATGTGCTTTTTTTAGACATTAATGTGCCATCTATTGACGGCATGATGCTAGCTAAAAACCTACATAATACGAAGACAGCGCCCAAGATGGTGTTCACCACTGCGTATAAAGAGCACGCGTTAGATGCCTTCGATATTGAAGCCGTTGATTATTTGCTCAAGCCACTCAATGTCAATCGTGTGCAGCGAGTATTGGAAAAGCTTGAACGACATGTGTTGCTACAGGACCCTGTACAAAGCGTACCTTCAACGTTGTCAGCCGCAACGATCCCTCTTCAGCAGCAAAACCGTATCTGCATTGTCAATATTGATGATATTCATTATGCTGTAGCGAAAGAAAAAATCACAGAGGTCTACACTAAAGAAAGCCAGTATATTGCACCCTATACGATTAGTGAGTTGATGCTACGATTACCTGAAGATCTGTTTTTCCGCTGCCACCGTTCCTATTGTTTAAATCTCAGCAAAATCATTCAGATTACACCGGGAATGAACAGTACTTATATTGTTAATGTGCAGCAAGGCAGCACGGAGATCCCTGTTAGCCGTAGTAATATCAAGTTATTTCGTACCAAGATGAAATTGTGAGAACATGTAGATAGTAGTTATACCCCTAACTACTATCAAGCTTTATATAGCATAGGATAACTGGTTTTTTAGTTGTACAGGTCATTTCACGACAAATGTTATATAAATATAAAGATTGCTGTCTATATAACAATTATTACCACTCTTCCTAGACTAAACAATTCAGGTGAATATTATCCTTTTTTTCTAAATTTCACTTTTTATTATAAGTTATATGGCTATCAATAAATTGAAACAATGTGTAGTTCTAGGTCTTACTTCAGTCCTGTTAAGCGGCTGTGTAGGCAGTAATGTAGCAACCAATAAGTTAATGGAATATAACGTAAAAGCTGTAGATAACCGCTATGCTCGAGGCGGGTTGAATATTGCAATGTCACCTTTGTATGCTGTTACTGTCGGGGCTGATTATTTAGTCCTTAACTCCCTTGAGTTTTGGACTGGCGAAAACCCAGTGAATGGGAATGCTCATATCTTTGATACAGATATTGATACGTGGCTCGAGGTGAACGATAGCATTGATGAGTCATTGCATACTGCCCCTGTAAAAATCAGTTCATCTGAATAATTATAAAATCAAAATCGTACTCTTAGGCTTTGCCCTTACTGTTTTAGTAAGGGCCTTTTATTAATATCCCACGTTCGAGTTGTTGAACATATTTAGACGGTGTCACGTTAATATATTTCTTCATTGCTCGTGAAAAATTAGAAGAGTCGGAATATTGCATCAACTCTGCTACACGTTGAACACTATATCCCTGTTCTAGAAGCTTTATGGATTTATTGATTTTCTTTTTATTCATATAATCACGAAATGTAGTGTCGTTATTCAAGAATACACGTTGGAGTGTTCTTTCTGAAACCCCGAAAAGATGGGCGACAAATTCGATGTTGAAGTCTTCATGTTCCCAGAAAGTATCAATAACCCCTGTAACTCTTGTTAAGGCCCCATTCCTTACCTCATTGCGATAGTGTTTGATTCGCGAGAGCTGTCCAATCTCAACGGACACTGGAACATAGCTTTTCCTTGCTCCATAGATAACTTTTTTGGCTTCCGTTTGACCTACAATTTTTGCTTTGGGTTGGCACTTATGATGAAAAGCTAAGTAGGTTGGTTGCCAATTGCTCCCCAGTAATCGTTTCAACTGATTGATAATGAAGAACGATGTAAACTCATTGGCATGGCCATAGCTTCGGTTGGATATTGCTAATGCGCTTGAGTGACAAATGCGAAGCTCGTTACCTTCATGTTCTAACCATATTTGGAAATGTGATCCTTGTAGGTGCCTAAGAGATATTAAGGTATCAAGAAGGCTGGTGAGATCATTGGCTTCAATTAATTGACGCTGTAAGTCAGGGTGAAGCATTCCTGCGTCCATATACTGGGCGGCGTAGAAACCAATATCGCTGTGGTAGGTAGCCGTAGCAACAGATTCTATGAGCAGAGCGATGAGATGTGAGGGGAGGTACAGGGCTGGGTTAGCCAACATCTGTTTATTAATTCTCAATTGCTTCATCATAGCTGAAGGATCACGCCCATGTTCATCGAGGAATTTAAGAAACGGAGTGCTAAGGGCTGCGCGACAAACGGGTAGTGAGCTCATATGCTGAAAGATTATTTAATAATGCTGAGATTTTATGCTGGAGCAGCTTGAGAGCGGCTGAATGGTGCCTGTAAAGCTGAGACTGTGCGATTTGCCTGCTTGGAAAGGAGGTTGCCAAATTTTTATAATTTTTTTCGTCTTTTTCTGATGGTGTCCGTCTTACGGGTATACAAACTATCAGAGAGAATTCGAAATGCTTAAAGTTGTCAGTTTTAAGATCTGTCCATTTGTCCAGCGTGTTACCGCAGCTTTGGCTGCCCGTGACATTCCCTACGAGATCGAATACATCAACTTGAAGGATAAACCTCAGTGGTTTTTGGATATTTCGCCAAATGGTCAAGTACCTTTGCTAATTACCGAGTCAGGTACGCCACTGTTCGAGTCTGATGCCATCATTGAGTACATTGAAGATCAATATGGTGCTCTGGAGCAGGGAGTGAGCAACGAACAGCGTGCTCTTGACCGAGCTTGGAGTTACTTGGGTTCGAAGAACTACATGAGCCAGTGTGGCACGATGAGCAGCAAAGATAAGGCAACTTTCGAGCAGCGTAACGAAAAGTTTGTTACGGCTTTCGCCAAAATAGAGAATCAGTTGTCGGGTAATACACGCTACTTTAAATCTGATGCGATCAGCAATGTTGATATTGCTTGGTTACCTTTGCTTCACCGTGCAAATATTATTAAACAGCATACAGGCTATGATTTCTTGTGTGCTTTGCCGAAAACACAGGCGTGGCAGCAGGCCATCATGGAGTCTGGGTTAGTTGAAGCTTCCGTAGCTGATGACTTTGAGCTGCACTTCACCAACTTTTACCTATCTGAGACCTACTTGAAAACAGGTTTAGAGTTGCAGAGCGGTACGGCGTGTGCCACAAGCGGTTGTTGCGGCTAAAATTTAGTATTATCTTAATTAAAAATTTTAAAGGTTATGGGGATACCCATAACCTTTTTGCCATGTAGAAAAGTTGTGTTGGAGAAAAACGATGTCAGAGAATGCGTTGCCAGAGAGCGTGATCCGCATTGAAGATGTATGGCAGCAATACCAGACAAGCCTGAGGCGCTTTTTGCAATCGAATGTCTCATGCCCTGATGATGTAGATGATTTGCTGCAGGATATTCTAATTAAGACTTATCAGCAGATCAGCACGGTCAAAGACAAGAACAAGCTGAAGTCTTGGCTGTTTCAATTGGCTAATAACACCATTATCGACTTCTACCGTAAACGTGCCCGCCGCAAGGGCGTAACGGAGGATGAGCTGTGGTATACCGAGGGGGGAGAATCGATACATCATCAGCTTTCTCACTGTATTATGCCGTTCATCCAGGCACTGCCTGAAGAAGATGCCCAACTGCTCAGTGCGATTGAACTGAATGGTACATCGCAAAAAGACTATGCTGAGAAGCACGGAATGAAGTACTCAACGTTGAAATCAAAAGTCCAGAAAAGCCGAGAGAAGCTTAATCGCCTGTTTAATGAGTGCTGTGAGATGAAGGTCGACAGCCGTGGTAACATTGTCGACTTTGAAGAACGGAAAAAGTGTAGGAATAAATGCTAGGTCCTAGGAAGAGCCGGCCCTAGTTCCTGGGAAAAGAATAAGAGCTAAAGAGCTTAAAAAAGCTGTACGTACTCTAGAATCAGAACCCAGAACCCAGAACCCAGAACCCAAAAGCTAGGAACTAGTATCCAGGATCTATATACCTGTTTTTTATTATGAATATCCCATCAAATATCATTGATAAAGTCGCTCAGTCACTTGGCGTCGAAGGTGTCGCTAACGTTGAGCATATCCAAAGCCTTTGGAGTGGCTATGGTGAATTGGTTCGGTTGCACCTTGAAGGAGGTGAAACCCCTTCAGTTATCGTTAAGTACATCCTTTTACCTCAATCGACAGCCTCTTCACATGCTCATCCGAGGGGCTGGAACACGTCGCGGTCACACCAACGTAAGTTGGATTCCTATCAAGTTGAAGTGAATTGGTATCGACACTATGCCAACCAATGTCAGGCTCCGGTGCCAAAGTGCTTGATGGAAGAACAGCAACAAAATGAGATCTTGTTGGTGCTGGAAGATTTAACCACGTTGGGATATAGCGAAGTCCATAAATGTGTCGGGAAGCCGGCTATTTTGGCTTGCTTGCGCTGGTTGGCCCAGTTTCATGCCCAGTATATGGTCCATGCTCAGTTCATGTCTTACGGCCAGATGATAAACCCGCATGGATTATGGCCCACAGGGACATACTGGCACTTGGCAACGCGTCCGGATGAACTGTCTGGGCTTGAAGATCAGCGATTGAAAGCGGCCGCCGAGAAGATCGATGTCACCTTGGCTCGGTGTAAATACCAAACCTTGGTCCATGGCGATGCCAAACTGGCGAATTTCTGTTTCACACCCGAGAGTCATGTGGCTGCATCGACCATATCGGTTGCCGCGGTCGATTTCCAATATGTCGGTGGTGGCTGTGGCATGAAGGATGTCAGCCTGTTCCTTAGCAGTGTGCTGGATTTTAGTGAGAGTCAGGACAATACCAAGGCCAAGGTACAGATTTATCTTGATGAGTATTTTTCAGTGCTGAAGCAGACGTTATCTGAATTACATCCTGAGATTGATGGTGATGACGTTGAGCACCAATGGCGTCCTTTATACTGCGTAGCCTGGGCCGATTTCCAGCGTTTTGTGAAAGGCTGGTGTCCTGGTCATTGGAAGATCAACCCCTATACTGAACAGCTTACTGACACAGCGTTACGTTGGTTAGCAAAAGAAGGGTTAGCAAAAGAAGGGATAGCAAAACAAAGGTTGGCAAATACGACTGAACAATAACTTTTTGGCCGGACATTGCGGTATTTGAATTATCTAGGTTCACATTTCTAGATTATTCCCTCACTATGAGCTTGGAGGCTTATGCTGTGTGCACATGAGCTGATCCCCCCGCGTCTCTCCCCTATAACTACGCGAAATGGAGTTCTTAATGGTTACCCAAGCATCGACAAAGCGATTTAAACATTTTTATGCCTCCGATCTTAGAGGGCTCGGGCAACTCGCGACTCAAGCGACAATAAGTGCAACACGGATCGCTGAAGGGGTGCACCAATCTGTCTGGCGCACGATGGGGGTGTCGGGTGGCTCAGCACCAGACAAAACCCGAGGCCTCACTGGGTTTGTATATAAGAATATTTATACGGTAACCGAGCTAGTGGGGAGTGGGGTAGATAAAATTTTGGAAAAACAACAGCCTTTTCTTGAGTCTCTTGACGAAGGTAAGGCTGAAACGGTGGCTCGCATTTCAGTTCTGTCAGCCTTAAACGGGGTGATGGGTGATCAGCTGGTGGAAAAGAACAACCAATTCGCTATCCCGATGACCTTTTATTATCAGCAAGCGCCTTTGCTGTTAGACGAGAATTTGCCATTAGATGTGGATTCTCCAACCTTCGAGATTCCACAAGCGAAAAACAAAGTGCTGCTGATGATCCATGGTTTATGCATGAATGATCGGCTATGGCAGGGGATGCACGATGGTGTCGAGGTCGATCATGGTCAACACTTATCCTCCTCACTGGACTATACCCCAGTTTACCTTCGCTATAATACGGGGTTACATACATCGCAGAATGGCAGGCAGTTATCTGAGTTGATCGAGCTATTTGTCAAAAAATGGCCAACGCCGATAGAGGAGCTGTCGATTGTCGCTCATAGTATGGGCGGACTCGTCGCAAGAAGTGCTGTTCACTATGGCCAGAAGCAGATGATGCAATGGCCCGATAAAGTGAAAAAGATGGTGTTTCTGGGAACGCCTCATCAAGGTGCCCCTTTAGAGCGAATAGGCAATAAGTTTGGCGTTATTCTCAGTAAAACACCGTATACCGCCCCTTTTAACTTACTCAGTAACCTTCGCAGTGCGGGGATCACAGATCTTCGCTATGGCAATGTTATTGATGAAGATTGGCAAGGCGCTGATCGCTTCCATAATAGACCCGATGAGCGGTGTGGTGTGCCACTACCGCAGGGCATCGATTGCTTTGCGATTGCGGCCACAACCGCAAGTCAAAGAAGCGTGTTAGCCGAGCGATTAATTGGTGACGGCCTGGTGCCACTTAACAGTGCTTTAGGGTGTCACTCGGTTAACGAGCGCCACCTTATGTTTGCCGAGTCATCCCAGAAAGTGTTTTATGAGATGAAGCACAATGATTTGTTGAGTGATCCGCAGGTCACTCAACAACTTGAATTATGGTTGAGCCAGTAGCTATACCTAGCTTTAGGTTCCATCAGCAGGGTGATAGGTCATCCAGTGTTTGGCGATATCGGTGCGGGTCGTTACCCAGATATCGTCAAACCCGCTGATATAGTCGAGAAACTTCTTGAGCGCCTGAATGCGGCCCGGTTTACCTAAAATCCGGCAGTGCATACCTATCGACATCATTTTGGGTGATGTTTCCCCCTCCTCGTACAAGCAATCAAACGTGTCCTTTAGATACTGGAAAAACTCTTCGCCGTGACTAAAGCCGAAGGGAGAGGAAAAGCGCATATCATTGACATCCAAAGTATAAGGCACCACCAAGTGCGGCTTGATGCCGGATGGGGTATCAAGCGTAGTCCAGAACGGCAGGTCATCACCGTAGTAGTCGGAATCGAACAAAATGGATGGGTGCTCGGCCAGTAATTGGCGGGTATGTTTTGATACACGGCCGGTATACCAACCGACAACCGGTTTTCCCAGTAGGCCCTCGATACGGGTAAGTGCCTGTGTTATGTGTTCGCGTTCTTCGTCAATCGGCATGTGCTGGTACTGGATCCATTTTAGGCCGTGGCACACCACATCGTAGCCATTCTCAATGATCGCTTGGGTAACAGCCGGGTTGCGTTCCAGCGCGGTGGTGATGGCAAAGATGGTCAAAGGCAACTGGCGTTTATCGAATTCGGTAAAAATTCGCCAGACACCGCTGCGAGAGCCATACTCGTACAGCGATTCCATTATCATATTACGGTCAGGGTAGGCGTCTGCACCTGCGATCTCAGAGAGAAAAGTCTCGGAATGGGTATCACCATGGAGAATACAGTTCTCTCCGCCTTCCTCGAAATTCAGCACAAACTGTACCGCTAGCTTGGCATTATTAGGCCAGTTGGCATGGGGTGGGTCGCCTGCATACCCAGCCATATCGCGAGCCTTGAGGGTGGCATTTTTTGACAGTAGCACATCATCATTGTTCATGGACTCGTCCTCATTGCCTGCATGTAATAGCCGAGCAATGCTGGTAGCACCCAGTGAAAGGCTTAGCTTGGCTGGCGGTGTAGCATAGGTTGTAACCTTTGATGCTGATAAGGATAGCCGATGGAGTGACTTGTCTTTGCCTTTGTATTTATTTTTCAGAGGAAGCTCAAAGGACTAGTGGTTGAGGAAATTCAATGCCTATATGAATTGCTGTGGAAGTAGGAGAGTTCGTCTACGCTGAACTTTATGCTGGCCTTGTCAGCACTATCGGAAAATATTCTAAAAGTCAGACAATATCCTAAGGAAATTTAGTGAAAATCGTCAACGTCGATCAAGGCAACATGCCGACTTACCTCAACTTATCCCAACCCTATGAAGCCGAATTTTCGGTCTATACCAAAAAGGTGCCCGATGAGAATGGTGTGTTTGCGATGGACACCCTGATTGGCGGTAATGTAAAAGGCTTTTTGCTCTATATCGATAATGCCCCTGCCGGCTTAGCGGCTATCGCGGAAACCTCACCGGGTCACTATGAAGTGTGCGACTTCTACGTGGTGCCGGTTTTTCGTCAGAACAAAATGGGACAGCAGTTTGCCCATCAGCTGTTTACTATGATGCCGGGTGAATGGGAGAGTAAGCAAATTGATGGGGCAGTTCATGCGATTGCTTTCTGGCGCCGGGCGATTGGTGCATTTACCCATGAACAATATGTCGAAGATATCTACCAAGACCCGTATTGGGGGCCGGTGACACGTCAGAGTTTCTCCACCCATTCATCTTAATCCTTTCCTATCCCCTTTCATTTCCAATCTCCCTGCTATGGAGGATTGGAAGTTTCCGGTTAATTGTTGTGTTTTGTTGCATATTGCTGCATCACGAAATACGTAATAAATCATGTAAGGGTGGTGATTATTCCCCTTATTGTATTACAATAGCATTAATTGATTTTACGATTCCCCTTACATTTTATTGAATAAGAGAGTTAGCATGAGCAACCAAAAGTCTCTTGATGCGATCAGGAAGATGAAGCTGGAGAATGATACTTCAGCAGGTAACCTTGTAGACCTACTCCCTATCGAAGTACAAAAGCGTGACTTCGATCTATCATTCCTAGACAACTTGAGCGAAGAGCGTCCTCGTCTTCTGGTTCAAGCTACAGATCTAGCAGAATTTAAAGCCAACGTTCAGGCAGATGAATCACACTGCATGTTCGATGACTTTTTCAACAACTCTACGGTTAAGTTCCTAGAGACGGCACCGTATGAAGAGCCTCAGCCTTACCCAGAAGAGACAGTAGGCAAAGCATCACTATGGCGCCCTTACTGGCGTCAAATGTATGTTGATTGCCAGATGGCACTTAACGCAACGCGTAACCTAGCTATCGCGGGTATCGTGAAAGAAGACGAAGAGCTAATCGCGAAAGCAAAAGCGTGGACGCTAAAACTGTCTACTTACGATCCAGATGGCGTAACGTCTCGTGGCTACAATGATGAAGCTGCATTCCGTGTAATTGCAGCAATGGCTTGGGGTTATGACTGGCTGCACGCTCACTTTACAGACGAAGAGCGCCAGCAGGTTCAAGACGCACTAATTGAACGTCTAGACGAGATCATGCACCACCTGAAAGTAACGGTAGATCTTCTGAATAACCCACTAAACAGCCACGGTGTTCGTTCTATCTCTTCGGCGATCATCCCAACCTGTATTGCGCTTTACCATGACCACCCGAAAGCGGGCGAGTACATCGCTTACGCGCTAGAGTACTACGCAGTACATTACCCGCCATGGGGTGGTGAAGACGGTGGTTGGGCTGAAGGTCCTGATTACTGGAACACCCAGACAGCATTCCTAGGCGAAGCCTTCGACCTACTAAAAGCCTACTGTGGCGTAGATATGTTCAACAAGACATTCTACGAAAACACCGGTGACTTCCCACTGTACTGTATGCCGGTTCACTCTATGCGTGCGAGCTTCTGTGACCAGTCATCAATCGGTGACTTTCCAGGTCTTAAACTGGCTTACAACATCAAGCACTACGCGGGTGTTAATCAGAAGCCTGAGTACGTATGGTATTACAACCAGCTGAAAGGCCGCGATACTGAAGCGCACACTAAATTCTATAACTTCGGTTGGTGGGATTTCGGTTACGACGATCTTCGCTTCAACATCCTATGGGATGCACCAGAAGAGAAAGCACCGTCAAACGATCCACTGCTTAAAGTATTCCCAATCACGGGTTGGGCGGCGTTCCACAACAAGATGACTGAACGTGATAATCACATTCACATGGTCTTCAAGTGTTCACCGTTTGGCTCTATCAGCCACTCTCATGGTGATCAGAACGCATTCACCCTGCACGCATTCGGTGAAACGCTAGCGTCGATCACTGGCTACTACGGTGGTTTCGGTGTAGATATGCACACTAAGTGGCGTCGTCAAACGTTCTCTAAGAACTTGCCTCTATTCGGTGGCAAGGGCCAGTACGGCGAGAACAAAAACACTGGCTACGAAGGTCACCAAGACCGCTTCTGTATTGAAGCTGGCGGTACTATCTCAGACTACGATACAGAATCTGATGTGAAGATGGTTGAAGGTGATGCGACAGCGTCTTACAAGTACTTCGTACCTGAAATCGAGTCTTACAAGCGTAAGATCTGGTTTGTGCAGGGTAAAGTATTCGTGATGCAGGACAAGGCATCTCTATCTGAAGAGAAAGACATGACTTGGTTGATGCACACCACTTTCGCTAACGAAGTCGCTGACAAATCGTTCACTATCCGTGGTGAGAAAGCGCACCTAGACGTGAGCTTCATCAACGAGTCTGCAGACAACATCCTTTCTGTTAAGAATGTTGAAGGCTTCGGCGAGGTTGACCCATACGAGTACCAAGATCTAGAAGTACACCGCCACGTTGAAGTTGAATTCAAAGCGGCAAAAGAGCACAACATCCTATCGCTGCTTGTGCCTAATAAGAACAACGGCGAGCAAGTTGAAGTGTCTCACAAGCTTGAAGGCAACACGCTAATGCTGACTGTTGACGGCGAGTTAGTGACTATCGAGCTTTGATCGGGCGAACGGCTAAAACTGTTTGAGATATATTGAAAAGGCCCTAGGTTGAGAAACCTAGGGCCTTTTTATATCAATCTGGATAAGTACTTGATTTACGTATTACTCAGGATAAATGCTTGGTAATAGTGCTGGAATACAGCAGAAAGGGTGAGAGCGAAACACTTTGGTGTGCATCGGGGGAAGTGATGCGTCGAGTGTTTCGCTCTCGGGGGAACCGTTTAGACGGTTAGTCTTTTAGCTATTAGCTCACCGAGCTATTTGTTCTCCAAGTAACTAGCTCAACAGCTTTTTCATCTCCTGGGCGACTTTATCGACCTTGCCCATGCCGACGATGACCTGCAATCCACCGGAACCGATGGTCACGACACCGGCAGCACCCAGTGACTTCATCGTCTCTTTGTCTGCGATGGAAGAGTCTTTCACTGTCAAGCGTAGGCGGGTAATACAGTTATCAACCTCTAGGATATTGTCCTTACCACCGATAGCGGCAATATAGGCATTCGCCAACTCACCCATATCATCTTTATTCACGTTTGACTGCTCGTCTTCGCCACGTCCTGGTGTCATTAGGTTGAATTTAGTGATGGTCACGCGGAATACACTGTAGTACAGCGCGAAGAACACTAGGCCCTGTACAACCAGCATGTACCATTTGGTTGCAAGTGGGTTTTGGCTAGAAAGTACAAGGTCAACGAAACCTGCTGAGAAACCGAACCCTGCCATCCATTCCATACTGGCCGCGATGTACATTGAGATACCGGTTAGCACGGCATGGATTAGGTATAGCACTGGGGCAACGAACATGAAGCTGAATTCAAGCGGCTCCGTGATCCCGGTGAAGAAAGAGGCCATGGCAGCCGCCAGCATGATGGAGAAGACTTTGTCTTTATTCTGCTTGTCTGCACACTGGTAGATAGCCAATGCTGCACCCGGCAGGCCGAACATCATGATTGGGAAGAAACCGGCTTGGTACATACCTGTTTGGCCGACTACTGCAGTACCGTTAGCGATAGATTGCGCGCCGCCAAGGAAGTTCGGGATGTCATTAATGCCGACCACATCAAACCAGAATACCGGGTACAGAGCATGGTGCATACCGATGGTTAGCATCAGGCGGTTGAAGAAACCAAACAAGCCGGCGCCCAGTGCTCCCATAGATTGAAGTTGGGTACCGAAAGCAATTAGCGCATCATAAATAACCGGCCAAACGAACAGCAAGATGCTGGCAAGCAAGATACCGGCAATAGAGGTGAGGATCGGAACCAGGCGTTTGCCGCTGAAGAAAGCCAGTGCTTTTGGTAATTCGACTTCATGGAAACGGTTGTAGATTTCAGCCGAAACGATACCGACAAGAATACCGACAAACTGATTGGCGATCTTATCGAAAGCCGCAGGTACGGCATCGGCCGGGATCCCTTGAAGCTGGGCAACCACTGCAGGTGACAGCAAAGTAGTCAGGACCATAAAGCAGACATAACCGGACAATGCAGCGGCACCGCTTTTATCGCGACTAAGACCAAAGGCAACACCGATTGCAAAAAGGACGGCCATGTTATCGATGATAGCTGCGCCTGATTTAATAAGTAAGGCTGCAACGACACTTTCAGACCCCCAGCCTACAGGGTCCATCCAATAACCAACCCCCATCAGGATAGCAGCAGCAGGTAGGGTTGCTACTGGTACCATCAGGGCCTTACCGACCTTTTGTAGATATCCAAGTATATTCATGATTTACCTTGTTATTTTGTGAAATAAAGAAACTTTTTCAGGCAGCGTGAACGCATCCGGCAATCCATTTGCCAGAGATGAACCGTGAATTTATGGGGTATAATAGTCGGTAATTTCTGGGCGACGGACAAACGAAAAGTGCAGTACAATGCATTAAAATAATTAATAGATAAGAGCTGGCTGCTAAACGAGAGGCGGGGGATTAAAGTGGAACGAAAACAACAGCTATTGGCTAACATGCACTCATTCAGTGTGGTTGCTAAATACCTGAGCTTTACCAAGGCTGCTCAGGATCTGAATTTAACCCAGGGGGCAGTTAGCCACAGGATCAAAAACCTGGAAAAGCAGCTGGGCTTCCCGCTGTTTGTCAGGTTGACCCGTCGGATGGAGTTGACGCCGGAGGGGGAGAGGCTGCTTCTCACTTTGAATCAGTCGTTTGAAAGTATTTTCAATGAGCTTGAAGATATCATCAGCAATGATTTAAGCGGTGAGCTGTATATCGGTACCTCTCCTGCGTTTGCTAGCAGTTGGCTGATGCCAAGACTTGGAAAATTCCGTGCGCTGTACCCGCAATTGAATCTGCGGCTGAAGGTGAAAGGGTATCGGCCTGACTTTCAATATGAGCCGCTGGATGCCGCTATTTTCTATAGTAGTGGGCGCTATCCAGATTGCCACAGCACTAGGCTGTTTGATGAGCGCCGAGTACCGGTATGCTCTCCTGATTATGCGGAGCAGTTCAACCTGTACGCTGGGAATATCGATGGCCTAGAAGACGTGACATTTATCCATGGTGAGCGCTCCCAAATTTGGTCTCGCTGGTTGGCAATGATGGAGGCTGATATCAATTGCTATCGCAAAACCTGCACCTTTAACCTCTATGAGCATGACATCATGGCGGCAAAGCAATCACTCGGTGTGGCAATGGGTCGCCTTCGTTTTGTTCTGCCTTATTTGAAATCGGGTGAGCTTGTTGCTCCATTTGATTCGATAAACAACGGGCTTGGCTATGACTTGGTGTGTCCTGATGGGATGCAGAAGCGGCCAAAGTTTCAGGCGTTCTCTCGCTGGCTTGAACAGGAAGTCGAGCAAGAAAACTTATTTGATCTCGATAGCGCGGATATACCGAAGTAAACTCGCTGAATCCTACAACTTGAAGTCTCTTGGGTATATAAGTATGTCCAAATGTTAAATTGATTAGCACGTCACAGTTTGTTTCCGTTAGTGACGGGGACACACTAAATTCTGAAATTACTTACTATAGACCGTTGGGGGATGGTAATTTTCTCTTAATCATTAAAAATAAAGAGATTTTTAATGATTAAGAATAATATCGAACAGGGTGTAGTTTCATATAAATAAAACCTAACCATTTTTAGTGAAATCGTAACGATTGAATTGCACTGTAACATTTTTGACATAGTGATAAACGCTCTAGTTATTACACAATATAGCGAGGCTCCGGACGTAAGTTCGGTGCCTTTTTTTTTGAGCGACTTTTTTAAGTGCAATGTTCAATGAGCAAGCAAGGATGCTTACTGGTAAATAAGTTTAATTATCGCTTATTTATGGGCGGTTTTATTTGGAGTTTTGATGGAAAACTTATCCTATCTAGTGGCTTTCAATCACTTGTTTTTCTCCATGGTAGCTGTGGTTATCATGGTTTTACTCGCTCGTACCGTTGTTGCGGGCACTAAGTACTCAGCAGTATTGATGATCGTCGTCTTCGGTCTGCTAATGGGTACGCTATTTGTGGAAAGTGGGCTTGCTCAACCTGGTTTGAGTGATTTCCCGGTTATTGTGTTGCTGGGGCAGACCACAGTGATTGCGCTGATTGCGTCATTCTTTGTTGGTGGCCAGGAAATCCGTCGCTTGTTGCTGAAGCAATTGGGCAGTGTTGAAAGCTTGGTTGAACCGGGTAAACATGAAGTGTTTGTTGGTACCACGAGTACTCAATTGGTCTATGTGATCCGTGCTTTTGTACTGCTTATGAGTATCGAAATGGTCTCTGCGCTGATTTCTGGTCGCAGTGGCTCTCACCCGCTTGGTGAGTCATACATGGCGCTAGCCTACGTAGGCATGACGATCTCTCTGATCCTGATCGATAGCAAAGCGAAAATTGCCAACAAGCGTAATTACCTGATGCGCGGTGTGATTGAAGTTATCGCCATTATTGCGGTGTTGATCCTTTCGCTCCGTATTTCGCAATGGGTATCGGGCTTTATCGGCCTGCCACAGATTTTCTTTGCGATGGTACTGTCTTCAGGCCTAGGTATGGCTATGCCTAAGTGGAAACTGGGCCCAACAATGAACGCGCTACTATTTGCTGGTATTCCTGTAGTACTAACCGGTAGCTTCCTTGTCGGTGGTTCGCACATGATGGAAGCGTTCAGCATCCCTGGTCTACAAAGCGTGATTGTATACGGTTTTGCGGGCCAGATGTTCTGGATGTTTGGTGGCCTGGCAATCCTTATCTTCCTGGCAAAAGCAAACCATGTTCGTAACTTAGCACCAGGTATGGCTGGCGGCCTGTCACACTCCGGCTTGACCGGCGCATGTACGGCTGGTGATCTCGGTGCAACCGCTGCAGGTCGCGCCCCAATCATGATTAACGTGCCTTTCCTTGGCCATATCTTCGTATTTACCATTCTGGCAGCAAGTGCAGAAAGCGGCGTTCTTCTGGTGCGATGGGTGCTACCTCTTGTTCTTGTTGGTCTGGGCTGTGTTTACCTAGCAACTAAGAACCTGCGTAAGGCAGATGGCAACAACGAGATGGAAATCAAAGGCTTGATGCAGTTCTCATTCGGCTGGCAGATCACCGCAGTATTCGGCAGCTTTACCATCCTGCACTTTGCTGGCATGCCAATCGAAAACGCGTCTATGGCAGCGGCATCTGGCCTGTCTCACTTTGGTTTGTTTGCAGCCACTCAGGGCGGTATGTTTGGTGCGGAAGCGGCTAGCATGATCACCTTTATCTTTGCGACCCCATTCCTGGTTCACCCGCTGGTATTTGGCCTGTTTGGTAAAGCGGCAGAAAACAATGGCCCGATGGCGAGCAAAGCGGTAATGGCTGTATTTATCATCGGTACTCTGGGCGTGCTCTTCTCAGCATTCTCAGTATAAAAACGCTAGTTACCTAGTCGCTTTTACCTTAACTAAGTCACCGCCTGCAGCTCTAAAATTCGAGCTACAGACGGTGGCTTTTTTGTTTCTGCAGTTTCTTATTGGTTGTGTCGTTTTGAGATGGTTTGACTCAACCACTGACAAAAGCACTCAACAGCGGTTGTACTGTGCTGACGGTAAAGGAAATAGCCTGCCTGAGCCTTGATAGGTGGGTAAGGGGCAACTAGCCGGTTTTGTTCAATTTCATTACCTAATAATGCTTGCCGGGCAAGGGCGACGCCTAGCCCAGCTTCTGCTGCAGCCATTGCCATATCGGTGCGGTTGAAGTAATGCCCTTGCGGCGAATGGGAAAGCTTTAGCCCCATTGAATCAAACCAGCCCTGCCATTCCTGATCTTTCTGAGCTCCCTGCCATGGCATCGCATCGTGTAGCAAAGTGACGTCTTGCCATATGTTTTCTGATTGCCAATTGAAGTTGCTGTAATACATCGGGCTCATGACTGGGACAAGGTGCTCTTCAAGCAACAGTTCACCGTCGTTGGTATTACCGCCGCTGGTATCACCGCCGAACTGGCAGTAATCAATGACCAAATCCACGTCATCACACCGATGATCAACCAGCGCACCATCGGCGAAGGTTTGTACCTTAAGCTCGGGGTACTGGCTGTTGAAGTCATGGAGTTTTGGCACCAACCACTTGAAGGCAAAAGACGGCGTCAGTTTGAGCCTGATCTCCGAACTGGTTTCCGGTGTCTTTAGCTCTGCTAATGTTTGCCTGATTTGATGGAGACTCAGATCAACCACTTCAAATAATTGCCTGCCATCGTCTGTTAATGTTAGTCCCCGTGAATGACGGAGAAACAAGGTGAGATCAAGCCGCAGCTCTAACTGTTTGATCTGCTGGCTTAACGCGCCAGTAGTGAGGTGCAGCTCTTGTGCCGCTTTGGTCAGGCTTTGATGCTTGGCGACAACGGCGAAGGTTGCCAGGCCGGCAAATGTACTTGCTCTCACAATAATCCTCGAACGGGTTAAACCTCGAAATGGCTTTACGGGACTGAACACAGTTTGTGTTTAGTATTTCTAAATGCAGCCCTTAAATAATATCGATTGTTAGCAGAATGTAAATGATGGATTCTTGCTCGCACAATAATGCGTTGTTAATCCAGGTTGTCTGGATGATTTGATTTGATTGATTTGCTTTGATTTGAGGGTTCAGATGGAAGTTATTGTATTGGGGAGTGGTGTGGTTGGTTTGACGTCGGCATGGTATTTACGCCAAGCCGGCCATGATGTCACTGTAATCGATCGCCAACCGCGCAGTGCCGAGGAGACCAGTTTTGCCAATGCAGGGCAGATCTCTTACGGCTATTCATCGCCTTGGGCTGCTCCGGGCATTCCGGTCAAAGCCATGAAGTGGCTGTTGCAGGAACACGCACCGTTGAAAATCAAGCCCTCGGTCTCGCCAGAGTTATACCTCTGGGCCAGCAAGATGTTGGCAAACTGCAATACCGCCCGTTATCAGGTAAATAAGTCCCGTATGCTGCGTATCGCCAACTACAGTCGGGAGTGCCTGAAGCAACTGCGTAACGACCTTGATTTGAACTATGAAGGGCGGCAACAGGGCACGTTGCAGGTGTTCCGTACTGATAAGCAGTTAGAAGCGGTAGCAAAAGATATAGAGCTATTGGCTGAAAGCGGCACTCGTTATCAGGAACTCGATGTCGCCGGCTGTATTGCTGCAGAGCCCGCGTTGGCATCGGTGCAAGAAAAGCTGGTGGGAGGATTGCGCCTACCGGATGATGAAACAGGGGACTGTTACCTGTTTTGCCAACAGCTCACCACTTTCGCCGAGCAAGCGGGGGTTAAATTTCTGTTTGATACCGACGTGTCCCGATTAGAGGTGGACAATAATCGCATTTCCTCTGTACATACCTGCCATGGTGAGATCAAGGCCGATGCCTTTGTGGTGGCGATGGGCAGCTATTCGCCCCAGATTTTATCTCAAGCTGGTATTGTTGTACCTGTTTATCCGGTGAAGGGCTACTCCCTGACGATGCCGGTCAAAAATGGTGATGCCGCGCCCATTTCTACCGTGATGGACGAAACGTACAAGGTGGCTATGACGCGATTTAATGACCGAATTAGAGTTGCGGGTACCGCTGAGCTTGCTGGGTTTGACTTGGGTTTGGCTGAAAAACGCAAGGCAACCATTGCCATGGTGATTCAGGATTTGTTCCCACAAGGTGGCGAGATAGAGAACGCCGAGTACTGGACTGGTCTGCGACCGATGACGCCAGATGGTACCCCGGTGATAGGTAAAACACCGATCAAGAACCTGTTCACCAACTCCGGTCACGGTACCCTAGGCTGGACCATGGCATGCGGGTCGGGCAAGTTACTGGCAGACATTGTCAGTAACACAGAGACCGATATCGACACGCACGGGTTGGATGTCTACCGCTATATCAATTAAGCCTTTTGATAGAGCAAAACTATAGAGGCTGTCGGCGACTACTCTTTGTTTTTGTCTTTATTGCGGTTCATGAACTTTTCGATGAAACGTATAGCAATGAAGCAGGTCGCTCCTGCGAGCAATAATATCCAATAAATTTGATCGGATATATCCATAGGTTCCTCCATGAAACTGTTCAGGTGTTTATTCAGTATAACCTAACGGATTTCTGTATAAAGGCTCGCGAGAGTTCAGGGAGGCGCTGAAGTTGGGAGCCGCTTTAAAAAGCGGCTTCATTCAGTGTACTGCTTGTTAGCAGTTACCTTTTTTTGCTTGGCCTGGTGGGCAGAAGCTACCGTTTCCGTGGCTGTGGTGATCATCTTTAGTTGATGCCTTGATGTTCACGCCGTCAACTTCCCCTTCAATGTGGGTCAGTTGGCAGCCGGTTAAGGTTACAGATGCAAATAGAGCCAGAAGCAAAGTGATTTTTTTCATCTTTTAAACTGCAATGGTAAGGGACAAAATCAAGGTGCGAAATGTACGATTTTTATGCACGTGTTGTGTCAGGGAAGTGTCAGTGAAAAGTCAGTTTGAAAGGGAAGAAAAGCGAACCTTGGTTTAAAGGCTCGCTTTTAATTGGTTAAATAAGTAACGATTTCAATTTTTCAATTAGATAGAAGGAACTTGCTGGGTAATACAGTGAATGTTCCCTCCGCCTAGTAGAATTTCTCGCGCATCAACTCCAGTGATCTTGTATCCCGGATAAAGGTCGTTGAGTAAATCTTCTACTTCTGAATCGAGCTTATCATCCAGTAACGGGTACACGATCTGGTCATTGGTCACCAGATAGTTAGCATAAGAGCCAGCCAGACGTTCACCCGGAGTACGCTCCATCCCATCAGAGACATCGACACCATTAGCTTCATCTTCTGATATGAATAAAGGCCCCGGCATAGGTAATTTGTGTACTTTTATCTTACGACCCTTCGCGTCAGTTTGTGTCTCAAGTATGTCTAAAGCATGGCGAGAGATTTCATATTGTGGGTCAGCTTTATCCTCACACCAAGTCAGTACTACTTCACCGGGACGAACAACGTGAATAAGGTTGTCGACATGGCCGTTGGTCTCGTCATTGTAGAGACCATTTGGGATCCAGATAACCTTCTCCACAGAGAGGTAATCATAAAGCACTTGCTCTATCTCCTCTTTGGATAAATCTGGATTTCGGCTAGGGTGGAGCAGGCACTCTTCTGTGGTATAGAGGGTTCCTTCGCCATCAACATGAATGGAACCCCCTTCGAGAACAATGGGGGCACGGTAGCTGGCATCACCGTGAAACTCGCAAACCTTTTGTGCGACTGCGTCGTCTTTATTCCATGGGAAGTAAAGTCCATCAACCAATCCTCCCCACGCGTTGAAATGCCAATCTACGCCGCGCCTATGCCCCTCGCTATTGATGACATAGGAAGGGCCAATGTCCCTCATCCACGAATCATCGGTGCTCATTTCGACTAATCGAATGTTATCCGGCAGCATCTGACGTGCGTTTTCAAATTGCTGGGCACTGACCACCATATTCACCGGGGTTGATTGAGAAATGGCTTCGGCGACGTTGACGAACGTTGTTTGTGCGGGTTTTCCGCCAAAGCGCCAATTATCAGTACGCTCTGGCCAGGCCATCCACACAGCGGCTTGGGGCTCGTGTTCGCCGGGCATTCTGAAACCATCTTGTCTTGGTGTTGAATCAATTCGTTTGCTCATGGCTAAACATCCTATCTTAATGGCTATGAGAAGGTTGCTGGTTTGGTTGTTCTGTTTGTTGTGCATTCTTTTTAACGACGGCGAGTTTCAATAAGTATTCGCCGATTCCCACGGTCAGAATGACCCCGATAAGGACTGGTGCGCTGTATGTCCAGTTGACGGTCATATCGATCAGCTCAGGGAAGATAAAGAGGATCACGGCCTGGGCGATGACAACAAAACAGATGATACTTAATGCCCACTGTACGCCTAGTCCACCCGGTACACGGAAAGGGCGTTCTGTGTCTGGATCACTGATACGCAGCTTCAGGTATGAAGGGAACATAAACAGATAAGGAAGAAGGAAAATGCAACTTGAGAAAGCAAAGACCGACCAGAAAAGGTCATCACTGGTTTGGGCAAACACGGCATACGCCAGAATAACCACAGTCGAAAGAATACCGGTGATGTTGTTAGCGCCCACTGGGGTATCGTGCTTTTCAGACATTTTGGCGACAGCTTCAGGCAGTTCACCCTCGTTCGCCGCTTCTGCTGCCGCTCGGCTAGCACCCATAGTCCAGGTCACCATGTTGCCGATAAAGGTTAACAATGCCATAGTGCCAATCAGGTAAACCATCCCTGTTCCGAATGCGCCAGTACCAAAGAGCTTGCGCAGTGTGTCAACAATACCAGCAACCAAGCCAATATCCTGTACCGGTAGAGCCATTAAAATGCCCACAGTGCCAAAAACATACAGGAAGGCTGTGATCGCAGCAGCAAGGAAGATGGATTTTGGCATGTCACGTACATCTTTCATTTCCTTGGTCATGGTTGCGACCAGTTCAAAGCCCATCAGGTTAAATACCAGAGCAGGCAGGAAAGCGACCCCAGTGTCGAGGCTGGGCATCATTGCCGAAAGGGAGAATTCGTTTGCGACACCATGCTTGGCAGCGTAGAAGAAGCCACCGAAGCCAAGTACGGAAATAACAGTGACTTTAAGGATTGCCCCGATGTTAGTGACCCATACGCCAACATCCACCGAAACATTGCAGATCCAGATGGTGAGCCAAGTTAACGCAATACAGATAGCGATTTGCCACATAAGAGAAAGGCCTGGGAAAAAGAGCTCGGCAAACATTCCGGCGAACATGATGTAGACCGCAGGCATCCATAGCCCTACGTTTATCCAGTAAAACCATGTGGTTCTAACCGCCCATTTGTAGCCAAACGCTTTTTTTACCCAGTCGTAAATACCACCATCGCCCGGATAGGTGGTGCCCAGTTCAGAAGTGATTAATCCATAGGGGATGACAAATACAATAAGGGTGACTAACCACCAACCAATAGCACTCACACCAATAGAGGCAGAGGCTGTTAAGGTATCGACGACAATAACAGCACATAGGCTAAAGAGGGCAAGACTGCCGACCCCCATCTTTCCGCCTGAGGTTTGTGTTTCCATAATGATATCTCCGTGATTGTTACACGTTATTTATGCTTGATGTCTGATTTATATTTCACGGAATAAATCTTATGCTGAAGGTGCGTAGATATTCGTTATTAGAATCACTTATCGGACATCATTAATATATGAAGGTCAAAGTCGTGACTGCGACCATAATTAAAAGCTGTCAATACCACTTGCTGGATAAAATTGATTCTAATCAAATAATGATATTTATCATTGACGCTAAATTAACTAGCAGTTTCTTGTTGATAGATAAGGTGGGCAAGCAGTATGACAAGTGAAAAACCAATAATCGTGGTCGCTGTTGGTGGAAATGCACTTCTGCAACGTGGCGAATTAATGAGTTATGAGAACCAAGCCAGTAATATAGATATTGCATCGAAAGCGTTAGCTCAACTAAGTGAAAATTATCGGGTTGTTGTTGTTCATGGTAATGGACCACAAGTCGGTTTACTTGCGCTGCAAAATTTAGCTTATACCGATGCGCCACCTTATCCGCTTGATGTATTGGGCGCAGAAACCCAGGGCATGATTGGATATATGATGGCTCAGAGCATGAAGAAATATATCCGAAATGGCCATGTGAGTACCGTTGTGACACAAATATCAGTAGATAAAAACGATCCTGCCTTTAGTGATCCAAATAAATTCATAGGGCCGGTTTACGATAAACACACGGCGCAAGCCAAGGCTGAGCAATATGGCTGGAAAATTAAGCCTGATGGAGACTACTGGCGCCGCGTTGTCCCCTCACCATTCCCACAGGGAATTATTGAAATTGATAGTATACGCACATTACTCGATGCGGGTCATACAGTAATATGTTGCGGTGGTGGTGGCTGCCCGGTGATTGAGAATGAGGGTGAAATTAGTGGCGTTGAGGCTGTTATAGACAAAGACTTTTCTGCGGCTGTGCTGGCCAAGCAATTGAGTGCAAAGCATTTTCTTATTTTGACCGATGGTGATTATGTTTGCGTGGATTGGGGCAAGCCAACAGAGCAGCCACTTTATGATGTAACGGTTGAGCAGCTACAGCAATATACCTTTGCTGCAGGTTCTATGGCGCCAAAAGTTGAGGCATGTTGTGACTTTGCGTCTCAAACGTCAGGGATTGGGCATATTGGTTCACTCCATAAGGCCTCAGATATCATGGCAGGCCATTCTGGTACACATATACACGGATAGGTTATTCAATGCGAAAAGAGTCGACAGAGAAGAGACTTGAAAGGATCCATTCAGCGGCAATTCGTCTAGCATCACAGAGGGAGGTGAATTCAATTTCAATTTATGATGTTGCCAAAGAAGCGGCTATTGCGGCATCAACGGTTTACCATCATTACCCGAATATCGAGTCTTTGATTTGTGAGTTAATGACCCAGGTTTTCGATGATTTTGAAAGGGTATTAGACGACGCGATAGTGGCTGAAAACGTTCATCATTGGTCTGATATTAACAGAATGATAGAACAGAGCTTTGTCGATTATTATCGTTTGGCTCCTTTGGCGCAGCACACTTTATTAGGGCAGCATACTTATTCCTCAGTCAGACAGGCTGATGCGCAAAATGATCTTTTATTGGGAAAAAAAGTAGAAAACATCTACCGGCAATATTTCGCTCTTCCTGAATTGCCTAGTGATGTCAATATTTTTGCAATTGCCTTACAGGTTGCAGATAAGGTTTACTCGATGAATTATCGAGAAAATGGTGATATTGCACCAGAAATGGCACGAGAAGCTATTGTGATCACTGAAGCTTATTTAGGAACGTATTTACCTAAACAATTACCTCGAGTAGTGATACTAAACTGATTATGTAAATTGAATGCTAGTCTTGGTTAAAACCTGCTGTAGCCTTTGCTATGGCGGGTTTTTTTGTCTGAATGACGTATTAAAATTGGATATCGAAAAGCAATATGATTTATATTTAGTCGATGTGACATGCGTCAATATAGTTATTCAAGTGGAAATAACTATACCGATTAGTGATTCTAATTTCAGAATCGTTTTTCTTTTTTCTGGATACTGAATTCAACCAAGCAATACACCACGGTGTTATTGCTGGATGAATAAATTAACTCTGGTAAAAGGATACGAAAATGAGACTTCCATCTTCTAGTGCAACTGAACTGACTAAACCTAACCTGCGCCATTTTCTTAAAACACAGGATTTTACCAAACAAGAGCTTGAAGAGATTCTAGAGCTGATGGCGATGCTGAAGCAAGCACGCCGAGATAACGCCGTTCCTCAGCTATTTAAAGGCAAATCCGTTGCGATGATTTTTGAGCAACCTTCAACTCGAACGCGTGTGTCTTTTGAAACTGCAGCGACAATTCTGGGCGGTCATGCATTATTCCTATCACCAAAGGATATCCACTTAGGGGCTAAAGAGTCACTAGAAGACACTGGCCGTGTGCTATCTCGCATGGTAGATGTCATTATGGCGCGCGTTGATGAGCACGATACTGTCGCAGGGCTTGCAAAAAATGCCAGTGTTCCTGTTATTAATGGACTGTGTGATTGGCTACATCCAACCCAGATCATGGCTGATTTGTTTACCATGAAGGAGCACCTTCCTGAAGGCAAAGCACTGAGTGATTTGACGGTAGCGTTCGTGGGCGATGCGACCAATGTGGCGTCTTCTTTGATGTTCGCTTGCACCAAGTTTGGTATGACCTTCAAGCATATTTGCCCTGAGCGCTTCAAGGCACCTCAGAAGTGGGTTGATATTGCTTTGGACAACTGTGAAACCTCGGGTGGCAAGTTGGTTATTACTGACAACACCGATGAAGTGGCTGGTTGCGACATTATTGTCGCAGATAGCTTCTACTGGTTCGGTCAGGAAGAAGAGAAAGAGATTCGTCTTTCAACCTTCATCCCTGAGTATGTGGTGACAGAAGACATGATGGCTAAGGCTGGGCCTAACTCAATGTTCATGCATTGCTTGCCAGCCAATGACCAGCGAGAGTGTACCCGTGGCGTGATGGAGGCGGATAACTCATTGATCTTTGATGAGGCTGAAAACCGACTAACAGCACAGATGGCACTGTTGGTGTATTTCACACACAAAGATATGAAGATCCCAACCCCTGAGGTTGAAGCCGCTCATAAAGATAAGATCGATAGCTTCCTCTCTGCGCTATAGAGTCCAGCTATTATTGAAAACAGCCCGGTGAGTTAATCGGGCTGTTTGTTTAATGAAGAAACTCGCTTTTAAAGTCAGATTGGAAACGATATGCATTACTTTTCTTGAGCTGATTAAATGTTCAAAAAATCAGCCACTTGATCCAACTCGTCAAGAGTAATGCATTCAATATGGACAAAGTTGTCGCCTTTCTCATCCAAATTGAATATCGCTTGGTACCTACCATCGATGGCAATCACCTTCATTGATACGGCTCGGATAGTCGCGCCTAACCCAGATTCATGAAGGATGGTGAAATTCTTATCACCGTGTGAAATAACAAGGGTTTCGTTTTCTAGTTTAATAAACATGTTCTATCCACTAAAAATTTCATCATCGGTTAACACTAACAAGATATCGGAGTAGGCTTGGCCTTCGCCCCATAGGTCACAATTATTGGTGACTAACTCTTCATGATTCACAATTTCTTTAATTGAGCGAGTCAGCCGGTTATAGCGGTAAACGTATAATCCACGCTCTAAGATATAACTCGCGGTATCCGTCCAGTATTGTCGGCCTAGAAGCGTGTTGTGGTTATCGCTTGCGATAAGGTTGTACCTATCCAACAGGTACTCCAGCAAGACCTGGTCGGTCATTGCACCAAACATGCCCTGATGCCGGTATTTACTACTTTTCCAAACATGCATACGGATCGACGGTTTTTCATTAAGAGCAACATCATCCAGGAGGGTACAAGTTAAGTGAAAGGCGACCTCATCATATTGATGGTCAAACTGAACAATGAGAAACTGCTTCTGACTGATATCAATACGCTGAAATTCACTACCAACAATTATGTTCGGTCTAACTACGTTATTAATTGACATCTGATTCATATTCATCAGTTGTCTATATCGATTTTTGTTTTTTAGCTCGATGTTAAGATATTGATGGTCGCGAGCCACTATGTCGTTATAAATACAGTTTCTTGGCATGGTTTAACCTAAATTTGTAGGGAGACGGGGGTAATAATGATCCAAATGACTAACAGAGTGCGCATTGTTCGCGTGATTTTGCCTTGCCTTTAATGAATGCAAATCGGCCAAAAACAAAGGCTAAAGTGAGTAATATTGGACTTAAGCCATAGTAATAACCGCCGACAAGAAGCATAACGCGGCAAATCATGGTAATTAATAGGGTTAGATTGTGATATTTTACTCGTATACGGTGTTAGTTTTTAGTAAAGCATTTTTATGAAGTTAAGAAATATCAAGCGTGTAATCCAATATCTGCATTACTAGCTTGTATGATTTGAAATAACGACAAGCTGTTTATATTTATAATAATCGATTCTATCTTTGGCAGTGAAAGCTACTGGGTATCATGAATGTTCTATACCTCAGTTAAACTCTTTTGCTGCCATCTAGCTTAACTCTGCTGGGTCTGGGTCTGGGTCTGGGTCTGGGTCTGGTTCTGTGCTATCGCCGCCCTCATTTTGGCCGCCTGGGATCTTGTCATTCTCGGGTTTACCGCCCTTTGGTTACGGTTATGCTTCCGCGTGAGTGTTGTAGATGTCAGGATTAGGCTTGGTTTTTGGTTCATTCTCTTTCTCCGGCTATACGCCATATATTTATTGTGTGTTACTCATAGTTTTCAATCCTTTATTTTATGCACCCTCCATTCGCCCGAACAATTGAGCAATATGTTGAGTCTATTTCCATTTAATAATCGTGTCAGAAATGTTTATATAAATGACAACATGTTTGAATAAGACGAGTTTATCGATATAACCAAAACCTTGTCCAGATCTTTGAATGCTTACTTTATCTGTTTGTCTGTTTTCTGACCTGGAAAATATTATTTACTATTTTTCAAGATTTGTGAGCTTATTTGTTCATGCTGCTTGATTGTTTGTTCCTAATGCAGCGATAGGTAGAACCTCTCAAAGAGGTAAAAGTGGGTAGGATTTGTTTTTCTATCATGATTCTGTTTTATAGTTCTTGTAATTAATTGCTTTGTTTATAACTTTTTTAATGTAGGCGTTCTACAACTCGCTCTGTAATTTGTCATTCTTTTTATCAATTCTCCCTTAATACCGTCACGGCTGTGAAAGATGTATTAAAATTTAATAACAAACCCGTCGAATCTAAATGTCAGGAGGCCATCATGGTTCGGGTCTTTTACATTAGCGATGACTTAGACGACCTAGAGCTGGTGGAATACGAGCTAGAGTTGAGTGGACTCGGCCCGTCTCAAATCCATGTGCTCACCGACAATGATGCCGAGGTTGCCAGCCATCAACATCTCCATCCCGTCAAATCGTTTATGCGCAATGACGTTATCCACTCCACTGAAATTGGAGCTGTCATTGGGGTTGTGGTTGCAGCTGTTGTTCTTTTCTTTGCTTATGCCTCTGGGGTAGTTGATAGCGTCGGCTGGTTACCGTTTATTATGCTGGCTATCGTTATGTTGGGCTTTATTACTTGGGAAGGGGGGTTATTTGGTTTCCAAGAGCTCCATTATCAGTTCCGGCGCTTTAAGCAGGTGCTCAACTCTGGCCGTCATGTACTGATGGTGGATGTTGAACCCGAGCAAGAAATCATGCTGGCCAACGTAACACTGGCCCACGATAAACTGGAACCGGCCGGCACGGGTAAAGCGCCCCCACGTTGGTTAGTTGCTTTCCAGAACCGCTGGGATCGGATGATGCATACCTTACCTTAAGGGTAAATTACCCAATGTACGATAAAGAAAGCCGACATACTTTTTACTCCATACCCACAAGTGCCGGCTTTCCTATGATAGGTATAGAAATCTCATCCAGTAATGAGGATTTTCAATATAAGTCGAGAGGTTTAGGCCAGATCAAACTCACTCCGGAAATGTGAGTTAGATGCGTGTTGGTTGACTCGGGCAAACGGGTCTGTGGTGGCTTCGAGTTTTTCATTAATTAAACCATCATAAGAATGATTGCTAAATTTACCGTTGGCGAAATTAACTAAGTCGATTTTGGCGACTGTGTGATTGTGATTCAAGTTGGCTAAATCAACCCAACAAGCGCCTGTTGTGCGTGCATTGCAGAAGTAATATTTCAGCTCATTGTGGCTGGATAACGTTGACCAGAGTGTGGGTGCGATATTAGGGTGGCTGTCTGTACCGAAATCAAAGCCAATTGGCACTGAGGCGTTCATAATCACGGATTTAGATTGTGCTAAAGATTCTGCCATCGTGGTGGGCATTTTTAAGTGGTGCATGTTGAAGTAAGCACGTTCAAAACGGTCGGTAGGAAATGGTCCCCCGGGGATTGTATGGCTCGGGAAAGGGTTATTTTCACTCCATTGCCAGCGCCAATATTGATTGATTCGAAGTTGCTCGCTGTAGCTAGGCTCATTGGTCATCACTTGAAATGACGGACTCAGATGGACCTGAAATTTACCGTCGACAACTTCAATAATGGCTGAGTCGCCAATGATATCTGACACAGATAAATGCAGTGAGGCTTGTTTATCTGAGGCTGGAACCTTAGAGCCCACAAGCTCAATGTCACTGCTTTCGTTGAATTTCTCGACCACTTTTTTTACTGAGCAGCAGGTATCCAAGACATATTGTACCCACCGTAACACATCGAGTCTTTTATAAGGCTGGCCTTGGGTTTCTTGCCGTTCATACTGTGCATTGCTGTCGTACAATACATTAGCGACTAACCCGACAGAGTTCATGCCGTCTGAGGCGCCAAAATGGCCTGCTTCATTTTCTGCTCCGACAACCTTTTCAGCTCCAACAACCTTTTCTTCTCCAGCAACAATAGTAACAACGCTGTCATAGAGTGAAGTCCATGTGAGTGTATTTGGGTTAAGGTTGCTTTCGCCGGATTTATCTAGGCCATTTGTGAATGTGTAGAGCGATGTCGGTAATTGTGTTGCCCAGTCCATGTTTCTTGCTGTTGTTAGATAGTCATTATTCTGGTTGTTAAAAATACGAGTACACATGATATATCCCTATTAGTTAAACCGGCTTTAAAACCAATTGCCAGTAAATGATTGGGCAATTGATAGTTAACTTAACTATTAAACACACTGTGATTATTGAGTATTACAGGGCATTACAGGGGAGGATTGGCTGGAGTATTATGGATTAAGCGGTCCATAGTTATTGGTTTGAAGTGCCCTTTTTCTCTTTCGATAAAAGTATCAAACTGCATTTCATCAAACATCAGGCTACCTTGGTAGCTACTGCATAGTTTGGCGTGAGAAATATTGTCCATAACGAAGTGAAATAGGGCTAGTACATGAAAGATATCAAACAAACCAATGGTGTTCAGGCGCAGATCCTAGAAGCATTCAATTCTCGTCATGCAACAAAAGTGTTTGATCCTACTCGAAAGATCAGCGATGACGAATTCAATACCATTTTGGAAGCGGCACGTTTGTCACCTAGCTCATTTGGCTTTGAGCCATGGCAGCTCCTCGTCGTGCAGTCACCTGAGAAACGCGAACTGTTCCGTGAATTTAGCTGGGGTGCCAATGGCGCATTCAATGGCACCGCAGGCCAGTTGGGCACAGCGAGCCACTTTGTGATCTTCCTTGCTCATACGGATGCCACCATGAAGCACAATTCGGAGTACCAGCAGCAACACATGCGTGAAGTGAAGAAGTTGCCCGAAGAAGTGATTGGTTTTATCAACGGTGCATTTCAGAAATTCCAAGAGCATGATTTCCACATTGAAGGTAAACAGCAGATAACTGAATGGTCAGCGCGTCAGGCTTATATTGCGCTAGGCAATGTGATGACATCTGCCGCATTGCTGGGTATCGATTCTTGCCCTATTGAAGGCTTTGAGATGGACAAAACCGTCGGTGTTTTGGAAGAGCACTTTGGTATTGATCCTAATGTCTATCAACCCGCGGTGATGGTCGCGTTGGGTTACCGAGAAGATGAGCCTCCGTTTGCCAAGACACGGCGTGAGATGGATCAGGTCGTTGCTTGGTTCTAAATCTATTTAGATTGGTTAATACAGCTTCGCCAAAGTAATGACTTTGGCGGGTTTTTCTCTTCAGAGACTTTACAGGATTTCTATACTCATCACTATATTCAGCCAACCGACAGCTATTACCCATACAATACAGTCGTCATTATTAGGCAATGCACTGTTATGTTATGTTATGGGGATTGTGGGGGTATAGGGTGCGAAGCTGGAAAAGTTTACTTTTGGTTGTATTTCTATCGGCATGCAGTAGCACTGAGCGTAGTGCTGACCCCGTAACCTACACCATGATGCCCTTGTCTTTTGAAGAAATTCGAATGTGGGATGAATTTAATCCAGAAGGGTTAAATTCCATGATCCAAACTAATACTGAAAGCTGGATTGAGGAGCACCAAGATAGGCAAAGCCTTAACTACTTGGCTTTATCTGGAGGCGGGTTTAATGGTGCCTTTTCTGCTGGTATTTTAACGGCGTGGACTGAACAAGGCGATAGGCCGCAGTTTGATGTGGTAACCGGTATTTCGACTGGCGCAATTGTTTCGGTGTTTGCGTTTCTCGGCAGTGACTATGACGATGTGCTCACTGAGCTGTATACGGAGACCGAGTTTAGCGATCTCTTTCATTTTAGAAATATTTTCACTCTTTTTCGTTACCAGTCTTTGCTTGATATTTCTCCGTTTGAGCAAAAAGTCCAGCAAGTCGTAACCGATGAATTAGTTGCTGAAATTGCTAAGCAGAGCAAACATGGCCGGCAGTTGATTATAGGTACGGCCAATATCGACAATCAGCGTCTTGCCTTATGGAATATAGGCAGGATAGCGGAGTATGGTACTCCGCAAGCAACCGCATTGATCCAAGAGTTGATCATTGCCAGCAGTTCCGTCCCGGGCGCTTTTCCGGCAAGAAAAATTGAATTTAATCATAATGGTCAACAATTCGATGAGCTACATGTCGACGGTGGGGTGGTACGCCAGGTCTTCTTTGCCCCGCCGTGGGTTGATCTGCGTGACGTGAACGTTGAACAGAACCTCTACGTAATTCGAAACGGCAATCTGAAGTCGGAGTTTCAACCGGTCTCTTATCGGTTGAGCCGCATTAGCGAAAGGGCGATCAGTACCCTAATGCTCAATCAGGGGATCGGCGATGTTGAGCATATCTACCACAACGCCCGCCAGCAGGGTATACATTTCAACTTAGCCTATATTGATGAAGACTTTCAGGCTCAGGAAGAGCTTTCACCTTACAGCGGAGAGTTTATGACAGAGCTATTTGACTACAGTTATAAAAAGATGTGGGAGGGACAGGCTTGGCAACCCGTCCCACCGTCATTGCCTGAGTTTTACCGCAACGAAGCAAATGAAGTGTCGACCGACAATTAACTAAAGAATATTTCCCTGAGAGAAAAGATATAGCCCGCTTCGCTGGCCATTAAGGCAATAAGTACCAAGAGTACGAGCGGGGGGAGGAAGATGGTGCAGACCAATGCCATTCGCTCCCACAGCATATGCATGAAAATACTGGCGATTAGGCCCGCTTTTAAAGCCATAAAGAGCAAGATTAAACTCCAGCGTAATAGCCCTTCTAACTGGAAGTAATCCACCATATAAGACAAGGCACTCAGGACAAACAGGAGTAACCAGATCCCTAAATAAAGGCTGATGGGGTGTTTTTGCTGTGTTTTACTTTTCGTTGAACTAGTCATATGCGTGCCTTCCTACAGGAGATAGCTACCAGAGATAGAAAAACGCAAAGATGAAGACCCAAACAAGGTCGACGAAGTGCCAGTACAAGCCAGCAATTTCGACGATCTCGTAATTTCCCTGTGATTGATTGCCCCCTCGGCGTTCATAATCCCCCCGCCAAACCTTCCATGCCACAATGAGTAGATAGATCACGCCAACGGTAACGTGTAAGCCATGGAAGCCGGTGATCATGAAAAAGCAGGCTCCAAACTGGGCAGCACCGGCTTCATTCCCCCAAGGCCTAAAGCCATCTTCTATCAGCTTGGTCCACTCAAATGCCTGCATGCCGACAAAGCTAAGGCCAAATAAAGCCGTGATTAGCATTAACAATGCGGTAGCCCCGCGCTTTTGTTGATAGCCGCAGTTAACCGCCATAGCCATGGTGCCGCTGCTGGTTATGAGGATAAATGTCATGATTGCAATCAGCACCAGAGGGATAGATTGTCCCGCGATGGTCAGGGCAAAAACATCACTGGGAATTGGCCAAGGCTCGGTAGTGGTCATTCTGACTGCCATGTAGCCGACCAGAAAACAACCAAAGACGAAGATATCGCTGAGCAAGAATATCCACATCATGGTTTTGTTGGATGAAACACTGAATACCGCTTTGTCGGCAGAGTAGTCATTAACTATCGATGCCCACGCGTGGTGGGTCGGATGGTCATCGGTATAAATAGAGCGAGGCATAGGAATAACCTCCCATTACGTCAATCGGAGAAGGCCGAGTAAAAACAGCCAGACGAATAGCAAAAAATGCCAGTAGCGGGTACAAAGCCGCAGTGCGGGATAGAGCTGGTTGTGGTGACCGCTACTCGCATGGAACACCACCCAGCTCAGGGCAATGAGTCCGCCGAGCACGTGAAGACCGTGTAGCCCGGTTAATAAATAGAAAAAGCTTGCTGCCGGATTCGCTCCGACACCCACGTTGGCAGCCAGTAGTGCTTGCCATGCCCACAGTTGGCTAAAGACAAACCCGAGGGTAAAAGCGACAGACCAAAGGAGCAGGGTATGGCTGGCACGCAATGACGGCAGCAGTGCTGATTTACGATAGCACAGGTGCATGGTGACACAGCTCATCACCAGCATCACCGTACTGACCGCAAGTTGCCAGGGCTCGTTGATCGCCTGCCAGTCGGGCAATGCCATCCTGATCCGGTATGCAACGGTAAACAGGAAAAAAAACATAGTGATCACCGCAATAAGTAGCCATACCGCTGTGGATGTTGGTGCTTGGCGTTGGCTGGCATAGCGAGCATCAGGATCTTGGGTGAGCGTTTGAAATGATTTGTTCATGAGCGCTCCTTATTGGCCTTTGCTGTCGATTCACTGCCACTCCCTCCTGGTGAATCTGGCGCAGGCTCTTGTACCGATGCGGGAGGCTGTGTTTGCGGAATGAAGTCTTTGTCATGGCCGGGTACGCTGAAATCATAGGCCCAGCGATAAACCACAGGGAGTGCTTCGCCCCAGTTACCGTGCTTAGGTGGTGTATCGGGGGTGAACCACTCCAGCGAAGTGGCTTGCCATGGGTTGCTGTCGGCGACTTTGCCAAATTTCCAGCTCCAGAACAGGTTGATCAGGAAGATGATCTGGGCTGCCCCGACCACCAAGGCCGCAATGGTGATGAAGGCATTCATGGACTGTGCTGACTCGGGAATAAAGCTGTAGTCATCCCAGTTGTAATAGCGTCTGGGCATACCGAGGATCCCGAGGTAATGCATAGGGAAATAAATCGCGTAGGTGCCAAGGAAGGTGATCCAAAAATGGATATGGCCCATGGTTTGGTTCATCATTTTGCCTGTGACTTTCGGATACCAATGATATATCCCGCCGAAAATAACCAAGATAGGTGAGACCCCCATAACCATGTGGAAGTGCGCAACCACAAAGTAGGTATCGGAAAGCGGGATGTCGACGATCACATTGCCAAGGAACAAACCGGTTAGCCCGCCTATGATGAAGCTGCTCATAAAGGCGATAGCGAAAAGCATTGGTAGGGTGAGGTGGATATCGCCGCGCCAGAGGGTAAATAGCCAGTTGTAGACCTTGATTGCCGTCGGCACCGCAATCACTAAGGTGGTGGTGGCAAAGAAGAAACCAAAGTAGGGGTTCATGCCACTGACATACATGTGGTGGGCCCAAACAATAAAGCTCAATGCAGCGATGCCCAAGATGGCCCAGACCATCATCTTGTAGCCGAAGATGTTCTTGCGGGCATGGATGCTGATCAAATCCGAGACAATCCCGAATGCGGGCAAGGCAACGATATACACTTCGGGATGACCAAAGAACCAGAACAAGTGCTGGAACAGGATCGGGCTACCCCCATCATAGCCAGCTTGCTGCCCCATGGAATAAATCGCAGGCATGAAGAAACTTGAACCGAGCAGTTTATCGAACAGCATCATAATCGCGCTGACCAATAAAGCAGGGAAGGCCAGCAGAGCCATAGCTGAAGCGGTGAAGATCCCCCACACCGTTAGCGGCATCCTGAGCAGGGTCATGCCCTCTGTGCGGGCCTGCAGTACCGTGGTGACATAGTTCAACCCGCCCATGGTCGCGGCGACGATGAACACTGCCAGTGATAGCAGCATCAGCACGATGCCCCAGTCAGTTCCCGGGGTGCCGGGCATGATGGCTTGTGGGGGATAAAGGGTCCAGCCAGCTCCGGTCGGTCCTCCGGTCACGAAAAAGCTCGCGATTAAGATCAATGAGGCCAGTAGGTAGAACCAGTAACTGAGCATATTGAGGTAGGGAAAGACCATGTCCCGTGCCCCGACCATCAAGGGGATAAGGTAGTTACCAAACCCGCCAAGGAACAAGGCGGTAAGCAGGTACACTACCATGATCATGCCGTGCAAGGTCATTGACTGGTAGTAGAGGTTGACGTCAATGAAGTCGAACTTACCGGGAAAGCCAAGTTGAAGCCGCATTATCCAAGAAAGCACCAAGGCAATCATCCCCATCGCAATAGCTGTGAGTGTATATTGGATGGCGATGACCTTGTGGTCTTGGCTCCAGACATATTTGGTCCAGAAGGATTGCGGGGGTTTCTTAACAGCATAGGGGCTGGTTTCGAACATTATTCGGCTCCCTCGTTATTGGCTCCGGCGGAAACAGCTTTTATATACGCGATAATGGCGTCTACTTCCTGATCGCTAAATTGATAAACCGGCATGATGGCTGGATAGCCTTTTACTATTTCAGCGTTAGCGTTGAGGATAGCGACTTTGAGGTATTCATCGTCAACGAGCACTTCCGTGTCATCAGACATAATTTCGGTTTTACCATATAGCCCGAGCCAAGTTGGGCCCACGCCGGGTTTGCCATCGATACTGTGGCACCCGATGCAACCATTCACTTCAGAGAGTGTTTTGCCATGCTCGACAGGATCGGTGATAGGCTGATCTGTTTCTGATGCTGGTTGTTGGGTTTGGGCAAAGGTGGGCTGTTTAGCAAGCCAGCGGCCAAACTGGGCATCATCTTCAACAACGACTCTGCCACGCATATTGAAGTGGCCAACGCCGCAGAGCTCTGCGCACAAGATATCGAAGGTACCCCGCCTGGTTGGAGTCAACCAAAAATGGGTGACGGTGCCGGGCACCATATCCATCTTTGCGCGAAATTGCGGGACGTTGAAATCATGCAGGACATCTTTGGATCTGAGCAAGAATTTATAGGGGGAGTAGAGGGGTAAATGTAACTCTGGGCTCAATATAATTTTATCGTCATCAGAGGCCGGATCATCCGGGTCCAGACCTAACGGGTTGGTCGGGCTAATAAAACGGACATTCGATCTACCGAGCTGGTTGTCCTCACCGGGAAAACGAAAGCTCCATTTCCACTGCTCGCCGACCACTTCGACTTCTTTAGCATCATCGGGTACAGCAACGAACTTGCCGTATACCACCAACCCCGGCGCTAACAGGCCGATAATCGCAACCGTCGTTAAACCAATTAACCAGGCTTCAAGCCGTTTGTTATCTGGTTGGTAAGTGGACTTATGCCCTTTACGGTGGCGGTACTTGATCACGAACCAGGCGATCATCAAATTAATAACAATGAAAAACGCGCCAGTGATCACCAGGGTCAGGTTAAGGGCACCATCTATTTCGCCCCAATTGGATGACGCTGGGGTTAGCCACCATGGACTAAGAAAATGAAAGGCAATGGATGCCACAACCATCACTATCAACACAATGGCAATTGCCATGAGCTCGTCACCTCGCAATAGGTACGCTAGCTTCCGTGATAATGAAATGTGACTGAAAAAGAATTCCCAAAGTAACGGTTTGTTTAGCTACCGCTGAATAATATCTATCTCGCCAAGGGGCTGATTAATGGTAATATCTTGTTACATTCTAGCGGGGGATCCTCGATGCCGCGAGATCTTCAATGAAATTCTTGAATAGATGCTGTCTATTGAATGCTGTTTTGCGGTGGCTAGAACCCATGAATCTTCACTACAGTTATAGCCAAGTAACTTCAAGGTGCTTGGATATCATTCAGTACATTAAAAGAGAAAGAGGTGCTTAGTGGCCGGAGCAAGTTTGTTAACCCTGTTGGATGATATTGCCACAGTACTCGACGATGTTGCGGTAATGAGCAAAGTGGCTGCCCGAAAAACCGCAGGGGTTCTGGGGGATGACTTGGCATTGAATGCCCAGCAGGTGTCTGGTGTTCGTGCAGAGCGCGAAATCCCTGTGGTTTGGGCCGTTGCCAAGGGTTCTTTTCGCAATAAGCTGATTTTGGTGCCGGCAGCCCTATTGATCAGCGCATTTGCCCCTTGGTTAATCACTCCGATGCTGTTGATTGGCGGTTTGTTCCTTTGCTTTGAAGGATTCGAGAAAGTCGTAGAGAAGATGTTTCATCCAGCTAGGCCCAAGGATACCGACGAACTTGAGCTGAAGGATGCCGCTGAAGATCTTGTCGAGTTCGAGAAACAGAAAATTCAGGGGGCGATTCGAACCGACTTTATCTTGTCGGCTGAGATTATTGTTATCGCGCTTGGAACGGTGCAAGAAGCCGCTATGTTGACTCAAGTGCTGGTGGTCAGTGTCATTGCCTTGTTGATGACCATTGGTGTGTATGGTTTGGTAGCGGGTATCGTAAAACTGGATGACGCAGGCTTGTACCTTGCCCGAACCAGTGATCCGGGTACATTGAAGCGAGGGTTTGGTGAGAGCTTGATAACAGCGGCTCCCTACTTGATGAAGTTCCTTGCTGTCGTCGGCACCATTGCTATGTTCTTGGTTGGCGGTGGCATTGTGGTGCACAGCATGCCTCATTCCCACATATTGATCGATCATCTCACTCAGCAAGCCTCAGTTGTTCCCGGTGGCGCTTTGATGCTTCCAGCATTTGTGAATGCCGCCATTGGCTTGTTCAGTGGGGCCGCGGTGCTGTTTGTGGTGACCGTGTACCGAAGAGTCAGGGATGCACTAGCGTGATGAAGTAGCAAAAAGCCGCCGTAATCGATAAGAGTACGGCGGCTTTTCTGTTGCTTATATAAAAATCAGTGCTTGTTTCTGTCGACTATTGTTGGCTGTAAGCCATGAGCCCACTGATATTGATATATTGGTTGTTTGACTCCAGCCGTATATAGCGGGTTAACGAACGAGGCAACCCAGACTGGGCATCGAATAACCACTCATCTTGAATGCCTAATGGGCCAGAAGACCATAGGATGTTTCTAGAGTCATCGAGTAGATCAAGCGTGATATTTTCAGTCCGTGACTGGCAGCAATCAGCTCGGTTGGTCAAGATAAGCGCATCGATTTGAGCGCTATTTTCTAGGTCAACTTCTATCCACTCTGAACTGCCGCGCTGTGAATGGACGATTGTCGATGACTTGCCGTCCACTAAGTTGCTCGCCGGGAATCGACTTTCATCATAATAACTCGAGATCGTGACTGGCTTACCGAAAGCAACATCAGTCCCTTCCCCGGGATCGATACCCGACCAGCGCATTGTGCCATTGACGGGTAACGTTGGCTTATCCAGGCCATAGCAGTAATCATTACCGTCAGCTTGATAGTATTGAATAATAACATCGGTAAAGTCGTGTGCAGCCAATTGAAGTTGTGCCTTCTCAGAGACAGATAATCCCCACATGTTGAGGTAGTTACCATAATCAAGGCGGGTGACATAGGAGATAGCCACGGCGAGCCAGTCGTTATTGCTAATAGACTTTATCTCATCATAAGAATACTGGCCAAATCCTAGGTTATTTCTATTAAGTGACCATTCCGATTCATTCTTTTTGGCTCGGTTAAATTCACGCTCCAATATGTGCAGACGCGCGAGCAGGTGCCAGCCGTCTTGCAGCACGCCTTGGGCTTGAGCTGCCATCATCATCTGAACATAAATCGCAACGCCATGATTCCATTTGGTTAAGTTGGCTTGCTGCATAAAGGCAAAGGGATCAGGCTGACTTTGCGCTGTTTGGAGTGTTTCATACATGGATTTAAACGGCAGTTTTTGACAACTTGGTGCCTGACCTGTTTGCTTGAAAAATTGGGTTTTCGAATAATAGGAATATGGGTTAGTACTGGCATGTCCTTCCCAGCCACTAAAACGGAAACGCCCCTTTTCTAAGCCATGTCCTAGTTCATGGATATCGCCATGACCTGTTGGGCTAAAGGCCCAGCCAGCATCATACGGGTTGCCTGAGCAGCCATAACCACAGGTGGGTTGATCCGCATTCATATGCTTGACAATCGTATGGCTGTCTATCGTCCAACCCTGCTGGGCAGCAAAATCATGAACCTCTGGAATTTCAGTAATACCGTCACCTTTAAATCCAGCGAGAAGGTGAGGAAAATCATGCATATAAGCATCGGTTGCATTTGCTAAGTCTTCGGCTGTTGACCAGTTGGCATTGGATAACGTGGAGTGCATTTTCGATAAGGTTGAATGTACCTCAAAATAGGGGGTAGCCACTTCAGCCCAGTCAAAGTCACCTTGCTCGATGGCCTGCGCAAAGCTGTCGTTGTCATCGCTGCTACGCCAATGAGGATGACGGCCAATTTGCTTGAAAGCGAGTGTTACGGGAAGTCCAGATTCGCCACTGAAGCCAATCTGTACCGGCCCACCATAAGGGGACGTCACCTTGAGTGTTTCGCCCGGCTGAAGAGCAATTTTAACCGATTGCAGGTATTTCGGACGTTTGTAGCCACTTGTGGCAAATGGCTTGGAAGCCGATGAGCGTAAGGAGTTAATAAAGACAGTGGTATTAGCCGCGTCATTGTTATCTAGCCTGGTTACCTCGAATGTTTGCCCGGGCAAAGCGTAAACCCCAGCAGATTGGAAGTGTGCCTTACTGGTGAGTGTGACTGTCCTTTCGCTTGGTGTGATGTGGCTGAAATTACCTCGGCTAAAGTTGCCTAAATCAGGCTGTGCGGGGTTCGTTTCACGGTAATTATATTGTACGTGATCGGCATAATAAGACTCCATAAAGGTCGTGGTATCTGTCGAAGCCATATTCATTGGAAACGAAACGGACTGGCGGAAATAGTCGGCGAGTAAAACCAACAGTTTTTGGTATTTCAATCCCTCTTGTTTGAATAAATCGACTTTGTTGCTGTCGAAGCTGTTGGCCATATTTCGAACATGAGTGGCAGCCTGCTGAAATTCAACCTTGAAGCTGTCGATGTTTGAACAACTTGAATTACATTGGCTTAAGTCGGTACTAAAGCTCTGATCCAGAAAATGCGTGACCATGGTTTTGACTTGTTCGACATCGGTTGGCAATAACCCCTGACGAGATGTGATGTCATAACTCTTAAGCCCTAACTTTTTCCAATAATTATCCCATTCGTAGCTGACATTAAAGTGTTGGAATAACTGTTTGCCCAGCGCTGTCTGGTTGCCATCATGGTGCAGGTACATAACAGGAATACCCTGCGCTTGTGCAACGCTCACTTGTTCTGCAATGGCCTCTGCGTCCTCGCCACTACGAAGGTATTGGGAGATGATCAGTAAATCAGTTTGCGGGGTAATACAGCTCGCTAAGGCATCACCGTTACAGCTTCTAGCCGGGTTGTAAGTGATCTTATTTGGGAAGCGGTGATCCAGCCAGTTTCGCGTGGCACTTTCATCGGGGAAATAATAGCCATTTTCCATCTGTGCAATAACGATGTTCAAGCCGTTGGTGAGAATGTCACTTTGCGTTTTGCCCGTTAACCACTGAATACTGTTTTCAAGGAAGGTGAGTGTTTGGTCATTGGTCTCAAAGCCACGCTGCCAAGTGCGCATTGGATTAGAGCCTAAAACAAGGTAGCGGCTATCAGTGGTTTCCCCGATCACACCGATGGCTTTTTCATAGACCGTTTTCCCTGATACATAGACATCATTGGTGTACAGGATGGCTTCATTCACGCCATAGGTTGGGACAAACGTACTCGCGTCATGGGTTGGGTCCCATGAAAGGTCAGTCAAGCTACTCCCATCTTCTTTGGCATTGCCCTCTGCCGTGAGATTAAAAATCGCATTTTTTGCGTTTTGGTACTGCATGCGATTGCTTTCAATGACGTTCAGGATTGCTTGTAAAACAGATTTCCGATCAGGGATAAGTAACGCGTTTCCTGATTCAACCGCAGCATCTACCGGGTCGGGGCAACCCGACGTTTCAGCATAAAAGCTGGCCTTGGGAGCATAGCTGTTGACGGGCTGGTACGCTAAGAAGCAACCAGCATGTGAATTTTGCGCTTGTTGGGTAAAATCCGAGGGTAGGCTTTTATCGACGAAAAAATCAGGCCATTTATCCTGCCAGATAACACCGGTATGGTAATTATCGATATCAATGCCAGCAAGTTGGCTAAAGAAGTCGGTTTGAGCACCTTCATTGCGGTAGATACTGGTAGAAAAGCGAACTGGCGCACCGTATCGGACATAGACTTTAACGCCATTTACCTCAACGAAATAGTACCCGGCAGTGATATCCCAATTAGGGTGTCCGCCACAGCTGTAAGAGCAGTCACCTAACTCGGTGAGACCGGCACTCTCAGAAGCAGCATAGACATCGTTCAACGCTTGATTTGCTTTATTGGCGAGTTGTTCCAACTCAAGTGCGAGTGGAGCGGCAAGGGCTGATGAACAGCTGATTGCCCATGCCCCGAGGGCGAGATAACTGAGCTTTTTCTTCATGGATAATTCCTTTATCAAAGAAAGATGTGTGGTTTCTTCTGGCTTTAACGGTTTTATTGTTAATTTTGTATATTGGGAGAATGCTACATTTGCCCAGATAGACTTGGTTGCATATGAGCACTAAATTAAGGGTAATGGAATTAATCCTTTGATCCAGTAGGGTTTTGTGAGCTTGGTTCACGGAGTGATAATTTGTATGAATGGTTTACCTTGTAAGGCAACTCTACGGTTATTGTTTGATTTGTCAGCTGGTTATTTGGGAACTATGAAACGAAATAATCAGAAACTAAGTAATAATAAGTAGATCTGTACATACTCTGAGCGGTTGAACAACTGACGCTTTACAACAAGAAAGTCCTACATTATTATACGCCGCACTTACGGAGAGATGGCTGAGTGGTTGAAAGCACCGGTCTTGAAAACCGGCATACGTTTGTAGCGTATCTAGGGTTCAAATCCCTATCTCTCCGCCACATTTTGAGAAAGCCGCTGAGAAATCAGCGGCTTTTTTGTATCTGGGACTTAGGGTTCAAATCCACCATACCCAGAACGCTCCGCCACATTCGAAGGGCTAGCAGAAATGCTGGCCCTTTTTGCATCTGGAGTCTAGGGTTCAGCGAGCGAAGCGAGACAACGTTGCTAACCGAAGGTGATTTAAAGCAACGGCCCGTAGGGCGAAGTAAATCCTCTAATACCCAGAACGCTCCGCTGCATTCAGAAGAAGCCCTCCCAATTTATCTCCGCTGTCGCCATATGGTAATTACTGCCGTTTAGCGTTTGCTATTTTGGCGTTAAGTCGCTGGTTGCGAACCATGTATTAGGCTTGGTGAAAATTAATACTCTACGGGAGAGACAATGAAGAAAATGAAGGCTGTTGCTGCTGCGTGTACTTTAATGCTAATCACAGGCAATGCTTATGCGGTTTCTGATGCTGCCAAAGTGGGGGCAAATGCGGGGGCAATGATTTATTGTTATGATCATGTGGCGAGTTCTAGCCAGCATTCAAAATATAAAGTACTCAAGATTCATACTTACGATGAGTATAAAAAGTTACCAAGTAGTGACCGAGCGAAAGCATTGGTTATGAAAAAATCTGCTGAGGACGGTGATTATTTAGGTGACCGTTTAGACAAAGGTCGCTGTGATAGTCTGCGTAAAATGCTTTACATAAAATACAATTAAACCTAGCAATTTCTTTTACTCATTTTATTGGCATACATGCGTTTATCGGCTTGAATATATAATTCGGTAAGATCAAAGTACTCGGCGCCCTGTACGCTCATGCAACCATAACTGACGCTGAAGTGATTAGGGTAGTCTGTAAAGGCTTCATGGTTTGCTAGGGTAGTTTGATAGTTGGCTTCAATTTTTTGGCAGCGTGCTTTGAGATCTGCTTCGTTGATGTTTTGTGTCAGCACAATAAACTCATCGCCACCGACTCGCGCGACAATATCGCTGGCGCGGGTGAATTTTTTAATTTCCGTTGCCAGCGTTTGGATAGCGATATCGCCGCAGTCATGACCGAGTTGGTTGTTGATCTGTTTTAGGTTATCTGAATCAAAATAGGCGATGGCAATGGATTCAGTCTTTGCATGCAATCCCACAGCGTTTTCTTTGGCGTTGTCTGTGTTGGATTGACGCATGACTTTATGCGCAAACACTGAGAGGCCATGTCGGTTATAGACCCCGGTTAATTCATCAGTTATGGCAATTTTTCTTACTTGCTCATAGGCATCTATCAGTTTGAGATCAGCGGTAATGAGTTCTTTAAGTTGCTCGAGGAGTTGAAATAGGGTGTCGTTATATTCGCTTGGCTTGGTGTCAATGGCGCAGATAGTGCCAAACACGGTGTTGTCAGGCCAATATATCGGCATGCCAAAATAGGAACGAATTGGCCCTTCTTTGACAAAGGGGATTTGGCTCCATGTGGGATGGTTTGCAGGATCTGCGACATAGAGGGAGTCGCCTTTTTCAATGACATGCCGGCAGAAACTATTCATTTCATAAGGCCAGGCATTACAGGGCTTAAGAAAATTACCTTTGTTTTGGCTAGTACGAACAGTAAAGAATTCATCTTCACGTAACTGAACGATGGCACCGCAGCTACAGCCGAAAAGTTGCGAGATTAAATCGACAGTTTTCTGCCACTTTTCTAAATCTAGCTCTGGGTGTTCATTTGAAGTAAGAAAGTGTGCCCGTTCAAACATATTCAGCCTCCTGCTCAGCAATAGAAGTATATACCGCAAAAGGAGGGAAGGATGGGAAAGTCTGTAAAGAGGTTAATTTTTTATGATCGCAGTGGTGATATTTTACGTTTACTATTGCTTTGAGTTATTTCATGAATTGCAGATAAGCTGAATAACCTTGATGATTATATTGGTATATGTCGTGTAGAAAAGTGGGAGAGTGAAGCCTCTCCCTTCAATATTTATGAGCAAACAAACCACGAGTTGGCAGGAGCGGTAATATAAGAGGAACGGTGCCAGTTCACTTTTTCTAATGCGGGAGCTGTCCTAATATCCCCCTTGAACTTGTCTTTTACCGATACTTTAACCAGCCCATTATTCACACTAAAAACTTTTCCGCGATAGGTATGGCCAAGATTGGTTTGGTGTGGGTGATCGTACAAGCATACCGTCGCCCCAACACTGGAATAGATGTATTTGCTTTCTTCCCCCCATGGCGCTGTTGTTGGTGAAGCCGTCTGATTAATGGCATGCATGGTCGCGCTAGCGGGTGCTAATTGACGCAGCGGAGAATAAGGCTCGTAGCCAAGCACTTGCGCGCTTTCATACCATTGGTTCTGGTTGGCCTGGGTATTTTCATTCAGTCGTAGGGTGACAAACGGGCCATCCAAACATAAATCGGCCCAAAGGGCGGTACTGGTAATTTTAGCGGAGAATAGAGGCATCTCGTTGGGGGTGTTGGCTGAGGTAACACACCATGCACCGCTACCTTGGTTAAGAAGTTGGCCACCATTAATGTCACAAACCCGTTTGGCCAACGCTTGATATTCAGCAATATCGATAGCAGCTTGTTTTGGGTTTTCAGAACAGTAGCGATAAGTATAGGCGAATGTATTTTTAGGGTAGAACACGCCTTTATCGACAACCGCCCCGCTACGCCGGGTATCGGTTAACGCAATGAAGCTTTGGGTTGAGTCGTAGAAACTGTATTCCCCGCTTCGCCTGACGGTGTCAGGGCTAGAGCTACAGCCACTGAGTAATAAAGGAATAACCAGGGAGAGTGGAAAGAGTTTTTGTATCAACGAAAACATCACGCATCTACCTCCAACGCCAACAACATGACGAACACCAGAACACTTAAACAAGAATAAAGTGTTACCTATGTCACAAAAATAGCATGGCTATAAGTATATCGGATCTGATACGAACTGCTGAGAATGTCAGGCGAGTAGGCACCCAATCAATAGTATTGGGTGCCGTCAATAATGAAGAGTTATTGGCTCAGTGGAAGGCTTGCACCTAATATGGCAAAGACAGTAGCGCAGCCTTTGTTAAAACGTTGGCCGCTTCTTTGTAACCATGGGCGCAATTGATGAGCAATGCAGGCAACAAAGAGCTCAACACTAAATTCAACAACAGCGAATGTCGCTGCAAGAATCAAAAATTGCGTCAGCAGTGAAGTTTCAGGTGTCATGAATTGTGGTAAAAAGGCGCCAAAAAATAAAATGACTTTGGGGTTAGCGATAGCCGCTAAGAGCCCCTGCCTGAATCTTGCGGTATTGCCAAGATCATTAGCCGATGTTTTTTCAAGAGTGATTGCAGGGGCCCGCCACAATTGAATCCCGAGATAAACCAAGTAACCCCCCCCGATCCACTTAAGGAGTGAGAGCACATGTGCTGACGCCATCATCAACGAGCCGATGCCGAACATAGAAATGGCGATAACGCCAATAAAGCCAGTGACTCCGCCAAGAATGGTTGGGAGGGTTTTTCTTCGACCGTACAATGCCCCGTGGCTTAGCGCCAGCAACCCATTAGGGCCGGGCGCGAAAGCGAGACCAGTGACAGCCACTAAATATAACAGCCAAGTTTCCAATGCCATGAAGGTGCCTTTTCAAATATTGATGCTAGTTGGCAGTATAAGAGAGGCTCTCACAATTACCTTGGTGTTATTTGGACTATTTAAGGTAATATTTAGACATCATGGGCTTTTCCTTTATCTTTATGTCTTCCAATTTACCGTCATCTCAAACCTCTAAACGTATCAGTAACCAGCTAAGCATACCGCCAGATGTGCGTTTCTTGTTGGTTCCGTTGCCCACTTTTAACATGCTGCCTTTTGGCAGTTTTCTCGATAAATTGCGCTTTTCTGCTGATGAAGAGGATTTCAGTGAGCAGAGGTATTGTGCGTGGGATATAGCTGGTTTGTCAGAGGGAGGTGTGGTTTCAAGCAGCGGTGTTCACCTTTCTATTCAACTGGCTTTTGAGCATGTTGATTTAGCACAATATGATTATGTCGTCGTGTTCGGGGGAAGAAGTGCGAGCGAGATGAAAGCATTGGCCCCGTTGTATAAAAACTTTTTCAAGAAAGCGGTGGCAAGAGGGGTTGCGTTGGTCACTGTCGATAACGCTTGTTTTACCTTAGCGGAGTTAGGGTTGTTCGATGGTTGTAATGTTGCTGTTCACTGGCGTCATCTTCAGGAGTTCGAGACAGATTTTCCGACATTGAAGGCAAGAGCAGATCAACTTTACTGTATTGATGGTAAAAGGATCAGCTGCGCGGGAGGGACAGCAGTGATTGAATTAGCGATTGAGCTGTTGGCTGGGCAGTGTGGTCGTGAGAGAGCATTGAAAGGGTTGGCTGATATGCTGGTTGATGAAACCCGAAGCCGGGACCACTATTTGAAATCATTGGGTTATGATGTAAATAAAGCGCATCAACATAATCGTCACGTATCTCGTACGATTACCTTAATGCGCCAGCACCTGTCTACTCCGTTGAACATCGAGGAATTAGCGAAAAGATTAGGCTTAAGCCGGAGGCAGCTCGATAGGCTGTTTAAAGCGGAACTGGCGGTGGGCCCTCGCGAGTACTGGGCTACCATGAGGATGGCCCATGCCCATTGGCGCTTGCAAAATTCCGTCTATAGCCTTACCGAGATTGCTAATGAAGTCAGTTTCTCTGACGTGAGTTATTTTTGTAAAGTTTTCAAAAAACATTTTGGATATAGTCCTACGAAAGTACGACAATAAAAGCAGCGGAAAAATGCATCTTGTCATTTTAATAAATGATGTATTTTTTAAAACTAAACCCTGAGCTCTTCACTTATCTGTTTTATTGAGTAACGTTGTCAGTGTTTTATTGATAGGGCTGTTTTTATGTATCTAAACCGGAGTGATAGCGAAGTATAATAACGCTGCAGATTATAGCTTAATAGTGCTATTGCAGTTTTTACATTTATAAACCGCACTATAAAATAGCTTTTGCAGAGCATTTCTTTTGATTTGGTAAGTAGCAGGGTTTTCGCAACACTTCATTGTTAAGATCCTTTTGATGAGTGGTTTTGCCGAGATTCTATACACTATCTCAGTCCCAAAACGTGATCGCGATCCAACTTATGCCTGATTTGTTGGGCGTATTATAAAAGAAATCATGAAGATGCCTATATTGGGAGTCCTATGTAACATTTATATTCTACTTGTTTGTAAATATTTCTAGCAGTGGGTGATAATTGCTTCTAAGGTTTATTTTAAATACTGTTTTTATATGCGTGTTAAATTGTGCTTTTGGGATATGTTTTTAATGTAAATATTATTTAGTAAGGAAATAAATACCCATTCTATTATTAGGTTTTAATCGTCAGAGATGCTGATCCTTGCGGATCAGCGGTATGTGGGTATTCAATTCGTAGTAACTGTGCACTAATAAATGGGCCAATCAGCAGCATCAACGGAATCTATGCTGCCATCATGCTTGTTTCCCTCCCACTTACGGATAAACTTGCCATCAGGGTCATAGCGTTCAGTTTGCTTGGTTAAACAGAAGTGGCGGTTTTCGTTGGCAGCAGCGCCTACACCTGCAATATATTGCCAGTTTCCCCAATTTGAGGCGGTATCGTAGTCAATCAGATGCTCCTCAAAAAAAGCCGCACCATAGCGCCAGTCTAGACTTAGTTCGTTGACTAAACAGCTAGCGGCTATTTGTCTTCCACGGTTGGAAATATAGCCGGTTTGGCGTAGCTGATTCATTAATGCATTCACAATAGGATAGGGGGTATTCCCTTCACTCCAACGGCGAAATCGCTCCGGATAGAACGCGGTATGAGGGCTTTTTTTGCTGACTCCGGAAAATGTATAGAGCCTTGTACCGTGGAAATGTGCATACCACTGGAAATATTCACGCCAAAGGAGTTCAGACTTTATCCATTGCGTGGATTCATTGCACTCGATGTTATTTTCAAATTGACTCAAGTGCTTGATTAACTTATTCGCCGATAAGCAGCCTAAGGCAAGCCAGGGGGAAAACTTGGTCGAATTTTCCCATCCGTCGAGTTCATCACGGGTCAATTTGTAGGTACAGGGCGCACGCGAAGCAAAGTAACCCTCAAGGTGCTTGAGTGCTGCGGTTTCACCGCCCTCGAAGTCAGCTAATAGTTTTGGGTTTATCATTGGACTAACGACATCAAACGCTTTGAGCCTGCCAGGCGGTGAGGGCAGTTTGGCGATGGTGGTTATCGGTGAACGAATGTCTAGACTTTCTACTTGCTGACGGAATTGGCTGAAGGTGGTTGGAAGCGCTTCATTCACGTTGAAAGGTAACTCAATTTTGTCAAAGAGGGTATGTGTCGCTATGCTCCTGAACGTGATATACGGGTACCTTCCCTTGAGAGTATGCCAATTCCGTTGCTCGTAAACACCGGCTTGTTCGCTGGTATAGATCATTGAGACATTATATTGGCTGATTAATTCTGGGATAACATTAAGCGGATGATCCAGTATGACATGCAAGCTCTGCCCGCGTTGGCTGAGTTGCTCTGCAAGATCATGGAGTGACTGTAAGAGAAATTGCTTCCTGTAGGTGCCGTGCTTACTAATATGGTAAGGGTAGCGATTAGCACTATCAACCGGTAAGCAGTACACGCAGATGAGGTGATCGGTTTCTTGTGTCGCTAAAGCAAGTGCAGAATTGTCATGTAGTCTTAAATCGTTTTGAAAAAGATACAAACCTGTTGCCATTGAAGATCCCTCTAAGCCAAGGTGCTAGCTTAAATATAGGCGTAATATCGCAAGTATTTGGTGTTTTTATACGCCAAAGTGATAAGGAGAATTATCAGCAGAGTATCTGTGTTGCTCGAACAGTCTGTGGAGCATAAGAAGTGGGCTTGCTAGCCCACTTTGTTTAATGAGATTTAGTAATGATGATTACGCTTAGCGACTAAAGTGAACTTGTAATCAGAAGACTTGAAGTAGTTACGGCTGTATTCGAATACGGTCCCGTCGATTAAATATCCCTTGGTGATCTTTTCGATAATAGGTTGATCGGCAGGAATCCCAAGTTGGTTTACTACTTCTTGAGGTGGTAGTACCGGGATAATTTCCTGCTCACTGCGGTCAATCACCATCTTTTTCGTTCCTTCGATAAACTCGTACTTCGAGCCTTGCATCACTTCATAAGTAAGATCAGGGAATAGCGAGAGCGGCATCCAGGTTTCTTCTAAGGTGACAGGGCTATCGTCAATAAATCGTACCCGTTTGACGTAGAAAATCCTGTCGTTTTCACCAATTTCCAGCGCCTCGGCGATGGCAGGAGCTGGCGTGGTAATTTCAAATGCGAGAATTTCACTGTGGGTTTTGACATCAAGGTGGCTCAGCTTTTCATAGAAGCTTGAGTACTCGTACATGTCGTAGTTGACCTTGTTCTCTTTTACATAGGTCCCACTGCCTTGGATGCTTTCCAGCACATTTTGCTCTACGAGTAGTTTTAAGGCTTGGCGAACCGTTACACGGCTCACGGAGAAGGCTTCTCGTAGTTGTGCTTCAGTCGGCAAGGCCTCACCCGGCTTGTATTCACCGGATTGGATCTTCTCCTTTATTGCGTCAGCGATCTGACGATACATAGGAAGGCGTGCCACATCGTTCTCCTCTGGAAGGCAAATCTGTTAATTACCGCTTATAGTTAGGGCTTCAAGCTTGCCCTATACATTTATAGTTAGCTAATGCCTGTATTTTACCTGTATTTGTCGCGTCATTCAAAGTTGTCATATACAAACTTAACTGAAAGTTAATACAACAATAATACCTATCTGTAAGTTTGTGTGAATGTGATCACAGAACGTATCGTCAGAATACGTATTATATTTGTATTAATACAACTAAGGGCGATACACGCCCACCTGGATGACGGTACAGAGGACGACGATGAAACTGACTACCCTTACCCATAAGTCGCTGATTTCAATCCAAACGACATTTGATAGTCGTGAGGCAGCGATTTACGCACTGGCCGATAAGCTGGATCAACAAGGCAAATTGCATGATAAGCAAGCTTACCTTGATGCAGTGTTTGCCCGTGAAGAACAAGGCCCTACAGCTTTAGGTGAAGGACTTGCAGTCCCGCATGGTAAGACTGATGCGGTTAAAGAAGCGGGTTTTGCTGTTGCGACACTAAAACGAGATCTTAAGTGGAAAGGCATTGATGAAGACGAAGATGAAGATGTAAACCTTGTCTTCCTGATTGCCATTCCAAACGCTGAAGCCGGTTCAACCCACATGCATTTGCTAACGGAGTTAACCACGACGCTGGTTGATGATGATGTTCGTGAAGCGGTACTCAATGCACAAAGTGCAGAAGAGTTGATGAGTTTGCTTGATGGTGCTGGCGAGCAAGAAGAACAAGACAACATTAATACAAATGAGAACAACCCAACGATTGTTTGTGTTACAGCTTGCCCTGCAGGTATTGCCCACACTTATATGGCGGCGGAATACCTTGAGAAGGCCGGTAAGAAAATGGGCATCAATGTCCATGTTGAAAAGCAAGGTGCTAACGGTATTGAAGGCCGTTTGACGGCTGAACAGCTAAACAAGGCTGATGCTGTTGTCTTTGCAGCAGAAGTCGCGATTAAAGAAATCGAGCGCTTTAATGGTATCCCTCGTGTAGAAACGCCCGTTGCCGAGCCTATTCGCCACGCTGAGCGTATCTTGAACGATGCGATGGAAGCGGCGAAAAATGGTACAAGTGAACAGCGAGTTGCAGCAACTAGCGATAAACCAAAGAAGCTTCCTTTCAAAACTGAGCTTAAGCAAGCATTGCTAAGCGGTATCTCTTTTGCTGTTCCTCTTATTGTTGCGGGTGGTACTGTTCTCGCGGTCGCCGTTTTGATTGCACAAATTTTTGACCTGCAAGAGCTGTACGCAACAGAAAATTCATGGCTATACATGTACCGTAAATTGGGTGGTGGTCTACTAGGCACCTTGATGGTACCTGTTCTTGCGGCATACACCGCATACTCCCTAGCTGATAAGCCAGCATTAGGGCCAGGTTTTGCTGCAGGTCTTGCTGCAAATATGATTGGTTCTGGTTTCCTCGGTGGTGTGGTCGGTGGTTTGATTGCCGGTTACTTTATGCGCTGGGTGAAAGAGAACATCCGTCTAAGCCCAGCGTTCAATGGTTTCCTGACTTTTTACCTGTACCCTGTCATCGGTACGCTGGTTGTTGGTAGCTTGATGTTGTTTGTTATCGGTAAGCCGGTGGCAATGCTAAACCAAGGTTTGACCGATTGGCTAAACGGCCTATCTGGCTCTAACGCACTGCTGCTTGGCGCAATCATCGGTATCTTCGTATCGTTTGACTTGGGTGGCCCAGTGAACAAAGCGGCATACGCATTCTGCCTAGGTGCAATGGCTAACGGTGTATACGGTCCATACGCAATCTTCGGTTCGGTGAAGATGGTATCAGCCTTTACAGTGACGGCTTCTACCATGATGGCACCACGTCTATTCAAAGACTTCGAAATCGAAACCGGTAAGTCGACTTGGCTACTTGGCCTTGCGGGTATCACTGAAGGTGCGATTCCAATGGCGATTGAAGACCCAATCCGTGTTATCGGCTCATTCCTTGCGGGCTCAATGGTAACGGGTGCCATCGTTGGTGCAGCGGGTATCGGTCTATCGACCCCGGGTGCAGGTATCTTCTCAATGTTCCTACTTCACGATGCGGGTATCGGTAGCTTCATGGCCGCTGGTATCTGGTTGGGTGCTGCGTTAATTGGTGCTGCTATCTCAACCGTGATGCTAGTGAGCTGGAGGGCCCATGCGACAAAAAAGGGCACATTTAAAGTGACCGCTGACGCTTAATCCTGCTTTTCTAAACAATAAAGAATCACGTCACATTATCTATGTCGGAAACGACAACACCCTAAATCATCGGGTGCAGGCTAGCTGCACCCGACATTTAAGAAAAATTATCAGGTACATTATTATGGCTACTTCTCGCGTTCATATTACTCCTCACATGCATTGGGATCGTGAATGGTATTTCACTACTGAAGAATCGCGAATTCTGCTAGTAAACAACATGGAAGAAATCCTGACTCGCCTAGAGTCAGATCCTGAATATAAATTCTATGTACTTGATGGCCAGACCGCGGTTCTGGAAGACTACTTCGCCATCATGCCTGAAAACGAAGAGCGTGTACGTAAACAAGTACAAGCGGGCAAATTAATTATCGGTCCATGGTACTCACAAACTGACACCATGCAGGTTGCGGGTGAATCTATTGTTCGTAACATGATGTACGGCATCCGTGATTGCATGAACTTTGGCGAAGCCATGAAAATAGGTTACCTGCCAGATTCTTTCTCAATGAGCTCACAGCTGCCAATGATCTACAACGGCTTTGGTATTGACCGCGCAATGTTCTGGCGTGGTTGTTCTGAGCGTCACGGCACCAACAAAACTGAATTTGTTTGGCAGAGCAACGACGGCAGTGAAGTGACTGCACAAGTACTTCCGCTCGGTTATGCGATTGGTAAATACCTGCCACAAGACGAAGAAGGCCTGCGAGCTCGTCTAGATAAGTACTTCCCAGTACTCGAGAAGCCATCGGTTACAAAAGATATTCTTCTACCTAACGGTCATGATCAGATGCCGATCCAGGAAGATATTTTCGAAGTCATGGATAAGCTACGCGAGATCTACCCTGATCGTGAATTTAAGATGAGCCGCTTTGAAGAAGCATTCGAGCGAATTGAAGCTGTTCGTGACCAGCTTGATACAATAAAAGGTGAGTTCAACGACGGTAAATACATGCGTGTTCACCGCACTATTTCTTCTACTCGTATGGACATTAAGCTGATCCACGCCGAAGTAGAAAACAAGATTGTTAATATCCTAGAGCCACTGGCATCAATTGCTTGGGCATTAGGTTTCGATTACCACCACGGCTTGATTGAGAAAATGTGGAAAGAGAGCATGAAAAATCATGCCCACGACTCAATTGGCTGTTGCTGCTCGGATAAAGTTCACGCCGAGATCCTCAACCGTTACATCCTTGCTGATGATATGGCGACTAATCTGATCAATTTCTACAAGCGTAAAATTGTTGATCATATGCCTGCCCGTGAAGGTTGTGACAAGCTAGCGATGTTCAACCTATCGCCTTACGATCGTGAAGAAGTGGTAAACATCACCATCACTATTCGTGCGCAAGAGTTCAAGATCTTCGATGAGCACGGCCATGAAGTTGAGTACTACATCCAAGATCAGCGCGTAATTGACCCAGGTAAGATTGACCGCCAGATCGTGCACTACGGAAACTACGACCCGTTCGTAGAGTACGATATTCAAATCAAGCACATCGTACCAGCAATGGGCTTCACCACGCTTCACATCGAAGGTAATGCCAAAGGCAAGGTGAAAGTTGCTGAGCAGAAAGAATACCTGATGGAGAATGAGTTCTACCGTATTAACGTCAATGACAACGGTACGCTAACTATCTTCGACAAGGAAACAGAGCAGACTTTCGATCAAGTACTTCGCCTAGAAGACGGCTCTGATGACGGTGATGAGTACGACTACTCACCATCTCGTAAAGAGTGGTTGCTGTATTCTGATGAGTTCAAAGTTGAAACCAACATCAAACATGAAGGTTTCCAGTCAGTTGCCAGCATCAAGCTACGTATGGATGTGCCTGACAACCTGCAAGCTCGTGAAGAGTGTACTAACCAAGATGGCTTCGTGGATGTTGATTGCCAAGTGGTACTAAAAGCTGGCTCTCGCCGTATTGAAGTACGCATGGAGCTGGACAACCAAGCTGACGATCACCGTGTGCGTGTGCTAGTACCAACCCCGTTCGTGTCTGAGACTGTGGTTGCCGATAACCAATTTGGCTTGATCACCCGTCCGGTTAACGACCCAGAAATGGCGAACTGGGAAAAAGACGGTTGGAAAGAAGCCCCAGTACCTGTTTACCAGCTGATGAACTTTGCAGCGCTGGAGAGTGATCAAGCAGGTATGGCTATCATGAGCAACGGTCTACGTGAGTTCGAAGTTATTTCTTCTAAAGGCAACGAAGAAAAAGATACTTTTGCGTTAACGCTGCTTCGCGGTGTGGGTGTACTGGGTAAAGAAGAGCTTCTGCTTCGCCCAGGCCGTCCATCTGGTATCAAGATCCCAACTCCAGATTCACAGGTACGCGGTAAGATCGTATGTAACTTCACTTTGAGTGGCTTTGTGGGCAATCATATTGAAGCTAACGTTATGGCAATGGCGCGTGACAATGTGACGCCTATCCAGTGCTATAACAAGATCCCATACAATGCGATGAAGCTGAATGTAGGTGAGCAAAACCAGCCAATGACTTTCTCGCTACTAGAGAAAGGCACACAAGGCGCAGTGTTGAGCGTACTGAAGAAAGCGGAAGATGAAAATGCGCTAATCGTGCGTGTTTACAACCCATCTGAGACAGAAACCATTACTGATGGTATCCGCTTCAGCCGCCCTATCACTGAGTGGGTAGAAACCCGTATGGACGAAGTGGTACTAGAAGAGCAAGGCTACGAAGCCGGTCAATTCGGCGAACTGCGTCCTTGTCAGGCAAAAACGTTCCGAGTGCGATTCTAATTCAGCTTTTATCCGGATAACGATGATATGTATAAGCTAGGTAATGTAATTCAAAACTATGCGTGGGGTAGCAAAACTGCGATGACGGCCTTATTTGGCATCAGCAACCCAGACGATCAACCCCAAGCGGAATTGTGGATGGGGGCCCACCCCAACGGCTGTTCACGTGTCGTGACGAATGGTGAGAGCCTGCTGCTTTCAGATTTGATAGAGCAATCACCTGAATTAGTATTGGGTCGCTATACATCTGATCGATTTGGTGAGCTGCCTTACTTGGTGAAAGTGCTCTCTGCAGCTAAGCCGCTGTCTATTCAAGTACATCCAAAGAAATCAGCCGCCGAAGAAGGTTTTCATCGCGAAAACCTTGCCGGAATTCCACTGGATGCGGCTGAGCGGAACTACAAAGATCCGAATCATAAACCCGAAATGGTGTATGCCTTGACCAATTACAAGGCGATGAACGGTTTCCGCGTCATTAACGAGATGGTCGAGCTATTCGAGCAAGCCAACTGTCAGAGCTTGGCGGAAGGTGTCCAATCACTGAAAGCCAATCCGACGCCGATTCAGTTGGCGGCATTCTTCCGTGAAGTGATTTCATTAACGGGTGAGAAAAAGCAAGCAGCCATTGCTGAGTTGATGGAAAATATTGAGTCAAAGGGGCTTTCTACCGATGCCAAAGCGGTGTTTGAATTGATTGCTGCCTTTGCCAAAGAGTACCCAAGCGATGTGGGTTTGTTCGCGCCATTGATGCTAAACGTCATTGAACTAGAAGCTGGCGAAGCCATGTATCTTGATGCTGAAACACCGCATGCCTACCTAGAAGGTACAGGTATTGAAGTGATGGCAAGCTCAGATAACGTGCTGCGAGCAGGCTTGACACCAAAGTTCATGGATGTTGAAGAGCTTCTGAAAAATACCCGTTTTGAACCTATTCCAGCCCAGTATTTAAGGCTGAAAGGGCAGGTTAAAGGCCTCAAAATTGGTTATAACGTGCCGGTAGACGATTTTAAAGTTGACGTTATTACCCTGACTGAAACCGCACAGACTGAATTTGTTCGAAGTGCCGAAATCATTATGTGTCTTCAAGGAAAGTTAACGCTTGAAAGCGAAGGGCTGGTGATGAACTTAATTGCTGGGGAATCTGCGTTTATCCCATATAGTAGCCGTCAGTACAGCTACAAAGGAACGGGTAAAGTGATTAGGACGTTTAACTGATTTTCCTATTTCCTGTCGCTTTAAAAAAACAAACGCCACCCATTTGGGTGGCGTTTGTATAGCTGAATTAGCAGCCTTGATAATTTTTGATAACGACTGGCGGAAATAGTTGGGAGGTCGCTGGATCTATTGTTCGTTGGATATGAACGTAGCATTGCTCTTTTTGAATATGTTCTGGATACTTCGCTACTTCACCAAGATAGAAATAGGCTTCCTTACCGTCACTGTAAAAAGTAAAACTGACGCCGCTGAGGTCCATTGCCTCGTCAATACTCTCTTGTTTTAGTAGCATATAGCCATTATTAACGCTAATGTTAGTCCCCGGAAGTATTACCGTCTCTTTACTATCCTCTAAACCATTCATTATCGTTTTGCTGTGGATTAGTTCATTTGCAACCTCAAATGAAGCGCTAAAGCCATCTAATGTGGCTATTCTTGCATCCGTTGCAAGCCCTAAGAATCGGGGGGCTGCGGTGATCGCAAGAATACCTAGCAGGATAATGACGACGACCATTTCAATTAGCGTGAAGCCTTTATTATTCATTTTTCATGCTTTGAGTGTCAATCTATTGACGTTGACTATACATGTAAATAATACCATGTAAACATAAAGTGTTGGTTTTTTAGCTGATTTTTCGCGTGACGGTATGTTATTGCCCACAATGGCCGATGGAGAAGCAAAGCCGTCTCAAACCACTGACCATATTTTAGGCTTTCGCTGGTACTGTTTTTAAAAAACATTGTTTTTGATTTGGGTGTAGCATAGTATCGCATGCAATAATTGAAGGGTTGAATGTATCTGATATGCTCGCTCTTTTCATGCTGCTGTTATAATCGTAAGTATCGCCTGCATGGGTAAACCCAAATAGACTATGAAAAATAATATATTAACCCCAGAAGACGTAGCTCAAGTAAGACTTGAATTTAAAGCTAATGTTAAAACAGAAACTAAAGAGCCATTCTTGGATATTAACCCTGACCAACTTGACTACATAGCCGGTGTTGGTTTCTCGTTGGTGATTGGGATGCTGATGCTAGCATTGTCATTTGAGTGTATTCGGTCACTCACTCATAAGTCATAAAACCAGCACACAGAAGTATGCTGGTTTTGAACTGTTGAGTACCTAAAGGGTACTATCGAAGATGATTCAGAGTTACTGAGTCGCCACGCTTGCTACTGCTTCTCCATTAGCTGGTACATCGACCAGCACATAGCTTACGATGACACCGTTAACCTTTTTCTTCATGGCTTCCATAGCGGTACCGTTGACTGTAATGCTGTCATGCTCTCCGTAGAAGCGAGCTTCCCACACGAGAGTTTCTTCAGAGGTATTAGTTAAGCTTGTCTCTGTTAACCCGTCATGGCGGATAGCCAGTTCATGCTCGCCCATAGGTAAGTAGTCCACTTCTAACCATTCAACATCTTGTGGTAGGTGAGAGGCGGTCACGACACGGTTCTCAGGCGCATTTGGCTCAATCCCCATCAGGCCTTCAATTGTGTTTGAAATAAAGGTGAAGGAGATTTCAGGGTAATCACCGTTAGTTCCCTGTGTTGGGCGCTCATGAGGCAGATCTTTCTTGTTGATGATGTAATTCATCCATTTCCAGGCCTCTTCATTTTGGTTATACGGGAAGTAGGTTTCTGGAATATAGGTATAAGCCTCAATGTTGTATGGCGCTTCCGGCGTTGAACCAATGCCCTCACCGAGGTTTTCAGAGATAAAGCTCAGGTAGTTATCGTTACGCTCCCCTGGCTCGGTAATCAGCTTCATTGGCATGAACCAACTGTTTTCTTTGCCGAAATCGTTAAGGCGCAGGCCATCTTTTTGGATAATATTGACGTAATTATCCAGTGGGTTGGCAGGATCTTTTATGCTCCACTCTTCATTGAAGAAACGCTTGAGTTCAGTGGCTTTTTCTTCCCATTCAGCAGCCAGCGAGTCTTCGCCCCGGGCGCTGAGCATGGCCGCGTAAGCAACGGTCGCTTGGTATTGCGAGCCGATACCATCACCGGCTTCGATCGGGAATTCACCACGTTCATTGTAGGTTGCAGACCCCTCGAAGATCCCACCATAGCCCTCGGCAATACCGTTTGGCTCTTGGTCATCATGCAGGGCGATGTAGTCGGTTAGTACCTTGGTATAGAATTGCCATAAGTCTGGATCATTGATATAGCGGTCATCACCAGTCCAACGGTACTGCTCAAAGGCCTTTTCGACAAATTCAAATTGTGCCGGTACTTCTCGAACGAAGTAATCATCGTGGTGGTAATCGATGGTGTGCGGGGTGCCGTCGAAGTTGATAGCCCACAAGGTGTACCATTTACGCGGCTCGGTTGAGTGACGGGCAAAGGTTTGGAACATGGAAAGGTTTTCCGCCCCTAGGCCGGCTAACCAGCCACCAC